>NZ_JWLJ01000001.1:0-356960 GCF_000813985.1 Ruegeria sp. ANG-R
GCGGCCTTTGATTTCAACTCAATGACCCCGAGACGCACCAGAAAGATGCACCGAAAATCAACGAGTAACCGGTAGGCCGGGCTTCAGCCCGGCGCACCGGCGAAACTGAAGAAGGTTGTCCCAGCGAGGGGCACTTCCCTTTTTGCCGGATACAGGTTGGGCTTCGGCGCCTTTTGCGTCAAGGCTCACTTCCTTCGCTAAGCCCGCGACTTTCGCCCTGGAAGTCCATCCTCACAATCCAAACGGCGCAACTCTTCTGCAATTTGGCTTTTGAAACCAGGTCGCGCATCGGGGGCTTCGCTCCAGCGACGGGTTTTTACATGGAAATAGGAATCGAGATCCCTCTGCAAAAGAATTAAATTGAGTGGCTCATTGCTCCAGAGATACTTGGTTTTCAACGACTGCGGCATTTTCGACCAGATATAGAGAAGTTCCCATTTTCGTTGTTCCCATTTGTTCGGCCCATCGCCCCAAAGCTGCGGTAGAGCCTTTGCACCATACGGGGCAATCTCGGGTTTCCAACGGAAGCGGTTCAAATCTACTCGTTCGCAAAATCCACCAACAGCGAGGCAATCAACGAAAAGTGAGAAATGCGGGGGCAATTCGTGTATTCCCCAACCGATCGGCAGACGACAAAGGTGGTGTTCCGTTTGCTCTCCAATCACCATCCAAAAATACGCCCCCGCCCAAAGCGCATAGCAGAGCGCTGTTTCCCGCACCCACTCCTCATCGACATTCAGCGCTTCAAGAGACGCTCTCAAGGTCCGTTCTGGGCCTTTGACGCGCGTCATATACTGGCTCATATCGTTGGGCTCGTTTGGCGCGCACACGATTCCCCTTTCGCACAGCCAGTCCTCTAAACGGCGGGAGCCTGGAAATTCTTCAGGATAAGCATGCGGATCGGGATTTGTTCGGCCGGGTCCTTCATACCATTCGCCTGGATATACATCCGGATCTGGCCGCCAATCCAATTGGGCCGGGTCTTCTCGATGCATGCGGTCGCGCTGCATCACTTGCACCCACAATCGAGTATGGATCGCTTCGCGCACGCAAGCATCTGTTATCGTCGGCTTTGACACTGCAACCGCTTGGTTTGGGAATTCCGGGATAGGTCGCCGGTGAATTTGAAGGCCAAAAACTGACATTGCAAGGGCGTGAGACAAGAAAATACCCGTGAGCACTCAAACCTGTAGTAGCCATCGATGAAAACGCGCCTCGCCGTTCAAATGAAATGCTCCGCCGTGATGAACGCAACAGGGTGCTTTATTTGTGTGCCCCGGAATACGGAATGCGTCTGATAAGATCAGCCGCTTGCTACAACACTTATGGTGAGACGCTTGTCAAAGAGGGCGGCCGTTATTCTTGGCGGAGAACGGGTACTGTTTGTTTGTGGGGGGGGCGAGGCTGAACCTACTGCGCAAACCGGTCAGGCGGCGGAATTCAAGTGGTAAGTGACCCCGGACAAGTCGAGCGCATTCAATCGAAAAACCGCAATTGAGCATTCTTAATCTGATGCCCACGTCAAATGAAGCCTGAGCACCCACCTCTGCCCTGAAACAAGGAATGCGTGACGCTCGTTGGGCGAAACGCAGGGAGTAAGGGAGAGGACCATGTTTGGCTTTGAATTTCTGAACTACGGGGCGCAAATCCTTCACAGCAAGGATCTGGACGATATGCGCGCCGCCGTTCTTGATGACGATGATCAAGAAATCGATTGCAACGTCAGCGATTTCTGCCGCGAGCGTCAGCGTTTTGACATCAGGCACGGTGAACTGTCTGGCAAGGCCTGAGCGGTTGGCGCGTGACACCAAAGATGGTGCGCAACCGGAAAACACGACATGAAACGGGCTGAACGTCGCCTGCTTGCAGACTGAAGTGGCGTGGAGCAGAGAAGGCTCAGGCGTTCTTTGCCCAAGGCTCGCGGCCCACCATCCGGTCGGCTTCGGCTGTGATATCGTTCATGTGCTGCTCAAGGCTCAACCGCAGAGTCTCGATCTGCTCCTCAGTCACTTTTCGTGGAACCGGATCGGTCCATTCGCGGCACAGGAACACGCCTTCGTTGCGCCATGGACGGGGCATCAGCAGCCGGTCCCAGGTTCCGGCCTCGCGCCCGTGCCGAGCAGAATAGGTGATTCCGAAGACTCGCTTGCCCGAGGTGCGCGCCCAGACGAGTGGTACGGTCGAGGACACACGCTCGGGGCCGCGGGGGCCATCGGCGGCGATACCGATCGAGATGCCTTGTTTCATTTTGCCTAGCACCTCGCGGGACAAGGCGACGTGGCGTTTGCGGCTGGACATCGCGATCGTGTCCATGCCGAACAGTTTCTGCACCCGGCCCACCATACTGCCTGCGCGTGCGGCAGAGGTGATCGAGCAGATGCGACCCTTGTCCAGTGGGAAGAAGTAGGGCGACTGCGCCAGTCGTTGATGCCACAATACGACGATGACCGGCTCGCCCTGCTCGGCCAGTCGGTCCAGTTCTTCGTAGCCTATGCGCTGCCAGTTCGTGTTGCGATTAACCATCCTGATATAGCTGGCAATGCGCCGTGCGACCCAGTTCAGGACGGCTTCGCTGTCAGCGATTTTCTTGCGGATGCTCAAGGCTGCGCTCCTTTTGCTGGCCGAACCTTGTCTTAAAGAACTGCGCGCGGGGTGCAACTTTTTTGTCGGACGCAAAAACTTAAAAAGCCTCTTGAGTCCGCTGCGCCTCTGGCATATCTGATGGCCCAGCCTAGGGGTATAGCTCAGTTGGTAGAGCGACGGTCTCCAAAACCGTAGGTCGCGGGTTCGAACCCTGCTGCCCCTGCCATTTCCTCCAGAACTAATGCGATTACTGCCACAGAGCAGATGCGCCCAAGCGCATGTTTGGCGCAATTCACTTGACGTTCGGGGCAAGAACGAAAAAGCTTGAACAAGGCTTGGGGAAAACCCGTCAGGGTTCACTGCCTCGCGTGCCAAAGTCGTTCGACTTTTGTGCCGGAGTGGGCAGGCGGTGTGGAGGAGCCTGGGGCCGATCGTGGGCAATGGGGATAATGGCAGAGATCGACGTATTTCTTCGAGACCTTGGGCTGTCAAAATATGCGCCCGTTTTTGCGTCGAATGAAGTCTCTCTGGCTGATCTCGCACATCTGTCAGAACACGATCTGATCGATCTGGGTCTGCCGTTGGGGCCAAGGCGACGGTTGATGGCGGCTATGGGGCAGGCGCGGGAAGCGAATCCCGTGCCGGCGCAGGGCAGTGGAAAGATTGTGGCTGAGCGTCGGCAACTGACCGTGATGTTCGTCGATCTCGTTGGTTCGACGGCCATCTCCGAGCGTCTGGACCCCGAAGATCTGGGTGAGCTGCTTCGACGTTTCAAGGAAATCTGTTCAACCTCGGTGGCGCGGTTCGGTGGACATATCGCCTGTTTCATGGGCGATGGGGCGATGATATATTTTGGTTACCCCCACGCGCTTGAAGATGCGGCCGCGCGTGCTGTTCATGCCGGTCTGGAAATTCTGGATGGTTTGACCCGCATTGAAGGTCAGGAAAAGCTCAGCGCAAGGATAGGTATTTCGACCGGCCTTGTTGTTGTAGGTGAAATCCATGGTGAAGGGTTTAGAGAAAATGACGTGGTCATGGGGCGTACACCCAATCTGGCCGCGCGTTTGCAGGGGTTGGCCGAGCCCAACACCCTGATCATCAGCTCATCGACCCGCAGGCTGATCGGAAACGCATTCGAGCTTCGGGATCAGGGGTCTTTCGCGCTCAAAGGGTTTTCGGAACAGATACAAGCCTGGACTGTCACAGGGCAGGCCCATATCGAGCGACGGTTTGACATCATGCCGGAGGCCGGGGCGGGACGGCTTGTCGGGCGCAATTCCGAATTCCGCAAGCTGACCGGCAAATGGCAGGAGGCGTGTCAGGGTGCGGGCCAGTCGGTGCTGATTTCAGGTGAGGCGGGGATCGGCAAATCGCGCCTGATCGAAGGGCTGAGTCAGGAATTGCAGGATCAGGGCGCGCTTCGGCTGAATTTCCAATGTTCGCCATTTCACGCCAACAGCGCGCTTTACCCCATCATTCAGCATTTGGAGCGCGCGGCAGGATTTTCCCCGACAGACGGTGACGAGGATAAGCTCGGGAAGCTTGCACATCTCTTGCGCTATCATCCGCGTGAAAATCTACGCCTGATTGCTGATTTACTGAGCGTTGAAGCAGACGCTGCGCTTGGGCCGCTCGACCTGCCGCCTCAGGCAAAGCTCGAGCAGACACTGGAAGCGGTAACAGGGCAGCTTGCGGCGCTGGCACATGAGAAACCCGTCTTGCTGGTGTTCGAGGACGCTCATTGGGTCGATCCGACCACGTTGTCTTTGACAGATCGGGTAATCGAACGCATTCGGGATTTGCCGGTATTGATTATCGTCACAGCCCGTCCCGGTTTTGATCCGGGTTGGGGACATCATAACAATACGTTGCACTTGCCGCTCAAACGCCTGGCGACGCGGGAGGTCGCCGAGATCGTGGCAGAGGTGGCGGAAGGGAACCCGGTGCCGCCCGAGGTCTGCGACCTGATTGCGGCGAAAACCGATGGTATCCCGCTTTACGTTCAGGAAGTAACGCGTGGCTTGCTGGAATCCGGGCAACTGAGGCTGACCGACCAAGGATATACCTTACGGGGACCTCTGCCGTCGCTGTCGGTGCCGAACACGCTTAAGGACTCGCTGATGGAGCGTCTGGACCGCCTGGGGACGGCCAAAGAGGTTGCCCAGACCGGTGCCGTGTTCGGTCGGCAGTTTTCGATTGCGTTGCTGGCATCGGTCTCGATTCTGTCCCCGACCGTCTTACAGGCCGGGCTGGAACAGCTTTCATCCGCCGGGATCATACTGGAGGCTCCGGACGAGACCGAAGATGAATTCATCTTCCGCCACGCTTTGATCCGCGACATGGCCTATGACAGCTTGCTGCGCACAGAGCGGCAGGTCCTGCACGACAGGGCAGCGGGTGCGTTGCTGGAAAATCAGCCACAGCTGGCTCAGACCCAGCCCGAGGTTCTGGCGCAGCATTATACATTGGCCCAACGCGCAGATGAGGCCGTGATGCATTGGCAGAGCGCGGGTCGGCGGGCGATCGAACGTTCGGCACAGACCGAAGCTCTGACGCATTTGTCGAAGGCGCTGGACCAGTTGCACGACCTGCCCAAGAGCCGCGAACGGGATTTGCAGGAGATCGACATCCAGATTCTGCGCGCTGGCGTGTTGCGCTCGACCAACGGTATCTCAGGGGATGCGACGGGTGACGCCTATGGGCGCTTGCGCGACCTGTGTCATCGGGCGGACGAGACCGAGCGGCTGTTCCCTGTTCTTAACGGGCTATACGCCTTTCATCTGGTGCGCGCCGAGTATCGGCTGGCGCAGGATGTGGCGGCCCAGATTCTCGATCTGGCAGCGGAGAGTGGCAAGACGGAACACCGAATGGTCGGTCATCGCGCCATGGGGGCGGTGCAGCTGCATTTGGGCCGTTTGTCCGAGGCGCAGTGTCACCTTGAACACGCATGGTCTCTTTATGATTTCGATCAGCACAGCCAGTTGGCCTATGTTTACGGAACGGATCATGCTGCGATCACGTCGGGCTTTCTGGGGACATGCTATTGCCTGATGGGGCGGCATCAGGAAGCCCTGCAGGTGCAGCAAACGGCGCTGGAATGGTCCAAAGACCTTAAACATGCCCATAGTGTGGCGCAGGTCCTTGTCTACATGTGCAAGGTCCACCTGTTGGCACGCGACATCCCTGCCTTGCAAAGGGATGTACAGGCGTTGTCCAAGATTGCTGACGAGCATTCTCTGCCATTCATGGCAACCATCGCACGGCTTTGGGAGAGCTGGGCGAAGGCTACCGAGACCTCTGAGGTCGAGCATATCGAAAGCCTGCGTCAGGCTTCGGAAGACTGGTGGTCGGTCGGGGCCGGAAACTACAAGGCTTTCTTCCCTTCGCTGATTGCTGAAATTCAGACAAATGCCGGTGACCACGAAGCGGCGCAACAGACCTTGGCACAAGCCAGGGATGTTCTAAGCGAAACTGAAGAAAAATGGGCCGAGGCCGAACAGTTTCGTATCGGGGCCGCGCTGGTGGCCAAAACCGGGGGCGATCCCGAGCCGCTGTTATTGCGGGCAATCGAAACGGCGCGGCGGCAGGGTGCGCGACTGTATGAGTTGCGGGCAGCGGTCGCATTGGCAGAGTGGCGGCAAGGTCGCGGTGAACCGGTTGGTGAGGCGTTGATTGCAGCCTTGTCGCATTTTCAACAGGATGCAGAGTCGCCGGACCTGAAAGACGCACGCGTGCTGATGGAAACGACCACTTGACCGGTGGGGCTCATTGCTGCCAGCTTGGGTACTGGCGGAAATGGGATGATACCTGAAATTTGATACCAGAACGCGGAGATCACATCCTCCGCGCCAGCGACACGTTTGGTGTAAGGAGACCCGATGCGTAAGATCAGCAAAACCCTTCTGGCCAAGGATATTACTGCCCAGGGGCGCACAGATCTGGCGCTGCAGCGGTACCACCCGATCACGCCCGAACAGATACGGGCGTTTGAGAAGAAGCTGATCGGGTCTGTGGTTCTTCCAACTGACCCGAACTACAATACCGACCGGCAGGTCTGGAACCCGGCCTTTCAGGATTACCCCGAGATCATCGTTTATTGCGAAACGATCGAAGACGTGCGAGCCAGCCTCGCTTTCGCACGTGAGCATAAGTTTTGGGTAGTCGCCCGATCCGGGCGGCACAGCACCGCGGGATATTCGGTCAACAACCAGATGGTGCTGGACACCAGCAGAATGCGGTATGTGACCGTCGATCCGGATGTTCCGATGGCCTATGTGGGTCCGGGTACGCCATTCAAGATGCTGAACTCGGTGTTGAATTCCTATCATCTGCATGTGCCGGGCGGGGCCTGTCAGGATGTCTGCGTGGCAGGCTTCATGATGGGCGGCGGCTATGGCTTTACCTCGCGCCGTTTTGGCATGGCCTGCGACAGCGTTATGGGTGTCACGGTAATGCTTTGGGACGGCAGTATCGTGATCGCAGACAAGGGTGCAAATTCTGACCTGTTCTGGGCGATCCGGGGTGGTACGGGCAACAACTTTGGAGTGCTGTTGGAAATCCGCTACAAACTGCACGAGCTTTATAACGTCTGGGGCTGTCACATCACTTGGCCGCTTGAAAAGGCCGCCAAAGCGCTGGAGTTCCTGCAATCGAACTACATGAGCAATTGCGAAGACGACAGGTTCGGCGCCTATATCTTTCTTGCCGAGCAACAGGGCAAAAAGGTTCTGCTACTGTCAGCCCTGTACGATGGCACCGCGGAAGAGGGCAATGATTTCGTTAAGCCATTGCTCAGCAAAGATATCGGCGGGCATATGGGTGATGATGATCAGAACTACGGCACCTATCAGGAAATCAATTCGTGGCTCTATGACGACAAGTACGACATCCCCGTCGTGCCGGATCAGGCGCGCGAAGACAAACAGGCCGGGTATATCAAACGACAGCTCAGCGAGGCCGAATGGCAGCGTGTTGTGGACTATCTGGCTTCCACTCCCAACCCCTATGGCGCGGTGGCTATCGAACCTTATGGCGGCGCGATCAACCGGATGCCGCTGGGCAAAGACGGCAACGCCTTTATCCACCGTGACGTGTCGCTGAACTTTTACGTCGATGTGTTCTGGCTGTCGGAAGAAGAAAAAGAGGTCGTTGTTCCATGGCTTGATGGGTTCATGAAATTGATGACCGAAGAAGGGTTCTTTATCGATCGGGTTTATCAGAACTATCCGCGCCGCACCCAAAAGAACTATCGCTGGCAATATTGGGGCGAGTATTTCAACTCGCTGCTGTTCGTGAAGCAAAAATTCGACCCGCATAATTTCTTCCATTATCAGCAGAGCATTTCGCCGGTGCCGGATGACGCTCCGCCTGACATTATCCGCGATACATCCAAGTCGATCTTCGACGACCCGACGATCACGTACGAAAGCTATTCGAACCCCTGAAAGCGGGGGGAGCCAAGGCCAAACGGGGGAGGGCCCAGCATGGATACGATACAGGAGATTTTCTTTCTGCCACCCATGGCGGTTGCACGTCTGGGACCGGGCGAGACGCCGCTGGAAAGCTATGAGTGGCAGCAAGACATGGATGCCCACGGCAACAACAAGACAGTCATCCGGTCGAACATAACCCTGCGCGAAGTCGAAGATGGAAGCGTCACTGCCTACCTCCCCGACCCCGACACGATCCGCTTTCGCGACGAAGGCGGCGCGCTGCGTCCGGTTGCGCCGTTCTTTGAGCTGTGGGCGCGGATGCATGATGCCGAGACGGGCGAGGAATATGAGACACCGGTGACGCTGGACCTGCTCGACGATCAGAGCCTGTCGCTGCAGAACGTGCGTTATTCGGTCACCGTCGGGAACACCAAAGCCGAGCGTCGGACTGGCGACGCGGCTTGCGGGTTTCGTGCACGGGTCGAGATTGCGGGGCAGGATTTCACGCCGAAACCCCTGCTGGCCTTCAGCCCGTATACGTCCGAACAACAGCCGATGGTCTATGAGCATAACCCGATCCCGCTAGGCTCGATCCGCGCGATGCATCCGGTGCAGGGCCATGATGAGCCTGTCGACGGAGAGTTCATCGACCGCAGCATCCTGCGTCTGCGTTTTATGCCTCCGAAGGGTGAGGTCTATGGCCCGCCCGATGCGGCGTATGGCCCGGCAACCTTGGCCGTGCCGGGATATCAGAACGACCCGCCGAAATCGGAATATGGCCGCATCCACGAAGTCGTCCCGGAACAGAACCGTATCCTGAACCCCGACACGCCTTGGTCGAAATGGATCATGATGTCTGGCACCTCAGATGACCCGGAGCCGCATGATAGCTATGATGGCGCCCGTGTGGGCAATGACCAATCCTGGGGCGTGGCCGATGACACCAGTGATGGCGTGATCGAGGCGACGCTGGCTGTACGCGGCGAGCGTCTGACCGCGCGCGCAACGATCATGACCGGACCGCCCGATTTTGCACCCGATGCGCGGCCGTTCTATAGCCTTGAGGATGATCTGGCCGATCGTGATCTGTCGCTGATCTCGGTAACTGAAGAAAACTATACCCAGGCCAAAGACGAGGTGGTCGATATCTTCCGCCGCGCCTTTGAAACCAACAGCCTGATCAACCTCGACGATATCCGCGCGCAGGGTTTGAAAGACAATGCCAAGCTGCAGGCGAAGACCGGGATTTCCCCGACGCCGGGCTTGCCGTCAACCGACGCGAAATCCATGACAGAGGAGGATGCAAGGCCACCCGACAAGATTGATGAACTGATCCGCCCGCAACCGATCTCAGTCTTTTCCAACTCCGTACCCAATGACCGGCTGCCCTATACAGTGGCGACGAAGTTCGTGCATGAGCAACTGATCGACGAGGCCAACCTGCTGGATTTCCTGCGACGCCGCCCGGATTTTGTGAAAACGCTGCTGCGCCCGCCTTACGGCATCCTGACCGAGCTTGAGACCGACCCGAACCCCGATCAGGCCCCGAACCCGGAGTTCCGCGATCCGCGGATAATTCGAGACTCGATGCACGACGCGCGGATGCCGCCGTATATGCGCGATTCCAACTATTACCCGCTATCCCTGTCACGCAGGCAATACCATCTGGTGATCTCGTTTATCGACTATCTGGTCGCAGAGGAATCGGAGGCTCAGAATGTCTGATCAACCCGGCCAAATCCGCGTCAAACCCCGCAACCTGACCGCCCGCGCGGCCTATAAGGTACCGGGCAACCCCGACAACACGCGACTGGATGGATCGGTGGGCAATTGCTTTCCCGGTCTGGAAATGGATGTACGTAACCTTGATCGGCGCTTTTTCCCCGGTCTGGTGTTCAACGCCGCGCGCGTGCCGCTGAACCCCGTGCCTGAGGCGCCGAAGAATTCGCAGGGCTTCCATCTGGTCTTTGTCGATTATTTCTACGACCCGATGCTGCCCGATAACAGCCCCGAAGAATGGGTGCAGACCTTGCTAGAGGCCTACAGCGGCGACGTGGGCGCAAATCTCAGCCAGGGGCGCTGGTTCCTGTCATGGGTCGAGCAGAGCGGTAAGCGCATCACCTTCAAGGAAGAAGACGGCACACCCTATGACGGGCTGATGATCTGGCGCTTTATCCGCAGTCTGGAACATGGCGATGACAAACCGGTCAGCATCGCGTTGGAGCGTCGCAATCACGAAGGTGAAGTGGATGCCGAGCAAGTTATCCTGCACGGTTTCCGGCGCCAGTACCGGACCGAGGCGGGTGTCTTCAGCGAAGCCTATGATCCCGGAGAGCTGACCCAGAGCCTCTGTAACCCATGGTCCCACGACTTCCGTGACTGCGGCTGCCACTACTGGCCCTCGAATCACCCCGATGTGGTGATGGCCGAGGTGGCTCATGACGATCAGTTGCCATCGGGCCAGTCTAAGAACCCGATCGAGGCCGAGACCTATCTGGATTGGCTGCGCTCGGACAAATCTCCATCCGGCAACGTGGCGGCGCTGAATACGGTGGAACAGAACCGCCCCTATCAGATCGACCACTATCAGGTGAACCAGATGTGGAGCGAGCTGCCCATCGTCGTCGAAGGCCGCGAAACCGGTGAGGTCTATGAGGTTGATCCTGAATTGCCCGGCGTGGAGCCCTATGACACGCCGGAGGACATGATCAAGGACCTCAAGATACGCCTCGCCGCGATGGAAATGACGCTGAGCCTACAATATCTCTATGCCTATTTCTCGCTGGCCGATCCCGAAACGGCGGACACTCAGAAATGGCCGACACTGAAGGACGATCTGATCTTTGCGCGACGTTCCATTGCGGAGGTCGCGATTGGCGAGATGACCCATATGCGCTGGGCAAACCAGCTGCTGTGGGAGCTTGAGCCTGAGGGGTATGAACCGATCCTGACCCCGTCTGAAACCCTGCCAGCAGGAAAGGGAAAGACGCAGCCCCGAGAACTGAGGCCTTTGACGGCCGAGGCGCTTGCGGATTTCATTGAGATCGAACGCCCCGGGGGCTTTATCGACCGCGCGTATGCACAGTGCGTGGCGACGCTGGAGCAGGAGGATTTGTTCCCGGAACGTCGCCTCTATGCGCTGGCGGTGCGGATCGATACGGACGGGGACGAGCATTTCCTGCGCTTTAGTCAAATGAAGGACGTTCTGGCCAAATATGACACGGGTGAGGGCACTCCTGCCTACTTGCGCCCGATTGAAATCGGCACCGAAGCACAGGCCAAAACGGCGCTGGAACTCTACGCTAAGGTCAAGGATGGGTTGGCCAAGGCCTATACGCTTGAAGCGGCTGGCAAGTTCGAAGAGTCCCAGACCTATATCCAGCAAGTGCGCGATGACATGAAGCTGTTCCGGGCCGAGGGCGAAGCATTGGCCGCCAAAGGCATCGGCATTCCGTTCTGGACGGAGGCGAAGGCGTGATCCCACCCGGCGCGCAGGTACATTTCTTTGAAACCGGGCATGGGGATCACCTGCTGGCCGTCGACGGCTCGCGCGTGTTTGACGTACCTGCGGGGACGGCGGCCCGGTTTGGGGTGATGGATGAACCCGGCCAAAGCGCTTTTCTCAGGTCGATGGGGCTCGATGGTACGCCGTTCATCAATGATGAGCCGCCGCAGGATATGCCCGTGCGGTCTCTGTCTTTGGCGGTGGCGCAGAAATGCAATCTGGCCTGCACCTACTGCTATGCAGCGGGTGGCGAATTTGGCGGCCCCGCGCGGAACATGGAATGGGAGGTCGCTCAAGCATCGGTCGACCGGCTGGTGGCCGAGGCAGAGCCTGGCGTGCGGATCAACCTCGCCTTTCTGGGCGGCGAGCCCCTGATCAACCGCGATTTGGTACGACGAACCACGGACTACGCCGTGGAGCGGGCGCGGGCAAACGGGTTGAGCGTCGGGTTCTCGATCACCACCAACGGCACGTTGCTGCGCCCCGAGGATGCAGTGTTTTTCGAAGAACATGGGTTTGCAGTTACCATCAGTTTGGACGGTGTGGGTGCGGTCCACGACAGGCTGCGCCCGAATCGCGGCGGGCGGGGCAGTTTTGACGCGATCCTGAAACGCGTTGAACCCTTGCTGGCCGCGCAACATCGTATGCAGGTGGGGGCCCGGGTGACGGTAACGCCGCAGAACATGGACCTGCCCGAGACGTTGGATCGGTTCGTGGCGATGGGTTTCCATTCGATCGGCTTCTCACCTTTGCTGGCCTCGCCCAATGGCCAGCATGAGCTGGACCGCAACGATTTGGATGAAATGCTGACCCAGATGATCCGTTGCGGTGGGGTGTTCGAGGCGGCGGTGACCGAAGGGCGGCGCTACCCATTCTCGAACATGGCAGCGGCGATGCAGGAAATACATCGCGGTACGCATCGTCCCTATGCCTGCGGGGCAGGGGGCGGATATTTTGGTGTGTCTGCCGAAGGTGGTTTGTTCGCCTGTCACCGCTTTGTCGAGGATGAGGCCGGGGCTATGGGCGATGTTTATGATGGCCCTGATCTGCGGCGCGAAAACTGGCTGGCGGATCGCCACGCTCATACCCAATCGCCCTGTAAAACCTGCTGGGCGCGCTATCTCTGTGGCGGCGGGTGCCATCACGAGGTCATTCATCGCGGCCGCCCTGCCTGCGATTATATCCGGGGATGGCTGCACTATTGCCTGCAAGCCTATGTCCGCCTGTCCGAGGTGCGACCGGACTATTTCGGCACACCCGCCCGGGCAGTTTCAGCCTGATCAGATGCCGACCGATATCGAAACTGAAATCTGTGTGATCGGAGCGGGACCATCCGGAGCGTCCACGGCTCTGAGGCTGGCACAGCTCGGCCGTCGGGTGTGTCTGGTCGAGCGGGCAGCTTTCCCCCGGCAGCATGTCGGTGAATCTCTGCCCTCGTCTGTCTGGCCTATTCTGGAGGTGTTGGGTGTTGCCGAACGTGTTCTGCAGGCGGGTTTCTTACGCGCGGCGGGCTCGATACTGAATTGGGGCGGCGCGTTCGAGCGTCGAGGGGCCGACGGCAACCAGCCGGGGCTGCTGGTGGATCGAGGACAGTTTGATGCCCTGTTGCTGAAGGCCGCTTTGTCTGCCGGCGTACAGGTTGTGCAACCGGCTCGTGCATACCGTCCTGTGCGCGTCGAAAGCGGTTGGAAAATCCCGGTGCGCTCGGACATGGGCACGCATCAGATCCGGACACAGGTTCTTGTTGATGCCGCTGGCCGACAAGCCGGTCTGGGCCGCAGGTTTCGCCCAACGTCCAAGCCGCTATTGGCGCTTTATGCCTACTGGCAATCTCCGCCGGGCTTCGGTGCGCTGACACGGGTCGAAGCCGGTTCATCGCACTGGTATTGGGGGGGGTCGCTGCCCGGAGGCATCGTCAATGCCATGGTATTTGTGGACCCGTCCGTTTGCACCGGGCTGGCCCCTGCGGCGCGGCGCGACCTCTATCTGAATTTGCTCACGCAATCGACATTGCTGTCTCCTTGCCTAGAACAGAGGCGCATCGGTCCGGTCCGGCACTCCGACGCGACCAGCCGGTCCGAGACAACACCTCCGGCCTTCGATTTTCTCCGCGTTGGTGAGGCCGCTTTCTCGGTCGATGCACTGTCTTCTCAGGGGGTTCAACTGGCGATGGCGCAAGCCGTTCAGGCGGCGGTTGTCGTGAACACGCTTTTGATGAAACCGGAGTATTCAGATCTGGCACTGTCGTTCTACGCTGACAGGCAATCCGAGCGCGTGCAGACCCATTCTGCGCTGGCTGCCGATTTCTATGCGCAGCAGCAAGCCGTCTGCCCGGCACCCTTCTGGGCCGAGCGGGCCGAACCGGTGGCGTGGCTGCCAGATTTGCCGCGCGATCATAATCCGGAAGAATTGGACGGCGATCAGTTGTTGCGTCTTGCCCCCAAGGCTCGGTTGGCGGTGTCTGGTGTTCAAACGGCGACTCTGATCGAACCTCGCGCTGTATTGATGCATCCAAATCTGCCGCGCCCTGTAGCGGTGTTGGATGACGTGCCGCTTGCCCCGCTTCTGCAGCGGCTCGGCGGATGGGCCACCGCCGATCACATCACCCAACAGTGGTCGGATACGTTGGATGCCCGGCGCGTGGCGCGAGTGCTTCGATGGCTCTGGTACCACAGGGTTTTGGTTCCGGTCGACGAAGACGATGTAATCCCGGTTTCCTCTGCCAGCCGAATGGCATAAGGTCCGCTCACGACGCCAACAGCCAACGAAGAGGTCGCATGTCGCGTTTTGATGGGTACTTCCTGCGGCAATTGCTGGTGCTGTTCGGATTTTTCACCCTTGTTCTGGTCGGCGTCTTCTGGATCACCCGTTCAGTCAGCCTGTTCGACCGGGTGATCAGCGGCGGACAATCGGCGATAGTGTTTCTCGAATTCACAGCGCTGACCCTGCCGACGCTGATCCGGACCGTCATGCCCATGGCAGTCTTTGCAGCTGCGGTTTATGCGACCAATCGACTGAGCCGAGAAAGCGAAATGACGGTGATGCTGGCAACGGGCTCCAGCCCCTGGCGGCTTGCACGGGCGGTTTTGATGTTCGGGCTCAGTGCGGGTCTGATGATGGCGGTCATTAGTGTATTCCTGCGGCCTGCATCGGTCGATCAACTCGAACAGAGACAGGACGAAGTCGCCGGTGATGTTACTGCGCAGTTGCTGAACGAAGGTGAGTTCCTCCACCCGGCGGACGGTGTGACCGTCTATATCGGCGGTATCGATCTGGATGGAACGCTGCGCGAAGTCTTTGTCTCCGACCGGCGCGACGATATAAATCCTGTTAGTTATTCAAGCACTACGGCCTATCTGGTCAATCAGGCTTCGGGCATACATCTGGTGATGCTGGACGGCGTTGCATTGCGATTTGATCAGGCTGGCAACACGCTGTCATCCACTCTGTTTGAAGATGCATCTTATGATATTTCGGAGCTGACTAAGAACTCGGAAATGGGCCACCGGAGCCTTGAGGCGATTCCAACGATCGAGCTGATCTGGGATCGGGAGGCCGTCTCTCAGAAGGATGATCTCAGCATTGGTCATTTGGTAGACGAACTGCATCAGCGGTTCTCGTGGATCGCCATATGTATCGCGGTTGCGTTGGTTGGATATTCAGCACTGATGCTTGGCAGCTTTTCGCGTTTTGGTTTGTGGCCGCAGATTTTTGGGGCCTTCACGATCCTGGTGTTGCTAGAAGGCGTGCGAGGATTCGTCTCACCCTTGGTGATTGAAAACCCCCGGCTTTGGATGCTGCTTTATCTGCCGGCGATGTTGGGCGTCATCTTGTCTGGCCTTTTCCTGACCATCGCGGGACGCCCGCTTTTCCGCCGATCATCGGGCAACAGGACCAAGGCCATTGCTTCCACGTGATCGTGGGTACGCAAGGCGTAGATTTCTTTTGCGTTGCTGACCGGTCTCGCTAATCTGACCGGGCAAGCAGCGATAGGAGCGCGCCATGCTGGACAAAAGCCACAAACCCACCTGGACCAGTTTTGAAGAGGCAACCAAGGCCGATTGGGATGCGGTCATGGATTATGAAGAGGCTTACAATGCGGCGCTTCCGGACCGCATTCTTGACGCAATCCGATCGCTGGATGAAGAGTGGACGCCTTATCCCGTGAATAGGTATCAGCACAGCCTGCAGGCTGCGACACGCGCCTATGAGGACGGTGCGGATGAAGAGCTGGTTGTGGCCGCTCTGATCCACGACACCGGCGATATCCTGTCGCCCTATAACCATGGGGAATTGTCAGCGGCGATGATGAAGCCCTATGTCAGTGAGAAAACCCATTGGATTCTCAAGCATCATTGCGTGTTTCAGGGTTACTACTACAACCACCATCTCGGCGGCGACCGCAACGCCCGCGACAAGTATCGCGACAGCCCCTACTGGGAGGATTGCCGTTATTTCTGCCACGAATACGATCAGAAAGCGTTCGACCCGGATTATCCGACCAAGCCGTTGGAGTTCTTCGAGCCCATGCTGCGCCGGGTGCTGAACAAGGGCGAGGGCCACATGGAACTGAACGAGACCGCCGAGGATTAACAGGCCGCCATCAGGCGATAGACGATCTGAGCGGCAGTAAAATCCCAGGCGGCATTGCCATCCGGGGCCAGTTCAACCACGTCGAAGCCTACGCATTTGCGGCCCTTCAGGGCATGTTCCACCAGGCGCAGTGCCTGATAATACCCCAGACCGCCTGGGACGGGCGTCCCGGTGGCAGGCATCTGTGACGGGTCCAGACCGTCGACGTCAAAGCTGACATAGACCAGTTCTGGAAAGTCCTCGGGCAGATCGACCGAATGGATATTACAGGTCACCAATTCCTCGGCATCCACGTGGAAGACATGGTTCTTGAGGCGGCTGTTGGCCTCTTCGCTGGAAAAGGCACGGACGCCGAACTGGGCAAGTCTGATGCCTTCCTCGGCCAGCAGGTGCATGACCGAGGCGTGGCTGTGCTTTTCTCCCTGATACGCGTTGCGCAGGTCGGCATGGGCGTCGATCTGAACAATGCCGATGGGCTGCTTGAGGGCACGTGTCACGCCGATAACTGCGCCATAGCTGAGCGAGTGCTCTCCGCCCAGCGTGACCGGCACTTTGCCTGCGCGGACGGCGGCCTCGGTGCGCTGGGCGAGGCGTTCCATAATTTCGGAAAGAGCAGCGTCACAATCCACGGGTTCTTCGGTGAAGATACCTTCGACGCAAGGTTCGGCGTGACCGGTGATGCGTTCCAGCTCGTTGCTGGCCTCGATGATCGCTTCGGGGCCTTTTGCGGTGCCTGAACCGTATGAGACAGTACGCTCCAGCGGCACCGGAATCACGCGAAACCGGGCGTCTTCGGTGCGTTCCGAGGCCGTTAGTTCACTGTCGAGGAAAATGCTCATGAGAGTCTCTCTTTGAAGTCTTCATAGCCGAATTGTCGGATGATTCTCAGCGCGTCCGTTTCACTGTTCCACAGTGCGATGGTGGGCAGCGGAACACCGTTGAAGGTGTTGGTTTTGACCATCGAGTAATGCGCCTGATCCAGAAAGGCAAAGCGCTGACCGATCTCCAGTGGCTTGTCCCACGTGTAGTCCCCTATCACGTCCCCCGCGAGGCAAGACGGGCCGCCCAAACGGTAGGTATGACCCGTATCTGCCTCGTCCATAAGGGCAGGGCGATAGGGCGCCTCGATCACGTCGGGCATGTGGCAGGTGGCTGAGATATCGGTGATCGCGAGGTTCATGCCATTGGCCGGCAGGTCGAGGATTTCTCCGACCAGAATGCCTGCGTCCAGCGCGATGGCCTCACCGGGTTCGAGATAGACGTCGACGCCGTATGTCTTGCGAATGGCCTGTATGAAGGCGACCAGACCCTCGCGGTCATAGTCATCTCGGGTGATGTGATGGCCGCCGCCAAAGTTCAGCCATTTGAGCTGTCCGAGATATGGTTTGAGCTTTGGTTCGACGGCAGCCCATGTGCGTTGCAGGGGCTCAAATCCCTGTTCGCAGAGTGTGTGCATGTGCAGGCCGTCGACTCCGGTCAGGGTGTCGGCCGTCAACTGACTGACCGGCGTGCCGAGACGCGAACACGGCGCGCAGGGGTCGTATTTGGGAATCTCGCCCTCGGAATGCTCGGGGTTGATGCGCAGGCCGACGTGAACGCTTGCGGCTTGAGCTTTGGCAAGAAACCGATCCTTCTGAGCCGGGCTGTTGAAGATGATATGGTTGGACAGCGACAGGATCTCATCGATATCGGTGTCTTTGTACCCGGCGCAGAAAGTTGCGACTTCACCGCCGTATTCTTCGCGGCCCAGACGCGCCTCGTAGATACCGCTAGCGCAGGTGCCGCCGAGGTGCTGTCTGACTAGCGGGGCCAGCGAGAACATCGAGAACGCCTTGAGGGCGCTGAGCACATGCGCGCCGGATCGGGTGCCGATATCGGAGAGGATGCTGAGGTTGCGCCCGACGGCTTTTTCGTCGACCACGAAGCAGGGGGTGGGGACGCGGTTGAGGTCGAACTTGCGGAAAGCTCCGGCGTCACCGGCCTGTGTGGTCATCATGTCGGACATAGCTGGTGTCTCCGATTGCGGAGAGGCCGGGGGGCCAGCCCCCCGGACCCCCCGGGATATTTTTGGCCAGATGAAGTTCTGGTTCTAGAATTCGACCGGGCCGTCGAGTTCGTGGACCTGCCATGGCAGGCCATGTTCGTTCAGCATGTCCATGAAGTTGTCGGGATCGAGTTGCTCCATGTTCCACACGCCCGGCTGGCTCCAGTTGCCTTTCAACACCTGTGCCGCGCCGATCATGGCCGGGACGCCGGTGGTGTAGCTGACGGCCTGCGATCCTACCTCACGGTAGCATTCTTCGTGATCGCAGATGTTGTAGATGTAATAGGTTTTCTCGCCCGAGCCGTCTTTGGCTTGGCCTGTGGCGATGTCGCCGATGCAGGCTTTGCCTTTGGTCTCGGCCCCCAGATCGCCGGGATCGGGCAGCAGGGTTTTCAGGAATTGGATCGGGATGATTTCCTTACCGTCATGCATCACCGGGTCGATGCGGGTCATGCCGACATTTTCGAGCACTTTGGCGTGGGTGATGTAAGCGTCGCCGAAGGTCATCCAGAAACGGGCGCGTTCGATTTCGGGGAAATGGGTCGAGAGCGACTCCAGTTCCTCGTGATACATCAGGTACATGTTTTTGGGGCCGATGGCAGGGAAGTCGAACTCGACCTTATGGGTCATGGCGGGGGAATGTTTCCATTCGCCGTTCTCCCAGTGACGTACTTCGGCCAGCACTTCGCGCAGGTTGATCTCGGGGTTGAAGTTAGTGGCGAATTCCTGATCGTTCGAGCCGCCATTGGCGTCCAGCACGTCGATTTGACGGATGGTGTCCAGCTTATGTTTCTTCAGCCAAGTGGCGAATACGCTGGTCACGCCCGGATCGAAGCCCGAGCCAAGGATCGCTGTCAGCCCGGCCTCTTGGAACTTGTCCTGATAGGCCCATTGCCAATGGTATTCGAACTTGGCCTCATCCTCGGGCTCGTAATTCGCGGTGTCGAGGTAGTGGATACCGGCCTCAAGGCAGGCATCCATCAGCACCAGATCCTGATAGGGCAGGGCGAGATTCACCAGAATCTCGGCGCCGGTTTCCTTGATCAGTTTGACCGTGTCTTCGACCTTGTAGGCGTCCAGTTCGGCGGTTTTGATGTCCACACCGACGCGATCCTTAACGGCGATGGCGATGGCATCGCATTTTGATTTCGTGCGGCTGGCCAGAGTGATCTCGGTGAAAATATCCGAGTTCATCGCCATCTTGTGTACGGCTGCGTGGGATACGCCGCCCGCGCCGACAACCAGTGTTTTGCCCATGGTCTGTCTCCTTCTTATTCGTAATAGGTGTAGCCGTTGATCGAGTCGCGATAGGCGCTCATCAGGGTTTTGCGGTCCTTGGCTTTCAGAGTACCGGTCGAGATCGCCTCGTCCACCATTTTGCGGAAGGCGGCGACACAGTCCTGCGGGTCGAACTCGACGTAAGAGAGGACCTGACCGATGGTATCGCCCTCTTGTTCGTGCAGCAGATCAAAGCCGCCATCGGCGCGCAGGTCGATGGTGACAACGTTGGTATCGCCGAACAGGTTGTGCAGATCGCCCAAGGTTTCCTGATAAGCGCCGACGAAGAAGACGCCCATGAGGTATTCGCCCTCTTCGGGCAGCGAATGCACCGGCAAGCTGGGGGACACGCCATCAGCCAGAATAAAGCGGTCGATCTTACCGTCGCTGTCGCATGTGATGTCGGACAGAACGGCGCGGCGATCCGGCGCCCGGTTCAAACCCTGCAGCGGTACGATCGGGTGTAGCTGGTCGATGGCCCATACATCGGGCAGGGATTGAAACAATGAGAAGTTGCAGTGATAGATATCGGCCACTTTCTCGAGCTGATCGTCGACATCCGTGTCCAGATCATCGCTGGCGGCCAGTGCTTTCAGTCGCGCCATCAGCGACAGGTAGATGCGCTCGGCGCGGGCCATCTGGCGCAGGTCGACATAGCCACGGCGGAATAGCGCACGCAGTTCGTTGCGGTAGAAGGTGGCATCGTTCCAGCATTCCTGCAGGCGGTCTTTGCTGAGATATCCGTGCACGGCTGCAAGGTCTGAGACCATGTGGTGATCATCCGCTTCGACCTCGGGGCCGTTGGGGGCATCGTACAGAGTGCTTTCCAGCACGTTGAACACCAGCATCGAAGACGTCGCCACCACGGCGCGACCGCTCTCGGTTACGAGCGTGGGGTGGTCCACTTCGGCCTCGTCCAAGGCGTAGGCCACGGTTTCGACCACGTTGGCGCAATATTCCTCGACCGTGTAGTTGATCGAGTTCTCGGCCGCTTTCTTTTCACCGGTATAGTCCACGCCCATGCCGCCGCCGAGGTCCAGATGGGTCAATGGCACGCCCTCGCGTGACAGTTCGGTGTAGTAGCGGCAGGCTTCACCAACAGCGCGGCGCACATCGTTGACATCCTGCACCTGCGAACCCAGGTGCGAATGCTGCAACTTCAGGCAATGCAGCAGTCCGGCCGCTTTCAACTTGTCCACTGTGGCGACCAATTGATCGGTGTTCATACCAAAGGCGGATCGGTCCCCCGAACTTTCTTCCCATTTTCCGCTGATCTGGTTGGTCAGTTTAACCCTGACACCGATCAGAGGTTCGATCCCCAGTTCATTGTAGACTTCGATGACAGTGTCGGCCTCTTTCGGGCTTTCCAGCACGATCACCGTGTTGAAACCGATCTTGCGGCTCAGAATGGCCAACTGGATAAACTCGGCGTCCTTGACGCCGTTGCAGACAATCAGAGCCTCGCTGGCCAGACGATGCGCCAGCGCAACGACAAGTTCGGGTTTTGAGCCGGCCTCAAGCCCATAGTTGTACCTTTTTCCGAATTCGACGATCCGGTCGACGACCTGAGCCTGTTGATTGACCTTGATTGGGAACACGCCGCGATACTTGCCTTTGTATCCGGTGCGGTCGATCGCGTCGCGAAAGCTCTCGTTGATATGCGCAATCTCGTTTTCGAGATAAGAACTGACACGCAGGACCATGGGCGCCTTGATGCCACGCTCATCCAGATCGCCAAGGATACCGGGCAGGCTGATCGCGGCGGCCTCGGGGGCCAACGGATTGCGCAGACCGATCTCACCCTGCTCCGTCACCTCGATGAGGTCCTTGCCCCATTTCTCAACCCCGTAGATGGAATGTGGTGCGGTGGGCGGCTGTTTCAATCAGGTCAATCCTTGCTGTTCGGGTGCAGGTTTCGCGCCCGCCAATACGGCAGCCGTTCGATTCGTCCAAGTGTAATCTATGAAACGGGTTCCTGCCGAGACTTATCCAAAGGTCCGGATCGGGATCAGGTGGTTGTCCCATTGGCAATCCGGTTGGGCAGAGATTTCAGCGCGCGTGGCGTTCAGCGCGCCAAATGCACCAGTTCCGGTGGTAAAAACCAGACCTTCCGAACCAGCGCCCAGCCCACAGACATCCTCAAGCGCAAAGGCATCCGTGAAAGCAGCGCTTTCCACGTCGAACCTAAGCAGAGCGTTCCCTCGCGGGCAGGTGATCGCGATTGAGTTGCCGTCAGCAGCAAAGGCAATGCTTCCGGCATAGCCCTGCAACGCGCTTTGATCTGTTTCCGGGGCTGACAAAAGACGCGGTTCTTCGCCCAGCCGATGCAGACCCAGCAATGGGGGGTGCTTGGTCAGGCTGCCTTGCCATTGCATCGCAAAGCCGACAAGCCCGTCACCACGCACCGCAAGATGGCGGATCGAGTTCTTGCGGAGCGCATCGGTTAGCTCCACCTGTGCCAGTACCGACCCCGAAAGATCAACATAGGTCAGGTTGGGCTGCATGGTGGGCAGATTCAGCTTGGTCCTGCCTGTTTCCGGGTGGGTTTCGATGCCGCCATTGGCGATGACCAACGTCTCGCCATCAGGCATCAGCCGCATGTCGTGGGGGCCAACGCCGCCAGAGGGAAACTCCCCTAGCCGGATATAATTGACGGCGTCCCAGACGCCAATCACACCCTCTGCTGCCTCGTAATCGTTCTCGGTTGTAAAAAACCGGTCGCCATTGGCCGAGAAAGTGCCGTGGCCATAGAAATGACGGCCTTTCGGAGCCTCCAATCGTTTGATCACGGTTCCGCTTGCGCAATCGAACACAATCGCAAATGTGCCGGGGCGGCGGGCGAAGGCGACGGCTTGCGCCTTGAAAGGGTGGGCCGCAGCGGCGTGACCCCGGGCGGGCAGAGGGATAGAGAATAAAATTGCGCCCTTGCCATCCAAACCAGAAAGGCGGTAGCTGCCATCGGGAAACAGGGCGGCGGCCAGGAAGTCCGGCGCGCCCACCGATGACCAGCCCGGCACCGGGGCAAGGCTGGCGGCGGCAAGGCCCGCAAGGAAATCACGTCGGCTTGTCAACGGTCAGTCCCCATCCAGCGAGTTGAAACCGGCGCTGATGCCGAGGGTCGGGCCAAGCTCGGTTGAAGCGATTTCTCGAATGTCGTTAATCGACTGTTGCAGCGCTTCGACCCGAATGTGACCCTGAGGCGTGTCGACGCCCGCAAAGGCGGGGTCGTCCAGCGCTTGCGCCCGGTCGATGGCCCGCGCAAAGGCGACATCCAGATCGGCTGCTATCTGAGGGTGATCAAAAGACAGACGTGCTGCCAGATCGCGCAATGCGATCAGCGAAAGCTCAACATGGCGCAACGACCGCCCGGACCGGCGCGCTTCGGCGCGATTTGGGCGCGGGCGTTCGAATGTCCCCAATGGACGGCCAAGCCGGGTGTCGGCGGTGAACTCCAGACCGGTTGTCAAAGCTCTGAACAGTTCCTGCATCGCCTCATCGCCTGAGCGGTAAAGACTGTCGTCGCCCGGTTGCGTCAGGTTCGGCGCATAGGTTTGCCAGTCTGTGTTCATCGCCTCGGCGTTTCGGTCGATATCGGTAGCGATGGCGCGGATCAGCGCACAGCGATAGGCCGCGCTGCCCTGCTCGGCCATGGCCGGGTCGTAGAGCATCCTTTCCAGCGCGAGGAATCCGCGCCCTGCGATCGAGGTCTCGGCGTACGCTTCGGGAGAGCCTACCGCAGCGTCTTCGGTTGCGATGTGCCGGGAGAGGGTCTTGGGCGTGAAGCCTTTGGTATCGGGCCAGAAGGCCATGGCAAATGCCCGATCGTCCGTTTCGGTCGGGCCAAAGCGCAAATGGCTGGCTGAAATCCAGCTATCGAAGGCGGCCCTGTAGGCCGTGCGCAGATCCTCCGAATCCGGTGCGCAATCGGCTTGCGCGGTGGTTGCCAAGGTTTCGGTCGCGTCCGCCAGTTGCGCAAATCGCGGCAGGATGTGGGTTTCGGTCGCATCCATCAGGATCGGAGCGCGATCCTGTGCTTGCGCGCCCAATGGCAACAAAAGGGCGGTGATGATTGAGAAGGTACGCATGTCAGAGGCTCTCCAGAAAGCGGATCAGGGCATCACGGTCGGCTTTGGGCATTGAAACAACCGTGTCGCGTGCGGCCTGTGCTTCGCCACCATGCCACAGGATCGCCTCAAGCAGGTTGCGCGCCCGACCGTCGTGCAGGAATTGGGTATGACCCGAGACACGTTCGGTCAGGCCGACGCCCCACAAGGGTGGCGTGCGCCATTCGCGGCCGGTGGCACGTGCCTCTGGGCGGTTGTCTGCCAGCCCTTCCCCCATGTCGTGCAGGAGCAAGTCGGTATAGGGCCAGATCAGCTGAAAACTGTGTTCGGGCCGGTCAGGCATCCTGTGGGTGACGTACGCGGGCGTATGGCAGGACGCGCAGCCGGAGGTGTGAAACACTTCTTTCCCGCGCAGTACCATTGGATCATCCGTGTCACGGCGGGCGGGAACGCCCAGATTGCGGCTGTAAAAGGCCACCAGATCCATACCGACCTCGTCGATCTCGAAACCGCGCACATCGTTGTCCCCGTGCGGGGCGGCGATGCAGTTGGTCTGAGCCTCGGTGCAATCACCAAAGGGCGCCGGGTAGAGTGGCGTCGAGATGCCGATGTCGCCTGCAAAGGCGGCCGAGGATTGCTCCATAACTGTGGGCATTCCGGCCTTGTAGCCAAAGCGACCCATCATGGGCTCACCGAATTCTTCAGACCAGACGATGTTCGGGCGACCTGAAATGCCATCGCCATCTTCATCCTCGGGATCGGCCTTGATCAGCAGGTCCTCGACCGGAATGGACTCGAGCAACCCCAACCCAATCATCTGCGGAGCGACCCGGGGGCTGAGCATGGCATCGGGATGCAGCGGGCCATAGCCGAGATCGGCAGCCGTATAGGTGGGGCGGCGCAGCGAGGCCGTTTCGCCGTCGGACAGTTCAACTGGGACTTCTTCGTAGGTTATGTCCAGCCGATATTCTGCGGGGTGACCTGCCAGCGCGAAATCCTGCAACTGCCCGCCATAGTTCGGGTCGGGTAAGGTGGCGATGTAGTCTTCGATCCCGGCAGGCGCATCCTCGGGCCTGCCGGGGATGGAAACCCGGAGAAACATCGACACGGCACTGTCATCGGGTCCGTTGGGCGTATGACCGCGCCCATCCTTGATATGACAGCGCTGGCAGGAACGGGCGTTGTAAAGCGGGCCAAGCCCGTCCGAGGCCAGCGTGGAAGACGGGGACGAGACCCAGATCTTTTTGAACAACCCGTTGCCGACCTTGAAATCCAGTTCCTGCTCGAAACTGATGTTGGCCGACGGCTGAGAAAACGCATCCGCATTGGTGCGAACCCGAACGGTCGCGGCACCTGCGGATAAATCTTCGAACTGTTGTGATGCACTGAAATCGCGGGGAGTCGTCGTAACGGCGTCGATCCGTGCGCGTTCTTCGGTTGTTCTGGGAAGGATATTCAGATGTGGGTCCCGTAGCTCGGTCGCCAGAGTGGGGGTGGCCGAGAGAGCGGCCACCGATGCAAGGGCAAGCTTACTCGCCTTCGTCCATGGTTGATGCGTTGAGTTGCGCATAGTTGGCTTCGCCGATCCTTTCATACAGGTCGAGCTGCGTTTCGAGAAAGTCGATATGGTCCTCTTCATCGGACATCAAGCTCTCGAACAGCGACATCGACACATAGTCGCCGGCATCCCGGCAGTATTCGCGCGCTTCCTTGTAAAGGGCTCTTGCATCAATTTCGGCCGCCAGATCACATTCAAGGGTTTCCTTCGGCGTCTGGCCAATCCGCAATGGATCAAGTTTTTGCAGGTTGGGGTGACCTTCGAGAAAGATGATACGTTCAATCAGTTTGTCGGCATGTTCCATTTCTTCGATGGATTCTTCACGGCTTTTCTTGGCCATGTGGCCAAGGCCCCAGTCTTCCTGCAACCTGTAGTGCAACCAGTACTGGCTAACCGCTGTCAGTTCATGCCGCAGTGATTTGTTGAGATATTCGATAACCTTGGGATCGCCCTTCATGGTCTGTCTCCTCTGTTGGCCTGGCGCGCAAGGCGCGTAGCTGCATGGGGACTTCCAGATTATCGTCTGAACGCATTGTGTCTAGGAAAAGCGGCATACACCCGCCGCAATCCGCAGACTTGCCAAGGGCGTGATAGATCTTTCCGGGGGTGATGATGGTCTGCGGATCTGATGTGCGCATCCAGTCGATTGCGGCCCGGATGTCGTGGTCAGAGATATTGGTGCAGTGGCATACGATCATGGCAACTCGGCCTGCTCAGCGATTTCTTAGTTAAATAGTAGGTTACTTGGTGCGCGTCCAGATCAAAGACACGTCTTCAGAGTATTCGTCGTGCCGGGAGTGGATCTGGAGAAACGCTCCCGGCGTGGCCGGATGAGTGAACCCGGCCAGAGCTTTACTGGAACACCGCGTCCGGGTTATCCAGGCTGTCCGAGCCTTCGAAATCGATCTGGTCGAGCTCCAGCGCAGTCACGATACGCTCGATGGTTTTGGTCTGATCGACCAGACCGTTAACGCCGCGCATGATCAGAGCTTCGCCGCCTTCATTGCCGCGTTCCAGCATCTGGTCATAGGCAAAGCCCGCTTCTGCGGTGGATTTGATGCGGCCGAGGGCCTGCATGGTATTGGCCAGTTTCGCCTGCATCTCGGTATCCAGCGCCGGATCGACCGCGACGACCAGGTCCGATACCGACGCGCCCGTGACCGGGGTGCCATCAATGCGGGTGTAGTCGCCCAGGTAAACGTTCTGGATGCCCAGGCCGTCATAGTAATGGCTGTTGTGGGTGTTGTCGGCAAAGCAATCATGCTCTTCCTCGGGATCGTTCAGCATCAGGCCCAGACGCATACGTTCACCCGCCTGCTCGCCATAGGATAGTGAGCCCATGCCGGTCAGGATCGCGCTGACACCGGCATTCTCGTCTGCGGTCAGCGCGGCACGCGCTTCACCGCCTTCGGCCCACTGGGCGGTCATCCACTCCAGATCGCTGACCAGCAGGTCGGTTGCGGCGCTCAGATATTGCGCGCGGCGGTCGCAGTTGCCACCGGTACAACCGTCACCTTGCACATAGTCGGTGTAAGGACGATTTCCTGCGCCCGAGCCGTGGCCGTTCAGATCCTGACCCCACAGCAGGAATTCGATGGCGTGGTAGCCGGTCGCGACGTTGGCCTCGATCCCGTCTGCCTCGTGCAGGGTGTCGGACAGCAGAGCAGGGGTGATTTCGCTGGCGTCGATGGTTTCACCCGACAGATCGAAGCTGGGGTTGGCGATGACGTTCAGCACGGCGAACTCGTTCTCGTCGCTGGGACCGCCGTACGAGGCGTCCACATAGTCGATCAGGCCCTCGTCCAGAGGCCACGCGTTCACTTTGCCTTCCCAGTCGTCGACGATGGCGTTGCCAAAGCGATAAACCTCGGTCTGCTGATAGGGTACACGAGCGGCGACCCACGCGGCGCGGGCAGCGTTCAGGGTTGCATCCGACGGGTCGGCGATCAGCGCGTTAACCGCAGCTTGAAGCGTTTTTGCAGCGATCAGGCTGTCGTCATACTTGGCTTCTGCGATGTTGGCATATGTGTTCAGAACATCGGCTTTGGACGGGGCGTCGGCGACGGCTGCACTTGCGATGCACAAGGTCAGGGCGCTGGCCGCGGCGAATAGTCTGGTCATTTGGAACTCTTTCCTGCTTAACGGGATTCGATCCCCGCAGTGCCGCGGGGTAGACGCAGAATTTTCTGAGAGAATTAGTCAGTAAAGTCAACCTGAGTTTTTTTGTCGGACAATTTGTCCCGCTTCTGCCTAACCATATCTGGGGAGGTCAGAACGCCTGCCAATCATTGCGCTGGGTCACAATTGTACTAAACTGTCGTACAGTTTGTTTCGTGAATGGTGAGTAATATGAGATGCGCGGCCTTTCTTCTTACGCTCTTGCCCGTCGCGCCGATGGCTCAGCAACTGTCTACAACTGAGGCACATACTCATGGTGCCGGCCGTATGACAATTTCATTTGAAGAGACTGGATTTGCCCTGACCCTCGAGGTGCCTGGCGTCGATATTGTAGGGTTCGAGCATACGGCCGAGAACGAAGACGAACGGGCGGATGTTGCGGTTGCGATTTCGGATCTTTCCAGGCCACTGGCGATTTTTGAAGTGCCATCCGAGGCGGGCTGTATGACCGCGACCGCCAATGTGGCACTTGTTGGTGACGTCTTCGTTCATGATCAGGCGCAATCCAGTGATGACGCAGCGCATCACACCGAATTTCAGGCCGATTATTTGTTGCAGTGTCAGGAAATTGCCTTGGTGACATCTATCCGGTTTGCTTATTTTGACCGGTTTTCCCGCGCAGAGCGTCTTGTTGTTGAGTTGATGTCGCCCGACGGGGTGCAGAACCTGACAGTGGAACGTGAAAACCCAGTTTTGAATTTGCGCAATTAGGCTGGCATATCCCGTGACAGGCGGGGTCGCTTTGTTTCAAAGCTTGTTACCCGGCGAAGGCTGGTATGAGTTGAGGCCGTCCGGGCCACTGATCGGGGCGGGGGTCGCCGGCCACCTTTAATCCCGGGCCAAAGCGGCCTGCAACGCGTGGTAAGAAGCCTTTGGAGTCCTCTCCAGCGTTTCAAAATCCACGTCGACCAGCCCGAACCGTTTTTCATACCCCAATGCCCATTCGTAGTTGTCCAGCAAAGACCAGACAAAATAGCCTTTGATCGGTACGCCTTGGTCCAGAGCCCTGCGAACTTCGGCAAGATGCTGATCCAGATAGCCAATTCTGTCTGTGTCATGGTGGCGCTCCGGGCTCGCCATGCCGTTTTCGGTCACATAAATAGGTAGATCGCCGGTGTGATCGCGTGCGGTTCGGATCAGGAACCGGGATAGGGCTGCGGGGTCGACCTCCCATCCCATCTGCGTTTTGGGCAAGGGGCCGGGGACTTCTTTCAGGCCCGGCCACGGAGCATCGGCGCGTGTGATCAGCTTGCGTGTGTAATAGTTGAGGCCGCACCAGTCCACGGGTGTGCCGATAGTATCGAAGTCGTCTTGCCAGTTGGTCGGCAGATGAGGTTCCAAGCCGTCCAGTACGTTCCCGGGATAGGATTTGTCAAAAACACCCCCCAAGAAGAACCGATTGTAAATCCCGTCATAAAGCTCTGCCGCAATTCGCGCTTCGTTACTGTCATCGGCTGGTTCGGCCCACTCGAGGTTGAACACAGCACCAAGATTGGACATGCCCAACCCGCGCATGGTTTCAATCGCGCGGCCATGTGCCAGCAGGACATGGTGCATGGCGCGGGCTGTTGCGCGGATGTCGCGCAAACCCGGGGCATGGTGACCCTCGAAATGGCTGAGCCAGCTTACGCACCACGGTTCGTTTATAGGGGCAACGCTGAACATCCGATCGCCGATGCGCCCCATGACGATTTCAGTAAAATCCGCGAACCACTCCGCGATGTCCCGGTTCCGCCAGCCGCCCAGATCGGCAAGCGGTGAGGGTAGTTCCCAATGGTATAGCGTGGCGCAGGGTTTGATGCCGCGTTCGAGCAACGCGTCGGTCAGACGGTCATAGAAATCAAGGCCCTGCTGATTGATGGTGCCGCGACCTTCGGGCAGGACACGGGCCCAACTGGTGGAGAAACGATAGCAGTCGAAACCGGCGTCCCGGATCAGATCGAAATCCTGTTCGAAACGATTGTAATGATCGCAGGCGATATCTCCGTTTTCGGCATTTGCAACGTTGCCCGGGGTGGCTGCGAAACTGTCCCAGTGGGTCGTGCCCGCAGCACCTTGCGCGTGTCCTTCGATCTGGTAGGCCGAAGTCGCTACACCAAACTGAAAATCCGGCGGAAAATCTGTTCGTTTATGTTTCATTTCAAGTCCTTTGCGGAGCCGGCCCAGTGGAACTGCCAACCACAAGTTCGGCTTCCAGCAAACGTGTTTTTGGGGGAGCGTTGGGCGCGTTTATCCGTTCGATCAACATTTCGGCGGCCAACTCACCCGCGTGCCTGACCGACGACCGTGTTGCCGTGAAAATTGGAACATCCATACCATTGCGCATGTAAGACAGTTCATCATCATGGGCGATAACCGAGATGTCGCGACCCATCTTAAGGCCGTTCTCTTCAAGCGCCCGCCGAACGCCAACGGCCGAAATGATCGACGAAGCCAGAATGGCCGTGGGTGGGTCGCTCAGTTTCAGCATGTCGCACGCTGTCTGATGGCCGTAAATCTCGGTCATTTCCGCGCTGCGCAACAGATTGGGGTCAGGAGCGATCCCGCTTTTTTCGAGCGCTGTCATATACCCGTTTCGGCGGCGGCGGGCAAAATCCATTTCCTCGAGGCCGTTGATCAAAGCTATGCGCTTATGGCCGAGATCGATCAGAAACCGCGTCGCGCGTTCAAATGATCGCTGGTTGTTCACGTCGATCCAATCATAGGGCTCCTCGGCGTGGGTCGATCGGCCATGGACGATGAAAGGGACGCCCATACGCGACAGCACTGAAATCCGCGGCTCATGCACTTTGGGGCCTTGCAGGACAACGCCGTCTACGACGCCCCTGTTGAACAAGCTGCGATACGATTCTTCGATTGATGTATCGGGCGCATGGGTGAACATCATGTCATAGTTGTTTTCGGCATATGTTCGTGCTGCACCAGCGACGAAATCCCCGAAGATCGGATTTACCATCTCGTGTTGGGATGAGGTGGGAATCACATGCCCGATTACCATCGATCGGCCCGTGGCCAACCCCTTGGCGCGGCTATTGGGGCGGTATCCGTGTTTGTCGGCCGCCGCCTGAACGCGGATGCGCGTCCCCTCATTCACTTCGGGATAGCCGTTCAGAGCGCGGCTGACGGTTGTCTGTGAAAGACCGAGAATCTCAGAGAGCTGCTTTAGGTTCATGGCTTTCAAAGCGCCTTAAAATCAGAGTCTGTATTGTTCTCTTTTGATTTTTTGGTTTCGTCAACCTGTTTCGAGTACCGGCGAGATATATCGTTATATCAGCTATTTTTCCATGGGGCGTTGACAGAATTCGAATGTTAGCGGATAAAGCGCAATATTCAAAGCGCTTTGAAAACGAGTCTCAAATGCGCGTATTATGTTGGGAGGAGAACTCATGAAACACTCGCTTTATGCAGGTGCCGCTACGTTCGCCCTGATGGCGGGCGCGGCTCAGGCTGACAAGGTTACCGTGTTCGGGCCGTGGTTGGGGCCGGATCAGGAGAACGTCGAGGCAGTGTTGGATGGATTTGCAGCCGCAACCGGGCATGAATACGCATATGTCGGTTCAGACAGCTTTGAACAGCAGATCAGGATTGATGCCGAGGCGGGATCGGCGCCGAATGTTGCCGTATTCCCTCAGCCCGGTCTGGCGGCCGATATGGCCAAGTCGGGTTTTCTGACCCCGCTGGGCGATGGGACTGCGGATTGGATTCGCGACAACTATGCGGCGGGTCAGTCGTGGGTGGATCTGGGCACCTATCCGGGTCCGGACGGTCAGGACCATTTGTACGGGCTGTTTTACAAGGTCGATGTGAAATCGCTCGTTTGGTACGTGCCTGAGAATTTCGAGGATGCCGGTTACGAGGTGCCGAACACGATGGAGGAGCTCAAGGCACTGAGCGATCAGATCGTCGCTGACGGAGAAACGCCCTGGTGTATCGGTCTGGGCTCTGGCGGTGCGACCGGATGGCCTGCGACCGATTGGGTCGAGGACATGATGCTGCGCACCCAGTCTCCCGAAGATTATGACGCCTGGGTTGCGAACGAGATGAAGTTCAACGACCCGAAAGTCGTTGCCGCCATCGAGGAATTTGGCGCGTTTGCGCGCAATGACGATTACGTTGCCGGCGGAGCAGGTGCCGTCGCGACGACCGATTTCCGCGACAGCCCAAAGGGCATGTTCAGCTCACCTCCGCAATGCTACCTGCACCGTCAGGCGTCCTTCATCCCCGCGTTCTTTCCCGAGGGTACAGTTGTTGGCGAAGATGCCGATTTCTTCTATTTCCCCGCATATGAAAGCAAAGACCTCGGCAGCCCGGTTCTGGGGGCCGGTACACTCTGGGCGATTACCAACGACAGCCCCGCCGCACATGATCTGATTGCCTATCTGCAGACCCCCGAGGCGCACGAGACATGGATGGCCCTGACCGGTTTCCTGACCCCGCACAAGGGGGTGGACACGTCCGTGTTCTCGGACCCGACGCTTAAGAAGATGAACGACATTCTGCTGGGCGCGACCACGTTCAGGTTTGATGGGTCGGATCTGATGCCGGGTGGTGTAGGGGCCGGTACCTTCTGGACCGGTATGGTCGACTATGCTGGTGGCAAACCTGCACAGGAGGTCGCCGACGAAATCCAATCCTCCTGGGATGCGCTGGACTAAGCGCATCTGAGGCCGGGTGGCCTGCGCAACAGGCCGCCCAATCCCCTTTCGCAACGGAGAGCGTGATGCATCCTGCACTTCAGGGCCTGCTGACCATCGCCATAGGCGTGTCGGGCTGTGTGGGCTATTTCTATCTGTCGAACCAGTTTCTGGACAAGGTGCTGTTCCCGGCGCGCGGGCCAAATGCGGGTCGCAATATCAACCGCGCCAACGTGATCCGGCCCTGGCTGTTTCTGTTTCCCGCGCTGCTGGCGCTGGGTCTCTATCTGGCCTATCCGGTGGTCGAGACGCTGCGCCTGTCGCTCACCGATCGCATCCCCGGGGGCGGCTACGAATGGGTCGGGCTCGAGAACTATCGTCAGATGGCCGCAGAGCCGAAATTCTGGGAGGCCATGCGCAACAATATGCTGTGGCTGATCGTGGTTCCGGCGATGTCGACTGCATTCGGGCTGCTGGTGGCGCAGCTGACCGACCGTATCCGCTGGGGGAACGTGGCCAAGGCGTTGATCTTCATGCCGATGGCGATCTCTTTCGTCGGGGCCTCGGTGATCTGGAAACTGGTCTATGATACGCGTCCTGCGGAACAGGATCAGATCGGCATCCTGAACGCGCTTTACATCTTCTTTGGCGGGACCGAGCCGCAGACCTGGCTGACGATCCCGTTCTGGAACAGCTTTTTCCTGATGATTGTTCTGGTCTGGATTCAGACGGGCTTTGCCATGGTGATCCTGTCCGCCGCGCTGCGGGGTATCCCCGAGGAAACCATCGAGGCTGCCATCCTGGACGGCGCCAACCCGTTCCAGATTTTCTTCAAGATCAAGGTGCCGCAGATCAAGACCACCATCCTGGTGGTGTGGACGACGATCACCATCACCGTGCTCAAGGTCTTCGACATCGTATTTGCCATGACCAACGGGCAATGGGAGACCCAGGTTCTGGCCAATTACATGTATGACAAACTGTTCCGCGCCAATGACTGGGGCGTGGGGTCGGCCTCGGCCATGGTAATCATGCTGCTGGTCACTCCGATCCTGATCTGGAACGTGCGCAACGCGCGCCAAGAGATGAAGTAGGGGGCGGGCATGAACGATATTGCAGGAACCAGACCGGCCCTCAGATGGGTGGTCCATGGCTCGGTTGTGCTGCTGGTGGTGTTGTGGGTGTTTCCGACGTTGGGTCTGCTGATCTCGTCCTTCCGGACGGCGGATCAGATCGCGACCAGCGGCTGGTGGCGTTCGCTGTTTCCGTCCGAGCAGAACCTGACCCTGCGCAGCGCCGCACCCGAGACACAGGTGTTGGAGAACGGTTTGTATGTGATCGAGGGCAATCTGTTTGATGCGGGCGTGACGGCCAAGATTTCACAATGGGGTGTAAGCTCTCGTGCGATTGATGCGTTCAAACCGGGCGAAACGGCTGAACTGCGCAAGGGCGGCACGATCACGGTTGACGTTGATGGCAACTACCGAATGGAAAACACCGAAGAGTTCTCGGGCAGTCGCGGGTCGCGTGTCTTTGTGACGGCCGAGTTGCCGCCTGAATTCACGCTGGATAACTATCACAAGGTGCTGCTGGCGGAGGACAGTACCGACAGCATGGGCAAGGCCTTCTTCAACACGCTCACGGTAACGATCCCGGCAACGATCATCCCGATCCTTGTCGCCGCCTTTGCGGCCTATGCGCTGGCATGGATGGATTTCCCGGGCCGCGCCCTGCTGATTGCCGCGGTGGTCGGTCTGTTGGTTGTTCCATTGCAACTGGCACTGATCCCGCTGCTGAAGTTTCACCTGCATATCGGTATTCCCAAAGGATATCTGGGCGTGTGGCTCGCACATACCGGCTTTGGAATGCCGCTTGCGATCTACCTGCTGCGCAACTATATGGCCGGACTGCCCCGCGATCTGATCGAAAACGCCCGGGTCGATGGTGCGACTGAGTTTCAGATCTTCACCAAACTGATCCTGCCGCTCAGCTTCCCGGCGCTGGCTTCGTTCGCGATTTTCCAATTCCTTTGGACATGGAATGACCTGCTGGTCGCGAAGGTGTTCCTGATCGATGCCACCGGCCAGACCACGGTGATGACCAACCGTATTGTCGAACTGTTAGGCACGCGGGGCGGAAACTGGGAAATCCTTGCCACGGCGGCGTTCGTGTCGATAGCGGTGCCGTTGGCGGTCTTCTTTGCAATGCAGAAATATCTGGTCCGCGGTTTGTTGGCCGGTTCCGTAAAATAAGGGCGTGTGATGAACGTGCAAACCACAGCATTCAAAACAACCGAAGCGAAATCAGACTGGTGGCGCGGAGGCGTGATCTATCAAATCTATCCGCGCAGCTTTCAGGACAGCAATGGCGACGGGATCGGAGACCTGAGGGGGATCACCCAACGGCTAGGCTATATCGCTTCGCTGGGGGTCGATGCGATCTGGATTTCGCCGTTCTTCAAATCTCCGATGAAGGATTTCGGGTATGATGTCAGCGATTACCGCGATGTCGATCCGATGTTCGGCACCATGGCGGATTTCAAGGAATTGCTGGATCAGGCCCATGCGCATGGGCTGAAGGTGATGATTGACCTCGTGCTGTCACACACCTCGGATCAGCATCCATGGTTCAGCGAAAGCCGCGCCAACCGGGATAATCCAAAATCTGATTGGTACGTGTGGGCTGATCCTAAACCGGATGGAACGCCACCCAACAACTGGCTGTCGATCTTTGGTGGCTCGGCGTGGCAATGGGATGCGCGGCGGCTGCAGTATTACCTGCACAACTTCCTGACCTCGCAGCCGGATCTGAACTTCCACTGCAAGGACGTTCAGGATGCCCTGTTGGATGTGGCCCGGTTCTGGCTGGATATGGGAGTTGACGGCTTCCGTCTGGACACGATCAACTTCTATTTCCACGACGCTCAGCTGCGCGACAATCCCGGCCTGCCGATGGATCAGCGTAACTCGTCGATTGCACCGATGGTGAACCCGTATAACCATCAAGATCACCTCTATTCCAAAAGCCAACCCGAAAATATCGCCTTCCTAGAACGGCTGCGCGCCCTGACCGACGCGTACGAAGGCCGCGCCTGTCTGGGTGAGGTCGGCGATGCGCAGCGCGGGCTTGAGATCATGGGCGAATACACCAGCGGCGATAAGCGGATGCATATGTGCTATGCCTTTGAATTCCTCGAAAAGCGGGCACTGACGGCGGCGTATGCAAAGCAGGTTTTTGATCAGCTGCAAGACAAGGCTGGCGATGCGTGGCCGTGTTGGGCGTTTTCGAACCACGACGTCCAGCGCCATGCCTCACGCTGGGGGCTGGATGATGCCGCGATCCGGCAGCACGCGGTTCTGATGATGTGCCTGCGTGGGTCCGCTTGCCTGTATCAGGGCGAGGAACTGGGCCTGCCCGAAGCCGATGTGGCGTTTGAGGATTTGCAGGACCCCTACGGCATCGAATTCTGGCCAGAGTTCAAAGGCCGTGACGGGTGCCGAACGCCAATGGTCTGGGCCGCGCAGGACGAACAATCCGGGTTTAGTACGGGTCGCCCGTGGTTGCCGGTCAGCTCGCCTCAGGCCGAGCGGGCGGTGGATCGGCTGGAACAGGACCCGGCGTCGATGCTGCACCAGTACCGCCGCGCCATCGCGCTGCGACACGCACATTCCGCGCTGATGGCAGGGTCACAGACGGGGATGACACAAACCGGAGCGGCCCTGACCTTCTCCCGCGAGGATGCGGCAGAAGAGGTGTTCTGCGCCTTCAATCTGGGAGCGGAACCTGCCGAGGTGACCCTGCCCGGCGGAGACTGGCACGTGATCGGGGAGGAGTTGGGCGGCGTTCATGGCGCGGGCACGGTAACGCTGGACGCCGCTCAATTCTGTCTGCTGGCCCGAAAAAAGAGGTAAACCATGTCGGAACTCAAGCTTACGGATGTGGCCAAATCCTATGGTCCGGTCGATATTCTGAAACATATCGATCTCGAAATCGAGCAGGGCGAGCTGATTGTCTTTGTCGGCCCTTCGGGCTGCGGCAAATCCACGTTGCTGCGGATGATTGCGGGCCTTGAGAAAATCACCGGCGGCACGCTTGAGATTGAAGGGCAGGTGGTGAACGATGTGCCGCCGGCGCAGCGTGGCATTGCGATGGTGTTCCAGTCTTACGCGCTCTATCCGCATATGACGGTGCGCGAGAACATGGCCTTTGCCCTCAAGATCGCCAAGATGCCAAGCGCCGAGGTTGACGCGGCCGTGGAACGCGCCGCCCAGATCCTACAGCTTGAACCGCTGCTTGACCGTTTGCCCAAGGCGCTGTCGGGCGGGCAGCGCCAGCGTGTTGCCATTGGCCGCGCGATCGTGCGCGACCCGAAGGTTTATCTGTTCGACGAGCCGCTCTCGAACCTCGACGCCGCCCTGCGCGTGGCGACGCGGATCGAGATCGCTCGCCTGAAAGAGGCGATGCCTGACAGCACGATGATCTACGTCACCCACGATCAGGTCGAGGCGATGACGCTGGCCAGCCGTATTGTGGTTCTGGCCAATAAGGGAATCGCGCAGGTTGGCACGCCTTTGGAACTCTATGAGGCGCCCGACAACGAGTTTGTCGCACAATTCATCGGATCACCTGCAATGAACCTGCTGCCGGGAACAATCACCGGGACCGGAGCATCAACAACAGTGACGCTGAATGATGGCGGTATTGCGGTGTCGTCGATCCCGACCGATGCCGCAGACGAAGGCAAGACGGTCAATATCGGTGTTCGGCCTGAGGATCTGGTGATCACCGAAAACACTTCGATCTACTCGGGCGTCGTGGATTTCACCGAGGCTCTGGGTGAGGTCACGTTGCTCTATTTTGCGGCACCCGAAGGGACGGAGGCCGTAATCGCCAAGCTGCCCGGTATTCAGCGCAACCTGCGAGGGCAAAGCGTCTCGGTCACTGCAGCACCCGAGAAGGTGCATCTGTTTCACAACGGACAGTCGATGCGGCGCCAGGGTTAGACCTGTTTGGCGAGGAATTCGGAGACCCTCGCCAGCCCCTCCCGAATGATTGACGGGGTGTTGGCGTAGCCGATCCGAACGCACCCTTCGAGACCAAGTGCGGAACCCGGTGTGAACATCACTCCGGTTTCCTGCAACAGTTTCACGCAGAACTCGCGTGAGGGCATGTCGAAGTCATAGTTCAACAACGCCGTTGTTCCGGCCCTGGGTTTGACCCAGCTGATCCGGGGTTCGTCTGCGACCCAGGCGTCCAGAATCGCAAGGTTGCCGCGTGTGATGGCAAGGCTGCGTGCCAGGACTTTATCGTGGTGTTCCAGTGCTAGTGTCGCGAAGTGATCGTCGATCATGCCAACCGAGATCGTGTCATAGTCCCGGTGGATCGAGGCTGCCTCGATCAGTTCGGGCGCGGCGGCGATCCAGCCCAGCCGAAGCCCTGCCAGTGAAAACGCCTTGGACATGCCAGCGGTCGAGATGCCTTTTTCGTAAAGGTCCGCAACCGAATCCGTCATGCCCGAGCCTTCTTGCCCGGTGCCGCGATAAACCTCATCGCAAAGCAGCCAGGCCCCGGCGGCGCGCGCAATCTCAGCGACGTCCAGCAAGAAGGCACGATCCATCACCGCGCCTGTCGGGTTGTTGGGATTGTTGATTGCGATCAGTTTGGTGCCGGGCGTTGCGGCGGCACGCAGCGCATCCAGGTCAGGCAGATAGCCATTCTCTGCCTGCAGCTGGATTTGCGTCACCTCGGCCCCGATACTGGCCGGGATCGAGTAATGCTGCTGATAGGTGGGCACGACCGCCACTACCTTGTCGCCGCGTTCGACCAGTGTTTTGTGGACCAGCATATTGGCCCCGATCGTGCCATGGGTGACGATAATATTCTCGCGCTTCTGCTGGTCATAGAGACCACAGATCGCATTACGCAGCCGGTCCGAGCCCCGGATCGCGCCATAGGTCATCTTCATCCCCAGCAATTCGGAAAGATCATCCGAGTTCTTACCGGAAAGCTGCAACAGCTCGGCGATGGTCAGGCTTTCGACACAGGTTTCCGCAAGATTGTAGGCGCATCTGGTTTCCCATTCGTCCATCCAGATTTCGACGCCAAAGGGTTCGATCTTCATTGCGGTATCCTGTCTGACTAAGCCGTCGCGCATGGTTCCCACGGCTAAGACGCAAGGTCAACCAGAGCCTAGCCGGGTTGGATCGCCCTGACGGCTGCGCGTACCGCATCTTCGGTCAGCTCCAGATCAGACTGCGTGATCGCCAGCGAGGGGTAGAGTTTTCCGGGAGACTTGAAAATACCCTTCTGACGCAGGACTGCATTGTAGCGGGCATTCCGGCCCGGATCGTCATGGTTCGCGTTGCGATAGTCGCGGCAGGATCGTTCAGTGAAGTAGATGTCGAAGAGTGTTTCATCCCCGCAAATCCGGTGCGCGATCCCTGCTTTGGTCAAAGCGTCGGATTGCATCACCTGCAGCCTGCGCCCGATGTCGCGCAGGTGATCGTATGCACCGTCGCGAGCCAGAATCTCCATCGTTTTCAGCCCCGCTGCGGCTGCAACGGGATTGCCGGACAGTGTTCCGAGTTGCATCAGCCACTTGTCCGCACCAACCCGGTCCTTGTCGAAATGCTCCATGATCTCGGTGCTCGCCCCAAGTGCGGCCAGAGGGAAGCCGCCGCCAATGATCTTGCCCAATGTGCAGATATCCGGCGTCACGCCATAGCGTTCCTGCGCGCCGCCATAGGCCAGACGGAACCCGGTGACGATCTCATCGAAGATCAGCAGGACATTGTGCCGGTCGCACAGATCGCGCAGCCCCTGAAGATAGCCGTCCGCTGGCGGGATGATCCGCTGCAGGGGTTCGACGATAATCGCCGCCACGTCGTCATGTTCGGCCAACAGGGCCGCAACTGCTTCGAGGTCGTTGAAGGGCGCGATCAGCATTTGATCGGCGACACCTTGCGGGATGCCGGCGCTGTCCGGCACAGCCTGCGGGAAATTGACACGTTTGGCGGGGGCGAGGCTCATCTGCGCCTCGGCGCTCATGCCATGGTAGCCGCCCTCGAACTTCAGGATTTTATCCTTGCCGGTGTAGGCACGTGCCAGACGGATCGCATACATATCCGCCTCGCCACCCGACGCGACAAAGCGCACCTGCTCACAGCAGGGCACGGCGTTGACGATGGCTTCGGCCAGTTCCACGCCTTTGCTGTTGTTGGCAAAAAAAGTCATGCCGAGCGGCAGTTGTTCCAGTACGGCCTCCATCACTTCGGGGTGGCCATGGCCCAGCAACATCGGGCCGGACCCGATCAGATAGTCGACATACTCCTTGCCGTCTTCGTCCCAGACCCGGCTGCCTTCGCCACGGGCGATGATGATGCCGGGGTCGAAGTTGCCGAACCCTCCGGCGGGCAGGACCTGCTTGGCGCGGGCGATCCATTCGGCTTGAGTGTGGGTTTTCAGCATATGTCAGGCCACTTCCATGATCGGAGTTCCAAGAATATCGAGATCGGGTGTCACGCCCAGTCCCGGACCGTCCGGCGGTGCAATCCTGCCGTCAGCCCGCTGTGGCGCATCCGGGCACAGCCGGGGTGAGACGTAGCAGGACAGATCGCAGGTGTTCATCAGCGAACCCTGCGGTGTGGAGGCGGCAAAATGCAATGCTGCGGCGGTCACTATATCGGAACCCCAGGTGCATTCTGCGCAAATCTCGGCCCCCAGATGCACGGTCAGGTCACGGGCGCGACGCATGGCGGACAGGCCACCGAACTTGGACAGTTTCAATGCGACCGCATCCATGCAGCCCAATTCAGATGCCCGCATCAACGAGGCCAGATCGTGGGCGTTTTCGTCTATCTTCATCGGCAGCCCGGTGGCCTGACGCACCGCAGCGCAATCTTCGAGAGTTTTGCAGGGCTGTTCCAGCATGATGTCCAGATGCGATACGGCTCGGCCCGTCCGCGTGGCTTGAAGACGCGAGGCACCACAGTTCCAGTCTCCATAAACCAGCGGGCCGGGACCCACGGCCTCGCGCACTTTGATCAAGCGTTCTGCATCTGCCTGCCAGTCGCCTTCAACGCCCAGCTTGACCTGAAACTGCCGGATGCCGGTCTGATACGCGGTTTTTGCGATCCGGACCATGTCGTCCGGTGCGATGCACGTGATCGAGTGGTAAAGCGGCATGTCCTTTCGCGTGCGCCCGCCCAGCAGAGCGTAGACCGGTTGCCCCGTTGCTTTGCCAAACAGGTCCCACATGGCGATATCGACAATCGATTTGGCGTATGCGTGGCCCTGCAGAAAACCATCCAGCGCGTACATCGGCGCATCCACCCCAAATGGGGACATGCCGAGGATTTCAGGCGCCATCTCGGCGATCGCGCTTGGCACGCCCCTGGCATAGGCGGGCAGGTAATGCGGGATCGGGCAGACCTCGCCCCAACCCTTCAGCCCGGTATCGGTTTCAAGGCACAAGACATGGCTGTCTACCGTGTCGCAGGTCTTGCCCTCAGCCATATAGTAGGTCTCGTGGCTGGTGAGAGGGACGGACCACAGGGAAAGGCGCGTAATCTTCATCGGTACACCGCCACCGGATCGCCCAGCGCGTCCTCATCGGGGTGAACGCCCAGGCCGGGTGCCTCGGGCAGGTGAAGGTGGCCATCAATGTTCCGCGGGCCACGGCCACTCGCGATGTCGACGGTGATCATGTCCTGGCAGGCCCAAACCGCATGACAATTCGCATCCGGAATGGTTGCGGCCAGATGCAGGGCCTCGGTATCGGCCAGAACCGAACCGCCGGTCGCCATGACAAACATGTCAATCCCGTGAGCCAGCGCGACATCCCGCATCCGGGCCGCTTTCGTCAGCCCCCCGACACGGTTGAGTTTGATGCCGAAAATCTCGGCTATTCCATCGCGGGCGATGCGCGTCGCATCCTGCAAGGTCACAAGACTTTCGTCGACTGAAACAGGTGAGGCATGTCTGCCAGAGATTGCCGCAATGTCATCCAGCGCTTCGCAAGGTTGTTCGAACATGACATTGAGGTCTTCGACCGCGCTCATCACGCGCAGGGCCTGCTGTCTGGTCCAGCCTCGATTGACGTCATAAAGAATGATGTCTTCGGGTCGGCGAAGGTTTTCGACATCTCGGATGCGGGCAATATCACGGTCCACATCGCCGCCAATCTTGACCGAATGGGCGATATAGCCGCGCTGGCGGTAGCGTTCGATGACCGTACGGGTTTCCTCGATCGTTTTGGCACCTACGGATGACGCGATTGGGCGCGGCGTGCGCGATCCGCCGCCCATCAGATCGGCTATCGGTAGGCCAGCGGCCTGGCCGGAAATGTCCCAGCAGGCCATATCGAGCGGGCTTTTGGCGTAGAGGTGACCCGGCAGAGCCAGATCCATCGCGCGTTCGACATCCAGCACATGGCGCGGGTCGAGCCCCAGCACAAACGGGGCCATCGTCTCGATTCCCGCGCGAATACCCGGCCCGTGCGCCGGAACATAGGTATGGCCCCAAGGGGTACCTTCACCCCAGCCAACCAGCCCGCCGTCGGTTTCAACTTTCACCAACGTCGCGTCCAGCGTTTCAAATTTCAGACGACCGCCGGACAGCCAATAGGGGTGTTGCAATGGCAGGTCGATTTGAAAGACCGAGATCTGTGAGATCTTCATTTCAGCTCCACTTCCACAAAGGACATCGGCGACTCTCCTACGTTAATCACGTTATGCTCAACCCCCTTGTCTCGGCGATAGGCTGTTCCGGCGGGAACCGTCACCAAGTTGGTTGTGCCATCCGGCAACTCCAAACACATATGACACTCGGAAATGGCCGTAATGACATAATCCATCGCGTGCCGGTGCCAGCCGGTTTCAGCTCCGGGTGCGAAGTCGAAACGGGTTACGCGGACACGTGCGTCGTCGATCATCTGGGTTGCGGTGGCTTGTGGTCTCACAGTGTGAACTCCTCTACCGGTGTCCCCAGGTTTTTAAAGTCGGGGGTAACACCCATTCCCGGTGTGTCGGGTGCAAACAGCCTGCCGCCCTTTGCCACGGGCCCGCCGATCCCGGTCGAGCGGGTATTATAGTTCATCAGATCGGTCGTGTTCTGCAGATATTCCGGCTGTGTCGAAGCTGCGAAATGTGCGACTGCAGCCGTTGCGATTTCACCCCCCCAGGTGTCCTCGGAAACTACGGGAATGCGGTTTTCGATCAGATAATCCCTGACCCGCCGTGCCTTACTAAGCCCGCCGAGGTTCGAGATTTTCAGACAGCAGATTTCGGCACTGCGGTCGGCAACGATCTTCTGGGCCATGTGCATTCCGGTAACGCATTCATCCAGCTTCATCGGCTGTTCGGCCACCCGTCGCACCTGCAGGCATTCTTCATAAGTCCGGCAGGGCTGTTCGAGGATGAAGTCCAAATCTTTCGTGGCGCGTGCAACCCGGATGGCATTGTCCACCCGCCACCCCTGATTGGCATCCGCCATTGCTGCTTCACCGGGGTTCAGCATCTGCACCGCGGTGTGTATCCGGTCAATATCGCTGGCCCAATCACCGCCAACCTTGATCTGGAACTGGCGATAGCCCTGATCCCGGTAGGCATTCATCTCGGCGATGGTCTGATCCGTCTCTTTCTGAGGTGCGACCCGATACATCGGTGCGCCGTCGGTCAGTTTGCCTCCCAGCAGCATCCAGACGGGCTGATCACAGGCCTGGCCCAGGATATCCCAGCAGGCTGCATCAAAAGGCGCCTTGGCATAGCCATGGCCCTGTACCAGATGATCCATCAATTGCTCGATCCGTCCTACCTGCCGCGGGTCTTCGCCCAATAGCTTGGGTGCCACCAGCCTGGCCAGTGCCGGGACGCCCTCGGAATGAGCCACCATGTAGTTTTCCCCGCAGGGTGTGAACTCACCGCAACCCTGCAGACCGGCATCGCTGTCGATAACAACCACCGAGGCCGTTGCGGCCTCGATCGCATTTCCTGCACCCCAGGCATATGCACCCCCGACATAGGGGAGTGTGGTCTGATATATGCGGACGCGGGTAATCTTCATGCGGCATCCATCTGGGGCAGATCGCCAATTCCGTCGCCCCGCCACAAGACAAATGTCAGGATCGGCTTGTTGGTTGTGGTCATGGCATGGCTTTGCCAGCTTTCGTGCAAACGGGTTTGGCCCGGGGTGATGATTGCCTCGTTGCCCTCGACTTTGAAACGCGCCTCGCCCGCAAGTGTCAGATACAACTCCTCAGCCTGATGGCTGTGCCAGCCATAATTCAGGCCCGCGCCCCAGAACGCGATGTAGCCACGTAGCTGGGTCGAGTGGAAATGTCCGTGGGGGCCGAAGAGCTCATAATATCCATAGCGGGCCAGAAAGTCCGCGCCGACTTCGTCTTCGGTATAGGTAAGTCTCCAATGCGCGAGCTCTGCGGTCGCAACGACAGCGTTGACCAGGGCCTGCGTCGCGGTCGTCCCCGCTAGGTCAAACTCGCCGACTAGCCGGGTCGCGGGAACGGATGCAGGCTGTAAGTTGGAATCGGACAGATCAGTTGGCCATTCTCCAAAACCCGTCAGGTGAGGGTGGGTTTGGTGTACCTGTCTGGCGGCTTCCAGTACGTCCTCCATCGTCATGGGATCACCACAATATTGCCAGTGTGCTTCTTGGCGATAAATGCGGTTTGCGCCTCGTGCAGCTGGCTCAGCGGATAGGTCGCGGCGAGGGCGGGCTTTACCTCGCCCGCCTCGATATAGCGCACGAGATTCTGCATCACTTCCGGATCGATTACGGTTGAGCCGGTAAACGTCAGATCGCGCAGGTAGAAAGTGCGCAGGTCGAACTCGACCATCGGGCCGGCGATAGCGCCCGAGCAGGTATATCGCCCGCCACGTTCGAGAATGCTGATCAGCTTTGGCCAACAGGGCCCGCCCACCACGTCGGCGACCACCGTTATCTTCTCATCACCCAGCGATTTGCGCAGATCATCCGGTGTGCGGGGCAGGATGAGGTCAGCACCCAAACGCGCCACGTCTTCGTGTTTGGTTTCGGACGCCAGCGCGACGACCCGCGCGTTGCGCCGTTTGGCCAGTTGAACCAAGGCACCACCCACGCCGCCTGATGCACCCGGAACAAGCACGGTATCGGCCTCGGTGACTTTGGCACGGGTCAACATGCCTTCGGCAGTGGAGTACGAACAGGAAAAAGTCGCCAGTTCTGCATCCGAAAGGGATGAGTGGACAGCGATCGCATTTTGCGCCGGGGTGGTTGTGTACTCGGCGAAGCCGCCATCCCGCTCGGACCCGAAATAACCTGTTTTATCCTTGTTCAGCGGGTCCGCCGGATCGCGCAGCCAGCCATCGGTGATGACACGCTCACCTATCCTGCTCTGGTCGACGCCTGCTCCAACATCTACGATCCGCCCACAGACGTCCGCGCCCTGAATGCGCGGGAACACAAGGGGCGCGCCGCCCCATGTGGGGTCGTCTGCGCCGACGTCTTCAAACGCGCCTCCGGTTGTCGCGTCGCTGACGGTTTTCGAATACCACCCGGATCGGGTATTCACATCTGTATTGTTCAGGCCGCAGGCGCCAACCCGGATCAGAACCTCGCCCGGTTTGGGGCTGGGGCAGGGCCACGCGTCGTGCCAGACCATCTGATCCAGATCGCCATGCCCCATTGTGACCATTGCTTTCATCGTTTCGGGCCGTGTCATTCGGCAACCTCCATTGATGTATCCATCCGGGGACGCAGGCTTTGCGGATCATAGGCCGGTTCGCTCAGAACCCACGCAGCGCGGGGTGCACCGTGGATAACCACTTCCAATTCGGTGCCCGCCGCAGCGGCCCGGGGTTTGATGTAAGCAAAGGCGAGAATCTTTCCGACGCTGTGCCCGTAAACGACAGAAGCTGTTGATCCTACGACGCATCCGTTCAGCAGTACCGCCTCACCACCATGCCCGTCGATCTCACCGTCCGGTTCGATTTCGAGATAGGCGCAGACCCAGGGAAGATCGGTGTTCAGCGTGTTGTCACGGCCAAGATAGTTCTTATCCGTGCGGGCAAAGCGGAGCACATCCGCCTCGGCCAAAGTGACCTCATTCGTGAGTTCACCGGCCCCTTTGAAGCCTTTCTCCATGCGCATGACATTCATGGCGAAACTGCCGTAGTCGGCGATGCCAAAGGGCTCACCCGCAGCCCAAAGCGCGGAATAAACGTCAAGACATGCGGCGTTGGGCATATGCAGCTCCCAACCAAGCTCGCCCGCGTATGACATGCGGAAAGCCCAGACGTCATGGCCTGCGATTTTAATCTGCTGGGCCGACAGCCAGCGGAAAGAGGCATTGCTCAGCTCGGTGTAGGTGCAGGCTGACAGGACATCGCGGGCGCGGGGTCCATTCAGAGACAGCGCTGACCAGTCGTCGGAAAGCGCCGTGACGACCACATCTTCATCGCGGCGCTGCTGCGCGAGATGATCCAGCAGGCGCTGTTCGAAAAACGCCGCGCAGACAAGATAGTAGCGATCTTGCGCCATGCGAACGATGGTCGTTTCCAACTCGATCCGGCCCCGACGGTTCAGCATATGGGTCAGCGTGATCGAACCGTTTTTCTGCGGCATCCGGTTCGCGGTCAAACGGTCCAGCAGCGCGTAGGCATCCGGCCCGGAAACCTCGACCTTGGTAAAGGCGGTGACGTCCATGATGCCGACCCGTTCGCGGACTGCAGCAACCTCGGCCGCTACCATGTCATCGGCCACGGTACGACGGAAGGAATAGTGATCCCGCTGCGCCACGCCATCGCGGGCGAACCAGCGGGGCCGTTCGAAGCCGTAAACCTCTTCATGCACCGCGCCCTTGGATTTTAACACCTCATGCAGAGGCGACGGTTTGATGGGACGTCCGGCAAGCCGGTTGAAATGCGGGAAGGGGATCTCGTGGCGCAGGCAATAGTCTTCCTCGGCCTTGATCACCTGCCAGTCCTTGGTGGCATAGCTGCCAAACCGGCGCGGGTCATACTCGCGCATCGAAATATCGGCTGCGCCATGCACCATCCAGCGCGCCAGTTCCCGCGTCAGGCCCGGCCCCCAGCCAATCCCGATCTGAGTACCGCAGCAGCACCAATAGTTCCGCACACCCGGAGCAGGCCCGATCAGCGGGTTGCCATCTGGAGGATGACTGATCGCACCGTGCACCTCGCGCTGAATGCCCAGTTCGGCAAAGATCGGCATCCGGTTCAGGCTTTCCTCAAGCCATGGCATCACTCGATCATAGTCGGCATCGAACAGCCAGTTCTCGTAGTCCCACGGGCAATGATCGTGCCAGACCGAATTCGGGTTCTCTTTCTCGTAAATCCCGATCAGACCGCGCTTTTGCTCCATCCGGATATAGCCCGACACCTTCTTGTCATCGCGGATCACCGGCAGCTCTTTGTCCAGCGCCTCGAATTCGGGAACTGGTTCGGTCACGAAATAATGGTGCGTCATTGAGGTCATGGGCAATTGCAGACCCGACCATTCGCCCATCTGCCGCGCATAGGTGCCGCCCGCGTTGACCACATGTTCGCAGGTGATCGTGCCCTTGGGCGTTTCGACAACCCATTCGCCGTTCTCGGCCTGCGTAATGTTCGTCGCCTGACAGTGACGGATGATCCGCACACCTTTCTGACGAGCGCCCGCAGCCATCGCCATGGTCACGTTTGTCGGGTCCACGTGGCCGTCATCCGGGGTGTGAAGCGCGCCCAACACGCCATCAAGATTGTAGAACGGATGCAGCTCGGTCACGCGATCCGGGCCGACCAGTTCGATGTTGAAACCCAGCGAACGGCCAACAGACAGCGTGTGGCGCAACCAGTCCATCTCGTCTTGCGTGTAGGCCAACCGGAAAGAACCGCAGCCATGCCACGTCACGGCCTGCCCGGTTTCGGCCTCCAACGCACCGGAATACAGACCGATATTGTAATCGACGCATTTGCCCAAACCAAAGCTTGAGGTCGAGTGCGTGATCTGCCCTGCCGCGTGCCAGGTGCTGCCGCTGGTCAGTTCGGCCTTTTCCAGCAGTACCGTATCACCGCCCCATCCTTCGTGCCCAAGGTGGTAGGCAAGGCCCACGCCCATCACGCCGCCACCCACAATAACCACGCGTGCGTGGGTCGGGAAATCAGATGCCATCGGATCAATCCTCTGAGTCGATTTTGTCTCGACAGCGTAAGCAAACAAAAGTACCATCGTCAATCATGAATGGGACAAATGTATCAAATACGATTCTCGAACGGCTGGCGGATGAACTGTCCGAGTTGACACCCGAGGCGCGCAAAGCCGCCACCTACGTTCTGGAAAACCCGCGTGACGTGGGGGTTTCGACCGTGCGCGAAATCGCCGAGGCCGCAAACGTGAAACCCAACACCATCGTCCGCATGGCACGGCAAGTGGGGTTCGAAGGCTACGAGGATTTCCGCGTGCCCTTCCGCGAGGCGATCCGGCGTGGGCAGGCCGATTTCCCGGATCGTGCCCGTTGGCTGCAGGACATTCGCAAGTCAGGCAATATGGGCGGGCTTTATGCCGATATGGTTCAGGACGCCCTGCGCAATGTTGAAGAAACCTTTGCCAATATCTCGTCCGAGCAATTGAAAGCTGCCGCCGAAGACATCTGGAACTCGCGCAACGTATTTGTGTTGGGCGTGGGCGTGAACAACTCGAACGCGCGGAACTTCGTCTATCTTGCGTCGACCGGAATGGTGCAGTTCCACGCGATCCCACGCCCCGGGTCAAATCCGATTGACGATCTGGCCTGGGCGGACAAGCGTGATGTGCTGATCGCCATGACCTGCAAGCCTTATCGAAACGAAGTGGTCGAAGCGGTGCAGGTCGCGCGCGAACAGGGGTTGACCGTTGTGGGCCTGTCCGACAGCCCGGCCAGCCCGATCCTGCGCAATGCCGATCATGGCTTTGTCATCTCAGCCGACACGCCGCAATTCTTCCCGTCTTCGGTCAGTACGGTCGCCCTGCTGGAAACTCTGTTGTCTTTTGTGATCGCCGTTGCCAGCGACGAAATCGTCGAGCGGGTCGAAACCTTTCACAAACGCCGCCATCAGCTAGGCCTTTATCATGCGGAGGAGCCGTGACAGAGCCAATCCAATCCCTTGCCGCCCGATACTATATCGACCCGGTCGTGTTTCAGGCCGAAACCGAAGGCGTTCTGGCGCGAACCTGGCAGTTTGGCTGCCATGCGTCGGAACTGGCGGAGCCCGGCGCCTACGTGGCATTTGAGATTGCCGGGCAAGACCTTTTTGCCATCCGGGGACGGGATCAGCAGATCCGTGTGTTCTACAACGTCTGTCAACACCGGGCCCATCAACTTGTCAGCGGGTCAGGTACAACCCGGGTCGTCGTCTGCCCGTATCACGCCTGGACCTATGAGTTGACCGGAGAGCTTCGGGCAGGTCCCAACCTCAAGGCGGTTGAAGGGTTCGACAAATCGAGTGTGTGCCTGACCGAGGTGCGCGCCGAAGAGTTTCTGGGTTTTGTATTCGTAAACCTCGATCCGAATGCCGCGCCCATGGATGACTGGTTTCCGGGCACTCGCGTCGAATTGGAAGAGTGGGTGCCAAACTGGGCGGATCTCAAACCGCTCGAGTGGGTGGAGATCCCCGAGCACTGCAATTGGAAAGTGTCGGTCGAGAACTATTCCGAATGCTATCACTGTTCGCTGAACCACCCGACTTTTGCGAATGGTGTTGTCAGACCGGAAACCTATGACATTCAGCCCCAAGGCATGTGCCTGCGACACACCACCGAGTGTCAGAGCCTTGAGAACATGACCTATGATATCGAGTCAGGCTTTGACCATTTCGACGAATATTCCAGTTGGTTCCTCTGGCCGATGTTCTCGTTTCAGGTTTATCCGGGCAATGTGCTGAACACCTATCACTGGCGCGCTTTGGATGCGAACCATGTGGTGGTGTGGCGCGGCTGGTATTCGCTGGGGGGTGTCGACGATCCAAAGGTGCGGCAACTGGCCATGCAGGACCGCGCGACAACCGTGGAGGAAGATATTCGGCTGGTGGAATCCGTGCAGCGCGGGCTTCATTCGCGCGGGTACAAACCCGGCCCGCTGGTGATCGACCCCAAAGGTGGTGTGAATTCGGAGCATCCCGTCATGCATCTGCAGCAATGGATGCGCGATGCCGTGGATGGCGCATAAAGTGCGTAGATGCCGAAAGAGAAGGAAGAGAGAATGAGTGCATTTGACGAAGACCTGTTTCTGAAGGGTCTCGAACAACGCAAGGCGACCCTCGGCGCGGCTTATGTCGAGAAGAACCTCGCCGCAGCAGACGAGTTCACGCGCCCGTTTCAGGAGGCAATGACCGCATGGTGTTGGGGCTTCGGATGGGGCGATGACGTAATCGACGCCAAAACACGTTCGATGATGAACCTGTCGATGATCGGTGCATTGGGCAAAATGCATGAATGGGAAATCCATTGCCGAGGCGCAATCAACAATGGTGTCAGCACCGAGGAAATCCGCGCCATCATCCACGTGATCGGAATCTATTGCGGCGTTCCGCAGGCTCTGGAATGCTTCCGCGTCGCACGCAAGGTTATTGAGGAAAGTACATCCTAATTCGAATTGGAGCCGCGACTGGTCTATTTCGTAATCGTCGCGACGCGGGTTTTGTAGCTGATGCGGTTTGTACTTCGTGCTTCAGAGATATGCGATGGTTGGGACAGAATCCGAAACGTTTCTAAGAGGCGAGCAAACCTGAGAGTTTGCTTGCTCCGCTCTGCAGCAAGGAAAGGAATTGTGTCAGGCTTGCCAATTCATGACGTTGGGTTGGCGCATGGACAGATAATGTTGCAACAAGCCTGTTGTGCTCATCCAGAACCGGTACTGCGATCGCAGCCATTCCCGACATGAACTCTTCGTCATCGGTTGAATAGCCATTTCGCGCAATACGTCTGACTTCCGCGTTCAGCGCCTCAGGTTCGGTTATGGTTTTTTCGGTATTAGCCCTCAACTTATGAGAAGATACAAAACCGTCCAAGGTGTTGCGGCGAAGTGTGGAAAGATACATTTTTCCGCTGGCGGTGCAGTGAAACGGAACCTGGGTGCCGACAGGTAACTGGATGCGCAGGGGCCATTTGGTCTCGACCCTGTCTAGGTAGATCATCCCTTCGCGATCAGGGATGGCCAGGTTGCAGGTTTCGCCGATTTCATCCGCAACGCCCCGCAGGATTGCCAGACGCGCGGTCCGCAGATGTTCTGACGACACGGTGTTTACTGCAAGCTGCCGCAGGCGCGGTCCGGGCCCATAAGAGCGGCCATCCAAATCGCGCTGAAGAAACCCCTCTGCCTCCGCAGTCTGCAAAAGCCTGTGGATTGTGGGCTTCGCCAGACCCAATGCCTCGATCAGGTCTGACGGCTTGAGTGCAACCCCGCGCTTTGCCACCTCTTCGAGAATGAGCAGCAACCGCAAGTTTGTTGGAATCTTGGAATCACTCTCTTGTGCATCGGAATTGGACATCCCGCTACATTCTAGTTGTTCGGCAACAGGATCAAGGCCAGATCAGGTACTAACGACACCAAAATCCACACTGACAGCAGTGCGACCAAATATGGTACGGTGTAGCGCAGCAGCCGGAAGTAGGGCACGCCCGTCACCCCCGATGCGACATAGAGGTTCAGACCATATGGCGGAGTAATGAACCCGATCGACGCGCCAACAAGGAAAATCACCGAGAAATGGATCGGATCGACGCCGACCGATGCTGCAATCGGAGCCAGAATTGGTGCCAGGATGATCGTCACCGGCAGGCTTTCCAGCACCATACCCGAGAAAAAGACAATGACCATCGATGTGAACAGAACCGCATAGTACCCGCCCATTGACGTCACGAAATCGCCGATGGTTTGCTGCGCGCCCAACAGCGAAAGGATCTGCTGCATCACGACGGAAATTGCGATCAATGGCGCCAGAATACCGGTGATCTGGGCGGACCGGATGACGATCGAGGGGATCTCGGGGATGGTGAATCCTTCAACCACGAACATCTCGGCGAAGCTTTTCTCGGTCGGCGGAATATCATTCCGAGCCCCCATGACCCGGTTGATCGGATAACTGACCAGACCGGCGATCACACAGAACCCGACGGTGACTCCAGCGGCTTCGGTTGGGGAGAACTTGCCGGTGTAGATACCCCAGAGCACCAGTCCGATGGCGAAAAAGCCCAGCCACGCTCCGAACGCGGTCTTAAGCACACGGTTCAGTTGTAGCGGGATCAGGTAGCCCCAGCCGTTGATCCGGCAGATGATCCAGCACGCAAACTGCATCCCTATGACCATCAACGCCCCCGGCAGGATACCGGCCACGAACAACTCGGAAATCGGCAGGTTCATCAAAAACCCGTAAACGATGAAGATGATGGATGGCGGGATGATGATCCCCACCGTACCACCTGCCGCGGCGGTCGCGGCGCTGAACCGCTCATCATAACCGCCCTTGACCATCTCTGGGTGCAACATTGATCCGATAGTCGCCGTCGTCGCCGAGTTTGAACCTGAGATCGCCGCAAACAGCCCGCAAGCCCCCAGCGAGGCCATGGCCAGCCCACCGCGTATCCAGCCCAGACAGGCGTAAGCAAAATCGCTAAGCCGCCGTGCAATACCCGATTTGTTGATCAGATCGCCGGTCAGGATGAACAGAGGCATTGCCAACAAAGCGAAACCCTTGTTGAACACGTTCAACAATTCGGCCCCCATATTGTCCAGCGTCAGGCCAAGGACGAATGAACAGCCGATCACCCAATATCCGATGACCAGCAGTACCGGCACGCCCAGCATGAACAGAAACGTCACAGCAAGCGAGATTAATGTAACCATGGTTCCGTCTGTCATCAGTCTGCCCCTATCACGGCCTGCTTGATCAGCGGCTCTCCGGTTTTCCAGTTGTGCAGATCATCGGCGAGATTCTGAAACACGCGCCCCACCATCAGGAAGAACGACAAGGGTGCGGCCAGCAGAAACCACCACTGCATGATGTTGTCGGTTCCCAGCACGATCTGGAAGTTGGACGCGGACAATGCGACCAGCCGGGTCGTGGTAACGATCACGATGACGGCGAAGATGAACCACAACACCGCATCCAGAAAAAGACAGGCAAGCTGCCCGCCGCGCGGCATCGAAGTGCGAAACTCGCTGAAACTCAGATGCGTTCGCAGACGCACGTTGTAGGAGGCCCCAAACCAGGCCATCACCATGAACAGAAGTGGAGGTATCGTTGTGGACCAGGGCTCCTGATCGTTGAAAACGAAACGGTCGATCACGCCCCAGAAGATAATCAGTGCGATGGCGAGATAAGAATAGACCATGACCGAACGTTCGAGATGTCGCTCGATATACGGCACCTTGCGGTAGATCAGCATAACAAGAAAGCCGCCGATTGCGGCAAAAACCGTGCCCACCACCCATGCGGCGTCGGATTCCAATGCGGATTGAATCTCGAATGAATCCTGGCTGAGCAAAGCGCTGAAAATCGCGCCGATATCTGCCCCTAAAGACATGAACCCCATCCTCCCGGTCGGTGTTTGACGGAACTGGCCCACAAGGGGCCAGTTCGTAATTCTAGATCAGGCTTCGCCTCTCCACCAACGGCGCGGCTCGACATTTTCGGCCAAGGTATCCGCCGGGATCTGACGCGCGATGTCGTAGATCTCTTGATATGTGTCGATGCCGCCGGCCCATTTGTTCAAACGCTCACGCCACTGCGCCCATGGTTCCGGGTTGTAGTTCGGCGCACACATCTCTTCCGCCAGTTTGATCTGGTCATCCGGCAGGAAGGCCGGACGCACGCCGTTTTCGGCGAAGATGGTGTGGGGCAGCTGCGGGTCCGAGAAGCCAACGGTGTTCAGAAGCGCAGCTTCGTTCGCACCTTGGATAAGTGCCTGAGTGAAGTAAGACGACTCCATAACTGCGTCCTGCAGATCACCACCAAGACTATCGAAAACCTTGGCCGACATCGAGGTATGCTCGGTACCGCAGAAGAACTTCAAATTCACCGATTGTGAGACAACGGGCGACATGTTCGCATAGGCCACCGCCGAAGCCCATGTCTCGGCGCCGTCGATCAGGCCGGTTTTCAGCGCATCCAGCGTTTCTTCCCAGGCCACCGGTACCGGGTTCAGGTTCAGCAACTGCATGGCAATGCGGCCCAACTGAGTACCTGTTACACGGTTTTTGGTGCCAAAAAGCTCTTCCAGCTTTGTGACAGTCGGCTTGTCGGCAAAGGTCGAGCCCATTTGCAGGCCGCGCAGTTCACAATGCGTAAACAGGAACTTCAGACCGTGACGCTTTTCAAGCGGATCACGCAGGATGCGCTGGCTCGCAGGGCTGTAGAAGAAATGATACTGTGCCGCACGGCTGGGGAACATGTAGGCGTAGTCAAGAACGTTCAGATAAGGCGCCCCACCGGCCGAGTTCTGGGTCGACGCCGCATAGATGTCGACTATTCCCTGCTGAGTCTTCTCGACGCAGCTCAGCTGTCCGCAAATCTGGTTATCACCGATAAACTCGATGCGAATCTCTCCGTCTGTGCGCTCTTCCAGATCACGGGCGAATTCAATTGCACCTGCGCGTTCGATCAACAGATTTCGCGTGTTAAAGCCCGACGCGCCAAATTTCAATGTGTGCTTTGGCTCTTTCGAGAACCGTTTTTCATACGTGGATTCAGCAGCCTGCGCCAGGTTCGCCAGGCTCATTGCCCCGCCAAACCCGCCTGCTGCCAGCAGTGTCGAACTCATGCCATAGCGCCCGGCCACGCGGAAGAAATCCCGACGTGAAATTCCGCTTAGTTTCTTGCCGATCTCCATTGCTTACCTCCCTGTTCGCAAATAATGAGACGTTTTGTATCAAAAAATGCTAGTATAGTTCGATCAATTTGCATAGGGTTTTTTTCAACAACTTTTGGAGGAGGCCATCATGGAGGTAGATTATGCAGTTGTCGGAGCCGGATCTTCGGGCTGTGTCATTGCCAATCGTCTAAGCGCCGATCCCAACGCCAAGGTTGCCCTGCTCGAGGCTGGCGGACGCGATATCAACCCGTGGATTCACATTCCGGTTGGCTATTTCAAAACGATGCACAATCCATCCGTGGACTGGTGCTATCGCACGGAGCCGGACCCGGGATTGAACGGGCGCTCAATCGATTGGCCCCGCGGAAAGGTTTTGGGGGGATCATCGTCTCTGAACGGTCTGCTCTATGTGCGCGGTCAGAAAGAGGATTATGACCGCTGGCGCCAGATGGGAAATGTCGGATGGGGCTGGGACGATGTATTGCCCCTGTTCAAACGCTGCGAAGATCAGGAACGGGGCGAGGATGAATATCATGGCATCGGGGGACCTCTCTCGGTCTCAAACATGCGCATACAGCGTCCAATCTGTGACGCTTGGGTATCCGCTGCGCAAGCTGCAGGTTATCCGTTCAACCCCGATTACAACGGGGCCGATCAGGAAGGCGTCGGGTATTTCCAACTGACCACGCGCAACGGTCGCCGCTGCAGTGCTGCGGTTGCTTACTTGAAGCCAATTCGCAACCGGCAAAACCTGAATATCATAACCCATGCGCTAGTGACGCGCGTCGAGTTGGACGGCAAAAAAGCAACCGGGCTGGTCTATCGTGATCGCTCTGGCGAATTAAAGTCCATCAAGGTGCGACGCGATATTATTCTGTCGGGGGGGGCAATCAACTCCCCTCAGGTTTTGATGTTGTCCGGTATCGGCGACCCGGATCATTTGAAAGCCAACGGCATCGATCCCGTTCATTCTCTGCCGGGCGTTGGCAAAGGGCTACAGGATCACCTGCAAGCGCGCCTTGTTTTCAAGTGCAACGAACCGACGCTTAACGATGAGGTTCGAAGCCTCTTCAATCAGGCGCGCATAGCTCTCAAATACGCGCTGTTTCGTGCCGGGCCTATGACGATGGCGGCCAGCCTAGCCACCGGTTTTCTGAAAACCCGCCCCGAAGTTCAGACGCCGGACATCCAGTTCCACGTTCAGCCATGGTCTGCTGACAGCCCCGGAGAGGGTGTGCATCCGTTCTCGGCATTTACTATGTCTGTCTGTCAGCTCAGGCCGGAAAGCCGGGGGGAACTACGCCTGAATGGCCCTGACCCAACCAGCTACGTCAAGATCGTTCCAAACTATCTGTCGACGGAAACGGATTGCAGAACAATCGTTGACGGCGTGAACATTGCCCGCGACATCGCCCGGCATAACCCTCTGGCGTCCAAAATATCGGAAGAGTTCAGGCCCACATCCGATTTATCACGCGAGGATTATGAGGGCACCCTGGATTGGGCGCGTTCGAATTCTGTCTCTATCTATCACCCGACAGGGACGTGCGCGATGGGCACATCTGACAATGCTGTTGTGGACCCGGCATTGAAGGTGAGAGGAATCGAAAACCTACGCGTCGCCGATTGCTCCATCATGCCGGAAATCGTCAGCGGAAATACCAACGCGCCTGCAATCATGATCGGCGAAAAGGCAAGTGATCTGCTTCGCTCCCAATAACAACCCGAACTTCCAAGCGCTTATGGTGGCCGAGCAGTTTTTTTGGCTCCAAGTGCTTCCTGCAAAGCATCAACTCGGATGCAAACACGTGCCGCAGCGTGTGGAGTTGCCGTTGTCTGACCCCAGCAATTCGCTGGAGTCGATACCAACCTTAGTTGTTGACCAGAGAATGATGCATTGGACGCCCGGCTTTGGTGCAAAAAACAAAATCGTGGTCGTTGGTGGTAAGGTGATCAATTGACCGATGTCGTGCCGGTGAGCAGATAGTGTGTGTGGTTTCGGGCCAGACTGATCGAAACCGATCGCCCCGGGCAAATGGCGATCTGCGCCCGAGCATTGTCGGTGATCATGTGTTGCTGTTTCGGTGAAGAATTGCCGGGGCCGGTCAAGGTCACGGATCAACTCTGAGATGACCATTCGATTTAGTCCGATGGCTGTCTCATCAGTGTTTACTCTAATGTAACGTCATAAGCGGTCTCTGACCGTCTATAGCCGATCGGCGTTCATAGCCCCGTGCTCAACACAATTTGCCGAAAAGCTAATGAATGAGCACGAGGAACTTGCGTTTGGTGAACCCCAGCGCAGCCGAGATCAAGATGCCATGCCGCCGTCTTTGTATTTAGGCTATTGTGTAGGCTGACAATGTGTATTCGCCACTGGTCCAAACCGTTGTTGATATAGTGTTGTTCAGGAATGTCGCTCGGAGGTATATGTCTGTCTGTGATGAGCGCATTTCTAATCCATGACGGTGCGTCTCCCGACCTTCCTGATTTGTAAGTCGACAACCCGACAAATGAGCGGAGCGGGTGCTATGGTCTGCCTGTGCTTTTGGAAGGCAGAATGTTCGTTGGTAGCGAGGTATTGAAACACCCAATTGTACAACCACGGTTTTCCAAGCCGGATGCCATGCCTTTCCAGTGCTTCATCGACGGCTACAAAGATGACATCGCAGAATGAAATTCTTGATTGACACGTTGCTCCAATAGGGAACGTGTCGGGTATCCGTAAGGTGGCGGCTAGCGAACTGAGATAACACAAAACAAAGTCGGCACATTCTGAGGTTTTCTTGTGCTGGCTTTGTCTCGACTCGTAGTCCCTTGGTCTCGGTCAGGTCATATGATCCAGGCCACGAAAGTGAGAGATAAAATGACTGATCATTTTGGTTAACAGTCGTGAGTCCAAAATAAGCCGCCTGAATCACATCAGCTAGCAAACATCGGATTGCAATCTAATGCATTGAAGTAAAAGGAGAAATTTTGGAATTGAAGGTTGACATGGCAAAGAAATTAGTGATTGTGTGATTTGGGAGATTGTCAGCAGAAAGGACTTGGAGACGTGAGAAAAACGTCACGAAATCTGCCTTCTAAGCATAATTTCCGGCCGCAGGTAGCCTGCGCTCTCACGAGTTTTTTTGTTCTATAATGACATTTAGTGGAGTTTTCCCAATGGACCACGACAACCCCGTAGTTGCGATTGTGTTGCTCAAAGAAGCTTCATCTATTCAGCAAGTGCTTGAACTCGGAGAGACACAAAATACTATCACTGAGATCAACCGTGAGCTTTCTGTACCGCTCATAGAATACGATGTTGCGGGCACTTCAGTGTCTGCTGCTTTCGACCCAAATCCGTTGAGTGAGCCCATTGCTCAGAAAGCAATAGAAGAGGCCAGAACATGGCCCGAAGCGACAACCGTTTTACAGCAATGCTCTGCATGTCTTGTGATCGGAACAAATGAAGTTGTGCCGAAGTCTGCCGACATCGTCGAGTCGTACCGCGCAGTATCAAAGCTGGCTGCCTTGTATGCAGAGAAAGTCGAGGCATTGGCTTTGTATTGGCCTTCATCTGGCGCGTTGGTTCCCACCGATTTTTTTGTAGAAGCTATTCAAGAAGACCCGATCTCAATCGGTCTGATAGGTACGTGGGTTCATATCAAATGGTATCGCGCCGACTCTGACAAACCAAATGGCCGCGTACAGCTTGCCGCCTCCACAAAAGGTTTGAGTAGATTTGGTGATCGCGAAATTGATTTCTTGCCGTGCGACCTAAAAGCTTCTGAAGTGGCTCGACAGATCCTCTTTGTAGCGCGTTATCTGATCGAGACAGGGGCAGAAATAAGTTCTGGCGACACGCTGGGATTGGATGACAATATGATTTTGAGGGCAACCCTTTCAGATCACGGCTTCAGTTCAAACGCGCCTGTAATCCGGTTAAGTATCGAGAAACAGCACGCCATCAAATCCCCTTAAGATTGTGCATAACAACCTTATGTCTCTGATAAGAAATAAGCATCTCTGAAAAAATTAAAAAAATGGGGTTCACAAAACTACCTTAAGGGGAATACTGTTTGAGTATTCGCTCTGAGCGTTTGTCGATTGCCGCTAACTTCTACCAAAGCGCGTGCCGTCAATACGTGCCGACAATGTGTGCAGGTGCAGTGCTGTCCTCTAGTCGAAGGTTTAATTGAAATAATGGAGTTCGGTATCGATCAGGCGGAAAAAACATGACGTGGTTGATACTTCCTCAGCAACCTTCTTGCGAAAACCTCGGGTATTCGTTCCGTGTGACCGCCGGTCTATCTGAATATTGGCATAACAAAGATGATGCGCGAATTTTCAGATCTGTTGGCCTTGGTTCCCAGCTGGTAACAAAGCGCAATCTGCCTAGATCTCGAAATCCTGATACCGCGTTTGATCCGGTCAATCTTCCGATTGCATTTAAGCTGATGTGCTATGACGCTGATGGCAAAAATGTTCCGTTGGAAGAGGCTGGCGGTAAGTTCCCCGATGTTATTTTTGGTGCTGGCGGAAATTATTTTGTTTCAGATCGTTTTCGCCTGATTTTGGACGGTGTTGCACCCGGCGCTGTGCATTTCGAAAAGGTTAAGCTGTCTGGACCAAAATTCGCGATACTCGAGCAGGACTGGTACCTGATGATGTTCCGGGAATTTGCGGATGTGCTGTTGGAGGATCGCTCCAACCTGATTTCGATCTATCGTCGGTGGGCTGGCTGGGATCTGGCCGACCACGATCAAGACCCCAAACTTTATGCGAAGAGAAGTTCTGTCTCGGGTTATCGGTTTTGGTCGGGAATTAGAAATGAAAGAACCGCGCCCTGCAACGTAGCCTCTCCCGGTTTCACGTATTGTTCTGATGAAGTGATGGAAAAACTACAGGCTGAGAATGTGACGGGCTTGGGCCCGGCTTATGAAGTCACATTGCTCGACGACGGCGACACTGCGACGGTGGCGACCGGAGCGCCGAAGCTGTTCGAAGGTGTCTACGAGCCCAGTGATACCACTTTTGTTATTCCATGGATTAGAAGCGCAGAAACTGGTGGTGCGCCTTCGAATGCAGACTCGTCAGTTCGGGATACTGATGCTGTTATTCGTCTTTCTGCCAGAACGCAAAAGAAATACACAGACTTCTTCAGGGACAGTTCCAGACTACTTGCGTCCCCTAAGGCACAAGATGTGTTGCGGCGATTTGCGGCAAATGATGTAACTTTTACTCCGGTTACCTTTGTGCAAACCCAGTTCAGCGAGGGCTTTCCGCAACCTGAGGGGTATTGTGTTGTTACACCCAAAATTCTGCGGCCTTTTATTCCGGAAATATCGAAAAAAATTAGCGCAGGTATCAGGCTGACCGGACAACTCGGGTTGGACGCTTTTGACCCAGACGTGGTTGATAAGGCCCAGCTGGAAAACTCTTTGTTCTGGAAGGATGAGCAGGGAAGTTACTATTTTTCTTCAAACCTTTGGAGCGAGATAGAGAATGCCAAGTTGACCGGGTTAGAGCGTGTGGGAGAAGGCGTTGCATTAAGGAAAGCCTAGCGCACTCAAAAAAACTGGTCGGCAAAATCATTAAAAGAAATACGTTCTAGAGGTGAGAATTGATGAATATTAATGACATTCTGCTTGATATTGAGAACCTCCCTTCTGTTTCAAAGAGCTTCCCAAGTAGCATGCCTTCTATCAGCGAAGGTCAACGCCACCATTTTGTTGGCACGGACGTGGCCAATGACGTCTTTGCAACAAGATTTCTTCATTCGTTTGGAGCCATTGATGTAAATGGCGTTGTAAACTTGGGGTACCTACCGAATCCAGAGACTATTCACCCTGAAGGTGTCTTGGATACCAAAGGTTCGTCCCATACTGGTTCGCACCCTAGATATGACCTTGCCACCGAGCGGATGCTCAATGGCATAGACGGATTAAAAGAAACTGACTTCAAGGCAAAGGTAACGGAGCTAATTGACGAAATAACGTCAGAAGGAAGTGACATAATAGATGCCTCAGGTGAGATTGTTGACGAGGCCGCTTTCAAGGCAAGGGTAGCGGATACATTTGCAGAAGAAGTAGAGATATTCAAATTAGCCTCCATTTATCTGCGAACGAAACTTGTACCAGGTGCAAGCCAGATACTCGAACTACAAAACGACGCCGACTTTTTAGATGGAGACCATCTTGACCTTGAGGGCGAATTGGATGCGCGCCCTTCAGTGTTCTTAAATCAAACAGACCCGAGACTCGCAGAGCTATCGGCTGTTGAAGGTAAATCAACGGGCGCAATACTTGACGAATTACTCGCCAAAGAAGTGAACGCGAACGCTTTTACTTCAAGTGAAATTTTTACAAATACCGCGCTGCGGACTTCGCTGCTGAACCTTCCTGACGGTATAGGCTCTGGAACTCTTGAGGACATTTTTAGCGGTATGCGTGGGGCGGATGATGGGCTGCCGTTCAGGACGCTGTTAACGGGGATAAGTGGCCTAAATGGTATTTCCCAAGAACTCGTCGACAAAGTCAACTTGCTCAACTTAAAGGCGACGGTGCCGGATCTCCGAAACCTCACCAATGACTCAGGAGGGTTAAAGGGGGAAGGGCCGGTCTCTGTCGTTGCCATCGGTGCGATTGGTGTGGCGCTGGTAAAAATAGCGGAGCGGCAAGACAAAACGCTCGGTGAGTTGATGGAGGATTTGGAACTTACCGACGTCCTCAACGCGAATACGCTTCGCGCAGCTGCCAAAGAGGCACTCATTGTTGGTATTGAATCCGTTGTACTGGGGGCAGTCTCTGGCGGCGTTGGGTTCGCCATTCGTATTGTATATAGCGTGCTAGACAGCATCGATCTGATTGATGTAGCGCTTGACTTGTTAAAAATCGCATATCCGGACGCCGAGTGGGTGGACGTTGCCCGCGCCGGTTTCGACGTGGTCAAAGAGTATGCCGAGTTTGTTCCAGATATTCGTCTTAGCACATTGTTGGCGACCGATGATGAGGTCTCCACAGTTCTAAATGGCGACAACGATGCCGACATCATTCAGATAACGGACGACGCGGACATAAACGGGTCCGCGCAGGATATTGTCAACCTGCAAGTGATCAGCGCAATGGGCGGCGACGATATTGTGACAGCCCATTTTGAAGGTGGTGCGCAGGAGTTTCTCCACGTCTACTTGGGCGACGGGCACGACCGCGCCTTGTTGACCGGCGATGTCGATTATACCGTGGGTGATGCCCGGGTTCAGGGCTTCAGCGAAACATCGAATGCCGGGAACGACTGGATTCGCACCGATGCCGGTGACGATACTATTTTCGCGGGTAGCGGTTTCAACTTTATTTCTGCTGGCGATGGTACGGATGAGGTATGGCTGCAAGGTGGTATCGATACGTCCGACGGAAATCACTGGAACGCCAACATTATCCACATGGACGGGGACGCCAATGAGGATCTTTACCGGCTGTTCGTCACGTCCAGCCAGCCTGTCGAAACGGCCCTAATCTTCTCGGACGAACGCGCAACACCCGAAGACTTCATGAAGCGCACGACCGAAGACCGTGCCGCCACCGGCGATCAGCCGGCGCGGGACGGGTTTGACGATTTTATCAGGTCGGCACTGCCGGCAGAGCTTGTTGGAAAGCTCTATGATATCGCAGATCCGCAGAAGGACGGGGACAATTTTGTAAACGTCCTGCTTGGACATGATGGAACCGGTCAGGAGCGTTTTCAGCTTAGTACCGATGACGATGTCCTCCATCTGGTCGGGGAATCCTCCAACACGGCAGCGGGCATCATTCTGGATGGTCAGGACGGTGACGATACCCTGAACCTGAGCGCAAAAAGCGATGCGCTGAACATGTCCATTGCCGAAGAAGATGGCGTTTTGTCGGCCACGTATCAAAACGGTGCGGTCGTGGATCAGGCTATTTCGTTCGAGGCTTTCGATCTGGCGTCGCACCATTTCGACGCGATTCTGTCCTATCAAAACCCGCAACAGGCAGAGCTGGATCTGGGCCAAATGGGGGCCTGGGATATCTCGGGCATTGATGGCCTGAGCCTGACCGGTGACGCGGCTGCCGATGGTGAAAAACAAACCCCGTTTTTGGAGCTGGATTGGGGAGAGGCCGAGGTCACGTTCGCGCAACGCGCAACTGACTCGACCGATCCCGAAGAGATACCGGATGGCGGGTTCTTGGTTCACAATTTCGACGTGGCAGCGCAGGGCACCGAAGGCACTCGTATTATAACGCTGGACCCGACGCTGACAGATGCCGCGCGTCAGGATCAGCTGCTGACCATTGACGGCGACAAGCAGCTGCTTGGCGGCGCGGGGTTTGACCTCGACAAGTTCGACTATGCCCACAATCTGGGTGCGTCTCGCTACTACCCTGCATTCAACAACACCGGTTACGACCCAATCCTGGAAGAGCAGGCCTATCTCGACGGCGCGCTGGAGGCGTATCAGAGGGTCGCGGATATCGGCCTTGCAGTTGCCGGCGTCGGCGGCGGGATCGGTGCGCTGACCGCACGCGCAACGGGGGGACTTGGCGGCGCACTCTGGGCGGGCCTCATGGGGACCACATTCATCGCGATGGCGATACTGGAGAACACAAAGTTCAAGACCGCCTATCAGCCGATCCAGAGCCGCAAGTATTTTGGGGTGCATGGTGAACAGTACATTCTGGGCGAACAGCAGGAAGGCGGCGGGCAAAAGCTGACGATCATCGTTGACCCCGAGGACACCGCTGCGCGGCAGGAGATCATCGTCAACAACTGGAAGCAGGGCGACTTGGGCATCCGGCTCGAGATTCAGGCAGCCGGTCAGGGCTTTGATATTCCGGGCAACGGTACGGCACGAGATGGGAAGCTCGTCACCGAACAAGATCTAAGCGACGCGAATTTCTCGGACGAGTATATTCGCGGTCTTCTCGAGCCACTCGGCTTTGTTCCGCAGAATCTTTCGTCAGGACAAAACCCGGAGCCACCGATGGCAGCGGCGGCGGCCGCGCCAGAGGGATCGTCGGGCAGCGATAGCGGTTTCGTGCGTCAGGGCTCGGATCAATCCGAAACACTCGGAGGGCGCGCAGGTGCCGACACGCTGATCGGCCACGCGGGGGACGATACGCTGGTCGGCGCTGGCGGGCGTGATGTCTATGTGTTCGACGTCGGCGACGGTGCCGACACGATCATCGATACAAGTTCCGAAGGCGGCGTCATCCGGTTCAGAAGTGACGTGGATTTCGCATCCATCACTTATGAAGAAGTGCCGGGCGATGCTGGACAGACGGATTATCTGATCACCTATGGCACCGGGGACAGTATCCGGATCAAGGACTGGTCGAAACTCGACACCGCGACCCAGGCGGCCTGGACGTTCGAGGAGTTGGGCCCGACAGCGGATGTACCGCAAAGCTATCTGGACGTTCCCGATCGCAGTGAGCCGACGCCGATATTGCAGGGCACGGCAGACGACGACACATTGCGCGGCACGGAAAGAGCCGACGTAATGGAAGGTTACGGCGGCAATGACGATATTTCGGGCGGTGGCGGCGCGGATATCATCACCGGCGGATCTGGTAATGATCTATTGCTGGGCGGTGCCGGGCGCGATCAGCTTGATGGAGGGGACGGCGATGACATCCTGGCAGGTGGAATCGGTCGTGACATCCTGAACGGCGGCGGCGGCAACGACACCTATCTCTTCGATCTTGGTGACGGTGCCGATTCAATCACCGATAGCAGCGGTTTCAATACGCTGCGTTTCGGCCCCGGAATCGTTGCGTCAGATATCCAGATCACGCGCAGTACCGTGTCGAACACGGTCCTCACAATTGCTTCCAGCGGTGAAACCGTCACGATTTTCGGTCAGTATGCGTCCGACGGCAGCGCGGGTTCAGGCGGGGTGGATCGCATCGAGTTTGCCGATGGCGTCATCTGGAACCGCACCGATATCGAACAGATCTACCTTGCGCAAAACCGCACATCCGGAGCCGATAACCTGATCGGTTTCGACGGCCGAGATATCATGATCGGCGGGCAGGGCGACGATCATCTGTCCGGCGCTGGCGGGGCAGACGACTACATCTGGAACCTCGGTGACGGAAATGACCAGATCACCGATGGCGCGACCTCGTCCGACCCCTCGGCTTCGAACCGACTGTTGCTGGGCGAGGGCATCGCACCGGAAGATGTCTCCATCCAGCGCGGCGGTGGCGAGGTCTCGGGTGTCTATTGGAATGGTGAGGAATATGTCGAGACCGCTAGCAATCCCGGTGATCTGTTCCTGATCATCGCGGGCGATGACGGTGGAATGATCGAAATCAACGGTTATTTCGATGGCCGTGGGATCAATCTGATAAACTTCGCCGATGGGACAGTGTGGACCCGCGACTATATTTACGAACGGTCCAACCAGGAGCAGGTTACAGATGGAAATGATCGGATCTACGGGACACCCGATGACGATGTGATCGACGGTGGTGCCGGCAATGACCTTATTGAGGATGGTGCTGGCGATGATACGCTGATCGGCGGAGCGGGCGACGACGAATTGGGGCGCGCGTACTCCAGCGAAGGTGACGACACCTTTGTCGGTGGGGCGGGTGATGACACACTGATTGGGTGGACAGGTCGAGACACCTATGTCTTTGGTGCAGGGTTCGGAAATGACCGCGTCATCGACGGACGCAGCGAATTCGCTGACGGCTCTGAAAACCGTATGGTTTTCACGCACCATACTCTGAGCGACTTCACGTTCCTGGCAACGGGCGACCAGGGGTTGGACCTGTTGATGCAAACCAGTGACGGGTTGAACAGTGTCTATGTTCAGAACTGGGTTCAACGCAAATGGGTAAGTACCAGCGGTGGATGGGGCGAAATCCGCTGGCAAAGCCTTGGTGATTTTGAGTTCGCGGACGGGCAGATCGTTTCCTCTGCACAAATCGCAGCCATCGCAGAAATCGCTGGCGAGATTCCTTCATCTCAGCATGGCACCGATAGTGCCGACGTCTTGAACGGAACAGAACAGCGCGACCGTATTGTCGGAGGGGATGGCGATGATCAGATCTCCGGCGGCGACGGAGCGGATTATTTGCTGGGCGGATCTGGAGAGGACCAGATCACCGGCGATGATGGCGCGGACGTCATCACCGGCGGTGATGGTGGCGACACGGTCCATGCGGGAACCGGCGACGACCTGATCTTTGGTGGGGCTGGCGCGGATGACCTTTCAGGCGACGGCGATAACGACTTTGTTGGAGGTGGCGCCGGTGCCGACACCCTGTCCGGAGGGGCGGGCGATGATGAGTTACACGGAGATGGTGGTGACGACATCCTGACGGGTGGACGTGGAAATGACGAACTAACCGGTGGTGCGGGCTCTGACACGTACCATTTCAATTTCGGCGACGGTCAGGACGAGATCGACATGCGGTCCGGCGGTGCCTCGGGCGATGTGGAAATCCTTGAGCTGGGGCCTGGGTTGACGCTGAACATGATGCGGTTCGAGTTCTTCGATGGCACAGTAAATACGCCGCCTGGGCTGCGTATTTCTTTTGCAAACGGTACAACGGATCACATTCATCTGGTCGATGCACTCTCTGGCGGGCTGCCGACGGAAATCCGGTTCTCGGACGGTTTCAGCATTACCGGACAAGAGCTCTTAACCTTGGCAGTTGGCTCTACCGACGGGGACGATGCAATTGTTGGTTCTGCGGAGTTTGAAGATCGAAACTGGAAGATTCAGTATGGCGGGGCCGGAGATGATTTCCACAACGATCTGAATGCCAATACTGCGATCATATTTGGCAGAAACGATGGCAATGATCGGGTCCATGTGCGCGACAATACATTCCTGTTCAACGGAGAGTATGACGTCAGAGTTCAGATCCTTGGCTATACCTCCGACGAAACGATCATCAGCCGGGGTGGACCCGAGAATGATGATCTGATCATCTCGTTCACCACGGGCAGCGATACACTTACCGATATTAACCACTTTGGACCGGCAGGTCTGTTTGCGAATGACGGCATTGACAGCATCAGGTTCGAAGACGGAACGATCTGGAATGCGGATGAACTGGCACGGCGAACCGGCGATGCCTCGGGGACGGGTTCGGACGCCGATGAGACGATCACCGGAACCAGCTCCGATGAATCCTTCGATGGCGCAGGTGGTGACGATACCTATGTCTACGAACAAGGCGGCGGTTCGGATGTGATCGCAGACAGCGGTGCGGAAGCTGGTGAAACCGACACCCTTGAACTGGGGGCGGGTATTGTACCGCAAAACGTAACGGTCGAGCGCAACGGTAATGATCTGATTTTGACTATTGGGTCTGAGACCATCACTTTGTCGGGTCAACTGTCGGGAGGTGGCGCGGGGGTTGAGCGCGTAGCCTTTACAAATGGCGATGTCTGGACCCGGGATACTCTGATCTCGAAGCTGGCGGAGGAACAGTCCAGCGCAGGAGATGACGTGATAAGCGGCGGCGAAGGCGAGCAGACGCTGGACGGCGGCACCGGGAGCGATACGCTTGATGGTGGAGCAGGTGGCGACACGTATGTCTATCGTCTTGGTGATGGTGACGATGTCATCGTTGAAGGCGCTACGACCGGCACGGATCGGTTGCAGTTTGAAACATCTGTCGACAGCCAATCCACGCAGCTATTGCGCGACGTAGCAAACCCGGACGATCTTTTGATCCGTACACAGGATGGTGCCACGGTTCGAGTTGTCGATCAGTTTGCGGATGGCGGATTGGAAGAGATTCGCTTTACGGATGGCACTTTCCTAAATCGCGTTGCCATCGAAGAGCGGAGCCTTGCAGATTCACAATCTGATGGTGACGATTTTATCGTCGGCACAGACGGCGCAGATGTCTTCCGTGCCGGCAAGGGTAATGACCAGATTGATGGAGGTCTGGGAGCGGATGTCTACACCTTCAATCCCGGAGACGGCGTCAACGTCATCGCAGATAGTGGTGCGGGCAATGAAGATGGTCTGACAATCGGCGGTGGCCTGACGTCTGACGATGTTTCCTTCGCGCGGGTCGGAGACGATCTGGTATTGACATTCCCTGGAATGCCCGGCGACCAAATCACTATCACGGACCATTTCGATGGTCATGCGGTTGCGGGCATTTTGTTCTCGGACGGTGCCCTGTGGTCGGCGGAGATGGTCAGCCATATGGCTGAGAACGGCACAATGTTGCCGGGTGCTGAACCCGAAATGGTGCCCGTTCCCCCAAGTGGACCTTTTGAAGCGCAGGTGGCCATCGAAGACGAAGCGTTTAGCTTCACGCTACCATCGGGCGTGTTCCAAAATGCAGGAAGCGTTGTCATAAGTCTTGCAAATGGCGATCCGCTTCCTAGTTGGCTAAGCTTCGCGGATGGTACATTCACAGGAACACCTGGCGCGGATGATGTCGGAGTGCTGGAGCTTGAACTCTCAGGGCTTGATGCAAATGGTGATCCCAGGACCGAAACCCTGTATGTTGGTGTTGCTGATGTAAATGACGCGCCTGTAGCCAACGGGAGCATTGCGGACACCGAAGTGCTTTCGAACCAGGACATGTTCGTTGATCTTTCGTCGGCTGACTTTTCCGATGAGGATGATTCTGAGCTATTCCTGAGGCTTGAAATGGCTGACGGTTCGGACCTGCCGACATGGTTGAGTTTTGACCAGGTGGCTATGACGGTTACTGGCAGACCGCCATCTTACCTTGTGTCTGCACAAGACCCTGTGCTGGGGATTGAACTGAGACTGATCGCCGAGGATGATGCAGGGCTCACAGTCGAACAGGACTTTACGCTCTCTGTTCGTAGAAGTGATCCGACAAGTACAAGGGACGGAACGACTGGCGACGACACCCTCACCGGCAGCCGCGGTGCAAATATTTTCCAAGGTTACGAGGGAAATGACACGTTCCGAGGAAACGGTGGCGATGATATTTACGTCTTCGGTCTGGGAGACGGGCAGGACTATATTGACCGCGACAATACCGACTCTCGACGCGATGATTCAACCGGAGGGACAATTCGTTTTGGCGAGGGTATCTCTGCGGATGACATTGTCCTAAGCCGCACAGGGTACACTGATGATGCAGGTATTGCAGATTATGAGTATTACGAGAATGACCTGATCATCACCTTTGCCAATTCGCCGGGTGATCGACTTGAAATCGAAGGTCAGTTTGACCCAATGGTCGACGGAAAACCGACGATCAGTCGCGTGGAATTCCATGATGGAACGATTTGGACTGCCGATGATCTTGTTGCGCCGTTTCTCGTGCCGTCTTCGGAAATCGTTGGTGGTTCTACAGACGATATTATTACAGGAAGCGCCGCAGACGAGACGCTAATCGGACTATATGGCGACGATACTTTGGATGGCGGAGCCGGTGACGATGTGCTGGCAGGCGGTTACGGCAACGACACTTATGTGTTTGGATATGGGTCAGGCCACGACCAGATCATAGATCTCCGTGACGACCACAAACCCATAACCATAGATACGCTCAGGTTCGGACCGGGAATTTCGGTGGATGACCTGACGTTCGAGTTAACGAATGAGGCACCCAACTGGCTTAGTTCATCACCAGGACGCGCAGGGTTGCGTATCGGGCTGAAGGATTCTCCGGATGACTCAATCCTTTTGACTGATCAATACATGTTCCAGATTGGTCGCTCGTATGGAATTGATCGCTTTGTCTTCGAAGACGAAACGGAACTCACACTGCAGGACTTGGATAACCTGATCGTTGGTGACGGTGCCAGAACCGGAACTGCCGGAGATGATGTTATCATTGGCACAACTGCGGATGAGTTAATCACAGGCGGGGCGGGTGTTGATCGGCTTTACGGGGGGCTCGGGGATGACATTTATTTCTGGGCACCCGGTGATGGCAACGACGTAATCACTGAAAGCGACGACAGAACATTCGACATTCTACAGCTGGGTGGTAGCTTGACCGCCAACGACGTTGTTATGCGGCGTGGTGAAGGAAACCAATCGGATAATCTCTATCTCGATATCATTCCGACCGGTGAGTCCATTTTGATAAGTAGCCAATTCCAGGTGAGCTTAGAAGAATTTGACCCCAACTCTTCCGATGAACGGCTTGTTTTGGTTCCGGTCATAGATGAAATTCGTTTTTCCGACGGCACGGCCTGGAATTATGAGTACATTCGAGACCTGTTTACCACCGGTACACCTGACGATCAGGTGCTGCACGGCTACGAATTCCAGGATGATGTTCTGGATGGAGGGGCGGGCGACGATGTCCTAATGGGATACGGCGGCGACGACGTGTATGTCTTCGGAAGAGGTTACGGTCACGATACAATCAAAGAGTACGGCCCGTATAACCTCTTTGAAAGAGACCTGAATGTAATCCGTTTCGTTGGGAACATTCGACCCGAGGATGTTCGCGTCGAACGGATCGAGGGCCCCGATGCGCAATCGGGAGTCTACCATCGGTTTGTAATCGCAGATACGGGTGAAAGCATCACCATCGGCGATGACATCGATCTTGGCAGACGGATGCAGTATGAAGTCAGGTTCGAAGACGCCGGGATAACTTGGGATTTGGACGATGTCACCAAGGCCTATCTTGAGGCAATCCCGACCGATGGCGACGATCTATATCGCGGCAGCGGTACATACTCCTTCAGTAAAGGCGGTACAATTAACACAGGTGCGGGCGACGATACTCTGGTCTATACCGCCAATGATAATCTATCCGGCGGTTCTGGCAGCGATACTTATTTGCCAGGGGCGTTAGCGGACCATGGGGTGAGAATCGAAGATATCGGGGACGTGTCCGATGTTGATAGATTGCACCTTGAATTTGGTTCCGTGTCCGAACCCATCAATGTGAGTATCGATAACAACGGTCGGGACCTCCTGATTTGGGAGTTCTCTGACAACCGGGCGATTACACTGGTTGATATGGTTGCTCCGGCACCTGGCAGCGGTATCGAAGAAATCATCTTATCTGACGGAACTATCCTCGATGGGGATTGGCTGCGCGCAAATGCGACAGCTTCGTCAGCCTCGGCGAATGTGCAAACTGGTACAACAGACGCGGATACACTGAGCAACGGCACCAACTCGTACACCGATACCACCTTTGATGGCGGGTTGGGTGACGATGTGTTGACGGGTTCCATCAACGCAAGTGACGTCTACCTGTGGCGCCCCGGCGACGGCAACGATCGCATTGTAGATGCAACCGGCGGGGACTACGTCGAAGAGAGAGATATTCTGGTGATGCAGGGTGTTTCTATCAACGACGTCACGCTCACTATTTCCGGTGACCATCTGTTGATTACACATGTTCCGACCGGAGAAGTTCTTGAAGTCACAGATCACCATAGCCGCACTGTGACCGACGGGTATCGCGCTGGCGTTGAAGAGATAGTTTTCGACGATGGCAGATACTACGGTCGCGACCAAATCGACAATGCAACGCGCGTGCTAGGTACAAGTGCGGATGAACGTTTGGATGGTGGCTATTGGGGCGATACCTTCGATGGTGGCCTGGGCAATGATACTCTGGTTTCCGGACCCACATTCGAAGATGACGACGCGGCGGAAACTTTCCTGTATCGGGCGGGCGACGGAAACGACTGGATATTCGATGACAACCGGTCTTTCGACGCGGATGACCGCCTTGTTTTCCTCGACCTGAATCAAGCTGATATTCAGCTCTCGCGTTCCGGACATACGTTGCGAATAGACATCCTGCCAACTGGCGAGGTCATCAACGTCGCCAACCAATTCTATCGCAGTTATGAGGCGCGCGGGATCGAACGGATCGAGTTCGAGGACGGTTCGAGCATTAACGGTCGTCAGGCGATTGCAAATCTAGCGCATATACGCGGAGATAGCGGCAACAACACACTTTCTGATCCCGGTTACGGCGGTGTGCTGGTCGGAGAAGAGGGTAACGATCTGCTGCGCGGTGGTTATGGCGATCATGAGTATTGGTTCTCAGCAGGCGATGGGGCTGATATCATTGATGAACATGTGACGACTGGATCAGACTCCATTGTTTTTGATGGCACTGTCAGCGAAGAGGATGTCAGCTTTTCACGCAGCAGTAATGGTGAAAACCTGATTGTCACCTACGGATCAGGCGACAGCATTACGGTCTTGGATCACCTGATCCGGCCCGGTGGTGAAATTGACCGAATTGTTTTCGACAATGGCACCGAATGGCTTCAGGAAGAGTTCATTGCGCGCATGAACAACGCGGGTGCTGGCGATGATACCGTGATCGGCTCGGCGGATGGTGAAACTCTGGCTGGTTTCGGCGGGGATGACATACTGCAGGGCCTTGGTGGCGAAGACATCTACGAATACGGACTTGGTGATGGCAGCGACATCATTAGAGATGGCGGTTCGGATGAGCACGAAATCGATGTCCTGCGTCTGGGCGCGGGAATATTGCCGGACGAGGTTGTCGTATCTCGTGATGGCGATAACATCGTTCTGACGATCACTGCTACTGGCGACACACTGACGCTGGAAAACCGGTTGGTTGACGTTCGTGCCTCAGCAGATGCAGTGCAGTTCGACGACGGCACGTACTGGGACTATTTCGAGCTTCTGCGCCTGTCCGATCCAGCTCTCAACAACGACGCTCCAACTCCGTCCGATGATCTGGCAACAACCGCTGTGGACACGGCTATATCCTTTGATGTCAGCGAACTTCTGGCCAATGACAGCGATCCGAACGGCGATGCGCTGACACTCACGTCAGTTCTGGCACCGGTTGGCGGTGATGTTGCACTTGATGGAAACACGGTAACTTTCACTCCGTCCGCCGGTTTCGCAGGCTTGGCAGAATTCGTTTACACCGTCACTGACGTTTTTGGCGCCATCAGTTCGGCGACCACCCAGATCAAAGTCGGTGATGGCAACATCCAACCTACGGCTGACAGTGACGCGGCGAGTGTAGTCGAGGATGGGTCAATTCTGATAGATGTCCTCGCCAATGATAGCGACTTTGACGACGATAGCCTGACAATAACCTCTGTGACAGGTGCAGCAAATGGCACCCTTAGCATCGAAGCTAATCAGATCCGCTATACGCCGAACGCCAACTACTACGGTGTCGAAACCTTGACCTACACGGTCGATGACGGAAATGGCGGCACGGCAACGGCGACGATTACCGTCGACGTGATAGCTGACAATGATGCTCCGATCGCTGTCAGTGATGTGGCCACCGTTGCTGAAGACAGCGACACTCTGATCGATGCGCTGGCGAATGACAGCGACGTTGATGGTGATACGCTTTCTATTACTGGCGTAAGCGGTGCGTTGAACGGCACGGCTGGTATAGAAAACGGTCAGATTCGTTATACACCGAACGCGAATTTCAACGGCAGCGAGACACTGATCTATACGGTCGATGACGGGAATGGCAGCACGGCAACGGCGACTGTGATCGTCACCGTGACACCCGAGAACGATGGGCCAGTGGCCAATCAGGATGCGGCTGTTGTTGTCGAGGATGGCTCAATGCTTATCGATGTACTCGCCAACGACATCGACATTGATGGTGACCCGTTGACGATCAGCGATGTATCGGGTGCGGTTAACGGCACAGCGACTGTAGAAAACGGCCAGATCCGCTATGCTCCGAACGCCGACTTCAATGGCAGTGAGACGTTGACCTATACGGTCGATGATGGAAATGGCGGATCGGATACTGCAAGTGTGACCGTCACGGTAACGGCTGAGAATGATGATCCCACCGCCATGGACGATAGCGTTGTTGCGGATGAGAACATAGCGGTTGTGATTGATGTCCTTGCCAATGACGGGGATATCGAAGGTCATACGCTCACTATCACTGAGATAGACGGTCAGGCCGTGTCCGTCGGGTCTGTCGTAACACTAAACTCTGGCGCGTCGGTTGAATTGATGCCGGACAACAGTCTGCGGTTTGAACAGAATGGCGCCTATACCACCTTGAACGACGGAGAAACCGCTCAGGAAACGGTCACCTACACGGTCGATGACGGCAATGGTGGCACGGCGACTGCTGTAGCGAACATCACCATCTCCGGTCGCGGCACCGCTCCGACGCCCATAGGCGAAAGTGGAACGGTTTCGGTCGCTCAGACGGGTCCCGATCAGTGGCACAGCGTTTCGTTCTCGGCAGCTATCAGCGACGCGGTGGTTGTTTTGGGGCCAGTAACAAACGTGGATGGCGATCCGGTGACGACACGTGTCAGGAACGTCACGGACACTGGCTTTGAATTCCAGATTGATGAATGGGATTACCTTGATGGGACCCATGGCCTGGAAAGCCTCGGTTGGCTTGCGGTTTCGGCCGGGACGCATGAACTGGAGTCTGGCCAAAAGATTGTGGCCGGAACAGCGTCAGTCTCGACCGGCTTCACACAACTGAGCTATGGCGAGACCCTTGTAAATCCAATCGTGCTCTCGGAAGTCACATCCGTGAACGAAACGGATGCGGTCACAACCCGAATGCGCAACGTGACCAACACCGGGTTCCAGGCACAGATCGAAGAACAGGAAAGCAGCGGAGCGCATGTTGCGGAAACCGTTTCCTGGATTGCGCTCGAAAGCGGGGCGGGTGCCGGGTTTGAAGCCTTCCGTACAGCGGATCAGCTGGACGAAAGGGTAGACCGGTTTGATTTTACAACCTCGTTCGGGTCGGCTCCCGTACTTCTAGCAGATATGCAAAGCACAGATGGTGGCGACACTTCAACTGTGCGGATGCAGAGCCTGGATGCGACGGGTGTGTCCTTGTTTGTGGCTGAAGAGCAATCCAAGAACGTTGAGGTTGGTCACACCAACGAAACTGCTGGAATCCTTGCGCTTTCCGGAGGCCTTCTTTTCGCGGGGGGTGCAACAGCAAATTCGGCACCTGATGCCGTTGACGACAGCATCACCGTGACAGAAGACGGCACGGTTCTGATCGACGTCTTGGGCAACGACAGTGATGCTGACGGCGATGCGCTCACGATTACCGCCGTTTCCGGCGCAACAAATGGCACGGCTGTCATCGAAGCGGGTCAAATCCGTTATACGCCGACTACTGATTTCAACGGCACAGAAACACTGACCTATACAATCGACGACGGTAACGGTGAGGCGGATACCGCTACGGTGACAATCGACGTGATCGCGAGCAACGATGCCCCGGAAGCAGTCGACGATGCATCGAGTGTAGTCGAAGATGGCACGGTTCTGATCGATGTTCTGGCAAATGACACGGATATCGACGTGGATACGTTGACGATCACGGGGGTTGCCGGGGCAATAAACGGTACGGCTGTCATCGAAGCAGGCCAAATCCGCTATACGCCAAATGCCGACTTCAACGGCAGCGAGACGCTGACATATACCGTTGACGATGGCAACGATGGAACGGATACCGCAACCGTGACCGTCACCGTTACACCTGCGAACGACGCGCCGGTGGCCTCAGACGATATGGCAAGCCTTGATGAGGATGGAACGATCCTGATTGATGTGCTTTCCAACGATAGTGACGTAGATGGCAATACGTTGACTATCGCGGGTGTCATAGGCGCGGCAAATGGGACTGCCTCCGTCGAAGCCGGTCAGATCCGCTACACGCCCAACGCGGGTTTCGCCGGGAGCGAGACCCTTACCTATACGATTGATGACGGCAATGGTGGCACGGACACCGCAACCGTGTCTGTCACCGTGATACAGGGCAATGACGTCCCAATCGCAATCAATGACTCGGCAAGCCTGAATCAGGATGGCACGGTTCTGATCGACGTGCTGGCCAATGACAGCGATCCGGATGGGGATGCTCTGACCATCACGGGCGTTGTGGGTGCGTTGAACGGGACAGCGGTAATCGAAGCCGGTCAGATCCGCTACACGCCAGCCAGCGGCTTTAGCGGGACCGACACAATCAACTATACGATTTCGGACGGAGCTGGCGGCACTGCATCGGCATCGGTTGCAATCCAGGTCAACGCGGTACCAACGGGCGCTCCAATCGTCGTGGATGACTATGTCACGATTGTCAGTGGCGGTACTATTCTTATTGATGCGCTTGCGAATGACAGCGATCCCGAGGGTGGCCAGATTTACATCTCCAGTGTCGCCCCGACAATTGCCAAGAGTATTCAGTTTGTTGATGGCAAGATCCTATATGAAGCGTTCGAAAATTACACCGGTATTGTCGAGATGGACTACACAGTGTCAGACTTTGACGGCAACAGCACTACCGGTACCGTGTTCATCGACATCGTTGCTCCAAACACCGGACCAATTGCGAATAACGACACGGCTTCGACCACAGAAAATGAATCTGTTCTGATTGATGTTCTGGCCAATGATGATGCCGGAGGCGGAACACTCAGCATCGCTTCGGTCACCGCCGCTCTGAGCGGCACGGCTGTGATCGAGAATGGGCAAATCCGCTATACCCCGAACACGGACTTCAACGGCTCGGATACGATCAATTACACCATTTCAGATGGCAACGGTGGTGAGGCAACAGCTTCGGTGCAGATCGATGTGGCAGAACTGATCGACGGCGCTCCAATTGTCGTTGACGACTATGTCACGGTCGAGAGCGGCGGAACGATTCTGATTGATGCCTTGGCGAACGACAGTGATCCGAATGGAGATGGTATATACATCTCAAATGTCGCTCCAACGATCGCCCAGAGTCTTCAATTCGTTAACGGGATGATCCAGTATGAAGCGCTGGCCAACTACACAGGCGTCGTTGAGATGGTCTACACGGTTACCGACTATGGCGGCACCAGCTCAACAGGATCGGTGTTCATCGATGTTGTCGCACCCGGCAGTATCCCTCCGGCAGCGGCGACAGCCGCTGCGCCTCTCGAAGTTACTGGCACGTCTGGCAACAATATTCTCACCAGCACTGAGGCTGATGAGGTGTTCACTGGCGGCGGCGGAGCGGACGTCTTTGTTTTCAATGCTCTCGAAGCTGAAGGTGTCGATAGTATCACTGACTTCGAACTAGGGATTGATACCATCGAACTCGAAGGGAGCACCTATGCTGATTTGACCTTCATCGATACAGGTTCAAGCACACGGGTGGAATGGAACAATGGTTCTGTAGAGCTTGATGGCATTGCCGTTGCATCGTTGACTGAGGACCAGTTTTTGTTTGTCTAAGCTTCCAAAGCTGCTGTTTTCTTTCTCAAGGCAAACAGCAGCTTCGCTCGCGCATCGTGGCCATTGGCGAGTCATGCCGGGATTTGACCTGTACCCGAGGCTCCGCCATTCATAACGAGAGTCTGCAGGTTTAGTTTGTCTGACGTCAGCGCCTACCGGAAAGATTTAGGGCTTGACCGCGTTACGGATGCGATTGGTGATGGTAGATTGATATGGTGCATTTCAAGTGATCCACAAGCTCACGGAGTGATCTAATGTAAGCGTTGCATCAAGCCTCCAATTGGCCCACTTATTGTTCATTCTATTAAGCTGTATGGTGGCGCCAACCTAACGACGAACATTCTGGGGTGTCGTCAGGCAAACTTACCGCGCGCAGTTTTCAACAGAATCTCTGTGCGGAACCTGGATTTGCTTTATGGTTACGCAAACAACATAGGCTCCTCACTTTGAGACAAAGTTATCCAAAACAAGATTGAAAGAAAATTGAATCAAACGTCGGTTTCCATCTCTGCCGGAAAACGCAACACTTGGAAGTGTCTATTAAGCCTTTCCAGACAAGCTTTCTCCGCTTTGTGCGTACGAAAGCTTGGTGATGATAGTTGCTTGAAATGCTGACATTCGCCAAATCATAGAAATCGAGATGCAAACGAACTCATTGCTCGCGCATAATCCTGTCATGTGCCCGGACGATTTCAATGCCGAAAGGACGTTGGCCAAAAGGTTCAATTCGGGATCTCATCATATGAATACCCCACGCCATAAGAAGACCGGATGGGCTCCCAATCCTGCTGGAGCGCTCTCGCCTTCATTCTGATGTTTTGAACATGACTGTCGATTGTCCGATCAAAGACTTCCACGTCATCAGAGTACGCCATATCCAAAAGTTGACCGCGGGAATAAATGCGCCCTGGATGACGATGCAGAACCTGAAACAATTGGAATTCGCGCCGCGTCAGGTGAAGGTCTCTCCCGTCGAGCGAGACAACGCGGCGATCTGGATCCACCCGAACCCGCTCCTGCGTTAGATTCCTAGTCCGAGCGCGGCTGCGGCGAAGCACTGCTTTGACGCGGGCAACCATTTCGCGGGGGGAAAACGGTTTGCAAAGATAATCATCGGCACCGATCTCAAGACCCAGTAGCCGGTCGATTTCTTCGGTTTTTGCGGTTTCCATGATGATCGGCACGTCGCTGGTGCTGCGCAGCTCGCGGCAGATGGACACACCATCTTTGCCGGGCAGCATGAGATCAAGCACAACCAGCGACGGATCTATCCGGGCGATGTGCTTCACTGCATCCGTGCCTTCTGAAATATGCGTTACTTCGAACCCGGCGTTTTCCAGATACTTTCGGAGGATACCTGCCAACGCTGTTTCATCCTCGACAATGACGATGCATTCACGCGCGGCCATGTTTGTCTTCCCTTGCTGGCAGTCCAATCAAAACCTGCAACCCCCCGAGCGGTGAAGCTCCGGCCGAGATCGTTCCGTGATGCGCCAGGATGATGGCTCTGCAAATCGCCAAGCCCAGCCCTGACCCGCCATGCGCGCGTGAGCGTGACGTCTCGGCGCGGTAGAACCGCTCAACGATCTGTTCGATTGTATCGGTCGCCGGGCCGGGAGAGCTGTCGTCGAATTGCAGGAAAACTTGACCTTGATCTGACCAGCCGCGAATGCACAACCGACCTGGCGCGTCGGTGTAGCGACAGGAGTTTTCAATTATATTGTCGATCACCTGTGTAAGGCGCTTGGCATTGCCGGTGACGAAGGTATTGTTTTCAAACTGCAAATCGATTTGAATCCCAGCCGCTTTCAGCCGCGCTTCGGCACTGCGAACCTGTTCGTGCAGCACCTCAGACATGTCCAACGGGGCGGCGATACCAGCAGTCAACATCTGACCTTCACCCGCGAATGACAACGTCTTGATATCTTCCACCAATTGCGACAATCGCATCACCGCGTCGTGCATCAGCGCCAGTGTCCGCGCATCTGCAGACTCGATCCCATCCTGAATTGCCTCGACCTGAGCCCGCAAGATCGCCAACGGTGTTTGCAATTCGTGCGACGTGTCGGATATCCACTGCTTCTCTGCCGCTCGGGCCTTTTCAAGATTGTGTGCCATTGCGTTGGTATCATCAATTAACTCACCTAACTCATCGTGCCGGTCATTGGTGATCCGCACGCTCAGATCACCGCCGGACATGCGACGTGCACCCGCGGCAAGTTTCCGGATAGGATTCACCAACCTGCGTCCCAACAACAGCGCCGAGACAACCGAAAGCAACAGCGCCCCGATGAAGACGAAAAAGAGGTTGCGATGCTGGCCTCGCAAAAAGAAACTGGTGGTATCCACTTAAACATCGGCTACAGAAGAAAGTCCGACCCACCCGACCGGAGCTTCCTTTTGTCCGGGCAATAGTATCGGCAATGTCTCGACAACATCACCGCGGATCTGTGGCGCGATGATTTCGGCCCCATCTTGATTCAGCAGAAACAGCTTCGCTTCCAACGATGGAGGCCCGCCAACTGTCTCGCCCAGACCTGTGTCATTCTCTTCAATCTTTGGATGGGCGTAATGTTCGGCAACGAAGTCCTGCCAGGCATTCGGGTCGCTTGTCAGATCGGGCCAATGGGGGTTCTCAGGGTCATAGCGCTGCCCAAGAGTTTCAGCCATGCCCGCAAACATCCCCAACTCTTCATGCAGAAGATAGCGGGCAAAACCATCGTGCATCGACCAAATCACTGCCGCCGCCAGCATGGCGATGATGAACATGGATGAGGCCACGAAGGCAAAGAAGAATTGAGCCGTAAGAGAGCGTGTCATGTCATTCATGCTATCGCTTGTGACGGCGAATTGTGCAGTAACTTTGCGAGATTCCATCAAAGATCAATTGCAAGGTTTTTCCGCTCAGATGTGACTACCAGACAGGCGGTGGAAAAGTCCCTGAAATGCAATGAGAGCAATGAATATCCGACTGGAAAACTTCTGATTGAGGCTAAGACACTGTGCCCACTTCGCGCGGATTGCCCGTGCTTGTCCATGCTTGGAAAATAACCCTGGCCTGCAAATTTCCTGCACATTCTTATTTCAAACACGTTTCAAGACTTACCAGATTCCAATGAGACAGGAACACATTATGGATATGCAAAAACATGAACAGGCCACCCGCACCCCATCGCGTCTGGGTGGTTTCGCCAAACAAGCGTCGTTGGGTGCGGCCTGGGCGTCGCCGTGACTTCTCTGGGAGGTGCTCAGGTCAGCGCGCAGGAAGTCTACAAAGCCGACCCGACCCATACCGAGCTGCGCTTTGGCTGGAACCATAGCGGGATGTCAAACCAGTCCGGCGAATTTCACAAGGTTGATGGCACGCTTGTTCTGGACCGCGATGATCTGACCGCATCGACGATATCGGTCAAAATCGACATTAACAGCGTTTCGACCGGTGTCCCGATGCTGGACGAACATTTGAAAGAGCCGGACTTTTTCGATGCGGCGAGTCTGCCGGAAGCAACTTTTGAAAGCACGCAGATCACCTTGACCGGTGAAAAGACTGCCGAAGTCACAGGCGATCTGACCATTCGTGACGTGACCTTGCCAATCACCCTGAGTACGACTCTGACCTTTGATGATGAACATCCGCAGGGCGGCGTGTTTGCCGAATACGCGGGTCACTGGGTTGCCTTCTCGGCCACCGGCACCATCGAATATCCGAAAGCCTTTGGCGTTGGGCCATTCCCGGTCGGAGAGATGGAGCTTGTCATCAACACAGAGTTGCAGATTCAGGAATAATCTTCGCTAAGACACGAGGAAGGTTTGGTGCCCCGTGCACCCAGCCTTTCAGATGCATTCGGCAGCGACAGGCTCATTCTTTCTGATAGGTAACGCGCCAAAATCAATTCCCTGGAAAAACGCCTGCCGCGCCGACGGAAACATCCATTGGTTTCGTTAAACAGTAAGCGCGATGCACTCTTGGCGTCCTAGAAGTCATTCCGTCTTCCCTCTGACCAAACGAGCCGCGTGTTGTCGATGATCATCCTCACCGTTCATGTGTGGTCCCCGTCATATCGGAGGCCGACTGTGTTGAACCGTTCTTCACCTTATTGGCTATGGGTATTGCTAAGCCTGCCACCGTTTTTTGGACCTACGAGGTCGTCGCCTCGACCGAACCCAGAATTTTCCACCTACTGGTTCACCCGACCGGTGAATGGGCTGCCCGGCTGTTGATCCTCGCGATGATGATCACTCCTCTGATGCTCTTGTTCAAAACAGCAAGCCAAGCAATGACAGCGGGCAGGTTTCCAAGCAGGTTCAGCACAAGGCTGTCTGGCGAAAACATGAAAAGTCTGCACTCGTCAAATCGTTTGTGGGTTGGGCAAAAGACGCTTTGACTTAGTTGACGAAATTGCGGTCATTGAAACACGTGCAGCGAAAGCGGGGTTTGTCCGTAAAGCGGTCCCTGGCGTCAATGAGGGTCACACGTCTAGATATCACGTCTCGATAGTATGAGTTGCATATTCATGGCTGACCCGGAAGAAACCAATGGCTTCATAGAACGCGTTTGCATTTTGATCAGGCGTGCGAAGTCTGACAGAAGTAAACGGGGTTTTGCTATGGTTCAGGAGTTGTTTGACCAATTTACTGGCGATTCCTTTTCTTCTGTAAGCTTTCAGAACGTAAATATGACGGAGACGTCCAATGTCTTGATCAGTGAAGGGGTCGACGTTGACCCCACCACATCCAACTAATACCTCGTCAATGAACACGCCAAGAAAGCACTCGCCTGTTTTATCGAAATTGTTGGTGCCAGATTTGGCTTCATTGATCAGGCGTCCAACAAATGCATAACCTTGCTCTTTTGCCTCAATGGCCAACCTTTCAAGCTGACTTGAACTTGGTCTCAGGGGGGCAATCTTGATCATGTTCGACATGAACTCCGAATAGCAAGGTTCTTATTGGAAGGCAGCTTTGTTCTCGCCGTCGACATTCGCTTCCTATCGTTGACTTCGACGTCGATCATTCCGCCAAATTCATACGTTCGTGGCACTAGCGAAACTGCCGTCTTTCGCATTCCATGATTTCCGGAAGCGGTCATTTGCGTAGATGTAGCGAAATAGAACGTTGTCCTCCGCATAGCACGCATTCAAAGGCGCTGAAGAGACCTTCCGGCAGTCACTGCTGATGTCCGAAGGTGGTGCGATGATCTTTGTCGAGCGCCCAATCGCGCTGGCGTTCTTGGTCATAGGGGTCGCCGCCACCGCGTTCCGTATTCGTGGAATCCTAAGGGAACGCCGGATCGTAGCGGGAGAGCTGGAAGATGCTTGACTATGGTATCTACCGGGACTGTTTTTCCAACACCGAAATGCGCGCAATCTGGTCGGAACATGCCACGATTTCGGCCTAGCTCAAGACCGAACAGGTCCTTGCTGAGCGTCAGCCGAGCCTCGATCTGATCCCGGCCGAGGCTGCGGGGGCGATCCAAGCGGTTTCAATCTGCGATCTGAATCAAGCCGAGTTACAAGCCGAGATGATGCTTTTTGGCCGCCCAATCATTGGGCTGGTCCGGCAGTTGCGCGGATTGCTGTTGGATTATTATGCGTCCCATGCTCATTTCCGCGCGACAACGTAGGACATTATGGACACCGCGATGGTCTTGCAGATGAAGCTCGGGCTCAACCATGTCCAAAGCAGTATTACTGCAGTCTTGGCTTTGATCGATGGCTACATCGCGGCCTGTCAGGATATGACGATCATGAGCCGCACCAACGGCCAACACGCTGTTCCGATCTACTTGGCATCGAAATTCAAGGTCTGGCGATCCGAGTTGGAGCTCAGGGTTCCGGCGTTGGATGCAACAGCGGGACGTGGCTTTAATGTTCAGATCAGCGGTCCCGTGGGTGATCTGCGCGGATATGAAAACGGCACAGGCCAGCAGGTTAAACAGGGGGGTGCAACTTCACTGGGTTCGAACGTGGTCGAACCACATTGGTAGAATGCGCGTGACGGCGTGGCCGACATCGTCATAGTTTTCGGTGCTCTATGCGGGACGCTTTGCAAAATCGCGCACAATGTCAATCAGCTTTCATCGTCTGACATTGGTGAATTCGCCGAAGTGCGTGAGCCTGGCAAAGGTGCATCCTCGGCAACGAAACACAGAAGAAATCAACGGGCATCAGAATTCGGTGTGGCGGTTGCTCGCTTGGGGCGCCAACGCGCTGAGCAGATTGGGGAATAACCCTGCACGAACATAAGCGATCCGGAGGTGTCCGGATTGGAGAGTGGGTCGTTGTGCCCGAGACGTTTCTTCCGACTTAGGGCGCGTTGCAGTGGTCAGGTCACATGCTGAAGTCGCTGGCCGTGGGTTCCGGCGTGATGCAGAGATTGGTGGCAGGCGGCCCTCACTCGAATGCCTCCCACGCATAGTCTCGCCTCCTATGTCGCAGCCGATAACGGATGGTTGTCCTTAAGATGAGAAAAGTAAATTGTCATTATTGACAAATTGGCGCATATCGTTATTTATCAATAATGACAGCTTATGGGGCCAATATGCCACGACCTTCGTTGAAAGACCAAAGATCCCAAGAAATTTTGGAGGCGTATCTCACATGTGTGGCGCGGTTCGGGCTCGACGGTGCAACACAAGAACGGATTGCCGAGGTGGCTGGCGTCAAGCGTCCACTTCTTCGTCACTACCTTGGAAACAAGGACGAAATGGTAGCCGCCTTAGCGAAATACGTCGTTGCAGGTTTCGCTGAAGCGTTGGAAGGGCTGCGACAGGCCCTGCCAAGCGGAGCAACACCGTCTGACCTTGTGGAAGCACTATTTGCCGGAGATAGCGGGACTGATCCACGGTTGATGCTGGCCTATCAGGCCTTGGTGACCGCTGTTCCGGATCGTCCGGAGCTTAGACAAGATCTAATGGACAGCCTCACGGACTTTTTCGATGTGGTCGAGGATATCCTGAGGCGTGCCACCCCCAACGCGCCGGATACCAGCATTCGCGCAGTAACGCAGGGTATGTCCGCGATCTTCGTCAGCATGGACGCCCTGTCGCCACTCGACCCGCCCAAAGTCTGGCGAGCGGAATTGAAATTGGCGGCGTCTTTGCTGGCTTCCACACTGGAGGCAAGCTCATGAGCCGTGCCAGAACCGCGAACTACATTGCTCTGCCCATCCTGCTGACTGCCGCTGTTTTTGGGTTCTACTGGGTTTGGGGGTTGCTCTTTATCTGGTGGATCATTCCGACAATTCTAAATGGGCAGGCCTTTCTGGTCTTCGAGATCAACCGAGACGACGACCCGCTGCTTTACTGGGCCATAGTCTGCCTCTGGGCTTTGTCGGGATTGATGATGATCGCCGCCAGCCTGTTTCCCCAATACGCCTATCTGCTTGCCTGAGGAACTGAGATGACGAAAATGTACCACCATTTGCCGGTCGGGGCCTATACCTCGCAGGACTGGTTCGACCGGGAACAACGCCTGATCTTCTCGCGCACCTGGAGGTTCGCGGGACTGGTTGAGGACATCGAAGGTCCGGGGCACTACATTTCAGTTCAGGCAGGTTTGAACAACCTGTTCATTGTCATGGGTCGTGACCACCGCCTGCGTGCTTTTCACAATATCTGTCGCCATCGGGGCACCCAGCTGATCCGGGCGGTCGGCAAGACGCAAAAGGCATTGACCTGCCCGTATCATGACTGGACCTATGACTTGGAAGGTAACCTTATCTCGGTCCCTGATGAGACGTCCGAGTTCCCTGACGGTGTCGATAAGTCCTGCTTGGGGCTCAAGCCTGCGAGCGTCGACGTTTGGCGCGGCATGATGTTTGTGCACCCTGACCCAGACGCGCCAACTTTGGCGGAATGGTTCGGAGAGGTTGATCCTTTGCTCGGTCCGCACAAGCCCGAAGAACTGGTCGAGTACGCCGAAGGGCGCAATAGTTATGAGATCAAGGCCAACTGGAAGATCGTCGTTGAGAACTACATCGACGTCTACCACCTGAGCCATCTGCATTCGAACACGCTGCACATGTATGACCATGCCAAGGCCGAATACGGTTGGAAGGGTCCACACTATCACTTTTGGGAGCCCCCTTCAGCGGAGTACGCCAAAGACCATGAAGCCAACCTGCCAATGCCGCGTACGATCCCTGAACCGCATGTCGGCGCATGGGTTCCAATGTTGTTTCCCGGGATCGGGATTGGAGCCAGCGAGGAAAGCTGGAACCTGTTCATTATCACTCCATTGGCGCCCGATCTGACACGGATCGAGAACCGCACAAAGCTCGCCAACGTATCGGACTGGGCGTTTCAGAAACAACAGTGGAAAAGCTGGGGCTTCTGGAAGGATTTTGGCGGTGCAAAATACCGAGGGGATGACGCCACTGGCGAAGACGACCCAATGGCATCCGGGGATTTCACGACCGAGGATATCTATGCTTGCGAACAACAGCAGAAGTCTCTGAAAAGCCCGTATCTTGAAATCGGTCCAGCCAGTGTCGGCGAAAGCCCGATCACCCAGCACCAGAAGGCTGTGCTTGCGTTCATGCAAGACGATTGAACGATGCGGAGACGGATCATGAAACCAGCCCAAGCCACCGTGATCGGTGTTGCAGTCGCCTCGGCTTTGGTGCTGACGGCGCAGGCGGACGCCCCTGAGGACATCGCGGCGCGCATTCTGCAGGCCCAGGATGAACAGAGCCTGTTGGCCACATGGGGCAATTGGCACCCCGAGGCCACGCACCGGGTCGTTCTTAAATACGGGCCGGGTCAGGAGGATGATAGCTTTTCATATCGGATCGCTGATAGCGCCGATGCGGAAGATGCCGACCTCACCAAGGCTTTGGAGGGGTACTCGGAAACCGCACGATCTGAGCCTCGGATGACTGCGCGCTCCGAGGCAGACATCCAGTATGTCACTGCGGTGAGCCAGGTGGACTACGAATGGCAGGGATACGCTGGAAAGATGCGTCAGACCGACGCGTTTGTCTTTGAAACCTACCTGGGTGGAAACGTGATCCGGTCTTTGACAACAACTTACGATTACCGATGATTGGGCTCGCTGATGCAACGTGATTTTCATCCGCTGACCGTATCCGAAATCCGCAAGGAAATCGGCGGCGCGGCCACCAGTGTTATCTTCGACATTCCGTCCTCGATAACAGATTTGTTCCGATGGACGGCCGGGCAACATCTGACGGTCAGGCTTCTGATCGACACAGAGGAGCACAGGCGCAGCTACACCATCTCGAACCCGCCCGGGTCCGCGCTGCGTATAACTGTCAAACGCGTTAAAGGCGGGATCGTCTCGAACCACGTGGGTGACACCCTCAAGGCAGGCGACACGGTCGATGTCATGCCCCCGTTCGGACACTTCGCGCTTCAACCCGGAGCTTTGAAACGCCGGACCCACTATTTCTTTGGCGCAGGCAGTGGCATCACGCCGCTTTACGCGATGGTCAATGCTGTACTCGCGCACGAGCCGCATTCCTCGGCGCATCTGATCTTCGGGAATTCCAACGCGAACAATATCCTTTTCAAGGACGAACTGGAGCAGTTGCAAGCGCAATACCCGCAACGATTCACTGTACGGCATGTATTGTCTCGTCCCGCCATGCTCAGTTGGTTTACACCCTGGCGCACCGGTCGGCTGGATAGTGGTACCGTTCAGGAGGCGATCTCCGAAGCACCCCCGGTCGCGCAAGACACCCAGTATTGGATTTGCGGGCCGGGCAGCATGAACGCAGATATCCGCACTGTACTCAACAACATGGACGTCCCGAATAATCGCATTCACTCAGAGAGTTTCGGCGGTGATGCGGACGACGACCTGAGTGTGTCGGGCGTCGCTGCAACGGCCCGGATAGAACTGAACGGAGCATCGACAGACGTTCCGATCAAGGCTGGTCAAACCGTTCTCGAAGCAGTTCGGTCAGCCGGATTAAACCCACCGTTCAGCTGTCAATCGGGAGTCTGTGGTGCTTGCGTAGCGAGGCTGACAGGCGGGACCGTCCATATGAGGAACCGCATGGCACTTGAAGACGCCGACGTATCGAAAGGGCTTATTCTGACCTGCCAGAGTATTGCCACACATAAAAGCATCGCCTTGAGGTTTGAGGACTAACTTTAGATTCTTGAAAACCTAAGATTAAAGGATGCCGATATGCCTGAACCGTCGGCAGCAGCATCCGGTTGTAGACGGTGTAGGCGGTAACGCCCTTGTCTTCGACGCCCTCGGAAAAAGGTGTCTGGCGCAGGCGGCGAGACTGGGACAGCAGACGCATCTCAAAGGTCCATTGCTTTGGCGCGATCCCGAAGCTGGAACTTCTGAATCTTACCGGTGGAGGTTTTGGGAAGAGTTTCGAAAACGACGGCTTTGGGGGCCTTGAACCCGGCCAGATGGTTTCGGCAGAAGGCTATGATCTCGTCAGACGTTGTCTCGGCACCTTCGCGCAGTTCGACAAAGGCGCAAGGGACTTCTGCCCATTTTTCGTGGGGCATCGCAACCACGGCAGCGGCCTGCACGGCATGATGGCGGTAGAGTACTGCTTCGACCTCGACCGAAGAGATGTTTTCGCCGCCAGAAATGATGACGTCTTTCAGCCGATCACGTATCTGGATATAGCCGTTTTCATGTAAGACAGCGCCGTCGCCGGACCAGAACCAACCGTCCTCAAAAGCTTTCGACGTGGCCACGGCGTCCTTGTAATACCCCGCCATCGCAGTGTTACCTCGAATGGCGATTTCGCCCTGTGTAACACCATCGCGTGCTACAGGTGCGCCGCTGCTACGGTCGATCACCGTAACCTCTTCGACCATCGGAAAGGCGATGCCTTGCTGTGCTTGCAATTCGGCTTGCTCCGCTGGGCTAAGGTGATCCCAATCATCCTGCCAAAGACATTGTGAGATATGGCCGTAGGTCTCAGTCAGGCCGTAGACCTGCATCACGTCGAGCCCCATCGCGCGAGTTTTTTCCAGCACCGAAGGCGGTGGTGGTGCCTCTGCCGTTAAAACGCGGATTGCAGGATCGAAGGGGGCCGCGTCGTTCCTAGCTTCGGCCAGCATTTGCAACACGATGGGTGCCGCACCAAAAATGAGTCACCCCATGGCTGCGGATCGCGTCCAGAATACGGTCTGCCGCCGGAACACGGGTAAATACGACAGTTGCGCCAAGCAAGGCCATCAACCACGGGTGTCCTCAGGCCGAAATGGATATCATTGAAGGTCTGCTTAGCGTTTGAGAGACTAGTCAGCTCACATGTGCGGCAAAAGTCTGCTTTCCGCCGCATGTGCCGATTTCCAAGCCGCTAGGCCGTATGCGCCGCGGTCGTTTTTGGAAGTGATTAAATCAGCCAACTAGGCCGAGAATCCACTATCAAACCCGCTGAAAGTTGCGTTCTTGGCCTACAAAAGTTGGCTTTCTAACCGGACAAGTCGCGATTCATGCCGGACGGAACAATTAAGGGAAATGTGGCGTCCGGTGAATATTTGAATCTGGTGAATTCGTAACTTACTGATTTCATGAAGTATTGGATTTCTCGTCCAAAAAGAGATTCGATTTAATCCAAGCAGAAGTTGAATCTTGTTAGTTCAAAGAATTCGGCCAGAAGCCAGTGCTAGAAAAACGGCCGTTAGGGAAGGGCGCGGCGAACCAACTTCAGGCATCTGGACTACCATCAGAGTTTACCCCGGATTTTTGCAACGGGTTCTATCGGGAAAATCTTGGTATTGTGAAGGAAAGAAAGAGGGTCTGCTTTCTATTTGCTTCAAACTCTCAGCAAACCCTCTAGCACGCGGACAGCTTTGGAAAGAACCTCTTGGGCAAATCCCGCATAGCCCAGCAAAAGCGCCTGAGGTTTATTTGGCAAGACGCAGTGTGCGGACAGTGCGCCGACAGAAAGGCCTGAGCGGCGTGCTTGGCTGCTGATGTCTTGATCGGTGGTTTTCTGGAGTAGGGTGGGCCGAAACGGCAAGCACAAGTGCATACCGGCATCATCTGGTTGGATCTCGAGTAGATCATCGACCACCCGAAGTTCAGAGATCAAATGAGATTGGCGCTGCGAATAGATGCGGCGCATCCTACGTAGGTGTACCGCAAACTCGCCGCTTTGCATGAATGCTGCCAAAGCCGGTTGTGGAACAAGCGATGCGCGGGGCCCAACCCGTTCGAGGTAGGCGCGGGCTGTACCAACAAGATGCTTTGGAACGACCAGGTAACCGATCCGCAATGCGGTACTGATGAGCTTTGAGAAACTCCCAAGGTACAAAGTGTGCTGCAACCCATCGAGACCGGACAGGGATGGCAAGGGATGTCCTTGATACCGGAACTCGCTATCGTAGTCGTCTTCAATTATCAGGCTGCCACACTGGGTTGCCCAATCCAGTAGAGAAATTCGGCGTGGCATCGGAAGATTGCGACCTGTCGGATAATGTCGAGAGGGTGTAACAATGGCCGCAGCAGATCCGTGTCGAATTCTCGCGGGATCTAACCCGTCGCGATCTATTCGAGTAGGCTGGGCGTGTAACCTATTCATTCTCAGGACATCTCGGGTCTTGTGCCAACACGGGTCCTCGATGGTGACCGATTTTCCTTCTCCAATGAATGCGCGAGCGATCATCTCCAGAGATTCCCATGCGCTAGACGTGATGATGACTTGCTCTGGATCGCAGCTCAGATGCCGCCATGTTGCAAGGTGGTCCGAGATTGCCATGCGCAGGGGATACCAACCCAATGAATCCGCCCGCGCCAACAAGCCTGGTTCCGGTTTGCGCCACGCTCGGTCAAGGTGCCGCGCCCATTGGGCATGTGGCATGAGTGAAGTGTCGGGCAGGCCGGTCTGAAAGGGCTGCCAAGCCTTGATCATTGGTTGATCAGAAACGGGTCGAGAGGGCGGCGGTGTGAGATGACTTACGTTTTTGGCGACAAACGTTCCGCTTCCTCGGCGTGTGATTAGATACCCTTCGCTGATCAGTTGATCGTAAGCGGCTTGAACCGTCGTGCGCGAAACTGACAACTCGGCTGCGAGCATCCTGCTGGCTGGGAGCCGCGCACCTGCATATGCGCGAGAAGACACAATGATGCGGCGCAACCCCTCTAGCAATTGCGCCTGCAAGGTTGGCTTTGCTTTCGGATCAAGCGAAAGAGCGAAGAGTTCTCCACTCAAATTGGTCTGGTATTTTTTATCAATATTGGACATTCACAAGTTACCACTATTGCTTCAATCCAAGCGGAGCAAGACAAACAATGGACTACGGACATGACAAACTCGCTCCCCGTCACCGAACGGTCGCGCCTGCGTCGTTCACATGCGCGCGGGCATTTCGACCGCGAAACCATCAACACCATTCTTGACGCGCAACCTATGTGTAGCGTCGGATATGTCATTGATGGCAAACCTTTCGTGACGCCGACGCTGCAATGGCGTGAGGGCGATCATGTCTATTGGCATGGCTCATCCGCCAGCCGAGCACTGCGCCAATCGCGCGATGCTGAGGTCTGCCTCAGTGTTGCTATTTTGGACGGCTTCGTTTTAGCGCGTTCCGGGATGCATCATTCCGTGAATTCACGGTCAGTCACTTTGTTTGGAACTGCCGCCAAGGTGGAAGATCCGGAAGAAAAGCTGCGGAAACTGGCCCGTTTCGTGAATGGGTTGTTCCCAGGTCGCTATGAGGGGCTGCGCCCCGATCATGATCAGGATCTGAAAGCTACAATGGTTTTGGGAATGCAGATCAGTGAAGGCAGCGCCAAAATCCGCACAGGCGGTCCCAACGATGAAGAGGCGGACTACGCTTTGCCGATATGGGCGGGGGTTATCCCCGTCCGAACTGAAGTTGGTGCGCCAATCCCGGACGAGCGAAATCTGCCTCAGGTCATGGTGCCCGAGCATGTAAACACCTTCAAATACTGACTTTTGGCAGTATTTGTAAGGAGGGTTGAAGCCGCCGACGTCTTCGCGAAATACAGCTTACTGAGGCGGTAAGGAACAGGAGTTTGTTTTGGATACCATTGCAAAGAACCTGGAGCGGCTCGGGATTCAAATTCCCGACGCGCCGCGCCCTCTGGGGAATTTTGCCCCGTATCTCTTGGACGGTGAATACCTCTACATCTCCGGGCAGATATCGATTGACGCAGACGGCGAGGTCGTCAGAGGCAAGCTTGGTGCGGATGTTGATCTTGAACGGGGCTACGAAGCCGCGCGTTTTTGTGCGATTGGTATTCTTGCACGGGCCAAAGCCGCGATTGGCGATCTTGAGAAAGTTGAGAAGCTCCTAAAGCTTGGTGCGTTCGTAAATGCTGTTCCGGATTTCTCGGAGCACCCGAAAGTCGTCGACGGTGCGTCTGATCTGATGGTGCAAGTGTTTGGTCCGCAGAAAGCAAATCATGTGCGTTTTGCCGTTGGAAACGCAAGCTTACCAGCGAACGCAGCCGTTGAAGTTGAGGCGGTTTTTCGTGTCAAATCTCGATAGCCGACCTACGCTGTAAGCCTTTGGTGAAGCGGACGGGTTTCTTCGCCCACCTTTGTCGCACGCTAGCCGTGATCAGCTACATACATATTAACTCTCCATGCCGAACTCAAACTCGCAAAACTGGGTGTACTGCAATGTCAAATTGCCGTTTGCGATCTCAGCTACAGCATATTGCGGTGCTTCTTTTGCTGGCTTGAAGTTATCCCAGGTCCATGCTGGACGCGGCGCAGGCGCTTGAAAAGACAGCGCACCAATTGTCGCGAAGGGAATACCGCGAACGCTACCGCAGGTCGGCCTATGGACGTGCCCCATGAACAGGTGTTTTACGTTTGGATGCTGGCTAACGAGGTCGAGGAACAAATCGCCGTCCTCAAGCATAATCTCATCCTGCTTGGGCAACCCGAGAGCCAGCGGTGGGTGATGCATAAAAATGTATGCCGGTTTATCACTGGTCTTGCGCAACAACTCATCTAGCCAAGCTCGCCTCACCTCGCAAAACTGACCCGCATGTGATCCAACCTTATGCGTATCTAGGCAGATTATTGTCCCGTCTGCAGTGTCGAGCGAATACTGGACAAAATCCGACATCGAGGTCCGGGGCAAGGAAAGCTGTGAACGAAAGCCCTTCCTGTCGTCGTTGTTGCCCACCATTGGGTAGATACGCAGTTTTGAGTTGGCTAAGTATTCCGCCAAGGCAGTATAGTCGCCCTCGATATCGTCCCCGACCAGGTCTCCGGAAAGTACGGCGAAATCGGCATCTGCGTGATGGGTGTTGGCGTGGTCGATTGCGGCGGCGAGCCGCGCGCGTGGATCCAGCCCGTCGATTGTGCCTTCATTCTGGAAATGCGGATCGGACATCCAAATGATTTTGATCATTCCAGGCCCTTCTAAACTGATCTTTCACTACGGTACCGGCAAAGGAGGCAATGCGGATTAAAGCGGGCATTCGCTATTGCAGCACGAATGCCTACTCTTAGGAGAATACAGGGCGATGTGTGTTACGATGCGTCAGCGTAAGCTTTCTTGAGATCTGCAAGAAACTGTAAGTAAGGCCCGTGGCCGTAGCTCACTCTGGACACCCCCATGGAAGCAACGTCATCAACCGCCGCCAGATCACCCATCATCATGACATTCACGGGCAATGACGCTGCGTCTGCGACCTGTAAGATCAATGAGGCTTCGGTGAGGCCCGGCACAAAAAAGCAGTCTGCGCCGGCCTCGGCATAAGCTGTCTCGCGCTCCAGCGCTTCCGGCAAACTGTCTTTATGCGTTTCAGGGTCTGTTCCGAGGAACAGGTCGGTGCGCGCATTAATAAAGAGAGGAACAGATTCTTCGGCAGCGACGGATCTGATTGCCTTGAGGCGGGCCACTTGCTCAGAGATTGGATGGAGCCCCCCACCCCCAACGATCCTGTCTTCGAAATTGATCCCGACGGCACCAGCACGGATCACCTTGCGGACATTTTCAGCGACCTTGGTGGGCTCAGTCGCGTACCCACCTTCGAAATCCACGGTCACAGGCACATCAACACTGACACAGATGCGCCTGGCGATGCTCAAGACCAACTCCAACGGTATCGCCTCGCCATCCTCATACCCGTGCGCTGCCGCCATTGACCAGCTCCCGGTGGCGATAGCAGGGGCACCCGCCTTCGCTAGAGCCTTCGCACCTCCCGCGTCCCAAATGTTGTGGAGCACAAGCGGATTGCCTCTTTGATGCAGGCCCGCGAAACGAGACGCCTTTTCAGCTTGCGACATGTTTGTTTCCTTTTGTTTTCTTTGGCAGATATTGCCGCTCAATTTCCAAGAGCTTCTGTTTGCGCCAGAGCCCCCCGCCATAACCGGTTAGCGATCCATCAGCTCCGATGACACGATGACAGGGAATGACTAGAGCGATCTGGTTTGCACCGTTCGCACGGGCAACTGCGCGGACGGCAGAGGGTCGTCGAATGCTTGAGGCAATGTCGGAATAACTGCGGGTACTACCCGCCGGAATCTGTCTGAGCGCATCCCAGACAGATCCACTGAAATCCGAACCGTGATATGCGAGCGGGGTTTGAAAATCTGACGATGACCCGTCAAAAAAGGCCGCAAGTTCCACCTTGATCTGCTCTGACGGCTCAGCCCGCCCGATGCCTAGGCGACCTTTGGCGAACGTATCGAGTCGCGCAAGCTCCTTCGGCAGTGCTTTGCGATCAAAGAACTCAAGGAGGTGCAGCTGTGACTTGCTGCTGACTGCGATCATGTCTCCAAGCGGCGTCGAAACCCAATCCGCAAATAGCAACGGGTCCGAGGACAAGTTGCCCGGTGCCTTTCCCATCAGTTTAAGGAAAGCTGTGCGGAACGCACTCGGAGAGTCAAAACCGGCGTCAAGTTGGCCTTCGATCACCGCGCCGCCATCAGCGATTGTTTCAAATCCGTCCCGGAGCCGCCTTTGACGCGCCATTTCCAGAAAAGTCATTCCAAACTGGCGTTTGAAACTCCGCCGGACAGTGGAAAGATCGAACCCCATACGTTCAATATCTCCCTCGCGCCAACGATAGTCGGGGCACTCATTCAATGCGGCCAACAATGCCGCAATTGCTGGGTCTGCCAGCGCCATCGGTTGCAGCGGATGACAGCGCTTGCAAGCGCGGAACCCTGCTTCGATACATTCCCCGACTGTTCCGAAAAAGGTGCAGTTCTCTTGCTTGGGCTTGCGAGCCGGACAAGTTAGTCGGCAAAATACGCCGGTAGAAGAAACACAAACATAGGCCTGTCCGTCATACGAAGCATCACGGTCCAAAAGCGCCTGATACAAGGTGTCGTGGTCTGGAAGATCAAAAAGCATGGCGACACAGCTACCACACTCAAATAAAGGTGCCGCCGAAAATCAGGCGTGTATTAAACTTCGAACCTGTGCGAAAGCCGACATTCGTCCGTCACGCAGCATTCGTCACTTTGTCTCTTTCCCGACTTGCGGCATCTCAGCGACTGACGGGCGCGTGGCGCGCACGGTGAGGTTAGATCAAGGCGGCCAGATCAGCGGCGTAAAACAAGGTTCCAAAAGGAGCGAGAGTTCGCATTCCGGCGAAAATCGACCAATAAACGTATAGGTTGTTGAGCCAAGGCTATCCTTCTGGTAACTTACGGAACTGGAAACCCTGATACAGGAGTGATCAGATATGCTGAATTGTCAGACCTCAATGCTTCGCGCGGCAGGCGCAGTAGCCCGTTAAAGCGGTCTGACAGGTTTCCGATCTGAAGGCCGCCTCATGAGCGGCCTTTTTTGTATTTTCCTCATGTGGCGGCTTTCCATCAACCATGGAGAGAACAATGCCAAGCTTATCACTTTATGTTCCAATCAGCCGGTCGCGTGGTCTTTTGCTGCGGCTGGTGGCTATTTTCACCCCGCCACCCAGTGTGGGGCGGCCTGTTCTACGCAGGATAGACAAACTGCCGGATTATCTGAGGAAGGACGTTGGCCTCCCGCCGGAAGTTGAACGCCCACCGCCGACGCACCATCGGGTGCCATTTTGAGTAGCCGACCGAGCAGGGGCAGCTTTCTCTGCCCTTGCTCACAGCAATTGCACATTGTCCGGCGCGTGGGGCAAAACTGCTTTGCGCTTACGGCGAGATTTTTGTCTTGACCATTACAACCGTCTCTTCTTCCCCAAAGAACTGGCGACTTTCCTCAACATAGCCCAATGACGAGTAGAATTTTATCGCTGACAACGAAGACGAAACTTTGAGTTCTCTTAAACCTCGTTCGGAAGCAGCCTTCTCAAGCTCGGCCACTAAAGTGCTTCCAATACCCCTGCGATGCAGATCAGGTGTTACAAATAAAGACTTTAATTCATAGTCTTGCAGTGAACCTGTTCCGACGACCTCGTTGTCAGATAAGGCTACGATGGTCAGCCTCTTCTTTAGGAAATCAAGAACATGAAATGTCGAGAAGTTGCTAACAAGCCGCCCAATCTCGGCGGCTGGGTAGTCTTCGGCGTTGACCCTTCGGATCGCATCGCAAATTACCTTGCTGATGCCTTCGGCGTGCTCTTCGTTTGCGGCGACAAATTTGATCTGACCTGTCATATCAACATGGTATGATCAATAACTTCGAATGTCTCGCTTGGGTTCTTAATCGGTCCATTGAGTTAATATTCCTGCGTCGGCGTCAATCACGGTTTCAGCGCCAATTACTACGGATTCGGCATCCGGATGGTGCCCGATAGGCAGACCTCCCAAAATTGGCACATCGAAACCTTTAAGACCCCGGCGAAGGATTTCTTCCGAAGTGATCGGCGGGTTGGGCGGAGTTCTGCAAACATGCCCGATTGCGACCCCAACGATCCCATCAAAGTGACCAGCCCTGACTTCACGCCACTCTTCTGCCAGCCGCCTACCGTGCTGGATGGCAGACAGAACGATTTCATGAAGCTTTGCCTCAATCGATATATCTATGTTTTCATCCTCCTAAGTATGAGATTGCGAAGGGCAATCTCTCAAGGCACTGGCAGATGACTGTCTGCCAGCGCAGGGCAGCCACCTCAGGCGGCGAGGGGGAGGGGGATTTCATCTACCGCATCAAGGCAGAGAAGAACGTCGAAATAGGCTTCGGACAGTAGGCAGATATCCTCGACATAAGGAGCGCTGGGATCTAAGTCAGCGAAATAGGCGCTCTCGGGTCGTTTCGGATCATGGATGTGTTGCAGGGTCAGCAGATCCAAAAGGCGCAGCAGGCCTGTCTTGAGGCGGCGTGTCAGCACAGTGGTGGTGCATATGTCGTCTATTAGATCGGCGGTAGCCTTCAGTTCCGGCTTGCCGCCAAGCAACAAGGAGGCGTTTTGGAGGCCTTCGGAATGTGTCAGGAAGAAATCCTGTAGTTCCGCGAGACCGTCGGGAAATTGGTCGAACATAGTTGTTCTCCGTTTGGCGCCGGCCGCAGGATGCAGCCAGATTCAAGCGCGGCATGTTTGGTTTTCCTTTTGGGGTTTCATTGGTTTGCCCGGGCCTCCGTAAGAGGTGGGAATTAAGACCCAGGCTTCACTCGCGAAGGGCCAAAGTTCTTCAGCTTGAACTTACCTTGACCAACTCAAGAAGGGCGTTCGTTATCAGTTCGCTCCCTCACCACAAGGGAGCGAATGAAAACGGAATGACCTTTAGTGCATCAATGCGAAGAAATTTGATTGCCACTCGCGTTCAGGGCGAATATCGACTTAAGAAATGGGACAGAGGCATATTCTTGACCCTCACCCTTGTTAATTAAAATCAGATACTTAAACATATCCATGCAGGAGTAATAACCTGTGAAGTGACAACCAGGGAAGTTAATTCGACAAATGAAAAATGAAACTCTTGAGCTCTATCACGGCGGTAAATTTCCGGACCACAATTCTGTTTGGCCCTTGCAACACTTCGGGACTTTGGATGCGGCGTTGGGAAGAATCGCAACCAACTATCATGATTGTCTCCCTGGTCGGGAAGTAGCAAACATCCTCTACCGTTGCGAAGTAGACTTGGGCGATCACGTTAAACAAGTGTCAGACTGGATTGTGGCTCAGCCTGCAGGGTTCATTCTCCTGTTCGAGCAGATCAATTTGCTGGGCTGGGATCGGCGGTCTTACCGCGAACTTATGGCGAAAGTCTCGGAAATGCAGAGACAGGATCAGTTTTCAGCGCTGATGCAGGTGGTGGACAACCTCGTGCCAACAGGTGTTTCCGCTTTCCGTTATCCAAACGAACATGAAGGGCAAAAAGGTGAGGATTCCTATTGTGTTGTTGATCCAAAATCAGTTCGGGTCCTGAGCCATCGTATCGTCGAGCGGTGTGAGGTGGAGCATCTGCCGCCGTTCGCTGCCGAATTTACTTAGTATGAATTCAAACACATTGACAGCGACAACTTAGTGAATGTTGACCGTTGGCTCGGCTTAGATGTCAATTCAGAAACTGAAGCCAGCCAACCAAGCTTGAGCGAGATCGGCCGCATCGGTGCCTGCTCGGTGGGTCGACGATCTGTTTGCCCTGACCATGAAGATTTTGTGGATGCGGCCTGTCGCACTGGAGCCTTCCTGAGCGCAGGCCTGACAGACGGACATATCGAAAGCACCCAGTTCGATACCATGGTCGGCATCGAACACACTCATTAGCCGGTCGAGCCAGTATTGGTCGAATACGGGCGCATCGTTGAGAGTGAATTCTCGGGCGACTTTATCAGTATGCCAGCCCGCGATGTCTTTCGCCAGTTCGGCATCTGCGAGTTCCTCCAACGAGATGCAATGGACGGCGGCGCTGTCCAGATGCCACTCCGACATGAACCATGATGGATGCGGCCGGATCAATTTGCTGTCGACAAGCATCTCCCTGTTCGATCCGTGCTATGCCAGCGTCGATCGACCAACTCGCGGGGCTCAGGCTCGAAGCCTCAAAGTCGATGAATACCGTCTGCCTTACGTTTTCCTTTCTGATCTGCGTTTCATACTGGTTGCGGCGTTGTGCCGGCGGCCCGCCGGACAAGTCGGTGCCGTCCACTGCAGGCGCGGGCCTGTCCGGTGGGCCGCTGTTGATCCGGTCCCATCTGTCAGGTGGTGATCTGGGTGGTGGGCGGGCTCTTTTCTCCCCTGCGTTCCCCAGGGGGTCTCAATACCCCCCTGTTGCGGACACGGACCTGTCCGGCCTTACGCAGTAGCCAATTCCGGCAAGGAATCGGCCTTTTTCAGCTCATAATACTTGGTCCTGCCGATGCCGAGTGCCAGCCAGGGCTTTGTCCGGGAGGCATTGTTCTCGGCCAGGTATTCGTCGCGTGTGGCTGCACCCTGTGCCGCCTGCCGCGCGCGCTCAGTAACCGCCTTGCGGTGCTTACGCTCTTCAACCGGGACGACCTGCCGCAAACCAAGATCCCGAGCCAACTGGGCCGAGATTCCCAGCTTTTCGGCGATCGTTGACCCCTTGTAGCTGTAGCGCCCATCCTTCCAGACACAATGGGAAGTCGGACGGCTTGCCTTGTCCAAGGCTTGCCTGATGGTTGCCCGCACGTCATTCGGCTTCAGCCCCGGTGTGGCGATGGCGGCCATGTTGGTGATCTGCGCTTCGATGTCACCGGCGTTCGGGAAATACGTCAGACAGGTCGCATAAAAATGCAGCCAGGTGTTACGATGGCCGACTGGAACCACCCCGCCGCAGTAGGTCCGGAAGGTCTCCAAGTCATCCATGATCTGTCGGAACCTCTGAGCTTGGGTGAGCCCCCTCGGCATGGCATCACCAGTCTTCGGCGACCTTTTCTTCCCTGCCTCTTTCCTGGTCAGGAGTTCCGCTCGGGTGTGCCCGGCGATGGCTTGGCGTTGACCGTCTGAAACCAGCGCGGAATTCAGCCTGCTCGACAGGGTTTTACGCATGGCGTAGAAGTCCTCGTCGAAATCACCAAGATCCAACCGGTCGAGAATACGGCGCAGATGTTTGCCGAAGGCGCTTGTCACATCGCCGCTGGTTGTCCGCCGTGCCGCTTCAGGGAAAAGGAGCACTCCATGCTCTTCCCGGAGTGAGTGGAACCAATCCATGAACCCAAGATCCAGAAGAAGCTGAGGCACTGGAACAACGCGCTTGCTTTCCTCGGTTTTGCCCGGTTGTTCTGGCCCTGTCCCGAGGGCAAAGCAATAGTGACCGTTACGATATCGGATGTCGCTGCGTTTCAGAAGCAGGATTTCCTCAATACGCGAGCCGATTGTGAGGACTACAAGTGGCACCCAATAAGTGGCGTCACGGATGATCATCGGTCCACGTTTCGAACGGCGATGCTCGGATGCGCAACCGGTGAATATCGGCGATGTCAGGAAGCTCGCCAGCCGCTCTTCCGTCCAGGGCATACGGATCTTGGGTTTGGTCACACGCACATAGAGTTCGTCATTTGGAGCCTGTGCCGCGATATGCCATTCAACCTCCTTATAGGACAACGCTTCCGGTGGCTCGATGCCGAGATCTTTGGCGCTCTTGAACATGCGGTTCAGTCCGTCCCGATCTCGCTTGATGGTCGTCATCGTGCGGCGTGGTATCAGGTTATCGGCAAGGATCGCCCGCTTTTCCGCGATTGAAATATCATCCCGTTCCCTGATCTCTTCGGTCACCAAAAGGTCATGAGCATCAGCCGTTGAGATCTCAGTTGCCTTCAAGATTTTCTTGCCATCTTTGTTGAAGCGGTTTTTGCCGTGACTGCGACCTTGGGTGCGGGGCAATCGGGCTTCCCACGCAAAGAACTCTTTTTGACGTTCTTTTGAGATCGCTGGGACGGGAATGTCCCCGAAGAATTCCAATGTCAGCCTTTCCAACGCATTGATATTGCCCTGCATTGACTTGGTTGGATAGTTCGCCCGAGTCTGGGCCCACGCTTGGGAAAGTAGGACGGGTTCCTGAACGAAGTTGTCAAAGTCCTCAATACCATGATCGTTGAGCAATGCGCGACTCGCTGACTGCACATCGTCGCCCTCTATGACGTCGCTTTCGACATCGTTGATGCGTCGTTTTAACGAAGTTGCCTGGCGACCAAGGTCCGGCGAGAGCGGGTCAGGCAAGGAAAGCGAGATCATTCCATTGGCTTGCTTGAGCAGGGCTTGCACTCCTGCCCAATCTTCGGTTCTGGCGGCACGGCGCAGTTTCTTGTTTTCAGCTTCGAGCTTCTCAATGCGCACATCAACGTCTTCGTCGGACATGTTGCCCATGCTCTGTTGCTCGATAAGAATCCGGGCCAGTTCCGCCCGAAGGGCTTCGGTCAGCAGAGCCTTTGCATCGGCGGGGGCCAGGGTAGTTGTTTTCAGCATGTCCACGATTTCGATCTCCTTTTGCTCGTAGACCGCGAGGAGCCTTGCGGCGCGCATCACGGCGTCGTGCGGGAGATCGGTTCGCAACGAAAAACAGAGAAATGAGTTTGTTTGTAAGTTTGTTAGGGTCTTCGGCAGGCGTTTGCGGAAATAGAAAAACCGGCCCCTTCGCATAAGGTAGGGACAGGCGCAGTGTTTGGGTTTTCGACGGGACGAGTCGGCACGCTTGCGGGCATAGCGCGCAACGGCATGTGTTACACTCTGTATCACAGTTTCTGAGGACTGTGACACGCGGCGCGTCAGGGACAGGTCTCGCCCTTTGATTTCATTGGCTTTTGGGAAATTCATGGCTGGGGTGGTAGGATTCGAACCTACGATACACGGTACCAAAAAAGTATAAAGTCCAACCGTGAAATTAGGATAAAATACAACATGTTGATTTTCAAGAGGTTAAGCTGATTCGCTTTGGTCATTAAAACTGACAATCTTGGGAACTCATCTAAATTTAAAAAAATTGTAAGTTAAAATGACAAATTCACCCAATTTTGGGTAGCTGCCCAATACATTTTCGATTGGGGAAGCAAAAAGTGGCTTAATGTCTTAGAAATCGACTTGAAGTTGAAGTTCCTGAATTCAGAGAGAGATAACAAGAACATGGAAAATAAATTTGTGGCATCGCTGAAAGTCACAATTGTTGTATTGGGCGACCAAATCCTTGAAGGGGAACTGTGAAACACCAGACGTCGGCTGGAGGCTCCGCTGAACGGAAGGCTGTCGCTTTATTCCGAACTGAAGCACCGACATTCGTCGTTTGCCGAAGGACGCACATCATCGGCAAACGACAATAAAAAGCTAGCCCGATAGGTACTCTAGGACTGATGCAATGGCGGCGTTACGCATACGCCTTGCTCTCACGTCACCAACATAGTGGGCTTCTTTTAATTTGGTTTCTGATGCAGCTAAAACGTCACCGACAGTCTTGAGTTCAAGTTCATCCAGTTTGGATCTTTGCCAATCGGTAATGTCCAAAACTGTGTTAGGCTTGGACAATTGGTCAGCCAAATCAAACCCTTCTTGAATCTGAGAAAGATCGATGTTCTGTTGGAGTAGTGGTGCAAATGCAGGGTGATTTGCCCCGTATTCGCTCATACGTTTGGGAGTGAGTGCAGTGGCGATCTGGAACGAAGTTGTCGCGGGTGTCGCCTCAAGGGCGAACAAACAACCTAAGTTGACTATGTACCTCTTGCCAACTTCGCTGCGGGTCGCACGAATACCCCCCGAGTGTTCTGTAAGTACGCCGGTGTAACATAGGATTCGAAGAGCTTCTTTGACTATTTCTGGGGCATCCCGATGAATCCAAATGTACGAAGTTGAGTTCTTTTCTCTTTCAAGATACCCATCATTCTTGACCTTAAGCTCCGGAAGAACGGTGTCTTCAAGGAAATCGCGGCCCCAGTCGATTACCGATTTATGACCAAGGTATTTATCTGACAGGGCAGAATGCTCCGCCCAAATTCCACCACGGTAAAACTCGCGGATGACAGAGTTCACTTCGCTAGAATTCATCTTTGGAGCTGTAGCAACTGTCTTAAGTAGCAGACGCGGATTTCCAGTAGCGGCGTAAGCCAAAATTGCGAAATTCTGCCGGTTACGGGTAATACTCTTCAACAGGCCAGAGTCAGCTTGTTTTTCAACGATTTTTCGCATGCTTGCGACGTATTCATCTGACCCAATGTCCCGATTAATGGAAACCATCGTGGCGTCATGAGTCGGCTGAAAAGTATCCCCGTAACTTGTAACTCCGGGGTAAACGGCGGCATTGCATGTCACGCAGTGGCTGCGAAGGTCACGAAAGAGGGTAAAGAACTGCCTTTGTTGAGTGGGCAGAAAGATGTGAGCAGCCTCGTCCATGAAGAGTGAGAATCTTTGGATGCCGAGCTCTTCCGACAAATCCTCCAAAGCTTCCTTAACGTCTTCGATGCCCGGTACTGCGCTGCTGTCAATCTTTTGGTTGGGATTTCTCCAAGACTCTTCGTAAGACTTAATTATTCGTTCCAAGCCATCGGTGTCGGAATGATCTGCGGGTAACCCAGCAAGGATGTTGGCGCTGCTAGGCACGGTACCAAGCAAACCCATTTTTTTGACTTTGCGCAACACAGCTCTGCACACTCTTGCGAGCATCCAATGTCGGAATTGATCTGGATCACCAGTTCTCAAGAGTGAGCTACTAACGAACGTCACATAAACCGGCACCACTTTCGATGTTTTGTACTCGGTGGCCAACTCTTTCTCGGCTACACGCATCAGGAAGGATTTTCCGACACCTCGGCTGCCAACCAGTATTGTTGGATTTCTACCCTTCAATTGGTCTATGGCCAAACGATCTTCCTGAGTCTCGACAAAATATTTGAGGATGTCGGTTGGCCCGATGTCTTCCGTTCTATAAAAAAATTCATTCATCGGCCTTAATCCTCAAAAATTGCTTGAATTGGGGCCAGGTCACCAAACCCTTCGAGCACCAAGTCTTCAAGCTCGTTTTTCACTTCTGCCGAAGCATCCCTTAAGTGTCGACATATGAAAGCGAATTTAACGATCAGTCTTGCAGTGTCAGCTCGGTCAGCCCAAGCTTCTAGTACATCCGGATTATATGAAATCTCGGTATCTATGCCTTCATAGGATTGTCTGTTCCCATGAACGAACTCCGAGCATTCTCTGTACAGGGTCTTTGCAAGGCTGCGGTATTGATCGCAGTGCTCTTTCATCTCTTCAAAAAAGGCCCCGACAAAGTGCTTAGAGAACACTCCGTTCTGTTCGTTTATGATTGATTGCCAATTCGAGTCTTTTTGATCTTTGAGCCACAAGCGAATGTCGATCTCATGAGCTGAGAAAAGAATGCAGCATAGCGAAAGCTCGAAAAACAGCCGAAGGCTTATGTGCGCCTGACGGTATTGTGCGAATGAAGCCGAATAAAGAGCATGTTGGTACTCAACTCGAGCCAGTTTGAACATGGTTGCTTCAGTTCTATCGGCTATTAGACGCTCTAGCTGATCAATATCTGCGGCGTCGTTGTGTGCTACCGTGAATTGAGCCATTTTTTCGCCGTCATTCTGTAGCTCGCTAAGAGCTGTCTGACTGCGTGATAGTAACTGCGAGTAGTGATCTACAACCATGCTGCAAGCCTAATAAATTAGATATCAGTATATGCCTAAGACTTCTCGACATGAAATGCAGCCTCACACATTTCAGCTAGAAATCTCTGAGTTTAGGACAATCTAGGGGCTTTGTTAGCAACATTTTTTTCACAGTAAAAGCAATCAAATAGAGAATTTTGAAGGCCTGTGTATACGGGCACTGAAAGTGGGGGGCAAACACGAGGCTAGCACACGATCGGTGCATCGCGTTGAAGTTCATATGATGCCCCCTCTGTGACTTGGCTAAGACTCTGAGGAGTCGTCGCGATCAAGAGGTTCGCGTTCCTCAAGGTCGGTTTCTTCATTGTGTTTTGACGCTTCACCTGTGTCATCTTTTAGTGAAACTTGATCAGGGGGAGGCATGAAGGTCTCCGCTACCATTTCGGCTATGGCCTGCATTTTTTCTTTTTCATCACTGATGAGATGACCATACTGCGACATAGTGAACGACGCGTTGTGGTGACCAAGAAGTTTTTGAGCTTCCAAATACTTCCCACGAAGCATCAACTCAGAAGCAAACTTGTGCCGCAAGGTGTGGAGGCCCCGTTGTCTGACCCCTGCAATTCTCTGGACTCGATACCAACCGTAGTTGTTGACTTGAGAATGATGCATTGGAAGCCCGGCTTTGGTGCAGAAAACAAAGTCGTGTTCATGGGTAGCAAGGTAATCAATTAACCAGCGTCGCGCCAGCGAACCGATGGGGACCGCGCGGTAGGCATTAGCAGACTTCATTTTCCCGACCCTGTCGCTGTCTGGTCTGCCGCGCCTACTTTGATCAACCTTCCTGCGCAGAGTAATAGACGTGAAATCCTCAGAAATATCGCTTCGCTTGATGCCAAGGGCTTCCGAAATTCTAACTCCGGTTGACGCAATCAATGCAATTAGTGCGCTGTATTTTATCCAACTCCGCCTAACTTGCTTGTTGGGGTGCTTGCGAAGTTCAGCGAGAGTTTGAAAAATGATACTGACTTCCGCTCGAGTATGCAGTGATCGTGAAGTAGGCCCGCTCCTGCCGTCGTTCAACTGAACTGCCAATTTGTAGGCAGGGCTTTTGACGATAAGGTCCCTCGCTACAGCCCAGTTCAAGATTGACTTGGAAAGGTCGAATGCATGCTTGGCGGTTTGTCTAGAGGTGAACTTCTCAGTGAGCTGTCCCATGAACATGCTCATTTTGTCTCTGGTCAGTTCGTTCAGAGGTACATTCCCAATGTACGGGAGTACGTGCTCGTCCAAGTAATGTTGATAGCCCTTAAGCGTTGAGTACTCGAGCGGCATTTTCCCATACCTGCCGCGCTTTGAAGCTTCCATATATTGTTCGGCGAGCTGAGAGAATTTCATCTCCCGCATGCCCGGACCGACCTGAGAAGCGTTCATTGCCTCGATTTCTCGCTTGCGTTGCTTAGCTTCAGCCAGAGACTTGAAAGTCTCCTCCTTATATTTTTCACTCCAATCACAGTACCAACGCACTCTGTACCGTCTGGAATCGCCAATGATTCTGTCACTTATACGAACGCTTTTGCTGCGCATGTCGTTGTCTCCCGTTGTTTTTTGGGGGACGCAGCCGGCCGGAACCGCGACCATGCACTATCTGTGGGGGAGGTGTGGGGCAGAAATCAAGGTAAGTATAACTTACATCTTGATCGCTTCTAAGTATTTGATTTTTAAGAAGTTTTGTGGCTGGGGTGGTAGGATTCGAACCTACGATACACGGTACCAAAAACCGCTGCCTTACCACTTGGCTACACCCCAACGGTGAGCGGCTATCTACGACTGTTGCTTTCGGGGTTCAAGGGCTTTTTTGGACAAAAATGATGCCGCTCTGCAAATTTATGCGGTTGCGGTTTGACTGTGGGCCTCGCTTCCTCATGGAGGGGTGAATGATCGGTGCGTGGCCTGTTTTTGCGATTCAAATCCAAGAGGCCATTCCTGGGCTTAATCGCCTGCGGGCACCGCCTGGGCAAAGTGTCAGGGCTTTTATCTGCGATTGCGTTTCAATTGCGCTATTGTGCGCGTAAATTATTGATTGGTATCGATAAACTAAGCTCTATGCCGATTGAATTTGAATGCCTGAAGGTCTAGCTAGTCAAAGTGTGCTATCCAGCAACAAGGAGCGAGCGATGAAACTGAACACGCAAGTCGCAGAGGCGTTGAACAAGCAAATCAACAATGAGCTTCATGCCTCATACACCTATCTGGCGATGTCCGCCTATTTCGAAGCGCAGGACCTGCCCGGATTCGCCAGCTGGTTCCGGGGCCATTCTGCCGAAGAGGATACGCACGCGATGCGTATATTCGACTTTATCGCAAAGCGGGGCGGGCGGATCAATCTGGACGGGATCGCCAAGCCGCAAACGGAATATGCGTCGCCTGTAGACGTTCTCGAGCAGGCACTGGCGCAGGAGCAGATGGTAACGGGACAAATCAATGCGTTGTTTGAGCTGGCGCATGAGGTCAAGGAATACAGTACGCAGAACATGCTGAACTGGTTCCTGGCTGAGCAGATCGAGGAAGAGGATCTGTTTACGTCGATCCTGGATAAAGCAAAGGCGGCCAGCGGGGATCGTTGGAATCTGTTGCTGCTGGATCAGGAACTTGCCAAGCGTGGCGGCGGTCAGTCGGACGCATAAACACGACTGACAACGAGGGCAGGGGGCGTCCGCTATTCCCGAACTTCGGCAGGGTCGACCCCCCAAAGATTGCTTTTGAGGGTCCAGCCGCGATAGCCACCTGCCGAGATACGGCACCAGTCGGGTGTGCACTTTTCCAGCCGGGCGACAACACCGGTTTCGAAATGCGCGTTAACCTGCGATTTGGGATCGGGCATCGCGTAAACCGACAGCAAATCGGATTCGATGAGGACAGTCCGCACGCCTGAAAGCAACGCGTAGTGTACCCAGCCTCCGGCGCCGTCGCGGTCCTGAACCTTGCGCCAGTTGCCGTATTCGGCCGTGATCTGCAAAGGCATGCCGCGTCTTTTGAAAACCCAGTCGATTCGGTGGGTCAGGGACGGTCCGCGTCGTACATTGCCTTCGGCTGCTTTCATCGAGACATATCGTGGTAGTGGCAGATTCGTCACCTGGCCACGTTTTTCCTGCGCAGACGCAGCGACGACGCCGAACGCGAGAAGAAATACCGAGATCAACGCCACAAAACGGCGGTTCACTGAAAAACTAGCACTCACTGCCTGTCTGCTCTTATGCCTGTGGATCGTATGCAAAAAAGGTTGAGACGATGCCCATGGGGTTCTTGTGCCCCGTGTAATCCTGCGCCACGATGCCATGGCGCGCGGCTGTTTGCAAAGCGGTAGGAGGGCTAAGGTGCCAAGAGAACGTCTGAGTGTTGTCGTTACGCGACGGTTACCCGAAGCGGTGGAAACCCGGTTGAGCGAGCTTTTCGATGTAAAGCTGCGCGACAATGACGACCCGATGACACGCGAGGAACTGGCCGCTGCGGTCAAAGAGGCAGATGTGCTGGTTCCAACGATCACCGACACGATTGACGGCGGTGTTTTGGGGCAGGCTGGTGAAAATTTGCGCCTTATCGCGAATTACGGTGCCGGAGTTGACAATATCGATGTCGCGACGGCGCGCCAGCGGGGCATTCTGGTTTCGAACACACCGGGTGTTCTGACCGATGATACGGCTGATATGACAATGGCCCTGATTCTGGCGGTTACCCGACGTATCCCAGAGGGCTTGGGCGTGATGCAAAAGGGCGATTGGGCTGGCTGGGCGCCAACTGCATTGCTGGGTGGCCGGGTTGGCGGGCGTCGGCTGGGCATTCTTGGGATGGGCCGGATCGGGCAGGCGGTTGCCCGTCGCGCCAGCGCATTTGGAATGCAGGTGCACTATCACAATCGCCGCCGGTTGCGCCCGGAAGTCGAACAGGATTTGGAAGCGACATATTGGGACAGTCTGGACCAGATGGTGGCGCGGATGGATGTCATATCGATCAACTGCCCGTCGACGCCTTCGACATTTCATCTGATGAATGCGCGGCGGCTGAAACTGATGAAACCTTCGGCTGTGATTGTGAACACCTCGCGTGGCGAAGTTGTCGATGAAAACGCGTTGACGCGCATGATCCGCGCGGGAGAAATCGCCGGGGCGGGTCTGGATGTTTATGAGCAGGGCACGGACGTGAACCCTCGCCTTCGGCAGCTACCGAATGTGGTGCTGCTGCCTCATATGGGCTCGGCTACGCTCGAAGGGCGGATCGAGATGGGTGAGAAAGTCATCATCAACATCAAGACCTTCGAGGATGGCCACCGCCCGCCCGATCAGGTTGTTCCTGCGATGCTATAGGCTGCGGTCTGAGTGAAGGGGAACGCGATGGTGCAGGCAGCCGCTTTGCCACGAAACGAGGCCGGGATAGAAACGGTCGTGGGAATCCTGAAGCAGAGGTTCGGCGCCCGGCTGCAGACCGGCGCGTCTATTCGTGAACAACACGGGCACACCACGACATGGATTGAGAACCAGAGCCCCGATGCGGTTGTTTTCCCTCATTCAACCGAGGACGTGGCCGATATCGTCAGGGTCTGCGCCGAGCATAAGGTGCCGGTCATACCATTCGGAACCGGCACTTCTCTTGAGGGGCATGTGAATGCACCTGCCGGCGGCATTTCTGTCGATCTGAGCCAGATGAACAAGATACTGGCTGTCAACGTCGGGGATCTGGATTGCGTTGTGCAGCCCGGTTTGACCCGCGCCGATCTGAACACGCATCTGCGGGATCAGGGGCTGTTCTTCCCCATTGATCCGGGTGCGAATGCGTCGCTGGGCGGGATGGCTGCGACGCGTGCGTCCGGCACCAACGCGGTGCGCTATGGGACGATGAAGGATAACGTGCTCAGCCTTGAGGCGGTGATGCCAGATGGCCAGGTAATCCGCACCGGGCATCGCGCACGCAAATCCTCGGCCGGGTATGATCTGACGCGTCTGTTGATTGGCGCGGAAGGCACATTGGGCATCATCACCGAAATCACACTACGGTTGCAGGGTATCCCCGAGGCTATTCGTTCAGCCCGCTGTTCGTTTCCATCGGTTGATGCGGCCTGTCAGGCCGTCATGATGACGATTCAATACGGTATCCCGGTTGCCCGGATCGAGTTGCTGGACCAGATGTCGGTCAAAGCGGCAAATGCCTATTCAGGGCTGGACCTTCCTGAAACGCCTCTGCTGCTGTTGGAGTTTCACGGCTCGGACAGCGGGGCTGTCGAACAGGCTGAAACCTTTGGCCAGATTGCCGAAGATTTCGGCGGAACCGATTTCACCGCGACCTCAACGACCGAAGAGCGCAACAGGCTTTGGCAGGCACGGCACGATATGTACTGGGCCAGTCTGCAACTGCGCCCGGGCGCGCAGGGGATTTCAACGGATGTCTGTGTTCCGATCTCGCGTTTGGCCGATTGCGTGACAGCAGCACAGGACAAGGCCGCAGAACTGGGATTGCTGGCCCCGATTGTGGGCCATGTCGGCGATGGTAACTTCCACACCTTGTTATTGATCGACATGAGCGACGCGACCGAGGTCGCGGGCGCAGAGGAATTCGTGGGATGGCTGAACGAACTGGCTATTTCGATGGAGGGTACCTGTACCGGAGAGCACGGGATCGGGCAGGGAAAGCGCCCGTATCTGATGAAAGAACTTGGTGCGGCGACCACCTATATGGCGGCGATCAAAGCTGCGCTGGACCCTGACAATATCATGAATCCGGGAAAGATTCTTTAACTTGCAGGTTGGAGGTCGACAGACAGACAATTCCAACGATCGGCCACACACACGCCTCAATTTTATGGAACTGAATCTCTTCGGAGCAGTACTTGATTCAGAGGTTGGTTTATGGGCGCGCTGCGTTTCGTTGGATTTTTGCTGATCGCCGCGATTGTTGTCACGGGCCTTGACTATTACCAGCAAGACAAAAAGCACGACGGCACATTGTCTTTTGCCGGTTATGTCGGGACGATCAATGATCGTTTGGGTGTTTTCAAGGCCGAGCAGGCTGCCAAACAAACCGAACGTGATCGCAAGAAAAGCTGGGACACGGGTGCAAAATCTTATCTGCCTGCGCCACCCGAGGGGTGGAGGCGCCATGACCTGACAGATGCCGGTAGCGAGCCGGTCCAGACGGTCTTGTCGAGGTATGAACTTTCGCCATTGATCAGTTCCATTTCCGATCAGGCAGAGTTGCAACGCCTCACGAATGGGGGGCGCGAAGGTCTGATCCGTAAACTGGCCAGATCAGGTTATATTTATGAAAGAAATGGCGAAATCGTCTGGTTTGATATCGCTTTGAAGCCCAAGAAGGCGCGCAACACATTGGTTGGTCTGGCGTTGGGTCGGCAAGCTGACTTTATGAATGCGATGGAGACGGCCAGCGGTTTCGCAGTCATTGATGGCGTGGCTTTTGCAGAAGTGACCGGCGGGGTTTCTGGCAACGCTCAGGAAAGTGATATCCGCAAAATCAAAGGCCGTATCGGGTTTGATGAAGAGGTTGTCCTGCGACTGCACACCAATGCAGATGACGCAACGATACGCCAGTTTCTGGAATCTGTCGACCTGGCCGGGCTGAACGCACTGCTAGAGTTCCCATCAGCCGCAACAGGGCAGGGAATCTCTGTTCCTCTCAGCGAGCAGCCTGAAAAGGCTGACATAATGCTCATCCTCTATGACAAGATGCAGGCTATGCAGGACAGGGTGACACAGCAGAAAATTGAAAATATGGATATCGGCGCGGTGATGTTGAATACGCTGACGGCGACAGACTTTAGTGCAGCCGGCTTGGAGGATATCACAGGCGGCAAAGTTTTCGAGAATCAGGACAATTTGCAGATGGCCTATGGAAAGGCGCTTGAGATGATCTTGCTCTCGGATCAACGCCATGCCGATGCTGGTCCGTCAAAATCGGGCGGCGAGTTCTTCAAGAGCCTGCTGCAGAAGATTCCCGTCTTTGGATCATCGGATGGGGGGAACGAAGTTGCGGCTGCAACAAAGGCGGCACCAGCCGAAGTGCGCGTGCGTAAAGGAAATGAGGGCTCTTCCTGCGCGATGAGCGGAGCCGCCAAACGCTGCAGTTTCGGCAAGAACTGATCGGTTAATCATGCGCAAACAACGGCCCGCATCAATTGCGGGTCGTTTTTCTATTATCACTGGTCGGATGAATGTCGCGCAGGGCGCCTCAAATGCGCCATATGGTGTCAACTGAATTCAAGGGGAGACGCCCGGTTATGAAAACCCAAGTCAAAGCACTGGTTGTCGGCGGTGGCGCCGTTGGGACCTCGATTGCCTATCATCTGGCCAAGGCTGGTTGGGATGATGTGATGCTGATCGAACGGGACGAACTGACGTCCGGCTCCACCTGGCACGCTGCCGGTCTGTTGCCGTTGTTCAATATGTCCTACGCGACGACCCATATCCACAAGTACTCGGTCGATTTCTATAAGACGCTTGAGGAAGAAACCGGGCTGAATGCTGGCTTCGCTGTCGTGGGCAACCTACGCATGGCACAGACGCAAGAGCGTATGGACGAATACATGCTCTACGCGTCGACCGCCGAGACATGTGACGTTGCCTATGAGTGGCTGACCCCCGACCAGATCAAAGAACGCTGGCCGCTGATCGAAACCAGCGATCTGAAAGGCGCGATCTACCACACCGAGGATGGCTATATTAACCCCGCCGACGTCACTCAGGCGATGGCCAAGGGGGCTCGTCAGCGCGGTGTCGACATTGTTCGCAAGATGCAAGCTGATGCGTTCCACTGGAACGGCACCCACTGGGAAGTCACCTGTACCAAGATGGTTGAGAAGGGCGGCAACCTCGTTCCTTCAGATGAGCAGGTTGTGATCACCGCCGAACATGTCGTGACCGCATCAGGCAACCACGCGCAGCGGACGGCCAAGATGCTGGGCATCAAGATGCCTGCGATCCCGGTCGAGCATACCTTCATCGTCATGGACAAAGATCCTGAGCTGGTCAAATGGCGCGAAGCGGGCAACCCCGAACACCCTGTTGTCCGTGATGCCGACAACGAATCTTATGCGCGCGAAGAACGCGGCGGCTGGATTCTGGGTATCTACGAACATGGCGCTCCTGCGCAGTTCGAACACGGCGTGCCGGACAGCTTCCGCGCTGACCTGTTCCCGCTGGATCTCGACCGGATCGCCGATCAGTACATGGCGATGGCTGAGCGCGTACCTTCCTGCGCTGAATCCGGCCTGAAAGACGATTTCAACGGCCCGATCTGCTATACCCCGGACGGCAACCCACTGGTAGGCCCAGCTCCGGGCCTGCGTAACATGTGGCTGGCCGAGGGTTTCTCGTTCGGCATCACCGCCGCGGGCGGCACCGGCTACTATCTGGCGCAGATGATGGTCGATGGTGAAGCCGAGATTGATATGGCCTCGCTGGACCCCAAGCGCTACAGCAGCAACTGGATGACCACCGAGTTCGCGGCGCGCAAGAACGAAGAATGCTACGAACACGTCTACATCCTGCACCACCCGGATGAAGAGCGTGAAGCCTGCCGTCCACTGCGTACTGTTCCGGCTTATGATCGGCAGAAAGCCCGTGGCGCTCAGTTCGGTTGGGTCAACGGTTGGGAACGTCCGAACTATTTCGGCCCGCTGGATGCGCCGGACAACTTTGACAAGGAAAGCCGTTCATTCCGCCGTGGTGGCTGGTGGCAGTATGCCGTCGAAGAAGCCAAAGCGATCCGCGAAGGCGTTGGCCTGATCGATGCGTCGGCCTTTACCAAGCATGTCGTCAAAGGCCCTGGTGCGACCCAGTTCCTGGATTGGTTTACGTGCAACAAGCTGCCCAAGGTTGGTCGCATCAACCTGACCTACGCGCTGACCTCACACGGCACCACCCGCACCGAATACACCATCGTCCGCAACGGCGAGAACAACTACTACATCGTCTCTGCCGGTGCCTGGACCGAGTACGACGCCGACTATCTGCGCAAGGCGGCCGAGGACAAGATGGAGGAGTTCGGTTATATCGAGATCCAGGACGTGACCACCCAGTGGGGCGTATTCGCCATCGCCGGACCCAAGTCGCGGGACGTGCTGAAAGAGGTGATCAAGGACGCCGATCCGGAAACTGCACTGTCCAACAAGCGCTTCCCGTGGTTGTCGGCCCGTCAGATCGAACTCGGCATGTGCCCCGTGAACGCGATCCGTGTGGCCTATACCGGTGAACTGGGTTGGGAACTGCACCACCCGATCGAGATGCAGAATTACCTGTTCGACCTGCTGGAAAAAGCCGGTGAGAAGCACGGTATGAAGCTGGTCGGTGCACGTGCACAAAACTGGCTGCGCCAGGAGAAATCCTATCGCGCGTTTGGTACAGAACTGGGCCGTGACGCGACCCCACTGGAAGCTGACCTGCCACGCTTTGTTGATCTGTCGAAAGACTTCTACGGCAAGGCCAAGCTGGAAGAGACCGGCGTACGCGTGAAGTGCTGCACCCTGCTGATCGACGGACCGGACGATGCCGATCCGTGGGGCCGCGAGGCGCTGTACACGCCAGAAGGCGAGCGCGTCGGTCGTCTGACCTCGGGCGGCTACTCGGTGGCGTTCGAGAAGTCCATCGGTATGGGCTATGTGAAGCCCGAACTGTCGGTCGAAGGCACCAAGCTTCAAGTCAAAATTCAGGACAAGCTGTGGGATGCGGTGGTGACTTGCGACAGCCCCTATGATCCTAAAAACGAAACCATCCGCAAGGACGGCTAAGTCGGAAACCGAAGCGGGCGGCGCGCCTAAAGAATGTGCCGTTTGAACGGCACATGCCTCCGGCGGAGGTATTTTTGAACAGAAGAAGTAACGGATCGTTAATTCTCCTTGCCGAGAATAGGGATGCGGTACAGGCGGAGGCGCCGATGACCGCAACAGGAGAAGGCCCCCTGCCAACAGCGGGGGGCTGGACTTTTTACGTCCCCGCTTCTTCTGTTTGAAAATACCTCCGCCGGAGGCAAGCCTGCATTTGCAGGCTTTTCGGGTCTTACGAACTGAGTTCGTCGAAGCACTCCAACGCCTTGGAGGCATACATCATTGATGGCCCCCCGCCCATTTGTATCGCCATCGCCAGGACATCCGAGATCTCTTCGCGCGTGGCGCCAGCCTTGGCCAATGCTTCTGTGTGCAGAGTGATGCAGGGCTCGCATCGAACGGCGATGGATATGCCCAACGCGATGAACTCTTTGGTTTTGAAGTCTAGCGTCCCGCCCGCTTTGACCGATTTCCCTAATGCGCCAAAGGCGCGGGCGGTATTGGGAATGGCGCCGTTCAGATTGCGCAAACCTTTACGTGTGCCATCAAGTGAGTCCTGCCAGTTCATTGCGACATCCTTCTAAATACATATGATAATGCGCATATGAATGAATGGGGATGGGGCAGACTTTGATCCTGATCAGGTCACGGCCTTTTCGGCAACGAATGCCAGGTTGTTTGCAGGCATGTGAGTGATCTCGACCAGTTCCAGATCGCTGTTCTTCAGCAACGCAAGTAGCTCGGCGTCATCTTTGTACCCAATCTCAGGATCTTGCTGGACCAACGCATCGTGAAACCTCTGGTCGCCATCGCTTGTCAGCTGCCCGGCTCGCATGAACGGTCCATATAGCACCAGACGACCACCCGTGTTCAGTACACGCGCAGCTTCCGCGACAAGAGTTTTTGTCTCGGTCCAACTGATCAGGTGCAGGAGGTTGATCAGCACAACCAGATCCTGTCGGGCAATGGTCTTGTGCCAGCCTGACGCGGTTGCGTCCAGATGAAGCGCTGCGGCTGTATTTGGTAGACCCTTGGTGTAGGCATCGATACTGCTGCGACGCTCGGCGGTGACGTCGCTTGGCTGCCAGTAAAGCCCCGGCAACCGCCGGGCAAAGGCCGAGACATGTTGCCCCGTTCCACTGGCCAGTTCCAATGCACGACCCGACGATGGGGCAACCCGAGCCATCAAACCGCATAGCGCCGCCGCGTTTCGGTTCGCGGCCGGAGCGATGAGCCTGCCGCCATTGCCCTCGGTGGCGACGCTGGCATTTGAAGGTAACTTGCGCATCGTCATCGACCCAGCCTATTGGGCGTCAACGCCTTCACGCTTGCCATATCAAGCTTTGGTGCCGCACCGGTTGCAAGATCTGCCACGAGTTGCGAGGCGGCAGGAGCAGTCTGAAACCCGTACCCTCCCTGCGCGGCCGACCAGATGAACGACGGATCAGTTGGATCGGGTCCCAGTACCAGCGTGCCATCGGCGACAAAGCTGCGAAGCCCCGCCCAATTGGTTTCGACGCGGGTTACAGGTTCTGTGACCATCGCTTCGTACCGCGCTAACCCTTCTGCGAGAACCATGTCATCGGCATAGGCGTCATGAGGCGTGGTCGGGTCCGCCTCGCAGGGCGAGACGAGCAGCTTGCCGGCGTCTGGTTTGGCATACCACGTCTCATCCACGCCCAGCATCAAGGGCCAGTTTCGCAGATCATGTCCTCCGGGGGCGGGAATGCGGGCTATAGATCGGCGATACGGTGTGATCCCGATCGTTGGTATTCCTGCCATCTGGGCAATCTCGTCGACCCATGCCCCGGCAGCGTTTACCAGGTTGCGGGTTTCGAACGTTTCAGAAGTCTCGACGATCCAGTGATCTGATTTGCCAATGGTCCTGACCTTCTGCCGTGTCAGGATTGATCCACCATTTCGCCGGATGACCCGCGCAAAGCCCTGCAACATGCGATCGGTATCGATATCGAAGGCGTTGTCACTGATGGCTGCATAACCAACGGTGTCGGGATTCAGGATCGGGATGCGGCTTTGAGCATCGCTCAGCGTAATCTGCCGTACCCCAAGGTCGGCAGCTTCCTTTTGAAACGACTCGCGCTGTTTCTTACCACCGACCAGCATCAATCCGCGTGGTGTCAGGTATTCATTCGTTTCAAGGAACCCGATGCTCGCTTCGTTCAAGGCTTTGACCGAGGCCGGACCGTACCCTTTGGCGAACATGGCGGCAGATCGGCCCGAAGTGTGATACCCCAGCGCATCCTCTGCCTCTAAAACTGTGACTAAGCCGTGGTTGGACAGTCGCGCTCCGGTGCTCAGCCCGGCGATGCCTCCACCAACAATCAGGAAATCAATCATAGGCTCTCTTTCGCTTTCAATCGTCGGTGCAGCGGTGTGGTGGGTCTGCGGGGCAAGTCATTGATCGACCATGGCATGGGGCTTGCCGGACGAAAAGTCCTAAGCAAAAGGCAATGGAAACTTGATTGCAAGCGGTCAGCCTGCTTTTAGTGCAAACAACGCAAGATTCGGAGATAGATGTGAACGCGGCAGATATTCACCCTATGGCGACGGGTCACATTCCGTCATATGTCACGCAGGCGGACGGGAGCGATTATCTCTTTACCTTTATGATCGTGTTCACTGTCGGGATGGTCGTGCTGATCGGAGTTGCCTATTTCACGCTGCATTCGATCCCGGAAAAGATGGCGCATGAGACCAATCACCCTCAGTTTCAGCTGGTTGGGATTCTGGCGCTTTTGGCCTTGTTCACCCATAATGGCATTTTCTGGATTGCGGCAATTCTTGTTGCCGGGTTCCAGTTCCCTGATTTTGCTGCTCCGCTGCGGTCGATCGCGGATGCGATCCGATCTTTGGGGCCTGGGCGGGACGACGAGGTGGCGCCTGATCCTGCTGAACCGGATATTGAGCCCGAACCAACCGAACCCACAGCGCAGGGGCACTGAACCATGATCGAGACAATGCTGTGCGCACTGGTTACTGTGCTTCCCGACTATTTGTATCGCCGCTTTGTTCAGGGGAAACGGATCGGGCACGAGATCACATTGTTCACCATGTGGTACGAATTGCGTTGGGGGCTGACGACCTGTGCCATACTGGCGCTGACCGTGATCACTACGCTGTTCTATTTCCACCCGTCCAGCAAAACGGCGGCCTCCTATTTCCGGACGGTCACGATCCTTCCACAACTCGGCGGTCGCGTTTCCGAGGTCTATGTGCGCAACAATGAACAGGTGACCGCCGGGCAGCCGATTTTCCGGATCGAGGATTTCACCCAAACGGCCCAAGTCGAGGCAGCTCATGCGCAGATCGCTCAGGTGCAGGCGTCGCTGAAAGTGGCAGAAACCGATCTTGCCGAGGCCGAGGCAGGCATCGCGGGGGCAAGGGCGGCACTGGCTCAGTCGCTTGAAGATCTTGAGCGTAATACCACGCTGCGTGACGAAGGCTCCAGTGCCGTGCGCATGGCCGAAATTGACCGATTGGAAAACCTGGTTGCTGAGCGTGAGGCGCAGGTCACCGCCGCGACATCTCAGCGGGCTGCCGTTGTACAGCAGATCGAGGAATTGATCCCGGCCCAGCTTGCCAGCGCCAATGCCCAGCTTGATGCTGCGCTGACCGAACTGGACAAAACCATAGTCAGCGCCGGGGTAACCGGCCGGGTCGAACAATTTGGGCTTCAGGTCGGGGACTACGTCAGCCCTCTGCTGCGCCCGGCGGGTATCCTTGTGCCGTCCTCTTCCGGACATGACCGGTTTCAGGCAGCGTTCAGCCAACTCTCGGCACAGGTGATCAAGCCGGGTATGATTGGCGAGCTGGGCTGTATGACCAAACCCTTCACAGTGATCCCCGTTGTTGTCGTCGAGGTGCAGGATGTGATCCCATCGGGGCAGATCCGGCCAACCGATGAATTGCGCGATGTCCAGACCAATACCAACCCGGGTTCGATTCTCGTCTATCTTGAGCCGCTTTATGAAAGCATGGCGGATGACGTGCCGCCGGGCAGCAACTGTCTGGCGAATGTCTATACGGACAACCATGCCAAGCTTGAAGACGAGAACATCGGATTCTGGGAGAAGTCTTTCCTGCATGTGGTGGACACCATCGGTGTCGTTCACGCTGCAGGTCTACGCCTGCGACTGATCCTGATGCCGGTGAACACGCTCGTGTTGACTGGGCACTAGGTAAACCACTACACCAATCCACTTGGTGCCCCTGTCTCCGACACCCGCGCGTAGAAGGCGGCGGGTTTCCTGATCGCGGTTCGCCTGTGTTATTGTGCCTCAGCGCCACCTCAGCCGAGTTTGTTCGGCTGAGCTTTTTTGAGGCGCAAAGGAGGCGGCAATGGTTGATACAAATTCTGCATTTGTGGGAGATATCCCGGGGAATTACGACCGAGAGATGGGGCCGGTGATATTCGATCATATGGCCCGCATTATGGCGCAGAAAACTGCGGCTGTTTCGCCCGGACATGTTTTGGAACTCGCTGCAGGCACGGGGATTGTGACCCGGCATCTGTCTCGTGCGTTGGATGATGCGCATGTTGTGGTCACAGACCTCAACGAACCGATGCTTGATATCGCACGCACCAAGTTCAGTGAGACAAGTAACGTGAGTTTTCAGTCGGCAGATGCGCAGGAGCTTCCGTTTGCTGACTCAAGTTTTGACGCTGTCATCTGCCAGTTCGGGCATATGTTTTTCCCTGATCGTGCCCGGGCCTATGCCGAGGCGCGTCGCGTGTTGAAGCCAGGTGGCATTTACTTGTTTTCGACATGGGGTACCAACGCCGAGAACCCATATTCCGAAATGGTCATCGAAACGTTGTCCGGTGCGTTTGAAAGTGACCCGCCGGGTTTCATGAAAGTCCCGTTCTCACTACACGACGCCGCCGCGATTCTGGATGAGGTTGTGCAAGCGGGGTTTGTTGAGCCATGTCACGAATGTGTGGAACATGCTTCATCTGTTGCGAATTTTGATAATTTTGCGCTGGGTTTGATGCTTGGCAGCCCTGCGTATTTCGAGGTTCTCGAACGTGACGGGGACCATGGCGAAATTGCCGGCGACCTCGCAAACAATATGCGCGCACGTTTCGGACCAGAGCCGTCGACAATGCCGCTGAAAGCCCATTTCTTTCAGATGATGTCACCCTGAGCGGGTGAACAAAAAAAGGCCCGCAGGATTCTACGAGCCTTGATCTTGTCAAACAGGTTCGGTTCTTACTGCGGAATTTCGCCTTCCAGTCCTTCGACATAGAAGTTCATGCCTGCCAGCGTGCCGTCATCGGCGGTTTCGCCCTCGGCCAGCCAGACGCTTCCGTCCTGCTTGTTGATCGGGCCTGTGAACGGATGATATTCACCAGACGCAATCGCGTCCTTCAGCGCAAGCGCCTTTTCTTTGACATCCGCTGGAACCGCGTCCGAAATCTCACCTATGCCGACCATGCCGTCACCAATACCGTCCCAGGTGTTCACGGTTTCCCATGTGCCGTCCATCACAGCCTGCGTCCGGTCAATGTAATAGGGTGCCCAGTTGTCAATGATCGAGGAGACCCGCGGCATTGGAGCGTATTCGCTCATGTCCGATGCCTGACCAAAGGTGATCACGTTGCCCGCCTCTTGCGCGGCGGCTTGTGGCGCGGTTGAGTCGGTGTGCTGCAGGATCACGTCAGCGCCCTGTTCGATCAGAACTTTCGCAGCATCTGCTTCTTTGGCCGGATCAAACCAGGTGTAGGCCCACACGATCTTGAACTCGACATCCGGGTTGACTTCCTTTGCCGCCAGATATGCTGCGTTGATGCCCCGGATCACCTCGGGGATCGGATAAGAGCCGATGTACCCGATGATGTTCGATTTGGTCATGCTTCCGGCGATCAGGCCCTGAACTGCGCGACCTTCATAAAACCGGGCAGAATAAACGGACACGTTTGGTGCGGTTTTGTAGCCGGTAGCGTGTTCGAATTTAACGTCCGGGAATTTCTTTGCCACGTTGATGGTCGGGTCCATATACCCAAACGATGTGGTAAAGATCAGGTCAGCCCCCTCCAGCGCCATCTGCGTCATCACACGTTCGGCATCCGGGCCTTCGGGTACGGATTCGACGAAAACCGTCTCGACCTTATCGCCAAAGTGTTCTTCGACGGCCAGACGACCTTCGTTATGTTCGTAGGTCCAGCCGCCGTCGCCGACCGGGCCGACGTAGACAAATCCGACCTTGGTTTTGTCCTGAGCCATGGCGCCGGTCGCCAGACCCAGGGCCATGGCGGCGCTTGCAAGAAGTGACGTGAATTTCATGTGGTTACTCCCAAAGTTGGTTCAGTTGGCCCCGTCTAGTGCGAGGCATGGAAGGTCCGGCCCAGTGAGGCAGGTGCGCTGCTCTTGTCGGCCGAAAGGATCACAAGCACAAGGATCGTGATGATGTAGGGCGACATTGCCAGATACTCGACGGGAATGGCAACGCCTGCCGCCTGCAAATTAAGCTGCAAGACGGTGATTCCGCCGAACAAATAAGCGCCTAACAGGACACGCCATGGCTTCCAGCTGGCGAACACCACCAATGCCAGAGCGATCCAGCCGACACCGGCGGTCATGCCTTCGGTCCACTGTGGAACCCGGATCAGGCTGATATAGGCGCCCCCCAGTCCGGCACAGGCACCACCAAACATGATTGCCATGATGCGGATCTTGATGACCTTGTAACCCAGCGCATGGGCGGCATCGTGGTTTTCGCCCACCGCACGCAGGATCAGACCGGCGCGCGTGTATTTCAGCGCGGCCCAGACGGCGGCAGTCAGGGTGATGCCGACATAGAGTATGGGATCATGCTGGAACAGGATCGGGCCAATCACCGGGATGTCGCTGAGGACCGGGATATGGATTTCGCCCATGCTGGGTGGTTTGATTCCCACATAGCTCTGACCCAACAGAGCGCTGAATCCCAAGCCGAACAACGTCAGCGCAAGCCCGCTTGCCACCTGATTGGCCAGCGCCACTTGCGTCAGCAGGACGAACAGCAGCGACAGTACGGCGCCTCCAATGGCGGCGGCAACGAAACCCAGCCAGGGTGAACCGGTCTCGACCGAGATGGCAAAGCCGCTGATCGCACCAACGATCATCATGCCCTCGACACCGAGATTCAGAACACCTGCCTTTTCTACGACCAGTTCGCCGATCGCGGCCAACAGCAGGGGGGTTGCGGCCACCATCAGTGAGGCGACTAGAAGTACCGGATTGATTTCACCAAGGTCCATGGATCACGCCACCTCGCTACGGGCCGCACGGATGCGGTAATTGGTCAAAAGATCGAAGGCCAGCAGGAAGAACAGAAGCATCCCCTGAAACACCTGAATGGCGGCGGCAGGCAGACCCAGCTGAGACTGCGCGATTTCACCACCGATATAGGTCAGCGCCATTATGCCGCCGGCCAGTAGGATGCCCACCGGATGCAGACGGCCCAGAAAGGCCACGATGATCGCAGTGAAGCCGTAGCCCACGTTAAAGTCGATGCTGACCACACCCGACGGGCCGGACACCTCGAACATTCCCGCCAAACCCGCCAATGCGCCGGACAGACCAAGGCAGAACAGGATCAGGCGCGCCGGGTTCACACCGGCAAACTTTGCCGCGCGCGGGGCCTCACCGGTCAGACGGATGTGAAAGCCCAGCATGTGTCGGTTCAGCAGCACATAGGCAAAGATCACCGCGATAAACGCGGCAACCACGCCCCAGTGCATACCCGATCCCGCGATCAGTTCTGCATTATGCGCACTCTCATAAGATTGCAGGTTGCGTGAGCCGGGAAAGCCGAAGCCTTCGGGGTTTTTCAGCAGGCCCAGCGACACCGAGGCCAGAAACTGCTCGGCGACATAGACCAGCATCAGCGAAACAAGGATTTCATTGGTGCCAAAGCGCACTTTCAGAAAGGCCGGGATCGTCGCCCATAACCAGCCGCCAAACGCACCGGCCAGCACCATGATTGGAAAGATGAACCAGGCCTCCAGCGGATAAAAGGCCAGCCCCGCACCCGCGCCGAAAATCGCACCCATGATGTATTGCCCCTCGGCGCCGATATTCCAGATCCCCGCGCGAAAGCCCAAAGACAGACCAATCGCGATCAATACCAGAGGGGCGCCCTTCACCAACAGTTGCGGGCGGTAATAGAAGGCGAACTCGCCGAAAAGCGGCTCCCAGAAAATCGTTCCGATGGCCTCGATGGGGTTCTTGCCCAGAATAGCGAACAGAATGCCGCCAAAGACCATCGTTGCGATCACTGCGACCAGAGGGGTCGCATATGACCACGCCTTTGATGGCTGTGGCCGTTTCTCCAACACAATCATCTGCTCATCCCCCGGGTTTTTTCATCTTTTTGTAAATACTCTCGCCGAAGGCGGATTTGACGGTCATACATGCGCCACCTCCATGCCATGCGCGCCACCCATCATCAGGCCGATCTCATCGACCGTCAGACCTGTGGTCGAGCGCGGGGCGCTGAGCCGTCCTTCGTTCAGCGCGGCAAAGCTGTCCGATATCTCCATCAGCTCATCCAGATCCTGGCTGATACAGACAACCGCTGTGCCTTTGGCCGCGAGATCCAGAATGGCCTGTCGGATCGAAGCCGCGGCGGCTGCATCCACCCCCCAAGTCGGCTGGTTCACCACCAGCACATCCGGGTTCTGCAACACTTCGCGACCAATCACGAACTTCTGCAGGTTTCCGCCCGAAAGCGACCTTGCCGCGTTCTCGGGTCCCGGAGTGCGCACATCGAACGCCTCGATGATTTTCTCGGCGAACCCTTTGGTTTCGTTCCATTTCAGGAAGCCGTTGCTTTCCAATCCTTCGCGAACCGAGCCGGTCAGCAGAGCATTTTCGGTCAAACTCATATCAGGTGCAGCCGCGTGGCCCAGCCGTTCCTCGGGCGCGGTTAACACGCCCAGTTTGCGGCGAGCCGTGGGGCCTTTCTTGCCAATGGCTTGTCCGTTGAACTTGATAGCATCGGCAGCAGTTTGAATCTCGCCGGAAAGGACGCCCAGTAGTTCGTCCTGACCATTTCCTGCGACACCGCCAATGCCCAGTACCTCGCCCTTGCGCACAGTCATGTGAACGTTCTTCAGCGCGGTGCCAAATTCTGATGGAGAGGGGACCGAGAGGCCGCTTACATCCAACGCAACTTCCCCAAACTCACGCCCTGAGCGTTCCGGAGTTTGCAGGGTCGAGCCGACCATCATCTCGGCCATATCTCTGGCCGAGGTTTCGCTTGGCACGCACTCGCCAACATTCTTGCCGAGACGAAGGATTGTGGCGTGGTCGCACAGCGTTCTGATCTCTTCGAGCTTGTGCGAGATGTACAAGATCGAAGTACCCTCGGAACGCAATTTATTCAGCGTTTCGAAAAGGATATCAACTTCCTGCGGGGTCAGGACCGAAGTTGGTTCATCCATGATCAACAGCTTGGGGTCCTGCAACAGGCAGCGGATGATCTCGACCCGTTGGCGCTCACCAGCCGACAGGTCGCCCACAGTGCGGAACGGGTCCAGTGGCAGCCCGTATGTTTCCGAAACCTCGCGGATACGGGATGCCAGATCACCCATTGGAGGTGGATTTTCCATCCCCAGCGCAATGTTTTCGGCGACGTTCAAAGCATCGAACAACGAAAAGTGCTGGAATACCATCGCAATCCCGTCAGCGCGGGCGGCCCGTGGTTCAGGTGGTGCAAAGGCCTGGCCGCGCAGAAGCATCGTGCCGCTATCCGGTTTCACCAGACCATAGATCATCTTGACCAGTGTGGATTTACCTGCGCCATTCTCGCCCAGCAGGGCGTGAACCTCGCCTTCGCCGATGTCAAAGGACACCTGATCATTGGCCACGACGCCGGGATAGGCTTTGGTCAGCCCTTGCAAGCTCAGTAGTGGAGTGGTCACGCGCTCAGGTCCTTCTTCAATTCGTTCTGTCGGGCCGGGCGCAGAAGATGTGCTGCGACGCCAACGGCGATCATCTGTGGGTGTTTGCCCAGCGAGGGATCACCAATCGGGCAGGTAATCCGGCTTATCCGTTCGGGCGGATGCCCAAGTGCCGCCAGCCGCGACCGGAATCGCGCCCATTTGGTAGCTGAGCCAATCAGTCCCGCAAAGCGGAAATCATGCAAAAGCAGCCTGTTGCACAGTTCCAGATCCAAATTGTGTGAATAAGTAAGCACCAGATGTTCCGCTTCGCTGGGTGCATGGCGTACGAGTTCGGCCGGTTTCCTAGCCGGAACAGCAGTCACGCCCGTAGCGATTGCATCCGGAAAGCGTTCAGGTCCTGTATCAACCCAAGTAATCGCGAGATCGGGCAGGGGAGACAGAACATCCACCAAGGCACGGCCAACATGCCCTGCGCCCCAGATCCACAGATTGCGGGTTGGCTTGTGGACGGGCTCGATCATCCAGCCCTCAATCAGTTGCGGCTCGGGCGCGACTCCCTGACCACGGGATCGTGCCAGAACACGTTTGACTGCCATCGGCTGGGAGCTGGAGACCTGCGAGGTTTCCGGTCCGTTTTCCGTTTCGGAAAAAGGGGCTACCGGCCGCGCGATCACCTCTCCTTCGAGGCGCACCAAGGATGCGGTGTCGTGGATTTCTGATAGCAATGAAACAGCGCCGCCACAGCATTGGCCCATGTCGGGGCCAAGTGCGTGCTGGCTGAACCGTACCGGATCTATTTGACGGCGCGCGGCCTCCGCGGCCTGATACTCCAGCGTGCCACCGCCGATCGTACCACTTTGCCCGTCTTTCCAGACCAGCATTGACGCGCCAACTTCGCGGGGGGACGATCCCTTGATCCCGGCGATGACCACGCGGACCACAGACCCATGGGTTTTGACGGCCTCCCTCAAAGCTTCCCGATCAAATCCCATCAGATGCCTCCCTTCATCCTTTGGACACCGCGCCAGACCTCTTCTGCGGTCGCGGGCGCATCCAACGCAGGGTACCTATCCCCGCAGGCCGCCACCGCGTTTGACAGCGCCAACCAGGCGGAGATGCCCAACATAAACGGCGGTTCCCCTACCGCCTTGGAGCGATAGATTGTGTCCTCGCGGTTTTCGCCATTCCAAAGTGCAACATTGAAGATGTCGGGTCGATCGGAACAGGCTGGAATCTTGTAGGTCGAGGGCGCATGAGTTCGCAGGTTACCCTTGTCGTCCCAGACCAATTCTTCGGTCGTCAGCCAACCCGCGCCTTGCACATAGCCACCTTCGACCTGTCCGATATCCAGCGCTGGATTCAGTGACGCACCAGCGTCATGCAGGATATCCGTGCGAAGGATGCGGTTCTCACCGGTCAATGTATCGACAGCGACTTCGGTGATGGACGCACCATAGGCAAAATAGAAGAATGGACGACCGCGCCCCTTGATCCGATCCCATTCAATCTTGGGAGTCTTGTAGAAACCTGTGGCTGAAAGGCTGACCCGGCCTTGATAGGTCAGTGCTGCAGCTTCGGCGAAGGTATAGCGTTCCTCGCCGACCGAAACATGTCCGTCGGCGAATACCACGGAAGATGGGTCCGCCTGATGCCGCTCGGCCAAATAGTCGGCCATCCTGTCACGGATCGTGTCGCAAGCCGCTTTGACCGCCATGCCGTTCAGGTCGCTTCCCGAAGATGCCGCCGTCGCCGAGGTATTGGGCACTTTTGCCGTATCGGTCGCGGTGATTTTCACCATATCCAGCGGAATGCCAAAACGAGATGCCGCTACTTGCGCCACTTTCTGGAACAACCCCTGGCCCATCTCGGTTCCGCCATGGTTCAGGTGAACCGAGCCGTCCTGATAGACATGTACCAGCGCTCCGGCCTGATTGAGGTGTGTCAGCGTGAAGGAAATGCCGAACTTGACCGGAGAGAAGGCGATGCCTTTCTTGATTACGCTGTTCTCGGCGTTCCATTTTTCGATGGCTACTTTGCGTGCGGCATAGTCGCTGGATTTCAGCAGCGCTTCGGTCATGCCGTGCAGTTCGAAATCGCTGACCTCCATGCCGTAGGGCGTCGTGTTGCCGCCTGCGGGCAGAGGGCGAACCGGGGCAAAACCCGTTTTCACAGCTCCTCGGCTGGTCAGGTCCTGATGTGGGTCCGCGTGCCCCACGGATTGCTCTGCCGGTTCGCGTTCCACAGCTTCATGGGCTGGTTCATAGTAGTTCCGTCGACGCAACTCGACCGGATCAACTCCAAGTTCATGGGCGGCATGGTCCATCACGCGCTCGATCCCGACCATCCCTTGTGGGCCGCCGAAACCGCGATAGGCGGTGGCGGATTGGGTGTTGGTTTTCAACCGGTGGCTTTCGATCCGCGCATTGGGCAGCAGATAGGCATTGTCCGAATGCAACATCGCCCGATCCGCGACGGGCAGGGACAGATCCTGCGCCCATCCACAAATCGCATGGTGCAGGAACGAGACGCCCTGAATATGCCCATGCTCGTCGAACCCGGCGCGATAGGCAATTCGGAACGCATGGCGTTTTCCGGTGATGATCATGTCATCATCGCGGTCATAGCGCATCTTGCAGGCCTTACCGGTGATGCGGGCGGCGACGGCGCAAGCGACGGCCAGTGCATTGCCCTGGCTTTCCTTGCCGCCAAACCCTCCACCCATCCGGCGGGTTTCAACACGGACGGCGTGCATGGGAACACCCAATGCATCCGCCACTTTGTGCTGAATCTCGGTGGGATGCTGGGTCGAGGAATGCACAAGCATATCCGCACCTTCGTTCGGTACGGCCAACGCAGCCTGTCCTTCCAGATAGAAATGCTCTTGCCCGCCCAGTTCGAAGCTGCCCTCAATCACATGTTCCGATCCTGCAATGGCCGCATCCGCATCCCCTTTAGTGTAGATGCGCGGGCCTTCCTCGAACCGGCTATCGGCCGCGAGAGCTTCTTCGACGGTCAGGATCGGGGTCTCTTCGGCATAGTCGATCTTGCCCATCCGTGCCGCCTTGCGTGCAGCCAAATGGCTTGTTGCGGCGACAAGAAAGACGGGTTGTCCGATGTAATTGACCGTGCCGTCAGACAGTAGCGGCTCGTCATGGATCGACGGCGATACGTCGTTGGCAAAGGGCAGATCCTCGGCCGTCATAACCAAGACAACGCCTTCGGCGGCCTTTACCGCCGACAGGTCCATTGACCTGATTCTGCCTTTGGCAATCGGGCTGACACCAAAGGCCAGATGCAACGTGGCCTTGGGCGTCGGGATGTCGTCAACATAGCGCGCTGCGCCAGAGACATGCAGAGGTGCCGCGTCATGCGGGAGAGGTTTGGTCACGCTCATGCCGACACCTCCAGTACATTGGCCACCTCGCCCTGATCCTCCAGAAAGTACCTCTCAAGCATCGCTTTGGCGGTCTCCAACCGATATGTGGCCGAGGCGCGCATGTCTGTCATCGGAGTATAGTCTTTCGTGAATTCCGGCAGCGCGGCAGTGATAGTTTGACGCTCCCATGGCTTGCCAATCAATGCTTCTTCGACATGCTTCGCGCGCTTCGGAATCCCGGCCATGCCGCCAAAAGCGATACGCGCATCGGTGATCACACCTTCTGAAACCGTGATATTGAAGCATCCGCAGACTGCCGAGATGTCCTGATCAAACCGTTTGCTGAGCTTGTAGGTTTTCAGTCGATCAGTCTGACGCGGAAAGCTGACCGCCTCGACGAACTCGCCGGGGGCGCGATCTTGCTTGCCATAGTCGGCAAAGAACTCTTCCAACGGGATCGTGCGGCGGGCATCGCCTTTACGCAGGTGGAGCGTGGCACCCAGCGCAATGAGCGCGGGCGGGTTGTCTCCGATAGGTGAGCCATTGGCGATATTGCCACCGACGGTAGCTGCGTGGCGGACCTGAACACTGGCATAGCGTCGGATCATCTCGGCATAGGACGGGTGCAGATCGGCCAGCGCATCGCCCATGCGGTTCATGTCGACCATGGCGCCGAAACGAATTTCGTTGTCCGTCACCTTGATGTCTTTCAGATCATCGCAGCGGTTCAGGAAGATAACCGGGTCAAGTTTACGTAGTTGCTTGGTAACCCAAAGCCCGACGTCGGTCGCACCCGCGACCAACGTGGCATCCGGGTGTTTGGCATAAACAGAAGCCAGCTCATCCGAGGATTCCGGTAACATCGGCGAGGACACACGCGTGGCAACGGGTGTGTCTCGGACCCAGACCGGAACGGGTTTATCCACGGCAGCTTGGGCTGCACGAATAATCGGTGCGTAACCGGTGCAACGGCACAGATTTCCGGCAAGCTGGGTGTCATGATCCGTCGCGCCACTGGCATGACCTGCGACCATCGACATGACAAAACCGGGGGTGCAGAAACCGCATTGAGAGCCATGCAGGTCAACCATGGCTTGTTGAACCGGATGTGCCTCGCCATTCGGACCGCTGGCGCCTTCTACCGTACGCACGGCCTTGCCGTGGAGTTGCGGCAAAAACAGAATGCAGGAATTCAGCGCCTTGTGGCCGCCTTCATCCGTCACCATGACGGTGCAGGCGCCGCAATCGCCTTCGTTGCAGCCCTCTTTGGTGCCGGTCAGACCGCGATCCTCGCGCAGCCAATCCAGCAGGGTCGCCGTCGGATCAACATCCGCCAACTCCACAGTCTCTCCGTTCAGAAGAAACGTGATATTCATGAGTGAAACCCGTCGCGTTACCCGGTTGCGCCCTTTGGGTGCTCTCCTTCGATGCGACGTAGAAAGAGTAGCGGGCGTATAGCTTGCCATCCGATGTTAGAAAGAGGCTGTGTGATCTGGCAAGAAAAACTGCCCCAGTGATGCATCATTTAACGCAAATGGCGGTCTATTGTCGTATCTGCCGACTGCTCAGTGGACTGAAACTAAAGTGTTTTCTGCCATGAGGTGCTTGCGGGGCCAGAAGCACCTTCAGAAATATCCGAATAATCGAAATGATTATTTCGTCGATTCCACAAGATAGGTTCGTGCTTTTGCATCTCTGTTTGCTGGGATAGCTTGCGGGAATGAGCAGCAATCCCCGATTCATTCACCTCCGCGTTCACACCGAATATTCTCTGCTGGAAGGCGCTGTAAGGCTGAAAAAGCTGCCAGGTCTTTGCGAGCAGATGGAGATGCCCGCTGTCGCGGTGACTGATACCAACAGCATGTTCTCGGCGCTGGAATTCTCGGTCACCGCGAGTGGTGCGGGTGTGCAGCCGATCATGGGGTGCCAGGTTGATCTTGGAGATTTTGGGCTCGAAAGCGCCGCCCCTCCCGGTCGCACCTACGTAGAAAAGCCTGCTCCCTTGGTACTGCTGGCGCAATCCGAGGTGGGGTACGAAAACCTCATGAAGCTTAGCTCTTGCCTTTATGTCGACAAGGGCGGGCAGTTGCCGCAGGTTACGTTGGAGGAATTGGCGGAGCGATCTGACGGTCTGATCTGTCTGACCGGCGGGCCGGACGGGCCGGTCGGGATGTTGCTGCAACACGGGCAGCTTCCGGCAGCGGAGGTTTTGGTGGACCGCCTGGCGGCGATGTTCCCGGATCGCCTCTATGTCGAACTACAACGCCATCCTGGGGAAGAGGGCCAACCCGAGGCCGAACGCCTGACCGAGCGCGGCCATGTCGAGATGGCTTATGCCAAGAACCTGCCGCTGGTCGCCACGAACGATGTCTATTTCCCGACCTCGGACATGTACGAGGCGCATGACGCGCTGATCTGCATCGCCGAGGGGGCTTATGTGGATCAGCAGGAAGGTCGCCGCCGTCTGACCGCGCAGCATTATTTCAAGTCGCAGCAAGAGATGGCGACTCTATTCGCCGACTTGCCCGAAGCGATTGAAAACACCGTTGAGATCGCCAAGCGCTGCGCCTTTATGACCTATCGTCGGGATCCGATCCTGCCGAAATTTGCTGATGACGAGGTCGCCGAACTGCGCCGTATCGCCAATGAGGGCTTGCAGAAGCGTCTGGCCGTGATCCCCCATGCGGTGACACCGGAAGAATATCAAAAGCGGCTGGATTTCGAACTCGACATCATCGAAGGCATGGGCTTTCCGGGTTATTTCCTGATCGTTGCTGACTTTATCCAGTGGGCAAAGGATGAAGACATCCCGGTTGGCCCGGGGCGGGGCTCGGGGGCGGGGTCGCTGGTGGCCTATGCGCTGACGATCACCGACCTTGATCCGTTGCGCTACAGCCTGCTGTTCGAGCGGTTCCTGAACCCCGAGCGGGTCTCGATGCCTGACTTTGATATCGACTTCTGCATGGACCGCCGCGAAGAGGTGATCCGTTACGTGCAGCAGAAATACGGGCGCGACAAGGTGGGGCAGATCATCACCTTTGGTGCGCTTCTGTCGAAAGCTGCCGTGCGCGATATCGGGCGGGTGCTGCAGATGCCTTATGGTCAGGTGGACCGTCTGTCAAAGATGATTCCAGTGGAAGGGGTCAAGCCCGTTTCCATCGAAAAGGCGCTGAAGGACGAACCTCGCCTGCGGGAAGAGGCGCGCAGCGAAGAGGTCGTGGAGCGGCTGCTCACCTATGGCCAGCAGGTTGAGGGGTTGCTGCGGAATGCCTCAACCCACGCGGCGGGGGTGGTGATCGGGGACCGTCCGTTGGATGCGCTTGTTCCGCTCTATCAGGACCCGCGATCCGACATGCCCGCGACCCAGTTCAACATGAAGTGGGTCGAGCAAGCCGGGCTGGTGAAGTTCGATTTTCTCGGCCTGAAAACCTTGACCGTGATCCAGAATGCGATGGATCTGATCTTCAAGTCCGGGCGTCCCTTGCATATCGCCGCAGACGGTACAGAACTCTACGAACCGGCCGAGGGGGCCGAGAACCAAATCAACGCCATCCCGCTGGACGACGAGGCGACATACAAACTCTACTCGGCGGCCAAGACGGTTGCTGTGTTCCAGGTGGAATCCTCGGGGATGATGGACGCGCTCAAGCGTATGAAGCCGACCTGCATCGAGGACATCGTGGCTCTTGTGGCGCTGTATCGTCCCGGCCCGATGGAGAACATCCCGACCTATTGCGAGGTCAAGAACGGGCTGCGCAAGATCGAATCCGTGCATCCGCTGATCGACCATATCCTTGAGGAGACCCAAGGCATCATCGTCTATCAGGAACAGGTGATGCAGATCGCGCAGGTCATGGCAGGGTACAGCCTTGGTGGTGCCGACTTGTTACGCCGGGCGATGGGTAAAAAGATCAAAGAGGCGATGGATGCCGAGCGTCCCAAGTTCGAAAAGGGTGCGGGTGAGAATGGTGTTGATGCCAAGAAAGCGTCCGAGGTTTTCGACCTGCTGGAGAAGTTCGCCAACTACGGCTTCAACAAATCCCACGCAGCGGCCTATGCGGTGGTCAGTTATCAGACCGGCTGGCTGAAGGCGAACCACCCGGTCGAGTTCATGGCGGGCGTCATGAACTGCGATATCCATTTGACCGACAAGCTGGCTATCTATTTCGAAGAGGTTCGCAAGGGGCTCGACCTGCCTTATGTGCCACCTTGTGTAAACCGGTCTCAGGCCACGTTTGACGTAACCGATGGTCATTTGGTTTACGCGCTGGGCGCGCTCAAAAACGTAGGCGTCGAGGCGATGAACCTTGTGGTCGAAGGGCGCGGCAACAAGCCGTTCGTCAATCTCTTCGATTTCGCACGTCGGGTTGATCTGAAGAAGGTCGGCAAGCGCCCACTTGAAATGCTGGCGCGGGCCGGTGCATTCGATCAGCTCGACAAGAACCGTCGTCGCGTGTTCGAAAGCCTCGATCCGCTGGTGCAATATTCGGCTGCTATTCACGATCAGAAGAATTCAAACCAGGTTTCGCTATTTGGCGAGGCGGGCGACGACTTGCCGGAACCCCGCTTATCTCCTTCGCCCGATTGGCTGCCAGCCGAGCGCCTGAGCGAAGAATTCAAGGCCATCGGGTTCTATCTGTCTGGCCACCCGCTGGATGACTACATGCCCGCCTTGAAACGTAAACAGGTGCTGACACTTGATCAGGTGACGGAAAAGGCGCGCTCTGGTCCGTTTATCGCCAAGATGGCCGGTGTTGTTGCCGGACGGCAAGAGCGTAAGTCGGCGCGCGGCAATCGGTTCGCTTTTGCCCAGCTCTCTGACCCTACCGGCGCATACGAGGTTACGCTATTTTCGGAGACGCTCGAGAAATCACGCGAGTTTCTGGAAACCGGCGCTCAGGTCGTCTTGACCGCCGAAGCCACGATGGAGGCGGATCAGCTGAAACTGCTGGGTCGCTCGGTTGGTCCGGTCGACGCGGTGGTGGCCGAGGCCGGGGCCACGGGCCTGCGTGTATTTGTCGAAGATTCGAAGGTATTTCCCAACATGGCAAAGGTGCTGGAAGATGCTGAGACCTCGGCCAAAAGGGCCGCGAAAGGACCGGTGTATGTTCGCCTGTTCGATCCTAGACTACCCGGAGAGGTCGAAATGGATTTGGGTCGGAGCTTTGCAATCAACCCGGAGATCAAGGGCGCGCTCAAATCGCTCGAAGGGATATCGGAGATCGAAGAGGTCTGATCCCTTACCAGATTGTTGCCACACGAGATCGACACCTTTAGGCTGGATGAACATCCTCAAAGGTCATTTCACAGGAGGGTTCCGAAATGGCGAATTCAGGTATTGTTTTCAGATCACTAAGCGTGGCGGCGGTGTGCGCCTTGGTGCTGGCCACCGCCGCACAAGCGGACGATAAGAAGAAAAATACCGTCACGGGCGCTCTGGTCGGTGCCGGCGTCGGCGCTTTGGTCGGAGACGGCAAGGGGGCTGCGATTGGTGGCGTCGCCGGAGCGATTATCGGACATAACTGGAAATGAATGTGATGAAAAAAATTGCGTTCAAACTCACGGTTGGCACCGTCTTCCTTCTGGCCCCGACATTCGCTTTGACGGATGAGGCTGCTCAGCAAATGGTTCAGGAAGCATTGCCGGTGATGCACTACACATGCGCCTCGATCGCAGAAGAGGCGAATGGTGACGAGGAATTTGTGGTGGCGGTTGTTGGCAAGATGACGGCCCTGTCGCTTTATAATCGTCAGATCAATATTGAAGACCACGCGACCACCGACGAGGAAAAGGCCCAGCTGCGCGAGGCCTTTATTGCCGCGCTGTCCGAGGGTTGTGCCGCCGATAAAAACGCCCTGCTGGGTGGTGTGGTCGATAATGCGGTGAAATCGACGCTCGGCTTATAGTCGGTTGATATCCTGAAATTTTCCGCTCAAGCTCTCTCAATTGAGTTTGGGCTGGTCATATTGTGGACAACATCTCCAACGATAACTGCCTTTGAGTAATACCACTTAAGTGTGCAAAGCATGTTTCGACTGATTTACAGGCAACGTCGCCGATTGCTGTTTGGAACCATTTTCCTGATGTTGACCGCCGCGGTTCAGGGAAGACGGCAATTCGAAGAACAATCTGTTGAAATGATCACGTTCTCGGGGCCGCTCATCACGTGGTTGACGGCCGGCCTGACAATCATAGTGGTCGGCGGTATCGTATTTGCCGGGCTTGCACTGTTTGTTCTGATCTTTCGCCGCTGGCGAATGGTGGTTGAAATTGTATCATTTTGGATGTTGCTCAGCTGTTCCCTTCGACCTGCGGAGCGGTTAGCCGAGCAATTTGGCCTGCCCGCAGCTGCAACCGCCATCATATCTGTCGCGCTGTTTCTGGCCTGTATGTCCGTCATATACGGCACCGTGCTTGATCGATTTCGCTTTGGTCTGGATTGGAAGTCCAGCCGACGCGTGCGTGTCAAACGCCCGATCGAAGAAGTTTGGCCCGCTTTTGCCCTTGCAGAATGCGGCTCTGATGCGAATTGGGAGCAGATTTTGCACGATGTGCAGCCAGTGCCCGGAGAGCCCGACAGTTTCGACGTTTCCTATTTGATGGGTCCGTCCATCTTTCTGAAACAACGGCAAACCGTTCTGGCAAGCGACGCACCAACCCATTACAGTTATCGCTTTTCCGGTGACGTGCACGGGAGAAACCGGCGCCTCACAGACGGGGAGTTTGATGTAAAGCTTGAACCCGATGGAAAAAGTGGAACCTTGGTCACAGCATTTCACCACCAAAAGGCCATGTTGCCGCGAACGGCGTTGGCGCTTTGGTTCGATGATCAACTCGGCGACGCCTTGGATGGGTTTGCCGCCAGATCGCGTGGAAAAAGAGACTGGTCAATGACTGGCCTAGAGCATCGAACGACGCTTAGCCTGTCTTAGCTTTTCAATAATGCGGCGGGCGTTCGTCACCGAACACAACGCCACCTGAGCCTTCTTGCGCCCGTTCAGCCTCGCGTTGCAGCAACATCTCGACGCGACGGGTCAGGCGGTCGATCTCGCTCTGTTGGTTTGTGACGACCGCGTTCAGTTCTTCAACCGTGCGGGTCAGATGGGCGATCTGTTCTTCCAGATGCTGCATGGGGCTCTCCTTATAGGCGTCTCTTAGCGACCCGATGACCCCAATGCCAGCGAAACCCCGCCTTGCCCCTATGCAGGCCATGGGATAGACCGCGCGCGGAACACTAAATCCCAAGGACGCCCCATATGGCCAAGCCCAAGAAACAGCCCCGCCCCAAGGCCGTAACGCCGAAAGGGTTCCGTGACTATTTCGGCGAGGAAGTTACGCAGCGCACCGAGATGCTGCGGACGATTGCGGGCGTCTATCATCGTTACGGGTTCGATGCCTTGGAAAGCAGCGCGGTTGAGACCGTCGAAGCGCTGGGCAAGTTCCTTCCCGATGTGGATCGTCCGAACGAGGGTGTGTTTGCATGGCAGGAGTTTGACGAGGGCGGCAATGGCGACTGGATGGCCCTGCGCTATGATCTGACCGCGCCTCTGGCCCGCGTCTATGCGCAGCACCGCAACGATTTGCCGACGCCCTATCGTCGCTATGCGATGGGTCCGGTCTGGCGGAACGAGAAACCGGGGCCGGGGCGGTATCGTCAGTTTTATCAGTGTGATGCTGATACGGTAGGCACGGCCTCGATGGCTGCAGATGCCGAGATTTGTGCGATGCTGTCGGACACTTTGGAGACCGTTGGCATTCCCCGGGGCGACTATCTGGTGCGCGTCAACAACCGCAAGGTTCTGAATGGTGTGCTCGAAACCATGGGGCTGGCCGACGAAGCCCAACGTGACGCGGTTCTTCGAACAATCGACAAATTCGACAAGGTCGGGGAGACTGGCGTTCGAGAGCTTTTGGGCAAGGGTCGCCTTGATGCGTCGGGCGCTTACATTGACGGTGTCGGACTAAGTGAAGCGCAAATGCAGCCAGTGCTTGGGTTTATCAATTATTATTCGTTCGTGTTCGAAGCTTTAGCGGACGAAGCGACGCGCGCATACGATGAGGGCAATGAAGAACGCGGCAAACAGTTGGACGCTGCAAGGTATGCAGTTTCCCCGGAGTTCAAAGACGATCCCGAATACTCCCAAAATCTCGATGCACTCAAAATCTGGAACACGCGAGTTTTAGACCATCTGCGAAAAATCGTTGGCCAATCAGACACCGGTTTTCAGGGCGTCGAAGAGCTTAGGCAGATTTTCGAACTACTCTTTGCAGCAGGGTATGGACCGGATCGGGTTAGGTTGGATCCCTCGGTTGTTCGCGGGCTTGGATACTACACCGGACCGGTTTACGAGGCCGAACTGACCTTCGAGATTTTCGATGAAAAGGGTCGTAAACGTCAGTTCGGATCAGTTGCTGGCGGTGGGCGTTATGACGATTTGGTCAAGCGCTTCACGGGGCAAGAAGTGCCCGCGACGGGTATTTCCATCGGTGTTGATCGCTTGCTGGCCGCTCTGCGCGAAAAAGGTCGGATCGCGGCGCAAGCCACAGGCCCGGTGGTCGTCACCGTCATGGATCGGGATCGGATGGCTGACTATCAGTCCATGGTGGCCGAACTGCGCAATGCAGGCATTCGGGCCGAGGTCTATCTGGGCAATCCCAAGAACTTTGGCAACCAGCTGAAATACGCGGACAAACGGAACTCTACGATCGCTGTGATCGAAGGTGGTGACGAAAAAGATAAGGGAATTGTGCAAATCAAGGACCTGATTCTTGGCGCAAAGATTGCCGAAAGCGCCACGCTTGAGGAATGGAAAGAACGCCCCAGCCAGTTTGAAGTGCTGCGCGGAGATCTGGTCGCCAAGGTGCGCGAAATTCTGGACAGTCAGGACTGACCCATGCCCAACCGTTCCCAGATACAGGCTCGCGCCGCGATGATGCGTGTCCGGTTCGAGGCCGCGGGTGCGCATGTGGTCGATACACCTCTGTTGCAACCTGCTGGTACGCTGCTAGACCTCTATGGTGAGGATATCCGCGCGCGTGCCTATGTGACCTCGGACGCGCTGCGGGGTGAGCAGATGCTGCGCCCGGACTTTACTCTGCCGGTGGTGCAGATGCACATGTCCGAAGGGGCCGAACCTGCGCGCTATACCTATTCGGGTGAGGTGTTCCGCCGTCAGGAACACGATCCGGACCGGTCCAATGAGTATATTCAGGTCGGCTACGAGGTTTTTGATCGCGAAGACCCCGCTGGCGCCGATGCCGAGGTTTTTTCGCTGTTTGCCCTGCAACTGCGCGGGCTACCCTTGCGGGCAGCGACCGGTGATATCGGCATTCTGATCGCCGCTGTCGCGGGCCTGAAGACAACTGACCGCCGCAAGGCCGCGCTGATGCGGCATCTCTGGCGGCCTCGCCGGTTCCGCGTTCTGCTGGACCGATACGCCGGGCGCAAAGCGGGCCTTGAGGGTCGCGATGCTCTGCTTGACGCAGCTGACCCGTTGGCGATTGACGTGCCCATGATCGGTAAACGCCGCGCGCCCGAAATACTCGAGCGGATTGAAGCCCTGCGCGAAGACCGCGCCGCGCCGCCGATCTCGGACAATGAATTGGCCGGGTTGGAGACGCTGCTGAATGTGCGCGAAACCATGCCTTTTGCGCTGGAACAACTGCGCGACGTGGCGGTTGACCTGCCGCAGATCACGCCCGCGCTGGATCGTTTGGAAGCCCGTATTGCAGCCTTGCAGGCGCGGGGCGTGGACGTGAATACACTGGATTTCGAAGCCTCTTATGGCAGAACCTCGATGGAGTATTACGACGGTTTCGTCTTTGGCTTTTACGCAGAGGGCCGTCCCGATCTGCCACCGGTCGCAACCGGCGGGCGCTATGACGCGCTGACCCGGCAGTTGGGCGAGGGGGCTGAGATACCGGCCATCGGCGGCGTGATCCGTCCGGACCTGATGCTGGAAGTCGAGGAGGGTGCACAATGAGCCTGAAGCTGGGCGTGCCCTCGAAGGGCCGATTGATGGACAAGACCTTCGCATGGTTTGAAAAGCGCGGCATCACGCTGTCGCGCAGCGGATCGGATCGGGAATATGCGGGCAAGGTAGAAGGGATCAAAAACGTTTCGCTAATCTTGTTATCCGCCGGAGAAATACCGCGCGAACTGGCGGCGGGGCGTATCCATCTTGGCGTGACTGGCGTCGATCTGGTGCAAGAGAAACTGCCGCGGTGGGAACAGCAGGTCGAAGAGGTCGCCCCGCTTGGGTTCGGCAAGGCTGACTTGATCATCGCAACACCTGCCTGCTGGGTCGACGTGGATACGCTGGACGATCTGGATGCGGCAGCTGCGGGTTTCCGCAAGGCGCACGGGCACCGGTTGCGTATCGCCACCAAGTATCACCGTTTGGTTCGTGAATTTCTGACCGAAGCGGGGGTGGCCGATTACACGCTGGTCGATAGTCAGGGCGCGACTGAGGGCACGGTCGTGAATGAAACCGCTGAAGCGATTGCTGATATCACTTCGACCGGCGAGACGCTGCGGGCCAACCACCTGAAAATCCTGTCGGATGGGTTGATCCTGCAATCGCAGGCGACGTTGTGGCGCAGCCGAGTGGCAAGTTACGATGCGGCAGAGAAGACCGTTCTGAACGACCTGCTGGATCGGCTGCGCTAAAGCACGCCGATATCCGCCAGCGCGCGGTTCAGGTCGTCGGGCAGGGCATCGTCCTGCTCGCGCCCTTTGGGCAAGTCGGCCGGAGTATCCTCGGGTTTCAGATAGCGCCAGCCTTGGAACGGGCGTTTCAGAGCGTTTTGCGTGCGGTGCACCTCGGGATCGAGAACGATGGCACAGCGGCGGATTCCATCCTCACCGCGCACCTCGTCCAGCCGTAGAATCTGCTGACGGCATCGGACGACTCCTTTGATCACCCAATAGATTGATCCGCCATTCAAAATCTCGGATTCACGTTTGGGCCACATGCGTGTGACATGGCGCGGGCATCCGTCCTCATAGAGAGGTTTCCGGCTGTCCTGCCATGCGATCAGCGTGTCGACGCTTTCTGATCCGACCGAAAGTTTGATGAGGTTGATATACTTATCCACAGAGTCGTCCCCAAGGGTTAGCTTATATAGTAGATCATCAAGTGAAGAGGTCAAAGAGTTGTGGCAATCAGCATAGATTTTGGTCTATCTTGGATGCCTCTTAGTTAAATAGGAATCACCAATGAGCCGCTTTGCCGCCCCCATCGCCGAGCAGATCTGGGACATGAAATACCGCTTCAAACAGGCGGATGGCACACCCATCGATCAGACGGTCGAGGACAGTTGGCGGCGCATTGCGCGCGATTTGGCACAGGTTGAAAAGGACCCGGCGCATTGGGAAGAAAAGTTCTACACGGCGCTTGAGGATTTCAAATACCTGCCGGCTGGTCGCATCACTGCTGGGGCGGGCACCGCACGTCAGGTGACCCTGTTCAACTGCTTTGTGATGGGCACGATCCCCGACAGCATGGGCGGTATCTTCGATATGCTGAAAGAGGCCGCACTTACCATGCAGCAGGGTGGGGGGATCGGTTATGATTTCTCGACCATCCGCCCGCGCGGCGCAGATGTGAAAGGGGTTGCTGCGGATGCCTCGGGCCCGCTGAGCTTCATGGATGTCTGGGACGCCATGTGTCGCACGATAATGTCCGCAGGCTCGCGCCGAGGGGCAATGATGGCGACCATGCGCTGTGACCACCCGGATATCGAACAGTTCATCACCGCCAAGTCCGACCCGGCGCGCCTGCGCATGTTCAACATGTCCGTGCTGGTGACAGATCCGTTCATGGAGGCCGTCAAGGCTGACGGACCGTGGGAACTGGCATTCGAGGGCAGGGTCTATCAGACCGTTCAGGCCCGTGATCTATGGAACAAGATCATGCAGGCGACCTATGACTATGCCGAGCCTGGTGTGATCTTCATCGACCGCATCAACACGGCCAACAATCTGAGTTACGTCGAAACCATCGCCGCGACCAACCCGTGCGGAGAGCAACCTCTGCCGCCTTATGGCGCCTGTTTGCTGGGTTCGATCAATCTGGCACGGCTTGTGGCCGAACCATTTGAGGATGCAGCGCATCTGGATGAGGACGCTTTGCAGGATCTGGTCGCCACCGCCGTTCGCATGATGGACAACGTGGTTGACGCGTCGAAATTCCCGCTGGCCGAACAAGAGGCCGAGGCGCAGGACAAACGCCGCATCGGGCTGGGCGTGACCGGTCTGGCCGATGCTCTGCTGATGCTGGGCCTGCGTTATGGCTCGGACGAGGCGGCGCGTCAGACCGAGCGCTGGCTGCACGCGATTGCACGCGCCGCGTATCTGGCGTCGGTGGATTTGGCGAGGGAAAAAGGGGCATTCCCTCTGTTTGACGCCGACAAATACCTGGCAAGCGGCACGATGCAGCAGATGGATGAAGACGTCCGAGATGCGATTCGCGAACATGGTATCCGTAATGCGCTGCTGACCTCGATTGCGCCGACGGGCACGATTTCCCTGTATGCGGGCAACGTGTCGTCGGGGATCGAACCTGTATTTGCCTATGCCTATACCCGCAAAGTGCTGCAGAAAGACGGCTCGCGCACCGAAGAAGAGGTTGTAGATTATGCCGTTCAGATGTGGCGCGACAAGTTCGGCGACAAAGAACTGCCAGACTATTTCGTGAATGCGCAGACGCTGTCCCCGTCTGATCACGTCAGGATGCAGGCGGCGGCGCAGAAATGGATCGACAGTTCGATTTCCAAGACGATCAATTGTCCTGAAGATATCGGCTTTGACGCCTTCAAGGATGTCTATATGCAAGCCTGGGATCAGGGCTGCAAAGGTTGCACGACCTATCGCCCCAACGATGTGACCGGTTCTGTTCTGACCGTTTCGGAAAGCACCGACGCAGCGCCGGGGGAAAGTGCCGTGGCGCCACACGAGGTCGATGGTGGCGAAGTCGTCTATATGTCAGAGCCGCTGGATCGTCCGCAATCGCTGGAAGGGTCGACCTATAAGCTAAAATGGCCCGACAGCGAACATGCGATCTATCTCACGATCAACGATATCGTGATCGGCGGCCGCCGTCGTCCGTTCGAAGTTTTCATCAACTCGAAAAACATGGAGCATTACGCATGGACGCTGGCCTTGACCCGGATGATCTCGGCCGTATTTCGGCGCGGTGGCGATGTTTCCTTCGTCGTTGAGGAGCTCAAAGCAGTCTTCGATCCACGTGGCGGGGCTTGGGTGAAGGGTAAGTATATTCCCTCAATCCTGGCAGCGATCGGCGGCGTGATAGAGCAACATATGGTAACCATCGGTTTTCTTGAGGGCGAGGGGATGGGTCTGAAATCCGACCCCCAGGCCCAGGTGGTCAACATGGACGCGCCACGGGGCAAGGCGTGCCCATCCTGTGGTCAGTTCGACATGGTGATGATCGAAGGCTGCATGACGTGCCGCAGTTGTGGTTATTCGAAATGTGATGGATGAAGCTGTGTGTAAACTTCTTGTGTGGCGTTTCATGTGACATGACCTAAACGTTTCAATAGGTCATTTTGGCTGGTGATATGAGAATACGGCCTCGGATTTCTTCTGGGGCCATTCGCAAGTCTGACAAGGACAGACGAATGAGATGGCGCTGGGCTGAAGATATTATCAGGCTTTGATGCGAGGGGCGGGAAGCGGAAGTTCGCTGCGGGTGCGAGACAAACCAGTTCCAAACACAAAAGCGGACGTCGCGGCAATAGGTGCCGACCTTCGGCCTCGTTCGGCACACCAAGCGAGAAATGCTCTTTCCCTTTTGGCAATAGGTTATGTCTGTTCATTTGGAGTTCGGCTTGAATTGAGACTCACAAGTTGTAGTCTCTCGAGAACTACTTTTGATCGGAAAATACTTGGCAGCCCTCCCCCCGAAAGGCACGACAAAGAGAGACGCTGTAGCCGCACTAAGCGGCTACGTTTATCAGATTTATCAGTCAGCCCTCGCTTGGATAAAGGCATCACCTGAGGGTGTCATTTGGCTAGAAGTCTCTGAAGATTATCTGATGGCCGCTGGCAGTGCATTGAAAGCCGTTCAGGTCAAGGAAACAAGCAGCAGGGTGACGATAAACTCGCCCGGCGTTTTGGCCGCTATAGACAGCTATGTCGAACTTCATCTCGACAATCCCATGCTGCAAGTGTCTTTGCGGTACCTAACAACTTCGACCGTCGGTTTGGAGCGCAAAGCAGAAGATCAAATAGACGGAAATCCCATACTGCAAGAGTGGTGACGCCTCGCAAATTTTGGAGACCTTTCGGAACTTCGCAATCTATTGGGTCGAAAAAATCTCGATACCCGCACTCATACATTTATCAACGAGAGTTCCGACGACTACCTGAGGGCTCACCTGCTTGCACGAGTGCACTTTGATTGTGGCGCGCCGGACAGCCGACAACTCGAAAAGCTATTAAGAGCTAACGTGTCAAAACTACTCATTGAGCGAGGCGGCGTTTAGCCATTCATTTATTGTTGGGTCGTGTGGACAATGAACCCTTAGGCGGTTCCGGCTTCTCTGCTAACTGCGCGCACTTTCAGCGTGGTGTTCAGTATGGTCAAAGTTTGTAGCCCGTGTTGGCGCTGGAGACTAACGTGTCCAAAATTTCTCGAAACTGTTCACCAAGTACATCCAGTTATATTCTGATCACAAAGAAAAACCGCCCTACTAGGCGGTTTTTCGAGATTTATGAAAATAACTAGTCCTTAGGTCTCGACGATCAATATCAAAGACCTTCCTACTTCTTATTATCTACTACATGACAGATGTAGAATTTTTCGTCAGTCCCAAACTCGTATTCACAGGAATTGAAGTCATCGCCGTAATCCTCCAGCCTTTTTCTTCGATGTTGCTCAAGATGTAAATAACCCCTTCATCAAGGATTAAACTACCATCCTTACGAAACGAGTGATTGTTTCCTGTAACAATTACTGAAAGTTTGTTAAGAATGGTTATGCTGTTAATTGAATAAATCGAATGATCCAGATCTGGTTCAGCCTTCGCAAGCATCTCAAATCTCTTTTTCGATACTTCAAACATTTCTTCTTCATCTTGGCCTGCAAACGCTGGCGCAAACTCATCACCCAAATAGAGGAACGGAAAATGATAGATGTCTGTCTTAACCCGCTCGTCGTATTGACCCATAGCGTAGTAACTATTTAATTTCTCGGTGACTTGCCCCTGAATTTCAAGAATCTCAGCCTCAGTTAGTTCAGGTTTTTGTATAGCGATATTTTTTGTCTCGGTCATTTCTAAGTTCCTATTTTGCTGCATTTTTCCGGCTTTATTTGATCGCAGGGTCAACTTGAATTATTGTCAACTCTGGTGTCCAAGCGTTTGTCATGCGGCGGTTTGATCGTAGTTTGATGGCTGGATGCCATTGACGAAGTCGACGCCTTTGATAACGTCTGAAGGCGATCTAATTGGGGCTTCGTAGGAATTTTTGATAATCCACGCCCCAATATATTGGAGATCATTCTTCGACCCACGCCCACGCTTTTTCGATTTCTTTATAGGTAAAGAACTTTTGGTCAACGGCGGCGAACTTCGCCAAATGTTCGTCCATTTCCTTCACCAAAAAATCGACAGCCTGGTTGTCTGTGACAATAGCAAGCTTGTTGAATTGAGCCGTATGAGTGAGCGCCCAGGAAATGTGGTGAAGTGCGGTGCCCACGCTAAAGTCCACATTTTTTGTGATATGGGCCAGCACGCTGATCTTACCGTGTTCGGCAATCGCAGCGTCAATGACTTCGCGATGATGTGCGGCCATTTCTGGGGTCACTTCGCCAGATATTTCAAAACCCAATACCGGGCCTGCGCTGCGTGAAAGCTTGGTAATCATTCGTTTGATTCCTTGTTTATAAGGCAACGATCAAGTCCGTGATCGTTTCGATACATTGTAAGTTGTCCCTAAGCCTGTCTGGCTCTCGGTCGGTTTGAGTCCATTGAGTGGCCCGGGCTTACAGCTACGTGACCGAGATAGGCGGGCTGTTTAAGCTTGTCAATTTATTTAGACCATTTGGACTATAAAACTGAAACCTTTGTTTAACTGATTAACGCGATGCAAAGAATGTACTTGATCTATCGTGGTAACGGTTCGTCATTTGGCGAAGTCCGGTTGCTGCAAACACCTGACCCAGCCAGTGTTGGCACCGCCGGCCTTGTTCCTGTCGTAATGTCAGATCGAGTCGCGACGACGACGCAATTTGAATTGGTGTAGATCAACAGGGGTGATCACTAATGCAGCCTCAGCGGCAAAGTGATGGCTCTTCCGCGCGGGCGAAGGCTTCAAAGAACATATGACCTTTGTTGCCATCCATGTGATCCAGATTGTCGTATTCAGTTGGGCGGTGTCGCTCTTTGGTGTCGCCCTGCTCATGTCACTCTACGTGTTTGGCGCGTCCGAGCATCTTGAGTGTTTTCTACCGATCCTGTTCTTCAAAATACTGATCAGCCACGTGCTGCGCGAAGAACCCTATCAGCCAGAATAGGTATTGCCCTATCTTCCTGACATGTAATCCAACAACAACTCACCAAACAGACGGGCCATCACCTCTTCGGCCCGTCCTTCCCCAACGATCTCTGCAAACACCTTGCGATAGACTTCCATTGAAACCTGCATGGCCTCATCTCCGGCAATTTCCGCTGCCGATTTGCCGCGCAGATAGTCACAGACTAGGGCGATTTCGGTTGGAAAATCCTGGCGCATGACATCCGTCAGACGTGCGAGGTTTTGTTCTTCTGTCGCTTCTGGATCGACAAAACCCTCATCGAACGTTGCCATCACCTCTTTTGTACACGCCAGAAACAGGTCTTCCTTGGTTGGAAAGTAGTGATAGAGCGCGCTTTTTGACACGCCCAGATAGGTCGCGACGTTACGCATGCTGGTTCCAGCATATCCATGTTCCGAGAAATACTTGGTCGCCCGCTGCGCCAGATCCTGGCTATGGGCTTTGTGATCTACTATCTTCGGCATTTTTTCGTCCATTTGGTCCAAATTAGGATTGACATGAATTGAACATAGGGTCCATAGGGCTTAAATAGTCCAGATGGACGGTAAAGGTGGGAGCGCCATGCCGGACCTATTCCTTTCAATGAAATTGATCCACATCCTAGCCACTATCGTCATGGTAGGAGCGACCATAGTTAATGGTGTGATCCATGCACAGGCGAAGGCTTCAACGCCAGTGGAAGCGGCGGCACTACTGCGGGTCGTAACGCGCATCAACAAGCTGTTCATGGGACCGTCGCTGTTGATAATCCCGGCGTCCGGCCTGTGGATGATGACGCTTCTGGGCTATGACTGGTCGACCGGCTGGCTGGCTGCCGCATTCGTCCTAAGCCTAGGCTTGCTTCTGGCCTTTGTGATCGGGGACAGGATCGAGCGGAAATTACGCGACATTGCAACCGCGGCTGCGGACGAAGCGCTAACTGCTTTGCCCGCCTCCTATCAGACAACCTTTTCCAAAGCCTCGCCTATTGGCGGTGCAGCCTTTGTGATGAGCATCGTCGCCCTAATCCTTATGATCTTCAAACCATTCTGAATGGAGGGCTGAAATGTCTACCAAATATGGCGGCGTTGACCGCTCTTATGACCGCTCCTTCGGGGTAAAAGTAACTTTCGCCCTGCTACATGCCATCATCGTGTCAATCTGTCTGTGGTTGGCATTCGGCGGCTTTGAATGGGCGGACCCGACGCGCGCCAAAGTGCTGGCTGCAGCTGCCGTTCTGTACTTCCTGCGCCACTTGATCACCCTGTTCGTGCTGCTTCAGCGCAAGGTCGAACTGGGGGAAGGTCTGGGTCTGACAGTCTTCATCGCCATCTTTGAAATCGGCTTCCTGCTGCTTGGTGCTGGCCTGTTGTCTGGCGTAGAGAAACCATTTGGTGGCTGGGACTGGTTTGGTGTCGCGCTGCTGTTGATCGGCTCGTGCATGAACACAGGGTCGGAATTGCAGCGCCGTGCCTGGAAGAAGCTGCCGGGATCCAAAGGACGTTGCTATACGGGTGGGCTCTTCGGCTATTCCATGCACGTCAACTATCTGGGCGACAGTATCCTGTTTACCGGCTGGGCCATCCTGACCGCCTCGCTTTGGGCTTTCGCGATCCCCGCGCTGATGACCTATCTGTTCATCACGTATCACATCCCGCCGCTGGATGAGTATCTGGCCGACCGCTATGGCGATGAGTTCAAAGCTTATGCTGCGAAAACAGCCAAATTCCTGCCCTTCATCTATTAATCATCCAATAGCGAAGGTATCTCAAGCTTTAGGAAAAATAATATGGAAAGCGATGGGCTGGACCTATTAAAATCCATTCTGGAGACGGAAAGAACCTGTGCTTTAGCGACGCCGACCGACCTTTGGCCGATCCATGCCTCGACGATGCACTATTCCTATAACCTCTCTCCATTGGAGATCTTCTTTGGGACAGATATCACCACGCTCAAATGCGACAAGCTGCGGGCAGGCGACGAGGTCAAGGCTGGTCTTGCCGTTCGCGCGAGCGAGCAGACCTGGCTGACAGCTCAGATGCACGGTGTTCTGAACTTCGCTGAAGCCGCACCCGCGAAGGCCATTTGGATCTTTCCATTCCAGAATAGCCCATTCCCCGTCTTCAAAAATGTTCTCCACGATGCAGGTCATTTCGGCCTGGGAAAACTCCGAAGCAAACATCTCAACGATGGCGTACTTTCCTTTTATCGGTGCATTTGCAACCTGATGATTTACCGCCTCATCTACGTAGAATTCACCGATTGCATCGGCATCTCCTGCATTAAAGGCCTTAACCCAAGCAGACACCAATTCCTTTGGTCGCATATCCTGATCCACTTCCGTTCGACGTCCTGAAGTTCTGGAGTTAACTGATCGCACCCGCTTTGTCTTTCACCTGCTTCACGAACCGATCAACATTGATGATCGCCCGCTGATGACTACCTTTGCCGATCAGGCTCTTCTCATCGAATGCCTCTACTCGGAACCAGAGCATCTTCCTTTCTATGCGGTCCAATGTGACGGATGCCCGCACGGTCATACTTTGCGGTGTCGCTGCGGTATGGCTAACATTGATGTGGGTGCCAACGGTATGTTCGCCCGGTTCCAGATGGCCTTGCAGACATTCAATGCAGGTCGCCTCGATGAAGCCCACCATCATGGCGGTCGCGAAGACGTGCGGCATGTCGGCAAAGGCGGCCAGATCGCTATTCACGTTCGGAACCAGCATCGCATCAGTGACGGTCAGGCTGGCCTCGTGTTTCAGGCCGGGTTGCAGGGTGTCCAGCAATGGTGTTTTTCCTTTCAGGCAGGATGCGTTTGTTTCGTTGAAGTTGCCGTGATGGCCAACCCACCGATTACGAGGGTGAGGGCCAAAATCAGTGAGGCAGTTGCAGTAGTGTTGAGGAACAGGATGGACAGGAGAACAGCGGTCATCGGGCTAAGGGACAGGAACCCCGTCACAATACCTGCGGCTGCGTGTTTCAAGGCGAAGAGCCACAGAAGATAGCCAATGCCACTGGACAGACCTATAAGGCCGACAAGCGTTAGGGTTTGAACTGACCAATCCTGAGCAGGTTTGCCACCGCCTTCGAGCGACGCCATCACTCCAAGGGGAATGAGCGACGCTGCCATAGCAACCACACTGACATTTAATACGCCGTAGCGTTTGAGGTACGGCCCGTAGAATGTGGAACAGACCGCACCAGTCAACGTGGCCAACGCAGCAAAGATCAACCCCGTAAGTTCTGGGTTGGTGATTGCCCCGGCAAGTGCATCGCTACCCACAAGCACAGCCACGCCAGCAATCGTCAGAATGATGGCTGCAAAGTCCCGTTTGCCAATCCGGCTTCGAAAAACCAGCCAGCCGACCGCGATTGTCATCAGCGGAAGCGTTGCAAAGACAAGCGACACCTGTGCGGAACTGGTGTTTAGAACGGCCAGATTGAGGAAAGCGATCAGCAAGCCGAACTGCCCCATACCGATCAAGGCAACCGGTAGCAGATCACGGCGACTGATCCGTTCTGTCGGAGAACGGAGCGCGAAGGGCAGCAGAACGATCAGTCCGATGGCATAGCGCAGAAAGCCAAGCCGCCCGGCACCGACCTCGGCCACAACCGCCTCACTGGCGACCATGGCTGCGCCGACCTGCAAACCGGTTGCCACCGCTGCCCAAAGTGTCAGATTCACAGATCGCGCCCCCAAACCTGACCAACGAGGTCTTTGCCAAAGCTGTGATGCGGTTCTTCTTCCAGCAGCTCGAACCCTGCCGCCTCGTAAATGCGCCGGGCCGAGACCAACACATCATTGGTCCATAGCACCATGCGCTTGTAGCCCTTGGCGCGGGCGAAACGCAGGGTTTCTTCCACCAGCTTCCGTCCAAGGCCCAGACCGCGCGCGCTTTCATCGACGTAGAGCAAGCGCAGCTTGGCGGTTTCCTCGTCCTCGCGGACGATAAACACCGATCCGATCACTGCGCCATCGCGTTCAGCAACCCAACAACGCTCGCAATCCGGATCATAGGACTTTGCGAAATGCCCGACGATTTCGGCCACCAGCGCTTCAAAGGTCCAATCCCAGCCATATTCCTTGGCATAGAGGCGTCCATGTTGGTGCGTGATCGTTCCAAGGTCGCCCGGTTCAGGGTCGCGCAGGACAAAGGTGCTGTCCTTTGGTGTGTCGCCCAATAGGCGACGAATACGGCCCATAGCGCCAATCAACTCCCTCTGCTCAGTATCCGACAGTTTTTCAAGAAGTCCGGCGGCTTCTTCGGCAGAGGCTGCATTCAATCCGGCAAACACCTCCCGCCCCTTATCAGACAGGGTGAGTTCCAGTCTCTTTGCATTGGTTTTTGACGGAATCCGATCAATCAGCCCGTCCTTTACCAGCCCGTTCACGATGCGACTGAGATAGCCGGTATCCGTTCCCAATACTTCGCCCAAATCGCGGGCAGAAGGCGGGTTGGCAGGCACGGCATTTGCGACCTCATAAAGCACCCGCACCTGTGGAAGCGTGTAGTCGGAAGCCAGCAAACGCTCATTTAGCGCCCCGACAAGACGTGTGTGGAAGCGGTTGAATTCCCGAAAGGCGGCGACGTTTTCATCCATCATGTTGACTTATATCTCTATGTGTTGCTAAAGGCAACATGCAGCAATACGGAAGAAATGCAATGGTAGAAAATAGCAGAGCGCAGAAAATGTATGACGGCGATCTTACGTGAAGCAGGCTATGAGACTTGGACCTGGCCTGGAGCACAACCGCCGACGACTTGTTTTGAAAACCAGTCGATTGTTGGATTTTTACATGTATTTGAAACCGCTCAAGAACTTCTATCGGACTGGCAAAGCAAACAAGACCAAGTGCTTGCACGCCACGCTATCGCGTTACGATCAGCTGGTGCCAAGGCTTGGAATGTCTATTCGGTTTTTCTTACTGCTGAGCATGCGCCAGATTTGCGGCGACCCGTGGAAAAGCTGGAAGAAGATTTCTCTATGACCCGAAAAATAGCTCGCCACAATGTCCAAACCGTTGATGACTTGGAGAACGCATTGATGCCATTGGCCCCGCTCCGGGCCCGTCCTGTCATAAGCAACGCTGATCTCGACGAGCGTTTAAGGAAAAGATCGACGGATATTTCGCCGGAAGCCTTGGAGGGCTTTCTCGGTTCGGCATCGCCAGCTGAAGTGGCAGAGCTCTTGAGGTCAAAAAGATGAAGTTAGACTTTATCGAAGTTTCTGGGTTTCGTGGCTTTCGTGACAAAGTACGAATTGAGTTTGGGGGCGGGTTCACTGTAATCAGTGGCCGTAACGGCGTGGGAAAGAGTGCAATCTGTGACGCCATCGAATTCGCACTAACCGGCCAAATTGGAAAATACACTGTTGAAAGCGCGGCTAAAGAAAATGCGAGCGACTACTATTGGTGGCGCGGCACGGGGGTGCGCTCTTTTTTTACCGCTCGACAGCGATATGATTTACGGTTTTGCCAATGCCGAGGTACGATACTGGCCAGAGGCTGTCTCCGATATTCCAGAAAGAGAACCGCCCGAAAACTTAACATCGCTCATTGGTGACGATTGGTCTAAGGCGTACCATGTGCACCAAGACGGCACTACGGACGGGGGCAAGGTTCTCGTTCGATAGTTTGCCGATGCATTGCCGTTCAAGTCATCCCGCGCCACTAACCCACTAGTTACAAACTTAAAACGTGAGCATGAGACAGATATAGCGCACCACGAGGGCGCCATTGCTAAAGCTCTTCAGAAAGCTAAAAAAGAACGTCCATTTCCACACCCTCCTGAACGAATTTCAGCAAGCGGTTTCTATGACCTCAACAAGTTTCACAAAGCAATCCCTCGAAACTTTCTTCAATTCAACAGTTCGTTGGAGCCCCACCACCTAGACTGGAGTTTCATTTTTGATTGGTCCCGGAACTTTTACCTAAATTGCTGTGACATCGCTTTGGGTCATTTTCAGGAAATGTTGGAGGCTGGATATACGCATTTCTTACCGAAACGAAGGGTGCGCCAATGTCAGAAAAAGAGAGAACGTGCTGAAATCAGGGTATTTGGCAAAGGTCGAAAGCCAATCTTTCGCTATTTTAGTGACTCTGCACCCATTGAGCTGAGTTTCGACTATCAAGCCTTGCGTTGGATGGCTCTATCTCAATTCGAAATTGGATATCCGTCAGAGGTCTTGTTGCGGGCATTTGTCGAAATGCTGGTGGAGATTGACCGACACGGTACCGAAGAAGATAACGAAGGTTACAGTTTGGGTCTACGAGTTAGTTTGTTGGATCATGCTATTCCAGGGCATGACAAACATGCGGGTAATATGTTCGTTGCCGCTCTAGAAGCGTTTTCCGACGCAAGCAAGAACGCGGAAATTCGGCATAAATCTCTGTTTGATCGCCTGCCGCAGGACTCGCGCTGGAATAGTCGCATCATACATGCAAGCGGCACTTCATCGCCAAATGATTTCTCCCTCGGTACGATGCCCTTGCAAATGTTCGGGCAAGGTTTCGAGATTCAATCTGCTGTAACCGATCACGCAAATGATGTACTGCTCATGCAATTCGGCGACAGCTTTGGTCTTCCTATAGAGTTTGGGCCAGACATGGTTGTTCAGTTATGGATCAGCCCGGAAGACTTGGCGGCAGGTCAATTCAACAACGTCAGCATGACTCAAGATATGACCTGACGTTCGTTAGTGGTGCAGCACCGAACACTTTGGGCTCTCTTCCGCTGTTCGCTACGATCTGTACCAATGACTGCTATCATGAGCTGCGTGGTCTGGAAAAGAAGCCTGGCTGCTTTGCTCAGCTACTGATCAGGCTTTGCATCAGTCTGTGAAAGTGTGAAAGTCGTTACCATGGCCAATGCTGCATCTTTATCTTTACCCTTGGCTGACATGGCCGAGCCGCCGCCTGCCATTGAGATTGTCGATGCCGATGGCCGTGAGCGCCGTAAGGTTGTGGACCAGCTCCACACATTAACGGACGGGAGCAGGTTGCTGCCGAGGTCAAACCGGCAGAGCGCGCCAGGGCCCAGAATCTTGAGTTGCATCTGGGCTATGTGGCGGCAGCAATGCCAGATGATTTTGCGGATACACCCATTTCTAAGGTGAGATACTCAATGCGCCAGCGCTGGATAGTAACGCCCTACTTCTTCGATGAACACGATGCCGCTTTGATGAATGCCGTTCCTGACGATATGCCCTTTGACCTGAATAATGTTGGCCCATTGGCGGATAGGTCGCCTGGAACTTTGCAGCGAACGCACCGCCCAATAGCTGGATTTGTGAAAGAGGCAGTGTTGAGTGGTGATCTTCCTGTTTCAATTGCCGGTGACTGCGGGGCCAGTCTGCCGGTTATGTCAGGCCTGCAACAGGCAGGGCTAAACCCGGTTCTGGTCTGGCTTGATGCCCATCCGGATTTCAATACAGAAGAAAACTCGCCGACTGGTTTCTTGGGCGGTATGCCTCTTGCGAAGATGGTTGGTCGGGGCAACCTTTCTTTACCCAAGACGACGGGTCATGTCCCATTGGCAGAATCGGATTGTTGGCTGGTCGGCGCGCGTGACTATGACCCACCCGAGCGCGAAGGTCTTGACGCCTCTGACGTGCATGAAATCAGCGTCACGGAGTTAAAAAACCTGTTCTTTGACCGACCGGTGCATCTTCATATCGACAATGATGTCGTTGACGCCCTGGACGTTCCTGCCAACAACTATCCCGTTCCCAATGGCCTGCCCCTGGAGGAGGTGATCGAGCATTGTTCGGAATTCGCCACAAACAATCGTATCTGTGCACTGTCTCTCAGCGGCTGGAACGGCGATCTGGATGATAGCGGCAAAACAGCTAAAGCCTGCCGCAAGCTCATGAGCGCAGTTGCCATAGCTGCCGGGCGCGTAAGTGGCAGGGGTGGTTGCTCACACCAAGCATGATGATCACCACTGAGTCAGCCAGTTATTCCAGAACTTGTCGGATCTCTCAATAAACGCCCGAACATGAGGAAGTTGGTATTCGCGCTCGACATAGACAAGTCTGAAATGGGATTCACGGCACAACAGATCCGGAAACAATGCGATCAGATCTTTGTTTTTTACAAGGGCATTCTCGGGCAGCAATCCTATTCCTAATCCCGCATAGACGGCCTGAACCATCAGTCGAAACCCGGAAGCCAACATCTTTGGTTTGACCTTAATCGTTTCCCCGTTTGTAAGAGGCCACTGAAGCTGGGGCATCCCTTCGTTGTCGCGCATCACGATGCAGTCGTGATTCTGAAGATCTTCTGGTCTTTCCGGCAGGCCAAACTTGTCTCGGTAGCTCTTGGTCGCCATCGCAAAATTCCGATTGAAATACATGCTTTTTGCAATCAGGGACGGGTCGCCGACCTCGTCAAAAACCAAAGCGACATCGATACCTTCTGCGCGTAGGTCCATGCTGACATTGGCCACCAATACATCCAGCTCAACCTTGGGGAATTCGGCCGCAAAGTCTGTAAACAGGGGAACTGCGGCCAATTCGCTGTCGGGAACAGAGACCCTCAAAACGCCCTGCGGCTCTTCATCAAATTGCTTCATAGCACCCCAAGTGGCTTCGACGTCGGCGGCGATCCGTTCTGCACGGATATAAAGCTCACGCCCGGCTGGGGTCAGAAAGAGATCGCGGGTGGTGCGTTGGAGTAGCCTGAGCCCCAAGATATCCTCTAACTCGCCCAGGCGACGGCTCAATGTCGGACGTGTGAGTTGTAGGAGATCGGCTGCTCTGGAAATACTGCCAGCCTCAACAATGGCCTTGAACTCTATCAAGCGATCAGCAGATGGGGGGAGAGGCATGATATGTCCATTTTTTTAACAACTCATGCCAATTATTATTCGTTCAAGGTAAATTTGAACACCTCTATATGCCTCTCGACTCTGAAACAAATCCCATCGCCATGAAGAGAGGTTGTCATGGACCCTTATCTCGCAGCCCGCTTTGTTCATATCTTGTTTGCCGCACTTTGGTTCGGGTTGACTATTGGTGGTGGGCAGAAGGCTCTGCTGTTTGCCCGTGAAGGTTTGGATCAACGGACCGATCCCAAAACCTTCCTCTTAAAGAATGGCATCCTGGGTGCCTTTGCAGGTTTTGCAACGCTCGCAGCAGGAACGTGGCTCATGTCCCAGACCGGTGGTTGGGAAGACCAGCCTACCCCTATTCACGTGGGGGCTTACCTTGCGATTGTGATGTTCGTGATCGGCGCTTTACCCATTTCGATGGGGTGGAAAAAACTGGCCAGGTCTCGCAGCAACGGCGTTGCGCAAACTGAGCTGGAGGCCATCGCCCGGCGGATCGGCCTTTGGGAACGCGCACTCCAACTGCTTTGGATCTCCACTCTCGCCACGATGGTTTTTCGCCACATCTGAACTTAACCGGCCGGGCAACACCGGCCACTCCCTTTGAGGTGATCAAATGAAGTTTCTGCGTTGGATCATTTTAACCATATTCTTGACCGCTGTAATTGGCGGTCTTGGGTTTATTAAATTCACTCAAATCTCGGCGGCTATCGCTGCGGGGAAGGCGTATCCCGAGCATTCCGAGAGCGTCGAAGCAGTGACAACCGAGCTTTCTTCCTTCGCCCCTGTCACCCGCCTGTCCGGTGAGGTTGTTGTTCCGAACTACGTTGTTATTCAAAGTCAACATGCAGGTCAGATCACTGAGCTTGGCTTCGATCCTGGAGATAGAGTTGAAGAAGGGCAGTTGCTTGTGCAGCTGGATGTCGGGTCTGAGCTGGCGCGTCTGACCGGTGCGCGTGCCGAGGTTGAATTGGCGCGACTGGACCTTGACCGGGCGGAAAAGCTCTTTGGTTCGGGCAACGCAAATAAGGTGCGGCTGGATCAGGCGCAGGCGACCTATGACATGGCGCGTTCTGAGGTGGCTGTGATCGAACAGACCATTGCGCAAAAAACCATCCGTGCACCCTTTTCCGGGCAAACCCGTCCGGGGCTGCTTTCGATGGGGCAGTATTTGACAATCGGGGCCGAGGTGACGCGGATCACCGACCAGCGCGAGACGCTTTGGGTGGACTTCCGCCTTCCGCAGTTCCTTGGGGATCTTGCTGTTGGCGATGATTTGCAGATCAAAGATGTTCAGGGGCAGGCACTGGCTGGCCGTATCATCTCGCGGGGTCCAGAGGTTGCGCCGAATACGCGCACCCGTCTTTATCGCGCCGAAGTTCAGCTGGAAGCCCCCGTTCGTTATCTGTCACATGGTAGCTTTGTCGAGGTTGAGCTTTCGCTGAGCGCACCTGTGCAAGTGGTCGAGTTGCCGGTCACCGCCCTGCAGTCCGACGCCTATGGGCAGTTTGTGAACGTGCTGGAGCCTGCTGAACAGGAGGGCGCTTTCCGTGCCAAGCGCAACGATGTGACCGATGTGTATTACCACGGCGATCGCGTGCTGATCGGCGGTGGTCTGGGACAGGGCCAACTGGTCGCGGCGGATGGCGCGTTCAAACTGTATCCCGGTGTTCTGACCTATGTGGTCGATGATCTGCCCCAGGCCCCGCAAGATGCGGGCGGCTGGTGACCAGGAGCTAGGAGCGATGGAAATCTTTGTTCGCAAACCCGTTTTGCCGATTGTACTATCTCTGGTGATCGTGCTGGGGGGGCTTTTTGCCATCCTTCGTCTGCCCATCGTACAGTTTCCGGTTCTGGAAAGCGCTGCGATTGAGGTGAAAACCCACTTTACCGGTGCCTCGGCCGAAGTGGTGCAGGGGTTCATTACTGAGCCGATTGAGCGGGCCACCAATGCCGTAGAAGGCCTCGATTTTGTCGATTCCAGTACGGTCGCAGGCCAGAGCACGGTGACCGCCTGGCTTAAACTTGGAGAAAACAGTGCAACCGCCTTGGCACAGCTCTCGGCGGAACTGAACAAGGTGCGCTCGGATTTGCCACTTGGCTCTGATGATCCTGCGGTCTCGGTCAAACGCGCCGACCGGGTGGCAGGTGCGTTTTACCTGTCTGCCCGGTCCGAGTTCTGGGGCCGGCAGGACGTCACCGACTATCTGGATCGCAACGTGCTGCCGGTGCTGTCTTCGATTGAGGGCGTTCAAAGGGTAGGGTTGGAAGGTGGGCGAAAACCGGCATTGCGGATCTGGCTGGACTTACCCCGGCTCGCGGCGGTGAACCTGTCGATGGACGAGGTGATGGGCGCGCTTCAGGACAACAATCTTGTCGCCGCTGTTGGCAACCTTGAGGGCGACAGGCAAAAGCTCAATATCCTGACCAATGCCAGCCTGCGTACTGTCGAGGATTTCAAGAACCTCGTTCTGCGTGATCTGGATGGCTATCAGCTGAAACTCGGCGATGTCGCGCGGGTCGAGATGGGCGAAGACACTGCACCGGTAGATGCGCGGGAAGATCGTGACCGGCTGGTCTTTCTGTCTATCTGGCCTTTGCCCGGCGCCAACGAGATCGCAATCGGCGACGAACTGTATGTTCTGTTGGATCAGATCAACGCTGGCCTGCCTGCAGGCCTAACGCTCGACATCGTCTATGACAGCACCACTTATATGCGTGCGGCCCTGACCGAGATTTTCAAGACGCTGGCCGAAACCGTTGTGTTGGTTGGGCTTGTAATCCTGTTCATGATGGGGTCGATCCGTGTGGCACTGGTCCCACTTGTGGCCATTCCGCTTTCCATCCTTGGCGCGCTGATCGGCATGGTCGCGATGGGGTTCACGCTGAACCTTCTGACCATCCTTGCGATTGTTTTGTCGGTCGGACTGGTGGTCGATGACGCAATTGTTGTGGTGGAGAACGTCGCACGCCACAAACGGGCTGGCAAATCCGGGATCGAGGCGGCACTGCTCAGTTCGCGCCAGTTGTTCAAACCGATTGTCGCGATGACGTTCACGCTGGCTGCGGTATTCATTCCGATTGGCTTTACAGCGGGATTGTCCGGTGCGCTGTTCCGGGAATTTGCATTCACCATGGCGACCGCCATTCTTTTGTCAGGTGTTGTGGCGATTGCCGTGTCACCATTGATGAGCGCCTTCCTGACCGGAGACAAAGGAAAAGAGGTCTGGCTGACACGCAAGGTCAACGGTGTTTTTGATCGGTTAGCATCCGCCTATGCTGCGCTTTTGCGCCTGTTGTTGAACTGGCGCGGTCAGATTCTTGTGTTTTCGCTGGTCTTCTCGATGCTGGTGGTGCCGTTTTACATGTTTTCCGCCAAAGAACTGGCGCCAACCGAGGATCAGGGCCTGATCAGTGTGGTGATCCAATCCGCACCGGGCAGTTCCCTTGAGGCGACCAATGACAGCATGGATAAACTCGTAGACCTGAGTCTGACCTTGCCTGATGCGGAAAGTTTCTGGCAGATCGTGACCAAAGAAGGCGGTTTTGGTGGCATCGTGTTCAAGGATTTCTTTGAGCGTGAGCAGAACGTGAAAGAGGTCTTGCCGCAATTCTACGGCGCGCTGGCGCAGATCGGCGAGGTCAAGGTGCTGCCTTTCCTCGGCGCGGCCCTGCCCACCGCTGGTCAGTTTGACGTGGAAATGGTGGTGAAAGGGCCGGGCACCTACGCCGAGATGCAGGGACTGGCCTATGGGTTTCTCGCCGCCGGATTTGAAAGCGGTAAGTTCCTCTATGTCGATACGGATCTGAAAGGTGACCTGCCGGTGGTTCAGTTGAACTATGATCATCAGCGTTTGGCTGATCTGGGTTTGACCAGTCGCGATGTGACCACACAGCTGTCGACGCTCTTGTCGGATCGCTACGTTAACCGGTTTGATGCAGGTGGACGGGCCTATCAGGTGATCCCGATGGCGGACGAGCAATACCGCGCGGAACCTGCCCGGCTTGGGGCGCTGCGCATTCGTCTGGCGGACGGAACCATGGTGCCACTGAACACGCTGGCTGATGTGCAAGTGGTGGCACAACCCCGTGCGCTTGGAAAGTTTGACCAGCAGCGCGCCTTCCGTATCACGGGCGGTGTCATTCCCGGCACTACGCCGGCACAGGGGCTCGCGGCGCTTGAAGAGGCGGCCAAAACCCTTCTGCCACCCGGCTACACCATCGACTATGCGGGGGTGTCGCGGCAGATCAAACAGGAATCGAATTCGTTGATCGTGACCATGGCGATGTCACTGGCGATCGTCTATCTGGCGCTGGTTGTTCAGTTCAACAGCTTACGCTCTCCGTTGATCATCCTGCTAGGTTCGGTGCCACTAGCCCTCTCAGGAGCCGTCATGATCGCGTTCCTTGGTCTGACCTCGATCAACATCTACTCGCAGATCGGCATCATCACATTAGTTGGGCTCGTCGCCAAAAATGGCATCCTGATCACCGAGTTCGCAAACCATCTGATCGAAGAGGGGCGCGACAGGGTGACTGCCATTATCGAAGGCGCACAATCGCGGTTGCAGGCCATCTTGATGACGACCATCGCTACCATAGTCGGGCATATTCCCCTACTGTTGGTTGAAGGACCGGGCGCCGCGGCGCGCGGCAGCATCGGTATCATTATCGTCGCGGGAATGTTGATTGGTACGATGTTCACGCTGATTGCGCTGCCCTCTATTTTTCTGTTGTTTTCGCCGAAGCAACCGAAGCCAAGCCCCAAAAACAATTCAAAGAACAGGGGAGTTGTCTGGAAGGTGGCTGCAGAATGAAAGTACTAGGGTTTTCCGACCGACCCTTATGCTGAGCTGCAACAACAATTGTAGCGCGGGTGCGAGCGGATGCTGCGTGAGCGAAGGAGGAAAAATCCAAGGTCGAGTTTGTCCCGCGCAATTGACCTTCAGGAACGTTTGGACGAACGGCGGCACGCCGGATCTCTGATAAGGCGCTACTAATCAGATTGTCAGTTTGGTCTCTAGAGCAATCGAGTGAGGATTTGTTTTTTCCCAGGTGTCGGAGAGACAATCAGTAACTCCTATAAATGAAGGCAATTCGTTGCGAAATTTTTTTGGTCAATATGCCGTACCGTTGTGATAATAGTGTGTTGATACAAAAAGGTTTTTTGTATGTGGACAGGCAATGTCAAATGGAGCGTTGCAACTTTTCCCAACGCGCTAGCGATTTGGAATGGATCTGTTCCATTTTGGAACACACCAGAATGAGTGACCCGAGAAACACTGCTCGAACAAATTGCTGCCGCGAGGGCGCGGAAGAGGTAATATTAAATGAATTCGACCCCAATGCGCGGTTAGAAGTAACTAAGGGAGTTGGTGTTTGGCGGGTTTTTCGCAAAAGAATTCACTATCGGTTGGTCTGGCCGGAGAATTTGGACGAATGGCCTCGTTCACATCTCGCCGAATTCCTCCAAATGAAACTAAGAAAGGGCTCTCCATCAAGACTTCAACACTACGCTGGTTTCATTCGGCGGCTGAGTGTCAAGACGATGATGAGAATTCAACGGTGAACCAACCGGCTGCGTCAAGGTAATCTCAGCCTTAGCGTTTCACCCTACCGTGTTCCAAGTGCCTGTCTTATCTCTTTCGCTGTTAATTCGGACGGTTGTTCGCCATGATCTGCAAATGTTTTGCGCAGGTAGTTCATCAGGTCGGTCATCTGTATGACGCTCAGCCGGTCTGAAAAGGCAGGCATCGGGCCGAAGGCTGCGATGCGGCTTGATTCCTCCTGACTAAGCCCGTGGGCAATCACCAGAGCTAGATTCACGCCATCACGCTGTGCCACGGTACCATTTCCGTCAAGGGGCGGCATGGTGTTGGGAATACCCTGACCCTGGCGTCCGTGGCACAATGAGCAATTGGCCAGATAGAGCGCCTGACCCGCTGTATGATCGGCAGTGTAGTTTGCCTCGGCGGCTAACGTTGCGGCGCTGATCTGTGGCTTGGTATCGGCTTTCGGTTCTTCTCCGTTCAGAAGATAGGTCGCGACGGCCAACTGATCTGCGGATGTCATATGGCTGAGCGAGTTTTTCACAACCAGATGCATCTCGCCGAAGGCGGTACCTTGGGGGCTGTCACCGGTGCGGAAATAGGTCAGCAGGTGATCCTGCGTCCAGCCGCGTCTTACCAGGCCGTCGGGGGTGATGTCCGGGGCCTCGAACCCGGTCAGCTTCGCCCCGCTGAGCGCTTTGTCTTCTTCTGCTCCGCCCAACAGGTTGCGCGGGGTGTGGCAGCCGCCGCAATGGCCCAACCCTTCGACCAGATAGGCCCCACGATTCCATACAGCGCCCTTGCTGCTGTCTGGCTCAAAAGCGCCGCGCCCGGCGAATAGGAAGTTCCAGCCGAACAGGCTCTGCCGGATGTTGAACGGGAAAGGCAGCGTGTTGGCGGGCACCTTGGCATCCACCGGGTCAAGGCTCATCAGGTAGGCAAAGATCGAGTCGCTGTCATCGCGGGTGACGATATGAAACGACGGATAAGGCATGGCGGGATAGAGCGGGCGCATCACGCTGTCCGCACCGTAGGCCATGATCTGGTAGAACTCGGCTGAGGTCATGCCCCTGATGCCGTCCTCAGACGGGGTGATGTTCGACGAATAGATACCGCCGCCAAACGGGGTTTCCAGCAGTCGACCCCCGGCAAACGAGGCCCCGTCCTCGGCTGTATGACACGAGGTGCAGTCGCCTACGACTGCCAGATACTTACCCTCGGCAATGGTCTTTTCATCTGTCGCCAGTGGGCGGGCGGGCACTGACGGCACCCCCCAGACAAAGGCAAACACAACATAGCCGATCAGGCCGAAGATGCCGAGAAGGATCAGTCTTCCAAAGAACCTGCGCATGATCAGCCCTCCTTCGTCAGGGTTGGGTCGGTCAGGATCAGGCGTCGCAGCGCCTCGTAATAGCGGACATATCCGCTGCATCGACAGATGTGATCGCCAAGGCCGGAATGCACCGTATCCTCAACCTGGCTTTTGGCGACCGGAGCCTTGCGCAGTCGTTCAATCAGCGCGGTGCCTGCATTTACAAAGCCCGAGGTGCAATAGCCGCATTGAAAGGCAAAGTGATCGACATAAGCCTGTTGCACATCCGACAGTTTGCCGTCCTTGGCGTGGCCCTCAACCGTCGTGACCTTGGCCCCGGCAAAGCTGGTGGCCCCGGCGATGCAGGTGCGCCGTGTCGTTATTGTCCCGTCCGGCTGCTCGACCATTACAACGCAGGCATGACATACACCAATGCCGCAGCTGAACTTGGTCCCGGTCAGGCCCAGCGTGTCGTTCAGATAATCCACCATCGGCAGATCATCGGGCACCTCATGCGGGCCTACATCCTTGCCGTTTACGGTCATGGTCAGCTTGGTCATTTCAGGGCCTCGCGGATTTTCTCGGGCGTTGCGGGCAAGGATTGGACCCGCGCGCCAATCGCATTGTTGATGCCGTTCAGGATGGCCGGAACCACGGGGATCATCACCACTTCACCCATGCCTTTGGGCGGGTCGGTCTCACTCAGCGGTGGCAGGATCTCCAGCGTGGTTTTCCACACCGGCACCTGTCCCGCCTTAGGCACGATATAGCGGTTGAGGTTCCATGTGCCATCGCCCGGACCGTCCTCGAACGGGGGCAGGTATTCGTGCAATGCGTGGCCGATCCCCATGGCGATCCCGCCCTGGGCGATACCCGAAACCAAATCCTCGACGATCGCATTGCCGCACTCCAATACCTGATGCACCGCCTCAATGGTGACATCGCCGCTGATCTTGTCTGCGCTCAGCGCCACGACCGCACCGCAGGCCGAGTAATAGTTCACGGCGATGCGCTCGAACTTGGCGGGCGGGTAGTCGATCGCTTTACGGTTCAGCAGATCCCAGTCATCACTGCCCTTCTGGATCGCCAGCGCATCGATTGCGGTGGTCAGGTCGTCTGTGCCGATGGCGAACGTGGCGCTGGCCCAGCTCCACCGGTTGAACCCGTGCACCATCGCGCCTGTGACCAACCCGTCCTTATGCGCACGCGCCGCAAGCTGTTCCAGCGGCAGCGGTTCCATGCCCGCACCGGTCAGCTTTCCATCGACCCAGCGCAGCTTGTCAAAGGTCAGGAATTGTCCGGCGGCCTCGCCGCCCAGCGGGCCTTCGCTCCAGATCGACAAGGCGGCGGGCCACAGCCCGTAGCGCATGATGATATAGGCGGCCTGCGCCGGGCCATGGCTGCTGACGCTGGCCCCGATCGAAGCGCTGGAGGGGCTGGAGATTGCGGGCACCCATCGCGGGTTGGCCTGCGCCTTGTCCTGATCGGCCTGTGAAATCCCAAACGGGTCGCCCGAGGTTTCCAGCTTCAGCGCATCCCACAGGTCCTGCTGATCCAACTCCACCGTATCGGCGTTACGCCCCAGATACTCGCTCACGCGGCGGGCCACGGCGGTGGAAACACCGGTGCCCATTTCAATCGCAGCACACGCTGCGGTGATTTTGCCCTCGGGAGACAGGCTGACCGAGCCAAGGGTCACATCCGCACCCGTGCCGTAATCCTTCATCACGCAGGCGACGCCCACGCCATAGCTTTTGCCGGGGTTGGCAGCCTCGAATGCGGCCTTTTTGGCGGCACGGTTCTGCCAGAGGTCGGACGCCTCCATCGCATCCAGCACTTCGCCCGTGCGCATGGCCCCGCTGGCGGCATTGCCCGTCAGGTTCAACTGCCCCGTGGTCATCGCGTTCTGGCGGCGTATCTCAAAAGGGTCCTTGCCGAGATCTTCGGCCACCTCATCCATCAGACATTCCATCGCGGTCATGGTCTGATAGGTGCCGTAGCCCCGCATTGACCCGGCGGTGACGCCGATGGACTGATTGGCCGTGACCTCGATATCGCTTTTGGGCAGGTAGTAGACGGACGTGGCCGCCGTCGCCCCCACATCCGCCACCGAGGCGGAAAAGTTGGACCGCCCGCCTCCGTCGCAAGACATGGTGCTGGCAAAGGCCAGAAACTTGCCGGTATCCGGGTCTACGCCCATCTGGGTTTCGATCTCGAACGCATGGCGCTTTAGCCCGAACTGGAACTGGTTGAACCGATCCAGAGCCAGCCGTACGGTTTTGCCACCGCCGAAGAGGCCCGCGATTGCGATGTAAAGCGGTACGATCGTGTGATCCTTGCCGCCAAACCCGCCCCCGATATAGGCGAAATGAGCGTCCACCTCGCTGACATTGGCCGAGGCTTTGGCGTCTTTCACCAGATTGCCGACCGCGTTCAGGATCGCCAGCGGCGATTGCACGCCCAGCATCAGCGACAGCTTGCCCGTCGCGGCATCATACCAGGCCAGACCGTTTTCCGGCTCCATGAACACCTGATCGATGCTCTGGGTCTGGAAGGACTGAGTATAAAGCTTGCCGGATTTACCGTCTTTCAGATCGGCCCGGATCTGATCGCCGTAAGCGCTGGCCTGCTGGGACACATCGCCCTTGATATCCTCCTTGGCCCAGACCGGGCTGTGGTTCTTCTGATAGCGCAGCGGGCCAACCCAGCCATCCTTGACCGGCGAAAAGACATCCGGCCCATAAGGGCTGTCTCCCTGCACGCGAGTGAATCGGTTGGCCCCATAAGGATCGGTACTGGTGGCAGGCGCGGCGGCGCCATAGTCGATGATCGCATCACTGCCGATCAACGCGGCCTGCGCACGCTTGAAGGTGATCAGGTCCTTATAGATGAACATCGCCACCGGCTGGCTGAGGTAAAGCGGCACGCTGCCGGGTTTGCAGAACAGGTCGGTGGTAAAAAAACCGGTGGCGGCCAGCCCGGCCTTGTCCAGATCATCCGCTGTCACAATCGTGTCCGGATGCAGGTCAGCCGCGAGCGCCGACAGGTTCAACCCCTTGTAAATCCGCTTGGCATGAGGCGTGAAGATCAGCATCGCGTGATGCGTCTCATCCGGCCAGCCAGCCATATCCGCCCCACGCACATCCCGCGCATAAAGCTTGGCCCCCGTCACCTTGGCGTAGCCGTCAATACGATAATTGAGATCGGTGCCATCCGCATTGTCCCACCCCGGAGCAATCGGCATGACATCGTCAGGGTTGAAGGCTTGGGCGACCGCAGGTTTCAGAACCTGTGAAAGACCAAGCGCGCCGCCAGAAATCAAAAGGCGCCTACGTGTCCAGAGAGGCTTGATATCGGACATTTGGCTCTCCTTCGATCGCTGGTCTTGGGTATCCTGCCGCTGAAAATAACTAACCTGAATACAGCAGGCCGCAGTTCTCTCTGGACAAATATTCGTACACGGTTGGATCAACATAGCAAAACTTCGTCGTGCCGCGATGTTATCTAGCTAACACGGATAACTGCTGTTTGCCTCAAAACTCCCGGTGGAACACAGACGCATTCGGGGGCGTCAAATAGGTCCGCAATGCTCGGGTTTTGGGGGTACGGTATTCGCTGGATTGCACGTGGCCGCTTTAAATCAGGCGCCTAAGGTGGCTTAGACGGCTGATACCAACGTGTTTTGCGGATTCCCCGATCGACAACGTTTCCAAAGGCGCGGCTTAGGATTATCGAGACGACCTCGTCATGATTCACAAAATGGCGGCTTGAGGGAGGCTGCAGCGCGGCAAGATAGCGGTGAACCAGTTCAGTTGGGGAGGTTCTGCAACATATCTTTCGTTCGCTGCGACTGCAAAGCAGTTGTTTTGAAATGGAATCAAAGACCTTTGGCTTGTACGCTTCTTCGCTATCAAATGCGGTAGAAACGTTTTGATGTGCCATGGAACACATGTTCTTGGTTTAAGCTTGGGATGAGTTCCTGATGCCGGGAAACAACGTCCTTGTAAGTTGAAGTGAGGCTGTCGACCGGGAAATTCGATCCGAACATGCAGCGTTCGGCGCCAAACTGGGACAAGCAGTTTGAAACGATAGGCGCGACACTTGCAGTGCTCCAGTTGTGATCGAACATTCCGAGACCCGAGAGTTTGCAATAGACCTGCTGCTGGCTTGACAATGCTGTCAATTCATCTGCCCACCTTTGCAAACCTTGTGGAGTCCGGTCATGTGGTGAACCTGCGTGGCACAGGGCTATTCGGGTTTCCGGAGCTTGTGCAAGGACATCTGCGGCTTGGTCCATTAATTCAGGCAGCAGTTGAAGGTCGAAGGAAAGGCCGCGGGTGCCCAGTTGCTTCAGACCAGCCAAAAACGCGGGGTCTTTGAGCAGAGCGTTTGTGCCCGTTGACGCATCTTCACCCGGAGCACGGCCAATGATCTGGCGAACGCCGCGCACGGAAGGCAGGGTTTGAAGGTGGTCAAGTTGTTCGTCCAGATTATCAGCTGTCAGATCACAGAACGCCACCTGCACCAACGGCCAGTCGGGGAACTGGTCGGCCACGGATTGCACCCATTGAGCCTCAGCCCAGGGGTCAGCAGCACCGACCTGAATATGTACCGAAGCGCCAAAGCCCATAGCTTTGGCATCGGCACGAAACTCAGGCAGCAGATAATCCCGCTGGATAGAAGACGGGTCACCAAAAAAACGAACGGTGCCTTTCTCCATGAGCCATGGATAGTTCACAGCCGTGAGGTCCCACAGGTGGTGATGCGCGTCTATCTTCATGGTGTTTCGATTCCCGTGGTGCGCGCCAGAATGTCAACTCCTTGACCATTCCAGAAGTGGAGCAGATCAATGAAGACCCAGTTTTCGGCCAGTTTGTCGCCAGCGCGGCGATAGATATCAATCACCCTGAATTCGCCGGGTTTACCGGTGGCTGGCATACCCATGAACCCTCCCGATGGAACCGCAGTGAAGTTGGGCCAGCCAAAAAAACCGCCATAATGCCCCTCGGCCAGGCGGCAGACATGATTGGTTTTTGATCGGTCTGTGAAAGCGGCGCGGAACGGTCCAGAGTGTTGCTTGGCATAGCGTTCTATCGTGTAGGTCGCACCAATTCCTTCGGGGCCCCACCAGATCATGTCTTGGTGCCAGGTTCGGGCCAACTCATCCTCAAGTGACAATCCAGATTGCCATTGGCCGAGATCGGAGATCATCGCATTGATGAGCGTTAGCGTCTTTTCGCCTTCCTCAACGGGCTGTTCGTTCAGCAGCAGCCCGTCATGGGGCATTGGTCCAGGTTGCACCAAATGCGACGCCGTTTGAGGGGGGAACGGGTTCTGTCCGGCCTGCATCATCAGGTGCGGTATGTCGAAGTACATCGCCGTGTCGACAATCTTGTCACCGGCGACTTTATGGAATGCGCAATATCGCAGAAACGCCATCTTGCCGGTTGGTCGAATACCCAACCACGGTCGGTCGAACAGTCCCATCAAATGCCCCATGGACACGACCCAAACGTCAGCCTCGTCACTCAGTGAGTTTTGCCCCGCAAACAAAATATCCACGCGGTTCTGCATGTGGGTAAGGCTTCCTTTCAGCGGTTCCCAGAATTGCCGGGCAACCTGTTCGACGCCGTGGATTTCGTCGAATGGATGAAAGCCGCGCCACTTCAGTTCTGACGCGCAGTATTGGCTCAGTACCTTCGGGGATTCATGCTCTGGCGCAGACACCAAGGCGGTGTGAAACGCGGAAACCAGGTTTTTTTCGGTCTGAAAGGTCACGGCTTTTACCAGTTTAATCAAGATTTTACGAGAGGCGCGAGGCCGGTGTGAGTCGGGTGTCAGGAGTAGTTTTGCATACGTATGCAAAAAAGTCTTGCCTGATTTGGTATATGCGAATTACAGTTTTGCAAGCGTATGCAAAATGATTCCTTGCAGGGGGCACCATGGCGGAAATTCAATTGCGGAACGTCGGCAAGAGATGGGGCTCATTCGTTGGGGTTCACAACTTCGACCTGACGATTGCGGATCGCGAGTTCCTGGTGCTGCTTGGCCCCTCGGGCTGCGGCAAGACAACCACGATGCGCATGATCGCTGGCCTTGAAGACGTGACCGAAGGCGAGATTCTGGTCGATGGCAATGTGGTCAACGATCTGGAACCCAAAGACCGTGATGTCGCGATGGTGTTCCAGAGCTATGCGCTGTATCCCAATATGAACGTCTACGAGAACATCCGCTTTCCGTTGAAGGTGCGGGGTATCGATCCGTCGACCCATGACGAGAAGGTGCGCCGCGCCAGCGCGATGGTCGAGTTGGACGATTTCCTGCACCGTAAGCCTGCCGAGCTGTCAGGCGGTCAGCGACAGCGTGTGGCACTGGCTCGCGCCATTGTACGCGAGCCGAACGTGTTCCTGATGGACGAGCCGCTCTCGAATCTTGACGCAAAGCTGCGCGTCTCAACCCGAGCGCAAATCAAGAACCTCAGCCACGAGCTGGCCGTGACGACCATCTACGTGACCCATGACCAGATCGAAGCGATGACGCTGGCTGATCGTGTCGTGGTGATGAAGCAGGGCGTGGTGCAGCAGGTTGGTAGCCCGACCGAAATCTATGACCGGCCAGCGAATACTTTCGTGGCCAGCTTTATCGGCTCTCCCGCGATGAACTTGATGGATGGTGAGGTCTCGGGCGGCGTGTTCCGTGCCGAACATGTCGAAATTCCGGTCGATGCGCCGGATGGTCCGATGACGCTGGGATTCAGGGCCGAGGATGCCAGCCTTGCCGCAGGGCAGGGGCAGATCACCGCACCGATCTACACGCTGGAACTGCTGGGTGACGCGACCATGATTTCGGTCCGGGTCGGTGGTGCTCTGGTCTCGGTCAAAGCAGACAAAGCTTTTCGCGCAGAAATTGGCGAGCTGGTCTCGTTCTCGGTGCCAACAGAAATCTGTCATCTCTTCGAAGCTGGAAGCGGTGCGCGGATTGGGGAGCAACCCCACAAACAGCCCAAACGGGCTTAACACCGGTCCGGACGTCGACGACGGACCGATCCTGACAGGGAGAAACGTATGACACTCAAGACGATCCTCATGGCAGGCGCCATGTCCATCGCCACCACCGGTGCGTGGGCAGATTGCGCCTTCGAAAATGAAGTGCCGCTGAAATCGCTTTCTGCAGGGTTCGAAGCTTGGAAAGCGGTCACCGACGCGATGGCTGAATGCGGCAATTTCAGCGCTTCGCTGGACCAGGAATTCCGTGAAAAGCAGCCCGAAGCATTTGCGGCAGATCCGGCGCTGTATCAGATCGGTGGTGTATCCAATGCGACGCTGGTGCCGTTGCTGAATGCGGGTACAATCCGCCCGCTGGACGATCTGGTCGAAAAGTACGGTCAGGATTTGCTGCCCAACCAGTTGATCAAAGTGGATGGTAAGACCATGGCCATCGCGATGATGGTGAATGCTCAGCACCTGATGTATCGCGACGATGTTCTGGCCGAACTGGGCATCGAAGAACCGAAATCCTATGATGACGTTCTGGCCGCGGCTGCCAAGATCAAGGAAGCCGGAGTCATGGACTACCCGATCGGGGGCACGTTCGAGACAGGTTGGAACCTCGGCCAGGAATTCATCAACATGTATATGGGTGAAGGCGGGTCGTTCTTTGGCGATGGCAACATGCCCGCGATCAACAACGCGCAAGGCGTTGAGGCGCTTGAGACGCTAAAGGCCATGACCGAGTATATGGACCCGGAATATCTGGTTTCTGACTCGACTTATGTGCAGCAGCAGTTCCAGCAGGGCAAGATTGCCATGGCGAACCTGTGGGCCAGCCGTGCAGCCGCAATGAATGACGAAGCCGAAAGCCAGGTTGTTGGCAAGGTGACCATGGCCGCGGCGCCGATGGGTTCGGCAGCGCCAGCGACCACGATCTGGTGGGATGGCATCGTTTTGGCGTCGAACATGAGCGACGAAGAGGCCGATGCCGCCTTCCGCGTAGCGCTCGAGGGCATGGATGGCGATATGGTCAGCGCGAACAACGATGCCGCCGTTTGGCTGAGCCCGGCCTATTCCGCTGGCGATTTGGCCGCCGGAGCCGCAGCTTCCGCAGCAGGGGGCGCCAAGGCGTATCCTGCCTCGGGCCCGATGGGCATCATGCACACCGCCTTGGGTAACGGTTTGGCCGATTATCTGACCGGCGCCAAAGATGCGCAAACCACGCTGGCCGACATCGAGGCGGATTACATCACCGCCGCGAAAGAGGCCGGTCTGATCAGCAACTGATCCTTCCTGCGGGAGGGCTACGGCCCTCCCGACCTTATCCCTTGAGAACCATGAGAAAGGCAGAGCCATGAATTCCCGGACATTTGCCGCCTTTGTTGGCCCCTCTGTCTTTATGATGCTTCTCTTTATCGCATTTCCGCTGGTCAGCGTGTTCAAGCAAAGCTTCTACGTCACGCAGCCGATCTATGAGACGGTTGAAAAGGAAACATGTACTCCGGGCTTTCTGACCCAAACCTGTGTGACCGAGCAAGTGTCGCAGCCAAAGCTGGATGAGCATGGCGAGATCATTACGCAAACCCAATATGTCGGATTGCAAAGCTATCGTAACGTTCTGGAGCCCGAACGGGCTTGGCGCGCCATAAGCGATGGCAGTTGGCATGTGCTTTCGACGATTAACTTCTGGAAGGCCCTGCGGTTCACGTTGACCTTCACGCTGATCACTTTGCCGTTGGTGGTCGGGTGCGGTCTTGGAATTGCAATCCTTATCAACAACGCCGCTCGAGCGATCCGCGGACCGGTGATATTTGTCTCACTGCTGCCATTCATCATCACACCCGTGATCGGTGTGCTGGCGATCAACTGGTTGTTTCGCGGTGACGGGATTCTGACCGCAATGATGGAATGGTGGTTGAACCGCGACATCGCTTTGTTTGCGCAAGCGTGGACCATCGAGGTTCTGATGATGCTTTACCGCGTCTGGCACGTCGCGCCCTTTGCGGCGATCATTTTCTATGCCGGTTTGCAAACGGTCAATCAGGACAGTTTGGAAAGTGCGGTGATCGACGGCGCTACTCGCTGGCAACGCCTGAAATACATCGTCATCCCGCATCTGATGCCCCTGATCATCTTTGTTGCGATGATCCACCTGATGGACTCCTACCGAGTGTTCGAAGAAATCGTGGGCTTCTCAAGCCAGGGCTATGTTATCTCGCTGCAGTGGCTGACCTTCGATTACCTGACACCGGATCAGGCGGGGAACCGGTCGATCAGCCGGGCCTCGGCCAACTCGATGCTGACCATGATCGGTGTCGTCATACTGCTTATCCTGCCGCTGCGCCGCACGTGGCGCGATCACAAAGGAGGTCACTGACATGTCCTCGCGCGCGCTTCGCCAACCTTTCAGCCTGCGTCTGACCTCGAACATCTTTCTGGCGCTTTGGTGCCTGATCGCGGCGTTCCCGATCTTCTGGATCGTGGTGATGAGCTTCAAATCACCAGTCGATGCCTTCGACAGCAATGCTTTGAATGTGATCTTTGGCCCGGCCACGCTGGGCGGAGGTAAAGGTCTTTCGCTGCTGGATATCATACTGGGCATCGCGGTGATCTGGGTCACGATTGCATTCTCGACCAAAACTCTACCGTCGATGGTTAAATCCTACTCGAAACCCGGGCAGGAGTGGTTCGGGTGGGTCATCGGGGTGCTGGTAGTTCTGGTGAGTTTTCTGGTGGCGTTCTTTGTCATTCTTCCGGCCATTCTGAGCGTGCTGAACCCTTGGTTTGGGCCATTGGGGCGGGACGTTCTGGGCCTGACAACGGAACACTACAAGACCGTCTGGATCGACCGGGGCTTTTCGAACAACTTCAAGAACTCGCTGATCGTCACGACGGGCGTGGTGACGGTTTCGCTGACGGTGGGCACGTTGGCAGGCTATGGTCTGGCGCGCTCGGGCTCAACTCTGGCGTTCTGGATACTGATTGTCGCGCTGGTTTTCCGCGCATTGCCGCACTCGGTCCTGGTGGCGGGCTATCTGCCGGTCTTCATCAACTCTGCCGAATGGCTGGCTCCGATATTGGGAGAGAATGCGCCGACGCTTTACGGCAAACCCTTCGCGGTAATCGCTGTGCTCGTTGCGATCAATCAGCCCTTCACCATCTGGATGCTGCGTTCATTCTTTCAGAACATCCCGGCAGAACTGGACGAGGCCGCCCGCGTGGATGGATGCAGCCATTTCCAGGCATTCCGCCGCGTGATCATGCCAGTGATGTGGCCGGGTGTGATCACCACAGGGCTGTTCAGTTTCCTGCTGGCCTATAACGATTTTCTCGTCACCGCTCTGCTGCTGGACGCACAAAACCAGACCATGGTTCCTGCCATCGTCGGCATGTTCAACCGCGAGACAACGACAACCGATCAGGTGGTAGCCGTGGCTGCCGCCGTGTCCATCACCGCGCCCCTGATCTTTCTTGTCCTGATCTTCCAGCGCCAGATCGTCAGTGGTCTGACCGCCGGTGCAGTTAAGGGATGACGAGATTTTTCGACGAAAAATCTATGACCGGAGTAAAAAGATGAAAGGTTCCCGCCCTGAACAAGCGGTTTTGACCCGCGATACGGACATGAGCAAAACCGAAGATACGCGCCGCGTGATCGAAACTATGGTCGACGGCCTGAACGACCATCGCATAGACGACATCGGCGAGTTCTTCTCGCAAGGTTTCCGCTGGATGGGGAACCAGGGCTGCGGCACCAAAACCGGGCTGAAAGAGTTTCAGGACAACTGGCAGCGCCCGTTTCAGGCGGCGTTCTCGGACAAGACCTGTATCGACGAGGCCCGACTTTACATGGGCGAGTGGGCTGCTGCCTTTGGTCGTCAGGAAGCGACCCATTCGGGCGAGTTTCTGGGCATCAAGCCCACCGGCAAACGGGTCGAGATCCGGTACATGGATTTCTGGAAAGTGGTCGATGGCAAGATCGTCGACAACTGGGTGAACGTCGATTTCGCTCATGTCGCGGCGCAACTGGGTGTCGACCTATTCCAGGGTGAAGGCTGGGAAGCTTTTGACCGGGGTGAGAAACATCCGCCCCGGCCCGAAAATTGAGGATCAAAAAATGGCAATCGAGTATCTCAAACGCGGCAAGTCTGACGCTGATCGGGCCGAAGATGACGCCAAAACCCGTGCGGTGGTCGAAGCCACCCTGAAAGACATTGAAACCCGTGGCGACGCTGCCGTGCGCGAATTGAGCGAGAAGTTCGACAACTACTCGCCCGAGTCATTCCGCCTGTCGCAAGCGCAGATCGACGACCTGATCGGTCAGCTGACAGACAGGGAATTGGCCGATATCAAATTCGCGCAGGAACAGGTGCGTAACTTTGCGCAGGCACAGCGCGACTCGATGTTGGATATTGAAGTTGAAACACTGCCCGGGGTCATCCTTGGTCACAAGAACATCCCCGTTCAGTCGGTTGGATGCTATGTTCCGGGTGGCAAGTTTCCGATGGTCGCCTCGGCCCATATGTCGGTGGCGACAGCCTCGGTCGCCGGGGTCCCGCGTATCATCGCTTGTACACCTCCGTTCAACGGCAGGCCCAACGCAGCCGTGATTGCTGCGATGCATCTCGGTGGCGCGCATGAAATCTATGTCATGGGTGGCATTCAAGCCATTGGCGCAATGGCGCTGGGAACTGAGACGATCGATCCCGTGCATATGCTGGTCGGCCCTGGTAATGCCTTTGTCGCCGAAGCCAAACGCCAGTTGTTTGGCCGAGTGGGTATCGATCTGTTCGCAGGACCAACTGAGACGATGGTGATCGCCGACGAGACCGCTGCGGATGCTGAGTTGTGCGCGACTGACCTGCTGGGGCAGGCCGAGCATGGATACAACAGCCCCTGCGTGCTGCTGACCAACTCACGCAAGCTGGCTGAGGACACCATGGCCGAGGTTGACCGCATTCTGGGCATTTTGCCGACCGCAGGCACTGCGAAAGTGTCTTGGGAAGAGTACGGTGAAGTCATCGTCTGCGACACTTATGACGAGATGTTGCAAGTCGCCGATGACATCGCATCTGAACATGTACAAGTCATGACGGATCGCGATGATTGGTTCCTTGATAACATGACGTGCTATGGCGCGCTGTTCCTGGGCCCGCGGACCAATGTTTCGAACGGTGACAAGGTCATTGGCACCAACCATACGCTGCCGACCAAAAAGGCTGGGCGCTATACTGGCGGGCTTTGGGTCGGTAAATACCTGAAAACCCACAGCTATCAGAAGGTTCTGACCGACGAGGCCGCAACGCTGATCGGCGAATACGGCTCGCGCCTGTGCATGTTGGAAGGCTTTGTCGGTCACGCCGAGCAGTGCAATGTCCGCGTGCGTCGCTATGGCGGCATCAACGTGCCCTATGGCGAAGGGGCGCCTTATCGAGACGCGGCTGAATGACTGACAGGCAAACGCTGCACAAAGCCCTGATCGCTCCGCTCAGAGCTGCGATGTACGACTTCTCCGAGGCCGGCGTTCGTAAAGCGCTGGCCGAGTTGACGGAACCGGATGCTGTGTTTCACCTGTGCCATCCGTTCGGGGACAGCACAGGCAGCGATACCTTTTATGACAGCGCCTACAAAGACCTCCTGAACGCATGGCCCGATCTGGAGCGGCGCGACTATATCGTCATGGCAGGTCCGGATGAAGCCGGGGCGGATTGGGTCGGTTGTGGTGGCTATTACACTGGCACCTTCACCGGGCCGTGGTTGGACATTCCGCCAACGGGCCATCAGGTGACAATGCGGTTCCACGAATTCTACCGCTTTGAGGACGGCAAGGTTGTTGAGATGCAGGCGCTTTGGGACATTCCCGAAGTGATGATGCAAGCCAATGCCTGGCCGATGGCCCCCAGTCTGGGGCGCGAATGGCATGTGCCCGGCCCAGCCACACAGGACGGATTTGTAGCCGGGCCATATGACGAGGCCAAAGGTAAAGCGACGTGCCAGCACATCATCGACATGCTGGAGCATCTTAAGAAACACCCGTCGCAGGGCGGCCCCGAGGTGATGGAGATGGAGCGGTTCTGGCATCCGCGCATGAACTGGTACGGCCCTGCGGGGATCGGAACCGGGCGCGGCTATGCAGGGTTTCGCAACTGGCACCAGATTCCTTTCCTGAGTGGAATGCCGGACCGGGGTCGGTATGTGGATGAGATCACCTATCACTTCTTCGGCGACGGCGAATACGCCGCCGTGACCGGCTGGCCCAATATGATCCAGACCGTCACTCATGACGGTTGGATGGGTATTGCGCCATCGGGCAAGAAAATCACCATGCGTAGCCTCGATTTCTGGCGGTTGGAGAATGGCAGAATCCGTGAGAACTGGGTTCTGGTGGATTTGCTGGACGCCTACCGGCAGCTTGGTGTTGACGTCTTCGCCCGTCTGCGGGAATTCAACAAGGCCCGAAACATGGGCCGCATTGAAATACCGGATGGAATGAGCTGATGACCGATCTTCCCCGCACCCCGTCGTTTTCCCTGAAAGGAAAAACCGCCCTTGTCACCGGGGCGTCTTCGGGCATTGGACAAGGCTGTGCCGTCGCACTGGCTGAGGCGGGGGCACATGTGGTCTGCGCCGCGCGCGGCGCGGTTCGTCTGAATGAAACGGTTGCTGCGCTTCAGGCGCAGGACTGGTCGGCCGAGGCGCGGGTGCTGGATCAGGGCGATCTGGATGCGTTGCAAACTCTGTTTGACGACCACTGTTTCGAAGTCGTAGTGAACTCGGCCGGATTGGCGCGTCATGGGCCAGCCGTTGAAACAACGCCCGACGATTTCGACGCAGTAACAAACGTCAACCTGCGGTCCGCCTATTTCCTGTCATCCTATGCGGCCAAAGCTCTGATGGCAGCGGGCAAGCGGGGGTCGATCATCCATATCTCCAGCCAGATGGGCCATGTGGGGGGCATCGACCGCGCGGTTTATTGCGCAACCAAGCACGGGCTTGAGGGCATGGTCAAAGCCATGGCGGTTGAATGGGGCAAGCAGGGTATCCGGATCAACACGGTCTGCCCGACCTTTATCCGAACGCCTTTGACGCAATCGACCTTTGACAATCCTGAACGCGCCGCGTGGATCATGGAGAAGATCAAGCTGGACCGGGTCGGAGAGGTTGAGGACATCATGGGTGCGGTCGCCTATTTGGCCTCCGACGCCTCGGCACTGGTGACCGGAACATCAATGCTTATCGACGGAGGTTGGACGGCGGACTAATGGCCGAGAAAGTCACATCCCTTCAGGTCGCGCAACTTGCCGGTGTCAGCCAGTCTGCCGTAAGTCGCGTATTCACGCCCGGAGCCTCGGTCAGCAAGAAGACAGAAGAGAAGGTGCGCAAAGCCGCCGCGGAACTGGGATACCGCCCCAATGTGTTGGCGCGTGCGATGGTGTCGGGCAAAAGTCGCATCATCGGTTTGGTGGTCGCTTATCTGGACAATTATTTCTATCCCGAAGCACTTGAGAAGCTATCCAATGCGCTGCAGGAGCAGGGTTATCACGTCCTGATTTTCATGGCGTCCAGAACTGCCGGAAACATAGACGATGTGATGGATGAGATCCTCGATTATCAGGTTGACGGTGTCATTCTCGCCTCGGTCGCGATGTCGTCTGATATTGCAACGCGGTGCCAACAGGCAGGCGTTCCGGTTGTACTGTTCAACCGCAGTCAGGACATAGACGGGATCACCTCGGTCACGTCAGACAATTATGCGGGGGGGCGCAAGGTGGCTGAGTTCTTTATCGCCGCCGGTCACAGCCGCATTGCCTATATCGCTGGATGGCAGGGTGCATCAACGCAACGCGACCGCGAGGCCGGATTCCGTGCGGCACTCGGCGAGGCCGGTCAGGAATTGTACGCCTACGACATCGGAGAGTTCCTGACCGAAGATGCGCGGCTGGCCGCGCGCCGGATGTTTGATATCGAACCGCAGGAACGGCCAGATGCGGTCTTCGTTGCCAATGACCACATGGCGTTGGCTGTGATGGATGTCCTCCGATTTGAATTGGGAATGCGCATACCCGAAGACGTTTCGGTTGTAGGATACGACGACGTCCCTCAGGCAGGGTGGCTTGCCTATAACCTCACCACCATTCGTCAGCGGGCCAATTTGATGGTTGCCGAAACTGTTGACGCCTTGTTGGACCATATTGAAAACCCGACGACCGCCGCTTCGCGCAAGGTCGCGATTGATGGGCCGCTGATCGTGCGTACGTCGGCACGGCTGCCCAAGGGTTGGACACCGCAAAGGATGAAGACATGAAAGGCTTTGATCCCAAGTTCCGGGATTTCCCCGATTATATCATCGGTATCACCAGAGAGATTTGGGAAGACCGGGGGATCGCGACGCTGCACGACTATTACAGCGAGGACATCGTTGTCCGTTCACCCGGGTCGGTGGTTCTGGGCAATCAGAATGTGATCGGCGCGACTATGGCAACGCTGGCCGAATTCCCGGATCGGCAATTGCTGGGTGAGGATGTGATCTGGTCCGGCACGCCCGAAGAAGGGATGCTGAGTTCTCATCGCATCCTGTCAACAGCCACGCATCTGGCCGAGGGTGTTTACGGCAAGCCCACGGGTACAAAACTGCGCTATCGGATTTTGGCCGATTGCCACGCGATTGATAATCAGATCAACGACGAATGGCTCATCCGCGATCAGGGCGCCATCGTGCGCCAGATGGGATGGGAGCCAAAGGAATACGCCGCCGATCTGATTACCCGCGAAGGAGGTAAAGAGAGCTGCGTCAAGCCTCTGACCCCCGAAACCGACCAGCCGGGGCCATATAAGGGCCATGGAAACGATAACGAGTGGGGACAGCGATACGCAGATATTCTGACCCGGATCATGAATGCCGATATGGGCGCGATCGAGTCCGAGTATGACCGGGCTGTCCAGTCAGAATATGTCGGCGGCGTTACCGGTCATGGCTGGGATGCGGTTGACCGCTTCTGGATGGGTTTGCGGGCGAGTTTCCCGAATGCTGAATTCAAGATCGAGCATCAGATCGGCCGCAGTGATCCGAACATGCCGCCGCGTGCGGCAATACGTTGGAGCCTTTGGGGCAAACATGACGGCTGGGGCGCGTTTGGCGCACCGACGGGAGCACAGGTATATGTCCTGGGCATCAGCCACGCCGAGTTCGGCGCCCTGATTGGCGAACAGCCGCAGCTGCGCCGCGAATATACTCTGTTCGATGAAACCTCGGTCTGGAAGCAAATCCTGTTGCAGAGTGGTGAGGTCTGAGTGGCGCGCCCGGTTGCATATCGCATCCTTGTGGATGGTTTGAGTGAGACTGGACCCCTTCGGCGTTTCCATATGCACCGCCAAAGCCTGCGTGCACGGCGTTTGAACCTGCGTCCGCCCGGAGAGTGAGAGCGTGTGCCGCACAAGCACGCAATCCACCGCTCCTGAAAACGTAGTATCGGAACTTACAAAATGTCGGAATCAACCATCTCCTCCCGCATCGTTCGCTACGGCGAGCTTCAACCCTGCAAAACCGCGTTTATCGATGCCCACACACCGGGCAGCGATCAGAAAGAGAATTTCACGATCATCGGCGGTGGTGTCTCGGAATCTCCGGACCAGCATGTGCACATCACTGACAAGATCGGCTTCAACATCGGTGCTGCGGGCCAGCCCCCGAGATGCCGAAACTCGCTGCACAGCCACACGACGGCCGAGGTCTTTTTCGTCGCCAAGGGCCGTTGGCGATTTTTCTGGGGCCGGTACGGCACGGCTGGTGAGTTCATCGCCGAGGAGGGTGACATCTTCAACATCCCCACCGGTATCTTCCGCGGCTTCGAGAACGTCGGTCAGGACTACGGCATGATCATGTCGATCCTTGGCGGTGACGACGCGGGCGGCGGGGTGACCTGGGCCCCTCAAGTCATCGAAGATGCGCAGGCGCATGGGCTGATGCTGGGCGATAATGGCGTGCTTTACGATTCCAAAAAAGGGCAGGAATTGCCTCACAACGTACACCCGATGCCTCTGCTGACCGAAGAGCAGTTGAAGGATTACCCCGAAGTTCCGGTTGAGGATGTCGTCGGAAAATATGTCGCGCGGTATTGGGACCTGATGGCGTTGTCGGCCAACAAGCCCGCACAGGTGATTGGCGAAAACGGAATGATCAAGGACAAGCCCGGGTTCGAGGTTGATTTTCTTGGGCGTGGGTCTGCTGTGACCGAACCGGTTGCAGCTGAAAAACCTGTGGTTCTGATGCCCGCCAGCGGCCATTGGCGTGTTTCGATCGGCGATCATAACACCACTTTATCTACCGGCGACACAGCTTTGGTATTGCCCGGCGAGACCTATAGTGCCGCGCCATCGATGACCGGGCACGCAGGACTGTACCGGATCACCGCAACCGATGACCCGGCAGGAGCGACCTGGACAGGATGACCGCTGACCCTGACAACACTCAGGCCGTTTATGAGCGGCAAGCCACGGAATACGACAAACGTCGCTCGAAAGCGCTGTTCGAAGCGCGCTGGCTGGCGCGCTTCACGGCCAGCCTCAAGCCGGGGGACCATGTGTTGGATCTGGGATGCGGCACTGGCGATCCGATTGCACGCTGGTTCATGGCTGAGGGGTTCGCAGTAACGGGTGTGGACTTTTCCGATGCGATGCTGGCCCTTGCCCGGGATCGTTGGCCGGATGGGGACTGGCAAAATGCGGATATGCGGAACTTTGAGTTGGACCGGCAGTTCGAGGGTATCATCGCTTGGAACAGCTTTTTCCATCTGACGGCGGATGAGCAAAAAGACTGTATCGCCCGCATGGCACGGCATTTGCGGCCCGGTGGGATGCTCATGTTGACCGTTGGACCTCGCGCCGGGGAGGTAAATGGCACTGTGGCGTCGGAACTCGTCTACCACGCGTCACTGTCTCCAGCCGGTTACGCGACCTGTCTCGAAGAAAATGGACTGCAAATGACCGGGTATCTTGCCGAAGGCCCCGAAACCAAAAGCCATACGATCCTGATGGCACGAAAACTGTAAGGAGGTTCTGATGGCAATCAAAACCACACATGTTGGATCTCTGCCCCGAACGCAAAACGTGGTGGATTTCATTTTCGCCCGTGAAAACGGTGACCCCTACGACGCGGCTGCGTTTGATGCCTGCATGACCGATGGGGTCTCAGAAACAGTTCGTAAACAGGTTGAAGCCGGTATCGATATCGTCAGTGACGGCGAGACTTCAAAGATTTCATATGCGACCTATGTCAAGGATCGATACACCGGGTTTTCTGGCGACAGTCCCCGAAATGCGCCTGCGGACCTGAAGATGTTCCCCAGCTTTCTGCAACGACTTGCCGATGACGGTGGTACACCCCAATACGCACGACCGATGTGCACCGGTGAAGTTCGCTCAAAAGGGCAAGGCGAGTTGGAAAAGGATATCGCCAACCTTACGACCGCAATGCAGCAGCATGGGGCAGAGCGCGGTTTCATGAACGCCGCGTCGCCCGGTGTGATCTCTCTGTTTTTGCAGAACGACTTCTACTCAACGCGCGAGGCTTATTTGGCGGCGTTGGCCGACGCCATGAAAGAGGAATACGAAACCATCGTGGCTTCTGGTCTGGATCTGCAACTGGATTGCCCCGATCTCGCCTTGTCGCGCCATATGCTATTCACCGATCTCTCGGACGATGAGTTCGTCAAGATTGCTGACATGCATGTCGAGGCTCTGAACCACGCGCTTCAGAACGTACCACAGGATCGCGTGCGCGTGCATATCTGTTGGGGCAACTATGAGGGCCCACATTGCTGCGATATTGCGATGGACAAGGTGTTCAGCACCCTGATGGCGACCAAATCGCGCTATGTCCTGTTTGAGACCTCGAACCCCCGCCACGCTCACGAGTGGACGGTGTTCCGCGACCGCAAGGCCGAGATACCCGATGACAAAGTTCTGGTGCCCGGTGTGGTTGATACGACCACTAACTTCGTTGAGCATCCCGAACTCGTAGCCCAGCGGATCGAGCGCTTTACGCAGATCGTCGGCGGAGAACGGGTAATCGCAGGTAGCGACTGCGGCTTTGGCACCTTCGCCGGATTTGGCGCAGTCGACCCTCAGATCGCCTATGCCAAGTTGTCGGCGCTGTCTGAGGGGGCAAAGCTGGCCTCGGCATGACACCCTTGATCTTCTTGCCGGGTATGATGTGCGATGCCCGCCTCTTTGGCCCGCAGATCAATGCTCTGTCGGGCAGCAGGCCCGTGATGATGTTCCCGTTATCCTGGCACGACACTGTGCAGGCAATGGCGGCTGACATCCTGCAAAATGCGCCACCCAGTTTCGCGCTGGCAGGTTTGTCGATGGGCGGGATCGTGGCGATGGAAGTACTGCGTCAGGCACCTGAACGCGTCTCGCGCCTGGCATTGCTCGACACAAACCCGCTGGCTGAAAGTCCAGAGGTCAAAGCCCGCCGTGCCCCTCAAATGGCGGCAGTTCGCGACGGCAAACTGAAGGCGGTGATGCGCGACGAGATGAAACCAAATTATCTGGCCGACGGACCTGCTCGGGGGGCTATTCTGGATCTTTGCATGGCGATGGCCACAGACTTGGGCCCAGACGTGTTTCTCCGCCAATCAAAGGCTTTGATGGATCGCCCGGACCAATGCGTGACACTGAGGTCATTTGCCGGAAGGGCTCTGGTCCTGTGCGGGCGCGAAGACAAGTTATGCCCTGTTGAGCGCCACCAGATGATGCATGATCAGCTGTCGCAGAGCTCGTTGGAGATCATTGAAGGTGCGGGGCACCTCCCGACATTGGAACAACCACAAGAAACCACAGCGGCGTTGATCCGCTGGCTGGAGGACACATGACCCCATCCCTTTTGTCCCTGCTTCGCAAGGTCGACACCCCCACCGTCTGCAATGCCATCGAAGTGGCGCAGGGCAAGCGCGGTTTCGACGATTTTACGCGCGGCACCATGCTGTGTTCAGCGCCCGAAGAGCCTGCGATCGTCGGCTATGCGCGCACGGCCAAGATTGCGGCCGTCAATCCGCCAACCGAGCCATCTGACGTCATCAAAGCTCGGCGCATGGCCTATTACAAATACATGGCCGAAGCGCCCAGCCCCTGCGTCGCGGTGATTGAGGATTTGGATTATCCGGATTGCATCGGTGCCTATTGGGGTGAAATCAATACCTCTGTCCACAAGGGGTTCGGACTTTCCGGTGTCGTAACCAACGGTGTCATGCGCGATCTCGGAGACTTGCCCGAGGGGTTCCCGGTTGTTGCCGGTTCTGTCGGGCCGAGCCACGGTTTCGTCCACATCCGAGAGATCGATACGCCAGTTTCAGTCTTTGGCCTGACAGTCAAGCCGCGAGATTTGGTTCACGCCGACCGTCACGGAGCGCTGGTCGTGCCCAAGGATGTCGTCGACCAACTAGAAGCTGCAATACAAAAGCTGCTTTCGACGGAACGAATTGTCTTAGATGCAGCCCGCCAGCCGGAGTTTGATTTCGAGGCATTCGAATCCGCTTGGGCAACGTTCGAAAAGATGAGAGTTTGATTGTGGAAAGCAGAGAACATGAATGCCGATTGGATGTGTTAGAAAATTCACATCTGAGGCGTCCCTGACCGGCCGTATGTAGTGATAAATAGCAACAGAGAATTGCAGGGAACCGCGACCCGTTGCCCGGCAGCGTCTTGCATCGCAAACGATGAAAGACGCCCAGCCGCCAAGCAGCCGATGGAAGGCCGTTGATCAATACCCTTGCCCCGTTTGATCGCTCACTTGGCCAGAAAAAGTAGTGCCGCGGATCGGGCGATGGAAACTGCCGATGATGGCATCCAGTTTGGCTTTCGTGCCACCTTTCGTCCTCGTGATCAGTCGAGTAAGCCCTTCTGCTCTAGCCGCCGTCCCTCCCAAGCCGATCCGACTACACGGAAAGCTGGTAATACGCCGTCATCAACACTGCGATGATTGCCAATTCAACGACCAGCGGTGGCAGAACTGCCTTGTCGAACCCGTCCGCCAGAATGCCGACTATGCGCCCAACGGCGACAACCGCCATAAGGATCGCAACGGCAAGATAGCCCAACGTCTGCCCCGTCGTCAGACCGATTGCCAGCAAAGCCACAGAGGCCAGAAACAGACCGCCGATCACCGAACGGATCGTGCTGAGCCCAGCAGTTCCCACCGGTTCGATGGCAAAGTTGGCGACCATGCGTCGCGGAGCAAACATCGACATGATGCCGAGACCGGACAGCATGAGGGCCGCGAGTATGACCAAGATGCTCAGTGTGGTTTCCATTTCATTTCTCCTTTGAATCAGGCGAATTGCCTTAATGCCTGCTGCGCGTTGTCCTGAGTGGTGATGTCTGACAGAGTCCCATCAATGTTGGCTTGATCCACAACCGGCCCGGTAGGGTACCCGATTTGACTGGCGTAGAAGTGGCCGGTCTTGAATTCCGGGTTCAGCAAGCCGTCCAGATACCGTTTTGCCCCGGCTTCAACGCTGTGCATCATGCCGAACAGGGGCATCAGCACGCCGCCGACATGTTTGAAGACAATGCGTTTCATAAGTGGCAGGTCGTCAAAGCCAGCAGTTCCTGCGGTGCCTCCGGGGCTCATGGTGACAAAGCGAATATGGGGGTGCTGACGCGCCATCGCTCCCATCCACAGAGTCGCGGTGAGTTTGGCGTAACCGTAGGTCTGCATCGGATCGCCCTCGGGGCCGAACTTGCTGCCGTCGGCGATTGATTTGAACTCGTCCACTGTTCCATCGGACAGGTCGGGGCGGTGCATACCCATTTTAGGAATACCACGAGCAGCCTCGGACCCAGCGTATAGGATTGTGGATGTTACCAACTGACGCTCAAGCAACGCGTCTACCAACACCACGTGCCCCAGAACGTTTGTTGCGAAAATGTTGGTCACGCCATCGCTAGTGAGGCTGTTTGGGTTCTGCCCGCCCGTTCCACCCGCATTTAGGATTACGGCGTCGATCTGGGTGGAAAGCTCGGCCACAGCTGCGCGAACCGAAACCGGATCGGTCACGTCCATCAGGACAATTTCAAAGATATTGCGTCCGGTCTCACGTTCCAGCGCTGTTTTTGCGGCTTTCGCTTTGGTTGGGTTGCGGCAGGCCAGATAGACTTTGGATATGCCTTTTCTCAGCGCAAGCTGCCGGGCCGCCTCGCGACCAAGCCCGGCATTTGCGCCGGTGATCAATACAGATTGTATCTGGTTCATCGGGTAGAGTCCCTGGGTTTGTGTTTGATAGGTCCAAGGTAATCCGGTCAACATATGATCTATAGATAGGAATTTCTGGACATGATGCATCAAAAATGAAACACACATCTCATGTCGATCAAGGAAAGCCACTCTCTGAATTGGGACGATCTGAAGTATTTTCTGGCCGTTGCCAGAACCGGAACTCTTCGGGGCGCAGCTGACAGTATTCAGGTGAACCACACCACGCTGACGCGCAGAGTTTCAGTCATGGAAGAGCGCGTCGGCAGCCGGTTGTTCGATCGCTCAAGATCCGGCCTCGCCTTGACACAGCTTGGCGAAGACCTGATGCCCCATGCCGAACGCGTCGAGCAGGAAATGTCCGCAGCGTCACGTGTCATTGTTGGCCGGGATGCGCAACCGTCGGGCACAGTCTACGTAACTCTTCCTCATGGCTTGGCGATGACATCACTAATGGATGATTTTGCGGCCTTTGCAGACCTTTATCCGGACATTACGCTCAACATGAATTTCACAAACGATATTCGCGACCTGATGCGTCGGGAAGCTGACGTTTCGCTGCGTATCGCCGATGAGGTGACGGACGATGTGGTCGGGCGAAAGCTTGTCCGGATGTCACAGGCAGCCTATTGCACGCGCGGCTACGCCGAACGGATCAGCGACAATGGCGGCGAGGGGCTCCACCTGATCGGCTGGCATGAGCCTGAAGATGCCACCACCGCGAAGTGGGTGAAAGACAGCTACTACCCCAAGGCCACCCTGAAGCACCGCGTCTCTGAACTGGTTCCCCTGATCACGCTGGCGGCCTCGGGGTTGGGCATGGCCTATCTTGCGTGCAACCTTGGAGACCGTCATCCCAGCCTGATCCGTGCACCGTTCCAAAAGCCGATGCCTTATCGAAACATCTGGCTCTTGCTGCATCGTGATCTTCGAAATACGGCGCGGGTCCGGTTGTTGGTCGATTTTCTGGCCAAGCAGGTCAGGTCCAGGCGAAATGAGTTCTGGATATCGGGGACTGTAGCACCATGTAAGTAGCCATTTGTTAAGGGTGGGTGCTAAATAGAGCTTAGTCGTATGCTGTAAGGACATACCATTCCCACATTTCTTGGGTCCTCTTACTTTTTTTCAATCGCGTCCAATTTCGGCGAAATCGTTTGCTACGAAATCAATCAATGTACGGATCGGCAGGCGGCGGGCTCTACTATCTGAACATCGCGCCTATATTCTAGGCGTCAATCGGAAAGGTGCTGAGCGAGCTTGGGAGCGAATTGATGCGCCGCAGCGTGACGGCGTTCAGTTTCAATTTTTAGAATGCATCTACGAAGAAGGCATGAAAGTAGCAGGGTGGAAATGCCCAACAACGATCATGGGTCTTGATTATCTCAGACCCTCGAGCTCGTCTTCAGATGTTTCGGACGAAGTTGTCCTTCGCGGCACTTTCTGGACATGTCGTCACCAAGTGCTTCACGGTAGAAACGCGATGCTTGTAAGACCAACTCGAGTTTGGACGGAAGCTCCAGAGGTCCGAGGTTGAACTGAGATCATGTTCACCGAAGCCTGCCTTCTATCGCTTGGCTAGCTGGATTGGGACTCTGAACTTAAAGGTTTCTCCCCTCAGTTCCTTTGGCGCTTTGGGAAAGCGTTTTGCGCGGGCCACGGCGTCCATTGCTGCTTTGTCCAGTTCTGGCACGCCGGAAGAGCTTCTCAGGCGATAAGCCACAAGTTTTCCATCGCGTGATACCTGCATCTCGATGGTCACACTTCCGCTGGCTTTTGACCTACTTGGATAGCGTTTGTTGCGATCAATCCGTGCGCGGATCTTGGCACCCCAGACGGCCTGTAACCGGGCCGTCTTGCCGGGGTCGCCGGTTGTGACCTTGGCGTCGCCTGCACCGGCTTGCGCACCGCCACCAGACCCGACCGCGACCTCTTTTTGCCGCCCGGCCGAGGTCTGATTGGCCTTCAGTCCCTCTTTGGGCTGCTTCTGCACAGGACGGGGTTGGGGCCGCGTGTCGGGTGTCGGGTCTGCCTCGACCCTCGGCTCCGGCGGTGGGGGGGGCGGAGGTGTTGTCTCGATTTCGACGTCCTGCTCAATCTCGGGCTGCGAGATGGCCGCACGCATCGCTGCATTTGGTGCGGGTGTCAGATCAATCTGAGGCAAGGTGGGTGTTTCTGCCCTAATTGCTTGCGGCGCGGCAAGCTCGGGTTGTACGACAGGAGACACAACGGGTGGGCGTTCCCAGGATTTGACCATCTCGACCACCGTTGGGGCGGCGGCTTGAATCGAGACCATCGCATCACCACCGCTGCCGCCCGATTGGACCCCTGATACCGGACCTTTTGCAAAGGCGAGGATATGCAGCGCGATGGCAAGAACCACGAAGATGCCGAACTCGACCCCCCGCCTCATTGCGCCGTCACAATCAATTCGACGCGCGACAGACCGGCCAAGGCAAGCTTTTGCAACAGTCCGGCCAACACACGCGCTTCAACCTCGCCATCGGCCCGAACCTGAATGGCCTGTTCGTCGTCAGCGATCGCGGTGATCGCGGCCAGAGCCGCGGCATCTTCGGCACCTTCGAACGATGTCTTCCCGGTTTTGTCGACATAGAGAACGCGCTCGACCTCGGGTTCGGTTTCCAAGCTGGCGCTGGGCGGTGCCACGTCAAAGGGTTCGGGCCTCGCAAGGTTCGAGGTCATCAGGAAGAATATGAGCAACAGGAATACGACGTTGATCATCGGCACGATCGATTCAGAACGCGGTCGGCGGGTTGGGGCTGAGAAATCCATCACTCTACTCCACCAGAACGACCGAGCTGTATCCGGCCTGTCGCAAGCTCTCGGTCACGGTCACGATGCGCTGCAGGCTGGTCCCGTCCTGGCCGCGTAAGATCAGCATGTCCGTAGGGGACCGCATCAGCGGTGCCAGCGCCTGCGGCAGGTCCACCATATCAACCCCGTTCAACGTCACTTTGTCCGGATAGATATCGATCAGGCGCGGCGGTCCGGTGTACTCACCACCCGTCGATGCCAGCGGCAACGGCACGATCGCATCCACCCCGAACCGCGAAGCCAGCATGAAGAATACCAGCAGCAGAAACACCACGTCGATCATCGGGGTGAGGCTGGGCTTGCGTCTTGCTCGGCCGGGCGGGGCGAACTGCATGGGCTATTCCGCTGCCAGTTTCAGGTCATCGGGCGCTTGAAACACGAACAAACGGGTCGCGCCGTCCTCAACATCGCGGCGGATGCGGTCGATCACTGCCTCGAACCAGGTCAGCGCAGCCGAGGCTGGAATGGCGACGGCCATCCCGGCCGCGGTGGTCAGAAGCGCCTCCCAGATGCCGCCCGCCAACAGCGCGGGATCAGCACGGTTTCCGGACTGTTGCAGAGCCTGGAACGCGGCGATCATGCCCAGAACGGTGCCCAGCAGACCCAGCAGTGGGGCAATGGTCGCAATCAGTTCGAGCGCTCGCAACCCGGTGCCCGCCTGCGCGATTTCACGCTTGGCGACGCGCGCGGTTTCCTCGCGCGCCCGGTCTTCGGGCAGAGCGCGGATTGCGCCGATGGCATGGGCGACGACCCTGGACCGGATGCCCCTGCGCCCGGCCACGGTGGCCAACGCAGCATCTGGCTGACCGCTTTCAAACAGATCCACCGCTTTGCCGGCTTTACCGCGTGACCACGCACCGATCAGCGCCAGCCGCCAGATTTTCCACAGGATCAGCGCAACGGTGATGACCGACAGTGCCGCAATGGCCCAGATGGACGGACCGCCATCACGCAGGAACGCAGTCGCGTCGGCCGAGGCGTCCTGCGCTGCCTGCACAACCTCTTGCTGAGGGGTGAGCGGTTCGACCGGCGACAGAACCACCGGCGCCTCCTCCGGGTTTGCGGTCGCGGCTTCGGAGGCGACCGGGGTTCCGTCAGGCGCAGGTGTCGGAATGGGGGTTTCGGGCAGCGATGGTGCTGTCTCTGCCAAAGCAGGGCTTTGCGTAGAAACTTCGGGGGCAGGTTGCGTCTCCTGCGCGGCCAGAAAGGTGGGAGTCACGGCAAGCGCGGCCACAAGGATCATTCGCGGGGTCATGAGCGGCTCCAATAGGCCGAGAGATAAGATTGGGTGGGATCGCCGTTGCGGTTTTTGAAACCCGCGCGAACGCGCAGAACTTCGCTTTTCTCGGAGGCAACCCAGAGATAATGGTCGGGCCTTTCCAGATGCCCGGCGAGTGCAAGCGCGCCGAGATCCAACCCTGCCGCACGTCGATGCCAGATCACCGAGACGCCCTTGGGCGCGGTGATCGGATAGTTGCAGTTCGCGCCTTCGTCAGCCAGCAGGTTCACGTGACCGATGGTGTCGGGAGAGAGGGACTCGAGAATACGAGCGAGGGCGGGAAACGCTGTTTCATCCGCATAGGCCAGCAGGCGGTTGGTCGGCGGAATGCCCGCCCCAACCGGGCCGGATATCCCCAACTCGGCGCCAGGATGGGCAGAACTGGCCCAATCGGTCACACGACCGCCTTCGTGCAGGAAGATGTCGACATCCAGAGTACGGGCTTTGCGATCGATCGAACGCACCGTATAGATAGGACGGTGCAGCGCGTGATCCCCTTTGGGCCAGATCGTCGTGCCGTTCGCCGCAAGTGTCGGCCATTGAGCGGGCGCAACACCCGTAGGCGGCAGCACCAGACGGAAATGAATCGCGTCATCCTGAAACCCGGACAGATCCGGTAGGGATGCCCGCACCCGTAGAAAAGCGCGGCCCACGGGCGTCACGGACTGCACCCGCGCGAAATGGAAGTTCGAAGGCTGCTCTCCAGCCTGATCAGCACCCGACCAGCGCAAACCTTCGACCATTTCCGGGGCGACCTGAGCCAACCGTTCCACCAGCCCTTCTTTCAGAACTTGCACCCATTCAGGACGAGAGGACTGCACACGCGCCTGAACGCCCCGCGCGGTCGGTGAGAACGACAGCAGGCCGCGCATGAGCTGAACGGTGATTTCAACATCACTGTCCGCGTGGACCGTCAGGTCTCGGGTTGTTGCCTCGTGCCGCAGAACCCTGCGGATGGCATCGAAGGTCAGCCCCGGTATATGCGCCTCAGACTGTTGCGGGAAATCGGAATGCAGGGTCAAGGCATCTGCATCCCGGTTTGATCTGTAAGGTTCATGGCGCCATCCACCTCATACGACGGTTGGCCCGCACGGGCCCCGGCAATCGTCGATCTGTTCACGAGATTTGGCTGGATCGCGGAAACAAGAGGGGTGAAACGCAATCTGGCTGACGGGTTCAAAACCCCGTCATCCGTCCCGTCCTAAAATTCCTGTGTGATCTTGTCAAGTTTATGGCTGTAAACCTCAGAAGCCCCTGATGGAGCACCCCTGTTGTAATTTCCGACTATTTTTGTCATATATTTTTCGGCTTAGTCAGATCCTTCGGAATCACGCCCGGCCTTCCCAACATTTCAGTTCATAGCGGCCCAAGGACAGTGGGGTCTGATCGTAAGGACAACAGGCAATGAAATCGATCCTGAGCACGATGCTGGCCACCGATGATGTCGCCAGCCAGTTCGGATGCAAGCTGAAACCCCAGCTGCGCGCGGCAATCCAAGCCGATCTGAGGTTTCCGGTACATGCTGCATCGCCGCTTCCTCAACCCGGGCAGATACAAAACGATTTGCCTGCGAATGTCATGAGGCTGTCAGTGCAAACGCCCCCAAAGCAAAGGTCATCAGCATGACGGCACATCATCTCGCAGACCCGAACGACGGAATGCAGGTCGGCGACTCCTTTCCATTCGACAACTTCGAGAAGGGTCTGTTGATTGTCGCGCGGCATCATCTGGATGCGCTGCGTTGCCCGGAAACTCAGGCTTGGCATCTGGCCTATTCCATAGCATCCGAGCGATGGGGCGATCGAATTGGATTGCCTGTGGCCCATCTGCTGGCACGATTCCTGAAGTTTGTTGTGCAAAGCCGCGACGGAGTGTTCGCCCATATTGACCCGTTTTGCGCAGACAGCCGCGATCTGATCACGACGGATGAGGCTTCGCTGCTGTTCGTTCTGCACCATATGCGCCGCGATGAGACACCTGCAGCCCGACAGGCGGTTGAAGACCTGACACTCGGACGCCTAGATCCGGACGTGATCCGGTCTGGTCTGACTTTTGCGGACCGCTTTCCCAGCGGTCCGCGCCCCGACGCACAGCGTGTGTCAGGCGCTCGGTTGCGGGTCGTGTCCTGACCCGAATTTGCGGTCCATGCAGGTATGAAAAAGCGCCCGCCGGTTTTCCCGGCGGGCGCATCTGCGTTTCTGCTCGATTTTATTAGAACGTTGCGGTCACAAACAGGCTGATGTTGCGGCCCGCGGCCGGAATCTGATCGTTGGCGCGATAGGATTTGTCCAGAATGTTGTTCACCTCAAGGTTCAGTCGCGCATTCTCGGTCAACTCCATGCTGCCGCGGAAATTGAGAGTGGTCCAGCCAGAGGTCGGGTTGAGGCCCGTCGGCGTTCCGGTATCCACCACATCGCCGTTCTCATCCTCCAGCGTGGACGAGCTTTCCCCGCGCAGGAACACATCCCACGTGCCACCGAAACTCGCCGCCTGCCAGTCGGACCGAAGACCAACCGTTCCGGTCCATTCGGGCGTCCCGCTGTCTTTGGTGGCGAACCCGTTTGCATAGGTGAATTCGCGCGTGACATTTGAAAGGACCACATAAGGCCGCACACCACCCCAGCCCGGGTCAAACTCTGCCGCGACTTCAAAGCCCCAGCTGTCGGCACTGTCGACGTTGTCATAGATCAGCTGACCCGGGTTTGAAGGGTCCGCGACCGTGGTGATATAATCCTTGGCCTCGGTATAGAAGATTGCCGCATCCAGAACGATATTTCCACGATCGATGCGCCCGCCGATCTCATAGTTCGTAGCTGTTTCTGGCCGCAGGTTTGGATTGCCATTAACAGTCTGGCCACCAGCGGTCGTCGTCAGAAACAGCTCGGACAGAGAGGGATAGGTATATCCTTGCGAGATGTTGGCCCGCAGGATTGCCTGATCCGACAGGTTGTAAACAAGACCCACAGAGCCCAGCCACCGATCATCGCTGTTGCTTTGCGTCGGCTGGTTGACGCCATCGACCGTGAACTCATCAAGATCACTGTCGACGCTGTAGTAGCGTGCGCCTGCCGTGGCGGTGAAATTGCCAAAGGTCGCCTCGTGCTGGCCATAGATGCTGTAGGTCTTGATAGACGCATCCACATATCTGAGCGTAGTCTGCGTTGGCACGAACGGGCTTGCGAAAGACACGATGCTGGTCTTGTCGGTTTCCAACCGGTCGTCTTCATATTCAAAGCCCAGAACCGAGCGATGCCCCGGTGCGAATTCGAAATTCGCTGTTGCCAGAAAACCCTTGGTCGTCTGATCGTCATCCGAAAGAGACACGACGTTGTTCGGTGCGAACGGCGAGGGTGATACGATGTCGAACGAGCTTTCGAACTCCCGGTCAACTTTTTGTTGATAGGCGCTGAATTTCAGCATCGACATCCATGGCGTCAGGTCTTCGCCTTCGTAGAATGCGCTGTATTTGCGCAGGTCCCGTTTGGGCAGGTTGATACGCGCGCTTGGATCGCCGGTGAAGACCTCGGTTGAGGCGTGATAATCTTGCGCGCGGAAGCCAACATAGCTTTGACCGAAATCATATCCTAAGAACCCAAGCAGACCACGATCATTGCTGCTTGAAGGAACAAGGTCGCCGTCGGGTGTTTTCCGGTCGCCCAGATCGGACTCCGAATAGGACAGTCGATAGTCGAAATTCTCGTAGGTGCCGGCCGCGCTGAGCGCTGCGCGATGTCCGTTGTTGGAACCGATGTAACCCGCGGTACCCGACACCTCGAGCGGTTTGTCGGCGCCGCGCTTGGTGATGATATTCACAACCCCGCCAATGGCACGGTTGCCCGAAACAACCGAGGACGGGCCGCGCACGATTTCAATCCGCTCGATCTCGGTCGGAGAGATCAGCAGTGGCGTGCCATAGCGGTTGTGATCCGACAGGCGCTGGCCGTCCAGCATGATGGCAACGCGTTGCGATTCCTCGCCCCGGATGCGGATACGATTCAGATCGTTCTCGGATACCTGGACACCCGGTACATCCGAAAGCAGGTTCGCCACCGATGTCGGGGGGATTTCACGGATCTGTTCCGCATCGACTACAGTGACCGAGCCGGGGCTTTTGAACACCTCGGTCGGGATGCCCGTGCCAGTGACGATGATATCGTCCAGTTCGATCACGTTATCATCCAAGTCCTGTGCCAGAACTGGCAATGCGGAAAATGCCGCGCCGACCAAAGCGGCAGCGGCGGTGGAACGCTTGAGCGCTGATTTCATTGAAACCCCCAGAAGTTCATAAGACGCAGTGAGTGCTGCATCCGCCCGATGTGAGCGTTGGTTGCTTGCTACCTTGCCGTCTGCTGGGTGTGGTGTTGGCCGTTGCGCTCAGAATTTCTGCAACGCGCCATCTGGAGGGGTCCTTATTGGACTTGACTCTCAAATACCATAGTATTTTTGTCAGAAAATGAAGGCGTGCTCTTGATGCCACAGGCTCAAGCCTGTAGGTCCAGCGCAAATGCAAATGTAGATTGTGCATAGCCCGGTCGGTTTCGGTCCCAGCAAGTTGCGCCCTTTCAAAGCTGTTTGGGAGATGACCATGGCAAACCCGACCCCTTCCGAAATCCGTGCGGCCCAGCAGGATAACCACAAAATGCGCCCGCGCGATCTGGCCGATATGCTGGGTATCTCCGAGGCGCAGCTGATCGCAGCCAATGTGGGTGCGGATGTGGTGCGCATCACAGCGGTGATGGATGACCTGATTCCACTGGTGAACCGGCTGGGTGAGGTGATGGCGCTGACCCGAAACGAAAGCTGCGTAATCGAGAAAGTCGGGATTTACGACGATTATCGCGGCGGCCCTCACGCTGCGCTGGTGGTCAATCACGAGATCGATCTGAGGATGTTCCCCAAGCATTGGGTGCACGCATTTGCCGTCACCAAAAGGCTGGATGACGGGTCTGAACGCCTCTCCATCCAGATTTTCGACGCGGCGGGCGATGCCGTGCACAAGATTTTCCTGCGCGATAGCTCGGTGATCGAAGAATGGGACGCCATGGTAGAGACGCTGAAATCGCCGGATCAGTCCGATACGGTGGCCGTTGAGCCCCGTGCCCCGATTGAGTCTGCAAAGACCGACCCGGCCAAGCTGGACAAGCTGCGCGCCGGTTGGGACGAAATCACCGACACGCACCAGTTTCTGCAGATGGTGCGCAACCTCAAACTGAACCGGTTGGGGGCCTACCGCATGGCCGGTGCACCTTATGTGCGGCCTTTGGCGATTTCGGCAGTGGATACGATCCTGCACCGCGCGGCTGAGATGGGCCTGCCGATCATGGTCTTTGTCGGCAATCAGGGCTGTATCGAAATTCACACCGGCCCCGTCAACGAGATCAAACAGATGGGTCCGTGGCTGAATGTGCTCGATCCCGGGTTCAACCTGCATCTGCGATCCGATCACATTGCCGAGGTTTGGCAGGCCACCAAGGCTACCCGCCGGGGTGATGCAATCTCGGTCGAGGCGTTTGACGCACATGGTGCTCTGATCCTGCAGATTTTCGGTGTGCTGGCCGAGCCGGAAGCGGCGGCCAAGTGGAACGAACTGGTGCGGTCGCTGGACGGTCTGCCACAGGAGGTTTCGGCATGAAACGACTGTTCTACGCATTCAGCCTCGCCCTGCTGGCTGGCACGTCTTTAAGCGCGGAACCGGCGCAGCGGATCGTCTCGGCTGGCGGGTCGATCACCGAGATCATCTACGCGCTGGGGCAGGAACACCGTCTGGTGGCGCGCGACAGCACCTCGAACCATCCGGCAGAGGTCAGCGAGTTGCCCAATGTCGGTTATGTACGCCGCCTGTCTGCCGAGGGGCTTCTGTCGGTCAATCCCGATATGATTCTGGCCGAAGAGGGCGCGGGTCCACCTGAAACGCTGGAAGTTCTGGCCGAAACGCAAATTCCGTTGATCAGCATCCCGATGGGGCATGACCGTGATGCGGTCGTCGCCAAGATCCGCGCCGTTGCCGCCGCGCTGGAGGTCTCGGAACAAGGGGAGGAACTGGCCGATCAGGTGGCCTCGGCCATTGACGCTGCCACGTCGCAGAGCGGTCTGGCCGATAAGCGCGTTCTGTTTGTCCTGTCGCTGCAAGGCGGGCGCGTTCTGGCGGGCGGGGCAAATACCGCCGCGCAGGGCATGATCGAAATGGCTGGTGCGACCAACGCGGTCGAAGGCTTTGAGGGTTACAAACCGCTGGGGGATGAGGCCGTCATCACTGCGGCCCCCGATGTCATCCTGATGATGAAGGCCGGAGGCGCGGTCTCGGTTACGGATGAAGAAGTACTGTCCCACCCCGCCATTGCCGCCACGCCAGCTGGCCAGAACCGAGATATTCTACGCATGGATGGAATGCTGCTACTAGGCTTCTCGGTGCGTACCGGACAGGCGATCACCGATCTGGCTGCCGGGTTGCGCGGTGCCAATGGTTGATCAGACCGCTCCGGTCGTTTTGGCGGGTGACCGCAGTGTCACCGCCCGGCATCTGACTTGGGTCCTGCTGGTCTTGCTCGGCGCTTCCGCGATTGCCGGGTTGGCCATCGGAGCCGCCGGAACATCCTTGTGGCGGGCGCTGTCGGATCTCTTGCACGGCCACGACCTGAGTCTGCGCGACCGCGTTGTACTGCTGGATATTCGTATGCCGCGCGTGGTCATGGGATGCATGGTTGGCGCGGCGCTGGCTGTATCGGGCGCGGTGCTGCAGGGCCTGTTTCGCAATCCGCTGGCCGATCCGGGCATTGTCGGCGTCAGCGCCGGGGCAAGCCTGGGCGCAGTCAGCGCGATTGTCCTGGGCGCGGCGCTACCATTCGCGGGCACCTTCGCCACATGGCTGGTTCCGGTCGCAGCCTTTGTTGGTGCATGGATCACCACGATCCTGCTTTACCGTGTTGCCACGCGGAGGGGGCAGACCTCGGTGGCGACTATGTTGCTGGCCGGGATCGCTTTGACGGCATTGGCGATGGCGTTGACGGGTATCCTTGTCTACATGGCCGACGATGCGCAACTGCGCGATTTCACCTTCTGGTCAATGGGCTCACTGGCCGGTAGCAGTTGGAGCAAGATCACCATCGCCGGGCCGATCATCATCGTTCCGCTATTGCTGTCACCACTTCTGGCCACCGGCCTCAACGGGCTTTCGCTGGGCGAGGCTGCAGCCGGACATATCGGTATTCCGGTGCAGCGTCTCAAGGCCAGCGCCGTGCTGATCGTCGCCGCCGCAACCGGGGCGGCTGTGGCCGTCAGCGGGGGTATCGGATTTGTCGGCATCGTCGTGCCGCATCTGCTGCGGCTGGCGTCCGGGCCTGACCACCGCTACCTGCTTGTTAATTCCGCGCTGCTGGGCGCAGCGCTTCTGGTGCTGGCTGACCTGATCAGCCGGGTCGTTATCGCACCGTCGGAATTGCCGATCGGGATTGTCACTGCCGTCATCGGAGCCCCGTTCTTCCTGTGGATATTGTTGCGTCAACGCGGCATTGTGGACCTGTAGGATGATGTTGACTGCCAATCAGCTTTCGGTCCGTCTGGGGCGCCGTATGATTCTGAAAGATCTGTCCTTCAGCGCGATGGCCGGGCACGTTACGGCCATCGTTGGACCGTCCGGGGCGGGCAAATCCACGCTGCTGGCCGCCCTGACCGGCGATATCGACTATTCCGGGTCCGTTACACTGGACAAACGCGATCTGGCAAAGGCCAGCGCGGCCGAGCTTGCCGATCTGCGCGCCGTGCTGCCACAGGCCACACCGATGAGCTTTCCCTTCACCGTGCTGGAGGTCGTCCGTATGGGGCGCCTGCGCCGGGCAAATGACGACCGGATCGCCGCCGAAGCGCTGGCACGGGTTGGCCTAGTCGGCTTTGCAGGCCGCTTCTATCAAGAACTTTCAGGCGGTGAACAGCAGCGGGTGCAACTGGCTCGTGTTCTGGTTCAGGTCTGGGAGCCCGTCGGACCGAAAGGCCCGCGATGGCTGTTCCTTGATGAACCGGTTTCAAGTCTCGATATCGGTCATCAGTTGCAGGTTATGCAGATCATTCAGCAGTTTGCAGCCCAGGGCGGCGGCGTGGTGATGGTAATGCATGATCTGAACCTGACCTCGATGTGCGCCGATAGTGTTATCCTTATGGCAGGCGGCACGCTTCTGCATCAGGGGGGGTCGCAAGAGACCCTACGGAACGATCTGCTCAGCCGAGCCTATGGCTGCCGGATCGCAGTAAATCGCACCCCCGAAACCGGGGTCTTTCTACTTCCACAGGTCGCAATGGCTGCGGATTGACCGCAAATACAGCCTCGAAGTCCCGAAGTGACACAAACAATCCTGTTTCAGCCCCAAAATGACCCCTTGACTCAGCGCCCAATTAGCCGACTAAAAGGGTCGGGATAAAATTCCGATTGTTTTTATCGGATAAAAGAGGAGTCCCCATGCTGAAATCCAACCTCAAACTCACCACAGCCTTTGTCGTCGCGACTATGCTCGGTGGTGGGGCATTCGCCGATCAGGCCTATGGTCCGTTCCCGGTCACGGTCAAAGGCTATGAAGGCGACAAAACCAATTCGGTTTCCTATTCCGGTCAGGTCGCGCGCCACGTTCTGCACGACAGCCTGAAGAAAGCTGCAGGCAAGGGTGATGGTGGCAACAACGCGGCCGAAGTAGAGGCGCTGATGCTGGCCTATTTCAACGGGTCTGAAGAAGACCTCGCCATTATCGCGCCGGTTTCGAAAGACGGCTTCCCGGTCAAGCAATCGACCGTGAATGAGATTTCGAAAGGCAAGAACATCTCGGGCAAGTTCTACAACGGCGCAATGCCAGCGTGGCCGGGCAATCAGTCGGGCGTCGATGTGGCGCTGCAAATGATCAATCTGGCCGCCGCGTCGAACCAGGGCTACGACCCGGTGAACGGTATGGACTGGGGTCAGTTGATCTCGAAATTCACGCTGGGCGCGATGGCGTATAATCAGGCGGTCGACAACTATCTCGACGAAAAGCTCGAAGCTGACAACAAGCCCAACGACAAGCCCTATTCCGAGGGCGCGCATTACACAGGCAAAGAGCACAGCTGGGACGAAGCCTTCGGGTATTTCGGTGCCGCGGCGCATTCGGTCAGCTTGTCTCCCGAGCAGAACTATGCCGTGTCCAAACAAAAGGATCTGGCCGCAGCGGACGCGAATGGCGACGGTGTGATCGACCTGAAGACCGAGTTTGTCTTTGGCCCGGCCTACTACGCCGCAGGTGCTGACAAAGGTGGCAACAAGAACACCCAGTACATGACCACCATCTTTAACGCCTTCCGCGACGGGCGTGCGTTGATCGCATCCGCCAATGGCGAGGCGCTGACCGACGCGCAGCGTGCAGAGTTGAAGAACTATGCCGATATCATCGAAACCAACTGGGAAAAGACGCTGGCCGAAGCCACGTTCAAATATGCCGGTTCGGTTTACAAAGATATCGACAAGATCAAATCGGGCGAAGACACCGACAAGGCGCTGCGCAACTATGTCAAGCACTGGGGTGAGTTGAAGGGTTTCTCGATGGCGCTGCAATCGGGTAAGAACAACCTCGGTGCTGCGGCTATTGACATGAACTGGTTGATCGGCTTTGGCCCTGCCATGCCGGATGGTCTGATGGTCTCGGACATCGATGCGGATGGTAACTTTGTTCGCGAACGTGAGATGACGCTGGAGGACTACCAGGTCAACATGCTGAAGGTTCAGAAACTGCTGATCGACACCTTCGGCATCGAAAGCCGCGCGAATGATGCGACCGCCGATCTGGCGGCGCTGGCTGACAAGCTCGGTACAAACGAATCCGCTGAAAGCGACTGATTTCAGTTCGTGCCACGCACCCGGCGGCGCCCCAATCCGTCGCCGGGTTTTTAGAAAGTTGAGACTTGGAATTTCTGGACCACATAGGCGCGGTCTTTGCGGACTTTTCAAACCCGAAGAAACGCATCTTCATCGGGTATCTGCTTCTTACGGTCCTGATTGCGCTGATTTGGCTGGTGGCGGTCCGAAGATCCTCGATCCGAGCCGCACTGCGCGAGGTCTTTGACCGCAAGGTACTGTTCTCGGCCTCCTCAAAAGCGGATTACAAGATTTTCGTGATCAACCGCGTGTTCACAATGTTCATCTCGCCGCTGCTCGTATCCCAGTTGGCGATTGCGACGGCTCTCTACTACGCGCTGCATGAGATCGACTTTCTACAACGGGGCCTGTTTGCAGACACGCCGCAGGGTGTGATCGTAGCGCTTTTCACTGTGACGATCTTTCTGGTGGATGATTTCACCAAATATCTTGTGCATCGCTGGATGCATCGCTGGCCGCTGCTCTGGGCCGTTCACAAGGTCCACCACTCTGCCGAAACGATGACGCCGATCACCGTCTATCGCGTTCATCCGCTCGAAGGTATTCTCTATGGTCTGCGCGCCGCCGTGGCGCAGGGTACGACGATGGCGGCATTCCTGTTTTTCTTCGGCAATGCGGTCGATCTTTACACGGTGATCGGCGTGAATATCCTGTCGTTTGTGTTTCACGTCACCGGGTCAAACCTGAGGCACACGCATATTTCAATCCGCTACTGGCCGTGGTTGGAGCATCTGCTGATCTCGCCCGCGCAGCATCAGGTGCACCATTCCATCGCGCACGAACATCACGACAAGAATTTTGGCGTCGCCTTCGCCGTCTGGGACTGGCTGTTCGGCTCGCTGCACCTGTCCGAGACCGATCGGGATCTGACCTTTGGCCTGCCGCCCTCGCAGGCGCATCCATCGCAACTGCTGGATATCTATCTTCGCCCGTTTGCGGATATGGGGCGTTATCTGCGCCGTCGCGCGCAGCGGCTGCGCGACACGGAGCTGAGTATGCGCCGCAAATCCGATGTGAACGGCAAAACCGGCTATTCGAAGCAGCGCTTGTGAGGGATAAGACCGTGACATCCCTCCTCAGTGATCAAGAACAGGTGCAGATTCTGACCTACCTTGCAGCGTTCTACCCCGCTGCGACCGGTATTCCGGCCTCATTCGGGGAAGAGATCAATCTGGTGTTCTCCAATACACTGGCGGCACTGAAAGAACGGGGCTTGATCGATTATGAAACCAACACCACGACAGCGCTGCCTGCGGCCATCGCCATCACAAGTGTCGGGATGGCATTTCTGAACTGCGACACCGCAGGGCTGGACACTCGCCATCTCGACGACCCGAGCTAACTCGGTCATGACCTGCATATGAAACCAGCCGCAGACCCGTGGTCGCGCCAGCGAGTTTGAAGACATGAGCAAGAAAGTTCCGTCGCCCTGCATCGATGTCTGCAAGTTCCGCCGTGAGGGGCACTGTATCGGCTGTTCGATGACCAAGAGCCAGAAAAAGCTGTTCAAATCCATCAAACGTGCGGATCACCAGGAAGCGTTCATCACCATGCTGATGGGGCAGCAATCAACGATGGGCCGGTACACGCATTGGGCACCGGCCTATCTCAAGAAGCTCAAGAAAAAGAAAGCCAAGGTGAAACTCACCCTGCCGGGTTAACTCAGCGCAGGTGAGAGCGCAGGAACCAGGCGAATTTCTCGTGCGTCTGGCCGCGGCTGATGCACAGGTCTTCGGTCAGGGTGTCGCCATGCCCTGCGGCCAGTTCGCCTGCGCCCGCCAGCGTCGAGGCCAGCGTTTCCTGCGCATCCAGCATCATCTTGATCATTTCCTTGTCTGACGCGGTGCCGTCAAACTCGCTGACTTTCGAGCGTTTCAGCATACCGGCCAAGGTGCCTTCGGCATGGGCGTCCAGGGCTCTGACACGCTCGGCCAGATCATCTTGTGCGACAAAATGGTCTTCGTAAATCTTCTGAAACAACTCGTGCAGCGGGCCAAAGGCCATTCCGGTCACATTCCAATGAAAGTTCTGCGCCAGCATCGTTGTTACGGCGGTTTCGGCCACGGATTGGTTCAGAGCGTCCGCGATTGCAGCACGGGAATCAGGCGTCAGATCAATAGCTGTTTGGGTCATAGGTTCACCTTGGTTTATGAGTTCTCACCTGCGTCAAAACAGGGACATGATCCATATTTAGCGGATCAAACGCTCTTGCCAAGAGATTTTTAGAATAATTCTAAAACTTATGAAATTCCTCAGAAATTGAACGGATTAGAAAGGCCAGATTCTGTTGGGTCCAACGCGGAACCCGTGACTGAATGAGAAATCTAAAGCTGTCATCATCCGTGCGCTCAATGGCCTCAAAAAGTCTGCACAACCATGCTTCGTCAAATGACAACTCATCCGTGCCGGGACGAAAGAAGACAGGACGTTTGGTGACCGCTTGACGAAAACCGCGCATCAGGGTCTCGGCATGGCGCATCCGCGCATCTGCCGGGTCAGCCAAGAGTAGTGCGCAGGCCTGATCCAGATCGACCCGTGCAGCAGATCGACACTGCAGCGCCACTAGCCGCAGATGGTTGATGATCCACATCGACCGTTCGGAAAACTGCGGAAGGATGGGCGCCAAAGGGCGCTCGGAGTGAAGTTGTCTGACTGCCTGCATAGGGGTGTACCGACTCAAAGCTATTGGGAAGCAACATAGGCACCCCCAATAAAGTCGACAATAGTAGTAAGGTACTCGTAGGGCAAGGCGAGAAAGTGCTGCTGCGACGGTGTGGCGCGAGGCGTTTTTCAACTTGGTTTGAAAGTCTTACGCTTGACCGCGAACCTGAGGTCGCGCGTTCAGGCCTCGACTTACCCGAAGTTGAACGCGTCGCTTGAAAACTCGCAAATCCAGGTGTTGCGCAGTGTCAGGCTATCATTATCTCCGAGACCAAAGATGGTGCGACGCTGTCGTCTTCCGCCGCAGCGATACGGCCTCTTTCAAGTATGAGCTTGCGTCGACGGTATAGCGGATTGCGCATCACGCCATTGCGGACGGTAAGGGCAGAGGTGCTTTCGTCTTCATACAGCGTTTCCTCCAAGATCCGCAGGTTGTCAGCCGCAAACCAACGACGGCGGCGACCACTGACAAAAATGATTGCAACTTCGGGCATCACCATGTGCTTCACGCTACCCTCATGTCTCTTTGATCCGCCGAGCGGCCGGTCCAAATCAGGGCCAGTTCAGAAAGAGTGGCGCAGCTGGCAATTAGCGGGTTGCGAGCCAGAAACTTTTCCCATATACGCCTGCCCATCCAGTGAGATGTTGTCTAAGGAACATTGGTGAATGTGTTCCAAAGCGCGTCTTAACTTTTGAAGCTTAGCTGTGCTAATTGCTTGATCCACAAGTAGAAAGTGGATTTGTTTTTAGCCGGAAGCGAAGTAACAGAAGTGCCCCTATAGCTCAGCTGGTAGAGCAACTGATTTGTAGCTCCGCCTTAGGCTCAAACTCTAAGGTAATGTTGCAGCCCTCAATGGAAACGTTGAGGTGAACTGGTGTCAAATTCGGGGAAACCTGAGCAGGTTATGCTGCTGGCAATCCCGAGCGAAGCTTTCCGAGGCAACTCGGATTGAACGTGTAGAGACTTGACGGCACCCACCTAAAGCCCTCTGGGGTCACGGTGAAGAGAAAGTCCAGACCACAAAGCGCGTTGAGCGTGGCGGCGAAAGTCGTAGTGGTATGAATCAGTAGGTCCGCGGTTCGAGTCCGTGTGGGGGCACCAGACTCATTGTTTTCAAAGGGTTTTTCCGGTTTTTGTAACTGGAAGTGGGGCCTTTTGTTATGGATGTACGGTTACCCAAAGGCCTCTTTAAGCGAGGCAAAGGTTACGCCGTGAGGGTCGCGGTGCTGACCAACTACCAACCGATTCTAGGTAAGAAAGAGATAGTCAGGGGTTTGGGCACTCAGGATTTGGCCGAAGCCTTGGTGCTTCAAAAAGAAGTCATTGCCGAAATCTTGTCGTCTATGAGCGAGGGGAAAACCGCCCCAACTGTTCGCGCAACGAACAAGAACCGATCTGCGAGAGAAGGTACAACCATTAGCGAAACGGCACATCGATGGTTGGCCGAGTCCGATGGTGTTAAGAACGCAACCAAAGCTAGATACAGGCAGCACCTTGAGGCGCTTGAGGCAAACACTGGGAATGTTGAGGTCACGCAGATTATCAGAACATAGTCGGGCTCTGTTATCCCTGCTCGAAGTCGGAGGCAGAGAAGCGGCGATTGAACCAAGCGTTTGAGGACGGTTGGGAGAGCGGGGAACTTGAGTTTTTGGCGAGTATTTCGAAAGGTGACTTGGAGAAAGAAAGACATCTTCGCAAGATCTATACGAGCGAGGGTTGGATCGAATTTATCTAATTTCTATTGGGTTGGTCGAGACTTAGTTTCTGATACTGCGGACCACTGACCGATGGTTTCAAAACCACCGCTTCACTTGTTACTTGTTCAACGCAGCGGAGCGGTGCATGGTTGGACCATTTTTAGAAGCTCTTGGAAGGAAAAATTGATGAAGACTATGTCTCTTTTCTACGCTGCGCTCTTTGTTGCTAATGCTATGCCCACAATTTCCAATGCGCAGCAAAGTTTTTGCGAAGTTGCCGCAAAGAACATACCTTTTACGACTAGCACGTCTGCTTCTGTTGAAGTTGTCACGCGGCAGATTTGGGATTCTAGTCGCAATCAGAATTTCCAATCCGAGCAGGAATTCTCTGAATGGTCAAATAACAGCGACTCTGGCGCTTCTTTCAAACTTTTTAGTTTCTCTCATGGTAGTTCGAGTTCGCGCCAAACTGGCAGCTTCGCGGAACGTTATTCTGATTATTCGAGAGATTATGCAGAGACACTTAGTTCATACAGGGCCAATTCCGTCGGGGAACGCTATCCGAGTAGGGAGTTCATAGGCGAAGTTTTATCGCGTTGTGCGCCGGGGCTGCCAATATTTGCGGTTATTACCCCAGGAAGTGACTTGACTTCATTCTCTGCGAGGCTCGTATTTAATACCCCAGGCATATCAAGCCAGAGAATTAGGATTGTGAACGCAGAGTGTCGTGAAGGAAACGGTAGGTTCGCTGATACATTTGAAACTGATGCTGACTCCGCTGCATTGGAGTGTCGCCGATTGAACAATGCACTAGCGACAATTGGATTTAATAGCCGAGCAGCAGAGGCGTCAGCAGAACTGCCAACACCAGACACCGTTTTGAAGAGGCTTGAGACTCTTATTGGTCACCAAGCTGCGCGTATAGCAACTCAGGCAGAAGTAATAACAGGCTTGCAAGATCGGATCGGAGCTTTAGAGGCAGCTAACCTAACGCAGAATCAAAGAATTGACTCGACTGAGAATTCGCTCCGTCTCGTGGGAGCAACATGCGATATGACATCACTTGGCAGCAGCCCAGAGTGGAAAAAAGACAAGTCGATTAATGGGAGAGAGGTGCACGTAAGACTTATGGCGGTTGTTAAGAACGGTGCCTTAGACGATTATGCCACTGGAGCGGGGGGCGACAATTTAGTTTTCTTCTGCGTCGCAGAAAGCTCTGGTGCTAAGGTGGGCGCGGTCGGAGTTTGTCCGAGCAACGCCAACTGTCCATGGTGGCCATGAGCACAGACCCGGAAGATTCTGTCGTAGGGCTCCCCTATCATTCTGGAAGGTTAGTCGGAACACGCAAAGTGCAGTTGGTTTACTGATTGTTTGTGAGACTATTCCAATGGTTTAGTTTGGCACTCCCCAACTGAGTCAATCTGACTCACCCTTACATGTACGGGTTGACCACCCGGATTCTGTTACAGTAACAGTCGTACTCGAACCATGTTGGTTCTCGGAGAAATCCTGAGGATTACCAAAGGGTTCTGGTGGTCAATCTACTGTTCCACGATTGTAATCAGTAGGTCCGCGGTTCGAGTCCGTGTGGGGGCACCATTTCAATTAAGAATACTCTTGCAATTCAATAATTTAAGCGCGTTTTTATATTTGCAGACCACCTTTCGGTGGCTGTTGGATGATATTAGTGCTTTTAATTGTACGATTTATCCAATTGCGGCTGACGAACAGGTTGCAAAGTGCTGTAAACCTTCCCCAAAGGCCCGATGCCAATCAATATCCTGAAAAATTGGTCAGGAAGGTTGAGCAAACTCTACATCAGAACGAGGGGCGTTTCGGGAGGCAGGTCATGGTTCAGGCGGCGTTGGATTTGAAGGTAGTGATAGTCACATAGTGGCCATCCCTTCAGGCAGCACGTCAGTTAGAAAACCTGATTGCTGGTATTCATAGACGAGACCGGCGCCTTTGGCTTTAAGCTGGAAAAGGATTCATCCCCAACTCCACGCTATAAATGGTGGCTAAAACTCGCCAGGAAAGAGCGTCAGTATCAGCTTCTAGTCAGCGTCAATTGTTTTTGCTCTCAGTTCTTCCCAGTCAAGTGAAGACTTAACCAATTTGCGCCCGTTCATAGACATCAGTAACTGGTCATATGGATAAAAAACCCTGCCTTCTCCAACGTGAAAGCTGGTATACTCATCCCACTTTCGTACATATTCGAGTAATATCTCGCGCTGTTGCTCGCTTACAAATGAGTGGGTGGCTAGATACGCTAATCCCACCACATGATAAGCATGGTAAAGGTTTTTGCCTCCGGGTTTCGCGAAATTTGTGCCATAGCCACAAAACACACCGTCGGTCTCAGCGTTTATCACAATTTCGTGGCGATTACCGGCCTTTTGGCTCCTTAGAACGATGGTTTCCTTGTTGTTGTTCGGTGTCGCTCTTTTGCGGTCAAATACAGCTCGATAGTATTGAGCTTCAAAAGGCTTTTCACTGGAGATTTTGGTGTTGTACAACCTGTTGCAGGTGACAGTTATTACTGGGTTGCCCTTCTTAAACTCTCTGATTTGAGTGTCATAGGAAGCAGCTTTAACTTCACCATTAACGGAAGGTAGTTCCAGTTCCTCAATATCCATGAAGTAGTCAGGAAAATTGTCATCCAAGCTTTCGAAATCTGCTCTTAGCGCCTCGCTTCCACTGTCCAGCTTAAGCCGTAACGGGGTTGCGTTTGAGTATAAGCTGATATTGTGTTCGGGATCATCGAAACTTGGCAGCAACTCTACTAAGTACTTTATGTTGTTGTCAAAAATTCGTCTGTTCTCTGCAGATGGAAAAGTCGCTACATAATCCCCATAGTTGAGCAGCGCGTGTATCCAGCCATTCAGGATTATTTCAGGCGGGGAGTGGAATAGGGGCATTTCCAGAAAAACGCTATCCTGCCAAAGTACGCCGCCCTTATGGTAGTCGAATTCTAACCCCCTGGCTGTTTGTTCCAGAAACTGTCCGTATTTCTCAGGGTCGTCTGCTTCCATGCGCATTGCCGCCGCCAGCAGGCTCGATTGACTAAGCGCGCTGTATTGAAGCTTGGGACCTCTCATACGAGCAAGCGGGTAGACTTCTGGATAATACCAAGTAATACCGCCGTTCTCTAGGGAGACGGCAGATTTCATCGCTTCATCGACGATGGCATCTAGTTTCTCAAAATCCCCGCTTTCAGCAATGAGTTGAAATGCTCCACCTAAGGCAGATGGATGACGCGCCCACGCATCATCCCTTCCTAAGAGTCGATATCGATAGTAGGGATAGTTATTGACTATGGCGAATGGACCAACTCGTTCGACGCTCTCTTCCTGACTTTCATCTAGGAGTATTATTGGAGGCGTCATTTTTTGAATGATGTCAGCCGATGGCTGAGAAAAGTGTATTTCAGCCTCATTCGATTGAAGTTGCGCGTATGCACAGCCAACAGACAACAGACAACATAGCTGCCGTGCATATCGAGAGAGGAAGTCTAATGAACACTCAACAACCCCAATTGTCTTGTTATTTGTTATTTGGCTTATCGTAGCTCCCAAGTATTCGAGTATGGTGTTGATATCAAGCTGGTGCACTAGACATTCTTTAGTCGTTTGCAGGTGTTATGGTTGTTGGCAACGAAACCGACACACTGAAAACGTTACAAGCTGAGTGTTTGACCGGCTGGGTGAAATCCCAACGTCGCCCGGATAATGCTGGCCGAGGTCAACAGCTGGTTGAGCTTACCCATGAATTGTCGCGATTAATTCTCGCTTTCTGGCTCTCATCTAGGGCCGCTTTGTAAGGGCGTCGACACTTGGCGCTAAGGAAATCCCACTTAGCCTGTTGGCTAACAATCTGCGCTTAACTTGGCAGTGGGAACAGTAGGCCCAATAGTGGTGGCAGGCCCGGCGAGAATAGGCTCAATCTGGCTGAGAGTGATCGGCGCCCAAAATTCGGATTCCGATCCGACCCCATGCTACATCTGCTTCATGGGATACGTAGGATGGGTTCTCTAGTCCATCGTTTGAATGTCGTGGGGTTCTGGGGTGGCAGGGTGCACGTTGGCAGCGCCATCTAACGCCAAGCTAAACGCTTCATGAAGTTTCCCTTAGGTAAGTTGTAACCGGCACACCTCCGCCCAATCTGTAGGCCACAGCAAGGATGTTCGCTTTTGAACTCCAGATGGTCGCATTCAGGAGGAGATCCCCATGACCAGATACATGACTGCCGGAGCAGCTGCCCTGGCCACGTCCCTCGCCCTCGGAACCGCTGCACTGGCCGACACCACGCCGGACCTGCGTGGCACGTGGTTGGGGAGTTATACGACCGTGCAGCCCAGCCATTATTACAAGGGGGATCAGCCCCGCTTTAATCAGGCCGAATGGATGCTCGACGTCCAGATGCAGGAAGACAATGTCTTCTGGGGCCCCAGCAAATGGCGCCGCGAGGGCGACTCTGAATGGAACGAATACGAAGCCACCGGGACCATCAGCCTCGATGGATCGGGCGCGATCGGCATCGTTGAAACATCCCCGCTGGTGATTGGCGCCAATGCGTTGATCGATGCGCGGTACGAGGACGGCAAGATCTTTGCCGATTTCCGTAGCCTGCGGAACGGAACGACCTATAGCACCGTTCTGGAACGTCAGGTGAACTGAAGCGTTTCCGGCCTGATCGGATGTTAAAGGGGGTATTGCCGCTGATACGCGTGATTGCGGCAGGAGTAGTAGGTACCCGGTCAGGTCGGAGCGCTTCTCATAAATAAAAGTCTCCACAGGGAGGCGATGGGCCGGGCGGCGATCTCGCCGCCCGCGACAGGCTCCAGCCCCCCGCGCTTGAGGATGCGGCGTTCCTCGGCACGGGTCATCTGGATCTCGCGGACCTTCAGCGCGGCGTCACGCGCGATGAGGTACCTGCCGTCCGGCCCCGGTTCCATTCCCGGAATTCCACGCACTTTGGACTACCACCCGCGCAGCCCGCTGAGCGGGTGTTTGTGCCCCACCAGTTCATCATCCTGCAGATCCCATATCCGCTCGGCCTCGGTCATCGAGACCAGTGCGGCGAGCGGTTTACCATAGCGCGTCAGCACGATCACCGCACGCGGGTCTTGTGTCAGGGTCACCAGCTCTCCCAATTGGGTGCGGGCTTGCGAAATGGTGCAGCGCATCAGCGAATCTCCGGTTGTACGATTCGAAAGATTGGGGAGTTGAGTGTTGTACAACTCGGACAATTCGCCGCTAACGCGGCGCACGGGGCCTTTGCAGGTGCAGAAATCGGTCGGATTCCGGCCCGTGACCACCGTTTGAACTTTTCCGCCCCCAAGCCCGCTTCTTGCCGCGAAATCTCGGGTTATCCACATGGCTCTCCCGGTGGATATCAACAGTTTATCCCCGTCTAATTTTCATGCTGCAGTGCTATTTTCTTGTCCGATGAAGGCGCTGATGCAACAGTCTGGTTACGGCTTCAGTTCTTCGGGACAGGGGCGGGACGCAAAGGCCAAGGGGGCCGCAGCGACGAAGGCAGGTTCTAGGATTTGTCCTTGGTTGTAATGGCTTACCGGTGGTGGATCAGTTTGGCCGGGCTTCGGTTCGGGTAAGTTGATTAGCCTCTCAGAAGGTCTGCGCGGGCTGCGACGCGACATAGCGCGTGTGGCGGTCGCTGGGGTTCCTTCGGGGGCTACGGCAACTGGATCGAAACGCCCCTCGGGCGGATCGGACCGGCAAGGCGTCAGGAGTGTCCGCAAGGATGCATGCAAAGACCGCGTCTGAGCACCTGACGCCTTTTCCTTTTTGAGAACCATCGGTTCATACAGGCTACCACGCACCACCACCCGGACCGGAACGGGGTTCTTTCGCTTGCGCAAAAGAACCCCGTGGAAGTGTCAGAAATGCAATGCCGCGTCTATGCACCTGTGGCGACAATGTTAGTCGTCTAAGGAGAATATGGCAACTATATATTGCGGTCAGGTATCGTTCAGGCGCAATATCCCGTCACGCTCAGATATTTTCCTGAACGTCCTCAGCTGCGTTCTGGATGGCGTCACCGGCGTTTTCGATGTCTTTGCCGGCGCCCTTTGCGGTTTCGCAGGCGGTCAGGGTTACAAGGGCCAGGCCAATCAGGATTGTGCGGATCATCGGTTGCTCCATAAGTGCTTGTTTCGAATTGGTTAGCAGCTTTCAACGGACAGAGCTACAGGTTTCGTATGTCATCAATCAACGCATCGCGTACGGGCTGACTGGCGGTACCCATCGTGTCGAGAAAGCTGTAATTTCAGCCGTATGAAAGGGGCAGCGAAGCGGATCAGTTTGAGTCCTGGCTGCAGAACAGCTCATAAACCACCTCAAGGATGCGGGCAGGTCGCTCATCGGCCAGCCTGTAATAGATCGCCTTGCCTTCCCGCCGGGGAACAACCAGCCCCTCAAGCCTGAGACGAGACAATTGCTGCGATACGGCCGCCTGCCGGGCGGACAGCAGTCGCTCCAGTTCAGTCACCGATTTCTCACCGGACACGAGGTGGCACAGTATCATCAGGCGCCCTTCGTGGCTGATGGCCTTGAGGAAGTTCGATGCCCGCGTTGCGTTTTCGACCATCCGGTCAAGTTCGGTCGGCGACATATCCTCGGTCAGTTGTGGCAGAGCCATAATCGTATTCCCTAGTTACTATCGCCGAATCCCGGGGCTGTCCGAAGCCACCTTGCAGCGGGAACTCTTGGTACAATTTCTAAGCATGTATTTCCATATGCACGGATCAAAATAGCGTGATGTGACCAGCGCGAATCCGCGCAGGGCGATTGTCACGCCACCGCAGAGGATGCAAGCAGATCACCCGAGCCAATGGAAAGCCCCGGAACGCGCGGCCCCCCTTGCAGCCCCCCTGTGGCGGCACTAAGACTCGGGTAACTTCTCTTCGGGTAATGTCCCGATCCATCGCAAAACAGGCAGGTTCCGAATGTTCGATCCAGTTGATACATATATGAACACACTCGTCCCCATGGTCGTCGAGCAGACCAGCCGGGGCGAACGTGCATACGATATTTTCTCGCGCCTTCTGAAAGAGCGGATCATTTTCATCAACGGTCCTATTCACGATGGGATGAGCCATCTGGTCGTGGCGCAATTGCTGCACCTTGAGGCGGAAAACCCGAACAAGGAAATCTCGATCTACATCAACTCGCCGGGTGGTGTCGTGACCAGCGGTTTGTCGATTTACGACACAATGCAGTATATCAAGCCGAAATGTTCCACATTGGTGATCGGCCAGGCCGCGTCGATGGGCTCGGTTCTGCTGGCCGGTGGCGAGAAGGGGATGCGGTTTTCGCTGCCCAACAGCCGGATCATGGTGCACCAGCCCAGCGGCGGGTATCAGGGTCAGGCCAGCGATATCATGATCCATGCGGCTGAGACGCAGAAACTCAAGGATCGCCTTTATGACATCTATGTGCGTCATACCGGGCAGACCAAAAAGGCGGTTGAAAAAGCGTTGGACCGCGACAATTTCATGAGCCCGGAAGAGGCCAAGGATTGGGGCCACATCGACGAGATCGTCGAGAATCGCGCCAAAATGGATGGCGACGAAGACTAGGTTCAAATCCGCGCGCGTCGGGCGTGAGGAATGATTTTGAGATTGTAGCTGCCAGAGCGCTGGCCTAAGCTGCAGGCATATACGGCAATCGCGGCCCTGAAAGGGGCCGCTGAGACGGAGCCCGAGGGGTAAAGTATGGCGACGAATTCAGGCGGAGACGGCAAGAACACGCTCTATTGCAGCTTTTGCGGCAAAAGCCAGCATGAGGTGCGTAAGCTGATCGCAGGCCCGACCGTGTTCATCTGCGACGAGTGTGTCGAACTCTGCATGGACATCATCCGTGAAGAGACTAAGGCCAGCGGCCTGAAATCCTCGGACGGCGTGCCGACGCCCAAGGATATCTGCGAGGTTCTGGACGATTATGTGATCGGTCAGGCGACAGCCAAACGGGTGCTCTCGGTTGCGGTTCACAACCACTACAAGCGCCTGAATCACGCCCAGAAAGCGGGCAGTGATATCGAACTGGCGAAATCCAATATTCTTCTGATTGGCCCTACCGGCTGCGGCAAGACCTTGTTGGCGCAGACATTGGCGCGGATTCTGGACGTGCCGTTCACCATGGCGGATGCAACCACACTGACCGAGGCCGGTTACGTGGGTGAGGATGTCGAGAACATCATTCTCAAGCTGCTGCAGGCCAGCGAGTACAACGTCGAACGCGCGCAGCGCGGCATCGTCTATATCGACGAAGTCGACAAGATCACCCGTAAATCGGAAAACCCCTCGATCACCCGCGACGTGTCGGGCGAGGGCGTGCAGCAGGCCCTGTTGAAGCTGATGGAAGGCACCGTCGCCAGCGTTCCTCCGCAAGGTGGCCGCAAGCATCCGCAGCAGGAATTCCTGCAAGTAGACACCACGAATATCCTGTTTATCTGTGGCGGTGCCTTCGCGGGCCTCGACAAGATTATCGCGCAGCGCGGCAAAGGCTCGGCCATGGGCTTTGGTGCCGATGTACGGGACAATGACGACCGCGGCGTGGGTGAAATCTTCAAGGATCTGGAACCGGAAGATTTGCTGAAATTCGGCCTGATCCCGGAATTTGTCGGTCGCCTGCCGGTGCTGGCGACGCTCGAAGACTTGGACGAGGATGCGCTGGTGACAATTCTGACCAGCCCGAAGAACGCTCTGGTCAAGCAGTATCAGCGCCTGTTCGAACTGGAAGATGCTGAGCTTGCCTTTACAGATGATGCGCTGAAAGCGATCGCCAAGAAAGCGATCGAGCGTAAAACAGGTGCACGTGGTCTGCGTTCGATCCTCGAAGACATTCTGTTGGACACGATGTTCGAACTGCCCGGCATGAAGAACGTGACCGAAGTTGTGGTCAACGAAGAGGCGGTGACATCGGACTCTCAGCCTCTGATCATCTATGCGGACGCTGCGGAATCGGCTTCGGCTGGTTAAGCGCGCTCTTTATCTCATTCGGACAACCATCGGCGTGCCGGGTAAGGGGCGCTGCCCCCGCCGCCCTTTGGGCGTCTCCCCCGGGATATTTACAGCCAGATGAAGCAGGGGATCGGTTCTTCATCTGGCCAAAAAATATCCCGGAGCGCGAGGCAGAGCCTCGCAAGGATTCGGCGTTGTCAGCACAGCGGCGTTTAAGTGATGAGGGATACATGACGGTTAGGCGTATTTCATCAGGCGGCGAATTCGAGGCCAAGGTTGGCTATTGCCGCGCCGTTGTCGCGGGGGGCTGGGTTCATGTCGCTGGTACCGTAGGGCAAGGGGAAACGGCTGCAGAGCAGTGCCGTTCCGCGCTTTCAATCATCGAAAGCGCACTGGCCGAGGCTGGCGCGTCGTTTCAGGATGTCGTGCGTGTGACCTATATGCTGCCGGATCGAACCGAGTTTGAACCTTGTTGGCCTATTCTGGCCGAGACATTTGGTGCGAACCCTCCTGCGGCCACGATGATCGAATGTGGCTTGATAGACCCGAAGTACCGAATTGAAATTGAAGTCACCGCTATCCTGCCGGAATGACGCAGGCAGCGCTGGCAGTACTGGACCTTGGCGTGCCTTTGGTCCATATCTGCGGGGACAGAAATGCCGGAGGCAGCCGATGGGAATCCTGAACAGTCTTTTGCGGGCCGTGACCTGGTGGAACGGGGCCACCCTGAACACGCAGTTTTACACTGCGCGCAAGGGGATCAAGGTCGGTGAAGACGATGAAGGCAACGTGTTCTATCGCAACGCCGACGACAGCAAGCGTTGGGTGATTTTCAATGGCGAGGCCGAGGCCAGCCGGATCGACCCCGATTGGCATGGCTGGCTGCACCGCACGTGGGATGAGCCGCCAACCGACAAACCTCTGGCGCACAAGCCCTGGGAAAAACCGCATCAGGAAAACCTGACAGGCACCGCGCTGGCTTATGCACCTGCGGGTTCGCTGCGCCGTGCCGATCCGGTTGAACGCAGTGATTACGAGGCGTGGAGCCCGGAATAGGCGAAGCATAGATGTCTACTCATACAAAGACCGAAGTTATCGTCGGCGGCGCCGTGCTGGCCTGTGCCATCGCGTTTGGCGTTTACGCCAGCCAGTCAACTGGCCTGTCTCAATCCAACACAGGCTATGAGCTGGGTGCGTCTTTCCGCTCGCTCGAAGGTGTCGGCGTCGGCACCGATGTGCGCCTTGCCGGCGTCAAGATCGGGACGGTGACGGGTGTTACACTGAACTCTGACACGTATCGCGCGGATACTCAGTTTTCCGTGGCTGATGGTATCCTTATCCCGGATGACAGCGCGGTCGTGATCTCGTCCGAAGGATTGCTGGGTGGCAACTTTGTTGAGGTCATGCCGGGTGGTTCCCCGTTTTATTTCGAGGCGGGTGATGAGATCACTGATACCCAAGGCGCGGTCAGCCTGATCTCGTTGCTGGTCAAGTTCGTGGCCGGGGACGGCAGCGAATGATCCGTGCGGCTCTTGTAGCGCTGCTGGTCACCGCGACCGGAGCCGCTGCACAGCAGAAGGTCGAATCCGGCCCCGGAGCCATGTTGCGTGGGCTCGATAAAGTCAGTGGGCAGACCTTGGATATCGAGGTGCAGAACGGCGAGACTGCGACCGTGTTCGGACTGGATGTTGCGTTGGGGGATTGCCGGTACCCTGCGGACAACCCGACGGGGGATGCGTTCGCCTATCTCACGATCTGGGAGCAGGGCAAGGCGCAGCAGCTGTTTGATGGCTGGATGATTGCGACCTCTCCTGCACTGAACGCTCTGGACCATGCGCGCTATGACGTCTGGGTGATCCGCTGTATCACACCCTGAGGCGTCTGCAGCAAATCAGTGGTGAAATCCGCTTTTAGATCAAGCGCTTGTTTTAACTCGCTGTGATATACCGCACGTGGGATTTCAATCGCGCCCAGTGAGGCCAGATGTGCCGTCAGAAACTGCGTATCGAACAGCGTAAACCCGGTTTGGCGCAGCCGATCCACCAGATAGGCAAGTGCAATCTTCGATGCGTCCGTACGGCGCGAGAACATGCTTTCGCCAAAGAAAGCCGCGCCGAGGACCACGCCGTAAACGCCGCCAATCAGCGACGAACCGTCCCAGACCTCAAGCGAATGCGCGCGCCCGGTTTGGTGCAACTGCTGATACAGGCGGCGTAGTTCGGGGTTGATCCAGGTGTCAGCGCGATCGGCGCAGCCATCTATGACACCAGCAAAATCGCGATCGATGGTTATCTCGAATGCGCAGGTTCGAATGCGTCGCGCCAAACTGCGCGAGATGTGAAAACCGTCCAGCGGAAAGACCCCCCGGATTTTCGGGTCGACCCAGAACAGTTCCGGGTCGTCACGGTGTTCGGCCATCGGGAATATCCCGATTGAGTAACCGTGCAGTAAAAGTTCGGGGGAAAGGCTCATATCAGATGTGCCGGGGCCGGTGGGCATATGCCTCCGGCCCCAAAACTTTACTGGGCCATGTTCTCCGCAAGCCAGTGCTCCAGCCAGTGGATGTTGTAGTCACCGCTATGCAGGTCAGGTTCCTGCAGCAGCGCGTGGAACAGCGGCACGGTGGTGTCGATGCCGTCGACGATTAGCTCTCCCAATGCGCGCTCCAGACGCGCCAGCGCCTCGGCACGGTCGCGACCTTGCACGATCAGCTTTGCGATCAGCGAGTCGTAATACGGCGGGATCGAGTAGCCATCATAGAGCGCCGAATCCATGCGCACACCCAGGCCGCCGGGCGCGTGATAGGCCGTGATCTTACCGGGGCAGGGTGAGAAATTCGGCAGTTTCTCGGCATTGATCCGAACCTCGATGGCGTGGCCGTTGATCTCAAGATCGTCCTGACCGAACGACATGTCCTCACCAGCGGCAACGAGGATCTGTTCGCGCACCAGATCGACGCCGAAGATGCCTTCGGTCACCGGGTGTTCCACCTGAAGGCGGGTGTTCATCTCGATGAAGTAGAACTCACCATTCTCATAGAGGAACTCGATGGTGCCCGCACCGATATAGTTGATCTTGGCGACAGCATCCGCACAGACCTTACCGATCTTGGCGCGCTCTTCGGGGGTGATGCAGGGGCCGGGGGCCTCTTCGAACACCTTCTGGTGACGGCGCTGCAGCGAACAGTCGCGTTCGCCCAAGTGAACCGCCTTGCCTTTGCCATCGCCAAAGACCTGAATCTCGATATGGCGCGGCGTGGTCAGGTATTTTTCGATATAGACCTCGTCATTGCCAAAGGCAGCTTTGCCTTCGGCGCGCGCGGTCATGAAGGCGCTTTCCATCTCATCTGCGGTCATCGCGACTTTCATGCCGCGACCGCCGCCGCCGGCGGTGGCTTTGATGATGACGGGATAGCCGAACTCTTCGCCGATGCGCTTGGCATCTTCCAAGGTGGGAACGCCGCCATCGGAACCGGGAACACAAGGAACACCCAGTTCCTTCATGGTGTCCTTGGCGGTGATCTTGTCACCCATCACGCGGATATGTTCCGCGGTGGGGCCGATGAAGGTGATGCCGTGGTCTTCGACGATCTGCACGAACTCGGCATTCTCGGACAGGAAGCCATAGCCGGGATGGATCGCCTGCGCGCCGGTGATTTCACAGGCCGAGATGATCGCGGGCACCGACAGATAGCTTTGCGGGCTGGGCGGGGGGCCGATGCAGACCGATTCGTCCGCCATGCGCACATGCATCGCGTCGCTGTCGGCGGTGGAATGGACGGCAACCGTCTTGATCCCCATCTCGCGCGCAGCACGGATCACGCGCAGGGCGATCTCGCCTCGGTTGGCAATCAGGATTTTGTCGAACATGGGCCCGCCTTACTCAACGATGACCAGAGGCGTGCCGAATTCAACAGCGTCGCCATCGCCGACCAGAATGCGCTTGATGGTGCCCGATTTGGGCGCGTGGATGTGGTTCATGGTCTTCATGGCTTCGACAATCAGCAGCGTGTCGCCCTCGGACACCGAAGCGCCTACCGAGATAAACGCGGGCGCACCCGGCTCGGGCTGCATGTAAACGGTGCCCACCATGGGCGAGGTCACGGCGCCGGGGTGGCTTGCGGGATCGTCAACGGCAGCGGGGGCTTCAGCAGCGGCGGGGGCGGCAACCGGAGCAGGTGCTGCAGGCGCAGCCGCAGGAACCGCAACCTGTACCGGAGCAGCGACAGCCTGCGACATACGGCTCACGCGGACATTCAGGCTGTCTTCCTCGCCATATTCACGTTTGACCTGCAGTTCGGTCAGGTCGTTTTCGCGCAGCAGTTCGGCCAGTGCCTTGATAAACGCGACATCCGCTTCGTGTTTGGTATCTGTCATGAGTGTCCTCGAAGGTTCCCCTTTGGCCCGTCTGTTCCCTGCGGGCTTGGTCTGATTACGCAGCGTTATAAGCCATGCAGACGGCCATGAAAAGCGCCGTCTGAGCCTGTTAAATGGGGGTTTTTGCGTTAATTGCGAGGGCGGTTGCGATTACAGCGGCGTTCCTGACAGTTTCGCAACCAGTTCGGGCAGTTTCCGGGCGCCGTATTTCTCCAGAAGGCGGGCGCGATAGGCTTCGATGGTACGATAGCTCAGCCCCAGTTCGACGCCAATTTCCTTGGCGGACAAGCCGCGGCAGGACAGGATCGCCACCTCGCGTTCGCGGGTGGTTAACTGAACCAGCGGGCGCTCTTCCGAGATGTCCGAAAAGCTCCAGATCCCATGCCGGAACGGGTCGTCCGGCGTCAGCGACCGCCCCCGCGCGCGGCACCAGAACAGGTCTCCGTCGCGCCGCCGCATCACCCGTTCGTCCGTGTAATACCCGGTGTCGCGCATCACCTGCAGGCTGCGCGCACCGATCCGCTCCCAGTCAGCGACCGACGGGTAGAGATGCAGCAGCGGCATGTTACGATAATCGCTCTCATCCCCGCCGAACGTGCGCGCGAATTGCAGATTGCAGCGGCGGATGATCCGGTTTTCAAGCTCGACAAGACCGATGGGTGCGTATTCGAAGGCGGGGTCGCTCATGGTCTCATGGTGACGCGTATTGGGCGGAAAGAGAAGGGGAGGTAGCGGTTTCGCCCGACGGGATTTGTGAAGGTTGTAAATCCGCTTTGAAAATTTGGTGGCAACAGATAAAAATCATGCAGTTATTCTGCAAATCCATATGCGGTAGCCAAGGAAACGGACGTGATGCGAGACACCCTGACCGGAAGCCGGATACGCGAAAGGCGGCAAATCTCGGGGCTGCGTCAGGCCGAGCTGGCGCGACAGGTGGGGATTTCGGCCTCGTATCTGAATTTGATCGAGCACAATCGCCGCCGCATCGGGGGCAAACTGCTGGTCGACATCGCGGCGGCCTTGTCGGTCGAGCCGTCACTGCTGACGCAAGGGATCGAAGAGACGCTCATCTCCGCCCTGCGCGAGGCGGCGGCGGATGCGGTGGGGCAAAAGGCCGAGGTCGACGGGCTTGAGGAATTCGCCGGGCGCTTTCCCGGCTGGTCCGGGGTTCTGGCCCAGATGCACCGCCGTGTTGTGTCACTGGAACGCACCGTGGAAACTCTGTCGGACCGGCTGACCCACGACCCGCATCTGGCGGCTTCGATGCACGAGGTGCTCTCGACCGCAGCCGCCATCCGCTCGACCGCCGCGATTCTGGCCGAACCCGGAGAGATCGAGGCGGAATGGCGCGACCGTTTCCATCGCAACCTGCATCAGGATGCCGAACGGCTGGCGGAAAGCTCCAAGGCACTGGTAACCTATCTCGATGACAGCGACGGGCAACGCGATCTGCGCGGCATCCCTCTGGATGCGGTCGAAGCGTTTTTTGCCGAACAGGGGTTTCATTTCCCCGCACTCGAAGCCGGGGGGCAAGCCGACGACACTCCGCTTGATGCGCTGGGCTCGACTGCGGCCAGAACCGTGGCCTCGGATCTGCTGGATCTCTACGCAGCCGATGCGCGCGTCATGCCGCTGGATCAGGTCTGCGCGGCGCTTGATGCAGCAAATCCCGACCCGCTGGCGCTGGCCGCCACTTTCGCGGTGGATCTGGCCGCGGTGCTGCGGCGGCTGGCGTTTTTGCCCGAGGGCACGCTGGCCCGTCCCGCAGGGCTGGTGATCTGCGACGCCTCGGGCAGCGTTCTGTTCTACAAGCCCGCTCCGGGGTTCGCCCTGCCGCGCCATGGTGAGGCGTGTCCGCTCTGGCCGCTGTTCACAGCGCTGAACCGGCCTTTAGTTCCGGTCCGACAACGGGTCGTCCAGCTTGGCAGAACGGCGGCTGAGTTCGAATGTTTCGCCATCGCAACCCCACAACCGGCAAAGGCTTTCGGGGCCGAGCCGGTCTATCGTTCGGTCATGCTGGTGCTACCGGTCGAAGATACGGTGCAGCCAACGGAAACCGCGGCGCAGGCCGGGGCCAGTTGCCGCATATGTCCAAAACGCGATTGCAGCGCGCGGCGCGAACCATCGATCCTGAGCGAAGGGTTTTGACAGTTTCGTGACACAGCGCTTAGTCTGGGTCCGACAGGTGGCTGGACGCGCAACCGGTCATGGGGAGGACATGCAAATATGAGCCGCAAGGTTCTGTTGATCGAGGATGAGCCCAATATCACCGAGGCGATCCGGTTTCTGCTGACGCGTGAAGGCTGGCAGGTTGAGACCCATGCCGAGGGGACGGATGCGGTGCAGGTGATTCTGGCCGCCCGGCCTGATCTGGTGATTCTGGATGTGATGCTGCCGGGCAAAAGCGGGATGGATGTGCTGCGTGATCTGCGCGAGCATGACGAGATGAAGGTGCTGCCGGTTCTGATGCTGACCGCGCGCGGCCAATCCCGCGATCGGGAGATGGCCGAACAGGCCGGGGTCAGCCGTTTCATGACCAAACCCTTCTCGAATACCGAGGTTCTGACGGCGGTGCGCGATCTGCACGCGCAGGCGTCGCAATCATGAGTTCCCCGGGCGACGGCAAAGGTCGGCCCGCGCCGGTCCGGCCCTCGCTGTTTTTGGAACGGCAAAGTTACCGCAGGCGCAGGCTGGCGGATGCGGCACGGCTGTTGCCGTTTCTGGGTGCCGCCATGCTTGCACTGCCTCTGCTGTGGCCCGATGAAAGCGAAGCGGCCGAGGCTTTGCCGCTCTCGTCGGCCATGTTCTACATCTTTGCCTGCTGGGGTGTTCTGATCCTGATCAGCGTGGTCTTCGGCATCGCCGCCCGACGCATGGCCGCGCGCGAAGATGCCGAACCCGAGGCCGAGCCATGGCAACGCTGAATATCCTGATTCTGGTCTGTCTGGGCTATGTGGTGCTGCTGTTCGGCGTGGCCTTTGCGGCAGATCGTCTTGCCGCGCGCGGGGGTGGAAAATGGCTGCGGTCCCCGCTGATCTACACCCTTTCTCTGTCGATCTATTGCACCGCATGGACGTTTTATGGCGCGGTCGGCAACGCCGCGCGGTCCGGGCTGGAGTTCGTGACGATCTATCTGGGCCCGACATTGGTAATGATCAGCTGGTGGTGGGGCCTGCGCAAGCTGGTGCGGATCGGGCGCAGCCAGCGTGTCACATCCATCGCTGACCTGATCTCGTCGCGCTACGGCAAGTCCAACACGCTGGCGGTTTGCGTGACCATCTTGGCGGTGCTGGGCGGCACGCCGTATATCGCGCTGCAATTGCAGTCGATCACGCTGTCTTTTTCGATCTTTGCCGAGGCCGATCCCACCGGCCTCTACCGCGAAGGCTCCAGCGTGTTCTGGGTGGCTGCCGGTCTGGCCGTCTTTGCGATCCTCTTCGGTACCCGCAATCTGGATGCCAATGAGCGCCACCACGGTGTTGTCACCGCTATTGCGCTGGAATCAGTGGTCAAGCTGTTCGCGCTTTTAGCTGTTGGCATCTTCGTCGTTTGGGGGATCGCTGGCGGATTGGGGCCGATGATGGACCAGATTGACGCCTCCGAGATCGGTCAATGGCATGTGGATGCGGGTCGCTGGACCACCTTCATCTTCCTCTCGGCGGCGGCATTTGTCTGCCTGCCGCGGATGTTTCAGGTCATGGTGGTCGAGAATGATGACGAAAGCCACCTTCGCACCGCCGCCTGGGCCTTTCCGCTTTATCTGCTGTTGATGAGCCTGTTCGTGGTGCCGATTGCGGTGGTCGGGCTGGACCTGATGCCTGAGGGATCGAACCCGGACCTGTTCGTGCTGACCGTGCCGCTGTCGCAAGGCAATGACTGGTTGGCGATGCTGTCCTTCATTGGCGGGTTCTCCTCGGCCACGTCGATGGTGATCGTCACGGCCATGGCGTTGTCGACCATGGTCTCGAACCATGTGGTCATGCCAATCTGGCTGAACACACAGGAAGGTACAGCGTCGGTCTCGGGCGACGTCCGGACCATCGTGCTGATGGCGCGGCGGGTGTCCATCGCGGTGATCATGGCGCTGGGCTATTTCTACTACCGGCTGTCGGGCGGCGGGGCCGCGCTGGCCTCGATCGGTCTGGTGGCTTTCGCGGGTATCTCCCAGATCGTGCCCGCGCTTGTCGGTGGCCTGTTCTGGCGCGGTGCCACGCGGACCGGGGCGCTGGTCGGGCTCAGCGTCGGATTCCTTCTCTGGATATACACCCTGCTGCTGCCCGGTATGGAGGGCGGGATCATCCCCGCTTCGGTAATCGAAAACGGCCCCTTCGGCTGGGGGTGGCTGCGCCCGCAGGCGCTTTTTGGAATCGATGGGATCGACCCGATGGTGCACACGGTCATGTGGTCGCTGTCACTGAATACGATCGCATTCTGCGTCGCCTCAATGCTCAGCTTCCCAAGCCCGTTGGAACGCCTGCAGGGCGCGCAATTCGTCAACGTCTTTGACCATTCAGCCGCACCGCGTGGCTGGACGGGTTCGGTGGCGCAAAGCGAAGACCTGATGATCATGACACAGCGGATTCTGGGCACCAATCCGGCGCAGGAGTTCTTTCAGGCTGAGGCCGAGCGTCAGAATGGCCGCCCCGGACGTCTACCCGAGCCCACACCGCAGTTTCTGGAGCGGCTGGAACGCGAACTCAGCGGCTCGGTCGGTGCCGCGACGGCCCATGCGATGATCGGCCAGATCGTGGGCGGGGCGTCCGTCTCGGTCGAGGACCTGCTGGCCGTGGCCGACGAATCCGCGCAGATGCTTGAATACTCCAGCCAGCTTGAGGCGAAATCGGCCGAACTCAGCCGCACCGCACGCCAGCTGCGCGAGGCAAACGCAAAGCTCACGCAGGTTTCGATGCAGAAAGACGCGTTTCTCAGCCAGGTCAGCCATGAGCTGCGCACGCCCATGACCTCGATCCGCGCGTTTTCCGAGATCATGCGCGACACTGACGGGCTCAGCGAGGCCGAACAGACCCGCTATGCCGCGATCATTCACGACGAGGCGCTGCGTTTGACCCGGCTGCTGGACGATCTGTTGGACCTGAGCGTGCTGGAAAGCGGACAGGTCAGTCTGAACATGGGCGACGCGAGCTTGAATGAGGTTCTGGATCGTGCGGTTTCAAGCGCGTTGGCCGGCGGGGATCGCAAGCTTAGCGTACGGCGGGTCCGCGCGAGTGAACGGATTCCGCTGCACACCGATCTGGACCGGTTGGGGCAGGTGTTCATCAACCTGATCTCAAACGCCCAGAAATACTGTGACGCGGCTGAGCCCGTGCTGACAATCTCTGCCCATGATGTCGGGGGGCAGGTGGTGATTGATTTCACCGATAATGGCGGTGGCATTCCGCCCGAGGCGCAGTCGATGGTGTTCGAGAAATTCGCGCGCGTTGGGTCCGACAAGGCGGGCGGGGCCGGGCTGGGGCTGGCGATCTGCCGCGAGATCATGCAGCGCCTTGGGGGTGACGTCGCCTATCTGCCCGGTCAGGGGGGCGCGGCCTTCCGCGTCAACCTGCCACTGGCCTACCGTCAGGCCGCGCAATGAGGATGTCATAAAGACATTCGTAACGGTCACCGGGTTACACCAAGCGTCGGAACCTTTGCAAACGGCGGAACGGGGCGATGACGGATCGGGTCGATACAGCTTTGGCGCGCAAGCTTTCAGCGCAGCAGCAAGGTGCTGTCGACACGCCCCGATCCGTTCTGCGGGCTTTGCGGCTGGGGCTCGCGCGCGCTGCCGGCGAGGGCATGGGGCTGGCGCTGTCGGTCATCGGGGCAAAACAGGCCGTGCGCGCACAGGAGGATATGGCCGGGCGGCTTCACGATGGCTGGCTGCTGCTGATCTTCACCTCAGATCAGGGCGGCGTTGCGGCGGTGTGTCTGAACCCCGGATGCGTGTCGGCCATCGTACAGCAGCAGACCATTGCAATGGTCACCTCCGATCCACCGCCCGAGCGCGCCTTCACAGATACGGACGCGGCCATGGTTGCACCGCTGCTCGAGGATATGTTGGGCCGGGCGGTGAACCTGGTCGAAACCTCTGCGGATGTGGCCAGCCTGTCGGGGTATGAGTTTGCCTCACGGGCCGAAGACCGGCGCAGCCTGATCCTTGCACTGGTGGATGAAGCCTATCGTGTGTTCGATCTGACGGTCGAACTTGCCGGGGGCGCCCGGCAGGGTGAGGTTTGTATCCTGTTGCCCAAACGCCCGCTCTCTGACGAAGAACAGGCAGAGGAGTCTGCGCAATCGGGCCTGAGTCTGGATCAGGCGTCAGGCGTGATGCGGGCGGAACTGAACACCGTGATCAGCCGAATGTCCTTGCCGCTGACCTCGCTGTCGGAACTGTCCGTCGGGGACGTCCTGCCGCTGCAGGGCGCGCGGGTGGATCGGGTCGAAGTGTTTGCAATCGACCGCACCCGCATGGCCATCGGGCGTTTGGGGCAATGCGGGGGAATGCGCGCGGTTCGGATCAACGAACAGCGCCCGGCCCCTGCGCTGCCAGCCGATGGCGGGCAGACATTTCTGGCCAGCAGGACCGGCCCGGTTTCCCCGCCCATGGAGGATATGCTTACATCGGAGATCCCGGAGGATATCGTAAGCGGAGACCCGGCGGTGGATGACGCTCTGCTGGACCCGGATGACCTGTTGTCTGCCAGTTCCAATCAAAGGGTTGCTGAAATTTCGCACCTAGCCGGTTTGCCGGCACCCGCAGGTGATCGCGACGGGTAGGCGGCTCAGCCTTGCTCGCGCAACTGCTCCAGCGCCGGGCGAAGCCCGTCAAGCGCATAGCCGGCTTTGCCGGTTGCATCGAGAATTTCGTCCGTGCTTAGCCGGTTGCACTGCCCCAGCGCCCAGACAACCGAGCATCGGGTCCCGGACGCGCAATACGCCAGCACCGGCCCGCCACAGCTTTCGGCCAGATCGCGTTGCAGGGCAACATTTTCCGGCGTCATCGTCTGGTGCGTCAACTCCAGCACTTCGTATTCCATCCCTGCATCGCGCACGGCCTGCCCGATTGCATCAGACTGCTGATCCGGCGGCACTTCGGTATTTGGACGATTGCAGATTACCTTGACAAATCCTGCCTCGGCGATGGCTGGCACGTCCTCGACCGAGATCTGGGGCGAGACGGCATAGCGGGGTGTGATCGGTCGAATCTCCATGGCAAGTGCTTAGGCCGCGTTGGCCACCCTGTCCAGTTGCGCCCCGAGTTTTGGTGCCGCAAACATGCCCGCAATCATCGCAATCAGGAACACAATTCCGCCAACGCCGCCGTAACTCAGCGACGCCATCGCGGGGCCCGGGCACAAACCCGCCAATCCCCAGCCGACCCCGAACAAAACCGACCCGACGATCAGGCGGCGGTCCAGCTCAGCGCGAGGCGGGGCAGGGAAGCGGTCAACCACCAGAGGTGCGCGGTTCCGTGTCAGCCGCCACGCCACCAGCATGGGCAGAATCGCCCCGCCCATGACGAAAGCCAGTGTCGGGTCCCAATTGCCGAACACATCCAGCCAGCCCTGGACCCTTGTGGTATCGGTCATGCCCGATATCAGAAGGCCGGTGCCAAACAGGGACCCTGCGAGAAAGGCAAACAGACCCCGCATCAGATTACCCCCAGAGCATGGCGAAACAGCGCCACCGTCAGCCCGCCCGCAAGGATGTAGAACACCGTGGCGACGATCCCGCGTAGCGAGAACCGCGATATGCCGCAGACCCCATGACCCGAGGTGCAGCCATTGGCGATGCGCGTGCCAACCCCGACCAGTAATCCTGCAAGGATGACGATCGCCATATCGCCGGTCAGATGAGTCTGCGCCTGTGGCGCGATCAGCGGGCGCAGCAGAAACGGCACTCCGATCAGGCCGGCTACAAAGGCCAGCCGTTCGGTCGTGGCGCTTCGGTCGTTGCGTTCGACCAGCCCACCCAGAATACCGCTGGCCCCCATGATGCGACCATTGCACAGTAGGTACACGGCGGCACCCAACCCGATCAGCAGACCACCCGCCAGCCCCCACAGCCACTCTACGTTCATGACAGGTTCCTCTCCCGCTTCCGCGTCACAGCTTGTTGACGGGAATCTTCATGAAAACGTCGCCCTGTTCATCAGCCGGCGGCATTTGGCCGGCCCGCATGTTGACCTGCAGCGAGGGCAGGATCAGACGCGGCATCGCTAGGGTCGCGTCGCGGGCATCGCGCATTTCGACGAACTCTTCGATGCTGCGGCCCTGTCCGATATGAACGTTCAGTGCCTTCTGTTCGCCCACCGTGGTTTCCCACGCGAATTCATCGCGACCGGGTGCCTTATAGTCGTGGCCCACGAAAATCCGCGTCTCATCCGGCAGAGACAGAATCTTCTGGATCGAGGCAAAAAGGTCCTCCGAAGACCCGCCGGGAAAATCGCAGCGCGCAGTGCCGAAATCCGGCATGAACAACGTATCGCCCACAAAGGCCGCATCGCCAATCACGTAGGTCATACAGGCAGGTGTATGGCCCGGCGTATGCAGGACGTCCCCGCGCATCTGGCCGATGTGAAAACTGCTGCCCTCGGCGAACAGAGCATCAAACTGGCTGCCATCCCTCTGAAACTCGGTGCCTTCGTTGAAGACTTTGCCAAACGTGTCCTGAACGACCACGATATTCTCGCCGATCCCGATTTTGCCGCCCAACTTTTCCTGCAGGTAAGGTGCCGCCGACAGGTGGTCGGCATGGACATGGCTTTCCAGTATCCATTCCACCCTGAGCCCCTGCGCCTCAACATATTCTACGATCTGATCGGCCGAGCTGGTATCGGTGCGCCCCGACGCATGATCGAAATCCAGCACACTGTCGATTATGGCACAGGCCAGACCCTCGGGCTCCTGCACCACGTACGAGACCGTAAACGTCTGGGGGTCGAAAAAGGCTTTCACAATGGGCGTCATGGGATTCTCCGTTCAGCTTTCATTCATATAGCAATAGCGGAATATGTTTAAAGTACCAAATCACGAATTGATGTCTGTCAAAGCAATCTGTGCATTTTGAGCGTACGCTTTGGGCGACCTGTTGCATATTGTCGGTTTTTCGCCCGCACAGGCAAGATTCCGCGATGTTTCAGTCAGGTCTCGTGCTGGTCTTAATCTCGTTACCTATATCAGGCACACTGGCACCATATGGGAGGAAGGAAATGACTGCTCAGGATCTTTATACCGAAGCGGAACGGCTTGAAGAAAAGCTGCATGGTGCGTGTCTGGAGACCCGTCTGGCGCTTCAGCCCAGCGTCAGCTTGGTTCTGGACAAAATGCGTGCGCAGCGTGTTCAGATACCTTCGCGCCTGAGGCGTCTGGATGCCGCGTTGTGCGAAGATGCACTGGAGGCACGGTTCGACAATATGCCGGTCTGATCGGTTCGGTTATCCGAACGAAATCCCAAGGATGACCATCATCAGCCCCAGAACGGACAAGAAAAGCGATGCGAGGTTCCAGGGCAGCACGCCCTGAACCGCAGCGCGAAGTTCGTCATCTGTCAGGTTGGACCTACGTGCCTTCATTACCTGCAGGATGCACCAGACAAGACCGAAAAGCCCGGCCACTGACAGGGCGGCCCCGCCCCAGACGATAATGTCGAACATGGTTGTCTACGCTCATCCTTTGAACCCGTGACCGCGCTTATCGGATTGGTGCAGGGCAGACAAGCCCGTCACGCCGAATGCGCGCTTGCGGTCGGGCCGGTGCCGATGTATCCGGCATATTGCCCGATGACCCGGCGCCCTGTTGTCCGCCCCTGGAAGAGACGCAGGTGGAACTAATGAGGTAAATGATGGAACAGGATTCGGTCCAAGACAGCTACAAGGTTACAGCCGGAGAACTGCGGCAGTTCGTCGAGAGAATTGAGCGCCTTGAGATGGAAAAGAAGGATATCGCGGATCAGATTCGAGAGGTCTATTCTGAAAGCAAAGCGCGTGGCTACGATCAAAAAGCGCTGAGAGCAATCGTAAGCCTCAGGAAAAAAGACAAAGACGAAATCGCAGAGCAAGAAGCTGTGTTGGAGATGTACAAAGAAGCATTAGGGATGACCTAAAGAGAATAGTGTTTCAACCTACCGCTAACAGTGATGTCGTTATTGGGCCAGGAAAATGCTGGCCATAGATTGGGGCGGAGCACTCCCCACTAGGGTGAGGACCTCAAATATTGCAGAAAGATCCCCTTATCACTCAGCTTTGCGGAACCGAGATCAGGATTGCAAAACGTAAACGCAAATTGGTCAACGACCGATCTGAGCCATTACATCTTGCACCGCGTAGTATCTTTGCGCGTTGGGGGGGTGTGTGCCTAGAAAACGATCACCAGGGTCAGGAACTCGTGCGAAGTACAGCGCACCTTTTAGTGGGTCATAGCCCGCTTTGTAGGCTATGACCGTGCCCAATCGATCAGCTTCCAATTCAAAGTTCTTTGAATAGCTTCGCCCGCCAACAAAGGCTCCAAGATCTTGTGCTGCGGCAATGTCATTCGGCCCAGTCCCCGCAATTGTTGCCAGCCCCGCCAAAAGCACCGCACCAGCCGCCGCATTTTGGGCCCGTCGTGCCAAATGCCCTTGAATGTGATGCGCGGCCTCATGCGCCATAACAAATGCAAGTTCATCGGTATTGCTCACATTGCGCGTCAGCGCTTGAGTCATTGTGATTACGGGGCGTCCCGACCTGCTTAAACTCTGATACGCGTTTGAGGGCGCATTCTTGTTTGGATCAATGCGGATCAAAAAATCGCAATTCACTCCCCGAGTTTGGCGGCGACATTCTCGCTCTGCAACGGGCTCAATTCGAGAGGCGACCTGTCGAAATCTCACTTGTGCCTGCTGTGAGCTGACCGGTGCACTTACGCGACCGGGATTTGGTATAGGTGCCGATGGCGGAGGCACGGATGACGCGCATCCCGCCAGCAACAAAACTACACATGCCAAAGCACTCCGCTTCATAAATACACCTTTCCACTTCTTTGAGAGCCGAAATAGAGTTCTTAGTCGTCGATAAATCAGCATCCAATCCCGAACCTTAGGACTGATGTAAATTGTTATCCAATAACAGGGGAGATTGAGCGCAGCCGCATCAAGATTCGGCTGCCACCAAAAGGGCAAGTATCGCAAATGGCATTGAGCCAAACGGCCAGCCGGTCCGCGCGCCCCTCATAAACGACCTGAACCGCGTTGAGGACCGCAGCAAAGGCCGCAATTTCCGCTACACGGCGGCCTAAAACTATCTACTTCGCGGTAACGCGTTGATCCTGAAACATGAGCTGATGGCCGAGCAAATCCCGAAGCAAGTCGCCAATGCGTTGCTGCCTGCGGGTTTGGGGGCGGTGATGTTTCTGGTGGTCGCCAACATCATTCTGCTGATCGTTGGTCAGTTCATGGAACCCTCAGGGGGCGAGCTCTGATCTTGCCGCATTGAGGCCTCTTCGAGGCGTGCCTTGAGACGGTCAACAACATTCTGCGCTGTGGCTATATCATCTGGCGACAGGCCTTCCGAGAGTTCATTCACCCATGGGATTTGCCTCGCAATCGCGGCTTCGTACAACTCCTGCCCCTTTTGAGTCAGAACAACAAGATGCGCGCGTTTGTGGTGTGGATTTGGCTGAAGTTCCACAATGCCCTCTCTTTTCAACTCATTGACGATCCGTTGAATGCCCTGCCGGTGAACACCCATCGTCCGCGCATGGCAGGCAACGGATTCCGGTCGATCAGAATAAGCAATGGCGCCAAGGATTTGCCATCGGGCGCTTGTCAGACCGAGTTCTGATACGAGGCGATCACCGGCAAGCTGCAATCGACCATTCAGCCGAAACACATCCAGTATCAACGCCGTCACCGCTTCTCCTGCTTTGGTCCTTTGTTCGTCAGGCATATCGGCCCCTCATTTTATTGACAACATATTGTCAATTGAATTATTGATCCTATATATGACAATATGACACCAAATTGAAGCAACTTTCAAGGAGCGCCGAAATGGTTAGTTTCAAACCCCTCGACCCCGAGTTTCCCATTGAACGGCAATTGGGCATTGACGCTGGACCCGTCGTTCTCGTCAATCTCTTCACTGTCGATCCCGTAGACCAAGTCGCCTTGGTTGAAGCTTGGAAGAGCGATGCCCAATGGATGAAAAAGCAGCCGGGCTACATCAGCACTCAATTGCATAAAGCCGTTGGTGACGGCAGCATGTACCTGAACTACGCGGTCTGGGAGTCTGTCGCGGACTTCCGCGCGGCGTTTTCAAACCCCGAGTTTCAGCAGCAGCTCAGCCACTATCCTTCCAGCGCTGTGACCGCCCACCATCTGTTCGAGAAGGTTGCCGTGCCGAATTGCTGCACGGCCTGACGAAATCCTTTCCAAAAGCCAATTTGAGCGAACCGCTATGAAAACAAAGATTCACGCCATCGCGGGGGGCATCGGCTTTGTGATGATCCTCCTCTTCTGGACATCAACGGCCACCAGCGAACTCTTTGCGAGCCATGAAACAGTCGCAACCGTCAAGGCATTGATCCTGAAAGGTATGTTCATCCTCATCCCGGCAATGGCCATTGCTGGCGGATCGGGCATGGCAATGGGCAGGAAACGCAAGGATGCCCTCACGAGAGCCAAGAAAACCCGAATGCCTGTCATTGCGCTGAACGGCTTGCTGATCCTTGTACCTGCCGCATGGTTTCTGGCTGGCAAAGCCGCCGCCGGTGAGTTTGACGGCACATTTTATCTGGTTCAGGTGGTTGAGCTGATCGCCGGGGCAGTCAACCTCACGATGATGGGACTGAACATTCGTGATGGTTTGCGAATGACCGGCAAAATTCGGAGGCCGCACTGAAGATGTGGTTCCAACCCAAGCATTGACCAAATTGCCGACATTTGAGCAAACGCAGCGAATTGGCGCTATGTCAGCGCAGTGCCGGTTCGAGAAGCCCCGGTTTTTACTCACGCAGCCAATGTTCGCTATGGGGCTGCTGCCGCAGCAGGTTGGAGGTTGGGCGAACGGCGGGTTCGCGCCGTTCACAAGCTTCTCAATTTAGATTTAGAATGTTGAGATATTCCCTGCCAAATTGACCTGAAGACGTCGAAGCACGCAATCAGAATGCCGCCTTACATAGCCTCCAAGGTATGCGCGAGGCCGTTTCGGATGTGATCTTCCAACAGCTTCTTGGCCGTGTCCGCGTCTCTGGCCAATGCGGCATCGAACATACCCTTATGCTCCTGGACGGCCTCTTCACCGCGATAGGTCAGCACAAGCATCTGATAGCGCAGATATTTATCGTAAATGATCGAGTGCAGAGATAGAAGGTTCCTGGAGTTGCAGGCCGCGATCATCGCCTGGTGAAATTCCCAATCATATCGTTTCCAGGTTTCTTTCTCGGATTCGTCGCCCTTAAGAAGCTGCTGTTCCATCAGGTGCAGTTTGTGGTGTGCGGCAACGAGGTTGCCTTCCCAGTCCGTGTCGCCGTTCGCGATGGACAACTCAAGCGCGTGGCATTCCAACAGGACCCGCAGCTCTGAAATCTCGGTCAGGTCTTCTCGTGAAACTGGTGTGACCAGGAAACCTCGTTGCTCGGGAGCTTCGACAAATCCGTCGCTGGCGAGCCTGTTCAGCGTTTCACGAAGTGTCGAAAGGCTTGCCGAGTAGCGTTCCTTCAAAGCGTCCAGCTTCAGTTTGGAGCCGGGCTGCAGCTCCCCGAAGATGATATCCCGCTTGATGCGCTGATAGGTGCTTGCACCTATCGTGGACGGCTGTTTCGCCATGCGTTTCACCCGATATTCTTGGTTTCCTCGTTCAATTAGCATTTTTCAGAGACATCAGCAATCCAAACTGATGTATGGTAAAAATAAAAATATCATACATTATTGCGGAATCGCAAAAACCCCAATACGGTCAAGCTCAAATTGGGCAAAGCAGCCCGATCGCAATCATTGGTTTCGGGATTATCCGGACCCTCCGGAAGGAAGCAAAGTGTCTAAGAACTTTCGCATTGCCATTGTCGGCATTGGCCTTGTTGGACGCCGCCACGCAGACGCTATCCGTGCGTTGCGCCATGTTGATCTCGTCGCGGTGGTCGACCCCAGCGATGAAGGCCGTGCTTACGCCGTTGAGAACGGGGTCGCATGTTACGAGACCCTCGAGGAAATGTTTGCAAATCAGACGCCGGACGGAGCTGTTCTGGCGACCCCGACCACGCTTCATGTCGAACAAGGCCTCACGTGTGTTCGACATGGTTGTCCTGTTCTTGTCGAAAAGCCGATCGCCGTGGAAGCCACCGCTGCACTTGAGCTTGTTCAAGCAGCGGAGAAGGCCAATGTACCACTGATGGTCGGACATCATCGTCGGCACAATCCTCTGATCCGGTCGGCTAAGGAAGCCATTGTCGATGGGAAGATTGGAGATGTGCGCGCTGTCCATGCGAATTGCTGGTTCTATAAGCCAGACGAGTACTTTGATGCTGCGCCCTGGAGAAAGAAACCCGGTGCAGGGCCCATCTCGGTCAATCTTGTCCACGATGTGGATCTGCTGCGATACTTGGCCGGAGAAGTCATGACCGTACAGGCTCAGTCGGCTGCATCGCAGCGGGGTTACGACAACGAAGATGTCGCCGGAGCGTTGTTGACGTTCGAAAGCGGGGCAATAGGGACCATAAGTGTGTCCGACAGCATCGTTGCCCCATGGAGCTGGGAGATGACGTCTCGGGAATATCCAATCTATCCTTCGACCACCGAGAGTAGCTACATGATCGGTGGCTCTCATGGGTCGTTGTCCGTCCCTGATCTTCGACTTTGGAGTTATCAGAGCGAGCAAAGGGACTGGTGGACGCCAATCTCATCCACCGCGCTGAAGAAGGGTGCCTCTGACCCCCTGGTCAATCAACTTCGGCACTTTGTTGAGGTTGCTCGGCGCGAAGCAGATCCGATTGTGTCCGGATGGGAAGGTTTCAGAACGCTTCAAGTCATTGAGGCCATTCAGAATTCTTGCAGAACAGGTGAAACGATCAGGATAGATAGCTTTCGACAGACACCGATTGCAAATGTATCGGCTTTATAAAATATCATATATTTTGTAAAAAATCTTGCAAAATGCCCAAAATAGGTCAAAACTTGGAATCGTCAAAAAGAAGCATCAATGATGTCTCAGGGAGGAAAAAAGTGACTTTCAAACTTACCCGCCGGGCTGCTGTATCAGCCTTGGTCGCAACCGGTGTTCTGTTCAGCGCAACAAGCGGTGCGCTTGCAGACGACAAAGTACAACTTCGCCTTGCAACGTCGGGGTCAGAAACTGATCAACGTTCGGTCGCCATGGCCGAGGTTTTCGCGCCGATGGTCGCGGACTTCGCGAGTTATGAGCCCAGCTATAACGGCACCATCTTCGCTCAAGGTACCGAGTTGGATGCTATCAGCCGCGGCAACCTGGAAATGTCGATCACCTCGGCGCAGGAACTGGCGCAGTTCTTCCCCGAGTTTTCGATCTTTACTGCGGGCTATGTTCATCAGGACGCCGCGCATCAGGTGGCTGTCTTCAACGATCCGCTGATGGATGCGTTCAAGCAGAAGGCCGAAGAAGAACTGGGCGTCAAACTGCTGTCGGTCATGTATCTGGGCCGTCGTCAGGTGAACCTGCGTCAGCCCAAAGATGAACTGACGGTTTCTACGCCAGCCGACTTGGAGGGCGTAAACCTGCGGATGCCGGGCACCGATGCATGGCAGTTCCTGGGTAAGGCTCTGGGTGCCGCTCCAACGCCAATGGCGTTCTCGGAGGTCTATACCGCGCTTTCGACCGGTGCTGTTGACGGTCAGGACAACCCGCTGCCGACAGTTGTGGATGCAAAGTTCTACGAAGTGACAAACCAGATTGTTCTGACGTCACATCTGGTTGACCTGAACTATATCGCCATCGGCAAAGAGGTTTGGGACAGCCTGACCCCTGAACAGCAAGCCAAGGTCCAGGAAGCGGCCGACGCCGCGGCTGAATCGGGTCGCCAAAAGCAGCTTCAGAAAGAAGCAGATCTTGTAAGCTTCCTGAAAGAGCAGGGGATGGAGATCTACGAACCCGATCTCGCCGCGTTCCGCGATCAGGTACAGTCGATGTATCTGGACAGCGAATTCGCTGGATCTTGGCCGGATGGTGTTCTGGACCAAATCAACGCTTTGGGCAACTGAGCCCAGTAAGACAAGGGAGGGAGAACCACAATGAAAGCCTTTATCAAAGGGTTCTCCCGACTGACCGAAGCGATTGCCGGCGGGATGCTGGCGGCAATCTTCCTGATCTTCCTACTGCAAATTCTTCTGCGGTACTTCTTTACCCCAGCGGGCTGGACGCTTGAACTGATCGGCATCCTCTGGGTCTGGGTGATCTTTTTCAGCTGCGCCTTCATCGTGCGCGAGCGGGATCACGTAAAATTCGACATTATCTATCTGTCTGTACCCCGACGCGTCCGTCAGGTCTTTGCGATGCTGGCGGCAGCGGCAATCGTGGTCGGGATGCTCTACAGCTTTCTGCCGACCTGGGACTACATCGACTGGATGAAGATCCGCAAGACCGCGACCGTTCGCAACCCCTTCTCGGGCGAGAAGATACCGCTGCGCACCGTGTTTTCGATCTATGCCGTGTTCATGCTGGTCGTCGCCGCGCGGTATGCGTGGCTGTTCTTTGACATCATGCGCAATGGCCCACCAAAAACCGAACTTGAAATGGTCGTGGGATTCAACGTGGTCGACGATCATCCGCGGGTCGATGTGGAAGACGACGAGGACGCAAGCAAATGAGCTTTGAACTTCTTTCCTGCCTGCTGACGCTCTTTGTTCTGGCAGGCATCGGGACACCTATCGGTTATTCCATCCTTTTAGCGTCACTGATGTATCTGGGTGTCGCTGGCCTGGACGTCGCGCTGGCGGGTGAGAAGATCCTGCAAGGCTTCTACAAAAGCACGATCCTGCTTGCTGTGCCTTTGTTCATCGTCGCCGCGAATATCATGAACGCGGGGTCGATCACGGATCGGCTGCTTAACTTTTGCGTTGCGGCGGTCGGGCGGTTCAAGGGCGGCCTTGGGCATGTGAACGTTGTGGCTTCGTTGATTTTCTCTGGCATGTCCGGCTCGGCCGTCGCGGATGCCGCGGGGATTGGCAAGATCATCATTGAAATGATGACCAAGGATGGCCGCTACAGCCGGGGCTACGCAGCCGCAATCACGGCGGCGTCGGCGACGATCGGCCCGATCATTCCGCCCTCGATCCCGATGGTTCTTTATGCGCTCGTTTCCAAAGCATCTATCGGGTCGCTGTTTCTTGCTGGCATTCTGCCCGGCCTGATCATGGGCGTCGTCCTGATGGCGATGAACTACTATCTGGCCGGAAAGCGGAATTTTGCTTTGGAAGAACCAGTTCCACTACGCGAGTTACCGGCTAAAACCGCCAATGCGTTTCCGGCGCTGCTGATGCCCGCAATCCTACTTTATGGCATCTACGGGGGTGTCACCACGCCGACCGAAGCCGCCGCAGTTGCAGCATTCTATGCCCTGTTGCTAGCAGCGTTCTTCTATCGTGCCCTGTCGTTTCGTGGTCTTTATCAAGTCTTCGTCGACAGCGCGCGCTCTTCCGCAGCCGTCGGGGTGGTCATTGGCGGCGCGTTCATTCTGAACTTCATTGTTATTCAGGAGCAAATACCGCAGTCGATCTCGGCCCTGTTGGAGGGTTCGGACGTCAGCCCGATTGTATTCCTGATCCTCGTAAACCTGCTGATCCTCGCGCTGGGATGCGTGTTGGACGCAACGACGATCATCCTGGTGATCGTGCCCCTGTTCATTCCCACTTGCGAAGCGCTTGGGATTGATCTGGTGCATTTCGGGGTGCTGGTCGTCGTGAACTCGATGATCGGTCTGATCACACCGCCCTATGGCATTCTGCTCTTTGTGATCAACGCCGTGACGGACATTCCGCTGCGTGAAATCATCTCGGAAATCTGGGCCTTCCTAGCGGTGCTCATCTTCGCCTTGGTGATTATGATGCTGATGCCTGATCTGGTCCTGTGGCTGCCGCGCATGTTTGGGTATCAGGGGTAATGTGCCTCTCGGTCTCGACAACGTCGATCCCCGGCGATCTTGCGGAGAAATTGAATGCCATCGCCGGGGCCGGATTTGACGGAGTTGAACTGCATGAACCGGATCTGACCGCCTTTGACGGGTCGCCATCGCAAATTCGCGAGATTGCATCAGATCTCGGGTTGAAGATTTGCCTGCTGCAGCCGTTCCATAACCTTGAAGGCCAGTTCGGCAGCAGTCGGGAGCGCGCCTTTGATCGGCTGAAGCGCAAACTCGACCTAATGAGCGAGTTGGGCACAGAACTGTTGCTCATTGGCTCTGCTTTTGAGGTGGACGCCGACGCCACCGAAGATCAGGTGATCACAGACCTTGGCGAAGCGACCGAGATTGCAAAGGCGATGGGGGTACGTCTGGCCTATATGGGCTTGCCATGGTCCGACCTCATCCACTCGGACGCACAGGCGCTGCGCATTGTCGAGGCGATTGACAGCCCGCATTTCGGGTTGGCCTTAAACTCCTTTTTCTCGCTGGCTGACGGGTCCAAGCCCGCGCGCCTTCGAGACATTCCCGGAGAGCGCCTGTTCCATGTGCAACTGTCCGATGCACCCCGGCTTGAAATGGATATCCGCAGGCTCAAGCGGCATTTCGGGCTCTTGCCGGGGCTTGGATCGCTGAACCTAGCGGGCTTCGTACGGGTGCTGTCCCGCGCCGGATACACGGGGCCTTGGTCCATTGCGCGCGTCAACGAAGCAGCGCCGCAACTCGGTGGCCGAACACTGGCCCGAGACAGCTACAGGTCGCTGGTGAACCTCCTGGATGAGGTATCCCGGACCGAGCCGGGAACCGATTTCGGCATCCCGGATCTACCGGAACGCGTCTATGCGTCAGGCTTTGAGTTCGTCGAATTTACAGCCGACGAAACAAGCGGCGCGCAGCTGGCAGACATGCTGTCAGCAATGTGTTTTCGCATGGAACGAAAACACGTCAGCAAGTCTGTCGAGCTCTGGCGGCAGGGCGCGATAAACATCGTTGTGAATACCGAAAAGGAAGGTTTTGCCCATTCGGCGTTCCTGGGTCACGGTCCCTCCGTTTGTGACATGGGGTTGCGGGTCAGGGATGCGGATCAGACGGTTCAGCGGGCGACCGCATTGGGCGCGCCGAATTTCTCACAGCCGGTGGGAACAGGGGAACTGGATATCCCGGCCATTCGGGGCGTTGGTGGCAACGTCGTTCATTTCATCGATGAGAAATCCGACCTGCATCGGGTATGGGATATCGAGTTCGAGCCGGTCGCGAAAACCAAAGCCACCCAACCTGCCGGTCTGCGCCGCATCGACCATCTGGCCCAAACCATGCGTCATGATGAGATGCAAAGCTGGCTGCTCTACTACATCTCGACTTTTGAGATGGCAAAGTCTCCTATCGTGAACGTCGCCGACCCGTCCGGCGTCGCGCAAAGCCAAGCTATTGAAAGCCCCGAGGGCGAAGTGCGCCTGAACCTGAACGGGGCCGTTGGGCGCCGAACACTGGCCGCTTCGTTCCTTGAAGATGGGTTTGGGGCCGGTGTTCAGCACATCGCCTTCCAGTCGGACGATATTTTTGAAACGTCGGATCAGTTGCGCAAATCAAACTTTCCCAGTTTGACGATCCCAGAGAACTACTATGCCGATTTGCAAGCGACATTCGGATTGGATGATGATCTGATCGCCCAACTGCGCGAGGGCAACATTCTCTACGACCGGGCAGCGGGTGCAGAGTATTATCAGATCTATAGCCGCCCGATCTTTAACGGCTTCTTCTTCGAAATCGTTGAACGCCGTATGGGCTATGCCGGTTATGGCGCGCGCAATGCACCCATTCGCCTTGCCGCGCAAAGCAAAACCCAGACGCTCAAAGGGGTGCAGGCTCAATGACCGTGTTGGATGAAAACATGACAATGGATGAGCGCGCCATTCGCCAATGGTGGCGTACCTCCATCATCGACATGAAACCCGGACAGATCGCTTTTCGCGGCAACGCCATAGAGGACCTGATCGGGAACGTATCTTTCCCGCAGATGATATGGCTGATGGTGCGGGGCAATCTGCCCAGCGATGCTCAGGCACGCCTGTTCGAGGCCGCTTTGGTCGCAGGCGTGGATCACGGCCCACAGGCTCCCTCAATCGCGGCTGCGCGTATGGCCGCCACCTGTGGGGTAGGTCTCAATAATGCGATGGCGACTGCGGTGAACATGCTGGGCGACGTGCATGGCGGGGCAGGAGAGCAGTGCGCCGAGCTGTACTATGATATCGCGGTTCGCATGGATGCGGGAGCTTCGCTGAATGACGCTATTCGGGATGGCTTGGACCGTTGGCGCGAGACCTACGGCAAGATTGTATCGGGCTTTGGTCACAGGTTTCACAAGCCCGTCGATCCACGCGCACCACGATTGATGCAACTTGTTCGAGATGCGGCGGCAGAAGGCACAGTTTCTGGCCGGTTTGCCGATATCGGAGAAGAGGTTCAGGCCGAACTCGGCCGTCAACGCGGCGGTCGGCCAATTGCCATGAATATCGACGGCGCGACAGCTGTGATCTTCTGTGAACTTGGCTTTCCTGCGCCCTTGTCGCGAGGGCTGTTCTGCCTGTCCCGCTCAGTCGGAATACTCGCCCACGCCTGGGAGCAGATGAACCAGGGCGGTCGCAACAAAGGGCCCATGCCCCCGAATTACTTACCCCTCTACGAAGACAGGAATGATGACAGGTGAGACATCGAAATCCTTCCGGGTCGGCCTTATTGGCTGTGGTCGTATCAGCGATATCTATCTAAAAACACTATCCAAATTCTCGAACATCGAGGTCGTGGCTTGCGCAAGCCTCGATCCTTCGGAAAGCCGCGCCAAGGCGGATCAATACGGTATAGCCAAGGCCTGCACGCCGGATGAGGTGTTCGACGATCCGACAATTGACTGTGTTCTGAACCTGACTATTCCGGCAGCTCATGCCGACATCAGCTTGCGCGCTTTGGAGGCTGGCAAGCACGTCTATTCGGAAAAGCCATTGGTCATGAACCGATCGGATGGAAAAGCGATCCTGTACATGGCCTCTGAAAAGGGGTTACTGGTCGGTTGCGCACCCGACACATTTCTGGGCGGTCGCTGGCAGACCGTTCGGCGCTTGATCGACGAGGGTGCCATTGGCAAACCGACAGGGGTTTTTGCCCATGTCGGTACCCACGGGACGGAACGCCATCATCCCAACCCGGATTTCTATTACCAAGCGGGCGGAGGGCCTTTGCTGGACCTTGGGCCCTATTACCTGACCGCCATGATCTGCTGCCTTGGTCCCGTTGACCGGGTTGCCGGAATGGCTCGGCGCACTTTCGACAATAGGATGATCGAAAACGGCCCTCGCAGCGGCGAATGGATGGACGTCGAGGTCGACACGCACTCCCTAAGCCTGCTGCAGTTCTCTTCCGGAGCTATAGGGTCGATGACCATGAGCTTTGACGTCTGGGACAGCGAATCTCCGCGGTTCGAAATCTACGGTGAAAACGGCACCATCAGCATCCCTGATCCTGACCCGGTACATGGTGCCAACATCTTTCAGGGGGATGTCTGGCTAAAAACGCGGGAGACCTCACGCTGGTCTCATCAGCCTCGTCCAACCGGTCGCGATGACTGGCAGGTGGTCGACAACAAACATGGGTTTAACGAAGACAGCCGTGGCCTCGGCCTTTTGGATCTGGCCCTGGCGGCACAAGAAGGACGCCAACCCCGTGCAAGTGGAGCGCTCGCCTACCACGTTTTCGAGGTCATGGACGCGATCGAACGGGCGCCGAAATTTGGCGCCTATCAGACAATAGAAAGCCGTTGCGCGGCTCCGGAGCCTTTGCCGGTCGATTTCCTTAACGATGAGAGGAAGGAATTGGTTCATGCCGATTGAGACACTCGACTTTGCTCAGCCATTCTTTCGCGTCCAGCACATCACCGATGAAGACAGAATATCTGTCGAGGGTCGTGCAATTGTTTTGAACCTAGGGGAGCGGGATATCTCTGTTGAGGATCAAACCATTGCACCGCTTTCGTCTGTTGTCGTTCAAGATAGCTCACTCAAAGGCGTAGTACGCGCAGTAATTGTCTACGGATTCGACGCCCATGCTGATGACAATGAGCTGTTCGCATGGGTGAAAGATACGTGGCCATCTGCTTTTGATATCCGCCAAGAGGAGCGTCTGCGTGGCGTTAGCCACTACATGTCGCCAAAGGTCTTTGTGGGTAACGTTGGGCTGACCATGTACCATTCCGGCTCGGTGCCGCTGAATGTCGGATTGCATAAGGATCATCCGTTCTGCCCGGTACCGGGGTTTCGCGAAGTGCATACGCAAATCGTAGGCTTCGGTAAAATGCAGCAATGCCGAGAACGGGACGTTGAGACGCTTTATCTAGAAGAATTCATGGCTCCAGGCACGACGCACAAACCGATGTATGACGCCGAAGGCAACTATCCCTGGCATCAGTACGAGACAATTACCCCCAGTATCTTCATGGCGGTGGAAATGCTGCCCGAGGGTGCACTGGTCCCGGAAATGGAGGTTCAGAATGGCTGAGAGACTTTTACCCGAAGACCTGAACTTTGACGGCCCATTCCCCCGGTTGTCTCGCCGTTTGCGGCTGGGCGTTGTTGGCGGTGGACGGATCTCTATCACGCAAGCAACGGCTGCGCGGATGACCGACCGGTGGGAGGTTGCCGCAGGCGCTCTCAGTTCTGATCCCGAACGCAGCAAGGCGCGCGGGGCCGAGTGGTACCTGCCAGCAGACAGGTGCTATGCGTCGTTCGACGAGATGGCACAGGCCGAGGCGGCACGCTCGGATGGCGTAGATGCCGTCATGATCACTACCCCAAACCACGTTCATTTCGGCGCGGCCAAAGCGTTTCTGGAGGCGGGCATTGAGGTGTTGTGCGACAAGCCTTTGACCAACGAAGTCGCCGAGGCCGATGGGCTTGAGGAGATCACTGCGCGCACGGGGCAGGTTTTTGCCGTCGGCTATGCGATGTCGTGTTTTCCTGTGATCCGTCAGGCCAGGCAGATCGTTGCAGAAGGCGGCATCGGCAAGATCAACCAAATCCATGTTGAGTTCATGCAAGACTGGATGACGCCCGACGATGTGGCTGATGCGCCTCATGTAAAGTGGCGGCTGGACCCAAAGATTTCAGGCCCGACCAGTTGTGTCGGCGATATCGGTACCCATGCCGCGCATCTCGCCAGTTTTGTCTCGGGCCTGCCGATGACCGACCTGAGGGCCGAGTTCCATGTCTGCGGCGCGCCAAAGCCTTTGGAAGATACGGTGTTCATGTTCACCCGTTACCAAAATGAAGTTCCAGGAACCCTGATGGCGACGCGCCTTGCCCCCGGAAATCGGGGTGGGTTGCGGTTGCGGATATTTGGGAGCGAAGGTGGTCTGGAGTGGGATCTGGAGAACTCCGAGCACCTGAAATTCAATCGGTTTGGTGAGCCGGACCGTATCATCAGCCGAGGTCACGGGCATGGCATCGGACCCGGAGCGGAACGTCTGATCCGTACCGCGCGCGGCTTCCCCGAAGGGATTATCGAAGCCTGGGCCAACCTGTATACGGAATTTGCCATGGCCGTCGCCGCGCGTCGGGATGGCGTTACTGTTCCGGCCGATTGGCTTGCTTATCCCGGCGTCGGTCAAGGCGCGGACGGTGTCCGATTCATTGACGCCTCTGTGCGCTCTCACCAGTCCGGAGGTGACTGGGTCACTCTCTAAGGCTCTGCCAACACGAATGTAAAACACGCTCGGGCAGTTGCTCGGGCGCTTTCATTTCCTGCTCAGCATTAAAAGTTGATATTTTAAAAAATATCAGATATTTTTTACTACGTGTGATGAAATTGAGATTCGCAGACACGTGGAGCTGCCGTTCATGGTGAAACCCGAAGAGACTGGCGCAAGCCCCTCTCTCTATTCCTTGGCGCATCTGACGCTGATTGGCTGTACGCCGCCCGAGCTGGTCTATATCGCCGCGCGGGCCGGTTACGATGCCGTCAGTCCCCGGTTCATTCCGATGCATGTGCCCGGTGAATTCACCCAATCCCCGATCGACAGGACCCAGGTACAGGCGACCAAAACGGCTCTGTCTACTACCGGTTTGAAGGTCCTTGATGTCGAACTTGCGCGCATCACCGAAGATGTCGATCCGCGCAGCTTTGAGCCCTCGTTGGAGATCGGCGGAGAACTGGGCGCCAAACGCATGATCATGAGCGCGTGGACCAACACCCACGATGATCGTGACTTCCTGATCGACGTCTATTCTGAGACCTGCGAACTGGCAGCACCCTATGGACTGACGGTGGACCTTGAGTTCCCAAGCTTTTCCCGCCTTCGTACTCTGGATGAGGCGCTGGATATTGTCCGCGCCTCTGATCAGCCGAATGGCGGTATTCTGGTCGATACGCTTTATCTGCACCTCAGCCGAGTGGATCTCGGGGAGCTTTTGCACGTCCCTTCGGACCTGTTTCACTTCCTGCATATCTCTGATTGCCTGCCCGGCATAGCTGATACGCGCGAGGGCATGATCCAACTGGCCCGCGATGCGCGGCTCTATCCCGGCGAAGGCTGGATTGACTTCACAGGCATCATCGAACGGATGCCGCCCGTCGATTATTCTATTGAACTGCCCAACCAAAGCCGCGTTGCCGAGTTGGGATATGAAGAACACGCGCGTCGCTGTCTCAGCCACGCCAAGCGAACATTCGGCGAGGCGCGGTCACAGCGCCGTATGCCCGATGCAGCAATTCCAAAACACCAAGAGGATTATCATGGGCAAAGAGCTCACTGAAAACGATCGCAACATGGCGGCCGATATGCTGGCACGCGCCCGCGCTGCCATGGCCGAGATCGAGGATTGGGATCAGGGCAGGCTGGATCGCCTGTCTCAAGCCATCGCGTGGTATGCGGGGAACGAGAAAACCTTCACCCGCCTGGCCCAGCAAGGCGTGGACGAAAGCGGTATCGGAGATCGTGCGGGACGCCCGGCAAAGCGGTTCAAGATTCACATGGTGCTGCGTGATGTATTGCGCACACCATCGATCGGTATCGTCGAGGTGGATGAGGAAAAAGGACTGGTGAAATATGCCAAGCCTGCTGGCGTCATCGCATCCCTGATCCCGATGACCAATCCTGCGATGACACCACCGGTGACCGGCGTGTCCGCCGCGAACGCCAGGAATGCCGTCATCTTTAGCCCGCACCCGCGAACCGCCCATACCACCTTTGAGATGGTCGAGGTCATGCGCGCAGCATGCCGCGCCGCCGGTGCCCCCGAAGACCTGTTCCAGTCTATCCGCAAACCATCGATCCCGTTGACACAGCACCTCATGGAAATTTGTGACCTGACGCTGGCGACGGGCGGCAAGCCCATGGTTAAAGCGGCCTATAGTTCAGGGCGTCCGGCCTATGGCGTCGGCGCGGGCAATTCGTCCATTGTCATCGATGAGACCGCCGATCTGGACATCGCCGCGCAGAACACTCGCATCTCTAAGACCTCCGACTTTGGCTCGGGTTGTTCGGCCGACGGTAACATCATTATCCAGCGTTCGATTTACGACGATATGGTCAACGCACTTCAAGCCGAGGGCGGCTACCTGTGTTCGGATGAAGAGAAGGCCATGCTCGAAGCGGCCATGTGGGATGAAAAGGGCAATCGCACGTTCCCGACCATCGCGTGCCCGCCGCAGCAAACGGCCAAGGTCGCCGGTTTTAGCATCCCCGAGGATCGCAAGTTTCTGATGGTTGAAAATCAGGGGCAAATCGGGCCGCAGCACAAGTTCTCCAAGGAAAAACTGACCACATTGATGGCGCTTTACCACTTCGACACGTTCGATGACGCGCTAGAAACGGTCAGCCAGATCTACAACACCGGGGGCAAGGGCCATTCCTGCGGTATCTACAGCCACAATGACGATCACATCGACCGGTTGGCGCGTCTGGCTCCGGTCAGCCGCATGATGGTTCGACAGCCTCAGTCTAAGGCCAATGCGGGTGCTTGGACCAATGGCATGCCCATGACCAGCAGCCTGGGCTGTGGCATCTGGGGCGGCAACATCACCAACGAAAACGTCACCATGAAACACATGATGAACTACACTTGGGTTAGCCGTCCGATCCCCGAGGATCGCCCCTCGGAACCGGACCTGTTCGGTGAGTTCTACGGACAGGAGGTCGCGTGATGGACGGAGCGAAACTGGAAGGCAAAACCGTCGCCGAACATATCGTCGACTTTCTCGAGCGTCGCGAGGTCAAGCATGTATTTGGCCTGTGCGGGCACACGAACATCGCGGTTCTGGCTGCGCTGGCGGAAAGTCCCATCGATTTCGTCACCGTACGGCATGAGCAGATCGCCAGCCACGCGGCGGATGCATATGCCCGCGTGACGGGCAAGGCCTCGGTGGTCTTGTCTCACCTCTCCCCAGGTTTGACAAACTGCGCCACCGGGGTCGCCAACGCGGCGCTGGACTGTATCCCCATGGTCGTGATCGCAGGTGACATTCCCACGCATTACTATGGCAAGCATCCGCATCAGGAGGTGAACCTGCACGCGGACGCCGCCCAGTGGGAGATCTATCGCCCCTTTGTTAAACGTGCGTGGCGCGTTGATCGTGCCGATCTGATGGCCGAAATCTTGGAAAAGGCATTTCATCTTGCCGAAAGCGGCCAGCCAGGCCCCGTGTTAGTCAACGTGCCGATGGATATATTCTCAGAGGTGATCCCGTCAGACAGTTTCGACCGTATTCGCGGCAACACCGGCGCGCTCAGGAAGCCGTCGATGGATGACGAGACCGCGCGTGAGATTATCGAAGCTTTGGCACAAGCCGAAAACCCGGTCGCTTATGTCGGCGGCGGTATCCTTCTGGCACAAGCCAGCGAAGAACTGCGCGCGTTCGTTGAACATATGGGCTTGCCCGTTGCGCATTCACTGATGGGCAAAGGTGCCCTGCGGGATGACCACCCGCTTGTGCTAGGAATGACCGGGTTTTGGGGCACCGAGTTGGTCAACCAGTCCTGCCTGAATGCGGACTACATCTTTGCGGTGGGAACCCGGTTTAAAGAGGCCGATTGTTCCAGCTGGTATCCCGGCTATACGTTCAACATCCCTGGCTCGAGGGTCATTCATATCGACATCGAACCGCAGGAGATCGGTCGGAATTATCCCACCGAGATCGGGGTCGTTGCAGACGCCAAGGCCGCTTTACGAGTCCTCAACCGGGTCGCCCGCGAGATGTATCCGGACGGCTTCAAGCGCCCCGTGCTGGAGCAGAAGATCGCTGACTTCCGGACGGACTTCAAAGCGCGCAACGTGGACATGGCAACCTCATCAGCCTTTCCGATGATGCCCGAGCGCATTCTGGCAGATACCCGCAAGGCACTGCCTGAAGATGCCATCATCACTACGGACGTTGGGTGGAACAAGAACGGTGTCGGACAGCAATTCGATATCCTGACCCCCGGTTCAATACTGACCCCGGGCGGGTTCGCTACGATGGGTTTTGGTCCGCCAGGAGCGATCGGTGCGAAACTGGCAGCGCCAGATCGCGTGGTGATCAGTCTGGTTGGCGATGGTGGTTTCGGTCAGAACCCATCAATGCTGGCAACGGCCGTCGAACTCGATCTGGGCATCATCTGGCTGGTTATGAACAACAACGCCTTCGGCACCATCGCAGGTCTTCAAAAAGCGCACTACGGTCTGACTTACGGAACTACGTTCCCCGGATCAGCCGCCGCTCCCGCAAACGGACCGGGTTACGCTGACATTGCGCGAGCTTATGGCGCGGAAGGGCACAGGCTCAGCGCTGCTGACGAGTTGTTGCCCGCATTGGAAGCGGCAATCGCGAGCGGTAAGCCAACCGTGCTTGATGTGCCAATGATCAACAATCCGACACCAACGACCGGACATTGGAACATCCTGGACATATATTCGCCGGACAGAGACGTTTCTCACGTCGCTACCTGACGATCCTGGACGCGGTACGCCGCGCCCAGTTTCTTGCGTCAATGCTCATTCGCGTTCGAGCCAATATCAACAGGCTCGCCGTGCACAATCATCGTTGTTGTATGTCTGAACGTCTCCGTTGGTCAGTTACTTTCACCGAAGCACGTGAGATGAAGTTAAATTGCAGTAATCTTGACCGGGGTACGCCAATCTCCGCAGGCTTGGGCTTGGTGTCGGTCTCAACAATGGCGGGAAGTTGATACGTGGATCAGAGACAACTGAGCGCGTCAAAGCTGCCCTCGATGCACCAATCGCACCCCGCGATATGACTGAACGGGAATATGACGCTTGGTTCGACGTGTTCACTTGCAAATTGGCAACCCCGACGGTTGAAATCGAAGGCTTTTTCGCTGAGCTGCGCGGCAAGGGCATTGAACCAGATCTGATTTTCACAAGCCCACGATGCGCAAGGTGGTGGCGCTCGGTAAGCGTGACACTAACGACGTCGCCGAAGAAGAGGCCGTGCTGGAAATGTACAAGGAAGCGCTGGGCATGTAGCGCCCGCTGCTTAAGGTTTCAGGAACCGAATATCTGGCATGGTTTGGAGCCGTGCCAGATCTTGCTCATAGAGCTCGGTGAAGGCCGCAACGATATCCTCGTTCCAGCCGGGCAGCTTCACCTCTTCTTCGATCGCGTCCGTCAGCGCATGTTGCTGAAATATCTGCGCCAGGCTGTCCCTGAATGCAGGATTGTGGGCGGCGTCCCGTTGTTCGATCAGGCTCTGTATCTCCCGCTTGCCTACCTCCGACACCAGCGAGGTTAAGAGGGCGAATTCCTGTTCAAGCGGCGTGTCCTCCGGCAGTCCGGCTAGCGCGCGCGCGATCTGTCCGCAGATCAATGGGGAATCCTCGTTGCTCCATAAGGTGATCTTGACGTCTGGTGCGAGGTCGCGGATGTCTTCGATCACGGTGAGCCAGCTCAGGCAACTCAGGTCAGTCGTGTCAATGATACGCTCACGCTCTCGCGCCGACAGCAACATCAGCACGTTGGGGATGAAACTGCCGGGATTGCGCAGCCCTACGAACAGTTCCACCGTCGAATCGCTGAACAGATGATCCAGATAAGCCATCCTTTGCCCGGCGTTGGGATAAAACTGCCCGTCCATGATGATCGAAGATCGTTCTCCAAGATACAGCGCACTGGACAGGATTGCCCGATCGACCTGCTGATCTTTGGGAAGCAGCTTGCGAAACTGCGCTAGAGTATCTTGTTGCGATGGCCGATTGTCCGAAGGCTTCAGCGCGGGCCGGAAGATCTTTCTGAATGGGCGCAGGCCCCAGAAGGCCGTATGATTCTCGCCTACAATCTGCGCATTTGCTTGCAGCAGATGCAGCAGCTGAGCGTCGTCGGTAAAATGCGCTCCGGCTTGGATGACCATCTGCATACGGGAATTGTCCTTACCTCGGGCGGGGGTGCCGCTTGGGTTACAACCTGTCCCGGGCACAGTCAAACTCGGATAAGGCCTGATCTTTTTGTTATCCTAAGGCAAATCAGTACAAAGTTAAGATGAGGCGAAGATTTGCGACGCCCGTCAGAGCCAATTTGCCCGACGTCAGATCAGAAACTGCTTGTCGTAGTCGTTCGTTCTCTTTCCGAAGCTGCTTCGGTTTTTTCAAATGATCGACGTCAATTCCGGGTTTGTCGCTGGGATCGAACCAATGGTGCCTTCAATGGCTTATTTCTTTCACCAGCGGCAACAGGTTGTTCCATAATGCCAAGCTGCCTGATCGCACCGAGAAGCAACAGGCTCTGCCCCATCAGAACCCCAACCTGCCGCGACTTCGAGACAACCTCTTTGGGCTTTGGTCGCTTGTTTGCCATTCTTGGCATTCTGTTTTCTAAACATCGCGGCGGATCAGTCCAGTTGGGGAGGTTCATTAGATTCACCCAAAGTTACTGCCCTAGAACAAAACTGTTCGAGGCCTTTGCCTTTCGCCTACCCGCAAAACGAAACACACCTAAGACGAAGGCTATGATCAGCGCGTTGGGTCGGATGGGTCGTCCGCGTTCCCATCTGTCACGCCGTCAGAAGGCTTCAGCGACAGCGGCGGGTCTTGTGGCTTTTCCGAAATCGGGGCCGGGGCGGCAGGCGGCGTTGCCAGTACGTCTTGCGGGCCGGGGACCGCGCGTGCGGTGGGGGAGGTGTCGGCCTCGGGCGTTTCGGTCTCCGGTATAGCCTCGTCTCCTGCTGCGCGGCGGAAGACCAGCACGTTGCGCCAGTTCGTGGTCGATCCGGTCAGCCCCGCGCGCTCTTCGCTCGGCAGCAGTTCGGCGCGCTGATACTCCCACCCCTCCTGGCCCATCTGATTCAGCAGTTGCTCGATCGAGGCCGCAAACCGGCCTTCGGGTGTTTTCACGCCCTTCGCCTTGGTGCCTTTTTGCGGAGCGGGGACAACTTTGTATTCGTAACGCTGCATCGACTGGTCCTGATTGCCGTGTCGGGGCAAATTAACATTTTGACAGGCGGGCGAAAGCCAAGATCACGCCCAGGTTAAATTTGTGGGCGAATTTTGGCCCGCACTGTGGCTTTAGCTCCGCGCCGCTTTGCCAACCAGCGACAGACAAGTTTCGGTCGCGACTGCCATATCCTGCACCGAAATCCACTCCAGCGGGCCGTGTATGCACTGCATTCCGGTGAAGATATTGGGCGTGGGCGTGCCAAATTCGGTGAGGCGCGAGCCGTCGGTGCCACCCCGGATCGGGACGGATATGGGCTCGATCCCCTGTTCGCGGCAGGCCTCGCGCGCCAGATCGACGGGCGTCATGTCCTTTTCCAGCCAATAGCGCATGTTGCGGTACTGGTGCGAAATCTCGCAGGTGATGGTCGCGCGCGGTTCGGTCGCCTGTACGGCGGCGCAGACCTGACGGACAATATCGCGCTGGGCTTCCAGCGCATCCATCTCGAAATCACGCAGGATCAGCTTGATCTCCATCTCGGACGAGCCGCCATTCATATCGGTGACATGGATGAACCCCTCGCGCCCGTCGGTGACCTCGGGCGTCATCGTCGCCTGGGGCAGCGTCTGCACGATTTTCGCCGCCAGATGTGCTGCGTTCACCATCTTGTCCTTCGCCAACCCGGGGTGGATCGACACGCCGGTGATCTTGATCACCGCACGGTCCGCCGAGAAGCTTTCGTATTCGATCTCACCCAGTTCCTGTCCGTCCAGCGTATAGGCAAAATCTGCGCCCAGATCCTTGGGCAGCTGTTCGGTAACGCCGCGCCCGATTTCTTCATCTGGGGTAAAGGCGATGCGAATCGGGCCGTGGGGCACGTCCTTGTTTTCCAGCAGGTGCCGCGCCATCGTCATCAGGATCGAAACACCCGCCTTGTCATCGGCCCCCAGCAGGGTGGTGCCCGACGCGGTGATCAGATCATGCCCGATCTTTTCGGCGAGATAGGGATGCTCTTCGGGCGAAAGCACCAGATCGGGATCATCGGGAAAGGTGATCTCGCCGCCATTATATCCTTTGATCACCCGCGGCTTGACCCCGGTCGCATTGAACTGAGGCGCGGTGTCCACATGCGCCAGAAATCCGATGGTCGGCCCGTCGGCCGTACCGGGGATGGTTGCCACCACGACGCTGTCGCCGGTCATCTGCACATCCTGCGCGCCGATCTCGGTCAGTTCTTTCTGCAGCAAATTCAGCATGTCGAACTGGATGTTGGTGCTGGGGGTCGAGGGCGAGGTCTCATCGCTTTGGCTGTCGATGGCCGCATAGCGCACCAGCCGGGTTTCCAGTTCCTGATCAAACCGATTTTTCATGTCTGCTTCCTCTCCGCGTTGCGGGAAGAAGAATGCCCATTCGGTCGGGGAGTCAAGCCGATGGCTTGCCCGTTTTGAGCGCTCTGAAATTAAGTTTTCGTTATGTACAAGTCGAACAAACCCCTGTCCGGGGTTTGTACAACTCGGAAGATTTACGAACCCAGCTTCTTGCTGACCAATTCGTTAACGGCTTTCGGATTGGCCTTGCCGCCGGTCGCCTTCATCACCTGACCGACGAACCAGCCAGCCAGTTTCGGGTTCACCTTGGCCTTCTCGACCTGCGCCGGATTGGCAGCGATGATCTCGTCCAAAGCGGCCTCGATGGCGCCGGTATCGGTCACCTGTTTCATGCCGCGCTCTTCGACGATCTGTGCCGGATCTCCACCTTCGGTATAGACGATTTCAAACAGGTCCTTGGCGATCTTGCCCGAGATCGCATCTGACGCAATCAGGTCGATGATCCCACCCAACTGTGCCGGAGAAACGGGCGAGTCGGTGATGTCTGCATCGTCTTTTTTCAGGCGGCCAAACAGTTCGTTGATCACCCAGTTTGCGGCCAGTTTACCGCTGCGACCCTTGGCGACGTCTTCAAAATACGCAGCCGATTCCACCTCGGCTGTCAGCACCGAAGCATCATAGTCGGTCAGTCCGAACTCGCTGATAAAACGCGCCTTTTTGTCGTCTGGCAGCTCGGGCAGCTTGGCGGCGATGTCATCGACCCACGCTTGTTCGATCTCCAGCGGCAGCAGATCGGGATCGGGGAAATAGCGGTAATCATGCGCCTCTTCCTTGGACCGCATCGAGCGTGTCTCACCCTTGTCCGGATCGTACAGGCGGGTTTCCTGATCGACTTTGCCACCACCTTCGACGATGGCGATCTGACGACGTGCTTCGACCTCGATCGCTTGCTGAATGAAGCGCATCGAGTTCATGTTCTTGATTTCGCAGCGCGTGCCCAGATGCGAAAAGTCCTGTGTTTCCTGATACTTCTCATAAGCACCCGGCAAACAGATCGAGACGTTCACGTCCGCCCGCAGGTTGCCGTTCTGCATGTTGCCATCGCAGGTGCCCAAGTAACGCATGATCTGGCGCAGCTTGGCGATATAGGCGGCAGCCTCTTCGGGGCCACGAATGTCGGGGCGGCTGACGATTTCCATCAGGCAGACACCGGTCCGGTTCAGGTCGACAAAGGACATATGCGGGTCCATGTCGTGGATCGATTTGCCCGCGTCCTGTTCCATATGGATGCGTTCGATCCGCACCATACGCGCGGTGCCGTCACCCATCTCGACCAACACTTCACCTTCGCCCACAATAGGCTGATAAAGCTGGGAAATTTGGTAGCCCTGCGGCAGATCAGGGTAGAAATAATTCTTGCGGTCAAAGGCCGATTTCAGGTTGATATCCGCTTTCAGACCCAGCCCGGTGCGCACGGCCTGTTCAACGCAATACTCGTTGATCACCGGCAGCATCCCCGGCATCGCGGCGTCCACAAACGCCACGTTCGAATTCGGCTCGGCCCCGAATTGGGTCGACGCGCCCGAGAACAGCTTGGCATTGGATGAGACCTGAGCGTGCACCTCCATCCCGATCACCAGCTCCCAATCGTGCTTGGCCCCGGCAATGGTTTTGGGTTTGGGCATTTCATATGTCAGGTCGAGCATGGCGCGCCTCATTTCCGCAGAAGTCTAAGCCTGCGTATTAGGCGCGCCGCGCCAAAGGAGCAAGGGGCAATGGCGGTTTAGTTCCCCGAGAATTGCAGGCCCGTCGGGGTGAATGTCACGCGCTGGCCACTGCGAAGCTCATCCCGCAGTTGGTTGGCAATCGCGCGCAGCGCATCGCGGCGGCCCCGGGCGGCGAACCGCTCGGCCGAGTTGACGCGAAGGCTGTTGTTGAACCCGTTTGCGGCATGGGCCCAGATCAGTGGGTGCAGCTCGGTCAGGTGGTCTCGGATCAGCCAGTTTGCAGCCGCGCAAATCTGCTTGCGCGCGGTATCGGCACCCGGGTGCTGGCCCATCGGGTTCTGCAGCGTGACAGAGCAATAGGCGGCCAACAGATTGATCGTCTGCTGATCGGGACGACGCGCAACAATGTCGCGCAGACCTTCCAGAAAATACTCGACATCCACGCGTGCGCAGGCTTCGTCGTCCAGGGCAATTGCGTCGAACTGTACCCAGGTGTATCCGCCCGCACCCCAGATTGTCTGCGTACGTGCGGCATTGCGCAGGGCCTGGACCTCAAGTTCCTCATAGCTGCCGAACCAGCGCGGTAACAGGTGGCTGCCCATCGCGCGCATGTGGCGGTGGTTCTGGGGGTCCAGGGTGATCAAAGCCTCGTACTTATCCGCAACACGGGTTCGGGGGCTGACGTGACCGGCCAGCAGAGCGCAATCCGCAGCGGCGATCGCGGGGCTGTTCGGCATCTCCGACCGGCTGACCGAGAGTAGAGCGGCGGCGCGGTCGAAATGCGCGGCGCAGCGGGACTGGTGCAGCGGTGGCAGCGCGTCGGGATGCGCCGTTCCGCGCCAGGCCCAGGCCAGATCGATATGGGCCAGAGCCACCACCAGGGCGATCATCGGGTCGTCGGGATGGTTTTGAATTTCACCTTCCAGTTCGGAAACGCCACCCAGCAGATCATAATCCGACAATGCCCTGCCGTTCGACAGTGCATGTTCCGCAGCCAACACCACATCCGAACGGGCACCAAAGGCCAACAGGTCCGTGATCGGTTGCCCGCAGGGTGTGGTTTTGCGCTCGGTATCTGCGGCACGCATCTCTTGCGAAAGTTCGGCCCACATGTCTTGCCGCACCAAGTGACGCCCGTGTTCAATCACCTGATGCCCAATCGCATCGTTCGCATCCGTTTCGGCGGTGGGGATGTTCAGTTGTCCCGACGCGACAAGCCATGCCGTGGCATCGGCGACTGACGCAGGCAGAGGCGTTGGGGTGGGATCAGAAGAACCGAAAATACGGGCGGCAAAAGCCTTGTAAGACCGAAACATGGCGAAACTCGAACTGGAACAAACGTGTAACCTGTTCAGTTTGCCAAAAACTGCCCTCAAATCAAGTGCACATCACGTAGAGGTCGTGATTCTGGTGCCAATGCGTCCATTAAGCCATGAATCGTTTCAGAAAACTCTAAAATGATGACGCTCAACAGCGAATCCTGCTTGGTGCAGGACCGCCTCCAACTGCCGATGCGGGGGCAGTGATTCATCCGGCAAACGCAGGCGTTTACCGGATTTCAGCGTTGCCGTGACGCGGACCGAGAAATCCCATCGCGTATCGAAACGGAAACGGTCGACCTCGGACAATTTGACGTTTCCCCGACGTTGGCCCGTGTGCCAATGCAGGGTGCCATCGGTCAGTTCCATGCCTGCGCTGGTATCTTTGACGACATCCCACAGCGCGGGGAGGGTGGTCAGCGCCAGCGCGGCGATCAGCCACCAGACCGCATCCAGCAGGATCATCAACCCGATCAGAACTGCATACACGCAGATCAGAATAAGAACCGTACGCGGGTTTCGGTTCTGCCGGATGAAGCGGTACGGGGTCATGCGCCGAGGATACGCGAGACCATTTCGGTCGTGTCCCGTGACAGATCCGGTGTCTCCGCGATGCGGCTCAGTTGCGCACGCATCAGGGCCTGACGATCCGCATCATAGCGTTTCCAGGTCTGGAAGGCGCTGCACATCCGGGCGGTGGTCTGCGGGTTCACCGGATCAAGCCGGATCAGCCAGTCGGCCAACAGCGCATAACCCGCGCCGTCCGCTTGATGAAAGCCTGCATGATTTCCTGCCAGAGATCCCATCAGCGCACGGAAGCGGTTGGGGTTTTTCCAATTGAAATCAGCGTGCTCGGTCAACCTGCGCGCGGTCGCAACCGATTCTTCCGGTCCAGTCATCAGGACCTGCAGTGCGAACCATTTGTCCATGACCAGCCGGTCATGCTGCCATTGACCATAGAAAGCAGCCAGTTCACCTTCGCCTTTGCCCGCGCGTAGCAGGCAGGACAGCGCCGCCAATTGCAGAGTCATGTTGTCAGCATCCGCATATTGCTCGGCGGCCTTGGCGCCTCCATCCAGTCGCGATGTCAGCGCAAGCGCCGCGCCGCCCAAGGCGCGTTTGCCTGATTGCTCGGCGTCCGGCTTGTAAGGCGCGTCCACCAGCGTTTCGCTGTGAAGTCGGGGCAGCAGGTCCTGAACGTGTTGGGCGGTGGCTTGCCGCAAGGTTTCGACGGCGCGCCAGATCGCCATCGGGTCGGGGGTGATGTCCTTGTCATGCAGCGCTGTGGCCAGTTCCGATTGCGTCGGCAGGCCCAGCATCAGTGCACGATAGGCCGGGTCCAACGCCTCATCACGCAGCACCGCCAGCAAACCGTCAAGATAGTCGGCATTCGGCGTTGCCTCCTCCGTGATCATGCGCAGCAGGGTGTCCTCGGCCAGCGACCGCCCCGCCTGCCAGCGGTTGAACGGGTCGGTGTCGTGGGCCAGCAGGAACGCGCGTTCGGCATTCGTGTGATCGTGCTCAAGGATCACCGGGGCCGAGAAATCGCGCAGGATCGAAGGCACGGGTTTTGCGGCGAGACCCGTGAAGGTAAAACTCTGCTCGGCTTCGGTCAGTTCCAGTACCTCAGTCGAACGCACCTCATCGCCATTCGGACCAAGCAGGCCGACGGCAACTGGAATGACCTGAGGCTGCTTGTCTTCCTGGCCCGGCGTCGGCTCGGTCCGTTGGCTGAGTGTCAGCGTGTAGGTCCCATCGGCCCAGTCCTCGGCGACTGACACGCGTGGGGTGCCAGATTGACTGTACCAGCGTTTGAATTGGCTCAGATCGCGCCCGGTGGTGTCCTCGAACACTTTCAACCAATCTTCGATTGTGCAGGCCTGTCCGTCATGGCGGTCGAAATAGAGGTCCAGCGCCCTGGCATAGGCGTCATCTCCGACCAGCCGTTTCAGCATCCCGATGACCTCGGCGCCTTTCTCATAGACTGTCGCAGTGTAGAAGTTGTTGATTTCCTGAAAGCTTTCGGGCCGAACCGGATGCGAGAGCGGCCCGTTATCTTCGTGGAATTGGCGTGCGCGCAGGTCGATGGCGTCGTGGATACGTTTCACCGGGGCCGAGCGCATGTCCGAGGTGAACTGCGCGTCGCGAAACACCGTCAGCCCCTCTTTCAGGCACAGTTGGAACCAGTCCCGGCAGGTGATGCGGTTGCCGGTCCAGTTGTGGAAATACTCATGCGCGATGATCGCCTCGATCCGTTCGAAGTTCATATCGGTCGAGGTCTCCGGGCTGGCCAGAACGGCCGAGGAGTTGAAGATATTCAGCCCCTTGTTTTCCATCGCGCCCATGTTGAAATCGTCCACGGCGACGATGTTGAACACATCCAGATCGTATTCACGGCCATAGACGTCCTCATCCCATTTCATCGACTTTTTCAGCGCCTCCATCCCGAAGGCGCATTTGCCTTCGTCACCGGGACGGACCCAGAGGTTCAACTCGACATCGCGGCCCGACTTGGTGGTGAACTGGCCGGGATGGGCGGTCAGCTCTCCGGCGACCAGCGCGAACAGGTAAGCAGGTTTGGGCCATGGGTCGATCCATTCTGCCCAGCCTTCACCCTTGCCCGAGGGGTTGCCGTTGGACAGCAGCACCGGCAGGTCTCCGTTGATGCGCACCGTAAAGGTGGACATTACATCCGGGCGGTCGGGATAGTAGGTAATCTTGCGAAAGCCTTCAGCCTCGCACTGGGTGCAATACATGCCGTTCGACATGTAGAGGCCTTCCAGCGCGGTGTTGTTGCCCGGATCGATTTCGACTTCGGCCTCCCAAATGAAGGGCCCATCAGGGGCTTTCGCGGTAAGACCCTCGGGGGTCACTTCGGGCGTGACCTCAGTGCCGTCGATTGCGGCGCGGATCAGTTTCAGGTCTTCACCATGCAGGAAGAAGGTGCGGTCGGAGGTTTCGGGGTTCGGGCGAAACGCAATGCGAGAGGTCACGCGCGTGGCGTGCGGAGCCAGATCGAATGTCAGATGCACGCTGTCTGCCAGATAGCCGAACGGCGTGTAGTCTTTCAGGTAGATCGTGGTGGGGGCGGCATCGCGCATCGGGGGCCTCATCGACTGGGAATCTGGCGCGACGTTATGGCCTTCACCGCGTGGCTGCAACCGGCGCGCCATTGTCTTCGCCTGTTTGAAACAGTTTCGCGCAAGGCCGAACGCGCTGAACGTACGGGCACAAGTTGCCTATCGGAAACGAAGGCCGTAATTGATGAAGGCATACAATGGCACACAATCGTAGGGGATTCGGACCATGAGCAGCAGAGAGACCCGCAACGGGCTGCAGATCGACCCGGTTCTGGTGGACTTCATTGAACAGCAGGCGCTGCCCGGTACGGAGGTTTCCGCAGATCAGTTCTGGTCGGGTCTGGCGCGTCTGGCGAATGAACTGGGCCCCAAGAATCGCGCGCTGCTGGCAAAACGCGCCGATATCCAAAGCCGGATCGATGGCTGGCACGCGGCGCGGCGGGGTTTGCCCATCGACGCGGGCGAATATCGATCCTTCCTGCGCGAGATTGGCTATCTGGTGGAGGAGGGTGACGATTTCGAGATCGAGACCACCAATGTCGACCCTGAAATCGCCCTGACCCCGGGCCCGCAGCTGGTTGTTCCGATCACCAATGCACGCTTTGCGTTGAATGCGGCGAACGCGCGTTGGGGCAGCCTTTACGATGCGCTTTATGGCACCGATGCAATGGGTGGTCTGCCCGCTGGCAAAGGCTATAACGCAGAACGTGGCGCAAGAGTGATTGCGTGGGCCAAACACCATCTTGGCTTCTTCTGCACGCCAGCGATTGACGATTGGTCAAGTGTTGTAGGTTTTTCCGTCGAGGAGGGGGACCTGGTCGTCACAATGGACGATGATGAAAGAGCGTACATATATGGATCGCAAATGCATGGGGTGGGGCGCTTTGTAGGCTATAAAGGCGATCCGGATTCGCCGTCTTCAATCTTGTTAGAGAAGAATGGCCTCCACGCTGAAATAGTGATCGACCCGTCCAGTATCATTGGTGCGTCTGACCCTGCGGGCATCGCGGATATTCGATTGGAATCCGCCCTGTCGACGATCATGGACTGCGAAGACTCAGTGGCTTGTGTCGATGCCGAGGACAAGGTTGTGGCCTACGGAAACTGGCTGGGCTTGATGAAAGGTGACTTGACCGAAGAGGTCACCAAGGGCGGCAACACCTTCACCCGAAAATTGGCGGGTGATGTGAGCTACACCACTGCCAGCGGCGATCAAGCCGTGCTGAAAGGCCGGTCGCTGATGTTGGTGCGCAACGTGGGCCACCTGATGACCAACCCCGCCGTATTGGATGCCGAGGGCCGCGAGATTGGTGAGGGGTTGATGGACGCGCTCTGCACCACTCTGATCGCCATGCATGACCTGAACCGCGAGGGCGGGAACTCGGTCAAAGGGTCGGTCTATGTGGTCAAGCCCAAGATGCACGGGCCCGAAGAGGTTGCGTTCTCGGTCGAGATTTTCGACATGGTTGAAGACATTCTGGGCCTGCCGCGTAACACCGTGAAGCTGGGCATCATGGATGAGGAACGCCGCACCTCGGCCAACCTCAAGGAGTGCATCCGCGCGGCGAAGTCGCGCGTGGCCTTCATCAACACCGGGTTCCTGGATCGGACGGGGGATGAGATTCATACCTCGATGGAGGCCGGTCCGATGCTGCCCAAGGGCGATATCAAGGACACGCCTTGGATCGCGTCTTACGAGGATCGTAACGTCGATATCGGCTTGGCCTGTGGCCTGAAGGGCAAGGCGCAGATCGGTAAGGGCATGTGGGCCATGCCCGATCGGATGGCGGACATGCTGGCGGCCAAGATCGGCCACCCGCAATCCGGTGCGACCTGCGCCTGGGTGCCGTCACCCACCGCCGCAACCCTGCACGCGACGCATTATCACAAGGTCGATGTGCTGGCGCGTCAGAACGAACTGGCCGCTGGCGGGGCTCGTGGCACGCTGGATGACCTGCTGACTGTCCCTTTGCTGGGTGGACGTAACCTCAGCGCGGACGAGATCGCCCGCGAGATCGAGAACAACGCGCAGGGCATTCTGGGTTATGTGGTGCGCTGGGTCGATCAGGGGGTTGGTTGCTCGAAGGTGCCCGATATCAACGATATCGGTCTGATGGAGGACCGCGCGACCTGTCGGATTTCATCTCAGGCGCTTGCCAACTGGTTGCATCATGATCTGATCAGTCAGGAACAGGTGATGGCGGCATTAAAGAAGATGGCCGCTGTGGTGGATCGTCAGAACAAGGGTGATGCGGACTATAAGCCGATGGCTCCGGGTTTTGACGGAATTGCCTTTCAGGCAGCTTGCGATCTGGTCTTCCGGGGGCGTGTGCAGCCTTCGGGTTATACCGAACCGGTGCTGCACGCCCGCAGGCTGGAACTGAAGGCGAGCTTGCGCTAACGACAGCGGCAGGAACGAGGGGGCTGTCTGCCCCCTCGCGCTCCCCGAGGATATTTGGGGCCAGATGAAAGGGATCGGGCATGGTTATTTCTTTGCGCAAAGCGCGTACTATTATTCGTAAGGCTTTGGAAAAAGGACGCGAGATGGAGCTGAAGCCCCTCTCGGTCGTGGTGTTGGATGCCGGTGGCCATGTGATTGCGTTCGAGCGTGAAGATGGCGCTGCGCCGGGACGGTTCGCCATTGCGCATGGCAAAGCCTACGGGTCGGTGATGTTGGGCATGGCGGGCACCGCTCAGATGCAGCGGGCTGAGGGGCAGGCTTATTTCATGGCTGCGGTAAACGGGGTTTACGGCGGTCAGGTCATTCCCGTTCCGGGCGGTGTACTGTTGCGTGACCGCAAGGGTGCGGTGATCGGAGCGGTCGGTGTGACCGGCGATACGTCCGACAATGATGCGCAGGCCGCGCTGGCGGGGATCGAGGCCGCAGGGCTGGTGGGTGAGATCTGAACCTGACGTTGGGATTCGCTGGGGCTGTGCACCGCTGAACAAGCGCTTGCGCTGCCATGCAGGGTCTGTGCCGTTGCGCGCGGCCATGGCTGCCGATAGGTTTTGCGGGATACGAGCGAAACAAGGGACATGGAATGGCGCGCCCCGTCGTCGGAATAATCGGCAACTCCTACCTGATGAATGACCAATACCCGACCCATGCGGGCGGGACGATGAATTCTGACGCGGTGTCGAACGTGTCGGATTGTTTGCCGCTGCTGATCCCCGCCGATCCGCGCTATGTTTCGGTCGACGAGCTGCTCGAAGTTTGTGACGGTTTTCTGCTGACCGGGGGCCGTCCTAACGTGCATCCCGAGGAGTATGGCGAACCGGCAACGGCGGCGCATGGTGAGTTCGATCGCGCGCGGGATGCGATCACTTTGCCTCTGGTCCGGGCTTGCGCCGAGCGGGGGCAGCCGTTCTTTGGGATTTGCCGGGGCTTTCAGGAAGTAAACGTCGCTTTGGGCGGAACCCTCTATCCTGAAATTCGCGACCTGCCAGGGCGTCAGAATCACCGGATGCCGCCCGATGGTACCTTGGAAGAGAAATTCGCCTTGCGCCATGTCGTGACGCTGACCGAAGGCGGTGTGTTTCACCGCATGTTGGGAGCCCGCGAGGTGATGACTAACACTTTGCACGGGCAGGGGATCAAATCGCTGGGTGAGAATGTGGTGATTGACGGCCACGCCCCCGATGGCACGCCCGAAGCGATTTACGTCAAGGATGCGCCTGGCTTTACCCTGTCTGTTCAGTGGCATCCTGAGTGGGATGCGGCGAATGATCCGGTGTCGCGCCCATTGTTCGAGGCGTTCGGGCGTGCTGTGTATGCCTGGGCCGAAGGCAGCAGGGCGGCGCATTTGCAACGCACCGCCTGAAAGTGGATTGATCCAGCGCCTCGCCGGACCAAATTGTTCTTAGACCAACAGGTCGAATTGCGTGTTCAGCGGTAAGCTGCGCGCGCGTTTCCCGGTCAGATCGAACAGTGCGTTCCCCAAAGCGGGCATTGAGGGCGGTGTGCCGGGTTCCCCCACGCCACCCAGATACTTTTGGGTCTCGAGTATCCGCACCTCGGTCACCGGAGCGTTTTGCATACGCAGAGCATCATAATCCGGGAAGTTATACTGTTCGACCTCACCATCGGCGAAGGTGATCTCTTCCTGTGTCGCTGCAGACAGGCCATAGATCATGCCGCTGATCATCTGCGCCTCAACAATGGCCGGGTCGAGTGCAAGACCGACATCGCAGGCGATCCAGGCCTTGCTGATGCGGATGGTGCCGTCTTCGTCTACCACCTCGATCACTTGCGCGACCGGAGTGCCAAAGCTGTAGGCCATCGCCACGCCGCGTCCGACGCCATCGGGGGTTTTGCCGGTCCATCCGGACATCTCCTTGACGGCTTCGAGACAACCCGCTGCCGGGGCGTAGACAGGCTTGGTCAGCTCTATCCGGAAGTCCAGCGGGTCACGTCCAGCAGCATGTGCCATCTCATCCATGAAGGTCTCGTGGAAAAAGCCATTATGGCTGTTGCCAACCGAACGCCAGAAGCCGACGGGTACGGCCAAATCGGAGATATAGCCACTCATCCGGTAGTTCGGCACCGCATAGGGCTGGTTGAAGAAACCTTCGACCAGAACCTTGTCGGGGCCACCGCCGGAAAAGCCGGTATAGCGCTTGACCGCCTGCTGGGTCGGAGACTGCGAGGCGACCTTGCCGTCGATCAGAACGGCCTTGCCATCCATCACCGCACCCCGCATCCGGGCCATCGCACCGGGGCGGTAGTAGTCGTGGCGCATATCCTCTTCGCGGCTCCAGGTGGTCTGAACCGGGGTGCCCGGCATGGCCATGGCAACCTTGGTGGCGATCTCGCCGAAGTCCAGTTCGCCCCGGCGGCCAAAGCCGCCGCCCAGATAGGTGGTGTGGATGTCGACCGCCTCGGTCTCAAGACCAGCGGTGTTTGCCACCCGCATCTGGATCAGCGTCGGGGCCTGATTGCCGCACCACAGATCCAGCTTGTTGCCGGTATAAAGCGCGGTTGCGTTCATCGGCTCCATCGTGGCGTGGGCCAAATAGGGCACCGTGTAATCCGCCGTGATCTCGGTGGCACCTTCGGGCAGGACGTCCACATCACCATCATCGCGCATGGTCGAGTTCGGGGCGTCGTCAAACGCCTTGGAGATATGTTCGAACAGCGCATCGGTGTCGGATGGGTAGGGGGCATCGCCCCAATCCACATCAATGGCCTCAACCGCCTGAATGGCGAGCCATGTGTTGTTGGCAATCACCGCAACGCCCGTGCCCAGATCGACGATCTTTTCGACGCCGGGCATGGTTTCAGCCGCGCTGGCGTCGAAGCCGTTCATGGCGCCGCCCAGCTTGGGATTCATACGGACCGAAGCAAATTTCAGCCCTTCTGGCCGTACGTCGATGCCGAAGGTAGCGGTGCCTGTGGATTTGGCCGGAACATCGACACGAGGAATGGATTTGCCCAGCAGGCGCCACTCGGAAGGATCGCGCAGGGCGACCTCGGGTGGCTCGATCTTGCCTGCAGCTTCGGCCAGTTCGGTATAGGGAATGCGGGTGCCGTCCGGAGCGATCACAGCTCCGTTTTCGGTCGTCAGCGCTGTACGATCCACGCCCAGCCGATCCGCAGCGGCCTGCTTTAACGTCTCGCGCGCAGTGGCCCCGGCCATGCGCATCCGCTCGAACCCGTCTTTCATAGAGGTTGAGCCGCCGGTCACCTGCAGGCTGAGAGGCTTGGCCAGAACGCCCAGAGCTTCGCCCAGATTGTGCTGGAAATTCGATATGTCATAGCCTTTGTTCGGCAGGCTTTCACCTATGAGGGCCGAATTGTAATAGGCTGCTGCGGCCGGACCGTGCAGTACACGGATATCGTTCAGGTCGACATCCAGTTCCTCGGCGATCAATGCGGCCCAGGTTGTTTTCACACCCTGACCCATTTCAGCGCGCGGTGCGAAGAGCGTCACGCCCTGCTGGTCGATCAGGACAAACGGGCTGAGAGCCGTTTCGCCTTTGGTTGGTTTCAACGGGTTCGCGGCCGGGCGGGTGACGTAATACGCGCCGAAGGCCACGCCACCGACAATGGCGGCTGATCCGATCAGGAAAGTGCGGCGAACGATTTTACCGATGCGTCCCATGGCTCAGGCCTCCTTCAGCTTGGATGCGGCGTCGTGGATGGCGGCGCGGATGCGGGGATAGGTGCCACAGCGGCACAGATTGCCCTGCATCGCGTCGTCGATGTCTTCGTCAGTGGGAGAGGGGTTTTCAGCCAGCAGGGCCGCCGCCTGCATGATCTGGCCTGACTGGCAATACCCGCATTGCGCAACCTGATGGTCGACCCAGGCTTTCTGGATTGTGGCCATCGCGTCTGGCGTGCCCAGACCTTCGATCGTGGTCACGTCGCCCCAGACATCCGAAAGCGCCACCTGACAAGACCGTACCGCCTCGCCATCGATGTGTACGGTGCACGCGCCACAGGCGGCCACGCCGCAACCGAACTTTGTGCCGGTCAGGCCAACTTCGTCTCGCAGAACCCACAACAGGGGCACGTCATCAGGCAGATCAACCTGATGGGTCTTTCCGTTGATCTTCAGGGCCGTCGCCATGGCGCACCTCTCTTAGCTGTGGCAGGTTTCTGACATAATTAATGAATAATGTCAGCTTGTCAATTGACAAAATAGACGAGAAATGTCAGAAGTTTTTCATGACGAGTACAAGTGAAGAATCCAAGACAGCAGCCATTCTGAATTCAGCTTTTCGGGCTTTTGCGGCCTATGGGTTTCGCAAGACCTCGATGGATGACATCGCCAAAGGTGCAGGGATGTCGCGGCCCGCAGTATATCTGCATTACAAAAACAAAGAGGCCATCGTCCGCGAACTGACGCAGTTCTATTATGACGAGAAAGTCATTCTGGTAGCTGATGCGCTGACTGGTGAGGGCGCTTTGCCGGAAATTCTCGCGCAGGCTGTGCAAGCGCAATCAAAAGGGATGGCCGAGATTTTGGCATCACCTCATGGGCTTGAAATGCTGGACGCAACAAAGTCCATGTCGACGGATATCGTCCAGGAAGGTGAGGCCAAACTGACCCGTCTTTATGCCGATTGGTTGCGGCGTGAAGATTCTGCTGGTCGTGCGCATTTGCCTGTCGGCCCGGATGAGGCCGCAAAGACAATCACGACATCGCTGAAGGGCATCAAAATGACGGCCTCCAGCGCTGAAGAGTTTGAGCAAGGTATCTCCCAGTTGGCCACGCTTTTGGGCGCGGCACTGGAGATCAGGTAACGCGCTGACGGATTTTGTATTCCGGCTTGTCCCACAATTTGTTGGTGATGATATCGGCCAGAATTTCGGCGGCCTGTTCTACGTCCCCTTCGTCGACATATAGCGGAGTAAAGCCAAAACGCATGATGTCGGGGGCGCGAAAATCACCGATCACCCCGCGCGCGATCAGTGCCTGCATGGCAGCGTAGCCTTCGTCGAAATGGAATGAGACCTGGCTGCCGCGCAGTGCGGCGTTGCGGGGGCTGGCGAGGGTCAGCCCGGGGCAGGTGGCCTCGACGCGAGCGATAAACAGCTCGGTCAGTTCGATGGATTTGGCGCGCACATCGGTCATGTCAGCCATATCCCAGATATCCATCGCCGCCGACAACGCCGCCATCTGGATGACCGGAGGGGTGCCAACCCGCATCCGCTCGATCCCCGTGCCGGGGCGATAGTCCAGATCGAAGGCAAACGGAGCTTCATGCCCCAACCAGCCCGAAAGCGCCGGGCGCACGCGGTCCGACAGACGGGGGGCGACATATATGAACGCAGGCGCGCCAGGACCACCGTTGAGGTATTTGTAGGTGCAGCCAACGGCAAAGTCGGCGTTACAACCGGACAGGTCGACAGGGATCGCCCCTGCGGAATGCGCCAGATCCCAGACTGTCACGACACCCTTGGCATGGGCCTGTTCCGTCAAAGCTCTCATGTCATGCATTCGGCCCGACCGGTAGTCGACTTCGGTCAACATCAGAACAGCGACCTCTTCGGTGACATGCGCGGCGACGTCCTGGGGATCAACCACACGCAGTTCATAGTCCGGTCCAAGCGACCGCAGCAGCCCGTCAGCCATGTAGAGGTCCGATGGGAAGTTGCCGTTATCCGACAGAACCACCCTGCGGGTCGGGTTCAATTCCAGCGCCGACGCAACCGCCTGATATACCTTGATTGACAGCGTGTCGCCCACCACAACGCTGCCCGCTTCGGCGCCGATCAGCCGTCCGATCCGATCGCCCAGACCGGTCGGCATACCCATCCATCCGGCCTTGTTCCATCCGGTGATCAGCATCTGTCCCCACTCGTCCTGCATCATGTCTTTAACGTGGTTCGCAGCAGATTTCGGCAACGGACCCAGAGAGTTGCCATCCAGATACAATACGCCTTCAGGCAGGTGAAACATGGACTTGGTGGTGGCAAAATCGGTCATGGTTTCTCTTTAACAGTGTTATCGGTTTGATGGTCGGACTTGGCCTATCTGATCCGGAACAACCTGTCCATTCCCGCAGATCTGCACCTTTTGCGGATCTGCGAGTCTCAGCGTTCCCCGATGCGACATCCTGAACTTTTGCCTTCGAGGTCGGAAAGCGATAACACATCGTTCAGAAACGACATGCGTGGGTGCGTGTCGCCGATTAGGGGACGGCCATGCATCGGATCGACCTTCCACCTGTCTGGCTTGTGGGTTTCGCCGCATTGGCCTGGATTCAGGCGCGCGTGCTGCCATTTGGGTTGTCGCTGGAAGGCGCGGTGTCCGATCTGCTCAGCGGCATATTGATCGGTGGTGGCGTCATCCTAGCGATCATGGCGGTTGTCGAATTCCGTCGTCACCGTACGACCGTGATCCCACATCAAACACCCTCGGCCATGGTACAGTCGGGCATCTATAAACGCAGCCGGAATCCGATTTACCTGGGCGATGTGCTGATCCTGGCCGGACTGATCCTGCGCTTTGACGCGGTGCTGTCCCTGGTGCTGATCCCGATTTTCGTCTGGGTCCTGGAACGCCGCTTTATCATACCCGAAGAAGACCGCCTGCGCCGCACTTTCCGCGCCGATTTCGCCCGGTATGAACGCAAAACCCGGCGCTGGATCTGAGGGTGTGGTCATCATGACACAGCGCCTCAATTGCTGCGCTTGCGAAACAATCTTGCGCAGGATACATGTCTGCTTGTCATTCTATGCTGAACACCCACCTGGACTGAATCGAAAATTAGGGGGAACCGACTGGTGAAAATTGGGACGCCGAAGGAAACGTACAAGGGCGAGAACCGGGTCGCGATGACCCCGGACTCGGCTTTGCAGTTGCAGAAACTGGGCTATGAGTGCCTGATCGAAAAGGGCGCGGGCGCGGCAGCGGGGTTCTCGGACGCCGCGTATGAAGCCGCAGGCGTTGAGGTCATGAAGACCGCTGCCTCGCTTTGGAAGGCGGCGGATATCATTGCCAAGGTGCGTCAACCGGATGCCACCGAGCTGAAGCGGCTGACCAAGGACAAAACACTGATTTCCTTCTTCAATCCTGCGGGGAATGAAGAGGGCATGGGGGCGGCTAAATCCAAGGGCGCGACCGTGATCGCGATGGAGATGGTCCCGCGTATTTCACGGGCGCAGAAGATGGACGCGCTGTCTTCGATGGCCAATATCGCGGGCTACCGCGCTGTGATCGAGGCGGGTAACAACTTTGGCCGTTTCTTCACCGGTCAGGTGACGGCGGCCGGTAAGGTGCCGCCTGCCAAGGTGCTGATCGTTGGTGCCGGTGTCGCCGGACTGGCCGCGATCGGGACGTCGACTTCGCTGGGCGCGATCACTTATGCCTTCGACGTACGCCCCGAGGTGGCCGAGCAGGTCGAATCCATGGGGGCCGAGTTCGTCTATCTGGATTTCAAGGAAGAACAGCAGGATGGTGCGGCGACCGGCGGCTATGCCAGCGTTCAGTCCGAGGAATTCCGCGAGGCGCAGCTTGCCAAGTTCCGTGAACTGGCGCCCGAGATGGACATCGTCATCACCACGGCCCTGATCCCCAACCGGGAAGCGCCTGAGCTTTGGACCAAAGATATGGTCGAAAGCATGAAGCCGGGTTCGGTGATCGTTGACCTTGCTGCGGAGAAGGGCGGCAATTGCAAACTGACCGTACCGGATGAGAAGATCGTGACCGACAATGGCGTGACCATCATCGGCTATACTGACTTCCCCAGCCGGATGGCAGCGCAGTCTTCGTCGCTTTACGCCACCAATATCCGTCACATGATGACCGACCTGACGCCCGAGAAGGACGGCAAGGTCATTCACGACATGGAAGATGACGTGATCCGTGGCGCAACCGTAACCCACGAGGGTGAGATCACCTTCCCGCCACCACCGCCCAAGGTACAGGCGATTGCAGCGCAAAAGAAACCGGAAGTCAAAGAACTGACCCCGGAAGAGAAAAAGGCGCAGGAAATCGCGGCGTTCAAGGCACAGACCAAGCAGCAATTCACCTTGCTGGGTGTCGGCGGTGCATTGATGTTGTTGGTGGGGCTGATCGCTCCGGCCAGCTTCATGCAGCACTTCATCGTTTTCGTGCTGGCGATCTTTGTGGGCTTCCAGGTGATCTGGAACGTCTCGCACAGCTTGCACACGCCGCTGATGGCGATCACCAACGCGATCTCGTCGATCATTATCGTTGGGGCCCTGATGCAGATCGGGTCGGGGTCGTTCCTCGTCATACTGTTGGCGGCTTTGTCCGTCTTCATGGCCGGGATCAACATCTTCGGCGGCTTCCTCGTAACCCGGCGCATGCTAGCCATGTTCCAGAAATCTTAAGGAGGCCGGGCACATGGAATTTGGCTTCACCACTGCCGCCTATGTCGTTGCGGCTGTTCTGTTCATCCTTTCACTCGGCGGACTGTCGAACCAGGAAAGCGCCAAGCGCGCGGTCTGGTATGGCATCGTCGGTATGGCGCTGGCGGTTTTTGCGACGCTGGTTGGTCCCGGCTCGGGCCTGTGGCTGCTGTCACTTCTGCTGATCGCGGGCGGTGGTCTGATCGGTCAATATGTGGCGCAGCGCGTACAGATGACCGAGATGCCGCAGCTGGTGGCCGCGATGCACTCGCTGGTTGGTCTGGCGGCTGTGTTCGTCGGGTTCAACGCGCATTTCGAGATCGGGAATGTTGCCGAAGTCTACGCGATTGCGGATGCCGCGAAAGAAATCGAACTCGATGGGTTGGGCGCTTTCGCCAAGCTGATCGCGAAAAAGACTCCGGCGGAGCTGGCGATTCTGCATGTTGAGCTGTTCCTCGGTATCTTCATCGGTGCGATCACCTTTACCGGATCGGTCGTCGCCTATGGCAAGTTGGCCGGTAAGGTGACTTCGGCGGCAACCAAGCTTCCGGGTGGTCACGCGCTGAACGCGGGTGCTGCGGCTTTGTCGCTTATCTGCCTGATCTGGTACACCAGTTCGGGTAGTTTCTTCCCGCTGCTCCTGATGACGCTGGCCGCGTTGTTCATCGGTTATCACCTGATCATGGGCATCGGTGGCGCCGATATGCCGGTGGTTGTGTCGATGCTGAACTCGTATTCAGGCTGGGCCGCAGCGGCGATCGGCTTCTCGCTGGGCAACGACCTGCTGATCGTGGTCGGAGCGCTGGTGGGCTCGTCCGGTGCGATCCTGTCCTACATCATGTGCAAGGCGATGAACCGTCACTTTGTCAGCGTGATCCTGGGCGGCTTTGGTGGCACATCAGGCCCCCAGATGGAGGTCGAGGGCGAGCAGGTGGCCATTGAGGCCGACGGTGTGGCCGCGGCTCTGAATGATGCCGACAGCGTGATCATCATCCCCGGTTACGGTATGGCGGTGGCGCAGGCGCAGCAGTCGGTCAGCGAACTGGTGCGTAAGCTGCGGGCCAGGGGCAAGAATGTGCGCTTTGCGATCCACCCGGTCGCGGGGCGTCTGCCCGGTCACATGAACGTGCTGCTGGCCGAAGCGAAGGTGCCGTATGACATCGTGATGGAAATGGACGAGATCAACGATGATTTCCCGGACACGGATGTGGCTATCGTCATCGGCTCGAACGACATCGTGAACCCTGCGGCGCAGGAGGACCCCAACAGCCCCATCGCCGGGATGCCGGTTCTGGAATGCTGGAAGGCCAAGCAGGTGTTTGTATCCAAGCGCGGTCAGGGCACCGGCTATTCGGGCATCGAAAACCCGCTGTTCTTCAAGGAGAACACCCGTATGTTCTATGGCGACGCCAAGGCATCGCTGGACAAACTGTTGCCGATGATCGACTGATCGACCGTTTCAACGAAATTGCAAAGGGCGCCTGCGGGCGCCCTTTTCTTTTTTTGTTTGCAGGAGGCGTTGCCTCCTGACCTCCAGGATATTTGGGCCAGATGAAGCGGGCGAATGTGGTACAATAGCTTCAAAGAAAGTTAAGCAGGAGCCGGGCTATGGAGAAGGTAAACGGCATAGGCGGCGTGTTTTTCCGTGCCAAAGATCCCAAAGCGCTGAGCGATTGGTATGAGACGCATCTGGGCGTGAAACATTATGACCCTGTGCCCTGGAAGCAGCGCGAAGGGGCTACGGTTTTCGCGCCTTTTGCACAGGACACGGATTACTTTGGCAGGGCTGATCAGCAATGGATGATCAATTTTCGGGTCGATGACCTTGGTGCCATGATCGCGCAGTTGGAAAACGCCGGAATAACGGTCGAAACCCGGCCCGAATGGGACAGCGCGGTGGGGAAATTCGCGCGTATCCACGATCCCGAAGGGAACCCGGTCGAGCTCTGGGAGCCAAATCAATAGGATAGCGGATTGTATACTGTTGTATTCTCTTAACTATCTGAAATAAAATGATAATTGATGTATTTCCCAAGCGGCGTATAGTGCCGGGAGCCTTGGGGAAAGAGTCATGACACCAATCGATGATCATCCGCTGCGCTATGCGCTGGCGAACGAATTGCACGCGCGGCCCTTCCCGGTCGCGGCGGCACCCTGTACCGTGGTCTTTCTGGCGATCAAGAAGACCGAGGCTGCGGCAGCACGGGATCGAGATCTGGATATGGCTCATCTGATCGATCTGTTGAACCGGCACGGTGCACTGCATCCGCAACCTGGTGCGACGCATTATGCGGGGCAGATCGGGCGGTACTGGCTGAAATGGGAACAGCACACCGAGTTTGTGACCTATACGGCCATCGCGCAGAATGTCAGCGACCGAGCCTTTAACCCGGCGGATTTCGAGGTCTTCCCACCCGACTGGCTGATGGCCAGCCCGGGGCAGCGGATCACTTCGATTATGATGCGTGCGGTTCAACGTATTGAGGATGCCCGGGTCACGCAGGCCCTGTCGGACTGGTTCGAGCCCGAGAGCCTCGCTGTCGCCCGTGTTCTGGATGACTCGGCCATATGCGCCAGCGATTTCCGCATCGATCCGGCCGGACACATGCGATTTGCACTGTTTGTGTCTGAAGGTGTCGGGCGACGCAGAACCGGGCGGGTTATCCAGCGCCTCTGCGAGATTGAAACCTATAAGGCGATGTCCATGCTTGGCTTTGCCCGCGTCAAAGATCTGATGCCACGCATCGGTGAGCTCGATCAGAAATTATCCGATCTGATGGTCGAAATGACGGACGATTCCGCAGCGCCTGATGATCTGTTGCCGCGCCTGTTGTCGATATCGACCGAGCTGGAGACCCTTTCCGCGCGCAGTTCGTTCCGATTCGGGGCGACCGGGGCCTACGAGGCGATCGTGAACCAGAGGATAGCGGTATTGCGCGAGGAACGGTTTCAGGGCCGTCAGAGCTTTGCCGATTTCATGATGCGCCGCTATGACCCGGCGATCCGCACGGTGAAATCCACCGAGCGCCGCCTGCAGGCCCTGTCTGACCGGGCCATTCGGGCAGGTGAGTTGCTGCGGACCCGCGTGGACGTTGAACGCAGCGCGCAGAACCAGGCATTGCTGGAGAGCATGGACCGTCGTGCCGATCTTGCGTTGCGGCTGCAGCACACGGTCGAGGGGCTCTCGGTGGTGGCGATCAGCTACTACGCGGTCTCGCTTGTCAGTTATCTGCTGTATCCGCTGACCGGTCTCGGGATCAGCAAGGGCGTGCTGACTGCAGCGGTGACGATGCCGGTCGTGCTGGGGGTATGGTTCGCCATTCACCAAATCCGCAGGCGGTTGGAATAGGCTGTATTTGCCAAATGCCAAGGGACCTGTAGAACGGATGTGATTTGGCAGGTTTCTCTTGAGGGTATTCCGTGATTGGTATTGTAACCGCCTGGCGCGCGGTCGCCGCCATGTTCATCCTGAATGGTGCATTGTTCGGCATTTGGGCTTCGCGTATCCCGGCGGTGCGCGACCGGCTGGAGCTGAGCCATGAGGCGCTGGGTTATGGTCTGCTGTTCATGGCCGCAGGTGCCGTGTGTTCCTTTCCCATCACCGGGAAACTGACGGATCGGTTCGGAGCCGTGACTATCACGCGGGTTATTGCGGTCCTCTACACCGCCTCGCTGATCCTGCTTGCGTTTGCCGACGGGTTCTGGGCGCTGGCGGTGTTTTTGTTTGTCTTTGGCGCCTTTCACGGTTCGATGGACGTCGCGATGAACGCCTGGGCGGCTGAGGTCGAACAAGCCTATGAAAAGCCGGTCATGTCTTCGTTCCACGCGATGTGGAGTCTTGGCGCCGGGCTGGGTGCGCTCAGTGGTTATGCAGCGGTTCAGATGGGGCTGACCGTGATGCAGCATTTTCTGTTGGCGGGGGGGATCGTGGTTGGGCTGGCCCTGTCCCTGTCCTGGGTGCGGTGGACGTCCCGGCAATCAGACGCCGCGAAAAGTTCGGTCTTTGCCTTGCCCTCCGGCGCTTTGATACTTGTCGGTTTCACCGCGCTGTGCGGCGCTTTGGGCGAAGGCGCCGTTGCGGATTGGAGCGCGATATTCCTGCGCGACGTCACCGGCGCGATTGAAAGCGTCGCTGCGCTTGGCTATGCGATCTTCTCGGTAACGATGGTGCTGTTCCGGTTGGCGGGTGGCTTTGTGATCTCCCGTTTCGGGCCTGTGGCGACGGCGCGTTTCGGCGGGATTTGCGCCGCAGCGGGTGTTTTTGCCGTGGTGTCGGCGGGTGAGTCAGGGCTGGCTCTGGCCGGGTTTGCTCTGATGGGGATCGGCTATGCCGTGATCATGCCTTTGGCGTTCAGCCGTGCTGCAAATGATCCGCATGTCCCGCCGGGGCAGGCGATCGCCAGTGTTGCGACTTTGGGGTACGGAGGGCTGCTGATCGGGCCGCCCCTGATCGGGTTTCTGGCCGAGTTGATCACCTTGAGACTGGCCTTTGCGGTACTGCTGCCGCTGGCTGTCCTGATCATCCTGTTGGCCGGCGCGCTGAGGCGCGCCGACTAAAATATCTTACCGCCCACGGATGCGGGGGTCGAGCGCGTCGCGTAAGCCATCGCCCAGATAGTTGACGCTCAGCACGGTCAGTGAAATCGCCAGACCAGGCCAGAACACGCGTTCGGGGTATTGCTGCAGATAGTCGACACCATCGAACAGCAGCCGACCCCATGTCGGGAAGTCCGGCGGAAAGCCCAACCCGAGGAAGGACAACGCGCTTTCCGTGATGATTGCTGTCGCGATCCCCAGCGTTGCAGATACCATGATAGGAGACAGCACATTCGGCAGGATATGCCGCGTGATGATCTGCGTGTTGCTGGTGCCGATAGACCGGGCTGCCAGTACGAATTCGCGCTCCTTGATGGCCAGCACATCACCACGCACGATCCGTGCCGTCGGCATCCACGAGGTAATGCCGATGGCGCAGACGATGAGGATGAAGATTCCGCGCTCCAGCCCGAAAGCGGCCGAGAGCGGTTCGCGGAACAGCAGCATCATGACCAGCAGCAGCGGCAGCAGAGGAAGCGCCAGAAACAGATCGGTCAGGCGCATCAGTGGACCGTCAAGGCGTTTGAAGAACCCGGCAACCACGCCGATCAATGACCCGAGGAACAGCGCCAGCAGCATTGCGGTGATACCCACCGAAACTGAGGTCTGTCCCCCCGACATCATGCGCGCCAGAATATCGCGGCCCAACTGGTCGGTCCCAAAGGGATGCGCCCAACTGGGGCCCTGATTGCGTGCGCGGATGTCGATCTGCGTAGGGTCGATGCTCCAGAGGTAAGGCCCCAGATAAACGCCAGCGACGATGAAGATGAACAACACTGCCCCGATCATCGCACCTTTGTGAGTCTTGAACTGATCCCACACATCCCGCCACTGGCTACTTGGTGGGGTGGTGAACTCTTCCATGACACCCGCCGCCCCGGGCAAGACGGTTGATACGGGAACGATCCCTTCATCCGGAACAAGTGAGTCAGTGCGATCATGATCAGTCATAACGAATCCTCGGATCCAGGATGCCATAGAGAACATCGGCGATCAGGTTGAACAACACGATCAGCACGGCAAAGATGAAGGTCAACGTCTGCACCATGGGCAGGTCGTTGGCCTGGATCGCGCCGATCAGCAACTGGCCGATACCGTTCACCTTGAACACCTGCTCGGTGATGATGGCGCCGCCAAAGATCGCCGGGATACCCAGCGCGATCACGGTAACGACCGGGATCATCGAGTTGCGCAGGACATGAACCATGACCACGGTGTATTCGCTCAGCCCCTTGGCGCGGGCGGTGCGCACGTAATCCTGATTGAGGTTGTCCAGCATCGAGGCGCGCATGAAGCGGCTCAGCTGCGCGGTGATCTGCAACGCCAGAACCATAACTGGCATGATCATCTGTTTCAGTTGCAACATGAAACTGTCCCAACTGTTGACCACCAGCGTGGTGTCATAGATCGACGGGAACCAGCCCAGTTGAACCGAAAAGATCACGATCACCAGAACGCCCGAGAAGAAGGGCGGAACCGAGAATCCGACCATCGACACGAAGGTGCCCATCTGGTCGAACCAGGAATACTGGCGATAGGCCGAATAGATGCCGATCGGCAGAGCGATCAGGATGGCAACCACGTAAGCGGTGCCGACAACCCACAGGGTCTGCGGGATACGCTGAACGACGATGTCCATAACGGGCGAGCGGGTCTGCCACGAAATCACGCGCAGGTCACCTTCGGAGAAGGTTGTGCCAAAGATCGAGTCGATCAGCACCTGCGGTTCGATCCAGAAAAATTGCACGATCCATTTCCAGAACCGGATATGCATCGGCTGGCCGAGGCCAAGCGCTTCGCGCATCTTCTCTTTGACTTCGGGCGGAACAGTGAGTGGAACCTGCGCCATCGGATCGCCGGGTGCGAGTTCGAGGAGCAGGAAGATGACGAGACTGATGAACAAAAGCGTTGGAACCGCCAGCACCAGTCGTCTGATTGTGAAATTGAGCATCAAGAGGCGCCTTTATATGCGTCTTCTTTTTGGGGTGGTGTGCAGATGACCGCGCCCCGATATCGGTCGGGGCGCGGCATTGCAAGTCAGTCTCAGGAGCCGGTCTTGCGGTACCAGTCCGCGGCGTTCCACAGCTCGCTGTCCCAAACGTTCAGGACAACGCCACCCAATGTGTTTGCGTGTGCCGACAGACGACCACGGTGAACCAGCGGGATCATGCCGCCGTTTTCAACGATGATGTCGTTCAGCTGTTTCGCGATCTCGGCGCGCTGCTCAAGACCGGCGGTTTCGGCCAGTTTGGCGTGCAGCTTGTCGAATTCCTCGTTGCAGAAGCGGCTGATGTTCTCACCCTGCCACTGCGTATCAGGACGCGGAGCTTTGTCACACAGGCCGTTGCCCAGATAGGACTGCGGGTCGGTGCCGTTGAAGGTGTTGGCGTACATTTCAACGTCGGCATAGAACTTCTGGAAGGTGTCCGGCGACCCCGGGTCACCACCGAAGAAGACCGATGCGTTGATGTTGCGCAGCTCGGTTTCCACGCCGATCTGGCTCCACCATTCCTTGATCAGCGCCTGAAAGTCCTGACGGACCGCGTTGGTCGAGGTCTGATAGACGATCTTCAACGGTACGCCGTCTTTTTCGCGGATGCCGTCTCCATCGGTATCAACAATGCCCGCTTCGTCCAGCAGCGCGTTTGCGCCGTCAATGTCCTGCGTGTCGCAGGTCATCGAGGTCGAGTTGAACGCTGTCGGGGCCGGAACCCAGTTACAGGTCACTTTACCTGCCTGGCCGTAGCCGATTTCCACCAGCAGCGGCCGGTCGATGGCCATGGACAGCGCTTTGTAGACGGCCGGGTCCTGCAGGAACGGGTGCGGATGCTGAGCGGTCGAACGCTCACCTTCCGGCAGATCGGGCGAGGGGTTGGTCTGGTTCAGCATGATCCGCTCGACCAACGGGCCAAAGCCTGCGACCGGCGTGCCTTTGCCGCCTGCTTCCATCTGCGCGATCACCTCGGGTGCCAGCTGCAGGTTCCAGGCATAGTCGAACTCGCCTGTTTCCATAACCGCGCGGCCAGCCGCGGTTGCATCGCCGCCACCTTTGAAGGTTACGGTAGCAAAGGCCGGTTTCGCCGGATCACGATAGTTTTCGTTGGCCTTGAAGGTGATCACGTCGTTCGGTTTGAACTCGGTGACAACAAACGGTCCGGTGCCGATTGGGTTAAAGTTCTCTTCGGTGCATTCGGGCGCTTTTGCACCCATGCAGTCCGCGAACTGAGCGGCCTGGATAATCGGGCTTTCGCCACCCACAAAGGGTCCGTAAGGGAAGGGGGTCGGTGCGTCGAACGTGACTTTTACGGTCAAATCATCCAACGCCTCGACGCTGGTGACGCCTTCGTATTTCGTTACCTGAGCACAGCCGCCATCGGGGTCCATGCAGTAGTTTGCGGTGAACACAACATCTGCCGAAGTGAACGGCGTGCCATCGGACCAGGTGATTCCCGGTGCGATTTTCCAGGTGATCGAGGTCAGGTCTTCGCTGACGCCGCCATTCTCAACGGTTGGAATCTCGGCGGCCAGATAGGGCACCATGTTGCCGTCCTGGTCGTAGCGGGCCAACGGCTCAATCACCAACGAGGCCGCTTCCACATCCTTGGTGCCGCCCGACAAAAACGGGTTCAGGATCGACGGGGCTTGCCAGTAAATGATGCTGACATTGCCGTCCGATCCACGCTCGGCCATGGCCATCGGGGCCATTGCCGTGCTTGCAATCGCACCAAGCAAAAGGGTTTTGATTTTCATCATACACTCCATGTTGGACACATACGTGTCTCGATTATCTCCGCGATGCCCGCGGGTTGGGCGTGGCCGTTTCAGGGTTTAAGAATCTGAAATCAAACGAAAACGATTGCTTCGTTAGTCTGTTTTCCGTTCTCTCCCAATAACGGTTACGCGGCGTATCGAAACAGAGTTTTGGAAAATTGCAAGCCTTGGCGTAGGGAAAAGCTGCAATGGGTTTGACTTTTCCCGCCGCCCCGCCGTAGCGTTTGGCACTCAATCCGAAAAGCCGCCAAGGGGAGAGCGCGCGTGCTGGATCAGCCTATTGCCCAGATCAAAAAACTGCGGGTCGAATTTCAAACAAAGGACGGCCCGGTGGTCGGGGTCGAGAATGTCTCATTCGAGGTCAATCCGGGCGAAACCGTCTGTATCGTTGGCGAATCGGGGTCGGGTAAGTCGGTTTCATCCCTTTCGCTGATGCGCTTGGTAGAGTTCGGCGGTGGTGAAATTGCCGGGGGGCAGTTGCTGTTCGATCGTCGCGATGGCGAAGAATTGGACCTGTCCGGTGCCGATCAGGATCTGATGAAGCAGATTCGCGGAAATGAGATCGGAATGATCTTTCAGGAACCGATGACGGCCCTCAATCCGGTGTTCACCGTTGGTCGGCAACTCACTGAAGGCTTGCGAATCCACAAGGACATGAACAAGGCGCAGGCTGAAGAACGCGCGCTGGAGTTGCTGCGTCAGGTGCGCATCCCCGAACCTGAGCGGCGCCTGAAACAGTATCCGCATGAACTGTCCGGTGGTATGCGCCAGCGCGTGGTTATCGCCATGGCGATGGCGTGTGAGCCGCGCCTGCTGATCGCGGACGAGCCCACCACTGCGCTGGATGTGACCATTCAGGCCGAGATTTTGGCGCTGATGGACCGTCTCAAGCGCGAAACGGGCACGGCGGTGATGTTCATCACCCATGACATGGCGGTGGTCGCGCAGATGGCCGACCGCGTTGTGGTTATGTTCCGCGGCAACAAGGTTGAGGAGGGGACGGTCAACGAAATCTTCGAAAACCCGCAACATGATTACACCAAGGCGCTGTTGGCGGCCGTTCCGAAACTGGGTGAAATGCAGGGTAAAGCAGCACCTGAACCGATGAAACTGCTGGGTGAGGAAGGTCAGAAAATCGCGCCGATCCCGGGCACTGACGAAGTTCTGCTGACCGTAAAGAACCTGACCACGCGCTTCGCTGTCAAAGGTGGATTGCTGCGCCGCACGATTTCGAACGTACATGCGGTTGAAGATGTCTCTTTTACGCTGAACCGGGGGCAGACACTTAGTCTGGTAGGCGAATCGGGCTGTGGGAAGTCCTCGGCGGGGCGTTCGATCCTGCGGCTGGTTGAGCCGATGGCGGGAGAGGTCGATCTGGACGGTGTCGACATCATGAAGCTGGATCAGGCCGGGCTGCGTAAGGCGCGGCTGGATATGCAGATGATCTTTCAGGACCCGTTCGCCTCGCTTAACCCGCAGATGCAGCTGATCGATCAGGTGGCGGAGCCGATGCGCAACTATGGTGTCGCGTCGGGTTCCGAACTGCAGGATCGTGTCGCGCAACTGTTCGACAAGGTGCAACTGCCCCGCAGTTTCATGCGCCGCTTCCCGCATGAGATGTCGGGTGGTCAGCGTCAGCGGATCGCAATCGCCCGCGCCCTGGCCCTAAACCCCAAGCTGATTATCGCGGACGAGGCCGTTTCGGCTCTGGACGTCTCGGTTCAGGCGCAGGTTCTGAACCTGATGATGGAACTGCAATCCGAGCTTAACCTCAGCTATCTGTTCATCAGCCATGATATGGCCGTGGTCGAACGGGTCAGCCATCATGTCGGTGTGATGTATCTGGGACGGATCGTCGAACTGGGCCCGCGTGCGCGCGTATTTGAAAACCCGCAGCACCCCTATACGCAGGCCCTTATGAAGGCGGTGCCGATTGCCGATCCAAACAAGCGGAAATCGGAGAAAGACCTGAATTTCAAACCGATCCCCTCTCCTATTCATCCGATCGGATACAAGCCGGAGCCGTCGGAATACAATGAGGTTGAGCCCGGCCATTTTGTGCTGACCACAGACAGCGGGTACTGAGCCTTATGGCTGAACGCCTGACGCCGCTTGAGATCATGACCCGGCTGATCTCGTACCCGACTGTCAGCCGCGACACAAACCTGCCGCTGGTGGATTGGGTCGAGGATTATCTGCAAAGTCACGGGATTGGCTCTCATCGTTGGCCCGACCCGGAGCAGCCGCACAAGGCGGCATTGTTCGCCCATGTCGGACCGTGGGAGGAAGGCGCCATCGTGCTTTCGGGACACACGGATGTCGTACCCGTCGATGGACAGCCCTGGGATACCGATCCATTCGTCGTAACCCTTAAAGACGGCAGGTATTTCGGGCGCGGCACCTGCGATATGAAGGGTTTTGATGCTCTGGCGATCTGGGCCTTGGTCGAGGCACATTATGCTGGTGTCAGACGCCCCCTTCAACTGGCGCTGAGCTTTGATGAAGAGGTCGGCTGCACCGGTGCGCCGCCTATGATCGAGGCGATGCAAAAGGTTTTGCCCAAGGGCTCGGCCGTGATTGTGGGCGAGCCGTCGATGATGCAGGCCGTCACTGGTCACAAAGGTGGGTTTGGGTATGCCACGCATATGGTGGGTTTCGAAGTTCATAGCTCGATCATGCACACGGGCGTCAATGCGATCATGGAGGCTGCACCGCTGATCGACTGGGCCAACAAGCGCAATGCTGAGAATATGGCGGCACAACCGTCGGACATTGCTGCGGTGTTCAACCCACCCTGGACAACCTGTCATGTTGGGATGATCGATGGGGGTACGGCGCATAACATCACCGCCAAGGATTGTCGGTTCATGATGGATTTCCGGGTTGTGCCGGGCGAAAGCGCAGATCAGTGGCGCGACGCTTATCTCGATGAGGTCCGGCAAGCCGAAGCACGGATGCAGGCGGTCCACCCTGAGACGCGCATAGAGGTTGCGGAAGACTTTGCGGTACCGGCCCTGATCCCCGAAGACGGAGGTGAGGCCGAGGCACTTGTGCGCTCACTTACCGGCGATAACGCGACCCATGTTGTCAGTTATGGAACCGAGGCCGGGCAGTTTCAGGAAGCGGGCTATTCGGCTGTGATCTGCGGGCCCGGAGACATTGCTCAGGCGCATCAACCCAACGAATTTATCGAGGTTGCGCAATTCGATCAGGGCCATAAGTTCATGCAGAAACTGGTCGGGGTATTGTCCCGTTAACGACCCGGAGGGAGACTGAAATGCCTGTCAAGAACCGGCTTGCGGAAATGCATGGCGAGATCACTGGGTGGCGCCGCCATCTGCACGCGCATCCCGAGTTGATGTACGATGTACAGGAAACTGCGGCCTTTGTGGTCGACCGGCTGAAAGAGTTTGGCGTCGACGAGATCACACCGGGTATCGGTCAAACCGGCGTCGTGGCGGTGATCAAAGGCCGACAGGACACCAATGGCCGCGTCATTGGTTTGCGCGCCGACATGGATGCGTTGCCGATTGAAGAGGCAACCGGGCTGGACTATGCCTCGACCGTGTCGGGTAAAATGCACGCGTGTGGGCATGACGGGCATACATCGATGCTGCTTGGGGCAGCCCAATATCTGGCCGAGACGCGGAATTTCGATGGCACTGTTGTCTTGATCTTCCAGCCGGCCGAAGAAGGTGGGGCAGGTGGTCTGGCCATGTGTCAGGACGGGCTGATGGATCGCTGGGGCATTCAGGAAGTCTATGGTATGCACAACATGCCAGGGCTGCCGGTCGGGGAATTCGCCATCCGACCCGGTGCACTGCTTGCCTCGTCCGATGAGTTCGAGATTGTTGTGACCGGCAAAGGAGGTCACGCGGCTGCACCCCATGATGCGGTCGATACCACTTTGGTGGCTTCTCACATTGTTGTGGCTTTACAGTCGGTTGTATCGCGCACGGTTGATCCGATCAAACGCGTTGTGCTGACCGTAGGAACGTTTGAAACTGACAGTGTGGCGTCAAACGTGATCGCACACACGGTGCGTTTACAGGGAACCGTTCGCACGCTGGACCCCGAATACCGCAAAATCGCCGAGGAACGCGTGCGCCGGATCGCTGAAGACACGGCCTCGGCCTTTGAAGCAACGGCAGCGATGACTTGGACGCCGGGTTATCCGGTGACGGTGAATTCCGAGGTCGAGACCGGCTATGCCGCCGACGCCGCAGAGGCGGTGGCAGGCAAGGTCAATGACAACACCGATCCGATCATGCCGTCGGAAGATTTCGCCTACATGCTTGAAGAACGGCCCGGAGCCTACATCTTTATCGGGAACGGGGACACGGCCATGTGCCACCACCCGGAATACAATTTCGACGACGACGCAATTCCCGCCGGCTGCAGCTGGTTTGCCGAGCTGGTGGAACGACGATTGCCCGTCACCTGACAAACAGCGGAGGATCACATGCCAATCAAGAACCGCCTTGCGGAAATGCACGAAGAAATCACCGGTTGGCGACGGGACATACATCAGCACCCCGAGATCCTCTATGACACGCACCGCACCAGCGCACTGGTGGCTGAAAAGTTGAAAGAGTTCGGCTGTGATGAGGTGGTGACCGGGATTGGCCGGACCGGGGTCGTTGGCATGATCAAAGGCAAAACCGATACGCAGGGCCGTGTCATCGGTCTGCGCGCGGATATGGACGCGCTGCCGATGCAGGAACAGACTGGCCTTGACTATGCCTCTAAAACCAGCGGCGCCATGCACGCCTGTGGCCATGACGGGCACACGGCGATGGTTTTGGGCGCTGCAAAATATCTGTCTGAAACACGGAACTTCGACGGCGCAGCCATCGTTATTTTCCAACCGGCGGAAGAAGGTGGCAACGGAGCTGAAGCCATGTGCAAGGATGGTCTGATGGACCGTTTCGGCATTCAGGAAGTGTATGCCATGCACAATGTGCCGGGTCTGGAAACCGGTCAGTTCGCTATCCGGTCGGGGCCATTGCTGGCAGCGGCGGACGAGTTTGATATCCACCTTGACGGGCGTGGCGGACACGCGGCCAAGCCACATGAAACAATCGATACAACGGTGATGCTGTCGCAATTGATCGTCGCTCTGCAAACCATCGTGTCGCGCAACGCTGACCCGATACTGCAGGCAGTGTTGTCGGTGACATCGGTCGAGACGTCCTCGAAAGCGTTCAACGTGATCCCTCAGTCAGCGCAGGTGAAGGGCACCGTGCGAACCCATTCCAACGAGATGCGTGATCTGATCGAACAGCGCCTGAGCGAGGTGGTTCAGGGGATTGCAGAGACATTCGGCGGAACTGCGACGGTCACCTACAAACGCGGTGTCCCGGTCACGATCAATGCCGAGGAACAGACCGGTTACGCTGCTGAGGCTGCAGTGTCGGTTGGTGGCAGCTGTGGTGAGGCCCCCATGGTGATGGGCGGTGAGGATTTCTCGTTCATGTTGGAAGAGCGGCCCGGAGCCTTCATCATCCTGGGCAACGGCGATAGCGCCGGTTTGCACCACCCCGAATACAATTTCAACGACGAGATCATCCCGATGGGGTGTTCGTGGTTTGCCGAAATGGTCGAGCGCCGGATGCCGGCTGCTTGAGTTAGCAGAGAGAGAAAGACATGCCAGTTAAGAACCGATTTGCCGAATTGCAGGATGAAATCACCGCATGGCGACAGGACATTCATGAAAACCCCGAGATCCTGTTCGAAACTCACCGCACCAGCGCTCTGGTCGCAGACAAGCTGAAAGAGTTCGGCTGTGACGAGGTCGTCACCGGGATCGGCCGCACCGGGGTTGTCGGTGTGATCAAGGGGAAATCGGACTCGAAAGGCAAAGTCATCGGTCTGCGCGCCGACATGGATGCGCTGCCGATCCACGAGGCGACAGGGTTGGATTACGCGTCGAAAACCGATGGCGCAATGCATGCCTGCGGTCATGACGGACATACGGCGATGTTGTTGGGGGCGGCAAAATACCTGTCTGAGACGCGAAATTTCGATGGCACCGTGGTGGTGATCTTCCAGCCTGCCGAAGAAGGTGGCGGCGGTGGTCGCGAGATGTGCGAAGACGGTATGATGGAGCGCTGGAACATCCAGGAGGTCTATGGAATGCACAACTGGCCGGGGCGTCCGGTGGGCAGCTTCTCCATTCGTCCGGGCTCGTTCTTCGCGGCGACCGATCAGTTTGACATCACCTTTGAGGGGCGCGGTGGTCATGCTGCCAAGCCGCAGGAGACGGTGGACACAACCGTGATGACGGCGCAGGCGGTTCTGGCGCTGCAGACAATTGCCTCGCGCAATGCGGACCCCATCGATCAGGTCGTGGTGTCGGTGACATCGTTCGAGACGTCGTCGAAAGCGTTCAACGTCATCCCGCAGACGGTGCAGATTAAAGGCACCGTGCGCACCATGAGCAAGGAGATGCGTGATCTGGCCGAGAAGCGGATCAATGAAATTTGCAACGGTGTTGCCGCAACATTCGGTGGCACGGCGGATGTGACCTATATTCGCGGTTATCCGGTGATGGTGAACAGCGACGAGCAGACGGATTTTGCGGCCGAGGTGGCGAAATCGGTATCCGGTAGCTGCGATGAAGCACCTCTGGTCATGGGCGGTGAGGACTTTGCCTTTATGCTGGAGGAGCGCCCGGGGGCGTATATCCTGGTGGGCAATGGCGATACGGCTGCGGTGCATCACCCGGAATACAACTTCAACGACGAAGCCATTCCAGCCGGATGCAGCTGGTGGGCTGAAATTGTCGAACAACGTATGCCTGCGGCCTGAGGGGTTGAAGCGAGGGGCCAGCCCCTCGCGCTCCCCGGGATATTTTCGGCCAGATGAAGGGGGGCGGTGCGTTTTGTCAGTTGAGCGACAGGCGGGAACAGAGCGTATTGATCACCGTGTCCAGCGCGGATTCCTGTGTATTCACACAGGCTTTGGCCGCCGTTTGTGAGGCAGCTAACGCAGATTCGTCTGACAGCCAGAGGGCAACGGCATCTGATAACGTGCTGGCCGAGTTGATCTGGACCGCGCCTCCGGTTTCGATCATTGGTTCGAAGGTTTCGGAAAAGTTGAAATAACCCGGCCCGGTGATCACTGCGGCCCCCGCCTGCGCGGGTTCAAAGGGATTGTGACCGCCGATTTCCTTCAGCGATCCCCCCAGGAATACGATCGGGCAAAGCGCGTACCAGGTTCCGGTTTCACCCAAAGTATCAGCGACATAAACCTGTGTGTCTGGCGTAATCGGCTGACCCGTGCTGCGTTGCGCTGTGGACATACCGGCGTCGTTGGTGAGGTTTAGGACCTCGCCCCTGCGTTCAGGGTGGCGCGGGATCAGCAGCAGCAGGAGGTCGGGCCAGCGCTGCAGCAATTGCCTGTGAGCCTGCAGAACGATGTCCTCTTCGCCTGTATGCGTGGAACTGGCGATCCACAACGGGCGGTTCGCTATCTGAGTCCCGATATCGGTCAGGGTTTCCTGATCCACTGGCAACGGATCGGACATGGCTTTGAGGTTGGTGCCGGGTTCAATACGGTCCGCATCAGCGCCCATGTCGATCAGGTTATCGGCGGTTCTACTGTTCTGGGTCAAAAACACGTTGAAATGACCCAGAATGAAGCGTGCGGTGTTTGGACGCTTTTTCCAACCGGTGACCGATTTTTCAGACAGTCGCGCATTGAGCAGTGCCAGCGGCGTGCCCCGTTTGGCGGTCTCCACAATCAGGCGGGGCCAGATTTCGCTTTCGACAAAGATCCCGGCATCAGGCTTCCAGTGGTCCAGAAATCGCCGCACCGGAGCGGCGCTGTCCAGTGGCGGGTATTGGTGGCGGGTGCGCGGGGGCAGGCGCTGGGCGATCAGCGCTGCGGACGTTGGAGTGCCCGAGGTGATCAGGAACTCGGTAGTGGGCAGACGCTTGGCCAAGCGCCGGATCAGGCTCAGGACCGAGAGGCTTTCACCCACGCTGGCGGCGTGAAACCAGATCAGTTGCCCTTTGGGGCGGGGCAGGCTGGCGTGGCCGAGCCGTTCCTGCTGGCGATTCTCGGGAACACCCGCAGCTTGCAGTTTGCTGCGCACTTTGTGCCAGACCAGTGGTCCGGCAATTGTGGTGAGACCGCAGTACAGGTTGTACAGCAGCGTCGGCTGTGCGCGGGTATCGGGCATTTCAGCCGCCCGTATGGCTCATATGGCGGCTCATCTGGCCGTCGATTGCCTGCCGGGAATAGTCGAAGTCATGGCCCTTGGGTTTGAGGTTGATCGCGGTGCGGATCGCATCCTCAAGCGGCTGCTCGGTATCAGGGTGATCCCGCAGCGCGCCACGCAGGTCGGCCATGTCTTCCTGCCCGAGGCACATGTACAACTCACCCGTGCAGGTCAGGCGCACGCGATTGCAGCTTTCGCAGAAATTATGGGACAACGGCGTGATGAAGCCGATTTTCTGACCGGTTTCTTCAAGTCGGACATAGCGGGCCGGCCCGCCGGTGCGTTCCGTCAGATCGGTGACGGTATAGTGGCTTTCGTATTCCTTGCGAACGTCCTTGAGAGACCAGTACTGATCAAGCCGGTCTTCATTGCCGATATCGCCCATGGGCATGACCTCGATCCAGGTCAGGTCCATATCACGCTCGGCGCACCATTCGGTGATTCTGGGCAATTCGGGCTCGTTGAAGCCCTTCAGAGCCACGGCGTTGATCTTGATCCGCAGCCCGGCTTTCTGCGCTGCATCGATGCCGTTCAGCACCTGTTTCAGGCGGCCCCAGCGGGTGACCCGGGCGAACTTATCGTCGTCCAGTGTATCCAGAGAGACATTCACGCGCCGCACTCCGGCCGCATAAAGATCATCCGAGAAACGATGCAGCTGAGAGCCATTGGTGGTCAGCGTGAGCTCTTTTAACGCGCCGCTGTCCAGATGCCGGGTCATGCTGTTGAAAAAGCTCATGATATTGCGACGGACCAGAGGTTCGCCCCCGGTGATGCGCAGTTTCTCGACGCCCATATTCACGAAGGTCGTGCACATCCGATCAAGTTCCTCCAGCGTCAGCAGGTCTTTCTTCGGCAGAAAGGTCATGTTCTCGGACATGCAATAGACGCAGCGGAAGTCGCAGCGATCCGTAACGGAGACGCGAAGATAGGTGATGGCGCGGGCAAACGGGTCGATAAGCGGAGCTGTCATGGCTCATAGGTAAAGCGGAGGCCGGTTCGCGGCAAGGGTCAACTGCGTTTTGGGCTGGTACAGATAGGCGCAGGGCACTAGGCTTTCTGTTATGAAATACATGCTGATTTTGGTTCTTGTTCTGGTCGCTGGCTGTGATGCTGTTCGCTCCACGACGGATCGGGTTTTCGGAGGTTCGCCGGGCGAAGCAGAGGCCGCCCCAGCAGCGGCGGAGGTCACTGAGGCCCCCCCCGTGCCGGTGGCCGCTGCGACCGGGTGGGCTGGTGCTAAAACGACTGTCGCCGGGCTGGGCGATCCAAATACACCGGGACGCTGGCTGCAAACTCCGCTGGTTCAAACGGAAATCAACGGTCGTGTTGTCGTGCCGCGTACAGGTGCACAAGCCTATGTTACGCTTGTTCCCGCGCCAGGGCCCGCAGGTGGCGGTAGTCGGCTGTCGCTCGAGGCGATGCGCGCACTATTGGTGCCATTCGATGAACTGGTGGAGCTGGAAGTTTATTCCGACTGAGCGCGCAGGTATTTTCCGGCTTCTTTGCGGGCAAAGGGTTTCATTGCTTCACCATGCTTTTCCAGAAACTCCAGCACACGTTTGGGGTCATGCTTTGATAACTCGCGCAGCCACCATGCGATGGCTTTCTGGATAAACCAATCCCGGTCAGGGACGTAGCCTGCAGCCCAACCAAGAATGCGGTCGCGGCAAAGCAACTCTTCGGGTTTCGGATGGTTCTGTTTCGTCCAGGGCAGGGTGGCGACCAAAGCGGCACGTTTGGTCCACATATGCCCTGACCCGGTCCAGCGTTCGACCTGATCCAGCCGCTGAGGGGCGGCAGACAGGCGCTTTTGCATCGCCATGCAGGCGTGATCAGCCACGGCCCAGGCGTCGAAATCGGGCAACCAGCTTTGCAACAAATCCCACACTGCGTCATCGGGACGGATACGGGCCTGGGTCAGCAGCTTGGCCGCAGCGACCCGCGCCTCGTGGATGTTGGTTTGCCACAAACCGTCGGCAACAGTTATGCGGTCGGCGACGTCAAGTTCGCGCCGCCAAGCCTTGGTCAGATCGTTCAGAACCGGGTTCGGAACACCCAGATAGGGGCGGTCAACCTTGTGGTAGGCCGCCACTTGTTCTGCGCGGTCAGGATCGGCATGGGCTTTGATCTGATCCAGATAGGCTTGCATACGGGGTCACTCGACCGTGACTGATTTCGCCAGATTGCGAGGCTGATCGACGTCTGTGCCTTTGGCAACAGCCGTATGGTAGGCCAGCAACTGTGCAGGAACTGAGTACAGGATCGGCGCAAGGCTGGTGTGGACATGCGGCATCCGGATCGTGCTCCAGACACCGTCCTCCGCCTCGTCGATACCATCGTCGTCCGAGACAAGGATGACCTTACCCTTACGCGCCATCACTTCCTGCATGTTGGAAACAGTCTTGTCGAATACCGCATCTCGCGGGGCCATGACGACGACCGGCATATGCTTGTCAATCAGGGCGATCGGGCCGTGCTTAAGTTCACCCGAAGCATAACCTTCGGCGTGGATATAGCTGATTTCCTTGAGTTTCAGCGCACCTTCCATGGCCAGCGGGTACATGAGGCCGCGCCCCAGGAACAGCACGTCGCGCGCCTCGGACAGGCGCTGGGCAGACTGGCGAACAGCGTCGTTCTGATCCAGAGCTGCATTCAGAACTGTCGGCAATCCACGAAGGGCGGCCGCGTGATCGGCAATCTCTTCATCTGACAAAGTGCCGCGATCTGCCGCCGCCTTCAGGGCCAGCATCAGCAGAACACTAAGCTGGCAAGTGAAGGCCTTGGTCGAAGCGACCCCGATTTCAACGCCAGCATGGATCGGCAATGCAACATCGCTTTCACGCGCAATCGAGCTTTCGGCGACATTGACGACCGATACGATCTTGTCCGCCTTGCCCTCGCAATAGCGCAACGCCGCCAGCGTGTCGGCGGTTTCGCCGGATTGACTGACAAACAGCGCCAAAGTCCGGTCCGAGATCGGAGGTTCGCGATAGCGGAACTCGCTGGCGATATCGACTTCAACAGGCATCTTGGCCAGTTGTTCGAACCAGTACTTCGCCGTCAGACAGGCATAGAATGCCGTGCCGCAGGCCACCATGGTCAGACGGTCCAGCTTGGTGAAATCCAGATCACCACCCGGCAACACCACATGATTACCACCGGTCGGAAGATACGAGCGGATGGCTTCGGCCACCACAACAGGCTGCTCGGCAATTTCCTTGGCCATATAATGCTTGTGGCCGCCTTTGTCGGCACGGGTCTGATCGATTTGAATTTGCCGGACTTCGCGGTTGGCAAGCTCACCGGTTTCGGTTCGAATCTCCAGCGAAGTGCGGGTCAGAACCGCCCGATCGCCTTCTTCAAGATAGGTGATGCGATCGGTCAGCGGGGCCAATGCGATAGCGTCCGAACCGACAAACATCTCACCCTCGCCATGGCCTATCGCCAGAGGCGAGCCCTTACGCGCTGCGACGATCAAATCTTCTTGTCCGTCGAATAGGAAGGCGAGTGCGAATGCGCCTTTGAGCCGGTCGATGGTCTTGAACGCTGCGTCAATCGGTGATTGTCCTTCGGACATGTACCGTTCTGTCATCAAGGCAACGGTCTCGGTGTCAGTGTCCGTGACGAAGTCAACACCGTGTTCAGCCAACTCTGCCCGCAGTTCGCGATAGTTTTCGACGATACCATTGTGCACAACAGCGACAGGTCCCGCCTTGTGTGGGTGCGCGTTGTTCACTGATGGCGCCCCATGGGTCGCCCAGCGGGTATGACCGATGCCGGATTTCCCGGCCAATGGCTCATGCACCAAAAGGTCGCTCAGGTTCACCAACTTGCCGACAGCCCGACGACGCCCAAGCGCGCCATCATTAACTGTAGCGATACCCGCACTGTCATAGCCGCGATACTCAAGTCGCTTCAGGGCTTCGACCAGAATAGGGGCGGCTTCGTGGCTGCCCAGAACACCAACAATTCCACACATAATTCAGGCTCCTTTGTCGCGGCGAGCCTTCTTCGCCTTCAAAATTTCAAACAATTTGCGCGCATAGCCGGGCTTATTCTCTTGCTTGGCACGCGCCACGGCCAATGCGTCTGGCTCAACATCCTTGGTCACTACGGTCCCGGTGGCGGTCATCGCGCCGTCACCCAGAGTGACCGGGGCCACCAGCATCGTGTTCGATCCGATGAACACGTTTTCCCCGATGGTCGTTTTGTGCTTCATCACGCCGTCATAGTTGCAGGTGATGGTCCCCGCCCCGATATTCGTCGCCGCCCCGACCGAGGCGTCGCCGATATAGCTGAGATGATTCACCTTTGCGCCCTCGGAGATATCGGCGTTCTTGATCTCGACAAAGTTGCCGATTTTTGCGTTTTCGGCCAGTTCCGTTCCCGGACGCAGCCGTGCGTAGGGGCCAACCACCGCGCCCCGGCTGACATGGCAGCCTTCGAGATGTGAAAACGCCCGGATCGTTGCACCGCTTTCCACGGTCACGCCGGGGCCAAAAACCACATTGGGCTCGATCACGGTGTCGCGGCCTATGACGGTATCTGCAGCCAGATAGACCGTCTCGGGTGCCATCAGAGTGACCCCAAGACCGAGCAGTTCGGATCGTGCCTGTGCCTGAAACACCGCATCTGCCGCCGCCAGATCCGCGCGGGAGTTAACACCCAATGTCTGCGCTTCATCGCAGGCAACGGCAGTCACGTTCAAACCCCTTCCGCGGGCGATCTCAACGACGTCGGTCAAATAGTATTCACCAGAGGCGTTGTCGTTTCCAACCGCATCAATCAACGAGAACAGGGTTTCAGCGTTACAAGCCAAAAGGCCTGAGTTACAGAAGGTTATGGCGCGCTCAGTATCCGAAGCGTCCTTGAATTCGACAATCCGCTCCAGTGTGTCGCCATTCATGACCAAGCGGCCATATCGCGCGGGATCTGCGGCTTCGAATCCAAGAATGACCAGATCATTGTCTGCTCGTGTCGCGATCATCCGTTCCAGAGTGTCCGGCTGCAAAAACGGGGTGTCTCCATACAAGACAACCACATCCCCCTGAAAACCGTCCAGCGCCGACCGCGCTTGGGCAACGGCGTGAGCAGTGCCAAGCTGCTCTTCCTGCACTGCGATGCTGGCGTTTTCATCTTCGGCTTCTGCTACGGCTGCCACGGCTTCGGCTCCGTGGCCGGTGACAATCACGGTGCGTTCGGGTGACAGAACCGCTCCGGCACGCATGGCGTGGACCAGCATCGGGGCTTGCGCAATAGGGTGCAGGACTTTGGGAATATCAGAGTTCATCCTTGTGCCTTTTCCGGCGGCAAGAATGACAAGGGCGGTGCTCATGAAATCGTTTTCTCTTTTGTTTTGTCGCCGCCCGTTTTATCCGCTGTGGGCAAAGGCGCAAGCGGTTCAGCCATCAAAGAAGATTGCCGTTTGCAACACGACATGGCGGATTCCCGCCGGTTCAGGAGGTGAGTATGCGAACGGTAATCTTCGATCTGGATGGAACTTTGGCGGATACATCCGGCGATTTGCTGGCCGCCGCGAACCAGTGTTTCCGCCAGATGGGCCATGGCGATGTGCTGACGCCCGAGCGTGATGCGGCGGTCGCAGTGCGTGGGGCACGACTGATGTTGTCTCATGGATTGAAACGGGTCGGTGCCTATGATGCGGATGTTGTCGAGGCCTACTATCCGATCTTTCTCGACGTCTATGGTCAGGCGATCGATACGCATACCTATTTCTACCCCGGCGCGCTTGAGGCCGTAGAGGCGCTCAAAGGCGCGGGCTATGGGGTGGGTATCTGCACGAACAAACCCGAGGGTCTTGCAGATTTGCTGCTGACCCGATTGGGTGTTCGGGACCGGTTCGCATCGTTGGTGGGGGCCGATACGTTGCCGGTGCGCAAACCCGACCCCGAGCCTCTTCGCGAAGCGGCCCGCCGCGCCGGAGGGCATCCCGATCACTGCGTTCTGATCGGCGACTCGGATACCGACCGGAACACGGCTCGGGCTGCAGGTGTGCCATCGGTTCTGGTGACGTTCGGCCCTTCGGGCGACGATATGGCCGCGCTGGAGCCCGAGGGGCTGTTGGATCATTTCGATAATTTACCGAAACTGGTCTCCGATTTGATCGGAGCAGCCGTGTGATCCCTTGACCTGCCTCATGCACAGTATCAATACAGGCGTATGACCGAGACATTCACGGGTAATTTCACCCAGCAGGAACCCATTCCCGAAGAGGCAATCGAAGCCGCAATGACCGTGCTGCGCCATGGTCGGCTACATCGTTACAACGTCGCGCCGGGGGAGTTGAGCGAGACGGCTTTGCTGGAGCAGGAATTCGCTGCGCAAATGGGCGCGAAATACTGTCTGGCTGTATCTTCAGGCGGTTACGCTTTGGCCACGGCGCTGCGCGCTGTTGGCGTAAAACCGGGCGATGCGGTGCTGACCAACGCGTTCACGCTGGCTCCGGTGCCTGGGTCAATTGCGTCAGTGGGTGCAAGACCCGTCTTTGTTGGTGTGACCGAGGACTTGACCATCGATCTGGATGATCTCGAGGCCAAGCTGGATCAGGCGCGTGTGCTGATGCTCAGCCATATGCGCGGGCATCTGTGTGATATGGATCGGCTGATGCAGATGTGCGACGCGGCAGGTGTGATCGTGATCGAAGATTGCGCGCATACAATGGGTGCCGCGTGGCGCGGGCAGCTGTCGGGGCGGCAGGGGGCTGTCGGATGCTATTCGTGCCAGACGTATAAGCATGTCAACTCGGGCGAGGGCGGGCTGCTGATCACCGATGACCCGGAACTGGCGGCGAAGGCCACGATGTTGTCCGGGTCCTACATGCTGTACGAGCGTCACCTGGCCGCGCCTGGGCCCGAGGTTTTCGAGCGGATCAAATACACCACACCCAATGTCTCGGGCCGGATGGACAATCTGCGCGCCGCGATCCTGCGCCCTCAACTCCGCGATCTGGACCGGCAGGTGCAGCGCTGGAATGAGCGTTATGATGAAATCGAGCGCGGTCTGCGGGAGACGCCCGGATTGACGATTGTGGAGCGACCGGAAGGCGAAACATATGTGGGCTCATCAATCCAGTTCCTGTTGCTGGACTGGTCGCCCGAGCGCATTGCTGATGTGATCCGCCGTTGCGCCGCGCGCGGGGTCGAGCTGAAATGGTTCGGCGGGGCCGAGCCCTCGGGCTTTACCTCACGCTATGACAGCTGGCGCTATGCAGAGAGCGACCGGATGCCCGCAAGTGACCGAATCTTGTCAGGGATCATGGATATGCGCGTGCCACTGACATTCTCGCTGGAGGATTGTCGTCAGATCGCGCGCATTATCCGCGCCGAGGTCAGCGCAGTTTATCAGTCGTAATCCAGTGGAGTGTGCTTTCAGCGCACGCTCGATATTCTTGAAAACGCCGCCCCATGGAGGGGCGGCTTCTTGTTTTGGTCCGCGCGTCGTCGTTGACCGGGGGTGGATTCGCTGCTATTTGATTATTGAACATTTGTTCATTAACGCAGCCGGAGGGACCCTGCATGTTTATGGCCGCAATGCAATTCGATCTGGGTGAGGACGTGAACGCCCTGCGCGAGATGGTTCATCGCTGGGCGCAGGAGCGGGTCAAGCCGATGGCGGCTGAGATCGACTCGACCAACGCCTTCCCGAACGCGTTGTGGAAAGAGATGGGTGAGCTTGGCCTGCTGGGTGTTACGGTGCCCGAGGAATATGGCGGTGCCGGCATGTCGTATCTGGCGCACACAATTGCGGTTGAGGAAGTGGCACGGGCCTCGGCTTCGGTATCGTTGTCTTACGGCGCACATTCGAATCTGTGCGTCAACCAGATCAAGCTGAACGGCAATGAAGAACAGAAGAAGAAATACCTGCCGCGTTTGATATCCGGGGATCATGTGGGGGCGCTGGCGATGTCCGAGCCTTCCGCCGGGTCGGATGTGGTGTCAATGAAGCTACGCGCCGAGAAGCGGAACGATCACTACCGGCTGAATGGTAACAAATACTGGATCACCAACGGGCCAGACGCCGATACGCTGGTGGTTTATGCCAAAACTGATCCTGATGCCGGATCAAAAGGCATCACCGCGTTTCTTATCGAAAAAGAGATGAAAGGGTTCTCGACCTCGCCCCATTTCGACAAACTGGGGATGCGCGGATCGAACACGGCGGAGCTGATCTTTGAAGATGTCGAGGTCCCGTTTGAAAACGTCCTTGGAGAAGAGGGCCGTGGTGTGGCGGTTCTGATGTCCGGTCTGGATTATGAGCGTGTGGTACTTGCGGGAATTGGAACCGGGATCATGGCGGCCTGCTTGGATGAGGTGATGCCCTATCTGGCCGAACGCAAGCAGTTCGGTAAACCGATCGGAAGCTTCCAACTCATGCAGGGAAAGATCGCGGATATGTACACGGCGATGAACTCAGCCCGGGCCTATGTCTATGAGGTCGCAAAAGCCTGTGACCGGGGGGATGTGACCCGTCAGGATGCGGCGGCCTGCTGCCTTTACGCCTCGGAACAGGCCATGGTTCAGGCGCATCAGGCGGTTCAGGCGCTGGGCGGCGCCGGGTTCCTGTCGGATGCGCCGGTCAGCCGGATTTTCCGCGATGCAAAGCTGATGGAGATCGGTGCGGGCACCAGCGAAATCCGCCGGATGCTGATCGGCCGCGAAATGATGGGCGAGATGCGCTGAGCGCAACAAGCCCCGCAGTTCAGAAAACTACGGGGCATTGAAAGTTATGGATCAGAAACGATGGACGTAGGACAGGCCAACGAGGAAGGGATCGATCTCGGCTTTGCCGATGTCGTTGCCGTCCAGGGTGACGTCCGAGTCGATGTCGAACCAGCGCACGTTCAGACGCACGGCGCCTTTCTCGGTCACCATGTAGTCCAGACCGGCCTGCAGCGAGACACCGAACGAGTCGTCGACATCCAGATCACCCAGAGGCGAGTCTTCGTCGAAGAAGATGGTATAGTTCAGACCCGCGCCGACATAGGGTTTCCATGCGCTGTTGGTCGCGAAGTGATAGTTCAGCGACAGGGTGGGCGGCAGGTGCTTCACGCTGCCGGCATCAACGCTTCCGCCAAGGGTGACGTTGTGCTTGAACGGCGTCGCGGCAAGCAATTCGATCCCGAGATTGTCCTGAATGAAGTACTCGGCAGTGAAGATAGGACGGGTGTCCGAGTCGATGTCTGCATCAAACCCGGCAAGTGTGCCGTTGTCGGATTTGGGCTTCAGGTAGCCCACACCAACGCCAAGCGTCCAGTCGCCCTGAGATTGGGCAAACGCCGGAGCGGCCAGCGCGACAAGTGCGGTAGCAAGGGTCAAAGCGGCGAGTTTCTTTGTCATATTCATGCCTTTGGTTGCGTTAATATGGGCTTTGTGAATGCACCGTTGCCGCCCAACCCTGATCTGCATCAATTCCCCTCAGGCGAGGTGGCGATGCGGAGCGGCTTAAATGCCAGTAAAATAAGGGGAAATCGGCATGTGTCCTGCTGAGGTCATACCGGGTTTGCACAGTGATCAAAGCTGGGCGATTCCGGCGCGGCTGAACATGGCGCGGCAATGCCTTTCGCAGCCGCCCGAGCAGGTTGCCGTTCTGGATCTGACCGAAGGCGATATACGTGCGGTTACCTTTGGCGATCTGGAGCGAATGACCGACAGTATCGCGCGTGCTCTGTCAGAGCGGGTCCGGTCCGGCGAACGAGTGGGCGTATTGCTCAGCCAGTCGCCGTGGTGCGCGGCGGCGCATCTGGCGATCTGGAAGATCGGGGCGATTTCAGTGCCGTTGTTCAGGCTGTTCAAGCGCGATGCGCTGGCATCGCGTGTTGGGGATGCGGGAGCACGGATCGTCTTGACGGATGTCGATGGGGCCGCTTTGCTAGGTGATCTGGCCCGGCCCCTGTTGATCGATGAGATTGAAAGGTGGGAAGCGCCAGTCCCTTTTGCCGATACCGGCCCCGAAGATCCGGCGGTGCTGATCTACACGTCAGGCACCACCGGCAGCCCAAAGGGAGCTTTGCACGGGCATCGTGTGCTGACAGGCCATCTGCCGGGTGTTTCGATCAGTCACAACCACCTGCGGGAAGGTGACTGCCTGTGGACTCCGGCTGACTGGGCCTGGATCGGGGGGCTGTTTGATGTGTTGATGCCCGGTCTGGCTTTGGGCATCCCCGTCGTGGCTGCGCGGCTGGACAAATTCACGCCCGGGGCCTGTGTCGATGTGATTTCACGTGGCGGCGTGCGGAATGTCTTTTTTCCACCGACGGCGCTGCGGATGCTCAAGGCGGCAGATCAGGAGATTCCGAGCCTGCGTTCGGTGGCGTCGGGGGGTGAGCCGCTGGGGGCTGAAATGCTGGCCTGGGGACAGCAGGCGTTTGGCCTGACGATCAACGAATTTTACGGTCAGACCGAGTGCAACATGGTTGTTTCCTCCTGCGCCGAGGATTTCCCTGTGCGACCGGGCTGCATTGGCCAACCTGTGCCGGGGCATGAGGTCGCGGTGGTCGACGAGGATGGCAACCCGACGGATGAAGAGGGTGACGTGGCCATCCGGCGCGGTTCGGCCTCGATGCTGTTGGAATACTGGAACCGGCCTGATGCGACCGCCAAGAAGTTTCGCGGCGATTGGCTGATCACCGGAGACCGCGGCGTATGGGAGGGCGATTATCTGCGTTTCCTGGGCCGCGACGATGACGTGATCACCTCGGCCGGATATCGCATCGGCCCGGCTGAGATCGAGGATTGCCTGCTGACTCACCCAGCAGTCGCCACGGTGGGCGTGGTCGGCAAACCCGACCCGCTGCGGACCGAAATTGTGAAGGCCTATGTCGTGTTAAAGTCGGGGACTGAAGCGTCAGAGCAAGAGTTGCAGGATTGGGTCAAGGATCGGCTGGCGCAGTATTCTTACCCACGTGAGGTGGCATTTCTTGAGGAATTGCCGATGACAGTGACGGGGAAGGTCATTCGGAAAGAACTGAGAGTGCGGGCGGCAGGAGAGTTGAGATGAGGCGTATTTTAATCATTGCTTGTATGGCGATACCAACGCACGCGGCGGCAGATTGGGCTCCGAAGCCGGTTGCCGAGGCTGGAATTTGGGATTGTGTAGTGCAGGCCGGTAGCGGTTGGCACGCCGGGGTCACTTGTATCGGACAGTTCGCTGATGCCTGCATCGAAGAGAGCGGTGCCTTCGACAGTATCACGGTCGCTCAGTGCAGAGACGCTGAAACGGAAGGCTGGGATGCGGTTTTGAACACTGCTTACCAGTCTCTGCGCGCCGATTTATCCGCACCGGATATGCTGCCCGTGGCGGCGGAGGCTCTGACCGATGCCCAGCGGGCCTGGATCAAATTCCGGGACGCTGAATGCCTTTCGCGCGGGAATCTCACGACCGGTACCGCTCATTTCGAAGACGGAGCAGATTGTTTTTTGCGAGTCACTGCGACGCGGGCTTTGGATCTTATCGGTTATGGAGGCACACCATGAGCAAGCTAAATTCCAAAGCCATGCCTGCCTCGGAGAGCTTCAAGGCGAACCGCGTAGCTCACCTCGACGCACTGGCACAGATCGCCGAGGCCGCCGAAGCGGCCCGCATGGGTGGCGGCGAGAAGTCCCGGGCGCGACATGAATCGCGGGGCAAGATGCTGCCGCGTCGTCGGGTGGCGAACCTGCTCGATCCGGGTTCTCCGTTTTTGGAAATCGGCGCGACGGCGGCACATGGGATGTATGGGGATGCCGCGCCCTGTGCCGGCGTGATCGCGGGGATTGGCCGGGTACAGGGGCGCGAGGTCATGGTAGTCTGCAACGACGCCACCGTTAAAGGTGGCACATATTATCCGCTGACGGTCAAGAAACACCTCCGCGCGCAGGAGATTGCCGAGGAAAACCATCTGCCCTGCATCTATCTGGTCGACAGTGGCGGCGCGAACCTGCCCAATCAGGATGAGGTTTTTCCTGATCGCGACCACTTTGGCCGCATCTTCTATAATCAGGCGCGGATGAGCGCGAAGGGTATCCCTCAAATCGCTGTCGTGATGGGCTCGTGCACGGCGGGCGGGGCCTATGTTCCTGCGATGTCGGATGTGACGATCATCGTGAAAGAGCAGGGGACAATCTTTCTGGCCGGGCCGCCCTTGGTCAAGGCGGCGACGGGGGAGGTTGTGACAGCTGAAGATCTGGGCGGCGGTGATGTGCACACGCGCCTGTCGGGTGTGGCGGACTATCTGGCCGAGGATGATGCACATGCACTGGCCTTGGCCCGCCGCGCGGTTGGGTCGTTGGGTGGTGCCGGGCTGAAGCCCGGCCTACAGTTTGAGGCACCCGAGGAGCCAGCTTATGACCCCGAAGAGATTCTTGGCGTTGTGCCCGCCGATCTGAGAACCCCCTATGACATCCGTGAAGTGATCGCGCGGCTTGTCGATGGCTCGCGCTTCGACGAATTCAAACCGCGCTTTGGTGAGACGCTGGTAACCGGGTTCGCCCATGTCAAAGGCTGCCCGGTCGGGATCATCGCCAACAATGGCGTCTTGTTTTCCGAGGCCGCGCAGAAGGGCGCGCATTTTGTCGAGCTGTGTTCGCAGCGCAAAACACCGCTGGTATTCCTGCAGAACATCACCGGCTTCATGGTTGGTCGCAAATACGAAAACGAAGGCATCGCGCGGCACGGGGCCAAGATGGTGACGGCGGTGGCAACGACGAGCGTTCCCAAGATCACCATGCTGGTTGGCGGCTCGTTCGGGGCTGGAAACTACGGCATGGCGGGTCGGGCCTATCAGCCTCGGTTCCTGTGGACCTGGCCGAACTCCCGGATTTCAGTGATGGGCGGCGAGCAGGCAGCGGGTGTCCTGGCCACTGTAAAGCGCGAGGGGATCGAACGGCAGGGCGGTACGTGGTCCACCGAGGAGGAGGCCGAATTCAAACGCCCGACGCTGGACATGTTCGAGGAGCAATCGCACCCGCTTTATGCCTCGGCCCGTCTCTGGGATGACGGCATCATCGACCCGCGCAAAAGCCGCGACGTGCTGGCCCTATCGCTGACTGCCGCACTGAACGCCCCGATTGAGGAGACACGTTTCGGCGTGTTCAGGATGTGATCATGGGGGACTTAGTCAGGTTTGTGTCCAGAAAGCCGAATGGCGCTGCCGTAGACGTAGTATCTTGTGTCGACATTCAAACCAACAGATTTCAAGGCATCGGCAACCGAGCCGCCGCTTCCAAAGTTGCGGGTATACTCTCCGATCATGGTGAAATCCTGAGCACCATTCAGAAACAGGCGTTCAATCTGCGGCAGGACACCGTCCAGATAAAGTCGGTAGAGGGGACGCAGCGACCAGCCCACGGGATCGGTCGCTTCGATCAACGAAAAAGGCGCACCGGGTTTGAGAATGCGGCGCAGTTGCCGGGCGAAAATCAGGTGTTGATCCGCATTGAACGTCTTGAGGCCAAAGGTCGAGATGGCAAAATCCGCACTTTCGTTGGGCAGGTCGGTCGTGAGCATATTAGCACAAAGATGCGACACGCGATCTTCGCGACCCATATGCAGCCTTTTCAAGGCCTGACGATGCATCCCGGGGCTGATGTCAATGGCGGTTACTTTTTCTATTTTGGGAAAACGCGCAAACAGGTGCGGCCACGCCTCACCTGTTCCCGCCATCAGATCTACGCCGGACGCAGATGTGTCATGCGGCAACGTCAGGCCGTCGATACAGGATTTGCGCCAGGCACGGATCAATCCGAAAGACGCAATTGCGCTCCAGTTTCGGTACGCGCCGGAACACCTGTCAAATACGCCTGCTACAAACTCGGGATCGTAGATGTCATGGGTCATAGCGCGGACCCTGCAGTTGTGACATGGAAAGTGCAAGGAATTGCTGATGTTTGATAGAGTGTTGATCGGAAAGGGTATTGTCTCCTCGTCCAATGTGCACGTTGATCTGGCTCTGACCCAAATGACCGCGCTGTCCGCTCCGGTCGAGGAGGCACGTTTCTGCGTGTTCAGGATGTAAGATGAGCGTTTCATTGAATGACGTCATGGTCCGCTATCCAAGTGCGCAGACCTTCAAGTTTGGAGACAACGCAACGCTGAGTGCGGAGCTGCTGGCGTTGGTGCGATCAGGCCAAAAAACGGCAACCTGTGGTGCTTTGCGCGACTATCCGGAGGGTAGCCCCGACACACCCGTTGTTGGGCGGCAGGATATTGCGCTGGAATGGGATGATCGCCCGGCCTTGGTGATCGAAACGGTCGAGGTCTCGACCTGCCGATATTGCGATGTAACTGAGGATTTTGCGTTGGCCGAGGGCGAGAATGAAACGCTTGAGGGCTGGCGCGAGGATCATCGCCGTTATTTCGAACGAAATGGTGGGTTTGATCCCGAGATGGAATTGCTTTGCGAACGGTTCCGCCTTGTCGAAGATCTGGCGGTTGAGGGGTAAGCTATGTTCAACAAAATCCTGATTGCCAACCGCGGTGAGATTGCTTGCCGTGTGATGGAAACCGCCCAGAAGATGGGCGTATCCTGCGTGGCTGTTTATTCGGATGCCGATGCCTTGGCCAAGCATGTACAGATGGCCGATGAAGCTGTTCATATCGGCGGCGCGGCCCCGGCTGACAGTTATCTGAGGGGTGATGTGATCATTCAGGCGGCGCTGGATACGGGCGCGCAAGCGATCCATCCCGGTTATGGCTTTCTGTCCGAGAATCCAGACTTCGTGGATTCGGTTGAGGCAGCAGGCCTGACCTTCATCGGGCCATCGGCGGACGCGATCCGAAAGATGGGTCTTAAGGACGCGGCAAAGGTTTTGATGGAGCAGGCGGGCGTTCCGGTTGTGCCCGGCTATCATGGCGACAATCAAGACCCCGAACACCTAGCAGGCGCGGCGGATACCATTGGTTATCCTGTCCTGATCAAGGCTGTAGCAGGTGGTGGTGGCAAGGGTATGCGGCTGGTTGAAAAGCCCGAGGAATTCTCGGCTGCTTTGGATAGTGCGCGCGGTGAGGCGAAGACGGCCTTTGGTAATGACGCGGTACTGGTCGAAAAATTTGTCGCAAAGCCACGTCATATTGAAGTGCAGGTGTTCGGCGATGGCACCCAAGCGGTGCATCTGTTCGAACGCGATTGTTCGTTGCAGCGGCGGCATCAGAAAGTGATCGAAGAGGCTCCGGCCCCCGGCATGACCGCTGAAATGCGCGAAGCGATGGGGCAGGCGGGCGTGCGCGCGGCTGAGGCTATTGGATACAAAGGCGCGGGGACGGTTGAGTTCATCGTCGATGCCTCGGACGGACTGCGGCCAGATCGGTTCTGGTTCATGGAAATGAACACGCGATTGCAGGTCGAACACCCGGTGACCGAAGCGATCACGGGCGTCGATCTCGTCGAATGGCAGTTGCGTGTGGCTGCCGGTGAGAGCCTGCCGAAACAACAAAGCGATCTGTCGATCAGCGGGCACGCGTTCGAGGCGCGTCTCTATGCCGAGGATGTGCCCAAGGGTTTCCTGCCGGCGACAGGCACGCTGACCCATCTTCTGTTCCCGCCCGAGTCGCGCGCGGACAGTGGCGTGCGCGCCGGGGATACGATCAGCCCCTGGTACGATCCGATGATTGCGAAGGTTGTTGTGCATGGGCCAACACGCGCCGTTGCCTTGGAATCCTTACATCGTACTTTGCGTCGGACCGAGGTTGCCGGGACGGTTACCAACCTTGCGTTTCTGGGGGCGTTGACGCGACATGCCGGGTTTGTTGCAGGCGACGTGGATACCGGCCTGATCGGGCGGGATATCGACGGATTGTCCAAAGAGGCAGAGGCTTCGCCCGTGGCCGTGGTTGCGGCGGCGATGATGGCGCTCGATCTGGTTGAGAGCGGGTCGGAAACCGGATTCACCCTTTGGGCGCCTCTGCACCGGGCGGTGCAGTTGCTGCGAGACGAAGATATAATTGACCTGGATGTTCAGGTCGAAGGGCCGGATCGTCAGGTATGGCGGATCGGTGAGACCCACATGGTCGCACAGCGGCGCGGCGGCGACTGGATGATCGATGGCAAGCCTATGCCGCGCGCCGCCATGGCCGGGTCGCAAATCACGGTGTTCGAGAACTACGGACAGGTGTTCGGGATAGTCGACCCGCTTGACCGCGACGCAAGTGCTGCCGGTGATACGAATGTGGTCGAGGCTCCGATGCCCGGATTGGTCAAGGCCGTCTTCGCCAGTGCCGGACAATCGGTGAAGGAAGGCGAACGGCTGGCCGTTCTGGAGGCGATGAAGATGGAGCACTCGTTGCTGGCTGCCCGTGACGGTGTGGTCGCAGAAGTGCTGGCCGAAGCTGGCGCTCAGGTCGAGGCAGGGGCGGCATTGGTGCGCCTTGAGGATAACGCTTGAGCGATTTGAAGCTTATAGGTTACGGCCACAGCGTCTATTCAAGGTCCGTGCGCATTGCATTGGAAGAACTGGCTCTTCCATATCTTTGGGAGGAGGCCGATCCCTTCGATGAAGGGGTGAAGTTTCACCCTTTCAACAGGGTTCCAGTGCTTTTCGATGGCAACATTAGGATTTACGAATGCTGGGCAATTCTTGAATATCTCTATCGGGTTTGTGATCGGTATCCCGAAAGAAATCCGCTTGCGAATGCACGCGCTGCGCAACTGGCCGGTATCGCTTCTGCTTACGCATACTGGCCGCTTGTTCGTTGCGTTTATTCACATGGCGTATTTCGGCCGGCGCTGAACTTGGACTGGGATCAATCCAAAATTGACACGGGCCTTGCTGAGGCATCGGTCGTCCTGAAAGCGTTAGAAGAGATCGCTGCGGATGGCGTTGTTCTTGCTGCGGGCTGCGCGCCCGAGGATTGTATTTTGTTTCCAATGATTGATGCGTTCGGGCGGTATCCAGCTGCTGCGGAAATGCTTGCAGGATACCCCAACCTGAATTCATGGTGGGGGCGGACGAAGCGGCAAAAGACAATAGCCGCTACTTATCTCCCACTGACACCTGAGTCGTGACGATGAGGTCACCTGAGGTAAGTGGGTGTGAAAACGAGGGGAGTGTAGAATGGGTGAACGCGTAGAAGTCTTTGAAGTCGGGCCGCGCGACGGGCTCCAGAATGAAAAGCTTGAAATCCCCGTGGCCGAGAAAGTGGCGCTTGTTGATTGTCTTAGCATGGCCGGCTTTAACCGGATCGAGGTCGCGAGTTTTGTCTCTCCGAAATGGGTGCCCCAGATGGCGGGCAGTGCCGGGGTTTTGGCGGGGATCACACGGGCAGACGGCGTGCGTTATGCTGCGTTGACGCCGAATATGCGCGGATACGAAGACGCACTTGCGGCCAAAGCGGATGAAATAGCGGTGTTTGCGTCCGCGTCGGAAGGGTTTTCAAAAGCGAATATCAACGCGACCATCGCCGAATCCATTGAACGGTTCGCGCCCATCCTCGAAGCGGCGCGGCATATTGATCTGCCGGTGCGGGGCTACGTCTCCTGCGTGACTGACTGTCCCTATGATGGACCAACCCCGCCCGAGAAAGTGGCCGAAGTGGCGGACGCGCTGTTTGCCCATGGCTGTTATGAGATTTCTCTGGGCGATACGATCGGGCAGGGAACTCCGGACAAGATTGCTCATATGCTGCTGGCGGTACGGGAGCGGGTGCCGGTCACCCGGCTTGCGGGTCATTTCCATGACACCAACGGGCGGGCAATCGACAATATCGATGCGTCGCTTGCGCTGGGCGTACGGGTGTTTGATGCGGCAGTGGGCGGTCTTGGCGGCTGCCCCTACGCTCCGGGAGCGGCAGGTAATGTGGCGACCGAAGCGGTGGCTGCGCATCTGGAACGTTTGGGATATGAAACCGGTTTGGATGCGTCTGTTCTGGAACAGGCCGCCGATATGGCGCGGGCAATGCGGGCGGATTAGGATATGTTCGAAACTGTTACCCTGAATACGGACACACGTGGCGTCGCGACTCTGGTGCTGAATCGCCCTGAAAAGCACAACGCGCTGTCAGCGCAGATGATTGCCGAACTGACACAGGCGGCCGGACAACTTGCCAGCGATGAGGCGGTGCGCGTGGTCGTATTGGCCGCCTCTGGCAAGAGCTTCTGTGCCGGAGGTGATCTGGGATGGATGCAGGCACAGATGGCCGCCGATTCCGAGACGCGCTTTGTTGAGGCGCGCAAGCTGGCCGAGATGCTGAATGCGCTGAACACTCTGCCCAAACCGCTGATCGGGGCGTTGCAGGGCAACGCGTTCGGCGGTGGTGTAGGGATGGCCGCTGTCTGTGACGTGGCGATTGGCGTCGACAGCCTGAAGATGGGCCTTACCGAAACCCGTCTCGGCCTGATTCCGGCAACTATCGGGCCTTATGTGATTGCCCGGATGGGGGAAGCGCGGGCAAGGCGGGTCTTCATGTCCGCCCGATTGTTTGATGCGCACGAGGCCGTTGAGCTCGGGCTGCTGGCGAAGGCGGTGCCTTCTGACGCGTTGGCGGACGCGGTCGAGGCCGAGGTGCTTCCATATCTGTCCTGCGCGCCGGGCGCGGTGGCGTCGGCCAAGGAACTGGTACAGTCACTGGGTCCACGTATCGACGATGCGGTGATAGATCATACCATTCGTGGGCTGGTTGCGCGCTGGGAAACCGACGAGGCTCAAGAGGGAATCGCCGCCTTCTTCGACAAACGAAAACCTGTATGGAATAAATAGGTTTAACCCTTTCTGATATGAACCATAGCCGGTGTTGGCGATCAGCGCTCACCACCGAGGAAACACGTACAATAATACCCGCCTGCGCGTCTGTGTTCGGTTGACCCTCTGATCCCACAGGGATACAGAATGTCCAGTCAACACGCCAATTGACGGCGCACCCGTTTTGGACTGTGCGCAGGAAAGGAGCTATTCGTGGAAGACCTGTTGCGGGAATATCTCCCGATCCTGGTGTTTCTGGCCGTCGCCGCAGGCCTTGGAATCGTCTTGATTCTTGCCGCTGTGGTTCTAGCCGTCCGCAATCCCGACCCCGAAAAAGTCAGCGCCTATGAATGCGGTTTCAACGCGTTCGACGACGCGCGGATGAAATTCGATGTCCGATTCTATCTGGTCTCGATTCTCTTCATCATCTTCGATCTGGAAATCGCCTTCCTGTTCCCATGGGCCGTCGGCTTCAAGGACATCAGCGATGTTGGATTCTGGTCCATGATGGTGTTCCTGGCGGTGCTGACCATCGGCTTTGCCTATGAATGGAAGAAGGGGGCCCTGGAATGGGAGTGATGACGGGCGCAAACACCGCGGGCGTCGACAAAGAGGTCGCGACCCAGGCCCTGAATGCCGAGCTGCAGGACAAAGGGTTTCTGCTGACCTCGACCGAAGACATCATCAACTGGGCCCGTACCGGGTCCTTGCACTGGATGACATTTGGTCTGGCCTGCTGCGCGGTTGAGATGATGCACACGTCGATGCCGCGCTACGATGCGGAACGGTTTGGTATCGCGCCCCGCGCGTCCCCCCGTCAGTCTGATGTGATGATCGTGGCCGGAACCCTGACCAACAAGATGGCCCCAGCACTGCGTAAAGTTTATGACCAGATGCCGGAGCCGCGCTATGTGATCTCAATGGGCTCCTGCGCGAATGGCGGTGGGTACTACCACTATTCCTATTCTGTCGTGCGCGGTTGTGACCGGGTTGTGCCCGTGGACATCTATGTGCCCGGCTGCCCTCCAACCGCTGAGGCATTGCTGTATGGCCTGATGCAGCTGCAACGCAAAATCCGCCGCACCGGCACCATTGTGCGATAGGCTTGAACTATGCTTACACGAAAGTTGAACTGTGTTTGACAAGCTAAAGAAATACTTGGGTGCGGTGGTCATCCTGATCCCGCTTGCTGGATTCTTCGGCTATCGCGGATTCGAGCAGAATATCGAAAGTGTCGCGGTCGTTTGTCCTTCGCTGGTTGAAGGGGGTGATTGTGGGTGTGTGACCGAGAGGTTCAGAGCGAATTACGGAATCGTTCGTGGCGTGCTGGAAAACATGCCGATAGTGCGGCACGGTTCAAGCCCTGATGATGAACGTCTAATGTCGGTGCTTGAAGAATCTGTCAGACAATGTGGTGCACGAATGGTCAGTTTTGATGGGGGCACTTCATGAACGAAGCACTCAAAGAACTCGGCGCGCAGTTGGAGCTGAAGCGGGCAGATTGCGTTCTGTCCTGGGATGTGACCCATGATGAGCTGAATGTCGATGTGGCTCCGTCGAACCTTGTGGAATTCATCGAATTCCTGAAAGCCGACCGTAGCTGCCAGTTCTCGACACTCGTTGACATTACCGGTGTCGACTACCCCGAACGCGCCAAGCGGTTCGACGTGGTTTATCACTTCCTGTCGATGTACCAGAACCAGCGTATTCGCCTGCGGGTGTCGATCCGTGAAGAAGATATGGTGCCCTCGATTGTCGACGTACACCCCTCGGCCAACTGGTTCGAGCGTGAGGTGTTCGACATGTTCGGCATCTTGTTCTCGGGTCATCCCGATTTGCGGCGCATCCTGACCGACTATGGGTTCCGCGGCTATCCGCTGCGCAAGGATTTCCCGACCACCGGTTATACCGAAGTTCGCTACGACGAGGCGCAAAAGCGCGTGGTCTATGAACCTGTGTCGCTGGTGCAGGAATACCGTCAGTTTGATTTCATGTCCCCGTGGGAAGGTGCGAACTACATTCTTCCGGGGGATGAAAAACAGGAGACTGAATAATGGGTGGCATCTGGTGGCTGATCCTGTCTGCACTGACCATCATTCCGATGGTGAAGATATTGCCGTTTTTCGGGATCAACAAATACTGGTGCCTGCTCTGTCTGGTTCCCTTCGGCACGATCGCGTTGCTGTGGTGGGTCGGGCTTAAACTGCAAGAGTTGGAGCGCCGCTGATGGGGCTGGGGGAACTGATCGCGCTGGGGGCGTTGGGGGTTCTGCTGGCCGGGGCCGCTGCCAAAGCGGCTGATGCGGAAAAGGTCCGGGTTCGGGCCGAAGCGAAGAAGAAACGAGGGCGTTGATGGACGGCTCAAGATATGATGACGGCAGCACGGACGCGCTGAGCGGCGAGCAGAAGATCCGCAACTTCAACATTAACTTCGGCCCGCAACACCCTGCGGCACACGGGGTTCTGCGTCTGGTGCTTGAGCTGGACGGAGAGATCGTCGAGCGTTGTGATCCGCATATCGGCCTGCTGCACCGTGGCACCGAAAAACTGATGGAAAGCCGGACGTATCTGCAGAACCTGCCGTATTTCGACCGTCTGGATTACGTGGCGCCAATGAACCAGGAACATGCCTGGTGTCTGGCGATCGAAAAGCTGACCGGCGTCGAGGTGCCGCGCCGAGGCTCTCTGATCCGGGTTCTGTATTCCGAGATCGGACGTGTCCTGAACCATTTGCTGAACGTGACAACGCAGGCCATGGACGTCGGCGCGCTGACCCCGCCTCTGTGGGGGTTCGAGGAGCGCGAAAAGCTGATGGTGTTCTATGAGCGCGCCTGCGGTGCCCGCCTGCATGCCGCCTATTTCCGGCCCGGTGGCGTCCACCAGGACCTGCCGCCAGAATTGCTGGACGATATTGAGGCATGGAGCCACGAGTTCCCCGCCGTTTTGGACGACATTGATGGGCTGCTGACCGAAAACCGCATCTTCAAACAGCGCAACGCCGATATCGGTGTCGTGACCGAGGATGACATTCAGAAATACGGCTTTTCGGGTGTTATGGTGCGCGGATCGGGACTGGCTTGGGACTTGCGTCGCGCGCAGCCCTATGAATGCTATGACGAGTTCGAGTTTCAGATCCCCGTCGGCAAAAATGGCGACTGCTATGACCGCTATCTGGTGCGCATGGAAGAGATGCGCCAGTCGCTGCTGATCATCCGTCAGGCGATCGCCAAAATCCGTGATTGCCCTGGTGACGTGCTGGCGCGTGGCAAAATTACTCCGCCGAAACGCTCGGACATGAAGACTTCGATGGAAAGCCTGATCCATCACTTCAAACTGTACACCGAAGGTTTCCACGTCCCTGCTGGCGAGGTCTATGCCGCCGTCGAGGCCCCCAAGGGCGAGTTTGGCGTCTATCTGGTCGCTGATGGCACCAACAAACCCTACCGCGCCAAACTGCGTGCCCCGGGCTTCCTGCACCTGCAAGCCATGGACCACGTTGCCGGAGGCCACCAACTGGCCGACGTCGCCGCGATTATCGGCACCATGGATGTTGTGTTCGGGGAGATTGATCGATGAATTGGAATGAGCTCTCCAACACAACAAGAGGATTGGTGTACTTGGGTGGATTGATTGTTTCCGGCGTGATTGGTGGTTTTGTTGCTCGGCCATTTGTGGACGAAATCTCAAGCGCTGGCGAACAAATTGAGGAAGTTCGGGCGGAAATTGCTCAGCTACAAGAGCGCATTGATGAACTTTTGACATCTGAAGATTTGGAGAAAATCAAGGATGATATCGAAGTTATGCAAAAAAGCGCATTGCTGTCGGGTTCAAAGGTCGTTGTTCGTCCGGATGGCTTTAAAGGTTATCGAATGGTGCACGGTAGGAATATCGGAGGCGAGGCGTTGCTGGTGCTCGGAGACAATGACGCCAGACTACCGAATGCTGAGACATTTGTATTGGAGAGAGTTGACTAAATGCTCCGCCGTCTTCATCCCGAACAACCCGAAAGCTTTGCCTTTACCGCTGCCAACCAGCAATGGGCCGAAGCGCAGATCACAAAATACCCCGAAGGCCGTCAGGCCAGCGCGGTTATCCCGCTGCTGTGGCGCGCGCAGGAGCAGGAGGGCTGGTTGAGCCGTCCGGCGATTGAAACCGTCGCCGACATGCTGGGCATGGCTTACATCCGCGTGCTAGAGGTTGCTTCGTTCTACTTCATGTTCCAGCTGCAGCCGGTTGGTTCGGTCGCGCATATTCAGGTGTGCGGCACGACGTCGTGCATGATCTGCGGGGCCGAGGATCTGATTGCGGTCTGCAAGGACAAGATCGCCTCCAAGCCTCATGAACTGTCCGCTGATGGTAAGTTGAGTTGGGAAGAGGTGGAATGCCTCGGGTCTTGCACCAATGCGCCGATGGCTCTTATCGGCAAAGATTACTACGAAGATCTGACGGCTGAGAACTTTGGTAGAATTCTCGATGATCTGGTTTCGGGCCAAGTGCCGACTCCGGGTCCTCAGAACGGGCGTTACGCGGCGGAGCCTCTGAAAGGGCTGACCAGTCTGACGGAGTATGACAGCGGCAGAACGCAGTATAACGCCAGCGTTCAGCTTGCGAGCGATCTGGGCGATACGGTCAAGCGCATCGACGGAACCGAGGTTCCGATCCTGACGCCGTGGCTGGGCAAGGATGGCAAGGCGGCTGCGACCAAAGCCGCGCCGAAGCCTCCCAAAGCTCCGGCTCCGGCGAAACCTGCGGTGAAACAGGCCGCAGAAGCGAAGGCTGCGAAAGAGGATCAGCCGGAAACGCTGACCGGTGCGCGGGATGGCAAGCCCGATGATCTTAAAATGCTCAAAGGTGTGGGGCCAAAGCTGGAAGAAACCCTGAATGAGCTGGGTTTCTACCATTACGACCAGATTGCAAAATGGACGCCCGAGCAGGTGGCCTGGGTGGATGCGCGTCTGAAATTCAAAGGCCGGATTGAGCGGGATGGCTGGATCGAACAGGCTGCGAAACTGGCGGCGGGCGAGCAAACCGAGTTTGCCAAACGTGCCAAGGAAGATGGCACTTACGAGGACTAAACAGACGCCCGTCCGGGGCATCAGGACGAGATGGATAAGGACAAGGAACAGGCCATCGCCCGTAAGGGCCGACATATCGGCATCGTCATCGCAGTGACGATGGTGATCTGGCTTGGCATGTCCCTATTCATCGGCCCGGCGCTGGGAATGCCGGGACGTTATGCGCTGCTGTTTGATTTCGCCGCTTTGGCAGGATTCATTTATGCGGGCGTCAACATATTTCAACTCTGGCGCATGCGTCAGGATAGCCAAGGGTAACTGAGCGATGCTGAAGGATCAGGACAGGATCTTTACCAACATCTACGGGATGCACGAGCGTACTTTGAAGGGCGCGCAATCTCGCGGGCATTGGGACGGCACCGCTGGCCTGATTGAAAAAGGCCGCGACTGGATCATCCAGACGATGAAGGACTCGGGGCTGCGTGGTCGTGGCGGTGCGGGCTTCCCGACTGGTCTAAAGTGGTCATTCATGCCCAAGGAAAGCGACGGTCGCCCATCCTATCTTGTTGTGAACGCAGACGAATCCGAGCCCGGCACCTGCAAGGACCGCGAGATCATGCGCCATGATCCGCATACGCTGATCGAGGGCTGCCTGATCGCGTCCTTCGCGATGAACGCACATACCTGCTATATCTACCTGCGCGGCGAGTATATTCGCGAGCGCGAGGCGTTGCAGGCCGCGATTGACGAAGCCTACGATGCGGGTTTGTTGGGCAAGAACGCGGCTGGCTCGGGTTGGGATTTTGACCTGTTCCTGCATCACGGCGCGGGGGCCTATATCTGCGGCGAGGAGACCGCTCTGATCGAAAGCCTTGAGGGCAAGAAGGGTATGCCGCGGATGAAACCTCCGTTCCCGGCGGGCGCGGGGCTTTATGGCTGCCCGACCACTGTGAACAATGTGGAATCGATTGCCGTTGTGCCCACCATCCTGCGCCGAGGCGCGGATTGGTTCGCGGGCTTTGGCCGTCAGAACAACGCGGGAACCAAGCTGTTTGCGATCTCGGGTCATGTGAACAACCCCTGCGTCGTTGAAGAGGCGATGTCGATCCCCTTTGAGCAACTGATCGAGACCCATTGCGGCGGCATTCGCGGCGGTTGGGATAATCTGCTGGCGGTGATCCCGGGCGGCTCGTCGGTGCCTTGCGTGCGCGGAGAGAACATGCGCGACGCAATTATGGATTTTGACTACTTGCGCGGCGAGCTCGGATCGGGTCTTGGAACGGCGGCGGTCATCGTGATGGACAAGTCGACCGATATCATCAAGGCGATCTGGCGGTTGTCGAAATTCTACAAGCACGAAAGCTGTGGTCAGTGCACACCGTGCCGTGAAGGCACCGGCTGGATGATGCGGGTGATGGATCGTCTGGTGCGCGGTGAGGCGGAACTGGAAGAGATCGATATGCTGTTCGATGTGACCAAACAGGTCGAAGGCCACACCATCTGCGCGCTTGGTGATGCGGCCGCATGGCCGATTCAGGGCTTGATCCGCAACTTCCGGGAAGAGATCGAGGATCGCATCAAAGCCCAGAAATCGGGCCGTATGGGTGCGATGGCAGCGGAGTAACCCCATGGAAATCTATGCCGAATATTCCCACGCGATTGCCTCGTTGGTAATCTTTACCCTGATCGTCCTGTGCCTGTCGCCGTTCTCGGCGCTGGCCAAGGCAGGCAAGGGGCTGGCGCCGGGAGCGACTCCGGATCAGGATTATTCGGACAAAGCCTACCGCCTGAACCGCGCGTATCTGAATGGTACGGAAACGCTTCCTGCGTTTCTGACCGTTACGGTTGCGGCGATCCTGCTTGGGGGAAGCCCGTTCTGGGTCAACCTGCTGGCAAGTCTGGCGCTGTTGGCGCGCATCTTGATGTTGGTGATCCACCTGCGCGGGATCGGCAAGCCGCACAGCGGTCTGCGGTCGGTGACGTATGTAGTGGGCTGGGCCTGCATGGTCGTCCTTGGTCTTATCGCTTTGGTGGCTGCGTTTTGATCCAACCTGACGGATATCACCTGGCTGAGCTGAATGTCGGTCGCTTGTTGGCGCCGACCGATGATCCGCGCGTGGCTGAATTCATGGCCAATCTTGATCGCATCAATGGGCTTGGCAAGCGGATGCCCGGCTTTGTCTGGATGATGGAAGGCTCGGGTGAGCCGGGAACCGGTAACACCGAAAACAGCATCGGTGATGATCCGCAGTTTGTTGCGAATCTGACGGTTTGGAAAGACGTCGCCAGCCTTGAGAAATTCGTTTGGGGGACCATCCACAAACAGTTCTACGAGCGGCGGCACGACTGGTTCGAGGTGTTGGGTGAGCAGCATTTTGTCATGTGGTGGGTCCCGGAAGGGCATCAACCCGGTTTGGAAGAAGCGTTGAACCGTCTGGAGCATCTGCGCTCGGAAGGTCCAAGCGCGCACGCCTTTGGATGGGCGCAATTGAAACAGGCCAGCAAGTGGCGCGACAATCGTTGCGTACAGGTCGCGGCGGAGTGAGCGGGATGAGCAAGCAATTGAAATCCATCACACACCGCCGGATGCCACTGGCGCCAGCCACGAAACAGGAGTGGCCTTAATGGCGAAACATACATACGTGACGGCGATGATTTTGGCGGGAAGCCTGCTGGTGACCGCCTGCGGAAATGCACCCTCAAAGGCGACCCGCGTGGCGTTTGACGGCGTTTTCTTTCGCGCAAGTGCCAAGCACGTGAACAAGAAGGCTGCGCCCACTGAATTCACCGTTACGGTGAACGGCGTTTCCCAATCGCTGGATGGTGCCCGCGAGGCGGGACGCTATGAGGGAATAAAATTCTGCATCGATAACTTCGGATCGTCCCGAATTGCGTGGAAAGTGGGCCCGGACACGGAACCTCAGAAGTTACGTATTGAAAACGATAAACTGAACTTTGCCGGAACCTGTCAACGACCATGAGCCATCGTATCGCATATCATGGCCGGACCAGCGGACCGCTATTGCATAGCAACCGTTCAACCCGCCGTCTTGGGGAACCCAAGACGAAAGGAAATGTCATGTCTGTTGTAAGACTGGTTGCCGCGATTTGTGTGATCTCTGTCCCCGTTCTGGCCGAGGCGAAGCCGCCCTTGAGGGATGTCAAAGAGATCGACAATGAACTCTATTACATCGCCATCGCAAATGAGATTTCGGAATATTGCCCGTCGATCAGCGGGCGCCGGCTCAAGGCGATCGGGGTGATGTGGGGATTGAAATCCAAAGCAAACAAGCTGGGGTATTCGGACAAGGAAATCCGGGCCTACGTGGAATCGGATGCCGAAAAGGATCGTATGCGCGCCAAGGGTGAAACCTATCTGGCCCAGAACGGTGTGTCTTATGACAACCCCAGTTCCTTCTGCACGTTGGGTCAGAGGGAAATCGAAAGAAACAGCGCCATTGGCGTGTATTTGAGGGCGAACTAGGCCATGTCTGACCTCCGCAAAGTCAATATCGACGGGCAGGAAATCGAAGTCGATGGTGCGATGACTCTGATCCAGGCTTGCGAACAGGCCGGAGTTGAGGTGCCGCGCTTCTGCTATCACGAGCGTCTGTCCATCGCCGGCAACTGCCGGATGTGTCTGGTCGAGGTCGTGGGCGGGCCGCCGAAACCGGCGGCCTCCTGCGCGATGCAGGTACGCGATCTGCGTCCGGGGCCGGAAGGGCAGGCTCCCGAGGTCAAAACCAACTCGCCCATGGTCAAGAAAGCCCGCGAAGGGGTGATGGAGTTTCTGCTGATCAACCACCCGCTGGACTGCCCGATTTGTGATCAGGGCGGCGAGTGCGATCTGCAGGATCAGGCAATGGCCTATGGTCTGTCGGGCTCGCGTTTCAAGGAAGCGAAACGAGCCGTTGACGATCTGGATCTGGGGCCGCTGGTCGGGACAGCGATGACTCGATGCATCAGCTGCACCCGTTGTGTGCGGTTTACAACCGAAGTGGCCGGGATCACCCAGATGGGGCAGACGGGACGCGGTGAGGATGCTGAGATCACCTCGTATCTGAACCAGACGCTGGATTCGAACCTGCAGGGCAACATCATCGATCTGTGCCCGGTCGGGGCTTTGACCTCGAAACCTTATGCTTTCACCGCCCGTCCTTGGGAGCTGACCAAGACCGAATCCATCGACGTCATGGATGCCCTTGGTTCCAATATCCGAGTGGATACGAAGGGCCGCGAAGTCATGCGGTTTCTGCCGCGCAACCATGATGGCGTGAACGAAGAGTGGATCAGCGACAAGACCCGATTTGTCTGGGATGGTCTGCGCCGGCAGCGTCTGGACAAGCCTTACGTGCGCGAAAACGGCAAGCTGCGCCCAGCCACGTGGCCAGAAGCGCTGAGCAAGGCGGCGGAAGCCCTGAAAGGGGCTGAAAAACCGGCAGGCCTTGTGGGCGATCTGGCTCCGGTCGAAGCGGTATTCGCGCTAAAGCAAATGATCGAAGGACAGGGCGGTGTGGTCGAATGCCGTACCGATGGCGCGAAACTGCCTGCGGGCAACCGTGCGGCTTATGCGGGGACGGCGGCAATCGAGGACATCGACGCCGCCGAGCGCATTTTGCTGATCGGTACAAACCCGCGAGATGAGGCACCGGTTCTGAATGCGCGTATCCGCAAGGCCTGGGCGCACGGGGCCGAGGTGGCGATGGTCGGGCCATCGGTCGATTTGACCTATGATTATCACCATGTAGGAGATGACCGCGAGGCGCTTCGGAAGGTCGTCGATATGGGCGGTGATGAAACGATCAGAGGCAAACGCTCGTTGGTCATCGTTGGGCAGGGTGCTCTGCAAGAGGCTGATGGTGCCGCAGTGCTTGCCGCCGCGCAAACCATTGCGGCAAATACCGATAGCGGTCTGATCGTTCTGCACACAGCTGCCGCACGCGTAGGTGCGATGGATGTGGATGCCACAAACGACAGCGGTATGGACGCAATCAGCGCGGCGGATGTGATCTATAACCTCGGCGCGGATGAAGTCGAAATCGGTGAAGGTGCCTTTGTGATCTATCAGGGCAGCCATGGTGACCGGGGCGCGCACCGCGCTGACGTGATCCTGCCGGGCGCCGCCTATACCGAGGAAAACGGCCTGTTCGTAAACACCGAAGGCCGCCCACAGCTTGCGATGCGCGCCGGGTTCGCTCCCGGCCAGGCCAAAGAGAATTGGGCTATTCTGCGCGCCCTGTCCGCCGAGCTGAATGCCACGCTGCCCTTTGACTCGCTGGCGCAACTCCGTACCGCTCTGATCGAGGCCGTGCCGCATCTGGCACGTATCGACGAAGTGATCGAGAACGAGGTTCAAACGTTGGATGCTGGCCCGCTTGGCAAGGCGACGTTCCGCAACGCAGTTCAGGATTTCTATCTGACCAACCCAATCGCGCGGGCCTCGCAACTGATGGCCGACCTGTCGGCGCAAGCGCAGGCGCGCAAGGCCGAGAAGATTGCTGCGGAATGAGCCGGACCTGCGTCATATCGCAGACAGGTGCGGGGGCCGGGTGGCAGATAGCCGCGCCAGAAATGCGTGTGAAACCCAAGATTAAGGGTGGCGTAACAACGGCAGATGCTGTTTACACCAACGCGCCGACCCAGCCGCAGTTTGCGCAGGCATATGGCCTTAGCATCGCTCGCGGAAAACGGAATACCCACGGTGTGAGGACCAATGGCTGATTTCTTTAACACCCCAGGCGGAATAGCCATCATCATTCTGGCGCAAGTGCTTGCTGTCGTTGCGTTCGTGATGATTTCACTGCTGTTCCTTGTCTACGGCGACCGCAAGATCTGGGCCGCAGTTCAGATGCGCCGGGGCCCCAACGTGGTTGGCGTTTACGGATTGCTGCAATCTGTAGCCGACGCCCTGAAATATGTGGTCAAAGAAGTTGTCATCCCTGCGGGTGCGGACCGAACGGTCTTTATCCTCGCGCCGCTGACATCCTTTGTTCTGGCGATGATCGCCTGGGCCGTTATCCCATTCAACGACGGCTGGGTTCTGTCGGATATCAACGTCGCCATCCTGTATGTTTTCGCCGTGTCTTCTCTGGAAGTTTATGGCGTGATTATGGGCGGTTGGGCGTCGAACTCAAAGTACCCGTTCCTCGGCTCTCTGCGCTCAGCCGCGCAGATGATTTCTTATGAGGTGTCCATCGGCCTGATCATCATCGGCATCATCATTTCGACCGGTTCGATGAATTTCGGCGACATCGTCCGCGCGCAGGACGGTTCATTCGGGTTCTTCAGCTGGTACTGGTTACCGCATTTCCCGATGGTCTTCCTGTTCTTCATCTCGGCTCTGGCCGAGACCAACCGCCCGCCTTTCGATCTGCCTGAGGCGGAATCCGAGCTCGTGGCCGGTTATCAGGTCGAATACTCCGCCACGCCCTTCTTGCTGTTCATGGCGGGCGAGTACATTGCCATCTTCCTGATGTGCGCCCTGACCACGCTGCTGTTCTTCGGCGGCTGGCTATCTCCGATCCCCGGCCTGCCCGACGGAGTGCTTTGGATGGTCGCCAAGATGGCATTCTTCTTCTTCATCTTCGCGATGGTCAAGGCGATCACGCCGCGCTACCGCTATGATCAGCTGATGCGTTTGGGCTGGAAAGTCTTCCTGCCCTTCTCGCTGGTCTGGGTGGTGTTCGTTGCCTTCGCGGCGAAATTCGACTGGTTCTGGGGCGCGTTTGCCCGTTGGAGCGTAGGAGGCTGATATGACTCAAATCGACTACACCCGCGCTGCCAAGTATTTCCTGCTGCAGGATTTCTGGGTCGGTATGAAGCTGGGGCTGAAGTACTTCTTCGCCCCCAAAGCCACCGTGAACTACCCGCATGAAAAGGGCCCTCTGTCGCCGCGGTTCCGGGGCGAACACGCTCTGCGTCGTTATCCGAATGGCGAGGAACGCTGCATCGCCTGTAAACTGTGCGAGGCGATTTGCCCTGCGCAAGCCATCACCATCGACGCCGAGCCACGCGAAGACGGCAGCCGCCGCACCACGCGCTATGACATTGACATGACCAAATGCATCTATTGCGGATTCTGTCAGGAAGCCTGCCCGGTCGATGCCATCGTCGAAGGCCCGAATTTTGAGTTCGCCACGGAAACCCGCGAAGAGCTGTTCTATGACAAGGAAAAACTGCTCGACAACGGTGAACGCTGGGAAGCCGAGATTGCCCGCAATCTTGAAATGGATGCACCGTACAGATGAGTGACAGCCCGACAAATCCGTTCGAGCTGATGATGAAGCAAGCTCAGGACATGGCCAAGGCGATGAACCCGGCGATGGAGAATTTCTCGCCCAAAGGGTTCGAGGCGTTGTGGCCGACCATGCCCAAAGAAGTCATGGAGATGATGTTCGGCAACACCGTCAACAAGGATGGGCTGGATGCCAAGACGCGCCTGCTGCTGACGCTGGCCGGGCTGACCTGTCAGGGCGCGCAGGCGGATGCGGCGGTGCGTCAGACCGTGCGGCACGCGCTTGAGGCCGGTGCCAAGAAACAAGAGATCGTGGAAACGATCGGTCAGATGTCGGTCTTTGCCGGCATCCCGGCCATGACCCGCGCGCTGGATCTGGCGCAAGAGGTTCTTGGCGATAACGAGGATGAGGATCAATGACCGTCTTTGCCTTCTATCTGTTTGCCATCAGCGCCATCACCGGCGGGCTGTTCACGGTAATCAGCCGTCAGCCGGTGCACTCGGTGCTGTGGCTGATCCTGTCCTTTCTATCCGCGGCGGGGCTGTTCGTGCTGCTGGGGGCCGAGTTCGTGGCGATGCTGCTGATCATCGTCTATGTCGGCGCGGTCGCGGTGTTGTTCCTGTTCGTGGTGATGATGCTGGACGTGGACTTTGCCGAGCTCAAGGCCGAGATGGCGCGTTATATGCCGCTGGCCCTGCTGATCGGTCTGGTCATCCTGATGCAGTTCGTCATGGCCTTTGGCGCATGGGACAGCGCGCAGGGCGCCGCCGCCAATCTGGCGCAGCCGGTCCCGGCGGACCGACATAACACCGAGGCGCTGGGTGTCATCCTTTACGATCAATACTTCCTTCTATTCCAACTGGCGGGCCTGATCCTGCTGGTGGCTATGATCGGCGCAATAGTGCTGACGCTGCGCCACCGTCAGGACATCAAGCGTCAGGACATCATCGGCCAGATGATGCGCGACCCGGCCAAGGCGATGGAGTTGAAGGACGTGAAACCGGGGCAGGGGTTGTAGTCGATGCCTGATTTGCCGGAAGTGAGTGACTTTACAAAGAACACCATCGCATTGGTTGATGAGTTTGGTTGGGCGTTTACAAGCGTCTTTCCAACCGCAGATGATCCCGAGGAAACCCCAGAGTTTTCATACTCAACCAATCTGGATGAGTTTTGTGGCCTTCCCGAATTGATCGTTTTTGGCCTGCCCAAGGACACAGCGCACAGAATTGTCTCGGATATTGTGGATCGCGCAAAGTCTGGTTGGGTTTGGGAGGGCGGTAACGCAAAACTCGACGAGATCATCGAGAACTACCCTGTGGAATTGAGACCTGTTCACCCTTCAAATCTTGATAACCACTTCGGCGCGAGCGTTGCGTTTCGGGAAGCAACGAAGCGTCCAAAACTTGGAAATGCGCTTCAAGTGTTTTGGCCTGATCGCGATGGCGCGATGCCTTGGGAAGCTGAGAATGCACCTTGGTATCAACCGCAGTTGGATCGGCCTGATAATGAAAGTGCTGCAAAAGGCTTAGGATCATGATCGGACTTGAACACTATCTTACGGTCGCGGCGACGCTGTTCGTCATCGGCATCTTCGGTCTCTTCCTGAACCGCAAGAACGTCATCATCCTGCTGATGAGCATCGAACTGATGCTGCTGGCGGTGAATATCAACCTCGTGGCGTTTTCCAGCTTCCTCGGCGATTTGGTCGGGCAGGTGTTTACGCTGTTCGTGCTGACCGTTGCGGCGGCCGAGGCGGCGATTGGGCTGGCCATTCTGGTCTGCTTCTTCCGCAACCGCGGCACCATCGCGGTTGAAGACGTCAATATGATGAAGGGCTAAGAGAACTATGGAAACCACCATCCTCTTTGCCCCGCTGGTGGGCGCGCTGCTCTGCGGGTTTGGCTGGCGCTTTATCGGTGAGAAGGCAGCCATGTGGACCGCCACGGGCCTGCTGTTTCTGGCCTGTCTGCTGTCGTGGATCGTGTTCTTCACCTTCGACGGCGTCACCCAACAGATCGAGATCATGCGCTGGATCGAGAGTGGCTCGCTGTCGACAAGCTGGGCCATTCGCCTCGACCGATTGACCGCTATTATGCTGATCGTGGTGACAACTGTCTCGGCGTTGGTGCACCTCTATTCCTTCGGCTACATGGATCACGACCCGCAATGGCGCGAGGGCGAGAGTTATAAGCCGCGTTTCTTTGCCTATCTGTCCTTCTTCACCTTCGCCATGCTGATGCTGGTGACGGCGGACAATCTGGTTCAGATGTTCTTTGGCTGGGAAGGCGTGGGCGTTGCCTCTTATCTGCTGATTGGCTTCTACTATCGCAAACCCTCGGCCAATGCTGCGGCGATGAAAGCGTTCATCGTTAACCGGGTTGGCGACTTTGGCTTTGCGCTGGGGATCTTCGCGCTGTTCTTCCTGACAGACAGCATCAACTTTTCGGACATTTTCGCGGCGGCTCCGGCGCTGGCGGAAGAAAAGCTGCACTTCCTGTGGGGGGAGTGGACTGCTGTCGAAGTGATCTGTGTACTGCTGTTCATCGGTGCCATGGGTAAATCGGCGCAGTTGATCCTGCACACCTGGTTGCCGGACGCGATGGAAGGCCCGACGCCGGTGTCGGCCCTGATCCACGCCGCGACCATGGTAACGGCGGGCGTATTCCTGGTCTGCCGCATGTCGCCGCTGATGGAGTTTGCACCGGGCGCGACCGGGTTCATCACCTTCCTTGGCGCCTCGACCGCGTTCTTTGCGGCGACCGTGGGTCTGGTGCAGACCGACATCAAGCGCGTCATCGCGTATTCGACCTGCTCCCAGTTGGGTTACATGTTCGTCGCGGCTGGCGTTGGCATGTATTCGGCGGCGATGTTCCACTTGTTTACACACGCCTTCTTCAAGGCGCTGTTGTTCCTCGGGGCCGGTTCGGTGATCCACGCGATGCATCACGAGCAGGAGATGACCGAGTATGGTGGGCTTCGTAAGAAAATCCCCTATACCTTCTGGGCGATGATGATCGGAACGCTGGCCATTACCGGTGTTGGTATTCCGCTTACTCAGATTGGTTTCGCAGGGTTCCTCTCGAAAGACGCGATCATCGAAAGCGCATTTGCTGGCGGAACCGGATACGCGTTCTGGATGCTGGTGACCGCGGCGATGTTCACCTCGTTCTACAGCTGGCGGCTGATCTTCCTGACCTTCTACGGAGAGGAGCGGGGCGACAAGCATACGCATGAGCACGCGCATGAAAGCCCGATGAGCATGTTGATCCCGCTGGGTGTGCTGTCGCTCGGAGCGGTGTTCGCCGGGATGATCTGGTACGGCAACTTCTTTGGCCATACGGATAAGGTCGGCAAGTTCTATGGCATTCCCGTTGCGGAAGCCTCGGAACACGCTGAGGGTCACGATGCCGATACCCATGCTGCGCATGAGGCGGACGGGACTGCAGACGCACATCACGGCGAAGACAGCCACGCAGATGACGCACATGCCGACACGGCCCATGCGGATGAGGGTCACGACGGTAAAGACGCGCATGGCGGTGATCACCACTATGTCTTTTCCGGCCAGCCGGGTGAGGGTGCGATCTATATTGCACCGGACAACCATGTGCTGGACGAGGCCCATGCGGCGCCGAAATGGGTCAAGGTTTCGCCCTTCGTTGCGATGCTGCTTGGGTTTGTGGTGGCCTATTGGTTCTACATCGTGGACACCTCTCTGCCCGCGCGTTTGGCTGCCAACCAGCGCCCGCTGTACCTGTTCCTCAAGAACAAGTGGTACTTTGACGAGATCTACGACGCGATCTTCGTCAAACCCACCGTGGCCCTTGGCCGGTTCCTGTGGAAACGCGGGGATGGCGGCACCATTGACGGCTTCCTGAACGGGGTCGCCATGGGCGTTGTTCCGTTCTTCACCCGCCTCGCGGGCAAGGCGCAGACGGGTTATATCTTTACTTACGCCTTCTGGATGGTCTTGGGCATCGCCGCCCTTGTCACCTGGATGTCTATCGGCGGAGGCGCACACTAATGGACAATATCCTATCTATTGTCACCTTCATCCCCGCCATCGCAGCAGGCATTCTGGCGCTGTTTCTGCATGGCGAGGACGTCGCCGCGCAGCGCAATGCCAAATGGGTTGCACTGGTTGCGACAACCGTGACCTTCCTGGTCTCGATCGGCATCTATACGGGCTTTGACCCCTCGAACACCGGCTTCCAGATGGTGGAAGAGGGTGAGTGGCTGATGGGCCTGAAATACAAGATGGGCGTGGACGGCATCAGCGTTCTGTTCGTGCTGCTGACCACCTTCATCATGCCGCTGACCATTCTGGCCAGCTGGAACGTGACCGACCGCGTCAAGGAATACATGATTGCCTTCCTGCTGTTGGAAACGCTGATGCTGGGCGTGTTCATGGCGCTGGATCTGGTGCTGTTCTACCTGTTCTTCGAGGCGGGCCTGATCCCGATGTTCCTGATCATCGGCATCTGGGGCGGCAAGGACCGGATTTATGCCAGCTTCAAGTTCTTCCTCTATACCCTGCTTGGTTCGCTTCTGATGCTGGTGGCAATGGTTGCGATGTATGCGGATGCGGGAACCACGGACATCGCGGCACTGATGAGCCATCAGTTCTCGTCGGAAGGATTCAGCGTGCTGGGCATCTACGTCGTCGGCGGGATGCAGACGCTGATGTTCCTGGCCTTCTTTGCCTCGTTCGCGGTGAAGATGCCGATGTGGCCGGTGCACACTTGGTTGCCGGATGCACACGTGCAGGCCCCGACGGCGGGGTCGGTCGTTCTGGCGGCCATCCTGCTGAAGATGGGCGGTTATGGCTTTCTGCGGTTCAGCCTTCCGATGTTCCCTGTGGGCTCAGCGGTGATGACGGATGTCGTGCTGTGGATGTCGGCGATTGCTGTCGTTTACACCTCGCTGGTGGCGCTGGTGCAGGAGGATATGAAGAAGCTGATCGCCTATTCCTCGGTCGCACATATGGGATTTGTGACCATGGGGATTTTCGCGGCAAACCAGCAGGGCATCGATGGCGCAATCTTCCAGATGCTCAGCCACGGGTTCATCTCAGCGGCGCTCTTCCTGTGTGTCGGCGTGATTTATGATCGGATGCATACCCGCGATATCGAGGCTTATGGTGGTTTGGTGATCCGGATGCCCGCCTATGCGCTGGTCTTCATGCTGTTCACCATGGCCAATGTCGGTCTGCCGGGCACATCCGGTTTCATCGGAGAATTCCTGACCCTGATGGGTGCCTTCCAGGTCAATACGTGGGTGACCGCTGTTGCTGCAACCGGGGTGATCTTCTCGGCCGGATATGCGCTTTGGCTTTATCGCCGGGTTGTCTTTGGCGACCTGATCAAAGAGAGCCTGAAAGCCATCACCGACATGAGCTCGCGTGAGAGGCTGATCTTCGCGCCGTTGATCTTTATGACCATCCTGCTGGGTGTTTATCCGTCGTTGGTAACCGATGTGATCGGCAATTCGACGGCTGCGTTGATCTCGAACTATGACACGGCGCTGGCCGCGGCTGAAACCGCGACCCAGACCGCTGCATCGCATTAAGGAGGCTTTGGAGACATGATCCAGGCTGATCTGACAATTATCCTGCCGGAAATCGTTCTGGCGCTTTATGCGATGGCGGCGCTGATCGGGGCAGTTTATACCCGAAAAGACGGGTTGGCGCCGGTGCTGGTCTGGTCGACAGCGGGGCTGATGGCGCTGCTGGCGATCTGGATCGCGACCAATGGTGGCGGCACGAATGTCGCGTTCAACGGTATGTTCGTGGATGACGGTTTTGCCCGGTTCGCCAAGGTTGCCATCCTGCTGTCCGCTGCCGCCGTACTGCTGATGAGCCAGGACTACATGGCCCGGCGGGGCCTGCTGCGCTTCGAGTATCCGCTGCTGGTGGCGTTGGCAGCCGTGGGCATGATGATGATGGTCAGCGCGGGTGACTTGATGTCTCTGTACATGGGGTTGGAGCTTCAATCGCTGTCGCTCTATGTCGTTGCCGCGCTGCGCCGCGACAGCGCAAAATCGACCGAGGCGGGTCTGAAGTATTTCGTGTTGGGCGCGCTTAGTTCTGGTCTGCTGCTCTATGGTGCGTCGCTGGTATACGGCTTTACCGGGACCACGCTGTTCTCGGGTATCATCCAGACAGTGCACCACGACGATGTGTCGCTTGGCCTGCTGATTGGTCTGGTCCTGCTGATATCGGGCCTTGCATTCAAAGTGTCGGCGGTACCGTTCCATATGTGGACGCCGGATGTATACGAAGGCTCGCCCACGCCCATCACCGCATTCTTTGCCACTGCACCCAAAGTGGCTGCGATGGCGCTGTTTGCGCGCGTGCTTCATGATGCTTTTGGTGGGGTTGTCAAAGACTGGCAGCAGGTGATTGTGTTGCTTTCGGCTCTGTCGATGTTGCTGGGGGCCGTCGCGGCCATTGGGCAGCGTGACATCAAACGCCTGATGGCGTTTTCTTCGATCGCTCATATGGGCTATGCGCTGATCGGTCTGGCCGCTGGGACGGAGATGGGCGTCAAGGCCATGCTGATGTATCTGGCCATCTATGTAACGATGAATATCGGCACTTTCGCCTTCATCCTGATGATGGAGCGCGACGGTAAACCAGTGACGGATATTGATGCCCTCAGGCAGTATTCGAAACGCGATCCGGGGAAAGCTCTGGCAGTTCTGATCCTGATGTTCAGCCTGGCCGGTGTACCTCCGATGCTGGGCTTCTTCGCCAAGTTCGGCGTCTGGCAGGCAGGTGTCCAAGCCGGTTTGACGGGGCTTGTCATCGTATCGGCCATCGCCTCGGTCATTGGCGCGTTCTATTACCTGCGGATCGTGTTCTACATGTATTTCGGCGATGAAAACGAAGACCCGATCGAAACACGTTCGTCACCCGTTCTGTGGAGCGCGCTGATGGGGTCTGCTGCATTGATGCTGATCGGTGTATTCTATCAGTTCGGTATCGAAGGCGCTGCGGCTGCTGCGGCGACAACGCTTGTCAACTGATATCAACATAATGAACAGCAAGGGGGCTCGGTCATTGTACCGGGCCTTTTTGCCATGAGCGACTGGCCCCCGGGATATGGCCTGCATGTGCTGCAGGAGGTCGACAGCACCCTGAATGAGGCGGCGCGGCTTGCGCCCACCGCCGCAGGGCCTGTCTGGATCATGGCCCATCATCAGACGGCGGCGCGGGGACGACGAGGCAGGGCCTGGAGCAACCCCAAGGGCAATCTGGCCGCCACCCTTCTGATGCGCCCACCTGGTGATCCGGAACAAGCTGCTTTGCGCAGCTTTGTTGCGGCACTTGCGTTGTTCGATGCCTGTGTTGCCGTGACCGGGCGCGCGGCGGGCTTGTCGTTGAAATGGCCCAATGATGTGCTGCTTAACGGTGGCAAGCTGGCAGGTATATTGTTGGAAAGCACGGGGCAGGGCCGGGGTGTATCGCATCTTGCGATTGGGATTGGTGTCAATCTCTCTGAGGCGCCCGGCGCTGATAGTGTAGAGCCAGATGCAGTGCGGCCTGTATCACTGCTTTCCGAAACCGGGGCCCATGTCACCCCCGATGATTTTCTGGCAGAGCTGGCCTCGGCCTTTGCGCATTATGAAATCCAGTTCATGACATATGGGTTCGAGCCGATCCGTACCGCTTGGCTGGCCCGAGCAGCGCGTTTGGGTGAGGTGATAACCGCCCGTACCGCTGCGTCGGAAACGGTTGGAACCTTCGAAACGGTGGACGCAGGTGGCAGCCTTGTCCTAAACACCGCCAAAGGCCGTGTCAGCATTCCTGCCGCGGATGTCTATTTCTGAAGGGGGCGCAAATGCTTCTGGCGATTGATTGCGGCAATACCAACACGGTCTTCTCGATCTGGGACGGCGCGGAGTTCTTGTGCACCCTGCGCACCTCGACCCACCATGCCCGTACGGCGGATGCCTATTTCACCTGGTATTCAACGCTGGTGAAACACTATGGGATCGAGGCTGATATCACCGATGTCATCATCGCCTCGACCGTGCCACGGGTCGTATTCAATCTGCGCGTCTTTGCGGATCGTTTCTTTGGCTGCCGCCCTCTGGTGGTGGGCAAACCTGAGTGCCTGTTGCCTGTTAACCCACGCATCGACGAGGGCACGGTGCCCGGTCCCGACCGATTGGCCAATGCGGTCGGTGCGTTCGACCGGCATGGCGGGGATGTGGTGGTGGTCGACTTCGGGACAGCCACCAACTTCGATGTTGTGTCGTCTGATGGGGCGTATGTCGGTGGCATTATTGCGCCGGGGGTGAATCTCAGCCTTGAGGCATTGCATCAGGGAGCGGCGGCATTGCCGCATATCGATATCACCCGACCCGAAAAAGTGATTGGAACAAATACGGTTGGATGCATTCAATCCGGCGTGTATTGGGGATATTCCGGGTTGATCGAAGGGCTGATCGCTCGCATTAAAACGGAATACGGATTGCCGATGAAAGTCGTTGGAACCGGTGGGCTTGCCCCCCTGTTCGATCAGGCCGATGTGGGATTCGACGCAATCGAAGACGATCTGACGATGCACGGGCTGACTGTGATCCATCGCTACAACAAGGAAAATAGCTCAACATGAGCAATGAACGACTGATCTATTTGCCGCTGGGCGGTGCAGGTGAAATCGGCATGAATGCCTATGTCTATGGCTACGGTGCTCCGGGGCAGGAACGGTTGATCCTCGTGGATCTTGGGGTGGCTTTCCCGGACATGGACACCTCGCCCGGTGTTGATCTGATCTTTGCTGATATCTCATGGCTGAAAGAGCGTGCCGACCAGCTTGAGGCGGTCTTTGTCACTCACGCGCATGAAGACCATGTTGGCGCCGTTGCGCATTGCTACGAGGCGCTGGGGGCTCCGGTCTATGCGCGTGCGTTCACCGCCAATATCGCGCGGCGCAAGATGGACGAGCATGGCCACCCGACCGAGGCTGTGCGTACCGCATCCCCGTGGCCCGAGCAGATCAGGGCTGGCCCGTTCACGGTAGGCTTCCTGCCGGTATCGCACTCGATCCCCGAAAGTGCGGGGCTGGTCATCGACTCGCCAGCCGGACGTCTGGTGCACACAGGTGATTTCAAGCTTGATGCGAACCCAATCGTGGGCGAGCCGTTTGACCCCGATCTGTGGACCGATGTGGCAAAGTCAGGCGTCAAGGCGCTGGTCTGCGACAGCACCAACGTGTTCTCGTCCCATCCCGGGCGCTCGGAGTCCGAAGTCGGGCCCGAGATCACTCGTCTGGTTCAGGATGCCAGCGGCATGGTCATTGCGACGACTTTCGCTTCGAACGTCGCGCGGGTGAAAACGCTTGCCGAAGCGGGACAGAAGGCTGGCCGTTCGGTCGTATTGCTGGGTCGTGCGATGCGGAGGATGATCGAGGCGGCGACCGAAACAGGCATTCTCAGTGATTTCCCGAAAGTAATTAGCGCGGAAGAGGCGTTGGATGTCCCTCGTGCGAACCTGATGCTGATCGTCACCGGCAGCCAGGGCGAGCGCCGCGCGGCCAGTGCCCAGCTGGCGCGCGGTAAGTACCGCGGGCTTGAGGCGAAAGAGGGCGATCTGTTTCTGTTCTCGTCCAAGACCATCCCCGGAAATGAGCGTGGTGTGATCCGGATCATGAACCAGCTCAGTGAAAAGGGCGTGGATGTGGTTGACGACAGCTCGGGTCTTTATCACGTCTCAGGCCACGCAAACCGCCCTGATCTTGAAAAAGTGCACGCCTTGGTCGATCCGCAAATGGTTGTCCCGATGCACGGCGAACACCGCCATCTGCGCGAGCACGCCAAACTGGCCGAAGCGGGCGGGCGTACCGGGATTCTGGCGGTGAACGGCACCATGCTGGATCTGACGGGCAATGCGCCGAAGGTTGTGGATTATGTTGAGACCGGGCGCACTTATCTGGATGGAACAGTCAAGATCGGTGCTTTGGATGGGGTTGTGCGCGATCGTATTCGCATGGCTTTGAATGGCCATATCACGATTACAGTCATATTGGACGAAGAAGATGAGCCGCTGGGCGAGCCTTGGTGCGATACGATGGGGCTGCCCGAGATGGGATCATCCCGCGCCGGGCTGGTCGAGGTGCTGGAAGAAGATCTGAACCAGTTTCTGATGCGCGCCGGTGCCAAGACCCTGCGTGATGACGACAAGCTGGAAGAAGGGTTGCGCCGAATTGCACGCCAGACAGCTCAGGCCGAGATTGGCAAAAAACCCGAGGTGACGGTGGTCGTCAGCCGGATGCGCTAGTCCGCGTGAGGCATGGAGTAGCCCCGAAGCTGCAGGAACAGGCTGGCCTCTTCGTTGTTGAGGAAGAAGGGGACTGTTTCCGGCGGGTTCGGGTCTGCGGCGCGGGCTGCGACTTCGGCCAGAACGACTTCGGTTATGAAGGGGAGATCGAATTCGCGCGCCTGACGGATCTTGACCCATTGCAGATGAGACAGCTCGTCCGAGGCATGGGTGAAGTCATCCAGATCCCCCTGAATCGCATCCGCATCGACCAGAAAGAACCGGGCGTCGAACCGGCGGGGCCGTCCCGGCGGAGTGACCGCGCGGAAGACAAATTGCAGCGCATCTGCCGAGGGAATGTAACCCATCGCGGCGAAGCTTTGCCAGTCGGGCGGGGCGGTTCCCTGCCACTCTCCGAGTTGACCAAGGATAAGCCCGGTTTCTTCCCACAATTCCCTGATCGCGGCGGCGGCCAGCGCATTCTGCAGGTTGGGTTCGGATTGCTGGGACAGGCGCTCGGCGCAGAGATCGGGCAGAGCAGTGCCTAGCGGTATATCCGCATCGGCAGCATCGACTGCACCGCCGGGAAACACGAACTTATTCGGCATGAACGCCGCCTTCGCACCGCGCTGACCCATCAGGATTGAGGGATCGCTGAGCCGGTCGCGCAGAACGATTACGGTTGCGGCATTGCGAATGGCGGTTTTATCCACGCTCATGCGGGTTTGCCGAATCCATTCATCCGCCGTGCCCATTGATAAGCGACCACGGCCCCTTTAAGGCGGGGCAGAAGATAAAGCGACAGCGCGACACATGCGATTGAGAAGCCAATCGCCATAACCCAGGGGTCTGGCCGCCAGTGCACATAGGATACGTGCAGTGCAGGTGCCAGAAGGTGCCCCACGATCAGAATGGTCAGGTAGGCCGGGCCATCATCAGCGCGATGATGAAACAGTTCCTGCCCGCATTCTGAACACGTGTCATTTACCTTGAGATAGCTGTGCAAAAGCTTGCCTTCGCCGCAATTCGGGCACTTGCACCGGAACCCGCGGATCAGTGCGGGCTTGGTCGGGCGGTCGTCCTCGACCGAGGTGTCGATAGTCTGATCAGTCATATGAGTCTCGCGCGTTCATCCTTTGGCGATATAGGCTGTATGGGGCCCATCGGAAAAGGGGGGTGCGTCGCTTTGTGGCGATGGCCCCTAGCGTATCAGCTTTCACAGACGTTTCAATCAGGATGAAAAAAACTGCACCAGCCGCGACGGAAACCCGTCCGGGCCGCGTTTGAATAGATATCAACAGCGGCATGGGGCCGCTAAATTCAGGGAACTTTGTAATGAAAACCACAACCTTTATCTCGGCCATAGTTCTTGCAGCCGTTGCAGTTACCGGCACGTCAGCTCTGGCCAAAGGTCCACGCCCAACGTTTCAGGAACTGGATGCCAACGGGGACGGACAGGTGACGCAGGCTGAGATCGCGGCGCACCGCAACCAGAAGTTTACCGCAGCCGACACCGATGGCGATGGGCAATTGAGTGTCGGGGAAATGCAGGCTGCGGCACAGACAAAGGCCAGCGAGCGTGTAACCAAGATGTTCGAGAAGCATGACGCAAACGCGGATGGTTTTCTGAGCGAAGACGAATTGCCGAAACCGCGCCGAGCCTCCAAGATGTTCGAGCGTATCGATGCGGATGGAAACGGATCGATCTCGGAGCAGGAATATGCGGATGCAAAGGGTAAAATGGGCCGGAAACACAAGCGGCATCAGAAGTCGGACACCGACGGCAACTGATACGGGATGGAGGATCTGACCTCTTATCCGAATACGGCGCACGGCAAATCCCACGCGGTGCCCGAGCCCAGCGACGAAGAGTTGCTGGGCAGGTTTGCAGATGGGGATGCTGCTGCGGCCCGTCTGCTGACTGGTCGGTTGGGGCCACGGAGCTATTCTGTGGCCCTGCGGATGCTGGGAAACCAAGCGGAAGCCGAGGACGTGACGCAAGAGGCGATGATGCGCCTGTGGAAAATGGCGCCCGATTGGGTGCCGGGTCAGGCACAGCTGTCGACATGGCTTTACCGTGTGACGTTAAATCTGTGCGTCGATCTGCGCCGAAAGAAGCGCCCTGACGCGCTGGAGAATGTCGCCGAACCCGAAGATGGCGCTGCCAGCGTGGTCGATCGGATGCAAGATGCCGCGCGCAAGGACGCGCTTCAGGCCGCACTGGAACAATTGCCGGACCGGCAGCGCCAGGCCGTGGTGTTGCGGCATATAGAAGAGTTGTCCAACCCCGAAATCGCGGGGATCATGGATATTTCTGTCGAGGCGGTTGAAAGCTTGACGGCGCGTGGCAAACGATCTTTGACCGCGATACTGGCAGGGCGACGGGATGAACTGGGGTACGAACATGGCTGACCAAGACAAACAACTCGACCAACTGTTCGCACAGGCGCGCGAGGCGCGGGATGTGTTTCCGGACGATCTTGCCGTTCGCATCGAAATCGATGCCGAAGCCGTTCGGTTGGCTCGGTCTGCGCGAACGTCGCGCCGCACGTGGCGGCAGAGAATAGGTGTGATTGGAGGTTGGCATGGGTTGGGCGGCCTTGTGGCCGCAAGCGCGGCAGGTGTCTGGATCGGATTTTCTGCCCCGACCTTTCTGCCAGACCCTGTCGACTATTTCGTTTCGCAGGAAGCGACCTATCTGATGGCCGATCTGAATTTGGACGAGAACTATCTGGAGGACGCGGAATGAGCGACAATCCCGTACCCAAACGCAAATGGATGCCAATATTGCTGGTCGCCTCACTTGCTCTGAACCTCCTGATTGTCGGGGTCGTCCTGGGGGCAGTCCTTCGGTTCAAGGGCGGCGATCATGCGGCAGCTCCCCCCGGTTTTGGCCCGGCCTTGTACTATGCTCTGCCCAAGTCAGATCGAAAAGCTCTGCGCGGCGAGTTGTCGAACCTGCGTGGCAAGGGTTCGCATCGGCGCAAGCAGGATTTCAGCGCACTCAGTCAGGCCCTGAAGGTTGTGCCTTTCAACCCGGCAGCGGTTGAGGCCTTATTGGATCAGCAGTCCAAAGCCACGGCTGATCTACAGGCGGCCCTTCATCGGCAATGGTTGGCACAGATTTCAGCCATGAGCGATGAAGAGCGCGCCGTTTATGCAGATCGTCTGGAGGAGGTGGTCAAACGCGGCCCGCGCAAGCACAAAAAGCGGGATTGACGCCTCACGCAGCGCTCTGCCGGATATACACCTGGTTGCGGCCCGCCCTCTTGGCGGCGTAAAGTGCTTTATCCGCCGAACGGATCGCTTGGCTCACCGGGTCGGTCTCATCCCGCCGGGCGAGTTCCGGCGGGGCGCACAGTTTCACACCCACGCTGATGGTAACCGGGATCAGCGCGGGATGATCGGGAAGCCGGAAGGGCTGTCCACAGATGCTTTCGCAGATCATTTCCGCTTGCTTCAGCGCTTGTTCTGTCGAGGTATTTGGAAGCCCGATCATGAACTCTTCGCCTCCGATACGAGCCACAAAGCCGGTTTCTCCGATCGCGGCTTGCAGCCTGTGGGCGGCTTCGGTCAGGACCAGATCACCAGCCGCATGACCGAACCGGTCGTTGATTGCCTTGAAGTGATCGAGATCGGCCAGCATCAACGCGAACCCGCGGCCCTCTTCCGGTGCCTGACGCGCGATTTGGTCAAGTGCTCGCATGGCGTAGCGGCGATTATGCAGGCCGGTCAGCGGGTCGGTCAGCGAGTCAGCCAAACCCTTGCGCAAAGTCGCGCGCAGCCGATCATCACGGGTCTTTCGGGCGATCAGAGTCTCAAGCCTCAGTGATATCTCATCAGTATGAAATCCGCCCATACAAACCGCATCCGCGCCCCTGTCCAGTGCTTCGGCCGCGCGCCCGGGATTTTCATCGGGCGATACCCCAACAAGAACAGTATTGCGCGTTGCACCGCGTGACCGCAAATCCGCCAGAAGGTTCCGCCCCGAGGCATCTGACCCAAGTTCAACAACAATGGCATCCGGGGTGGCACCGGACAGCACACCTTTGAGATCGGGCAGGGTGTGGTTGGTCAGGAGGTGCCGGGTTTGACCGGCCAGGCACTTGCGCCACAGCGCGCCGGTGCGCGCCGTTTGGGTCAAGATCGCGATCTGCGCGATTGGAGGCGGTGCCAGCAACACTTGTGCCGACTCGCCAAAGCCAATGGAATGAGAATCGTCCCTCAGGTGCAATTCCTGCCGGTCTGCCCTTGCACGCAACAGGCTGCGTACGCGGGCCAGCAAAAGCGTGTCTTTGAAAGGGTGGCCAAGCACATCGTCCAAACCGTCCGACAACGCCCGCAATCGTGCCGCCTTGTCGTTTTGCGGAGCGATGGCGACGATCGGCACATCGATCAGCGCAGGATCTGCCGCCATCACTTTCTTTACATCCGACGCGGTCCCGTCGGGCAGGGTTTGCGCGGTCAAAACCAGATCGGGCCGTGTCCGCCGCAGCAATGCGGCAAGTCCGGCCAACCTTTCGCCCTGTACGACGTGGTACCAGGCCGCCGTCAACTGGACCTTGAGCATAATGCGATTGGTCGAAACACCGTCGAGTACGAGTATGGTGCCTTGCACAGACATAGCCATTCACCGTTAGATTGCATGCGTTGCCAAAGTGTTTATGACTCTGGTTAACAAACCCTTTCCAAGACAGCATCCGAGGCCAGTTTATGCCGATCTCTGCCAATTCCGCTGAAACTCTGGCCTTGAATGTGCTTGGTTGGCTGGTGGGAAATGATGAACTTCTACCGATCTTTCTGGGGGCGACCGGGGCCTCTGCCGAGGATCTGCGTGATCGCGCAGGCGAGGCGGAGTTTCTGGGGTCGGTTCTGGATTTTCTGATGCTTGACGATTCGTGGGTGATCGCTTTTTGTGACGCCAATTCCGTACCCTACGATGAGCCGGGCCAGGCCCGTGCCACGTTGTCGGGCAATTCGGATATGCACTGGACCTAACCTACAGGAGCCCTCTCTTATGGCAATTGACGCCCTCGTGTTCGACAAGGACGGCACTCTTTTTGATTTTGCAGCGACCTGGGGCACCTTCGGGCGTACGGCGCTGGAGCGTCTGTCCGACGGCGACATGCGACTTGCGTCGGAACTAGGGCGCGCTATTGGTTTCGATTTGGCACAGGAAAGTTACGAGCCCGACAGTGTGGTCATTGCAGGAACGGTCGATGAGGTTGCCGGCGCCCTGAAACCGCATCTGCCCGAACTATCGCTTGAACAACTGGTGGAAACGCTCAACCGCGCCTCGGCAGAGGCGCGGCAGATACCGGCTGTTCCTCTGGCACCATTTCTTGATGAGCTACGGCAGGCCGGGCTGAAGCTGGGCGTTGCGACAAATGACGCTGAAATGCCTGCGCTGCAGCACCTGCATTCCGTCGGCGTGCGGGATCATTTCGATTTTGTCGCGGGATATGACAGTGGACATGGCTACAAACCCGGCCCGGGGCAACTGTTGGCCTTTGCAAGGCACGTCGAGGTCGAGCCGTCTTGCATTGCAATGGTCGGTGACAGTCTTCACGACCTCGAGGCGGGGCGCGCTGCAGGGATGGCGACCATTGGAGTACTGACCGGAATGGCAACGGCCGAAACGCTCGAGCCGCTGGCGGATGTGGTTCTGCCAGATATTGGCCATATTCCCGGCTGGCTGTCGAAAGCCTGATCATCCTGCGTTAAAATCGTCGGTCCAGGCAGTAAAACCGACACGATCTGTCGCAGACAGAGCGGCCAGAGCGGGGGTCTTCGGGGCTTGCTTGCAAGAGGAAACTCCGGAGGACACCCATGAACGATAGTAAAACTCGTAAACGTCGCAGCGGTGGCCGCTCGGGTGCGGCCGCTCGTCGGGGCAGCGCGGTGATCGACCAGATGCCCTGGAACCCTCCGATCAACATTGACCGGCCGACCGAGCCGCTGGGTCTGGAAGGGATCGAGGCGATTCACGAAGGTGCGATGCGCATCCTCGAAGAGATCGGCATCGAGTTCTACAATCAGGAAGCCATTGACATTCTGCGCCAAGCTGGTTGCACAATTTCCGGCGACAACGTCCGCATGGGCCGGGATTTCGTGATGGAAATGGTGGGCAAGGCGCCCAGCAAGTTTACCATCACGCCGCGCAACCCGGATCGTCAGATCGAGATTGGCGGTAAGACCATGCTGTTCGGCAATGTCTCTTCTCCGCCGAATTACTGGGATATGGAGATCGGTAAGAAGGTGCCCGGCACGCGGCGCATGTGTCAGGATCTGTTGAAGCTGACGCAGTATTTCAACTGCATTCACTTTGCCGGCGGCTATCCGGTCGAACCGGTGGATATCCACGCCAGCATCCGCCATCTCGACGTGCTTTATGACAAGCTGACTTTGACCGACAAGGCGATGCACGCCTACTCGCTGGGTAAGGAGCGCGTCGAAGATGTGATGGAGATGGTGCGCATCGCAGGCGGTCTGAGTCACGAAGAATTCGAAGCGTCACCGCGGATGTACACCAACATCAATTCCACCTCGCCACTAAAGCACGACCAGCCGATGATCGACGGTTGTCTGCGTCTTGCGCGGCGCGGGCAGGCGATTGTCGTGACGCCGTTCACACTGGCCGGAGCGATGGCACCCGTGACCATGGCGGGGGCGGTTGCGCAATCGCTGGCCGAAGCACTGTGTGCGATTGCACTATTCCAATATGTTCGGCCCGGTATTCCATGCGTAATCGGAACATTTACCTCGAATGTCGACATGAAGTCCGGCGCGCCTGCGTTCGGGACGCCGGAATACATGCGATCGACCCAGATGACCGGGCAAATGGCGCGGTTCTATGGCTTGCCGATGCGGTCTTCAGGTGTTTGTGCCGCGAATGTGCCGGATGGGCAGGCGATCTGGGAAACCTCGAATTCTCTGTGGGCGGCTGTTCAGTCGGGAACCAACATGGTTTATCACGCGGCAGGCTGGCTTGAAGGCGGCTTGATCGCCAGCCCCGAGAAATTCATCATGGATTGCGAAATCCTGCAGCAAATCCAGCGCTATATGCAGCCGGAACTGACGGCGACGGGCCCGGATGAGATCGCGTTGGAGGCAATCCGTTCGGTCGGGAACGACGGGCATTTCTTTGGCATCCAGCACACTCAGGATCGCTACACCACAGCGTTTTACCAACCATTCCTGAGTGATTGGAAAAACTTCGAAGCATGGGAAGTCGCCGGAGGTATCTGGACGGCGGAACGCGCCCATCAGATGTTCAAGGAAATCGTGAACACCTTTGAAGCGCCCGCTATGGATGAGGCGATCCGGGAAGAACTGGCGGACTTTGTCGAACGTCGCAAGGCTGAAGGTGGCGCGCCGACGGATTTCTGATCGCCATCCCCTGCGGGTGTTTCATGTTGAGACTACGTGGCATTCTCATGAACCCATGAGGGATTTTGGGTGTTTATTAAGCTTTCTGCGGTCACCTGAGGCAGTCTTTCAAACTGAGGCGACTCATGCACGGGCTGATCAACAGGGCGATCCAATCCTTTGTCTGCGCCACCTATGGCCGCCAATGCTGGCTGCGCGCGACCCAAGCCGCTGCGCTGGGTTTCGATGAATTCGAGGCGATGCTGATTTATGACGCGGATCTGTCGACCCGCGTGCTTGAAGCCCTCTGCGCCGAACTAAATCGTCCGAGGTCCGAGTTTTTGGAGGATTTGGGGACCTATCTTGTCTCACACCCGAATATGGAGGATTTGCGCCGGCTTATGCGCTTCGGAGGGGTCACATATGTAGAGTTCCTGCACTCACTTGATGATTTGTCGGACCGCGTACGCTTGGCTGTCTCGGACCTTAAGCTGCCGGACCTGGAACTGCAGGAGCATTCACCTGCGGAATACCGTCTTCACTGCTCCGCAGGTTTACCGGGGTATTCCAGCGTCATGACCGGCGTATTAAGAGCGATGGCGGATGACTACGGGTCGCTGGTCATTCTGTCCAATGAAGGGCGCCAAAGCGAGGCGGCGGTGATTTCGATCACATTGGTGGAAAGCGCTTTCGCGGAAGGACGCCATTTCGACCTCGGGGCACGTAAGTCATGATCAAGTCCGAAGATCTGGGAAAGCTACTGAATACCTTGTGCCCGATGTTTGTCCTTGTTGACGATGCAGGTGGGGTTACGCAGGTCGGTCCAACGCTGCAGAAGCTGCGCCCGGATCAGTGCATGATGGGACAGAGTTTTCTGGATATCTTCGAGCTCGTGCGGCCCCGGTCGATCACGACCGTCGCCCAGATGCTGACAGCGCCGGACCGTAAGCTTCATCTGAGGTTTCAGGACCGACCGCAGACCGCGTTCAAAGGTCTGATTGCCCCTTTGCCCGGTGGAGCCGGGGCGGTCGTCAACCTGTCATTCGGCATTTCGATACTGGATGCGGTACGGGACTACGCTTTGACAAGCGCCGATTTCTCGGGCACCGATCTGGCGATTGAACTGTTGTATCTGGTTGAGGCGAATTCTGCGGCGATGGAGGCATCGCGCTCGCTGAACCTCCGGCTGCAGGGGGCGATGCTGGCGGCGGAGGAACAGGCTTATACCGATACGCTGACCGGGCTGAAGAACCGGCGCGCGATGGATCACATACTTGGGCACCTGATTTCCATGAAATCGACCTTTGCGCTGATGCATCTGGATCTGGATTTCTTCAAATCAGTCAATGACCGCCTGGGTCATGCGGCAGGGGATTATGTGCTGCGGCAGGCCGCAGAGATCATGCTCGAAGAGACACGGAGCGATGATACTGTTGCCCGCGTCGGGGGGGATGAGTTTGTCCTGATTTTCAAAGGGATGACCGACCGTGAAAAGCTGGGCGGTATCGCCAGGCGCCTGATTTCGCGCCTCTGCCAGCCGATGAAATTCGAAGGATCGCCCTGTCAGGTATCGGCAAGCGTCGGCACGGCCTTGTCGACCCAGTTCGATGTGCCCAAAGCGGTGGATATTCTTCATGCCGCTGATCTGGCGCTATACGCAGCAAAACGTAGCGGACGGTCCTGTCATCGGTTCTATTCCGATTTGTTGGGGGCACAGCAATCCGGTTGATCGCAGTCGGTTTCGCGACCGTCAGGCTATAGGGTATCCAGCCTTGCAGCAATGTGCAGCTGGATCTGCGGAAGTTCTGAAACGACCGGCATGACGTGACCTTTAAAGCCGGCGCGGGCCAACTCTTGCGGGACATCCTCCAGCACGTGACCGCCGGTGCACGCGAAGAACGGAAGGCAGAGCGCGTTGCCTTCACATGCTGTGGCAGCTTCGGCGATGGATGGGGACTGTTCAACAAACCCGGTACGGATGGTTTTGAATGGGGTCATCTGACCCAACTTATCTGCGAAATCACTCGCGACGGCCGCCGGATTAGGGCTGCGACCGGAACCGTGCGCGGCGATAACAAGGTGGGTCTCGGACGCTACCCATCTCCTGTCTGTCAGCTCTTGATGCAGTGCGGCGGTCGCAAGCGCCGGCAAATCCGGATCGATCCCCAGCGGGTCCAAAACTGTAACGGACCGAGCGCCGATCCGTTTGGGCAAAGCGCTGGTGACGAACCAGCCGCGCGCCATGAACAAGGGGTAGATCGTTGTGCCATCGGGCAAGTTATCAAGGCATTCTTCCAGCGCCCGGGGGGCTGCCAGGGTGGCCGAAGATACCGAAACCCGATGACATAAAGAATCGATTTTTTGCGCAAATGCAGCCAAGGCCGCCTCGGCGGGCGCCGGGTCTGAGGGCTGGCCATGAGCTACGATAACGGCGTGTGGCATACAGGGCTCCGAATGGGTTCTGCGATAGATGTCTTGCTTATGGTCAGAGTCAATGCGGGATCGGCAATTTGGTTATCCCAACAGTGTCAGCCACAACCAGACGGTCAATATTGACGCAGCTGTTCCGATCAGCACCGAAGATGCGGCGACGCGTTTGGCACGGCCGTACATGTTGGCGAAGATGTAGGCGTTGAAACCCGGCGCCATGGCCGCCGTCAAAACGCCCGAGCGGAATAGGTCCTGCGGCAAAGCTAGTGACATTCCGAACAGCCAGACCAGACTCGGGTGCAGGAGAAGCGAGATGGCGCAGACGAAGAAGATTGCGCGTAAATCCCCTTCGGGCCGGTATTTGACCAGCACGCCTCCGAGTGCGAACAAGGCGCCGGGCAGGGCTGCGCGGGTGATCAGATTCAGCGCCTCATCCACGACTGCGGGTATTCCGAGGCCCGCAAGATTGACGATAAAGCCCAAGGCGATGCCAAGAATCAGCGCGTTCTTGAACATGGCTGACAGTACCGATTTGACCATCCGTCCTCCGCCATTTCCCCGGTTTCGAAAGACCTCCATCACCGTGATGCCGACGCAGTAGCAGAAGGGTGAATGGAATGCGATGATCGCGAAATTGCCGGTCAGGCTGTCGGGCCCGTAGGCGCGTTCGGTGATGGGCAGCCCCAAGAGTACCGAATTCGAGAACAGGCAGCAAAAGCCGATGGCGATGCAGTCTTCCCACTCGCGGCCGAAGATCAAGCGCGCACCGATCATCCCGATGACAAAACAAAGACCGGCAGCCGAATAAAAGCTGATCAGAAGCCGGGGGTTGAAGCTGGCACTCAGATCGAGATTGGCGATCGCCAGAAACAGCAGGCAAGGTATGGCAAAACCCTGGGTGAATTTCATCAACCCGTCGACATGGGTTTCACGGAAATAGCCAAACCGCGTTGCCGTATACCCGGCGCCGATGACCAGAAACACCGGCAGGATAACGTTGATCAGGCTTTGAAACATGGTCTTGCCATACTCGGCATAGGGGGTAGGACGAGCGCGAACAGCGGCTTGCCCTAGAGGGGTTGCCGGATCACCATGCCGTCAAAGGCGGGCGTGATATGATCCGGTGTTTCCGCGTCGACCGTCGCATAATCCAGATCAATATGCATGTTGGTCAGAACCGCGTGTTTTGGTTTCAATTGCTCAATCCAGCCCAGTGTTTTTTCCAGATGGGCATGGGTCGGATGGGGGGATCGGCGCAATGCATCGATGACAAGGCAATCCAGGTTTGCCAGCTCAGCCATGCTCTCGTCGTAAAGGTCAGCGACATCAGGTAGATAGACGACCTTACCCATCCTGAAGCCAAGGGCATCAATCGAACCGTGATTCACTCGAAACGGCCGAAAAGGGATGGGGCCGCCGGGGCCGGTAACCTCGAACGGGCCATCGATTGTCTTGAGGTCGAGTATTGGCGGATAAGGCGACCCCTCGGGCTGAACGAAGGCATAGCCAAATCGGCTCAGCAAATCGTTCTGGGTATCACCGTCGGCCCAAACGGGTACGCGGGTTTTCATGTTGAACACGATCATCCGCAGGTCGTCGATCCCGTTTGTATGATCGGCGTGGGAATGGGTGTAGAGCACGCCATCCAGACGTCCCGTTCCGGTATCCAGCAATTGGCTGCGCATATCAGGCGAGGTGTCGATGAGGACCGAGGTTGTCCCCTCTGGCCCTGCACGCTCGACCAACAGAGAGCAGCGGCGTCGGATGTTCTTGGGGTTGTCTGGGTCGCAGTCACCCCAGTGGCCGCCCAGTCGGGGAACACCGCCGGAAGATCCGCAGCCCAGTATTGTCAGGCGCAGCTCGTTCATGCAGCGGCCTTGTACGTGGCGGCTTTGGTAAACAACCGGTCAAAATTGGCCTGCGTTTGTGCGGCGAATTCGGCATAGTTCATCCCGAACACCTCGGCCCCCTTGCGAGCGGTGTGAGCCGTGTATGCCGGTTCGTTCCGTTTGCCGCGGTGGGGCGGCGGTGCCAGGTACGGCGCATCGGTTTCAACCAGAATGCGATTGATCGGTGCCGCGGCAAAGATATCGCGCAGTGCCTGGCTCTTGGGAAAGGCAGCGATCCCGGACATCGATAGATAAAATCCAAGATCAAGCGCGGCCCGCGCCAGTTCCGCAGAAGAAGAAAAGCAGTGCATGACGCAAGAATAAGGGGCGTTTCCGTACTCTTCCGCCAGAATACGAGCCATGTCGTCATCGGCGGCGCGTGCATGGATAATCAGGGGCAAGCCAGTGCGCTGGGCGGCTTCGATATGGATGCGCAGCGATTGTTTTTGCACTTCGGCCGACTCGGCCGTGTAGTGGTAATCAAGACCGGTTTCGCCGATGCCCACGAATTTCGGATGTTTGGCCAGAGTGACCAGTTCATCGACCGTGGCCATCGGCTCATCAGCGGCGCTCATCGGGTGGGTGCCCGCAGCGTAGAATACCGGGGCGTGGGCCTCGGCGATGGCGCGCACGGTGGGTTCGTTGCGCAACCGGGTGCAGATGGTCACCATGCGGGTCACGCCAGCCTGCGCGGCACGGGCTAAGATATCGTCCAGCTGACCGTCGAAATCCGGGAAATCCAGATGGCAGTGGCTGTCGGTAATTTCGGGGGTGAGGCTCATCAGCGGTGACCGGCGGTTTCCTGTATCTTGAACACCGTATCTAGGACTAGCGAGGCAGGGTCAAGGTTCACCGCTTGCCCATGACGTGCCCGCGCGGTGATGAGCGCGGCGACCTCGGCCCATTGTCGGGCCTGACGCGGCGAGCCCGATAGGCGCGCCAGGGTTGCCGCCTCGTTCGGGGCGGCCTCGGGCATCGGCGCTGCGCCCGTCGCGCCGGTCAGGGCCAGCCGGGACAAGGCCACATCGATCAGCGACAGCAGCAGGTCGAACTTTTCGGCTGCGCCCCGTTGCGCGGCGGTTTCCGCCAGCTTCAAGGCGCGTTGCCGATCCAAGCGGGGCAACGTGCCGAGAATGGCAACCAGTTCCGCGTAAATCTCAAGCCCGCCGAGATTGATCAAACGGACCGCGTCGCCCACGGACCCGGCTGCGAGCGCAGCCAGATGGTCAGTCTGGCCGGGTATCTCTGTGCCGGTCTGATGCAGCGCGGCCTGCATGTCGTCGGTGCCAAGCGGAGAAAGCCGCAAGCTGCGACAGCGCGACCGAATGGTCGGAAGCAAGCGCGAGGGTTGGTGTGAGATCAACAGTAATGTCGTGCGCGCGGGGGGCTCCTCGAGCATTTTCAGCAGCGCGTTGGCTGCGCTGACATTCATCTCATCTGCCGAATCCACGATGACGACCCGCCGACCGCCGTCGGCAGAGGACAGACCGAAGAACCGCCCCAGTTTGCGAATGTCGTCGACAACGATTTCGTTTCGCAGCCGTCCCTGATCATTCACGGATCGGGTGATTGCGGCAAGGCCAGGCTCGGCCCCGGCTTGAATGCGGTGCGCGACGGGGTGATCCGCGTCGACGTCCAGCGTGTCAGGCGGTGGCGGAGCGCCGAACAATCCGCCGTCATCCGCGGGAGGTGTGGCCAGCAGGAACTGCGCGATGCGCCAGGCAAGCGTCGCCTTGCCCACACCACGCGGACCCGTCAGCAACCAGCCGTGGTGCAGTCGGTCAGAGTTGTACGCTGTTAAAAACGCCTGTTCCGCCGCATCCTGCCCAAATAGCCGGACGGTTTCGCGCGGATGCGGGGCGCCGGGGGCTTGATCCGGTGATGGTGTGTCGTCGCTCATGTCTGGTCTATCGCAGGGCTACCATGACAATGTCTGTCACATCCTGCGCGACGCTGTCCATGTCTCGATTGCCATCCACCACGCGGAACCTGTCCGAGAACTCCTCGGCCAGGCCCAGAAAACCGGCCCGCATCTGCTGTTGAAGGTCAAGGCCGAAATCCTCGAACCGCTCCTCAGCCCCTTGGCGGCCCTTGGCACGGGACAGCCCCGTTTCCGGGTCCATGTCGATCAGCAAAGTCAGGTCAGGTTCCCGTCCGATCATCAGTTTGTGCAACTGATCGACCAGACCCCGCAGGTCACCGCGCGACAGGCCCTGATACATGCGGGTGCTGTCGGCGAACCGGTCACAGATCACAACTTTACCTTCGGCCAGAGCGGGTTCGATCGTACGCTCCAGATGATCACGCCGGGCGGCGGTGAACAGCAGAATCTCGGTTTCGGCTGACCAGCGATCAGGATCGCCTTGCAGGACAAGGCTGCGGATTTCCTCGGCCCCGTCCGAGCCGCCCGGTTCGCGGGTCAGAACGACGTCGCGGCCCTCGCGTCGCAGATGCTCGGCCAGCAGGCGCGCCTGCGTGGACTTGCCCGATCCGTCAATGCCCTCGAAGGTCAGAAACGTCCCGCGCGCTGTCACATTTGCTCCAATGGGGTGCTGATCACGTCTTTCAGAACGATACCGCCAACGGTCATCATTCGGACGACAAACCCGCCCAGAGGCACATCCTTGTCCGCCACCAGAGGGCGCCGGATTTCTGGCAAGCCTTCGGGTTTGATCACCAGTTCGGCCAGTTGCTCGCCTTTGCTGACGGGTGCATTGATCGGGCCGTCATAGACCACCTCGGCCTCGATATCCTTGTCGCCCAGCACCGGGAACAACAGGGTCAAGTCATCTTCGGGGACCAAGCCCACCGTTTTTTCAGCACCCATCCAAAGCTTGGCCTGAGTTACCGGTTCTTCCGCATTGGCAACTGTCCTCTCGACAAAATTTCGAAACGACCAGTTAACCACGGCCTCAGCCTCCTCTGCGCGCTTGCCGACGCTATCGAGACCGGAGAGAACAAAGACAATCCGGCGATCGCCTTGTTTGGCCGAACCAACCAGGCCGTACCCGGCTTCCTGCGTATGGCCGGTCTTGAGGCCGTCGGCCCCGATATCCAGTTTCAGCAGCGGATTGCGGTTGCGCGCGTTCGAGGGCGCACGGCCATCGAATTCGAACACTTCTTCTGCAAAGAGCGGATAGTATTCCGGGAAATCGGTAATCAGCCGGTCGGCCAGAACCGCCAGATCGTGCACCGACATCATATGTCCGGCTGCCGGCCATCCGTTGGAATTGGCAAAGTTCGAGTTATTCATGCCCATTTGCTGCGCGCGCTGGGTCATGAACCGCGCGAACCCCGCCTCTGTTCCGTCGGGGCTGAGCGCCTCGGCAATCACCACGCAGGCATCGTTGCCAGAAAGCACGATGATCCCGCGCAAAAGGTCCTCGACCCGCACCCGGTCCTGGGTGTTCAGGAACATGGTCGAGCCACCATAGCTCATGGCGTGTTCCGAGACCGGCAACGTCTCATCCAGCGTCAGGCGGCCATCGCGCAGGGCTTCAAACGCGACATAGAGCGTCATGAGTTTCGACATGGACGCGGGCGGCAGAGGCTGATCGGCATCTTTCGACAGCAATACAGTGCCGGTTTTCTGATCAATCACATAGGCTGCGCGTGCGGTTGTGTCGAACGCATGGGCTGGCAGCGCCATAAGCGCAAGCCCGAGGGCCAGGGTAGTGGATCGCAAAGCGGAAAGCATCATGGGCCTCCTGTTCTGTCAGTTCTTGGCCGTAAAGGCGTCGGTGAACCCGAGGTCTTTCACGTCATTCAAAAGTGCCCGGCGTTCCGCGCGGGTTGTGACCGGTCCAACCAGAACACGCCAGACCGATTTGTCTTCGCTTTTCAGCTCAAACACTTCGGCGGGCATACCGTTGCGGCGAATCTTGCCCGCTGCACTCTTGGCGTTGGCTTCGACACTGAATGTGCCAGCCTGAACATAGGGTTTTGACAAGCTACCAGTCGCTGCGGCGCTTGTTGCCGCTGGAGCTGCCGCGGCGGTTGGCTCGGAGGCCTCGATGGCTGCTGCGGCCCCGGCAATCGGGTCCAAAGGCGTTTCGGTGATTTCGTCAGGGTTCTTTTTCTGCCACCACTTACGTTTGGCCGGTTTTTCAGCCGGAGGTGTCAGCTCCGGGTCGCTCAAGGCGGCGGTCTGAGGGTCTGACGAAGCGGCTTCGGCAGCCGTTGCGGCGGCGGCCCCGGCAGCAGCAGCGCTTGCCTCGTCGCTCGGCTTTTTCTGCCACCATTTGCGTTTGGCCGGCTTTTCGGGCGCTTGCGGCTCTGCCGCGGCCAGTTCCGTACCCTGAGTATCAGCAGGGGCGGCATCATCCTCAGATGAAACGACGGCTGCGCCAGCCGCTGCCCCTGCAACGGCGGCTGCACCAGAGCTTGTCTCGCTGGACGGCTTTTTCTGCCACCACTTACGCTTCGCGGGCTTTTCGGATGCCTCGCCTTGAGCGGTTTCGGTCGCGGCTTCGGTTCCTTCCGCCGCATCGCTGTCATCGGCTGGTTCTGTTTCCGCCGGGGCAGGGGGCGCTTCTATCGCCTCGCGCCGCAGTGCCACAACCTGAACCTTGGTCGGAGCGCCAGCAAGCATCCCCAATTTCTCTGCGGCTGAAGACGAGACCTGCAGTGCAGGTCCCGGCAGGTTCCGCTCGCGGCGAAACAGCGCGCCGGTGACGGATTTGTTGTTGGCGGTGTTCTTGATCACCACCCGCTCGGGTTGCGTGACGTCGGGATGCGCCACCCAGATGCCACCCAGTGATGGCCGCCCATCCCAAAGCCCCGCTTCGGTTACCTGAAATACTTCGGGCGCTTCAACATCGCGCTGTTTGCCGGATGCAGCCTCGGGGAACAATTCAAACCGATTGGTGTTGTCTGCATTTTCAGCTGCGGCATCTTCGGTCGGGGTCTCTTGCGGGTTCAACCCTTCCTCGCACCCGGCCAATGCCGTCAACGCCACGACCAGAATTGCCAGCCGTTGTGGCCCAAAGCGTGTGCCCGTAGCTCGCTCCATTTTCTCAATCCCTTGCCTGACAAGGCCATGCTGGCCGCGCCCCACCGCGTGTTCGCTGGTTCTTGATGCCAGTCTCGTGCGGTCTTTCACGCGGATCATAGCGCGGGCATCGGGCCAAGGAAAGACTACTGCTTTCGCTTCGGCAAGATTTCCCGCTTTATGGCTTGCCTCTGCGCTCAACTCGTCTTAGACCCGGCTTCACGCGGGGAGGTGGCAGAGTGGTCGAATGCGGCGGTCTTGAAAACCGTTGAACGTGAGAGCGTTCCCAGGGTTCGAATCCCTGTCTCCCCGCCACTCGTTTGCCCGTTCCTGACTTGGTCGCTTTCCTCATATTTTTATAGAAAACGGCCATTTAACGATAGGCCATGGTTCCCTAGCCGCCTTGCTGTAAGATGAAAACTTGCTGTTCGTCATTGAAAAGGTGCTTGGTTTGAGTGAGCAATTTGTAGCAGTTTTGCAGCAAGTAGTGAGAACTGCGTAACGATAGGGTGTTTTGAATGAACCTTTATACAAAGAATGGTCGCCCGCTTCAGGTTCAAGGTGATGTGGTTTACAGCCGTTCGGGCAAGCTTGTCGGGAAAATAGCGAATGACCGGGTTTTTGGACCAAACGGTAGTTATGTTGGCACAATTGATGGTGGTCGCTTAATTTATCGCTCAACCGAAAGCGCAGCCCGAGGTTACAGCTTCACCACCGCCAATGTCGCTGGTTCAGCAATGGGGTCTGTCGCAGGTGTGGCCAGCTGGGGTGACGAACCAGATATTCCCGACTAAGGAGCTCCACCCCCGCGACGGTTGTAGCGGGGGTGCCTGTCGGTTCGCACAGGAAGGAGTGGCTGTGGTCGACTGGTTCCGTTTGTTTTACGTCCGACCGTTTCCTATGGGATGGGCGGTTGCCGAGACCGCACCGCCGCTGCACTCCTTGCGACGGTTACCCCCCCTTGTCTCAGTGCAGTTTGGGGCTGTATGCGCCGCTGTACCGGGGCTGCTCCAACAGTTTCGTTTCTGTGTTCAAGCGGTGGCTTTGTCAGCAGCGATCTGTGCTGCTCGGATCTGTTTTGCCTTTGTGGAATTACTACCGACTGCCTTCTCAAGATCTAGAAAAGCTTTGCCAGCGTCCCGCTTGATCATTGCCAGCGCTTGCTCTGGCGTTACATTGAAGGATTGATTACGGCGGGCAAGGCAGGCGGATTGGATCTCACCAAGCTCTGCGTTTGGAACAAGACCCGCGGAGGGATGGCAGCCTCTACCGCTCCAGGCACGAGTTGGTCGCGATTTTCAAGAAGCCGGGGACGACGAAAATCAACAATGTCGAACTGGGCAAACAAGGGGGCAACCGGACCAATGTCTGGGATCATGCCGGTGTGAACAGCTTTGGGGCAGGGCGCGAAGCGGATCTTGCTGATCATTCTACAGTGAAGCCTAAAGCACTGGTGGCAGATGTTATATCAATGTGAGCCATCGCGGCGATGTCGTGCTGGATGCTTTTGGCGGATCTGGCGCGAACTTGCTGGCAGCTGAGAAAACCGGACATCAGACGCGACTCATTGAGATCGACCCTGTTTACGTCGATGTTGTTATCCGCCGTTGGCAGCAGATGACTGGTCAGGGCGTCGTGCACGCCGTGACAGGTCAGACGTTCGATGCGCGTTCTGCTGCCAGCTGACGTCGCCTCAAAGCTGGAGACAGATCATGTCTGGCGATACGAAAGAGTATGACGAGGGTTACGGTAAACTGCCCAAAGTAACCCGGCTCAAAAAAGGCCGACCCGGCAATCCAAAAGAGCGGTCGAAAGGTGCCAAAGGCGTGAATGACAGTATGAAACGCGAACTGGAAGCCAAGATCACAGTCCGCGAAGGCAACCACGAAACTCGGATTTCCAATGCGGAGGCATTGCCAAGCGGCTCACGGCTGGTGCGTTGAAGCGCGACACGAAATTGCGCTGGCGCTTCTCGAGGTCGACGCCGATCTGTTCAACACGAGTGACATGGACGCGCAAGCAAGCGCTCTTGCGGTTGAGCCGGACGGTGTCGACTTCGATATCCTCCGGGACTTCTTTTCCAGCCACCCGGAGGGCGGGGGCGGTCCGGAAAATAATGAGGCGGAAGGTGGCGGTTCCCGATCCCAATATGGTCCTGCAAGCCGCTCGCGAGATTTGTCGGGACAATCTTCCCCTTCGTGTGGCGTCTTTTTGACACGGTGTCGGTGCGCGAAGTGGTTGATCATCAATATTCCGCCCCGGAGCCTGAAATCGATCACCATGGCCGTCGTATATGTCGCTTATCTTCTGGGGCGCTCACCGAGCGCCAAGATCATTGTTGTGAGCTACGGGCCGGATCTGGCGCGTACGGGCAACATCCCAGGAGAAATCCGCACCACAAAGGGAGGCAGCCGCAAGGCCATCTCCATCGGCAGTTCTGTTACTGGCCATGGCGCTGATTACATCATCGTCGATGATCTGCTGAAAGCGGATGATGCAGGTTCCGAAGCCGAGCTGGTCAAGGCACAGGAGGTTATTGAGGGAACCTTGCTGCCGCGCTTTGACAGCCCGTGCGAAGGGCGTGTGGTTATGGTCGCGCAACGGCTGCACGAGATGGATCCGCCGGGTTACCTGTTCGAACGCGGTACCTATCGGTACTTGAATCTATCCGCTATCGCACAAGACTATGGGGCAGGTTCCTCCTGTGCGTGGAAATACCATGCGCCGCAAACCGGGTGATCTTTGGTATCCCTAGAGTCTGGATCAGGACACGCGGGATACCAAGCGTGGCGAAATGGGCGCGGCCTAGTTCAATTGCCAGCATCAGCAGAACCCGATTGCGCCAGACGGATCGCCCTTGAGCTGGGAGTTGTTCCGTACCTACGAGACCATCGAAGATTGCCGCTGGTTCTAACTGGTCGTTCAAAGCTGGGATATGGGTATCTCTGCGGATCCCCGGTCCGACCTCTCAGCCTGCACAACCTTGGGGGTTCGGCGAAAATGTGTGATACCTCATCGAGGTCTGGCGCGGGCAGGTAGACTACTCACACCTGAAAGCCAAGACGTTACAGCTTGTCGGTCGTTGGTATCCGGATCGCGTTCTGATCGAAGATGCTGCCCCAGGCAAACCGCTTTTGGACGAGTTGTTTCGTGATGGCCGTCGGTGCTACGAACGCATTAATCGGACAAGGAAGCCCGGTTCCAGGCCGCTTGCGGTCCTGTCGAATAGGGTAAGGTGTATCTGCAGGCAGACGCGCCCTTGTTGGCGGTGTTCAAACAGGAGCTGCAGTCCTTTATACGCGTGCGAAACGAAGATCAGGTCGACAGCTTTGCCCATTTTCTGAACTGGTCCAAGGGACTGGGGGTCTACCGGGCGCTAGGCCGCGACCACTGGATCAATATCGAACGTCTTTAGGGCACTCGCGAACAGATCAGACGGCGGTAGAACAGAACACAAAGTCCGAGGCCGATGGTCGGCCTTGAATCATCCAGCGAAACCCTGGTCATTGGGGCCGAATGGGCTGGAAAGCTGACCTACACCGCGGTTGCACTACGACTTTGTTCAAGAACACAAAGCGGACACTCGATACACTTAGATTCAGTCAACCTAGTATACTAAAGCGGTTTGTATTCGCGTTCCAGAAAACGTCCAACTGCTAGCAAATTCCGTTGGGGGAATAGTCTGTCCAAGTCGGCTAATATACGGACACAGGGCTTGTCGTTCCTCTAACGACACGCTCCAGCTCGCAGCAGATTTTAAAAGGAGCTGAATCTTCTGAGGTAATGTAGTCGGTAAATCTTTCGCCGGCTAGCTTTCCAATGGTTTCTGCTGGGATGCGAATGGTGGTAAGGCCCGGTTCCACGTCTGCTGATCCTTTAAAGTCTCCGATGCCGATGATTGACAGGTCGTCGGGGACCTTCAATCCAAGGCTTTGGGCTGCAAACAATGCTCCCTGCGCGATGACATCATTTCCGCAAAGTAGAGCAGTTGGACGAGAGCGCTCGGTCAAAAGGGATATGGCCGCTTTCTTGGCTTGCGACACACTATATGGGGCTTCGGACTCATGCTCACTCGGAACGGATATACCCATTTCGGTAAGCGCAGCATGTACGCCAGAAATTCGATGTTGCGCGCGGTCATTACCATTGGTTTGGGGAAAGATCAGCCCAATGTTACGGTGCCCCAAGGCCAGTAGGTGTTCTGTTGCAAGACGCCCGGCCAGCCGATTGTCGGCCCCGACACACGGAAGGATGCAATCTTCCGAATAATTCCAAATAGCGAGCGCGGGTATTTTCTGCTGTTCGATCAGTCGGGTGCTGGCGTCGGAGTGTTCCAATCCTACAAGCGCTACTCCGTCGACGCGGTGTTCAAGAAACTTGCGGACCATCGCGTATTCCCGATCAAGGTCATATCCGTGGGACGCTAGCAACAGGCTGAATCCGGCTTTATCAATTGAGTCCGAGAAGGCCTGAATGACCTCGGCAAAAATGGCGTGGTTGATCGTAGGGACCACCAGGCCGATGGTACCGGAACGTTTGCCATGCATCGTCTGCGCAGCACGGTTTCGGATATACCCCAACTTTTGCACCGCCCGATTGATCTTTTTCCGAGTCGCGGGGCTGACCAAATTCGGGTGATTGAACGTGCGGGACACTGTTGACGGTGACACTTTTGCGGCCTTTGCGACGGCTACAATATCTACCTTACCCTTTTGTAAATTAGACATAATATTCTCCCGTTTGGTCGAATTTATGAAAACATTTGCAATACTATTTTCATCGCCTACCCTGATTTGTCAACAAAAGTAAAAACATGAACCGATGGGTTGGGAGGCCCTGAATGGACTTCATTTATTACTTCGGAGATGTATTCACGCCGCTGTCTTTCATGCTGCTGTTGGGGGGCACGATTGGGGGGCTGATCCTGGGGGCGACGCCGGGCTTGTCGCCCACAATGGCGGTCGCACTACTGATCCCGTTCACCTTTCAACTGGAGGCTGCGCAAGGTCTGATCCTACTGGGTGCGGCCTATACGTCGACCGTCGCAGGTGGTGCGGTCAGTGCTATTTTGCTTAAGATCCCCGGTGCGCCAGCAAATATCGCAACGACGTTGGACGGGCATACCATGGCCAAACAGGGGCAGGGTGCTCGGGCGCTGCAATTGTCGTTTCTGGCCTCGGCCGTGGGCGGCGTTTTTGGCGTGCTTCTGTTGATTTTTCTGACCCCCGTGTTGGCGAAATGGGCTTTGGCTTTCGGGCCGTCACATCTGTTCTGGCTGGCTATTCTGGGCGTAACAGTGATCGGGACGCTGGATTCCGCCTCGGTGGTCAAAGGTCTGCTTTCAGGCTGTATCGGGTTGTGGCTGGCCACAATTGGCTTTGACGACATCATGGGGGCGCAACGTTTTATCTTTCACCCCGCGTTGGGCGGCGGCATCAATATCATCGCCGCGCTGATTGGCCTGTTCGCGATCCCGCAGGTGCTGACAATGTTCGCAAAGGGTCGCCACAACACCGGTGCCGAAGTGATTGAAGTACAACGGCATTCTATCCTCGAAGCTTTCCGAGAGCTTTTCAGCCGTACTCGAGCATTGAGCATCGGAACATTGACTGGGTCGATCATCGGTCTGATCCCCGGTGTTGGAGGGCAAATCGCGGGGCTCGTCGCTTATGATCAGACCAAGAAATTCTCGTCCGAGAAAGACAAGTTCGGCACAGGTCATTCCGAAGGCGTAATCGCCGCGGAGTCTGCCAATAACGCGATGGTGGGCCCGTCTTTGGTGCCGCTGCTGACCCTTTCGATCCCAGGTAGCCCAACCGCCGCCGTGCTGCTGGGCGGATTGCTGATACATGGGATTTTCCCGGGTTCCGACCTCTTCGATAACCATCCAGACGTGGCATGGACATTCATCAACTCGATGCTGATTGGACAGGTTCTGATGTGCGTCTTTGGCCTCTATGTCGCCGGGCTCGCAGCACGTGTAGCCCAAGTCCCGCAATCGGTGATGGCAGCGATCGTTCTGGCACTGTCTGTATTCGGGGCCTATTCGGTGCAGGGGTCGATGGGCGACGTCTATGTCATGGCCTGTCTTGGCATCGGCATGTTCTTTCTGGAACGTTTCGGATTCTCTGCCGCACCGCTGGTGCTGGGTCTGATCCTTGGCCCCATCGCCGAAGCCAACTTTATTCAAGGCGGGATGATCGCCGACGCGACCGTCGGCAAGGCTTCGTATTTCTTAACTGGTGGACTGAACCTGTTGCTGATTGCAGTGGTGCTTGCCTCAATCGCTTACTCGGTCTGGATGGAATTGCGCCACCGTCGCTACACCACCAAAGAGGAGGCGCAGGCATGAACCGCTCGCAACACGTATTCGGGTCGGGTCTGGTATTTGCCGTCGGTCTATGGGTGACCTGGGTCAGCTATACCCAGCAACCGGCCGAGGCATTCCTGTTCCCGCGTCTAATCGCATCAGTTTTCGTGGTTCTGGCCGGGTGGACATTTGGCAAAGCGGTGATGGGCCTGTCCAAGGTCGGAAATGGTGTAACACGCACGATGTTCCTGAACATGCTGCCGGGCTTGGTCATTACGCTTATCTACGTGTTCTGGGCCGCCAAATCGCTGGGCTTCTATACAGCCACGGCAATCGCATTTTTCATTTTACTGTCGATTTACGACCCGGCCCCGCACGACGAGGCAAAAAGCTGGATGAAGCGCTGCATTATCACGGGTGTCTTTGTGACGGTGATGTACGGTCTCTTCGCCATGCTTCTAAACGTCTACACACCAAAGGAAATTCTGTTCTGACCACATGATCCACGTGGCTGAACCTTATCTGGGAGGAAACGCAAATGAGACGAATGATAGCAGGGGCGGCATTGGCCCTTATGAGCCTGACAGGCACGGCGACGGCCGAGGACTATCCTGAACGACCACTTATGTTGATGGTCAGCTACGGTGCAGGTGGTGCGACCGATTTCCAGGCGAGGATCGTCACCATGACCGCCGGGAACGAGGATGCGCTGGGGATGCCCATAGCCATTATCAACAAACCCGGCGCCGGCGGGCGCGTAGGCTGGAACTGGTTTGCCACTCAGGCAGACCCGGATGGTTATACGCTGGCGGCGTACAACGTGCCGCACTTTATTGCTCAATCGATTAAGGGTGGCGTTGAGTATTCGGCCGACAGTTTTGAACCCATCGCAAACTGGGGCGCTGACCCAGCGGTTTTCGTGGTCGGTGCGGACAGCGAATTCAACTCGATGGAAGACGTGGTTGCCTTTGCCAAAGAAAACCCTGGGAAATTAACTGTATCGGGGGCAGGCCTCTTTGTTGGCCACCATATTGCAGCCTTACAGATCGACAAGGCTGCTGGAACCAAAATGGCCTACATCCCGACCAAAGGCGGCGGGGCTGCGGCCATGAAAGCGGTGATTGCCGGTGAAGTCATGGGCGGTATCAACAACCTTTCCGATGCTTTCCGCGCGCAAGAAGCTGGAAATGTCAAAATCCTTGGCGTTGCCGATCTAGAGCGCAATGCGTTCCTGCCGGACGTACCGACAATGATGGAGCAGGGTCTGGATGTAGACAACTCCTCAGTCAATTTCCGAGGTGTGATGGTGCCCAAAGGTACGCCACCCGAAGTTATCGAGAAACTCTCGGCAACCGTACCCGAGATGTTCGCCAATTCTCGCGTCGCCAAGAAAATGGAGGCTGGCGGTTCCCCTATGCACATCATGACACGTGACGAAGTGATCGAGATGTGGGCGCAGCGTCAGCAAACACTGAACGAGTTGCTGGCCGGTCTCTAATCCGGACGGACATAGTGGGGCGGAGTTGGTCCGCCCCGAACAACATATCGAGGACCAAGATGAACGCTCAGGACGGGATTTCACCGGAAATAGCCGAAGTAGATCGTATCGTAGCTCAGGCGCGCAAGGCGCAGAGGGATTTCGAAGCTGGTGGAAGTCAGGCGCTATACGACAAAGCAGCACTGGCAGCGGGATGGGCCATCATGGAACCAACGCGCAATCGGACGCTGGCGGAAACTGCGGTTGAAACCACCGGTCTGGGCAACGTGCCGGACAAGATCACAAAGAACCACCGAAAGACGCTGGGTTTGTTACGGGATATCGCTGGCGCGAAAACTCATGGTATCATTAGTGATGACCCGAAAACTGGCATCACTGAGATTGCCCGCCCGATCGGCGTGATCGGTGCGGTTGTGCCGTCAACCAACCCCGCCGCGACGCCCGCGAACAACATCATCAACGCGCTCAAAGGCGGCAACTCCATCGTGGTGGCACCCTCACCCAAAGGCGTGGCGTCCTGCGAAATGTTGGTTGACTACATCCATTCCGAATTCGACAAGCTGGGGCTGGACCGCAATTTGGTTCAGATGATCCCCGCACCCGGATCAAAGGCCAAGACGCAATGTCTTATGGAAACTGTTGATCGGGTGATTTGTACTGGTAGCCAGAATAATGTCCACCGTGCGCAATCCTGTGGTACCCCGGCCGTGGCGGTTGGTGCCGGCAACGTGACCGTGATTGTGGACGAGACCGCTGATTTGCAGGCAGCGGCAGCCAAAATCACGGCTTCAAAATGTTTCGACAACGCGACGTCTTGTTCTTCTGAGAACGCGCTGGTCGTGGTGGACGCTGTCTATGACGCGTTCGTGGCCGCAATGGCTGCCGAGGGCGGCGCTTTGGTGCCGTCCTCTGAGGCAAGTGATATCGTGGCGCGACTTTGGCCTGATGGACATCTCAACCGTTCAGTCATAGCCCAGGACGCCGAAAATATGCTCGAAGCCTTGGGGATGGCGGGCAAAGTACCTGAGGGGACTAGATATCTGGCGGTGGAGACAGACGGAATCGGCCCGGATCATCCTTTGTCAGGCGAAAAGCTCAGTCGGGTCCTGGCTCTCTATCGTGCTGCAGATTTTGAGGCGGCCAAGGCCCTTGCGTCTCGCATTTTGGCGCACCAGGGGGCCGGGCATTCGGTTGGCATCCATACTGATGACGACGCGCGTGCGATTGGGCTGGGTCGTGATTTGCCAACCTGCCGGGTCATCGTAAATCAGCCGCATACCTTTGCCACGGGTGGTAGCTTCACCAATGGGATGCCTTTTTCCCTTTCGATGGGTTGTGGCAGCTGGGGTGGTAATTCCATCGACACCAACCTGCATTGGCGGCATTTCGTCCAAACCACCAAGATCATTCGGGAAACCCCCCCGCGCGAACCGGGGCTGGAGGAGGTTTTCGGCGAATACTGGTCGGAGGTTGGAAAATGATGGAACCACCGGCAGGATCCGTCCGCGATTGGTTGGATCACAGAGCAAGTCATGGCGGAACCGGGTTCGTATTTCCGGACGGGGCATCGGACCTGAGTTGGGGGGAATTGCGCGAAACGTCCCGCCGCATCGCAGTTATGTTAACCGGCCTGGGTGTGGAGAAAGGAGAAAGCGTTGCGATCCTATACCCTAACTGCCGTGAAGCGCTAGAGATCCTTTTCGGCGTCCTGTATGGCGGATTCCGGGCGACGATGATTAACCTTGTCGCTGGTGACAGCGCCGTGGCCTATGCACTGGAACACAGTGGTGCACGCTATAGCTTTGTGCATCCTGGACAAATGGAACTCTTCGAGCGCACAGCCGATCCTGCGAGGATCACCCCGTTACAAGTTGCAGATGTTGTCGACAATGGCGGTAACTTGCACAGCATCTCGTCCGATAGCCATGCGCTGTTGATGTACACCTCGGGAACGACTGGGCGTCCAAAAGGCGTGGTTCACACACATTCCAGCCTGCTGGCAGGCGGCTGGACGACTATGATCGCTCATGAGTTGTCCGAGGCTGATCGCGGGTTTTGCGTTTTGCCGATCTACCATATCAACGGGCTGTGCGTGACAGTCATGGGAACGCTTGTCTCAGGCGGGTCGTTGGCTATGTGCGAACGATTTTCGGTCAGCCGTTTCTGGGACAACCTTGGTAAAGTCGAGGCAACCTGGTTTTCAGTTGTACCAACTATCATTTCACACTTGCTACATTCGGGTTCCAAGCCGGATGCGCTTACTCGCCAGCGAGTGCGTTTCGGTCGCTCTGCGTCTTCGGCATTGGCGCCGGATGTACAGCGCGCCTTTGAAGACCGTTTCGAGATCCCCATCGTGGAAACTATGGGTCTTACGGAAACCTCGGCACAAATTCTGTCCAATCCGTTGCCTCCAGGCGTTCGCAAGATAGGCTCACCCGGCATTGCATATGGGAACGAGGCGGCAATCTTTGACGCGAACCTTCGACAGGTTCCACACGGATCAGAAGGTGAATTGGTCATTCGCGGACCAAATGTAATGCTGGAGTACCTCAACGACCAAGACGCAACCATGAGCACGTTTACGTCTGACGGGTGGTTACGAACCGGTGATCTCGCCCGCATGGACGAGGACGGTTATGTTTTTGTCACCGGCCGATTGAAGGAGCTGATCATAAAAGGTGGCGAAAACATTGCGCCCCGAGAGATTGATGAAGCGCTTTATTCGCATCCCGATGTTGTTGAAGCCGCCGCTTTTGCGCGTCCCTGCAAAAGCTATGGTGAAACCGTCGAGGCAGCTGTCAAAATTCGCGAAGGGTCCCAAGTGACATCTCTGGGCCTGACGAAACTTTGTGAAGCTCAATTGGGGCGTTTCAAGTCCCCTGATGAAGTTCATATCTTGCCGGAGCTTCCTAAAGGACCGTCAGGAAAGATTCAGAGAAACAGAATACTCGAGATCGTTGGCGACAAGGCGAACGACTTGAAGATATAAACTTCTGTGACGCCGTGTGTTTGAAAATCCAGTGTTCGCACTTCTGATGCTGCGCAGCGGCACCGTCAGAGTTGCTTAGTGTCTTCTTTGAGCCGGACTGCCGTCAATTCAGGTGCTGAAATGCTATGCGTCACACCAAAGGCAGCTTTGACGGACAGCAGAGCGACATCGCATTTGGAACGTGGAAGTCCGCTTTGGGCGTATTGCGTTGAAGAACTTTTGCTTGATCGCGCAGTAAGTCGCTGAATCAATTTCCTCGACGAGCGGAAGGATTGGCGATGCTGGGACCGAAGCAGGCAATGCAGGTGGCGTTGTTCTACGAAGTCTCGCTTGAGGACCATGTCCCTCAAGATCACCTGTTGCGTTCGATTGATCGGTTCCTCGATCTTGGTGTCATCGGTGCCCATCTGGCGGATTTCTATAGCCCTACCGGCCGGCCCTCCGTCGATCCCGGGCTGCTGGTCGGCTGTTGCTTCGGCATCCGCTCCGAGCGACGGTTGTGCGAAGAGGTGCATTTGAACCTGGCATATCGCTGGTTCTGTCGTCTCGATCTGACTGACCGCGCGCCTGATCACTCGACGTTTACCAAGAACCGGCATGGACGCTTCCGCGAGAGCGAACTGCTGCGTCATCTGTTCGAGACGACTGTTGCGCGGTGTATCGAAGAAGGTCTGGTGAACGGGCAGCGCATGGCAGTCGAAGCCGATGCCATTAAACAGAATTCAACGCCAAAAGAAGAATGGGACGTATCGGCCATTGATCCGGCGAATGCGCTCCGTGCTGTGAAGGAGTATCTCAACACTCTGGATGAGACGGCTTTCAGAGCTGCGCGTGAGGTGCAGCCCAATTTCGCCTCACATTCTGACCCTGCAAGCCAATGGGCGGCGGCCCGTAAAGGTCCAGCATTCTTTAGCTATTCCGGCAACTATCTGATCGACACGGACCATGGCGTCATCGTCCCCTCACATCGTTTGCAAAGCAAACGACTGCCAGGCAACGGATGTGGAAGCCACACGGTCCATCCGACAAGCTGAGGTCGGATCAACCAAAACCATGCTGGACCGGGTAGAGGACAAGTTCGATCTGCACCCCGAACGGCTGATCGCCGGCACCGCTTACGGCACCGGGCCACTTCTTGGATGGCTGGTCGACCGCAAGATCGTGCCGCACATTCCTGTCTTTGATAAATCCGGGCGCAACGACGGAATCTGGACCCATGCGGACTTCGAATGGGACGCCGGGAACGATCAGTACATCTGTCCCGGAGGTCATACATTGAGGCAATTCCGCCGCAACTACTCGGATCCGAACAGAGGGCAAACCGGCAAAGGAACGGCCTGTTATCGCGCCTTGAAAAAGTCTGTCAGACCTACCCGTCGAAAGCCAAGTGCTGCCCGAACGCCGATGCTCGAAAAATCACACGTGAAGAATACGAAGAGTTTCATGACTTGCTCCAATAGCCAGCAATGTAAGAAGTTGCCGGATCGCCGCCCTTCACCTTGTAGGCAGCCCTGACTTTCTGTGCGTCCGCCTTTTCGCAGGCGAACCAAAGGAAATGGTCGGGAAATTCGTTGTGCTCAGCCAATGCGATATCAGACAGATTTTGGTCATTTTCCGGACCAAGCCAGGTTATCGAAACTCCACTGGGCGCGCTGAGAGGATAGGCACATTCGGGGCCGCCCTCTGCCCGAACGGTAACGTGTCCTTCGCTGTCTTCCGGCAAGTCTTCAAGGATACGTGCGACTGCGGGCAGGGCGGTTTCGTCAGCAAACATCAGAATGCGCCGTGTGTCGGGGATTCCGCCGCCCCCGGGACCTACCACAGCTACTTTAGTTCCTGGCTCAACCTGACTGGCCCACGCCGATACGCGACCACCGTCATGTTGAAACACGTCAAAATCCATCACACCTTCGTCGCGATCGATCCAGCGCGTTGTATAGACCGGCCTGTGCAGCGCCTTGTCGCCTTTGGGCCAAACCGTTGCTCCGTTTTCGGAAACAAAGGGCCACTCTACTTCGTCAACTCCTTCCGGGGGCAGAACGATACGAAAGTGAATTGCATCATCCTGAAAACTGGACAAACCCCGAGCCTTGATCCGAACGCGCAGAAAACACGTTCCAATGGCGCGAACTGATTGAACCGTAGCAAAGTGAAAATTGGGCGGCAGGCCACCGGCTTTTTCAGCATCTGACCATCTCAGCACGGCGGCGGCATCCGGTGCAAAGTGCATCAGATGCTCAACAAGGCTCTCCTTAAGCATGAATAGCCAATCCTGCTTGGCGGCTGACACCGTCGCGGTGACGCCTCCGGGCACTGCGCCAAAGCTGTAGTGACCAAACGGCGTTTCCAGCGTGACACGCTCATCAGTGTCTTCGATGACCGGGAGGTCGTGTTCCTGCGCTTCGTGCAACATCACCATACGCATCGCCGGAAAACTCAGTTCGGGTAATGTGGTTTCGGCGTGCAGAGAAAATTCGGGGCGGATGGTCATCGAAGCCTCCTCTCAGGCTGGAATAACGTGGGGGGTTCCGTGCACCGGATCAGCGATCACGGTGCAGGGCAGGGCAAAGACCTGATCCATTGTCTGTTCGGTAATCACTTCGGCTGGCGATCCTTCGCGATGTACCTTGCCATCTTTCAAAGCGACAATGTGATCGGCAAAGCGTGCAGCGAGATTGATGTCGTGCAGCACCATGGCAACCGTACGTCCGGTTTCCCGGTTCAGTTTCTGCACCAGTGTCAACAGATCGATCTGATGTGGCAGATCAAGGTAGGTTGTCGGTTCGTCCAAAAGCAGTATGTCGGTATCCTGAGCTAATGCCATCGCGATCCAGGCGCGTTGCCTTTGGCCTCCGGACAGGGACTCCAATGGGCGATGGGCGTTATCCGCCATACCCGTTTTGTCCAAAGCATTGGCAACTGCTGCAGCGTCCGCTTTAGACCATTGACGGAGTGCGGATTGATGCGGTGTACGTCCTCGGACGACCAGATCGTGAACGGACAAGCCTTCGGGTGCGGTCGGCATCTGCGGCAAGATCGCAAGGCGGCGCGCTACCGAACGGCTGCTCTGCCTGTGGATTGCCTTGCCATCCAGGACGACTTGCCCTTTTTGCACCGATTGCAATCGCGCAAGCGATCTGAGCAACGTGGATTTCCCGCATGCGTTGGGACCGACGATAACAGTCAGGCTTCCGTCCGGGATTGTCACGAATAGCTCGTTTAAAACAGAAGATTTGCCAAAGGAAACCGAGAGATCCTTGGCCATGAGACGAGAGGGCTGAGACATCTCAGAGGGTTCCTTTTCTAAATTGCACCAAAAGCAGCCACATAAGGACAGGCGCCCCGATCATTGCGGTGCATACCCCGGCCGGTAGTTGTACGATTGGAAATGAACGTGCTGCCATGTCGGCCAACAGAGTGACCAAAGCTCCGACCGTCGCCGCGGGTAACATTGCTGGGCTTCCGCCGCGCACGATGCGTCGCGCGATGGGGCCAGATACAAAGGCAACAAAGGGCAGGGGGCCCGCCACGCTTACACCCAAGGCGACGAGGGCTACCGCACAGGCGGTTACAAGCAAACGCAGCGGTGAAAGAGGAAGTCCCAGACCGGTGGTGATATCGTCTGACATCGCCATCCGGCTCAGAGGAAATTGCAGCCAAAGCGCCAGAGGGAAAAGAAAGGTCAGGCCAAGCCAGACCAATCTCACATCGCTCCAGTCGCGCGTGTTGAGCGTTCCGATCAGCCATTTGGCCATTTCGGCGGCAGTTAAAGCATCAATCTTGGTCATCAATAGGTCTGCGCCAGCGGATAGGGTCAGGCTGGCCCCGATACCGATCAGGATCAGGCGATAGGGCTGCAGACCATTATGCCATGCAAGCGCGGTGACGGCGGCCGCGGTCACTAACCCGCCGGCAAGTGCGCCCGGCAGTATGAACCCTCCGGTCAGGATCATGGCCAGCAAAGCCCCGCAACTGGCACCCGCGCTGAACCCGATCACGTCCGGGGTCGCAAGTGGATTGCGTAGCATTGTCTGAAACATTGCTCCGGCAAGGCCAAATGCTGCACCGGCTCCAATTGCAGTCAGGATACGAGGGAGACGATGGTCCAGAACGATCATTTGCTGCACGTCATCAGCCCGCCGCGCGAAGGTCGCAATGATCTGGGACCATGAGAGCGGAAAGGCACCCAACTTCACCGAAACCGTTAGGGTGATCGCAAGCAGAATTGCCAAGGCCGAACCGGCGACTATGGCGCGACGGGAAAACAGAAAGGAAAGATAGGGCAGACGCAGAATCATAGCTTGGTCACTCCGTAGCGACGAACAAGCCAGATTAGGATCGGCCCACCGATCATGGCCGACATGACACCGGCCTGCATGTTGCCTCCGAACAAGGGCAGGCGGCCCAGCAGATCAGCTGCCGTCATCAACACGGCACCGAAGCTGGCCGAAAACAAAAGCATCCACCACATGTTGGCTCCGGCTACGCGTCGGGCTAGGTGCGGAACGATCAGACCGACGAAGGCAATCGGGCCAGCCATCGAAACTGTGGCACCGCATAGCATGACGATCGCCAGACCGATCAGAACCTGTGCGAACCCCACCCGCACTCCCAAACTGCGCGCAGTGTCTTCGCCCAGCATCAACGCGTTCAGAGCAAATGCGGCAAACAGCGCGATCACGACGCCAACTACGAAGAACGGGAGCAGAGCTTGAATGGTGTCAAAATCGACGCCATCAAACCCGCCCAAAACCCAAAACCGGTAGACATCCAGGGTCTGCTGACTGATCAACAACAGCGACCGGCTGAGAGCCAGAAACAGAGCCGACACTGCGGCGCCGGCCAGGATCAGACGCGCCGGGTTTGCCTGATTCCCGCCGCCCAAGAGAAACACTAGAAGGGATGCGACGAGGCCGCCTCCAAGCGCGATCCAGATGAATGCGGCGGGATCGGTCACACCCAAGACCAGAATGCAAATAACAACGCCCAGCGACGCCCCGGCGTTGACTCCCAAAAGGCCCGGATCAGCCAAGGGATTGCGCGTCATGCCTTGCATCAAAGCCCCGGCCATCCCCAGCGAAACACCAGCCAGAACCGAAGCAGCGAGACGCGGCAGTCTGATCTCTCGGATAACGATCTGGTCGGGGCTCTGAACATCGAACGCAGTGAAAGCCGACCATACGTGCGACAAGTCTATTGATCGCAATCCGAGTTTTAGCGCGAGTCCCGAAAGCACGAGAAGCCCCAGCACCGACACACAGAGCCAAAGGCTCCGAGTTTCAGCGCGTGACGGTTCCGAGGGAACGGAAGTTGTTTGGACGGTCATTTCAAAAACCCTCAGGCAGAATGCCGGCATCGCGCGACGAAGGAACAACTGTTGTTGGGTCACCATCCATCGCCGCTTCCAGCAGGGGCACGAGTTTATCAAGCGCGTAGTCGAGGCTGAGGGGGCTTGAGTGAGACAGGGCAGCTGACAAGAGCGGGTCGGCATATACCTCACGCCCTTCTTTGTAGGCCCGCATCGTTGGACGTAGAGGCATGCGGTTGAGCACGGGTGCAGAGCCGCCCGCGTCGATCCATACCAAAGCGTCGGCATCTATAGGTGACAGGTCCTCAGCAGGGATTAGTACATAGAAGTTGTCCAGGGTGCCGCGTTGATTGACGGCCTCCGGCACTTCGAATCCGAGGTCCTCCAGAAAACGACCGCGAATGTCCCGTTCCGTATAAGCACCGGTTTCCCCGGCCCACACCATCACGGATGACGCCCCTCGCCACTCAGGGTGGCTTTTGCGTATAGCCGCAAACCGACCCTCGAGCCGATCAATTACATCTTCGGCTTTCTCCGATGTCCCTGTCGCCAAGCCGACAGTTCGCAGCATCTCTTGCCACGGAGTGCCATAGTCACCGTATTCAGCTTTGGGTGCCACCGTCGGCGCGATGCGCGAAAGCAGGGTGTAATCTCTTTCGGTCATTCCGGACCACTGACCCAGGATTAGATCGGGCTGCATTGCGGCTATCTGCTCGATATTGATTTCGCCCTGCATAACAATGGGTTCTGCATCCCCCAGTGCATCGTGCCCCCAGGCCCAAACACCAAAACGATCGGGACCGTACCATTTTCGCAATGCATAAGGCGCGATCCCGAGGGCCAACAAAAAGTCATGACCGATGAAGCTGAGAGAAACGACTTTTTTTGGTTGCGTCTCGATTTCGGTGACGCCGAACCGATGTTCGATTTCGACCGGAAATGAATCGGCGCTGACCCCTACGGGAAGAAGTGCCAATGCCATACAGGTCAATAATCTGCGCATGATTTGTCTTGTCCTATGCAAATGACCTGGGCAGGGATTGTCCCACCCAGGCCGTTTTCAAATCAGAATCGGCGAGTCAGTGAAGCCTCGATCGAGCGACCAGCGCCGTAGGAGCAACCGTTCGAAAATGCACCAGGTGTTCCGAAGCAATAGGTCAGGTATTCCTCGTCACCGAGATTGCGACCTGCAAGGATTGCCTGCCAATTGTCCCACTCGTAAGAGATCGACGCATCGACAAGCGTTACCGAGTCAAGTTCAAATTCAGCAGTGTTCGCCTCATCTGAGAAACGCGAACCGATGTAACGTGCGCCTGCGCCGAGGGTCAGGCCTTCGACTTGCGGTACAGCATAGCTAAGCCAGATCGACGCCGAGTGTTCCGGAACTCGAGCCACTCGGTTGTCGCCGAATGTCGCGTCATCACGGAACTTAGCGTCGAGATAGGTATACGCTGCCAGAACGGACAGCCCGTTTGCAAAGTTGTAGTTGGCGCTCAACTCGCCGCCGCGCGACCGGACGGCGCCGGTTTGTTGCACAAACGGCGTGCCCAGAACCGGCTGCGTCGTGTTCGTCTTGTCAATCTGGAACAGTGCCAGGCTTACGAGCGAGTTAGTGCCCAAGGGCTGAAACCGCGTTCCAACCTCGTAAGACTTTGCCCTTTCTACATCCAGCGGGTTTCCGTTGATATCCGCGCCTAATGGAGGAAGGTCAAAGGAACGCGAGGCGTTACCATAGACCGTTACACCATTGTTAAAGTTGTAGGATACGCCGACATTCGCACTGGTGTAGTCTTGGTCGTTGTCTTGATCCAGAGTGCCAGTTGCCGATGTCTGTTGGAAATCCCGCGAAACCCAGTCTTGCCGCACGCCAAGATTAACAACCCAATTGTTGTTTATGGTCGCGTAGCCGTTAACGTACAGGCCCGTCTGCGTGATGTCCTGCGACTCTGCCGTGACAGCAGGTGCGGGAGGCACCGGAGTTATGGTTCCGTTCAGCAGGTCAACGAACCCGCCCGGCCCAAAACTATAAGTGTTGTCATAGTCAGCTTTGTAGTAGTCAATCCCACCGATGATGGTCCCTTCGATGTTACCCGTCTGGAATTTATACATCAGAGCGTTATCCAGGCTGGTCTCGTCGGTACGCTGGTCCACATCGAAGTTTGTCAAAACGCCAGTGTCGATGGCGTCTGGAACCCCGCTCGAAGATAAGAAGAACGAAGTATAGGCAGTTTCGTTGAACCAGTCGTTTCGCGCAAAGCGCGCGCGGGAGCGGAATGTTAGTCCGTTGTCAAACTCGTGATCCAACTCATACCCGACGTATTTCTGCGTCGTTTCGATCGTGTTTCGGTCTGGGTTGTTCGGATAGAAATCATTCCCATAATGCGCCACGGGGTCGGGACGCAGTGACCCGTACTCGGGTACGATCACATAGCTGTCGGGCACATCATCTTTTTGATATTGCGCAAAGACCGTAAGGTTGGTTCGGTCGGTCGCTTTCCAGGTAAAGGATGGAGCGAGATAGATACGGCTTTGATCCACCTCGTCGAAGATTGTGCCCGAATTGTTGTAGACACCGACAAAACGATAGGCCAGTCGATCCGATGCAGGACCGGTGACGTCAACTGCAACTTCGCCGCCACCGTAGCCGAACAGTGTTCCACGAACCTCACCGCCGAAAGTGAATCTCGGGCGTTTTGTGACCGAGTTTACAATGCCGCCAGGCTGGTTCGCACCATACAGATCCGATGTTGTGCCACGCAGAACCTCGATCCGCTCAGCACCAAACAATTCAGTCCGCCACGCACCCCAGCCATAGGTTCGAAGTGGCATTCCGTCACGGTAGTTCGAAGACGTGTTGGCCTCAAAGCCTCGGATCGCAAACTGGTCGTAACGCCCGTCTTGGCCATAGGTCTGAACGGTTACACCAGGTGTATATGAAATTGCATCCTCAAGAGATTGCGCGCCCTGATCTTCGACCTGTTCAGTGGTGATCACAGTGACTGAACGCGGTGTCGTTCTCAAATCCCCGGGCAAACCGCGCAGGGCCGTTCCGGCGGCCTCGGCGGCATACCCTTCGACGCTTTCTAAAGGTCGGGTGTCGTCACCTTCGACCGTAATGGTGTCCAGAACGATTTCGTCCGGTTCTGATTGGGCCTGAACGCCCTGAGCAGCCAGCCCAACAGATATCATCAATGGCCCTGCTGCCAGAACCTTGCTTCGTGTTGACATATTCCGTCTCCAAGCGTCGACGGATTTCGTCGGCGCGTTATGTGTTTTGAAACACGAAAGCATCCCCGCTTGGCTTGGGTGTTTTCACCTCTGCACGGGTTTGCTGTCCCTCAATGTCTGGCTGGACCTTAAGCGTCATATATCGGCTGCAGCGGTCTCGCTGATGCACGTGCCATGCACGCTCTGGATGCGGAGTAGATTTTCATAGTATTTTTGTCAAGTTAATGTGGGGGAGTTATTATCAATAAGGTCATGTCGGAAGAACTTGGGTTGAGGCGGGTAGGAGGCTCTCGTAGCCTTCGCGCACGATTAAACAATCGCCGTTCAAGTCTCAAAACCAGTCCCGAGATCATCCGCCTTGCGGTGATGCTGTACATCCGATGCTCGCTCTCGCTTCGGAATGTCGAGGATTTGTTGCACGCGCGAGGCATCGACGTGAGCCACGAAACTGTTCGCTATTGGTGGAAAAGACGAGAACGCGCCATGCAGCGTTTCAGGCACAGGTGAAGTTTGGAGAAATTCGCCTCCGCCCGTTCCTCCGTATACAACCGCTTCAGCCAGTAAAGATCGCTCGCCGACCGAGACACCTTCAAGCTGACACGCACCGCCGCTCTCGCCGAGTAGTGCGATCTTTGCGTGGCATAAAGGGCAGCGCTACTGATCTTGCTGAGACTAGCTCGAATTTGTCTGACAGCACTGCCAGGCGTCTACCCACTCCCGGCTTGGGTCTTAATATTGTGTTTTCTTGATAGTGATGACCGCTTAACGACGGCTCGTGTCTCCCACAGCCACCCTCTTGCAATCTCATGGCGAGGCTTGTTCCTCACAGTGAGGTGCTCGGTTTTGGAAGGCAGTTTTAGCGAACTTGTAACGCACCCGCTGTGCCTCCGGGCGCGGAGTTCGTGACGCGGCTCCATCCTTGACGGTCGCAGGCTGGTGCTTCCGCTAATACGCACGCGCCGCCTTTGTTGCCCTGCCGCAGAAACCGCGCGCCAATCAATCGGTTCATCCGGAGTGTTGTATTTTGGCAATATTCTGTTCGAAACCAATTTTAGGCTAATTTTAGAAATCTATTCTCCTTTAGCTTGCGCATATTCTGTTTGACGTGGTGATGGGGAAACGTCGAATTGCAGCTTGCTGCTTTTCGGGTCTACGCCTTGTTGTCATCAGTGCTGGTGAATTGGGTTGCGGGATCTTAGCAGTGACAAAGAATTCAAATCTGCTGTATGCAGTTTCCTTTTTTGTTTTGGTTTCAACGTCTTCTATGGCGGCGCCGACCGCAGATTCCATCGTTGGAGACACTGTCAACAACCCGGTGACCGGTCTGGATACTACTGTCACCGGTCTGATCGTGGACCCCGCTTCGACCCCAACTGCCGGGACAACTGCCTTTGTGGAAACTGCGGACGGCTATGTCTTTCTGGTCAAGGCAGCGGGCGACACGATTTACAATGACGACAATCCCCCGCTTGCTTTTCAAATTGTATCGATAACAGGAACAACTGCCCAGATCAGCAGTGCGGGCGCCACGGGCACCGCCAGTTTGTCGACACAACTGACCCAGGCTCAATACGATAGCAGTTTTAACAGTTCCGGCACCCCTGGAGCTGTAACCCCGACTGAAAATGTCACCGGCCCCAATGGTGTGAGTCAGGTTGTCTACGGGCGCGATGGCAGCAACGGGCGCGATGGCGCGCTTGTTGTGCCGCCAAGCTCGGGCGGCAATGGTGCCGATGGCCCAACGCAGACCCAGACCCTGACCGGAGATGTCAACGCGACCAGTAATGTCGGTTGGCAAGTGGGCAGCGTTGGTGGTGACGGCGGGCAGGGCGGCGACTCTTATCTGAGTTTCTGGGACGGGCGCGATGGCGGGGATGGCGGCGAAGGCGGTACGGTCAACGCGACACAGGCTTCCAGCAGCGCGATTCAGACCTCGGGAAGCAACAACGACGGGATCTTTGCGTTCAGTCGCAGTGGTGAAGCCGGCGACGGTGGTAGCGGTTTCGCAGCACCGGGTGGTGGCACAGGCGGCCACTCGGCCGATGGTGGCAATGTGACCGTCACGCAACGGGGTGACATTTCCACGTCCGGGGACTCGGCCGATGGTATCTATGCGCTGAGTGTTTCGAACAACGGCGGCAACGGCGGGTCGCAATGGGGTTTGGTCGGCTCGTCCGGTGACGGCGGGTATGGCGGCAGTGGCGGTACGGTGGTGGTGAATACGACCTCGAGCGCCAGTATTCTGACGACGGGCGACTACGCGAACGGGATTTACGCCCAGTCCATCGGTGGCTCCGGCGGGTCAGCCGGAACCAGCGGTAACCTTTTGGTCTCATTGATCGGCGGTGCGGACAATGGCGGCAACGGGGGCAGGGTCACTGTCTCGCATGGCGGTGCGATTGAGACACGAGGTGACTTCGCGCGCGGGATTGTCGCCCAATCGATCGGCGGTGGCGGCGGCTCGGGTGGAACGGGCGGCGGTCTGGTGTCCCTGTCGCTTGGCGGCATCGGTTCGAACGGCGGCAGCGGGGATGCCGTCAGCGCAACCGTGCAGGGTACCGGAAGCATTCTGACCTCGGGCGCAGGCGCCGATGGGGTCATGGCCCAGTCCATCGGCGGCAGCGGCGGTACGGGTGCGAACTCATATGGTCTTGTCGCGATCGGGGGCACAGGGTCCAGGGGTGGAACGGGTGCGGCGGTCAGCGTGACCAATCTGGGGCGCATCGTGACCGGAGGGAATGGCGCCCGCGGGATTATCGCGCAATCCATTGGCGGCGGCGGGGGGGGCGGGGGGTCGTCCGGCGGGGTGGGCTCGGGCGG
>NZ_JWLJ01000001.1:357247-358202 GCF_000813985.1 Ruegeria sp. ANG-R
TGGCCCAGTCCATCGGCGGCAGCGGCGGTACGGGTGCGAACTCATATGGTCTTGTCGCGATCGGGGGCACAGGGTCCAGGGGTGGAACGGGTGCGGCGGTCAGCGTGACCAATCTGGGGCGCATCGTGACCGGAGGGAATGGCGCCCGCGGGATTATCGCGCAATCCATTGGCGGCGGCGGCGGTGACGGTGGTTCGTCCGGCGGGATGGTCTCGGTCGGTGGCAATGGCAGCGGCGGCGGCAGCGGCTCGACTGTGACTATCGTGAATGACGGGATCATTACCACGTCCGGCGATGACGCAATGGGCATTCTGGCCCAGTCCATCGGCGGCGGCGGCGGCAATGGTGGCTCGTCCGGGTCGGTTGGCGCTTTTGTTGGCGTCGCCATCGGAGGCGATGGCGGGGCCGGAGGAACCGGCGGCAATGTCAGTGTGACCCTGTCCAACACCGACAGCAGCCAGCCATCTGCCATCCAGACTTCGGGCGATCGTTCGGCAGGCGTGTTCGCCCAGTCCGTAGGCGGCGGCGGCGGTAACGGCGGCGGCGCGGTCTCAGTCGCGGTTGGCGCTTTTGGCGCGGCTTCGGTCTCTGTCGGAGGGTCCGCAGGCAATGGCGGCAACGGCGGGTCTGTCACGCTCAGCGGCAGTGGCTCGGCTTCGGTGCAAACCGGCGGCGACGATTCCGTTGGTGTGATGCTGCAATCGGTTGGTGGCGGCGGCGGTAACGGTGGTTATGCCGTTTCCGTTGCTGCGTCGGGCGGCCCGGTGTCCGGTTCGTTGGCCGTGGGTGTCGGCGGTGACGGCAGTGCCGGCGGCACAGGCGGCCCGGTTACGGTTGGTCAGTTCAACAGCAGCGGCGTTGCGACGGCTGCGGGTTTTGCGGGCACGGTTGTCACAACCGGCAACCGCTCGACAGGTATGTTGTTCCAGTCCGTTGGCGGCGGCGGTGGCAATGG
>NZ_JWLJ01000001.1:358771-360041 GCF_000813985.1 Ruegeria sp. ANG-R
GGCGGCGGCGGTGGCAATGGTGGGTTGGCCGTGGCCGCGACCGCAGGAGCGTCTGCGCTGTTTTCGGGCAATGTCTCGGTCGGCATTGGTGGTCAGGCAGGCAGTGCGGGCGACGGTGGTCTTGTACAGGTCTATACAAATGCTGACGTTGCCACGACGGGCACGAACTCAAGCGGGATAATCGCGCAATCGGTGGGCGGCGGCGGTGGCAATGGCGGCGGCAGCATCGCCGCAGGCATCAGCGCCAGTGGCGGCGCTGCGGTCGGCATCAATGTCGGTGTTGGTGGCGACGGCGGCGGCGCTGGCATCGGAGGTAACGTCACTCTGGTTGCAGGTGGGAATTCGATCGAAACCAGCGGCGCCTTTTCCAGCGGCGTCGTGGCGCAATCTGTCGGTGGTGGCGGAGGCAACGGTGGTTACGCGGTCGGAGCCAGCGCTGATATTGCAGGCGGCGCTGCCGGATCTGTCAGCGTCGGCCTTGGCGGTAAGGCTGGCGGAGGCGGGGCAGGCGGAACCGTGACTGCGCAGGTGGATGCCGATGTCACCTCCCGCGGGGATGATTCCGGCGCAGTCGTGGTGCAGTCCATCGGCGGCGGCGGGGGCAATGGCGGCTTTAGCGTGGCCGCCGGGCTGGCAGCCGGCGGTGCGGGCGCCGGAACCGTAGATGTCGGTCTTGGTGGCGACGGTGGCAGCGGTGGTATTGGCGGAACGGTTACCGGCGTGCGCGTGAATGGCAACGTTCGAACCGAGGGCGCGCGGTCGACCGGTGTTCTGGTTCAATCCATTGGCGGCGGTGGTGGCAATGGCGGTTTCAATGTCACCGCAGGCGTCGCAGCAGCGGGAGCCGGGGCAGGTTCAATCGGCGTCGGTCTCGGGGGCGACGGGGCGACAGGCGGCAATGGCGGCGTCGTCGAAGGCCAGGTGGCGGGCAATGTCACAACGCTGTCCGACAGCTCGAGCGGTGTTGTATTTCAGTCCATTGGTGGTGGCGGTGGCAATGGCGGTTTCAACGTCACAGCCGGAATAGCAGGAGCTGGCGCGGGTGGCGGAGCCGTCACAGTCGGTCTTGGAGGTGGCGGTTCGGGCGGTGGTATCGGGAATTCGGTTACCGGTCGTGTCACCGGGACCGTCAGTACCGGTGGCTCCGATTCCACGGCGATTCTGGCGCAGTCCGTTGGCGGCGGCGGCGGCAATGGCGGCTTTAACGTTAGCGCCTCTCTGGCGGGTGCGGGCGTTGCCAGCGGTGCGGTATCTGTTGGCCTCGGCGGGG
>NZ_JWLJ01000001.1:360452-1575022 GCF_000813985.1 Ruegeria sp. ANG-R
ATCTGTTGGCCTCGGCGGGGATGGCGGTACCGGCGCCACCGGCGGTGCGGTAAACCTGACGACAACCAATTCTGTAGTAACTGCCGGGGACCGCTCCTCGGGTGTGGTCGCGCAATCCATCGGTGGTGGCGGCGGCAATGGCGGGTTCAATATCTCGGGCACGGGCGCTGGGGCGGGTACGGCCAGCGGCGCTGTCAGCGTAGGGCTGGGCGGCACCGGTGCAGGTGGCGGCAATGGCGGTGCGGTCACTCTGAGGTCGGGTGGAACTATCCTGACACAAGGCGACTCGTCCACTGCGTTCCTGGCGCAATCTGTTGGCGGCGGCGGCGGCAATGGTGGCTTCAGCGTCAGCGCATCGGTCCAAGGATCAGGCACCGCAGGAGGCGGCGTTTCGGTCGGCTTGGGCGGAGATGGTGCGGGCGGAGGAGATGGCAGCACAGTCATCGCCACTTCGAACAACGCGGTTGAAACCCGTGGCGATCAGTCCTCGGGCGTTGTGGCTCAATCCATCGGCGGCGGAGGTGGCAACGGTGGCTTTAACGTGGCTCCTGTCCTTTCGGGGGCAGGCACGGCTAGTGGCGCTGTGAGTGTCGGGCTCGGCGGTTCAGGCGATACGGGCGGCAATGGCGGCAACGTCACGCTGACCTCGAATGGAACAATTCTGACCGATGGGTTCGCTTCAAGCGGGTTTGTCGCGCAATCCCTTGGCGGCGGCGGCGGCAATGGCGGGTTTAATGTCTCGCCAACGGTGTCGGGCGCGGGAACCGGCGCAGCATCGGTCTCGGTCGGGTTGGGCGGTTCGGGATCAGCCGGTGGCGACGGCAGCTTGGTTACGGCCAGCACAACCGCCAACGTGGTCACCAGAGGCGATGCATCGGTGGGTATTCTGGCGCAGTCCGTTGGCGGTGGCGGCGGCAATGGCGGGTTTAATGTCTCACCCGCGCTGGCGGGCGCCGGTACAGGTTCGGGCGCCATCAGCGTCGGCCTGGGCGGGTCTGGCGGCAGCGGTGGCGGCGGTGGTGTCGTTGGCCTGACCGTTGCGAACGATGTTCAGACCGAGGGCGCGCAATCGAGTGCGGTTGTCGCCCAATCCATCGGTGGCGGTGGCGGCAATGGTGGCTTTAACGTCTCGGCATCGGTCGGCGGCGCGGGCACGGGCTCGGGCGCGGCAGCGGTGGGTTTAGGGGGGCGCGGCACCGGCGGTGGCGATGCCTCTGCGGTTACGGCGAACGTTACCGGTAATCTGGTGACATCAGGCAGCACCTCGACCGGCCTGCTGGCGCAGTCTGTCGGCGGCGGCGGTGGCAACGGCGGCATGAACATCTCGGTCGCGGTTGCAGCGGCCGGCACCGGGTCTGGCGGCGCGTCGGTGGGTCTTGGCGGCGCATCCGGCACCGGCGGTAATGGGGGCACAGCCGAAGCCACCCTGAACGGCAATGTTTCGACGCAGGGTGATGACTCCGGTGGGGTCATCGTTCAGAGCCTCGGCGGCGGTGGCGGTAACGGTGGCATGAATGTCTCTGCTACGGTTACGGTCGCAGGAACCGGCAGCGGTGGTGCGTCGGTCGGCCTTGGCGGCAGCGGCGGCAGCGGCGGCGATGCGAACACGGCCAATGGTACGGTCGTGGGCAATGTGACCACGGCTGGCGACAACTCGGGCGGTGTTCTGGTGCAATCCGCCGCGGGCGGCGGCGGTAACGGAGGGCTGAATGTTTCGGCCGCCGTGAATATCTCGGGTACCGGCGGCGGCGCGGTTGGCGTTGGCATCGGCGGGTCCGGTGGTGACGGCGGCAGTGCAGGCGCGGCCACGGGTTCGGTGACCGGGGACGTCACAACCGGTGGAGACAACGCAACCGGGGTTCTGGTTCAATCCGTTGGCGGTGGCGGCGGTAATGGAGGCATCAATATCTCGGGCGCGCTGAGCATCGCGCGTACGGGCTCCGGTGCCGCAGGCATCGGCGTAGGTGGTTTCGGCGGCAGCGGTGGAACCAGTGGCGTCGTCGACAATACGTTCTCGGGCAATATCAGCACCTCGGGCTCACGGTCGGCTGGCGTCATCGCGCAAAGCCTTGGCGGCGGCGGTGGCAATGGGGCCACCAATATTTCCGGCGCAATCTCGGTGGCCAGCAACTATTCAGGCGGTCTTGGGATCGGCGTCGGTGGCTTCGGCGGAGACGGTGGCGCGGCAGATAACGTCACGCAGCGGGTCACCGGTGATGTCATGACAACAGGGGACGACTCGGTCGGGATTCTGACGCAGAGCCTTGGCGGCGGCGGCGGCAACGGTGGCACCAGCATCTCGGCGGCCCTATCCCTTTCCCGTTCGGCCAACGCAGCGGTGGGCATCGGTGTCGGCGGCTTCGGCGGCGGCGGCGCCGATGCAGGAGCGCTGGTGCAATCGACAATAAGCGGCGGCGTAACCACCACCGGCGATCGGAGCACAGCAATTCTGACGCAGAGCCTAGGCGGCGGCGGCGGCAATGGCGGCACCAACATCTCGGCCTCGTTGGGTATCAGCCAGGAAAACGGTGGCTCGGTCAGCTTGGGCGTTGGCGGCTTCGGCGGCGGCGCGGGCAATGCCGGTGAAGTGACCAGCACACTGCGCTCCAGAACCGATGGCAGCGGGACAACCTCGGTGGTCACTGCCGGTGTCGACAGTATCGGCGTTATGGCCCAATCGGTCGGTGGCGGCGGTGGTAACGGCGGCCTGAACGTTTCGGGTGCGGTCAACCTGACCGGCAAATCCGGCGCTGCCGTTGCCTTGGGGCTTGGCGGCTTTGGCGGCGGCGGCGGTGACGCCGACGCGGTCACGCTGGACGTTCAAAGCGATGTTGTAACTGCAGGTGACGGGTCGCATGGCCTGTTCGCCCAGAGCCTCGGCGGCGGGGGCGGGACCGGGGGCGTGAATGTCTCGGGCTCTCTGGCACTGACCAAACCCTCGGGGTCGGACACGATCTTCTCGGTCGCGGCGGGTGTTGGCGGCTTTGGCGGGTCGGGTGGCGATGCAAGCGACGTCGATCTGGACTATACCGGCAACGTTCAGGCTGTTCCGATGGCAGAGCAACCGGACGGAACATTCGCCGTTGACGAAAACAAAGGTGCCAGCGGCATCATCGCCCAATCGCTTGGTGGCGGTGGCGGTGACGGCGGCACCAACGTTTCCGGCGGTATCGCGATCAGCGGCAAACCCGGGGCGGGCCAGACGGACAGCAGTAAATCATATGCCGTTGTCGTAGGCGTTGGCGGCTTTGGCGGCGGCGGTGGCAACGCCGGTGATGTCGATGTGAACATCGGCGCGGGCAGCACGGTTACAGCCCACGGCACCGGCCAGTCTGGCCTGCTGGCCCAATCCGTCGGCGGCGGTGGCGGCAACGGCGGTCTGAACGTGTCTGGCGGGATCGTCTCCGATAGCTCTTTGATTGTGGGCGTTGGAGGTTTTGCCGGCGATGGCGGTCAGGCGGGCGATGTCACCGTGACCTCGCAGGCGACCATTTCGGTGACAACGAACCCGGATGATATCTCGATCCCCGATACCACGACATTCGAGGACAAGTTACGCGATTTCCTGGGCGACACGATCGTCGACGAGACCGAGGAACTGGCCTCGAACTTCGGGTTGGAGCGTCTGTTCATCGACATGGGTGTCTTCAACGAAGAAAAGCCCGATACCGATGGCTCGGCGGGTCTGTTGGCGCAGTCCATCGGCGGGGGCGGCGGCAATGGCGGGCTGAACGTCTCGGGCGGCATTGCGCTCAGCAAAGACGGTAAGATTCCCTCGGTCACGTTTGGGGTCGGCGGCTTTGGTGGCGATGGCAACGTCTCGGGCAATGTGGCTGTGGATCATGCTGGCGCCGTTACCGTTGCCGGCAACTGGAAGCACGGCGTTCTGGCCCAATCTATCGCGGGCGGCGGCGGCAATGGTGCGCTGAATGTGACAGGACAGCTGAACTATGGCGATTCCAACAACTCTGATGGCAAGACAGACCTGAGCATTGTCGGTGGCCTTGGCGGTCACGGGGGCACCGGTGCGGATGCGGGTGATGTCTCGGTCACCCAAACCGGCAACATCACGACCAACGGCTATCACGCCCGCGGTATTTTTGCCCAGACCATCGGCGGCGGTGGCGGTACCGGCGGCATCAACGCGACCTTTGTGGGCACCAAGGACAGTTCTCCTATCGCGATGGGTATCGGCGGCTTTGGCGGCGGTGGCGGAGATGCGGGCGACGTTACTGTCGCACGTGGCACAGCGGCCCTTGCTGCGGGTACGATCACGACCGACGGCGTCGGTTCGCACGGGATCGAAGCGTCGAGCATTGGCGGTGGCGGCGGCGATGCCGGGATCAACGCAGTTGTAGGCATCAGCAAGACCACCGGCAACCAGAGCAATGGCGGCACCGGCGATTCAACGGATCGCAAGACGCCGACCAATACAGGCGTCGATGACTCGGTCATCGCCAATTACAATGCGGTTCTGGATGAGCTTGAAGGCAAGGTTAACCCGGCGGATTCCTCAGGTAACAAGACCGGCGTGTCGGCTGTGGTCGCCATCGGTGGCGATGCAGGCACCGCCGGGGATGGCGGCACGGTCGATATCGACCACTACGGCGACATCGTCACTCTGCAGGACAGCAGCCACGGGGTATTTGGCCAATCCATCGGTGGCGGCGGCGGCAACGCGGCCCTGAACCTTGGCATGACTTACGAGCTGGCCTCGGATGCGACCAACAAGGGTTTTGGTTTGGCCATCGGTGGCGGCACGGGTGAGGGCGGTATTGGCGGCTCGGTCGATGTTCGCAACACCGGCGACATAACCACCACCGGGGCGGATTCGCATGGCCTGTTTGCTCAGTCCGTTGGCGGCGGCGGCGGCAATGCGGGTTATAATTCAGCCTCCACTTCGGTGGATGGCGGCAACGTCAACATTCAGATCGGCCGTACCGGCGGCACCGGAGGAAGCGGTGGCGACGTCTATGCCAGCTCGAACGGTATTGTCAGCACGTCCGGTAACCGCTCATACGGGTTCTTCGCCCAGTCCATTGGCAATGGCGGCGGCAATTCTTCATCAACCTCCGTAAGCATAGGAACGCCTAAATCCGGTGACAGCAAGGGGAACAAAGCCAGCCTGTCTGTCGGGCTCGAGGGCGGTACTGGTGGTGCAGCGGGCGACGTGACGTCTGTGGTCGCGGGTACAGTGGTCACACGAGGCACGGATGCGCATGGCGTGTTCGCTCAGTCTGTTGGCGGCGGCGGTGGCAATGGCGGCAAGGCCAGCAACTCGGCCGGTAAAGGCATTTCGGTTGCGCTGTCCATCGGCGGGACTGGTGGCACCGGTGGCGTAGGGGGCAGTGTTGACGTGACAAACACCGCCCGGATCGCAACGTTCGGGGATCGCTCGATTGGCCTGATGGCGCAGTCCATTGGCGGGGCAGGTGGAACCGGGGGCATGGTGCAGGCGGGTCAGTCGAACCTCGACACGATCAAAGCCCTGGTCAAACCATCTACGGTTGGCACAACCGCGTCGATCAATATCGGCGGCACCGGCGGCGATGGCATGACCTCGGACACGGTGACCGTGATCAGCGATGGCATCATCAGCACCGAAGGCACCATGGCGCACGGTATTTACGCCCAGTCCGTTGGCGGCGGCGGCGGCATGGGTGGTGTGGTGGAGAACCGGATCATCAGCTTGCGCAAGGAGATCGGAAACACGGCAACGCTGTCGGTTGGCGGGAATGGCGGCACCGGGGCGACATCTGCCGCAGTATCGGTGACCAACCGTGACCGAATTCAAACCACGGGCGACAAGTCGATTGGTATTTATGCGCAATCCGTCGGCGGTGGCGGCGGTGACGCGCAACAGGTACGCAACATCATTCTGGGTCAGTCCTCGGACGGGGCAACGACAAATGCCATTCTGATCGGTGGCACCGGCGGCACTGGCGGGTCCGGCAGCTCGGTAACGGTTGTGAACGAAGCTGATGGCATGATCGTGACAACCGGCGCAGAAAGCCACGGCATATTCGCGCAGTCTGTCGGCGGCGGCGGCGGCAACGGGGGCTCGACGATTTCGGTAGACGGGCGCTATGGCGGAGCCGAGGCCAGCACAAGACGCGCGCTGCAATTCGGATTGGGAGGCTCGGGCGGCACCGGTGGTATCGGAGGCGATGCTCTGGTCACCAATGCCGGTACGATCGTGACAACCGGCGCAGGGGCTCATGGCATCTTTGCGCAGTCTGTCGGCGGCGGCGGCGGCAACGGGGGCAGCTCGATCACGGGGACGCTGCGGCTCAAGACCGGGGACAGCAGCTCTCCGACCGCGCAGTTGAACATCGGCGGTTCGGGCGGCAGCGGAAATGTCGCGGGCAATACAGTCGTGACCAATACCGGCGATATCCGCGTGGATGGCGCGGGTGCTTACGGTATCTTTGCGCAATCGGTCGGCGGTGGCGGCGGCAATGGTGGACTGGCGGTCGCGATGGATGTGAATGACCTCAAGAACACCATGACCGGCAAGTCCTATTCGAAGATCGCGATTGGCGGTGAAGGCGGAGATGGCGCTGACGGCGGAGACGTCACGGTCAACCATTCAGGCACAATTGTGGTGAATGCCGAAAACGGCTTCGGTATTTATGCACAATCGGTCGGCGGTGGCGGCGGCAATGCCGGGTATTCGGTGTCGTCGCCTCTGGTCTCGGCGCTGGATTATACGATCTCCCATTTGTTGGGCGCGCGTGACGGGACCACAGGATCGGTGGGAACCGCCACGGTCAATTCGACCGGCGACATTCTGGTGAACGGTGCGGGCAGCGAAGCCATATTCGCACAGTCCGTCAATGGCGGCGGCGGCAATTCCGAAACCTCCGTCGATTTCACCACGGCGACTGCAAGCGCGGGTGGAACCGGCACGGTCTACATCAGTGACATCTCGCTGGGTGGCGACGATATTTCCGGTACAGCCGGCAGCCAGGTCACGCAGTCTCATACCGGAAACATCGCAACCACCAGCGACCGGTCGACCGGTCTGATGCTGCAGAGTGTCGGCGGCGGCGGCGGCACATCGGCGAACACCATAAGCCTTCAGGATGGCGACGGTATCGAGATCGATGCGCGCCTGGGCGCAATTGATACGGATGATGCCGGAGGCGGCGACGTGAACGGCAGCCGCACAGGAGATGTCGGCACGGATGGCGCGTTCTCTTCCGCAGGCGCGGCGCAGTCCATTGGCGGCGGCGGCGGTAAGCTGGTGCTCAGCAGCACGGGCGCGGCTGACGCCAACCGGTTCGCTTCGGTGATCCTGGGCTCTGATCCCAGTTTCCGTAACGATGGCGGCGATATTGACCTGTCTCTGAACGGCAATGTGTTCACCAGCGGAGACGGGTCCTTTGGCCAAAGCGTTCAAAGCATCGGCGCGGGCGGTGGTGAAGTTGTTGTTGCTGGCCTCGGCAGCGTCGACGTCACTTTGGGCGCGCAGGACGATTCAACCGGTGACGGTGGCAACGTCGATTTCTCCAATATCGGTGATGTGACTACCAGCGGCGACGGATCGCACGCCTTCGTCATCCAGAGCATCGGTGGTGGCGGTGGTCTCGTTACGACAGATCTGGACCCCAGCCAGGTGACCGTGAACCTTTCGGCTGCCAATGGCGGGGACGGCGGGGATATCCTGTTCTCGCAAACAGGCAACACGGTCACCAGCGGAGAGAATGCGATCGGCGTTGCGGCGCAATCGCTTGGCGGTGGTGGCGGGATCGTGGATTCAGTCTTCCGCGGTGCGGCAGGCGGTGCCGGAGCGGGAGGGACTATCGACATGACCTTGACCGGCAACGTTTTGTCGGTTGGCGAAGGAGGCATCGGCGTCTTTGCGCAATCCGCAGGACGTGACGGTGCGGATGCCATCACGCTTGGGTTCGATGGCGTTGTCATGGGCGGTACGGGACAGGCAGACGCCGTCGCGTCGATCATTGTGGAAGGTGGCGCCGACAACGTGTTGACCCTGTCGGACGACACGGTGCTGATCGCGGGGAACAATCAGCTGGTGAATGGCGGCGACGGCAACGAACAGGTGTCACTGTCCGGACGGGCGCTTGGAAACCTGAACCTTGGCGCTGGCACAAATGGCTTGACTGTTGACGAAGGTGCAACGTTCTATGCTTTGAATACCGTGGATCTGGGCGACACCGGTTTCATGCAGGTGGATGGCAACCTGGTTCTGGGGGCAAATTGGGCCGTGGATGCGGGTCTGACACCGACTGTTCGAGCGGATGATTTTTCCTTTACCGAGAATGTCGGTCAGACCACCGATCTGACGGGAAGCCTTGCTTTTGGCAGTACAGCGACGTCGACCTTTGATGTGTACTATCTGACGACCGGGGCATCCGGTGGAGACAGCGATCTGATCAATGTCACTGAGGATGCCACCATAGGGGGCACCTTGGTGCCTCGATTGAACAGGCTCGAACGCGCCTTGCCGCTTGTTATCATCAATCCCGACGGAACCGCAGCAGATGCGGGCACGACCATCGAAGACACGGTGGTGCTGGATTACTCCATCGGCTTGAATGGTGTCACGTCTGACGGCAGTTCGATCGATCTGGTGATCACCCCCGACTATTCGACGCCACGGATGAATTCCAATCAGGCAGCGATCGGCGATTACATCAACGATGTCCTGAACGGGCGCGGGTCGGCTGATCAGGGCGAGCTCTTTGCGTTGATTGGGAACATGCAGTCCGAGGCCGAAGTGATCGCAGCCATCGAAAGCCTGTCGACGGCGGATTATGCAGCGGATGCAGTGGACGCGTATTATGGCACTCGGGCTTTTGCGGATACGTTGCACAATTGCGAGCGCTATACGAATTATCAGGCGGGGGATGATCCACGTAATTGTGTTTGGTTCACCGGCGGGCGCTATTTCTTCGACCGCGAACAGACCGGCATTTACAACGACCTGAACATCAACAACACCAATTTGTCCGCAGGCGTCCGGTTGCCGGTTGGGAATGAGCTCTACGCCGGATTTGCTCTGGGCTACGATCAGATCAGCCTGCAAAACGGATCGCAATACAACGCCTCCGGTGATCGGTTCAATTTGGGTGCATCTCTTACAAAATATGCCGGAGCATGGGAATTTGCGGCCATGCTGTCAGCGGGATGGTCGAACTATGACACAAGCCGCGCGGGCGGGATTCGGGGCGTGCTTCCCAATGGCACCGTTGTGGACACCGTTGGCGTCAGCGAGATCAAGCATAAGATGAATCACCAGAATCTGCGGCTCAGTTTTGCCTATGATCACAGATTCGCCGGTGGCGGTGCTTACCTGCGCCCCGAACTGGCTGTCGACGCCACGCGACTGGCGACGGAAAGCAATGGCGACGCGACCCTGTCGGGGGTTGTCCTGCAAGACGACAACGAAATGATCTATTCCGTGACCCCTTCGATCGAAATCGGGACCGAGCAGGTTCTGAGCGCCTCGCAGAAACTGCGTGCGAGCCTGCGCGCCGGAGCCATCCTTTCGTCGGATGATACGGTATCGGTGACGGCCGGGTTCAGCGGTGCGAGCGCCGCCGACGGAGGGTTTGTGAACACCAGCTTTATCGGGGATGCGCATGGGGTCGTATCCGCTCGGTTGGGACTGTTCGCGCTGGATGACAGCAGCTTTGTCAACCTGAGCCTGGATCATATGTTTGGCGATTCAACCGAAGCCTTGCAGGTTGGCCTCGGACTTGGAATACAGTTCTAGACAATGAGGGACAGCAGAATGAAAATACGGGTTTGCGCTTTGGCAATATCATTGGGTTTCGTAAACCCGCTTGCCGCCCAAGAAGGAGATGCGCCATTGTGGTCGGTCAATTGCAGCAATCTGGTCAACGGAACCGAGCTGATTTGTGAGATGACCCAAAGCATCGTGCTTGCTGAGAATAACCAGAGGCTTACCTCCATCGCGTTTGTGAAACCCGCAGGAAAGGATGAGACCGAAGCCGTGCTGACCTTGCCGTTTGGCCTGCTGTTCTCTGAAGGGCTGGTGGCGAAGGTGGATGATGCCGAGGTCGCGCAACTGGAATTCCTGACCTGCGAAGCGCAGGGCTGTTTCGCCCGTTCCTCGGTTTCACAAGATTGGATGTCAGCGATGCGTGCCGGCAATCAGCTGACGATTGAAGGAAAAAACACGATCGGAGCCCCGATATCCTTCGCCTTCGATTTGGGCGGATTCAGTAAGATTTCCGATATTTTACCCTAATGATTTGGCTGACTGTGTCAGGTTGATCGCCTGGGGGTTCGGATAGCGCGGTTCCATGAGGTTTCTTACCTCGTAGTGGATTAAACGCGGGGATGTGAACAAGGTTGCTGTATTTGGACCGGAAAGCTGATCGGTCCGAGATGCTGCGAAAAGGTCAGGGTTTGGTGTTTGCTTGGGTTTCCGACTTTCCACGCGCGGAAAGGGATCACCCCGTCGGTATGTACAACGTCTTGGCGGGACGCACGGCGGGGTAGCTGATGGGTGTACCCAACTAGGGAAGGGCATTGGTCCTGAGCGGACCGCGTTTGGCCCGCGAAATTAGAGACCTATCCAGATTTGGTCGGGATCTGCTCCCCGGCCGCTGGTATGGTAGCGTTTTGGTCAGACAGCAAGCTCAATGAGGGTCTGTTCACAATAGCCCACTCGTTTACGCCGTTGATCAGAGGTCCGTTCGACCGAGAACCTTCGACGCTAGGATGCCTCAGAACTCCGGGCAACTTGTTCAATCTGCCATTCGGCTTTTGCGTGCGAAATTTGACGATGGTCCTTTCAACAAAGCGCAGGAGCGCATTCGTATAGATGTCTATCTGAAGAAAAAACTATGCCGGCGTCACATATGAGACGTTTCTGGAGCGCACGGGTAACCATACGCGGGCCTGTATGTTGTGCAACCCGTCGCATTAAATCCTGCAATACCTTGATTACCCAGACAAGATCGACATCTACAAAGTCCGGATAAGGATGTTTCATGTCAAGGATGCCGAGTTCAATCCGACCGGTCGAAGGGCGTCTATTCTGGATATCAAAGTTGGGTCGATCGGGCAGGAAGGTTCCATTCTCTTGGCAATGGTCAGGTGGATTTTGGGGGCTTCTCAAAATTGGCGGCAAACAATTTTGACGGCTAGGCAGTGGTCGAGTGGGAATGCTGTCTTAAACACTCCGATGACGGGGCGCGTGAAGGAGCGCAGTTTGTATCCGATCACATTGTCTGCGTCACTGAGAAGGCTTTTTGTTGATTTCGCGGATAGCGGTGCCGACGAAACGGCAAACCGCAAAATGCTGTAGATTGACTGATGGTTACAGGACGTAATGATGAGACTTCGAGGCGCATACACCTTGGAATGGTTGGCGGCGGCGCTGATGCATTCATAGGTGGCGTGTATCGTATTGCAGCGCGATTGGACGACAAGTTTGAATTGGTCGCCGGTGCTTTGTCTTCAACGCCGGAGAAATCTCGTGAAAGCGGAGAGGCGCTGAGCCTAGAGCGGATGTACGACGATTTCAAGCAAATGGCGATCAGAGAGACACGGCTCGAGTCAGGGATCGAAGCGGTCTCAATCGTTACGCCTAACCACGTTCACTATGCCGCAGCGCGCGAGTTTCTGAGGCGTGGGGTTCATGGGATCTGCGGCAAGCTACTTAACTCGATCCTTGGCCATGCGAAAAAGCTTGGGAAAGCGGCTGAAAGATCAAACGCATTGTTTATTCTGAGCCATAACTGTTCGGGCTTTTCGATGGTTCGGTAGGCTCGTGAGATGGTTGCCACAGCGGAGATTGGCAAAATCCGCGTGGTGCAGGTTGAGTATCCGCAGGATTAGCGGACCAAACAGCAGGATTTCAAGCAGGCAGAATGGCGAACCGACCCGAACGCTCTGGCGCGGGTGGATCTACGGGCGTCATAGGAACTCACGCATATAACGTTGCCTGCTTTGTAACCGGGTCGCAGGCCGTCTGTCTGGCTGCCGATCTGCAGGCCTTTGTGCCGGGTCGCTTGGTCGATGACAATGCCCATGTCATAATAGGGTTTGAGGGCGGTGCGCGCGGGATGTTGTGGTCATCACAGATCGCACCCTGTAACGAAAACGCGCTTCGGTTGCGTGTCTATGGCGAGAGAGGTGGGCTGGAATGGGCGCAGGAAGATCCGAACTATCTTTGGTTTACTCCATACGGCGAACCAAAGCGTCTGATCATGCGAAATGGGGCAGGTGCGGCTGACGCTGCCAGTCGGCAAGTAGAGTTCCTTCAGGGCATCCTGAGGGATATCTTGAAGGGTTCGCCAACATCTACGCAGAAGCGGCGAATGCCATCATGGCTTTTCGAAACGGGACTTCGCCTGATGCATTAGTTGTTTATCCGACAGTTTACGATGGACTTAACGACATTTAGTTTGTGGCAGCGCCTGTGAAAAGCTCTGCAAGGAATTCGGCTTGGGCCCGTTTGCAATAGAGCGTCCGGCTTTGCACATTGGATGAGTTCTTAGCTCGTAATCCCCACGGTGTTTTTCACATGACCGCTCAGCAGGTAGCGCTGGACTTACCGATATCTGCGAAAGTGAATGTAGCCGATATAGTAATTCCACACATCGCCGTTAGCCGACTGATGATACCTGTAGCGGGCCGGCATTTGCGGATTGAAACGGCGATGTTTAGGGATGGGAACGCGCGTGCTTCGCAGACCTGGCTCGCTCAGTTTTGTGTGGAGTCTGGTCAACTATTAGAGTTCACCCCGTTTTGTTCCGGCCTTCATGCGACCATGCGGGTTCTAGTTACCAGCCCAGATCACTTGGTTGATTTCGTTGATCACGTTATTCTACTTTATTTCCATTCGATGACTGGTCCCGAACTGTCGTTGCTAACAACCGGATTGCGAATAGCACCGTGGAAACCAAATTTGTCACGACCATAATTGCCGACATATCGGATAGTACCCCGTTCTACGAAGCGATGGGGGACGATCAGGCGCAGGAGTTGATACAGATTGAAATTGACCGATTGCGTGAGGTTTTGCGCCGTTACGGTGGCGTGCCTGTCGGTCAGAAAGGCGATGACGTTTTATGCTATTTCAGCGATCCAGAGGCCGCCACTAACTCAGTTTTGGAGATGATCCAGAAGCCACCGGGCACATTGCTGTCAGTCCATGCAGGTGCGCATCAAGGTCCCGTCGTGGTCGGCTACAATGGTATTTTTGGCGAGACCGTAAATTTGACCGCTCGCCTTGCGGCTGTCGCCAACCCCGGCGAAGCCTGTATCAGCGACAGCGTCGTTAAAGACCTGAGCCCTGAAACTAGACGGTTGCTTACTGCAATCGGGTCACTTCGCCTGAAAGGTGTAAGCCAGCCGGTCAAAGCCTATTCTGTTGCAGCGTCTACCGAAGGGTTGAGTACCGTGATGCACTTGCCGACACAGTCGACCGGCGACATCCTTGGCAGAAGTCAGAACGAGAATTTTGCACTCGTTCTCTATCACGACGATCTTACTTGGCGGTGCCGTGAAGGGGGCGAGCTCAAAATCGGCAGATCTAATCAGTGTGATGTGATCCTACCGGAACCTTGGGTGTCGCGGTTTCACGCCATTCTCAGCATGAAAGGCGGAAAGCTGTTGCTGACGGATCGCAGTTCATCAGGGACGTACGTGCAGTTCGAGAATGCACGTGAAGTTCAGCTTAAACGCGAAAACATAATGCTGGCTGACAGCGGATTGATTTCGCCCGCGCTTCCAGTTTTGCACGCAGATGCACGTCCTTTGGAGTTCGAAGTCGTTCGGCGATAGCTTATCCGAATATCCAAATTTTAGGTTCTGTGGCCAAAGTCTCAGAAAGAAACCTGAAATTTGTGTTAGAATCAGCACGAATTGTGAATTTCAACCTAGGACGGGAGGGAAAGATGTCATTGAGACTATCGGGAAGCCAAATTCGTCAGGGCGCGCTTATCTTCGGAACTTCAACGCTGATGTTCGGAGCTGATGCTGTGGCACAATCGGCGATGCCCAATGCCTGCCCAGTCGATGGTTGTGAGGTACGCATCACGTCGATTGCCAGAGACGGCGACGAACTCATCATCACTTATGAATCAAACTTTACTCCAGACGTATCAAAGAACCATTTCCATGCTTGGTGGGGAGACAGTTATTCCGTTGAGCAGGTTGGCAGAAATGCCCAAAGCGAGTTCAACGTTGTTCAGGGCAGATGGCATCGGCACGATGACTATCCGACTTATGTGACCAAGGAGGCGGCCTCTACGGCGGCGCGTGACGGAGGTACGACAATGTGCGTTACTGCTGCCGATAGGGACCACAATATACTGGATGCAACCAAGTATCATTGCGTGGATGTGCAGGAGCACTTCTAAAGCGCTAGATGTATCATGAGTTTTCCCGCGTTCATTGGCCGGTACGCGGTAGAAAGAGAGATCGCGAGTGGTGGTTTCGCCGCCGTCGTTCTTGCGCGGGATGATGAGTTGGAGGTTCCGGTAACACTCAAGATCCTGCACTCGAACCTTGCTGCCAATGACAAGGTCATCGCCCATTTTCTTGACGAAGCACGGCTTTTGCGGCGCATTCGATCACCGCGCGTGGTTTCCGTACATGATGTGGGGCGATTGGAAGATGGACGCCCCTATTTTGTCATGGACTACGCGGATCGGGGAACGTTGGCTGAACGCCTAAAGCAATTGGAGCCATCGGTGTTAGCCAGACGTGAGGGGGTGGAGATTCTAATTGATGCGTTGGCTGATGGCTTATCTGCTGTGCATGACGCAAATGTCGTACACCGGGACGTCAAGCCCGCAAACGTCCTTTTACAACGTGTCAAGCGTTCCAAAGAGGACGAAAAAATGACCTCTTTTAAAGCGTTGGTCGGGCGCGATGAGAGGGTTTTTCTGGCTGATCTGGGGATTGCGAAGGATCTGGCTATCGGCGTGACCGGTGCGACCATGATGGCCGGAACACCGCTTTATCAGGCACCGGAGCAGGCTGAGCACGGACAATCCGTGACACCGATGACCGATATTTACTCAGCCAGTGCGCTGATGTGGCACGTACTGACAGGCAAAGCGCCGCCGCCATTCCACCGTGTCACCGAATATCTTTCCGGCTTGCCAGAGATGTGGCGCGATTGCATCGAGCACGGAATGGCAATGGACCCAGAGGCACGGTTTCTGGATATGATATCCTGGCGCAATGCGATGAACGAGGCACTGGATCGCGACCGGAGAGAAGCCGCATCAGAGGCCGTGACCGAGATATCTGAAAGTCGGGTGGAATGCCCCTACAAGGGGCTTGCTGCGTTCCAACCAGAAGATTCCAATTACTTCTTTGGTCGTGAAGATCTGGTGAAGGAACTTGTTCACCGGCTACAGCAGAGCCGCATACTGGTTCTGGGTGGCCCATCCGGCAGCGGTAAATCATCCGTTTTACGCGCAGGGTTGCTTCCTGCTGTCGCCGCGAATGCAATATCCGGAAGCGAAAACTGGCGTATATGTGTGTTTACTCCCGGTCGCGACCCGATGACCGATCTGTATTTTCAACTCATCGGTGACAATTCTCACCTCACGGCTCAGTTGTCGCTTGATGATTTCATTGCCTATCCAAGCGCGGCGCGGCGCCTGGCAACCGCTAATGAGGGAGAGTTACTCATATGCATAGACCAGTTTGAAGAGCTATTTACTCTGGTCAAACGGGAACGCAGGAGCAAGTTCATCGAGGCTTTGTCTGCGATGACTGACCCCGCGGACAGCCGTGTTCGCATAGTGTTGACGATCCGCGCAGACTTTTATGCATCATGCGCGGAAATACCCTGGCTTGCGGACCGTATCTCGGAAAATCAGTTTCTGGTTGGACCAATGACACGTCCCGAGCTTCGCCGTGCGATTAGCGAACCGGCACATGCTGCAGGGCTGCACATGGACAGATCACTTATCGACGCGATAGTTGATGAGGCTGGGCGCGAGGCGGGCTCGCTCCCGCTGGTGGCACATTCGCTCTATGAAACATGGAGCAGACGCAAAGGCGCAGTTATGTCACTGGACGGCTATCGCCAATCCGGCGGCGTTGCGGGGGCAATCAGCCAGACGGCTGAAACCCTTTTCACTGACGGGTTTGACCAAGATCAGCAAGAAGCAACTCGGAGGCTGTTTCTGCGTCTTGTGACGCCCGGAGAGGGAACGCCGGATACACGTCGACTGCTGCCGATAGATGAAGTTGAGCGTGACGCTGATCCGAACACAACCAGGCGTGTTGTCGAAGCGCTGACGGATGCGCGGCTTCTGACGCTAGATGACAAAAACGTCCAGATCGCGCACGAGGCGCTGCTGCGTACTTGGCCAAGGTTGAAATCATGGATCGAAGGTAGCCGTGATGATCTGCGAATGCGCCAGCGCATACAGCACGATGCCGCAGAGTGGGAGGGCGAGTGTCGCGAGCCGGACTTACTGTATCGTGGAACAAGGCTTTTGGCCGCCGAAGAATGGTCGACAAAAAATAAGAATGTGCTCGGAGCGCTTGAACGAGAATTTCTGGGCGAGGCACGGGAAGCGCGAAGCAAAGCGCAAGCCGCATCCAGTTGGCGTCGACGGCGTCGACGGCGGATCAACCAGGCAGCTGTGGCTGCACTTGCTCTATTGGCTGTTGGCGCGACGGTTTCTTCGTTTCTTGCAATTCGCGCGTCCAACCTTGCTGAAAGCAACCGAAAGATCGCGGTCGTTGCGACGGCTGAAGCTAATGAGAGGTTCGCAAGGGCGCTTGGTGCTGCAGCAAACGGGCTGTCAAAAACCGACCCGTTGCTTGCGTTGTCGTTGAGTGCCGAAGCGATTGCTCGCGCTGAGTCAGCAGGCTCCACCTCAGAGGCCCGGGCGGCGATGCTCATGGCCCGGCAAAAACTGGGTGAGACAGGGCTTATCCCACTGGGCAGTCCTTTCACAGTTGGTGATGCTCAGACCATGGCCATTGACGCGTCTGGTTCGAGAATTGCAGTCGGATTGCGCGATGGGCGTATCGTCGTCCACAGTACAGCATCTGGTGGCGCAATACTGGCTGAGTTGGTTGGGCATTCGGGCGGGATAAGGGACATTGCCTTTTCTCCGGATGGTGACCTCCTGGTCTCGGCGGCGACGGACGGGGATGTCCGGCTTTGGAGTGTGTCCTCATCCAAGCATGGTCCGATCACCACGTTATTTTCCGGTAATGATGTGGCCTTTGGTGTGGCCTTCGATTCTACCGGAGAGCGCGTCGCGTCAGCCACCGGAGACGGGACAGTGCGTCTTTGGGATGTTTCGAACGGGATGCAGATTGGAGAGCCTTTGGCGGAAATGCCGCTCGGCTTCAAAAGGGTTGCGTTTTCTCCGGTTTCGGATGGTTTGGTTGCCGGGAATGTTGATGGGGCAATCTTCGGCTGGCGTAATTCCGAAGCCACCCCCGCCTTCGCTCCGATACCTGGTGGACCACTGGGGCCGGACCCGGACCATCTGTCATTCAGTAGCGACGGCAGTGCCTTTGCTGTGTCTCATACGAACGGAAAAGTCACGATGATTGGTTTTCCCGATGGGGTCCCAATCGTTGATCGCTTTGCCGGAGGCGAGGCGATTGTCGCTGCCACCTTCGCGGGGTCGGAAAATTTTCTGGTGGGTGCGGGCGAAGACGGAACGCTTCGTCTGGAAGACGCAAGCATGGAGCCGGTCGGCGATGTTGTGCAGGGGCACAGTCAGAGAATTGTTGACCTCGAAGCGGCCAAACACGCGCCCTTGTTGGCGACACTGGGTCGAGATCAACAGGTGCGCTTATGGCGGATCGGAACAGAACCCGGCGACAAAGAAAAGCTCACTTTGCAGAATGGCGCAAAAGCGCTGGGGATAGCATATAAGCAGGATGGCAACTCTGTTGCAGTTGGCGACAGCGACGGAAACATCTGGATCTGGAAACTCGGCTCTGCCATGAAGCCCATGCTGTTGAAGGGGCACGAAAGTCAGGTATGGGCTATCGCGTTTTCGCAAGATGGCAACACTATGGTGACGGGTGATCGTGACGGTGACCTGAAAGTCTGGGACATGGTCTCCATGCGACTGGCGGATCAAATCAACCTAGGGCAGTCGTCGGTTTGGTCCATAGTGCCAATTGATGCAGCGCAGTTTTTCGTGGCTACAGCAAACGGTGTGCATCAGATCGATGTTTCAGATGCAAGAGTGGTCAGAGTGTTCGATCCGGCCGAAACTCCATTTAATCGCGCTGCCATTTCGAATGATGGAAGGAACCTTGCAGCGGCATCTGCGGATGGGAAAGTCTATGTCTGGTCGATTGAGGACGGTCAGTTGAATCAGGTGATTGAGGCTGATGACAACACCCTTTGGAGCATCGCATTTAATACCGACGACACGCGTGTCGCGACGGCATCAAGCGATGAAGTGGTGAAGGTCTGGGATCTGGAAAGCGGCCAAGAACTGGCTTCATATGGTGGCCACAAGGGAGGGGCTACTGACGTAACGTACCTAGCCGATGGCGCAACCATGGTCGCGACCGACAGATCAGGAGGGCTGCATTGGTGGGATACTGCCACAAACCGTCGGCTAGTGCCCGTCGAAAAGATCCATGCTGCTCCGAGTTGGAGAATCGCGCTGGCCCCTGACGGACAGTCCTTTGCAACCACAAGCGAAGGGGGGGATGTTCGGGTTTGGAACAGGCTGAGCTTAGATATCGCATGTGCGCTGGGCAGCCCTACATTCGATAATGGGCGAAGGGTTCAGTATTTGGGCAGCGATGAACCAACGACGACTTGCGATGCGTTTGTAAAATGAACAGTCATATAGGGAGGCAAGTCCTTAGTATGGCGTGGTAGCGATGCTTTTGCAGGTACATTGTCCCTGCCAAAGACAACAACAAATCTCATGGCCGGTTCACAACAAAATCCGGCATGATTCCCGCGCGTTCGATTGCTGTTTCAAAATCGTGCCCTGCAAAAAAACCATAACCTGACACCAGCGCCGAGGCGATGCCGGCAACACGTGCGCCCAGGATGTCCGTGTGAAGGCTGTCACCAACCATGAGCACACGCGATTTGTCGATGGAGCCGAGACGCTCAAAAGCCAGTTCAAAGATGTTGCCAAAAGGCTTGCCGAAAAAATCAGGCGCCACTCCCGTCCGATCGGCAAGGCGGTGTGCGAAAAGGCCGGGTTCACTCGAAAACCCGCGTTCACGCGGCGCGACAATGTCAGGATTGCCGACAAGCACCGGGCGCGGGCGTTTCAGCAGAGCGGCTTCCAATAGGGACTGGCGTGTCTCGGTCCAGGCGGCGGAGCCGATCATCAAAAAACCATCTACGGCGTCATAGGGTGCAGGGTTTTCCTCAAGATAGGTCAGGTTCAGGCCCTCAAGGTCGCGAAGACCGGCGCTGGGCGTCGCCATCAACCCCCAGTGCTGCCCGCGCTGGCCGTTCAGCCCCGCCAGCAAGGTGGCGCGACTGGTAATGACGTCTTCGGCTGCAAAGTCATAACCAAGCCTTGTGTATTTCTCCACAAGCGCGGCATGGGGAAAACCTGCTGCATTCGAGACGACCAGAACACGCTTGCCCATGGCCTTCAGCGTTCTGATCCGCCCCGCTGTACCGGGAATGGCGGTCTCGCCAATGTTGAGAACACCGAAGGCATCGAGGAGGAACACGTCGAAGTCTTCAGCAACATCTTCCAGGGTGTCGACCTGACGATAGTGTTGTTCCGCCGGTTCGGTTGCTGGAAGCCGGTGGCGGACGGCTTCGTACGCGTTGAACGCCTCTTGGGTGGAGAAGCCAGTCAAATGATCGCCCCCCTGACCTTGGCCGAAACCCATTCGCTGATCATGACTGCAGCAAGGATGACAATCAGGATCAGGCTGACCTGAGGCCACGCCAAAACGTTCAGCGATGCCGACAATTGCAGCCCGATACCACCGGCACCAACCAGTCCCAGAACCGTGGACTCGCGAATGTTGATGTCCCAGCGGAAGACGGCAATACCTGCAAAGGCTGGGAGGATCTGCGGAACAATCCCGTACGCCATGATCTGCCAGCGCGATGCGCCGGTGGCTGTGATCGCTTCGACCTGAGTGTGATCGATTTCCTCAATCGCTTCATAGAGAAGTTTGGCGCAAAACCCGATCGAGCGAATGGCGATGGCGATGACGCCTGCGAAAACCCCGGGGCCGATGATCGCAATCAGCAAAAGCGCCCAGATCAACGAGTTGATTGAGCGGGTCGAGACGATAATCAAAAGTGCGATGGGTCGAATGAACAGGGCCGATGGTGTGGTATTTCGCGCCGCCAGAAATGCCACCGGCACGGCCAGGAACAGGGCGATGATCGTGCCAAGGGTGGCGATGTTCAGCGTGTCCCAGATCGGACGGCCCAGCTGCGTGATATAGTCCCATTTCGGAGGTGTCGCGCGGGTCCAGATATCGTTGGCGATGCGGGGGGCGTCCCAGACAAAGAACCATGTCGTGGACTCCGAGATGATTTGCCAGCAGTAGACGAAGACCGCCACGCCCAAAAGCCAGCCGAACCAGCGAACCAGGCTTTGACCCGTCGTACGTCTGCGCCAGATCTGCGCACCTTCATGTTCAACAACAGGCATTACTGAACCCTCGCGCGGATAATTCCCGAGAGATATTCAAGCGCCATGACGATCCCGATGATGAGGATCAGTATGGCGGCTGCAGTATCGTACTCGTAGCGGTCAAACGCGGTATTCAGCGTGGCTCCGATGCCACCGGCACCAACCAGCCCAAGGATTGCGCTTTCGCGAAAGTTGATATCGATCCGGTACATAGATAGCCCGACCAGACGCGGCATCACCTGTGGCTGCACACCGTAGTTGACCCATTGCGTCCAGCGCGCACCAGAGGCCCTGATCGCCTCGGCCTGTACTTTGTCCATGGCTTCGATATCCTCGGCCAGAAGCTTCGACAGGAACCCGATGGTGGCAAAGGACAGTGTCAGGAACCCTGCCAAGGGTCCAAAGCCAAAGATGGCCACCAGAAGGATGGCGACGATGATCTCTTGCAGGGCGCGACTGATGGCAACGATCCCCCGGCAGATCACATAAACCGGGAGAGGCGCGATGTTGCGCGCCGCGCCCAACCCGATCGGAATCGATATCAGGATGCCGACGACCGAGGCCGCGACGGTCATTACGATGCTTTCCATCAGGCCGCTCCAGATATCGCTCCAGCGCGATATGAAATCCGGGCTGGTGAAGGCAAGGACGAATGCCCAGCCGCGATCCAACCCTTCATAAACCCGGCCCCAATCCACTTCGATGGTCATGTAGGCCGCGATCAGATAGGCGATAAAACCAACGATCAGGGTCCAGCGGAGCAATGCGTTCTTGACGAAGGCGGGTTTGCGCCAGCCTTTGCCAAGCAGGTCATCAAGTTCAGGGTGGCTCATTCTGCGGCCTCGATTTCTTCGTCGTCATCGACTTTCTCGATGGTCGCTTCCCAATCTTCTTCACCATAGATTTCGGTCAACTTGTCGGGGGTAAGACCCGAGGGGAGGCCATCAAAGACGATCTCGCCAAAGCGAAGGCCAACGACGCGGGGCACGAACATTTGTGCCAGCGCCACGTCATGAATGTTTATGATCGCCGCCAGCCCGCGTTCCTGACAGAGCTCGGTAATCAATCGCATGATCTGACGGCTGGTTTTGGGGTCGAGCGAGGCGGTCGGCTCGTCTACCAGCAAAAGCTTGGGGTTCTGGATCAGCGCGCGGCAGATGCCAACCCGCTGGCGCTGACCGCCAGACAACTCGTCGGCACGTTTGTCGGCCATATGCAGCAGTCCCACGCGATCAAGCAGGCGGAAGGCTTCGTCCACGTCGGATTGAGGGTAGCGCCGCAGGAAGCTGCGCCAGAACCCAACATATCCCAACCGTCCCGACAGGACGTTTTCCATAACCGTCAGGCGCTCGACCAGCGCGTATTCCTGAAAGATCATCCCCATCTCGCGACGTGCTTTCCGCAACGCGCCCGAGCCGAGTTTTACCAAATCCACACCATCCAGAAGAACTTCGCCGCTTGTGGGTTCAACCAAACGGTTAATGCAGCGGATCATTGTGGATTTGCCCGCGCCGGAAGGTCCGATCAGCGCAAGAACCTGGCCCTTGGGGACATCCAGATCAATCGCCTTAAGCGCCTGATCTCCGGTTTTATAAGTCTTTGTAAGCTTTTGAAGCCGCAGCATATAGTGCCCCTGGTTCGGGTGGTAGCGGGCCCCGCAGGGCCCGCCGGAATCGTATCTTGTTACTGGCAGGCGTAAGAAACGCCGTTGGCTGCGTCGATCTTGCGGATCACGTCCCAGAATTCCTGATAGGTCATCTCAAGGAACTGACCCTCATTCGATTTCGAGAACTCAGCCTCAAGCGTCGTGCCGTCCCAGTCGAAGTTGAAAAACGCGTTGCGGATTTTCTCCTGCAATTCAGGTTTCAGGTTGTACACGGTGCCAAAACCCGTCGTGGGGAATGTCTGTGACTTGTAGATCGTGACAACATCATCTTCGCCGATCACGTCGCGCAATATCATCCGCGACTTGACCGAGTTCGCGATCGAGGCCGCCAGATAGTCCTTGTTGGCAACGCCAAGGATCGAGTTGTCGTGCTTGCCCGAATAAACCGGCTCAAAGTCGCGTTCGGGCAGCAGATCAAAGTCACTTTTCAGAATGGCGGACGGCGCCTTGAAGCCCGAATTCGATGTCGGTGACGTAAAGGCCAGTTGTTTGCCCTTGATGTCCTCGACCTTTTCGATGCCCGAACCGGGATAAGTTATGATCTCCATCTCGTATCCGAAATTGCCGTCCTTCGAAGCCATGATCGTGAAGGGCCGGAAACCGGCGCAGTTCACCGCCAGCGGGTTAGAGCCGGTGTTGAACCCTGCAATATGCAAACGTCCCGAGCGCATCGCCTCAATTTGAGCGGCGTTATTCTGAACCGGGAAGAAGACAACATCCTTACCGGTTTCGGCTTTCAAATGATCAAGAAAGTCTGACCAAGCGGTTTTGTAAACGGCGGGGTCTTCAACCGGAGTATAGGCGAAGATCAGCGTGTCGGGATCAATCTGTTCGGAAGGATCGGTAGGGATGTCCGCGATCAGGTCGCCATCGGCGTCGCAGAAGCGTTCGTCCAGATCGCCGCGCGGGCAGTCTTGTGCCGATGCCGTTCCCGATAGCGACAGCAGCGCGATTGCGGATGCCCCGATCAGTAATTTGATGTCGAAATTCATGCTTTCCTCCCAGTCATGCGTGGCTTTTATGTCCACGGTTTGTCGTTCGTTGTAAGGGTTGTTCAGCGACAAGGATCTCGACCCCGGCGCTGTTGATCGCACTCAGTAAATCCTCCGTTGGCTTGTTGTCTGTTACGATGGAATCCAGTTCGTCAAGATCGCCCACATGCGACAAACCTTTGCGGCCAAACTTCCCGGAATCAACCAGAAGATGTCGTTTTGCGGCGCGTGCCAGCATCATCCGCTTTACGGCCGCAAAGCCGCGCACTGTTTCTGAGGGCCCCTCTGCCGAGAAACCGGACGACCCGATTATGCAGCGATCGACATTGAAGCGGGACAGGAATTCCAGTGTCTCTGTCCCGATGGTCGCAGATTCCGTCGCCAGATATTCGCCCGGGCACAGAATGACCTCGGCGGGTGTGTGGCCAAGCGTCATGGCGACCGGAACCGAGTTCGTAATGACCGTGCAATGGGTGCCCCGGTAAGCCAGCATTCGAGACATCTCGATCGTGGTCGATCCGGAATCGATCATCACTGTCTCGCCTTCCTGAATCAGCTCGGCTGCGCTTTTGCCAATCTTTTCACGCTCTTCAAGGCGGGCGTTGGTGCGCTCGTCCAGGCTTGGATAGCGCCCTTGGGTCGGGGCGGACGCGCCACCATGCGCGCGGGAAATAAGGCCGTCATCAGCAAGGGCGTCAAAATCTCGGCGAACTGTTTCCGCCGAGACGTTGAACCGCTGCGCCAGTTCGCTGATCCGGACGTGGGGACGAAGTTTCAACTCCAGCAGAATCTCACGACGGCGGTCGGATTTCTTTACCCGACCTTGGCCCTCTCTGGCCTCAGTACCGCGCGTTTCCGTTCTGGACATCTGGAAATCCGACTCAGTTTCAAACTCACTTTTGTGGTGTTTCGGGCGTTTTGCAACAATTTCTGTTGCAAAGTCCTCGATTCGTTGTGAGAATTCAAAGGACTCTACCCGTTTGGGGACGCAGAATACGGAATGTACCAGCCTATCATTTTCAGAAAGCCGGTCAGATGAGCTTCTTTGAGAGCCGACTGTTGATGATTGTATGCGCTGTCCGCTCGGCATCGTGGCATTGGAGAAGTGCATGAGCGAAAACGAGACCGCAGATCAGATAGCAGCGCTTCCCATGCGTTGGGACAAATCCAACAAGCTACGTATTCTTATGGTCACTTCTCGCGACCGGGGCCGGTGGGTCATTCCCAAAGGTTGGCTGATGGACGGTAAGAAACCTTGGCACGCCGCGGAAATCGAAGCGCTGGAAGAGGCTGGCGCGGTCGGCTTCATTTCCAAGAAGTCAATCGGGCGCTTTCACTATGACAAACGATACGAAGGAAAAAGCAGCGTTCATTGCCGCGTGACGCTTTATCCGTTGATTGTGGAAAAGCTCAAACGCCGCTGGAAGGAACGTGACCAGCGCAAACGTCACTGGTTCTCACCTGCCAAGGCCGCAAGGCTCGTGGAAGAAGAAGAACTGTCGCGTTTGCTGAGGGGGTTGTCAGACAATCAAGAAACTTTGGCGGTTATCGAGAAGTTGCGAAAGGCCGCATGAGGAAGGGCATAGAAGAACCGGGAAATCCGGATGCAGCGAACATATAGGGAGAAGAGACAATGAAGAAGTTTACATCCACGGCGTTGGGATCGCTTGTTGCCCTTGCGGCATCCATGTCAGCGGCACAAGCGGACAAGCTGACGCTTTATTGCTCGGCGCAGGAAGACTGGTGTCAGCTTATGGCGCGCAGCTTTGAGGATGCGACCGGCATTGACGTCAATATGACGCGTAAGTCTTCGGGTGAAACCTTTGCTCAGATCCGCGCCGAAAGCTCGAATCCGAAAGGCGACGTCTGGTGGGGTGGCACAGGCGACCCGCATCTGCAGGCTGCAGAAGAGGGCCTGACGATGGAATATGTCTCGCCGATGCGCGATCAGCTCCATGACTGGGCGATTTCTCAGGCGGAAAGTGCGGATAACAGAACCATCGGTATCTATTCCGGTGCGCTTGGTTACGGCTACAATGCCGATCTTCTTGCCGCCAATAACCTGCCCGAACCGGCTTGCTGGAAGGATCTTCTGAAGCCCGAATACAAGGGCCATGTTCAGATGGCCAACCCGAACTCGTCGGGGACGGCTTACACGACGCTGGCCTCGATGGTGCAGATTTTCGGCGAGGATGAAGGCTTTGACTTCATGAAAGGGCTGCATTCGAATATCAACCAGTACACCAAGTCGGGCTCGGCCCCGATCAAGGCCGCCGGTCGTGGTGAGAATACGATCGGTATCGTATTCATGCATGACGCGGTAAAGCAGGCCGTGTCAGGTTTCCCGATCAAAGTCGTCGCCCCCTGCGAGGGAACCGGGTACGAGATCGGTTCGATGTCGATCATCGAAGGCGCTCGTAACGAAGAAGAAGCCAAGAAGTTCTATGACTGGGCCTTGTCGCCCGAGGCACAGAACCTTGCCCTTCAGGTCAATGCGTTTCAGGTGCCGTCCAACAAAGGTGCCGAGACATCGGAAAGCGCGCCGGACATGAGCCAGATCAAGCTGATTGATTATGACTTCAAGAAGTACGGCTCGTCGGACGAGCGGAAGCGCCTGCTACAGAAGTGGGATGAAGAGGTTTCGGTGCTGCCGCAGTAAATGACTGAAAAGACGACAAAAGCGACCCATCCGGTTTTGGTCTTCTGGATCATCGCCGGGTGGGTCGGATTCTGCCTGCTGCCGTGGTACATGGTTGACGGTGGCCTGTGGTCGTTCGAGTGGCTGCTGGATGGCTACCCGTTCGACGAAGATTATGCTCCAGCGGCCTTTCTGATCGGGCAGGGCGAGAAGCTGTGGCTTGCGCCGCTGCTCATTGCACTTTTGCTGCCACTATTGGTGCTGAGACGCGCCAAATCCGATCCGCTCTATGCCCGCATTCTGATCCTGTCGGGGGCGCTTGGGTTCGGCTGGCTGATCGCGCAAGGGTTCAGCATCGGTATCCGAGGCTTTAACTTCGACTGGCTCGAAGCCCTGTTTGGCGAGCTTGAGGATCGACAGTTTGGCATGGGCTATGGCGCGATGATCTGCGCGTCGAGTTTTCTTTTCTTGCTGACCCAGGGTGTCGCCGCGCGTGGGGCGATTAACGGAGACGTCTTCGTCGTCAGCGCCATCGGCGGTGTGATCACCATCGTTACTGCGTTTGTGTTCTTTCCCATCGCCAAGATGTTGTTCGCAGCTTTTGTGACAGAAGAAGGCGCATACTCCATCGCGGTGTTCTTCTCGAAATTCTTTGATGACCGGCTTTGGGGGCTGGGATGTTTCTGGGGTGCGCGATGCGGGGCGGCCTGGAACTCGCTATTCCTCGCCATTCTGGTCGGCTTCATCACCACGGCGCTTGGCTTGTGCTTTGCACTGGTCGTGACCCGCTCGGGCTTTCGGTACAAGCGCGCATTGCGCGCACTAACTGTTCTGCCGATCATCACGCCGCCATTTGTCATCGGCCTGGCGCTGATCCTTCTTTTTGGTCTTTCGGGTTCGGTCACGCAGTTCTTCGCTGAGTTGTTCGGCACACAACCCACGCGCTGGCTGTATGGAATGCCGGGTGTTCTGATCGCGCAGACGCTCGCCTTTACACCCATCGCGTTTCTTGTACTGATCGGAGTCGTGGAAGGGGTGTCTCCGTCAATGGAAGAGGCGGCCCAGACATTGCGCGCGAACAGATGGCAGACGTTCAAAACTGTGTCCTTGCCGCTGATGCGTCCCGGCCTTGCCAATGCATTCCTTCTGGGCTTCATCGAAAGCATGGCCGATTTCGGCAACCCGCTTGTGCTGGGTGGCAATTTCGATGTGCTGTCGACCGAGATTTTCTTTGCCATCGTAGGCGCGCAATACGATCAGGGCCGTGCCGCGGTTCTGGCTATGGTGTTGTTGTTCTTCACGCTTTCTGCATTTTACGCGCAGCGTGCCTGGTTGGGTAAAAAGAGCTACACCACTGTCACTGGCAAAGGGGACGCTGGCGTACATCCATTGATGCCAACCGGGCTTTCCATCCCGGTTCTGACGGTCGCCCTTGGTTGGGCCGCGTTCACTATCGTCGTCTATGCCATGATCGTTTACGGCAGCGTGGTTGAGCTGTGGGGGGTCAATAATTCCCTCACGTTCAAACACTACGTCACTGCCTTCTCGGTTCGGTTCGAAGCAGAGGGTATTCGCTGGACGGGGGCCGCATGGGACAGTTTCTGGACCACTATCACCATCGCCGCAATCGCCGCTCCGTTGACGGCTGCCGTAGGGCTTGTGACGGCCTATCTTCTGACCAGACAGAGTTTCGCAGGTAAAGATGCCTTTGAGTTCGGCACCATGTTGTCCTTCGCTATCCCCGGTACGGTGATCGGCGTCAGCTACATTCTTGCCTTCAACGTGCCGCCGATTGAGATCACAGGCACGGGTGTTATCCTTGTCGTCAGCTTCATCTTCCGCAACATGCCGGTAGGTGTCCGGGCAGGCATTGCAAGCATGTCGCAACTGGACCGCAGCTTGGACGAGTCCTCGCTGACACTGGGCGCTAATTCCTGGCAGACATTCCGGCGGATCATCCTGCCTCTGCTGCGCCCGGCAATTCTTGCCGCCCTTGTCTACAGTTTCGTGCGGGCCATGACGGCGATTTCGGCAGTGATCTTTCTGGTCAGCGCGGAATATGACATGGCGACCAGCTATATCATTGGGCGGGTCGAGAATAATGACTATGGTCTCGCCATCGCCTATTCCACCACACTGATCTTTGTGATGCTGTCAGTTGTTGCCCTGATGCAGCTGATCGTGGGCCGGACCAAGATCGGGCGGCGAATGACACAGTCGCGGACCAATGTTTAGGAGAGTTTGACATGAGCCTGCAGTCCAAAGCCGCGCCGGTTCGGTTCGAGTCCGTCACAAAGATGTTCGGCAAGGACGTGGTCGCGGTCGACAACATCGACCTGCATGTCGAGGCCGGAAAGCTGGTCACGTTGCTGGGCCCTTCAGGCTGTGGCAAAACAACGACCCTGAGGATGATCGCAGGGCTCGAGATGGCAACCTCGGGCAAGATCACCATCGGGGACCGCGACGTAACCAAACTGCCCGCGACGGACCGTGACGTGTCGATGGTGTTCCAGTCCTACGCGCTGTTTCCCCATATGAGCGTGCTTGAGAATGTCATGTACGGCCTCACCTTTTCGGGCTTCGCCAAAGATGAGGCCCGCAGCCGCGCGCTGGACGGTTTGGAGCTGGTTGGTCTGAAGGGTTTTGACGGCCGTCTCCCGTCAGAACTGTCTGGCGGACAGCAGCAGCGCGTCGCCGTTGCGCGGGCTTTGGTGTTGGAGCCACAGGTGCTGCTATTTGACGAACCTCTGTCTAATCTCGACGCGAAACTGCGCCGTCAGGTCCGAGAAGATATCCGGGCCATCCAACAGGATCTTGGCCTGACGGTCGTCTATGTGACACATGATCAGGAAGAGGCTCTGGCGGTATCAGATGAAATTGTCGTGATGCGAAACGCAGCCATTGCTCAGATTGGCACACCCCGTCAGCTATACGACGCCCCGAATGATCGCTTTGTTGCGGATTTTATTGGCGAGGCGAACCTGCTGGCCTGCCAGATCGTCGCCGTCGATGACGATATGGCCACCATCGAGATTGAGGGCTATCGCCATACGTTGCTGTCCCGCGGCTTGCCCGAGGGCCCTGCGACCGTTGCCATCCGTCCCTCGCGCCTCGTGATCGGGTCCGAGCAGGGAATTGCTGCCACCGTCGCTAAGGCCACCTATGTTGGCGTCCGCATGGAATACACTCTGACCGGAGCCTTCGGACAGGTCTTCGCAGTTCATGACAATGTGGACGCCCCGCTTGAACCCGGTACCGAACTGCGCATGGGCTTTGCCGATAAGGGGCCAGTCCTGTTGCCCGAATAGATGCCCAGGCTTCTGGTCATCACGCATCCCGAGGTTGCCATCGACCTGGAAGTCCCGGTTACGGACTGGACGCTTGATGAGACAGGTCGCCGCCGCGCCGCCGCGTTTGCCGCCGATGGAGCATTCGCCGGGGTCACTAAACTCTGGACCAGTACGGAACGAAAAGCGCGCGATACAGGTGAGATTCTGGCCGCATCTAGAAACCTGCCAGTACAACAACACGTGGCCCTGGGTGAAAATGACCGCAGTGCGACGGGCTTTCTACCGCGAGAGGAATTTGAAGCTGCCGCTGATGCGTTCTTTGCGCTTCCCAACACCAGCTTTCGTGGTTGGGAAACGGCGGTCGAAGCTCAGCGGCGTATCCACGAGGCGACCACTTGTATTATAAACAAACACGAGGGCAATGATCTCGCCCTTGTCACTCATGGGGCCGTCGGAACGCTGCTTTGGTGCGCCTTGTCGGGGCAACCTATCGACCGGAAATACGACCAGCCCTCGCAAGGTCACTATTGGCAGGCAGATCTGCTGACACTCAAACCGCTGACCGGTTGGCGTTCAATCGGTTAGTCGGTCAGGAATTCCATGCATTTTCTGCGATGTCTCGCAAAGCTTCAAACACATCGGGTGTTCCGGCGATCACCCGACCACCACTACGGATCATGGCATCGGAATCCTGATCCTCGATCCTGCCGCCAGCTTCTGCGATCATCAATTGTCCGGCCAGACAATCCCAGGCGTTCATGTGCTCTTCGACATAACCCAGTAGCCGGCCCGCAGCGACGTATGCCAATGACAGCGCACCGCTGGCATTTCGATGAAACATCGCCCTGTGCTCGATCAGGTCCGCAATGATCGGCACGACATGGTGCGCTTCGATCCGGTTCGAGTATCCAACGGCGACCGTTCCCTGTTGCAAAGCGATACCCGAGGCAACCTGCATCGGTGCGCCATTCAGCGTTGCCCCACCTCCCAGCGCCGCCACAAAGGTCTCATCGACATTTGGGTCGTGGATCACACCGATCTCTGTCTTTGCCCGTGCGACGCCTGCCAGTACGATTGTCCAGGCCGGAATGCCGTTGACGAAATTTGTGGTGCCGTCGATTGGGTCGATCACCCAGTCAAAACCACTCGTGCCAACCGTTTCGCCGTATTCTTCGCCAAACACGCCATCGTCGGGCCAGGTTTCGGCAATCTTCTGACGAATGAAGGTTTCGACATTCCGATCCGCCTCGCTGACCCAATCCTGCGCACCTTTCTGATCGACGATCAGAGCGCCCCGGTTTGCAAAGTATTTCGCTGCAATTACACCAGCTTCCTTGCAAACCGAGACCGCGAAATCCCTGCGTTCAGAAAGATCATTCATGGCCATTCCATTTCTTATCTATCGGTTGTTCGAAACTTTGATCCCTTAGGCTTGGAATGGCAAACGCCAAATTCAGATACAGGCTGCTGCGAAATGAGCCCTTCTGATTCAAGCCGGTCCATGGCTGCGTTCAGCGATCCTGAGGTAGGTCTTTGGTCTCGCGCAACGCTACAGGTCCCAGAGAGTCGCGCCACGTGATGGTCGCCGGCAGTTCCAGACTCTCGGCAGGCGTTTCACCGTATTCGCCGTTCCGCATCGCAACGAGCAACCTAGCCGCGTGCATTCCCATTTTTCTATGCGGAACATGGACGGTCGTCAGTCCCGGGGAAACAATCTGCGCGATCTCGATATCGTCGAAACCGGTGATCGAAATATCCTCTGGGACGCGTAAACCCAGTTCGCGTGCGCGGGATAACGCTCCTGCCGCCAGCACATCGTTGCCGCATAAAACGGCAGTTGGCCTGTTGCGTGACTGAAACAGAGTCTGAAACGCATCTGCGCCATTCGAAATCGAATAGGGCGTTTCGATAATGGGCAAATCAGCGGGGTTCAGATCGTACTGGATCAAAGCGTCTATCACGCCTTGGCATCTTTCACGGGCGCGGTCATTTCCATCCTGCGGCGCGGAAATGACGGCTAGTTCGCGATGTCCCAGCTTTAGGATTTCTTCAGCCAGCATTCTCATGGCTTTGCGATTGTCGAATCCTATCGATGTTCTGGGTATCGAGTGGTCTATCGACCACGCTATCACGTGCGGAATGCCCTTGCTTTCCAACAGAGCATAGCTTTGTGGGGTTCGATCATGACCAATCAACAAAAGGGCGTCGGCGCCACGGGCGATCAGGGCGCGGATCTGTTTTTCCTCCAGTTGGGGGCTGTAGGACGAACTTGAGACAAGCAATGTAATGCCGTTCTGCTCAAGCTCTTCCTGAAACGCCTGAAGGCCACGTGCGAAGATGGCGTTCTCCATGGTCGGAATGATGGCACCAAACGTATCCGTTCGTTTAGCCGCAAGGGCGCGCGCACCGAAATTTGGCGCGTAGCCCAATAGGTTAACTGCTTCGAGAACTTGCTTTCGAGTGGCTTCGCTGACGCGTTCAGGGGCGTTCAGACATCGCGATACAGTTGCAGTTGAAACGCCTGCTCGTTGGGCGACGTCCTCCAGTGTCGGGGACGCGTTCGCGCGCCCGGATTGCTGTCTTCGAAGTTTTTCTTCGGGCATTAGTCGGGTCCATTGATTCTGCGATCAGCGCAGTCCGCAGTTTTCGAATTTCTAGCAAAGCGTTTAGAGAGGTACAAATGTAAGCGCTTGCATGAAATAATGTAAGCGCTTACATTTACGGCGAATCGACGAAAAGGGGAAGGCATGTACCTGATTATCGCAGTGGTTCTGTTTGCAATCTTCGTCGTCAACGTGGTTCTGGGGGCGCTTTCGGGTTCTCCCTTCCTTGGTGACATCGGAGAGATGCTGATGCTGTTCGCCGCATCCATCGCCTTCGTTGTGGCTGTTCTTCGCCGTGAGGAGGCGGCGAAGGATTCTGAATAACCAAAAAAATCGTGACGTGTAGGGAGGAAAACATGGATCGTGACAGACATGGACTGGCTTCGGAGGAACGACGTAATTTTCTGAAGTTGGCCAGTACCGGCAGCTTTACTGCGGCTGTCGTCGCTGGCGCTGGTGGACTGCTTTGGTCAAGCGAAGCCGCAGCGCAAACCGCAAAAGAAGAAAAAGAACGCGAAGCGGCAGCTGACCACATAATGACGCTCGCCACCGCATATGTGCTTGGTGCGTCGCGCAGCTATCCAATCATGCAGCTTGATCTGAAAGAGAACATTCAGAATGCGACCAACGGTAAGGTTTACGTGAAACTTGCACCGGGTGGTCAGCTTGGGGCGGGAGGAGCGTTGGCGCAGGCGGTGCAGACCGGCACCATCCAGTGTGCGCAGCACTCGCTGTCAAATTTCGCACCTTATGCAAGCGCGGTCGATCTGATCAACATGCCGTACTTCTGCGGTTCGAACCAGCGCTTTACGAACCTTGTTGGCTCGGATGCCTGGAAAACGGAGGTGCACCCCAAGATCGAGGCATCTGGCTTCAAGGCTCTGTTCTATGTCGTCATCGACCCGCGTGTTGTCGCGGTGCGTAAGGGCGGTAACAAAGTCATCACACCCGGCGATCTGGACGGTGTGAAGTTCCGCGTTCCGGGCTCGAAGATGTTGCAGCAGTATTACCGCATGGTTGGCGCAAACCCGACGCCTGTTGCGTGGGGCGAGACGCCCTCGGCCATCAAACAGGGTGTCGCGGATGCGCTTGATCCATCGGTCGGTGCGTTGTTTGTCTTTGGCTTCAAAGACATTCTGAGCCATGTGACCTTCACTCAGGCAGTACCCGACAGTCAGGTCTATTCGATGAATCTGGAGTGGTTCAATTCATTACCCTCTGACGTGCAGGAAGGTATCGAATGGGCCGGTGAAATGACGACTGACCAGAACCTGGCCAAGGTCCCGTCGGCGCGGACATACGCGATGGCAGAGCTGGCCAAAGCGGGCGTTGAATTCCACAGCCTGAGCGATGACCAACTTGGCGAATGGCAGGCGGCCGGTGGCTACCAACTGCCCGACTGGGATGAGTTCAAGGTCGAACTCGCCGGCTCGATGGACAACTTCGCGAAACTCGAAGAGGCCGCCGGCACCATGGGCCGCCACTACGTCCACGACGCGTAAGCCATTGGCGTTGGGCGGCACGGGAAACGCCGCCCAAACATCCCAAATTTGGAAATCGGACCGCCGGGCGCATCAATGCCTCCGGCCAACGGGAGAGTTACATGTCGCGGATTGTTCGACTTCTCGACCAGAACGCAGAGCGATGGCTTCTGCTGGTGTTCTACACGATGCTGGTTGCGACAATGTTCATCGAGGTGATGCGCCGCGAAGTGCTTGCCTATTCCTCGATCTGGGGCGAGGAAATTGTTCGATACTCATTCATCTACCTGGCATGGATCGGTGCCGCCGCGGCCGTGCGTGAACGCGGCCATATCCGCATCGATGTCGTCATGCAGTATATCGGCTGGCGCGCGAAGGCGGTGCTCTACATCTTTGGCGACATCGTCATGTTTGTCGTGGCGATTGTGGCCTTCTACTGGTCGCTGGAGACGGTGCTGGTGTCCGGCAAGTTCGGATCGGTGACCCATGGGCTGCGGATCAGTCAAGTCTGGTTCCTGTCTGCTGTCCCCATCGGTTTTGGATTGGTCATCGTGAGACTGATCCAGTCTTTCCTGCGTGATATCAACGATCTTCGTAACGGGCGCCCCGTCTACGAAGGCGACAAGCTGTTCGATTGAGGAGGCACCGATGCTCTGGAACCAACTCAATCAAACCGTCGAACTCGGCTGGGATTTCTACGGTCCTGTAATCATATTCGTTGTCCTCGTGGCTTTGGCTGTGCCTGTCTGGGCCGCGATCGGGGCGTCAGCCATTGCGATGCTCTTGCTGTCAGGGGCGCTGCCGTTGTCTCTGGTCGGCGAAAGCTTGTTTCACGGCATCGACCACTTTGCCCTAACCGCTGTTCCTTTGTTCATCCTGACGGGGGACGTGTTGGTGCGCACGGGGCTCAGCCGAAAGTTCCTTGACGTAGCCGAAGCGTTGACTCAGTTCGCCAAGGGAGGCTTCGGTTCAGCAACCGTCCTTGTGTGCGGTATGTTTGCCGCCATTTCTGGCTCGGACGCGGCGGGTGCTGCGGCGGTGGGCCGGATGACGATCAACCGGCTAGTGGAGTCTGGCTATCCGCGCCCCTATGCCTGCGCTTTGGTAGCTGCGGGGGCCTGTACCGGCATCCTCATACCGCCTTCGATCGCTTACATCATCATCGGTCTCGTTCTGGGAATATCCGCATCGACCTTGTTCCTCGCAGCGGTCATTCCCGGCGTTGCCATTCTTCTTTCGATCCTTGCCACCAACATCATCATGAACCGGCTCTATGGCTGGGAAGGTGGTGGCAATATCAGCATGGGCGAGTATTTTTCGCGGTTGGGGACGGCCCTCAAATCCGGCTGGTACGCGTTCATTGTGCCGGGGATTATCTTCTATGGCATCTTCTCAGGTCGCTTGACCCCAACCGAAGCCGGGGCAACCGCCGTTGTTGTCACAATCATCATGGGGTTCATTCTCGGCACTCTGAAACTGAGCGATTTCCCGTCGATGCTGGTCAGTTCGGCCAAGGTGAACGGGGTGATCCTGCCAATTATCGCCTTCTCGCTACCATTAGCGCAGGCATTGGCCATACTGGGTGTACCGCAAGGGTTTGTCGCTGCGGCCACGTCGGTCAGCGAAGAGCCATGGGTTCTGATACTCATGATGATCCTGATCCTGATCGCATCGGGATGCGTGATGGAGACGACGCCAAACATTGTGATCTTGGCACCGATCCTCAAACCGTTGGCTGACAATATCGGCATGAACGAGATTCAGTTCTGCATCATGATGATCACCGCGCTGGGTGTTGGCTTTATCACGCCGCCGCTTGGGCTGAACTTGTTTGTCGTGTCCGGGCTAACAGGCGAATCCATCCTGAAAATTGCCTACCGCGCCATACCCTTCGTGCTGTTCATGCTGATCGTGACGCTGTTCATCGCGTACCTGCCGACGATTTCAACCGTCTTTCTTCCTGACATTTACAAGTAGGACTGAAACATGCCGAGAGAATACCTCAAGAAAGCAACGCTCACATCAAAAAGCGATGCCTCGGAAACCAAGAAAATTGTTCGGGAAATCCTCGATGATATCGAAGCGGGCGGGGATGCCAAAGCGTTGGAATATGCCGCAAAGTTCGATCAGTATGATGGCGAAATCATCCTGTCCCCGGAAGCGATTGAGGCTGCTGCGGCATTGGTGCCTGATAAGCTTCGGCGCGATATTCAGTTTGCGCATGATAATGTCAGGCGCTTTGCCCAAGCACAGTTGAGCACAGTCGCCGATTTCGAGATCGAAGTTGTCCCGGGCCTGATCGCCGGTCAAAAGGCGATCCCTGTTTCCGGGGCAGGGTGCTATGTACCCGGCGGGCGTTACAGCCACATCGCCAGCGCGATCATGACCGTCACGACGGCCAAGGTCGCTGGCTGTAAGAACATCGTTGCTTGCTCTCCGCCACGACCAGGTGTTGGCGTCGCGCCGGCGATCATCTATGCCGCGCATGTCTGTGGTGCAGACAAAATCCTTGCCATGGGCGGTGTGCAGGGAGTTGCGGCCATGACATTTGGGCTGTTCGGGCTGCCCAAGGCCAACATTCTTGTTGGCCCCGGCAATCAGTTCGTGGCCGAGGCCAAACGGATGCTATTCGGCCGTGTCGGCATCGACATGATTGCGGGTCCGACCGACAGTTTGATCCTTGCCGACGCAAGCGCCGATCCGATGATCGTTGCGACCGACCTGGTGGGGCAGGCCGAGCATGGATACAATTCACCTGTCTGGTTGGTGACGGATGATCGCCCGCTGGCAGAAGAGGTGATGCGCCTTGTTCCGCTGCTGATTGACGATCTGCCCGAGGTCAATCGTGACAACGCCACCGCCGCCTGGCGCGACTATGCCGAGGTGATCCTGTGTGCTGATCGCGAGGAAATGGCAGCCTGTTCCGACGATTATGCGCCAGAACACCTGACCGTGCAGGCCGACGATCTGGAATGGTGGCTGGACCGGCTGTCGTGCTACGGGTCCTTGTTTCTGGGTGAGGAAACCACCGTGGCCTTCGGCGACAAGGCCTCGGGGACGAACCATGTGCTGCCAACGTCGGGTGCCGCCAGCTATACCGGTGGTCTGAGCGTACACAAATACATGAAAATCGTAACCTGGCAGCGCGCCACGCGGGAGGGGGCGAAACCGGTTGCCGAGGCGACTGCACGTATCGCCCGGCTGGAAGGCATGGAAGGACATGCGCGCACCGCCGACATCCGGCTCCAGAAGTATTTCCCCGGCGAAAACTTCGATCTGTCTGCCGATGGCTGAGTTTCCGCCCTCTGAACTGTTCAACGTCGCGGGACGGGTGGCCTGTGTCACCGGCGCCAGCTCTGGTCTTGGTCGTCGTGCGGCCGAGGTGCTGGCGCGTGCGGGTGCGTTGGTTGTCGCCGTCGCGCGGCGCGCCGACATGCTCGATGAGTTGTGTTCCGGCACAGATGGAGAACTCAGGGCGGTTCAGGGTGATGTGGCGGATCGGGGGGCAATTGACGATCTTGTTCAGCAGATCTGCGCAGGGTTCGGCCCGCCCGATATCGTGATCCATGCTGCGGGCCTTAACACGAGAGAAGACGCAGATGCTGTCTCTGCCGAAGGCTGGGATGCGACCATCGCGGTGAACCTTACGGCTCCGTTTTTTCTAAGTCAGAAGCTGGTCCCCGGGATGCAACGGAAGGGGTGGGGACGGATTGTGAATTTCGCGTCACTACAGTCCTTTCGCGCCTTTCCCGGCGGCATCGCCTATGGCGCCAGCAAAGGCGGTGTGGCGCAACTGACCCGCGCCATGGCGCAGGCCTGGTCCAAAACAGGTGTCAACATCAACGCGCTGGCGCCGGGTTTTTTTGAAACCGAGCTTACCGCAGCGGTTTTCGCTGACGAGCAGCGTGCGGCCCGCAACGCCACACAAACCTGTATTGGCAGGAACGGTGAGCCTGAAGACCTCGACGGGCCGCTGCTTTTCTTATGTTCCGAAGCGTCGCGATACGTGACCGGACAAGTACTGATGCTGGATGGGGGGTATACGGCGAAATGAAGGCGCTGGTTTACGATGGGCCCGAGACCATTGACTACCGAGATGTACCCGAGCCTGCCCCGGCTTTGAACGAGCAGCTCATACGGGTGAGCGCGGCGGGCATATGCGGCTCAGACATGCACGCTTATCTTGGGCATGACGATCGACGACCGGCCCCTCTCATTCTTGGGCACGAAGCGGCTGGCGTAATTGTAGGGGGCGCACGCGATGGCGAACGTGTCACCATCAATCCTCTGGTCAGCTGTGGTGAATGTAATGCCTGCAAAGTAGGGCGCGAAAACCTGTGTCCAAACAGGCAGATCATTTCGATGCCGCCACGCGAAGGGGCGTTCGCGCAATTCGTCGCGATGCCTGACAACAATCTGATAACTGTGCCGGACGATTTTCCTTTGTCCAAAGCAGCCCTTGCCGAACCGCTTGCGGTCAGCTGGCACGCCGCACGTTTGGGGCTTCAGACACTGCACAATTCGCTGGAAAGACGTGCTATGGTTATAGGTGGCGGTGCGATCGGATTGGCGGCGGCTCTGGCCTTGAAAGCGATGGGCTTTGAAACCGTGTCGGTTCTGGAGCCCAATCCAGTACGGCGCGACTTCCTGAAACGGAGATGCGGAGTAAAGGCAATTGATCGCGCCGATGACGCTGTCCCACTTGTGGTAGACGCCGTTGGCTATGCGGCGACCCGTGCTGCAGCCTCGGGGCTGGTCTCTCCCGGCGGTGCGATTATTCACATTGGCTTGGGCGAAGATACAGGAGGTCTGGATATCCGCCGGATGACCCTGCAGGAAATCACTTTCTCGGGCACCTACACCTATACCAGAACCGATTTTCGAGACACGGCACACGCGATGTTCGACGGGCGCCTCGGACCTCTCGACTGGATCGAATCCCGGCCTCTGTCCGAAGGGGCATTGGCCTTTCAGGATATCAGATCCGGCGCAGTTGCAGCGCCAAAGACAATTCTCATTCCCAATGACTGACCTTCAAGGAGAAACCAAATGGCAGAAATCCCGCACCTTCTTGTGCACGAGCGTGACGACAATGTCGGCGTGGTCGTGGTTGAGGGGCTGACCGCTGGCACAGACATGCTGTGTTGCATCACGCATGACAATTCGACCTTCCGCATGACCGCAGGGGCGGATGTCCCGATTGGCCACAAGATCGCACTTGCCGATCTGAAAACTGGTGACACCGCCATGAAGTATGGTGAGGACATCGGCAAGATCATCGCTGACATCCCCAAGGGGGATCATGTCCACACCCACAACTGCAAAACCAAACGCTGGTAAGGAGCGCAAGATGGCATCGAAGTATTCCAACATGACCGTCAAAGCATATCGGCGGGAAAACGGTCGGGTCGGCGTTCGCAATCACGTGGTGATCCTGCCGGTAGACGACATCTCGAACGCTGCGTGCGAGGCTGTGGCAAACAACGTCAAAGGCTCGATGGCTTTGCCACATGCCTATGGACGGTTGCAGTTTGGTGAGGATCTGGAGCTGCATTTCCGGACCATGATTGGCACTGGCGCCAATCCGAATGTCGCTGCTGTTGTGGTGATCGGGATCGAACCGGGTTGGACCAAGCGCATCGCTGACGGCATCCGTGAGACCGGTAAACCTGTTGCCGAATTCTCGATCGAACAGAATGGCGATTTTGAAACCATCCGGGCCGCTAGCTGGAAAGCCAAAGAGTTCGTGCACTGGGCCACCGAACTGCAGCGGGAAGAGTGCAATATTTCCGAGCTTTGGGTTTCGACCAAATGTGGAGAAAGCGACACGACAACCGGACTGGGCTCGTGCCCGACGGTCGGTAACATGTATGACAAACTGCTACCCGAAGGGATCACAGGCTTTTTCGGCGAAACCTCTGAAATTACAGGGGCAGAGCATATCTGCCAGAAACGAGCCGTGAACGAGGAAGTCGGTGAGCGCTGGTATCAGATGTGGAAAGCGTATCAGGATGACGTGATCTTTGCGCATCAGACGGATGACTTGTCTGACAGTCAGCCAACTAAGGGCAATATCGAAGGCGGCCTGACCACAATTGAAGAGAAGGCGCTGGGGAACCTGGAAAAGATCGGTCGTACGTCCAAGTACATCGATATTCTTGAACCGGCGGAAGCGCCGCAATCCGGGAACGGGCTGTATTTCATGGATTCGTCTTCGGCCGCGGCCGAGTGTGTCACGTTAATGGCGGCAGGAGGCGCGGTCATCCATACCTTCCCGACCGGTCAGGGTAACGTGGTCGGCAACCCGATCGTTCCGGTCATCAAGATTACCGCCAACCCGCGCACTGTACGCACCATGAGCGAACATATCGACGTTGACGTTTCAGGTATCCTGCGCCGTGACATGACGATTGATGAGGCCGGAGATGCGCTGATCGAAATGATCTGCCGCACCGCCAATGGCCGCAATACCGCGGCAGAAGCGCTTGGCCATCGCGAATTCTCCATGACCAAGCTGTACCGCAGTGCATAACCGTACAGCCGGGCGCCACGCTTTTGGCGCCCGGCAAATGCTCTGTCCGTTTGCGACTGCATTGGCGATACCGGGTGCAGAGTTCGACGAGTGCCAGTCTCACGCCGCAACCCCGTGCAAGACGTGGCTATTTTGACCACGCTTGCGAAGCCGGACCATGCCCGCGACGGTAGATTTGAACAACGAGGAACAGCACATGCCTAACCACATCCTTATCCCTGTTGCTCTGGATCACGAAAGTCTGGCCAGACAAAAGCTTGAGGTCGCAAGACGGTTGTTGGACGATGGGGGCCGGATCACTCTGCTGACAGTGCTCGAAGAGATTCCGGGCTTCGTGGCCGAGTTCGTAACGGTAAAAGAAGCCAACCATCTGACTGAAAGCGTGAAGTCCAAACTTAGGGAAATAGCTGCAGATGAAAAGGATATCGCGATCGATGTCATCTCGGGCAAAGCCGGCGTGCGTATTCCTGAATATGCGGCAAAAGCCGGTGTGGACCTGATTGTTGTCGGGTCACAAAAACCTGGTGCGACCGGGTATTTCCTGGGATCGACCGCTTCACGGATCGTTCGCCGGGCCGATTGTGCGGTCTATGTGCTCAGATAGCGCGAATGCAGATCGGTCTCGAACAGGATCACTCATGATCTTATGCCCGAAACGCTTTATTTGCCGTGCCAGGGTCGTCGTGGCGCGCCCGTGATCGAAGTTGGCAGCGCAAGACGCAGTGTAGAATACGAATTTTGGAAGCAGTGGTAGCCCGTAGGGGAATCGAACCCCTCTTTCCAGGTTGAAAACCTGGCGTCCTAACCGATAGACGAACGGGCCATCTAAGAACTGGCGCAAGCATAAATGGTAGCCCGTAGGGGAATCGAACCCCTCTTTCCAGGTTGAAAACCTGGCGTCCTAACCGATAGACGAACGGGCCACGCTGGCTTGTGGAGGGCCTTTTACGGATAACCCAGCACCCCCGCAAGACGAAAAACGCAAGGCTATGAAAGTTTTTTGGGCCTTTTGGCGGGAATGAGAATTTGTACTCAGTCGGCTTCCGCCGCGTCTTCCAGCCGAAGTTGTACACTTTGCCGTCCGCCCCAGGAGTTAACCTCAAGCCGTCCGGCGAAATGGAACCGTGCGCCGCCGTGGTTGGACAAGCGATTACCCAGTGGACCATCGAACGCTCCGAAGGCGATTGCGTCCAGACCACCGGACATACCATCCGACAGTGACAGCTTCAGATGAGACTCTCCCACGCGCTTTGCAAAGCGCACCTGCAGATCGGGCAGGGCGTAGCGCGGGGCAGGGGCTCCGGCACCGAACGGCCCCGCCTGATCGATCTGCTCGATCAAATCGACCCTGGCGGCCCCGGGCATCAGCGCCCCGTCCAGCTTCAGGTCTGCTGGGCCGCTTTGCCCCGCGCCCTGCTTTGCCAGCAACTCTGACAGACGCGCCATCGCGGGCTCCAGTTGGTCGCGCATTACTGTCAGGCCCGCAGCCATCTTGTGGCCTCCGCCCTTGACCAACAGCCCTTCGGAGGCAAGGCGCTGAATCGAAGCCCCCAGATCTACGCCCGAGACCGAACGACCCGAACCTTTGCCCTCTTCCCCGTCAAACCCAATAACGACAGCAGGCCGGTTCGCGGTCTCTTTCAACCGCGATGCTACGATGCCGACAACGCCCGGATGCCACCCGTCACCCGCAGCCCAGACAAGCGGCGCATCCAGTCCGCGTTCGTCGGCCTGCGCCAGCGCCGCAGCGCGGACTGTGTTTTCGATCTCGCGCCGTTCGGAGTTTAACGCGTCCAGTCGTTCTGACAGGGCTTCGGCTTCGGTGACCGAGTCGGTGCTCAGCAACCGTGCGCCCAGATCTGCCTGCCCAATGCGCCCGCCCGCGTTCACGCGCGGCCCAAGCAGAAATCCAAGATGATAGCTATTGGGGGCGGTATCCATCCGTGCCACATCCGAAAGCGCGACCAATCCCGGCCTTTGCCTTTGGGCCATGACTTTCAGCCCTTGCCGAACCAGAGCCCGGTTGGCCTCGATCAGCGGAGCGACATCCGCCACCGTGGCCAGTGCTACCAGATCGAGCATCGCCATCAGGTCCGGCCCTTTGGCTCCGGCCTCGCGGAGTTGGCGGCCAGCCTCGACCAGCATCAGAAACACCACGGCAGCGGCGCAGAAATATCCCAGATCGCCGCTCTCATCCTGCCGGTTCGGGTTCACCACTGCCACGCAGTCAGGTAATGTTTCTCCGCCCAGATGGTGATCCAGAACGATCACATCCGCACCTTTGGCAGCAGCGATGGGTTCGTGGCTGAGTGTCCCGCAATCCACGCAGATGATCAGGTCATGGCTTGAGGCCAATTCCCGCATGGCGGGGATATTTGGCCCGTATCCCTCATCAATCCGGTCGGGCACATAGAGTGTCGCGGCAAGCCCCATCTGGCGCAGCCACACCAACAACAGCGCCGCCGAACTGCCCCCGTCCACATCATAATCTGCGAATACTGCAATCTTCTGCCGATTACGCACGGCCTCGAGAAACCGCGTGGCGGCGACCTCCATATCCTTCATCGAACGCGGATCGGGCAGCAACTCCTTCAGCTTGGGCTCCAGAAAACCCCTTGCTTCCATGACCGGGACGCCGCGCCGCGCCAATACCTGACACACGGCGCGCGGCAGATCGGTCTGCTGGGCCATCATCTCAGCCGACCGCTCGACGTCGATCGGGGGTCCAACCCAGCGCCGCCCCGTCAATGATTGCTCAACACCTAGAAACGCCACATCTCACCTCATGCACCAAGGCCGGACCCCTTCGGACCCGGCCTCTTCATCTTTTTACAAATACTCTCGCCGAAGGTAGCTGCGCAAGCCGCTATGCGCCGTTATGGGGCCACATCGGGGTGCGATAAGACATCCGCCGGACCGAGCCCGTCTTCGAGCGCATCAACAGCGTCGTCGTCTCGACCCAGCCCGGCTCGCGCTTGATACGTGGCAGCAGCGAACCACCGGTTACGCCGGTGGCGGCAAAGATCACGTCTGCGGTCACCATCTCGTCGCGCGCGTAGACGCGGTCGAGATCGGTGATGCCCGCCTTGGCAGCGCGGCCGCGTTCGTCATCGTTGCGGAACAGCAGGCGGCCGAAAATCTGCCCTCCCATGCATTTCAGAGCGGCGGCGGCCAGAACGCCCTCGGGGGCGCCGCCCTGACCCATGTACATGTCGATGCCTGTAACTTCGCTTTCGGCGCAATGCATCACACCCGCAACGTCGCCATCGGTGATCAGGCGGATCGAGGCTCCGGTGGCGCGAACCTCTGCGATCATCGCTTCATGGCGGGGACGCTCCAATATGCAAACGGTGATATCGGCAGGCTCGCACCCTTTGGCTTTAGCCAACGCTTCGACACGTTCGCGCGGGCTCATGTCCAGATTGACGACGCCCTCAGGGTAGCCCGGCCCGATGGCGAGCTTGTCCATATACACGTCCGGCGCGTGCAGCATCGAACCGCGCGGGCCCATTGCGATGACGGTCAGGGCATTGGGCATATCCTTGGCGGTCAGGGTCGTGCCCTCAAGAGGGTCCAGCGCGATATCCACACCGGGGCCGTTGCCGGTCCCAACCTCTTCGCCGATATAAAGCATCGGCGCTTCATCGCGTTCGCCTTCACCAATGACGACGACGCCTTCGATATCCAGCAGGTTCAGCTGTTCCCGCATTGCATTGACGGCGGCCTGATCGGCAGCTTTCTCATCACCCCGGCCAACCAGCGAGGCAGATGCCAGCGCGGCCTGTTCCGCCACACGTGCAAGGCCCAGAGACAACAGGCGGTCGTTGAAATCGATCTTGGCAGCGTTCATCTTCGAAAATCCTTTGGTCAGCTCAGGCGTTCTATCCGGCATAGCCCGCGCGCAGCACAGGCTGCAAGGGGTCAGACCTGCTCGATGCGCAGGGCAACGGGTTCCCCGGCCACCACATCGGTAGCGCGCAGGCCATCCAATGCATGGTCGAGCGTGGTCCGTGTGGTTTTGTGTGTCACGATCAGCACGGGCGCGGTGCTTTCGGTGTGTCCGTACTGGCGCATCCGGTCGATGGAAACACCGGCATCCCCCAGGATGGCGGCGACCTTGGCCAGGGCGCCGGGTTTGTCCAGTAGTCCGAGCCGCAGATAATAGGGCGCGGGCAGGCCGGTGACGGCCGGCGCGGCCTCTTGCAGCGATGTGGCAGGGCGGCCAAATGTCGGGACGTGCAGGCCGCGCGCCAGATCGCAGACGTCGCCCATCACTGCGCTGGCCGTAGGGCCTTCACCCGCGCCGGGGCCACGCAGGACAATCTGTTCAACCGCATCCCCATCCAGCACGACCATATTGGTTCCGCCCTCCAGCTGACCCAACGGAGAATCGCTCGGCACCAAACAAGGCTGCATCCGCTGTTCCAAACCCCGTGCAGTGCGCTGTGCAACGCCCAACAGTTTGATGCGATACCCCATGTCGTGGGCCTGATGGATGTCATCGAGGCTAATCTGCTGAATACCCTCGATCTCGATCCCGTCGAAATTCGGCTTTGTCCCGAATGCAATCGAAGACAGCAGTGCCAGTTTATGCGCCGCGTCGATGCCGCCCACGTCCAGATTGGGGTCGGCCTCGAGATAGCCCAACTGAGCGCATTCCTCGAACAGGGCGTTGTACCCCAATTCCTGCGATTGCATCCGGGTCAGAATGTAGTTGCAGGTGCCGTTCATCACGCCCATGACGCGGGTGATTTCATTGCCGGCCAGCCCCTCGGTCAGGGATTTGATAACCGGGATGCCGCCAGCGACGGCGGCCTCGAACCGAATGACGCGACCTGCGGCTTCGGCCTTTTCGGCCAATTCCTGACCATGGATCGCCAGCAGCGCCTTGTTCGCGGTGACGACATCCTTGCCACGCGCCAAAGCGGCTTCTACGGAAGCCTTGGCAGGCCCGTTCTCGCCGCCCATCAGTTCGACAAAAACATCAACATCATCGCGCTTGGCCAAGGCAACCGGATCGGTCTCCCAAGCGTAATCCGATAGGTTTACGCCGCGATCTTTGGTGGCATCACGGGCAGAGACAGCGGTGATTTCGATGGTGCGCCCGGTGCGGGCCTGCAGCAGATCGGCATGGCGGCGCACGATTTTGACCACGCCTACGCCAACCGTTCCCAATCCGGCAATTCCAAGCCTCAGCGCCTGTGTCATTCCCTTGGGTCCTTTCTGCTCGCAATACCGCCCGCGATGGCGACGTGTCCTTTGCGCGCTGCCTTAGCGGGTTAAGGGCAGGGGTGCAATCCGTCTAATCTTTCGGTGTCTTTGGTTCGGACGAAATCTTACTCAATCTCGACGTTTTGCAGCGCCTCGGCCTTTTTTGCCAACGCTTCGCTGCGTGTTGTCAGATCTTCTTCAACCTCTGCCGCCTCACTGACCGGGTCCGTGGGGGGGCCAAGGGCCGGGTCCAGAGCAATGAGCTTGGGGTAGGGCGCCTTACGCAAGGCGGCGGTTTCGCTGCCTTCAAGCTCGGGGATATTGGCGCAGCCTGCGGTGGCCAGCATAAGGAGTATCGGCGGCAAAAACTTCATCGCGGACCTTTGGGTTGCGGCGTGTGTCCCGTGATGCACGTTTTGCCGGATTGGTTCAAGCGGGCTTCTATCTGAACGCCTGTTCATATAAGGTGGTGACATGGCGCGTACACAAGGCTCTCATTCCGACATTACCGGCCCTCGCATCCGCGAGGCGGCGCTGGGTCTATTTGCCCGTCATGGTTACGCCGCAGTATCGATGCGGCAGATCGCGGGTGAGGTCGGGGTGCAGGCGGGCGCTCTCTACAATTACACCCCTGACAAGCAGAGCCTGCTGTTTCGTCTGATGCGCGATCACATGCAGGACCTGCTTGCGGCCTATGACGATCTGGATCGGCCGGGCGATCCGCAGGAGGCTCTCCGCCAGTTTGTCGGATTTCACATCCGGTTTCACCTGCAGCGCCCTGATGAGGTGTTCATCGCCTATATGGAGCTGCGCAATCTGACGTCTGAGAATTTCACCGAAATCGAGGCGCTCCGCCGCCTTTACGAGGACTCGCTGGAGAATATCCTGCGCAAGGGCCAGAAATCGGGTCAATTCTCGGTCACCGATACCAAGATCACCACATTGGCGGTGATCGCCATGCTGAACGGCGTAATCACCTGGTATCGCAGCGGCGGGCGGTTGTCGCTTGATGAAGTTGAGCAGGTGTATTGGGACATGGTGCGCAGGGCAGTCTCTGCCTGACCGGCCCTTAGTGGGCCGGGCGTATGAATGTACCGTTTCGCAATTCCCGAAACGCTTGCTGCAATTCGGCCTGCGTGTTCATGACGATCGGTCCGTGCCACGCGACCGGTTCGTTGATTGGTGCGCCTGAGATCAAAAGAAACCGCACGCCTTCAGGTCCGGCCTGAACCGTGATTTCATCGCCTGTCCCGAACCGAACCAGAGTCCTGTCGCCTGACATGTCGCGGATGTTGACCTCTCGCCCGGCGATTTCTTTTTCCAGCAGAACGCCGGTTGGGCGCGACGCATCCGCAAAGGCGGCATTCCCCTCAAAGATATAGGCAAATGCTCTGCGGTAGGTGTCGATACGGAAGGTCTTTTTTACCCCGGCGGGTATGCTGATATCCAGATATTGCGGGTCGGCGGCGATGCCGTCGACAGGACCCGTGCGCCCCCAGAAAGTGCCTACAATCACGCGGACCCTGGTCCCATCATCATCGGTGATCTTGGGAATGTCGGTGCTTCGAACGTCCTGATAGCGCGGCGCAGTCATCTTTTGATCCGAGGGCAGATTGCCCCACAGCTGAAACCCGTGCATCTGGCCTCTGGCCGAGCCTTTGGGCATTTCCTGATGCAAAATGCCGGACCCGGCAGTCATCCACTGGACGTCCCCGGCCCCTAGCGAGCCACTGTTGCCCAGCGAGTCACTGTGATCGACCGAGCCGGACAGGACATAGGTAATCGTCTCGATGCCCCGGTGCGGGTGCCATGGGAAACCGGCCATGTAATCTTGCGGGTTGTCATTCCGAAAATCGTCAAACAACAGAAACGGGTCCAGCTCGGACGGGTCGTGAAACCCGAACGCACGGTGCAGCTTTACGCCTGCACCTTCCATCGTCGGCACAGCCCTGCGGAATTCGAGAGTTGGTCTGAGTGACATTGCGGCCTCCTGAATGTTTGACCGCAAATTATGTCGTGGTTCGGGGCAATCAATTCGCGCAGGAACACCGGCACTGTGCGAAGATGCTCAGACAGGTGACGAGGTGCTGTCCTTTACGTATCAAAGCGGCTAAAGCAGGCAAACAATCAGGAGAACGACATGCAGGAAGAAGTGCTGGCCACGGTCGCAGCCTCGTCCCCGCGACGCTGGACCGGGGTAGGGATGCTGGTCACGGTCGGGGTGTTGGTGATTTACGTGGCGCTGGCCTCACCGCCTCAGTTTGGTTGGCAGGTGTTCCTGCTGGCGGCCGGTGCAGCCGCTTTCTGGCTGGCGCACCGCATGTGGTCCGCAACCGAGGACAGGATCGAGCTCACCCCGTCCCAATTACGCACAGGCTCAGGGCAGGTGATTTGCAAGGTCGAAGACGTCGAAGCCGTCGATCGCAGCGTGTTCGCCTTCAAGCCATCAAATGGCTTTCTGGTGAAAACCCACACTCCGAACTCGAACAACTGGGCCCCGGGTCTCTGGTGGCGCGTGGGCCGACGGATTGGGGTCGGCGGCATGACAGCCGCCGCCGAGACCAAGTTTATGTCGGAGATGCTTTCGGCGATGCTTGCGGAGAAGGATTAACTTATTTTGCAGGGGGTATTGACGACCTGGTCGAAAACCCGCGGGTGCGTGAACACAAAGTTGTCCATCTCGAAATCGGCAAATTCAAAGCCCATCTGGAACGGAGCCTTGTAGGTGTTCTTGGTTTCTACAATGATCATCGACCCGTTAGCAGGCATCACCGGAATCCGATGCTTAATTTTGTCGATTTCGGAGTTTATCAACTGTGGGTAAGTTGTGCCCCTAACGCAGGACCAAACCACATTATGGGCCATCACACCCGAGTTGTTTCCAATATACTCTATATAGGAAACGCGCATCGACACCGGCGACCGCGTGTAGACCATTTCGTTCAACAGATCATACAAAGTATCGATATATTTGGTGTTAATATCGCCATCTTCGCGTGAGATGATGTCGGCAATAGCGTACGCGCCTTTGATGTTGCGCGCGCTTTGACGATAGCTGTCATAGTAGGTGTAGGATGCGAACATCGACCAAAACAGCATCGGTAGGATCAGCATTGCCTCGACCGAGATTACGCCGTCTTCTCGCCTGAAGAAGCCGTTGAACAGACCCTTGAGTCGACTTCGATTTGCGCGGTTAAAGTGAGGCATCAGTTGTACCCGTCGTCGTTTCAGAAGAGTCCTCATCAGAGGTGCTTGATGACCCTCCGAACGGTTCATGAACAAATACCGAAATCGCGTGCAATTCCCATTGGCCATCGTTGTCCTTGCCCGGCTTCACAAGGTCACCCATCATTGAAAAGCCCCAGACGGGTTTAACCTCGAGGCAGGCGCGAATAATCATCAGTTCGTTTGAAGTGCCCTGTTCGAAAACAACATCGTCAGGCTTTCGGATTTCTTCCGGAGTGTCGACGCAATAGGTATTGGGATCCAACTCATTGCCGACGCGGGGGTCAATGGATTTCATCTCAAGCGCAAGGTGATCTGAGCAATTGGATATGATGGCCTCTTCACAGATCATTCTCTTAAGAAGCGCGTGATCCCATTTCTCTTCACCCTCGGGCAAGCGATTAAGCCGAACTTCTCGAATCGTCATGTCCAATGAGCGTTCGAGATCGGCATGATGGAAGGAGAGCAACCCCAAATCCATGCCCGAATAGGCTACGTAGGTGAAGAATGGAAACCACCAGATAATCTCAATGGACGAGGTGCCATCTTCGCGGCGGCAAAATCTGCGCAGCCGCTTTCGCAGTGTCGTGATCATTGGGTCAGCCTCAGATTTTGAATGGAGGTGCCGATCGAATCAAATACACGACCAATCTGACCACTGGTTGCTTCATAATAGCGCGCAGGTTTGATCGCACAGTCTTTTAGGATCTGCTTGACGCTGTTGGGGGCCTCAAACGCAATTGAGAAGATAATGATATCCTTTTTGTCGGCCTGAGTGCAGAGCGAAACAACGTTCGCGTCCTTGGTGGTTGTGTTGGAGGTTAATACGGAATTGTCCCTAAAATTGTTCGCGTAGGTGTTGCCTTTTGTGCGGCGGAGGAGCGACTCGATGGCTTGTCTTTCGGTATATGCCCAGACATCGGGCCAAGTCAGTCTTTCGGCGCTTCCTGGTTCCGGTTCGTCACGAACCTCGCTATAGTAGTTATAGCAGCGTCCCGAGCTATACCAATACTTGCAACGGCGGTATCGAGTACTTCCATCGCCATAGGCATGATCCTGATTGGCCTCTCGTTGCCAATACTTCCAACTACCTCCGACAACTTTCCATTCGTTGACGGGTATATCGGGCCACTTATACAGTCCGTTGTTTTCATCAACGAGCACCGAATACTTATTTGCCCCATCGTTCCAATAGATGTCAGATAGGCCGTCATTGTAAGGTGGAAGAACTTCCCTTTGAAGGTCGTTCTTACCGTCCGTCATCAGAACCACCACCTTCATGGTTTCGGTTGTTTGGGTTGCGCGTGGACGATCTTTGAAAACTTTTGGAACGTTTGTATCATTGGCGACTGAGTTGATCAGAGGTTGCGTGCTCTCATCAAGCAGGGCCAAGCCCCACTTCAGTCCGACGTTGATCGAAGTACTTCCTGCGGCCACCATATTGTCGATCAACTTGGTCAAAACAGTAGTATCATTTTCGATGACGACCATTTCACGTCGATCTTTATCAAGCTCTTCTCTGCAGGGAAAGTTAGGGTCCCAGGGATTGAATTTATCTACCACAGTGCCGGAGCTACGATGGTCGGTGTTTCCGTTTTCTGTGAAGTGCAGGGTTTGCCGCACGGACGGAGGCGGAGACGTCTCTTCGCTTTCGGCACCTATCGAATAAGCTGTAAATGCTGTGGTCGAAAAGTCAGCAGTCTGGAAGTCGATGCAATTGGCAACCTCGTTGCCCCCTGTCGTATTGATTTTGTTCATCAGGTAGTCTGGTACGGCGACTTGTTCGGAATATGGAATGATAGAGATGGAAATATTGTCGTCTTCGGACTTGGCGATCATCTCGAGTATGAAATCGTTAGCCGCCTCCTTAAGGTTGGTCAGCTTTGTTCCTGCCATAGAGCCGGACACATCCAGCACCAACGAGATTTCGACGTTGCCAATCGATTCTTCGGCGATGCTGGTGGCGGTAGTATCAATGTGATCGACACCACTCCATTTCATGAAGTGTGTTTCGATACTCATGTCGGCGCTGGCTTCAACCTTGCGCTTTCCCTCAAGTTGTTCGACCTGTTTGATCGTCCCATCTTCGTTCGTTTCGCAGGTCTCAGGATCAACCACTATTTTCGTGATGATGGCCGGATCGAACCCTTCTTTTCTGATATAGTCGTCTATTACGACTCGCGGGCAAAGTTCCTGATCCAGATCAGCCGCAGCGAGAACCGCGCGGTCCAGCGCGTATTGCAGTCTGACCCTTTCACGATCATATCGCATGACATCCACGGCAAATCCGGCAATGGTGAAGACCATCATGATCAGAAAAAGCGCGAGTATGGTCATCGTGCCGTCTGTCGAAGCAACAAACCGCCGCAAGTGCTGTGAGCACCTGCTCTCGTGGCAGATACGGTTGAAATGGGTCATCAAATCAAACTTGCGCATAACGGGTTCCTCTGTCGATCAGGCGCACTGATGCAAGCTCTTCGCAACTTTAATAATTTATACACGGATCATGGCGAGATTTGGGCGTAGTGGGTGCTATGCCGCTCGTTTTTAACGAGTTTCAGCTTTAGTTTAGGCAATCTCGGTGAGTTTGTTTCCCGTATCGGAACAATCCTGCGGCTTTTTGTTAACGACCGACTCACCGAAGGAATGGATGGGCGGCGTTAACAAAATGATGAAAATAAGTGCAGTTACTGATTGCGGTAAATCATCAGCGGTGCGACAAAACGTCATGACGTATGTCACCTACCGGCACGGAGGATTTTATGACCGCCACTAAAGAACCGAGCTTTCGTGAGAGTGTTGATTTGATGTTCAACAGGGCCGCGTCTCTGATGGACCTGCCGCCGGGGCTGGAAGAGAAGATACGGGTTTGTAACGCCACCTACACCGTCCGCTTCGGTGTTCGACTGAGGGGGCAGATTCACACGTTTACCGGCTATCGCTCGGTTCACTCGGAGCATATGGAGCCCGTGAAGGGCGGTATCCGTTATGCCCTTGCGGTGAATCAGGATGAGGTTGAGGCGCTTGCTGCGCTGATGACATACAAGTGCGCTCTGGTCGAGGCGCCTTTCGGGGGCTCGAAAGGCGGGTTGTGTATCGATCCGCGCCAATACGAAGAACACGAGATGGAGCAGATCACCCGCCGTTTCGCTTATGAACTGGCCAAGCGCGATCTGATCAATCCCTCTCAAAACGTCCCCGCGCCCGACATGGGCACCGGCGAACGCGAGATGGCGTGGATGGCCGACCAATACGCACGAATGAATACGACGGATATCAACGCGCGGGCCTGTGTGACGGGTAAGCCGCTGAATGCCGGCGGTATCGCGGGCAGGGTCGAAGCCACCGGGCGTGGTATTCAGTATGCGCTGCGCGAGTTTTTCCGGAACCCGGAAGACGTCAAAAAGGCAAGCTTGTCAGGCACGCTGGACGGTAAGCGCGTTGTCGTGCAGGGGTTGGGCAACGTGGGCTATCACGCGGCCAAGTTCCTTAGCGAAGAAGACGGGTCACGCGTGGTCGGCATCATCGAATGGGATGGCGCGTTGTATAACCCCGACGGCATCGACGTCGAGGCCGTGCGGCAATGGATCGTCAAGCATGGCGGGGTGAAAGACTATCCCGATGCGACGCATTCAGCCGAGGGTGGCACCGTGCTTGAAGCAGAGTGTGACATCTTGATCCCGGCGGCGCTGGAGGGGGTGATCAATCTGTCCAACGCCGAACGGATCAAGGCGCCGCTGATTATCGAGGCCGCCAATGGGCCGGTGACGGCGGGTGCGGATGAGATATTGCGCAAGAAGGGCACGGTGATCATTCCCGATATGTATGCAAACGCGGGCGGTGTGACAGTGTCCTACTTCGAGTGGGTCAAGAACCTCAGCCACATCCGTTTTGGCCGGATGCAACGCCGTCAGGAAGAGGCCCGGCATGAGTTGATCGTCAGTGAATTGCAGCGGCTGGATCGGTACCTGGGTGACGCCTGGTCGATGTCTCCGGATTTCAAAGCCAAGTACCTTAAGGGCGCGGATGAACTGGAACTCGTGCGTTCGGGCCTCGATGATACGATGCGGATTGCTTACCAGTCGATGAGCGAAGTTTGGCATGATCGCGCCGATGTCGACGATCTGCGCACTGCGGCCTATATCGTTGCGATCGACCGGGTCTCGAAAAGTTATCGCGCCAAGGGCCTCTGAGCACCTGCAAGCGCCATAAACGTTGAAAGCGGCCAGCCTTCGGGTTGGCTGCTTTTCGTTTCGACAAAAGTCGCCAGCGCGGACGGATTGGTCGCCCAGCGACAAGTTTTCGTCGAAAACAGCAGTGGAACCGGATTCCGACATTGTTACTGCTAGGTGAAGTTGGTTTGATGCCGACATACCTGCAGGGAGGTCTGAATGCGTTTCTCCGGCTTACGTGTCCTGAAAGAGGGCCTGACCGGCAATAAGGGCTGGACGCCGCACTGGCGCGAGCCCGAGCCTAAATCCGAATATGACATCGTGATTATCGGTGGCGGCGGTCATGGGTTGAGCACGGCTTATTATCTTGCCAAGGAATATGGCCTGACCAACATCGCGGTTCTGGAAAAGGGCTATATCGGTGGCGGCAACATAGGGCGCAACACAACCATCGTGCGCGCGAATTACTTTTTGCAGGGCAATTCCGAGTTTTATTCTCATTCGCTGAAGTTGTGGGAGGGTCTTGAAGAAGACCTGAACTACAACGTCATGCATTCTCAGCGTGGGATCATCAACCTGTTCCATTCAGATGGGCAGCGGGACGCGGCGGCGCGGCGCGGCAACATGATGATCAGCCAGGGGGACGATGCCATCCTTCTCAATCGTGACGAACTGAAGAAGATGGTGCCCTATCTGAACTTCGATGACCTGCGCTTCCCACTCTATGGCGGGCTCTATCACCCACGCGGAGGGACGGCGCGACACGATGCCGTGGCCTGGGGGTATGCGCGCGGGGCGGATCAGCGCGGTGTTGATCTGATCCAGAATTGCGAAGTGACCGGCATTGATATCGAAAACGGTGCCGTGCGCGGAGTTCAGACTTCGCGCGGGCCGATCCGGGCCAAGAAGGTGGCGATGGTCGCTGCGGGACGGTCAGGGCAGGTGGCTGCGATGGCCGAAATGCGCCTACCGATTGAAAGCCATGTGTTGCAGGCTTTTGTGACCGAAGGATTGAAACCCTGCATTGATCATGTGGTGACCTTTGGCATGGGGCATTTCTATATCAGCCAGTCGGACAAGGGCGGTCTGGTCTTTGGCGGCGATCTGGATTTCTACGCCTCATATGCGGCGCGGGGTAACCTGCCCACGGTCGAAAGCGTGATGGAGGCCGGGATGGCCCTGATGCCGATGATCGGTAAGGCCCGGGTCCTGCGATCCTGGGGCGGGATCATGGATATGTCGCCGGATGGATCACCGATCATCGACAAAACGGATATCGAGGGGCTCTATCTGAACTGCGGCTGGAACTACGGCGGGTTCAAGGCGGTGCCGGGCTCTGGCAACGTGTTCGCGCATCTGATCGCAACCGACCGGTATCACGAAAATGCCACCGGGTTCCGACTGGACCGTTTCCGTACGGGGCGCGGGATCATCGATGAAGAGGGCAAAGGCTCTCAACACAATCTGCATTGAGGGTGGCAATGTCGGGATTGAACTTTCTTGGAATGATAGAGCAGGGGGTGCGGGTATGAGGATCACCTGTCCGTATTGCGGCGAACGGGATCGGCGCGAGTTTTATTATCGCGGCGCGGCTGTCGATCTGGACCGTCCGGCTCCGGATGCCGATGAGGCTGCGTGGGATGACTTCGTCTATCAACGTGAGAACCCGGCGGGGCCGACCCGAGAGCTTTGGTATCACGAAGGCGGTTGTGGCGCATGGATCGTGGTCACGCGAAACACCATGACGCACGAGATGATCGACGTGCAACTGGCGTCGGAGGCACAAGAATGAGGATTGATGGAAAAGGCCTGATCGATCGCACGCAATCGATTCCGTTCGTGTTCGATGGTGTCGGCTATAGCGGCTATTCGGGCGATACGCTGGCGTCGGCCCTGCTAGCAAACGGTGTACGGCTGATGGGGCGCTCGTTTAAATATCACCGGCCGCGGGGCGTCCTGACTGCGGGCAGTGAAGAGCCGAATGCGCTGGTGACCGTCGGGGCCGGGGCTGCGCAGGAACCAAATGTTCGCGCCACGATGCAAGAGATTTACCCGGGGCTGGATGCGCACAGCCAGAACCGCTGGCCGAGCCTGAATTTCGACGTGATGGGGATTAACGATCTGGCTGCGCCGTTTCTGGGTGCGGGTTTCTATTACAAGACCTTCATGTGGCCGAAGAGCTTCTGGGAGAAGCTCTATGAACCCGTCATCCGGCGTGCGGCAGGGCTGGGGGCGCTGTCGGGGCAGGACAATCCCGACAAGTACGAAAGCGCGTATGCCTTTTGTGATCTGTTGATTATCGGCGCAGGACCCGCCGGACTGATGGCCGCGCTGGTTGCGGGCCGCGCCGGGGCGGATGTTATTCTGGCGGACGAAAACAGCCGCGTCGGTGGGCGTCTGCTGGCCGAAAGCTACGAAGTGGACGGAAAGCCGGGTCCGGTCTGGGTTGACGAGGTGCTGGCCGAGTTGGCGTCGATGGACAATGTTCGCATCATGACGCGGACAACCGTCGCAGGTGCCTATGATCAGGGTACTTTTGCGGCGCTCGAACGGGTTTTGCACCACACCGACCGACGCCCTAACGGGGCGCCGCTTGAGACCTACTGGCGGATCGTTGCCAAGCGTTCCGTACTGGCGGCAGGTGCGTTGGAGCGCCCAGTCGCGTTTCGCAACAATGACCGGCCTGGCATCATGACCGCTGGCGCGGTGCGGGCCTATTTGAACCGATGGGGTGTCAGGCCGGGCCGGAACGTGACGATTTTCGGCAACACCGATGACATTCACCGCACCGCGCGCGATTTGCTGGATGCAGGTGTTCACGTCGCGGCGGTGATCGACAGCCGCCATGATGCGCCTTTGTCCGATGACTATGAGGTGCTGCGTGGGGCGCAGGTCTGTGGGACTGCCGGTCGAAAAGGCTTGGAGGCGATCACGGTCCGCAGGGCCAGCGGAGAGGACAGGATTCACACCGATTGTCTCGCGATGACGGGGGGGTGGAACCCTTCGGTCCATCTGACATGCCACATGAATGGCCGCCCGACCTGGCGACGCGAGATTGAGGCATTTGTCCCCACACCGGATGCGGTGCCGGGCATGATCACGGCTGGCGCCTGCAACGGATCGTTCTCGACCTTCGCCTGCCTGCACGAGGGGATCAGCGCGGCGGAGAGCTCTTTAAGTGAGTTGGGACTGAAAGCACCCAAGGTCGCGGTGCCCGAGGCTGAGGATACGCCATACGTTATCTCTCAGCTTTGGGCCGTGCCCGGCAAGGGCCGCGCGTGGCTGGATTTCCAGAACGATGTCACGGTGAAAGACGTCAAACAGGCCGCCACTGAAAACTTCCGATCGGTCGAGCATGTGAAGCGCTATACCACTCAGGGGATGGCCACCGATCAGGGCAAGAACTCGAACGTGGCCGCGCTGGCGGTTCTGGCGGATGCCACTGGAAGAGGTATTCCCGAGACCGGCACGACGACGTTTCGACCGCCTTATGCGCCCATTGCGATTGCGGCGCTGGGTGCGGGGGCCGAAGGGGCTGGCTTCAAGCCTCAACGGTTCACCACCTCGCACAAGGCAACGGCTGCGCGAAAGGCGCCGATGATTGAGGCCGGTCTCTGGTACCGTCCCAGTTATTTCCCGAAGGATGGAGAAACCACATGGCGTCAATCCTGTGACCGAGAGGTCAATATGGTGCGTCAGACGGTTGGCGTGTGTGACGTCTCGACCTTAGGGAAGATCGACATTCAGGGCCCGGATGCCGGAGCGTTTCTGGATTTCGTCTACACAAACATGTTCTCGACATTGAAAGTGGGTCGAACACGGTATGGTCTCATGCTGCGCGAGGATGGGTTCGTTATGGACGACGGCACCACCGCGCGGCTGGGGGAGACGCACTACCTGATGACGACGACCACCGCCGCGGCGGGGGAGGTGATGAAACATCTGGAGTTTGTTCACCAGGGTCTGCGCCCCGATCTCGATGTGTCGTTCACCTCGGTGACCGAGCAATGGGCGCAATTTGCCGTCGCCGGCCCGAAGTCGCGTGAGTTGTTGAACGATCTGCTGGACACACCCATTGACGACGAAAGCTGGCCTTTCATGGCCTGTGGTCCGATCTCGGTGCTTGGGGTGCAGGGTCGCCTGTTCCGCATCTCGTTTTCGGGTGAGCACGCATATGAGATTGCCGTGCCCGCTCGTTACGGCGCCAGCCTGTTCGATATTCTGACCAAAAAAGCCGAGGCGCTGGGCGGCGGGCTTTACGGGATGGAGGCACTGAACGTTCTGCGGATCGAAAAGGGCTTTATTACACACTCCGAGATACACGGACGGACGACCGCGTATGACATCGGCATGGGTCGGATGGTCTCTCAGAAGAAGGATTGCATCGGTAAGACGATGTCCGAACGTCCCGGTCTGGAAGAACCGGGGCGCGAACGGCTGGTCGGGTTGAAACCGATCGGTGAAAGCCGAGAGCTGTTGGCCGGTGCACATCTTTATAAAGAAGAGGCCGAGCCTGTGCGTACCAATGATCAGGGGTATGTGACCTCGGTCTGCTACTCGCCCACGCTGGAAACGATGCTCGGTGTGGGGTTCCTTGCGGATGGGCCGGACAGGTACGGAGAAGTCGTGAAAATGGTCGACCATCTGCGCGGCGTAACGACCCTGTGCGAGGTGGTGAATCCTGTCTTCTTTGACCCTGAGGGAGGGCGCGTTCGTGGATAAACTGGTTGCTAAAACGCCTTGTGACGGGCTGCTGCCTTTGACAGTCGGGTCTGTGACGCTCAGCGAAGAGGAAGCGGTGACGATTCACTCGATCTCGCCCCTCAAGGGTAAGCAAAAAGCGCTGTCCGACGTTTTGAAGGCGGCGCATGGGATGGCGTGTCCGTCGGCCAACCGGGCAACAGGAAAGGCGGGTGCGCGGGCGGTCTGGTTCGGTCCCGCACATGCGATGCTGATCGGGCCGGTGCCGGATGTTGCTTTGATGGAGCACGCTGTCGTCGTGGATCAATCAGATGCATGGACAGTGGTACGGCTGGAAGGAGCCGGGGTGGAAGATGTGCTCGCGCGGGTCGTACCCGTCGATCTGCGAAGCAGCCATTTCAAGCGAGGCCACACCGCCCGAACGCCTCTGTTTCACATGACCGCATCAATCACGCGGGTTGGTGAAAATGCTTTTCAGATCATGGTTTTCCGATCCATGGCTAAGACTTTGGTTCACGATTTGAGAAGGGCGATGGAAGGCGTCGCCGCGCGCGGGTAAGCTGCGCTGAAAGAAACGAATCCGGGAGGCCCCCATGTTGCGTATCGCCATCGTTGCGGCGCTGTTCGCCACGCCAGTGGTAGCACAGGAAACCAAAGAACAAAGCTGCAAGTATCAGGCTGACGTTGTTGCAGCTATACAGAAAGCACGCCTTGACCGGGTCAAGGAACGCGATGTGGCGCAGGCAGTGGCTGACAGTGGTCCGACATGGCCCGAGAACTACAATGCGGCAATCCCGTTGATCGCGCCTTGGGTTTATGAACAGAAGATGCGCGACGTTCGCAAAAAGGACCTTGGCGCAGCCTGGCTGGAACTGTGTATGCAGCAGTAATCCACAGTTACGTTAATTCGCTGTGGATAAGCGCGCCCTCCCCTTGGCGCGCGTTTTCATTTCTGGCAAGTTTGGTCCATGTCATTGCCCCCCGGTTTTCTGGATGAACTGCGCACTCGCCTCAGCCTGTCTCAGGTTGTCGGGCGTAAGGTCATGTGGGATCAGCGCAAGTCCAATCAGGGCAAGGGTGATATGTGGGCGCCATGCCCGTTCCATCATGAAAAGACCGCCTCGTTCCATGTCGATGATCAAAAGGGATTCTATTACTGCTTCGGTTGTCACGCCAAAGGGGATGCGATCAGCTTCGTGAAAGAGACCGAGAATGTCTCGTTCATCGAAGCGGTTGAGATTTTGGCGCGTGAAGCCGGGATGCCGATGCCCGCGCGTGATCCAAAGGCGCAGGAAAAACAGGACCGGCGGTCGCAACTGGCCGATGTCATGGAGCAGGCGGTTCAGTTCTTCCGTTTGCAACTCAAGACCGGGGCAGGGGGCGCGGCACGCGATTATCTGACCCGCCGGGGCTTGAACGCACAGGCATTGGATCGTTGGGAGATCGGTTTTGCTCCTGATGGCTGGCAGTCGCTGTGGGATCACCTGACCGGTAAGAACGTGGCTGAGGAGTTGATCCTTGGCGCGGGTCTGGCCAAGCCTTCAAACAAGGGCAAGAAGCCCTATGATACATTCCGCAACCGGATCATGTACCCGATCCGCGATGCGCGGGGGCGCTGCATTGCCTTCGGCGGCCGGGCGATGGACCCGAATGACAACGCCAAATACCTCAACTCACCCGAGACAGAGTTGTTCGACAAGGGCCGCAGTCTCTATAATCACGGTCCCGCACGACAGGTGGCAGGCAAGGGGCAGCCTCTGATCGTGGCCGAGGGGTATATGGACGTCATCGCGCTGGCCGAGGCCGGATTCGGGGCGTCTGTTGCGCCTCTGGGCACGGCGATTACAGAACATCAGCTGCAGCTCCTCTGGCGCATTTCAGACGAACCGATCATCGCTCTGGATGGCGATACGGCGGGCCTGCGTGCGGCGATGCGAGCGGTCGATCTGGCGTTGCCACTGCTGGAAGCTGGCAAGTCTCTGCGCTTTGCCCTGATGCCCGAGGGCAAGGACCCCGATGACCTGTTGCGTGCCGAGGGACCGGGGGCGGTGCAGGCCGTTCTCGATGCCGCGATCCCGATGGTCAAACTGCTGTGGCAGCGTGAGACCGAGGACAAGGTGTTCGACAGCCCCGAACGCAAGGCTGCGCTGGATAAATCCCTGCGCGAGAAAATCAAGCTGATCCGTGATCCCTCGATCCGGTCACATTACGGGCAGGAAATTAAGGACCTGCGCTGGAAATTGTTTCGGCCGCAGCGACAATCTTCCAATCGCCAATGGCCGCCACGCGGAAAATGGCAGCCGCAGGCTCAACCGGCCACGCCGGGTGCTCGCGCGTCGTTTCTGGCGTCGTCCGAGAACGCGGATATTCAATTGCGGGAAGCGGCCATCCTGGCAATTGTCATTCTGAATCCGCAGGTTGTCGTGCAATTCGAGCATCAACTTGAGGAGATGGATTGCCACGATCCCGATCACGCGGCCCTGCGCGGGGCGATCCTGCGTCACGCAATCGATGATCCTGAAAACTTGCAAGACCACATCATGCAAACTTTGGGACCCGAGCCCCTTGAAAACCTGCTGGCCCTTCGCCATGTGGCTGTCATCCCCTGTGTGTTCAAACCAGGCGACGTCGAAAAGGCCGAGATGACACTGGCCGAGGAACTCGCAAAGATCAAAGCGCTCCGGGGGTTGGATGCCGAGATTGCTGAGGCTGCAGAGGAACTGTCCGATCTGGCCGATGAGGCGTTGACGTACCGGCTGGCTCAGGCCGCCGAAGAGCGCAACCGCACGAGCCGCAGCCAGAACGAGGACAAGGCCCTTTTTGACGTCGCCGACAACGGCGCGCGAATCAACCGCGACGAGAAAGACGCGTTTGAGGCAATCATGTCCGGCATCAATTTTGAGAGGAAACGCCGCTAAAGTGGTGTTTTCGTAAGGCACTGGAAAAGAAAAACGGGTAAACGGGTGGCCGAATCACTTCTACGCGCTAATGATTCGGTGCAAACGAATCACCCATCCCTGCAGGAGCATTGAATGGCCGCCAAGGATACGAACGAAGACCGCAAATCCGACGAGCAGGAACAGGAAATCTCGCTGGACATGAGCCAGGCCCAGGTCAAGAAGATGATCGCCGAGGCCCGCGAGAAAGGTTACATCACCTACGACCAGCTTAATCAGGTTTTGCCGCCTGATCAGGTCAGTTCGGAACAGATCGAGGACGTGATGTCGATGCTGTCCGAGATGGGCATCAATATCATCGAAGATGAAGAGGCCGAAGAAGAAGAGAACAAGGGCTCGACCGAACTGGTGACGACAGACGGGCCTCGCGAAGTTGCGCTGGCCGGTGCGCAGACCGAAAAGCTGGACCGTACCGACGACCCGGTGCGTATGTATCTGCGCGAGATGGGCAGCGTCGAGCTGCTGAGTCGTGAGGGCGAGATTGCCATCGCCAAACGGATCGAGGCTGGCAGGAATACAATGATCGCGGGCCTGTGCGAAAGCCCGTTGACCTTCCAGGCGATCACCATCTGGCACGACGAATTGCTGAGCGAAGACATCCTGTTGCGCGATGTCATTGACCTTGAAACGACATTCGGCAACCAACTGGATGAAGATGGTGACGTGGAGGAGCCCGTCGTCAACACATCCAACGTGCAGGCGGCCAAACCTGAAAAGGATACGGGGCCGGAGCTGGATGCTGACGGCAACCCGATTGCCAGCGATGATGATGACGACGAAGACGATCAGGCCAACATGTCGCTCGCCGCGATGGAAGCGGCACTGAAGGATCAGGTGCTGACCACGCTGGAACGTATCTCGACCGATTTTGCGATGCTGTCCGAGATGCAGGACAGCCGGATTTCAGCGACGTTGAACGAAGATGGCACTTTCAGCGCCAAGGACGAGGAAACCTATCAGAAACTGCGTGCTGAAATTGTTGAACTGGTGAATGGCCTTCACCTGCACAATAACCGGATCGAAGCACTGATCGACCAGCTTTACGGTATCAACCGTCGCATCATGTCGCTGGACAGCGCGATGGTGAAACTGGCCGACCAGGCCCGCATTAACCGTCGCGAGTTCATCGATGCCTATCGTGGCCGCGAGTTGGACCCGAACTGGCTGGCCGAGATGGCGGAAAAGCCGGGCCGGGGCTGGCAGATGTTCATTGAACGCTCGACCGAGAAGGTTGAGGAACTGCGCAACGACATGGCTCAGGTCGGTCAATATGTCGGTCTCGACATCCCTGAATTTCGCCGCATCGTGCAGCAGGTTCAAAAGGGTGAGAAAGAGGCGCGGCAAGCCAAGAAGGAAATGGTCGAAGCCAACCTGCGTCTGGTGATCTCGATCGCCAAAAAGTACACGAACCGTGGCTTGCAATTCCTTGATCTTATTCAGGAAGGTAACATCGGCCTGATGAAGGCGGTGGACAAGTTCGAATACCGCCGTGGTTACAAGTTCTCGACCTATGCGACCTGGTGGATTCGTCAGGCGATCACACGCTCGATTGCGGATCAGGCACGCACAATCCGTATTCCGGTGCATATGATCGAGACGATCAACAAGCTGGTCCGGACCGGGCGCCAGATGCTTCACGAGATCGGCCGAGAGCCGACACCGGAAGAACTGGCAGAAAAGCTGCAGATGCCGCTTGAGAAAGTTCGTAAGGTGATGAAAATCGCCAAAGAGCCGATCAGCCTTGAGACGCCAATCGGCGATGAGGAAGATAGCCAGCTGGGTGATTTCATCGAGGACAAGAATGCCGTGCTGCCGCTGGACAGCGCCATTCAGGAAAACCTCAAGGAAACCACCACACGGGTTCTGGCATCGCTCACCCCGCGAGAGGAACGGGTTCTGCGGATGCGCTTTGGCATCGGTATGAACACCGACCACACGCTGGAAGAAGTCGGTCAGCAGTTCAGCGTGACCCGCGAGCGTATCCGCCAGATTGAGGCGAAGGCGCTGCGGAAGCTGAAACATCCCAGCCGGTCACGGAAATTGCGGTCCTTCCTGGATCAATAAAGCAAAAAAGGCGTCTCATCCGAGGCGCCTTTTCTTTGAACCGCTCACGTTGTCCAAACTTCAATTCAATTTGGCGAGAAAACACAAGGGCACCCTTGCAGGCGTCTCTATATCGCGGCTGTCCACTCATGGACAGGCCGGGGCGAGGCGGTCACGCTGATGACCCCCGGCCACTTTCATCCTTGCGAGAGCGGATGAGAAACGCGCTTGCGGAAAGTGCTGGGGGCCTGGCCCGTCCAGCGTTTGAAGGCTGTGGAAAAGGCGGCCTGATCGGAATAGCCCAGCGAATATGAAATCTCGGAAAGGTTCATACCGTTCTTGATGAATGTCTGCGCCAGATCAGATCGCAAATCCTCGACGATCTCACGATAAGTGGTGCCCTCATCTGCCAGACGGCGCGCCAGCGTGCGGGCGCTGAGACCAAGCTGCGCGGCGGCTTCGTCCGCCTGAACGATACCTCCGGGCATTGATCGGGTAATCAAACCTTCGATCTGTGCCCGGGTTTTCTGGGTTGGCGAGGTTCTTTCGGCCAGAAGACGTTCGCCATACTCCAGCAGATGCGCACGCAGACTGGGGTCATAGGTTGGGATCGGTATCTCGAGCGAGGGCAGCGACAGAATGATCTCCAGCCGTTCGGCCCCGAAGGTCACCGGGAACCCTCCGATCTTCTGAAATGTGTCTGCGTGTTGTCCAACGCTGTGCTGAAACCGCATTTCGATTGGATGCAGTTTTAGCTGCGTCAGAGCCCGCATTCGGGCGATAGCCGCAAACAGCAGGAACTCGGTTCGCCGATGGAAACGGGAAAACCCCGAATCCTTCCACTCTGCTTCCAGTGAGGCAGCGTTACCCGATACACGCAGGCTGAAGGCCAGGGCAGGGTCGATAATCCCGTGAAACCGCGCGGTATTTTCCATGACCTGCTTCAAGTCGCGAGAGTACTTACTGATATAGGCCGTCACGCTGGAGGACGAACTGAACTCCAAACCTGCGCGTGCGCCAAAGGTGATATCGCCAAGCGCATCGCAGGCGTGACGGACAAACAGTGCTTCTTTATAGGCGCTGTAACGCGTAGCCGGTGGTTCTGTGTCGGCGCGGGACAATTCGCTGTCTTTCAGAACTGCGTTCACCACATTCGGGTCAGCGCGCTGTGCGAGCGTTCGCATCAGCAGTTGAATGCGCGAAGTATCAACGTCCATGGTCTTGCCCAAAACTCATTCCCGTAATCCGATCAACCTAACGTCAAACTATGGCGATGCGCCAGCGTTCGGGCCGACATCCGGGATTTGTCTGCAATTCGCACGGATATGGCCGAATTTGCCAAGACCGCACGTGGGTCAAGGCATAGATTACCGGCGTTGTCGGGTCAGTACCTTTCGGGGATAAGGTCAGAGCCTGGGAGAACGGTCCACCAAGCCGTTTCAACGGGTTCCCCGGCACGTCACCCTTATATGTTTGGTTGGTCTGTCATGTCGCATTGCTGCGGACCACCCAACGTGTCAGCATCGGCACAATCTGGTTGCAACCCTTTGAACTCCTGTGACTGACTTTATTGACCCCGATACAGATCTGATCGTTTTTGACGGCGAATGCGTGCTGTGTTCGGGGTTCTTTCAGTTCATGCTGCGCCATGATCGGGATGAGAGATTTCGTTTTGCAACCGCCCAGTCGCCGTTGGGGCAGCATCTTTATTCCTGCCTGAAACTACCAACCAGGGAGTTTGAAACCAATCTGGTTATCGTGGGCGGCAAAGTATATCAAAAACTCGACGCATTTGCCGCTGCGATGCAGGCATTGCCCGGGGCGTGGCCGGTCCTGTCGCTTTGTCGTTTCTTGCCGCCGTTCCTGAAAAATCCGTTATATCAAGCCATTGCCCGAAATCGGTACGCGTTGTTCGGACGTCATGAGACATGTTTGATTCCTGATGCTTCGCTCAGGTCGCGGTTTGTGCCAGATGGATTCTGAGGGCGACCCATTCCTGCAAGCACTGGGCACGGATGCGGGTCTGCCCGGATCGGTCAGGGACCTGCACAGCAGAGAGGGCTGCTACACCGGGCGGTGCAGCATAACCCGGGGGCGGGGGCCGCTGATCGCTTTGGCGCTGCGCATAGGTCGGTTTCCGCCGGGTGGAGACGACTTGCCGGTTACTCTCAATATCCGCAGGGCCGAGGCATATTGGGTTTGGGATCGTGACTTCTCGGGCCATCGCACTCTCTCACGCGTCAGTTTCGATCAGACACGTGACTGTGTGCGGGAAAAGATCGGCGGGCTGACGATCTGGCTGCAGCCGGTTCCAACTGAAACGGGGCTGGCCATCGAAATCCGCCGTCTCTGTCTGTTTGGAATTCCATGCCCCCGCATTCTGCTGCCGCGTTCGGCGTCGACCGAGTCCGAGGACGCGCAATCCCGGTTTCGGTTCGACATTTCGGCCCGACTACCGGGAATTGGGCTTTTGATCCGCTATCGGGGTTGGCTGGCACCTGATCACACGCAGCGCTCGCTGGGGTGACATGATTGTTAGCTTCACTGTACTGACGATTGCCGCGCGCTAGACTATATTTCAGGTGGAAACAGGAAGACGGTTACGATGAAACAAATTATCTCATGCGTATTTATGCTGCTGGTCATGACCGGTTCTCCGGATATACTCGATGCCGCGCCCAACGGGTATCAAACCGAAGCGATGAGCGGCACTGAATTTGAGGTCATTCCAAGGGCGCGTCAGGATATCGACGGATACTGGTGCGCTGCAGCTGACTATGCCCGCCGCACCCTGGGCGCAGGCTGGCACCAGCGAATCTATGTCTTGCGTGGCTATGGCCCGAGCGTGACGACAGGGCGGAGGACGGCCGTGCAGTTTACCCTGAAAGCACCTGCCAATGCCGATCAGCAGAGCAGTATCTCAGCTGGATTTCGACCGGGCGACAGTATGTCGGTTCAGGGCGCGAACGGCCGTTGCGGTCGCAATCTGGTTCTTAGATAACGCGCCGTGCAGACCGAATTCACAATCCGGACCCAAGGTTTGGGGCTCTATGAGTTTACCTCACCCGTTCGTGCCTGGCTGCAGCCAGTTTCGGACGGGCTTCTGACCCTCTTTGTGCGACATACTTCCTGTTCTTTGCTGATTCAGGAAAATGCCGATCCCGAGGTCCAGACCGATCTGCGGGCCTTCTTTGATCGGCTTGTACCGCCCTCGGATCATCCTTCGATGTCTTATCTGCGTCACACCTATGAGGGGCCGGACGACATGCCGGCCCATATCAAGGCTGCGATGATGCCTGTTTCGCTATCGATACCCGTGGTTGGCGGGAAACCCGCGCTGGGCACATGGCAGGGCATTTACCTGTTCGAACATCGTACTGCTCCGCATGTTAGAAAGGTTGCAGCGCATTTTGCCTGACGCTTTATGTTGGGGTAATAAATTCCGACTACCCAAATCCTAGCGGGTGTCCTATAGTTGTGGATAAGTAAGCCAAAGCGCTTACAAAAAGAGGCCACCTAGGGACGAGGAGACGGCGGATGCGCTGCCCGTTTTGCGGAAATATCGATACTCAGGTCAAAGATTCTCGCCCGGCAGAGGATCACGTCGCGATCCGTCGGCGACGGTTTTGCCCAGCCTGCGGTGGGCGTTTTACCACTTATGAACGTGTGCAACTGCGCGATCTGGTTGTGATAAAGACCAACGGTAAACGTGAAGATTTTGATCGCGACAAGCTTGAGCGCTCGATCCGCATTTCGATGCAGAAACGACCCATTGATCCGGACCGGATCGATCAGATGATCTCCGGCATTGTGCGGCGCCTGGAAAGCATGGGAGAGACCGACATCCCTTCGAACAAAATCGGTGAAATCGTCATGGAAGCGCTGGCCCGGATCGACACGGTCGCATATGTTCGCTTTGCGAGTGTGTACAAGAATTTCCAGGCGGCCGATGATTTCGAGGAGTTTGTCCACGAATTGCGCCCGCCGCAGCCTTCGACGGACGAGTGAGCGAAACAGATAAGCGATTTATGGCGCTTGCCCTTTCATTGGGGCGGCGCGGCCAAGGCACGTGCTGGCCGAACCCGTCGGTCGGATGCGTCGTTGTGCGCGATGGGCGCATAATCGGTCGTGGCTGGACGCAGCCCGGTGGCCGTCCACATGCTGAACCCGAAGCTCTTGCGCAGGCGGGCGCGGCGGCACGGGGTGCCACAGCCTATGTTTCGCTTGAACCCTGTTCCCATCACGGGAAAACGCCACCCTGCGCTGAAGCTCTTATTGCAGCCGGTGTTGCCCGGGTCGTTTCGGCGATAGAAGACAGCGATCCACGCGTCGCCGGGCAGGGGTTTGCCATGTTGCGCGAGGCCGGGATTGAGGTCACCACGGGTGTTCTGGCGGAACAGGCGGCACGCGATCACGCGGGGTTCTTTCTGAAAACCGAGCAGGGTCGTCCTTTTGTGACCCTGAAACTGGCCAGCAGCTTTGATGGTCGTATCGCGACCGAGACCGGTCACAGCCAGTGGATCACTGGCCCAGATGCCCGGCGTGCGGTGCATACTATGCGTGCCAGCCATGACGCGGTCATGGTCGGGGCGGGGACCGCGCGGATTGATGATCCTTCGCTGACGGTGCGTGATCTGGGTGTGCAGCATCAGCCTGTTCGCGTGGTGGTATCCCGCCATATGGACCTTCCGTTGATGGGGCATCTTGCACGAACGGCGTCGGAAATATCTGTCTGGCTCTGCCACGGGCCACACCCCGACCCCGAGCGCGCCCGCGCCTGGGAAGGTCTGGGGGCCCGTCTGATCCCCTGCGCGCTCGACGGTCATCACGTCGATGCGGCGGATCTGTTGCATCAACTGGGGCAGGCGGGCCTGACGCGCGTTTTTTGTGAAGGCGGGTCTTCGTTGGCTGCGTCCTTGCTTGCAGGCGATCTGGTGGACGAGTTGGTTGGCTTTACAGCGGGGGTGGCGATCGGGGCAGAAGGCCTTTCGGCCGTCGGGGCGCTTGCGCTTGAGACTCTGGACACGGCACCTCGGTTCGATCTGATCGAGACGCGTGCAATTGGCGGCGACATTCTGCACCGCTGGAGCCGGACTACGCACTAAAATTCAGCGCCACCAATGGGCATGTGTCGCCAGTCTGCCCTGCAGTTTGGAGAGAATGCGATTTAAAGGTCCGGTGGGGGCTTGTGTGCCCTGTGCGAGACGTTCAACGGCGATTTCGACCGGGCAGACCTGCCCGGTGATCGGATCGAAATAGCGCGGATAGTCGATCAGAGTGGCATGTACCAGCCCCATCAGCGAAGGCCGCGCGCCACGTCGCGCAGGGACCGCGCCCAGATCGGTTGTCAGGCCCCATCCGGCATAAAACGGCGCGCCCAGCGTCGTGACCCGAACGCCGCGCAACAATGCCTCGAACCCGAGCAAAGAAGTCATCGTCCAGACCTCATCCACTTGCGCCAGCAGGGTGGCCGGATCGGTGCCTTCGACAACGATATCGGCCAGATCAGTTTCGATCTTGCCGTCGCGTAGCCCGGCTTCGACATCCGGGTGCGGTTTATAGATCAACACAGCGTTGGGATTGGCTTCGCGCGCCGCACGCAACAGATCGAGATTGGTACGAATATTGCTTGTTCCAAGCCGGATCGAGGCATCATCTTCAACCTGACCCGGCACCAGAACACGATGACCCGTCGGCAAGTCAGGGGCAGGATGGCCGATGTTGTACTTGCTCAGACCTTCGGACAGCAGCCGTGCTGTCAGCCGCTTAGCCCGGAGCTTTTGGTCTGGGCGCAAGGTTTCGCGGGTGGTGATCCATTCCTCCAGACGGCTGGGGTGCGTGGGATCGTAGTAGATGCCGATATCGTCGGTCACCAATGAAAGTGGAGGCACAAGTTCGGCGCCCAACCCGCGTGAGCGCAGAAAGCCGTCCTCGACACGGGTTGCATTCAGCGTATCACCGGATCGGCTGGCCCAAACCATATGGGGTTGTTTCTTACTTTCCGGCTGCTCGGTCACGAAACGCAGCTTGCCATGTTTCCCGAATATGCGCTGCAGATGGCGGCGCTTCCACACCCGCATTCCCGAGGCGGTCCAACCTTTGTGATCCTGCCGCCAGGCGCGGGTTTGCGCCTCAAGCGTATTCAGTACGGTTTCCAGATCGCACAGACGGTCGTGGTATGGATCGTACCAGTTCGGGTACAAGATCATCGCTGCTGCAAAAAGCTGCGCCCGGGTGAGATTGCGTTGTCGGCGGGGCAGGAGAGCCTCGTCCTGCGTAAGCCCCCACCCGGCATAGAAGGGGTGCCCGAATACGCGGGGCTTGTGCCCGGCCAGTATGGCCTCGAACCCCATTTGCGAGGAAAGGGTGTAGACACCTACGGCACCCTCGAGCAGGGACCACGGGCTGATCGGGCTGTCCAGAACGGACACGCGATCGTTCAGATCCTGATCAGAGAAATATCCCTTTCGATGCCCTGCGACAGTTTCAGGGTGGCTTTTTATGATGATACGCGCGCCGGGGTTTTCCTCCTGGGCGATGACCAGCATTTCGCGGAACCGCGCATAATCACCGTTGCTTGCGGTGACGGCGGCATCGCCCTGCGTCTGATCGATCACCAGCACGTAACCGGGATCGGGAGGCGGCAGGTTGAGGTCAAACGCTGAATACTTGCTCAGATGCAGTTCATGTACGCGGGCAATTGCACCGCGCGCCCGGTCCAGCAGGGCGGTGTCGTCGAGGGGATGTGTGGCCAGCAGTGTTTCCAGATCCGAAGGTGTGCTTGGATCAAAATGCAAACCGGACCGGTCCAGCAGCAAACCCATCGGTGCCTCGCCACTTCGACCGGGGTGCAAGGACCTCAGAAACGCATCTTCGACCTTCAATACAGGAACATTGTGTCTCTGCGCGATGTTCAAGCCGCGATAGGCCGTGGGGCTGTTTCCCCAGACGCCAACCAGATCGTCGGATTTCGGCAGGCCAAGCCGGATATCGTACCCGGCCAAAGACAGAATGCGGCGCACCCGCCGCTGCGTCAGGAAACCGCCATTGTAAACAAAAAGCCGGGAGCGTTCGCCCCCGGCCATCTTCTCCGGTTCAGAGAACATTCATCAGTTACCCGTAAGCGTCGCCACATTCGCAAATGGCGTGAGACCTCCTGCGATCAGCGAGACGGATTTGCTCCACTGTGCATATGGGGCTTCGGTCACATAGATCGTGTCATCGTCGCGGATCACGAAATCACGGGCGACGAACAGGCCGTTGGGCGCGGTCAGGTTCAGAAGATAGATCATGCGCTGATCGCCCTTCAGTTCCGGGCGCCCCATGACATTGCGGGCGATGTCCTGTCTCTCTTTGCGCAACACGAAAATACCGGTTGGGTCTGAGGATAGCGATTGAAGGCCACCAACCTGCGCCAGCGCCTCAAGTGCCGATAGATCCTGACTTTCGAACGCGACACGGGATTGCCCGCCAGTCGAACCCAGCGCGATATACGAGCGGCTATCCTCTTCGACCAGAATACGGTCACCGCCGCGCAGGGCGATATCGGTTTCCGGATTGCGGAACAGATCGTCGTACCAGATCGTGCCCTTCTGCTTGCCGCGGATTACGGTGACCAAAGCAATATCCGTGGCAACGGATACGCCACCTGCCTGCGCAAGCATGGTCGACAATGTGCCGGTCGGGCGTTCGATCGGATATATCCCCGGTGCACCGATGGTTCCGGTCAGGGATACGGTCGAGCCGTCACCGGGGGTCCGGGTCACCTGAACCTGAGGGTCAGGTGTCTGCTCTTCCAGTTTGGAGGAAATAAGGGTGCGCAGTTGCTCGGGCGTATTGCCAGCCGCACGCAGGCGCCCTGCATAGGGTACGAAAATGTACCCGTCGCTATCGACCTGTACCTGGTCCAGAACGGTGGCGCCGCCGCCATCAGAGGTCAGCAGGCCGTCTTCGACGTTTTCCCAGATTCTGAGGTTCAGAACATCCCCGGGCCGTACAGTGTCTGACGCGACGCTTTGCGCGCCGCGGAAGGACTGCGAGAAACCGAATTGAGGGATCACCGAAGTGGCACGAGCGACGCGGTCGTCAACCTCGACCACAAAGGCGTTGCCCCCGTTCTCGACCGAACCGGCCAGAATTTCAGTTTTGTTCGGTCCGGATTTGGGAAGCTGGCACGCCGCCAGCAGGCCAAGGGTCACCACAAGGGAAACCCCCCGTATCCATCGGGTAGGAAAGCGCTGCACTGCCGATTTACCTCAGTCGTCTTTGTTTCGGAGAGATTACTCGGTTCGTTCTAAAACTTCCAGCGACAGGTTTATCCAGAGCGTTCGACAAGATGCAACTGTGGCGTCACGGCCTCTTTGTTCTCAAGGAGCCCTTCATAGGGGTCCTGAGCCAGCAGCATCATATCCGCAGTACGCCGCAACAATTGACGGCGCCCTCGGCGCGAATAGAAACCTCCCGGTACCTGGCAGGTTTCCAACAGAAACTGACGATATGCCCGGTAGGCCGCGCTGTCCGGAGGGTTGGGCCGCGCAAAGAACGCCTCAATCGTTTGCTGCGACACAAACTCTGACTTGTCATAGACTGCGCGTCCGAAAATTCGCAAAGGAATGCCGCGCCAGAGAACCTGTTGGCCCGCCGTGGAGTTGACGGTGACGGCAGATTTCGCATCGTCGAGCAGTTTGGCCAGCTTGCCGCCGGGAACATAGTGAACACGGCTTTTTATACCGTGATGGCTGGCGATCTGGCGAACCCGCTTACGCAGCGGCTCACGGTGGTTTTCGAGCGGATGTTCCTTGATCACGAGGTGGTGATGCGCAGGGGCGCCTTTGGCGAATCCCGCAATGACCTGCTCGAGAAACTGGGTCATGCAGGAAAAGTCCGAGTGGGACTGGACCGAACTGTCGTGGCCCAATTGCAGCAACACGAGGTGATAGGGAAAGCCGCCCCACCTGACCTGCGCGGTGGCCCAACTGCGCTGCAATCTGTGAATCGGCATCAGAGCCAAGCGTCTGAAATACAGACGAAACTCTTTTGAAACGGCGAGCTCGCGATGCGGTCTGAAATTCCGGTACCGGCGATTCAGAAACAATACGAACCAATGGTATAGCGCGCCATAAAAGATGTGCTGGCGCATATCCCCCCAATGGGACGGTGGCGGAGGGGTGTGCCCTCCGGATTGCGCCAGGGCTGTCTGTATCTGTGCAACATCCAGTTCCATCAGACGCGAGTTTCCGTTCGACCCGTTGCGTTCATACGTCACCCACCAGGGGCGCAGATACCCTTCTTCAAAAACGTGAACAGTGATTCCGCGCGTCTTGGCTATTTGAATCGCGTGCGCGTGGATGGGCCGGGTATCGCCATAGAGTACGATATCGGTCACGCCATAGCGGGTCACCAAATCACTAAATGCTCTCGACCAGTCCTCGGGTGCGTCCAGGTATGGGATATAGCTGGTCTTGTCGCTCCAGAACGCCTGATCGCCTGCATTGAAACCAACCCGCCAGACCTGAGTCCCCGCTGCGCGCAACATTCTGCCCAGCGCGTTGAAGAACGGGCCATGCGGTCCCTGCAAGAACAGGAACACACGCCGATCAGGGCAAGCGGTTGAAACTACCATGCAGTCTGCTCGTTTTGGTGGCCATGTGGTGCGTTTGAATAAAATTATGCCCGTTTGTCCGTTTCGCGGCAAGGCAGGGCTTGCCGGTTGGGCTGTGGGCCTTTACCTCGGCTGTTGAAATTAGGCTCAGAGGGTTGATGAAATGTTCACAGGGATCGTCACCGATATTGGCACCGTTACCGAGTTGGACCAGCAGGGCGACCTGCGGGCGCGGATCAGGACCGGTTACGAGACGGCGGGCATCGATATCGGCGCTTCGATCGCGAGCGATGGTGTCTGCCTGACCGTCATTGCGCTGGGCGATGACTGGTATGATGTACAGATCAGCGCCGAGACGGTTTCGAAAACCAATCTGGACCGCTGGCTGGTCGGCAAGCGCGTTAATCTGGAGCGTGCCCTGAAGGTCGGCGACGAGTTGGGAGGGCACATCGTCTCCGGCCATGTCGACGGCGTGGCCGAGGTGGTCGCTGTGATCGACGAAGGCGACAGCACCCGGGTGACCTTGCGCGCACCTGCCGATCTGGCCCGGTTTATTGCACCGAAAGGGTCGGTGGCGTTGAATGGCACTTCGCTGACGGTCAACGATGTGGATGGATGTGATTTCGGTATCAACTTCATTCCGCATACCAAAGAGGTCACCACCTGGGGCGATGTCGTCGTCGGAGATCGGGTAAACCTCGAGATCGACACTCTGGCCCGTTATGTTGCGCGACTGGCGGAGATGTCTTGATTCTCAGGTGGAAGGGCCAAACTTGGCTGTCAGCTTCGTGGACAACCACCAAATGACGAATGCGAGTATGATCGATGCATAACCATCAACCGCATAATGCCAGGCAAGATGCACCGATCCCAGCACGATGATTGCGGTAAAGGCTGTCATCGCCCATCCAAGCCAGCGAGAATAGGTAAACCCATACAGCGCCAGCAGAACGCTGCTGCATACGTGCATGCTGGGCATCGCTGAGATACCACCAACAGGGCCGTCGTTGAAGTGTCCGTCAAGCAAGAGTTGATGCCATTCCAGAGCCCAAACCGGGCTGATCTGATGCGATTGATGAAGCAACTCCACTTGTGGTGCAAACGTGTCTCCGAACCCGAAGACCTCATAATATACCGGCCCCACAGAGGCAAAAACAATGGCCAGCAGGTTGCCGCCAATGGCCCAGCTTAGTGCGAAGGCAACGAGAAAAACTGTACTCCGGTCCGGGTCTCTGCGGTCAATACAGGCAAGGCAAACAGCCATGTAGATGAAGACGAACCATAAATTGTAGGCCGCATTGATTGCGGTCGTGACATACGGTGATCCCAATACAGGCCAAAGCAGCGTCCAGACGTCATGCCCGCCGTGGAGAACTCTGTCCAATTCGGCAAAAATTGGGTCCCACGAGTACGTGGTCACGTTTGGTATCTCGTCCTTAAGATAAGAAAACGTGACAACTAACGGGATAAGGCTCAGAAAACCTACAATCGCATCAGATGTTTTTACCCGATCCGAAAGTATCGATCGCAAATCAGAAAGCATCCAGTGGATAGGCTTTGCGGGCTTAACCTTGAAGATGGCCACGGACAGTCGCCACAAGAAGTAGTTTGCAACAAAAAATGCAGACAAAGTTGTGAAGACTCTCAGAATCTTTGGCGCAGTAGAGGCCCAGAAAGAACCGCCCGTATAAATACTTACGGCAATACCGCCGACGACATGCAAGGCCACGATAGAAAGCAGCAACCTGTTCCGCCTGACAACACCCGCGAAATAGGATTTTTGTTGGGGTAAATCTGTCGAGTATAACAAAGCTGTTCTATCTCATCACTTGATTTGAATGTCGGGTTCTCAATGAAGGTTAGCTTGGGCAATCCGGGGGCTTGAATGAGGCATTTTTGTGGACAAAATACCTTTCGGGGTGCTGAACGTCCTTCAATCACAAACAGTGTATGGCGCCAGTATTCTTCAAGCCGCATGGGCAATGGATCGGCGACGCCCTGATCGGGGTTTGTCGCGCGATTGAGCCTGCGTGTGCTGATTGCAGTCTGGTCTTTGCGCCCTGACTGGTCTATCCCGCCTTGCAAACCGCTCTGCGAAAGGCTGCCCCATGAGCTTTGAAACCCCCGGACCGGTCGAGGCACAGTTGCGTGAAGCGATCAGCCCGATCGAAGAGATCATCGAAGAGGCCCGAAAAGGTCGGATGTACATCCTTGTCGATCACGAAGATCGCGAGAACGAGGGTGATCTGGTGATCGCGGCCGAGTTTGCTGACGCGGAAGCGATCAATTTCATGGCCACCCACGGGCGCGGGTTGATCTGCCTGCCGATGACGGCCGAGCGGATCGATCATCTGGGCCTGCCGATGATGGCTGTGAATAATTCGTCGCGCCATGAAACCGCCTTTACCGTTTCGATCGAGGCGCGCGAAGGTGTGTCGACCGGAATTTCAGCGGCTGACAGGGCGCTGACAGTGGCAACGGCGATAAACGAACAGAATACGATGGCGCATATCGCGACCCCGGGCCATGTCTTTCCGTTGCGCGCCAAACGGGGTGGGGTCCTGGTGCGTGCAGGCCATACCGAGGCCGCCGTGGATATCTCGCGTCTGGCCGGGTTAAAGCCTGCGGGTGTCATTTGTGAGATCATGAAGCCGGACGGTACAATGGCGCGTCTGCCCGATCTGGTGGAATTCGCCAAAGAGCATGACATGAAGATCGGCACGATCAGTGATCTGATCACGTACCGCTCGCGCAACGATAACCTGGTTGTCGAAACCTCGCGCGAGGTGGTGACGTCAGAGTATGGCGGTGACTGGGAGATGCGTATCTTCACCGATCAGACTCACGGCATCGAGCATGTGGTTATGATAAAGGGCGATATCACGACGCCCCAGCCGGTGCTGACCCGCACCCATGCGCTGCACGAGGCGCCGGATATTCTGGGTCTCGGCCCGAAATCCTCGCGTGAATTGCCGCGCGCGATGGAGAAGATCGCCGAAGAGGGCCGTGGTGTGGTCTGCCTGTTCCGTCAGCCTCGCAACTCTTTGTACGCTGCTGACGACGAAGGCCCCCGCACCATCAAGCAAACCGGTCTGGGTGCGCAGATCCTGTCCAAGATGGGTATTCAGGAACTGGTGCTGCTCACCGACTCGCCGGAAACGAAATATCTGGGTCTCGACGCCTTTGGTCTTTCCATCGTCGGAACCCGATCCATTCTCAAGGACGACTGATCGTGGCTGAACAAGACAAACATGGCGTTTTGCCGACACCGACATTCGACAAACCGGTGAAACTGCTGATTGTGGTGGCTCCGTTCTATCGCGCCATCGCTGACAATTTGGTCGCTGGTGCAAAGGCCGAGATCGAAGCCGCAGGCGGTACCTGTGAAGTGGTCGAGGTTCCGGGCGCATTGGAAATTCCCACGGCAATTGCGATGGCTGACCGTCAATGCAATTTCGACGGATATGTCGCGCTGGGCTGCGTCATTCGGGGCGAAACCACGCATTATGAAACGGTCTGCAACGACTCTAGCCGTGCGATTCAACTGATGGGTCTGCAGGGCCTTCTCATCGGCAATGGAATTCTGACCGTGGAAAACGACGATCAGGCCGAGGTTCGCGCAAATCCCGAAAAGATGAATAAAGGTGGCGGAGCAGCCGCTGCGGCCTTGCATCTGATCGCACTCAGCCGTAAGTGGGGCTCTTCCAAAAAGGGCGTGGGCTTTAAGCCACCGTCCGAGTCCATCCTTGTGGCGGGCGACAGCAACGGACCCACGACAGCATGACCCAGACAGACGCGCCGAAACCGGCCAACCAGAAACGCCTGATGAAATCCGCCGCCCGGCTTTATGCTGTGCAGGCGCTGTTTCAAATGGAACAGTCCGGTCAGACAACCGAACAGGTCGTGAATGAGTTTCTGGATCACCGTTTCGGCGCCGTCTATGAAGGCGAAGAGATGCTGGACGGTGATATTAAGGTTTTTCGCTCGCTCGTCGACGATGCGGTGAACTATCAGGCGCCGATTGACCAGATGACCGACCGGGCACTTGTGGCGAAATGGCCCATCGCCCGCATCGATCCGACGCTGCGTGCGCTGTTCCGTGCCGCTGGTGCCGAACTGACGCAAAGCGACACGCCGCCAAAGGTTGTCATCACGGAATTCGTCGATGTTGCACGCGCCTTTTTCCCCGAAGGAAAAGAGTCGAAATTCGTAAATGCCGTGCTGGACCACATGGCGCGCGAGGCCAAGCCCGAGGCATTCTGACGCCTTTACCCGGACCAAATATGCGCTAACCTGAATGTCATAGCGCAAGGAGGTTCGCCGTGCCTAAATTGATCCGTCTTTATATTACTCAAGTCGTGTGGGGGTTCGTAATCTCGGCGGTGTTTGTTGCGGTGCTTCTGGCGTTGAACGTGGCCAACCTGCGCCACCTGATCGCCAACTCGGAAATCGGTCTGATTGCGCTTGTCATGATCTGGTTCATGAACGGCATCGTCTTCGCCGGGGTTCAGTTTGCCTACAAGATCATGGGCATGGCGGAAAAACCCCAAGGCCCGCGTCGCGGAACACCGGTGGTGCATGGTTTGAAACCTGTCGCAGTGGAACAGGAGGCAAATGCCCCGCGCTAGAGCCGCTGTTCGACTTCGAGGAAGTAGAGTTGCTACATCAGGTTGCCCGAAAGTGGCCTTGGGATTGTCCGCTGTGAGCCCATTTGGACCGATGCTGCACTTTGCTCAAATGTCAGCTGTCTGCTCAGTGTTGATTTCCACCTATTCAGTTTCGCGGACTGATGTAGCAAAACCAATGTTTACCTAACTTGGGCCGCCGTACTACGGCAGGTGCCGCGAACGGGCATCAATCTGATGGCATTTCTCAAAACTTTGACGTGCCAGCGCAATAAATTCGAACCACAGATTGCCAACTTGGTCTCACACACAGCGTAACAGCACGCTCAACCGAAAGGGACCAAGTTATGAAAAAGACACTGATCACATCCGCCACGGCTTTCGCCATTGTTCTGAGTGCTGGAATGTCCATGGCCGGCCCATTGCGTGACCACGGCCAACGCGGGACTGTACATGATGCTCGCTCAACGATTTCGCAAGCAATCAACCACTCCGACCGAATTGCAGACTTCTCGCCGCGTGGTGCGCCGCAGAGCGTGGGAACCTCCGCGTCCGGCTCTCAATCGGAACCCGGTGCAATCCGCGAAGATGGTCCCGCTGGCCTAGGCGGAACAACATTGGGAACAACTGTAGACTTCAAGTGCATCAATGCGGGTGTTATTCGCCTTGTCGAACCGGCCGGCCCTATTGTTCCGTGCGGGCCCGGTTTCTAGGCTCAGGACTCATTGATTGATCCAGAATATGATTATTGCGGCGATGCAGATAGCTGAGAAGGAGGTGCGGACGCAGCGGTCATAGCGGGTTGCGACTCGGCGCCAATCTTTGATCTTGGCGAACAGATTCTCTACCTTGTGACGTTGTTTGTATATTGTTTTACAGTAGCTTGCGGGATGCTTCCGCTTTGCTCTTGGAGGAATGCACGAGATGATCCCGCACTCTTTCAGGGCCGAGCGACAGGCATCACTGTCGTATCCTTTGTCACCGATCAGTTCTGAGGCGTCTGGCAGATCAGGCAGGAGGGTTGCCGCGCCTTTGTGATCGCTCTGCTGACCTTTTGTGAGCAACACCAGCCCCGGAAACCATCGTCCGGATGGACCATAGGCAAATCACGAACTAACAATCAACTTGGACCAGTCAGATGAGGCTGCTCAGCAACGTCGCTCACCGAATGGCAGCAATCGCGCAACTCCAGACCTTGAAGAAGTCAGACCGAACGACGGCTTTGTCCGCGAAGCTGACTCTGAAATGGAAGATTTTAGACAACTGTAACGTAGCTAAATGAGTGATGGCGCGAACCAAACCCGCTACTGGCGAGCATGAAGTGCGCGCCATTGCAGGCCTTGAGACTTAATTGATGCGGCGGGACCACCAGTCAACCGTGCGGTTTGATTCCCGAGGACCTGTATGTACAGGTGGGCGCCAGGTAATCAGGCCAGGACCTGAACAGAGCCAGCCCCCTCGGAATTGCTTAAGGCCACCAGAATGCTACCTGTCACAAGAAGGGCAGAACCCGCCACGGGCCTAAGTAGGGTGTGCGGCGGGTTTGCACAAGGGGTTAGGCGTCAACGGTTTCGTGCAGCGCGGTTCGCATCTTGCCGAAATGCTCATCCCAGCCGTCATCCAGCGATAGGATCAGACCAAATGCCTCGGCGCCCTGAGGCAGACCTTCATGCAACAATCCAAGACGCGTGCCGCCAGCAACAGGTTCCAGCGTCCATTTGACGACGCTGACCGCGTCACCCATCGGTTTGACGGTGAACGTGTATTCCAGATATTCGGGTGGCCTCGCCTCACGTACTTCACCCCAGATCAGAAGATTGCCGCTGGTCGTCCCATACATCTCGAGCTTTTTTCCTGCAGCTAAGGGCTGTTCGGGTCTATGAAACCACTCTGCAAGCCTTTCGGGCTTAGTCAGATAATCCCAGACCGTTTCCGGCGTTGCGCGGAGAAAGATGGTTTTCTGTAAAACTGCTTCGGTCATTTCTGGTTTCCTTCAATAGCTTTCTTCAGGTTGGCAAGGCGATCATCCCAGAACCGGTCAAAGTAGCTGAGCCAGTCCAGAACGGGGGCCATGCCCATGGGTTCAAGGCGATTGATACGTTCCCGGCCTCGGGCCTCGACTGTGATCAGGCCGCCATCTGACAGCACGGTCAGGTGCTTTTTGACGGCGGCTCGGGTCATGTCGAAACGATCCGTCAATTGCCCGATGGTCATTTCTTCAGATGCAAGCATCAGAACAATGTCCCTGCGGGTTGGGTCGGCAAGGGCGCGAAACGCGTTTTGGGTTTGTGTATTCATGGGCACCTCGTCGTGATACCAAATGGTTTTATATTAAATGCAATACCAAATGGTATTATGTCAAGTGCAAGCTGATGCTTGATTTTTGTTCATGAATTGTTCACATTTTGGAAATGACATTGGATCTGCAACCCGGACAGAAATTGGCACGAGGTGTTTCTCGACACCTTCTTACTCATGGATATGTTTCGATTGAAGAATTCGTTCCCACCCGCGGCCTGCGTGTGGACGTGTTGGGGCTGGGACCAACGGGCGAGTTGTGGGTAATCGAATGCAAATCAAGCCGTGCGGATTATCAGTCAGATTCCAAATGGCAGGGCTATCTGCAATGGTGCGACCGATTCTTCTGGGCCGTTGACACTGATTTCCCGACCGATCTGTTGCCCGAGGAAACAGGGCTGATCATCGCCGATGCTTATGATGCCGAGATCATCCGCATGAGCCCGGAAAGCAAACTTGCGCCGGCGCGGCGCAAGAAGATGATCCAGAAATTTGCTGTGGATGCTGCACGCAGATTGCAGGCTTTGCGTGATCCGCGAATTTAGTGATTTAACCCGACACCGCCCGCGCGGCCTGCGCTGCTGCACGGATTTCCTCAGCGATTTCCTCGGCTTCTTCGGGGTCGAAATCCATCGGGATCTCTATGCCGGAACCTTCGATGAACAGACGTACCATGCCATGATCGGTCGGGCCGATTTGCAGGTTCGCTTCGATATCGCGTTCGGTATTGATGCCCATTTGCGCCTCCGGGAAATGCGCATTGGTGCTAACGCGGCACGGGTTGAGAATCAAGCGGCCTATGGGGTCAGATAAGGCATGGATGAAATTAAACTCAGACCTTTCCACGCCGGTGACGCTCGGTGGTTGATCGAGCGGCACGGCACGCTCTATGCCCGGGATGAGGGGTTTGATGACACCTTCGCCCCATTGGTTGCGGGAATCCTTGAGGACTTCATCGCAAATCATGATCCGGCACGTGAACGGGGTTGGATTGCAGAGCGCGCAGGGGTGCGTCTGGGAAGTATTTTCTGTGTCACTCAGGACGAGAGAACGGCCAAACTGCGCCTGTTTCTTCTGGTGCCCGAGGCGCGCGGGCACGGGCTGGGCAGGCGTTTGTTGACCACCTGCATGGGGTTTGCACGCAATGTCGGGTATAGTGGCATGGTACTATGGACCCACGAAAGCCACGCCGCCGCCTGTGGGCTTTATCGTAGCTTTGGGTGGGAGCTGATGGACAGCAAACCGGTGCATTCTTTTGGGGTCGATCTGGTGGAACAAAGCTGGCGAATTCGGCTTTAATCCCCTTGCAATCCCCGCACGCCTTCGCTAAATCGCCCCTCACAAGTGCCGCCTTAGCTCAGTTGGTTAGAGCGCTGGATTGTGGATCCAGAGGTCCCCTGTTCAAGCCAGGGAGGCGGTACCATATTCTCAGGTTTTGATGGTCGACTGACAAGGGTCTTTGGGTTAACCAAGCTCTTGCCTGAAAGCGCACTCTGAAGATGTAGTGAGACATGCCAGACAAAAAACTCTCAGATATTCGCAAGAGTGCGCGCCTCTCCGTGGCACCCATGATGGATTGGGCTGAGTTTCAAAATACTTAAATATAAACAAATAGTTATTGGGTGTGTGTTGGCGAAGTCGTACTTTTGTCGTACCTATTTGCAATATTGCCGCGCAAGCTCCTGTCCTGAATGCGTTTCTTGAGTCGTACCAAGTAGCCCCAAAAGTCGTACTTATTATGGGTGGGATGATACGGCACTGTCGGTACTTCGAAAACGAAAAGGCCGCGCTTTTGTGCGCGGCCCTTTGCGGTTGATGGTTTTGCGTTGCCTAGCCCGGTTCGATCCACTGCGCAGCTGCAATGGCTTGTGAGACCAGATTGGCGTCGAATGTGGCGCGCTGACCGTCAATTTCAACGTGAAGGACGCACACAGCTGAGTTGCTGATTTTCTTCGCGCTGCGAACCTCAATTTTTGCAGGTTCCCCGTTCGTCGGCGACACTTCGACAGTGGCGGTGATGAAGTTGGGATCAAGTTCGTATGAAGGCTTCGCGATCATTGCTTTTGATTGTTCAGTATCGACCATGGCTGGTTCCTCATTGTTTGTTTGGATCATTTATCTGCTATTCAGCTGCAATCGCAGGCGACGTTACAGAAAAGTCCCAACTGTGGACGCGCATCAGATAGCCCATCGCCTCTGGTGTGATGGATGGTTTGTTTTCGTCTTGGGTCTGGTTTTCTCTCAGGTGCAGCACAACGCCAAGCGACTCGGCCATGGCATCGATGTTCGAGAAATCCCAAAATTCCGTTCCTAGATCCGGTCGAATATAAACTGCCTGAGATTTTCGGTTCTCGGGCATGGGATGGCGGACGCTGTAGGCAGGCCAGAAACGGCCAAACCCTGCACGGTCATACGGCGACGTGAATGTGACTTCATTTTCCAGCAACCATTCCGAGAACGGGCGCTCTACGCTTTGGCGCATTGTTTTGACAAAGGCTGGATCGTGTTGCCCGCCGCCAAAATCGCCCAGGAATTTGTAAAGCGACCAAAGCCGGTCGATAGGGTTTCTCACGATGCCTACTCTGCGCCATGTGTCGTAACCCAGAGGAATGCCGTCGGCTTCCATGTGACGATAGACCTGCATCGCCATCGAGTATCTGGCTAGGAGTGCTTTGCGCAGGCTGCTGCTGCCTGTACGCGGCGGCAAAATTACGACGGTCGAGATTTCAGGAACTAACAGCATTACCCGGTCCTTTGTGGTCGGCGATTGATGGTTATCATCGCGAGTTCTCGCATGGTGATTTCTTTCGCCCCAGCCTTTACGGCCAGCGCGCGCTTACTCATTGCGATGTCGAAATGCTCTTGATGTGTGCCGGGGTCCTGTAGCCACTTTCGCGCAACCCCGATCCTGTCAGCCATCGCCAAAAGTTCTTCGGTGCTGTCGGCAATCATGTGGCACATTTTCATCCTGCCAAACTGACCCATCGGGGATTTATGCATGTCGTCTACATATACGGTCATGGGCCTTCCTTACCGCCACCAATCCGGCTTCGGGAACCGGCTGGTAAATGTGATTTTTTGTTCCCCCCAATCCTCAATCTCTTCGGCATCCGGCCAGTGTGATTCGGAGGTTAGGGTTTGAAGGTTCGGGGCATATGCGACGACAACGGTGTGAGTGTCGTTACAGCCCGTAATCCAGAATGGAGCGATCGGCGGGAACTGCATTGGTCGTCCATCGTCGCCGGGTATTAGAAAGCGGTATCGGTTCATTGGTTTCCTTTGTCGCTCCCTTGAATTTCAGCGACCAGCCGGTCCCCTGCTTCATTGAAAAAGTAAGCTGTATCGCCCTCTTCCAGCGTGTCGGATGCGTGTTCGACTGGACCTATGGTCATCAGTGCATTTGAGTGCAGCAGGTCGAGATCATCCATTTCGCACCGGTCGCAACCGCTCGTGAGGATGGAAGAAACGCGCTTGGCTGCAGCGATCACTTCGGGTGGGTACATATTCGCCATGTCGGTTCCTTTCGGTTATAGCCTTACGGCCTTGATTAGCTTGATGTGGCTGATGCACTGGGGGCAGGTAATGCCGCCGCGCTTGACGCGTTTTGTTTTGGCGACTGCGTTACCCTCGCCATCGCCGAAATACTCGGCAGTGCAAAATCTCTGATCGCCATCGGCGTAGGGGGTCACAAGGCACCAAACCTGCTCATCATCAGGGATGCAGTCACCGTCATCGTCGCGTATGAGTTTGCAAAGCAGCATCGCCGGTTCCTCTATTCATGATTTCGGGGTTGTGGAATTTGCTCAGCGAAAAGGAAGGCAGAGCCAAGCTTTTCAAATGTCAGGCCGACGAACTTTGGACTGCCCACAATTCGCCAGCCTTGTGAACTTTCAAAAACAGTCCATGCACCGAACTTCCAGTACGGGTTTGGTCGCATGATAGACCAATTTCTAGGCACGTATTCCCAAGTCATCGCACGGGTTCCTTTCAGTCCAGTTGGTCTGTGTAGCCTTCGTCGTAGGCTACAGCGCCCCAGAATTTCCCGTTCCATTCCTCAATCTCAGGCGAATGGTCGTGCAGAAAGCCAAAGTAGGTGGGGGCCTCTTCGTCGTCGCGTGGGCACTCATATTCACCACTTGGCAGCTGCGTTGGTCTGCATTTCTGGCTGGCCTCTTTAACCGTCACAGCGCCGCACCGGGGGCAAGGTGAGCGCGCCCATTCCCTTTCGGGCTTGGGGTTATCGGTCCGCCATTGTTCCCAGTTCAAGCGTCCCATCGCGCGTCCTTTTGCTTTTTGACGATCTGGAAGTCCCGATGCAGCCGCGAACCGCGCTTGATGTAGTGGATTTTCAGGGGGCCAAGGTGCAGCCTGACGCCGCTGAAAAACTCAATCCCGACTGTCCACGATTCCCACTCCAAATTTGTCCAAAACATGGGCCTGAACCTTTAGGATGACGCCAGCATGGGCAGTGAATTGTTCGAGATGGCGCGCATCAGATCGGCCTCTTCGAACGTAGCGTTTTGGATCATGCGCGACAGCTGCGCCATGCCGATCAGGAGTTTGTAGAAGAACTCAGCCGCTTCGTCGGTGTACGGCATTTCCCTGCAGTTCTTGGGAAGCTCAAATGAAACCCAGCCGTTGAGGCGCTGCGCCGGGTTTTCGCCGCCCAGATGGCTGCCCCCTGCATAGTATTCGCTGTATGTTACTTTCTCGGCTTCACCGTAGGTTTCGGTGCGCTTTGTCAGTGCTTTCGCGCCGATGGTCAGAGAGTAGCCACCCTTCGCGGGATTGATCGCGTGGTGTCCGCCGAACATGCTGTTTCTGCTCGTGCCTTGGTCTGCCCACTGGCCGTCCCTGTCTGAGCTACCCGGAACTGAGTCGGCAAAGTATCCATTTGGAACAATCGTGCCGTCAGATTTTTCCCAGAATGCGACGTGACTTTCGATGTTGTACCGTATGACATGCTCTTCCCTCACATCGGGTGAAAAGGCGGACGTGATGCCCTTGCTCAGAGCTTGATGCAGGGTGTTGAAGGATGGGGCAAAAAGTTGACGTTTCGCGCCTCGGCGGCGTACTTCACACGTCGCGCCGTTATATGTGCCGCCAGTTTGGAAAAAGACCAAGGCACACTCGGGGACATTGCAATAGAATTCGCCATCTGAGTTGACCAGAATTTCAACCGGGGTCGAGTGCCACTTTCCTGCCGACTCCACGTCGATTATTACCGTTTTGACTTTGGGCATGAATTGTTCCTCGTGGTGTTCAGAAGTTGTAGGTCTCAGTTGTTCTCTGAACCGCGTCCATTCCTGCAACATCGATTTCACAGTGATCCAAGATGTGTTTTAGGTGATCGCGCTTAGCCCGTAGGTGATCCATGGGTGTGATTTTCCAAGACTCGTCCCCACTGTACCGGGTGTAAAACTCGGTCGAGGCAATCTTGTCGTAATAGGCATCTTTCGATCTGGCTATTTCGACTCTGAAATGATCCACATGACCGGAGAATTCGGCAAATACACAATATTCCGTCGTGCTGTTTACCCAATACGCAAGCATCATAATCTCGGCGATGATTGCGCCTCGCTCAGCAACCAAGTCTTGTTCGTCTAAATCCAAAGGCATGTTTGAGGTTCCTTTTCTATCCGTACATTTGCTTAAATTCCCGCTGGGCTTCGGCCCTGCGCGTGTCGAGATAGTCGGCTAAGTCCTGCAGGTGCACGCCCTTCGCGCTCTTCTGGCTGGCCTCAATACTGACCAAGGGTAGGGGCAGCTGGCCCTCTCGGACTTTCCGCAGCAATTTCATTTCCGTCAGGTGCGGAAAGAAATCGGCGCAAACCTTTTTGACGGGGATAATGGGTTGACCTTCATAGCGGGCCATCAAAAGAAATGCGGTGTTCATTCATCGTCCTCCCGGCCAAGGACTGCCTTAGCAAGTCTGCGAATTCGGGTGTCGTCTTGGTGTTTCGCCTCGTAACCCTTCATCGGGTCCACGATGCCCCGGCTCTGGTCAGCTTTGACGCCCAGCATGTCCATGATGACGGGATCGCTGCCGCCGCTGGTGTGCAGGTAGTGGGCCGTCACCTGCTTGGTCTGGCCGGGGCGGCGCAACCTGCCGATGACTTGCTTGTGGACCTGCGGCGACCAGTCGAGTTCGCCGAACACCACTTCGTTGCAGTATTCCTGCAGGCCGTCTAAGCCCGCACCTGAGCGCAGGGAAATGGCGATGACGCGGGAATTGCCCGTGGTGAAGGCTTTGACGTTTCTGCGCTTGGCTGCGGCGGTCTCTGAGCCGGTGTAGAGAACCGGGTTGTGGTGCGCCAAGGCGCTCATCCATTTTTCGTAAACATCCCGGTGCCAGCCCGCCAGCAGTACCCGTGGGCTGTCCTGCAGCAGCATATCGACATAAGCGGCAACCGCGTCCGCCTTGGCGACACCGGTCAGCAGGCGCATTTTCATGTCCAGTTCACGGGCGGCTTTGCCTGCTTTGACAAAACTGCCTTCAAGCACGGTCAGAGCCAGTGTCTTGAACAGGTCTTCGGCTTCGTCGGCTGCGCCGTCGTTCCACTCCACTTCCCAGTCAACGGTGTTGAGCGGCGGGATTTCAGCCGCGACCGAGGCGTCGTGTTCGGTGCGGCGCAGGAAATAACCTTTGTCGCGCAGGTAGGTTCCCAATGCATCGGGGTCTCTGACGGTTTTGCTCCACCCGCACCATTCGCGCATGAATTCATCTCGGTTGCCGAGCATGTTGGGTTCAATGAACTGCATGACGTTAAAGATTTCGTCGCCGTAGTTGTAGATCGGCGTCGCGGTCAGGCCCAAGCGCACGGTGGCCTGACTTGATAGGATGCGGGCGGCATTGCCCTTTGCGGTTTCGTGACCAGTTCGCAGTTCTTGCGCTTCGTCGTAGATTGCCGTTTTGAAAAGGCCGGTGTTGATGATGTCGATCCACCCAGCAATGTTCGAGTAACGGAACACATACAAATCTGCGACCGGCAGGTCGTAAGGCTTGGTGCCCTTGATGACGTGCACGCGAAGGTGGGTGAATTCATGGGCGCGTTCGGCCCATTGGTCGGCAAGGTGTGCCTGCACAACTACAGCTGCGGGCAGGGGTGCCCCGCTGGTCAGCGTGCAGAGCGCTGAAATCGTTTTGCCAAGCCCTAGATCGTCGCCCAGCAGCAGGCTGGGGTTCTGGATCGTCACAGCTGCCGCCTGCTTTTGATAATTATAAGGCTGCTTTCCGTCACAGAACCCAGCGGTTTCGCCGGGTGTCCAGCCGGGCATCAGAATACGTTCGCGCTCAGCTGCTTTGGTGGTGAGCCGTTCGACGCCTTCAACCAAGATCGGGCCGTGATTGTGGTTCATGGGGTAGCGCTGCATGAACCAATGTAGATCCGCGCGGTTCTCGTCTGTGTCACTCAGAAACAGTTCTGTCCCGTGTGCCGGTACTTTCGGGAAGAGGCGCTTGAAGGCGATGGCGACGTGCGGCTGCAGGTCGGAGATGCGCCACGCAGTCCCGTTGTAGTCAAGTGTGCCGTAAGCGTTCATAGCGCGCCTCTTCCGACAGAGACGATGAACAAGGGCTTGTCGTTGATGCTTTCTGGCAGGCCCATTGTGGTGCCTGTGACTAGAATGAGTGACCGCAAATCGCGTGCTTCGCAGTAGCGTTTCAGCTGGCGGAAAGTGCTGCGTCGCGGGTATCGGGTTTTGACTTCGACGCCGATGTCGCCATCGACAAGAAAGTCGATGCGGTCGCCCGGCCCCAAGTGAAATTCACGCTCATACGGGATGGCGTGATCCTGCAGGTACTGTTCCAAAGCATCCTGCAGCTTTTGCTCGGTCGAGACCGGGAAGCGCACGCGCCGCAGCTGGGCGGTCAATACTTCGGGGCGGATGGTGTCAGGCATATTGCTTCTGGCTCCAATAGTGTTTCCGGGCTTCGGCCAGCTGGATTTCGTAGACTTGGCGGACGGTGTAGGCGATGCGGCCAGTGCCGTGGCAGTTGTTGCAGTCCAGACGCGCCGACCCATACACAGTGCGGTCGCGATCAGCTTCGCGCCGAAGTGCGCAGGCCGGGCAGTCTTCGCCGTTTCCGTGCAGGGATGGGTCGGGCATGGCATCGGCTCAGAGGCGAACTGGCATCAAAATCCAGAAGGCTTTCGGGTCTTCTGATTTGATCCGGGCGGGGTCGCCAGCGCTTGCGAATTCGACCTTAATTTCCGGCGTCGCTTTCAGCTGTTCTGCAAGGTGTTTCAGGTCAAAGCCTATGTGGCTTTCGCCGTCTCCCTGCAGGGGCATGGAAACTTTGCCTCGGTTTATGTCTTCAAAGCTGATCGTTCCTGCGTTTGGGTCCAGTTTGACATGTTGGCGGAAGGCATGAGCAATTGACCCGCACAGTTTCATCATTCGCAGGACCGGGGATTTGCTGAGCGAACAATGGCTGGTCGGCGTGTAGCCGGGAATGACCCGCGTGTAGTCCGGGTAGTTTCCGTCGATGCACTTCGAGAAAAGGTGCACATCTCCAAAATCAAAGGCTGCACGATCTTCGGTCAGTTTGATGTTGACCGGTTCGTTCCCTTTGGGTTTGCACATATGCAAGAGCAGATCGACGGTCTTGCTGGGAACGATGGTTCCCAGTTCACCCATGGCGTTGATTTCCGTGTCCACCACGCCAAGGCGATGTCCATCAGTGGTGACGGCGCGAAGATTCCCGCTGTCAGGGTCGCGCGTCAGAAATGCGCCGTTGAGATAATAGCGCGTTTCTTCCGTGCTGATACAGTGGCGTCCCAGATGAAACAGGCGGTGCAACTGAGTTTCGCTGGCAATTACGGTGTCTGCTTTTTCGATTTCATGGTCTTCACTGATCGTGCGCCACGGAAAGTCCTCGGGTGGGCTTATCAGGCGTTGCGTCGTTACAATATCGTCGGCTGTCATCGTCAAAATATCGTCTTCGAGAGACATGCCAATCGGACCAGATGCGCCGTCTGTGATGGCTGAGAGTGCACCGGCGGGTACTGCGCAAGCGAAGTCTTTGGAAACTTCGGCGGGCACTTTGAGGCGCAGATACAGGTCCAGATCAGAGGCAAGCATTGTCAGCGTTTGTGACCCGGCCTTCGCAATGATCTTGACGCAGCCGAGAACTGGTATCGTGTTGCGACGTTCGATCACAATAGCCGCTTTTTTCATGGCGGATTTCAGATCGGACGCTGCGATCAATGCGTGTGCTGCGGTGATGGGTGCCTGCATGTTCATGTCTCTTCCTCCGTCAGTGAGCCGCTTTGTTTGCGGTCAGTCGATGTAGTGTTCGCAGTGTTCCCAAGCCTTCTCGGCGGCAACGCTGTCGTGGTTTCGGATGGCTTTGCGCAGCCGGTTGAAGGCGTCGCGCTTGGTGCGGACTTTGGCGGCGCGGGCGATGGAGTTGGTTTCCCGACGTTCGGATACCCAGCCCATGACCTTGAATTTCAGGAAGTCGCCGATCTGTGCGGCGACACTGCAATGCGCCTTGGAGCGACCATAGGTGGTTACGTGTTCGCCACACGGGTCGGGCTCTTCGCCGACGCGTCGGGCGATAATCACTACTTGGTCGTAGCCAAAATCGTCGGCGACGCGCTTGGCGGCAGTGATCGGGATGGGCTTCATTGGGGTGTTCATCGCTTCACCCCGCCAGTCGCACGCGGGTTTCGCGCACGAATTCGCCGAAGGGCAGGTCGCACCAATCCAGCTTTAGCCATGCGTCGTACTTGGCCGCTGCGTGAGACGTTGAGGCGACTGGAGTCATCTCGGTGCCCTGATACGTGACGACGAAAAGCCGGTGCTTGTCGCCAATCTCGCGCAGATGCTCGTACAGCGCGTCGCGCCCGTGTTCGTTTACCCAGAACAGAGTGCTTCCAAATCCCGACCTGCCTTCTGTCCAGTGAGGCGACGCGCGAAATGCATCCGCTTCCGTGGAATCGGTGTCCACGCAAAAGCGATTGCGGTAGGTCGGGGATTTGGGGTTTGCGGGACGGCCAAGCGCATGGTCGATTTTGTCCATGGCTTTGTTCTTGAGGTAGCGATTGACCTGCATGTATCACATCCCCAGCGCTTCTGAGTAGAGTTCCACAACGGCCTGATGTTCGGCCATCTGGTCCTTGTCTTTCTTGCGGTTGGCGATGACCGCGCGCAGCGCCTTGGTGTCGTATCCGCGCGCTTTGGCGGCGGCGTATTCTGACGCTTTCTGGTCTTTAAGCTCTTCCTGCTCGGCTTCGATCTTTTCGATCTGGTCAACGATGCCGCGCAGTTCGCTGGCGGTGACGCGATAGGAGTTGTCTGCGGCTTTGTCGAAAGTTGGGTCTGGTTTCATCGGGGGCTTGCCTTGCTGTCGGCGGATTTCCTCGTGGCGGTTCTTGAGGGCGGCGACCGTGGTTTCCACGGACGCGCCCCCTGCGCTTATGGTGACGCGCGTATCGTCCATCAGGCTGCGCTGACGCGGCGGGCTGTTCGCTCAATGGATGGGCGCAGTTCGCTCAGTTCGATGAAGTTGTCGGCCTTCCGGCGCAGTTCATCAGATGCCATGGCTGGTTCGGTTTTGATGCTTGATACCAAAGACACGCGCGCGCCTTGGTCCTGCAGGTACTCGACCAGCGGGCAGAAATCCTGATTGCCAGTGAACAGGACGGCGTGGTGGATGCGTGTCGCGATCCGCGCCGCTGCCAAGGCCATGTCAATGTCAGTGTTTCCCTTGAACCTGCGCCGTCCGTCACCGTCCACAAATTCGCGGGCGTCTTTGGCAACCACGGTCCAGCCGTTGTACTGCAGGAAATCGACCATGGGCCGAACCGCGACATGCTCATCGCGTTCGACCAGCATTGTGAAGTATGTCGCGCGCAGCAGGCGGCATTGCTTTTCGATCATGCCTTTCAGTCGCGCGTAATCGACATCGAAACCGAGCGCCTTGGCGGAATGGTAGAAGTTGGGGCCATCAACGAAAATCGCTGTCGTTTCGTTTTGGTAGAACATGCTCATGCCTTTTGGTTAGGGGGTTTAGAAATTGAGGGGGTGCGCTGAATTCAGCGCTGGCCCGAGCGAAACGCGCTCAGGATGCGGTGCAGCTTGCGCAGTTTGTGGGGGTGGGGGGTGCGGCCAAGCGTGATCCGAAGCACTTCCTTGGCTTCAACGCAGTGCTGTTCAGCAAGGGCGATGCGGCAAAGGGTGTCTGTGTCTGCCTGCAGGTTGCCGCCGTCGATTTCGACTACCTTCGTGTCGATTGATCCGTCCGGCATCCTGACGGTCACATTCCAGACCGCGTTTGGCAGATTTGAGCGCTGTGAGATATGGCGGGAAAAGATGCCGGGGGCGGTCGAAGCCAAGCCCCCGGCAGTTTCGCCGGTTTCACAGGCGGTAACTCGTGTTTGTGTGGCTGCGTTCATCATGCCGCCACCCCATTCGCTGTCGGTCGCGGGTGGACGGTAATAAAGCCGTCATCTTCTGTGTCTTGCTCAGGGTAGAGCCTGTCGGCTTGACGCTTCCAGTTGGCGATTGCCTCTTCCTCGGTCGCGCCGTCAGCGCTGATCCCGTGCAGGTCGAGTTCCCAGCGGTGGCTCAGGTCGCCCGCAGGCGGAGTCAGGTGCCCAAAGGTTTCGATCACTTCGGCCACGAAGGCGTCTTGTTGTCCGGCTGCGTCAAGGTTTTTGAGGTTTGCGATAAAGATCGCGCGGCGGTCGTGGATGAGAGACATCATTCATCCCCCCGCATTTGCTTGAGAACTTGATGCGCCGCTAAGCGGTCATTCGGACAGCTTGAGAGTTCCAAGAGCGTCTGGCACGCGATGCGAACGCGCTTTTGGCTAAACCCCGTTGATTTCAGGATGTGGCGCGCGCGTGCAATCCGTGCACCTGACTTGCCTGCCTCATTATGCTGGCGTCGCGCTGCTGAAACTTCACGGGCTTTCAGCAGTTCCCGGCAGATTTCGGGAAGGGCAGTCGCCAGCATGGCGCGTTCCCCTTCGGTGAAATCACCGGTGGTCCAGTTAGGTTTTGGGGTGGAGAATTCCCGCAGAAGGTTGTCTGAGATCAGCGGGAATTCTGGTGTGGGTGTTTTGGTTTCGGCGGTGAAATTAGTTTGAGTAGGCATTACGGCGTCCTCTTTTAGATGACGCCATTACTATCATAAAATTTTATGATGACAACTAAAACTTTACGTCGAGTATCTGATCACGCAGCAAGGATCGCCACCGGCGCTGATTGTCGGGCCTGCAGCTGATACGTCAAACCCCGCCCGAGGTAGCCACCGTAGAAAGAAAGGGCTCATCAGGCCCAGTATCTCTTTGACGCCTTGTGTGCGGGCGTAGTTCACGGCTGCTTCGCAGACTGCTGTCAGTACGATGTTGCGCTTGTCGTTTGGAAGGGACGTGCTTACGGCGAAGCGTGTCGCTTCCCATACCGAATCATCCACTGGGGCCTGTTCGATCAGGTCTGTTGGGATGGAGTCGAGCATGCCAAGAGACGCGTCGCGGATCATGTAGGTGAAGCCGTATTTCAACTTGCTGGTTGTCGGCATCAGCCGCGTACATCCAACAACTTTCCGTTGTTCGTCAAAAACAACGACATAGCGTGAATGCGGGTTGTCGTACTGGTCCACTTCGATTTCGTCAAAGTGGTCAAGGTCCCACTTTAGGTGATCCACAAACAGCTGTTTGCGCATGGCAAACATCTGGTAAAGCAGATCGTTGTCGCCTTGTGGATCGAATATTTTTAGGATTTTGCTTTCGAGCTTCATTGCCTCACCATCGTAGAACTTCGCGTTTCGCACGATAGTGAGGCTGTAGGCCATAAACAACTATGGCAAGAGTGTTTCGTGATCAGCGTGCGATCAGGCTTCCCCACTTCTCAAGTGAGTAACTGTTGACTGCGATATTCCATTGGCGCACGTCAAGGCGTTCGCAAATCCGCTGCTTGAGGCGCGCGACAGCGGCTTCGGTAATGTCCATTTCGGCTGCGATCTGCGACACTTGTAATCCGCTATCGGCAAGTTCAAGAACTTCAAACTGTCGGTCGCTGAGTGCCGATAGCTTGCTGATTGTCGTAAGCCGATGGGACAGCTGCGTCGCATCCGCCAGCGCCCGCTGGGTCGCTACCGACGTGGGATTATCTACTTGTGCGCCAATAATCAAAATGTTGCCTCCATACTGGGTCGCAAAAACTATGTTAGCGTCGGCCCCGTATGCGCGTGCTTCCTCGTACATATCGCAACTGGTGTCCTCTGGCGTAAGGGCCAGTGGTGTGCGTGATACGAGGCTGGCGTGCGCTTTCTTGGCAACGGGATCAGACTTATACCATTGGTTATCAATGTATTTTTCCAGCCAGTCCGGGCGGTAGGTGCTGTGCACGGTCTGGGGCTGGTATGGATTAGTCCCTGCATTAAACGCAAAGCTATCGGTCAGAGTGGATATGGGCTGTACTATGTTCATAATGTCCCCTTATCATAAAAAACTATGATGAGGCAAATAAAATTAAGTCCCAACGGAGTCCATTACGGGAAACCCCGTATGGACCATACCGACGCTTTGAAATAGGTCGGTGCTACGGAATAGATCAAAAACCAAAATTAATTTGGTAATGCTTAGAGAGGCGAAATTGGTACAGCGTCATAATTCATCGCTGCAGGCAAAGTGTGCGCAATTGTCCGATAGTGAGTGTCTTGAGGTTCTGGAGATTATTTTTTGTCAGAAAAACGGACTTCCAGTTCCTGCGCCAAGCGCTCCTGCTCCACACCGTCCAGATTCGTAATGATTTTTTGCAACCTGATCCTCGGATCAGTTAGGGGATTGTCTGTGTCCAACTGATCCACGGACGCAAGCCCTAAAGGCGGCAAGATGAGGTCCAGTGTCCGTGAGGACAGGGTGGGCGTCTTGCCGTATACGAACTTTGTGAGCGTGTTCGGGGATATGCCAACGCTGGTCGCGAAGTTTGTCGGGTCGGTGTCGAGCGCAGTTATCAGAATTCGAATATTCCGTCTGCGACGTTCCCACTTTTCGATGTCTTCTTCAGATAGTTGGGGCATGAACAAAAAACCATTAGCGCGTTGATGCCTTATTCTTAACGCACATCATACAAAACTGTGAAGGTATATATTTATCTACATCCTATCGGGTGATTAGTCCAGTGGGTTGACCTTTGTTGCGTCTCATCATAAAGATTTATGATGAAGCGTAAAGAAAGGTGATCGCGTGACGTCCAAGACTCCCCAAGAGGGAACGCTACCGACATCCAAGGAATTCCGAGAGTGGGCGTCAAGGGCGATCACAAAGCTGGGCGTGCATCATTCTGACCTGATGCGGGATGATACGCCGGGCAGCAGAAATCGGGCGCTCACCGGGTTGCACAAATCCAAAGGCGTGAAGCTGGACTTCGCGCAAGCGCTTGAACGCGAGTTGTTGGATATTGCGGCGCGTAAAGGCGTCGATATCGGGACTTGGCGCACTGACCAAGACAGCGGGGCAGACGATGAGTAATCGTGCTGCCCGTTTGATTTTGAAGAATACGCGGATGCGGCAGGGCATGGCCCTGTTGTTTTCTACTTGGGGGCTAAGGCCATCCGCGTTCCTCGCCCCCTACCTCCCTGTTGGAACTGGGGCGCGGGTTTCCTCCTCAAAATTGGCCTGCGCCCCCTTTTTCATCGGGGTGCAGCATGGGTGTTGAATTCAAGATGCCAGACAAGATCGACTGGGCCGCGCTGATCCGCGCGTACCCGGATGATGTATTGCTGCATGTGGATAGCCCGGTATCGGAAGTGGTCCGTTCGGCGCGCAGCCGGATGGCCTATCTTGCCACGCCGTATTCCAAGGAAGTTCTGAACGATGATGGTCGCTGGGATCGGGCGCTGTCATTGGATGTAGAGATGAGAACCGCACGCTGGGCGCGTTTGTTCGCCCGCGACGGCCTGACGGTCGTGTCTCCGATCCTGCAGGCGTGCGCTATCGTTCACGCCGACACGGAAGGCGACATAGATCCGATGGACGATCATTTCTGGTCGGCTTGGTGCATGCCGCTTATGTCCGTCTCTGCCAGCTTCATCATCCCGCCCATGGAAGGGTGGGACCGGTCGTGGGGCGTTTGGCGCGAAGCCTGCTGGGCGCTTTGGCACAACATCCCTGTTTATCTGATCAGACCTGGCTCTGAGTTTGGGGGCGGGGCATGACCGCTGCGCTGCGTCAAGATGTTGGACCCATCCTGCGGGAAGAGATTATCGGCGATTGCCGCCTGATCCTTGGTGATGCGATGCAGGTCATGCCGGAACTCGGCGCGGTTGATCATCTGATTTCTGACTTCCCCTATGAACAGTCCCTGCATGACGTAAAGACCGGGAAAGAGCGCGACATGCGCACGGACGGTCGCGCCGAATTGAAGCCTTTGGACTTCGACGGTGTTGATGGCATTCGCGACGAAATCATTGATCTGGCCGCGCAGAATTGCCGTGGCTGGTTTCTTGGTTTCTGTACGCTGGAAGGCACCGCACGCTGGGCGGATGTCATCAATCCATCGCCGATCAAGTACAAGCGTGGTTGCCTTTGGATTAAGCCCGACAGCACGCCACAAATGAATGGTCAAGGCCCGGCGCAAGGCGCTGAGGCTTTTGTTGCTGCATGGTGTGGCGCTGGATACGCGCGCTGGAACGCGGGCGGCAAGCGCGGCGTCTACACGCATCTGACCAACCCGCCAGATCGTCACGGTGGGCACCCGACCGAAAAGCCGTGGCGGCTGATGAAGGAAATGGTTCTGGATTTCACCAATCCGGGGCAACTCATTCTGGACCCGTTCATGGGCAGCGGAACCACGTTGGTTGCTGCAGCCCTGACCGGTCGCCGCGCCATCGGCGTGGAATTGAACCCCAAGTATTTCGACATGGCGTGCCTGCGCGTGGCCAAGGCGGTTGGGTCTGCCCGCGCCGTCGGGCCTCAGCTGACCGCCGAAGTTCAGGAGGCGCTAATATGAAACCATGCTGCATAAATGGGGTTGAATACCCATCGCAGGCCGAAGCGGCCCGCCAACTGGGTATTTCCGGCAGCTACATCTCGCGTCAACTTCGGGAAGCCGAGGCCAAGGCGGCTAAAGGTGCCGCGCGTAAGGTGGCGGAACCTGCAGCGCCCGCCGTATCCGATCCGGCCAGACGCCTTGGGGTTCCATCGTCTACGGCCAGCCCCCTAGAGGCCATCTTTCATCCCAATTGGTCGCCTGCTGTCGATCACAAGCTGTTGCGACTCAAGGCGCGGGGAAAGAACTTCACCACGATTGCGGCCCTGTTGGGTCGGTCTCGGATTGCCGTTGAACAACGCTGGCACCGCCTGCGCGTGATCAGGGGAATTGAGCAAAAGCTCAAGGTATTTGGTTTGTCTGATGATCCGTACTTCGTTGGGGGCGGCAATGGGTAAGCGCGTTTACAAGGACATCACGATTGACGGCGTGACCTATGCCAATGCCGAGGCGATTGCAAAGGCCAAGGGCGTAACTGTCGATGCCGTACACAAGGCCCTGCAGCGCGGCACGGAACATCGCATCGGGAACGGGCATGGCGGTGTTGAACCCATGCCAGTACGCATTCGTGGTCAGGTTTTCTCTGATGCCGAAGCTGCAGCTAAGCATTTCGGAATCACGGCGAACGGTATCCGTCAGGCGATCAGGTGTGGTCGCGAAGATCGCGTGGGGCTTGCTCCGACTGGGCCAACGGCCAACGCCCGCGCATTCAAGATCGGAACTTTAACCTTTCAAAGTATGCGCGAGGCCAGCATTGCCTTGGGCTTCAAGACCGATACCTACATCGCCAAGGTTATGCGGAAGGGATCAGCACGAGGCAAGCAGCGGATTTTGGCTGCAGCGATGAAGTATGCCGAACGCTTGCAAGCCGAAAATCCGTCAGTTTCGCGGCCTCAAAAAAACGGCCTAAATACGGGCGTTGCAGGAGGGTGCGCACCATGACCCTTCGGCCACCCCGCTTCGAGAATGCACCGGCGGCGCATTTTGACATGGAGCCATTTCGCGTCGCTGCACACGGCGAATTGGATAGTTTTCCATTGGTTGAGCCGGGGGTTTGTCTGAACCCCATGTGTTCGCGCCGCTTTGTTCAGGCGCGCAGCTGGCAGCTTTATTGCTGTGACGCCTGCCGCCGTATGGATGAGGCCGAAATGCGCCGTGTGGGGCAGAAGGCTGCGCCCGCGCTGTTGGCATGGCGCATGGGCAAATACGAAAAAGAAAATGATGACCTTCGGGCGTTGTCTCGGGCTGGGCGGAACTACGCCTCGCGCCTGATGTCCGAATGGTACGGAGATCGACAGGCAAGAATATTGGAGGCAGGCAATTGATGGGCGAGGCAGCGGCACATATGAGGTTGGTCGATAGCGAAGACCTCTTTGAATATCCGATCAGAACCGGCGAACGGCTGGAAAGCCATTTCTTCATGACGTGGCGCTTTGACCGCTGGATGCATTCTGAGTTTCGCCTGCTGGCGGACAAAGAAGTGCGCGCAGTTGGCTTCGATCTTTTCTGCATCGCGCAAAAGGAAAGCCCGGTCGGCACGCTGCCGCTGGATGAACGGCTGCTGGCCCGTTTGGTGGGTGAGACGTTGGACGAATGGCGGCGGCTTATGGAGCGGCCTGTGACGCCTCTCTACAACTGGAAGGAATGCCGTTGCGACAATGGTCAGATGCGCCTCTATCACCCGGTTGTGCTTGAGATCGCGCAAGAGGCTTTGGGCCTGCGTGACGACAAGATGGCCAAGCGTGAGGCTGACCGCGAACGCAAGCGGATTGCCGAACTTCCCGACAAGATGCTGCGGGCCGGTGCGCCCAAGGGCATGACAGAGGATCAGACGCTTGTACTGCAGTTTGATCAGTTCCTTGTGGATCACTTCGACGTTAACGGACAACGGCGAGTGCCGCTGATCAGGAAGGCTTTGGAAGCCTTTGAACTCAAGCGCGGAGGCTTGGATTGGCGCGCTGAAATGGCCCGATAGGTTCTTTCCAGTTTCTTCCAGCGGAAGGAAAACGGATGGAACTTGGAAGGAAACCGGAACGAAGCCGGAGCGAATTCGACTGAATATGGAAAGGTTTGGCATGTTTCGCCGACTTTTCGCGCCGAATTTTTCCGGGCTAACAGGACATAAGACGAAAATATAAAAAAATCACATTGCCGAAAGCGCCCCAATACCAACCGAGCGCCAATTTGAGACCGGGGCAGATGCTATGAAAAAGGGCAAAACCGATGGACAGTACAGAACAGGCAGACGGTGAAAAGAAGGTCAAACAACTGCTGATCAAGCCTTTGGAAAGGCGTGGTCTGGCAAAACCATCCAGTTTGACTAAGGCGCAATTTGAGGAAATGGTTCAGGACTTGTGCGCGCGCTTGGCGTACATGACCGAGGCCAATCTGGCGGCTTTGGAAGAACACGCGGCGGGCCATCCCACTGGCAAAGACAAAGACCGCTTCCCCATCGCAAATCGTATTCTTGAATGGGCCGCGCAAATACAGCCACCGGGTGACGATGCATCGCCGCTGATCCGGGCGGTGTTTGCCAACCAACTCGGGCGCGATGCTCTGGATAGTGGGTGGGCACCTGAGTTGCTTTTCGAGCTTCGCCAGTCGCGGAAATGGCCGGGCGCGTGGGCTGTCAAGGGCATCAAAGAACGGGCGCATGATGCCGTCCGCAGGATGGAAGATATCGAATATCGGTTGACGCGTGGGGATGAACTCACCCCGACCGAGTCCGATTGGCGCGCGCGGCGTTTGTCAGCCATCGAGAAGTGTCGGCGTATCGCACAGCTTGGCGCTCAAGATGGGGGCAAGGCATGAGCATGATGGGAAAGATTGAGGCGCAGGAACTGCAGTGGTTCGCGGTGCGAGTGAAGCACAAGCACGTTGGTGGCATTCGCAAGACTATGGTTGGCGGCGAATTTGAGACCTTCAAGGATCGGGCCGGGAATGTTCGCAAGCGTCGGATCAAGGGAACTGGTAAGAAGGTGTTCGTTTCAGAACATCTGATGCGTCGCGCTGGCTTTGAGGTATTCCTGCCAATCGAAAAAGAGATGCGTCGCAAGAACCGGTTCTCGAATGAAAAGCACCTTGTGGCTAAACCTCTGATTGTTGGCTGGGTGTTTGTCGGTTGGCCGGTAGGCGAAAACCGTTGGCATGATCTGATGCGTTTGGATGTGGTGTCGGGTGTGATGGGGGCGGGTGGCGTTCCGGTCATGATTCCCAGATCGCGGATCGCGCGTCTTATGCGGCAGTGGGGTGGCGGTATGCTGTCCCCAAAATGCCATCAGATCATGAAGGCAGGGGCGGGATATGTCGCGGGTGATGTCGTCAAGGTTCCCGATGGTCCTTTCGTGGATTTTGACTGCACGATCATCGACGTTTCGGAAAAGGCTGCGACGGGCGTGATTGAGATATTCGGGCGCTCAACGCCACTGGAAATACCGGTGGAGAAACTGCCGGTTCTTGATCTTCCCGGCGAAGTTGCTGAGGTAGTCGGGAAAGAGGCCGATGGGGACTTTGACCCAAAGCTTTCGGCTTGCATTTGCGGTCATCGGGCCGCGACCGTAACCAAGGCGAAGGACGGTTTCTGCGTAACCTGCGGCAATTGCGGGCGGCGTGCAGCTGTAGGTTCTGACAGCATAGAAATGGCGCGGCACAAGTGGAATTCGTGGCGCTCTGGATTTTGTTAAGCATCACCACCAATTGTTAAGGGGGGTTGACCGGATACAGCATCTTCCCTTAACAAATGGAATCAGACGAAGGTTTGCTGGCCACTGTTGAAAGATACATGCCAGCTTACCGGGCGGTCGAAAGCGCAAGATCAGTTCCCGCTATCAACCGTATTCCGTCAAAGTCAGGTGATCCCGCAATAGCGCCAACACCTGACAGTGCTACTGCATTGGATGAAATGGCCCGGCGATTACGCGCGGGCCTTTTTACTTGCAACGACCAGCTGATTGGATGTCGTTCTGCACGCCTTTGTAAAAGCTGTCGAATGTGTTGGTGCGATACGCATTGGCAACGTCCAGCAGATCGGCTGGCAGGAAGTTGTGCTTCTGCGAAAAACTCAGATGCAGATCGTTGTCGGCTTGTTGCACGGATTGGAAGCGAGACATCCAGTCCCCGGTTGGTCCTTTGGCTGACCATCCCATTTCTTCGAACTCGTAAGACAGTTGGAACGCGTGGGCGTCGTCGGCCAATTGGAACACGGCGCTTTCGAATTCGGTGCATTGTTCAGCTGCTGCGCTGCACGCTGTGATCGTCAGCGCGGTTGCGATGTATTTCAGCATGTGAATGTCCTTTAAAACAACTTTAGGTTATATCCCCAGATAGGGGCTGGGGATCATTTGGTTCAAGGGGAAAGGCTCGGTCGGAAACGTCCGGGCCTTTTTTTGTATCTACCTGCATCCACCGTTGTGGACGCTACCACCCCAGATTTGGAGGCCGCTATGAAACGCATCTAAGACTTTTCTCTTGTCCCGAGGTTTTGAGGCCGGTTGCCATGTTGTGCAGCTGGCCTTTTTTCGTCTGAGCAACAAAGAGGAAAGACCAGATGCTGAGAAAAGTTCTAGTGGTTGCTGCCGGTCTGGCAGCTTTGGCCGGTGTCGCCATGGCGCACATCGATGACGGCGTGAAGGGCGTGGGGGCGGATATGTTCCAAGTCGGCGAAGTGGACGTGAAGGGCCTGACCCAGTTTGAGAACATGCTGGGCGCGTTGGGAACGGAAGGACCGAAGGCCATCAATCGCGCGATCAACCGTACGGGTGATATGGCGCGCACTCAGGTGGTCAAGGCGCTGTCCAAGCAAACCGGCTTGCCCCAGAAGACCATTCGCCGGGCGGTGAAGGCCAAGCGCTCAACGTGGGACAATCTGGAATACTCGCTGCTATCTGCTGGCGGGGATGTCTCGCTGAAATACTTCAAAAAGCGTGAGACCCGCGACGGCGTTGAAGCTGATCTCGGTCGTGAGCGGGGCAAGGTTCTGTTCATCGGCGATACGTTCTTCAAGGGTGGTGTGTTCCCGCAGCGGCGGGTGGAAATCCGAAGCATGGGCGGGCACGTCTTTGGGCGTGTTGGTGGGCGAACGCAGCTGGAAAAGATCAAGTCCGGCGTGTTCATCCCGGTCGAGATGGTTGAGGGCGCATCAGCTGATGCGTTCGAACGAACGGTCGCGCAGGTTCTGCCGCGCCGGTTGGATCATGAGATCAGCCGGGCGCTTGGCCTTTAGGCCGGGATCGCGGCGAAACAAACCGGGCCTTAGCTTATAAGTTAAGGCCCAAAAGGGTAGGGACCGTACCTTTTTCTGATTGCACGCGGTGCGGTAAGCCCCCGAAATCTCGGTAGTCAGACCGGTATTTGAAAGCCTTAACATTGGGGAGTTCGCTTAACATTGGGCGCTTAACAGTTTAGCCCGACCAGCCCCTTACAGGATGGAAGGCCAATGGAGCCAGCACATCATCAGGAGCAAGAATATCGGCTGGTATCTCAGGCCGAGTTTGCGCGGGAAATGGATGTCAGTCGGGCGGCTGTCAGCCAATGGAAGTCGAACGATATCCTTCGGGATGATGCGTTCACGAAACCCGGCAAAAAAGGAAAGCTCAAATTCGAGATCGCAGTCGATCAGGTTCGGCGCAACCGTGATCTTGGTCAGTCACTTGGCAATGGTATTGCGACGCGAACCACTGTCGATCAGCCTGCCCAGCCGACGCCACCGCAACCTGCTGCGCCCGCGCCGCCTGCATCGGATCAGCCTGACTTGTTGTCGGCTCCGCAGCCCCAGACGGTCACGCCGGAACCGCAGCCTGCGCCTGCAGCCGAGCAGATTTCCAAGCCGGACACGGTTGAGGATCAGCTGAAACGCGCGCGGCTGGAAGATCAGCTGCGGAAGAACCGCATCAGCGCCGCCGAGGAAGCGGAAAGGCAGGGCCTGTTGATGGGGTCCGAAGATGCGCGTGAGCAAATGATGCGCATCGCCGGGATGATGATGCAGATTTTTGAGGGTGCGCTAACCGACTTTGCGACGGTTGTTGCATCCGAATTTGGTGTGCCGAAGCGAGATGTTCTGCATTTGCTCAAGGCTGAGTTTCGCAATGTTCGCGAAACCGCCATGCGCAAGGAACGTGCCCGGCAGAATGAGGTTGAACGCAACGCCGTTGCGAGTGTCGATATGGAGGCGTGATTGCTTGATTTCACTGTCACGAATGCGGAGTGGGTTGCCCATGACGTGCTGGCAGAGATATTTACGCCGCCGCCGCCTGTCGATTATTTGAAATGGGCCGAAGACAATATCGTTTTCTCAAAGCGAGAAAGCGAGTTTGACGGCCCATATAATCGGGCGCGTTTCCGGTACTTTGACGAAGTGCTTATGGCACTTTCACCTGATGATCCTTGCCGGATCGTCACCTTGTCCAAGTCTGCGCAGTTGGGCGGCACGGTGCTGGCAAACATTTTCACCGGCGGTTCCTTGGAAATGGACCCCGGCGATTTTCTGTATGTCCACCCGACCGATGACAACGCTCGGCGCTGGTCGAAGATGAAGCTCACGCCGATGCTCAAAGGCACGTCGGCGCTTCGCAAAATCTTCCCGATGAAAGCCCGCGACGGTCAGGACTCGGTTTACTACAAAGAGCGCCGCGACGGTCGTGGCGCTATTCTGATCTCGGGCGCGAACTCGCCCGCTTCGCTTAGTCAGGTTTCGATGAGCCGTCAGGTTCAGGATGACCTTGCCAAGTGGGATATGAACAGCGCGGGCGATCCTGAAAATCAGGCGGACAGCCGCAGTCAGGGTCGCGAATTCGCGAAGATATTCAAGATTTCGACACCCATGGTTGTGCCGGGATGCCGGATCACCAAGAACTATGAGGATGGCAGTCAGGAACAACCTTATGTGCCGTGTCCGCATTGCGGGTTCATGCAGGTGCTTGAATGGGAAAACATGCTGCAATCTCTGGACGAAGATCATCCAGAACGCGCGCATTTTACCTGTCAGGGGCCGGATTGCGGATGTGCTATTGAAGATCACCACCGCGCAGAGATGATCCCGCACACGAAATGGCGCGCGTCCAATTCCAAGGCCAAGCGTTATCATCGGTCTTTCTATCTGTGGTCGGCCTATTCGCCACTGCAGTCGTTCGAGCGGATCGCGCGGTCGTGGCTGGCCGCGAAGGGCGACCCGCCGAAGGAACAGACGTTCTGGAATGATGTGGTGGGCCGGGCATACCGGATACTTGGCGAAGCGCCGCCTTGGGAAGAACTAAAGGACCGGGCCAGCGAGTCTGACTATTCGCACGGGCATATTCCGGCAGGGTTCCCGCTTCTGACTTGCGGTGTGGACTGTCAGGGTGATCGGGTCGAGTGGCAGGTTGTTGCTTGGGGACCAAACAAGCGTCGGGCAATTGTCGAGTATGGTGTCTTTGACGGTCATATCTCGGAAGAGAAATGTCAGTCACGTCTCAACGACCTGTTGAAACAGGGCTTTCGAAACTCGTATGGCCGCAAGGTTCTGATTGATCTGCTGGCTATCGACGGCAACGCCTATACCGAGGATGTCTGGGACTGGGCGCGAAAGCACGTTTCCAGTCGCGTGATCATGGTGCGCGGTGTTCACCCCGAGGGTGCGCCGTTGCTGGCGCAGGTCAAGAAAGAGCGTAACCGGCGGGGTAAGATCGTCCGCTATTCGAAGAGGTTTTATAACTTCGCTTCATCGGTTTTGAAGATGAGCCTCTATCGAAATCTAAAGAAAGACGATCCCGAAGAGCGTGGTTTCATCGCATTGCCCAAAGGGCTTGAGGATGAGTTCTATCGTCAGCTGACCGCTGAGACGCGAAAAGCTGAGAAGGCAAAGAAGACAGGCTTCACGCGTTACCTATGGGTCAAAGACCCGAACCAAGCCAACGAGGGTTTGGACACCCATCTGCAGGCCGAGGCGGCATTCATCAGGTTGTCAGGATCGCAACGCGATTTTACCGACGCTGAGTGGGATCGCTTGTTTGCGGAACGTGAATGTCCGCCCGAAGAGGCACAGGGCGATTTTGAAGACCTGCTGATGGCGGCGCAGCCATCGTCTGAGCCAACAAATAACTCAGTCGATCACGGCGCGGCTTCGGGTGAGGACACCAAGGCGCGTGCGCGCAGAAAATGGGGAAATAGAACGTAATGACATTTGGCTTGGTTCAGTCGGACGGTGTTACCCCATTGGTTGCCGCCAAATCAGCTGGGCGTCCAACAGCGCGGTATCTGCGAGACACCAACAGTGGTGTCATCGCGTCCCGCATTGCGCCACTCACCAACCATCGCGACGACGTGCGCCGGTCATGGCAGCGCGCGGCTGGTTTGGCCATGGACATGATCCAGAATTCCGGTCGCCTCAAAGGCGCAACCGATCAGGTGTTGGCGGACACGGTTGGCGTTGGACTCACCTTGGCACCGGACCCCGACCTTAGCGGGCTGGGGTACGACGACAAAGAAAAGGCTGACTGGATACGCTTGATCAAAAAGCGCTGGCCGTCATTTTGGCTCAACGCGCGTGAATGCGATATGCGCGGTAAGCTGAATGGTCCCAAAATGGTTGACATCGGATTGCGATGGGACATGGTTTTTGGCGAAATCACTGGTGTTTTTGCCTATTTCGACCGGGCCGAGCGCGAGCGCTACGGCATTACAACCGGAACCAAATTGCGCCTGTACCCGCCGACTCGGCTAGTACAGGACACCAATGCTTCCGAACAGATGTTTCAGGGTGTCCATCACGATGACAATGGCCGTCCGGTATCATATCGGTTTCAGACGTCCAGCAGCGGGCTTTCGGAAAAGCGCGACTATCCGGCATTTGATGCAGATGGCCGTCCCGTCGTCATGCACATTTTGGATGAGACGGACTCGGAAGACGTTCGCGGGATTTCACGGCTGACACCAGCATTTCGCAAGCACCTGCAGGCGGAAATGCTGGATGATGCAACCTTGCAGATGGCGATCTTGCAAACCGTGTTTGCGATCACCTTGACCAGCGATGCGCCCAGTCAGGATGCCTATGAGGCTTTGGAAGTCCTGAAAGAAAACGGGGGCGAAGGCGTTGGCTATGGCCAAGAGTATCTGGGATATCTTGGGGCGCAGCTGGAACGCGCCGCCGAGAGCCGGATTTCAGTTGGCGCAGATCCGCAAGTGTCGCATCTGGGGCCGGGCGAAAAGCTGGGCATCGAAACGGCCAAGGTTCCCGGTCGGGACTTCCTGCCGTTTTCAAACAGCATGGCGCGGGACATGGCGCGCGCAATCGGTGTCACATACGGCGGTTTTACTTTGGACCATCGCGACGCAAGCTATTCCAGCACGCGCATGGAGATGTCGAGCATTTGGCCGGTTGTTACGCGCCGCCGCGAACGGATCGCCGCCCCGATGTGCCAGATGGCTTACGAAAACTGGTTGGATGAAGAAATCGGCGAAGGCCGCATACCCTTCAAGGGTGGTTATCGGGCGTTTCGTGCCAATCGTACACGGGTAAGTGCTGCCAGCTGGCAGGGGCCAGCAAAGCCGTCAGCTGACGACTTCAAGTCGGCCCGGGCGTCCAGTGAACGCATGCGGAACGGCACAAGCTCGGTCGAAATCGAAACCGGCGAACTGGGCATCGACCCAGACGCGTTGTTCGAGCAACGGCAGCGACTTCACCAGCGATATGTCGATGCGGGAATGCAGTCGCCATACGCACCCAAAGGTGCTGTCGCAGACGCAAATGACGATGGAACGGAGCCGACGAACAAATGAGTGTCATGAAAATCGGCACCGAGACGGTGAACATGGACGATCCGTGCGCCATGGCGGTGGCGCTCAAGAAAGTCCGTATCCGGTTGAGTGCCGGGCAGCTTAGGGAAACCGTGCGAATGGACGGTGAAGAGGTCGTGTTCCAGCGGGCCAAGCTGGACGATCTCAAGTCTCTGATTGCCGAGTACGAGGCCGAGTGCCGCCGCGCAAGTGGCGGTTCTGCCGTCAAGCGGACCCGCTACGCAAAACGCTTCCGCTTCGGCGGCTAACCCACACACAGGAGAAAGATATGACCATCTTGGTTGATGGCGAACTCGTTTTGTACGGGTTCGTCGGCGAAGACTATTGGGATGAAGGTTTCACGGCCACGCAGGTGATAGATGCGCTTGCGATGCTTGGCCGCGACGCTGACATTACCGTTCGGATCAATTCGGGCGGTGGCTACACCGACGATGGTATTGCCATCTACAACGCCCTCACGGCGCATCGTGGCTCGGTTGACGTGATCGTTGACGCTATCGCCGCGTCGTCGGCGTCGATCATTGCCATGGCCGGTGACACCATCACCATGCGGTCGGGTGCCATGATGATGATCCACGATCCCGCGCGCTTCACTTGGGGCGATGCTGGGGATCATGAGAAATCCACCGAACAGCTGAACAAGCTGGCCGATCTGATGGCAGATATCTACGCCGAGCAGACCGGCGAAGATGCTGCCGACATCCGCAAAGAGATGAAGGACGAACTCTGGCTGACAGGCGAAGAGGCGGTTGCACGCAAATTCGCAACGGCGACTGAGGGGGGCAAAGCTAAGGCCGTCGCGGCGTTTGACTACCGCGTCTATGCCAGCGCCCCCAAGAAACTTGTGACCAAAGCAAAGAAGGAAAAGTGGTCCTTCGAAGCAGTGGCGCGTTCAGCGGCGTCCGCCGCGCAAACCGAGGACCATGAACAGGAGACTCCACCCATGGCACCAAAAACCACATCGGCGGACGACAAGCCCGTCGATACCACCGCTGCTGACGTGAAGGCCCGCATCAAGGCCATCACCGAGGATGATGCGGCCACCGGGCATGAGGCGCTGGCGAAGTATTTCGCCTTCGACACCGACATGCCTGCGGATGAGGCCATTGCCGCGCTCAAGGTAGCGGCGGGCGACAAGCCGCAGGCTACCGCCGACGACGATGTTGACCCGGCTCAATACGAAGCCAGCCGCACCGCCGCGCGCGATCTTGCCCAGCCTGCACGGGGCGGAAAGCCGACGGCAAAAACGCCAACCATCAGCACTCGCGGCGTTTATGCCAAGCGCCGCGCCCAGCAGGAGGCATAACCGATGGAAAACGTAACCATGCAGACGCGCGCATTGGCGTTTCTTTTGTCCGAAGCCGCAGGGCGTCGGTCCCGTGCCAAGGCCACCATCCCAGCTGGCACCGGCAAGGTCGAAGCGGGCACCGTATTGGGTGAACTGGACGCGACCGAAGGCCACTTCATCCCATCGCCTGCAGCTGCTGTTGTCGGTAGCGAGGGCGCTGAAACGGCGAAAGCCATTCTCGCTTATGGTGTCGATGCCACGACCGAGAATGTGGAAGTCACCATTGTTGACCGGGATGCAGAGGCAAAGCAGCGGATGCTGACTTTCGATGCCTCGGTCGATGATCAACCGAAAACAGATGCCAAGATCGCACAGCTTGACGCTGTCGGCATCCGCGTGCGCTAAGGAGGCGCTTTATGGAACAATTCAACGATCCGCAGTTCAGTGTTATCGCGCTGACCGCAGCCATCAATGACCTGCCTTTTGTGCCCGGTCAGCTTGGTGCGCTGGATATCTTCGAAGAGGATGGACAGGCATCGACCACTGTAAAGGTTGAGCGCCAAGGGCACGAATTGAGCATCATCGAGCCGACCGAACGTGGTGGTGCTGGCCAGACCGTGGGCGAAGGCAAGCGTGACCTGATCCCGTTCGAGATGGACCACTTTGAAATCAACGATACTGTCATGGCGGACGAGATTCAGGGTGTCCGCCAGCTGGGCAGTGACGATGATTTGGAAACGATCCAAAGCCGTATCGACTCAAAGCAGGACAACCATGCACGCCGCATGGATACGACGCTGGAACACAGCCGCATTGGTGCGATCAAGGGTCTGGTTTCGAGCGGTCAGGGTCGGGTGCTTCACAATCTGTATGACCGGTTTGAAATTCCTGTGCCTGCCGCAGTTCAGCTTGGGATCGGCGCTGGTGACGTTGCTGATCTGGACAAGCAGATCAAAGACAATGTGGTGTATCCGATTGAAGACGAACTGGATCAGGATTACGGCGGCATCCATTCCCTGACGGGCCGTGATTTCCACAGCCATATGTGGTTGCAGAAAGTTGTTCGCGAGACATTCCTGGGCCATTCGGGTGCTGATGTTCTTCGCCAAGGTGTGCCGGACAAGTTCAGCTTTGCTGGCATCACTTGGGAGCGTTATCGCACTGGCCGCAAAGCGCGTGATGCGAACGGTGGCGCTGGTTTCATTGCGCCGGATGAAGCGCGTGTATTCCCAGTGGGCGTTGCCGGTCTGTACCTGACCCGGTTCGGTCCTGCGGATTACGAAGAGACCGTCAACACCATCGGCCTGCCGCGCTACACGCGCCAGTATGCGATGGCCAATGGGAAGGGTCGCCATCTGGACTCGCAGAGCAACTACATCAACCTCTGCACCAAGCCGGGTGCACTTCGCCGTCTGACTGTCGCGGCGGCGGCCTGATCTAACCCCAAGAAACAAAGCATGAAAGCCCGGTGCGTCTGCGCCGGGCTTTTGGTTGTATCCTCAAGCGCCGACTGGCGCTTTGGCATGTGACCGAGCAAAGGAGAACGTCATGGCGCGGGCTAAGAAAAAGTGGGTGAATTTTGTCACTGGCATCACGATCCCAAAGGATGTGATCGGCGAGAAAAAAGACAAGAAGGTAAAGCGCGGCGAAGAAGTTCAGTTGCCCGAATCGTATGCGGATCATTTGATTGCAGACCGATTTGCCGTCGAGTGTGATCCCCCGAAAAAGTCCAGCAAAAAGGCAAGCCAGTCGTCACAGCAGGTTGACGACGCCGATGCGGCGAAAAAGCTGGCAGAGGCGCAGGGCGTTGTGGATGGGATCACCGCCAAGATGGAGGCGATGAGCGAGGGCGACGACGGTTGGGCTGAACTGTCCGAACAGCTGGATGAAGCCCGCACCGCCTTGGCGGAACTGCAGACGCCCGCCTGATGGATCGGGCCGCTTTGCGGGATGAGCTAAAGGCAGAGGTTGATGACGTTTGGGCTGAAACCATTCGTCATCTGCCTTTGTCTGCCGGTCAGCCAGACGCCGACCGAAATCCCGTTGAAATATTCGCGCCGCTTCGGACAGGAGATCGCGAAGCTGAGCATCCGAACTTCGGGCGCGGAAATACGTCGCGCAGCGGTGTCGCTGCGGATGGTGGGTATCTGAGGATCGACCGCACGACATATCCCGGTTTGGTTATCCGGCAGGGTGACAAGATCGTTGCGTTGGATCGCATTGGCGAACCGGTCTTTGAAGTGCGGAATGTAGATGATCGGTCGCATCTTCGACTGATCTGCGAACTAGGGGATTCCAACTAATGTCTTTGACGATGATGGCGCTGCGTATCTCGGCCATACAGGCTTTGAAAGCGGCGAACACTTTGGTTGGTGACAGTGTTCTGGACAGTCAGATTTCGGTGTTTGATCAGACTGCCGACGGCGCTTTGAGTACAAAGGCAGAGCGCCCCTTTATCGCCGTCTACACCGACTCCGCTAAATCAAAGGAATTGGAGCATTCCGGGATGCGCGCCAATGGGGCGGTGGAGATGCTGTTCAATTGCGGCGTGTCAATGACAATGACGCAAACGGACAAGGATACAGGCGCGGCCTATATCCTGCAGGAGCTTCCGGCCACAGACGCCAACTTTGAGGCGGTGCTTGATGTGCTGGAAGTCCAGATCGGAAGGGCGCTGAGTGATCCAGATAGCGAATGGGCGCAGGTATTTGGCGGCTTCGTGAAGTCCTATGAGGGCAAGGAATGTGTTCGGTCCAGCAGTGCAGCCGAAAACGTGCGCCTTGCGGCGGCTCAAACCAAACTGACCGTGGACGTGTTCCCCGATCCCATCTACGGGCAGGAATTGTCGGACATGAGTCCGTGGCGACGCCTGTTGGATTTGATGGAGCGCGACGCGCTTCCCCAGTTGGAACTATTTCGAAGCTTGCTGGGCGATGCTGATCCTGCAACCGCATTCGACTATGAACGCCTGACAGGCATGACGGTACAAACCGCTGACGACTTACGGTTGGGTGGATTTGAGGGCGTTGCGCGCACCGATGAATTGACCGAGGTCGAAAGTTCTGAGGATCGTGCTTGATGTCTGGTCTTTCGGTTCAATTGGAGGCCATGGGGCGGCGTATCGCGGACATTGAGCGGCGATTGCGGTCACAGACACGCGTCGGCAAGGTTGTGGAAGTGAACGCGGCTGAGGGGCTTGCGCGAGTGCAAATCAACGAAGGGGATCAGCCCTTTGTGACGGGCTGGATACCTTGGGAAGAGCCTGCAGCTGGCGCGAACAAAACTCACAACCCGCCGTCGGTCGGTCAGCAGGTTCGGATTTTTTCCGAGACCGGCGATCTTGCGGACGCAAGCATTCAAGGCAGTCTCAATTCAGCGGTCAATGGCAGGCCGTCAGCTGCAGGGGATGAGTTCGTGATGGCGGCAGTTGGTGAAGCACGGATTGCGATCACTGGCGGTGGCTCTGAAATCACCCTGACCGTTGGGGGAAGCACTGTGACGATCAACAGCGCGTCGATCTCGCTGTCCGCTGCGCGGATCGATCTGAACTGATGCCTGCTGTTACACGGTTGGGGGATAGCTGCACGGGGCACGGGTGTTTCCCGCCCCGTGCGTCTGTGAGTGCAAGCGGCGATGTCTATGTGGATGGGATCGCGGTGCATCGTGTCGGGGATGCTTGGGCGGCACATGGTTGCGATGTGTGTCCGCCACATGGCGGGGCGCTCAGCGCCGGGTCTGGCACGGTTTTTGCCAATGGCAGAGCCATCGGGCGCATAGGTGATCCGGTTGATTGCGGGTCCAGCGTTGCGAGTGGGTCTGGGACAGTTTTTGCGGGCGGTTGAGGCCCATTTCTAGGAGAGAGACATGGAAGACAAGAAACCCACCAAGGTGGACTATGAAGTCGTGGAGGCCCGTCACATCGACGGTCAGTGGCGCGAGGAAGGGGAAACCATCCAAATGACCGAGCGGCAGGCCCAATACTATATGCCCCCGCATGGCACCGGTCTGCGCGTCAAGGGCGCGGGAACCGCCGACGAAAAGCCTGCGCGCAAAGCCAAATCGTAAGGCTAGAAAATGGACCTGAACCACGAAACCGGTGGATCGGTGGAGGGATGGGACTCGGTGCTGCAGAGCCTGCAAACCATTCTGTCCACGCGCGTCAACACGCGGGTATTCCGGCGTGAGTTCGGGTCTGACGTGCCCCTGCTGATTGATGCGCCGATGAATGATCAGAGCATTGTGACGCTCTATGTGGCGGTTGCTGAGGCAATTGAGCGGTGGGAGCCACGTTTCGAGTTGTCAGACGTGAAGTTGCATGGTGCAGCTGACGGCGTTTTCACAATGACCCTGATCGGCAGCTACCGGCCCAAGGCTCATCTTGGGGACGTTTCCACCGTGTCTGATCAGAAGCAAACCGTGCGGATGCAGCAAAACCGCGTGGACAATTGGAGTATTGCCGCATGAGCCGTTTTGCTGCGCTGGACCTGACCACTTTGCCGCCGATAACCACGGTCGGGCAATTGGACTATGACGCGATCCTTGAGGCCCGTCTGGTCGAACTGGAAGCTAAGCTATCGGAGCGGTTTGAGGCCGCGAAGGTTTCCGAGATCATTGGGTTGGCGCGCAATATTGCTGCCAGTCCCATGCGCTATTTGAACGAAGCTGCTGCGGCGCGAGAGTTGTATCTGGAAAACCGGATTAACGAAGCGTTGCGGTCGGTTTTTCTGTCAACGGCTCGGGGTTCGGACCTTGACCAGATTGGCGCGAACCGTGGTGTTCTTCGCCGCGTTCTGGATGACAGCGACCCGGATAACCTGATCTATGAGGGTGATGAGGCATTCCGTGCGCGCATTCAGCTGGTGATTGAGGCTTGGTCGCCGCACGGGACTGCCGGGTCTTATGTTTATTGGGCCTTGGATGCGGACAACCGGGTGGTTGATGTCGTGGTTTATGGACCGAACGACGATCTTGATCCCGCGATACCGCCAGCTGAACCTCAGATGGTCATCCTGTCCAGCGAAGGTGACGGGACGGCAGGGGCCGATCTGATCGACGCGGTGTTCGAGCATTGTACGCAGGACACCAGACGCCCTGTCGGCGACAAGCTGACGGTGGTGTCGGCGACACCCGTTCCCTACGCGATTGAGGCCGTGTTGCACGTCTCATCGGCGCAGGCTGCAGCGATTGTGGAGGCCACTGCCAATGAGGCGGCGCAGGCATTCATCAATGGCCGCATTCGGATTGGCCGCAAGCTCTACCGTACATCCATCGGCGCGGCCCTGAAGGTTGAGGGGGTTGTTGACGTTGAGTTGATTTCGCCTGCAGCTGATATCGACATAGGTCCATTTGATGCGCCGCACTGCACCGGCATCAATATTACCCTGCAGTCGATAACGGGCGGGTGGCGCGATGTCTGATAAGGACACGTTGCTGCCACCTACCGCAACTGATCTGGCAAAGGTGCTGGATGCGCTGGAAGAGCGGTTGTTCAGCCTTCCAGTGCAAATGATCACCAAAGACCCGATGACTGTTGATGTGGGGCTTTTAGATCATCTGGCGTGGGAATTGTCGGTCGATGCTTGGGACTCGAACTGGACCGAGGACATCAAGCGGCAGGTCATCGCTGTCAGTGCGGAAGTGCACCGGCACAAGGGCACGCCCTTTGCCATCCGCAAGGCCATGTCAGCGTTCGGCGTTGATATCGAACTGATCGAATGGTTCGATCCGGGCGGCTCTGGTGTGCCGGGCACGTTCATTGCGCGCGCCTATGTGACCAACCCGCTTGATGGGGCCACGGATTTGATTGTCACAGATCCGATTGTTAGCGCGATGCAAGCGATCTTGAACAGTGTATCGCCAGTGTCTCGGGGTTGGGCGCTACAGCTTGGCGTTCGATCTGAGCCAACCGTCTATCACGGCATTTTTGCCCTGACGCATCTGCGGGTGATCGCAGACGCACATATTGATCCACCACCGGTGCTGGATGCGGCGTCGTCTGTTGCAGTGATTGCGACGACGCGGATCACCAGTATCGCGACAGTCGCGTAAGGAGCGCGTTAATGGCAAGCACAGCACTTATGACACTGGTCGGGCGCAACAAAGAAGCTGCGGCGCTGGCAAACGGAACACCGCTGACGATTACCGAAATCGCGTGGGGTGACGGTGATAACGTCCCTAACGGCGGCGAAACGGAACTGATAAACGAACTTGGGCGCAAGGGCATTCAAGGTTCTGGGTCGGTTCCAGAGGCGCTGAACACGGCATTCTTTGAAATCCTTCTGGATGTGGAGGAGGGGCCGTTCGTCATTCGTGAGGCGGGTCTGTTCGACAGCGACGGCGATTTGATCGCCATCTGCTATTATGACCCGCCCGTGAATAAGCCGAAGGACACTGTTTCCGCGCTCATGCGCATTCATGTTGTCTTTTCCGACCTGCAGAACCTGATCCTGCAGGTTGTTGGAACCGATGCCTATGTCCCAGTTGAGCGGCTTATTTCGGCTGGCTCAGGTCTGCTGGGTGGTGGTGACATGGGGGATGATCGGTCGTTGGCGGTGGATTTTGCATCTGTTGCAGAAGCGCGGGCGGGCGCAATCTCAAACAAGTCAATCTCGCCTGCCACTTTGAAGGCTCTGATTGATGACCTTCTGAACGGCGCACCGGGTGCATTGGATACCTTGAATGAGCTATCCGCAGCCCTTGGCGATGATCCGAATTTCGCAGCGACAATAACAAGCCAGCTCGGTCAAGCTTGCCCGATTGGGATGGAGATGTATTGGACGGGTAACGCTCCGCCATCCGGTTGGTTGGAAGAAGATCGCTCAACCATATTGCGTGCATCATATCCGGTTCTCTGGGCGCATGTTCAGGTATCGGGAATGCTGGATGCGACGGGCGCGGATGTTGGCATGTTCGGCCCCGGTGACGGGGTCACCAGTTTCCAACTGCCAGATGGTCGGGCTGTGGTGAATCGGGGTTGGGATCATGGTCGTGGTCTGGATGTTGGGCGCGTGTTTGGTTCCTACCAGCCGACAGCGCTGCCCAACATTGTTGGCCAATCGTCGCGACTTGCGTCAACTGATCGTAATACCGATGATTTTGAAGGTGTGTTTGTGCCGTCCGATTTCGGTCGCATCAACGTGGACTTCAACAACGGAAGTCAAGACGGTCAGGTTCGTTTCAACTTTGATGCGTCTCAGGGTGCGGTGGGATCAGACGGCGTGACTGGTTCGGCCAGCGGGGTCTACCAGAATGTTGATGAGGCCCGAATGCATAGTAACGCCCGCATGATTTGTATTCGGGCATATTGAGGAAGTAGCAATGGCGAAACTCTATCACTACCACTCGACCACCAATGAACTCTTGGGGAAAACCGAAGCCCGGATGGACCCCGTTGACGGCACGCCGATGGTGCCGGGCAACGCCACGTTGATTGCGCCTCCGAATAAGGAGAGCGGAAAAGCGAGGGTCTACAAGGACGGGGCATGGGTGCAAATCGAAGATCGCCGAGGTGAGACCTATTGGCTTGCGGATAAATCCGAGCACAAAGTTGAGGTGCTTGGTCCTCTGCCTGTCGATGCGCTGACGGAAAAGCCTGCGCCTACACTGGATGAGCGCAAAGACGCTGCAATTCAGGAGGCCCGTGGTATCGCCACGGAGGTCCGGCATACTATTGCAAAGAACGTCCCGCCGTCGCGCGCTATCGCATGGATCGGGAAGACGCCCTACGCACTGATCTGGAAAGCGCACGAAAACGGTGGTGATCCAGACGGGCCGCTGCGTGAAATTGCAGCTGAGGCGCGTGCGGGTTTCGAGATCGAAGCCGCTGTCAAGGAAACCACTGCCGAGGCGCTTCGCGACAGCACAATCGCGAAGAATTCTCGGTTCTTTCGGGCGACCCAGTTGGTCGAAGGTATGGAGGGGCTGGCCGAGACGGTCATTCCTGCCGCTGTCGATGTCGAACAGCTTGAGGCGGCGATTTTACAGCTGCAGGGCTTGCAGGAGCAGGCCATGGAGCAGCTTGAAGGTATCATGGAGGCTGTCTAGCGACAGTCAGTGATAGGCGCATCTGAGCGTCGAATTTGCCCGGTGGATACCGGGTTCCACCCGGCAGATGCGTGCCGGGTTTTCTTTTCTGGTTAGGAGAATGCAATGAGCTTTCTGAATTTCCACCATGGCACGCGTCTGGCGGAATCAAACGAAACACCCGTTTTGGTCAACATCGCTCCAACGGCGGTTGTTGCCTTGCTGGGTACGGCACCGGCTGCTGACGCAGCCAAGTTCCCGCTAAACACGCCGGTTCTGAGTAACGGCAACCCCGCTGATTTCGCTGATCTGGGCGACACTGGGACGTTGAAAGATGCGGTCGATGACGTGTTCGATCAGATCAACCCCCGCACAATCGTTATCCGCGTCGAAGAGGGGGCGGACGCCGCTGCGACTATGAGCAATCTGGTGGGCGATGTAACGGCTCAGACCGGCGTTCATGCGCTGTTGAAGGCCGAGGCGATGCTGGGCATCAAGCCGCGACTGATCGCGATCCCCGGTTTCACCAGCGGTGACGGCGTAACCGCGAACCCGGTGGTGGCTGAACTGATCGGCGTGCTTGATAAGTTGAAGGCTGTAGCCTTTGTGGATGGCCCTGATACGACGGACGTCACAGCGGTGGCTTATCGCCAGCTGATCAATTCTCAGCGCGTCCATATTGTAGACCAGAAAGTTCTGGTCTGGGATACCGATACCAGCGACTATGTTTCGCGACCCGCTTCGGCGCGGTTCGCTGGCGTGCAGGCGCGAGTGGATACCGAACTGGGGTTCTGGCATTCGCTGTCGAACAAGCCGATCAACGGTATCGGGGGCGTATCTCGGGCGGTATCTTATGGGCTACAGTCGGATTATCTGAACGAAAACCATGTGAGTGCTATCGTCAATCATGGATCGGGTTTTGTCACTTGGGGCAACCGGTCGGCGACCGACGATGACCTGTGGGTTTTCACGCCTGTTCGCCGTACTGCTGACTTCATCAATGAAGCTCTGCTGGAAGCCTATCTGGAATTCGTGGACAAGCCATTCTCTGCGGCCAACGTCAAATTGATGGTCGAAAGTGGTAATGCCGCTATGCGCAACTTCAAAGCGTTTGGTGCAATTCTGGGTGGCCGAGTTTGGATTGATCAGGCGCTGAACGATCCGACGCAGTTGGCCGGGGGCAAGATCACGCTGAGCGTGGATTTTGAGCCGCCCGCGCCGATGGAAGATATCCGGTTCTTGGCGCACCGGAATATCAACTACTATCTGGAAGTCACCAAGGACGCGCTGAGCGCGGCCTCGTAAGCTCCACAGTAGCGACAAACCCACTTAGCGGATGCACCGGCGGTGCATCCGTCTTTCAACGTGTTCGAGATTGGAGACACACATGAAAAGCACACCCGCATTTATCCTGCGGAACTGCATGCTTTGGGCTAACAATGACCAGAAGCTGGGCCAGTTTTCCGAGGTCGGTATTTCGATGCCGAAAGAGAAAACAGAATCCTTCCGCAACGGCGGTATGATCAAAGAACGCAAGGCTGCGATGGGGTACGAGGTTGACGATCTCGAATTCACCATGAAAGCGTTCGATCCCGCCACCATCAAGCTGATGACCGGTAAGCCGGGAACCGAACATCCGTTCATGGTGACAGGCGCGCTGGTCGATGAAGACGGCACCACTCACAGCGCGGTTTACACCGTGCGCGGTCGCCTGATCTCACCGGATGCGGGCAGCTGGAAGCCGGGTGATCCTGCTGAACTGAAATGCATGGTCACTCAGAACTACGGCAAACTGGAAATCGACAATCAAGAGATGTTCGAGTTTGACGACTTCAATTTCTCGGTCGGCGGCGTCAGCCAAACCGATGACATCAACGCCGCACTGCTGCTGAACTAAGGAGCATAACCATGGACTTTCCTGTCGATATCACACTGAAACGACCGATCACAGTCGATGAAGAAACCCACACCAAGCTGGTGTTTGACGAACCCGACTTCGGCACCAACATCGCTGTCGAAGAGGCGGAAAAGCCGTCTGAGCAATCCGTTCTTTTACTGGCAGGGATGGCTGGTGTTGATCGTGCGGTGATCCTGAAAATCAAAAATCAGGATTACCTGCAGATCGAAGAAAGGGTGCTTGGACCCTATCAGGCGCATATGAAAGCCCAGATGAAATCTCGGGCCGGGAAGTCGTCGGGAAACGGAGCCAAGGCGAAGTCGTAGCCGAACTTCGTTTCGCCGCTGGCTTTGTCGCCAAGGTCTTCTCTACGCCGCTGCCGCAGGTATTGGCGATGAAGCAAACCGAGTTCGACAAGTGGCATCGGGCAGCGCACAAGGTCTGGGATGCGACCCGTTTGAAATTCGAGTGATTTCAGTCTTCGGACAGCGGGCGCTGGAAAGCGTTCAAGGTCTCGCGCCTCATTGGGCGGTCGGGGCCGCTCTGATGCGTGAACGCACGGTACATCAGGATCAGCAGCGCCGCAAAGGCCAGTGCACCCCAAATGCCAACGGCAAACACAGCGAGAAAGACCGTCGCCGCGATAGCGGCGGCGATCATCAGAACGGCGAAGATAATCGCAAAGATATCCATGCACCTAAGATGGGTGTTTTCCTCAACATTTTCAAGGTGAACGGCGGGAAATGGCGACCAAACGCATAGAAACGCAGCTGACCATCCGTGCGGTGGACAAGTATTCTGCCGACGTTCGGAAAATGCAGACGGTTACTGGGCGTTTTGCGGATGGCGTTCGGACTGAGCTTGGACGGCTACAAGGTATTCGTGGCCCACTCAAGCTTATTGAGGATTTCAAGAAAAAGCGGGACGCGGTTGAGAAATCGGCTAACGCCCTGTCGCGCGCGCAGGAGCGAGTCCGCCAGCTGAAGGCTGAAATTCGGGCCACAAAGAATCCGACAGAAAAGCTGCGTCGTGAGTTTGATGCGGCCCGCAAAACTGCCGACCGTTTGGCAAAGTCGCACAATCGCAATCGTGAGCAACTGGGCGGATTGCGTAACCAGCTGCGCGGCGCGGGTGTAGACACCAACGATCTGGCGTCTGATGAGCGTCGTCTGGCGACGGCGCTGGATCGCGGGACTTCTGCGTTTGACCGTCGTATGGAAAAGATGCGCCGTCTGGACCAGATGCAGCAACGTATCGCTGCTGGTCGTGAGCGTATGGATCGCGACTTGGCGCGCGCCGCAAACCTTAGCTTTGTGGGCGGCGCATCTCAGCAGACCGGGCGTCGGATCGTAACGGCGCTGTCCGATCCTCTGGATGAGGCCAAGACGATTGAAACGGCGATGTCCGAGATCCGCAAAGTTGTGGATTTTAGCAGCCCGGCTGATGAAGCGCGGATGAAGTCAAGTATTCTGGATTTGTCCACGGACATTCCGATGCTTGCTGAGAACATCGCCGACATCGTTGCGGCGGGCGGACAGTCGGATTTCGCGAACGATGAATTGCTTCCGTTTGCTGAGCGGGCATCCAAAGTGGGCGTTGCCTTCGACATAGCCGCCGAAAAGTCCGGCACGGCTATGGCCAAGATCAGGACCGCTTTGAGCCTGACGCTGGATGAAACGGGCGTGCTGTTCGATGGTATCAACCATCTGTCGAACAACATGGCTTCGACCGCACCGGATGTGCTGGATTTCATTTCGCGCACGGGTGCGTCTGGCACTCAGTATGGGTTTGCCCCGTCTGAGACGCTGGCCTTTGGTTCGGCCATGATTGCGGCGGGTGCGCAGCCTGATGTGGCGGCGACTTCATTCAGGAACACCGGGCGGGCCTTGGCGCGCGGGGCAGGGGCTACCAAGCGCCAGAGCGCCGCGTTCAAGAGCATCGGTTTGAACCCCGAGGATGTAGCGAAGCGGCTGCAGCAGGACGCTGTAGGCACGACCATTGATGTATTCGAGCGCATTGCGCAGCTGCCCGAACATCTGAGGGCGTCTGCGTCATCGGACATCTTTGGCGATGAGGCGCGTGCAATTGCGCCGTTGCTGACCAATTTGGACCTGTTGCGCGAAGCTCTGGGGCTTGTGGCCGATGAGCGCGAGTTCTTGGGTAGCGTGGAGCGGGAATATCAGGAGCGCGCCAAAACAACCGAGAACAATGAGCAACTGGCTGGGAATGAGTGGAAGCGGCTCAAAACGGTGGCCGGTGAAACCATACTGCCGCTCTACAATGAGTTGCTTGTTCTGACGCGGGAACTGATCGGTGCGACAACCGATTGGATCAAAGAGCATCCGAAGCTGACAAAGTGGTTGCTGGTTGGCGGTCTCGCCCTTGGTGCCATGGCGGTTGCCGGTGGCGTAATGCTGACAGCAGCTGCGGGTCTGATTGGGTCTCTGGCTGTTCTTAGGTTTGGCTTGGTTGGTCTGGGCGCTCGGGCGATCTTCGCGGGAGGCAGTCTGACGCGGTTGGGCGGGCGTTTCCGAATGCTCGGTCGGATGCCGCGCTTTCGGCTTGCCTCACTGATCTCGCCGGTTCGCTGGGGCGCAAGCCTTCTGCCTGCAGTATCGTGGGGTGGGCTTGCTTCCCGGTCGGGTAAGTTCGGCATGAACGCGCGCGGCTGGGGGCGTCTGATCACGCCGCTCAAGTGGTTTGCGCGCGGGGCGTTGCGCCTGATCCCGGTGATTGGTTGGGCTGTGATGGCGGCAGAGATCGGCATGTTCGCATGGAAGTATCTTGGCCTTAGCGAACTGCCGTGGCGGGAATGGATACCGGACATTGATTGGAAGGGTCTGGCGTCCAAGGTTGGACTGTTCACATGGAAGGCAATCGGACTGGCGCTGCTACCATGGTCGATCTTCATACCGGGTATCGGTTGGGAAAACTGGTTCGGTTTTGAATGGGCCGATCTTCTGCCGGTTTGGGATTGGTCTGCGATCGTTCCTAAGTTCGACCTTTCCGGTTTCGGATTGTTTGGCGGTTCGGCAAGTGGATCGTCATCCGATCCCGCTGAGCGGGCCGCAGTTGTTCGGCGCGGTCAATCTCTGGGCTACGGTCGGGAAGTCACGCCGGTTACTGGCGCACGTTCGCTTGGTGGCCGGATGCGGGCCTTTCACTCGTACATGGCGGGTGAGCGTGGCCCTGAACCGATCTTTGCCAGCCGGGACTCCTACGTCGCCACGCATTCGCAGCTAGTCCAGATGAATAGTCTGGCGCGGGGTGCGAAGAGCGCGGCTTCGTCAGCTGCGGGTTCGCTTGGTGGTCGGGGTGCGCCCGGTTTGGGCGGCGGAGTGAGTATTCACATTGAGCGTTTTGAGGTTACGGCACCGTCTGGCGTCTCTGATCCCGACGGTTTGGTGGATGTGATGGAGGACAGGCTTGGCGAAAGGTTGTCGGCAACGCTTTCGGCAAGTTTCTCTGATGGTTAGGAGGCTATTTGAATGGCTGGACCTGTAACGCTGGCGCTGGGGCCGTTCCTCTTTGAGTCGCATGGCTTCGGTTACACCAATCTTGGGCGCTCAACCGATGTGACTTGGGCTGAACTGGAAACCGTGGGCGGGTTCAATGAACTGCAATGGACTGGCCCACGGTCAGAAACCGTCACGATCAACGGTGTCTTGTTCCCGAGGGAATTTGGCGGGCTTGGCACGTTGGAAGGGCTTCGGTTGGCGGCAAAAAATGGCATTCCGCTGATGCTGGTGTCACTGGGTGGTTCGGTTTTTGGAAGCCATGCCATCCAGAAAATTGACGAAGATCGGGCGTTTCATGACCGTTTCGGTACGCCCGGTCGCAATGCCTATTCCATCGAACTGAAACGAAAGGGCAGCGGTCTGTCGCTGCTGTCAATACTGGGGGCGCTGTAGATGGCGAGAACCTACACAACCGGCGAAGGTGAAGCGTTGGACCTGATCTGCCAGCGGGAATATGGGCGTCAAGCCGGGGCGGTTGAACGTGTATTGGAGGCCAACCCAACGCTCAAGGATGTGGCGCACCGGCTTCCGCGTGGGGCGTCAATCATCTTGCCTGATCTGAACCTGCAATCCCTTACCACGCAATCCGTGAGGCTCTGGGACTAATGATACGCCCGATTGTTGTAATCACGGTTGATGGCAAGCCGGTTGGCTCAATCTTTGATTCCAGGCTGATCAGTTTGAGTATCACGGATAATGAAGGCATCCAGTCAGATTCCTTGACGATGACGTTGAGCGATGGCCAGCCGCATGTTGCCCCGCCACGACGGGGCGCTGCGGTATCGGTTGTGGTGACGATAGGTGTCATTGTCACGTTCCTTGGAAACTTCGTCATCAACAGCGTATCGCGGTCCTGTCTGCCGAACACGATCACGGTCAAAGGTCATTCGGCAGACCTGCGTTCAGAAATGAAGGCGGGAAAATCAAGGCATTGGGACAATTCCAGCATCAAGAGCATCGTCAGCGGGATCGCGGGCGAGTACGGGCTGGAAACTAAGATCGCCGACGCTGTGTCGAGCTATGTTTACCCGTGGATTGGCCAGCAGGATGAATCCGATTTGTCCTTTCTGGATCGGCTGGCCCTGCGGCACGGTGCATTGTTCAGTATCAAGAACGGCCTGCTTTTGTGGTTGGAGCGTGGGGCTGGCAAAACGGCAGGCGGTGCAACGATTGGACCGGCTGTTATCAGCCCGGAAACGCTGATTACCGGAAGCTGCAAGGTTTCAGAGACGGACGTGGACCGGTTCAAAACCGTCAAGGCGTATTGGCATGACAGAAATGGGGCGCAGCGCCGCCCGGTCGTGGTTCCGGGGGATGACAGCGCTACTGGTGAACACGTCTTGAAGTGGCCCTACGCCTCCAAGGAAGAGGCCGAGGCCGCGGCTAAGTCAGCGGCCCGCGAGATGCTGCGCGGTGCCACATCGATGTCATGCTGGGTGAGTGGTCGGCCTGATCTGCTGGCTGGTCAGCCTTTGGTTTTTGCGGGGGTTCACCCGTTTGTAGATGGTATTGAGTTCATTCTGGATCGCGTGACCCATCAATATACCAAGGCCAGTGGGTTTCGCACGTCCGTCTCAGGAAAACTGCGGGCGGAATAACAAGTGCTGGCGCGGTTGTTGCGCCATCGGGCTGTGACTGAAATCTAGAGAGAAAACCAAAAATGAAAATGGAAGTGATCGGGTCTGCGTCAGCGGGCCTCTTTGCCGTGGCTGGTTCATGGTTGGCCGCACGGGGTTCGGCGTGGGAATTCCTGATAATCGCTCTGCTTGGCGCGGTAGTGGCTGTGCTGGAATTGGACGGCTGGCAGCCTAAGAAGGCCAGTATGATCGTGGTGTTCAATACCGTTGCGGGCACTTTTGGTGGTCCGTTTCTGTTGGCCCTGATCAAGTTCGAAGCCGGGCCGGGCGGTCTGTTGATCGTGTCCTTTCTGTTGGGCTGGGCTGCGCATTCCATCATCACGGAGTCACGCGAAGTGGTTATGGATTGGTTCTTGCGCTGGATGCGGAGGGCCAACAAATGATCCACTTCTTTCAGGCGTATCACTTCTTCAAGCGTATTGTGCGGTCGCCAGTATACAAGTCGATCAGGTGGTCTACGTCGGTGGCTCTTTGGTTGGCGATATTGATCACCTTCATTCTTGTTCGCTTTTTGGGATAGCCACTGCTGCGCGAGTATAGCCGCGACGACTGACGAGTGATCAGGGTCGGGCTGCAAACCAAACGAAAATTCAAACTCTTGAGGTGTGACATGAATGTGTCGGACATCCAATTGGTGCTGGCCGATGCTGGCTACTATAAAGGTGCAATTGATGGCACGGCGGGGCCAAAGACCTATTCAGCTGTAGCCGCAGTCGAAAAGCTGCACGCCCGTTCTTACCGGAAGCCACCCGACAGGTGGTCGCGCCGTCGCCGTTTGATCGGGGCCGCGCAAGCGGTCCTACATGCGGGCGGGTTCGAGCCGGGCCATATCGACGGTTACGTCGGTCACAACACGTCCGAAGCCCTGATCGCGTGGCGTAGCAAAAAGGCTGGCGTTTCGTGGTCCGTTCCGATTGTGCCCGTCAAGGGTGCGCGAACACACGCAAATCAGGCGCTATTCCCGCGTCAATCGGATATGCACACGTTCTATGGGGCGGCAGGCGGACCTCAGTGCACGGCTGGCGAAGTCGTGCTGCCATTCCCGATGTTGCTGGCTTGGAACAAGCAGCAGGTCATTCGTCGTTTCTTCTGCCATGAAAAGCTTGCGCGCCCGTTTACGGACATTTTTCGGCATGCCGTAAAGCATTACGGTCAGGCGGATATTGAGCGTTTGAACCTCAATATTTACGGCGGGTGCTTCAACTACAGAAAGAAGCGCGGCGGCGACACGCTGTCTACTCACGCTTATGGCGCGGCACTCGATCTGAACCCGGCGAAAAACCAGCTGCGCTGGGGGGCCGACAGGGCGCAATTCGCCCATTCCGACTATGAGCCGTTCTGGAACATCGTCATGGCGCACGGCGGCACGCCCGCAGGCTATGCGTGGGGCGCGGATTGGATGCACTTCCAATTCGCCCGGTTGTGAGGGGTGCGCCGTGTTTGAATGGTTCAAAAACAAGGTGATTGGTGGCGACACCGGCAAGCGCGAAAGCGCTTGGTTCCTATTCCTGATCTGGCTGTCAGCGGCGGTCGTGGTGTCCGTATTGGACGCCATGGGCGTCAAGGCGCTCTTTGCAAAAGAGATGGTTCGTTATGCCGCTCCTGCGGTCTTTACGTGGCTGGCAGCGGCGCACGGCATGGACTGGGCAACCGTCCAATGGAAAGGGAGGGGGCGCATCAATGGTTAATCGGATCGTGATTGGCGTGGTCGTTGTGGCCGCGTTGGGGGCTGCGTTTGTCTTGGATCGTTCGATGGTCGCAAAACGGGCGCGGGAACTGGCCATTTCTCAGTGCGAGCAGGAATACGACATATCGGCCACGCGCGCTGAACTTGATGCCCTGCGGGCGCAGATCGCGGTCGAAAACGCCGCAAAGCATCACTTGCAAGAGAAAATTCAGGTCGCGCGCGGCGAAGCGATGCGACTGGCTGTGGAATTGGAGGCTTATGAGCGTGAAACCGAAATCAATCCTGACGGCGTTGTCGGTGCTGATCTTCTGCGCCGCCTGCAGTCAAACTGAGTTTGAACAAGCGCGGGACGCAGGGCGGCGGGCAGGGGAACTGCGCGCCCAGAATGCCCTGCCGGAATATCCCGATGATTGCCGCCAGCTGGTCCGCAGCGGCGTAGCTATCGGTGATCGTCTGGATGTCGCGCTGCTGAAAGCTGATGCGGCGCTGTCGGGGCAGAATGACCGCATACAGCGCTGTGCTGATTGGTATGACGGTTTGAGGGCCAGTCGCAGCTGATGATCACTCTGGCCTTCTACAAGGGGCGCTCGGCCGATTTTTGGTCGCGCGCTACTGATGCTGTGATCCGTGCTGCAACCCGTGGTCGCTACTCTCATGTAGAGTTCATACCCGGCCCGGTCGAACTTGGGTCTGAGTACGTTTGCTTGTCATCATCTGGTCGCGACGGTGGCGTGCGGGAAAAGATGATCCATCTCAGCCCTGAGCATTGGGATTTGGTGGAACTGGCAATCCCGTCTGCCGATCCCGAGGCGTATATTCGTGAGCGGATAGGGGCGCCCTATGACTACCCCGGACTGATCCTGTCGCACTTCTTTGCATTTGGCGGGCACGACAAGGCGCGTTGGTTCTGTTCCGAGCTATGCGCCGCCGCGCTGGGTCTGCCCGATCCCCACAGGGTTTCTCCGCAGATGCTCTTCGACATCGTGACGTGGCCTTTGCGGGCCGCGCCTGTCTCTTCCTGAATCCCAACACAATGAGGTCTTTTCAATGGTCTGGATGATCATTCGTTTTGTGTGCTTTCTGCCTTTGCACATCATTGGGAAACTGCTGGCGTGGCCGCTTGTGCCGGTCGCCGTTATCTTCGCGGATCGTGAAGGGCGACTTCCTTACATAGTCCGGTGGCTTGAAACCCACGACAATGTGGGGTGGTCTGGCCCGCTGTCAGAACCGGCTACAGCTGCAGTGGTCGAAAGATGGGGGCAGCGGGCCGGGTTGTGCCGATGGCTTTGGCGAAACCGGGCGTACCGCTTGCGCTACATGATGGGCATTCCACTGCATCACAAAGATGTAGATTGGTCCGTTCTGCGCACGACGGGAAGCTATGAGGCCCCGCGCCGGGGCTGGTCCTTTAGCTACGTTGAGGTCGAAGCCAACGGGTTGCGGTTTTTCGAGTTCCAGCCCGGCTATAGCTTCGGGGTTATTCGTGTTTGGCGCTGGACGTCAAAAGAGTTCCGGCTGTATCTGCGTATCGGCTGGAAGGTCAAGGCGATGTCCAGAGGCCGCACCCGTGGCAGCATCGGCATGTTCACGGGGATCACGCCCCGGTCGGATGACTGGGACGATTGACCGCGAAGTTCAATTGTCGCTGAAATGCCAAAACACGGCGCTGAAAATGCCGCTCCATATGGCAATAAGTGCCGACACGGCGATGTCTTTCGGGACATCGGCGAACGCGAATTCAATCGTATCTGATTTGAACCATAGATAGCCCGTATAAGCCGTCGCGCTGACGCATATGATCGCCAGCGTGACGGCGATAATTTTCATAACATGGTCCATATCTTCTTTCCCCGAATTGGCGGGGGTCGCGGTGCGCTAACACCGCAACCACGCAGCCACTTGTTCACACCGGCTGCGCCGACGCAATCTGTCCAGAAACGTCGCCCGACTCTCTCGCGCGAGAGCGGGCGTTTCTTATTCTGGAAACAACCATGACGACAATGCAAAAAGTTTCACCCGCCGCCCCAGTTGCACCTTGGCTGGGCGGAAAGAAGGTGCTGCACAAGACGATTATTGATCGTATCGACCGGATCAAGCACGACACCTACGTCGAGCCATTTGTAGGGATGGGCGGTGTTTTTCTTCGTAGAACATGGAAACCGGCCTGCGAAGTCGCCAACGATCTGAATGGCGAGATCACCAATCTGTTTCGCATCCTGCAGCGCCACTACCCGCAGTTTCTGGAAGTGATGCGGTTTCAAGTCGCATCCCGTCGTGAGTTCGAGCGCTTGCGCGCCAGCGACCCTCTGACGTTGACCGATCTCGAACGGGCAGCGCGTTTCCTGTATTTGCAGCGACTCGCCTTTGGTGGGCAGGTTCGGGGGGTGTTTGGGGTTTCGCCGGGCACCGCGCCTCGGTTCAGCCTTGCCAAGCTGGAACCCATTCTGGACGCCGCGCACGAACGCCTAGATGGCGTCGTGTTCGAGAACCTGTCGTGGGAAGATGTTGTGTCGCGCTGGGATAGTGCGGGTACTCTGTTCTACCTAGATCCGCCTTACTGGGGCGGTGAAAGCGACTATGGGAAAAATATGTTTGAGCGCGCTGAATATGAGCGCATGGCGGACGCCTTGTCGTCAATCAAGGGTGCCTTCATTCTGTCGATCAACGATGTGCCTGAAATCCGTGAGTGCTTCGCTGCGTTCCACTTGGAGCCGGTCAAGCTGAAATACTCGGTATCAAAAGGTGGGGCGACCGAGGCGAAGGAATTGATCATCTCAAATCGCGAAGTCAAAACCAGCTTAATCTAGGTCTGGTTATCGTACTATTTTGCGCTCTACGGGAATTCCCTAATTTCGCTCACTCGCGACGGGGAATATGGGGGTGTCGTCGGTCTGTCCGTATAGATTGACATCCCCCAAAGAAGGGCTGGCCAATTCCCCCTCGGCCAGCCCTTCATTGTTTTTGGCGTTGCGATCTATGCTTTTGCTCTTCGTCAAAATCGGGTTCGAATTCGTAGGCTGTGCCGTCCTGCCGGAACCAGACGTTAGACTTTCCATCGCTTCGCCATCTCTCAATGTACGCGGCATCAAGTTCGCTGGTCGGGATCGCGATCCGCGCGCTGATCAGAGCTTTCCTGATGAAGCGCAGCGACTGGCGATCAAGCCATCCGGCTTTCGGATCGTCTTCGTGGCGGGCAATCCATTGTGCCAGAAAGTCACCCAAGGACGGCTCATACTCACGATCTTCAACACTTAGGTAGTGGCCGTATTCATCTGCCAGATGGGGCGGCAAGTCTCCAAGCGCCTCGGCGGCGCTGGAAATCCTTTGTTCGTGGCGTTCTTCCATGGTTCACTTACCTTCAACTGACTCGGCGTGTTTGAAGTCGCTGACGGTGTGAAAGAGCCCAGTTCGACATCCTGCCATTCGTCCGTTTGTGAAGGCCCAGCCGACCTTAAGCAGCACGTCGTGTTTGTAGTCTGATCCGCCAGCTTCGCCACTGTCGCATGCTTCCACGCCGGGGTGCGACAGGATGCCTTTTGGTGGTTTATACTGCATGTTCATCTTCCATGTTTTGCTAGATGGGTGACGCGCCGCCATGGCTAATTCTCTGGCGGGTTGCCAGTGTGTATGCCCGCATCCAGTCAGCCCGGAGTGGTTCGGACTTCGAGTAGGGGCAAACAGCGGGCGACAGGCCGGAGTTTCCAGCGCGCATCCCCCACTGCTTCGCTTCTTCGCGATCTTCCGGTGTGACTACGGTCTGTTGTTTCATTGTGCTACCTCTTTTGCCTTTAGGGCGTCCAGCATCTCAGCGGCCCTTTTTAAATCGCCTTTGATGCTGTTGATGTGGTGGTTTACTTCCCAGAGTTTCATGCCCTTTCTTACCTCGGCCAGCTTGTCGCGGTGGTAAGTGTTTAACGCCCAGTGCAGCAGGATCGCATATTTTGCGATGCCACGTTCCCGGCAGATTTCGGCATACTCTTCGCAAACTTCCTTATACTCGGCCCAAACCCCGGCATCGGCAAACGCATGGAATATTGCGCGATCTCTCTTGCTGCGCAGACGATTGTCGTCTTTCAGTTTGAGGATTTCGTCAAACGTCAGCCGGGGGCGGCGTTTGCGTTGTGGTTTGTAGTGACCGCAGTTGCGGCAAACCTTCACCCATGCAGGCTCTTCCATCATTACTTTGGTCGTAATGTGCGGCCAGCACCCATAGTCTAGATCGAACAAAGCGCCGCCATCGGGGCAGCAGTTTTTGCAGACTTCTGATCTCGGCATGACAGTGTTCCCTTTCTGCGGTTGGAGGGGACTAAGCAGCTGCCGGTTTCTGCACCAGATCGTATCCAAGGCGGTCGGCCAGTTCTCTCAGCTTGGACAAGTCTTCTTCGTGCTGTGCCTTTGCCTTGGCTTCTGCCTTTGCGGCTTCCTCGAGCTCAAACTCTTCGCGGGCTAGTTTGAATGCTGCGGGTGATAGGGTGTTCAGCCGTTCGCGGATGCGATCATACTTCTTAAATTGAGCATACCGAACTGATGTGTGGTGCGTTTCTTCAATGCCGCTGGGGTAGGTCTTTCCCGTCGGGGTGTTGCGGTGCAATTTTTCGCTAAACTCGCCGGGTCCTTTGGACCAGATGTGGCAGCGCGCTTTCCCATCCGTGAATGTAATCAGGTATTTCTCTGCGGCGTACAAAGAATGGCAAACGATTTTCAGGGTGGGGTTCAGCATCGGTTTTCCCTCTATGTGTTTCAATAACTATTGCAATAGATATAGAAATACATATCCTAACCGTCAAGCCGTGATGTGTATTTTTATTGCAATCGAAAAGGAGGGCTGTTTATGAATGTCGCCGAGACATCAAAAGAGGCACGCTTGGGACGGAAGCCGAAGCCAGAGGCGCTAAAGCGCAAGAACCGGGTTGTTCTGCTGTTCACTGATGATGAGCAGGCAGCGTTGGATCGCCATATCGAAGAGCAGGGGTTCGCGGATCGTAATGATTTTGGTCGAAAGCTAATCTTGGATCAGATCGGCTATAAGCGCGGATCGGAGCGGGGTGAGGCTTAGGTGAGCATGATGCGACTATTCTTGGATTGTGACGGTGTTCTGGCTGATTTCGACCGTCATTTCGAAACCTGTTTTGGGTCTCCCCCGCGCGACTATCAGGACAAGAGCGGGGCCAGCATATTTTGGCGAGACATTAAATCCGAGCAGCCTACTTTCTATCGTGACCTGCCCTTGATGCCGGACGCGCGTGAATTGTTCGATGCTGTTTCGCACATGAGGCCAATTATTCTGACCGGTTGCCCGCGCGGCGGGTGGGCAGAGCCGCAAAAGCTTGCTTGGGCTAATGAGCATTTCCCCGGTGTCCCAATGGTAGTTTGTATGTCAGGCGACAAGCGAAAATACTGCCAACCGGGTGACACATTGATAGATGATCGACCGCAGCACCGCTCCAAATGGGAAGGGGCAGGGGGCGTATGGATCACTCATACATCTGCCGAAAGCAGTATCGCCCAGCTGGTTGAACACCTACGGTCTGTTGCCGCTTAGCCTTTGTTCAAACGCACTGTTCCTGCTTTGCGGGCAGGGACAGTTTTTCTTTCCATTCCCAGCCTTCGTATTTGTCCCCGCTTTCTTCAATGTGCGTATATCTCTGCAAGGATTGCCATGATCTGTGTCCTGACACAGCGGCCACCTGCGGGATCGTCAGGCCCATTTCAAACAGGCGCGAAATGCCGTCGTGCCGCAGGTCGTGAAACCGCAGGTTTTCGATCTCAAGAAACTTGCACGCGCGGGTGAAATGCGAACTGATTGTGCGGTGGTTGTAGGGGAAAATCCGATCTTCGGTGCTTGGCATTGCGTCAGCGATTGCAAATGCGGGGTCTGGCAGATCGCAGTACACGTCGTTGCCTTTTTTCTTTCCGGGGTGTTTGAGGTCTTTGACCAGAACACGCTTGGTGGATTCCTTTAGGCCGTCCCACTCAATCCGCGCGATCTCTTCCTGCCGACGGGTTGAGAACATCGCGAACCCGGTAATGCGATGCATGGGAATCGAGTCTGGATATCGTTCACACCGCTCTTCGAAATAGGCCATCAGTTGGTTGAGTTCATCAATCGTGGGTCTGCGGTCCCGACGATAGGACTTTCCGGTGATCCCGAGGCGGTTGCAGACGATAAAGGCGTCCTTCATTGCCTGTGGGTCTAACGGGATATCCCAAGCGGGCCGGGCAAGTGTGAAGACTGCGCTTAGATGTGACATATAGTTTGATACGGTGGCTGCAGTCCTCGTGGCCCCGAGTTCGCGCGCGAATTCTACAAGGTGGTGGCTGCGTATGTCGTCGCATGCCTTGTTGGCGATGTCGTATTCCAGAATGGTATTGAGGCACTGGGTTTTCGTGCGGCCCATCTCATTCATATTCTCGGACGTGTAGCTGGTAATTGCGTCGCGTAGCTTTGGGCGGTTGCGGTTGCCGATCTTAGAGAAATCGACATTCGGTGCTTTCAGTTCTTTGGTGCGTTTCTTGGCCCATGCTTTTGCCGTCGATAGCTTGTCGAAAGTGCGTGCTTCCCTGTGCGGTTTGTGCCCCTTCTTTTTGATAACGATCTGTGCCACATAGGCTGTTGATCCGTCTTTGCGTTCGCGTTCGAGTATGGTTGCCATGGTACGACTTTTGATTGTGGGTACGACTTTTATCGTACCAATAGACCAGAATGGGCAAAAATAGGCAATAATGGGCCGGAATTAGGCAAGTAGAAAAATGATAAATACTGGTGAAGTTATAATAAAAACAACAGCTTACAATGCATCTCGTCTATCCGTTGCACCGATGATGGATTGGACGGATCGCCACTGTCGGTTTCTGCATCGCCTGCTCAGCTCTCAAACTTTGCTTTATACCGAAATGGTGACTGCACCCGCGCTGGTGCGGGGAAGGGCGTTGCATCTGCTTGACCACAATCCGCAGGAGCACCCCGTCGCGCTGCAGCTCGGTGGCTCGGACCCGCATGAGTTGGCACAGGCTGCGGTGATGGGGGCAGGGGCGGGTTATGATGAGATCAACCTGAATTGTGGGTGCCCGTCTGATCGTGTGCAGTCGGGTACGTTTGGCGCTGTGCTGATGCGCGACCCAGCGCGCGTCGCCGAATGCGTTGCGGCGATGCAAGAGGCGGTGGATGTCGAGGTCACGGTGAAGTGCCGGATCGGCGTAGATGAGCAAGAGCCCGCACAGGTGCTGCCCGTTTTTCTGGAGCAGATCAAAGCGGCAGGTTGCCAGCGCGTCACCATCCATGCGCGCAAGGCATGGCTGCAAGGATTGAGCCCGAAGGAGAACAGGGACATCCCTCCACTCGATTACGATCTGGTACATCGGATGAAGGCAGAGTTTCCGGACCTTCACATCTCGATCAATGGCGGGATTACGACTCTGGCCCAGGCGCAGGCGCATCTGGATTCTGGTCTCGACGGCGTCATGATCGGGCGTGCGGCATATCATCAACCGACCGATATTCTGGCCGCCGCCGATCCGCAGCTGTTCGGGGTTGGTCAGGTTGCCGACCCGATTCAAGTGGTGCAAAAGATGCTGCCTTATGTTGAGGCACACCTTGCCGATGGCGGGCGTTTGCACCAGATCACCCGACATATGCTGGGCCTGTTTGCCGGGCGTCCCGGCGCACGAAACTGGCGCCGGATACTATCTGAGGGTGCGGTGCGAGATCGTGCCGGGCCCGAGGTGATCCTGCAGGCGCTTGAGCCGATCGCATCGGGCTCGTCACAACTGGAACAGGTGGTTTGATACGGTCAATGGCCGGTATGGGGGGATAATGCCCGAGATGATGTTGCTGGCCCAGATGCTGGGCCTTTTGCTTGTGATCGGAGCTTTGGCCGGAGTTCTGGCCGGGCTGCTGGGTGTCGGTGGCGGTATCGTCTTGGTTCCCGCGTTTTTCTATGCGTTTCAGACGCTTGGTTATGGTGGACCCCAGTTGATGCAACTGTGTCTGGCGACATCTTTGGCAACCATAATCGTGACCTCGATCCGTTCGGTGCTGAGCCACAACAAAAAAGGTGCGGTCGATTGGGAAATTCTGCGCGGCTGGGGGCCCGGCATTGCGATTGGCGCCGTGCTTGGTGTCCTGGCGGCTTCGGCGCTAAGGACCGAGTTTCTACAGGCGCTGTTTGGCGTTCTCGGTATGGGTATCGGCATCTATCTCGGGTTGGGTAAATCCGAGTGGCGCTTGGGTGATGCGATGCCGAGAGGGCTGCGCCGCGCCGTACTCTCGCCCTCGGTCGGTTTTCTTTCGGTTCTGATGGGGATTGGCGGGGGCAGCTTTGGTGTCCCGCTCATGAGCCTTTATAACACCCCGATCCACCGTGCCGTTGCAACCGCAGCGGGGTTTGGTGTGATCATCGCAGTGCCGTCGGTGCTGGGCTTCCTGTTCCTCGACATCGCCCCTGAGCACCGCCCGCCGATGACAATTGGGGCGGTCAATCTGGTGGCCTTCGGTGTCGTGGTGGCCATGACCGTGATCACCGCGCCATGGGGGGTGAAGCTGGCCCATGCGATGGACCCGAAACCGCTTAAACGCGTCTTCGCCGTTTTCCTGATGCTGGTGGCGTTGAACATGCTACGCAAGGCTTTGGGATGGTAGAGACCTTTCACGACAGGGGCTGGATCAAGTTTTCGCATGACGCATCGCTGGCCCATTGGGTGGCGGAGGTATTACCCGCTGCCCGGAACTCGGTCGGCGATCCGGAACATGCGCATTGGCACGATTGCGAAGGAACCTGGTTCATCGGGGTCGATGCGTTGGCGAATGATGAGCGGGGCAGGGTGGGTGGATCGCCTGTATTGTCCGGCAAAGCGATTGAGTTTGCCTACCAGGAATTCGGGCCGATTGATCTGCATAGGGCACAGGTGTCGGTAATTTATCCGGGCTATCCGCGGCCCCGGCGTGGCGAAAACGAAGCTGCCAGCCGTTATCGCGCCAACCGGGATGCCGCGCATGTGGATGGCCTTAGGCCAATGGGGCCGAACCGACGTCGCCATGTGGATGAGCCTCATGCCTGGATATTGGGTATCCCGCTGACCGACGCCTCTGCCGACGCGTCGCCGATGGTGGTTTGGGACGGTAGCCACAAGATTCTAGGTGCAGCGTTCCGACGGGCGCTGGATGGCGTATCCGCCAATGCGCTGGGTCAAACAGATATTACCGATATCTACCAGGCAGCGCGGCGAGAGGTGTTTCAGACCTGCCAGCGCATCGAATTGCCGGCGCGGCCGGGCGAGGCCTATCTGCTGCATCGCCACTGCCTGCACGGTGTTGCGCCATGGGTTCCTGACGCGAGCGCGGGGCCGGATGGACGGATGATCGCCTATTTCCGCCCCGAGTTGCCAGGCGGTGTGGCGCAATGGATCGAATCCCCGTAACCTCCTGCCATTATTTGGATTTGGAGGATGAGTTAGATGATTACGGTCCACACAAACTCTGACGGTGCGCTGATTGAGGTGGAGCTTTCGGGCGAGGTGACCAGCGCGGATTACGTTGCCACGCTGGTGCCGGCGATTGAAGCCGCGCTTGAGGACCACGATTCAGTTCGTTTGCTGGCAATCGCGACGCCGGAGTTCAAAGGATATGATCTTGGCGCTGCGTGGTCCGACACAAAGCTGGGCCTCAGTCACTGGCGCGGGTTCGATCGGATCGGAGTCGTTGCCGATCAGGGATGGGTACAGACCAGTATCCGGCTGGCGGCCCCGATCCTGCCTTGCCCGGTACAGGTGTTCGGAATGGAGGATCTGGAAGCTGCCCGGCGCTGGATACGCGAATCTCTGGGGACCATTCACGTGACCGACCTGGGTGGTCCATGTGTGCAGATCAGCCTGATGGGGAAGCTGGATTCAGAGGAATACAGTCAGGCACAATCCGATCTGGACGCATTGTTGCGTGAGCGCGATGGGTTCCGGCTGCTGATTGACCTGCGTGAATTCGATGGCTGGCAAGGACTTACGGCAATGGCGGCGCATTTCCGGCTTGCAGCGGGGCACATCGGCATGTTGGACCGCGCAGCGATTGTGGGTGACAAGAGCTGGCAAAAGATGGCTCAGCGCATGGCCAGTCATGTTTTGGGAACCCGTACACAGTACTTCCCCGCAGATGAGTTCGACAATGCGAAAGCCTGGCTCGCGGCCGGGTAGTTGATCTAGAATAAATCGTTTATAAACAATGAATTGAAATAACGCGTATTGTCTTTTTTTGAGATGACGCAACGGAACTTGCGCTCTTGTTAATGATATTATTGACTGGCTGGTCAAATAACTTAAAAAGTCCTCACCCCTCCCGCATTGACGGGTAGGTAAATGACTGTTCTGCGCCGCTGTGGGTACCACTCACTCAGTTTTCAGTTTCCGGGCTCTCTACCCCCTCAAGTTCGGAGCTGATCCACAGCGGCGCAAAATTTTTTTGGATGGGCTATGACATTCGGCTCTGTATTAAAACGCTTACTTTCCAGAGAAAGTCCGAACCGGCCGGAAAGTGGCGCGGTTGTCGAAGAGAACAGACAACCGCCAGCGCGGTCTACATCGCAAACCGAGTTGGTCGAACTGTTCAGCGCAGAACTGCAGGATCATGAATTGCTGAGCGATTCCAGACGCACTCAGTCGCACAAATCCTGACCTGCTGATCAGGACCCATTGAGGCGCGCCGCGCGTCCACCACGGCGTTTTGCCAGACGGGGTTTGCGATCCGGAAGGTCCTGCATGATCTCGGCCCGCTCGGTACTGTCCATCTTGGACCAGCGGGTGATCTCGTCAATCGTGCGATAACAGCCGGTGCAGATACGCTCGGTCGGGTGGACGACGCAGATCTGGACACAAGGGCTTTCCACCTCGTCCCGTTGCCAAACCATGTTCGTCATCAGCGTTTTCCGATCCGTTAGATAAAGCGCAACCTATCCAGCGCTCCCTGCAGGATATAGCCAGCTGCGACATGATCTATAACCTGTCCGCGACGCTTTCGTGTCGTATCCGCCTCAAGCAGGGCCTTTTCCGCCGCAACAGTGCTTAGCCGTTCGTCCCAGAAGCCGATCGGCAAATCGGTCAGACGTGTCAGATTCCGCGCAAAGGCACGGGTCGACTGGCATCGTGGCCCCTCGCTGCCGTCCATGTTACGGGGCAGGCCCAGAACAATGCCGCCAATCTCACGCTCGGTCACGATTTCGATCAGCCGTGCGGAATCCAGCGTGAACTTCTTGCGTCGAACGGTCTCCAGCGGTGATGCGACACCGCGCATTCGGTCCGATACCGCGACCCCGATGGTTTTTTCCCCCAGGTCCAGCCCCATCAGGGCAGACATCGGCGAAAGGGCGGCTGAAAAATCTTCAAATGTCTCGTGGATCATTGCGCAATACCGGCCTGAGCTGATGCGGCCTCGATCATCTGCAGCGCCTCATCGTTTTCGGCAAATACAGCGCGTGCTTCGTCGCGGATGCTGATCGCCCGTTCGGCTTCTCCCAGAACGCCCAGTGCCGCGATCAGGCGTGCCCATTCCTCGGGCGATCCACCTTCGCTCGCCAGCCGTTCCGAAAGCCGGTCAACCATGCCCCGGATCATTTCCTGCCGTTCCTCCGGAGACAATTCGGCGGCGGCGTTCATATCCTCCTGACTTGGTCCCGGTGCCGCTGGTGCCGCGGAAAGGTCTGGCGCATTGAACACGCCTGCCCGAAACGCCAGGTCATCGATCTGAGCGCGAATGGCGCTGGCCCATGGGGCACCTGCCGGCGCATCGCGCAATGTATCCACCCAGACCCGATAAGCCATGTCAGGCCGACCCGTCTGTGCCAGCATCTGACCCCAATAGTATCGTGCAGGACCCAGATTCGGGTCTCGCTCCAGCGCGTGCCGCAGTGCTTCTTCCGCTTCCGGCGAAACATATCCACCCGCCGCCAAAATCATCATTTCGGCCTGATCCGCATAGGCTCGGGCCGGGGCGTTCTCGCCGGACAGGGCGATCACGCGTGTCTGGGCCTCGTAACCTGCTTTGAAATTACCTGCATTGGTTTCGTGTTGCGCCAGCAGAGAGTGCCCCTGCAGATCATCGGGGCGTTCGGCCACAGTCTCGCGCAGCCGGTTCAGTAGCGTTTCATAGCTTTCTTCCAGCGCTGGTGTCTGAACCGGAGTGGTCATACCTTCGGCTTCGGCCTGACTGGGGCGGTTTTCTCGCAGGTCTTCCGCCATTTCCAGTCGCACCGAAAGCGGCATGTCGGGGAAACCGGCAGCCCCCAACTGACGGTACATCGCCAGTCCGCCACCAATCAGAACTGCCGCCATCAGAACGAATGCAATGACCCTCACCGTTCGTGATGGCCCTTTGCTTTCGGCTTCGCGTCGCATTTGCGTATCAGCGGCGAGGATACGGCGCGAGATTTCCGTGCGTACACGCTCGGCATCGGCCTTGGCAATGACGCCGCGTGCCAGATCTCGGTCAACGCCAGCCAGCTGTTCGCGATACACATTCAGGTCATATGACGCCGTTGGAGTGTCGTCTCGACGACCTCGCAGCACGGTATAGCCCAGAAAAACAGCGATCAGCAGCGCAATCAGGAAGATGAGAACCCAGAACGACATGGTCCCTCCAAAATGGTTGTCCTGACTTAGACCTGTCAGCGCATGGAAAAAAGGGACAAATGGCCGCGAGGGGCGGTCATGTCGCAATAGTGCATTATTGCGGCGTTGTGCGGCAGGGTTAAAATGTCAGGGCACGGCATATCTGCCCCCAATCATCGAAGACCGGATGGATTCGCTCATGAAACATTACTCAGCCTTTGCTGTTGCGCGTGAAGCGCTGCGCTATCACACCGGATGGGAACGCGCCTGGCGTTCGCCCGAGCCCAAGAAACGCTATGACGCCATTATCGTCGGAGCGGGTGGCCATGGCCTGGCGACCGCATATTACCTGGGCAAGAATTACGGCATTCAGAACGTTGCCGTGATTGAGAAGGGCTGGCTGGGCGGCGGCAATACCGGTCGGAATACGACCATCATCCGGTCGAACTATCTGCAAGACCCCTCGGCGGCGATCTATGAAAAGGCGCGCAGCCTGTATGAGGATCTGAGCCAGGATCTGAACTACAACATCATGTTCAGCCCGCGCGGCGTGATCATGCTGGCACAGACTCAGCACGAAATCCGTGGCTATCAGCGCACCGCTCATGCGAACGCCCTTCAAGGTGTGCAGACCGAGTGGATCGGTCCTGAGCGCGTGAAAGAGCTGGTTCCGATCATCAATCTGGACGGTCCGCGTTATCCGGTTCTGGGGGGGCTCTGGCAGGAACGGGGCGGTACCGCACGGCACGATGCCGTGGCCTGGGGTTATGCACGTGCCTGTTCGGCCATGGGCATGGACATCATCCAGCAGTGCGAAGTCACCGGAGTGCGTCAGGAAAATGGCCGCGTTGTCGGCGTCGACACCACCAAAGGTGCCATCGATTGCGACAAACTTGGCATCGTGGTTGCGGGCCATTCTGGTCAGTTGGCCGAGATGGCGGGCTTCCGTCTGCCGCTGGAGGCCGTCGCCCTACAAGCGCTGGTGTCCGAGCCAATCAAACCCTGCATGGATGTTGTCGTGATGGCCAACACGGTGCATGGTTATATGTCTCAGTCCGACAAGGGCGAGATGGTGATTGGTGGCGGAACAGACGCCTACAACAACTTCACCCAACGCGGTTCGTTCCACCACATCGAAGAAACCGTCCGCGCGCTGGTCGAGACCTTCCCGATGATCTCGCGCCTCAAGATGCTGCGCCAGTGGGGTGGCATTGTGGACATGACCGGTGATCGTTCGCCCATTCTGTCGAAAACACCGCTGCAGGGCTGTTTCATCAACGGCGGTTGGGGCACTGGTGGCTTCAAAGCGATCCCCGGCTCGGGCTGGGGCATGGCACAACTGATGGCCACCGGACACTCATCGCTGACTGAAGCCTTCTCGCTGGATCGTTTCAAAGAGGGCCGCTTTATCGACGAAAGCGTCGCTGCCGGGGTGGCGCACTAGGGGGACGACCCAAACGCGCCACTGATTAGAATTCGGGTCGGCCACGTTGTCGACCAACCGCCAAAAGGATGAACATATGCTGATCCTAAATTGCCCCTATTGCGGCGTCGACGCCGAAGAAACTGAACTGGCTGCAGGTGGCGAGGCGCATCTGAAGCGCTTTGGCCCCGGTTCGTCTGATGACGAATTCCATGACTACCTGTTCATGCGTGAAAACCCCAAGGGCGTGCATTTCGAACGCTGGCGCCACGCCAACGGTTGTGGCAAGTGGTTCCACGCCGCGCGTTGCACCCAGACGCTCGAGGTGTTTGGAACCTATTCCGCCCAAACCACCGAGCCGCCGCAAGAAATCAAAGACGCCATCACCGCAAAACGCCCAGGATGGTCTTGGAGAGAGTTCTCCTGATGCTTCATCTTTTCAAAAATACTCCCGCCGGAGGCCCCGACGCCTCTACCCGCGAAAGGTCCGCACTATGAGCACCCGTCTCGCAAAACAAGGCCGGCTGATTGACCGGTCGAAACAGGTCACCTTTTCCTTCAACGGCACCTCGATGCAGGGCTATGAAGGCGACACGCTTGCCTCGGCTCTGCTGGCCAATGACCAGATGATGATGGGCCGGTCGTTCAAGTATCACCGCCCGCGCGGTGTCGTCGCCAGTGGGGCGGAGGAGCCCAACGCTCTGGTCGGGTTGGGGCAGGGCAGCCGGTTCGAACCGAACCAGCGCGCCACCACGACCGAGCTGTTCAACGGCCTGACCTCGGTGTCTCAGAACCACTGGCCGAACCTCGAGTTCGACATCGGCGCCGTGAACACCCACCTGTCGCGGTTTTTGCCGGCGGGTTTCTACTACAAGATGTTCATCCACCCAAAGCCGTTCTGGAAGCATGTGTATGAACCGTTCATCCGTCAGTCGGCGGGTCTGGGTAAAGCGCCGGATAAGGAAACCAAGGACGCGGATACCTATGAGCACTTCTATGCTTTCACCGATGTTCTGGTGATTGGTGGTGGTATCGCAGGTCTGCAAGCCGCCAAAACGGCTGCCCAGTCGGGTGCGAAGGTGTTGCTGATCGAGCAGACCGCCCATTGGGGTGGTCGCGCTCCGGTTGACGGCGGATCGGTCAATGGTGAGCCTGTGGATAAGTTCGTGGAACAATTGGTTTCCGAACTCGAAACAATGGACAACGTTACCATGCGCAATCGTTGCATGGGGGCGGGGGTCTATGACCACGGTTATGTGCTGGGTTACGAGCGTCTGACCGACCACAAACCTGGTACGCAGGGCCCGCGTCATCGCTTGTGGCGCATCCGGGCAAAACAGGTCGTAACTGCCACTGGTGCAATAGAACGTCCGCTTTCTTTTGCTGGGAACGATGTGCCGGGTGTGATGCTGGCCTCGGCCATGCGCGACTATGTGGTCAACTGGGGGGTGACCCCGGGCGATCGGGTCATCGTCGCCACGAATAACGACGATGCTTATCGCACCGCGATCACCCTGAAGCAGGCGGGTGTGGATGTTTTGCGCGTGGTCGATGCGCGGGACACAGCCGGACCTCTGGCAGAAGAGGCGCGACAGCTGGGTATCCGTGTTGATCCGGGCAAGGCGATTGCCAAGGTCAAAGGCGGCAAGCGCGTCAAAAAGGTCGAGCTTTGCAACCAGAACGGCATCGGCGGCGCGCGCGAAGAGGTTGAGTGTGATGCGGTTGCGATGTCGGGCGGCTGGTCTCCGGTCGTTCACATGTGGTCGCATTGTGGTGGCAAGCTGATCTGGGATGAGGCCCAGGCCCATTTCCGTCCCGACCCGGCGCGCCCGCCTCTGGGTGCCGATGGCGAAGGGTTCGTCGTTGCAGCTGGGGCGTCGAACGGACCGCTGGCATTGGCCGAGGTTCTGACTGATGCACATGCGGCAGGTAAAGCAGCCGCCAAAGCAGCGGGTTTCAAACCCAAAAACACCAAGGCTCCTGTTGGTGAAACCACCGAAGAAGCTGCGATGGAAGCCGTCTGGCTCATGCCGGCCAATGCAGAGATTCAACTGCGCATGAAGTCATGGCTGGACTTTCAGAATGACGTCAAAGTCTCTGATGTGCAGCTGGCAGCCCGCGAAGGCTACGAGAGTGTTGAACACACCAAGCGGTATACCACTCTGGGTATGGCGACGGATCAGGGTAAGCTGAGTAACATCAATGGCTTGGCGATCTTGGCTGATGCGCTTGAGTCCGAGATCCCGAAAGTGGGAACCACTACTTTCCGCCCGCCATATACGCCCATTTCGATGGGTGCGATTGGTGGCGAAGCGCGCGGTGAGGTGTTCCAGCCGATCCGTCAAACGCCGATGCATAACTGGCACGATAAGAACGGCGCTGATTGGGAGCCGGTCGGTCATTGGCGCCGGACATACGCCTATGTGCGTCCCGGTGAATCCGTTCATGACGCGGTGAATCGCGAGGTCAAGAACACCCGCGAAAACCTCGGCTTGCTGGATGCTTCGACGCTCGGCAAGCTGATCGTCAAAGGCCCCGACGCAGGCAAGTTTCTGGACATGATGTACACCAACATGATGTCCACGCTGAAGGTCGGCAAATGCCGCTATGGCCTGATGTGTTCGGAAAATGGATTCCTGATCGACGACGGCGTGGTCGCTCGTATCGACGAGGATACATGGCTGTGCCACACCACCACAGGTGGAGCAGAGCGTATCCATGGTCACATGGAAGAGTGGCTGCAGACCGAGTGGTGGGACTGGAAAGTCTATGTCGCCAACGTCACAGAGCAATATGCTCAGGTTGCCGTTGTGGGCCCGAACGCCCGCAAGGTGCTGGAAAAGCTGGGTGGCATGGATCTGTCGAAAGAGGCGCTGCCGTTCATGGAATGGCGCGATGGCAAGATCGGAGAGTTCGACGCGCGGGCCTACCGCATCTCGTTCTCGGGCGAGCTGTCCTATGAGATCGCGGTTCCCGCTTCTCAGGGTCAGGCGTTCTGGGATGCACTGATCGAGGCTGGGCAGGAGTTCGGCGTGATGCCTTACGGCACCGAATGTCTGCACATTCTGAGGGCCGAGAAGGGCTTTATCATGATCGGCGACGAGACCGACGGCACCGTGATTCCGCAGGATCTGGGGCTGCACTGGGCGCTGTCGAAGAAGAAGGAGGATTACCTCGGAAAACGCGCCCATTCGCGGACCCATATGGCTGATCCTGAACGCTGGAAACTGGTCGGTCTGGAGACTGTGGATGGATCGGTTCTGCCGGATGGTGCCTATGCGGTGGGCGAGGGTGTGAATGCCAACGGTCAGCGCAATATGATCGGTCGTGTAACTTCGACCTATTACTCGGCCAATCTGGGTAAAGGGATTGCCATGGGCCTGATCAAACACGGCCCTGACCGGATGGGCGAAGTGGTCGAGTTCCCGGGCACCGATGGCAAAACCTACAAAGCCAAGATCGTGGACCCGATCTTTTATGACAAGGACGGGGAGAAGCAGAATGTCTGAACCCATCAGTGCACTGAATCACGCCTCGTATGAGGGCATCGCCAAGGTTGAGGAATGCGGTCTGCAGGGCATGATCACACTGCGCGGTGACTTGTCCGACAAGGTGCTGGCCAAGGCCGTCAAGGATGCGACCGGGCAGAAGGTGCCTGGCCAACGTGAAGCATTTGTTGATGGCGACACCGGTGTTTGCTGGATGTCCACCGACGAGTTGCTGGTGCTGGTGCCTTATGCCGAGGTCGAGGCCAAACTGGCCGCGATGACCAACGCGCTGAGCGGTACGCACGCGCTGGCGGTCAACGTTTCAGATGCCCGGGCCGTGTTCCGTGTCTCAGGCGCGAACGCGCGCGAGGTTCTTGGTAAACTGGCACCGGTCGAGCTGTCGGCCGAGGCATTCCAGCCCGGCCAGATTCGCCGCTCGCGTCTGGCGCAGGTGGCCGGTGCCTTCTGGATGGACGACGCCGAGACCTTCCGCATTGTCTGCTTCCGCTCGGCAGCGGATTATGCGTTCAAACTGCTGAAGGTTGCCGCACAGCCAGGCAGCGAGGTTGGCGTTTACTGAGCGTTCAAATGAGAAAGCCCCGGTTAATCCGGGGCTTTTTTGTTATTTCTGAACCTGGCAGGTGCCTACACCGTATGGTTTGTTTGCTGCGTTCATGTTGGCGAATGCCATGCTGATTCTCACAGCGTTGTCAGCCGGATTCAAATTCGCTTGGTACCGAACACGGGCATTTCCACCGGCTGATAAGCGGGCATTTCTGCGCCAGACCAGTCGATACCCCTTTGAGCCACGGTTCTTGAAACTCGCGTCCATCCATTCGGGGCTGTCTGCCGCTTTAGCTTTACCGCTTTCGGGGTCCACCTGAAACGCATATTCCGGGGCAATCCATCCGTGGCTGTCCTGCTTCGTCATCTTGCAGAGATAGGTGACATTCTCTGCCGTGGCTGTTTGTGCGAACAGTACGGCAGCAATGGTCAGAAAAGGTCTTTTCATTTCATCCAAATCGTTGTGGCTTCTGATGTGTCAGATAATGCTGAGACATCTTGAAGATGCAATCAGGATTTCGCGCTAAGCGAGAAAAACCTGAGCGGTTTTATTCCTGCAATAGGATTGTCCGGTACTGGTTCAGGCTGTCTTCGGTCAGAAGGTCGGACACCGTTAACGGATGCATCTTTTCGTCCGACAATTTGGTGTAAAAGCTTAGTTCTTCCAACAACGCTTGAACACGCTCGTGCCGCTCGTGAACGGGCAACAGCGGGGCGTGAAGCGACAGGTAAAGGGAAGGGCGTTGTTTCTTCAGCCATGCGGCCAGAGTGGGCGCTACAAAGAACTCAGCCCCCTCGATATCCATTTTGACCAAAGAGACGCGCGACAGATCGTTTGCCGCTTCGAATTGATCCCAAGCGATGGTCAGGGCATCCGATCCATGTGCGCCGTCATGCAAGAGCGAGCTGGTCGAGTCTCCAGGTTCGCCGCGAACCGAGGCCATGCGCGCCACACCAAATTTGTCTGAAAGGGCGACACCAAAGGCCGAGACATTCTGAACCTCGTTCAGATCCAGGTTCCACGCCAGATGCCGGTATGCGGTCGGATCAGGTTCAAAACACCAAACGTGGCGGGCCTTGCGAGCTCCGTACAGGACAGTGGGGCCGATCCACGCTCCGATATCCAGATAATCGCTTTCGGGGGACAAGAACTTGTCCAGCATCGCAAACGTCTCTGGCTCCCAGTCGCCGACCGAAGCCTTGCGCCAGAACTTCGAATGGTAGGGGTCCAGTCGGAACGGTTCGCCGTTGAGGTTCCCTGCATAATATCCGCGGGCGCGGTAGAACATTTTGCGCGCCTGTGTCAGCATCGCGGACCTCCGGGTTTTTGTGTCGCGGGCCTTGACCTGCGGCGGCTGTCAAAGCATTTAACCTGTGGAACCGCAACATTCATTTTCAACAGGGGGCCGAAATGGCTTTTGAACTTCCTGATCTTCCTTATGCACACGACGCGCTGGCAGCCAAGGGCATGTCGGCGGAAACGCTGGAATATCACCACGACCTGCACCACAAGGCCTATGTCGACAATGGCAACAAGCTGATCGCCGAGACCGAATGGGACGGCAAGTCGCTGGAAGAAATCATCGTTGGCACTTACGACGCAAACGCCGTGGCACAAAACGGTATCTTCAACAACATCAGCCAGCTGTGGAACCACAACCAGTTCTGGGAGATGATGGGCCCCGGTGGCAACGCGATGCCCGGTGAGTTGGAGAAGGCTCTGACCGAGAGCTTTGGCTCGGTTGACGAATTCAAATCGCAGTTCAGCGCTGCCGGTGCTGGTCAGTTCGGTTCGGGCTGGGCGTGGTTGGTCAAGAACGCGGACGGTTCGCTGGCTGTTACCAAAACCGAGAACGGCGTGAACCCGCTGTGCTTTGGTCAGACCGCACTGCTGGGGTGTGACGTGTGGGAGCACTCATACTACATCGATTTCCGCAACAAGCGTCCGGCTTACCTGTCGAACTTCCTCGACAATCTGGTGAACTGGGAAAACGTCGCATCGCGGATGTAATCTTCTCTGAATGAGATCATCGAAAGGCCCGCTGGCAGTGATGCTGGCGGGCCTTTTTCTTAGGAATTGATGAGTGGTCGGTGAAAACCTGCCGGTACGTCAACTTTCGTGATCGCACCCATTGTGCGCCGCCTTCTAGCACCTACGTAAAGTAGGCGGAGGGAGAGAACCGCCAATCAACCAAATACCGACCAGACTGCGCGCGAAACACCAACGCCGCATCGTTGGGCAGGTGTGTCTATGGGACAGGCGAAAGCCAACCAAAGCGATACAGGAGATCACGAATGGCTGCACTTGAACAGGGAACATGGGTTATTATTGCCGACGGGGAGAAAGCACTGGTGATGGAGAATATCACCGACGCGCAGGACCCCAATCTGGTTGTCGTGTCCGTCGAAGAACAAGGCGCGGTGCCGATGAAACCGACCGATCGGGCAGGGCGACGGCCCGATACGGGCCCGAACCAGAAATCAGCGGTGGAAGAGGAGACCTGGAGAACTCACGCCAAATCCCTGTTCGTTCAGGATGTTGCGAACCTTCTGAACCGGAAGGGCCTGAAAGGGGCCTATAAGAGACTGGTATTGGTCGCCAGCCCCCATGTTCTGGGCCTGCTGCGCCGCAGATTGCACAGTGAGGTGCTGGCAAAGGTGGTGGCCGAGGTCGATAAGACGCTGACAAACCATCCGTTGCACAAGGTCGAGCGGATACTTCAATCCCGGCTCGCTAAACCTGCCTAAAGCGATGCCGATACTCGGGCGGCTCAAGCCGCCCGATTGTTGGATGTGTCAGTTCAGCAACCTGCGAAGTTCAGACATCGCCGAATCCGGCGTATCGATCCAGGTGATAAAATCTGCCAGCGATGCATCGGCAAATCCCTGACCAATCAACTGGTCCAGCAGCGTGTGCAGCGTGTCCCAATATCCGTCCACATTCATCACCAGAATGGGTTTGTCATGCAGGCCCAACTGACGCCATGTGAGCGCTTCGAACAGTTCGTCCAGTGACCCGGGCCCGCCGGGTAGGACGACCACGGCGTCCGCATTCATGATCATGACTTTCTTGCGCTCGTGCATTGTCTCGGTGACGATGAAACGGGTCAGGTCGGTTTTGCCCACCTCCCGCTGCAGCAGATGCACCGGGATCACCCCGAACGTATCACCCCCGGAAGACTGCGCCGCGCGGGCAACCTCGCCCATCAGCCCTACATCTCCGGCCCCGTAGACCAGCCGCCAGCCTTCTTCGGCAAGCAATTCCCCGAATCTGTAGGCGGCGGCGGAATAGGCAGGATTCACACCATTGCGTGACCCGCAATACACACAGACGGATTTCTGGGACATAGGTTTGGCTCTCTGCTCTTGTGTTAGGGGTTTTGACCCCTGATAGCGGGATTGATAGGTTGGCTCAACCGCTCCATGGAATGCGCGCCAGACCGGGCATTTACCGGGCGGAGTGAAAGGAAAAGAATGAACGCCAAATCGGGAAGCGGAGGCTCTGGTACCTTTTTATGGGGGCTGGTTGCCGGGATCGTTGTCGTCCTCGTGGCGGGCGGGTTGTATCTGACCGGTATGTTGGGCAAGCCTCACCAGCAGGCCGTGCCGAATGCGGATGAAACAGCGGAACCGATTTCCGAGGTTGTTCAAGAAGATACGCAACCAACCGAAGGGCAGACCACGGAAACCGCCGAGCAGGCGACCGGAGACAGCATCCCTGTCAGCGAGGAAACGGAAGCCCGGGTCGCGCCGGCACCGGTTCTGGACCAGATTTTCGTGGAACCCGATGGAAACGCCGTGCTGTCCGGGAATGCCGAGCCAGGGTCCGAGGTGAGCGTCTTGCTGGATGGCGAGACGGTTCACAGCTTTACTGTCGACGAGAGCGGTCAGTTCGCCGAGTTCGTTTCGATCCCATTTGCCGATGACGCCCGTGGGCTTGTTCTGGAAACCCGGAACGGGGATGACGCGAGCCGTTCAGATGATTACCTGATCGCCGCACTACCCGCGCCGGTAACTCCTGAAGCGCCCGCATCCACCGCCGACGAACCCACTGCTGATACTGTTGCGGCACCGGTCACAGAAACCGAAGCAACTGAAGAAGAAACAGAAGTGGCGAGGGCCGCAACTCCTGCAACTGACGCGGCGCAGCCAGAGACCGAAACCGAACCTGAAGCGGCTGGCGCCTCTGGTCAGCAGGTCGCGGTCTTGCGTTCAGGCGAAGAAGGGGTCGAGCTCGTGCAACCCCCGACTGTGCAGGATACTCCGCCAAAACAGATCGCCCTGGATACGATCGGATATTCGGACACTGGTGATGTTGAACTGACCGGGCGGGCGCAGGACGGATCGGCGGTGCGCCTGTATCTGGACAATCGGCTTGTGGCGGACCTTGCTCCGGCTACCGACGGTCAGTGGCGCGGCGAGGTCGAGGGCATCGACCCCGGCGTCTACACCTTGCGCGTGGATGAGGTTGCGCCGGATGGCACCGTAGTCAGCAGACTTGAGACTCCGTTCAAACGTGAGCCCGTTGAAGTGTTGCGTGCGGTGGAGGCCACCGAACCTGCAGGAGCCTCGGCGGACACTCCGGCGATCCGGTCGGTCACGGTTCAAAAGGGCGATACGCTCTGGGCGATTTCGCGGGACCGGTTCGGCGACGGCGTGCTATACGTCAAATTGTTCGAGGCCAACAAGGACGCCATTCGCGATCCTGACCTGATCTATCCGGGGCAGATCTTCACCATCCCCGAATGAATATTGCCACTGGCCCTTTCTGGGCCATGGCCTATCTCTGACCGCAGTTAAGGTACGTGATGAGACAACCATCCACGATCCAGGCCGACCCGGACGAGCACCGTTCAGGCTGGCGTACCATCCGCAAGGTGGCACCCTATCTTTGGCCCGAGGATGAGCCATGGGTCAAACGCCGTGTTGTCTGGGCGATGGCGATGTTGGTGCTGGCCAAGCTGATCGCGGTGTATACCCCGATCCTTTACAAAGGTGCCGTGGACGGTTTGGCAGGCGAGGGCGTTCCACCTTTGGCGCTGGGCGCGGTTGGATTGACGGTGGCCTATGGCGTCGCCCGCATGATGACGGTTGGGTTCCAGCAACTGCGCGATGCGCTTTTCGCCCCGGTTGGGCAACGCGCGTTGCGGGCGCTGGCGCTTGAGACGTTCCAGCATATTCACCAGCTTTCGATGCGCTATCACGTGACGCGGCGCACGGGGGGGCTCAGTCGGATCATCGAGCGGGGCGTGAAGGGGGTAGAGTTCCTGCTGCGCTTCCTGCTGTTTTCGATCGGGCCTTTGATCCTGGAACTTCTGCTGGTTTCCATAATCCTTCTGTGGCTGTTTGATGTCTGGTATCTGGTGGTCGTTGCTGTGACGATTGCGCTTTATATCTGGTTCACATTCGCGGTTACCGAATGGCGTGTGAAGTTGCGGCGTGAGATGAACGACCAGGACACCGAAGCCAATCAGCGGGCGATCGACAGCCTTCTGAATTTCGAAACAGTCAAGTATTTCAATGCCGAAACACGTGAAGCCGAACGCTATGACGCCTCGATGAAGGGGTATGCCACGGCTGCGTTGAAGACGGCATATTCACTGGCATTCCTGAACTTTGGCCAGTCATTTCTGATAACCTGCGGTCTGATCGGAGTGATGGTTCTGGCCGCAATCGGCGTGCAGAAGGGCTCTCTGACCGTGGGCGATTTTGTCATGGTCAACGCCTATATGATTCAAATTACCGTACCGTTGAACTTCCTTGGAACGGTATATCGCGAGATTCGTCAGTCGCTGGTGGATATGGGGCAGATGTTCGATCTGTTGGAACAACCTGCGGAAGTGATGGATAAACCCTGCGCACCGAACCTGAAGGTAAACGGCGGCGAGGTAACACTTGAGAATGTGCATTTCGGATACGAGGCGGATCGGGAAATCCTGAAAGGCGTTTCCCTGACCGTGCCTGCAGGTCAGACTGTGGCAATTGTCGGGGCAACGGGCTCGGGCAAATCCACCATCGGGCGGCTGTTGTTCCGGTTCTACGACGTCACCGGTGGGTCGCTGAAAATCGATGGACAGGATGTGCGTGATGTCAGCCAGACCAGTCTGCACGCCTCAATCGGTGTCGTTCCGCAGGATACGGTCCTGTTCAATGACACGATCCGGTACAACATCGCCTACGGGCGCGAAGGTTCTACACAGGCGGATGTGGAAGAAGCCGCCAGGGCTGCGCAGATTCACGACTTCATCGTCAGTCTGCCGGAAGGGTACGACACCAAGGTCGGTGAACGCGGCCTGAAGCTTTCAGGTGGCGAGAAGCAGCGTGTCGGTATCGCCCGAACGCTGCTCAAGAACCCGCCGATCCTGTTGCTGGACGAAGCGACATCCGCGTTGGATACGGATACCGAGCAAGACATCAAAGACGCGCTGGCCCGGGCGGGCGAGGGGCGGACAGTTCTGACGATCGCGCACCGTCTCAGCACTATCGCGGAATCCGACCGGATCGTGGTGCTGGAAAAGGGCGAGATACTGGAGCAGGGCACGCATGATGACCTTTTGCAGCGCGACGGGCGGTATGCCCGATTGTGGAGCCGCCAGCAGTCGGAGGATGATGCTGCCTGATCTTCTGATACTGACGTCACTGTGATGTTTCGCCTCTTCGCAGGTCATGCGACTAGGGTTAGGTGTTCCGTATCCGTCTATTGTTGAAATCCTGGGAATGGAGCTATCGAGAATGAAACTGAAAAACTTGCGCATGGTCATGGTGCCGGCCTTCGTCGCCGGACTGGCGTTCGCCTCAAGCGCTTACGCGGACCCGATCGAAGGTGTGTGGAAAACACAGCCGGATCGAAAGAATCTGATTTCGCACATCCAGATATCCGAGTGCAAAGGCAAGTTCTGCGGCAAGGTCCTCTCGGCCTATGACAGCTCCGGCAAAGAGGTGCAAACTCCCAACATCGGCAAGCAGCTTTTCTGGGACGTGGCAAGCAAGGGCGATGGAAAATACGGTGGTGGAGAGTTTTGGGTTCCGTTGATCGATGTGGATGTCGATCCGCAAATGACGCTCTCGGGGAATTCCCTTACGGTCAAAGGATGCGAACACATTGTGTGCGGTCACCAGACCTGGACGCGCCTGTCCGATAAGTGAGCCCGGACAAGACCAACACTGAAACGTAAAATGGCGAGCCCTGTGGCTCGCCATTTTCTATTCTGCGGCTTTCAGAGGTGATCCCGGCGGGCGCTCCGGGCCTACGTCCGACCTGGTGTCAGAGTCGCCGCCTTCGTTCCACACGATCTCGGTTGCCTGCATGTCCTTCGCGCTTTGATCTATTGCCATATCCTGAGCGATCTGGCTGGACTGGCCCGCAGTGGCGCGTGCCAACGCTTTGCCCAGCCACACGGCGTAGGTCGTGACCCAAACGCGCAGCGCCAGAAGCGATGGCGTCACGATCAGCGTTAGAACCGTCGCGGTGCCAAGGCCAAAGACCACAGCCGTCGCCAGTTGTTTCCACCAAAGCGCTGTGGGGCTGTCGATCGAGTAACCGCCGCCGATGAAATCCAGCGACAGGCCGAACATCATCGGGGTCAGACCCGCCATCGTGGTCAGCGTGGTCAGCAGAACCGGACGAATACGCGCCTCGGCGGTGCGGACGATGGCATCGATGCGCGACATGTAGCCGCTGTATTCCTGATAGGTGTCGATCAGAACGATGTTGTTGTTCACGACGATCCCCGCCAGCGCGACAATCCCGGTTCCGGTCATGATGATCGAGAATGGCTGCTGCATCACCATCATGCCCAGGAGCACACCTGTCGTGGACAGGACCACCGCAAGCAGCACGAGAACCGAGTTGTAGAACGAATTGAACTGCGCCAGCAGGATCACGAACATCAGGCCCAGCGCGGCGAGGAACGCGCTGGACAGGAAGGCCTGGCTTTCCGCCTGATCTTCCTGATCGCCGGTCCATTCCCAAGTGATGGTGCGACCGAAGGGATCGGTTTGCAGCCATTCGCTCAGCACCGCGATCCGTTCGTTCGGGTTGATCAGTGCAAAACGTGCATCGCCGCTTTCGATTGCTGACCGCACTTCGCCTACACTCTCAGCACCTGTCAATTGTACGAGCTCAAACTCTGTCCCATCCGCACTGGCGATCGTCGTGCCCGATGGCGCCGCGCCTTCGTTGATCGCTCGTACAGTTGCCAGACGCTGCTCAGCGCCGTCCGGATCGGTGGTTACGATCTTGCTCAGTCCCGGTTCGACATCCGCCTTGACGTCATAGTACCGTTGCTGGTCTACGCGATTGATCTCGGCGAGCTTGGCCACCGGTTTGCGGGTGACAAAGTTTGAGAGCGGCACCAACCCGTCCGGCGTGCGTACTTTCAGCGTATCCAGCGTCGACAATACACGATCCTGATCGGGCAGGCGAACGCGGATTTCAACCTCTTCGTCGGTGGAATCCGGGCGCATTTCACCCAGCAGGATACCGCGCGTCACAAGCTGTACCATTGCGCCTACGGTTGCGACGTCAGCGCCGAACCGGCCCGCCTTGGCCACGTCCACGTCGATCTGCCAGTCGATGCCGGGCAGGGGCAGAGTGTCCTCGATCTTGATCAGGCCGGGGGTGTTGTCGAAGGCCTCGCGCGCCGTAAGTGTCGCAGCCGTCAGATCCTCCCAGCTGTCGCCCTTGATCCGCAGATGAACGGGCTTGGCCGAAGCGGGACCTTGTTCCAGTGCCTGAATATCAACGATGAAACCAGGAAGGGATGCCAGCTCTGCGGTCAGTTCGTCCAGAACAAAATTGCCGTCATATTCCGCTGCGACTTCTTCCTTTGCAAAGCCGAGCAGCCCCGCAATCGGTCCCCAGAACCAACCGGTAATCTGTTCAGAACTGATTGGGCGATCTTCCCATGGAATGAGCTCGAACTGGACGCGGCCGATGGTGTCGGCGGGGGCTTCTGCGCCACCATTGTTCTGATTGAGACCGCCTTCGCCCGCAAAGGCAAATACGTTGATTACCGCCGGGTGGGCGCTGATCACGCGTTCGGCCTCAAGCACCATTTCGTCTTTCTCGGCCAGCGACAGGTTCCCACGCGCCCGAACATAGGCCGTGGCCTGTTCCGGTTCGCTTTCGACGAAGAATTCGACACCGCGAGAGTTTTGGGGGAACACGATGAATGCGACCCAGAACACCGCTGCAAAGACTACGGCGATTGATACCACGGGCATAACCGGATTGCCGACAAGGAACTTGATGACATACCCGAACGAAGTGTGCTCTTTGGTCGTGTGAACATGCTCATCAGGGGCGCGTTCAATCTTGGCTGCGCTCAGCGTGACCGACCCGGCGAAGGCGCCGAACAGGAACAGCAGAACGCCCGCAAGTGAGCCGCCGGGCAGCAGGTAGTTGGGGTTCAGGACCTGCATCGCGCCAAGGAAGATCAAGTAAAGTGATGGAGGCACCAGAAGCGCACGCACCCACCATGGCGTGCGTGCCCGTAGCCAGTTTGAACTCCGATCGAAATTGCGGCTCATCCGGCCCGAGACACCGCCGACGACGGGCAGGTAAATCAGTGCCACAATCAGCGAGGCCGACAGAACGAAGATCAGCGTGATGGGCAGCATCTTCATGAATTCGCCGGGAATACCGGGCCAGAACAGCATCGGCAGGAAGGCGCATAAGGTCGTGGCGGTCGAAGAGACAATCGGCCAGAACATCCGTTGCGCGGCTTCGACATAGGCGTGCATGGGGCCAACGCCTTCCTTGATGCGCTTGTCGGCATATTCCACCACGACGATTGCGCCATCCACCAACATGCCCACGGCAAGGATCAGACCGAACATCACCATATTCGAGATTGTGACCCCGATCATCGCCAGAAAGGCGAAGCACAACAGGAACGAGGTCGGGATCGCAAAGCCGACCAGCAGCGCGGCACGTGTCCCCAGAGAAGCCAGAACCACGATCATCACAAGTGCGACTGCGGTCAGAACCGATCCTTCAAGCTGACGCACCATTGAATCGACGATGCGACTTTGGTCGTTTGAGGTGCCCACATCCACTGCGGCTTGCAGCTCGGCCGGCCACTTGGCCTGTTCCTCAGCGACGGTGGCTTTGATCAACGCGACGGTGTCAATGAGATTGAAACCCTTGCGCTTAACCACCTGCAGCGCGACCGTGGACTCACCGTTGAACCGCGCCGTGCCCGCGCGGTCCTCAAAGGTATAGTTGATCTCGGCCAACTCGCCCAGAGTGACCACGCGGTCGCCATTAACTTTGACCGGCAGGCCATAGACATCCTGCGCGGTTTTGAACGACGAGGGGATTTTAACTGAGAACGTGCCTTGTTCGGTTTCAACCTCACCCGCTGCGATCAGTTGGTTGTTGTTCTGCACCACGCTGATCAACTCGGCAGCGGTTACGTTGTATGCCTCCAGCCGCAGCGGGTCGATGACGACCTCAAGCATCTCATCGCGGTTACCGGCGATACCGGCCTCAAGCACGGCATCCAGCGCCTCAAGCTCGTCCTGCAGGTCTTTGGCAACGCGCGCCATAGTGCGCTCGGGCACCGGGCCGGTCAGGTTGACGATGACGATCGGGAACTCCGAGAAGTTGACTTCGGTTATCGTGTATTGCTCGGCCCCGTCGGGGAAATCGGCTTGCGCGCTGTTCATCGCATCGCGCACATCTGCGATGGTGGCGGATTTGTCCCAACCGAACTCGAACTCCAGCAAAACGCCTGCGTAGCCCTCGGCGGCGGTGGCGGTCATCTTGTCCAAACCGTCGAGATCGGCCATCTCGGTTTCCATCGGCTTGATCAGCAGGCTCTCGCTATCCTCTGCCGAGATGCCGGGAAACTGCACCGACACGAACAGCATCGGGATGTCGATATCCGGCTCACCCTCTTTCGGGAGCCCGACATAAGCATACCCGCCGATAACCAGCGAGATCGCGATGAAGGCCAGAACCATTCTGGCACGGCTTGCGGCCCAACTGACGATACCCGTCATTGCGATGCTTCCCTGTAGGTAGGCGTCACCGTCACACCGCGCGTCACGAACTCCTGACCAATCACGATGATATCAGCCGTTTCCGGCAAGCCGCCGACCCAAACGCCTTCGGCGCTGTCGCGCAGCAGGCGGATCGGGACGAAATCAACCACATTGTCAGTGATGACGGTGCGCACGCCCAATTCACCCTCATTGTTCAGCGTCAGCGCGGATTGCGGTAGCAGGTGCGCTTTGACACCTTCGGCTGCGATCTGAATGTTGGCGGTCTGGCCGTCGCGGATCAGCAGTTCCGGGTTGGGAACCGTGATCTCTACTTCGAAGGTCCGAGTGGTTTCATCCGCAGAGCGGCTGAGAAAGGTCACGCGCCCTTCGACCTGCAAGCCGGTGACCAGCTGGGCTGAGGCCATTGAACCGACAATGATCCGGTTCACCTCGGTTTCCGGTACAAAACCCACAAGCTTGATCGGGTCAAGTTGGATGACGGTTGCGCACAATGAGCCCGGCTGCATCAGGCTTCCCAATTCGGCGGTATCGCTTTCCAGCAACCCCCTGAACGGAGCCTCGATGGTCAGACGGTCGATCTCGCGTTGCGCTGCCGCGACTGCTGCCGTGGCGGCCTCGATCCCGGCTTGCGTTGCTTCCAGACCGGCCTCGGCGGTTTTGACGCCGGCCTCTGCACTGCTCATTTCCGCTTCGCTCGAGATCCGGCGTGTCTCGGACCCAAACCCGGTTTCCGAGAGCTTGCGGGCAGCCTTCAGGTTGATCTCGGCCTCAGCCACACGGGCATGTGCCTCGAGCAGGCGGGCTTCGGCTTCGGGAACACGGCTTTCCGCCTCAAGCTTTGCCGCCATCGCCTCGGTCAGGCTTGCCGGGCGGGTTCCGGGGTCAAGTTCGCACAGCAGATCATCCGCTTCTACAAAAGCGCCTTTGCGTTTGGGCTCTGACACAACGGTCGAAATTGTCTCGGCAAGAACCTCGACCTGACGGTTTGCTTTGGTTTGACCCCTCAACTGCACGGCGCTGCCGATTTCGCGCGCGGTCGAGCGCAGCACCACGACACCAATCGAATCCGAAGGCGATGCCGATTCTTCGGCTGTGGTTTCGACCGGATCGTCGCTGCGCCCGGCAAACGCAAACAGCGCGTCCCGCTCGAACACAAGGAAATACAACGCAATAATAACCAAAACGGCGTTAACGAATGAAATCAATCGCATGCGGTATTGTCTCCAAATCTGAACGCGCAATGGGCTTGGGCGCATATGCCTTGAAATGGGGCCGTGGCCATGGGTTTTCCATACTGAACTGAATAGTTCGGTTCAGTTTTTTACGCAAGGGCTACACCTGTCCCGGCAATTGTGTGAATTCGGGCACTTGGCTTGGCTTGAACGCCGGGGTATGACATGGCGCTAGAAAAGCGGACAAACGAGCCTGGGGGCAGGGATGAGCGACGCCGACAGTTTTATTGATGAGGTCACCGAAGAGGTGCGCCGCGATCGCATGTACCTTCTTTTGCGTCGGTGGGGCTGGGTCGGAGTCGTTGCCGTCGTCGCGATAGTCGGAGGTGCTGCGTTCAACGAATACCGCAAGGCGCGCGAGACCAATCAGGCACAGGCGCTGGGCGATGCGATTCTGTCGGCGCTTGCTGAAAACGGATCGGACGAGCGCGCAGCGCGCCTGCAGGCGGTCGATACATCGTCGGCCGGGGGTGACGCGGTTCTGAACATGCTGCTGGCCGCCTCACAGGCCGAGGCCGGGTCCGAGCAGGATGCCGTGAACAGCCTGAACGCCATCGCCACGCAGGGGGATTTGCCTGAAATCTACCGCGCGATTGCAAGTTTCAAGGCGTTGCTGCTGCAGACCGACACGATGCCGGTGGCGGACCGTCGTCAGCAGTTCGAAGCCCTGGCCATACCCGGGGCGCCTTTGCGTCTGCTCGCCGAAGAACAACTGGCCCTTATTGATGTGGCCGAAGGAAACACGCAAGCCGCTCTGGATCGGCTGCAGGCTTTGCGTCAGGACGCCGAAGCCAGCGTCGATCTGCAACAGCGCGCAGCACAACTTATCGTGGCGCTTGGGGGTGAACCCGAGCCTGTCGCGGCTCAGCAGGGTTGACCCGGCAGCGAAACGGAACATCACAGGCGAGTTTGTGGAATATGGTAGCACGTTACTTCTCACGCTTTGGATTGCCCGCTGCGGCGATAGCCCTGACCGCACTGGGCGCCTGTCGGGAGCCCGAGGTCATTCTACCCGGTGAGCGTGAGGACATTCGCGCCGCCATCGATAACGAGACCGTCGAAACACTCGGCGCCAAACCGATCAGCCTTCCAGCCCAAAGCCGGAACGCAAACTGGTCGCAAAGCCCGGGTACGCCGGATTTTCGTACAACCAACGCGGCGCTAAGTGCCACCCCACAGCGTATATGGTCTGCAAATATCGGTGCGGGTGACAGTCGCAAACAGCGGATCACCGCAGATCCGGTTGTTGCTGGCGGCCTTATCTATACGCTCGATTCCGGTGCAACTGTTTCAGGTGTCACGCCGCAGGGGCAGGTCGCCTGGAGCACCAACCTGATCCCGCCTAACGAAAAGGACGACGATGCCACCGGCGGGGGGCTCGCCTATGCCGACGGTGTGCTTTATGTCTCGTCCGGCTTCGGTCGCCTGACGGCACTTGATGCCAAGACGGGGGCCCAGAAATGGCAAAAGCGCTTGAACGCGACCGGCAGCGGCGCGCCTCTGGTCAGCGGCGGAATCCTCTATCTGGTGGCAGGTGATGAAACCGGTTGGGCCGTGAATACCAAAGATGGCCGGATTCTCTGGCAGATCGAAGGCACGCCGAGCGTCGGAAACGTACTGGGCGCGCCTGCGCCGGTAATTGCTTCCGAGTTGTCCGTCTTTGCCTTTGGATCGGGTGATATCGCGGCGACGTTCCGCAGGGGTGGCATCCTGCGCTGGAACGCATCCGTGGCGGGCGGGCGCCGGGGCCGTGCCGCGGCTCAGATCGTTGATGTGACCGCCGGTCCGATGGTATCGGGTAATTCGATTCTCATCGGCAACCACTCGGGCCGTACGGTTTCTTTTGATTCCGGTTCGGGTGAGCGGAACTGGACCGCCCCGGAAGGTGCCGTTGATACGGTATGGCCTGCCGGGAACAGTGTCTTTCTGATCAGCGACCGCAGCCAGCTGGTGCGGTTGGATGCAACCGACGGGTCGATTGTCTGGGCAATAGATCTGCCCGGTTTCGTCAAGAACAAGCCCGGCCGCCGTGGTCCGATCTTTGCTCATTATGGCCCGATCATGGCTGGTGGGCGGCTTGTCGTGGCCTCGAATGACGGTTATCTGCGGTTTTTCAATCCTGTTGACGGTGCGTTGGTGCATCAGGTCGAGGTGCCCGGCGGAGCGACCACCGCACCGGCTGTGGCGGGCCAGACGCTCTATGTCGTGTCGACCAAGGGCGAACTGCACGCTTTCCGTTGACGACAAGATGCGTTAAAGGGCGCATCTTGAGTCTTGAAAGTTGAGTATCATGTCGCTGACCCTCGCTATCGTGGGCCGCCCGAACGTGGGCAAATCCACCCTGTTCAACCGCCTTGTGGGCAAACGTCTGGCTCTGGTCGATGATCAGCCCGGCGTGACACGCGACCTGCGCGAAGGCGAGGGGCGTCTGGGTGACCTGCGCTTTACGGTGATCGATACGGCGGGTCTTGAGGATGCGACCGACGACAGCCTGCAGGGCCGGATGCGGCGCCTGACCGAGCGTGCTGTGGACATGGCCGATGTCTGCCTGTTTATGATCGACGCGAGGGTAGGGCTGACGCCCACGGATGAGATGTTTGCCGAGATCCTGCGCAAACGCTCCAAACACGTGATCCTAGCCGCCAACAAGGCCGAGGGCAGCGCCGCTGATGCGGGTGTGCTCGAAGCGTATAATCTCGGGTTGGGGGAACCTGTGCGTCTTTCGGGCGAGCATGGTGAGGGGATGACCGATCTATACGCGCAACTGATGCCGCTGGCTGATGCCGCCGCAGAAGCGCAGGCCGACGAGACCCCGAAAACCGATATCGAATTGGATGAGGACGGCGAGGGTGAAACGCCCCTGATCTCCGACGCGAAACCCTTGCAGGTTGCGGTGGTCGGACGCCCGAACGCGGGCAAGTCCACCTTGATCAACAAGATCATGGGTGAAGATCGTCTGCTGACCGGCCCCGAGGCCGGAATCACGCGTGATGCCATCAGCCTGCGGATCGACTGGGCTGATCCTGATGGCGGGTACACTCCGATGCGCATCTTCGATACGGCAGGGATGCGGAAGAAGGCCAAGGTACAGGAAAAGCTTGAGAAGCTCTCGGTCTCTGACGGTTTGCGGGCGGTCAAGTTTGCCGAGGTGGTGGTGGTATTGCTCGACGCGGCCATTCCGTTTGAACAGCAGGACCTGCGTATTGCCGATCTGGCGGAACGTGAGGGGCGCGCTGTGGTCGTTGCCGTCAACAAATGGGATGTCGAGGACAACAAGCAGGAAAAGCTGCGCGATCTGAAAGAGTCGTTTGAGCGTCTGTTGCCTCAGCTTCGCGGCGCGCCGCTGATCACGGTCTCAGCCAAGACCGGCCGGGGGTTGGAGCGTCTTCGCGCCGCCATTCTGCGTGCCCATGACGTCTGGAACCGGCGCGTCCCGACCGCGGCGCTGAACCGCTGGCTGACCGCGATGCTAGAGCAGCACCCACCGCCGGCGCCTCAGGGTCGTCGGATCAAGCTGCGCTATATGACGCAAGCCAAGACCCGTCCACCAGGATTCGTGGTCATGTGTTCACACCCGGACAAGATGCCCGACAGCTATTCGCGCTATCTGGTCAATGGCCTGCGCGAGGATTTCGACATGCCCGGCACCCCGATCCGCCTGACGTTGCGCGGACAGGGTGACAAGAACCCATACAAAGGGCGGCGCAAGAAAAACGCTGGCGCCTTGGCAAAACATCTCAAGGGACGCGCGTAACCGCGCTAATTTTCAGCATTTTCGGACAGAAGGCGTGACAGCTTCTTTCCGTCACGCTAGCATTCAAGCGCGTGCATTTGTTTTGCACGCGCTGCTTGTTTGCGGGGTTTCCGCACATAACTTTGGGACTGCTATCAATCGGACCACCCTGGGGAGCGGGCGTGATGGATCTGAGAGAATATACAAGACAATACGCGGTGCAGGACAACAAGCTTGCCGCGTTGAACTATTTTGGAACATTCGCGGTGTATTTCACATCGCTGACACTGGCGATCATGTATGTGGATCGCTGGTATATCATGATCCCGGCGGGGGTCGTTTTTGCCTTCTCTGCTGTACGTCTCTACGTACTGCAACACGATTGCGGCCACCATTCGCTGTTCGAAACCCGTCAGCAAAACGAATGGGCCGGACACGGGCTATCGCCTTTCACCTTTGCGCCTTTCGAGGTGATGAAGCAGAACCATAACCTGCATCACTCCGGTATCGGGAATCTCGAGCATCGCGAAACCGGGGAAATCCACACCATGACGGTGCGCGAATGGAACGAGGCCGACTGGAAAACGCGCTTGTTCTACAGGCTTTATCGCAATCCCTTCATTCTGGTGCCGGTAGGGGCGTTATTCACCTATTTCATCCGCTATCGTTGGCCTAAGAACACCGTTCGGTTCGGTGTGACAGGCGTGCTGCTGCACAATCTTTCGATTGTTGTGTTTCTGGGGCTACTTTATCTGATCGCGGGGGCCACGGGCATACTGGTCTGGCTGGTGTTTTCGCTGCTGGGGGGGATGCTTGGGGTGTTTCTGGTGTATCTGCAGCATAATTTTGAAGACACCTATTGGGATCGCCGCCCCGAACTGGACCCAAAACTGGCCGCATTGGAAGGGTCGTCGGCGCTGGATTTCGGCTGGTGGTTTGACAATGCGGTGGCGTGCATCACTTTGCATGACATCCACCACTTCAATGCGCGTATCCCGTCATACAGGCTGCGCGCCTGCCATTATAATCTGCCGCCTGAATACACACCGCGACGGATCAAATTCCCCGAAGCCGTGGCGGCGCTGAACCTGAAACTCTGGGATGAGAATTCAAAGCGACTTGTCCCATTCCCCAAAAAATCCGCCGAGCATCGGTTGGCCGAAAGCGGTTAAGACCCGCACAGATGGATGACCGAAGACCCTTGCCTGAATGTATATGCGACGTACATCCGAGCTTGGGGTGCGACAATGAAAGGAACCGAAATGACTGCAGTTACTGACGTGCGTGGCGTAGGACAGATGCTGGCACAGGCGCTTGACGCGAAGGGTTTTAAAACAGCCGAAGCCCTGGCCAAGGCCAAGCCGGAAGATCTGGCCGGTATTCCCCGCATCGGTTCGGCCCGTGCAGCAAATCTGATCGCCGCAGCCAAAGAGCTTTCCGGTGCCAAACCAAAACCGGCGGCCCGAGCACCAGCGCGTCGTGCAGCTACCCGAAAACCGGCAGCACGGAAAACGGCCGTGCAGCGTGCTACCGCAAAAAGCAATGCCGCCGCGAACAAGGCCGAGGCTGAGCGCAAGGCTGCAGAAGAACGCGCGGCCGCAGAACGGGCCGCTGCCGAGGCCAAGGCAAAGAAAAAGGCCAAAGCCAAGGCCAAAGCCGAAAAAGCGGCCAAGAAGAAATCCGAGATGGAGGCGGCGTTTTCCAAGGCAAAGGAAAAGGTCAAGGAAAAGTCCAAGAAGGGTAAGAAAGATAAGAAGGACAAGAAGGACGATAAAAAGAAGGGCGCAAAGAACAAGTCCGGCAAGAAATCCGAAAAGAAACCCGGAAAGAAGAAAGATAAGAAAAAGGCGAAGAAGTAGTTCTCCTCCGCCTTATCCGATCAAAACCGGCGCTGATGTGCGTCGGTTCTGTTATGCCAGCGTGCCGTCGGTCCGCAGGGTCAGTTTGCCACCAAGGTAGGGTGCCAGGACATCAGGCAAAGTTACTGTGCCATCCGCGTTCTGACCATTTTCAAGCACGGCAATCAGGCAGCGCCCAACGGCCAGGCCGGACCCGTTCAGAGTGTGGACGTATTCGGGTTTGCCACCACCTTCCGGGCGGAAGCGTGCGTTCATGCGACGGGCCTGGAAATCACCGCAAGTCGAAACCGAACTAATCTCGCGATAGGTATCCTGACCCGGAAGCCATGCCTCGATGTCATAGGTGCGACGCGCGCCAAAACCCATGTCGCCCGTGCACAGGATGACAGTGCGATAGGGGATGCCCAGCTTTTCCAGAATCGCTTCGGCACAGCGCAGCATACGCTTTTGCTCCTCATCCGACTTATCCGGATGCGTGACCGAGACCATCTCGACCTTTTCGAACTGGTGCTGACGCAGCATCCCGCGCGTGTCCTTGCCTGCCGAACCGGCCTCGGACCGGAAGCACAGCGAATGCGCGGTGTAGCGGCGGGGCAGGTAGTTCTCCTCGATCATCGTGTCGTTGACGATATTGGTCAGCGACACCTCAGATGTCGGGATCAGCCACCAGCCTTCGCGGGTCTGATAGCTGTCTTCGCCGAACTTCGGCAGTTGCCCCGTGCCTTGCATCATCTCGGAAAGAACCAGAACCGGGCCGTTGACCTCGGTCAGTTCGTTCTCGTTGATGTGCGTGTCCAGCATGAACTGCGCCAAAGCGCGGTGGATGCGCGCGACGCCGCCGGACAGCAGCACAAAGCGCGAGCCGGAGAGTTTCGCGGCCGTCTCAAAATCCATACCGTTCTGAACGGCTTCGATTTCGAAATGCTCTTTCGGCGCGAAATCCAGTGCGGGCGGCGTGCCCCAGCGGTTGATCTCGACATTGTCATTCTCATCCGCGCCCTCGGGCACGTCTTCGGCGGGCAGGTTGGCGATGCGGATCAGTTGGTCGGTCAGCAGGGCGTCCAGATCCTTGGCTTCGGTCTGCATCCGGGCCACTTCGGCCTTTTTCTCGGCGACCAGAGCGCGCAGGCGTTCGAATTCAGCCTCATCTCCGCGCCCTTTGGCGGCACCAACCTCTTTGCTGGCCTTGTTCTGCTCGGCCTGAGCCGTCTCGGCTGCCAGAATCTTGGCCCGGCGGCTTTCGTCCAGCCGCAGCAGGTCTGACGACACCGGCGCGTCCCCACGGCGCGCAAGGGCGGCGTCGAAGGCGGCAGGGTTTTCGCGAATGGCGCGGATGTCGTGCATGTCTCAGATCCTTGAATGCGTGAATCACTACAGCCGCTTATGCACCATCTGAGAGGCGGGGTGTAGCGCCGGTTACGACGAATCCGTATCCGCGTGGGTTTCATGCGCCAGATGGCCATCCCATTCCTCTGCCGGGATTTTCGGTTCGGGCGGATCAGCCATGTACGAAGGGGTCATGATCTGCACGTTGTTCTCGTTGAAGACGGCAACGATGTTGCGGTGCAGGTCCGAGCGAATCTTGGGAATGATGCTGCCCCGCGTGGTGTAGCCATTGATCTGATAGTTGATCGCATAATCCGCGAGCGCGGTCCAAAGTACGAAAGGTTCGGGCTTGGCCTTGATTGCCTTGGTGCGATGCGCCGCCTCGATCAGCATCGCCTCGACCTTCTCGGGTGGCTCCTCATAGCCGATGCCGACCGTGGTGTGCAGCAACAGCCCGCTGCCATCGGTCTTTTTCGAGAAATTCACCACATCCGAGTTCATCAGCTGCGCGTTGGGGATCGAAATCAACTCGTTCTTGATGGACTTCAGATGGGTCTCCATCAGTTTGATCCGCACCACATCGCCAACATGATCTCCGATCTGAATACGATCCCCGATCGAGGTGGAGCGGCGATAAATCACGAATAGCCCTGCCAGCATGTTTGAAACGACCGAGTTCGCACCCAGCGACAGCATGGCACCGACCAGGATGGTCAGCCCCTGAAACGCTGCCGAATCCGAACCCGGAATATACGGCACCGCAAAGACCAGAGCGATAAGTATCACGACGACCCGGGCAATGTTGAAGGTGGGGTTTACCCAGTGTTTCTCGAAATCGCCCATATCGAACGAGCCCGCCTCGACGGCGTCGAAGAACACGCGCATACCACGGATAATATACAGCGTTATCCATGTGATAAGCGCCAGCATGATCAGATTCGGAATGTAACTGAGCACGCCCTTGAAGATCAGAAGGACGGGCTGTGTCAGGTATGTCAGAAGCAGTTGCGCGAAATACCGGGTTTCGGCAAAGGCCAGCAGCACAAAGGACAGGTAGTAATAAAACCCAAGAAAGAAGGTGACCAGCAAGATGAAGTTCAGACCGTATCGGATCAGTGCAGCAATAGCTTCCGCCTGAACGCTTTTGGCTGTCGCAGTCTCGACGTCCTTCAGATACCGCCGGACCACCATCAGCGTCCGCCGCCTGATGCGTCGGTGCAGCCACAGGATAACAACGATGAACAGAGCGAACCCCAGGGTCCACCCCACGGCCTCAATCGCGCCTGACACCCGTGCCTGCTCGGTGCGGTTTGCGCGATAGCTTTCGATGGCCTGTTTTATCGCCTCACCGTGCAATACGCTTAGAACGCTCAGATCCATCTGATCGAGATCGGCATCGGCATCCGTCACGATGGACACCTGTACGCCATCCGCAAAAATCCGAATCCCGAACTCCGACTCTTCAAAAGTGACGGTGACCCGCTCCGCATCGGATGCTTCGGCTACTTCGATGATCTTGTTCTGAACATCTTCTGCGCGCTCCGGTGCGGGCAGGGCGCTGGAACCGCGCAGGAAAAACAGGGTATCGCCGTCGACAATGACCGGGGCTTTGAAGGTTTCGGGCTCGACCTCTTCCGTCGCGGGTCCTTCAGCCGGAGCATTCTGAGCCCACATCGGAAGCGCTGGCAGGCACAACCAGACCGTTAAGATCGCCAGGCGGGCAAGCAAGCCAAGGGTCTGGATTGATTGAGTCATTGGGCCTCCTACAAGGCGACTATATCCGACCAGATTTGCCTGCCTAGAACATATCTGCAACGCCGCAGTGGAAACCTGCTGGCCAGATCTGTCAATTGGCAGCGCCATTGCTTGCAAACCCCTGGTTCAAAGCATAGGTTCCCGCCAACTTTGCAGAGAGCCCTCTGCATCATCAAAACAAAGGAATATCCCATGGATGGTGGCGCATTCGCCCAATTTCTCCCGCTGATCCTGATCTTCGCGATCATGTATTTCCTGCTGATCCGTCCGCAGCAGAAAAAGGTAAAAGAGCATCAGGCCATGGTCGAGGCCGTGCGTCGGGGTGATCAGGTTGTCACCCAGGGCGGGCTGATCGGCAAAGTGTCAAAGGTCAAGGAAGGCGACAACGAGATCGAGGTCGAGATCGCCGAAGGCGTTAAGGTTCGAGTGGTCAAATCGACCATTGCTCAGGTTCTGAACAAAACCGAACCAGCGAAGTAACTTCGCGCGACAATTCCTTGAAAAGGCAGGGTAATGCTGCAAATTGATTCCTGGAAGAGGGTTCTGATCTGGGCGGTCTGCGTGATCGGTCTGCTCATGGCCCTGCCGAATGCGTTTTATACGCGCGTCGAGCAATCGAACGATGCCAAGGCGGCGATCGAGCTTGGCATTGACACTCCTGAGATGCAGGCCGAGGCGGCTGCGTGGCCGAACTGGCTGCCTTCGTCTCTGGTCAATCTGGGCCTCGATTTGCGCGGCGGGGCGCACCTGCTGGCAGAAGTTCAGGTTGAGGAGGTTTACGAATCCCGGATGGAGGCCATGTGGCCTGAAATCCGAGATGCGCTACGCGATGAACGCGCCACAATCGGAACGATCCGCAAGCAACCGTCGGCACCGGATGAGATTCGCGTGAAGATCAGTCAGCCCGAAGGTATGCCCCGTGCGCTGGAGGTGGTGCGAGGGCTGGCCCGCCAGGTGCAAACCCTGACCGGGGTTGGCGCAACGGACATCGAGGCGCGGGCAGCGGACGGCGATACGATCGTTGTGCAACTGTCGGAGGCCGAGAAACTCGCGTCTGACGACCGTACCGTGCGTCAGGCTCTGGAAATCATCCGTCGCCGGATCGATGAGGTCGGCACGCGTGAGCCGACCATTCAGCGCCAGGGCGCAGACCGTATCCTGATTCAGGTGCCCGGCATTGGCAGTGCGGGTGAGTTGAAAGAGATCATCGGAACAACCGCGCAACTGACCTTCAACCCCGTTGTTGGACGCGGTTCCAACCCGGACGCGAGCCCGGGTGTTGGTGAAAAAGTCGTGCCGTCAATCGATGAGGACGGCGTGTACTACACTCTGGAATCCGCCCCTGTGGTAACCGGCGAGGAACTCGTCGACGCCCAGCCATCCTTCGACCAGAATGGTCGCCCGGCGGTCAGCTTCCGGTTCAACACCTCCGGTGCGCGTAAGTTCGGCGATTACACGCTGGAAAACATCGGCGCGCCCTTCGCGATTGTCTTGGATGACGAGGTGATCTCGGCCCCAGTGATCCAAAGCCACATCCCGGGCGGTTCGGGTATCATTACCGGTGATTTTACCGTCGAGGAAAGCACCAATCTGGCGGTCCTGCTGCGCGCGGGTGCCCTGCCTGCGGGCTTGGAGTTCCTGGAAGAACGCACCATCGGACCCGAGCTGGGCCAGGACAGTATCGACGCGGGCAAGGTCGCCACTATCGTGGCCTTTGTTGCCGTGCTCGTCTTCATGGCGCTGAGTTACGGGCTGTTCGGTATCTTCGCCAATATCGCGCTGATCCTGAATGTGGGGCTTCTGTTCGGTTTGCTCTCGCTCATCGGAGCGACGCTAACCTTGCCAGGGATCGCAGGCATTGTGCTGACAGTCGGTATGGCGGTCGACGCCAACGTGCTGATCTTCGAACGCATCCGCGAAGAATTGAAATCCGCCAAAGGCCCGGCGCGTGCCATCGAACTGGGTTACGAGAGGGCTTTGTCCGCCATTCTGGATGCGAACGTGACCACCTTCATCACCGCCGTAATCCTGTTCGCCATGGGCAGCGGCCCGGTGCGCGGCTTCTCCATTACACTTGGTCTGGGCATTCTGACCTCGGTCTTCACAGCGATCTTCGTGACTCGCCTGATGATCGTCATGTGGTTCGAACGCCGCCGCCCGAAAACGATCGAGGTTTGACATGAGACTGAAACTCGTACCCCAGAACACCTCGTTCGATTTCTTCAGCCGCTGGAAGATCTGGCTGGGTATTTCAGGTCTGATGATGGTGGTGGCCTTCACCTCTTTTATGCTGCAGGGCCTGAACTTTGGCATCGACTTCCGCGGGGGCACAACGATCCGGACCCAAAGCGCGCAAGAGATCGATGTGGGCGCCTATCGCGATGCCATCGCACCGCTGGAACTGGGCGATGTGACCATCACCGAGATTTTCGATCCAACCTTTGGCGAAGACGAAAACGTGGCGATGATCCGAATCCAGGCACAGGACGATGCCGAGGCTGTGTCTGCCGATGTGATTGAAGCGGTTGAACATGTTTTGGGTAATGCGACCCTGAGCAGCATGAACGTTAACATCACTATGCAAAATGGCCCATCGGAGCAGGTTGTTGATGCTCTTATCGCACTTGGAGGCGAGGACGTTGGCGGTATATTGGTATTCGAGCCGGGGAGTTCGGTTGAACTTCTTGAGCAGCTGAGAATAGCAGCGGTCGATGCAGCCACGGTCGGCAACCCCGTGGCCAGTATCAGTTTCGACTACGACAATATCCAGTTCGTCTCGGTCGAATCCGTTGGTCCAAAGGTTTCGGGCGAGTTGATCCAGACCGCGGTGATCGCGGTCGCCTTGGCGATCGGTGCGGTGCTTGTCTACATCTGGCTGCGGTTTGAATGGCAGTTTGCACTCGGGGCCGTGGCCGCATTGGTGCATGACGTGATCCTGACCATCGGTATCTTCTCGGAACTGCAAATCCGTTTTGACCTGGCGATCATCGCCGCACTTCTGACCATCGTCGGCTATTCGCTGAACGACACCGTGGTCGTCTTTGACCGGGTGCGGGAAAACCTGCGCAAGTACAAGAAGAAGGACCTCAAAGAGGTCCTGAACATCTCGATCAACGAAACGCTCAGCCGGACGGTTATGACCTCGGTCACCACGCTTCTGGCACTGATCTCGCTTTATGTACTGGGCGGGGACGTGATCCGGGGCTTCGTCTTTGCGATGATCTGGGGTGTGATCGTGGGGACCTATTCCTCGGTCTTCGTCGCCTCGACCATCCTGCTGTGGCTGGGGGTCAAGCGGGACTGGTCGAAACCGTCGAACACGGCCGGCAACCAGTTCGCCAATATCGATGCCTGATCTGTTCGGCCAGACCCCAACCGGTCTGGCCGTCATCTTCTTCGCCTCTTTGATCGGAGGGATCGTGCGCGGCTTCTCCGGCTTTGGAACCGCGTTGATTTTCCTTCCCGTAGCCAGCCCTTATCTGGGACCGTTCGGTGCCATTATCGCACTGACGGTCATGGACATCTTCGGCCCGATCCCCAACCTGCGCCGCGCCTGGAAGGTTGTCGAAAAGGCTGATCTTGCGCGTCTTTTGTTGGGATGCGCGCTTCTCCTGCCAGTCGGGCTGTGGCTGCTGACCCGCTCGGAACCTAACGTGTTTCGCTATCTGGTTAGCCTGATTTCATTGTCGATGCTGGTCATTCTCATTCTTGGTTTGCGCTACCGTGGAGCGGTATCGCGCAGCATGGTTACCGCCATCGGTGGGGCGGCGGGGTTGCTGGGTGGTGTCGCCGGTATACCGGGGCCTGCGGTGATCCTGTTCTACATGTCCCGGCCGTTGCCGGTAGAGATCATCCGCGCAACAATCCTCCTGTTCCTGTTCGCTTTCGACCTCCTGATCCTCGGATATCTGGCAGGCATGAGCCGTCTCTCGATCGCCAATGTGGGATTGGGACTGGCTCTCGCTGTTCCCAATATGGCCGGGAATTGGTTGGGCGGCTGGATGTTCCGGCCGGAACACGGAGGTCTCTATCGCGGTGCGGCATATCTGGTGATCGCAACAGCAGCCTTGTCCGGCCTGCCGCTTTGGGGCTAGAACCCTCCACATGCGCCTGAACGAGATCACATATACCAACGCCCAGCCGGTTGACGGCTATGGCCCCGGCTTCTTTCGGATCGGCGGTCAGGTTCACGATGGCGCGATCCTGACCGGCCCCACTGGGACCGGTGCCTGGTCGGGCTATTCCGACACGGACACGCTGTTGACCTTATCCGAACACATTGATGTTTTGTTCATTGGCACGGGAAAAGATCTGACCCACATCCCTTCGGACCTGCGCACAACATTGGAAGAGGCTGGTTTGGGCGTGGAGATCATGAATTCTCCTGCAGCCTGCCGCACCTACAACGTGCTGCTGTCCGAAGGTCGACGCGTCGCGCTTGCGCTGATCCCCGTCTGAGATTTGCGTGTGATCTGGAAAACAGTATTCCGGGGAGCTGAAGGGGTAGCGGACCGGCCCAACGCTTTCAGATTATAGATCATTGTAGTTTTGAGCCCGCTCTTCTGTTTGGATGCTTGCTGCTAATCTTCTCGCCGGGGGCAAATTGGTTCTAGGTAATCTCGGGACAGCGATTGTGGCTCGAGTTCCTGAGGGTGCAATCTGCCATCGCTTATGACTTTAGGAAGCGGATAGAGAGTGGCTCCTTGGTACCTCTTTGCAAACGGTTGCTAACGCAAGATAGTCGAAATCCGGACGTCGCGGCGAGGGCTGGAGAGCGAATCTCATCTGGTAGAAGACTGCACTGTGCTCTCAATCTCCAGATAGCGCAGCAAAACTAACTACTCTGCGGCGAGATGAATTTGGATTTCTTAGCGTCGTTCCTTTGATGACTATTGGTAAACATTAGTCAATTTGACACCAATCAAAGCGCAGAATGAGGCTATCTGCTAGGCGTTGTCCAGAACAGTGAAACCGAGGAGAACATGCATGGACGCAACGCCCCAGATCACCCGGAAATCATCTCAGATCAAAGCTGCAACTGCACCGCGCCCCGAGGCCTCGTCGCCCAGTCCCGAGAAAATCCGACAGGCGTTTGAAAGTGGGGAATATCCTTATGGCCGCAAGATGGCGCGCAAGGAATATGAGACGCAGAAGGCCGAGATTCAGGCCGAGTTGCTGAAGGTTCAGCTGTGGGCGCAGGAGACCGGTCAGCGGTTTGTGCTGCTGTTTGAAGGCCGTGATGCGGCTGGGAAAGGTGGGACCATCAAAAGGTTCATGGAGCATCTGAATCCGCGTCAGGCGCGCGTCGTTGCTTTGAACAAGCCGACCGGAGAGGAGAAGGGGCAGTGGTATTACCAGCGCTACGTGCAACAGCTGCCGACCGTTGGCGAGATGGTGTTCTACGACCGGTCTTGGTACAACCGCGCAGGTGTCGAGCGGGTTATGGGCTTCTGTACTCCTAACGAGTATCTGGAATTCATGCGGCAGACGCCCGAGTTGGAGCGGATGCTGGTTCGTTCGGGTATTCAGCTTTACAAATACTGGTTCTCGGTCACGCAGGAAGAACAGCAGCGCCGCTTCAGAAGCCGCGAGACCGATCCTCTGAAGCAGTGGAAACTGTCGCCAATCGACAAGGCCAGCCTGAGCAAGTGGGATGACTATACTGAGGCGAAAGAGGCGATGTTCTTTTACACAGACACCGCTGACGCGCCTTGGACGATCGTCAAGTCCAACGACAAGAAACGCGCGCGGCTGAACTGTATGCGTCACTTCCTGTCTACGCTGGATTATCCCGACAAGGACGATCGGATCGTGGGTGAGCCTGATCCGCTGATCGTGGGGCAGGCGCATCATGTAATCCATCGCTCGGATCACATCCTTGGCACGGCTCTGCATCCTGATTCCAAAATCGGCTGATCGCGGGAACAACGGGGAAGTGATGCCATTGCCCAGCAGGGCAGTGGCATTTCGCTGATCCTCTGATTTGAGTCTCACTTTGATTTTTTGAGATGACCTCTTGTCTCCGGGTCTGGGCAAGCCTAAGGCTGGCGGAATGAGCAAGGTCATGACATATCCCGGCCATTTCCGAGCCATTGCGGTGCTGGGGCTGCCGTTGATCGGCGGGCATCTGGCGCAGTATGCGATTGGTCTGACCGATACCATCATGCTGGGATGGTATGGGATCGAGGCCCTGGCTGCGGTGACGCTCGCCAGCAGCTATTTCTTTGTTTTGTTTCTGTTCGGAGCAGGCTTCGGCTGGGCCGTCATGCCCATGGTGGCCACTGCCGCAGCGGAGGAGAATGAAACCAGCATACGCAGGTCCACCCGCATGGGGCTGTGGCTCTCGCTGATCTATGCAGCGGTAACGATGCCCCTATTGTGGTGGTCCTACCCCGTTCTGATTGCACTCAAGCAAGAGCCGGAAGTGGCTGAAACTGCAGCGAAATATCTCCGCGTTGCGGGCTGGGGGCTGTTCCCGGCTTTGCTGGTGATGGTGTTGAAGTCTTATCTTGCCGCGCTCGAGCGGACCCAGATTGTGTTGTGGATCACCATCGTTGCCGCATTGGTCAACGGCCTGACAAACTATGCACTGATCTTCGGGAACTGGGGCGCCCCCGAGCTGGGGGTAATCGGTGCAGCCATCGCCTCGGTGGCGACGCAGATCGTGTCGCTGGTGGCGGTTGTCATCTATGCGGTGCGGGTACTGCCGGAACACAGCCTGTTTCAGCGGTTTTGGCGCCCGGATTGGGAGATGTTTCTTAGCGTTCTGCGACTGGGTGTGCCAATCGGCCTGACGACTCTGGCTGAGGTGTCCCTGTTTGCGACATCGGCGGTCATGATGGGCTGGTTGGGTCAGGTGCCGCTTGCAGCCCACGGGATTGCGCTAAACCTGGCGTCCGCTACATTCATGGTTCATCTGGGCCTGTCCAACGTGGCGACGATCCGGGCGGGCAACGCGTTGGGTCACCGCGATCGGGCACATCTCGAGAAAGGCGCCATCGCAGTGACGGGGATGTCCCTGGTGATGTCTGCGCTGACGATCATCCTGTTTCTGACCTGCGCGGAGCCGTTGATCTCGTTGTTCATGGAAGCCGACGACCCGCAGCGCCCTCAGATTCTGCTGATCGGAACCGGATTGCTTGCCATGGCTGCCCTGTTCCAGTTGGTTGATGGAGCGCAGGTTATCGCGCTGGGTCTGTTGCGCGGGTTGCAGGATGCAAAGGTGCCGATGGTCATGGCGGCGCTCAGCTACTGGGTGGTTGGAATGCCGGCCTCGTATTACTTCGGGTTCATTCAGGGGATGGACGGGATCGGCGTCTGGCTGGGCCTTGTACTGGGGCTGGCATGTGCCGCCGTTTTGCTGATGGCACGCTTCTGGTTCCGGTCGGTACGCAATGTGGGTGAAGTGCCCGCCTGACGCGTCAGCCCTTGCTGACCCGGTCTGATTTCTTGCGGACAAGCACCGAACGAAGATCGTGCATCGCCATCAAAAGCCGATCCGTAACCTCTTCCAACTGCTCGTCCGTGGCTTTGGATTGCGCCCATTGCGTAGTCAGGTTCAGATGATCAACCGCGCGGTGAATATCATCCATGTCGCGCCGAGCGAGCAGGATTTTGCGCTCATCCATCCAACGCGCGATTTCCGTTTTGTCGGCATCGGTCAGAACGCGCTGCCCCTGCGGTTTGACTTCGCCATTGCGGATATTGATCACAGCTATCTGGTCCATCTCGATCCGGCGCTGGCGGTTTTCCGTATCAATCCTGAACACCGCTGCGCCGTTTTCGCGTACGCGGAAGTAGTATTCGGGCAGGGCTGAGGACATATGAACCTCCGCGGTCAGGTCAGCGCGGCACAGAAGCGCTGGATGCGCGTGCAGGCCTCGGTCAGGGCTTGATCCGACGTCGCGTAGCTGACGCGGAAATTCGGCGACAGTCCGAACGCCGCGCCAAATACGACGGCCACGTCAGCCTCTTCCAGCAAAGCGGTGGCAAACGCTTCGTCGGAATCGATTACCGTGCCGGCGGGCGTGGTTTTTCCGATCAGGCCCGCGATTGACGGATAGACGTAGAATGCGCCTTCGGGCGTTGGGCATGTGATGCCGTCGATCTGGCTCAGCATATCGACGACCAGATCGCGGCGCCGTTTGAATACCTCGTTGTTCGGGGCAAGAAACGCCTGCGTGCCATTCAGCGCTTCGACTGCAGCCCACTGGCTGACCGAACAGGGGTTCGAGGTGGATTGCGACTGTACCTTGCGCATCGCAGCTACAAGTTCGGTCGGACCTGCCGCATAGCCAATGCGCCAGCCGGTCATGGCATAGGCTTTGGATACACCATTGCAGGTGAGCGTCCGGTCATACAGTTGCGGTTCCACTTGCGCAGGGGTGCAAAACGCGAAACCGTCATAGGCCAGATGCTCATACATATCGTCGGTCATGATCCAGACCTGCGGATGGCGCACGAGCACGTCAGTCAGCGCCTTCAGCTCATCCCAGCTATAACCCGCCCCTGTGGGGTTCGAGGGGGAGTTGAAGATGAACCATTTGGTATTTGGCGTAATCGCTGCTTCAAGTTGTTCGGGCGTCAGCTTGAAACTGCTCTGCAGGCTGGTTTCCACCACCACGGGCGTTCCACCCGCTAGCAAAACCATATCCGGATAGCTGACCCAGTAGGGGGCGGGAATAATCACCTCGTCCCCTTCATTCAACGTGGCCGTCAGCGCGTTATAAAGCGTCTGTTTGCCACCTGTCCCGACCGAGACCTGAGCGGGCGTATAGTCCAGCCCGTGGTCCCGTTTCATCTTGGCACAGACTGCCTGTTTCAGTTCCGGGATGCCGTCCGGTGCGGTGTATTTCGTCTTGCCTGCGGCAATGGCGGCAATGGCGGCGTCCTTGATATTCTGCGGCGTGTCAAAGTCCGGCTCACCAGCGCTGAGCCCGATGACGTCGCGCCCGGCGGCCTTCAGTTCCGCCGCTTTGGCTGTCATCGCGATCGTGGGCGAGGGTTTTACGCGTGACAATGTCGCAGACAGGAAACTCATGGGTGGCCTCGGTTTGTATGTTCAGCCTGACTGTCATAGGGTGCGCCGGAATATCGATCAAGCCAATTGAACCCCACCTATTGGAGGCCCCGATGAACGACGAAACCGACTGGTTCGGACCGGATACAGCAACCTTCGGTGATCGCGTTGCAGGCGCGCGAGAAGTTGCAGGGATGACCCAGACTCAATTGGCCCGTCGTCTTGGGGTAAAAAAGGCCACGATCATCTCGTGGGAGGATGACCTGTCCGAGCCCCGTGCCAACAAACTGTCAATGATGGCAGGGCTGCTAAATGTCTCGATCATGTGGCTTCTGACGGGCGAAGGTGACGGCATGGACGAGACCAGCCTGAACGGGGATGTAGACTCGGAACTGCGTGATCTGGTGGCAGAATTGCGCACAATTCGGGGCGAGATGCGCGCCAGTTCCGAACGTTTGGCCCGCGTGGAAAAATCTCTGCGCCTGAAACTGGAACGCAATCAGTGACCGAACCGCACGAAACCCGCATCAAGCGCATGAAGATGCGCTCGATGCGGCGTGGGATCAAAGAGATGGATTTAATCCTGACGGCCTACGCCGACCGCAACCTGTCGTCGATGGATGAGGACGGGCTGAATACCTATGATGCGCTGTTGCACGAAAACGATCAGGATCTGTATCAATGGGTGACCGGTCAGGCCAGCCCACCAGAACGGTTGGCGGATATGATCGCGGATATCGCGCAAACCTTTCAGAAATAAGGGAAACCAAGCTTAACCGATTTTTCGGGAATTCGCGTCATGTTTTCAGAAACAGCGCGAGGAATCGGAGGATCGGATGAGTATGGAGTTACAGGTCGCCGCGCCCGGGACCAAGGGGTTCATGACGAGCTATCTTGAGGCACTGGCGCTGGTCGAGCGTCTGCATCGCTTGCTTCTGGATGTCATAAAAGATGAATTCGAACGTGTCGGCGTATTGGAAATCAACGCCGTACAGGCCCTGCTTCTGTTCAATATCGGCGATCATGAGGTGACCGCGGGTGAGTTGAAAAGCCGTGGCTATTATCAGGGCAGCAACGTCAGCTATAACCTCAAGAAACTGGTCGAGATGGGCTATATGCACCATCAGAGATGCGAGATCGACCGCCGCTCGGTCCGCGTCCGCCTGACCCCGCGCGGGCGTGAAATTCGCGATATCGTGTCGGACCTATTTGCCCGCCACGCCGAAGGCTTGCAAAGCCGTGGTGTGATCGGAACCGACGGGATCGAAGACATCACTGGGTCATTGCGCCGGGTCGAGCGATACTGGACCGATCAGATCCGCTATATCTACTGACCGAGGAGCGGTCGGTGTCCAGGACAGGACCAATCCGTCGAGTTCACGGATCAGCTTGCGGGTCATTGCCTCTTCGTAGGCTTCGAAACCAAGTGCAACTTCGACAAAGGCGTCTGGTCCCAGAATGACCCAAGCCCTGTAATAGGCCGATAGCTCTCCGACCTCGACATGGCGCGTGTCGCCCTGGCTGGGGTTGTCGGCGCCGATCACAAGGCCATTGATCGTGATATCAGAGCCTTGCAGGGATGTCCTGATGTCCCGGGGGTTTGGCCCGACATTGTGTTTGCCGTCGCCCGACAGATCCAGCGTGCGCCGCCAACACTCGCTGTGTGCCGCCAGCAGTTCAGCGCCATACCGCATGGCCGATCCGACGGCTATACCTTGCGGAGCAGTAGAGCGTTTTGTGTTTCGCAAGCGCTGTTCGATCCGATGCAGATGTTTTGCAAGCGCTGTTCGATCCGATGCAGATCGGCAGATGCGCGGATATCGGTCCAGTCCAGCAAAAGGCGTTGGTGGCCGGTTTCGCTCCATTCGAATATGGCGACCCGCACAAATGTGGTCGGGTTCGACAGGATCAGATTGACAACGTCGGGGTGGCGCAGGGCGGCGGCAAGGCCGTTGAGCTGCAGCTGATACTCCCGACTGTCGACCGAACCTGACACGTCAAGGCCAAGTGCTAGCGCCTGCCTGCATTGAGCGGTAAGCGGGCTGGACAACAAACATAAGAGAGTGGCGCACAGGCGGATCATTCGACCACGTCCGATTGCAGCGCGCTGAGTTCCACACCTTTCAGTTCCCGTTCAAGCTTGCGTCGCATCGCGCGTTCGAAATCGTCAAACCCTGCGGCGATCTCAAGGAACGCCCCGGGGCCATGAAGAACGTTGTTCTGAAAGAACGGGATCAGGTCGATTTCACCCTCGAAGTCGGCGGCGTTGATCACCAGCCCATTCACGGTCGTGTTTTCGAACGGAAAATGCTTGTAAGCGATTTGTGGCCCGTAGCCATCATTGTTCTTGCCATCGCCTGAAATATCGATGGTCTGGAACAGGCACCGTGGGGCGCGTCCCATGAGTGTCGCGCCATATGCCAGCGCATGACCCATAGCGGTAGGAGAATCACTGGTTGACCGCTTGGATTGGCCGATACGGTGCGCCGCCGATACCAGATCTGCCGTTGTCTCGATCACGTGCCAATCCAGCAGGAGTTTCTGGTTGAAGCCGCCAGACCATTCATAAACCGCCAGTGCGACGGGTTGCGGAGAGATGAAGAACGCCTCTTGCACCTCAGGGGCGATCAGAGCGGCGGCCAACCCTTTACGTTGCAATGCATCCTCGGACGCATCGACTGAGGTTGAGATGTCCATCGCGAGGGCCAGCGCCAGGCGGCATTGCTCGGCCAGAACGGGGCTGCCCGAAAGGATCAGCCCCAGAGATGTCGTCCAGCGGATCACCAGTGGCCGGTGCTGTCCATGCTTGCCCACGGCTCTGCCGGTTCCAGCGCCTCTCCATTTTGCAGCAATTCGACCGAGATATTATCGGGTGAACGCACAAACGCCATGCGACCGTCTCGCGGCGGGCGGTTTATGACAACACCGTTGTCCTGAAGGTGCTGGCAGGTTTCATAAATATCGTCGACGCCATAGGCGAGGTGGCCGAAATGGCGGCTGTCGCTCGGCAGCTCATCATCGCCGTCCCAGTTATAGGTCAGCTCGATGGGGGCGTCCTCCTGCCCCGGCGGGGCCAGAAAAACCAGCGTGAACCGTCCCGCCTCGCTTTCGTAACGACGGGTCTCTTTCAGGCCCAGAAGCTCATAGAACGCTATGGATTTCTCAAGATCCTTCACGCGGACCATGGTGTGAAGATATGTCAGCCCCATCGCGACTTTCCTTACATTGGTTGTGATGATCAGCAGCTTAGCGCGCCGCGGTCTCATGTCGAGGGGGCAGGTCGGGTAGATTCCAGAGTTTGCGCATTACGCCGCACATATCGCGGTTTCGATGGTTGATGAGCCGATATATAGTGGTTGGCGACTCATTGCTGGAAAGGACAATTTCATGCCGCTGTCTGACGACCAACTTGCCGAGATCGAAGCGCAACGCGCACAGTCGAACCCGACACGACGCGTCGTTGCCGAAGGTATGGAAGATCGCCTCTATACGGCGCACCAGGTGCTGGACCACGGGTTTGTGCGCGTCATCGACTATATGGGCGATGACGCCGCGATCTGCCAGGCAGCGCGCGTTTCCTATGGAAAGGGCACCAAATCGGTTCAGAACGACGAAGGTCTGATCCGCTATCTGATGCGGCACTGGCATTCGACCCCGTTCGAGATGTGTGAGATCAAACTGCACGTCAAGCTTCCGGTGTTCGTTGCGCGCCAGTGGATTCGGCATCGGACGGCGAACGTAAACGAATACTCGGCGCGTTATTCGATTCTGGACAGGGAGTTCTATATTCCTGCCCCCGAGCATGTGGCCGCGCAGTCCGAGGTCAACAATCAGGGCCGGGGTGACACCTTGCAGGGTGAAGAAGCGGCACGCGTGTTGGAGATTCTGAAAGCCGACAGTGCGCGCTGTTATGACAACTATGAAGCGATGATTGGTCAGGATGGCCAGCAGGGGCTTGCGCGTGAGCTGGCGCGGATGAATCTTCCCGCGAATGTCTACACGCAATGGTACTGGAAAGTGGATCTGCATAATCTGTTCCACTTCCTGCGTTTGCGCGCTGACCCGCACGCGCAGTACGAAATCCGCGTTTACGCCGAAACCATGTGCAAGATCGTTGCCGATTGGGTGCCGTTCGCCTATCGCGCGTTCGAAGATTATCGCCTTGGGGCGGTCAACCTGTCGGCACAGATGGTAACTTGCCTGCGTCGGATGTTGAGCGGCGAGAATGTCACGCAGGAGAATTCGGGCATGACAGCTCGGGAATGGCGTGAGTTCGAAACCGTTATTCGCGAAGGCTAAAGCACGGGTTATCGAGCCCTTCGTCGGTGTGTTGGAAATACCCACAAATGCGCATCGAAGTTCATTCGGCACGCGGACGGGGTTAGTCCCTGAATTCGGTTAACGGCCTGAAATTGGCCGTCAACCTTCTTTGTCTTTCCCGCAGCAAGCGGGCCCTGCTTTATAGCGGCTTCAAATCAGCAGCCATCTGGCGGCCATCGCGTCCGTCCTGCAACTCGTACGAGACTTTCTGATTGTCAGCGAGTCCGGTCAGACCGGATCGTTCTACGGCCGAGATATGAACAAACACATCTTTGCCACCCTCATCGGGCGCAATAAAACCATAGCCTTTGGTTGTATTAAACCATTTCACGGTGCCAGTTGGCATTTCCCGTGTCTCCTTCTACTTACACGTTGTCCCACAAATCGGTGGGGGCAGTGGCTGGCAAGACCGCAACACATCACTGTTCGCCCAAACGATACAGCCCGAGTTGCGTGTTTCGCCTTTTTCAACATTGCATGGTGAAGTAAAAAATCAAGAATAACCGGGACGGCCTGATGGGTTTGCCCAGATTTGCAGCAGTTACAGGATCGATCAGATAATGCGCCTCTATGGATTAAAGACTTGCGATACTTGCCGTAAAGCCTTGAAATCGCTTCCAAGTACGGAATTTATCGACGTCCGCGCGCAGGGCGTTCCCGAAAATCTCCTGTCATCGGCGTTTGAAAACTTCGGCAAAGCCTTGCTCAATACCCGGTCAACAACCTGGCGCGGGCTGGACGATGCCACGCGCAATCGGCCTGTGCTTGAGTTGCTGGTTGATCATCCGACCCTGATGAAACGCCCATTGATTGAAGCTGATGGTCAGCTCTATCTGGGCTGGACGCCCGAAACCCGTCAGGCTCTTGGTGTTGCCTGAAACATTGCCTATGTGACATGGGCAACAATCGGAGACCTGTGAATGCGAAACGCTGCCATGATACTGGGCGTCATTGCCGGACTAATCGGAATGATCGTCGGTTTTTTCGGTTATGGCTTTGTGGAGTTGATCGATCAATTTGGTGAGATCGAGGGCATTGCCGAGCAGGTAGATAACCCCGAGTTGATCCAGACCGCTTCGATCGTGGCGCCGTTATTGGCAATTGTAGGGGGTGCAATGGCCCATTCGCGCGCTTTGATCGCGGGCGTATTGCTGCTGATCTCTGCGGCTGGAATGTATTACGCCTTTGGCTTCGGTGTTTTCACCATGTTCCCGATTGCTTTTGCAGGCGTGGCGGGTTTGCTTGGGCTCGCGGCGGGAAAGCCGGACGAGCCCAAGGCGCATTTCTAGGTCATTTCAGGCGTAGCAGCCGGTCCAGTGATATCGGACCGGCTCCGTTGATCACAATCACCAGCAACAGGAATGTCCACATCACACGCTGATCCATCAACGTGATGGCGTTATCGAACAAACCACCTAGTTTGACGCCGTGGCCGGTCACATCAGTCAGCGTTTGGACCCAAACGAATCCGATCATGCCCAGCGCAGCAAGACGGGTCAGCAGGCCGACCAGCAACAATACCGGCAGGGCAAACTCGGCTACCGTACCAAAGAAGATGACGACCCGCTGGAAAAAGGTCATCTGGCTGACGTCGTACAGCACAGCTTCGGCGGCTTTGGGGAAGATTTGCCCAAACGCCCCGGCTGATGGCGAGAAGATCGAGCCGTCGATCTTCAGCGTAGCCGAGTTCCAGTAGTAGACAAACAGGACGGCCACAAAGACCACCCGGGCCAGGGTTGGCGTCAGCCAACCGGACGCGTGATCCGCTTTTTCCATCGCGTTGTTGTAGGTTGAGATCAGGGCAGTCATGTGTCCAGCCTTTCGATAGTCACAGAGGTTATTGCACCGCCCTGCAAAAGCAGTGCCAGAGTGGTTCCAAGATCAAATTCGGGCGTTTCCGCCACGGTGGTTTCAAATGCATTGCCGATCGTTTCCCCAGCCCGAATGCGGTTGATCCAGGTCGCACCACCTGGGGGTAACGTATGTGGGGCAGGGTCGTATTCGGGGCGTGTAATCAGGATATCCTGGGCGCCCGCCTCGGGTTTGGGGGCGTCGTCTTCTGTGTTGAACAACCAGATCGCATGAACGGGCCAGTCTGACCGCAGGACCTGTGCCGCCGGGGCGAGTGCCAGCTTGGCCTGCATCAGGTCATCTGGCGGGATGCTCAGGGCATCGGCGTCGATGGGCCGACTATCGGCGGCGTGATAGGCTTGCCGCAAAGCCAGTTCCAGGCGGGCAATATCCGGTAGGTACCCCAGATGCGACAGTTGCTCTATCCCTTCCAGAAACGCGGGAAACTCTTCACCGTAGAGCATCATCAGGGGCGATGAAGGTGGATGTTGGCGCAGGAACATCCCGGCCAGGCCATCCATGTTCTGTGATCCGAGCAGCTTTGCAATGACCGGAAATGCCTGATGCATCGCCTCTGTCAGCGAGACGGCCACGTTGTTGCGATACACGCTGAAACGACGCCCGGCAGGCCGGGCTTTTGAATCCAGCAGACCATCCGGCACCGGTTTGCCGGCGTCCAGCAGGGCTTTGTGGAATGTGGTCTGAGACACGCTCATGCCGGAACCTTGTCCAATGCAGATTGTGCCCGTTCAGCTTCGGCACGTAACACCGGCCAGTCCGGCACATCGGTGTCCCATTCGATCAACACCGGTTTGGGGCCGGATTTATCCAGAACATAGTCCAGCAGGGTCCAGACCGGGTCCACGACCTCGCGCCCATGGCTGTCGATCAGCAGTGGCTGACCGTGATCGTCCTCGTCTTCGTCGTGACCGCCCAGATGAATCTCACCGACCTGGTCCAGCGGATAGGCATCGATGTAGCCCTGCGGAGAGAAATTAAGATTGGTCGCCGAAACAAACACGTTATTGACGTCCAGCAACAACCCGCACCCGGTGCGCCGGGCGATCTCGCGCAGGAAATCGGGCTCGGACCAGGTGCTTTCCTTGAAGGCCAGATAGCTCGACGGATTCTCCAACAGCATTTGCCGCCCGACAACCTCCTGCACCTGATCGATATGGTCGCACACACGCGTAAGCGTTGCATCGGTATAGGGCAGGGGCAGCAGATCGTTCAGAAAGTGGCTGTCATGGGTCGACCATGCCAGATGTTCCGAGAAACTGGCCGGGTTCAGCCATTCAACCAGATGTTTCAGGCGGGCCAGATGATCGGCATCCAGCGGGCTTTCGCCGCCGATAGATAGGCCGACGCCATGGACGGAAATAGGAAATTGTTCAGATAGATGGCGAAGCTGGGCCAGCGGTCTGCCACCATCACCCATGTAGTTTTCGGCATGGATTTCCAGCCACGCCACGGGCTTGGCGTGCTCAAGGATCTGCGAGAAATGCTGTGGCTTGTATCCGACCCCCGGCGCCGCGGGAAGTCGGTTCGATCTGAGAGCGTTATCCAACATTTGCAAATCCCCTGATCACGACAAAAAGGGCGGGCGATCATGCCCGCCCTTTCTGGTTCATTCGGACAGCCTTATGCGGGCAGGTCACGCTCGAGCGGCTCAAGCGAGCCGTGGCGGGCCTGACCATCTGCTGTTGCTGGCAATTCGATGTCGGCGCAGGTGCCAGCATCGACCAGGGTCCATGCGTTGCCCTGATAGTCGACGGTCGAGGTGCCCGCGCATGTAGTGCCGGGGCCAGCTGCACAGTCGTTCTGACCAGCCAGAGAAACACCATAGCACTTCTCTTTGGCCTGTGCCGTAGCAGTTGTGGCAGCGCCGGAAACGGCTGCAGCGACAGCGCTTGCGATAACCAGTGTTTTTGCGGTGTTCGACATCTTGGAAATCCTTGTTAATGACTGCGTATGTCTGCTTGTGACAACGACGAAGGTAACGGTTCAGCGGCAGCAGTTGAATTCACGAGCCCGTGTCTCACAACCCCGTCAAAGATCGTCATGCACCCTTGAAGGTTAACAAATTGTTTTTGAAATGAAAAATGGTATTTGTTTCAATCCGGCCCAAAAGTCTGGGCCGGATTTCCGGCAGTTTGGCGCCGAATGTTACAGCAGATCGGGTGGCGTTGCGGCCTGACCCAGTTCTTTTGTTACAGACTCAAGCGACTGAACTTGCGTTTGTTTTTCACCCAGACGGCGGACACTGACCGAGCGTTCATCAACCTCGCGGTGACCAACGGCCAGAATCACCGGTACTTTGCCCACCGAATGTTCGCGGACCTTGTAGTTGATCTTTTCGTTACGGGTATCCGCCTCGGCGCGGACACCAGCGGCGCGCAGGGTATCAACGACTTCGGCCACATACTCATCGGCCTCGGACGTGATCGACGCGACGACGACCTGACGTGGCGCCAGCCAGAAGGGCAGCTTGCCTGCGTGTTCCTCAATCAGGATGCCAATAAACCGCTCGAACGAACCCAGCGTCGCGCGGTGCAGCATGACCGGACGGTGTTTGCCGCCGTCTGCGCCGATATATGTGGCGTCCAGACGTTCGGGCAGAACAAAGTCCACCTGATGGGTGCCGCACTGCCAGTCCCGGCCAATTGCATCAGTCAGAACAAATTCCAGTTTCGGGCCGTAAAACGCGCCTTCGCCGGGGTTGAGTTCCGGTTCGATTCCTGCGGCGCGGGTCGCACTGAGCAGGGCGGCCTCAGCTTTGTCCCATACCTCGTCCGAGCCGGACCGCTTTTCAGGGCGATCCGAGAACTTGACCGAGAAGTTTTCGAACCCGAGGTCCTTGTAGACCACGGACAGGAATCGAATGAACTCGGCGGTTTCAGATTCGATCTGGTCTTCGGTGCAGAAGATGTGCCCGTCATCCTGGGTAAAGCCGCGCACACGCATGATGCCGTGCAGTGCGCCCGACGGCTCGTAGCGGTTGCACGAGCCGAACTCGGCCATGCGAAGCGGCAGGTCGCGATAGGATTTCAGGCCCTGGTTGAAAATCTGCACGTGACAGGGGCAGTTCATGGGCTTCAGCGCGTTGATCGCCTTTTCCCGCGCATGTTCCTCGTCCACTTCGACGATGAACATATTCTCCTGATATTTGTCCCAGTGACCCGAAGCCTCCCATAGCTTGCGGTCGACGACCTGAGGTGTGTTGACCTCGACATAACCACCCTTGCGTTGCTGACGGCGCATATAATCCTGTAGCTGGGTGTAGATGGTCCAGCCATTGGGATGCCAGAAGATCTGACCCGGAGCCTCTTCCTGCATGTGGAACAGGTCCATCTCGCGGCCCAGCTTGCGATGGTCGCGTTTGGCGGCTTCCTCGAGCATATGCAGGTGCGCTTTGAGCTTTTCCTTGCCGGTGAAAGCCACACCGTAGATGCGTTGCAACATGGCGCGGTCGCTATCGCCGCGCCAATAGGCCCCTGCGATGGACATCAGCTTGAACGCGTCGCCCGGAACCTGTCCGGTGTGCTGCAGATGCGGGCCGCGGCACAAATCCTGCCAGTCGCCGTGCCAGTACATGCGAAGCGGCTCATCGCCGGGGATCGCCTCGATCAGTTCGACCTTATAGGGCTCGTCGTTGGTGGTATAGAAATCGATCGCGCGCTGACGGTCCCAGACCTCGGTGGTCACGGGGTCGCGTTTGTTGATGATTTCCTTCATCTTTTTTTCGATCAGGCCGAGGTCTTCGGGCGTGAATGGCTCAGCCCGGTCAAAGTCGTAGTACCAGCCGTTTTCAATAACAGGGCCAATGGTGACCTTGGTGTCGGGCCAGATCTCCTGCACCGCGCGGGCCATGATGTGGGCCAGATCGTGACGGATCAGCTCATTGGCCTGAACTTCATCTTTCATGGTGTGGATGGCGATCTGCGCATCTGCCTCGATGGGCCATTGGAGGTCCCAGTGCTGGCCGTTCACCGTGGCCGAGATGGCCTTTTTCGCCAGTGATGTGGATATATCGGCAGCGACCTGCGCGGGCGTAACGCCAGCGTCGAAGGATCGGGAATTGCCATCGGGAAAAGTAAGGGAGACTGACTGTGAGTCCAGGGCCATATCGGCTCTCCTCGTCGGTTTGGCGCCCACTGAACGCCCGGTTGCGGGTTATGTGTGTCGGGCTCATGTGGCAGGTGGGCGCGCGGGTGTCAAGGGTAGGAGCGAGGGGCCAGCCCCTCGCGCACCCCGGAGTGTTTTTAGCCAGATGAAGAAGGATCGGGGAATTGCAGACAGTTGTGTGACATGCATGATGGGCTGACAATCAAAGAGGATAGCATGGCAGAGGCAGAATTTCTGGAGACCGCGCAGGGGCGACGGCTGGCGTATCACAAGAGTGAGGGGCACGGGCCGACCATCGTTTTTCTGGGCGGCTTGAAATCGGATATGGAGGGCACCAAGGCGGTGCATCTTGAGGCCTGGGCGCAGGCGCGTGGGCAGGCCTTTCTGCGGTTTGATTATTCCGGGCACGGCGAAAGCTCGGGCGCTTTTACCGACGGATGTATCGGGGACTGGCACGAGGATACGCTGGCAGCCGTCTCTCGGTTAACCGACGGTCCGCTGATTGTTGTAGGATCGTCCATGGGCGGGTGGCAGGCGTTGTTGCTGGCGCGTGTCATGCCCGAGCGAATTGCCGGACTTGTGACAATCGCGGCGGCGCCGGACTTTACCGAGGACGGGTATTGGGCGTCATTTTCGGATCAGCAGAAATCTGATCTGGAAACCATTGGGCATGTGGAACTGCCCTCGGACTATATGGAGCCCTACATTATCACCAGGCGGATGATCGAGGACGGGCGGCAGCGCCTTGTCTTGCGCACCCCGCTTGATCTGCAATTCCCGGTGCGGTTTCTGCAGGGGACGGCGGATACGGCGGTCTCGACCGAAACGGCGGTGCGTCTGCTGGATCATGTCACTGGCCCGGACATGCAGTTGCTGCTGGTCAAAGACGCGGATCACAGGTTCTCGGATGGGCCGTGCCTCGGCTTGATTGAGCAGGCGGTGCGGGACGTGATGGGAAGCGCCTGATGCAGCGCTTGGGCCGGGTCCTCGGGCGACTGTTGCTGGGCCTCGTGCTTGTCTGTGGGGGGATTTACCTGTTTGGCCCACGTGAGCCGGTGAACCTGCATCCGCGTTTCGATCCGCGCAAATTTGGCGAAGGTGTTCAGGTTTATTTCGAAAGCACGGAATCGGTCTATGACGACATCGTGCCGGGCGTCGAAAAGCGGGTGGTCTGGCAGGATGGTTTTTACGAGCAGCGGACACCTTACTCGGTGCTGTACATCCATGGGTTTTCGGCCTCGTCCGAAGAGATCAGACCCGTGCCTGACCGGATTGCGGACGCATTGGGGGCCAACCTCGTTTACACCCGGCTTCAGGGGCACGGGCGGGATGGTGACGCGATGGCCGAGGGCACGGCCTCGGGTTGGATGCAGGACGCGGCCGAGGGTCTGGCCGCCGCCCGGGCGGTCGGAGAGCAGGTGATTGTGATCTCGACCTCGACAGGCGGTACTTTGGCCGCTGCAGCCGCGCTGGATACGGAACTGAGTGCAGATGTGGCAGCAATGGTGTTCTTTTCACCCAATTTCGGCGTGAACACGGTTGCCGCGTGGGTGCCATCCTTGCCTTGGGCCCGTGAGTGGTTGCCGCTGCTGCTGGGGGCAGAGCGGGATGTATCCAGCGCCGATCCTGAGAAGAACAGATATTGGACATCCGCGTATCCCTGGGAAGCGGTTGTGCCTATGTTTGCCCTTGTGGATGCTGTCTATGCCCTGGATTTCTCGGGCGCGCGGGTCCCGGCACTGTTCTGGTTTTCGGAAGACGACAAGGTGGTGCGGCCGGACAGGATGCATGAGGCGGCTCGGGCCTGGGGTGGCCCCGTTTCGGTTTCACTGGTCAGGATGGGGGCCGAAGACGATCCGGCCTCGCACGTGGTGGCGGGACGCCTGATGTCGCCGGGCCAGACCGATGCGGCGATTTCAGGCATATTGAATTGGTTGTCTGAGCAGGGAATCGAATAATGGAACAGCGGGTAAGCCTAATAACAATCGGTGTCGAAGAGCCTGCAACAGCGGCTGCGTTTTACGAGACACTGGGGTGGCGGCGCGTCGATACCCCGGACGGGGTGATTGCGTTTGATCTGATCGGCCAGACGCTCGGCCTCTATCCTGTATCTGCGCTTGCAGATGAGATCGGCGTGGATGCAGCGACACTCGGCCATGGGGCGATGACGGTCAGCTACAATTGCCGCTCAAAAGAAGAAGTGGCCGAGGTGCTTGGGCAAGCCGAACAAGCGGGTGCCATTGTGCTGAAACCTGCATCAGATGTGTTTTGGGGCGGGCATCACGGGTATTTTCGCGCGCCCGACAAGACGATCTGGGAAATCGCGTTCAATCCGTTCTCGAACCTCGCCGCGGACGGGTCTTTCCGCTGGAACGGGTACTGAGCGTGCGTCGGCCAGGTAGCATGTGGAGCCTCGAGACATTGGGCCGCGTGCGCCTGTCCCGGCATTTTTACATGCGTGATTTTCTATATTCCGAGATTGGGAACTTTCACGCATTGCAGAACATTCCCGACAATCCCGATCTTGCGATCGAAACCGGGCGTGCCTTTTGCGAAACCCTGCTGGACCCGCTGGAAGAAACCTTTGGGCGTGTCGCGGTGCGCTCGGGCTATCGCTCGCGGTCCCTGAATCGGTTCGGAAATGAAAACAGGCTGAACTGCGCCCGCAATGACAACCCGTTGGAGTGCCATATCTGGGATTGGGCCGAGGGTGACCTTCGGGTCGCCGGGGCCTCGGTCGTCATACCATGGTTTGCGGATCGCTACGCGCAAGGGCGTGACTGGCGGGATCTGGCGTGGTGGCTGCATGACCATCTGGATTATTCCGAGATCTGGTTCTTTCCTAAATTGTGCGCTTTCAATCTGGTTTGGCGGCCCAAGCCCGTCAGGCGGATCGACAGCTATATCGCGCCGCGCGGCTGCCTGTTGCGTCCCGGAGCTGATCCCGGCGAAACGCTGGCCAGAAGGCAGGCGCGCTATGCAGATTTCCCGCCGTTCAGAGCAATCGAATATCCTTGAAGTTTTGCTTGCCCGGCGTCGGCAAACCTCTCATCCTGTCATAAAACAAAAGCAACGAGCGGAGGACGCCGAGGTGATCGAGCCGTTGGTTTTACTGCCCGGACTGATGTGCGATGCACGGTTGTTTCAGGCGCAGTTAACCGCATTGTCGCATGAGCGCGCCGTCATGGTCGCCCCAATCTTCGGCGGTGAGCGGGTCGAGGAGATCGCGTCGGGCCTGCTGGACCAACTGCCGCATCGGTTTGCATTGTCCGGCTTTGGTCTGGGTGGAAGCGTCGCGCTTGAGATCGTGCGGCGTGCAGCCGACAGGGTGACGCGTCTGTGCCTGTTGGCAACCGATGCGCAGGCCGATACACCTCATATCGCGGCGAGCCGCGAAGATCTGATCGTGGGCGCGCAGGCCGGTCGGTTGGACGAGATGATGCGCAAGGTGATCGGCTCGGACATGATGGCCCCTGGCCCACAGCGTATCCCGATCCTGAACGATGTCTTGCAGATGGCGGATGCACTGGGTCCGGGTGTTTTCGTGAGCCAGATGCGGACACTGCAGCGCCGCCCGGATCAGCAGGGCACGCTGCGCCGTATCCGGATGCCGACTCTGGTCGTTTGCGGGGCGCATGATGCTGAAAGCCCGGTACGAAAGCACGCTTTTATGGCCGATTTGATCCCCGGTGCGGAACTGCGCGTGATCGACGCCGCCGGGCATTTTCCAACTCTGGAAACCCCTGAAACAGTGAATGCGATGCTACGGGATTGGATGCAGATACCGCCGCGGCTGACCTAGTCGTAGAAAGCTGCACGCTGATCCTTTGTCAGAACGGTTGGATGCGCGACCGGCTCGCCCGTATCAGACCTGAAAAACGGTGTATCCTTCCAACTGCCGGATAGGCGCGATTTCAAAACGCGTATCAGCAAACCCATTGCGGCATAGCGGATTTTCTCATGAGACTGTCTGCCGTCAGCCTTTGGTATAAATCCACGTGTCGTGATGGGGCCAAGATCGCTGCGGTCGGGGATGCGCTTGACGATGAAACCCGCGAACGGAAACTTTGGTGTCGTCGGAGTTGTCGCAAGCGGCGCGTTGCAGCATTTCGCATACCAGCGCAACATGCCTTTGGGGCTTAGTTGCATCACGGCCAGATGCGCGGCACCTGTTTCAATCCTGATGTCTTCGGGTGCCATCTGGAAAATCTCGACCGGGCCGGGCGCAGGGTCCGGCTGTTCGAAATAGAGCTGAGCGGCGCGGCAGTCGTGGCAGAAGCACACGACATGTGTCCCGGATCGGACTCCGTTTCTGGTGATGTGTCCCGATAGCGTGCCACAGTCGCAGCAGAAGGAGAGGTCTTCTGCCGCCTTTCGGGTCATGCCACTTTGTTGTTGTTGGCAGCGCGGCGGCGTGGTTTGCGGCTGTTTTCGTTCATGAAATCAATCACAAGCGGACGGATGTTGTCGCGCCAGCTGCGGCCCGCGAAGATGCCATAGTGACCCGCACCGGGTTCAACATGGCTGGCTTTCTTGCTGTCTGGCAGGCCGGTGCACAGGTCGAGCGCCGCGATGCATTGACCGGGTGCCGAGATATCGTCATTCGCGCCTTCAACCGATTTGACGGCGACATCGGTGATCTTTCCGATATCCACCTTGTGGCCCGCGACAACAAATTCATTGCGTGCGATTTCGCGGTTTTTGAACACACGTTCGACGGTTGAAAGGTAGAATTCGGCCGTCATATCCATCACGGCCAGATACTCATCGTAAAAGCGGTTATGGGCATCGTGCTCGGATGCCTCATCCCGGATAACCCGCTGGATCTGGTCCGAGAAGGCTTTGCTGTGACGCTCGGCATTCATCGACATGAACGAGGCAAGCTGCAGCAGGCCGGGATAGACCATGCGGCCAACCCCTTTGTATTTGAAGCCAACACGCTGGATCATGGTTTCTTCCAGCTGTCCCATCGTGACGCGGCGGCCGAAATCGGTCACTTCGGTCGGGGTGGCATCGGGGTCGACGGGACCTCCGATCAAAGTCAGCGTGCTGGGCTGCGCCTTGGGCTCGACCTCGGCCAGATAGGCGGTCGCGGCCAGCGTGAGCGGTGCGGGCTGACACACGGCTATGACATGCGTATCCGGACCCAGCTCTTTCATAAAATCGACAAGGTAGAGCGTGTAATCCTCGACATCGAACTTGCCTTCGGACACGGGAATGTCGCGCGCGTTATGCCAATCGGTGATGTAGACTTCACAATTGACCAGCAGGCTTTTGACGGTCGAGCGCAGCAGGGTCGCGTAGTGTCCGGACATCGGTGCAACCAACAGCACCTTGCGCGGCTGTTCTTCGCGTCCATTGACGCGGAAATGGATCAGGTCGCCGAACGGGCGCTCAAGCACGGTTGTGATATCGACCAGATGGTCTTTGCCGTCTTCGCAGGTGAAGGTCCGGATGCCCCAGTCGGGCTTGACGACCATACGTTGGAATGTGCGTTCGGTTACTTCACCCCAAGCGGCCATCCAGTTGAACGCCGGATTGGGTGTCATCGAAAACAGGGGATAGGACGCCATCGCGCTTGCGGTTGCACCAAGCCACTGGTTGGTGTTACGCATGGTTTCCATCAGGTCATAGGTCATCATGTAGCGCATCGAATGTGCCTCCTGAGTATCAGCCTGAGAATTCGGACCATTCGCCGCTTTGCCCCCCGACGCCAACGACGTTATTCTGCACAGCAGCGAGACTAGGGGGGAATTGTTAAAATGACAACTACCGACGACCAGACGCCAAAATTGACCGAAGAACATATTGAACGACTTAAAGAAAATATGGGCAAAGTCGAAGAATTGTCCAAACGCCTCGTTGAAGTCATGGCGGGGAAAACACCACATACCCCTGCGTTAGACGGCCCGAATCAAGAGCTTTTTGCAAAGGCAGCAACGGCATATTGGGCCGATGTCATGCAAAACCCCTCAAAGCTGCTGGAACAACAGATCGAGTATTGGGGAAAGTCTGTGCTCAACTTTGCCGAAGCGCAGAAAGCGATGACTTCCGGCGAAAGCGAAGAGCCAGAGGCCCCGGCCAAAGATAAACGGTTTTCCAACCTGATGTGGGACACCAATCCCTATTTCCGGCTGATCCGCCAGCAATACCAGACCAATGCTGATGCGATCGCTCAGGCTGTCGCATCTGTTGATGACCTAGATACCAAAGACAAACAGCGCCTGCGTTATTTCTCGCAACAGATCATCGATATGATGGCGCCGACGAATTTTCTGGCCACCAACCCCGATGCGCTGGAGAAAGCCGTCGAGACTGAAGGTCAATCATTAATACAAGGGCTTGAAAACCTCGTATCCGATCTTGAGGCCAATGACGGCGAGATGGTTGTCCGACTCGCCGACGAAAGCGCCTTTGAGATTGGTGGCAATATCGCGACAACGCCTGGAGACGTCGTTTACCGCAACCGGATGATGGAACTGATCCAATATAAACCGGTGACCGAGACGGTGCATGAAACCCCGATCGTTCTGTTCCCGCCCTGGATCAACAAATTCTATATCCTCGACCTGAAAGCCCAGAACAGCTTGATCAAGTGGGTGACCGAGCAGGGCTATACTCTGTTTGTGGTCAGCTGGGTCAATGCCGACAGCTCTCATGCTGATATCGGAATGGAAGACTATATTCAGGAAGGGTTCCTGACTGCCATCGAAGAGGCCAAGAAAATCTGCAAGGTCAAGCAGGTCAACGCGGTAGGCTACTGCATTGCTGGAACGACACTCAGCCTGACGCTTTCGCTGATGAAGCAACGCGGCGACAAGTCGGTCAAATCGGCTACTTTCTTCACGACCTTGACGGATTTTGGAGAGCAGGGTGAATTCACGCCGTTTCTGCAAAATGATTTCGTAGATGGGATCGAAGATCAGGTTTCAAAAGACGGCGTGCTGAAGGCCTGGATCATTGGCCGGACGATGTCCTTCCTGCGTTCACGGGATCTGATCTACACCCCGGCGATCCGCAGCTACATGATGGGTGAGACGCCGCCCGCCTTCGATCTGCTTTACTGGAACGGGGATGGGGCCAACCTGCCCGGTAAGATGGCGATTCAGTATTTGCGCGGTTTGTGTCAGGGCAATGGTTTCGTGACGGATGGGTTCGAATTGCTGGGGCATAAACTGCATATCAAAGATGTGGATGTACCGCTGATGGCGATTACCTGTGAAACAGACCATATCGCCGCCTGGAAAGACTGCTATCGCGGTGTGCAGCAGATGGGCTCGAAGTCAAAGACCTTTGTGGTTTCTGAATCGGGACATATCGCTGGCATCGTGAACCCGCCAAGCAAGAAGAAATATGGCCATTATACGAACCCGGACCTGAAGGCAGACGCCGAGACTTGGTTGAAAGAGGCCGACTTCCACGAAGGATCTTGGTGGCCAATGTGGGAGGCGTGGTTGAAGAAGCGGTCAGGTAAGCAGGTTCCGGCTCGGGACACCGGCGATTCGGATCATCCGCGACTTTGCCCGGCTCCGGGGACCTATGTTTTGGTCAAAGCAAACCGCTGATATCATTTTGAAACTCAAATTTTTCTGCATTGCAGCAAGAAAAAACTTGCAATGCTGCGATGCAGCAATCATATTGCCTTCAAGCTGATGAAAACCGGGGTGGGCCCGGAACGGCTAGAAGGATTTAGGACAATGGCAAAGACCCAAGACTTTACCGCGACCCTGAAAGACATGATGGGCGCGTTCCCGGTTGACACAACCGCTCTGGAAGATGCATTCAAATCGACCGCTTCTCTGAACGAAAAGCTGTCGGGTGTTGCTCTGGACGCAGCTGAGAAATCGGCTGAAATCTCGAACAAGTGGACCAAGGAAACTCTGGCCAAACTGACCGAGATGTCGAAAGCAAAAACCGAGCCTGCGGATTACGCAAAAGCCGCAACCGACTTCGCAAGCGCGTCGGCTGAAGTTGCTGCTGAAAACATGGCTGCTTTCGCAGAAATCGCGAAAAAAGTTCAGACCGAAACTGTTGAGCTGCTGATGGCGGCTGGCAAAGACGCTGCAGAAGATGCAACCGCAGCTGTTAAAAAAGCCACCAACGAGGTGACCGCTGCAGCAAAGAAAGCAGCAACCACCAAGTAAGTAAGACTGCGATATCGCACCCATTCCTCCCAAATGGTGCAATCGCTGCGGGCAGGTCTTTCGACCTGCCCTTTCTTTTTGTTCTGCAGTCGCATAACCTGCGCTGCAACGCATCATCCTTGGGGAGGGTACAGGGTGTCGGAACAAGAAAAACCGCTGCTGATCAAGCGCTATGCAAGCCGCCGGCTGTATAACACCGAGACCAGCGATTACGTGACGCTCGAAGATATTGCCGGATTTATTCGTGACGGCCGCGAGGTTCAGATCATCGACCTGAAAACGGGCGACGACCTGACCCGTCAGTATCTGCTTCAAATCATTGCCGAACACGAGAGCCGCGGCGAGAACGTGCTGCCGATCAATGTGCTGAACGATCTGGTCCGCAGCTACATGGTTCCGGGCGGGGGCATGATGCCGCAGTTCCTGCAAAGCTCGTTCGAGATGCTGCGCGAAAGCCAGTCCAAAATGATGGAAAACATGAATGCGATGAACCCGATGTCTCAGATACCGGGGTTCGAGGCGATGCAGGCGCAGCAAAAAGCGTTTCTGAAGGCCATGACTGGCGGTCTGTCAGGTAACTGGTCGGGCCCCGATCAGGAGGCCGAGACTCCGTCAGAGCCGAAAGAGGATCTGGACGACATCAAGAAACAACTGGCCGAGTTGCAACAAAAGCTGTCCAAGCTGAGTTGATCAGGCCGATGCGCTGGCTGTTTGCGCTGGGCGTGATGCTCTGGGCTCAGACAGCGCTTGCGCAGGGCCAGTTCACTTCGGTCTGGGAACCTGTCTGCACACTGGGGCAGGACAGTGCCGCAGGGTGTGAAGATATTCGGGCGCGCGAAATCCTCGACGCCGCGGCCGATCCCTGGAGCGCCATTGGCCGGGTCAACTTTGCCAGTCGTAACCAGCGGTCGCACTGTACCGGAGTACTGGTGTCCGAACGGCTGGTTCTGACTGCCGCGCATTGCCTTTACAACGGCGCCCGCAACAGCTGGATTCCTCCGGAAAGTATCCGTTTTGCAGCGGGCTACCAGCGTGGCGCGGCCGCTGCTGTTTCGTCCGTTACGGCGTACCGTCTTGATACCAAACAGGGCGTTGGAGGTGCCTTCGACAACCGCCCCGATCTGGATTGGGCCGTGCTGGAGTTGACTGATCCGATCGGGGAACAGGTGGGTTTTCTGGCTGTTTCCCGGGCCGTCGCGCAGATGGGCTCGGTTGCAGGTTACCCCGGTCTGCGGCCCCATGTGCTGAGCCGAACCGGGGCATGTATCCCAGATCTGGCTGGCGACGGGCTGATACACGCGGTCTGCCCCGTCATGATGGGGGATTCCGGCGCGCCGCTTTTGGTGCAGAGCGATGCAGGGCTGGCCGTCGCGGGGATATTGTCACGTATCGCGCCAACCCCGGAAGGGATTGACGCGCTATTCCTGTCAACTCAGGTATTCGATCCGGGTTTGAACTGACAATCAGGTACCGTAAACCGGCACCGGGCCAACAACCTCACCAACAGATGCCAACAGGATGTCCGAGATCACGTCCAGTTCTTCGCGTGTCAGACGAACGGGCAGGCGCACGTCGCAGGCCCTCATCAGCATCGCGCGGGTCTGTGGCAGGTCAAACTGTTCGGGCAGAAACTGCCAGTTCCAGAAGGCGCGGGCATTGTCCTGGCTCATGCCAAAGACCTGTACCTTGACACCACGCGCTTCGGCTGCGGCGGCAAAGGCGCGGATTTCCTCGTCGCTGAGGTCCACCAGATTGAACTGGATCGAATCCGGTGCGCGCTGTTCGGGGGCCAGAGGGGCAGGGACGTCGATATAGGGTGACGTATTCAGACGCTCGGCCACATAGTCGTGGTTTGCCAGACCGTCGCGCACTCGGCGTGCCAGTTCGGGGATTTGCGGACGAATGACTGCGGCGCTCAGATTGCTCATCCGCAGGTTATAAAGCGGCAACTGGTTCTGCCAGCGGGCAAAAGCCTGCTCCAATTCGGGCGAGCCGGCGTGCTTTTTCCAGTTATACTCGTATGCGCCCGACATGATGACGGTGCGTGCGACCAGATCAGCGTCGTCGCTGACCAGAATGCCACCTTCACCTGCGTTGATCATCTTGTAGGATTGGAACGAGAAGCAACCTACTTTGCCGATGGTCCCGATATTGCGCCCGTGCCACGTGGTGCCGAGCGAATGCGCCGCGTCCTCGATCACCGGGATATCGCGCGCGTCACACAGCTCCATGATCGCGTCCATGTCCGAGGTGTGGCCGCGCATGTGGCTGATGATCACTGCTTGAACGCTGTCCAGCTTGGCCGCGAAATCATCCATATCGACGCGATAGTTGTCACCCACTTCGCACAGAACCGGAATGCAATCCGCGTGAACGATCGATGAAGGCACAGCAGCAAAGGTAAAGCCGGGAATCAATACTCGTGCGTCCCGGGGTAGCCCCAGCGCCTTGAGCGACAGGAACAATGCGGCTGAACAGGAGGAAACCGCCAGTGCATATTTCGCCCCGAGCAGATCAGCGAACTCGGTCTCGAGCAGGGCGACAGGTGCATCCTGCGGCGCGGTATAGCGAAACAGGTCGCCGGATTGCATCAGGGCGTCAATGGCATCGCGTGCGGCTGAGGGGATAGGTTCGGCTTCATGAACGTTGGGTACAAGCGTCATATTTGGATTTCCCGAATTTTATCTTTGGGAAATATAAATTCAACATGCAGACAAGCCAAGCCCCTTTCGCCAGGTCAGCGACATTTCACCAAATTGTCGAAAAGGATGCTTTCAGATGCCTAGCCGGTCGCGCAGTGCGTACCAGGTCATGGCCAGCACCAGCAGTGGCGTCCGCAATGCAGGCCCGCCCGGAAACGATAGTGCGGGGACGCGGGCCATGGTGTCGAACCCCTCGGCCTGACCCTGAATTGCCAGCGCCATTAGCTGCCCGGCATGGGTCGCGGTGCCAACCCCATGACCGGAATAGCCCGAGGCGGACAGGATGTTCGGGGCCAGCCGCGCAAGATATGGCATACGCCGCATCGTGATGCCGAGCGTTCCACCCCATGCATAGTCAATTCCGACATCTTGCAAATGCGGGAAAATCTCGGTCATGGGTTTGCGCACTTTGGCGGCGATGTCTGCAGGGAAGCGATAGCCATAGCTCTCGCCGCCGCCGAACAGCAGCCTGCCATCCGCGCTCAGCCGGAAATAATTCACCACAAACTTCGTATCCGCGACGGCGATGTCCCGGGTCAGGACCTTTTGCGCCTCGGTGCCCAAGGGTTCAGTTGCGGCAATGAAATTGTTGATGGGCATCACACGGGACGCAACTTGCCGGTTCAGATCGCCAAGATACCCGTTGCAGGCCAGAATGACGTGATCAGCGGCAACTTTGCCTTTGTCCGTGCGCACCGTCACGCGAGAGCCCGGATCGATACCAAGAACCTCGGTGCCTTCATGCAGACGCAGCCCGGCTCCGACCGCCGCACGCGCAAGGCCAAGTGCATAGTTCAGGGGATGCAGGTGCGCTGCACCCTTGTCCAGATACCCGCCTGCATAAGCGGGAGAGGGGCAGAGGCCACGCCCCGCTTCGGCATCCAAACCTTCGATCTGATCGTAGCCGTACCGGTCCGACAGATGCGACGCATGATCGTGAAGTTCGGCGCGTTCCGAATCACTGAACCCCAGAACGGCAATGCCGGGCTTGAGATCGCAGTCAATCTGATGGCGCGAGATCAGAGATTTGACCAGATCCTTGGCGTCTTCAGCCAAATCCCAAAGCTTGGATGCGTCCTCATCTCCGACAAGGCGTTCAAGATCCTCTTGGTCCATCCGCTGTGCACTGCCCAGCTGTCCGCCATTTCGCCCCGATGCGCCAAAGCCCACGCGATGCGCCTCAAGCAGAACAACATCGAACCCGGCCTGAGCCAAATGCAAAGCCGCCGAAAGGCCCGTATAGCCGCCTCCGACGATGCAGACGTCTGCCGTATGCTCGCCTTCAAGCGCCGGGTAGCGGTCGAATGGATGCGCCGTTGCGGCGTACCAGCTGGGCGGATACTCCGCCTTGCGATCATTGGAATACAGCAGGTTCATCGCAGCTTTGCCTTAGACGTTCATCAGCAGATGCTCACGCTCCCACGGGGAAATGACCTGCAGAAATTCTTCATACTCGGCGCGTTTGACGATGCCGTATACGCGGGCGAATTCCGGGCCCAGAACCTCGTGTAGGGCGGTGGCTTCATCAAACAGATCCAGCGCTTCGCCCATGACCTGCGGAATATCCCCGTCACCTTCGTAGGCATCGCCATAGAATTGACGGCGCGGGCGTTCCTGCTGGATCAAGCCCAGATAGCCGCAGGCCAGTGACAGAGCGATGCCCAGATAGGGGTTGCAGTCCATTCCGGCGATGCGGTTTTCAACGCGCCGCGCTTCGGGGCCAGACAAGGGCACGCGAATACCGGTGGTGCGGTTGTCGCGCGCCCATTCCAGATTGATCGGCGCGGCGTGGTCTTTCACATAACGTCGGTAGGAGTTCACGTAGGGCGCCATCACCGCCAGACCGGCGGGCAGGTGGTTCTGCAGGCCGGCGATGAAATTGTAGAACGCGTCCGTTTCCCCGCCCTGTGGGCCCGAAAAGATGTTCTGTCCCGTTTCCATATCGATGATCGAGTGATGGATGTGCATCGCCGATCCCGGCTCGTCCTCAATCGGTTTTGCCATGAACGTGGCAAAGCAGTTGTGCCGCAACGCGGCCTCTCGGATCAGGCGTTTGAAATAGAACACTTCGTCGGCCAGCTTGACAGGATCGCCGTGGCGCAGGTTGATCTCCAGCTGACCCGCTCCGCCTTCCTGCGTAATGCCGTCGATCTCAAAGCCCTGATACTCGGCAAAATCGTAGATGTCGTCGATTACCGGGCCGAATTCATCCACCGCCGTCATCGAATAGGCCTGACGCGCTGCTGCGGGACGTCCTGAACGGCCCATCATCGGCTTGATTCCATGTGCCGGATCGACGTTTGGTGCGACCAGGAAGAACTCCATCTCGGGTGCGACGATCGGGTCCCAGCCTTTGTCGTGATATAGCTGCACAACACGTTTCAGCACGTTGCGCGGGCTAAAGGGAATGGGCTCGCCGTCCCGGTCGAATGCGTCGTGGATAACCTGGAGCGTCCAGTCGCCCGTCCAGGGAGCGGCTGACGCGGTCGAGAAGTCGGGCTTCAGGATCATGTCCCGTTCGATGAACCCGTCCTCGCCCGCAGCTTCACCCCAATCCCCGGTTATGGTTTGGTAGAAAATACTGTCGGGCAGGTGGAAATAAGATTGCTTGGCGAATTTCGACGCGGGGACCGCTTTGCCGCGCGCGATGCCGGGCAGGTCCGATATGATGCATTCGACCTCATCCAGCCGCTTGCCGTCAAAATAAGTACGCGCCGCCTCGGGCAGTTGGTCTGTCCAGTCGGCCATCAGGCCCTCGCTTTCTTAAGAAAATCCGCCATATGGCGGCCGATTTTGGCATTGTCGTCTGCGCTATCCTGCCTGTTCGCGGCGGCCTGCATCAGCGCGTCGGGAACGACGCCTTTACCTCGGGTCTCCATCAGACCCCGAATGAAGTCATTACCGTATTCAGGATGGGCCTGCACGGTCCAGATTGTATCGCCGTAGGTAACCATGGCGTTCCGACAAAATTCATTTGTGCCGGTGACCACAGCGTTTTCGGGCAGCTGTGTGACCTGATCCTGATGCCACGCATTCAAGGTGACGGTCTGATCGCCAAACCGGTAATCCGTGCGCCCGACGGCCCAGCCGCCTTTGAACTTTTCCACTTTTCCACCAAGGGCTTGCGCGATGATCTGGTGGCCAAAGCAAACGCCGATCAGGGGGTTTCCGGTTTTCTGAATATCCCGGATCAGGTGTTCGAGCGGGGGAATCCACGCATGGTCCTCGTAGGCACCGTGGCGCGAACCTGTGATGATCCAGCCGTCCGCCTGATGCGCGTCTTTCGGGAACTCACCGTCGACGACTGCATATGTCTGATATTCGAAGCCGTTCCCCTCCAATAAACCGCGAAACATGCGGTCATATTCCCCGAACTGGTCATGCAATTCGTCAGGTGGGTGGCCGGTTACAAGTATGCCGATTTTCATAGTTCACCAAATTTGATCAAATTTATTCTAGCGGACCGTAGCGAGGCGGGCAAGGGGCTCATACGCTTTCGAGATAACTGAGCCAGTGTTCTTCAGGCGCACGGGACGCGAATCGAGCGATTTCCTGCCGCTTGGTCATCGCCATGTTGCGGATCAGGTCGGCCGGGAAGATGCGCGCGACGAGCGGGTCAGTCTCGAACGCGGATATCGCTGAATGCCAGTCCGGGGCGAGTTGCGGCAGGTCCAAGATCTCGTAGGCATTCCCCGAGATCGGGGCAGGTGGCTGCAGCCTGTCCTCGATCCCGATCAGTGCCGCACCCAAGACCGCGGTCAGCATGAGATAGGGGTTGATGTCACCGCCAGCGACGCGATGTTCGATCCGCCGCGCTGCGGGGGCTCCGCCCGGAATGCGCAGTGCGGCAGTGCGATTCTCATAGGCCCAGCTTGCGCCGGTGGGGGCGTGTGCACCGGGAATGAGCCGCGTGTAAGAGTTCCCGTGCGGTGCAAAGACCAGCGTAGAGCCGGGCATGGCTGCCAGACATCCCGCAACCGCTGAGCGCAGCAATTCGGTGCCTTCGGGGCCCCCGTCATCAAAGATATTCTGGCCATCAGCGTCGATAACCGAGAAGTGCACATGCATCCCGTTGCCCGCATCCTCGGGGTAAGGCTTGGCCATAAACGTCGCGGTAAATCCGTGCTTGCGTGCAAGGCCACGCGTCAAGCCTTTGAAAAGCCACGTATCATCGGCGCAACGCAGGGCCTCCTGATGGTTCAGATTGATCTCGAACTGGCCGATTCCGCTCTCCGATATGGCGGTTTGGGCCGGGATGCCCATTGCGGTGCAACCATCGTAGAGGTCGGTAAAGAACGCATCAAAGGCATCCATCTCGGCCATCGACAGAACGGCCTCGTCTCGCAGCCTGCGTCCGGTGACCGGGTTGATAGGGGCCTGCGGCTGGTCGCCGGAAGCGTCGAGCAATGTGAACTCTAACTCGGTGGCGGCAACAACCGACCAGCTTCGTTCTGCATAGCGATCCAGAACCGCAGACAGTGCGTGGCGGGGATCGCCCGCAAAGGGTGTTCCACCATCGTGATAGAGGCACATGGGCACCAGAGCAGTGGCCGTGTCGAGCCAGGGCATGGGCACTGGGCCACGCCCTGTCGGACGCAGGACGCCATCGGCATCACCACTTTCGAAAACCAGCGGACTGCCATCTATATCGGCCCCCCAGAGATCGACATTAAGCGCTGAGAACGGCATCCGTACGGCCCCCTTATCCAGCTTGGTGGCATAGGAGGGCGGCACGCGTTTGCCGCGCATCTGTCCGTTCAGGTCACAGGCGGCGACGCGGAATGTGTGCAGGGCGCTCAGGTCCATTGGGGGCTCCGTGATCTTGTTTCGAGAGGTTTAAATGAGGTTTGTCGCCTTGTCACGAAATTTGATCAAATTTTGATCAGTGCTGTTTTGCGGTTGGGTGCAAAAATCGAAAATGTTCAATTTGTACAGGACCTGACGCCGGTTTCTTCCGAGTTGTACAAGACACGACGGCCAATTGTGCCCGGCTCAACGATGCCTATAGTGTCTAACCATGTTCATCTTCGTTATCATTCTGTTAATGACCGCAGGCGGTTGCGCCTATTACTTCTGGTCCAGGAAACAGGCCCGCGCCGCGCTGTTGGCGACGCCTCTGAGCACCCATCAACGCAATATCATCGAGCGGCAGGTGCCGATCATTCGCAGACTACCCGCCGGGTTGCGCAGCCATCTGGACGGCAAGGTGAACCTGTTTCTGGATCAGGTGGATTTCCACGGTTGCGATGGGCTGGAGGTGACCGAAGAAATGGAACTGTCGATCGCGGCGCAGGCCTGTCTGCTCGTGATCAACAGCGACCTTTGGTATGACAACCTGACGACCATTCTGATCTATCCCAATGCGTTCAAGTCGAAGCAGCAGCGGCGCTCGGGCTATGTCGTCTCGGAAAAAGAGATCGTGCGAACCGGTGAAAGCTGGGATCGCGGGCCGGTGATTCTGTCATGGGCGCACAGCCAGCGGGGTGCGCTGGATGATCGGGACGGGCAGAATGTGGTGCTGCATGAGTTCGCGCATCAGATCGATGACCTGTCAGGCAGCACCAACGGTGTACCGATCCTGAGCGAAGGGCAGACATTTGCCGAATGGGAAAAGGTTTTCCTGACCGCCTATGACGCGCATGTCCACGCGGTTGAAAGTGGGCGACATACGGTCATCGACCCTTATGGTGCGACCGGCCATGAAGAGTTCTTTGCTGTCTCGGTCGAGGTGTTCTTTGAACGCCCCCGCGCGCTGCAGCATGAAGTGCCCGAGGTTTACGAGCAGCTTTCGAAACTGTTCCGGCTCAACCCGGTGGAGTGGTCTTAGCGCGCCAGATTCAGACGGAACCGCATCTTGGCCTTCCGCTCGGCGGGAAGGTGGCGGTTCAGGCGTTTGTTGACCAGACCAAACCCCCAGACGATCACCAGCGTCAGCAGGATGAAATAGAACGCCAGAATCGGGTAGGGGATGAACGGGTTGAACGTCTTGTCCGCGAAATAGCTGGCGTAGTACAGCGCGTCTCCGCGTTGTTGCCAGGCCGGGAAGGCCGAGAAGAAGACCAGCGTAGTGGCGTGGAACAGAAAGATCGCCTCGTTTGTGTATGCGGGCCATGCCAGCCGCAGCATGGTGGGCCAGACGATGCGACGGAACCGGGACCAGCCCGACATGCCATAGGCATCCGCCGCTTCGATATCGCCTTTGGGGATCGAGCGCAGGGCGCCATAGAAGATCTCGCCCGAATAGGCGGCCGTGTTCAGGAACAGCACAATCAGCGCTCCCAGCCAGGCCGAGGTCAGAGCGTCGAACATCGGGTAGGTTTTCTTCAGCGACAGGAAGAAGAAATACGCAAAGAAGAACTGGATAAAGAGCGGTGATCCCCGGAACAGGAAGATGAACCACTCGGACGGTTTGCGCAGCCATTTGTTGGTCGACGCTTTTCCAACGGCCAGAGCCGTGGCCAGAAAGAACCCGGTCGCCAGCGCCATCGCACCGAAATAGATGTTCCAGATCATGCCTGAGCCGATCAGGGTGAACTGCTCGCACAGGGTAAAATCGGTCTTGGGCAGCAGGCGTTCCCCAAAGCCAAGCGATCGGAGGCCATAATCCTGTATGGTCTGGATGCAGCTCATGCCGTGGTCTCCTTGCGCAGAAGCTCTCCGCCGGATGTGGCCTGACCGTGAGACAGACGGCGCATCAGTTTTTCAAGCCCAATCTCCGAGAAACGCGTCATGCCGAGGTAAAAGATCAACAGGCCGAGGAAGTACCACATGCGCCAATCGCCATGGGGGTATTGCGTGAATTTCGAGGTTTTGGTGCCGCCCAGTTCGCGGGCCCAATAGACGATATCTTCGACCCCCAGCAGAAACAGCAGGGGGGTCGCCTTGATCAACACCATCCACAGGTTGCTGAGGCCGGGCAGGGCGTAGACCCACATCTGCGGCACGAGGATTTTCCAGAAGGTCTGGCGCCGGGTCATGCCGTAGGCTTCTGCCGTTTCCAGCTGCGCGTGCGGCACGGCGCGCATACCACCAAACAGGACGTTGGCGGCGAAAGCGCCGAACACGATGGAAAATGTGATCACCGCGAGGAAAAAGCCGTAGGTTTCATGCACCCATTCAGGGGCGCTGCCCAATGGCAGTTTGGCAGCCTGGCAGACGAGGAAATCGTTGCCCTGACGAATCGGATCGGTCCAGTCGGGGCAGAGAATCTTGTGCCTGATCCATTCGAAACCCTGATCCAGAGCGATCACGAAGAACATGAAAAAAGCGATATCGGGGACACCACGTACAATCGCGATATACCCTTTGCCCAACCAGCTGACCGGCGGGATATGCGAGCGCGCCGCCATGGCTCCGACAAAGCCAAAACCCAATGCTACCGGCGCTGTGACCGCGAGCAAGGCCAGAACCTTGAGAAATGAGGCGTAGAACGACCAGTGGACACCGTTGGTCAGGTAGCACGAGAACCAACGGAATGTGCCCAGCGTATCGGGATCGGAGCAGTACGAGAAAATGGCGGGCCTCTTAGGCTGAAAAGTGGCGCGCCCAAGGTTTTGGGCGCGCCACTCAGATCATAAGATCAGAAGGTCGAGGACACTTCCCACTTGGTGATCAGCTCGTTCAGGCTGCCATCGTCCTTCATGGACTGGATCGCCGTGTTGAACTTTTCCTTCAGTTCGCCGTCCGATTCACGGATGCCCATGCCAACGCCACCGCCCAGCGGCACGTCATCGGCGACGAAGCGCAGCTCGCCGTCTTCTTCGACGATCGGTGCGAGGAAGGATTTGTCGGCCAGCACAGCGTCGGCTTCGCCGTTACGGACCGCTGCGATGGTTTCTTCGGGGCTGGCGAATTCGACCAGAGTGGCGCCGGATTCAGCGATATAGCCCGCCTGAATGGTGCCGGTCTGCGCTGCGACCACACCGCCTGCGACGTCGGCATCATCCGACAGGGCCACATAGGCCGAAGGATCGGGCGGCGTGTAGTTCTGGGTGAAGTCGATGACCTCGTCCCGCTCGTCGGTGATCGACATACCGGCGATGATCACGTCATAGTTGCCCGACACCAGGTTGGGAATGATCGAATCCCAGTCGTTCTTGACCCATTCGCAGTCCAGATTGGCGCGTTTGCACAGCTCGTCGCCCAGTTCGCGTTCGAAACCGTCGATTTCACCCGCGTCGTTGATGAAGTTCCAGGGTGCATAAGCGCCCTCGGTGCCCATGCGCACGGTATCGGCCATGGCGATCCCGGCGGTTAGCGCCAGTGCTGCAGTGGTCAGAATCAGGTTTTTCATTGTTACTCCCCTTATTGGTTCTGTCCGTTGATTAAGCCGCCTGAGTGGCGGAGAGAAACCCCTGAAGCCGTTCGGATTCAGGAGCAGTGAAAATGTCTTCGGGTGTGCCTTCTTCTTCGATCAGGCCCTGATGCAGAAAGACGACGTGGCTGGAGATATCTGCCGCCATCTTCATGTCGTGGGTGACGATGATCATGGTGCGCCCCTCGGCGGCCAGATCCTTGATCACCTTGATCACTTCCTGTTCCAGTTCGGGGTCCAGTGCCGAGGTAGGTTCGTCAAACAACAGCGCCTGCGGTTCCATGCACAGCCCGCGCGCGATGGCCGCGCGCTGTTGCTGCCCCCCCGAAAGCTGCGCCGGATAGACGTCGCATTTGTCACCGATGCCGACCTTTTCAAGGTACTTGCGTGCGCTGTCTTCGACCTCGGCCCTGTCGCGGCCGAGAACGGTGACCGGCGCCTCCATCACGTTTTGCAGGATGGTCATATGCGCCCACAGATTGAATTGCTGGAACACCATCGACAGGTTGGTGCGGATGCGCAGCACCTGTTTGGGGTCGGCCGGGCGGCGATGATTGTGACTGCCGGTCCAGTTCACCGGTTCGCCCTTGAACAGAATCTCACCTTCCTGACTGTCTTCCAGCAGGTTGCAGCAGCGCAGCAGGGTGGATTTCCCCGAACCGGAAGACCCGATCAGCGAAACGACGTCGCCGCGATGCGCGGTGATGTCCACACCCTTGAGCACCTCGAGATGGCCAAAGCTTTTGTGAAGGTTCTTGATCTCGATGACGGGAGCGGTGTCTGTCACGGGCAGTCCAGATATGATTGGTGTTGGTGAGGTAATAGGGCCGAAAAATCGGGCTAATGCAATGCGCAAATGACAGGTTCACGCGGCGAAACTGTCAAAATGACCAGTGATGCTGTCAGAATTGTCAGTTTGTCGTCGCGATTGCGCGGGCCGGGTCCAGTCGCCGCGCAATTCTGATCCGGTTGGGGGCAGAGTGAACAGTGCTTTTGGGAAAGGGTGATGGTCCATGTCCCGTCTAACCAAGAGTTTCCAGAATCGCGTCGAGAACCTGCAAATGTGCTTCAGGATCATCGCCTTCTGAAATCGCCAGAGCAGCACGGTCAAAAAGAGCTGAGAGTTGTATTGTCAGGGCCTCAACAGGTAGCGTCCTGATCTGACCCGCTTGCATCGCCTGTTCTAGTCCCAAGCGCAAAGCATCTGCCGAGGTTTCACGATCAATCTTTCCAAGCTCCCGATGTCCCAGCACGGCGGGGCCATCCAGCAGCATTATACGAACCCGGCCGCGGTCCTGCATCGCTTTCAGGTATCCTCGGCTGCCTTGCTGCAAAGCATCAATCGCTGATTTGGGATTGTCGGTCGCCGACTCGGTGATCGCTGCCGCCACATCAAGATATTCCTGCATGACGACTGCGCGAAACAGATCAACCTTATCTTCGAAGTGATGATACAGTGCCCCGCGCGTCACCCCGGCGGCTTTCACGACCTCTGGCGTGGATGTTTCGGCATACCCCTTTTCGCTAAACAGAACCCTTGCGGCTTTTATCAATGCGGATCGCGTCGCATCCGTACGTGATTTATTGGATCGTGTCTGATTTTTTTGTTGCATACATACAGCCTGTATGTTTATTGGATATATACATACAGACTGTATGTATCCAGCGAGAGGAAGACAAGATGAAATGCACACAGTACTACCCCGTCATTCAGACAAACGACGTGGCAGCCACAAAAGCGTTCTATGTTGACAACTTTCGGTTCAATGTCGCCTTCGACGCCGATTGGTACTGCCATCTGCAGTCCAGCGAGGACCCCAAAGTCAATATCGCAATTCTCAAAGGTGACCACGAAACAATCCCCAAGGCTGGGAGGGGCACTGTCGGTGGTTTGACCTAAACTTCGAAGTCGAGGATGTAGATGCGGAGTTTCGGCAGGCAGAAGGTGCAGGTTTGCCAATCCTAAAGACGTTGACCGACGAAAGCTTTGGCCAAAGGCACTTTATCACCTGTGATCCGAACGGCGTTCTGATCGATGTTATCAAGCCGATCCCGCCGGTGGGAGAGTTTGTCGATCAATATACCCCAGAAGCTCTACCAACAGGGTGACACTGAGACTGGAAAGACCTGTGCCAGGACACAGGTCTTAACCGTTTGTATTAAGCGTCCAACTTTGAGGAACAGCTATGGTTCCGTCCGCGCAGAATGAACCTTGATCTGTTCAGGCCTTGGCCGCCTTTTGCCGGGCCAGCGCGGAATCCACGTCACTGACCCCTAGCAGGCTGACCACAAGGCGCAGGAGGGAGTCCTCTTCACCGCTCCGATGACCGTCGGCCAGCGCGACGGACCACATGGCCTGAACCACGGCGAGGCGGTGGTCATAGGCGATGGCCTCTTTGATCGCGCGGGTGAAGCGGACGGTGTCGGGCGCCTGTGCCTCAAGGTCTTCGGCGCGGGCGCGCAGAGCGGCGGCTTCGAACCGGGACAGGCCGTAGCGTTCGGACGAGATACGGTCGATCCGGGCCATTTCGGTGTCGGCATAGTCATTGTCGGACCGCGCGATGCGCACCAACAGGGCGGTGAGGGCCAGACGGGCATCGTCTTCGACAAGCGGGTCGGGCTGCGGCTGTGTGAGCCGGGACAGGAAATCGTTGAACATGGTCAGTTATATAGAGGTTGCTCAGGTCGCTTCCAAGCGGCTTTGTATCCGCTCGCGTGCGGCCTTGCTGTCATTGAAGCTGAGGCCCATGGCGATGCGGGCTTCTTCGACGATCTTGACCTCGCCTTCATCCGTATCGCCATCGGCCAGAACCACCTCCCACAGTGCGTCCAGTGCGGCCAGACGTTCCTTGAGGTCAGTGGTTTCGCGGATCAGCTTGCCGAACGTATCGGTTTCGGGGGCGGCTGCGTGCAGTTTTTCACAGGTGGCGCGGACCTTGGCGGCCTCGATGGCGTTGTGCTGATAGAGCCGCGCCAGAATGCGGTCGATCAGGCTGATCTCTTCCAGCTTATAGTCGCGGTCGGCCTGCGCCACGCGCACCATTAACGCACCGAGGGCCAGTTCGGCATCGGGGTCGGGCAACTTGTCATGTTGCGGCGGCCGGAAGGCTTGAAGGAACTTTTTCAACATGGGGGCAGGATATTCCGTATTTCGAAGCGCGCCAAGCGGTGCTAGCTCTCATAGCCCTGAATGATCACAAGATCGCCGGTCGAGACCGGATCGCGTAGCGCTTTGGCCGCCTGATACCCCTCGCTTTCGTAACAGGCCAGCGCCTGTTCGTAGCTGGGGAACTCAATTACCACGGTGCGGGCGCGGGCCTGGCCTTCGGCTTGGGTTCGTTCACCACCACGCACCAGAAATCGGGCTCCGTATTCGGCAAACGGCGCCGCATTGGCAGCGATATACGATTTATAGGCCTCGATGTCGTCTACATCGACATGGGCAACCCAGTATCCTTTGGCCACGGCACATCCTCCGCTGGTGTCCCGTGCAAGGTGCGGAGGAAAATGCCGAATTGCAATCCCCTAAAAGTGGATCATCCGCCGGATTGCAGGGCCTCGCGCGCCTTGTCCTGTAGCCAGGCGATCATCTGCCGGTAGGGCACCGGGCCATAGCTGATGCGGGCGACGCCGAGTTTCGTCAGCGTCTGCGTATCAGGCGTGCCGGGAAGGGCGATGATGTTGACCGGCAGGTCAGTCGCATCGCAAAGGCGCTTGATCATGGTTTCATCCTTCAAGCCGGGGGCAAAGAAACCGCTGGCCCCGGCATCGGCATAAGCTTCGGCACGGGCCATGGCATCGTCCAGCATCGCCTCATCATGGGTGTCCGGGTGGGCCTTGAGGAAGATATCGGTGCGGGCGTTGATGAAGGCGGGGATACCGGTGGCATCACAGCTTTCGCGCATGGCGGCGACGCGCGCAGTTTGAGTTTCGATGTCATAAAGGTCTTTGGTTCCAACGATCTGGTCTTCAAAGTTGAAGCCGATGACGCCGGTTTCCAGCGCGCGTTTGACGTTGGCCGAAATGCCGAAGGTATCTTCGGCATAGGCGCCTTCAAGATCCATCGTGACCGGAATTTCAACGGCTTCGACAATGCGGCGGGCGTTGTCCAGCGCCGTTTCAAAGGGGATGTTCTGCCCATCCGTAAAACCCTGAGCCATCGCTACGGGCGCGCTGCCGGTGGCCAGCGCCTTGGCCCCGGCATCGCGCACTGCAGCTGCGCTGCCTGCGTCCCAGATGTTATAGAGGATGACCGGATCGCCCTTCTTATGCAGGGCGGCAAAGGTTTCTGCCTGGGTAATCTGGTCGGTCATGGCCGGTCTCCTGTCGCTGTCATGGCGGCAGTTAACCGTGCAAACCCTCGGCGCGTAAAGATGTTTCGCGCCAAGGGGTACAATACTGTTATCGGTCCGTGATCAGACCAGACGCGAGGTGTCTTTCGCCGCGCGCACAAAATCGCGGAACAGAGGGTGCGGGTCGAAGGGTTTGGATTTCAGTTCCGGATGGTACTGAACGCCGATGAACCAAGGGTGATCCGACCATTCGACGATTTCCGGCAGGCGGCCATCCGGCGACATGCCCGAGAAGTTCAGCCCGGCTTTTTCCAGCTTGTCGCGGTATTTGATGTCGACCTCATAGCGGTGACGATGGCGTTCCTCGATATTGGTGCCGCCATAGACCTCCGCCACTTTCGAGCCTTCGGCCAGAACCGCATCATAAGCGCCCAGACGCATGGTGCCGCCTTTGTCGTCACCCACTTTGCGTTCGACCTTGTGGTTTCCCTGCACCCATTCCTTGAGGTGGTAAACCACCGGTTCAAAACGCTTTTTCCCGGCCTCGTGGTCGAACTCCTCCGAGCCGGCCTCGGTAATGCCCGCCGCATTGCGCGCCGCTTCGATCACCGCCATCTGCATACCCAGACAAATACCCAGATAGGGCACTTTATGTTCGCGGGCGTACTGCGCTGCCTTGATCTTGCCTTCTGTCCCGCGTTCGCCAAAGCCGCCGGGGACGAGGATGGCGTGGAAGCCTTCAAGGTGAGGGGCGACATCCTCATTGTCGAAGACCTCGGCATCGACCCATTCGACCTTGACCTTGACCCGGTTGGCCATGCCGCCATGGGTCAGCGCCTCGGCGATTGACTTATAGGCGTCTTCCAGCTGGGTGTATTTGCCAACAATGGCAACCTTCACTTCGCCTTCGGCATTGTGAATGCGGTCGCTGACGTCTTCCCATTTGGCCAGATCGGGTTTGGGCGCAGGGCTGATCTGGAATGCATCCAGAACCGCCTGATCCAGACCTTCGCGGTGATAGGCCAGCGGAGCGTCGTAGATGGTGCTGAGATCCTGCGCCGCGATCACGCTGTCGGGGCGCACGTTGCAGAACAGCGCCAGCTTTTCTCGCTCTTTCTTTGGAATCGGTCCTTCTGACCGGCAAACCAGAATATCCGGGGCCAGACCGATCGAGCGCAGCTCTTTCACCGAGTGCTGGGTCGGTTTGGTTTTTAGCTCTCCGCTGGCCTTGATGTAGGGCAACAGCGTCAGATGCATGAACAGGCACTGACCGCGCGGTTTGTCCTGACTGAACTGGCGGATCGCTTCAAAGAAGGGCAGGCCTTCGATATCGCCCACGGTGCCGCCAATTTCGCAGAGCATGAAATCAACCTCATCCTCGCCAATGGCGATGAAATCCTTGATCTCGTTGGTGACGTGCGGGATCACCTGAATGGTTTTGCCGAGGTAGTCGCCACGGCGTTCTTTCTCGAGCACGTTCGAATAAATCCGCCCCGAGCTGACCGAGTCGGTCTTGCGTGCGGCGACACCGGTGAACCGTTCATAGTGGCCAAGGTCCAGATCGGTCTCGGCCCCGTCATCGGTGACGAACACCTCGCCATGTTCAAAGGGCGACATGGTGCCCGGATCGACGTTCAGATAGGGGTCCAGCTTGCGCAAACGCACCGAGTATCCCCGGGCCTGCAACAAGGCGCCAAGAGCCGCCGAAGCCAGTCCTTTGCCCAAGGATGAAACCACACCACCAGTGATGAAAATAAAACGCGCCATGTTTTTCGGCTGCTCCCGTGAGACGTCATTATCAGCTGCCCGGCGGTCTCGAAAAACCGCTGCACCACGGGACTTCACATATAAAGGATTCGCGCCAATAGCGCAAGAGAACCGCAAGATGCTGTTGCAGTTCTCCTCCGGATTTCTAGGTTTTGTGGCTTAGTCGGCAGCCTGCGGGATCAGCGGAGCGTTGTCGCCCTGCGTTGGCGGCAGCAGGTCATCCGCCGCCGGAACTGCCGGGGCGCTTTCCTCGGCCGGGGCCGGTGCAGATACGCCCAGACGATCGATCACCGAGCTGCCCGAAGACTTCTGAGCCGCCAGAATCGTCAGCGTGATTGAGGTGACGATAAAGCACGCAGCCAAGATCCACGTCAGCTTGCCCAGAGCGGTCGCCGCCGCGCGGCCGGTCATGGCCCCGCCGCCACCGCCACCCATTCCAAGGCCGCCGCCTTCGGACCGCTGCATCAGCACAACGGCAATCAGGCCCAAAGCCAGAAGAAGGTGGATGATGAGAACAACGTTTTCCATGGTGGTCCTGTACAGCGTGGCGTGTATCGCGTGGTACTTATGCAAGTTTGCCAGCGGGGGCAAGGGAGGAGTTGGCATCACGGGCGGTGATGTTTCATATCACGTCAAAGAGACTGGACAGGGTGCGGTTCTGTCGCGCAGGCTGCGCCTCATGCCACATGATGATCACGACCACCCGCACGCCCTGTTGCCATCCGAACCCGCGCTTCGTGTAAAGGCGCTTGAGACGATTCTGACCCGTAAAGGGCTGATCGATCCGGCGGCGCTGGATGAAATCATCGACACCTACCAGAACAGGATAGGACCGCAGAACGGCGCCAATGTCGTTGCCAGGGCCTGGAGCGACCCGGCTTTCAAAGCCGCGCTGCTGGAGGACGCCACCTCGGTCGTGGCCGATCTGGGCTACTACGGGCGTCAGGGCGAGCATATGGTGGTTGTCGAAAACACGCCCGAGCAGCACAACATGGTCGTCTGTACCTTGTGCAGTTGTTACCCGTGGCCGCTGCTGGGTATCCCGCCCGGCTGGTACAAATCGGATGCCTATCGCGCCCGCGCGGTGCGGGAGCCGCGCAAGGTTCTTGCCGAGTTTGGCGTAGCCTTGCCCGAAGGCACATCGGTTCGCGTCTGGGATTCGACAGCCGAAGTTCGTTATCTTGTGCTGCCGATGCGCCCCGAAGGTACCGAAAGTCTGAGCGAGGATGAACTGGCCGCTCTGGTCACGCGCGACAGCATGATCGGCACCGGCTTGCCGAAGGAGGCGTCATGACGCGGGTCCATGATATGGGAGGGCGCTTTGGCGATGGCCCAATAAACCCGGAGCCCGAAGATGCGCCGGTCTTCGCCGAGGACTGGCACGCGCGGGCGCTGGCTGTGACTTTGGCTGCGGGCTTTCTGGGGCAATGGAACATCGATGTGTCACGCCATGCGCGGGAACGGTTGTCCCCCAGGGATTATGCGCGGTTTTCCTACTATGAAAAGTGGATGTCCGGTCTGGCTGATCTTCTGGTCGAAAAGGGTGTTCTGACGCGGGATGATCTGCGCGGTGTGGACCGCGAGGCCGCGCACCGTCTGGCCGCGCGTGTTTTGAGGGCCGAGGCGGTCCAAGATGCATTGGCAAGGGGAGGGCCTGCGGATCGACCATCGAATGTCGCGGTTCGGTTTGAAACAGGGCAGGCGGTCCGAACCTTGCGTCCAGGCGCCAATCGGCTGGTCAATGGCGGCCACACCCGGCTGCCGATCTATGCCGCTGGTGCAAAGGGTCGCATCCTCAGACTGCATGGCACCCATGTGCTGCCGGATTCCAACGCCCATGGACTGGGTGAAGCCCCCGAGCCGCTTTACGCGGTCGTGTTTCCGGCCTCGGAGCTATGGGCAGATTCGGAACATCCGGCGGATGAGGTCGTGCTGGACCTCTGGCAATCCTATCTGGAGCCTGCATGAACGATTGCGTCACACATACCGCTCCCGAACCGGTTTTTGCCGAACCGTGGCACGCACAGGTCTTTGCGGTCACCGTCGCGTTGAACGAAGCGGGCCGGTTCGACTGGTCAGATTGGGCAGCGCGATTTTCGAGCACCCTGAAACGGCACGGTCTCAAAAAGGAACTGGACGGCGGGGATGATTATTTCAAAGCCTGGTTGGAGACACTGGAGGTTTTGCTGACGGATCAGGGTGAAGCGTCCTGCGATGACCTGCAGGCCCTGCGCAATGCTTGGGAAGAGGCTTATTTGACCACGCCACACGGACAGCCCGTCGATCTGCAACAAAGGTAGAGGGGGCGCTGCCCCCGCCGCCCGTTCCGGTCGGCCCCCCGGGATATTTGTAGCCAGATGAAGCAGGGGCTCCGATCTTCATCTGGCCAGAAAATATCCCCGCCGGAGGCATCGCGCTTCGCGCGATTTCCCGATGCGTCGAATTACCGGTTTCCCTGCCGCTTGCACCCCGCTATATGAGCCGGGTTTGATAACTCAGCGCAAAAGGACCGGATATGGCCAATGTGGTTGTTGTCGGCGCCCAGTGGGGCGACGAAGGAAAAGGCAAGATCGTCGACTGGCTCAGCGAGCGTGCAGACGTGATCGCGCGTTTTCAGGGCGGGCATAATGCCGGGCACACGCTGGTCATCGACGGCGAAGTTTACAAGCTGAATGCGCTGCCTTCGGGCGTTGTTCGAGGCGGCAAGCTGAGCGTGATCGGCAATGGCGTCGTACTGGACCCGTGGCATCTTGTGGCCGAGATCGCCTCGATCCGCGAGCAGGGTGTGGAGATCACGCCGGAAACCCTGATGATCGCCGAGAATACGCCTTTGATCCTGCCGATCCATGGCGAGTTGGATCGCGCACGGGAAGAGGCCGCCAGCAAAGGGACCAAGATCGGAACAACGGGTCGCGGCATCGGGCCGGCCTATGAAGACAAGGTCGGGCGCCGTTCGGTTCGGGTAGCGGATCTCGCTGATGCAGCAACGCTTGAAGCGCGTGTTGATCGCGCCCTGCAGCATCATGATCCTCTGCGCAAAGGGCTGGGGATCGAACCGGTTGACCGGGATGTGCTGATCGCCCGGTTGAATGAGATAGCCTCGCAGATTCTGCCCTTCGCTGCGCCGGTCTGGAAGGTGCTGAATGAAAAGCGCAAGGCGGGTAAGCGTATCCTGTTTGAGGGCGCGCAAGGCGCATTGCTGGATATCGACTTTGGCACGTATCCGTTTGTCACGTCGTCCAACGTGATCGCCGGGCAGGCGGCTACGGGTGTGGGTATCGGTCCGGGTTCAGTCGATTTCGTGCTGGGCATCGTCAAGGCTTATACCACGAGGGTCGGAGAAGGACCTTTCCCAACCGAACTGGATGACGACGATGGGTTGCGCCTTGGTACACGCGGGCACGAATTCGGCACGGTTACGGGCCGAAAGCGCCGTTGCGGCTGGTTCGATGCCTGTCTGGTGCGGCAGACCTGCGCAACCAGCGGTGTGAACGGGATTTCGTTGACCAAGCTGGATGTACTGGACGGTTTCGAGACACTGAAAATCTGCGTAGGCTATGATCTGGACGGCGAACGCCTGGACTATCTGCCCACTGCAGCCGATCAGCAGGGACGCTGCAAACCGATTTATGAAGAGATGCCGGGGTGGAGCGAATCCACCGAAGGCGCACGCAGCTGGGCAGAATTGCCTGCAAATGCGATCAAATATGTGCGTCGCGTCGAAGAACTGATCGAATGCCCCGTCGCCCTGTTGTCGACCAGCCCGGAGCGGGAGGACACCATTCTGGTGACCGATCCGTTTGCCGACTGATGAGCGGTGATGAGAAGCCCGGCCTCAGCTACAAGGCGCGGCGGCGCTGGTCTTTGGTGCTGTTGCTGGTGGGATTGCCGGTTTACATCGTCGCGGTGGTGACGGTGTTGAACTGGCTGGATCGTCCACCGATCTGGTTGGAGCTGCTGGTTTATATCGCGGTGGGTATCCTTTGGGCTTTGCCGTTCAAGTTTGTTTTCCGCGGAGTGGGCAAGGAAGACCCGGATCAGGGTCAGGAATAATCGCCACGGTTGCCCCAACCGTGTGTGCGTGGCAGGTTTTCTGAAACACGACGGATCGGGTTTCAGGGCAGGTGGCACATGAAAAAGCGGATTTTGGCGGCGGTAGCGACAGGGTTTCTGGCCGGACCCGCGCAGGCAGACGGTTGGTCTTATACAATCGCGTCGTATTTCTGGGCCCCGGAATTCAGAACCTCGCTGGACGTGGGGCCAAATCCACCGGTCGACGGCGATGCCTCGATTTTCGACATTCTCAACGGAGCCTTCCTGATTGCGGGAGAGGCCCGGAACGGGCGCTGGTCGATTGGCGGTGAGTTCAACTACCTCGATCTCGGGGATGACGTCTCGATCGGGCGTTTCAATGACGCGGCCAGTTGGAATCTGGACGGGACGATGATGTCGCTGGGCGCCAGCTATGCGGTTTATGAGGGCGATGGGACGCGTCTGGAGGCCATGGCCGGGTTGCGTCATTGGGACCTGAATGTCTCGACGACCGTGCTCAACCGTACCGTCAGCACGGATCAGAGCTGGACTGACCCGTTGATCGGTGCGCGCTTTAGCCACGTGCTGAATGACCGTTGGCGGGTCAGCGCATTGGGTAACGTCGGCGGTTTTGGCTACGGGTCGAAATTCCAATGGGAAGCGTTGGTTCAAGCGAGTTGGAAATGGACCGACAGGATCAGCGTTGCAGGCGGATACCGCCATTTGGATGTCGAGTTCGAAGAAGGGCGCGAGGTTATCGACCTGATCCTGACCGGCCCCTACATCGCGTTGGCCTTCACCTTCTGATCCGGCCAGCAGAACGCCGCCCGGGTGGGAAACACGGGCCGCGGAGCGCTTTGGCGGATTTGTCGTCGAGGGGGCCAGATACAGGCGTAAGGAAAGGGCCGGAGTCTCCTCCGGCCCTGTCGAGTTTCGAGGGGGGTAATTAAGTTGCGCCGGGTTTAGCCCGCAGCGCGTTCGTCATCGTTCGGGCGAAACCCGATCTGGGTTGAGGCGGCGAAACGGCCACCTCCGGCCTTTTCGATCTTGCCGTCGCGCAGCAACTGACCAAACGACCGCAGGCTTTCTTCGCGATTGAACGAATCTTGTTTGAGCGAACGAACCTTGTTCATCAGTTGCGGACGCGAGAACTGCTCCTGACCTTCGATGAAGGACAGATAGGCCGCTGCAGCTTCCAGCAGATCGAGCAGCGACTGGGCACCCTGTTCCTGCGCGAAGGTGGCGAAACCACCTTCTTCGTCGTCGGTGTCGTCCTCGGCAGACGTAACACGGCGCGGCGTAACCGGGCCGGTGTCCGCCGTATCGGTGTCAATCCGCTGTTCGGCCACGAGTTTCAAAGGGGCGGCAGCATCCATAGACGGGCGTTCGCTGGTGACCTCAATCTCGGGGCGGCGCGGGTTGACGACCGAAGCCAGATCACCGCGATAGTCGTCCTCGGCATTCTGGGACTTGTCCTTACCGTCCTCACGGTCCGCTTCGGTCGCGGCAACGGCGGTGCGCAGGTGCGAATACGTTTCGCGCTGATCGCTGGTGGCAGGGTCCTCCAAATGGGCACCAGCCTTGTCCATCAGGCGCGAGACGTCCTGATCGAGGCCGGACATATCGGGCAGTTCAGCGGCTGTATTCGCCTCCAGTTCGGATTCGACCAGAGCGATTTCATCCAGCAGCAGCGCCTCGTCCTCAGCCGAGATGACACCTGCGGCAAGGCTGGACAGTTCCGACGTGTCTTCATCTTCTTCGCTAAGAATATTGGACGGGCTTTCGTCTTCGGGCTCGGACGTGTCGTCGAGGTCCGAAAAGAGTACGTCGCTGTCCGTGACCTCGGGGGTCTGTTCCAGAGCTTCGTCTTCGTCGCGGTTGTGTGCAGTTTCTACCGCAGAGATCATCGCGGTCACGTCGACCGCATCCTGCTCGGCAGGGGCGGTTGTGGCCGGCTCCTGTTCCTGAACAGCCGGTTCGACACTGTCTTCCATCTGCTCGGGTGCTGCGGACAGTTCGACCTCGGGCGTTGTGGCAGGGGTGGTGTCGCCGGCGGTCTCTTCCAGATCGTCGGGGTTCAGCGCGCCTGCCTCGAACGCGGCCGAGATCGCGTCGGCCTGCGGTTTCACGGGCCGGAGATAGCTGACGTCTTCGTCTTCCGAAAAAGCGGTGGACGATGCGTCGGAATGCGAGACAACGGCCCGGATGCGCTGCAGCTTGGCCGCGATGCTGTCGGCCGCCGGGACGGCTTCGGCCTGGGGGATGGCCGGTGCAGGGGGAACAACGTCATTGGTGGGTTGAACAGGTTCAGTTGCAGGAGCAGGCGCGATCGCAGCGGGGGTCGGTGCTGCAGCGGCGCCGGAGTCGGTGGCACGCAGAAGAAGGCCCGCCTCGCTCTGACTGGCTTCGACCTTTTGCGTGGCATCGCGCTGGGCGATGCGGGTCAGCATTTCGGCGTCAGGCTGGGGAGGTTCCGATCCGAAATAACGGTCGTCCGCGGCGAGGTCCCGGAAATATTCGGCAATGGCTTTCATCGTTTCAAACGAGTCGTCGAAGCCTTCGAGGGTGCACGAGAAGGTTCCGTAAGAAACGGTTAACACCTTGTTGTTCTGTACCATCAGACGCATGTCCTTTACAAACTACCAGGTCGATTACCAGACACAGCACAGGCAACCGACTCGAAACTCTAGCCATGAAGCTATCATTTTGTGGTTTCATTATGTCCAAAACTGGAAAATATGGTCAATCTTGTGGAAAATGGGGCAATTGTTCGCTCTGGCAGGCCAATAGGGCTATTTGGCGGCGGGGAAATCAGTTCCGAGGATGTGAATCTGGTGCTGAGTCGCGTCACTTCCGCCGTGGCGGCGGATAGTGGCGCGGCTGCGCTGATTGATTCGGGTCAGATTCCGGACGTGGTGATTGGCGATTTCGACTCGCTTGCGGCAGAGTATCGGGCGCAAATCCCGGATGATCGGCTGTTCCCCATACATGAGCAGGACAGCACGGATTTCGACAAGGCGCTTCGCAGCATCAGTGCGCCAGTGGTGTTGGCGGCGGGTTTTCTGGGGGCGCGTGTCGATCATCAGTTGGTGGCGTTCAACACGCTCACCCGGTTGCAGGACAGGCCGTGCATTCTGTTGGGGGCATGTGAGATCGTGTTCCACACGCCGCCCCGCATCAATTTGGAACTGGCAGCCGGAGAGACGGTGTCCTTGTTCCCGCTGCGGCGGGTGACCGGGCGGAGCGACGGGCTGGAGTGGCCGATTGACGATCTGGTGCTGGAGCCGGACGGGCGGGTTGGCACATCAAACCGGGCGCTGGGTGCATTCACGCTTGAGGTGGACGGGCCGGGATTGCTGACAATCCTGCCGCGCACGGCGCTGGATCAGGTCACGCAGGCGTTTCTGTCGGGCCAGACCGGGCGTTGGCCCGCTCGTGCAGGATGACGTAAAGCCCCGCTGCGATGGTAATGCCGATGCCAAGTGCGGCCAGCCCGTTGGGCAGGTCTTGAAAGATCAGCCAGCCGATCAGGGTGGCGACCGGGATCTCTAGATACTGCATCGGGGCCAGGGTGGCCGACGGCGCATAGCGCAGCGACCATGTCATCAGCAGATGCGCCACGGTGCCAAGGACGCCTATCCCAAGTAGCAGCCAGAGCGTTTCGCCTGTCGGCATCGTCAGGGACATTGCGGGCAGGCCGGTCTGGGAACCCAGCAGAACAATCGGCAGCAAAAAGACGGTTGCCATGGCCCCCGATACCGCCTGCAGCGCAACCGGGTCTGTTTCCTTGGCGATCCGCCGCGTGACCAGCATGAACAGGGCAAAAACCACCGCTACGATTAATGGCAACAAAGCGGGGGCGCCGACCTGCGCAAAGCTGGGCTGGATCACCAGCAAGGTGCCGATAAACCCCACGACACAGGCGATCAGGCGGCGTGGACCGACCTGTTCACCCAGCACATTTTTGCCGAGCAGCAGCATGATAAACGGCATCACAAAGGCGATGGCGACGGTGTCAGCCAGCGGCATGTATTGCAGCGCCGTGAACATTGCGGCGATCCCAATGATGTGCAGGAGGGTGCGGATCATCGTCAGGCGCAGGACCCTTGGTGTCATCCGCCAAGGCTTGCCTGTCACGGCGATCAGCGGAATGAGGATCGCCGCCTGTATACCAAACCGCACCAGTACCAGCAGACCCAGAGCGGTGGTCTCACCCAACAGCTTCGCCATCCCGTCACCCAATGGCGCGAGCACGCAGAAGCCGAGCATCAGTATGATGCCGAAAACGGGACGATCCTGGGTCATGCACGCGACGCTAACGGTTTCGCGGCACAGGGGGAAGCTCTGATCTCAGGCGTCGGGCAGGGGTTGGACTTTGGTATAGTCCGGGCCGATGCAGGTGGGCAGGTCATCACCAAGCTGCAGCCAGCTTAGTTTTTCCTCATGCGCGACATGCAGGGTCGGGCTGAGCGCCTCGGGGTTGTCCAGCGTCGCTACATAGAGGTGCATCACGTCCGACATCACCGTCGACCGGAAGGATATCGGCGTGCCGCAATCGGGGCAGAAACTGCGCTCGACTCCGGGTGAGGAATTGAACCGTTTCGGTTGTTCTCCGGTCCAGCGCCAGTTGCCATCGCGCACCCCGAAATAGGTGGTCATCGGGGCCGCACACTGGCGACGGCAGCTGTCGCAATGGCAGGTGACGCAGGACAAGACCGGAGGATCGACCTGATATCCAATCTTGCCGCATAGGCAATGTCCGCGCATATCACCCCACTTGTTCTTGCTGTCAGATCAGCAGTTCGGCACGTTGACGGCCAACCCGCCCAAAGATGTTTCCTTGTACTTCTCGTGCATATCCTCGCCGGTCTGGCGCATCGTTTCAATGGCCGCATCCAGAGGCATAAAGTGCTTGCCGTCGCCACGCAGGGCCAATGATGCGGCAGAGACGGCCTTGATCGCGCCCAATCCGTTGCGTTCGATACAGGGCACCTGCACGAGGCCCGCGACTGGATCGCAGGTCATGCCAAGGTGATGTTCCAATGCGATCTCGGCTGCGTTTTCGACCTGCTCGGGCGTACCGCCCATGACGGCGCACATCCCGGCCGCAGCCATGGCCGAGGCACTGCCAACCTCAGCCTGACAGCCCGCCTCGGCACCCGAGATCGAAGCGTTGAACTTGACCAGACCGCCGATGGCGGCCGCGGTGAGCAGGAAATCCTCGACATGGCTCTCGGATGCGCCGGGAACGTGATCGAGGTAATAGCGCAGAACCGATGGCAGCACGCCTGCCGCACCGTTGGTGGGGGCGGTGACAACCTGCCCACCGGCGGCGTTTTCCTCGTTCACGGCCATGGCGTAGACGCTCATCCAGTCGTTGATTGTATGCGGCGCGTTCAGGTTCATGCCGCGTTCCGCCAGCAGGGCATCGTGGATGCCTTTGGCGCGGCGGCGGACGCTGAGGCCGCCGGGCAGGATACCGTCGGTTTTCAGCCCACGTTCGATACAGTCGTTCATGACCTGCCAAAGACGGGCTGAACCTTTGGCAAAACTGTCCGCACAGCCGCGCGCGATTTCATTCTCGCGCTTCATCTGGGCGATGCTTTTGCCGCTGTCCTTGGCCATCTGCAGCATTTCAGCAGCGGATTTGAACGGGAAGGGCACCGGGGCACCTTCGTCGGTTGCCTTGCCTTCGGCCAGTTCCTCTTCGGTCAGGACAAACCCACCACCGATGGAGTAGTAGACCTGTCGCAGGATGACATCGCCCTGCGCGTCGGTGGCCATCAGGATCATGCCATTGGCGTGGCCGGGTAAGGCGTGGTCATAATCGAAGATCAGATCGGCCTTGGGATCGAAGCTCAGCGTCGGCAGGCCCTCGGGCGTGACCGTGTGGGTCTCGGTAATCGCGGCCAGCGCGGTCTCGGCCTTGTCGTTGTCATAAGTGTCGGGCACAAACCCGGCGAGGCCCAGGATCGTGGCGCGATCTGTGGCGTGACCGACGCCGGTAAAGGCCAGCGAACCGTGCAGCGAGCCGCGCAGGCCCGCGAACTCGAACGGTGAGGCGCGCATCAGGTCGAGGAACCGCGCGGCAGCAACCATGGGGCCCATGGTGTGGGAAGAAGACGGGCCGATGCCCACTTTGAACATATCGAAGACAGAGAGGAACATGTCAGGTAGCTGAGCCTTCTGGAGGGTTGGCGTAAGTCGGAGAGGTGAAGGGGGTGACCCCCAGCCCCTCGGCGGCAATTGCGGCGCGGGTTGAGGGGCGTGTTTCGTGCTGCATCAGGATCTTCTGCAGGTAGGGTGTGTCGGCCAGCTGATACCAGCTGCGATCAATCCCTGCCGGATAGAGCGCCATCCAGCGCATCATGCAGGCGACATAAAAGGTCAGCACCGAAGGGTGATCGGGGCTGAACCAACCCGGCACGGTGCGAGCCAGATCGTCCAGCAATTTCAGATGCTGGCGCAGCCGGGGCCGGATGCCCGCGCGCAGCGTCTCAGCTTGCTGGGCGGCGATGTATTTCTCGGCGTAGAACAGGATGCGCAGGTCGGAATGCAGGGTGTTGGAGGCAAAGAACAGCCATTTCAGAAACGCGGCGCGATCGGGATTGGCCGGGGCAGGGGCCATCTGTCCATGGGTGTCGGACAGCCACAGCAGGATTGCGGCGGTCTCGAAGATCGGTCCCTGAGGTGTCTCCAGAACAGGTATCAGCCCGTTCGGATTCAGCGCCCGGTAGGCTGCGCCATCCTGCGCGTTACGGCCACGATCGACCAGCGCGGTCTCATAGGGCAGGCCCATCTCTTCCAGCGCCAGCCGGATCACCAGCGAGGCGTTGTCGGGGGCATAGTGCAGGCGGTACGGCGATTCCATGGCATCTATCTAGGGTGTCTGGCGATCAGATTAGAGGCTGATTGCGACGTTTCCTATCGGAAACGCGCATTTCAGCGACATGTTAACACAAGGACGGAGTGTTTTGCCTCTCGCAGTTGTGCGGGGCATTCCGTATAAGTCTGGCAGTAATCTGAGGGGACGCCGCCATGATCAAAGATTTGTCGCCCATCGACAAAGCAAAATATGTTGCTGCCTGTCGCGCTGCCGAACTTGTTCAGGGCGGAATGCGTGTGGGTCTGGGGACAGGCTCGACCGCCGCGTGGCTGGTGCGTCGCCTGGGTGAGCGGGTGCGCGACGAAGGGCTGGCAATCAAGGGCGTTCCGACCTCGACCGATACGGCGCAGCTGGCGCGTGAGGTGGGGATCGAGGTCGTCTCGCTGGATCAGGCCGGGTGGCTGGACCTGACCATTGATGGCGCGGATGAGTTCGATGGTGAGTTCAACCTGATCAAGGGCGGCGGTGCGGCGCTGCTGCAGGAAAAGATCGTGGCCACAGCCAGCGATCAGATGGTTGTGATTGCCGATGCGGGCAAAGAGGTCGAAACGCTGGGCGCGTTCCCTCTGCCGGTCGAGGTCATCCCGTTTGGCTGGCAGACCACCCGCACCCTGATCGAAGAGGCTCTGGACACGATGGATGTACTGGGTACGTCGGTCACACTGCGCATGAACGGAGAGGCACCCAAGGTTACGGATGAGGGCAACCACATTCTTGATCTGCACCTCAAACGCATCGGCAATGCGCGTCAACTGGCCCTGGTAATGAACCAGATCCCCGGTGTGGTCGAGAACGGGCTGTTCATCGATATCTGCGACAAGGTTGTTGTCGGTTACGGCGATGGCCGGGTGGAGTTGCGCGATCTCAACGAGGGAACCGTCCTGACCGATATGCTGGGCGACGGCGGGGACAATCTGTTTTCGGATCTGGCGGACTAAAGACCAAGCAGGCATCGCGATAAACCGCAGAAGAAAAATCGCTATTTCCCCAGCCAGGGGTTGGCAGTTTGGAATTTGCGCCCAGATATCCAGTGAATTTTGGCCACGCGGAATAAAAGGAACGCACCAATGAGCTTTGACTATGATCTGTTCGTCATCGGAGGCGGCTCGGGCGGGGTCCGTGCAGCGCGTGTGGCGGCGGGTGAAAACGGGGCCAAGGTGGCGCTGGCGGAAGAGGATCGTTACGGCGGAACCTGTGTGATCCGAGGGTGCGTGCCCAAGAAACTGATGGTCTTTGCCAGCGAGTTCTCAGGCATGGTTAGCGATGCGCAGGAATATGGCTGGGACATTCAGCCCGGTGGGTTCAACTGGGATACATTCCACGGCAAGCTGGTTGCGGAACTGGACCGTCTGGAAGGCATCTACCGCAATATCCTGAAAAACAACGGCGTCGAAAGCTTTGACCAGCGCGCCCGCGTGGTTGATCCGCATACGGTCGAGCTGGCCGATGGCACCCGCAAGACCGCCAAGCATATACTGGTGGCGACCGGTGGTCGCCCGGTTGTGCCCGAGTTTCCGGGCTCGGAACTGGCCATCACATCGAACGAGATTTTCCATCTGGAGAAACTGCCCGAGACCATGCTGATCGTTGGCGGTGGCTATATCGCCTGCGAGTTTGCCGGGATCATGAATGGGTTGGGGGTCAAAACGACTCAATTCTATCGCGGGGCACAGATTCTGCGGGGCTTTGACGATGAGGCGCGCGGGCTGATCAGCGAAGAGATGTGCCAGAATGGCATCGACCTGCATCTGGGCACCAACGTGCTGGAGATGAAAAAACAGGGCGATAAAATCTGGGTGAAAGCCACGAATGGCTCGGAACAGCTGTTCGACGTGGTGATGTATGCCACGGGTCGCGCGCCGAATGCGGATGATCTGGGGCTGGAGGCTTTGGGCGTCGAACGCGGCCGCAAGGGTGAGATCGTGGTGGATGAGTACAGCCAGACCGGCGTGCCCTCGATCTATGCCATTGGCGACGTGACGGACCGGGTGAACCTGACCCCGGTTGCGATCCGCGAGGGCATGGCCTTTGTGGAAACCGTTTTCAAGGGCAACCCGACACCGGTGGATCACGACCTGATCCCGACCGCGATCTTCACTCAGCCGGAAATGGGCACGGTTGGCCTCAGCGAGGAAGCAGCGGCGGAACAGGAACCGATCGAGGTTTATGCGACCTCATTCAAGCCCATGCAGAAGGCGTTTGCCGGTGGTACGCAACGCGTTCTGATGAAGCTGATTGTATCTCAGGCCACGCGGAAGGTGCTAGGCTGTCACATCGTTGCGCCCGGCGCGGGTGAGATGATTCAGCTGGCCGGGATTGCCGTCAAGATGGGCGCCACCAAGGAAGATTTCGACCGCACGGTTGCGGTTCATCCGGTGATGGCCGAAGAACTGGTGACAATGCGGCAACCTGTACGCACGGCTTGATTTGCAACCGCGCGCACACACGTTACAAGGGAAGCCGTGATCACACGGTCCAACACAAGGGAAAACACACATATGGCGGGCAACAGCGGCGGCCCCTGGGGGGGCGGAGGCTCATCCGGCGGCGGAGGAAATCGGGGTAACAACGGGGATGGGCGCAAGCCCCCCGAAGGCGATGGCCCGCAGATCCCCGAGATCGATGAGCTGATGAAAAAGGGCCAGGAGCAGCTGCGCGTCCTGATGGGCGGTCGTGGCGGCGGTGGCCGTGGAACGAACGGTTCAGGCAGTGGCGGTGGTGGTCCCATCTTCACCAAGGGGACCGTGGCGATTGGCGCATTGGTTGCCGTTGGTCTCTGGCTGGCTGCGAGCGTGTATACGGTCAAGCCCGAAGAACAGTCGGTTGAGCTGTTTCTGGGTGAGTTCTACAAGGTCGGAAATCCGGGTCTGAACGTGGCCCCGTGGCCGTTTGTGACTGCAGAAGTCATCCCGGTGACCCGCGAACAAACCGAAGATATGGGCGGTGCGCGTGGCAGTGACGACGGTCTGATGCTGACTGGCGACGAAAACGTGGTCGACATTGATTACCAGGTTGTCTGGAATATCAGCGATCCGGCCAAGTTCCTGTTCAATCTGCGTGATCCGCGCCAGACAATCCGTGCGGTTTCGGAATCGGCGATGCGCGAGATCATCGCGCAAAGCGAGCTGGCGCCGATCCTGAACCGGGATCGTGGTATCATCGCGGAACGTCTGCAGGAACTGATCCAGGCGACGATGGACAGCTACGATTCGGGTGTGAACATCATCCGCGTGAACTTTGACAAAGCCGACCCGCCGCAAGAGGTGATCGCCGCCTTCCGCGACGTTCAGGCCGCGGCGCAGGAACGTGACCGTCTGCAGAACGTCGCCGATGCCTATGCCAACCGTGTTCTCGCCGAGGCGCGCGGTGAAGCCGCGCAGGTTCTGGAAGAGGCCGAGGCCTATCGTGCCCAGCAAATCAACAGCGCGATGGGTGAAGCCAGCCGTTTCAGCGCGGTTCTGGAGGAGTACTCCAAAGCACCGGACGTGACGCGCAAGCGTCTGTATCTGGAACGGATGGAGCAGGTTCTGGGGGACGTCGACAAGATCATTCTGGATGAGAGCACGTCAGGATCGGGGCAGGGGGTCGTGCCGTATCTGCCGCTCAATGAACTGCGCCGCAACCCTGCAGGGGAGAGCAACTGATGCGTAAATCACCCATTATTCTGATCGTCGTTATCGGGCTTGTGCTGCTGGGACTGTCCTCGATCTTTATCGTGGACGAACGCGAACGCGCTCTGGTTCTGCGGTTCGGTCGCGTTGTGAACATCAAGGAAGAGCCGGGTCTGGCCTTCAAGGCGCCGATCTTCGACGAGGTTGTGCGCTACGACGACCGTATCCTGTCGATCGACGTCCAGCCATTGGAAGTCACGCCGCTGGATGATCGCCGTCTTGTGGTTGACGCCTTTGCGCGCTATCGGATCGCCGATCTGAACCGGTTCCGTCAGGCCGTTGGTGTCGGCGGTATCCCGGTGGCCGAGGATCGCCTTGACCGTATCCTGCGCGCTGAAACGCGTGAGGTGCTGGGTTCGGTATCGTCCCGTGACATCCTCAGCTCGGACCGTGCTGCGCTGATGCTGCGCATCCGCAACAGCGCCATTGCCGAAGCGCAGGCGCTGGGCGTCAATGTGATCGACGTGCGCCTGAAGGCGACCGATCTGCCGCAAGCCAACCTTGAGGCGACGTTTGACCGGATGAAGGCAGAACGGGAACGTGAAGCGACGGACGAGCGCGCCCGCGGTAACGAAGCTGCGCAGCGTGTGCGCGCGCAAGCCGACCGGACCGTGGTTGAACTGGTTTCCGACGCCAACCGTGAGGCCGAAATCATTCGCGGTGAGGCGGATGCCGAACGCAACGCGATCTTCGCCGAGGCTTACGGCGCCGATCAGGAATTCTTTGAGTTCTACCGCTCGCTGTCCGCGTATGAGAACGCGCTGCAGGGAGGGAACAGCTCGCTGGTGCTGAGCCCGGATTCCGAATTCTTCAACTACCTGAAGTCGCCCACCGGGAAGGCCTCTCAGTAATGGGAATGATCCTTCTGGCCTTCGGGCTGGTGCTGATTGTCGAGGGGCTGGCCTATGCGCTGGCCCCTTCGCTTATTGAGCGTATGCTCGAGGCGCTGCGGGCGCTGCCGGAACAGGCGCGGCGGCTGGTCGGGCTGCTTTGCGTTATCAGCGGGCTTATCCTGGTGTGGGGCGCGTATCAGGCCGGTTTTTGATGCGGCGGTTTCACTTGCCGGTGATTTCCCCGCGATCCCGAGTTGCGGGCGGGGGCAAACTGACTACATTGGTTGCGAAGAGGGGTAACCGATTGGTGCCCGCGGAAGAAGTGTCGACAAGGAGACCCCAAGTGCAGGCGAAAGCGCGCAGTGTATCCGTCCGGCGGGACGATGTTTTGGTTTTGATGCGGCTGATGTGGCTGGCGTTTGTGGGAATGCTGCTGGTTTTGGCACAGTCGGTGGCTGCGCAGGCGCGCAATGAAAGCCTGGCCCCATTGGCGGAACAGATCAGCCCGGCGGTGGTCAATATCACCACTTCTACCCTGATCGAAAACCAGACCGGCCCGCAAGGGATCGTGCCCGAGGGCTCTCCGTTCGAGGATTTTTTCCGCGAATTTCAGGACCGGAACGGCGGGGACGATGAAAACCGACCGCGACGCAGCAATGCGCTGGGCTCGGGGTTCGTGATCTCAGAGGATGGCTATATCGTCACCAACAACCACGTCATCGCCGAGGCCGATGAAATTCTGGTCGAGTTCTTCCCCGGTGACGGGCAGCCCGCGAAAGAGCTGGTCGCCAAGGTCATCGGCAAGGATGAGAAAACTGACATCGCGCTGCTGAAAGTCGAAGCCGAAGGGCCGCTGAAATACGTGCAGTTCGGCAACAGCGACACCGCCCGCGTCGGCGATTGGGTGATTGCGATGGGCAACCCGTTGGGGCAGGGGTTCTCGGTGTCGGCCGGGATCGTCTCGGCCCGGAACCGCGCCCTGAGCGGGTCCTATGACGACTACATTCAGACCGATGCGGCGATTAACCGGGGGAACTCGGGCGGACCGCTGTTCAACATGGATGGTGAAGTGATCGGCGTGAACACCGCGATTCTGTCGCCCAATGGCGGCTCGATCGGGATCGGGTTTTCGATGGCGTCGAACGTGGTTGTGAAGGTCGTGGATCAGTTGCGCGAGTTCGGTGAAACCCGACGCGGCTGGCTGGGCGTGCGCATCCAGGACGTGACCGAGGACATGGCCGAGGCGATGGGGCTGGATAAGCCCGGCGGCGCACTGATCAGCGATGTACCGGAAGGACCGGCCAAGGAAGCCGGATTGCTGGCCGGAGATGTGATCATCAGTTTCGATGGTGTCGAGGTCGAGGACACGCGCGGCCTTGTACGGCAGGTGGGTGAGACCACTGTGGGCAAATCCGTGCGTGTTGTCGTGCATCGCGATGGCGGCACGCAGACCGTGCTGGTCACCTTGGGTCGCCGTGAGGATGCCGAGCGTGCCGAAAACGACGAGGACGAAACGCCGGATGCGCAGGTCGAAGAGAACAAGGATATCCTCGGCCTTACGATATCACCGCTCGGCGACTCGCAGCGCGAAGAATTGGGCCTTGATGCCGAAACCGAAGGGCTGCTGGTGACGAATGTCGACGAAGCATCGGAGGCGTTCGAAAAGGGTCTGCGTGCGGGTGATCTGATCACGGAAGCAGGGCAGCAAAAGGTGACCTCGATCGCCGATCTCGAAGCGCGGATGGATGAGGCCCGCGAGGCAGGGCGCAAATCCCTGCTGCTGCTGGTGCGGCGCGGCGGCGAGCCTCGGTTCGTGGCGCTGAGCCTGGAAGAATAGAATCTACGCGATGAAAGATAGAGGGCCGGGGTTATATGACCCCGGCCCTTTGCAATGAATAAACCACGGTGCAGGACAGTTTCCGCGCCGGCTACATGATAAGCCACGCCTGCATTTTATATCGGCAGCGTTTATCTTGGTTCGTCAAGATGTCCTTCGCGTGAAGACGCTCGTGGATTCGACCGGGCGGTATTCTCGATCAAACAAACAGCGGATTTCGCGTTGTGCCGTTATCGCGGTTCCCCGATCATGATGGTGGGAGCCCCGCCCGAAGAGATACGCGCAGCATCTGCAGCGACCTGCTGCATACCTTCTGAGCTCATTGTATCCTGTAGGGCCTGACCCGAGGCGAAGGGCATGGAGAACATCTGATAGAATGGAGGGTCGCCGTCTGGACCCGAATGAAACTTGGTAATGGTATACGGGCGCGCTTCGGATGGTATGCCGGATTTTGCATGTAGCAGCTTCAGGTGAGCGTCGTAGTCGCTTTCGAATTGTGCGGTGTCTTTCGGCCACGGGTAAAGGACGGTGAGCAATACTTCTGACACATGCGCCTCCTGTCAGTTAGTGTCGGTTAAGCTGGGCAAACAACGTCTTCTACCTGACGTTATCACGGTTTCCAAAATCACCGCACTGGCAGCTTTTCTGATGGCACGTGTTCGGTGCCTGTACGGGGCATAGTTTAATGCCGCTCGGGCAGGGTTAGCGACCCTCCACAACGTTGCCGTATGGGCACCAGAAGTGCGTTTCGGTCTCTCCAACTGTGTAAATGAAGAAGCCATATGCCGGGAAAGGCATATGGCTCTTGTACAGGGAGAGGCTGGTGGACAGATATCGGGGATGATAAAACCAACCTCCTACGGTAACAGTGTTGACCTTACGGCAGCAGAAAGCCCCCGTATGTGAAGCGGATCACATCTGTGCCGAAAATCTAGATTAAATCGGATTCGGCGAGTTGACGCAGCGCGTCGAAATCGTGGATTTGCAATCCGCCGCGCGAGGCTTCGACCACATTGTCCCGTTTCCAGGTCGAGATGGTTTTCGATACCGCCTCGCGAGTCGCGCCGACGAATTCGGCCAGTTCACTTTGCGACAGGGTGATACGCGCAGTCGGGCTGTCCTGTTGACCCGCCAGATGCAATAGCTTGCGCGCCAGCCGGATCGGCATCGGCAGGAACACCTGCTCGTTCAGTTGCGCGCCCATGTAGCGCATACGCAGCCCGGCCAGCCGGATCAGGTCAACTGCAAGATCGGGATGTTTCCGGATTTGCGCCATCATGTCTTTCTGCCGGACCCGCAAGACCCTGGAGGGCTCAGCCGCCATTACTGTAGCGGTGCGGGGGCCATTGTCGAACAGCGCGATTTCTCCGAAAACCTCACCCGGGCGCATCAGGCTGAGGGACAGTTTTCGACCGCTCATCGCGAGAAAGGAAACTTCCAGCGCGCCCTCAAGGATCGCATAAAGCGCGTCCCCCTCATCACCCTGTTCGAACAGCACATCACCCCGGTCGAGCGTGACATCGGCTGCCTGGGCGGCCAGCATGGCGCGCAGCTCTTCGGAAGCTTCGGACAGGAATCCACTATTGGGGAATGCCATCATGCGGGCGTCGGTCTCCGGGTTGAGTGGTGCGGGTGGTGCCCCAACTTTTCACAGCTTGGGGCCCAAGCCAAGAAATTTTATTACGCACTCAACGGTGATGACGCCGGTTCTATTGCTGGTCGGGGTCATCCATATAGCTTTGCAGCACGTTGAATTGCATCATCAGGAAGGCCATCAGAGCGATGGGAAAGCCGAAGGTTTCGATCTTGACCCAAAGGTCCGTTGAAAGGGTTCGCCAGACAAGTTCATTGGCCACGGCCAGAACCGCGAAGCAGGCGCACAGACGCCGGGTGAGGATCATCCACCCTTCGTCGCGCATGGGCAGCATGTCACCCAAAACGTAGGACAGATAGGATTTGCCCTGCAGCAGACCGATGCCGAGGATCGCCGCGAAGAAGCTATAGACCAGCGTCGTTTTCATCTTGAAGAACCGCTCGTCATTGAACCAGGCGGTCAGGCCGCCGAAGAAGATAACCATGAAAGCGGTGAAAATCTGCATCCGGCTGAGTTTGCCAGTCAGGTACCACAGGATACCCATCGCAGCGAGCATCAGCGGCACAAACAGGATCGTGGCGACAATGAAGCCCGAGTATTCGGTGCCGCCGATCACGAAATTGTCATCACGCAGGCGCATGTAGATTAAGAAAAAGGCCAGCGGCGGGCCGAGTTCCAGCGCCTGTTTGAGGAATGGGTTGATCTCTTTTTTGTCTGTCATGGGTCCGACCTGCTTCTTACCCGCCCATTTCAACTATTACAGCGCCGAGTGCAATCAATGCCATCAATGCAATACGCCTTGGACCGACGGTTTCTTTCAATACGAGCCAGCCGATGAGCGCAGCAAAGACCGTGGAGGTTTCACGCAGAACCGCTGCCTCGCCGACTTTGTCGAGCCGGGTGGCCAGCATCACGGCACCGAAGGACATCGGTGCGATGATGCCGCCGGCGAGACCGCGCAGCATCAACGGACCGAGCGCCGGGCGGTGGATCATGGCACGATATCTGAGTGCGGCGTAGATCGGCATAGCTGCCCCGTCGATCATGAAGAACCAGGCCAGGAAGGTGAACGGATCGGCGGTGGCGCGGATACCGTAGGCGTCGTAAGTGGTGTAGAGCGCAACGAAAAGGCCGGTTATCAGCGCCAGTACGAGCGCGATATGCAGAGTTTCGCGGTCGGTTTCGAGGTATCGCAGGTTATAGGCGGCGAGCCCGAAAATGCCTGCCATCAGTGTTGCCACGCCCAGCCACTGGACGCCCGAGAAGGTTTCGCCGAACAGGAGGTAGGCGCCGATGACCGTGAAAAGCGGGCCGGTGCCGCGCACGACCGGATAGACCACGGTGTACGAGCCTTTGGTGTAGGCCATCGCCTGCAGGACCTTGTAACCGATATGGATCAGCCAGACGATCGCGAAGATGGGCCACATATAGGGTTCCGGCCATGGCACGACGAAGAAGGCGAAAGGGGCGGCCATCAGGCAATAGCAGCCGTCGATCGCTCCGCGTGACATCCACGGGTCGTGGCGGCCTTTTTGCAAAGCTCCAAACACGGCGTGCAGGAAAGCGGCCATCAGCGCGAGGGCGAGGGCGAGGTGGTGGCCGGATTCGGTGCCTTCGAGGGAGATCAGCCAGTCGCTCAAATCAGGGCTTTCGCTTGGGTGGAGAACGTGGGGGGCTGTCTGCCCCCACACCCCCGAGGATATTTTTGGCCAGATGAAGAGGCGGATCAGTTCTGCAGACCGGTGAGGGCGGCGGCGAATTCTTCGGGATCGAAGGGGGCGAGGTCGTCGATTTGTTCCCCGACACCGATGGCATGGATCGGCAGGCCAAACTTGTCGGCCAGTGCGACCAGTACGCCGCCCTTGGCGGTGCCGTCGAGCTTGGTCATCACAAGGCCGGAGACATCCGCGAGGTTGCGGAAGGTTTCGACCTGGCTGAGGGCGTTCTGGCCGGTGGTGGCGTCGAGCACCAGAAGCGTGTTGTGTGGGGCGGTTTCGTCGACCTTGCGGATGACGCGGACGATCTTGGCCAGTTCCTCCATCAGGTCGGCGCGGTTTTGCAGTCGGCCTGCGGTGTCGATCATCAAGAGGTCTGCGCCGTCGTTTTGGGCCTTGGTCAGCGCGTCAAAGGCGAGGCTGGCGGGGTCGGACCCTTCGGGGGCGGTGAGCACGGGCACGCCCGCGCGGTCGCCCCACACCTGGAGCTGTTCGACGGCGGCGGCGCGGAAGGTATCTCCGGCGGCGATGACGACCTTTTTGCCTGCGGCCTTGAACTGGCTGGCCAGCTTGCCGATCGTCGTGGTTTTGCCCGAGCCGTTCACGCCAACGACCAGCACCACTTGCGGACGTTTGGGATAGATTGGCATCGGTTTGGCCACGGGTTCCATCACGCGCGCGACTTCCTGCGCCAGCAGTTGCTTGATCTCTTGCGTCGAAAGTTTACGGCCAAAGCGACCCTCGGCCATATTGGCAGTGACGCGCAAGGCGGTGTCGACGCCCATGTCCGAGGCGATCAGAAGTTCTTCGAGCTGTTCCAGCATGTCGTCGTCCAGCGTGCGGCGGACAACGGCTTTGGACTCGTTACGGCTGAACAGGCGGCCCAGCAACCCTTTGGAATCGGGAACCTCTGGGGGCGGAGGAGCCGGTGTGGGATCAGCCGGGATCGGTGCGGGGGGCTCGGCCGGTTGGGGCGCTGGCGTGGGCTCTGGTATTTCGGGAACCGGTTGCGGTTCGGGCTCGGGTTCAGGGATGACCGGATCAGGGGTTGGGGTTTCCTCGCCGCCATCCTCGACAATCGCATCCAGCCCCTCTTCGAGGCGCGATGAGGATTTGAACAGCTTGTCCTTCAGCTTGGAAAAAAACGCCATTTTCGGTCTCCGCAGGTGTTTCCCTCACCTAATGCGGATTGGCGGCAGTTGCAAAGGGTCAGGTGAAGGCGATCAGGAATCCGGCCTGCGCACCCCAGTAGAGCGGCCAGACCATGTATGGGGTGAACTTCAGGGCCCGGTGATCGGCGGCGAGCAGGAACTTTTCGGTCGCGAGGATCAGGTCCGAGGCGATGAAGGCCATCGCGGCGGGCAGGGCCCAGCGCAGCGCTCCGATGTCTGGCAGCGCAAGAACGGAAATGCCCATACCCAGAATGATCGGGATATAGGCGAGCACAGGCCCCTTCAGGTCTCCGGCGCGGGGGGCGAGGAGGGTTGCCATGACGATGCCCAGCACGATGAGGGACCAGAAGATTACGGGCTGATCGAAGATCAGGGCCGGGTCACTGCCGGGGTGGGTCAGGAACAGCGCGATATAGGCTAGATGCCCGGCGGCAAATGCACCTATGCCGGCCATGAAGGTAGCATCGGTTTCGCGCGACAGCAGGGCGTCGCCGGTCGCGCAGAGGATGAGGGCGAGGAGCAGCAGCCAAGGGCCGCTTGCCAGCATCGCAATGACTGCAAGCAGGGCGACCGAAGCGGTTTTCAATACGCTGCGCGGCGTGCTGGCCTGGTGCGCTGTCAGCGGCAGGTAGGCCAGCGCGCAGGCCGCTGCGGCCCAGAAGAGGAGTGTCGTCATGCTTCGTTCCTGATGTTCCTGCTGTGTCTTTCGATCATCGCCAAGATCGCGGCTGTGCATCAAGCCGTGACGTAGAGTTAAACTGTCGAGGCGCGGGATGCGGAAAGGTTGAATGGCGCATGAGGGCTGCATCTGACAGAATATGGACATGTTCAGGGCCATGATGATTCTGCTGATGTTTGCCGTACAACCCGCTGCGGCGCAGTCGCCTCTGTCCGGCGCTGAATTCGATGTCTATACGCGTGGAAAGACCTTGTTCTATGGCTCTGACGGGCAGGTCTATGGGGTCGAGCGGTATCTTCCCAACCGCCGCGTGATCTGGTCGTTTCTGGATGGCGACTGCATGGAAGGGGTCTGGTACGAGTACGAAGAGCAGATTTGCTTCCTGTACGAGGACCGGCTGGACCCGCAATGCTGGGTGTTCACACAGTCCGGTGGTGGATTGATAGCTCAGTTTGAGGGCGATCCGACGGCAACGGAGCTGTATGAGGCCGAGGATATCGGGGAAGAGATGCTCTGTTACGGGCCGGATGTCGGGGTCTGAGGGCAGGTTTCAGTTGGCCGCAACTCTTCATAGCCGATCATGACATGGCGTTGAAATGCCGGCCTGTCGGTCAGTGATTCGTAGTAACGGCGGACATTGGGCAACGGCGCGCGTTCAATATCGATGTCGTAGTAGCGGTACAGGACATGGCCGAATTGTATGTCCGCCAGGGTGAAGTCGTTACCCGAGAGGTAAGCCGTCTGGCCAAGTTGTGCGTCTGCAAGTGTCAGCTTGTCTTCGACCTCGGCGACGGCCTGCCGGATCGATGTTTCATCGCGCTGCGTGGACGGTGTTCGAACCAGTTGCCAGAAAACCGGTACAGTAAACGCCATGGCGATGTTGAGTTTCGCCCACTCGGCCCATTTGTCGACCTCGGCGCGCTGAACGGCATCCGATGGCCAGAAGGCCCTGTCGCCGTATTGGGCGGCGAGATAGCGCAGGATTGCCCCGGTTTCCCAAAGCGGGGCGTTGTCGCCATCCTGAAGGACGGGGATGGTTCGGTTCGGGTTCAGAGCCTTAAACCCGGCGCTGTCCAGCCCGCCGAACCGATGGCCCAGATCGTGACGCTGGTAGTCAAGATCCAACTCACCCACGCACCACATCAGCGCCTGGACGTTGGATGATGTCTTACGCCCCCAGATCGTAAGCATCGGTCAGAACAGCGATCCCTGATCGGGTGGGTTCTGTTTGGTTTTTTTTGTCGGCGCCTTTCCGGGCGCTCCGGTTTTCAGCGAGCCATCGGCGAATTCGATTTCAAGGACGGTGTGGCTGGCGGCCTGAGATTTGGTTGTGATGACCTCTCCTTCGGCACGTATGACGGCATAACCGCGCCCGAGCGTTGCCTTGTAGCTGAGGGTTTCGCGAAGGCGGTCGGTGGCGTCCATCTGCTGGCGCAGGCGATCCAGCCTTGCGGCCTGGGCGGCGTTCAGGCGCTCCGTCAGGCGGTTCAGTGTCTCATGCCGGGTTTGCAGTTCTCGCTGGATCGGGCGCAGGGACAGGCGTGAGGACAGGTTGCGCCAGCGGTCACGCCGGGTAGCGACAAAGCTGCGAAGGGTCGAGGGGCGCAGGCGGGCCGCACTGTCCAGCAGCTTGACGCGGCGGTTCTGAACACCCCGGATCAGCGCATTGGGCAAACGCTCTGAGATTTGATCGAGCCTTTGGCGCGGGCTTTCCAGCAACGTGTCGGGGCGCGGTAGGGCGCGGGACAGGTCGCGCAGGCGCTGGCTGCGTCGTTGCACGGCATCGGTTGCGGCGCGGGACAGGCGGGCACCTTGCTCGTTGGTCCATGCCAGCAATTCCATGCGAACCGGAACGGCGAGTTCAGCAGCAGCGGTTGGTGTGGGCGCGCGGCGGTCCGAGACATAGTCGATCAGGGTGGTGTCGGTCTCGTGCCCCACGGCCGAGATCAGCGGGATATCAGAGGCCGCTACGGCACGCGCGACGCTTTCTTCGTTGAAACCCCACAGGTCTTCGATCGAACCGCCTCCGCGGGCGACGATGATCAGGTCGGGGCGCGGCAGGGCTCCGCCCGGGGTCAGTTTGTTGAAGCCTTCGATGGCGCGGCTGACCTCGGGCGCGCAGTTTGCGCCTTGCACAGCGACCGGCCAGATCAGCACCTTGCGCGGGAAACGGTCACGCAAGCGATGCAGGATGTCGCGGATCACCGCACCGGAGGGCGAGGTGACCACACCGATGATTTGCGGCAGATAAGGCAGGGGTTTCTTGCGTTCAGGCGCAAACAGACCTTCGGATTCGAGCTGCTTTTTGCGCTTTTCCAGCAGCGCCATCAGCGCGCCCTGGCCGGCGACTGCGACCTCATCGACGTTCAGATTGTATTTCGACTGTGCGCCAAAAGCGGTGAGACGTCCGGTGACGACGACCTCGAGGCCCTCTTCGGGAACAACCGACAAACCCGAAATCTGCCCTTTCCACGTGGTGCAGGCCAGCACGTTTCGGTCGTCCTTGATGTCGTAGTAGAGATGCCCCGAACGCGCCTTGAACACGCGCCCAACCTCGCCGCGTACACGGATTCGGCCAAAGGTGCCTTCAAGCGTGCGTTTCACCTCACCCGAAATGTCCGAGACGGTATATTCGGGGGTATTTTGGCCCGGGATCGGGTCATCAAGCAGGTCGGACATTTCAGCGCCTTGTGTCAAATGCCTGCGCAGCTTAGAACGCCGCGCAGGCAAGGCCAAGCAGATCGGAGCGTTTCATGAATATCCTCATTCTCGGCAGCGGTGGACGCGAGCATAGCCTGGCCTGGGCGGTGATGCAGAACCCGAAATGTGACCGGCTGATCGTGGCGCCGGGAAACGCCGGGATTGCGCAGATCGCAGAGTGTGCCGCCCTCGACATCGAGAATGGCGGCGCGGTGGTCAGTTTTGCCGAGGAAAACGCGATTGATTTCGTAATCGTCGGCCCTGAGGCGCCTTTGGCGGCAGGGGTTGCTGATCGTTTGCGCGAAGCTGGAGTGCTGGTCTTTGGTCCGTCTGCAGCAGCAGCGCGGCTGGAGGCCTCGAAAAGTTTTACCAAGGAAATCTGTGACGCATCGGGGGCACCGACAGCCGCTTATGCCCGGTTCACCGAGGCCGAGCCAGCCAAGGATTATATCCGCGCGCAGGGCGCTCCGATCGTGGTCAAGGCCGATGGTCTGGCCGCTGGCAAAGGTGTGATCGTGGCGATGGATGCGCAAACCGCGCTGGACGCGATTGATGACATGTTCGGGGGTGCCTTTGGTGGCGCTGGTGCTGAAGTTGTGATCGAGGAATTCATGGAGGGCGAGGAGGCGTCGCTGTTCGTGCTCTGCGATGGTGAGGACATTCTGTCGATTGGCACCGCGCAGGACCATAAGCGTGTGGGCGAGGGCGATACCGGGCTGAACACGGGCGGAATGGGGGCCTATTCTCCGGCCCCGGTGTTGAGCGCCGAGATTGAAGCCCTTGCGATGGATCAGATCGTGCGCCCGACAGTGGCTGAGATGAAGCGGCGCGGAACGCCGTTTCAAGGTGTGCTGTATGCAGGGCTGATGATCAGGGATGGTCAACCCAGGCTGGTAGAGTACAACGTGCGTTTCGGCGATCCGGAATGTCAGGTGCTGATGATGCGGCTGGGCGCTCAGGCAATGGATCTGATGCATGCCGCTGCCGAGGGTCGGCTGGGTGAAACGCGCGTGAACTGGGCCGACGACCATGCACTTACGGTCGTGATGGCGGCGAAGGGGTACCCCGGGCCCTATGAAAAAGGCAGCGTGATCGAAGGGCTGGAGGGATTGGCCGAGGATAGCCGCAACATGGTGTTTCATGCGGGAACCAAGGCGGCTGACGGCAAAATTCAGGCCACCGGCGGTCGTGTGCTTAACGTGACCGCGCGCGGAGACACGTTACAGGACGCGCGGGATCGGGCCTATGCGGCAGTCGAAGCGGTCGATTGGCCGGGTGGTTTTTACCGCCGCGACATCGGATGGCGTGCGCTGTAACCTGATGGCCGGGCCGAGCCCGTCTCGATTGTTGGGGTGCAGGGAGCTTTGCCCCCTCGGCCTGCGGCCTCACCCCCAGGATATTTTCTGCCAGATGAAGGGCGGATCAGCATTTTAGTGCCATAGTCAGGTGCTGAGGGCCGATTACGGGGCCGAGGTCATTCAGCGTCCAGCGCTTGTCGTATGAGACGCTGATGATCCGCGACCAGTCCGCGCTGGCGAGGATGAGTTCCGGGCCCGAATCGCAATTCCGCAGGCCGCCGGAGATGAAATCCTCTCCGATCCGGTGGTTGGTCAGGCCGGGCAGGGTGGCTATTTCAGTCAGGGCACCGTTTCGGAAGCGCCAGATGCGCAGGGTTTTTGCGAGGTGGGGACGGTCGACATAGGCTATTTCGACATGACCATCTCCATCCAGGTCGGCAGCGCCGACCGGAGCGAGCCAGCGAAAGCGTGTACCGATATGGGGCGTGGCGGCGATTTTATGGCCGATGGCGTCATAGATCGCCAATTGCGCACCGGTTTGCTGGTGCGTTTCCACAACTATGACCTCGGGCAGCCCATCCTGATCCACGTCCGCCACGCGAGGGGAAAGGTCCTCGAAGACGCGGTCATCGGGCAAGCGGATCGTTACAACCGAGCGAAGAATCGTGCCGGCAGCAGGCGATGTTTGATCTGAGGGTGTATGCTCGACGCTGAGTTCCAGTGCGCCGTATTCGATGGCATCCCCCAGAACGCCGTGGGCGTATCGCGCAGTGGGTTCGGTGAACCGGGCAGAGACTATAGTATCGGCGCTGGCCGCAGGCGAGGTGCCCGCCAGCCACGCGCACAACATCAGAGCCGCGCCGCGTCCCGGACTTCGCCACAGGCGAACGGGCCGACGCGGCGCCTTGGGGGGCATCAGATTTGTTTTTCCGGCATCTGAACAACCAGACCATCCAGCGCATCGGTGACCTTGATCTGGCAGGTCAGTCGCGAGCGGGCGGGGTCAGGCTCGTAGGCGAAGTCAAGCATGTCTTCTTCCATATCATCCTTGGCCGGGATTTTTTCGACCCAGTCGGGGTGGATGTAAACATGGCAGGTCGAGCAGGCGCAGGCCCCGCCGCAATCGGCCTCGATGCCGGGAATGTTGTTGTCACGGGCTCCTTCCATGACTGTCAGTCCGTTGGCGACCTCGACTGTGTGTTCGGTACCGCCATGCTCGACATAGGTGATCTTTGCCATTGCGTGCGTCTTCCTTTTGCGATTGTCGGATTCTTCCTTAGTCAAGGGAGTTAGGCGTTTCCAGTAGGAATTGCGACTTATTATGCCGCCTGTGAGCCATCGCGCGGTTTGCCTGCCTATTCCCTCCGCACCGGTTGGCCCGGAGAATTGCCGCCAAGGCCTATCGAACCAGACGATTCTCGTCTGCCCGAACGGCATATCCAGGAGCGACCTGCGTTGCAGCGATCTGACCCGTCGTTGGGTGCTGCATCCGTCGGGCAGGCACACTGAGCAGAACGCCAGGATTGTTGTTCGCGTCATTTTCTCGCCCTGATTGTGTAGGAGTGTGCCATCAAAAATGGGTAAGTGAATGCAGAATAAGTATTTATACCGTGTTTTTCGATTGAGAAGGCTTTTGGTAACATGTCTGGTCATCATGTTTTCCGGATGGCTCGCTGGTGAGCTTCTCTTTGGCCGTGCAGATTTGTTGAGCAACATCATCGCACGGACGGGTGTTGCGGCAGCCTGTTTGGCAATAACGACAGGCCTCGTTGTTGTTTATCCACGGGTGTGGTGGGAGACAGTTTGCGCGGCACTGGTGCTCGGGCTGCTTCTCATGTTCCTGTCACCTTTGGAAACTCTGCCAGAATACATGTCCAGTGATGATGGTGTTATGGCGATGCTGTGGACGCTCTTCATCGTCATATTCGGCGCTATTTTTCTCTGGTTGGGTCTTTACCTGACCATGTTCGTTCTGTTTGCGATCCCTTCGCAGTTTATGCGCGACAAATCCCGTGTCTCTGTGCCGTTGTCAGCTGATGAGACATTTGAAATCTTGCGAATGAAACCGGATTCCGATGATGGTTTTAGTGCAACGGGGCTTGCCGATGCGGATGGTTTTTTTACAACTTCGTTCGAAATAAACACCTTCGACCCAGGGACCTATTTGCCCGCTACCGAGGTCATGACGGTGCGTACCCGCATTGTAGAGGAGGGTGAGTGTTTTCAACTCATCATGTCCGGATGTGAGATCGATGGTGATATCAGGTACGAGCTTCAGGAACTGAATGTCGAGCAAAAGAAAGGCCGTTCGGTGTGCACGACAGTGACGCAGAAAAACGAATCCAACCTATTTGAGAGTATTGGTTTTTGGATACAGGATTTCGGTTCGGATCACCTGTTGTCCCATCTGATGACAGCGCAAGGTGAGAACTCTGCCTGCATCAGAGATATGCCCTATCGCAGTCCAATGTATGATCTTGCGCGCTATTTCGAGAATAGAAAGGGTGACAGCGGCAGTCACAATCCCGGATAGCAAGGACAGGCGCAGAGACGCGTTGCTCACAACGCAGCACTCACCTCTTGAACAAAAACCCCTGAGACTGCTTGTCCTGATGATCCCCCCTTAGTTCTGCATGTAATGCGCGCCCGGCCCGCACTCCGGGACGGGCGCCCATCATGTCCAGCCAGCGGGTGAAATGGGGTTTGTCTTCCAACACCTGTTGCTGCCCTTCCCACAGACTGGCCCACCCCCAGATCGATATGTCGGCGATGGAATAGAAATCGCCCGCGACATACTCGTTTTCTGCCAGCCGGCGATCCAGAACGCCATACAGACGACCGACTTCCGCGCGATAGCGGTCTTTCGGGTAGGGCAGGTCCTGCGGCGGGTTCAGCCGAGGCGCGTATTTCAGGAAATGATGCGCCTGACCGGCCATCGGGCCGACGCCGCCCATCTGCCACATCAGCCATTCCTCGACCGCGATCCGGTCACGCTCGGTCTTGCCATAAAAGCGCCCGGTCTTGCGGGCGAGGTACATCAGGATTGCGCCGCTTTCGAAAACCGACACCGGTGCGCCATCCGGGCCATCCGGGTCGACAATGGCGGGCATACGGTTGTTGGGAGAGATCTTTAGAAACTCGGGATCGAACTGGTCGCCCTTGCCGATGTTGATCAGATGGGTGGTGTAGGGCAGCGCCATCTCTTCCAAGGCGATGGAGGCTTTCCAGCCGTTGGGTGTGGGCCAGAAATACAGATCAATCATGTTACCTCCTTCGTTTGCAATGGATCATGATCGTTTCGGCGCGTTCGGCAAGAGGGCGCGCAGGCGTGTGACGAAAGCGTGACCTGCGATGGGCCGGGCTTGACGTGTTCCGGGACGGGGCGTAAAGGCATCCTCGGTAAGTGGCGATTTGTTACCGGATTGCGGGCCACGTTAAACAACACCGCTAAAAGGTCAGGATGAAAGACCCCTTTCGCTTGGCCGCGTCTGGGGTTTTTTGTTTGCCTCCAATGCGGGGCTGAAAGGAATGACATGAGCGAAAGCTGGAACAAGCGCACCCAAGCCGTCCATGGCGGCATCCGTCGCAGCCAATACAACGAGGTCTCCGAGGCGATCTTTCTGACGCAAGGCTTTGTTTACGAGAATGCCGAACAGGCCGAGGCCCGATTTATCGAGAGTGGCCCGGATGAGTTCATCTATGCCCGCTACGGCAACCCGACCGTGTCAATGTTCGAACAGCGTATTGCGGCGCTGGAAGGGGGCGAGGACGCCTTTGCGGCCGCCTCGGGCATGGCGGCTGTGAACGGTGCGCTGACCTCGATGCTGCAGGCGGGGGATCATGTGGTTTCGGCCAAGGCGTTGTTCGGATCGTGCCTGTATATCCTCGAAAATATCCTGACACGGTATGGTGTTGAGGTGACGTTTGTGGACGGCACTGATCTGGACGCGTGGGAGGCTGCGATCCGGCCCGACACCAAGGCGGTGTTTTTCGAATCCATGTCGAACCCGACGCTGGAAGTGATTGATATCACATCTGTTTCGAAGCTGGCTCACGCGGTTGGCGCCGTTGTGGTCGTGGATAACGTTTTTTCAACGCCTGTTTTCTCGCGCGCGATCGAGCAGGGTGCGGATGTGGTTGTTTATTCGGCAACCAAGCATATCGACGGGCAGGGGCGTGCACTGGGCGGTGTGATTATCGGCACCAAGGATTTTATCCGGGGCACGGTTGAACCCTACATGAAACATACCGGCGGGGCGCTCAGCCCGTTCAGCGCATGGATCATGGTCAAAGGTCTTGAGACCATGGCGTTGCGCGTGAATGCGCAGGCCGACAGCGCGCAGAAGATCGCTGAAGCGCTGGAGGGTCATCCGGCGTTGGAGCGGACGCTCTATCCCGGCCTTAAAACCCACCCACAGAACGCGCTGGTGCAGGATCAACTGGGCGGCAAGGGCGGCACCGTGCTGTCGCTGGATATCAAGGGCGGCAAGGCGGGGGCGTTTGCGTTCCTGAACGCGCTGACGATCCCGGTGATCTCGAACAATCTGGGCGACGCCAAGTCGATTGCGACGCACCCGGCCACAACGACGCATCAGCGCCTGAGCGAGGATCAGCGGGATGAACTGGGCATCACTCCCGGCCTGATCCGGCTGTCGCTGGGGCTTGAAGATGCGGATGATCTGCTGGCCGACATCAAACAGGCGCTGGCGGCGTCGCAGGGGTAACGTCGCCGGGATGACCCATGGTCAGGCGGCCCTGATCCGCCTGATCGGGCGCTTTCGGTTGAAAAGTGACGGTTTTCCGCATTTAATTTTAATCCGGGATGGTATCCCGCGCGTATCTCTGCGGACTGGTAATTCAACCCCGGTCGTATATAGTCCGTCGGCCTAGCAAGGGACCCGTGCCAATGAACATTCATCCGCGCGATATTGACGACACACCCGATCACGATCAGGCTGCTGCCGCGCTTAAGGTTCTGCGGGCGTGGGCGAAAACCGCCTCGGCTGCGGAAATCAGTCAGCTTGATCCGGCCATCGTGCAGCTTGTGCCGGGCCTGATGCCGACGAACTATCCGGCCCTGTCGCGTGAATACCCCGAAGGGTTCGAGGCCGATGCGGCCTATAAGGCGACCTTGCCTGATCTCCAAAATGGCCCGTCCAGCCTGATCCGGGGGGCGCAGCGGCAGATTCAGCATGTGGGCATCTCGAATTTCCGCCTGCCGATCCGGTTCCACCGCAAGGACGGTGTGGACCTGACGCTCGAGACCTCGGTGACCGGTTCGGTCAGTCTTGAGGCCGGGAAAAAGGGCATCAACATGTCCCGGATCATGCGGTCGTTCTACAAACATTCCGAGCGGACCTTCAGCTTTGAGGTGATGGAGGCAGCGCTGGACGACTATATGTCCGATCTGGACAGTCTGGATGCTCGTATCCAGATGCGGTTCTCGTACCCCGACCGGATCGAGAGCCTGCGCTCGGGCCTGTCAGGGTATCAGTACTACGATATCGCGCTGGAACTGGTCGAGCAGGGCGGTGAGCGCCTTAAGATCATGCATCTGGATTACGTCTATTCTTCCACCTGCCCCTGTTCGCTGGAACTTAGCGAACATGCGCGTGCTACGCGCGGGCAGTTGGCGACTCCGCACTCTCAGCGCTCGGTGGCGCGGATTTCGGTGGTTGTGGACTGCAATGCGGATTGTCTGTGGTTTGAGGATCTGATCGCGCTGTGTCGTCGAGCGGTGCCGACCGAGACGCAGGTGATGGTCAAGCGCGAGGATGAACAGGCTTTTGCCGAATTGAACGCCGCCAACCCGATTTTTGTCGAGGATGCCGCGCGTCTGTTCTGTGCCGAGCTTCACGCCGATCATCACGTCGGGGACTTCCGCGTGATCGCAAGCCATCAGGAAAGCCTGCACAGCCATGATGCCGTATCGATTCTGACCGAAGGACCCACCTTCGAATCTGCCAGTTTGGACCCGCGTTTGTTTACGACTCTGTTCCATATTGGCTGATTGACCCAACGGAAACTGCTGGAAATACGATCAAATTTTTCGAATTGGCGCTTTATTGCCGCAATGCAGCAGCTAATGCTGCATCTGCGTCATGATTTGGGCTAGACTGTGCCAGTGTGCAGCTGCTGCGCGCCCGACATGCGGGGGTGCAGCCCGAAAGGAAGCCGGAACGTGCGACGCTTTGGACCGCGAGCCTGCAAACCCGTCCGGACGATTGGGGCGGGCGGGGGGTCTTTCTTTGCTGCATCCGTTTTATCAGGAGAGACATGCAATGAATCCGATTTCTCAACCGCTTGAGTTTCAGGCAGCGGCGATCCGTATGGCGGGCTACGCGGTGGTCAGCCAACTGGAGATCATGCAGATCATGACCCGTGCGGCGTTTGAATTGCCGATGGCACCGCTGCAGGGGCTGACCACGACCGATGCGCCCGCAGCCCGCAAGGCCGCTCCGTCGAAACCGGCGGTAGCGAACCGTGCCAAACCTGCCTCCAGACCAAAGGCGGTTGCTGCGCGACCCAAAGCGGCCCCGAAACCCAAAACAGCGGCGAAGGCGAAACCTGCTGTTGGCACAGCCGCGCCTGCGATCAAGCCTACGCCCAAGGCGACTCCGGCAAAGGTCCCGGTCAAACCCATCGCGACCGGGCCTAAAGCTGTTGCGGCGGTGAAACCAGAGCCCGCGACCAAGGCGAAAACCTCTTCGGGCGCGCCAAAGCCGGTGACGGCACCCAAGCCGGCCGCAAAAGCCGTACAGCCGGCCCCGGCCAAACCCGCGGCGCCCAAAGCCGCTCCGGTCAAGGCCGCAGCGCCGAAACCGGTCACTGCCAAAGCGGCCTCGTCCAAGCCTGCACCAGCAAAAGCTGAGCCACAGAAGGCGACCGCCACCGCATCCACCGGGCAGGCCAAACCCGAACCACGCCGCGCACGGGCGCCGTCCAAACCGCCAGCGATGCCTGCAACAAAGACAAAATCCGACACGTAACACGGATCATCGGCTTGACACCGTCGGGCAGGCGCGCCAACGCTGCCCGTCATGATGGATCTTCGCCCTGTCGGATATGTGATTGGCCTGCTGGTCGCCATTCTAGGGGCGACCATGCTGCTGCCGATGCTTGCCGACCTGATCGAAGGGCGGGGCGAGTGGCACGTTTTCTTTGAAAGTGCGGTCATCACGCTTCTGACCGGCAGTGTCCTGGCGATGAGCTGCTCGAACGGGGTCGGGGAAGGTCTGACCATCCGTCAGACCTTTTTGCTGACCTCGGGTGTCTGGCTGGCGCTGCCGGTATTCGGCGCCATCCCGTTCCTGTTCGGGGCGACCGAACTGCGCTTTGTCGACGCCTATTTCGAGGCCATGTCAGGCCTGACAACAACGGGCTCGACGGTGATTTCCGGGCTCGACGAGCTGCCTCAGGGCTTGCTGCTGTGGCGCGGTGTGCTGCAGTGGCTGGGTGGCATCGGCATCATCGTCGTCGCCATGGTGTTCCTGCCCGAACTGCGCGTCGGCGGGATGCAGATCTTCCGCTCGGAAGGGTTCGAGACGATGGGAAAAATCCTGCCCCGCGCGCAGGAGATCGCAGGGCAGATTTCGCTGATCTACGTGTTTCTGACCGTCGTTTGCGCCCTAGTCTATGCCGGGCTTGGAATGGGTTTTTTCGATGCGGTCGTACATGCGTTGACCACATTGTCCACGGGCGGGTTCTCCAACTACGACGCCTCGTTCGGAACCTTCTCAGGACCGGCCGAGTATGCGGCCTCGGTCTTCATGATCTTGGCCGCGCTGCCCTTTGTGCGCTACGTGCAGTTCGCCAACGGCACGACCAATTCGCTTTGGAAAGACAGCCAGATACGCGCCTTTCTGGGAACCATTGCGGTGTTGGTGGTGATCATGTCGGTGTTTCTGACCTCGGTCTTCCCGCATCATTGGGAACAGGCGTTTCGCGAATCGCTGTTCAATATCACCTCGATCATTTCGGGCACGGGCTATGCCAGTGTCGACTATATGGGCTGGGGCAGCTTCCCGATCATGCTGTTCTTTTTGATCGGCCTGATCGGAGGCTGCGCGGGCTCGACCGCATGTTCGATCAAGATATTCCGGTACCAGCTGCTTTTTGCTTCGATCAAGACGCAAATCCGACGCATCCGCTCGCCCCATGGGGTGTTTATGCCGCGCTATGACGGGCGGGCGATCGGGCGGGACGTTTTGACCTCGGTCATGAGCTATTTCATGTTCTTCGCGCTGTCGCTGGGCGTCTTGTCATGGGCGCTGGCCTTGACCGGGCTGGATTTTATCACATCCGTGTCCGGGGCCGCGACGGCGCTGGCCAATGTGGGGCCGGGGCTGGGCGATCAGATCGGACCGGCAGGCAACTTCGCGGGCCTGAATGACGGCGCCAAGTGGCTGCTGATCATCGGGATGCTGGTCGGCAGACTTGAACTGCTGGCCGTCTACGCGATCTTTACCGTTCAATTCTGGAGAGGCTGATGAAACGACCCCTGGGGGCGCAAATCTCGCACATGCTGAGGGATCGTGGCGTCGATGTGATCTTTGGTATTCCCGGTGTTCATAATCAGGAAATGTATCGCGGCATCGAAGAGGCCGGGATCACTCATATTCTGGCCCGCCATGAGCAGGGGGCGGGGTTCATGGCGGATGGCTATGCCCGTGCCTCGGGCAAGCCGGGGGTCGCCTATGTGATCACCGGCCCGGGCCTGTGTAACATCATGACGCCGATGGGGCAGGCCTATTCGGATTCCGTGCCGCTGCTGGTGCTATCCTCCTGTCTGGACGATGTGCAGGCCCAACGCGGGCAGCTGCACCAGATGAAGGATCAGCGCGCAGCGGCTGAGACGGTAACCGACTGGTCCTGTCAGGCAAACGATGCGCAGGCGGCTTACGGATTGATTGAGCGCGCTTTCGAAGAGTTTGAGCTTTCGCGCCCGCGCCCCAAGCACATTCAGGTCCCTATCGCGCAGTTGGAGGCCGAGGCGGTGCCCGCGCCCTTCCCGAACCAGCCTGCGCTGCGCAACAAGACATTGCCGCCGGATGTGGCGCCAGTCCTGTCACTTCTCAATATCGCGCAACGACCCTTGTTCATTCTGGGGGGCGGGTGCCGGTCGAACCTGTGGCGGCAGATATTGATGCAGCTGGGGGCGGCATGTTTCACGACCTATGCAGGGCGGGGTCTGCCCGGGGCTGACTATCCGCTTGATTTCGGGTCGACGCTGCCGCGACCGGGCAGTGCCGAGGTGATCGCCTCGGCGGATCTGGTCGTGGTCGTCGGGGCCGAACTGGGCGAGGTTGATCTGTGGCGGCGTGATCTGGGCCATACCGCGACGATGGTACGCGTCGATCTGGACCCGCAGGTCCTGTCGGATCACCACCGCGCCGCAGTCAAATTGCAGGCAGATGGCGAGGGCTTTGCCCGTGCGTTGTGGACTGCAACCGAAGGGGTGAAACCGGCCACCGGCTGGTCCGCGGAAGAAGTGCGCAACGCCCGCGTGCGCTGGCGGGCCGAGGTGGATGCTGAGCGCCCGGGGATTGTTCCGGTGATCGATGCGTTGCGGGCCGCGATGCCGGTGGACACGATGATCTATTCGGATATGACCCAGTTTGCATATGCCTCGAAAGAGGTCTGGGACATGGCCTTCCCCTATCACTGGCATCACCCGACCGGGTTTGGCACGCTGGGCTATGCCCTGCCTGCCGGGATCGGAGGCGCGGTGGCGCGAGGGGGTAAGCCGACAGCGGTGATCGCGGGCGACTACGGGTTCCACTACACGATGCAAGAGCTTGGGGTTGCGGTAGAGCTTGGCCTGTCGCTGCCCATCATCCTGTGGGACAACGGCAAGCTGAAAGAGATCGAGGACAGCATGGTACGGGGTCAGATTGCACCCAATGCTGTGATCGCACGCAATCCGGATTTCTGCAGACTGGCCGAGGCTTTCGGGGCGCGGTCGGCGGCACCGGAAACTCTGGATGAGATGCAGGCGGCCGTGCGTTCCGCGTTCAGGGCCGCAGGGCCAACGCTGATCCGCGTCACGCCGGATATCCTGTGAACCCATGAAAAAGGCGCCACAGCTGAATGCGGCGCCTTTCTATCTGGTGACTCAGTCCCAGCAGTGCACCAGAACGGTCATTCCGTTGGCGCGGCGGCTCAGTTCATTCGGTGAAATCCGGGCCGACGCCTGCGCAGGTTGGCCCGAGATGCCCGCTTTGCTCAGCACCTCGGTCAGGCGCCCGACATTGGCTGCCAGACTGACTGCGTCGGGCAGGGTGCGCCCGTCCGAAGGCGTAGGCAGCAACATGCCAACGACGCTGCCGCTGTCATCAAACACGGGCCCGCCCGCATCACCCGGCTGGGCCGCAAGGGCAAGGCGTTTGACGCCATCCTCACCGTTCAGGCCGCGAATGTCGGCAATCTCGCCGAAGGTCAGGGTTGGGGCACCCAGCGCGCCTTGGTAGGAAAAGCCCGACACGGCGACCTGAGACTGGATGCGCGGCTGGTCCGCACGGAATTCGGCGACGCTGATTGGCGCCAGCGTTTGGCTGGGGCGCAGGACAGCGACGCCGAGATCGGCATCCTGCCACGCAACCTGTACCTCCTGATCGCCATCCAGCGTGATGCGGGTACAGCCGTCTGCAGCCTCGGCTACGGTCAGGACCGCCCCGCTGGCATCAGCGAAGAAGCCGGATCGCGACAGGCGCGGTTTGCGGATTTGCAGGCCCGAGATCAGATCGATGCGCTGTTCCGCATCCGCCCCGGCACCGGCATCCAGCACGGCGTCGGTGGTGGTGAAACTGGCGCGCATCGCCGCGAGAACCCGGGCGCGGCGCGCCTCGTCGCCCTGGGGCCAGACCAGCGTGAAGCCTTTGATCTTGCCTTCCTTCAGCGCAGCCTGCGTGAACGAAACAATCCCGTCACCGCGCCCTTCGATGGTGAAGCTGTTGCCGCGCAGTGCGCGCTCGCCTTCGAGCGGGATGATCTCAAGCGATTGCATCACCTGATACAACGCGCGCAGCGTGGCGGGTGAACCTTCCTGTGAGATCAGCAGCGCTTTGGCACCCAGATCGGATGTCGGTTTGAAATGGGCGAAAGGCGCCTCGTAGCGGTCAAAACCCAGGACGCCCTGCGGCATGTCCAGTTCGATCCCGGCTTGCGGGTCAGAGTACCGCTCCATCCCGACGCTGATCAGCGGTGCGTTGTAGTCATCCAGCAGGGCTTTCCGCTGTAACGTCGTCAATACGCCAGTTGCTTCGAACCCGTTGAACCTCTGCCAGTCGCTCATCGACCGGCGGGTGCCCTGACCGAACGCACCGTCAATGGTCGAGTTGTAGAAGCCTGCGGCCTGCAGTGCGGTTTGCAAGTCCTTGCGTTCCTGCGCCGTCAGCAGGCGTTCACCCTGCAGCGCCTGCGAGCGGGTTTCGTCGGAGGCTTGCGGGGTCAATCCGGCCTGTGGTTGTTGTGGTTGCGGTTCCGGTTGGACAGGCGCGTTGATCAGACCCCGGTCGAGGATATTGACGCCGACCGGCCAGAACTGCTGCCCCAGAGCGCTGGAGAAGGCGATAAAACTGTCCGTTGGTATCTGACGTTCGGCGCGGTAGACGCGCAAAACCTGTTCGGCATCGTCACGCAAATATGGCCCGATAACAATGGCATACCAGCCACTGTCCAGACGAAATCCGTTCACGTCCGGCAAAGCGTTCGCGTAGGCTTGTGCCCGTTCCTGCGCCTCGCGCAGTGAGGGCTGTGCCTCGATCTGAACCCAGACGCCAAGGTCTTGCTGGGCGAAGGCGGCGCGCAGGCCGAAGAGGAAAAAGAATAGAGTAACCGTAAATACGCGTGTCATTGTCTGCCCGTGTTATGCAGTGTTTTCACTTTGGCGCAGATTACGCGGAATCGACCTGTGATTGCCATGCCCGGAATACGGGGAATTCTGGGTGTGGCTGCGCAGTGACAGAGTGGCCCAATGGCCCGTTGACGCCCAACGGCCCCTTGCATAGGAAGGACCGAACCCACCGGAACCGGGCGCATGGGCGCCCAGAGGGAATGTCATGACCGAACCGTCCAGCGCACCACGTTCGTTTCAGGAGATCATCCTGCGGCTTCAGACCTATTGGGCCTCAAAGGGTTGCGCGATATTGCAGCCCTACGACATGGAAGTTGGGGCTGGGACTTTCCACCCCGCGACCACTCTGCGCGCTTTGGGGTCCAAGGCTTGGGCAGCGGCCTATGTGCAGCCGTCGCGCCGTCCGACCGACGGGCGCTATGGTGAAAACCCGAACCGGTTGCAGCATTACTATCAGTATCAGGTGCTGATCAAACCCAGCCCGCCGGATCTGCAGGAGCTTTATCTGGGTTCGTTGCAGGCCATCGGCATCGATATGGAGCTGCACGACATCCGCTTTGTCGAGGATGACTGGGAGAGCCCGACGCTTGGTGCCTGGGGGCTGGGCTGGGAGGTCTGGTGTGACGGTATGGAAGTCAGCCAGTTCACCTACTTCCAGCAGGTCGGCGGGCATGACTGCGCGCCTGTCTCGGGCGAGTTGACCTATGGTCTGGAGCGGTTGGCGATGTATGTGCTGGGCGTCGATCACGTGATGGACATGCCGTTCAATGACCCTCAGTCACCCAGCCCGCTAACCTATGGCGATATCTTCAAGCAAACCGAAGAGGAATACGCCCGCTGGAACTTTGACGTAGCCAATACCGAGGTTCTGCTGCGCCACTTCCAAGAGGCCGAGGCTGAATGCGCCGCCATTCTGGCGCAGGAACATGACGATCCAAAAACCGGCAAACGCATTATCATGGCGCACCCGGCTTATGATCAGTGCATCAAGGCATCGCATATCTTCAACCTGTTGGATGCGCGGGGGGTGATCTCGGTGACCGAACGGCAGGCCTATATCGGACGGGTTCGGGCGCTGGCCAAGCAATGCGCCGACGCGTTCGTGCTGACCGAGGCGGCGGGCCACGTCGCGTGATCGCCGTAAGCGCTGTTATGAGACGGAGGCGTGACGCATGACCGGAAAATTGCTGGCTATTCTGCTGGTTGTCTGCGCCGTCGCGGCGGGTGTCGGCATGTATTACCTGCAGATTTATGGGTTTTACTATGAGGTCGAGCCAATCCCTGATCGGGATGTGGCCCTGCTGAGGCAGGGGGGTGCGACCCCCGAACCCATCGCCTATACGGCGTTTCAGGCGATTGACGCCGACAGCTCTCCGATCCGCTACAGGGCCTGTTTCGAAACCGATCTGACGCCCGATCAGATGACCGGGTTCGTCGCGGTCGAAAACCCGGAGCCGCTGACCGCGCCGGGGTGGTTCGACTGTTACGATGCGGTCGCTCTGGCCGGAGCGCTGAAATCGGGGCAGGCGCAGGCGTTCATGGGCGCCAAGAACATCCACTATGGCGTCGACCGTATTGTGGCGGTGACTCAGGACGGCAAGGGCTATGTCTGGCACGCGCTGAACAATTGCGGCGAAAAGGCCTATGACGGGACGGTCGTGGGCGAGGAATGCCCGCCCCGACCCGAGAACTGACGCAAATGGGCACGGTTGTCGAGATCCCGGATTTCCTGACTGCGACGCTGGGCTTTGCGGTCTATCTGCTGGGGGCCGAGATCAACGCCCGTGTCGCGCCCCTGCGCAGCTTTAACATCCCCGAGCCGGTAACCGGAGGGCTTCTGGCGTCGCTGGTGGTACTGGCTCTGTATCTGGTGTTCGGGGTTGAGTTGTCTTTTGGCCTGACCGCGCGCGATTTCCTGTTGGTGCTGTTCTTTGCGGGTATCGGTCTGAACGCCCGCCTGTCTGATTTAATTGCGGGCGGCAAGCCATTGCTGTTGCTTTTGATTTTAACGCTCCTGACCATTGTCGCGCAGAATGTCATCGGAGCTGCCGGGGCGACGCTGTTCGGTTATCCCGCTCAGGCCGGGGTCCTGTTCGGCTCGGCTGCGCTGATCGGCGGGCACGGGACCGCGATTGCCTGGGCACCCGAGGTTGCGCAGGCCACGGGGCTGGGTGGTGCGACCGAACTTGGCGTTGCTGTGGCCACATTGGGCCTTGTGCTGGCCGCTCTGGTCGGGGGACCCATCGCGCGGCTGCTGATCGAGGGGCGCAAGCTTGGCCCCGACCGGCCTGAAGAAGAACACACGGTGGGCTTGCCCAATGAGGCCGACCAGAAATCCGGTATCGATCATCTGACGGTCATGCGCGTGCTTTTGCATCTGAATCTGGCGATCATCTCGGGCTACGTGTTGAGTGAGGCGATCAGTGCCGCCGGGCTCAAGCTGCCGCTGTTTGTACCCTGCCTGATCATGGGGATCGTGATCGCCAACCTGCGCGCAATGATTGCCCCGAATGCGCCACCCGTGTCGCGCACGCCCTCGCTGGCGCTGATCTCGGAATTCGCTCTTGGCGCCTTTCTGGCGATGTCACTGATGAGCCTTCAACTTTGGACAATCGCCGAACTGGGCCTCGCAATCGCGGTGATCATGACAGCGCAAACCCTGTTTGCGGTCGCCTTCGTTCTCTGGGTTCTGTTCCCGATGATGGGCTCGAACTATCGCGCCGCCGTTCTGTCCGCCGGGTTCGGGGGCTTTGCGCTGGGCGCGACCCCGACCGCCATCGCAAATATGACCGCTGTGACCAAGCGATATGGCCCGTCGCCTATTGCCTTTATCGTGCTCCCCCTTGTATCCGCCTTCTTTGTGGATATCGCCAACGCCATCGTCATTCAGACGATTGTGAATTTCTAAGGACCGACCATGCCCGACCTGCTGATCGAACTGTTCTCCGAAGAGATCCCCGCGCGGATGCAAGCCCGCGCCGGTGAGGATCTGAAAAAGCGGATCACCGATGGTCTGGTCGAGGCCGGTCTGACCTATGCCGGGGCCGCTGCGCTCACCACGCCCCGCCGTCTGACGCTGGCGGTTGAGGGGCTGTTGGCCGAAAGCCCCACCATCCGCGAAGAACGCAAGGGCCCCAAGGTCGGCGCGCCGGACAAAGCCATCGAAGGTTTTTTACGCGGCGCGGGCCTAACCCGAGATCAGTTGGAAGAGCGCGACACGCCCAAAGGCGCGGTCTATTTCGCCACCATCGAAAAACCCGGTCGTCCGGCAGCCAAGATCGTGGCCGAAGTGCTTGAGGCGACGATCCGCAACTTCCCGTGGCCCAAGTCGATGCGTTGGGGCGCGGGCCAGATGCGCTGGGTCCGCCCGCTGCATTCGATCCTGTGCATCCTGAGCGATGAGGCGGGCGCGCAGGTGGTGCCGCTTGAGGTCGAGGGGATCACATCCGGTGATACGACTGCGGGCCATCGTTTCATGGCTCCAGACCGGTTTGCCGTGACCTCGTTCGAGGATTACGCCGCCAAGCTGAAACGCGCCTTTGTGGTGCTCTCGCCCGAAGAGCGTGCCGAGCATATCTGGAACGATGCCCAGAACATGGCTTTTGCCGCAGGTCTGGAAGTTGTCGACGACAAGAGTCTGCTGGCTGAGGTTGCCGGTCTGGTCGAATGGCCCGTTGTGCTGATGGGGCAGATCGACGAAGAATTCCTCGAACTGCCGCCCGAGGTTCTGCAAACGTCGATGAAAGAACACCAGAAGTTCTTTTCCGTGAGGAACCCCAGAACCGGCCGGATCGAACGCTTCATCACAGTCGCCAACCGCGAAACCGCCGACAATGGCGCGACCATACTGGCGGGGAACCAGAAAGTTCTGTCGGCGCGTCTGGCCGATGCGAAATTCTTCTGGGAGAATGACCTGCGCGTCGCCAAATCGGACATCGCCCAATGGACCCGCGCGTTGGAGAATGTGACCTTCCACAACAAGCTGGGCACGCAGGCCGAGCGCATCGACCGCATCGCCGCACTGGCCCGCGAACTGGCCCCGGTGGTCGGTGCGGATGCAGATCAGGCCGAGAAAGCCGCGCGTCTGGCCAAGGCTGATCTGAGTTCCGAGATGGTCTATGAATTCCCCGAACTTCAGGGGCTTATGGGGCGTTATTACATTGAAGCGGCAGGCGAAGACGCTGCCGTGGCCGCCGTGGCACAAGAGCATTACTCGCCGCTTGGGCCGTCGGATGACGTGCCGACCGCGCCGCTGTCCGTTACCGTGGCGCTGGCCGACAAGCTGGATACATTGACCGGGTTCTGGGCGATTGATGAGAAGCCCACCGGGTCGAAAGACCCCTTTGCGCTGCGCCGTGCGGCGTTGGGGGTTATTCGGCTGACTCTCGAAAATGGAGTCGTGCTCAGGTTAGGGGAACGGTTGCTGAATCCTCTTCGATTTGCTCGCGTACACGCCAATATGGCGGAGCAACGACATTTGAACGCGAGCGGCAGCGTTAGCGAAAACGAAGTTAATTCAAGGCGTTTCACAGAACTTGCAATTGAGGCGACGGAGATTGGAAACCGTTTGCGCCTCGGAGCTGGCGCGCAAGCAGACGAAGCAGGGTTGATTGAAAATCTTATGTCCTTCTTCCACGACCGCCTCAAGGTCTTCCTCCGTGAAGAGGGCATCCGCCACGACATCATCGACGCCTGTATCGCGATGGAGGGGAATGACGACCTCAACCTGTTGGTCAAGCGCGCCCGTGCTCTAAACGCGGTTATTGCGACCGAGGATGGGGAAAACCTCGTGCAGGGGTTCAAGCGAGCCAACAACATTCTGTCTCAGGCGGAAGAGAAGGATGGGGTTGAATACTCCTATGGCGCGGATGTGAAATTTGCCGAGACCGACAGCGAAAAGGCGCTGTTTGCAGCGCTTGACGCGGCAGATGCCAAGATCGATCCGGCGCTGAAGGCCGAGGATTTTCCGACAGCCATGGCGGCAATGGCCGAACTGCGCGGGCCGGTGGATGCGTTCTTTGAGGACGTGCAGGTCAACACCGACAATGACATCCTGCGCCGCAACCGCCTGAACCTGCTCAGCCAGATCCGCAAGGTCTGCTCAAGCGTGGCCGATCTGACCCGTATCGAGGGATAACGCCCTTGCGCCAAGGGCGCAGGGGCTTATGCTGCGGTGAAACCAAAAGGTGCCGCAGTGCAGAATAATCCGCATACCACGCTTATCACCCCCATAGCGCCCGTGAACGCCAATACCCATGGCGGCCGGGCGAAATGCCTGCAACGTCTGGTCCGGCTGGAGATGCCGGTGCCACGTACGGTGGCTCTGTCCTTTGACGCGGTGCAGCAAATTGCCGAAGGGCAGGTGCCTGACATCGCCGCCATTCTGGATCAGTTTGATGCTGAGGCGTTGCTATGTGTGCGGCCAAGTTCGGAAGACCCGGATTGGGGCGGGCCAGGTGCGGTGCTGAATATCGGCATGAATGATGCGCGCTATCTGGACCTGTCGGCGGATATGGGCGCAGAAGCGGCGGCGGCGTTGTATCTGCGGTTCGTGCAGAGCTATGCGTTGCATGTGGCGCGTTTGGACCCGGATGTGTTCGACGATATCGAGACGGATGGGCGCGAAGGGCTCAGCCTGTCGCTGCGTGCTTATGAAGATGAAACCGACGAGGCGTTTCCGCAGGATCGGGGAGAGCAGCTGATCGGTGTGCTGCGCTCGATGGCGCGGGCGTGGGACGGCACCTCGGCCCGGCTTTTGCGGCAGGCCAAGGGCGCGCCTGCGGATGCCGGTTTAGGGTTGGTGATTCAGGAGATGATTCCCGGTGTCGGGCAGGGCGAATGCGGCTCGGGCGTGTTGCAACTGATCGATCCGGCGACGGGGATGCCTCAGATCACGGGGCGGTATCTGAGCCAGAGTCAGGGGCGCGATGCGCTGGGTGAGGGCGTGGCCGCGCTGTATCTGGAGAAGGATGAACGGGGCCAATCGCTGGAGGACGTGGCGCCCGAGGCGTTCGCCGATCTCAAGGCCCACGCCGCGCTGATGCGTGAGAAGCTGCGCGAAGAGATGCAGGTCGAGTTCGTGGTGCAGAACGGCCAAGTGCACATCCTGGACGGCGTGCGGGTTCCGCGTGGATCGCGGGCCGGGATGCGGATCGCTGTGCGCTTGGCCGAAGACGGGATCATCCCGCCGCAAGAGGCCGTTATGCGGATCGACCCGCATTCGCTGAACGAATTGCTGCACCGGCAAGTCCACCCCGAGGCTGAGCGAGATGTGCTGACCACGGCCATCGCCGCCAGCCCCGGCGCCGCCACCGGGCGGATCGTGTTTACCGCGGCCGAGGCGCAAGCTAGCGCTGCACGGGGCGAGCCCTGTATTCTGGTACGCCGCGAAACCTCGCCCGAGGATGTGCGCGGGATGCACGCCGCTGTGGCAGTTCTGACGGAAAAGGGCGGCATCACCAGCCATGCGGCGGTGATTGGACGGGGGTTGGGTCTGCCTTGTATCGTCGGCGCGTCCGAGATGCGGTTCCAGACCAAGAAAAAACTGCTGAACGCGCCGGATGGGCGCGTGTTCAAAACGGGCGATATTCTGACCATCGACGGGACGTCCGGCCAGGTTCTGGCTGGGCAACCCGAGATGCTTGAGGCAGCGCTGGACGATTGTTTCCAGACCCTGATGGGATGGGCGGATGCCGAGCGGGACATCGCCATCCGCGCCAATGCCGATACCCCCGCAGATGCGCAGACTGCGCGGAACTTTCAGGCGCAGGGTATTGGCCTGTGCCGGACAGAACACATGTTCTTTGACCCCGGTCGCCTGACCGTGATGCGCGAGATGATCTTTGCGCAGACGCCCTCGGGCCGAGCTGCGGTGCTGGAACGCCTTCTGCCGATGCAGCGGCAGGATTTCGTACAACTGTTCCGGATCATGGAGGGGCAGCCGGTCTGCATTCGCCTGTTCGATCCTCCCCTGCACGAGTTCCTGCCCACCACCCGCACCGGACAGCGCGAACTGGCCGAAGCGCTGGATTTGCCTGTGTCGGATGTGGAGCGCCGGGTCGAGGCAATGAGTGAATACAACCCGATGCTGGGTCTGCGCGGGGTGCGTCTGGGCGTGACCGTTCCGGAAATCTACGACATGCAGGCGCGTGCAATTTTTGAAGCGACGCTGGAGGCCAGCAAGGAAGGCGCGCCTGTGGTGCCCGAGGTGATGATCCCGCTGGTGTCGGCCAAGCGCGAGGTCGAGCTGGTCAAAACCCGTATCGATACGGTCGCGGCCGAGGTCGCCTCGGAGCAGGGGCAGGAGTTCGATTATCGATTGGGCGTGATGGTGGAAACACCCCGGGCCTGTTTGCGCGCCGATGAGATCGCTCCGCATTCCGCCTTTCTGAGTTTTGGGACCAACGACCTGACCCAGATGACCTATGGCTTGTCGCGCGACGACGCGGGGCGGTTCATGTCGGCGTACGTGCATTTGGGGGTCTTCAACGAAGACCCGTTCCACGTGTTGGATGGCGACGGGGTGGGTGAGTTGTTGAAACTGGGGGCTGAACGCGGACGTAAAGCGCAACCAGACGTTACACTTTCTGTTTGTGGTGAACACGGTGGTAACCCCGAATCAATCGCCATCTGCAGGGCCCTTGGGTTCGACTATGTGTCCTGTTCCCCCTTCCGGGTTCCGGTCGCTCGGCTGTCTGCCGCTCAATTGGCGATTTCGTCCAAACTTGGGGGTTGACTTGCCCCCAAAGCCCTAAGAATAGTGGGTCAGGGATGGGCTTGCGGCTGAAAAAATTTGGCCGAACAGGCAAGATTCCACTTGCATTTTTTTCAGAACTGGACGTTTCGCTTCGTCTGGGGTATTAGCCTCGTCGCGCCCGCCGGGGGAGGGTTTGGCGCGTATGTGCCTGTGCGAGGTTATCTGATGAGACGCTACATAGTGGCTGTTGCCATTTTGGCAGCAACCGTGCTGCCGAGTTTGTCCTATGCCGAAAGGCGGGGCGAAGACAGATCTGTTGAGTTGGTTACACGTAACGAGTTGCCAACACAGAATTTCCGCGATTACCTGAAGCTGTTCAAGCCACGTAAAACGCCGGAGAAACTCGAAGTTTCTTATACCAAGGGGTGGCTGGATCAGCAGCCAAAGGCGACCGGAGATGAAGATTTCCGCTGCCTGGCGGAAGCGCTGTATTTCGAAGCGCGCGGTGAAAGCGTGCGTGGACAGTTTGCCGTAGCCGAGGTCATCAAGAACCGCGTTGAAAGCGACCGCTTCCCGGATTCGCTGTGTGGTGTGATCAAGCAAGGGACCGGCAAGCGGTACCAGTGTCAGTTCACCTATACCTGCGACGGTCACAAAGAGGTCATCAATGAGAAGCGCGCGTACGAGCGTGTCGCCAAGGTCGCCCGTGCGGCGATAGACGGTGTAGCCGAAGAGATGACGGCGGGTGCCACGCATTATCATACCAAGGCGGTCCGCCCGTCATGGTCGCGGGTTTACAAGGAAACTGCGCGGATTGGTGTGCATATTTTCTACAAGCACAACTATCGCACTGCCAGCAACTGATTGACGCACCAGCGCTGGAAGGGTGCTGGCACCAAGCGTTTTACCATCTATGTTGCGAGCCAGGAGGCTCGCAATGACCATATCACGCCGACAATTTCTGCAATCGACCCTGGCCTTGTCGATGATTCCACGCGTGGCGATGGCATCTGCCGCCGAACTTGTGGCACAGACTTCCATCCAGCAGATCGCGCCCCAAGGGTATCCGGAAACTCCGGTCTGGAGTTACAGCGGCGGTGTTCCGGGTAGCGAAATCCGTGTTCCACAGGGCGCCCGGTTGCGTCGCAAGCTTGTTAACATGCTGCCCCAACCAACGACTGTTCACTGGCATGGCATCCGCATCGACAATGCGATGGATGGAGTGCCCGGGCTGACACAGGAGGTCGTGCAGCCAAACGCCAGCTTTGACTATGATTTCGTGGTGCCGGATGCGGGAACCTATTGGTATCACGCGCACAACCAGTCGGTAGAACAGGTCGCACGCGGGCTTTATGGCCCTTTGATCGTCGAAGAAGCCAGCGGTCCGGATGTCGATCAGGACCTGACCTTGATGCTGGACGATTGGCGCCTTGACCCCGAAAGCGCAGAGATATCAGGCGACTTCGACAATGGTCATGATCTCAGCCATGCGGGCCGACTGGGCAACCTTGTTACGGCGAACGGAAAGTTCGACCCTTCTTATCCGGTTCAGGCATCGGAACGGCTGCGACTGCGGTTGATCAACGCGGCGAATGCCCGGATATTCGACGTCGCGCTCGATGGGCTTGCAGGCTGGATCGTGGCGCTTGACGGTATGCCGCTTGACGCACCCTTGCGGGTTGAGAACAGTTTCCCATTGGCACCTGCGCAGCGGGCCGACGTGATCGTTGATGTTTTGGCGGGGTCTGGCCAGACGGCAAGCATCGTCAGCGTGGAACGGGATGGAGCCTACGGGCTGGTCAAGTTTGACGTGTCCGGGATATCGGCTCGGGTTGCCGGGGCTGGGATTGATCCGTTACCGGCAAATCTGATGCCCGAAGTTGCAGCACAGAACACGCCGCTGCATCGGATGATCATGCAGGGCGGGGCCATGCGCTGGCTGGAAAGCGCCAGCTTGGGGGGTGCCGAGCTTTCGGGCCGCGAGTTGGCGCAGCTTGGGCGTTTCTGGGCATTGAACGGATATGCGGAACGACCAGAGGACCCGTTTTTGGATGCGCGATTGGGATCGGTTCATCGGATTGAATTCGCCAATGAAACCGCGTTCGCGCACGCGATGCATCTGCACGGTCACCATTTCCGACTGATCCTTCAGGACGGTACGCTGGGGCCGTGGCGCGATACCGTGCTGGTCGAGCGGGGGCAGGTTCGGCAGGTGGCGCTTGTCGCCGACAATCCGGGTGACTGGCTGTTGCATTGTCACATGCTGGGTCATGCGGCATCGGGTATGATGAGCTGGTTTCGGGTCACTTAACGCCGCATTCGATAGCTGGAAAGGCGTTTGTTACGGTGCTATACGCCCGCGAAACGCCTAAAGTGGGCCGATCAGTCCACCGAGTCCGAGAAGGTCCGACGCATGAGCTCTGAAATTCGCCTCGCCTTTGCGCATCCGTCCGAACGGTCCGAGGCCACTGCGCCTTGCGGTCCGCTGGATCGCATCTCGTTGCGGGATCACATCGTTGAGGTCGAGATCGGCGCGTTTCAGGCCGAGCGCGGCACGACGCAACGGATCTGTTTCAACATCGTGGTCGAGGTGCGCCCGCTGAGCGACCCCATCGACGATGATGTGGATCGCATCCTGTCTTATGACCGGGTGACCGAGGCCATCGCGTTTGAATTGGCCGCTGAACGTCTGAACCTGCTGGAGACATTGGCAGATCGCGTGGCAGAGCGGATTTTGCTTGAGCCTCAGGCTGTAAGAGCCTTTGTAAGAATAGAAAAATTGGATCGTGGTCCGGGTGCGTTGGGCGTTGAAATCGTTCGCGGAAAGGATGGCGCACATCATGATGTGGCCGAAGAAGAGCGGCCTCATCCACGGCTTGTGTTCCTGTCGAACAATGCGATTGCTTCGGACAATCTGACCGGCTGGATTGATCAGCTTGAGAACCGCCAGCGTCCGTTAATCCTGTGTGTCGGTGCCTCGGATATGGTGGTCCCGCAGACCGGTCACGCGATGACGCAGCGTCGGATCGATCTGCTGGCAATAGAACAAAACGCTTGGGTTCTGGCCGCAAGAGACCATCGTTGTGTGGTTGTTTCGACGCGGACCGAGCTGGATTGGGCGATGAAGAACGGCCAGATTTGCGTCTGGGCCCCGTCCAAGATCGTGCTGGATGCGGTGGATGGTCCGTCGGCGGCGCCTTCGGATGCGGTGGCACTGGCGGCGTGGTTCGCGGCAACCTTTGAGGCCAGCGAGATGCTGGTGATCGGTGGAGATTTGCCCGAGGCCCCGAAAACGCCATTGCGTGCGGTTCCCGTGGAGCAGGCGCAACTGTGACCGTCTATTACCGCCCATTGGTGCAGCACGGTAGCTTTCGACCTGAAGGCGCAATGTCTCTGGCGGGTCAGAGTTTGTGGTTTACGCAAGCCGAGAAGATCGAGCGCGGTCGGAGCACACAGATCGTCGATGCGGTTGAAATCCCCGAAGAACAACTGGACCGGCTGACCCTCCCACGGGCTGCAATCGCAGGGCTGGATACGGCGCAGCCGCAGATCATGGGCATTCTGAATGCAACGCCGGACAGTTTTTCGGATGGCGGGCTGCACAACTCGGTCGCGGCTGCGCGGGCTGCCGCCGCCGATATGGTGGCGCATGGCGCAAGCATTCTGGACATTGGCGGAGAATCCACGCGCCCCGGCGCTGATTTCGTGCCGGAAGACGAAGAGATTGCCCGCACGCGTCCACTGATCGAAGCGATCCGTGCCGAGACGGAAGCGCTGATCTCGATCGACACCCGCAAGGCCAGCGTTGCCAAAGCGGCGCATCAGGCAGGGGCGGGGCTGATCAATGATGTCTCGGGCTTCACGTTCGATCCGCAGCTTGCACCGTTTTGCGCGCAGATTGGGGCTCCGATCTGTGTGATGCATATGCAGGGCGACCCGGCTACGATGCAGGATGATCCGTACTACGATCATGTCCTGCTGGACGTTTATGATTTTCTCGACGGGCAAATTGCGCATCTCGAGGCGCTGGGGTTGAGCCGCGATCTGATCATCGTCGATCCGGGCATCGGGTTTGGCAAGAATCTGGATCACAACCTGATCTTGCTGCGCAATCTCAGCCTGTTTCATGGTCTGGGTTGCCCGATCCTGTTGGGTGTCTCGCGTAAGGGGTTTATCGGACAGATCGGCAAAGAGCCGCGCAAAGATGCCCGTGCGCCGGGTTCGATCGCTGTCGCTCTGGCGGGAATATCACAGGGCGCGCAGATTGTACGGGTACATGACGTGGCCGAGACGGCTCAGGCCTTGCGTCTGTGGGCCGCCGTCCGTTAATCCGGGCACAAGAAATTTTCAGGAGAATGACTTATGCGCAAGCTGTTTGGAACCGACGGGGTGCGGGGCACCGCCAACACGCACCCGATGACGGCGGAAATGGCTTTGCGGATCGGAGCGGCGGTCGGCCGGTATTTCCGCCGCGATGCGTCCGGCGTGCACCGGGTTGTGATTGGCAAGGATACGAGGCTCTCGGGTTATATGCTGGAAAATGCGCTGACGGCGGGGTTGACCTCGACCGGTATGAACGTGCTGCTTCTGGGGCCGGTGCCGACCCCTGCGGTCGGGTTGATGACCCGGTCGATGCGGGCGGATCTGGGCGTGATGATTTCAGCCAGCCACAATCCTGCGATCGACAACGGGATCAAGTTCTTTGGGCCGGATGGATTCAAGCTGTCCGATCAGGCCGAAATAGAAATCGAACAGCTGATCGAAGAGGGTGTGAGCCCCGCGCAGGCGCAGAATATCGGCCGTGCGCGCCGGGTGGACGATGCGCGGTTTCGTTATGGCGAGCGGGTGAAATCCTCGCTGCCGCGCAATCTGCGGCTGGACGGACTGAAGGTTGTGGTCGATTGCGCCAATGGTGCGGCACACCGGACCGCGCCCGAGGTTCTTTGGGAGTTGGGCGCAGATGTGATCCCAATCGGGATCGCACCTGACGGCAAGAATATCAACCTTGGCTGCGGCTCCACGCAGCCCATGGTTGCTGCGGAAACGGTTGTGGCGCATGGCGCGGATGTGGGAATTTGTCTGGATGGCGACGCGGACCGTGTGGTGGTGATTGACGAAACCGGAAAGGTTGCTGATGGGGATCAGCTGATGGCCTTGCTGGCGAGTGCGTGGTCCAAGGCGGATCGGCTCAAAGGCGGCGCGCTGGTGGCGACTGTGATGTCGAATCTGGGGCTGGAACGGCATCTGACCGGGCAAGGGCTGCGGTTGGAGCGCACCGCCGTTGGCGACCGCTATGTCGTCGAACGGATGCGCGAAGGCGGTTTTAATCTGGGTGGCGAGCAGTCGGGTCATATCGTGATGAGCGATTATGCCACCACAGGTGACGGTTTGATGGCCGGTCTGCATTTCCTGGCCGAGATGGTGCAATCCGAAAGGAAAGCCTCTGAGCTATCGCGCCAGTTCGACACCGTACCGCAATTGCTGAAAAATGTGAGGTTCACAGCCGGGCAGGTTCCGCTGGAGGCCGCCTCCGTCAAGTCCGCTATTTCCGAGGCTGAGGCGCGGTTGAACGGGCAGGGGCGGTTGTTGATCCGTAAGTCGGGAACCGAGCCACTGATCCGTGTCATGGCCGAATGCGAGGACGCCGCGCTGCTGAATCAGGTGGTCGACGGGATCGTGGCTGAGGTCGAGGCGGTAACCGGTTAACGCCCGATCAGCATCTTGCGCAGGCTGAACCACTGGCTGATCGCCAGACCGGCCAGGATCATTACCAGCGCAATGTAAAAGCGCACTGGCAGGGCCTCGGACAGAATCCAGGCTCCGAAGACCATTGACCAGATGGGCACCTGATAGTTCACCAGCGTCATGAACACCGACCCGGCGCTGCGGATGATGGAAACCCGCAGCAACGTGGCGAACGCGGTCGGGATCAGGCCCAATGTGATGATCGCGAGGCCGGGGCGGGTGCCTTCCCAGACGGGTACTCCTTCGGTCATCAGCATGATGGGCAACAGGATGACGGCTCCGACGACAAGAGTCAGCGCCGATAGCGTGACCGGGTCGATTGGCGGGCAGCGGCGGGTAAAAATCGAGGCGCTGGAATAGCAGAATGCAGCCCCGATACAGGCCAACTGCGCCAGCGGTTCGGCCCCCTGACCCAATTGCGCAAGACCAGGTCCGATCAGTACGAGCGCACCCGAAAAGCCCAACGACACACCGACCAGACGGCGCAGATTCATCGGTTCGTCCGAGAAGAAATGCGCCAGAGGCAGCACCATCAGCGGAATCGACGCCATCGACAGCCCCGCAAAAGCTGAGGGCACATATTGCTGACCCCAACTGAGCAGAACGAAAGGCAGCGCGGTCGAAAGAACGCCGATAATGATGATCGCAATCCAAAGAGCGATATTTCCGCCGGGCAGTTTTCGGCCCGTGGCGCGCATCAACAGCAGCAGTGTAACCGCGCCAAGCGTCGTGCGTGCGGTTGCGACTGTCACCGGGCCATAGCCTTCAAGCGCTATGGCAACGACCATAAACGTAGCGCCCCAGATCAGGCCAAGAGCAATGACGCCGCTCCAGTCGCGGTAATCGGGTTGTTGAACCATTCCATCCCCTTATCCCGCGAATCCGGAAGTGTCACGCGCTGATCTTGACTTATTGTTAGTTGTCACTTACCGTAAGTAATGACTTACCAAGATGTGTTTTCCGCCTTGGGTGATTCCACCCGCCGACAGGTCTTTGAAGCCTTGGCCGATCGCCCCAGGGCCGTTGGTGATCTGGCTGCCAGCCTGCCCGTGAGCCGACCGGCGGTCTCGCAACATCTGAAAGTTCTGTCCGATGCCGGGCTCGTGGTTTGCCGGTCCGAGGGCACGCGCCGGATCTATGCCGCCCGACCCGAAGGATTGATCGAGATGCGCGCATGGGTCGAGCGTTATTGGTCGAATATTCTGGAGAGCTTCGCCGTTGAGGTGGCCGAAGGATAAAGCCTATGAGCGATCCAATCATCAAGTCAGTTGTCGTGAATGCCCGACCGGACCGGGCTTTTGACGTTTTCGTCCATCGGATCGCCGATTGGTGGCCTTTGGATGGGCACGCCGTTTCTGCCTCGCAAGGTCAGCCCGCGCTGGCGGTCGTGATCGAACCCCGGGTTGGCGGCGCAGTGTATGAGACAATGTTTGATGGCGCACGCACGGATTGGGGTGAGGTGTTGGCCTTCGAAGAGGGCAGGTCTCTGGCATTCAGCTGGCACCCCGGTGCGAACAAGGACCGTTCTACCCGGGTCGAGGTGGAGTTCCAGGCCCTTGGCGCCGATCAAACCAAAGTGACACTGACTCATAGAGGCTGGGAGATCTGGGCGGCTGAGGCGACAGATAAGCGCACCGGATACGATAGCGGCTGGGACCACGTTCTGGCCGAATGCTACCGGAGGGCTGTTGCCTACTGAAAAGGGCGACCACGAGGGCCGCCCTTTCGCTGACAGAAATCAGGTTTAGTTCTTTTCTTTGTCGACCATTTTGCCGGCCGAAATCCAAGGCATCATGCCACGCAGTTTCGCACCGGTTTCCTCGATCATATGCTCGTCATTGGCACGGCGCGACGCTTTGATTGTCGGTTGGCCGACGGCATTTTCCAGCATGAAGTCGCGAACGAATTTACCCTGCTGGATGTCGTTCAGAACCTCTTTCATACGCGCTTTGGTCTCGTCGTATTTCAGGATACGCGGGCCGGTGACGTACTGGCCGTACTCGGCGGTGTTCGAGATCGAGTAATCCATGTTGGCGATGCCGCCTTCATAGATCAGGTCAACGATCAGCTTAACTTCGTGCAGACACTCGAAGTAAGCCATTTCGGGCGCGTAGCCAGCTTCGACCAGAGTTTCAAAGCCGCAACGGATCAGCTCGACCAGACCGCCGCACAGCACGGCCTGCTCACCGAACAGGTCGGTTTCGCATTCTTCGCGGAAGTTGGTTTCAATGATGCCCGAGCGGCCGCCACCGATGGCCGAGCAGTAGGACAGGCCGATTTCCAGCGCTTTGCCGGTTGCGTCATTGTCGACAGCAACAAGGCAGGGCACGCCGCCGCCTTTGGTGTATTCGCCGCGCACGGTGTGGCCGGGGCCTTTGGGGGCCATCATGATGACGTCGACGCCTTCTTTCGGCTCGATCAGGCCGAAATGCACGTTCAGGCCGTGGGCAAATGCGATGGCCGCGCCGGGCTTGATGTTGTCGTGGACGTATTTCTTGTAGGTCTCGGCCTGCAGCTCGTCGGGCATGGTGAACATGATGACGTCGCACCAAGCGGCGGCTTCAGCGATGCCCATCACTTCCAAACCTTCCGCTTCGGCTTTCTTCGCCGAAGGCGAGCCTTCGCGCAGAGCGATAACAAGGTTCTTGGCACCCGAATCGCGTAGGTTCAGCGCGTGGGCGTGGCCCTGCGAGCCGTAGCCCAGAATGGCAACTTTTTTGTCTTTGATCAGGTTGATGTCGCAATCGCGATCATAATAGACGCGCATTTCGCCGGTCCTTTCTGTTTCGATTGCGGTGGTTCTATCTCGAGCTTTCGCTATTGGCGATAGGGTTGGGATTGAGTATTTGAAAAAATGGTGAAGAATAATTCTTCAAAACAATAAAAGACGAAAAAATCATGCTTGATGACATCGATCGACGTATTCTGCGCCATTTCCAGGCCGAACCAAGCCTGACAACGGCGGAATTGGCCGAGCGCTGCAGGATCGGTCAAGGCGTGTGCTGGCGCCGGATCGAGAAGATGCAGGCCGCAGGGATTATCGAAGGGCAGGAGGCCGTGGTCGATTGGGCGGCGCTTGGTTATGCGGTCGAGGTATCGCTGCGGGTGACGCTGGACAAGACGCAGGCGCGGGCCTTTGACGACTTTACCGCCGCCGCCCGTGAAGTCGCCGAGGTGATCGAGATCCAGACCTTTCTGGGTCGCGTGGACGTGCGTCTTTCCGTTCTGGCGCGAGATATGGGGCACTACCAGCAGGTGTATCGTGACCGCATTCTGACACTGCCTCATATCGCGGACATTGAGGCTCTGATGCATATAGCGCGGGTCAAGAGGGATGAGGTGTTGCCGATATGATCGAACTGGATGAGATCGACCGGAAAATTCTACGTGCTCTGACACAGGACGCGACCCAAAGTGCCGGGGCTTTGGGCCGCAAATTCGGATTGTCTCAGCCGGCCACATGGCGCCGTATCCGGCGGATGGAAGATGCAGGAGTGATCAAGGGGCGGCGGTTGCGGCTGAATGCCGAGGCTCTTGGCTTTGGAGTAACCGTTTTTCTGGGGGTGAAGCTGGCGCGCAAAGGGCAGGTCAGTCTAGAGGATTTCGAACGCGCGGTGAGTGCCATCCCCGAGGTGCAAACAGTCGAGCATGTTCTGGGCCTATACGATTATCGCCTGCGCGTCGTCGCGCGCGATCTGTCCGATTTCGAACGGGTTTTACGACGCCGTATCATGACCTTACCAGGCGCAGGTGATGTCGAAGCCAACGTGCTGCTGAGCGAGGAACGTCTGCCGGGACCGATCGGCTGATCCGTGTCAGTATCTGGTGCGAATGCGGAATCCGGGGTGATGCGTCATGCGGGCAAAGGTCATCGGTTGGCCGTTTTTCCACGTGGTTCGTTCAAGTTGAATCATTGACGTGCCGGTTGTGGTACCCATGAACTCGGCCAGACGGCTATCGGCGGAAATGGCGCAAAACGCGATTTCTGCCTCGGTAAACGGTGCGGCGTTCAGCAACCACTCATGCGGGCCGCTTTTGTTGAGATCGGCATGTTCGACTTCGGGAACGGTGTCGATGTTGATCCAGCGTTCTTCAAGTTGGAAGGGGCGGTTATCTGCGTAATGCATACATATCACGTGCAGCACGCGGGCATCGGGTTCGACATCCAGTTGCGAGGTCAACCAGCCGGGGCTGTGGACCACTTTCCGTTCGACCAGAGCATAGCGATAAGCCGAGTTCTGGTTTTCGACCGCCTGACGCGCCAGCGAGATTTCAAGCTTGGCTTGTTTGCGCGGCTCTTTCTTGACCCGCGTTCCGCTTTTACGCTTGCGCTCGACAAAGCCTTGCTCGGCCAGTTCACGCAACGCCCGATTGACGGTGGCGCGGGCGCAATTGAACTCTTCCGCCAGTTGGGTTTCGGTCGGCAGAAGCGAGCCCTGCGGCCAGATGCGGGCTTCAATCCGCCGTTTAACTTCGTCCCGGACGATTTGAAAGTTAATCCGCTTTTGCGTTGTCACGAGTTGAAATATCCATTCATGTTCTAAGTGAGCGTATCTGGTCAGAAACACGTCAGAGTGTAAAGATTAGGTGACACTGTTTGGCGTCATTTCATCCATTTGTTGCATGGGGAAATTCAAAACAAAACCGGCGGTTGCGGTTTACCTCGGGTCAATTGATGAGATCGGTTTGATACTTTACCCGATCCTGACGAAGGTGCAGAAACGGTGGAGTCACAGGAAAGGATCAAAGATGCCCGCATTGCTAGAAACCATCGATCCAGACGGTCTGGAAGAATTCTCGGTTGTCTTCACAGACCGGTCGCTGAATCACATGTCTGCGAGCTTTCAACAGGTAATGCGAGACATTTCAGGGATGCTGCGTGAGGTATACAACGCTGATGGCGTTGCGGTTATTCCCGGTGGCGGCACCTATGGGATGGAGGCCGTAGCCCGGCAATTTGCGCGCGGTGCCGATGTTCTGGTGGTGCGCAACGGCTGGTTTTCTTACCGGTGGAGCCAGATTATCGAATCTGGTGCTCTGACATCCTCGACCACGGTACTCAAAGCGCGTGAGACAGGAAATGCCAGCCCCTCGCCGTTCGCGCCTGCACCAATTGATGAGGTTGTGGCGACAATCAAAGAGAACCGCCCGGATATTGTCTTTGCACCGCATGTTGAGACTGCGGCCGGAGTGATTCTGCCGGAGGAGTACGTGACGGCGATGGCCGCCGCGGCGCATGAGGTGGGTGCGTTGATGGTGCTGGATTGTATCGCCTCAGGCTGTGCGTGGGTCGATATGAAGGCGACCGGCGTCGACGTGCTGATTTCGGCCCCGCAAAAGGGCTGGAGCGCGACACCCTGCGCTGGTCTTGTGATGCTGTCCGAACGGGCCGAGGCGCGGCTGGCCGAGACCACATCGGACAGTTTCGCCATCGATCTCAAGAAGTGGCGTCAGATCATGCAGGCCTATGAGAATGGGGGCCATGCCTACCACGCCACCATGCCTACGGATTCCCTGCGTGCTTTCCGCGATACGATGGCCGAAACCCGGGATTATGGTTTCGAAAAGCTGCGCGCGGCACAGTGGGCTTTGGGCGATGGTGTGCGGGCATACTTGAAGGATAAGGGCGTCATGTCCGTTGCGGCAGATGGTTTCGGCGCGCCGGGCGTCGTGGTCAGCTACACAGCAGACCCCGAGATTCAGAACGGTAAGAAGTTCGCGGCGCTTGGAATGCAGATTGCAGCGGGTGTGCCCTTGCAATGTGATGAGCCCGAAGGGTTCAGCACCTTCCGCCTGGGCCTGTTCGGCCTCGATAAGCTGTATGATGTTGATGGCACCATCGCGCGTTTGAAGCGGGTTCTGGATCAGGTGCTTTGACCGGGTGGCGGGACGAAGCCCGCCCTGCGTTTATCGAACGCCGAGGCCCATCTGCATCAGCGTCTTGCGCACCGGCGGCAGAGAATAGAGCGCGTTCAGCCCCATCGCGCGGGCATCGCGCAAGGGTCGCGCCTCGATCATCGAGGCGCGGTTCAGCAGGTCGATGCCTTTGACGCGTAGTTCGATTTCGGTATGACGGGCCCTGTGATAAGCGTCGAGCATCTGTGCATCGCCCAGCCCGTCAGGACGCGCTTGTGCCAGTTCCAACAGGGTGCGCAGGTCGCCCAGCGACATGTTTAGCCCTTGCGCCCCGATTGGCGGCACGACATGCGCGGCCTCGGCCATCAGCGCGATGCGCTCGCCCGAAAGGCGTTCCGCCGATTGGCTGATGATCGGCCAGATCGTCCGGCGCGAGGCCAGTTTCAACGGTCCAAACAACCCGCACGAACGTTCGGTCATTGCGGCCTCGAAAGCTTCATCCTCAAGGGTGAGCAACTCAACCGCACGCGGGCCACGCTCCATCCAGACGATGGCTGAAGAGGGCTGACCCTGCCAATCCGGCAGGGGAACCAGAGTGAAAGGCCCGCCCGAACGGTGGATTTCGGTCGATACATTGTCATGCGGAATCGGATGCGTGACCGCAAAAGCCAACGCTTTCTGGCCATAGCGTGTGGTATGGATGTTGATCCTGGCAGCCTCGCGCATCGGAGAGCTACGCCCGTCGGCGGCAACCACCAGTTTACAGTGGACGCGGCTGCCATCGCTCAGGCCGACGCGCGCCTCGGCCGTTCGGGTGAAAAGGCTGACGGTGCCGGTGCCGGGGCGAAAATCGACATTGGGCAATTCGGCCAGCCGAGCCACCATTTCACGCCGTAGCAGCCAGTTGGGCAGGTTCCAGCCAAAGGGGCGGTCCGAAATATCGGCGGCGTTGAAATCGCGCACCACACGCGGCTCGGGCACATCGCCGCCCGCATCCACGATGCGCATGACCTGCAGGGGGGCGGCATGGGCATCCAGCCGGTGCCACAGACCGCATTGTTCCAGCAAGCTGTGCGCTGGCTGCAGAAACGCCGTGGTGCGAAGGTCTGATCCGGCCGCATCCCGTTCGGTTATCGGTGGGGTGGGGTCTACGCAGATCACGTCGAACCCGGCGGCTCCGAAGGCTGCGGCGGCGGTCAGTCCGGCGATGCCGCCGCCGGAAATCAGGATGTCACACTTGTCAGCCATGGTACGCGCCTTTCCAATCTTGCGCAGAACCTAGTGCCGATGCATGGCAAGCGCCAAGTGACATCCTGTCTCGTTTCTTAACCGCGAGAGATCAGGATGAGGATCAGGAACATCACCGGGACCATCATGACAGCGGGAATATAGAGCCCCGGAAGGCCGAACAGCATTACTGAACAGCCCCACATGCTGGCAATGGCGGCTGCGGTATAATACCAGTCGTCGGCCGTACCATTGGCCGCGTCTCGGGCCATCCAGCCAAACAAGGGTACTGCAAACAACAGGCGCTGCCAGATGGGCAGGCGGCGGGGCATCTCGATCGCGCTCATGGGGGTCTCCGTTCCGTTCGTCACTGCGGCGCATATAGGTGAGTCGTTGCAGCGCTGGCAGATGCAGATCGTCGCAGTGCGACATTCAGACCAGGCGCGAAAGAAAGGCGGTCAGATCGTCGGTGTGGTGGTGAATGTGATCGGCCTCGTGCGGGTCCGGCGCAACGTGAACGGTGCGCATTCCCATCTCATGCGGGGCGGCCAGATTGCGGGGATCATCCTCGAACATGGCGGCCTGTCGTGTCCGGATACCGTCTTGGGCGAAGATCGCCTCGAACGCGGCTTTTTCGGGCTTGGGGCGATAGCCCGCATGTTCAACGCCATAAATCGCATCGAACAGACCGGAGAGCCCGCGCGCGGCCAGAACCCGCTCGGCATAAGGCGCGCTGCCATTGGTATAGACGATGCGCCGGCCGGGCAGGGCCCGGATATAGTCGGCAAGCTCTGCATCCGGTTCCATATGGCTCATGTCAACCTGATGCACTGCGTGCAGATACGGATCGGGGTCCAGATCGTGTTCGGCCATCAGGCCCGCAAGCGTGGTGCCGTATTCCCGCCAGTAATGCGAGCGCAGCCGGTCCGCCTCGGTCCGATCCACGCCAATGGCTTGCACCACGTAATCTGTCATCAGCACCTCGATCTGATCGAATAGGCGCATCTGCGGCGGGTAGAGCGTGTTGTCGAGGTCGAACACCCATTGGGTGACGTGCGAGAAGGCAGGTTTCACCATGCCTTGGGTTTAGGGCGATAGTTCCGTGTTTTCAATGCCGCTCTTGATCGCGGGGGCGTGAGACGGCTAGACATGTCCGAACGAGGAGACCTGACAGCCGATGCCCCAATCCAAACAATCCAATACGGATGCCTATAGCCTGATACTCGAAGCGATCGACGTCGGCGTTTACAAGCCCGGCGACCGGCTGGTGGAAAGCGAACTGGCCGAGCGGTTTGGAGTCTCGCGCACCCCGATCCGCGAGGCGTTGCAGCGGCTTGAAACTCAATCTCTGCTGGAACGCGACGGGCGGTCGTTGATTGTGGCGTCGCTGGACCATAACCAGATGGCAGAGCTTTATGTTGTGCGGCGCGAACTGGAGGGGCTGGCGGCGCGGCTGGCGGCCAGGCACGCGACGGAAGAGGAAGTCCGTGTGCTGCAGGAAATGGTTGCCGCCGATGACGCGCTGGTGGGTGATCCTCCGGCTTTGTCACGCGCCAACCGGCGGTTTCACGAGCAGATTCATCTGGCCTCGCACAACCGTTATCTGGTGCAGCAACTGGATCTGGTGCATCGAACCATGGCGTTGATGGCGACCACATCTCTTGCGGCCGAGGGCCGGGGTGAGATTGCGCAGGGTGAACACAAGGGCATTGTCGAAGCCATCGCCGCGCGCGACGAGGAGGGCGCGGCGCGGGCCTTGCAGGACCATATCTCGGTCGCGTTCATGACCCGATTGAAGCAGGATGCGATACGGCGCGAGAAATAACCGGGCTTAAACCTCCTCGGCCGCATGGCCGTGCTGGGTTTTGTCCCAGAAGAAGGGCTTTACCGCCAGTTCCCACAGCCCTTTATAGGCTGCGAGAACGCCCAGTGGATAATAAAGTAACATCGTCGGCACCCACGGCATCAGGAACCGTCTGTTGCCCGCTATGACCCCAAGCAGGCCGACCAGAAGATTGGCGACTTCTGCGGTGAGAAACAGATAGACACAACCCCTAAGAAACTCTGGCGTCATAATGTGTTGAAACGGGTGTGGCAGGTCCAGAAAGATCAGCCAGAAGACCCATAGCACCGGGGCGAAAAGGAACTGCCCGAGCGTCCCGAGAAAAAAAGCCTGAAGTCCGAGAAATCGGAGCGGCCCAAGATCATGCAGCAGCCGCAGCGGGGCGCGCATATGCACCAGATAAGTGACCATGAACCCCTTCAGCCAGCGCGAGCGTTGCTTGACCCAGGGCCACGCACGAAAATTGGCTTCTTCATAGGTGGCGGTGTTCACGATTTCGGTCCGGTACCCGGCCCGGCAAAGGCGCACGCCCAGATCGGCGTCCTCGGTGACGTTATGGGCATCCCATCCGCCCAGCTCGACCAGTTTATCGCGGCGGAAGAAAAACGTTGTGCCACCCAACGGCACCACGAGGCCCAGCCGGGCGATACCCTTGAGGATGACCCGGAACCAGCCACTGTATTCGATGGTGAAACAGCGTGAGCGCCAGTTGGTTCGCGGGTTGTAGTAGTCCAGAACGCCTTGCAGACAAACGACATCCTCGGGGGCGGCCGCAAAGTGACGGGCTACGGTTTCGATCTGGTCGGGCAGGGGGGCGTCTTCGGCATCCCAGACACCCAGAATCTCGCCCCGGCAGAAATCCAGCGCATAGTTCATGGCGCGGGGCTTGGTGGTCAACTTGCCGAGTTTCGGCACCTCAAGCGCGCGTATCCAACTGGGAAGTTCGACGTCACGCAAAGCCGCTTTGGTAACATCATCCTGTTCCTCTAGCACCAGAATGACATCCAGGAGTGCCTTTGGGTAGGTCAGCCGCTGCAGACGCGCGATCAGAACTTCGGCGATCTCTTTTTCTTTATAAAGCGGCACCAGAACAGACACGCAGGGCAGGCGGATTGGTTCTGCCGCAACAGAGCGGGACTTGCGCGGGGCCAGATAAGCAACAAGGCCCGAGAGGCGGAGAAGCAGGAACAGTGCAAGCGTTGCAAGTGTTGTCCACAGCAAGACGGTCAGTCCCTGCATCGGAAAGCTCGCGAACAGGGTCATCAGCAGCAGGGCCGCTGCGATGGGCCTGACCCGCGCGATTGCCGTCCAGTTGCGGCAGCTCTGCTGTGCCTCGACCCGCGTTTCGGCTGCCTGCGCCAGTTCAGCGGCAAAGTGGCTGGCAATGGCGGCATCAATCTGTTCGGTTCCGGCCAGAACCGGCAGGATGGTATAGCCTGTGTCGCTCAGCGCGTCCGAGACCGTATCAAACCTGTCCGGTCTCGCCGTTGCGATCAGCAGGATCGGCCCAACCCGCATCCACGGCAGAACGTTATGTTTCAGCCAGAACTCCACCGGTTTGAGGGCGCAGAGCTCGGCAGTTGGCGGGGTTTGCTCCAGATCGGCAATTTGCAGGCCCGTCTGATCGGATAGTGCCGATAGAACGTCGCCTCGGCTGGCCCAACCTTCACCGATCAGTATTTCACCCAGAGGAGCATTCTGGCGCGCCTGCATTCGCAGGGCGCGTTGCAATTGTGGTTCGGAGATCACCCCCCGATCCCGCAGGCAGGCACCTAGAGGTTTGCGAGAGTGGGGCCCAGGCACCGGTTTCGCCGGTATCTGACGCTGGAGATTCAATTCAACCATGAAAAAACCCTGCCGCAAGTCACAAACGGCAGGGTTGCTCAAACAGGGTTAACGCGCGGTTAACTCAGTCAAATCGCACTTAGGCCTGTGCTTTTTGCTCAGCCATAGCGGTCGCAAAGCGTTCGAACAGGTAGAAACTGTCTTGCGGGCCGGGCGAGGCTTCGGGGTGGTATTGCACAGAATAGACCGGCCGATCTGTCATGCGGATGCCGCAATTTGATCCGTCAAATAGCGACCGGTGCGTTTCGATCACGCCTTCGGGCAGTGATTGCGCGTCGACCGCGAAGCCGTGGTTCATCGAAGTGATCTCGACCTTACCAGTGTCCAGATCCTTGACCGGGTGGTTGGCGCCGTGGTGACCGTGGTTCATCTTGACCGTTTTCCCGCCAAGTGCCAGCGCCAGCATCTGGTGCCCAAGGCAAATGCCAAAGACGGGCAGATCGGTGGTTTCAAGCACTTCTTTGATCATTGGCACCGCGTATTCACCGGTTGCCGCCGGATCACCGGGTCCGTTCGACAGGAACACGCCATCCGGTTCATGTGCCAGCACCTCAGCAGCGGTTGCTGTTGCGGGCAGTACGGTCACATCGCAGCCGGCCGAGGCGAGACAGCGGAGAATGTTACGCTTGGCGCCGAAGTCCAGCGCGACGACCTTGTGCACCGGGGCTTCCTGCCGCTGGTAACCGTCAGGCCAGGCCCAGCGCATTTCGTCCCAGCGATAGCTTTGGGCGCAGGTCACGTCCTTGGCGAGGTCCATACCTTCAAGCCCTGCAAAACCGCGCGCGGCGGCAATCAGGGCTTCAATGTCAAAGTTGCCCTCGGGATCGTGGGCGAGCGCAACATGCGGTGCGCCCTGCTGGCGGATTGCGCGGGTCAGACGGCGGGTATCGATACCACCGATCGCAATACGCCCGCGCCGCGCCAGCCAGATTTTCAACTCTTCGGCGGACCGCCAGTTCGAGGGCTCGGTCGGGTCCCATTTGACGACCATGCCAGCCGCCACCGGATCACTGGTTTCATCATCTTCCGGGTTCACGCCGACATTGCCCACATGCGGGAAGGTGAAGGTCACAATCTGGCCCGCATAAGAGGGGTCGGTCATGATCTCCTGATAGCCGGTCATGGCGGTGTTGAAGCAGAGTTCCGCAACCGTCTGACCGGTTGCGCCAAAGCCGTTGCCGTAGAACAGCGTTCCATCGGCCAATGCCAGACATGCGGTGGGCTTGGACGGGGCGTTCGGGGCCATGGCGCGACTCTCCTGCAAGGTAAACCGGCGCATACCTAAGGGGGTTGAACGCTGTGGTCAAGCCTGTTCAAATTTTGGGCTATTGTTATAAATCAATGCGTTAGCTGTATTCACTGCCTGTTGTGCCTGCCTTTTTGTTTCGATATGGTCAGGGTTCCTTTGCCATGGGGATGGACAGACCATATGGATATGCGATCACGGGTGAACTCTGCCCTGAAGCAAGCAATGAAAGACAAAGAGGCCGAGCGCCTGTCGACATTGCGCCTGATCAATGCAGCGATCAAAGACCGGGATATCGCGACGCGCGGCTCTGGCAACGAAGAGGCCAAAGGGTGCGGCGATGCTGAGGTTCTTGAAATTCTTGGAAAAATGACCAAACAGCGTAAGGAAAGCGCGCGTGCCTATGAAGAGGGCGGACGGCTGGATCTGGCCGAGCGCGAACTGCGCGAGGTCGCGGTGATTGAGGAATTCCTGCCCAAGCAGCTGGATGACGATGAGGTCAGCAAGGCCATTCAGACCGCCATTACTGCCACGGGCGCGGGGTCGATCCGCGATATGGGCAAGGTGATGGGTGAACTGAAGACCCGCTATACCGGCCAGATGGATTTCGGCAAGGTTGGCCCGATGGTAAAAGACCACCTCTGCGGGGCTTCGAACGGCGGCTGATTATCAGGACTCGCGCAGTTTGCGGGTCAGATCGTCAAAAAGAGTGATCCGCTCTTCCTCAGAGAGAAACGATCCGATCTCGACTTCTCGCCCGTCGCCGATCAGGGTGACGTAATGCGGCACCGGGCCGCCGCGCGTGCGCATTTCGGGGCGGGCCCAATATCGATTGCAGGACCATTCCCGATCACCGTTGCGCGGATCGTGATGCACGAGGCGGGCCTGTGTTTTGTTCAGGGTCAGCACTTCGGAAACGCTGCGGGCGCGATAGTTCATTTCGAACGCCAGCCACAGGCCCAGGACGGTGATCAGCAGGAACGGCAACAAAGCCCACAGCAAAGCGGACCCAAGGACTGCGATCAGGGGCATGAGGCCAAACAGGAACAAGGCCAGAATAACGCCCATCGCGCCGCGAGGCGGCAGCGAATTATGCGGCCAAAGGCGCAACTCCTGTTCGGACTCCGAGGTTTGCTTCCAACGATAGGGCATAGCTGAAAACTAGCGCAGCGGCTGCTGAAATCGAAGCGCTAAATCTCAGACCACATGGCCCACACGGACCCAGGACAGGGCATCATCCAACCTGTCATCCCCCCAAAATACCTCACCCCGGACAACAAAGCTTGGTGCGCCGAAAACGCCCAGCTGGATTGCGACGTCGGTCTCGGCCTCAAGCGCTGCGGTGATGTCCGGGCTACGGGCGCGGGACAGGGTCAGGCGCGGGTCCTGCTGGCATCGGTGCAAGGCTTCGGACACGGCGTTCTCGCTACCGGCCTCGATGCCGTCTTCGAACCAGATCCGGTAGAGGTTTTCCGTGAATGACTTACCCCAGCCATCCTGCATCCCCAGCAGCGCCACCTGATTGGCGAGCGCAAGATCCGAGATTGGATAGGGTGCCGGCAGTTTGGCGTGGATATGGTACTTGGCGGCGCGCCGTTCGATGTCACGCCACATATAGGCCGACTTTACCGGTTTGCCCGCAAAGGGGATGTTCTGCTGTTCTGACATCACCGTGCGCACATTGAACGGGCGCCATGTCACCGTCGCATCGTTTTTATCGCACCACTCTTCCAGACGCATGATCGTCAGAAAGCTGTATGTGCTGCCAATAGAGAACCAAAAATCGATTTCGGGCATCTGGAACCTCCGGTTTGCCGGATGAGTTGCTCGAAGCAGAATAGCCTATTTTTGTCGTTCTGGCGACTTAGTCAGTGTTTTGCTTTACCAAAGGAGCGTCTCGACAAAGAAAAAACCCCGCCGTCAGAGGCGGGGTTTTCTTTGATTTACTTGCAGGATCAGTGGGCGTGGCCCTTATCCCAGTCCTCCTGCTTAGGCAGTTGCTCGAACGTGTGTTCGGGCGGCGGCGAGGGCAGGGTCCATTCCAGCGTGTCCGCGTATTCGTTCCAGTAGTTGTTCTGGGTGATACGCGCGCCACGCAGCAGGGCGTAGATCACGATTCCGAAGAACAGCAGGAACGAGGCGAAGGAAATGAACGCACCGATCGACGAGACAAAGTTCCACTGCGCAAATGCCTCGGGGTAGTCGATGTAGCGACGTGGCATACCCTGACGGCCCAGGAAGTGCTGCGGGAAGAAGGTCAGGTTGGCGCCGATGAAGAACAGCCAGAAGTGAACCTTGCCCCAGAATTCCGAGTACTGACGACCGGTCATCTTGCCAAAGTAGAAGTAGACACCGGCAAAGATTGCAAAGACGGCACCCAAGCTCATCACATAGTGGAAGTGCGCCACCACGTAGTATGTGTCGTGATAGGCGCGGTCGATACCCGCCTGGCTCAACACAACGCCGGTCACACCACCAACGGTGAACAGGAACAGGAAGCCGAAGGCAAACAGCATCGGCGTCTTGAACTCGATGGAACCGCCCCACATGGTTGCGATCCACGAGAAGACCTTAACGCCCGTCGGAACCGCGATGACCATGGTGGCCAGCATGAAGTAGGCCTGCTGACGCAGTGACATGCCAACGGTGTACATGTGGTGCGCCCAAACGACGAAGCCCAGAACGCCAATCGCGATGATCGCCCAAACCATCGGCAGGTAACCGAAGATCGGTTTGCGTGCGAAGGTCGCAATCACGTGGCTGATGATGCCAAAGCCGGGCAGGATCACGATGTACACTTCCGGGTGGCCGAAGAACCACAGGATGTGCTGATACAGGATCGGATCGCCGCCACCGGCCGGATCAAAGAAGGTGAAGCCAAAGTTGCGATCCATCAGCAACATGGTGATTGCGCCCGCCAGAACAGGCAGCGACAGCAGAATCAGCCACGAGGTGACGAAGATCGACCAGCTGAACAGCGGCACCTTGAACAGGGTCATGCCCGGGGCACGCATGTTCAGGAAGGTGGTGATCATGTTGATCGCGCCGAGGATCGAGGAGGCGCCCGATACGTGCACGGCAAAGATTGCGAGGTCCATGGACATGCCGCCCTCGGTCGTGGACAGCGGCGGATAGAGCACCCAACCAACGCCCGAGCCGAGCTGGTCGTTACCACCGGGGCTGAGCAGCGAGGCCACACCCAGAGACGTGCCTGCGACGTACAGCCAGAAGGACAGGTTGTTCATCCGCGGGAACGCCATATCCGGCGCGCCGATCTGTAACGGCATGAAATAGTTGCCAAATCCACCGAACAGGGCAGGAATGACCACGAAGAACATCATCAGAACACCGTGATAGGTGATCATCACGTTCCACAGGTGTCCATTCGGTGTACACGGGTCGGCCATGAAGCCTTCGAGGCACATGTACTGAACACCGGGGTGCATCAGCTCGAGCCGCATATAGATGGTCATCAGTACCGAAATAAACCCGGCCAGTGCCGAGAAGATCAGGTAGAGAATCCCGATATCCTTGTGGTTGGTCGACATGAACCAGCGGGTAAAGAACCCGCGCTGGTCTTCATGATCGTGACCATGAATGGCTGCGTCTGCCATTAGGTGCCTCCTGTTGCAACTGCACCGCGCAGCCGGACCTCTCCAACGCGCGGGATTCCTGCTGGTTTTAGAATGCGAGGGGGCGACCTTCAATGGCCGAGTTTGATCTGGATCAAGAATAATTGTCGCGGGCAGGGGGCTGCGCGCGGGAATTTGACCTTGGATGCGGCGTATCTGGGGACTGCACCCGTGATTTCAAGGGGGACGGGGGAAACCCGCTTGACCCGCCCTGGGGGCCGGATCAGAACAGAAGGGACGTTCCAAACCCGGAGGCCCGAGATGACCGCCTATGATCCCGAAAACATCTTCGCCAAGATTCTGCGCGGAGAGATTCCGTCGAACCGCGTCTACGAAGATGAAGATACCGTCGCCCTGATGGATATCATGCCTCGGTCGGATGGGCATCTGTTGGTCATCCCGAAGACGCCGTGCCGCAACATGCTGGACGCGTCGCCGGAACAGCTGGCGGCGGTGATGGCGACAGTGCAGAAAATGGCGCGGGCCGTGAAGGTCGCCTTTGACGCGGATGGGGTAACGGTTCAGCAGTTCAACGAAGCCGCAGGCGGGCAGGAAGTATTCCACCTGCATGTCCACGTCCTGCCGCGCCACGAGGGCGCTTCGATGCGGCCGCCGGGCAAGATGGGAGATTTCGATCTGATTGCTGAGCATGGAGAGAAAATCCGGGCTGCTCTGGCGTGACGCTAATGTGAACTCTCGCAAATGCCATGATCCCCAAATGCGTGCAGCACGGCGCAAACGTGATCGTGCTGCCCGTCGCAGGCTCTGGTGATGCGAACCAGTTCCTTTTCCAACCTCCGGAGCCGCGCGATCCGATCTCTCAGATCCGATAACTGCCGTTCTGCAATGTCGTGGGCCCTGTTCAGATCGTCCCCGTGCGCACCTTCCAGAGTGAGCAGCGCTTCGATATCTGCGAGGGGCAAACCCAGATCGCGCGTATGGCGAATGAACCGCAGGCATCGCAATGAAGCATCGTCATAGCGGCGCTGGTTTCCGGCGGTACGTTCGGGTTCAGGCAGCAACCCTTTGTCCTCGTAGAACCGGATGGTGGGTATTTTAACCCCGGTTTGGCGGGAGAGTTCTCCGATCGAGTACATTTTCCGCAGCTTCCTCTTGAACCTCTAGTGACTAGAGGAATTACATAACATGCTGAACCAAACCAAGGGATGCATTTTACATGGCACATCAGCATTCACATTCAGGGCACGACCACCACCACGGACATATTGACCCTGAGGCCGGAGATGTCCGCGTAGCATGGGCCATCGCGGTTAACATGTTCCTGACACTGGCGCAGATTGTGGGCGGCATCTTTTCTGGGTCGCTCGCCCTGATTGCGGACGCGCTGCACAACCTTTCTGATGCGGTTGCGCTTGTTATTGCTTTCTTTGCCCGCAAGATCGCTCGACGGCCCGCTGATCCACGCATGAGTTTCGGTTATGGCCGGGCCGAAGTCGTCGCAGCGCTGATCAACTACACCACGTTGGTCCTGCTGTCGGTTTATCTGATGTATGAAGGCATAATGCGGTTCTTCGAGCCGGAGCCCGTCAATGGCTGGATCGTTGTCTGGATTGCCGCGATCGCGCTTGTGGTCGATCTGATTACCGCCGCGCTGACCTATTCCATGGCCAAGGACAGCATGAATATCCGGGCTGCGTTTCTGCACAACGTGGCCGATGCGATGGGTTCGGTCGCGGTGATTGTCGCAGGGACGGCGGTCATCTTGTTCAACTGGACCTGGGTAGACCCGGCAGTCACCATTATGATCTCGTTTTACATCCTCTGGCATGTCAAATCCGAGATTGGAGAAACCATTCGCGTGTTGATGCTGGGCGCGCCGCCGGAGTTGGACCCGGAAGAGGTTGCCTCGGCCATCGAGGGTGTCACGGGCGTCGTCGAGGTGCACCACATACATTTGTGGAGTATGCAGGAGCGTGAGCCCGCGCTTACGGCGCATCTGGTCATTTCGGCAGATGCGTGGAACCAGGCCGAAGATATCCGCGTTTCGGTCAAGCAGGCGCTGCAGGGGCGGTTTGGTCTTGGTCACGTCACGCTGGAAGTCGAAGGCAGCGGGCGTGTTTGCGCCGAAGCCGCCCGTTTTGGGCATCAGCAGGACTAGGGAGGTCTTATAAGGGTGCCTTAGACGTGAATTGCCGTTCCGATATGGGGTCGGAACGGCAGACTCGTAACCAAACACTTTCTCGGATTTCGCGGGGCAGCCCTGCGATCACCGGTTAACATACCACTCACTCTTGAACGGTAATTACATACTACGTGGTTGCAGGGCGTTTGTATCGGGTGGAGGTGAAGATTCCCTGAATTTGCCGAGAATTTGCGCGGTTTTTCGGAAACGCGGGGGCTGTTCGCGAAACAGAACGCATCAGATTCGAGGATTGTTGTGTCGCTTGAGGCGCTAACCGATTCGGAGGATCGCCCTAAACAAGCGGGTTTGTGAGCTGGCCGGCAAAGACGTCATCAAAAGTTTTTTTCAACGCAACATCCACATCAGCCATTGTCACCGGCAGGCCGAGATCGACCAGAGACGTCACCCCGTGATCCTGAATTCCGCAGGGCACAATGCCGGTGAAATGAGACAGATCAGGTTCGACATTGATCGAGATGCCATGGAAGCTGACCCATTTTCGCAGCCGAATTCCAATGGCCGCAATCTTGTCCTCGGCGATTTGCCCGGTAGCCGTCAAAGGCTTGTCATTGCGCTGCACCCAGACGCCGACGCGGCCCTCGCGAATCTCGCCGGTGATGTTGAATTCGGCGAGTGCTGCGATCACCCACGCCTCTAGCTGCTGAACGAAACGGCGCACGTCATGCCCGCGCTTGCCCACGTCCAGCATGACATAGACCACCCGCTGCCCCGGCCCATGATAGGTATACTGACCACCGCGTTTGCTTTCATGCACCGGAAAGCGGTCGGGATCGGTCAAATCCTCGCGTTTTGCCGATGTGCCGGCGGTGTACAGGGGAGGGTGTTCAAGCAGCCAGATGCATTCATCCGCCTGTCCTGCCGCAATCGCAGCAACGCGCGCCTCCATAAACGCGGTGGCCTCTTCGTAATCCGTCAGCCCGTCGGTTGTCTTCCATTCCATGTCATTCCCTTAGACCGTCTGTCCGATAGGGGAAAGGGGTCATGCTGCCTCGGCCAGACAGCGCCGCAGCACCTGAGTGTAGGTTTCCGTCCCCTGAGCACCGGTCAGCAGGTATTTGCCTCCGAATACCATCGAGGGTACGCCCGAAATTCCGCGGCTGGTCCAGAAGTTCTGTTTCTCACGCACTTTGTCGGTATGTGCACCCGACTCAAGCGCCTCATGCGCTTTGACGGTGTCCAAACCCGCTGCTTCGACAGAGGCCATCAGCACCTCGATATTCGAGACATCACGCTGCTGCGTAAAATATGCATCAAACAGCGCGAGCTTGAGTGGATGTTGGCGCCCCTGTGTTTCCGCCCAATCCAGCAGTTGATGCGCGGTAAAAGTGTTCACGATTCGACTGTCATCGTCGAAATTGAAGGTAAACCCAAGCTCGGCCCCCAGGGCTATCAGTCTTTCCCGCGCCTGTTCGCTTTGCTCCGGCGTCGAGCCGTATTTCTCAACGATATGTTCACGAAGGTTCTGCCCTTCGGGTCTCATGGCGGGGTTCAGTTCGAACGGGTGCCATCTCAGGCGTGCGAGAATGTTCTCGCGTTTCAACGCGTCATCGAGTTGGAGGAAACCAACAATACACCAAGGGCACACAACATCTGAGACGATATCGATCTGCAGAACCGGACGAGGATCGGAGGTTGTCATATGTTTTTCCTGAAACGTTGCATCGTTTTGTAAATATGGGCGCGCGACTCAAAATCAAACCGACGTGTTTTTGCCTCTTCACATCGCGCAGTTCAGCGTCTATACGCCCCTCTACCAAGTCACTGGCAGTGCGGTCGTGGCGGAATTGGTAGACGCGCAGCGTTGAGGTCGCTGTGGGGTAACACCCGTGGAAGTTCGAGTCTTCTCGACCGCACCAAGTGATTGATTTTCAACAGGTTTCTTCGCCGAATGTAACGGTAAATGGAGCCTTTTGAGATGGATGTACGGGTGCCAAAGGGCCTCTTTAAGAGAGGCAAGGGATACGCGGTAAGAGTCGCAGTACCCAACGAATACCAAGCTATCATCGGTAAGAAAGAGATCGTGCGGGGTCTCGGAACGCAGGACTTAGCTAAGGCTTTGGTCAGGCGAAAAGAGGTCTTGCCAGAGATTCTGGCTTCGATTGGTGAGGGCTCAACGCCTGAACCTACAGTAACAGTCGTACTCGCAGTACCTACTGTGCGAAGAACCAAAGAAGGTCACGCGGTCAAAGACACCAAGTTTACAGTGCGTTAGACGGAATGTTTACACGCGGTTTACTTGAGGTCGCAGTGGGGTAACACCCGTGGAAGTTCGAGTCTTCTCGACCGCATCATAAGATTTAAAAAAGTAATTTAAAAACAAAGTGATGACGGTTTTTCGTTGCGCCCATCTTTTTGCCCACCTTTGAGCTGCCCTGCACTAGGCGAGTTCGGCCCGCAAACAAGACACTCAATGTGCCAGTGACGCGATAGCTTCCATCACGCTCTTGGCTTGACCCAAGTCGATATGACCAAAGCCACCTGCATCATTGTCCCAATACCGGCCAGATGCATCGGCAAAGTCGGCATCCAGCGACAGCCGGCAAAGGATGCCTGCCCCGATCTGCAGGTCGTTTCCAGCGACCCCGAAGCCCTCCTTGACCATTTTTGACGCCAGCAGAGAGCCCGGATTGGCGGCGATGAAGGCCGGGCCTTCAGGATGTGCCGCCGCCATCTGCGCAGACCATAAAGTGATGCCGCGTTTGCTTTGTGCATAGGCCCCCATGTCGTCCAGGTGCTTGTCTCCGGCCAGTGCAGCCAGATCGACCGGGGCCTGGGCAGCAGATGACAGGTTGATGATGCGACCATCGCTGGGCATTATTGGCAATAGAGCTGTAGTCAAAACATGAGGCGCCAGTGTGTTCACCACGAACCGCACATCCTGACCGTCCGGCAGGATAGGATTAGGTGTCTTGTACACACCAGCATTGTTAATCAGAACATCAATGCGGTCGTGGTTGGTTGTGACCGCCTCAGCGAGTTTGGCGGTCTCTTCCAGTGACGACAGGTCCGCCTGATAGGTAGCAACACCACCCCCAAGCTGTTGTGCTGCCAAAGCCAGCTTGTCAGCACTCCGGCCATGCAGAATGACGGTATGACCTTTGTCTGCGAGGGTCTTGGCCGTCAGCAGGCCGATGCCGTCAGTGGATCCGGTGATAAGAATGGTTTTGGTCATCGCATACTCTTTTCTGTTGGAAATTCGGGAAGCACCTCATCGGCCAGGCACTTCATTGTCTCTTCGATATCGGCATGATTGAACCGCAGGTTCAGCGCGACGTGGTTGATCCCGTGGTCACGCAGAGACCAGAGATAGGTCTTGAGGAACGCGACACCTGAGCGGAACCCGAGATGGATTGGTGTCGGCTCAGCATCAACTTCTGCGACGAGATCGACGTAGAGGGACTGCATGACAGGCTTTGTATCTGCACCGGCATTTGCACCACGCGAACGATAGTCTTTCACCACTTGAGCCTGTGACGCGATATCCCGCGGGTACGTCATCCAACCATCACCATGAGTCGCGACCCAGTCCGGGTTTTGCTGTGAGCCGCCTGTGATGAGGATTGGTACCCGCCCACTTGTAGGTTTGGGCAGCATATCTATCGAACCATTCAGGGTTCCATGATCGCCGGTATATGACGGGTACTCGGCGGCCATGGCCCGGATGTAGTCCAGGCTTTCGCGGAACCTAGCCCCTCTGTCGGGAAAGCTCATGCCCAGCGCTGGATATTCTTCGGGGCGGTCACCTGATGCAACACCTAGTAACAGACGACCACCTGATAGCTGGTCAGCAGAGGCCGCTGCCTTGGCTACATGGGCGGGATGGCGCAGGGGCAAGATGATGCTGGCGACGCCCAGTGCGATATCGTTTGTCACACCGGACAACAGACCAAGATAGACAAACGGGTCAAATATCTGCCCGGCATCTCCGAAACTGGGCACGTTAAGCGGCACGTCACGTAGCCACAAAGCGGCAAACCCCAGCTCGTCAGCCATCCGCACCCGTTCTACGTGACGGGTCATATCTGGCACCGGGCTACCGTGATGGGCGTCCAGTGGGATGACCAGGCCAATGGTCAGTTCGCCCGGTCGGAACACGGTATTGTAGGCCCGGTTTAAGGAGGGGAACGTCATAGGTGCCGCTGTGTCCGGCGTCATCTGCCTATCTAACATCTCACTCACCAAAGCGCACCAGTGTGCGGCTCTCGATGCTTTGCCGGACTGTGTTGATCGCCGGGTCCTCGACCATGTCCAGCGCCGAATGAGCAACCGAAGGCTTGCCTCGATTGTCATAGATATTGAATATTGCCACTTCGTCCGGAGTCATACGAGATTGATACACCCATTCGTGGTTTGGGTTCGCAACCAGCCCCATAATATGCCCCTTCCGGTCGGGGTAAATCAGGTCCAGCAAGAGCCAGTCTTCATCGGCTACGCTGGAAGGCCGAACAAAGCCCAAAGGTGCCGAGTTGATCGGGTCTTCGATCGGACGCCACACATTGATGAAGCCGTAGTGACCTTCTGACCATTCAGCGGCCTTGGCCGCACCTAATATGTCGATCAGCCTTTGATGTGCGCCTTCGGGGCTATAGTCGCTGTGAACGTTGCGGGCGGGTTTGCGGGTCGCGTTAGGGTCGTCAATACGCACGGTGTGGTCAAAGATGATGGCCTCAGTTGCACCCACTTCACGTCTGAGCAGGGTCGTTAGCTCCTGATCATAAGTGTCCTGCCAAGCGTGAACTTGATCGAATGTGCTTACAGTCGAGGGGACGGTCAGAAACCCAACACTATCGTTGTCAAAACTCACGCTGCCATTTGTGCGGACATCCGTGAGTTGGACTTCGGTCACGGCGTGCTCAGGCGAGATGATCTGCCCTACAACGCCACCGGCATCAATATGGTAGGCTTGCCGCTCAGATGCGTGAACGTGGTAGTTCACCTTAGCAGTGCGTGGCATCTTGAATGTCCTCGTTGCAATTGGCCCGATGCGTCACACCGGGCCGACGTTAGGAAGTCAGGCGAGATCGTCTTTGCCTTCGATCACGAAGTGGTAGCTGTCCGATCCTGCGGTCCGGGAATCGAGATGCGGCTTGTATTCCGGATCATTCATGAAGTTCATCGCAGCCTCTTTCGATGGCCATTCAAGAATGATGCGGAGTGCAGCAGCTTGTTCGCTGCCCTCCACCTGTTCGTGCGATGCGGTGCGGGCCAAATACTTGCCGCCGTGCTTTGCAACCAGCTTGTTCGCTGCTGGCAGATAGGCGGGAATCCAATCTTCGCTGGATGGCGTGACGGCGAGAACGGAATAGTAGGCCATAGGGTGTCTCCGGTTGGGTCGTTTGTTCGCGACTGATATGTGCCATTGCAAAATCGGAATAAACTGGGTCAGATCGGAAATAATAATTCTGATTTTGGATATAATGATGGAAACGGATACTCTGCGCCTCTTCGTGCTGGCCGCCGACAAGTTGAACATCAGCGCAGCAGGGAGGGAACTCGGGATTGCCCCGTCGGTCGCAAGTGCATGGATGAGCAAACTGGAGAAAAGTGTGGGGGCCGACCTACTTCACCGGTCCACCCGGAAGGTCGCACTCTCGACGGAAGGGCTAGAGTTTTTGCCCTATGCCAGAGACATCGTGGCGCGCGAGGACGCCGCCAGAGCCGCGTTAGGCCAGGGCAAGGCGCGGGTATCGGGCACGTTGCGCTTCACCGCGCCAAGCACCTTTGCCCAACTCTACATCGCGCCCATTCTGCCAGACTTCATGAGGGATCACCCAGACTTGCGTTTGGATATGCGGCTGTCGGACAAACAGTTCGACCTGATCGATGGCAGTTTCGATTTGGCGCTCAGGAATGCCGTTCTTGAGGATTCAAGCCTACGTGGTCGCAAACTCGCCGATGATACCCGCATCCTGTGTGCTTCACCGGAATACCTCCAAAAGAACGGGCGGCCAGAGACGCCTGATGACCTGCAGGACCATCACCTGGTGGCATTCGGAAATGATCTGCCACATCGCATGATCAAAGATGACGGTACGCATACAGACTTTGACCCAAACCGAGGCCGCTGTAATTTGATCATTGACGATGGATACAGCCACAAGGTGGCAACGCTCGCCGGTGCTGGCATCGCACCACATTCCCTCTGGAGCGTTCATCAAGAACTTGCATCGGGTTGTCTCGTCCGCGTCCTCCCTGACTACACCTGCGTTGCCGACACCGCACTTTGGCTGATCTATCCGCAAACGAACGTTCTCTCAGTAAAGGTGCGGGTGTTTATCGACTTTCTTCTCGATCGCATCGGGAAGAACCCTGCATGGCATGAGCATATTCTGTGAGGGTCAATTTGCTTGTTAAGCCGCCATTCATGTAAAGCGCAGCATTGGCTAAGGTGACACGCTCACCGTTTGGAAGCTCGACAGGTTGGGACAGTCTACTATCCATTTGCTTTCTATTCTGAGAAGACCTGCAAAACCAAGACATCCATTTCCACGCCATCACGCAAGGGATCGACACATCAACAGCCGTGGGGCGGATGATCTTTGGTCAATTGGCCGTTTTCGCCGAATATGAACGCAGCCTAATTAGCGAATGCACCAAGGCAGGCATGAAAGCTGCCAAAGAGGGGGGCACGTGGGACGGCCAAGCCGCTAACTTCAATTTTGGTTTATTCCGTGCGCAAAGAACTGTGATCATGAATGAGGCTATGACCGTTCGTTTCTGTTGGTGGCAAACTTGTCAGTAAGGTTCCATTTTGGGAAGACTGCTCGCAACATAGTTTTCGCCAAGCCGTTTTCTCAGTTCACCTATGTTTTTTACGTCCGCTGTTACATATGCACGATTCCCTGAAGGAAACGTCTCTTCTACTGTTACAAATGGTTTCTTTTTAAGCTCGAATTCAATAGCTGGACTGAGTTTACTGTCTCGCTTTCTAACTATGAAGTCTGCCGTGTAAGCTACTGTCGCCTGTATCATTTTGCTCTGCCTTCTAGCATGGGTATGCCCATGCCTTGATCATTTTTGTTAAATCCAACATCGCGGCACATGCCCTGCAAAACAGCACGCGCTCTTTGTGCCCGCCTTTCAGCGCTGGCTTCAAGGTATACTTGGTCTTGGTCCAGTTTTTTTGCTAGGACACTTGTAACCATTGGGCATCCAAACGATGTTCCTTCAATATCAGTAACATAACCAGTGCTCATGGTCAATGTAACTCCGATGCTTGGGGCTATGACATCAAGACCTTTGGATCTGCAAGACCGCGCGTGAACGAAAAATTCCCCAACTCCGGAAACACTGCCGACTTGGTTGTCTGCTTCTGCATTGCCTTGCATCAAGTCAACATAAGTCCCACGTGGTGCGATGTTGCTAACACCAACGCCACCCACACCAACCACTTCTGGAAGTCTGGCGGGAAGTGAGGCTTCGTAGTGCCCTTCGTTGCCGGTAGCAGCAATGACCAAGCATCCTCTTAGCTCGGCGGTTTTGATTGCCTCGGTCAAAACCTCTGGTTCTACCGCCTCTTTGCAGCCTGCAGATAGGTTGATCAGGTCTACACCGACTACGCCAGACAGATAGTCGATGCCTTCGATCACAAGATTTTCGTCTAACTTCTCCGTTGGAAATGTAACGCCACGAGCCAAGGAACTAGATGCGTTTAATTTTGCGTCGAAGAAATGAATCTTAACGTCTGATAAAAGGCCGTTCTCAAAACCGTTGGCTCCATTGGTGATCAGTCTGACGATTTGTGAGCCATGACTATCTTCTTTTAACGGAGTGTCAGAATGCTTCGAGTGATACACTAAACTGGGGATGTTTTTGTGACCTAGAAAGCCAGTGTCGATCACGCCAATTGCAATGTTCTCACAGATACTTGGAGAACTTACACCCATGGTTTGATGCCACCAATTCATGTGTTCCGGACGTATCTCCGGACAGATGCAGTCTAAATCTTTGTCATTTACTGGTTTCAGCATAGACCAACAGCTTCCAAGAGGATGGACAACAATCGTGTCTACATCCGGTTTTAATTCTGCTTGTCCGTTGTTCTCAGTTGTCAGAAAACGCAGTTTTTTGTTGTTTTTGTAGCATTCAACATGAGCTTTTAGTTTTAAATTTCCACTTGAAAACACTGACAATGTTGGCATTTTTGTTGTAATTTCTGTGATATTCGATTGGAGAAGACCTTGGAAATAGAAAGCTCTTTAGTTGCTTTGGGTCAAGCCCTTGAGGACGTTAAATGGCAACCCGAAGGTGGCATGTTGGATTTGCTGAACGACGGGAGAGAAGAAAGCCGGGTCGAACGACTGAAGCTGAAAGCTATTTTGTTCCTGCGAGCAGTGGAAGCTCAGTTAAGGAAGGCTCTATGCACTCCTGCTGGAAGTGTGCGGCCCGTAGCCCGCGCTGCACCAGAACTATTGGGAGTTTGCACGCAGATTATTTCGTCAGAGGTCCAGGTTGATTTTGATGCTCAACTTCTTGTCGAGGTAGTCACACAGAGTAATCTGGATCTCTTTTGCTCTACCTCTGCTTCTAAATAGACATGGCAATAAACGTTGCTTGCATAATCGATTCTGTATCGCTCTCTGGTGAAGTGGTAGTTATTAGTCCGGCGTGTAGAAGGAATAAATTTGCTCGGCATTTTCGAGACGCTCCTAACAACAGCACCGACTATTCGACGACACGGTATGAATTGATGAATAAAGGCACATCTTCATCAGATCGGTGACGACGTACCTCATCCTTGACCAGTTTCTTGCAAACAAATCCGGAGAGGCTGATCTGGTAGGGTTGGCCAATATGCCGATTAATATCACATTCCATGGTGAACGGGTCCATGTCGGTGCCATTCGAAGCCAGCTAATCAAAGTGTTTCCAGTGTGTGCCGGGAAGCCTGATCGCCTCGTCTAAGCCAAATGCGTTTTTTACATGTCTGGGAGTTCAAGCTCCATCCGGTAAGAAATCAGTATTCAAAATGTGCATCTGAATATTATGTCGTAAATACTGATATAAATGCAACTTTATCGTGAATAACCATTCACCTCTGCTCGTTCCAGTGGGAATTGAATTCTGCTCCTACGTGTGCGGTAACGAGGAGACCAGGGAAGTTCTGCGAGATGAAACGTTCAATAAGTTGCTTCTTGCTTCGCAACTGATGCCACGTTTGCCATTGGCGTCATTCATGAACCGTTGCACCAGAACGCGAGTGTTCATGCGGTGCAGGGTCATGTTGATGTGGGCCACACCGGATCAGCAGGATTGTCGGGCGGGCGTTCGTGCCGGACAGTTTTGGGTTCGACACCAACGAGCTTGCAGACCCGGCGTTGCGAGACGTCGTGATCCCGCATCTCGCTGAACGCTACATCCCGCCGTTCGCTTGGCGTCGTCAGTTCTTTCCCAGAAAATCCTTCAGGACGACATTGTCCAGCATGGCGTCAGCCAGCAGCCGCTTGAGCTTGGCATTCTCGTCTTCCATCGCTCTCAGCTTCGCGACATCGGACACCTCCATGCCGCCATACCTCGATTTGTATTTGTAGAATGTGCCCTGCCTCAGGTCATGCTTGCGGCACACCTCCGCAGCAGGCATCCCGGCGTCGTGTTCTTTGATCATCCCAACGATCTGGGCTTCCGTGAAACGGCTCTTCATGCGGTTGGAGGTTTGCTCCGCATTTTTGGCACGCTGCCGCTCGGCAACCGAGGCCTGCATATGTTCGACAACCAGAAACAAGTTGCGCATCACATCACACGATGTTCAAGGCTTGAAACAGTCTAGAGTAGAAAATGCCGCCATACTCATAATTAGTGGGGCCAGAGTCTGGCTAGGCACCGGAAAGCTGCTATAGTTTCCCTCATGCCAAAGGGAAGGTTGCTACAAAAACCCCAAAATAGAAAAGGGGCGGCAGCCACATAATTCCCAAAGCCAACAGGGACAGAAAAATATGAGCAATCGTTTGCGTAAAATCACCATTGTGGGTGGTGGTACAGCCGGTTGGATGACCGCGCTGATCTTGGACATGGTGTTCTCACGCACTTCGGCAACCAAAGATCGCCCGCAGATCTGCCTGATCGAGAGCCCGAATATCGCCACCGTGGGTGTGGGCGAGGCCACTGTACCGCGTATGCCGGTCACGATCCGTCAGGCGGGTATTTCAGAGCGGGATTTTTTTCGCGAAACCAACGCATCGTTCAAACTGGGTGTGAAGTTCTGCAATTGGAACAAAGACGCCAAGGGTAATCGCATCGACTATGTGAACCCTTTTGCGCATGGCCAGATGTTGCAGGGGTTGGACGCGGCCGAGTATTTCCTGCGCTTTGGGAATGGGGATCGGGATTTCACACAGTCCATTTCTCCGCACGATCACCTGGGTCGCCTGTGCAAAGGCGCACGGCAATTGGGTCAGCCCGAATTTGAACAGCGGTTTGGCTATGCCTATCATCTGGATGCTGTGAAGTTTGCAGGGATGCTCACCAAGGTCTGCACCAAGCGCGGCGTCGAGCATATTCAGGACGAGGTACAATCGGTTGAGCTGGACGAGCAGGGCAACGTCAGCCATCTGATGCTGGAACGCAAAGGTCGCCACGACATCGAAATGGTCGTGGATTGCACCGGCTTCCGCGGGTTGATCATCAACCAGGCGCTTGGCGAGCCGTTCATGGACTACTCGGACTATCTGCCCAATGACCGCGCCATGGCGTTGCAGATCGAGCATCCCAATCCAGACAAGATCGAAAGCCTCACGCGGTCGACCGCACTTGGCGCGGGTTGGACATGGCGAGTGCCGCTCTACAATCGTGTGGGCACGGGCTATGTGTTCTCATCCGCGCACCGTACGGATGATCAGGCGGCAGATGAATACCTCGAATGGCTTGGTGACAGTGGCAAGGGTGCGACGCCGCGCATAATTCCGATGCGCGTCGGGCGTGTGCGCAATGCCTGGGTCAAGAACTGTGTGGCGATCGGTCTGTCGGGTGGATTTATTGAGCCGTTAGAGAGTACAGCGATCCATATGATTGATCATGCGGTACGCTGGTTTGCCGAGCATTTGCCTACGCGAGACATCGAGCCACCGCTCCGAGCCAGATACAATCGGCAGATGGACAAGCTCTATAACGAGGTTCTGGAGTTCATCTGTCTGCACTATCGATTGGGCAACCGTACGGATGATCAGTATTGGATCGACGCACGAACCGAGATGAAGTTGCCGGATCGGTTGGCCGAGAATCTGGAATTGTGGCAGCATCGTCTGCCATTGAACCACGATACCGAGTTTACTACGCTATTCGACCATCGTGTTTATCAGACGGTTCTTCTGGGTAAGCAGGTTTACGATACGGGTTACGGGACTGGTATCCGCGACCGTCTGCGGCCGTTGAAAAAACCGATCTGGTTTCAGGGTATGAAGACCGCAAAGGCGGATCTTGCGCGGATAATCAAATCGATGCCGGATCACAAAACGCTGCTGCGCGATATCCGAGGCGAACTTGAGCAACCAGCCTTTGGTATGGCGGCGGCCATGAAACCGACGGTGGCTCTGCCAGGCGGGGCGCCGGCGCCAGTGGCGGTTCAGAACATGCCGAACCTTGCCGAAATCCAAAGCGGAGAGAAGGATTTGCAACTGTTCTAGAAGTTCTTCGCGTGCTGCGTGAAGAGTCTCTTTGGATGACATTTGCGGGCTGGGTTTTAGTCTCAATTTCAGGGTGTCCGTCAGGGCTTCGAATTGGTTTTGGTGACACGCAGGCGCGAAATGTCGTCGTGATCGTTGGGGGATAAGAAAGGGGATCGGCCTTGCTATACTGGCATGAAAACTGCTCAGGACGAGGTTGATCTGCCTTCCCTATTCCTTACCTGATCTCGGTGATCGCCCTGAGGTTTGACCACGAGGACATCCTCGTTTCAGGACATGAGGTCTGTGATCAGAGCCAGGCCATACTCGCGTCGATCACCGAAACCTGACAATTGAACGATGTCGATGCCAACGCCTCGCTCACCCGGTTCTGACCGTCGTTACGATTGGCACACTGCTTACGGAATATGCCACGTGGATCGCGCTTGTTAAGTTCTCCGTGCCGTACGACCGCACTATCATCCTGAGGGTGATCAGCTTAGGCGAGTGCCTTTCCGGTCGAAGCTATAGGTTCGGTCTTGTACGTAAGCCAGACGAACCGCTTCGCCGGTATTTACATCATGTTGACCGAACAGGCGCGCGGTGATCTGATGGCCCTGCATCATCGCGATTACGTTGGTGTCTCCGCCCAGATGCTCGACATGGGTCACGTTCGCAGTCAGGGGGCCGTCGTCGGTCAGGTACAGGTCCTCGGGGCGGATGCCCAACGTTGTGTCCGCGCTGTCGCCGATTACGCTGGCGGGGAAGAAATTCATCGACGGAGCGCCGAGGAAGCCTGCGACGAACTGGTTGGCGGGATTGTTATATAGCTCCATCGGGCTGCCCACCTGTTCAACGCGCCCGTCGCGCAGGACGACGATCTTGTCGGCGAGCGTCATCGCCTCGGTCTGGTCATGGGTGACGTAGATCATCGACGCATCGAGCTGCTGATGCAGGTTGGCGATCTCAAGCCGCGTGTTCATGCGCAGGGCGGCGTCCAGATTGGAAAGCGGCTCGTCGAATAAAAACAGTTTGGGTTCACGCACGATGGCGCGACCGATGGCGACCCGTTGGCGTTGGCCACCGGACAATTCAGAGGGGTAGCGGTCGATATATGGCTCAAGATTCAGCATCTTGCTGGCCTTGGCGACGCGCTCTTCGATGACCTGCTTGCTCTGACCTTCCTGTTTCAGTGCCAACGACATGTTCTTGCGCACATTCAGGTGGGGATAGAGCGCGTAGCTCTGGAACACCATGGCGATACCGCGTTTGGAGGGTGGGGTAAGGTTCATAAGTTCTCCCCCGATACGCACTTCACCCGAGGTCACATCCTCTAGCCCCGCAATCACGCGCAGTAGGGTGGACTTGCCGCAGCCCGAGGGGCCGACAAAGACGACGAACTCACCATCTTCCACTTCGATGCTGATATCTTTGAGGACTTCGACTGTACCGAAGGACTTGTTCACGTTCGTTAGCGTCAGGGCGGTCATTTGGGTGCCTCGTTCAGCGAAATGGGTTGGCCGGTACGAATGCTTTCGTCCGCGGCTAGACAGATGGCCAGAGATTGCACGGCATCGTTCATGTGGCGGGTCAAGTCGATGTCCTCGGCGATCGCTTGCAGCATGTATGCCTGCTCGGCGTTGCAGAGTTCCTGATGGCCTGGCTCATCGGGCATGTCGATTGTCTTGTCGCCGTCAGGACGATGGATCAAAAGCCCGCCGACTTTTGTGTGGCCGTCGATATCGGCTGAAGCACCCTTGTAGCCGTCGGTAATTGAGACCGAGCCGTTGGGCGAGACGATGTCTTTCACGAAGAACGCGGTTTCAGACATCATCGGGCCCCAACCGGCCTCGTACCAGCCGACGGAGCCATCCTCGAAGACCACCTGAAACTGACCGTAGTTGTACATATCTTCGGCGATTTCATCGCTCAGCCGCAGGCCCATGCCGTGGACGCGCACGGGGGCTGAGTCCGTGATCTGGCACATCACGTCGACATAATGCACACCGCAATCGACGATGGGTGAGGTGGTCTGCATCAGGGCCTTGTGCGTCTCCCACTCGGCCCCGCTGCTTTGCTGGTTGAGGTTCAGCCGGAACACGTATGGCCCGCCCAGGTCGCGCGCCTCGGAAATCAGGCGCATCCATGAGGGGTGGTGGCGTAGGATGTAACCGATCACCAGTTTGCGGTTGGTCTCAATTGCTTTCGCGACGACGCGCTTGGCATCAGCCACAGTGGTCGCTAGTGGTTTTTCAACGAAGACATGCGCTCCGGCCTCCATCGCAGTGCAGGCGTAATCAGCATGGCTGTCAGAATAGGTGGCGACGACCACCAGATCAGGGTTGGTCTCAGTCAGAGCTGCCTGAAAATCTGAATAAGCCGGATAGCCTGACAGGTCAGGATGGTCGACGCGACCGGATCGGTTCACCAACCCAACAATCTGCGCGTCCGGATGGGTGTGGTGGGCCAAAGCGTGGCTCAACCCCATATTGCCGAGGCCAGCGATCAGAACTTTGGTCATTTGACAGCTCCTGAAGTGATGCCGCGGATCAGTTGGCGTGAGAAGATGACGTAGAGCACCAGCACCGGCAGGATCGCCATGCTGAGCGCCGACAGAACCGCGTTCCAGTCGGTGACGAACTGGCCGATAAAGACCTGGCTGCCCAGCGTCAGTGTTTTGGTTTCCTCGGCCGGGGCAAGGATCAGCGGGAACCAGAGGTCGTTCCAGATGGGGATCATGTTGAACACGGCCACGGTCGCCATGGCGGGGCGGACCAGCGGTAGGACCAATCGGAAGAATATGGTGTATTCGGACAGCCCATCGACGCGGCCTGCGTTCTTCAGATCGTCCGAGACTTGCCGCATGAATTCAGACAGGATGAACACCGCCAGCGGCAGACCTTGCGCGGTATAGACAAGGATCAGGGCCCAAAGGGTGTTCACCAAACCGGTTGCCACCATCATCTCAAGTATCGCTACGGTGCCGATGCGGATCGGGATCATGATCCCAAGTGCCAGATAGAGGCCCATCAGGGTGTTGCCCTTGAACTTGTACTCGCTCAGCGCAAAAGCAGCCATTGCGCCGAACAACAGAACAAAAGCCAGCGATACCACGGTCACGATCAGCGAGTTCTGAAAATAAAGGAAGAAATCCCCTTGTTTCATCACCGTCTGGTAACCGATAAGCGAAAAGCTCTCGGCATCAGGCAGGGCGAGTGGCTCGCGGAAAATCGAGCGTCGGGTTTTGAAGCTGTTGATGATGATCACAAAGACCGGGAAGAGGGCGATCAACGTGTAGAGGATCAGGGCCCCGTGCATGGCGGCTGTGTTCAGCGGGTTTTGGCGTGCTTTGTTCATGCGTTCACCCTCACAGTTGATACCGGCGCATCCGGGTCTGGATGCCGAAGAGGTAGATACAGACACCCACGAGGATGATCGCGAACATCGCGCCAGCGATGGCGGAGCCCATATGCGGGTCGCCCAGTTGCAGCTGGAAGCCAAAGAAGGTGCGGTACATGAAGGTGCCCAGGATATCGGTCGAGAAATCCGGCCCAGCCAGCGCGCCTTGCGAGACATAGATCAGGTCGAATGCGTTGAAATTGCCTACAAAAGTCAGGATTGAGATGATCCCGATTGAAGGAATGATCAACGGCAGTTTGATCTTCCAGAAAGCCGAGGCTCCGGTGATGCCGTCTATTTCTCCGGCCTCAAGGATTTCTTCGGGGATCGACAGCAGTGCGGCATAGATCAGCATCATCGGGATGCCGACGAATTGCCAGACCGAGACAAGTGCCAGTGTCGTCAGCGCGTACTCTTCCTTGCCCAGCCATGGTGCAAACAGAGACTTAAGACCAACGGCGTCCAGCATCGAAGGTGCAATGCCCCAAAGCGGGGACAAGATTAATTTCCACGCGAATCCGACAATGACAAAGCTCAGAATGGTCGGAATGAAAATCGCGGACCGGTAGAGCGCCGCAAACCGCAGGCGGGGATGCGAAAGTAGTGCCGCCAGAGCGATACCGATTGGGTTCTGCACCAGCATGTGGATCAGGAAGAACCAGAAGTTGTTGCCCAAAGCGTTCCAGAACTGCTCGGACCAGATCGGATCGAAGAACAGGGTGCGGAAATTCTGCAGGCCCACGTAGATACGTGTCTGATCGACCTCGGTGAACAGTGCGAGGCGCAGTGTGTTGAACAAGGGGAAGATCATCACCGCCGTGTAGACCAGCACCGCAGGGGCGAGGAAAACGGCAATGTGCCAGCGTATGCGGCGGGTCTGCATGGGAATCTCCGGGGAAAATAGTGCCCGGACGCGACGCGGTGGCCGCGTCCGGTGTGAGTGGCCTAGGTGTTACTGATGCGGTGCGTACCAGCTGGCCAGACCGTCTTGCAGCTGCTGACCCAGCGCTTCGGGTGTCTCTGCACCCTTGATGGCTGCAACGGATGCCCCCCAAGTCTCGTTTTCGAGGTTCGGCGTGCCGCGCGACAGGATTTGGTAGGTCGAGCGGATCGTGCTTTCGCACTCATCCCGCCAACCGACGATTTCCTTGGCCAGCGGGTCTTCCAACTCAACCGGAGTATTTGAAAGCGGGAAGAACCCGGGAACCGCGTTGCCAAAGATGCTGGCGAATTCTGGGCTTGCGACCCAGGCAAGGAAAGTGCGCGCGGCTTCCTGATTTTCGCTGGCTGCATTCAGACCGATGCCAATATCGGTGTGATCCGAAATATAGCAGGTATCGCCTGCGTTCTGGACCGGCGGCTTGAAAGCGCCCATTTCAAAATCGGCTTGCGTGTTGAACCCTGCGATTTCCCAGCTGCCTGCGGGGTAGATCGCAGCGCGGCCCAGTGTGAACAGGTTCTGGCTATCGGGATAGGTCTGTGCCTCATATCCGTCGCCCAGATAATCCGCCCATTTGGCCAGCGTCGCATAAGGGGCAACCCATTGAGGATCGGTCAGCTTCTGCTCGCCCTTGATCAGCGCCTGACGACCCTCTTCACCCTTCCAGTAGTTCGGGCCAATATTGTTATAGCCCATTGTGGCGGCTTCCCACTGATCGTTGGTGCCCATCGCCATTGGGATATAGGTGCCGTCTTCCTTGATCTTGTCGAGGGCCGCAAAGAACTCAGCTTCGGTGGTTGGAACTTCGATGCCCAACTCGTTGAACGCATCCTTGTTGTAGATGAAGCCGTGGATCACCGAGGCCATCGGAACGCAGAAGCTGGCCGACCCGTCATCGGTCTGCCATGCAGATTTCGCCACGTCCGAGAAATTGCCCATCGCATCCAGATCGGAAAGGTCGGTCAGGTGCCCGCCTTCATATAGTGCCAGCGACGCATCAAACGGACGGCACGTGATCAGATCGCCCGCAGAACCCGCTTCCAGCTTGGAATTCAGGACAGCGTTATATTCAGCCGGCGCGGACGGAGAAAAGACAACCTTGATGCCCGGATGCTCGGCTTCGAAGGCGGGGATGATTTTATCCTGCCAGAGAGACAGATCGTCGTTGCGCCAGCTTTCGATGGTCAGTGTGGCGTCTTGGGCATAGGCACTGCTTGCGACAAGCGCGGTGCTCATCAAGGCCATGCTAAGTATTTTGCGTTTCATTTCGTGTCTCCCAGGTTGGTGGTTTCTTTATTCCTGATCTTTTCCAGCGCGGGGCGGAGATGATCATTGGTTGCGCGCAGCAATGCCAGCGCATCGTTCTGCGTCCTGGCACCTGCAGCCATAAGGGCTGCGCATTTGAGGTTGCCATCCGCCGCATTCAGCGCTGATGCGGCCAGTTCGGGTGTGACACCCGTCAGCTGGCAAACGATTCCCTTTGCCCGGGTGCGCAATTTATAGTTGTCGGCGCGCAGGTTGATCATCATACCGTCCTGAATATGCCCCAGATCTATCGCCATGAGCGTGGACAGCATATTCAATGCAATTTTTTGCGCCGTGCCCGCACCCATACGGGTCGAGCCCGAGATCAGTTCGGGCGGCGTGGATAGCAGAATGGGGTGGTCGGCCAGTTGCAAAAGTTCGGTGCCGCCATTGTTTGCTATACCGATAACCGTGACGCCTTTGGCTCGGGCAATCCGCGCTGCCGCGACGGTGTAGGGTGTGGTTCCGCTGGCCGAGACCGTGATCAGCGTATCTTTGGTCGACAGGTCGGCAAGTTCGTGACCGAGATTGTCGGTGGCATCCTCAACGTCTCCGGGCATTTCGACTCCGGACGGCAATCCGCCCGCCATATGAATACGAATCTGGCTGGCAGGTATCGAATAGGTGCCACCCAGTTCCAATGCGTCCGAGGCAGCCATCAGGCCGGATGAGCCCGCCGCGAGATAGCGCAGAATACCGTCGGAGCGAATTGTTTGCGCCATCGCCTTCGCTCCGGTGCATATTGGGGTGAGTGAGGCGAGAGGGGCGGCGGCAGCATCGGATTGCGATCGGGCCAGAAGTTCGGCGACTTCGTTCAGCGGGCGGGCGTCAAGCCCGATCGCATCCTGATGCAGCTGTTCTGTTACTGGCGTGGCCACGTGATTCTCCCCCTTGAGTTCTGCGTATCATACCTTTTAGATACCATTAGTCTACCATTATATTTTTATGACAGCATACTTCACTCTAATCGTCCTAATATATCATATTTGGTCATAATTGGGTCTTTAAAAGTGGAAATAGGTATTATAAAGGTATTTGTATGAGTCGTCCTTTTGATAACATCGCTCTGGCCGTTGATGGCGGCGGTACACGTTGCCGTATTGCTGTCGTTTGCGGTTCTCTTGTTCAGCAGGTTGAGGTCGGGGCGGCAAATGTGTCGACCGATTTTGATGCGGCATGTGCCGAACTGAAGCGTGGATTTGCCATGTTGGCAGGGCATACTGGTTTGGATGCGGGTCAGATTGACCGGGCCTCAGCCTATCTGGGGCTGGCAGGGATCACCGGCAAAGCGATGTCCAAGCGGCTGGCAGCAGTGCTGCCGTTTGATCGTGTTCGCATCGAAGATGACAGACCGGCCGCCTTGCGCGGTGCATTGGGGGTAAAAGACGGTTTTGTGGCCCATTGCGGTACTGGGTCCTTTCTGGCTGTGCAGACGGGGGGGCAGCGTTCATTTGCAGGAGGCTGGGGTCCGGTTCTTGGCGATCAGGCTTCGGCGCAATGGGTCGGGCGGTGCGCTTTGACCCGCACGCTCGATTGTGTCGACGGAGTGCAGCCAGCGTCAGAACTGGCGGACAGTCTGCTGTCACGTTTCGATGGCGCTGCCGGTGTCGTTAAGGCTGCATCCGGGATGTCGCCGACCGAGTTCGGCGCGCTGGCTCCTGTCGTGACGCGCTATGCGGGGCGGGGCGATGCGCTTGCAGTTTCGATCATGGAGGCCGGTGCGCGGTATCTGGTGGATCAGATGAAAGCGATGGGCTGGGTGCCGGGCCTTTCAGTTTGCCTGACCGGGGGCATCGGTCCGCAATATGCGCCATATCTGCCAGAAGCCATGCAACAGGAACTGACCAAGCCATTGGGTGATCCGTTGACCGGTGCAATCGCGCTGGCCCGCGCGTTTCAAGAGGAGATCGAACATGAGCGTTGCTGATTTCCTGCGCCCCGAGGGGTGGCTGGGTCAGACCGCCGGGCCGCGTTACGTGCAATTGCGTCAACGGCTTGAAAAGGGGATCGAAGAGGGCATTCTGCCCCCCAACAGTTCACTTCCGCCCGAGCGTGAGATTGCAGAACTCACTGATTTGTCGCGGGTCACGGTCCGCAAGGCTATTCAAGAACTGGTGCGCAAGGGCACGATCGAACAGCGGCAGGGCTCGGGGTCTTTCGTGCGTCAGCCCGTTGCCCGGGTCGAGCAGTCGCTGTCGCATCTGACCTCGTTCACCGAGGATATGGAGCGGCGCGGGTTTGAAACGACCTCGACGTGGTTGGAACGCGGCGTTTTTCTGCCGTCGCCCGATGAGATGCTGGCGTTGGGCCTTTCGGCCAATGATCAGGTTGCGCGCATTCACCGTCTGCGTGCCGCCGGAGGGCGGCCGATGGCGCTGGAACGCGCAGCATTGCCGCTGGATATCCTGCCCAACCCAACGGAAGTCACCGGGTCTTTGTACGCGTTCCTCGAACGATCCGGGAACCGCCCGGTGCGTGCGATCCAGAAGATCTCGGCCATCAATCTTGAGGCGACCGAAGCCGGTTTGCTGGATGTTGCCGAAGGCACGGCGGGGTTGCGTATTCAGCGCACCTCGTATCTCGAAAGTGGGCGTGTCGCTGAACTGACCCGATCCATCTATCACGGCGATGCCTACGATTTCGTGGCAGAGCTGCGTCTGTCAACCTGAAAGGCCGGGCTCATGTCCATCGAAGTTACTAAAATGCGCCGGGAAATCAACGAGATACCCTTTGCAGTTGACCGACTTTTGACCGCTGGCGGCGATGCCATTGCAAAGACCGCATCCGCGATCCGCGAACATGATCCGGATTTCTTGATATCGGTGGCGCGCGGTTCTTCAGATCATGCCTGCAGCTATCTGAAATACGCATCCGAGTTGTTGCTGGGCTTGCCGATGGCCTCGGTGGGGCCGAGCGTGAAGTCCATTTACGGGGTAGATATGCGGTGCCCCGGGGCGCTGTGTATCTCGGTTTCGCAATCAGGCCAGAGCCCCGACATCGTTCGATTGACCCAATCCCTGACGGAAGGGGGCGCCTATTCGGTTGCTGTCACGAACGACACCGGTTCAGCTTTGGCCGGGGTTGCCTCATCGGCGCTACCTATCCATGCCGGACCCGAATTGAGCGTGGCGGCGACCAAGACCTTTGTGACCTCGCTTGTTGCTGGGCTTTGGTTGTTGGCAGAGGTCAAGGGGGATCACGCGTTGCTGACGGCAATCCGAAACCTACCCGAGGCCCTGTCGCAGGCAATCACCTGCGATTGGGGGGCTGTGGTTGAAGCTGTCGATGGCCAGTCTCTGTTCACGCTGGGGCGGGGGACATCCTGGGCGATCTCAAACGAGGCGGCATTGAAATTCAAAGAGACCTGCCAGATCCATGCTGAAAGCTATTCCTCGGCCGAGGTGTTGCATGGCCCGGTTTCAATCATCGATCAGGGGTTTCCGGTGATCGCCTTCTCCTCCGGCGATGCGGCTGAGGCAAACATAGCCGAGGTTGCCGATACGCTCGCCGAAAAAGGAGCAAGGGTCTTTGCCACGACCGACCGGGTGGCAAGCGCCGTGCCGCTTCCTCATGTCCGCACCTCGCACTGGATGACCGATCCGGTGGCCTCGATTGCGTCATTTTACGGCATGGTCGAATCCGTCGCCACGCGTCGCGGCATCAACCCGGATGCGCCGCGCCACCTGCGGAAAGTGACGGAAACGGTATGACCAATCCGACCATCACCTTCGCAGGCGGACCGATCTTTGACGGTGAGACGCTGCGGGACGGCCACGCCGCCCGGTTCGTTGACGGGGGGCTGATCGCTATCGTGGCCGAGACCGAGCTGTCCTCGGGTGAAGCGGTTGAGGATCTGTCGGGCGATATCCTCAGCCCCGGCTACGTGGATCTGCAGGTCAATGGCGGTGGGGGCGTCATGTTCAATGACGATCCTTCGGTCGAGACGTTGCGGTGTATCGCCATGGCGCATCGCCAGCTTGGGGCAACGTCCATACTTCCGACCTTGATTACGGACACGCCGGAAAAGACGACCGCTGCCATCTCAGCCGCAACGCAAGCCATTCAGAACGGAGTGCAGGGGATTGCCGGCCTGCACCTTGAGGGGCCGCATCTGTCCGGGCGGCGCAAGGGGGCCCATGACGGTGCGTTGATCCGGCCGATGGAAGATGCCGATCTAAAGCAACTGTTGGCTGCGGCAAAGGCTCTGCCTGCGTTGATGGTCACGCTTGCACCCGAGAGCGTCACGCCTGCTCAGGTTGAAACGCTCGCAAAAGCAGGGGTGATCGTTTCGCTGGGGCACAGCGATGCTTCGTTTGAGACCTGCATGGCCTATATGCAGGCGGGCGCGCATTGTGCCACCCATTTGTTCAACGCGATGAGCCAGCTTGGCAATCGAGAGCCGGGCCTTGTCGGCGCGGTGCTTGCCAGCGGCGCGATGTCTGCCGGGTTGATCGCCGATGCGATCCATGTTCACCCCGAAACAATGCGCGCGGCCCTTGCTGCCAAACAGGGGCCGGGGCGGCTGTTTCTGGTCAGTGACGCGATGGCCGTCGCCGGAACGGAACTGACCGAATTCCAGTTGGAAGGGCGGATCATCCAACGTGAAAACGGCAGGCTGACCTTGCAGGATGGAACGCTGGCCGGGGCTGATCTCGACCTGGCCACGGCATTGCGCGTGCTGACGACGAAAGTGGGTGTTTCATTGCCTGAGGCGTTGGCAGCAGCCACGCGCATTCCCGCTGATCTTATTGCGCAAAACACGATCTCGCGGCTGAACACGGTCTCGCAGGCCATTCGAATATCGCCGGACTTGTCGCAGGCCCGCCCGGTGGTGAAGACCTGACCTCGGTTTGTGACGAAACGCGATACGCCGCGTATTTCGTGTCTCGCCGCCGGTGGTACGGTTGTGTAAGACGTTAGACAAACGCGTTTTTGGGAATACCCTAATGTTTCAGATGATTGGCATAGTCGGTTTGAGGGCGACCGCCCGGATTTTGCTATGACCGGGACGCGTGGCGTCTTCATCGGTCAGCGCAAGGATCGGATGGGTGCGCGCTTGCTGATGATCCTGACCTGTATCCGTCTGGCTGAGGATTTTGAGACCGACTACCGGGTAAACTGGTTCCCGCAAGGTGCGGATGCGCCGGAATTGGATCAGCCGCAGGAACTATTCACTTCTGACTGGATGGATGCGCATTTTCTCGACCAGAAAGAGTTCGACAAGCTGAATCAATCCGCGCTGCCGATTTGGGCCTTCCAAAACGACCCTTCGCCCGATCGGCTTGTTGCCCATTTGGCGTCTGGCCGCTCGGTTCTGGTCGAAGAAGGGTTCGAGGTTCTCGCCTTTCCATGGGAGGATATTGAAGCCATCCGCCCGCGTTACCGCGAGTTCATTCGCAGTGTCGGGTTTATCGACGACGTACGTCACATCATGGATCGGGCGGATGAGAAGCTTTCGGGGCAGGGCGTTTCGGCCTATCACATCCGCCGTGGCGATATTCTGAACGGTTTGCCGTGGAAACACTCGACCTGGCCCGCCAAGATCGAGCCGGAGGAGTTTTACGAGGCCCACCTGGAGAAATCCAGGGCTCAGACGGCGATCATGTTCTCGGATCAGCCTGAACTGATTGCCCGCTTCAAAACTCGGTTTCCGCAACTCATGCAAATGTCGGATATTGCGGACCTGTCGGGCTTGACCCGAGCGCAAAGGGATTTCCTGGAGCTTTACGCGATGTCTCGGGCGGATCAGGTGATTGCACCTTACATTTCTGCCTTTTCGATGGCTGCGGCCCGGATATCGGGACAGCAGCGCAAGGTGTTTCGTGATGTCCTGTCCGAGGCGGAACTGCAGGATGCCAATACCCGGGTCGTCGAACGGGTTGCTCAGGGGCCGTCCGCGTTTCTGAATCCTTCGGAGGCCGCACATATCTACTCGAAGGCGGCGCAATATCTGTCGGCTCAGGATCGCTGTGAAGAGGCCTATGAGAGTGCGAAACCCATTCTGGATGCCGGAGCCGACAACGCCTTTATGCCGCTGCTTCAATCCCTGAACTGTTTCTATCTGGACAAGTGGCAGGAAAGCGAAGCGCTTGCCAAGGAAGGGTTGGAGAACCCGCATCTTTGGCCCGAAGATTACGCCGTCATGTGTGCCTTGCGTGGGGCCATTCTGGGTGTGCAGGGCAAGCGCTGGGCGGCGACGCGTCATTTTGCAAAAGCGTTCTGGGCCAAGCCGTTACGGCCGGATGTTGTGGTTCTGGGGTCAAGAATGCTGTATCGGTCGCATCTGGCTAACAGACTGCTGCCCCCAGTTGACTGGTCGTTACAGCGCATTGTCCGGCAACGCCGCTTTCCGCCCTTCAACAACCTGTATCTGGTTCAGCACAAGGTGGTTGCGTGGCGTCCCTGCAATTTCGATTTTGTCCTGCTGGACTGGGCTGAGCTTGCGCTGGATCAACGCGCGAGACGTCTGTTTGATCAGCGCAAACGGCTGGACGCACTGAATGCGGCATTGGCGGATCTGCCTGATATATCGGCAGACGATCCGCGCTTGGTGAGTGCTAGGGTGGTTCTGCAAAGGCATCTTGGGCAGATATCGAGCGCGAAGGCCATCGACAAAACCCGCCGGATCGTAACCGAGGTACCGGAGAGCACACTGTACCAGAAACGCCTCGCCGAGCTTTATGAGGCGGAAGGGGATATCGAGGCCGCACACCGAACTATGGCCGAGGCGCTAGCCTGCGATCCGGAAAGCCCGTTTCTTCTGTTCGCATTGGGCCGCTTGCTCGAGCGGACGGGCGAGGCCGAGCGCGGCGAGGACCTGATCCTGCAAGCCGCTGATCAGGATGACATCACCGTCGCCATTCAGGGCATGGCGGGTCAGATTCAAATGCGACGCGGGAAAAAGAACAAGGCGCGCCCCTATCTTGAGAAGGCGCGCGACCTTTATCCGCCCTATAAGCGGTTTACCAATCAGTTGAACAGGCTTTCGGGGCAGACGTGATCTCTAGTCCAGCGCAATCTCTTGCCGCAGTTTTCCTGTTGTCTTGTCGAATATCAGAATGCGATTGTCGTCGGTCACGACAGCATACCAGTTGTTGCCGATGGTCAGCGCCTGCGCGTGCGCACCATCAGGCAGCTCGATCTGATCCGGCAACGTCGGAGTGCGGTCCGATAGGCGGATGACAATCAGGGCGAATGTCACTAGAACCCCGCCAATCATAACCGCGGTCAACAGCATGACCATGCGCCGCAGCAGCCGAAGCTGCGGTGTTTCCTGCGGTTCCTGAGGTTCGGAAGGGACAGTCATGGGCACCCGCCTGATAGAGTTTCATATCGCGGCCACGCCGCCGCCCCGTCTTGATAAGGCGCTTGCGCGGGATGTGCCAGCGGAAGAGAACCTGTCGCGCACCCGGTTGGCGCGTTTGATCGGCGAAGGGGCAGTGAAGGTCGATGGCGCGGTCGTCGACGACCCAAAGGCGCGGATTGTCGAGGGTGCGCAAGTCGGGATCACGGTGGCCGAAGCCGAAGACAGCCATATCGGCCCCGAAGACATCCCGCTGGAGGTTGTCTTTGAGGATGACGATCTGATCGTGATCAACAAACCCGCAGGGATGGTGGTGCATCCGGCGCCGGGTTCTCCGAACGGGACGCTGGTCAATGCGCTGCTGCATCACTGTGGCGATGATCTCTCGGGGGTGGGGGGCGTCAAACGTCCGGGCATCGTGCATCGGATCGACAAGGAAACCAGCGGCCTGCTGGTGGTGGCCAAGTCGGATGCGGCGCATCACGGGCTGGCGGCCCAGTTCGAGGCGCATAGTGTCGAACGATACTATCGCGCTGTTTGCTATGGCGTGCCCGATGCAAATGAGCCCCGGTTGCGTGGGATCAAAGGTGTTAGTTTTGAGCCCGGCAACATCATGCGTCTGACGACTCAGTTGGCGCGGCACAAGACGGATCGGCAAAAGCAGGCTGTTCTGTTTCACGGTGGCCGCCATGCGGTGACGCGTGCGCGAATTGTTGAGGTCTTTGGCTCACCCGGCGGTCTCTCATTGATCGAATGCTGGCTTGAGACGGGCCGAACCCATCAGATTCGTGTTCACATGGCTCATGCCGGCCACGGGCTTGTCGGAGATCCGGTCTATGGCGGCAAGCGCAAACTTTCTGCGCGTGCCTTTACACCCGAAGCTGCAGAGGCCGTGCGTGCCTTCCCGCGTCAGGCTTTGCACGCGGCGGTGCTCGGGTTCGTGCACCCGGTTTCCGGCGAGACGCTGCGATTTGAGGCTCCGCTTCCGCAGGACATGGCAGCGCTGTTGGAAAATCTCAGAAAACCACTGAAATAATCTGCAAAGGCTTGTGAAAAAGGCAATTTCAGCTTTCCTTTACATAGGGTTAATTTCAGACTGATAACAGATCCTCTTGAATATACCGGGTCTGGCACCCATATCCCATGTTAAGGGCTTAAACATTTGTCCAAGGGGCAGAAATAAATGGCAAATTACTCAAATCTTCCAGCGCCCACACCAGAAGGTGGGTTGAACCGCTATATGCAGGAGATTCGCAAGTTTCCCCTGCTGGAGCCGGAAGAAGAATATATGCTGGCAAAACGCTGGGTCGAAGAACAGGATACCGAGGCCGCCCATAAGATGGTGACGTCCCACCTGCGATTGGCCGCCAAGATCGCGATGGGATATCGCGGCTATGGCCTGCCGCAGGCCGAGGTGATTTCCGAGGCCAATGTGGGCCTGATGCAGGCGGTCAAGAAATTCGACCCCGAGAAAGGCTTCCGGCTGGCGACCTATGCCATGTGGTGGATTCGTGCATCGATCCAGGAATATGTGCTGCGGTCGTGGTCGATGGTAAAGTTGGGAACAACTTCGGCGCAGAAGAAGCTGTTCTTCAACCTGCGCAAGGCCAAGGCCCGGATCGGCGCTCTGGAAGAGGGCGACCTGCGCCCTGAAAATGTCAAGCAGATCGCCGAAGACCTGGGCGTGACCGAAGAAGAAGTCATCAGCATGAACCGCCGGATGTCCGGTGGGGACGCCTCGCTGAACGCGACCGTAGGGTCCGAAGGCGAAGGCACCATGCAATGGCAGGACTGGCTTGAAGACGAAGACGCCGATCAGGCGGGCGACTACGAAGCGCGTGACGAGCTGGAAGCCCGGCGCGAGTTGCTTGCCGCCGCATTGGATGTTCTGAACGACCGAGAGAAAGATATCCTGACGCAGCGCCGTTTGATGGATCAGGCTGTCACGCTCGAGGAACTGAGTACGCAGTACAATGTCAGCCGCGAACGCATTCGCCAGATCGAAGTGCGCGCGTTTGAGAAGCTGCAAAAGAAGATGCGTGAGCTTGCGCGCGAAAAAGGAATGCTGGGATCGAACTGACCCCAGATTGAGATCAGCCCGCCAGATGAGCGGGCTGATGTCTTTTAGGCAAATATGAAGTCGGATTCGGTCAGGTGGCTTGCCCAGACAGCTGACAAGAAGACGCTGTCGCCGTCTTCCAGGTCGATTGTCGTGCCGAAGAAACCACCACTGATATCGTCTTCGATATCGTCAAAGCCGGTAATCCCGTCGTACCCCGACAAGTCTATCTTGTCCTTGCCGACGCGGAAATCGACAATCCAATCGTCGCCGTCTCCTTTTTCAAACTCAAAAATGTCACTCCCACGGCCGCCAACCAGCTTGTCGTTACCCGCACCGCCGTCGATGATATCCTGTCCGCGCCCGCCGAAGATTTTGTCATGACCTTCGTCGCCACGCAGAATGTCTTTGCCGCGTCCTCCAAAGATGATGTCATTCCCGGCGCCACCAAGCGCGATGTCACTGCCCGAGCCGGTATTGATGACATCGTTACCCCCGCCGCCGTGAACGAAATCCTTTCCGCGCCCGGTAAAGATGAACTCGTCACTGTCATCGCCCAGGATGAAGTCGGTATTCTTCTGGCCCAGAATACCCGTCACCGAAACCGGTAACAAAACACCATCCAGCACATGAATGATCCCGTTGGATGCGTCCACGTCGAACGCGATCAGGCCGGGATCGTCTATCCCAGGATCAGCGTCGCCCAGACTTTTGGGGTCGCTTTCAAGGTCCAGCTTCACCGAAGGGCCAAGCAGCGTTGGGATTTCGGTACCGTTGCCCAACCCGATTACGGCGGTGCTATCGAATTCACCGTCGACAACATGGTATTTCAGGATGTTGGTTAACAATGGGATCGGGTCGCCTCCGCCCAGAAGGGTAAGGGCTTTGACGATATGGCCAAGTGCACCGGCTTCGTCGGACTCCTGATAGCCCAGTGTCTGTGCCAAAGTGATAAACGCGGCGTCGTTCGGCGCAAAGACAGTCAGCCCGGCATTTGGATCATCCAGCGTCCCTGCCAGCCCAGCTGCAATTACGGCTTCTCGCAATATGTCAAAATCCTGATTGTCGCCGTCAAAGGTTCCGGGATCACCGCTTTTGAGAACGGTCCCGGTAATCGTGTGTGTTCCTGGCATTTCAGAAAGCCTCCCACCCTGTATGCTCAAGTTTCGGACAGCCCGAGCACGTCTCGGCCACGTTTGTCCGTTGATGTTTTGGCTACGGCGACAACATCAGAATGGATCAACAAATTCGCCGTGGAAAAAGTATTGATGACAGATCGGAAACTTGTTCTGCTTTAATTTTGGTGGGTTATTCAGTTTTTCTAATCTTGTCGAAAATCACAAGAAAGGCGTGAATATATCGCTGATCGAGAAAGACCTGACTTAGTTGACTGTGGTTGATAGACATTTGGTAACGAAAACCCGAACGTCTCGCCGCTGGCGGTTAGGACAATTGTCTTGAGGAAAGAGTATGCAGAAACCGGTTAATTGGGGCGTTCTGGGCGCAGCTAAATTCGCCCGACAATACATGGGACCCGCGATCCATGCCGCTGAAAGTGCCCGTCTGGCGGGGCTGGCGACGTCAGACCCCACCAAGGCCGAGGCGTTTACCGGGTTTTGCCCGGATCTGAAGGTCTATTACAGCTATGATGCGCTGCTGGCCGACCCGGATATCGAGGCGGTCTATATCCCGTTACCCAACCACCTGCATGTCGAATGGAGCCTGAAGGCACTGGACGCAGGCAAGCATGTACTTTGCGAAAAGCCGATGGCCATGCGGGCCGGGGAGTTTGATACTCTGATTACCAAACGTGACCAGACCGGCTTGCTGGCGGCCGAGGCTTATATGATCGTGCATCATCCGCAGTGGCATCTGACCCGCAGGCTGATCGCCGATGGGGCGATTGGTGAGCTAGTCCACGTGTCCGGAGCGTTCAGCTATGACAACCGCGCGGATACCGGCAACATTCGCAACCGCGCCGAGACCGGCGGGGGTGGGCTGCGTGACATCGGTGTATACGTGATCGGAGGTGCGCGTTTCGCAACGGCGCAGGAGCCGGTTTCAGTCAGCGGCGCGATTCGATGGGAGAATGACGTGGACGTTTTCACGGAAATTCGCGCGCGGTTTCCGGGCTTTACCTATTCCGCTTATGTCTCGACCCGAATGCATCCGCATCAGGAAATGGTGTTTCATGGTGAAGGTGGTGTTATCCGTCTGACCGCTCCTTTTAACGCGCGTGTCTTCGGCGAGGCGCGGGTTGAACTGCATCGCCCGGGGCTTGAGGTTCAGGTGACGCGGTTCCCGGGGGATGATCACTACAGGCTGCAGGTTGAGGCGTTTGGCCGGTCCGTTCGGGAGGGGGTCGCGTATCCTTGTCCACTCGAGTTCGCACGCGGCACGCAAGAGGTTATCGATCAGGTCTTTGATACCGCCGTTTCGCTGTAACTTGCCACGAGCAGGGTGCCTCGATTACTCTGGTCCGACCGGATCAGGAGGACACAATGGCGGGCGGCTGGGCGCGCGACGGCGCGGTGAGTGAACAGATCGAAGCGTCGATTTCGGATGAATTGGCGCGGATGCAGGCGCAAAAGCGACCAGTGGGTGAAAGCCTGACCCATTGCGCCGAATGCGAAGAACCGATCCCGGAAAAGCGCCGCCGCGCTCTGCCTGGGGTGAAGCTGTGCCTTGACTGCCAGCAAGATCGCGACGGCAGCTTCAAGGCCCGCGGCGGGATCAATAGGCGCGGATCGAAAGACAGTCAGTTGAAATAACGCGTGGGGCATCCGGTGCAGGACCAGCCGCAGAAATCGTCATTGCTGCATAACGGCCTGGTCCTTGGCTTTCTTGCCGCGTTTCTGTGGGGGACACACAGTGTCATCGTGCGCTATCTGACCAGCGATCCGGGTGGGTTGCAGATTGCGGTATCCCGCTTGTTCATCGCGGCGCTTGCGATCTTCTGCATGTTGCGTCTGATGGGCGCGCGGGTCTCTGTCCGGTATCGGGATTGGAACTTCTGCCTGGCGGTCTTGTCGACGGTTGTGAACTATATCCTATTCCATGTCGGGCTTGAACATACCGGCGCCGCCAACGCAATGGTGCTGGAGAACACGGCGCCGTTCTTTGTGCTGATATTTTTGTACTTCTTCGCAGACGCGGCGGTTGGGCGCACCGAAGTGCTTGCGACGACGCTAGCCATTTTCGGCGTATTCCTGACCGTCTATCAGGATTTTCAGGGCGGCGGGGAACCCTTGTTCGGCGATCTCATGGAGATTGGGGCGGGGCTAAGTTGGGCCGTGTTTCTGATTTCGAGCAGTCGGGCCATGCAGTCGTCGGAAACAACCGCCGAACGGTTGAATTTCCTGTTCGGTATCTTTCTTTGTTCCGGCATTCTTTTGGTGCCTTTGGCAGCGTTCTCGCTGCAGGTCCCTACCGCAAATGACGTGGCCTTCCTGATCCTGCTGGGTGTGCTGCCAACCGCAATGGCCTACTACCTCTGGTATGAGGCTGCGGCGCGGGTCTCGACGTTGACGGCGACGCTGATGTTCGCCGCATCGGTGGTTTTTACGTTCATCAACTCAGCGCTTTTTCTGGGCGCGACCATAACGCCGCTTGCAGTTGTCGGAGCGGTTTTGATTGTGGCGGCGATTTTCATGACCACTATGAAGAAGGCTGAAAACAAATAAGGACAGCCCGCTAAAGGCTGCCCTTATTTTGTTAGCTTTCCATAGCTTCCAACTCGTCAATAAAGCTGGAGATCATCGATAGGCCTTTGTCCCAGAACTCCGGGTCGCTGGCGTCCAGTCCGAACGGTTCCAGCAGTTCCTTGTGGTGCTTGGAGCCACCGGCGCGCAGCAATTCAAAGTACTTGTCCTCGAATCCGTCCGCACCGCTTTCGTAAACCGAGTATAGCGCGTTCACGAGACCGTCGCCGAACGCATAGGCGTAGACGTAGAACGGAGAGTGGACGAAATGAGGGATATAGGCCCAGAAGGTCTCATACCCGTCCATGAATTCGAACGCGGGGCCAAGGCTTTCGGCCTGAACGCTCATCCACAGGGCGTTGATGTCGTCCGGGGTCAATTCGCCCTCGCGGCGGGCGGCGTGGAGCTTGCATTCAAAGTCATAGAACGCAATCTGGCGGACGACCGTGTTGATCATGTCCTCGACCTTGCCAGCCAGCAGAACTTTGCGCTGCTCGGGCGTTTCGGCTTTGTCCAGCATTTTGCGGAAGGTGAGCATTTCGCCAAACACGCTGGCGGTTTCAGCCAGCGTCAGGGGGGTGGACGAAAGCATCTCACCCTGATCGGCGGCCAATACCTGATGCACACCGTGGCCAAGCTCATGCGCCAGCGTCATCACGTCGCGCGGTTTGCCCAAATAGTTGAGCATCACGTAAGGATGCACTTCGGTTACCGTGGGATGCGCGAAGGCGCCGGGCGCTTTACCGGGCTTCACCGCCGCATCGATCCACCCTTTCGAGAAGAAAGGCGATGCGATCTCTCCCATGCGGGGATCGAAAGCGTTATAGGCGTCCATCACCGTCTTCTCGGCCTCGGCCCAATCAACGATGCGGGTGTCCTCCATCGGCAGGGGGGCATTGCGGTCCCAGACCTGCATGACGTCCAGACCCAGCCATTTGCGTTTCAGTTCGTAGTAGCGATGGCTCAGCTTGGGGTAGGCGGCCACAACGGCCTCGCGCAGGGCTTCGACCACTTCGGGCTCAACGTCGTTTGACAGATGACGACCTGTCTGGGCGGTCGGCATGTTGCGCCAGCGATCAACGATCTCTTTTTCCTTTGCTTGCGTGTTATGAACGCGGGCGAAGGTTTTGATGTTGCTTTGGAAAACGGTCGCCAGCTCACGCGCAGCGGCTTCGCGCTTGCTGCGGTCCTGCTCGGTCAGCAGGTTCAGAGCGCCTTCGATATTCAGTTCTTCGCCGTCAACGGTGAAGGTCAAACCCGCGATGGTCTCGTCGAACAGACGCTCCCAGGCGTCACCGACGACACCCAGATCGTGCAGAAACTTCTCCAACTCGTCGGACAGCTGATAGGGTTTCATCGCGCGAATGCGGCGGAACACGGGCTCGTACCGCGCCAGATCGGTGTTGTCGTTGAAATGCGCCTTCAGCACGTCATCGTCAATGCGGTTGATTTCGAGCGTGAAAAAGACCAGCGGCGTCGTGAAAACAGTGATCTTTTCCTGCATGTCCGACAGGAACTTGGCGCGGTCCGCATCGGTGGTCAGTTGATAGTAGCGCAGACCGGCGAAGGACATGATGCGCCCTGCGATGGCGTTGATCTTTTCGTTGCGCTGCACGCAGGCCAGCAGACCGGCGGCGTCCAACCCGGCCAGCTTGCCTTCATAATCGGCGGCGAAGGCAGCGCATTCGCCCTCCAGCCAGTCCAGATCGCGGGCCAGTTCCGGCGCTTCTTCCGATGCATAGAGGTCCGTCAGATCCCATTCCGGCAGATTGCCCAGATCATCGGTGCCGCCACCAGCATTTGCATCATGGACGGGAAAGGGAAGGTCGCGCATGGGTCACCTCGAATAAACTGCGTTGGCAAACATTTAGGCGCGACGTGTCCGGATCACAAGCAAGCTGTGGCAATCACTGAGACAGGGCGGGTTCCCTCACCGCTTTGGGCCGAGCGCCGAGGAAATGATCAGCCAACTGGTCAAAGACCGGTCCGCGCACCTCGGGCGCCTCCATCAGCACTTCGTGCTCGCCGTCGGGTATCTCGACCAGAGTGCCACTGGGCCAGTTCGCCATGCGCGTGCGTATTGCCTTGCGATCCACGATCTGTTCGTGGCTGCCGAGGAAGGTCAGGGCAGGAATGTCAGGCGCTGTCTGCTCCATCAGCCAGATACATTCATCCAGTGCCTCGCGCAGCCAAATCGTGGACGGCGCGCCCAAGGCCAGTTCCGGATGCGCGACCAGCTGGTCTTGCATCATCCTGTACATATCGGGGTCGCGGGTCAGGACGTTCCCTTCGAAGGGTTGCGAGGCGACATAGCTTTCCAGAGATGTAGTCGGTGGAATTTTCTCTCCCAGCCCAAGACGCGGCCCCCAATAGGCGGTCAACTGGCTGAGCGGTTTCATTATCGGGGTAAAGAAGATGCCCCACATCGGGCCGGTAAAGGCGCAGGATGCAAAATCGGCCCCCTCCAACACAGCACGCAGCCCGATGGCTCCGCCCATTGAATGACCGATGACGTGCCATGGTTTCGGCAGGTCCTGCTGTCGGGCCAGCTCAAGCACGGCGCGTACATCGCGCTGGTAGTCAGTGAACTGTTCGACATGACCGATGCGCGGGTTCGGCAACAGGCGATCCGCAAGACCCTGTCCGCGCCAGTCAACCGAGAGGCTGGCAAAGCCACGGTCTGCGAACTCTTTCGCCGCGTTGCCGTATTTCTCAATGTATTCCGTGCGGCCGGGGAAAAGCATCACGGTGCCGCGCGCTTCGCCTTCGGGGCGCCAAAACCCAACGCGGATGCGCTTGCCGTCTTCGGTGGTCAGCCAATGCGCTGCACCACCGGCAGGGCCGCCGGCCACGTCTTCGAAAAAGGGGGCCGGCGAGAACTCCATCAGGCCAGCACCGAGGCGAGTTTCATGGCGACACCCATATCTCCGTCGACGCTCAGCTTGCCGGACATGAATGCGCCGGTCGGGTTCAGGTCACCGCTGAGAATCTGCTCGAACGTGTCCGCATCGGCGCTGAGGGTCACGTCGGCATCTTCGTCGCTGACGCGCGCACCGCTTGCATCCAGAACGATAGCGCCCAGATCGGCGATGGCAAATTTGGCCGATGCGTCGAAATCGCCACCCGACAGTTTCTCATTCAATGCCGCTGCGGCTTTTTCCAAAGTATCGCTCATGGTCTTCCTCATTTTGTTAGTGCGCCGTGAATGGACATCCCCGGTCGCAACGCTACACTGACCATTGTTATGGGCATTGCAATCACCAATCTCAAAGGTACCGTTGCGGCATTTGCCGCGATAGTCACGTTTTCCACCAGTTGCGCCGCGCAACAGGCGGATTCGCGTGACGAGGCCGTGCTGTTGCAACAGCTGGCGCAGTCGACGCCTGAGCAGGCCATCGGATTGGATCGGCAATTGCAGGCGTTGTGGTCGCAATCGGGGTCGGCGTCGGCCGATCTGCTGCTGGAGCGGGGCCGAGAGGCATTGGACGACGGGGATATCGAAGCCGCGCTGGATCACCTGACCGCACTGATCGACCACGCGCCCGAGTTTGCCGAAGGCTGGCATGTACGCGCCTCGGCCTTCTTTGGGATTGACCGGTTCGGGATGGCGGCGGCCGATCTGGAACATGCCCTGACCCTGAACCCGAACAACTATGAGGCTATCTATGGCCTCGGTCTGATCTTCGAGATCGTGGGCAAGCCCGAACAGGCGCTGCAGGCGTATTCCCGCGCGCTGGCTATACATCCCCATCACGAAGACGTAACCAATGCCGTGAATCGGCTGACGCCTCAGGTTGAAGGCAAGGCGCTGTAGGTTTTAACGCACAGGGGGCGAAGGTGAGCGGGTCATCCCGAATCGTGGCCGTACTTGGCCCGACGAATACAGGCAAAACCCATTACGCAATCGAACGTATGCTGGGCTATCGCACCGGCGTGATCGGCTTGCCGCTTCGTCTGCTTGCGCGTGAGGTCTATGACAAGATCGTGGCCATCCGAGGTGCCTCGGTTGTGGCTTTGGTTACGGGCGAAGAGCGGATCGTACCACCTCGAACGCAGTATTGGGTCTGCACCGTCGAGGCGATGCCCGAAGATATGGGCGCGGATTTCGTTGCCATCGACGAAATCCAGCTTTGTGCCGATCCCGAACGTGGCCATGTATTTACCGACCGTCTTCTGCGCGCACGCGGAACGAACGAAACGCTGTTTCTGGGCTCTGATACCATGCGGGGTGCAATTGCCGCGCTTGTCCCCGAGGCGCAGTTTGTCCGGCGCGAGCGGATGTCTCAACTGGTCTATTCCGGGTCGAAGAAGATTAGCCGGATGCCTGCCCGCAGCGCCATCGTCGGGTTTTCGGTCGAGAATGTTTATGCCATTGCCGAATTGCTTCGTCGGCAGAAGGGCGGAGCGGCAGTCGTCATGGGTGCCCTTAGCCCGCGCACAAGGAATGCGCAGGTCGATCTCTACCAGAATGGTGAGGTCGATTATCTCGTGGCTACCGATGCCATCGGCATGGGTCTGAATCTGGATGTGAACCATGTGGCGTTCTCATCCCTTACCAAATTCGACGGTCGCCGTATGCGTCCTTTGGCGCCCAACGAACTGGCCCAGATCGCAGGTCGGGCAGGGCGTGGCATGTCGGATGGCACGTTTGGCGTGACCGGAGAAGCACCGCCGCTGGACGAAGGCGTGGCGCAAGCGATCATGGACAGCCGGTTCACGCCGATGAAAAAGCTGAACTGGCGGAATGCTGCCCTCAGGTTTGGCTCGATCGAGGCGCTCATCGACTCGCTTGAGGTCGGCCCTAACAACGAGCACCTCATAAAGGCGCGACCAGCAGACGATCTGCACGCGCTGAAATCTCTGTCGCAGGTCACCGAGGTCATAGCGCGCGCCAGCGATGGCCCGTCGGTCCGATTGCTGTGGGATGTCTGCCGAATCCCTGATTTTCGGGGCATCAGCCACGCCGAACACGCCAGCCTTCTTGAAGTGATTTACGGCCACCTTCACGAGAAGGGGTCAATCCCCGACGATTTCATGGCGCGGCAAATCCGCCGGATCGACCGGACGGATGGGGATATTGATGCACTGTCCAAAAGGTTGGCATATATTCGCACCTGGACATATGTTGCGCAACGAAACGGATGGGTACGTGACGAATCCCATTGGCGTGAGGAAACGCGCACTGTAGAAGACAGGCTGTCAGACGCTCTTCACGATCGTTTGACCCAACGATTTGTGGACCGGCGTACATCTGTATTGCTGCGCCGGCTCAAACAGAAGGAGGCCCTTTTGGCCGAAGTAAATGACAAGGGTGAAGTGACCGTCGAAGGCGAATTCGTCGGTCGTCTGGAAGGGTTCCGGTTTACTCCGGACAAAAGCGCGCAGGGAACCGAGGCGAAAGCTTTGAAATCGGCGTCTCTGCAAGCACTCGCGCCGCAATTCCATCTGCGTGCCGATCGCTTCTACAACGCGCCCGATACCGAAATTGATTTCACCGATCAGGGTGGCCTGATGTGGGGCGAGTACGCTGTCGGCAAACTGGTTGCCGGGGCCGAACCTCTCAAGCCCGTGGTCGAGGTTTTTGTTGATGAGGCCGCCGGGCCGGACGTGGAGCAAAAGGTTCAGCGCCGCCTGCAGCATTTCATCGACCGCAAGGTGGCTGCTCTGTTCGAGCCGCTGCTGAACCTGTCGCGGGATGAAGAGCTGAGCGGTCTGGCCAAAGGCTTTGCCTTCCGCATGGTCGAGGCGCTGGGCGTGCTGCCTCGCGCAGCTGTCGCGCAAGAGGTCAAGGATCTGGATCAGGACGCCCGTGGCGCGTTGCGCAAGCACGGCATTCGCTTTGGTCAATTCACCATCTTCATGCCACTGCTGTTGAAACCTGCACCAACGCGCCTGCGTCTGGTTCTCTGGGCACTGTCAAGCGGCTTGCAGGAGTTTCCCGAAGCGCCACCTCCGGGCCTGGTTACCGTGCCCGTCGCCAAGGACGCGCCGCAGGGTTATGACACCATGTGCGGCTACCGCGACGCGGGTGAACGTTCGATCCGGATCGACATGCTGGAACGTCTGGCCGACATGTTGCGGTCCGAGGACAGCCGGGGCGGATTCGAAGCCAAGCCTGATATGTTGTCGATCACCGGTATGACGTTGGATCAGTTCGCTGACCTGATGCAGGGGCTGGGCTACAAGGCCGAACGTGGCGAGCGTGAGAAGGTGAAGCCAGCACCGGTCGAAACCGTACCCGAAACTACGACAGACGCGCCTGAGCAACCTGTCGCCGAAGATACTCCTGCGCCAGAGGCACCGACCGAAGACGTCGCGACACCCGCCGAGGCGCCAGCCGAGGCCACCGAAAGCACCGAGGCGGCAGACGAGGCACCCGCTGCGGATGAGCCAGAGGTTGAGGTGTTCTATACCTTCACTTGGGGTCGCCAGCGCCAGCAAAACCGTGGCCCGCGCCGCGAGCAGGGGCAGGGCAAAGGCAAGCCGCGAGGGAAACCTCAGGACGGTCGCAAGCCGCAAGGCAAGAAGGGCGGTAAGCCTCAGGGCGCCAAGTCATTCTCGTCACGGCCTCCGAAAAAGGAAAAGGCCATCGATCCCGACAACCCCTTCGCCGCCGCGCTGATGGGTTTGAAGGACGGCAACTGATCCGTCATGGATCAGGCCAAGCTGCGGATTGACAAATGGTTGTGGCAGGCGCGGTTCTTCAAGACCCGCAGCCTGGCCGCCAAACAGGTCAGCGGCGGCCATGTCAGACTAAACGGAAACCGGGTGCTGAAACCAGCGCAGGCCGTGGCACCCGGAGATGTTCTGACCTTTCCACAGGGGCGGATCATCCGGGTTGTTCGTATCGAAAAACTGGGTGAGCGCCGCGGTCCGGCACCCGAGGCGCAAACATTGTACTTCGATATGACCGAAAAGAAGGACGCACCGCCCAGAAATCCGGGTTTCGAGGGAAAGGGTCGTCCAACCAAGAAGGATCGCCGCGCGCTTGATCTTTCTCGCACTCCGAAGGGGTGATCTTCTCTTGAAGAGGCGGGCAGTCTGAATTAGCTAGACGCTCAAACGCAAACGGAAAGTCCAGCCATGACCTATGTTGTCACCGAAAACTGCATTGCCTGCAAATATACCGACTGTGTTGAGGTATGCCCGGTGGACTGTTTCTACGAAGGTGAGAACACGCTGGTCATCCACCCCGACGAATGCATCGATTGCGGTGTGTGCGAGCCTGAATGCCCCGCTGACGCGATCCGCCCTGATACTGAGCCGGGAATGGAGCAATGGGTGGAGTTCAACCGTAAATTCTCGGAGCAATGGCCAGTGATCGTCACCAAGAAAGATCCGCTGCCCGAGGCCGAAGAGCGGGACGGTGAAGAAGGCAAGATGGAGAAGTATTTCTCTGAAGCACCCGGTGAAGGTGGCTAAGCGATTCGCTTGGTCAGTCTTCCCCGCAAAGGGTGAAGATCGACTACAAGTGTCAGATAACAAAGTGCTTTCGGGCAGTTTGTGACGAGCGCTCTTTTGAGTGTCGCATTTTTGTGATATACTAACCCCTGAATGATGACTGAGATTGGGATACGCTCCGTAAGTATGCTCGCTTTGGAGTTCTAATTTTATGACAACGCAGCCGCCTGACGGGGCCGACCAAGGCCACGGATGGGGCGTTTTGTCGTCTCGTATCCCGGTCTCGCAACCAAGGATGAATCTGAATGTCGAAGTCGAAAAAGCTTGAGTTCCGCCCGAACGATTATGTCGTCTACCCGGCTCATGGCGTAGGTCAGATCGTATCGATCGAAGAGCAGGAAGTCGCAGGCTTCTCGCTTGAGCTGTTCGTGATCTCTTTTGAAAAAGACAAGATGACCCTGCGCGTGCCGACCAACAAGGTCACCGAATCCGGCCTGCGTTCGCTCAGCTCACCTGATGTGATCAGCCAGGCGATGAAAACGCTGAAGGGCAAGGCCAAGGTTAAACGCGCCATGTGGTCGCGCCGGGCGCAGGAATATGAGCAAAAGATCAACTCGGGTGATCTGATCTCGATCGCCGAAGTGGTCCGCGACCTGCACCGCACAGATGACCAGCGCGAGCAGAGCTATTCGGAACGTCAGCTCTATGAGGCCGCGCTTGAGCGTCTGACCCGCGAGGTCGCTGCCGTATCCGGTGCGGATGAAATCTCGGCAGCCAAGCAGGTTGACGAGGTACTGACCTCACGCGCCGCCGCTGCCTGATCACGGGCACAACCAGGTTCAAAGCCGCTCCGTCATCGGGGCGGCTTTTTTCGTGAGCCAACGTTTGGTACCGTGATGGCTTGAGGGTATTTCTTATTCATAAATAAGAGGATGCGGGACCAGGATGAAGCAGGCTGTAAAGTTCCTATACATCAGCCACGACCCGATTTCCGTCTGGTTTCGGTATGGTCTGATCCTGTTCGATATCGCGACCATCGTGTTCTTTGTCGCCACTGCGCATATCCCGCATGGTCCCGGCCTCACGGTGGCGAGTATCGGCGTTGGCGTGCTAATTCTGATGGATTTTTCGGCCCGGTTGTGGATCGCGAAGGATCGTTGGAAGCTGCTATGCAAGATATACACACTGGCTGATATCGTTGTTATTGCTTCGCTTTTTCTAGATCCGTTCCTGACCGGAAATCTGGCGTTTCTGCGAATATTGCGCGCCCTGCGCCTTATTCACTCCTATCATCTGCTGCGGGACTTGCGACGAGACAGCAGGTTTTTCCGCACCCATGAGGACGCGGTGATTGCGGCGATCAATCTGCTGGTCTTTGTCTTCGCGACCTCGACTGCAGTGCTGGTCTTTTTTGTGCCTGAGGATTCACAGACGCCCTATATAGATGCGCTGTATTTCACGATGGCCACTCTGACGACCACGGGGTTTGGCGATATCACTTTGACGACACCGGCGGGAAAGCTGTTCTCGGTATTCATCATGGTGGTGGGCGTGGCGCTGTTCGTGCGACTGGCACAGGCGATTTTCATGCCTCAGAAAGTGCGTTACAAATGCCCAAGTTGCGGGCTGTTCCGTCACGACCCTGACGCCGTGCATTGCAAACATTGTGGTGCGACACTGAGGATCGAGACCGGAGGGGCTGGTTAGATCAGGGCCGCAAGCGCCAGGAGAAAGGTGATTTCACCCACCTGTTGCGTTGCTCCCAGAATGTCTCCGGTCTGGCCGCCAATCTTGGCTTTGGCGATCCGGGCTACGATCCCGCCGGCAATCATCGCAAAAAGCATAGGGGCGAAAGCGAGGCTACCGAGCAAAACCAGAGAAAGCAGTGCCGCCAGCACAAGACCGGCCAGAACTGTAGGCAAAGGTGGAGCACCGACCGAATGGCTCAGCCCGGTTTGCCGGGCATTCGGAAGTAACGTCATGAGGGCGGGCATCAGAGCGCGTGAGAACACACAAGCTGCCAACACACCCGTCAGCATCCCCGCACCAAGAAGGGTGGCAATGGCGGCGATGCGCAGGAGTTGCGACAGCAGCAGTGCCAGCACGCCGTAGGTGCCAATATGGCTGTCTTTCATGATCTCCAGTCGCCGCTCAGCCGAGAAACCACCCCATAACCCATCGACGGTGTCGGCCAGTCCGTCTTCATGCATGGCGCCCGTGACAATGATCAGCGTTGCAACCAGCAGGCTTGCAGCCGCAAAGGTGGGTAACTGCACCCAGATCGCAATCCATGCGACTCCACACGCAAGAGCGCCAACGATAAGACCGGCGAGGGGAAAGGCCCAAGCGGCGCGTGCTTGCCGGGCGAAACTGGCTTCGGGCAGTTTTGGCAGCGGCAGACGGGTCAGCAGGACCAAAGCCACGGGGATATCCCAGCGGGAAAACAGGGCGGTGTCGTTTTTGTTCACTCCCAGGCCTTTCCGGGTCTTGTTGATGTGCCAGCATTGGTTAAACACACAGGACCACTCTGATGCAACGAGGCTTTCAATGCTGCCCGAACTCACCGACCTGAACAGTTTCCGCAATGCGCTGGCCGATGCGCCCGGACCAGACCCGTCAGCGGTAAATGGTGCTGAAGAGCGAAATGGCCAGTTGACCAAACCGCCCGGAGCGCTGGGGCGGCTTGAAGATCTGGCGATCTGGTACGCTGGCTGGCGCGGGGATGCGCGGCCTCAGATCACTGCACCTCAGGTCATCGTGTTCGCTGGTAATCACGGGGTGACGGCTCAGGGCGTTTCAGCTTTCCCGCCAGAGGTAACGGTGCAGATGGTCATGAATTTCGAACATGGCGGCGCCGCGATCAACCAGCTTGCCAAAGCCGCAGGCGCGAAGATGGACGTACACGCGCTTGATCTGGAGCGCCCGACAGCGGATTTCACACAAGGCCCGGCGATGAGCGAGGACGAGTTGCTACAGGCCCTTCGCACCGGCTGGCAGGCGGTTGATCCGAGCGCTGATCTGCTGGTTGTCGGAGAGATGGGGATCGGCAACACAACCCCGGCCGCGGCCATCGCTTGCGCACTGTTCGGTGGCGAAGCCGCCGACTGGACCGGGCGCGGAACCGGAGTGGATGATGCCGGATTAGCCAATAAAACCCGTGTCGTTGCGGAAGGTGTTGCCCTGCACGGTCAGGGCGATGGCCTTCATATCCTGCGCTGTCTGGGCGGGCGCGAGATTGCGGCCATGGCGGGGGCCATTGCTGCGGCCCGCGTATTGCGCATTCCGGTCATCCTAGACGGTTTCATTTGCACCGCTGCGGCAGCTTGTCTGGCGCAACTATCAGGCGCCGCACTCGATCATACCATTGCGGGCCACCAAAGCGCTGAGGGCGCTCATGCGGCGATGCTGAGCAAGCTGGGCAAGGAACCGTTGCTCAGCCTCGGCTTGCGATTGGGCGAGGGTTCTGGCGGGGCGCTGGCGATCAACATCCTGAAAAGCGCGGTGGCCTGCCATTCAGGCATGGCGACCTTTGCCGAAGCCGGTGTCTCGGACGGCTAAGCCGGGTGTCAGGAGGGTCACGCCGACTTCTTGGCGTGTTCCTCTGCCAGCTCCAGTAGCGCGGTTTCCAGATCTTTTTCCAGTTGCCGCGCCCGCTCGATGTATTTCTTGTTCTCGGCCGTCGGCATTCCGGGTATCCAAAGCTCGGCCAGTTCGCGTACCGACCCCCGGTCATGATGGTAAAAGGTCTGTTCGGCCTGCGCGGCCTCATATTCGCTGAGGCCGATATTCTCCAGAACATAACGTCCGGCGCGCAGCGATCCGTCGAACATCTCTCGCACGATGTCATTCGCACCCGCCTGATAGAGCTCGTACACGTGGTTGCGGTCTCGGGCGCGGGCGATGATGTGCAGGTCGGGCCGCTGGCGGCGGGCATATCCGACCAGACGGGTGACTTGCTTATAATCATCCATAGCCGCGACCAGAACGGCAGCTTTTTCGATCCCGGCGGCGCGCAGCAGCTCGGGGCGTGTCGGATCGCCCAGGAAACCTTTCACGCCGAACCGCCGCATAAGCTGGATGGTTTCAATGTCATGATCCAGAACCACGGTCTTGAAGCCGCTGGCCTGCACCAGGCGGTTGACGATCTGACCAAAGCGTCCAATTCCCGCGATGATGACCGGACCTCTTTCGTCGATCTCGTCCGGTTCGACCTGCGGTTTGCTGTCTCTGGCGTAGCGGGTAAGCAAGTCGTAGAGGATGAACAGAAGTGGTGTGATCAGCATCGTCAGGGCGATAATCATCAGAAGTTTTTGGGACAGGCCCGGCGGAATCACGTTCTGCTGCGTTGAGAACGCCAGCAGGACAAAACCGAACTCACCGGCTTGGGCCAGCCCCAGCGTGAAAAGCCAGTGATCGCGGCCGCGCAGCTTGAAGGCACGCCCGACGATGAACAGGATGATGCCTTTGGCCAGAATGACCAGCAGGGCCAGACCGATCAGATCAAACGGATCAGCGAAGAAATACCCCACATCAATTCCGGCGCCGACAGTGATGAAGAACAAACCCAGCAAAAGCCCCTTGAAGGGCTCAAGGTCGCTCTCCATCTCATGCCGGAATTCCGAGCTGGCCAGAACGACGCCCGCCAGAAACGCGCCCAGGGCAGGGGAAAGGCCCACCAGCGTCATCAGGAACGAGATGCCGACCACGATCATCAGCGCCAGCGCCGTGTACATCTCGCGCAGGCGTGTGGCGTGGATGAACCGGAACAGGGGACGGGTCAGGTAAATGCCCGCCAGTACGACGAAGGCGACCGCTCCGATGGTTACAAGCGTGACCGCCCAGCCGGGCAACCCTTCGACCAATGACAGCGTGGCGTGATGATCCGCACCGTGGGCCGCACCAACGCCCCGATTGATCGAGCCATCGTCTTCAATTTGGATGCTTGCAGGTAGTGCCAGGAGCGGCAGGAAGGCAAGAATCGGGATCACGGCAATGTCTTGCGTCAGCAGGACCGAGAAGGTTGCCCTCCCGCCGTTTGTTTGCATCAGCCCCTTTTCGGACAGGGTCTGCAGCACGATCGCCGTCGAGGACAGAGATAGGGTAAGCCCTACCGCCAGCGCCACCGACCATGCGTGCCCGGCATAAAATGCCACTGCGGCGATGGCGGCGGTCGACAGGGCGACCTGCAGCCCTCCGAGGCCCAGCAGCTTGTCTCGCATATCCCAGAGGGCGCGCGGCTCCAACTCGAGCCCGATAAGGAACAGCATCATGACAACGCCGAATTCGGCGACATGTTGCAGGCTTTCGGTTTCGGCCCCGACAAGACCCAGAATGGGTCCGATGGCAATGCCCGCCGCCAGATACCCCAGAACTGACCCCAACCCCAGGCGCGCCGATAAAGGTACGGCAATCACCGCCGCTGCCAGATAGATTGATGCCTGATAAAGGAACTCATTCATTATCGTTCTTTCCTGTGCGCTCAGGTCGGGAGCGGAGCGTCGCGTTTCAATTGGTCCATCACGATCTGGCTTTGGACCCGTGCCACTGCAGGATGGGGCAGGATCACCTCGTGAAGCAAGCTGTTGAGCGCTGGCAGATCGTCACAATAGACATGAAGCAGGTAATCAGCCTCTCCGGTCATCGTCCAGGCGCTGCTGATTTCGGGGCGGGTGTTGACCATACGGGCGAAACTGGCGGATTGCTCCGGGCCGTGCGTCCCCAAATGCACCTGAATGAACCCCTGTACCTGCAGCCCCAGCTTCAGCGGGTCCAGCCGGGCGGTGTATCCGGTGATATAGCCTTCGGCTTCCAGTCGCTGGCGGCGGCGGCCCGCCTGGCTGGCGGACAGGTTCAACATCTCGCCCAGCTGATGCGCCGTCAGGTGCGCGTTTTTCTGTAAAGCGGACAATAGCCGTGTATCTGTTGCATCGAGCACGTGCGGATATTCTCCATTTTTTATTCGATACATGCGGAATTTACGCGCTTAGACTTAGTTTACACGAAAACAACGCGCAGAAACAGCGCTGATTAAGGCGTATTTTTGAATCAGCAAAGAAATTCCTGTTTTCCAAGGAGACGCGCCATGGGTCCTTTCCCGCATAACGCCCCGAAATCTGTCATCAGCGATGAAAACCCTGCCGGCACCGACGGGTTCGAATTCGTGGAGTTCGCCCACCCCGAGCCGCAGGAACTGCGCGATCTGTTTGCGCGGATGGGGTTTGAATATGTCGGTTATCACCGGGACACGCCCAAGGTCGAGCTGTGGCAGCAGGGCGATGTCACCTATATTCTGAATGCGGACGCCGACAGTTTTGCAGCCAAATTCGCGGCCGAGCACGGCCCCTGCGCCCCGTCGATGGGCTGGCGCGTGGTGGATGCGCAAAAAGCCTATGAACATGCAATTGCCAAAGGCGCCGAGCCTTACGATGAGGCCGACAAGACGATGAATGTCCCGGCCATCAAAGGCATTGGTGGCTCACTGATCTATTTTATCGACCAATATTACGACACATCGCCCTATAACGAGGAATTCGAGTGGCTGAAACAGTCCAAGCCGGGTGGTGACGGGTTCTACTATCTCGATCACCTGACCCATAATGTGTTCAAGGGCAACATGGACAAGTGGTTCAGGTTCTACGGCGACCTGTTCAATTTCCGCGAAATCCGATTCTTTGATATCCAGGGAAAGTTCACCGGTCTTTACAGCCGGGCGCTGACGTCTCCCTGCGGTCGAATTCGAATTCCGATCAACGAAGACCGGGGTGAAACCGGGCAGATTGTTTCATATCTGAAGAAGTACAAAGGTGAAGGCATTCAGCACATCGCCGTTGGCAGCGACGATATCTACAGCTCGACCGATGCGATTGCCGAGAAGGGCTTGAAGTTCATGCCTGGTCCGAACGAGGCCTACTATGACATGTCCTATGACCGCGTGACCGGTCATGACGAACCCAAGCACCGGATGATGCAACATGGAATCCTGATCGACGGCGAAGGTGTCGTGGATGGGGGCGAGACCAGGATTCTGCTGCAGATTTTCTCGAAGACTGTGATCGGCCCGATCTTCTTTGAGTTCATACAGCGCAAGGGGGATGACGGATTCGGTGAGGGCAACTTCAAAGCCCTGTTTGAATCTATCGAACGCGAACAGATTGAATCGGGTGAAATCTCGGCCGCCTGATCGCAGACCTGCAAAACCGAACGTCGGAGCGCCGTGTCTTCATGATATCGGCGCTCCGTCTCGTATTGCCGCTATCCGCGTGGCATTTTTAGCGTGATGTTCTTCCCGCGTTTCTGATAGCGCAGTTCGCTGTCACCGATGGCGACGACGTTGCCGCCGTCGATGCGGTCACCCACTTTCAATTTCTTGTACCGCCCGCTCGGCAGGCGCACCAATGCTCGGCGATTGGCCGGAGTGCCGTAGACACCGATCAGGTTGAGTTTGCGCAGGTTGATCGCGTTGTCGATGGTCGCCTGTCGCGCGACCGAGGCGGTTGTCGGTATCTTCGGCTTCACCGACCTCGGCTGGAAGGACCCGGCCTCGTCATCCGTGGCCGCCACGTTCGCAGTTGACCCAAGCGGAGCGCTGCCCGCGCCCGGTTTCTTCGCGACCAATGCGGCGATATTCGCAGGGCGTGTTTTGGGCCGGGGAACACGAACAACGGCCAGGGCGGTGGGCGTCTCGTCAACCTGCGGTCTGGATTGCAGGCTTTCAGGCCGCAATTTGGGCCGCACGGCCGCCAGCTCCTCGCGAGACCGGCCGCCGAGCTGCTGCCGCTCGAACTGATCGACAAGATTTTCCGGGCGCGGACGGGGCCGGAGGCCGGCAAGCCGGTCATCGACCTCTTCGATTACGGGTTCGGTTTCGAACCGTGTTGGCGGTTCAGGAGGTACCGATGCCGGGCGTCCCAGATAAACCGTGACGCCAGCCGGGTTCAGTGTGCCCTCGGGGGTGGGGGTCACCAACCCGCGCGCATCCAGTTCGAACCGTTGACCAGCCGCACCCGGCAGCGCGGTCGGTTCGAAAGGTTCATCGGTGTCGAGGCTGCCGGCCGAGGGCAGCGCGATCGTGTCGGTTGCAAGATCAGCGCGATCGACCGAGGTCAGATAGGTATCGGTGCTCTGGTCCCGCGACGGTTCGGCCAAAGCGGCTGGCTCAACTGGTGCAGTCCCGGTGAAGTCCCGAAATTCTGCCGTAGTATCGGGCAGTTTGGCAATCTCTTCTACGGGTTCCGGCGCGATCTTCAAGGCTTCGAGAATGGCAGCATCCGTCGCCGACAGCTCTGTTTCGCCCTCAGAGACAGCCGGGGCAGCTTCCGCTTCTGTCGGTATCTCCGCAACATCTGGTTCGCCGGGCTCAAGTGTCGTCGCGACCTCGGTCTGTGGTTCAGATGCGGGCGTCTCAGCCACTTGTGGTTCCGGCGTTTCGACCGTTGGCTCGTCCGGGCCCAGGGACCAGAGGCCCAGCACTATGCCCAGCAGAACAGATGCGGCAACGGCCGGAATGACATATCTTTTCACGCCCGCAGGCGGCGAAGACGTCGATGGCAGCGCGCTCTGAGCTGGACGGAAGGTTGATGGATCTGCCGCATCCGCAATGGCGTGGACCGGCATATCCGGCGTGTCGTCGGACGCAGTTTCGGAGGGTTCGGTCACCACTGCAGGGCTGGCGATGACCGGCTCGCTTACGGGCAATTCGTGGACCGGACCCGTCAAGGCGTCTTGGCCTGTCGCGCTGACCCAAAACGCCTCGGGAATGAAGCCATGTTCGATGGCGAACGAGCGGGCCTCATCCAATGTCTGCTGTGCCACGGCGGCGACACGAGTGTTCGCACCATCGGGAATGGCGACATAGGCCAGTTCGGACAGGTCGTAAGGTGTGGCCGTTTCCAGTACGGATCGAACTTCCTGTTCCGCCGCATCCGAATCCAGCCCATCGGTATCGACCGTTAAAAGGCGCGCTTGATCTGATGGGATGACAAGCTTGCAACTCAGATCATTTTCCAGTGCGAATCCCTGATCCCGCAGCGCCTGCATCTGGTCCGCGAAGTCCGGCGCATCCAGCGGGACAGTGCCAATGCAGTACCAGTCTCCATCCGACTGGTGATGCAAGGAAATGCCGTTTTCAGAAAATGACAGCGCAAAGGCGGGTTTCATAATCCGGATGAACCATAATTGTCAGCTTTGATGCAAACGCTCTGACGCCTGCCTACCGAATTTATAGCAGGAACTCGCCGAGGGAAAGAAAAAGGCACGTTTCCCCCTTGCCGTGTGCCGATGTGAAAACCCATCTTGAACGCAAGCAAACAGGAGGGATCACCTTGAAGACACTTGCTTTTCTGGCTGCGATGACCGCAGCAGTCGCGGCGCTGCCCGCCCATGCGGAAGAACGTCGCATCACCGTCAGCGGGACCGGAACGGCCCTGGCAGCACCCGATATGGCGACGATAACGCTTGGTGTGACCAATCAGGACGTGCAGGCATCCGTCGCGATGCAGGCCACCTCTGATGCGGTAACGCAGATTCTTGCACGGTTGGATGAGATGGGGCTGGAATCGCGGGATGTGCAGACACGCGATCTGTCTCTTTCTCCGGTCTGGTCGGGGCGCAGCAACTCCAGCAACGAGGCGCCGAAGATCACCGGTTTTACAGCGTCCAACCGTGTTTCGGTGCGGGTTCGGGATCTGGATAAACTGGGCCAGATCATGGATGCGGTCATCAGGGACGGGGCCAATGATTTCGGCGGCCTGAGCTTTGGTGTGCAAGAGCCCAAACCGCTAGAGGCTGAAGCGCGTGCAAAGGCCGTGGCCGATGCAACGGAGAAGGCGCAGCAACTGGCGCAGGCGGCCGGGATTACTCTGGGCCCTGTGATATCGATCAATGATCACGGTGGCGGCGTCCGTCCGATGGCTCAGATGCGCGAAATGGCGATGTCGGATGCCGGTGGTGTTCCGGTCGCGGGCGGAGAGATCTCCGTCTCGGTCAATATCGCGATGGAGTTCGAAATTTCGGACTGATCTATGATTCCGCGCGGGCTTGCAGCGATTGGCGCTGCCGGCCCGCCGCATCGAAATTTCCCGGAGCAAGCCAGTTCTCGAAAGCAGCCCGAATGCGCGGCCATTCGCTGTCGATAATTGAGAACCAAGCGGTATCCCGGTTGCGCCCTTTGTAATGAGTCGCTTGCCGGAATATGCCCTCGAACGTGAACCCCAGCCGTTCTGCTGCCTGACGCGATGGCGCGTTCAGGGCGTCGCATTTCCATTCGTAGCGGCGATATCCAAGCTCATCGAACACCCGGCGCATCATCAGATACATCACTTCGGTTGATTGCGGTTTACGCTGCAGCAGGGGTGAGAAATGGATGTGGCCCACTTCAATTGCACCCGCCGCTGGTTCGACCCGCAGGTACGAGGCCATCCCCACGGGCACCTCATCCGCGTCGAGCACCGTATGGAACATCGGGTCGGCATCCATGCAGTTATTCTGTGCCCATGCGGTGAAATCAGCCTCGGAGCTGAAAGGCCCATACGGCAGGTATGTCCAGTTATGGCCATCCGTGTCACTTGCAAACGCCCGGAACAAGCCGGGCGCATGTCGGTTTACATCCAACGGCACAACAGAGCAGAACCGGCCTTGCATCGGTGTGTAAGGCGGGGTGGGGCGAGGAAACTCGCCCTCTACCGGAAGACCAATAGGCTGACCCAGTTCATTTGTATCGTGCCCTGCCATCGGATCAGGCACTGGCTTTGGCGAGCGCCTGATCGAGATCCGCGATCAGATCGTCTGCATCCTCGATCCCGATGGACACGCGAACGACGCCGGGGCCTGCACCTGCGGCTTCCTGCTGCTCAGGCGTCAATTGGCGGTGCGTCGTCGAGGCCGAGTGGATGATCAGCGAGCGCGCATCGCCCAGATTGGCCACATGGCTGAAGATTTCCAACGCGTTGACCAGCTTGATGCAGGCGTCATAGCCGCCCTTGACCGCAAATGTGAACAGCGCACCCGCACCGCGCGGGTAGTGCTTTTTCACCCTGTCGCTATAGGGTGACGAAGGCAGCCCGGCATAGGTGACGTAGTCAACGCGATCATCGGCCTCCAGCCATGCGGCGATCTTCTGCGCGTTTTCGACATGGCGTTCCATCCGCAGTGAGAGTGTCTCGATCCCCATCAGCGTGTAATGCGCCGCCTGCGGGTTCATCGTCATGCCCAGATCGCGTAGACCGATGGCAATGCCGTGGAAGGTGAAGGCCAGCGGGCCGAAAGTTTCGTGGAATTTCAGGCCGTGATACGCAGTTTCGGGTTCGCTGAGCGAGGGGAACTTGTCATTCGCCGACCAGTCGAACTTGCCCGAATCCACGATGCAGCCGCCGGTGACGGTGCCGTTGCCGGTGAGATATTTGGTGGTCGAATGCACGACCAGGGTGGCGCCGTGTTCGATCGGGCGGCACAGGTAGGGGGTGGCCGAGGTGTTGTCGACGATCAGCGGAATGCCCGCCGCGTCCGCGATATCCGCCAGCGCGCGGATGTCGGTGACATACCCACCTGGGTTGGCGATGGATTCGCAGAACACGGCGCGGGTGTTTTCGTCGACGGCAGCCTTCACGGCGTCCAGATCGTCGGTGTCCACGAATTTGGCCGACCAGCCAAAACGTTTGATCGTCTGGCTGAACTGCGTGACTGTGCCGCCGTAAAGGCGCGTCGATGCCACCACATTGCAGCCAGGCCCCATCAATGGGAACAGCGCCATGATTTGCGCCGCGTGACCCGAGGAACAGCAGACGGCTCCAACGCCACCCTCAAGGGTCGCCACGCGTTCCTGCAGCACCGCAACGGTCGGGTTGGTCAGGCGTGAGTAGATGAAGCCCACTTCCTGCAGATTGAACAGCGCAGCAGCGTGGTCGGCATCGCGAAACACATAGGCGGTGGTCTGGTAAATCGGCGTCTGGCGCGCACCGGTGGCAGGGTCGGGGCGGGCTCCGGCGTGAATTTGCAGCGTGTCGAAACCGTAGGTCGGGCCGTCAGACATCTTTGAAATCTCCTGTTGGTATTGGCGTTGCTAGAATCTCTAGGGCATTGCCCCGCCGCGCACAACGTCCGCGTCACCGTAACCACAGCCCTTTGGACTTGATGGTCTTTCGAATGACCTGTTCACGCGCAGGCAGGTTATCCTGATCAAACAGGGCCCGGATTTTCGCACCCTTGCGCTGGATCACCAGCTTCTTCAGCGGATCGTATCCCTTTAGAACCTTCTTGAGCTTGTTTGGTGCAACGACGGTTTCCAGCACCTCAATCACATGGTCGCTTTCGCGGGCATAGAGCATCGGGAACAGGTGATAGTGACAGCTGACCGACCCGTCCAACAGGCCCGGCGGCAAGGCATCGCGTCCTCCGCCGAAAGAGTGGATGACCAGTGGCAGGGCCACCTGATCCAGCCAGGGGTCCAGAACCTGCCCCGTCAGTTCGGGGATTCCCTCGTCCCGGATTGTACGGGCGTAGTCGAGATACCGCTGACCAAACAGGCGAGGGCATTTGTAGAAGAAGTAACCGGCATTGAAATAAAGGTAGCGCCGCCAGTAACCCGGAGGTTGACCGGGATCGAGCGAGCTTTCGAAATCCAGCCCGAAACGGTCGTACAGCGCACGCCAGATGCCGTCATATCCGGGGCCGTAGAGCGTGGGTTTGGGCCAAGTGCCTTCGACCCTGAGTGAGGCCCCGGGCCGTTCAAAATCGAACGGCACATCGCCCAGTTCGCCGGTGATCAGCGTGTCGGTATCGAAGAACACAAAGGGCTCACCCTCGGGCATCGCCAGCAGGGCCTCGATTTTGTTGCCGATCGGGTAGCTTGCGCCAAAGGCGTGACAGTCAAACGGCAGTATTTCGGCACCCAGCTGATTCAGCGCCTGCAATACATCAGCGTCCTGAATGCTTGGGTCTTGCGGCCACAGCGGGCCTTTTTGCGGCACGCCAACAAACAGGCGTCCGCCGAACCCCGGAGCGCTGTGGCGCAGCGAGGCGGCGAACAAAAGGGCCTCATATTGCAGACGATTGTTTTGCCCGATGATGAGGATGTTGAATGTCGCCGGGCTTGCCTGCATCTTGTCGCGCTTTCTGATCGGGCCGGAATTCGGCATCTGCCTCAACCGGAAGTACAACAAGCTGTGAAGGGCGTCAAAACCCCAAACGCGAGCGGTTTGAATTTCAGCACCCAAGCTCCATCTGTTATAGCAGCAACTCAGGAGAAAACAGATGCGGATCAACGCGGATTTCAGTCAACGGGTCGCCGTTCACTTTGACAAGACCGATTGGGTTGCGTCGCCCGCCGCCGGGGTCGAACGCAAGATGCTCGACCGCATCGGTGAAGAAGTGGCGCGGGCAACCACGATTGTGCGCTTTGCACCCGGCAGCGCCTTTTCGGCGCATACCCATGACGGAGGCGAGGAGTACCTAGTGCTCGATGGGGTGTTTCAGGATGAAACCGGAGATTTCCCCGTGGGTAGTTATGTGCGCAACCCTCCGACGTCCTCCCACACGCCTTCGGCCAGCGAAGGCGCGACCATTCTGGTCAAGCTGCATCAATTCGATCCTGATGATCGCACCGAGGTGCGCCGCTCGATCAACGGGGGCGGGGATATCGAGTTGTTTCGGGATGCACATGAGGATGTTCAGGTGCAAACTTGGGCCGCAGGTGAACATATCGAATTGGACGCCGACAAGGGGTTTGAGGTCTTTGTAATCGAAGGCGGCTTTGTCGAGGCAGGTGAAGACTTTGGCACTTGGGACTGGTTGCGCTTACCGCCCGGATCGCGCTCGGCTGCCATTGCAGGAGAGGGCGGAGCCCGTGTTTGGATCAAATCCGGGCACCTCAGCGACATGGTTTGAGATCGCCTCTGCCGACAAAATAGGCAGTTTCCAACGAAATCCGGGCCATTCCGCCCGGATTTTTCATTTTTTGACCATTTGGCAAATTTTACCATTTGATAAAAAATCAGAATGTGGCAAGCTGTAGCCCATAACAAACATATCTACAGGGAGTAGAGTGATGGCACAGGGCCAGATGGCACCCGGGATCGTCTCCGGGCGGCTTTCCAGCGATGAGCTGACCTCGAATTTCACCGATCTGCATCCGCCTCTGGCCCCGCACGAGGCTGCCGTGGCCGCAGATCGCTGCTATTTCTGCTATGACGCGCCGTGTGTGACGGCCTGTCCGACGGATATCGATATTCCGTTGTTCATCCGTCAGATTCAGGCTGGGCAGCCTCGGGCGGCGGGGCAAACCATACTTGAACAGAATATCCTTGGAGGCATGTGCGCCCGCGTGTGCCCGACCGAGACGCTGTGCGAGGAAGCCTGCGTGCGTGAGACTGCCGAGGGTAAACCCGTTGAGATCGGCAGGTTGCAGCGTTTTGCCACCGACGATGTGATGGCGACCGGCGCGCAACCGTTCGAACGCGCGGCGCCGACGGGCAGGACAATTGCTGTTGTCGGGGCAGGGCCAGCAGGGCTGGCTTGTGCGCACCGGTTGGCGGTGTTGGGTCATGATGTGGTCATACATGAATCCAGGCCCAAGCCGGGTGGCCTCAACGAGTACGGAATCGCCGCCTACAAATCGACCAATGACTTTGCGCAGGCTGAGGTTGACTGGCTGCTCAAGATCGGCGGCATCACCATAGAAACAGGGTCGGTTCTGGGTGAGACAATCTCGCTGGATGGATTGCTGGGCAATTATGATGCGGTGTTTCTTTCGATCGGTCTGGCTGGTGTGAACGCGCTGCGGGCGCAAGGGGCCGACAAGGACGGTGTGCGTCACGCAGTCGATTTCATATCGGATGTGCGGCAGGCGGATGACCTTGCGCATCTGCCGGTCGGGCGCAACGTCGTGGTGATTGGCGGCGGTATGACCGCCGTGGATGCGGCTGTGAAATCCAGACTGCTGGGTGCCGAACATGTCACCATCGCCTATCGCCGGGCCCGCGATGCGATGGGTGCCAGCCGATATGAGCAGGATCTGGCCGCCTCGCACGGGGTTCGGATCATGTGCAACGTCCAGCCGGTCGCCGTTCACGGAAATGGGGCGGCGGCAGAGATCGAACTGGAGTATACTACCAGCCAAGAGGGCCGACTGACCGGTACGGGTGACACCGTTCGCGTCCCTGCTGATCAGGTGTTGAAAGCCATTGGCCAGACGCTGGAGGGCGCGCCCGAAGGGCTATCGCTGGATGGCAACAAGATCGCAGTAAGCGACGCAGGACGTACGTCGATGGACGGTGTCTGGGCAGGCGGGGATTGTGCCACGGGTGGCGATGATCTGACCGTGACGGCTGTAGCCGAGGGGCGCGATGCGGCGATGGATATCCACGCGGCTCTGTCTTCGTGACCGAACAGCGTGGGCACTGAGTATTTATGAAAAGATGAAGATGCGGATCTGCATCAGGGAGGCCGGATAAATGGCTGATTTGACGACAAACTTTCTGGGAATTTCAAGTCCGAACCCCTATTGGCTGGCTTCGGCGCCGCCAACGGATAAGGAATACAACGTGCGCCGGGCGTTTGAGGCTGGCTGGGGCGGCGTCGTCTGGAAAACGCTGGGGTCCGAAGGACCTCCGGTCGTGAATGTGAACGGGCCGAGATATGGGGCGATTTACGGCGCGGATCGGCGCTTGTTGGGGTTGAACAATATCGAATTGATCACCGACCGTCCGCTTGAGGTGAACCTTGAGGAGATGGCACGGGTCAAAGCCGACTATCCTGACCGTGCGCTAATCGCTTCGATCATGGTGCCGTGCGAAGAGGAGGCATGGAAAGCCATCCTGCCCCGTGTGGCGGAGACTGGGGCCGACGGTATTGAACTGAACTTTGGCTGCCCGCATGGGATGAGCGAGCGTGGTATGGGGTCCGCTGTGGGGCAGGTGCCGGAGTACATCGAGATGGTGACCCGGTGGTGCAAACAGTATTACGACCGTCCAGTGATCGTAAAGTTGACGCCGAACATCACCGATATCCGTAAACCCGCTGCGGCCGCCAGAAATGGCGGGGCGGACGCCGTGTCTCTGATCAACACGATCAACTCGATCACCAGCGTCAACCTGGATACGTTCAGCCCCGAGCCATCCATCGACGGCAAAGGCAGCCACGGCGGCTATTGCGGCCCGGCAGTCAAGCCGATTGCGCTGTCGATGGTCTCTGAAATCGCGCGGGCTGAGGCCACGCATGGTATGCCAATCTCGGGCATTGGCGGAGTGAGCACATGGCGTGATGCAGCCGAGTTTATCTCGTTGGGCTGTGGCACAGTTCAGGTCTGCACTGCCGCGATGACCTATGGATTCAAGATCATTGATGAATTGACGGCTGGCTTGTCGGAGTGGATGGATCAGAAAGGTTATACCAGCATCGATGAGGTCATTGGCCGCGCGGTGCCCAATGTGACAGACTGGCAGTACCTCAACCTGAACTACATCGCCAAGGCCAAGATCGATCAGGACCAGTGTATCAAATGTGGCCGGTGCTATGCCGCCTGCGAAGATACGAGCCATCAAGCGATTTCGATGTCGGCAGATCGGGTGTTTGAGGTGGTCGATGAAGAATGCGTCGCCTGTAACCTCTGCGTGGATGTTTGCCCGGTTGAAGGCTGTGTCTCGATGGTGCCGATGGCTGCCGGTGAGGTTGACCCACGTACCGGTAAGGTCGTTGAGCCGGAATACGCCAACTGGACCACGCATCCGAACAACCCGATGGCAAAAGCGGCGGAGTAGGCTGAGATTTTTCGTCGAAAAATCTTGGTGGAGAAAATTCGACGAATTTTCTCAGAACAGGATATCAATCGGTCCGTTGTGACAGATGATGACATATTGATTGGCGGTGCGGATCAGATGGTATCCGCGCCGTTTTATTTCTGCCTGGAAAGCCGCGTGGCCAACCTCGCGTTCAACCCAGGCGACTGAGCGACGCACGACGGCGCCCGTTCGTGCAGACCGGGACGAGAAAAGCTGAGTGATCCATGGCTCGGGATTTGGCTGATATGTCATCATGCCTGGAGCTTTTCTCAATAGGGTTAATCGTCCCTTAAGGTGTCAGCAGTTTTCGGTAGAGCGTTTCCACAAACTGACCGGCGCCTTCGAAAGGGTCCTCATCCCCCAGGATCGCCCGGACCTGAACATCAAAATCCGCATAGTGCTGCGTCAGCGCCCAGATTGAGAAAATCAAATGATAGGGATGGACCCGCGCAATTTTACCGTGCTCCATCCAACGGGTGAGGATCGCGGTTTTGTCATCAACCAGCTTTTTAAGATCGCTGGATAAAGCCTCGTGAATACGCGGCGCGCCCTGAACAAGTTCATTGGCGAACAAGCGGCTTTCGCGCGGCAGATCGCGGCTCATCTCAAGTTTGCGTTGAATGTAGGAGAGTATTTCTTCCAGCGGATCGCCGTTTTCGTCCAGCGCATGTAGAGGGGCCAGCCAAACCTCAAGCAGACCGGATAGAAGCGCTGTGTGAATCGCCTCTTTCGATGGGAAATAATACAGCAGGTTCGGTTTGCTCAGCCCCGCTTCGGTGGCGATTTGGTCCACGGTGGCTCCGCGAAACCCGTGGGCTGAAAAGACATTCAGAGCGGCTTCAAGAATCGCTGCCCGGTTTTTTTGCTGAATCCGTGTCGCGGCGCGGTCTTTGGGCATGCTTATCCGAGCTCTTTTTTGATCGGTTGTTTGGCAGACATGTCGAAAGTTCCGTCGATGTCATGCAATTTCTTGACTGATGTTGAACCCGTGATAGCGTGAGTTTGACCAGATGGTCAAATCAAGACACCAAAAGCGAGCCAAATCGCAAGCAACAGGGGAAGACAGATGGCAGCTCCGGCGCAGAACCTAAGGATCAATGGCGACAGGTTGTGGGACAGCCTGATGGAGATGGCTAAGATCGGTCCTGGTGTTGCGGGCGGGAACAATCGCCAGACGTTGACCGACGAAGACGCTGAGGGGCGCGCATTATTCCAGAAATGGTGTGAGGATGCGGGTTGCGCGATGGGTCTGGACCAAATGGGTAACATGTTCGCCCATCGCGAGGGAACGGACCCGGAGGCCCTGCCGGTCTACGTGGGCTCACATCTGGATACACAGCCCACGGGCGGCAAATATGATGGTGTTTTAGGCGTGCTTGGCGGGTTGGAGATCATCCGAACCCTGAACGATCTTGGCATCAAGACCAAACATCCCATCGTGGCGACCAACTGGACCAATGAAGAGGGGACGCGATATGCGCCTGCAATGCTGTCATCGGGCGTATTCGCGGGAATGCACACCCAGGATTGGGCTTACGATCGCGAGGACGCCGAAGGTAAGAAATTTGGGGATGAGCTGAACCGCATCGGCTGGCGTGGAGATGAAGAGGTTGGTGCGCGCAAGATGCACGCCTTTTTTGAACTGCACATTGAACAAGGACCGATACTGGAAGCCGAAGAGAAGGATATCGGTGTTGTCACCCACGGTCAGGGGCTGAGTTGGACGCAAGTGACGGTGACCGGCAAGGACGCACATACCGGATCGACCCCGATGCCGATGCGCAAGAATGCCGGACTGGCGATGGCGCGGATATTGGAGAAGGTGGACGAAATCGCCTGGTCTCATGCCCCGCACGCGGTTGGTGCGGCGGGTCATATCGATGTGTATCCGAACTCTCGCAATGTGATTCCGGGCAAGGTTGTGTTTACTGTTGATTTTCGATCGCCGGACTTGGACGTAATTGCCGATATGGAAAACCGGTTGCGTGTGGCAGCCGAGGATATCGTCGAAGAGATGGGTTTGCAGATCGAATTCGAGAAGGTTGGTGGATTTGACCCGGTGAAGTTCGATGACGACTGCGTGGCTGCAGTGCGGAATGCTGCGGAACGTCTGGGATATTCGCATACGGACATCATCTCGGGGGCCGGACATGATGCCTGCTGGATCAACCGGGTGGCACCGACGGCAATGGTGATGTGCCCTTGCGTGGACGGGTTGAGCCATAATGAGGCTGAGGAGATCAGCAAGGATTGGGCGGCAGCCGGGGCCGATGTTCTGTTTCATGCAGTCGTTGAGACGGCTGAGATCGTGGAATAGGGGGCTCTGCCCCCGTCGCCCGATGGGCGACTCCCCCGGGATATTTTTAGCCAGATGAAGCAAGCGGCGCAGACCGCATCAGGGAGTTTAAGATGAGCACTGTGATCAAGAACGGAACCGTTGTGACCGCTGATCTGACCTATAAGGCAGATGTGAAGGTTGAGGGTGGCGTGATTACCGAAATTGGGCCGGACCTGCGTGGTGACAAGGAATTGGATGCGTCGGGCTGTTATGTCATGCCGGGCGGGATCGATCCGCATACGCATCTGGAAATGCCGTTTATGGGCACCTATTCCAGTGATGATTTTGAAAGCGGGACGCGGGCGGCGCTGGCTGGCGGGACCACGATGGTGGTGGATTTTGCGCTGCCCAATCCGGGTGAAAGCCTGTTGGATGCGCTGAAACGCTGGGACAACAAGTCAACGCGGGCGAATTGTGACTACTCGTTCCATATGGCGGTGACCTGGTGGGGTGAGCAGGTGTTTGATGACATCAAGACAGTGATCGAGACACGCGGCATCAACACGTTCAAGCATTTCATGGCCTACAAAGGCGCTCTGATGGTGAACGACGATGAGCTGTTTGCCTCGTTCAAACGTCTGGCCGAGCTGGGCGGCACCGCGATGGTTCATGCAGAGAATGGCGATGTGGTTGCTGAGCTGAGTGCGAAATTGCTCGCCGAGGGCAATACCGGGCCGGAGGCACATGCTTATTCCCGCCCACCGCAGGTTGAAGGTGAGGCAACCAACCGCGCAATCATGATTGCCGATATGGCCGGTGTGCCGCTTTACGTGGTGCATACGTCCTGTGAGGAGGCGCATGAGGCCATCCGACGCGCGAAGATGCAGGGCAAGCGGGTGTGGGGCGAGCCATTGATCCAACACCTGACATTGGATGAAAGCGAATACTTCCACCACGATTGGGAGCACGCGGCGCGTCGGGTCATGAGCCCTCCGTTCCGGAACAAGCAGCATCAGGACAGCTTATGGAACGGTCTGCAGTCCGGGACACTGAGCGTTGTGGCCACGGATCACTGTGCCTTTACGACCGAGCAGAAACGCTATGGCGTGGGGGATTTCACCAAGATCCCGAACGGGACCGGAGGGCTGGAGGATCGGATGCCGATGCTTTGGACTCATGGGGTGAATACCGGGCGCCTGACGCCGAACGAGTTCGTGGCTGTCACTTCAACGAACATCGCCAAGATATTGAATTGTTATCCGAAAAAAGGTGCAGTTCTTGTGGGCGCGGATGCGGATCTGGTTGTTTGGGACCCGGACAAGGCCAAGGTGATCTCGGCTGAGACTCAGCAATCGTCCATCGACTACAACGTTTTCGAGGGCAAAGAGGTGCGCGGGCTGCCTCGGTTCACGCTGACCCGTGGTGCAGTGGCTGTTCATGACGGCGAGATCAGGACGCAGGAAGGACACGGGAAATTCGTGGCGCGTGAGGCCAATACCCATGTGAATAAGGCGCTGAGCACCTGGAAGGAACTGACAGCACCGCGACCGGTCGAGCGGACAGGTATTCCGGCAACTGGGGTTTGATCACGGCAAAATGGGTTTGGAATTCTGGCTGGATATCTCGGCGGATGTGGCGGCGATCCTTGCTGCGCTGGCTGTGATCGTAACAACTGCGTTTGTTTGGAGGCAGATGCGCCTGCAGGCGCGCGGTCAGGACAAGGATGAGCGGCGGTTTTTGCGTGAATCGATCCATGTGATTCACGAAACGCTGCAAGCCATTCAGTTCCGTGAGGCAAGGCAGCGTTTCTTTGCTGGCCCGCATCTGAGTGACTACAGTAACCTGGAAAGCGAGGAGCGCGGGTTAGCGCGTTATATACTCAGCGTTTATGGGTTGATGGCGCGGATGATCAGACACGGTGCAATTGATGAAGAAATTCTGCGTGATTACTGGCGTACGGCACTCTATCGCGATTGGGACAGGCTGGAGAACTTCGTCAGTGGCGAGCGCCTGAGGGCAAAAAATGGAAACCTTTTCGCTGCAACCGAGCAAATGGTTGCCCGCTGGAAGACAACGGATAAAGAGACATGAACGAAGCGGGCACAACTGTTATCGAAGCCAGAAACTTGGACCTCACCTTCCAAACCAATGACGGGCCAATACATGCTCTGAAAGACGTGAACCTGGCCATCAACAAGGGTGATTTCGTCAGTTTCATCGGTCCCTCAGGCTGCGGCAAGACCACGTTTCTGCGCTGTATTGCGGCGCTTGAAACGCCGACGGGTGGCGCTCTGACCGTGAATGGAATGACCCCGGATGAGGCGCGGAGAAGCCGGGCTTACGGATATGTGTTTCAGGCGGCGGGGCTGTATCCATGGCGAACGATTGCCAAGAACATCAAGCTGCCGCTTGAGATCATGGGCTATTCCTCTGCTGAGCAGGATGAGCGGGTTAATAAGGTCTTGGAACTTGTTGATCTTGCAGGATTTGGCGGCAAGTTTCCGTGGCAGCTTTCGGGTGGGATGCAGCAGCGGGCCAGCATCGCGCGGGCCTTGGCGTTTGATGCAGACATCCTGCTGATGGACGAACCGTTTGGCGCGCTCGATGAAATCGTGCGCGACCATTTGAACGAGCAGCTGTTGGCATTGTGGGCACGGACCGAGAAGACCATAGGGTTCGTGACGCACTCGATCCCCGAAGCGGTATATCTGAGTACCAAGATCGTTGTGATGAGCCCGCGGCCCGGTCGGATTACGGATGTGATTGACAGCCCTCTGCCGAAGGAACGACCCCTGGATATACGCGATACGCCCGAGTTTATCGAGGTTGCTCACCGTGTGCGTGAGGGGCTGAGGGCCGGTCACGGGGATGACGTGTGATGATGGGGAAGGACATCAGGCGGGCCTCTCTTGACGATGTGTCGGACTGCGCACGCATCATCGCGACTTGGGCTAAGCAGACCGATTGGATGCCCGAGGAACTGCCAGAGGAGAAGCTGGCAGATCTCATCCGAGAAGCTTTCCCGGATCGCGACATCTGGATCGCTGGCGAGCCGGTTGATTGCTACATGTCGGTCGATCCGGTCGGCTGCAAGGTGGGTGCCCTTTACTGTCTGCGAACGGGGCAGGGTGTCGGCAAGCAACTGTTGGATAAGGCCAAAGACGGGCGCGATTATCTACGGCTGACGACGCATGTGCCCAACGTGCGGGCGCAGCGGTTTTACCGTCGTGAAGGGTTTGTCGAGACGGGAACCGAACCGCCGACACCGCCCGATACCGTTCCGGTTATTCGGATGGAGTGGCGCGCATGAAGCAGATCATTGCTGTGCTGACCGTCATCGCCGCACTTGTTGTGGTCTGGTACGCGGCCTGTATCCCGATGAATATCAAAGGGGTTCTGACTGAACAGGAGCGCGCGGGCGCCGAAGTTCAGCCCCCCTCGGCCAAGGATCGACGCGACCTGAGTGAGATCGGGCTGGCGTTGAACAACAGTTTCGCCATACCTGCCACGTGGGAACAGGATCGTCCGCGCTTGCCGGCGCCTCATCAGGTTGCAATCGAATTGTGGGAGACCACGGTTCAGAAGAAAATCACTTCAAAGCGCTCACTGATCTATCATGGTTGGGTGACGCTGAGCGCGACGATGCTGGGTTTTGCGATCGGTACCGGTTTGGGTATCCTGCTGGCCGTCGGGATCGTGCACAGTCGGGTGATGGATTTGTCGGTGATGCCCTGGGCGATTGTCAGCCAGACCATTCCGATCATCGCGCTGGCGCCGATGATCATTGTTGTCCTGTATTCGGTCGGCATTCAGGGGATCATTCCCAAGGCGATCATTTCGGCGTATCTGAGTTTCTTCCCTGTGGTCGTTGGCATGGTGAAAGGACTGCGCAGCCCGGATGCCATGCAGCTTGATCTGCTGAGGACCTATAATGCTAGCCGCTCGCAGGGGTTCTGGAAGCTGCGCCTGCCGGCCTCGATGCCCTATCTGTTCACATCGCTGAAAATTGGCGTCGCCGCGTCTCTAGTGGGGGCCATCGTCGGTGAACTGCCTACCGGTGCCGTAGCGGGGCTGGGCGCGCGATTGCTGGCTGGCAGCTATTACGGCCAGACCGTGCAAATATGGTCAGCGCTGTTCGCGGCGGCCATTCTTGCAGCCTGTCTGGTAGGGTTGCTGGGGCTGATTGAACGGGCGGTACTGAAACGAATGGGGATGGCACAATGATACCTATTCTTGGTGCAATCGCTGTCTGGTTATTGGGCTGGTGGTTGAACAGCCGTCTGGCCAGCGGACCCTACTCCGACTCACGGATGGTGCGGTTTCTTGCGCCCATGATCTTCGGTCTGACCGTCATTGGCATCTGGGAGCTGGTCGTGCACGGCCTTGAGGTGCCATTGGTCATCCTGCCGGCACCATCTGTCATCTGGGATCGCTTCTGGGATAGCCTGCCGACGCTTTGGGCGGACTTTGTACAAACGATCATCAAGGGTGCTTTGAGTGGATATCTCATCGGATGTGGCTCGGCCTTCCTGATGGCGATTGCTGTGGATCGTTGGGATTTCCTGCGCCTCGGGCTGCTGCCTGTCGGAAACTTCGTCGCAGCGCTGCCGATCGTGGGCACAGCGCCAATTCTGGTGATGTGGTTCGGCTTCGACTGGCACTCCAAAGCGGCCGTTGTCGTTGTGATGGTGTTCTTCCCCATGCTGGTGAATACCGTGGCCGGTCTACGCGAAGCCACTGCGATGCAGCGGGACCTAATGGAGACTTACGCGGCCACATATTGGCAAAGTTTTCTGAAACTGCGTTTGCCAGCGGCGATGCCATTCATTTTCAACGGGTTAAAGATTTCTACCACCCTGGCCCTGATCGGCGCTATCGTGGCCGAGTTCTTTGGCTCACCCACCCTGGGTATGGGCTTTCGGATTTCAACCAGCGTCGGTCAGTTGTCGCTGGATATGGTCTGGGCTGAAATCGTGGTGGCCGCGCTGGCGGGGACGGCCTTTTATGGCCTTGTAGCGATGATCGAAAAGGCGGTGACCTTCTGGCATCCGTCGCAGCGAGGATAGAAGGAATAATTCAACAGACCCCAAAAACGGGGCAAACATAAGCAACTAGGAGATATGATGATGAAGAAGCTACTCAGCGGGGCGGTTGCCGCCTTTAGCCTGGCAGCCGGCGCGGCACTTGCTGCGGACGAGGTGACGCTGCAATTGAAGTGGGTCACTCAGGCGCAGTTTGCGGGCTACTATGTGGCGAAAGACAAGGGATTCTATGAGGAAGAGGGGCTGGACGTCACCATCCTGCCCGGAGGCCCCGACATTGCGCCGACGCAGGTGATCGCGGGTGGCGGTGCAGATGTCACCGTCGAATGGATGCCGGCAGCTCTGGCTGCGCGTGAAAAAGGACTGCCTTTGGTGAACATCGCGCAGCCCTTCAAAAGCTCGGGCATGATGCTGACCTGCTGGAAGGATGCGGGGATCGCTTCACCCGAGGATTTGAAGAACCGCACGCTGGGTGTCTGGTTTTTCGGCAACGAGTTTCCATTCATGAGCTGGATGAGCCAGTTGGGCATCAGCACCGATGGTAAAAGCGAGAGCGGTGTCGAGGTTCTCAAACAGGGCTTTAACGTCGATCCTTTGCTGCAACGTCAGGCAGATTGCATCAGCACCATGACCTACAATGAGTATTGGCAGGTGATCGACTCGGGCGTCGCGCCCGAGGAACTCGTGACCTTCAAATACGAGGATCAGGGCGTCGCCACGCTTGAGGATGGTCTGTATGTGCTTGAGGAAAACCTGAGCGATGCGGCTTTCGCCGACAAGATGGAGCGGTTCGTCCGTGCCTCGATGAAAGGCTGGAAATACGCTGAGGAGCACCCGGATGAAGCAGCCGAGATCGTGCTGGAGAACGATGCGACCGGCGCCCAGACCGAAGAACATCAGAAGCGCATGATGGGTGAGATTGCCAAGTTGACCGCAGGGTCGAACGGTGCTCTGGACCCGGCAGATTTCGAGCGTACGGTTGGAACCCTGCTGGCGGGCGGATCTGATCCGGTTATCACCAAGCAGCCAGAGGGCGCCTGGACACACCAGATCACGGACGCTGCACTGAACTAAACACAACCTATAACGAACCAATCGAACGCGGCCCCCAACGGGGCCGCGTTTCTTGTTTTGAATGCCGGTTTTGTGTCTGTACTTGCGGGCTGAAAGGTTTAATGATCTTATGTAATTATATGCATTTCATTAGGAAATGCTGATATGGTGGTATATAGTGCAGGGATTTGCAGCAGAATTCAATCAAGCGCTCTCACTTATCCTCAATGGGGATGCAGAGCTGTGGGCGATTGTGCTTTTGTCTCTGCGGGTCTCGATCTTTGCTGTTCTGATTTCGGCGGTCATCGGAATGCCTATCGGAGCGGCGTTAGCCGTTGCGCGATTTCCCGGGCGCCGCGTGATGATTATCCTGGTGAATGCTCTGATGGGGTTTCCGCCGGTTGTGGTCGGTTTGCTGGTTTATCTGATGCTGTCCCGATCGGGCCCTTTGGGGGTGTTGGAACTGCTCTATACCCCGACCGCCATGATCATTGCTCAGGTGGTGCTGGTGACGCCGATCATGGCAGCACTCACCCGGCAGGTGGTCGAAATGCTGGCCGAGGAGTATTCCGAACAGCTCCGCTCGCTTGGCGTATCCCGTCTGGCCTCGGTTCCGGTGCTGCTGTGGGACGCGCGCTTGGCGCTGGTCACCGCTTTGCTGGCCGGGTTTGGCCGGGCGATCGCCGAGGTTGGCGCGGTGATTATTGTGGGCGGCAATATCAATCACGTCACCCGGGTGATGACCACCACGATTGCCCTTGAAACGTCGAAAGGAAATCTGGCGTTGGCGTTGGCCTTGGGGGTCATCCTTATCGGCCTCGCCGTGGTGGTAAATGCGATGGTCAGTACGCTGACCCTGCGCGCCGAGCGGGAAGGGCTGCGCCATGCGTGATGTCGTGACCGGGACGCCGGGTGTATTGGAGGTAAGCGGGTTGTCCATTGCCCGCGATGGCAAGGTGCTGCTGGATGTCCCGCATCTGTGTCTCGATGGCCCCGGCCCAACACTGATTCTTGGTCCCAACGGGGCGGGCAAAAGCCTGTTGCTGCGCTGCCTGCACGGTTTGATTCAGCCGGACCGGGGACGAGTCTGCCAGAACGGGGTTGTTTTGAATGCGGGTCACAAAGCGCGGCAGGCGATGGTGTTTCAAAGCCCTGTATTGTTGCGCCGCTCGGTTGCGGCCAATCTGGACTTTGTGTTGAAGCGGCAATCCATGCCACGCGCGCTGCGCAAGAGACGTATCGAGGCCCTGCTGGCCGAAGGTGGGCTGGATGGTAAGGCACGTCAACCCGCGCGCTCGCTCTCCGGCGGCGAGGCGCAGCGGCTGGCGATTTTACGGGCGCTGGCGTTGGACCCCGAGACGTTGTTTCTGGACGAGCCCACCAGCGCATTAGACCCCAGCGCCACGCAGATGATCGAGCGGATGGTGCTGCGCGCCTCGACCCGTGGTGTGCGCATCGTGATGGTGACGCATGACATCGGGCAGGCGCGACGTCTGGCATCGGACATCGTGATGATGCAGGCGGGATATGTGGTTGAACACGGGGCGGCGCGGCGCGTTCTGGAAACCCCGGAAAGCGACGACTCGCGCCGGTATCTGGCTGGCGGATTGGTAACCTGATGAATAGATGGAGAAAACGAGTGATTCCAGATTTCATTCGTGTATCGGTAGTGGCGCTTGGCCTGACGACGGGCATTGGTTGGGCAGACGAGCCCTTCATCATCGTGCAATCCACGACATCGACGCAGAACTCGGGCTTGCTGGATTACATCCTGCCGGGATTTGAGGCGGAAACCGGTATCGACGTTCGTGTCGTTGCTGTTGGAACCGGGCAGGCGATCCGGAATGCGGTCAACGGCGATGGCGATGTTCTGCTGGTTCACGCCAAACCCGCCGAAGAACAGTTCGTGGCTGATGGCTGGGGCGTGGAACGGTTCGACGTCATGTACAACGACTTTGTGCTTGTCGGCCCAAAGTCTGACCCGGCAAATGTGAAAGGCGGCTCGGATATTGTCGAGGCGCTGGCAACCGTGGCTGGTGGAGAAGCCCCTTTCGTTTCGCGCGGGGACGACAGCGGGACGCATAAGGCCGAGATGCGCCATTGGGGTGCGGCAGGCATCGACCCGACAGGAGCGTCGGGAACCTGGTATCGCGAAGCCGGTGCGGGCATGGGGGCAACGTTGAACGTGGCCAGCGGAATGGGAGCCTATGTTCTGACGGACCGTGCGACATGGCTGTCCTTCGGCAATCGGGGCGATCTTGAGGTTTTGGTCGAGGGCGACCCGCGGTTGTTCAACCAATATGGCGTGACCCTCGTGAACCCGGAAAAGCACCCCGGAGTGCGCGCAACTGCAGGTCAAAGGTTCATTGACTGGCTGATCGGACCGGATGGTCAAGCTGCGATCGATTCATATATGCTGGATGGTCAGCAGTTGTTTTTCTCAAACGCGAAGTAGATTTCGCCTTCGGCGAGAGTATTGCGGAAAAGATGAAGAGCTAGCCGCTTGCGCCGTTGTAATGGATATGGCCCAGGGCCGACAGGTCGTAGCCGCCAAGCTGGGCGGCGCGTTCGGTGAACCGGTCGGAATGCAGAAAGTCCGTCAGGTTTTGCATCGGAGCATCGAAAAAGGCGCGGCGCCATATTGCGAGATCCAGGCGTTCGGAATGGGTGGGCACGAATCTCAGGTCGTAGAACCCGGCCAGAGCACCCAACCCGAACCCGGCTTCGGCCTTGCCGTCGCGCAGGGCGATCGCCAGTTCTTCTTCGGTGCGGGCGCAGATTGGCAGGGCATTCAGATCATCACGGCTGAGCCCGTGTTTGTCGAGCTCTGCGTCGAACAGGTGCTGACTTGCGGCGCTGTTCTGACGCAAAATGACGCGACGGTCCCTCAGGTCCTGAAATCCGGAAATGCCGGAGGTGCCAGGCGCAAGCAGCAGGCCGCGCTGGCGGTGGGCGATCTGGTACAGGATGACCGGTGCGTTACCCACGGCGTCCTGCAGTGATTGGGTGTTGAAGCCACCCGGTTCGTGTATGTGCATCGCTGCCGCCTGCGCGGTGCGATCCGAAAGCCGGTTCAGGCCATCGAATGATCCGTCATAGTAGGTGGCCAGTCCCGATCCGCTTTCCCGCAGCGCCCAGTCCAACAAGGGATCGTGGCTACCGGCAACAATGGGGGGCAGGGGCGGCTCGGCCACTTGCGGGCCTGAGCGCGAGGCATTGAGCCATGCGATGATCTCGGCCTTGGGAAACAGTAGCTTGCCCATGGCGCGCACGCAGGGGATTTCGCCGGACGAGGCCAGATCGTAGGCTTTCCGCTCGCCGATGCGCAGCAGATCCGCCAGTTCTCGGGTGGTCAGGTATTGCGGCATTCAGTCGAGACGTACCGAGGAGCCGGAACCCGCATCAGCGGCGCTGAAACCGATCTGGTCCAGCACGGTTGGCGCGGTCGCGGTTATGACAACCATCACAACGACGGCGGACAGGAAGGCTTTCATGGTCTCCTCCGGCTCAGTTTTCAGGTGCCGTCGCGCGTCGCAGGAAGGCGATCAGATCAATACGGTCTTGCGATCCGGTGATCCGCTGCATCGGCATCTTTGATCCCGGAATGTAGTGGTCCGGGCCCTCGTCGAAAAGAGCGTTTATCGTGTCTTCATCCCAAATGATATCAGAGTTTTGCAGTGTGTCTGAGTAGAGATACTCGGGTAAAGTACCTGCTGAGCGCCCAAACACGCCATACAGGGTCGGCCCCGCACGCCGTCGGCCATCCGGTGTCAGGCTGTGGCAGATTGAGCATTTGCGGGCGAACTGGCGTTCCCCGTTTCCCATTTCGTCCGGGTTTTTTAGAAAGCTGGGTTCGGTTGCCGCCATTTGTTCGCGATCTTCCGGGGCAGAGATCGGCCAGCTGTACATCGCTTCATCGATGCCGCCAGCGTGGATGTTCTGTCCATCGGTCGAAAAGGCCAGCGCCCAAACGGGCCCGCGCAGCGTGGCCCTGAAATCCTGTGCGATGCGCCAGTTCAGGGTGTCGATGACCATGATGTAACCCTCACCATCGCCGACTGCGAGAAGACTTCGATCAGGGCTGAGGGCAAGCGCCAGGATCGGGCGGCGATCGAGTGTAAAGTCGTGTTCCTGACCGGTCTTCAGGTCGAGGATGCGGGTCACGCCATCGACGGCACCGTAGGCGATCCAGTTGTCTGCAGAATTCAGGACCAACTCGTTTATGCCAAACCCATGTTCGACAAGACGATCCACCTCGTGACCGCTTGCGACGTCCCAGACACGGATCGAACCATCGACGCCGGCCGACCAAAGCTGTGATCCGTCAGCTGTGAACACCACCGCGTTTACCCCGCTTCCCGTTGGCCCGAGCAGCTTGGGTTCTGATCCATCAACTGGCCAAAGACCGATCGTTCCGTCCCAGCTTGCCGTTGCAACATGGGTTTTTGATGCGGCCAGACCGACAATTTTTCCTTTGTGTTGGCCAACGACGTCTCCACCGGGCCAGCGGCGTAGAGTGAAGTCATCCCCGGCGGAGTAGATTGCGGTACCGTTGAACGCGACAGTGTTGACGGCAGCTTCGTGCCCTTCCAGCCATTCCGGGTTCTGTCCGGTCCAGATACCAACCGAGTTGTCGAAACTAGCAGTAGCGATACGACCATCCGGTGCGGTTGCGATGCCCATGATCGGCCCGCCGTGGCCCTTGAGTGTGAAGAACTCAGCTGACGCGGACACAGGGGCCAAGGCCAGTGCTAAAAATAGCCAGCGCATCTATTCCGCAGGCGAGGCCACACCTTTGCTCGCCTCTTTTTCCTGCACCTCGTCCAGCCACAGCGAGTGGTGCTCGCGCGCCCACTGTTCCTCAACCTCGCCAGTGCCCATGGCGTCAAACGCGCCCTCCATTCCGACGGAACCCAGATAGATATGAGCAATGATGATGGCGATGAACACATAAGCCACCATGACGTGCCAGACTTGCGCGTATTGCATCTCTTCCTGCGGAGACATCTGTAAAGGCAGGTTCAGCCCAAGCATCTGAGGAATACCGGTTGAATTCGCAATCGAGAAGGTTTTGGCAAACAAAGGCATCTCGAACGGGAACAGCAGGGACAGGCCCGATAGGCTGATAGAAACGCCCAAAAGAATGCACGCCCAGAAGATGATCTTTTGCCCAGCGTTGAACTTCTTGGCAGGCGGGTGACTGCCTTTGGTGAACAGCCCCCCTCCGGCGGCCAGCCATTTCAGGTCGGTCCGGTTGGGGATGTTATGCGCGATCCAGTTCAAGGTCACGATGATCAGCCCCAGCATAAAGGCCCATGCGAGGTTATTATGCAGCCACTTGCACCCCTGAGCGATGGCGGCAAAACCCTCTTTCCCGAAAATCGGGATCAGGAAATCCCGACCATAGAGCGTCAGCAGACCGGTGAGGCCAAGGATCAGGAATGATCCGGCAAAAAGCCAGTGGCCGAATCGTTCGAAACCGGAAAACCGCGTCACGGTGCGGCCTGTTTTCTCTCCGTCGATGCGGATTTTGCCACGCAGCAGGAAGAACAAAAGAATGATCGCCACCATTCCAACCAGAATATAGGTGCCGTATTCGCGAAGCGGGCCGGTGCGAAAGTTCAGCCACCACATCCCACCATCCTGGATCAAGACGCTGGCGGCCGGTCCTCGGGATGAAACTGTGACATCGGCTGATCCGTATCGCAAAGCGCGATATACGTCGCTGTCTGACGCGACTCCGCGTGTTCCTAGCTGACCCAGCAGCCCCTCTGCATTTCCTTGCCCGGTATTCTCGGACCGATAAGAATTGTCGACCTGTTCTCCGCGCTGGCGTGCAAGAATGTCTTCAAGTGTCGAGGCGCCTCCAGTGGTCGAGCGATCAGGAGCTTCCTGTGCCAGAGCGGGCACCGTGAAGACAAAAATGCAGAAGATAAGTCGCAGAAATGCCATGTCAGCCTCTGTCGCGGTGTTGCAATCGGACCTCCGCCACAAAACGCGGCAGAGATTTTTCGTCGAAAAATCTTATGGTGCCCCGGCGCGACCTGCGCGCGCCGGTACATCCGTTGGCGGAGTTATCCGTCTTTCTGGTCGTAGGCCGTGCCCCAACCCCAAGCGCCCGAGCCGAAGCCGCGCGCCACGACGCGTTCGCGGTAAACGGCAGACACCACGTCGCCGTCACCGGCAAGCAGGGCTTTGGTGGAGCACATCTCGGCGCAGATCGGCAATTTGCCCTCGGCGATCCGGTTGCGACCGTATTTGGCGAACTCTGCGGTCGAGTGCGTTTCCTCGGGGCCACCGGCGCAGAAGGTACATTTGTCCATCTTGCCGCGCGATCCGAAGTTGCCCGCCTGCGGGTATTGCGGCGCACCGAAGGGGCACGCATAGAAGCAATAGCCGCAGCCAATGCACAGGTCCTTTGAGTGCAGGACGACGCCTTCTTCGTTCTGATAGAAGCAGTCGACCGGGCACACCGCCATGCAAGGCGCATCCGAACAATGCATACAAGCCACCGAGATCGAGCGTTCGCCCGGGTTGCCGTCATTGATTGTCACCACCCTGCGGCGGTTGATGCCCCACGGCACCTCGTGTTCGTTTTTACACGCGGTTACGCAGGCGTTGCACTCGATGCAGCGTTCAGCGTCGCAGAGAAACTTTGCTCTAGCCATTCGTCGTCCTCCTTACGCTGCCGAGATCTTGCAGAGAGTCGCTTTGGTCTCCTGCATCTGGGTCACTGAATCGTAGCCATAGGTTTGGGCGGTGTTGGAGCTTTCACCCAAGACATAGGGATCAGCGCCTGCGGGATATTTGTCCCGCAAATCCTGTCCCTGGAAATGGCCGCCAAAGTGGAACGGCATAAAGGCGACACCGGCACCGACCCTGTTGGTCAGCATCGCCATCACTTTGACCTTTCCACCCTCAGGACCTTCGACCCAGACCTGCGATCCATCGCGAATACCAAGGTTGTTGGCATCGCGTGGATTGATCTCGACGAACATGTCTTGCTGAAGCTCGGCCAGCCACGGGTTCGACCGGGTTTCCTCGCCACCGCCCTCATATTCGACCAGACGACCTGACGTCAGGATTATCGGGTAATCCTTTGAAAAGTCGTTCTTTTGGATCGAGGCATAAAGGGTAGGTAGGCGATAGGCCTGACGGTCCTCGTAGGTCGGATAATCCGCCACCAGATCGCGTCGGTTCGTATAGAGCGGCTCGCGATGCAGCGGGACGGGGTCCGGGAAGGTCCAGACGACCGCACGGGCTTTGGCGTTCCCGAAGGGCGCACAGCCGTGCTCGATCGCAACCCGCTGGATGCCGCCCGAAAGGTCAGTCTTCCAGTTGGTCTTCTCGGCTGCAACGGCATCAATGGCCGCGCGTTCTTCTGCGGTCAGATCGCCGTCCCAGCCTAGATCCATCAGCATCTGCATCGTGAATTCGGGATAGCCATCCTGAATTTCCGACCCAACGCTATAGACCCCTTCGGCCAGCAGGTTGTCGCCATCGCGTTCCACGCCAAAGCGAGCGCGGAAGGTCAGGCCGCCTTCGGCCACCGGTTTGGACATGTCATAGAGGTTTGGTGTCCCCGTATGACCCATTTCCGGTGTTCCCCAGCAGGGCCAGGGCAGACCGTAGTACTCGCCATCATTCGGACCGCCCACAGCCTGCAGCGTAGTTCTGTCGAACGTGTGCTGGTTGGCCATGTGGCTTTTCAGACGTTCTGGCGATTGTCCGGTATACCCGATTGTCCAGAGGCCCGAGTTGAACTCACGCGTGATGCTTTCAACATTCGGGGTTTCGGGATCTTCCATCTCGATATTGCGGAAGAACCGATCCGCCCAGCCGAACTTGTTGGCGAACTTGGCCATGATGACCTCGTCGGGCAGGCTTTCGAACAGGGGTTCGACGATCTTGTCCCGCCACTGCAGCGACCGGTTCGAGGCCGTGACCGAGCCACGGGTTTCAAACTGCGTACAGGCGGGCAACAGGTAGACGCCATCGGTGCGGTCATGCAGTACGGCGGAAACGGTGGGATACGGGTCGATCACGACTAGCATGTCCAGCTTTTCCATCGCCGTTTTCATTTCCGTCATTCGGGTCTGCGAGTTGGGCGCGTGGCCCCACAGAACCATGGCGCGAACATTGTTGTCTTGGTCCATGTTGGCCGGGTCTTCCAGAACACCGTCGATCCAGCGAGAGACCGGGATTCCGCGCTCGTTCTGCAGCGGTTTGTCCTTGCCTTCCTTGTCCTTGATCGTGGCGAATTGGCCTGCGAGCCATTCGGGCTCTTCACCCCAGACACGAGCCCAGTGACCCCATGCGCCTTTCGACAGGCCATAGTAGCCCGGCAGAGTGTGGGACAGAACACCAAGGTCGGTTGCGCCCTGCACGTTGTCATGGCCACGGAAGATATTGGTGCCGCCACCCGAAGTGCCCATGTTGCCTAGAGCTAACTGGAGCACGCAATAGGCGCGGGTGTTGTTATTGCCGTTGGTGTGCTGCGTACCACCCATGCACCAGACGACCGTACCGGGACGGTTGTTCGCCATCGTGCGGGCAACGCGCTTCAACTGTGATCCCGGAGTTCCGGTTACACGTTCGACCTCATCCGGGTTCCACTTAGCAACCTCTTCGCGGATCTGATCCATACCCCAGACACGGGTGCGGATGAACTCTTTGTCCTCCCAGCCGTTGTCGAAGATGTGCCACAGGATACCCCAGATCAGCGCCACGTCTGTACCAGGGCGGAAGCGGACATATTCATCTGCATGAGCCGCAGTGCGCGTAAAGCGCGGATCACAGACGATCAGCGGTGCGTTGTTCTGCTCTTTCGCGCGCAGAATATGCAGCAGCGAGACGGGGTGCGCCTCGGCCGGGTTGCCACCGATGATGAAGATAGCCTTGCTATTGTGCATGTCATTGTACGAATTGGTCATGGCGCCGTAGCCCCATGTATTCGCAACACCCGCAACAGTGGTTGAGTGGCAGATACGAGCCTGGTGATCTACATTGTTCGTGCCCCAGTAGGCGGCGAACTTGCGGAACAGATAAGCCTGTTCGTTATTATGCTTGGCAGAACCCAGCCAATACACGCTGTCTGGCCCGGATTCCTCGCGGATGCTCATCATGCCGTCGCCGATCTCGTTGATCGCCTCTTCCCAGCTGATGCGCTTCCACTCGCCGCCTTCCTTTTTCATCGGATACTTGAGGCGGCGCTCGCCATGGGCGTGCTCGCGGACCGAGGCCCCCTTGGCGCAGTGTGCACCCAAATTGAACGGACTGTCCCAGCCGGGTTCCTGCCCGATCCAGACGCCGTTCTGTACCTCGGCTACGACCGTGCAGCCCACCGAGCAGTGAGTGCATACGGATTTGATATTCTCAACGGCGGTGTTTGCCGCTGTCTGGGCACTGGCAGGCGTCACGGTTCCACCCGTGGCGCTGATCGCGGCAAGGCCGCCGATCGTCAGGCCCGAGCCACGCAGGAATGCGCGGCGATCGACGGTTTTCTCGCCGACTTGGGACAGGATACTTGTCCGCTGGGGGCGTCTCGCAACCCCGTTGGTCTTTTTCCTAAGCATTTCTTTCCTCCCTTGCGCGCCGTGTAAGCCACGGCTGGCTTGGTACTGCTGCTCCCGACGTCAGGGCCAATCGCAACCGTCTGTCAGGTGTGAAAACGTCCGGTCTTAGAACCGGGTGCTTTCGATGTATGCGCGCGTGTGCGCGGTGTCCTGCATCCGGGTTTCGTCCGTCGGCAGCTCGGCTGCTTCGGCTTTCCCGGTCAGGCTGGCAGCGGCGACGGCAGCGGGCGCTGCGGTTCCGGCCAGTTTCAGGAAGTCGCGGCGGGTTGCGCCTTCTTCCTTGGTCTTGCTCATGGGTTCCTCCTGTCCCAATTGCAGTTTGGTGCCGTGCGGCACCGGCGAATGGCGGGTTAGGCCGCCGTCATTCGGAAGGCTTCGCGTTCAATCTCCATGAACACCCGACCGGCGGTACCGACCGAGGCATAGAGCACCGAGTTCTCAGCGCCTTCCAAATCCGAATAGAAATGCGCGGCCCAGGGGCCGATATGTTTACTCCAGAACGCTTTTTGATCTTCGACCGAGGCAGGGGTGCCAAACCGACCGACGATCATGCCCGCCATCATTTCCATCAGCGACGCGATGTTGTCTTCAGGCTCATAAACATTCTGCGCTCGGGTGATGCCCCGCGCTGCCATGTCATTGCGCAATTGGGCCAGAGGTTTCTCGTTCAGGAACCCTGTCAGATAGAAAGAGGCATAAGGCAGCAGTTCGCCCCGCCCCAATCCGATGAACAGCGCGTTAAATTCCCGTTCGGCAGCGGCGGGTTTGGTGACCTTTGCCACCCGCGCCATGGCCTGAATGGCCTGACCTAGATCCGAGTCATCTCCGCTCAGGCCAGCCATCTGGTCCAGCAGCACATGATCGGGCGGACCGGCAAGAAGCAGGCCCAGGAAATTGTAGAAATCAGCGCGCAGGCGATCCTCGGCCGAGACGTCCAGGGGTTGCGCGTTATTTGCGGTCATTCAGCTATCCTTCGAATTCAAATTTCATACGGCGTGGGGCAGGGGTAAGCTCAGCGTCCTCTGAGTCTTCCTCGGCTGCCATCAACATGGGTTCTGGTGAAGGTTCGGCGGCGTAGGACTCATCAGCTTCTGCTTCGGCAAGCTCGGAGGCATCGATCTCTGGCTCGGTTTCCGCAACTTCCTCTGGGGCGGCAAGAGCTTCGACATGAGCCAGCATACCCTTGCCAACCTGATAGGCCGTCTGGATGTTCTCGATCACGCAGGCGGCGTCTGTGTAGTCTTCGCCATAGTCGACCAGACCGTCGACGTTCGCCAGAACCGGGTTCAGCCGCCACAAACGCCGAAGCGCCCGACGGCGCAGGCGGTCGGGTACGGCCTTGGCCATAAAGCCCGAGATATCGTCACCCTCCTGCAGTTGGTCGGGGTCGGGCAGGTTGAACTCGGCCAGAAGCTCGGCATCGGTCTTTTCATCCAACTCGGCGTGCTGCGCAGCCAGCGCCTTCTCTTCGACCGTCGCGCGCTCGGCCTCGGCTTCGGCCTGAACGGCGGCCTTGCGGCGGGACCAGAAATCGCGCGCTTCGCTCATTGCAGAACCCTGCGCGGCGCGCGGTAAACATCGGAGTCCTGACGGATGCGACCGTCACCGCGGCCGTCTTCGACCAGATCGATGCGTTTCTTGTCACGGCGGCGTTTGACGAAGACCTCATCCTTGTGATGCAGGAGCGTGAAATCCCGCACCCAGGCAATCAGCCCTTCGGTCATCGGAATTTTCTCGACGATCTCTTCCCCGGTATCCGCGTAGTCCTGACCTTCGAACGGAGAGGCCGTGACCAAGACGGCATTCAGCGGCTGATCGCCCCTCAGTTCATCCCGCAGCACCAGATAGATCGACGGCTGGCCGTCGGCGAGGTTTACCATATAAGCTTCGGTTTCGTCGCGCCATAATGTCAGGGGCAGGGTGGCAGCATGATACTCGACGGCGTCGCCTTCCCGGCGCAGCTCGTGCCAATTGGCGGGGCCTGCACCGGGCAGTACCGCGACAGCGCGCCAGTTCCATCGCGCCCAGCGGGTCACTCCGGGTGTTTTGCGCACGACGACGCCAACCGACATTTCAATCTGGCTTGCGGCCTTGGCCACTGGCTCCTCCCCGGAAGGCTCTCCCCTGCCTTCGCTAAGATGTACTATGATACATAATTTGACGTTGTGCCAAGTCCACATCACGCGATTTGGTCGTATTCACCATTAATTTATTCGTTAACAGTCTCTGATTATGGTGATGGCCTGTGGTGTGATGAAAAATAATGCATAAATCGGGTTTTCGTCCCGACGTTGCATTGCCCCCGCCCGGATTAGGTCTAAGGTGCTTGGGGGCAGCAAGCAGTCCGGGGGAGGATATGGCCAGCAAGCTTTTGTTATGTGACTGCGAGAGGACGCAGTCACTGGATGCAGATCGCATATCGTCGACCTGCGAGGTGAGTTGCTCCAAGGTACACACAGCTTTGTGCACGCGTGAACTTGGCTTGGCGGTCGAACTGCTCAAGACAGACGATCAGGTGGTCATTGCTTGTGGGCAAGAGAAGGAGGTGTTTTCCGATCTCGCGGATGATCTCGGAGCGGATCAGCCTGGTTTTGTTGATCTGAGAGACCGCGCCGGATGGTCCGCACAGGGTAACGACGAGACCCCGAAGATGGCTGCGCTGACAGCCGAAGCACTTCTGCCTCAACCAATTGCGTCCAGCGTAGATGTTATTAGTGAAGGTACCTGCTGTATCATCGGCCCTGGGAACATCGCCTATGAGCTCGCGGCGCAACTGTCAGACGCTCTGGCGGTGACGGTGCTGGTCACCGATGATGTCGAGCCGCTGAGCCGTGCTTTCGATGTGGTCCGCGCAAAGGTGCGCAGCCTGAGCGGTGCCCTGGGTGGTTTTACGTGGCAGTTGGATCAAGTACAGCAGCTAAAGCTTGGCGGGCGCGGTCGCTTTACATGGGGCGCACCTCGGGATGGGGCGACTTCACGCTGTGATATCGTTGTTGATCTGACCGGCGGAACGCCATTGGTTCCTGCGGACGAGAAACGCGAAGGCTATTTGCGCGCCGATCCTCGCGATGCCGTCGCCGCTGCCCGTGTTGCCTTCGAAGCTGTGCAGCTTGTGGGGACGTTCGAGAAGCCGCTTTACGTGCGCCTCGACGAGTCACTTTGCGCCCATTCGCGGGCAGAGCAAATTGGGTGTTCGAACTGTCTGGATATCTGCCCAACCGGTGCGATCGCGCCTGCAGGAGATCATGTTGCGATCGATCCCATGATCTGTGCGGGATGCGGGGCGTGCTCTGCTTTGTGTCCCTCGACCGCGATCACTTACGAGGCCCCGCCGGTTTCGGCACTTCTGGCGCGTATGCACATCCTGGCGCGTACCTACCGACGCGCCGGTGGGACGGCGCCGCGCTTGTTGATCCATGATGAGCACGGGGCTGAAATGATCCGTCTTTCTGCCCGGTTTGGCCGGGGCCTTCCTGCGGATGTCATCCCGTTGGAACTGAGTGTGATCTCAGGCTTTGGTCATGCCGAGATGCTGGCTGCGCTGGCGCACGGATTTGCGCGTGTCGATGTCCTTCTGGCCCCAAGAACCGAGCGGGACGCACTGCACCTGGAACTGGCTCTGGCGCAGGCTATTGCCGGTGATGCCGGAATTGGCGTGATCGATGAAACCGATCCGGATGCCCTGTCAGATCTGCTCTATACACAGCAAGTCCCGCGGTCCTTGATCGATCCCGTGTTGCCGCTCGGCAATCGACGGCAGATTGCGCGATTGGCTGCGCAGGCTTTGAATCCCAAAGCCGAAGCACCTTTGCCGCTACCGGAGGGCGCACCATACGGAGCCGTCGCGGTGAACGCGGATTCCTGCACCTTGTGTCTAAGCTGTGTATCACTGTGTCCCTCTGGTGCGCTGATCGACAACCCGGACAAACCGCAACTGAATTTCCAGCAGGACGCCTGCCTGCAGTGTGGACTCTGCCGTACGATCTGTCCCGAACAGGCGATCGCGCTGGTGCCTCAGCTTGATCTGAGCGACAAGGCATTGTCGCAGCAGGTGCTGAATGAAGAAGAGCCGTTCGAATGCGTCGAATGCGGTGCGCTCTTTGGCGTCAGATCAACAGTCGAGCGGATCATGGAAAAGCTTTCAGGCACGCATCCGATGTTTGCGACCTCGGATCAGGCAAGACTGATCCAGATGTGCGATGATTGCAGGGTGAATGCCCAGTTCCACAGCGCCGACAATCCCTTTCAATCGGCGCCGCGCCCTCGCGTTGTAACGACGGATGACTATCTCTCGAAACGCAAGGATCACTGAAGTTGCAGCGGTGCGCCCAGATCGGCGGCGCTGATGGCGGCGACGAAGGCGAGAATCGCTTCAAGATCATCCAGGCTCATTTCAACCGGATGGATGGGCGATGGGCGCTCGGGCGAGAATGGTTCGGTCACGCCCTCGATTTGGGTGAACGAGGGATGCGGGTTCAGGGCAAAGAATGCCTGAAAACGCTCGGACCAGTCGGGCATCGCGCGCAGGACGGCGAAAGACGGCGTAGAGCCAAGCCCATTCATGCGGTTCTGCGGTCCAATGACGTGGCAACGGCCGCAATGCGTAAACGACAGATCTTGCCCCAACGCCGCATCGCCTTCGATTTCCTGTTCCTCGTCAACGACTGCAACATCGAAACTCGCGCTGAAGGGTGCTCCCTCGGTGGGAGCAAAGCTTTCGACCGTTCGCTTGCCAATATCGGACAGCAGCCAATCGCGGAAACGCGTCTGTTGAGGAGCGTCCATCGTGCGAAGATGATAAATGACACCATCACGCGCAAAAACCGGATCACCCGGAGGCGCGATGGCCAGTGACATGACGCCGTTTTCATCTGCGACAACGCGTATCCCGGTCTTGAGTGAGAAGCGCGGAAGAATATGTTGCAAAAGACCCGTGTCTGAGACTGCATCGGGTGCCGCAAGGCCAATCGCCTCTTGTGACCAAGAGGGGGTGGCAGAGAGCGTCAAGCTCAGGCACAACAGGGCAAAGCGCATGGCCAAACCTAACGGCGACGGGCCAACTGCGTCAAATGAACGAAAATAGACGGAGTATCATGCAATGAGCGGCGACCAAAAATTGTCGATACGCAAGGCCCCAAATGCAGGGCGGACAAAGGGGGCAATCGCATGAGCATCCGTGATGCAGTTCTGGCGAACCTTAAGAAGATCACCGATCCGGTATCGGGGCAGGATATCGTCAGCGCAGGTATTGTCCGCGCGTTAAATGTTGAGGGTGATACTGTTCGTTTTGTGCTTGAGATCGACCCCAAACAGGCTGAGAAGATGGAGCCTGTGCGTGAGACCGCAGAGAAAGCTGCGCAAATGGTAGATGGCGTTACCAAGGTCTCGGCCATGCTGACCGCACATTCCGACAAAGCGCCACCCGATCTGAAACCTAAGCCAAAACCCTCGCAGACAGGTCCTCAAGCCGTTCCCGGTGTCGACCGGATCATAGCGGTGGCCTCGGGTAAAGGTGGGGTTGGCAAGTCGACTGTCTCAGCGAACCTTGCTTGCGCATTGGCTGCGGAAGGGCGCCGGGTGGGGCTGCTGGATGCCGATGTATATGGCCCGTCGCAGCCGCGAATGCTGGGTGTTTCAGGTCGTCCGGCCAGCCCGGATGGCAAGACAATCCTGCCGTTACGCAACCACGGCGTCACGATGATGTCGATGGGGCTGATGACCAATGAGGGCCAGGCGGTTGTCTGGCGTGGTCCGATGCTTATGGGTGCGTTGCAGCAGATGATGAGCCAGGTGCAGTGGGGCGCGCTGGATGTGCTGATCGTCGATTTGCCGCCCGGTACCGGTGACGTGCAGTTGACCTTGAGCCAGAAGTTCAAAGTGGACGGGGCCATTGTGGTCTCGACCCCACAGGACGTGGCATTGATCGACGCCCGTAAGGGGATCGACATGTTCAATCAGCTCAAGACACCGATCGTTGGGATGATCGAAAACATGTCGACCCATATCTGCTCGAATTGCGGACATGAGGAACATGTTTTTGGACATGGCGGCGTTGCGTCCGAGGCTGAGGCGCTGGGCGTCCCACTGTTGGGAGAGATTCCGTTGCATCTGGATATTCGGGTCGCTGCCGACGGAGGTGCGCCGATTGTGGTCAGCAAGCCGGACAGCCCGCAGGCCGAATCTTTCCGCAAGATTGCACGAGATATGATCGCCAAGGGCGATGCATGAGCGAGCCGGTTTTTCCCCCTCTGCTGACAGGCCATCCGGTTCAGGGTGGGGAAGACCCGTTCGACCGGGCTCAGGCCATGGCGGCGCTGGGCTGCGACTCAGGTACGGTAGTCTACAACATTCAAGCGGATCATCTGCGGGTAGCCATCGTCTTTGCGCCTGAGGTGCCTTTGCGGGATGCAATGGCAATGCTGCCGCTCTGCGCCGTGGGGTTCCAGAACGCGCTGGGTGCTCTGGCCCCGCCCGAGGTTGCGGTGCATCTTGGCTGGGACGGATTGATTTGCGTAAACGGCGCCCGCTGTGGTGCCTTCCATACGGCTGCTTCCACGACTGATCCAGCCGAGCTTCCGGATTGGTTGATCATCGGATGGGAATTGGCGTTGCTACAAACCAGCGATGCACCCGGTGAGACACCGGACGTGACCGCGCTTTACGACGAAGGCTGTGCTGATGTTTCGGCGACACAGTTGGTAGAAAGCTGGTCGCGCCACATGCTGACATGGCTCAATCGATGGGAAGAGGATAGCAATGCACCGCTGCATAGTGAGTGGATGGGATTGCTGCGCGGCGTAGGCGAGCCAATCGGGGAGGAAGGAGTTTTCCTTGGTACCGATGAACGGTTCGGTATGTTGATCCGCGATGGTGCCGAGACACATCTGCGCCCACTCACCGATTTGTTGGAGACCGCAAGATGAAGCTGGCTCGTGCTATCCATTTCGATGAAAGTGATATGAACGTGTTTCATTCACCTGCGAGAACCGGTGAATGGTGCATCTCGGGCGGGTTTGAGTTTTCGAACTGGGGTGAGGCGGATCTTGAAGGGAAGGCACGTCAGGCCTTTGCCAACGGTTGGCTGGGGCTCGAGACCTTTGGTCGCGTGACTTTTGTGGCAGTCACCCAAGTGGAACAGTCCGAGATGGACCAGATCGCGCAGAATCTCGCCGAACATTTCGTTCGTTTGTACGGCGCCCCCTCGGTTGATGCGGCGCTGGACGTGGCACAGACGGAGATTGCGCATATGTCCGAGCTTTGCGACGAACATGCCCCCAACACCCTGCTAACTGTCGCACGGGAATTAACCGGCGCAGGCGTACACGAGGCATTTCGTGTCATCACTCCGCAGGAAACGCAGCTTGAAGCGCTGGCCGTCCATGGCTCGCTGGATGATTAGATCAGATCGGCGAAGCCGCCGAACTGACCGCGTTTGAAGATCAATCCCTGACCTGGGCGGTGCATCACCTTTTCGACCTGGCCTACCAGAATCAGATGATCTCCGGCCTCGTGGCGGGCCGCCAAACGGCAATCGAAACGGGCGAGACATTCCGTCAAGCGGGGTCTTCCGCTCTGATCCGGTTGCCAGTCGGCATGTGAAAAATCGAAACCGTTACGCGCAAAGCGCAGCGCCTGATCGTGCTGCTCCTGCGCCATCACGTGAATGGCGTAGTGCTCGCAGTCATGGAACGCATCATACCTGTTTGAGTCCCGATCCAGACACCACAAGACAAGCGGCGGGTCCAGCGATACCGAAGCAAACGAATTGACCGTGATCGCGGCAGGGCCGTTTGCGGTATTTGTGGTCACGACAGTGACGCCGGTTCCAAAACACCCCAATGCCTCGCGAAAGGCAAGGCGCTGCTCAGGGCCGGGGATGAAAGTCTTTTCGGTCATCGCGCGCTCGTTCAATGGGCCTGTCTCAGGTGCCATGTGGCGCGGGGATTGTCCACGAAAAGCTTACGTGAAATCTGCAATTTTTGATCAGTTTAGATCTTCCAGCAGGCGCCCGTGTTTGCGGGTTTCCGCGATGACATCGCCAAAGGTCACCATGCCGCGTGCGGTCAGCATCGGCAGCATCCGGACCAATGCCTCGGCAGTGGCGACTGCATCGCCCAAAGCCGTATGGCGCAGGGTGTCCGGGATGGTAACGCCGAGCCGTTCACAGACAGCGTCCAGTGTGTGGGTTTCGCTTGCTCCAAACAGAACGGCCGACAGCAATACGGTATCGAGAATGGGATGGGTCCATTCCACCTCCATCCGTTGGGCATTGCGTCGTAGAAACGCCATGTCGAATGGAGCGTTGTGGGCAACAATAACCGCATCTTGGGCGAATTGATGAAAGCTCCTGCCGGCCTGAGCGATATCCGGTGCACCCTGAACCATCATGTCACTGACCTTGTGAACCTTGGTCGAGGCGGGAGGGATCGGTATACCCGGATTGACGAGCGTATCGAACTGTTCGCCTTCGACAATCTTGCCTTTCACCACCCGAACAGCACCGATCTGTACGATCTCATCCTTGTGAGGCAAAAGGCCCGTTGTTTCAGTGTCGAAGACCACGAAACACAGATCCGACAGGGGGCGGTCCTCAAAGGCCTCATCCCCGGATGTTTCGAGCAGATCGAAATCATAGACCAGCGGACGGGCGTCTTCGGGGGGAATGCGCGCCACGCTGCCTTCGAACACCAGCATGTATCCCGGCGCATCGCCCAGCGGTTTCATCCGCGCGGAATAGGTTTGCCGTCCATCGACGCTGGATAAGGTGCAATAGACATCCATGCCAGTCGCAATCATCTCTTTATAGGCATCGGTCAGGCCGGTGCTTTCGAGGTAATCGAACAGTGAGGCATTCAGCCGAGGATGGGCGATCTGAGCCAGAACCCCTGCCGCCTGCGCATCATAAAGAACGATCTGGTGTTTTGGGCCAGCCAGCAGCATGGCGACGGGTATCTCGGTCAACAAGGCGGTAAGCCGCTGTTTCTCGGCGGCGAGATGAGCGGTCTCGGCGGCGACCGCTTCGGCGGTGGTCATGGCGTTTTCCGCCAGTTGTTCCGCCAATCCGGCGGCAGCGGGGGCCAGATCGCCTAGATATCGGGCGGCCTGAAGGTCCATATCCGTGCTGACCCCGGCGTGGGCCCGTGCCCGGAGTTGCGACGAAAGCCGTTCGATCGGTTTGGCCACGTTGTCATCGAACAACAGCCAGATTCCGGCGATCAGGGCAAGCAGCCCAAAGGCTATTATTATTTCGGCAAAGATGAAGGCATCGATCAGGGCGGGATCACCGGCCCGCCTATAGCTGATCCACAAAGCCAGAGTGCTGATGGCCAGCCCACCTGCCGCAAGCAACAGAAAGAAAAGGAAGACTCGCAGACGCAGGCTCAGATGGTTCAGCATTGTCAGACCCCGCAGGTCGCCTTGATCACAGGATCATCAGCGTTGATCTTGATCCAGCTGGCGTTCAGCACACGCCCGTCATCTGCGAATTCAGCACCGTCCGCCAGATTGGCCCGGCTGTACTCGGCGCAGTTGACGGCGACGGGCATCTTCGAGACCGGAGCCCAACGACCGAAGAAATAGAGATCAACCAGTCGCTCGTCCGGCACACTCGCATTGGTGCGTACAGATGCGGCGTCGATGGCCGCAAATCGGTCAACAAACGGCACCGCGTAGGTCCAGGGACGATAGAAGGCGCGGCTTTCAACCTCTTGCACTACCGTCAGGCTGTCGGGCAGTTGGTCTCGGGTACGGTCGTACCACGAGTATTCACTGGTAATTGTCATTGCGATCATCCCGACACCTGCCGCGATCGGCGCGGCCCATTTGGGCAGTCGGCCTCCGGTCAGTTTGTTGACGACCATCACGACACCCGCAAACGCGAAGCCCGCAAATATCGTTCCGATCAGTTCCAGAAACATTCGGTCTCTCCGTTCATTCTTTTCATCTTAGCCCAGCATTCCTTTGCCATGTCCAACTGCCGATTGCATCGTTTTTACCACGACAAAGGCATCGCGGAGGTGACTGCGCTCAAAATCCGAAAGGGCGGTCGGGGGCATGTAATTGTCCGGTATGCCGCCCGATTTTACCATCCTGACCTGATGTTCCAGCCGCGTTTCGGCAATCAGATCATAGGCGTCCAGCAGATCACGCGCACCAGAGGCGCTGAGCACCCCTGCGGCCTCGGCAGCGCTTAGCCGGGCGCGGGTGTTGGCCTCGGGCAGCTCACCCTGAAGGCTGTAGATGCGGGCAAGGTCAACCACCGGTACAACCCCGTTATGCTTGAGGTCCAGCGTATCGCGATGTTCGCCCGACCGGATTGTGGCAAAGCCACGCAACAAGCCCAATGGCGGCGTGTGTTTCAATGAATTCGAAATCATGTGGGCCACGAAGATCGAGTTGGTGCTGGCCTTGGCCAGGGTCTCGGACTGCAAATCAGCGAAGAGATCGAAACTGCCTCCGATAGGGCGCAGATCGAACATGACCGAGGCCAGCATCTGGGCTTCGGGATTGGGCTTGGCGATCCAACCGTCGAAGTAGTCACGCCAGACCCGGAGCGGCTGACACCAGCGCGGGTTTGTCGCCATCATATCGCCGGGGCAATAGAAATAGCCGCAGGCGTCCAGCCCGTCCGATACAAATGTTGCCAACTCGGCAAAATAGGCCATATCCGGATCGGTCACACTGTCATCCAGCATCAAGCAGTTATCCTGATCGGATACCCCTGTCTGTTCCTGTCGCCCCTGCGAACCGCAGGCCAGCCACAGGTAAGGCGCCGGGGGCGGGCCGAGCTTGGCTTCGCCCAGTGTCAAAAGGCGGCGTGTGGCCGTGTCTGCAATATCCGTGATCAGCCGGGTCACGATCTCGTGCCGGTTGCCGCCTGCGACGAGTTGAACCAGAAGCTGTGGAATCTCTGCGGTGACAAGCGCCATATCGTCGGCGGTATTCGCGCGTGCGATCCGGCGGACCAGTTCGGCTGAACTGACGGCCTGATAATGGGTCAGGTCGGTCTGGGTGACCATTCCGACCAGCCGCCCACCTTCGACAATGGGGATATGGCCGATATTCCGTTCCATCATCGCGTGCAGAACATCCGAGCCGATATCCGCAGGTGACAGCGTGATCGGGTCGCGCGTCATGATCCGATTGATTTCGGTGGTTGGGGGCAGGGCGTCGGCAACCACCTTGCCCGACAGGTCACGTACCGTTGCGATACCGCGCAGGCTGTCCCCTTCGGTAATGCAAATTGAGGATATTCCACGATCCCGCATCAGTTGGGCAGCTTGCTGCACCGTCGTGTCCGGGGCGCAGGTGGTCGGGTTGCGCGTCATCAGCGTATCGATGCGACTGGTCGCCAGCGACGGCTGAGCTGCGCGCGGAGCACGAACGCGGTTGAAGAACCTCGATACGACGTCGTGTGTCTCGATCAGTTCCCGCACCAGAGCCGGCGGTAGGACGATCAGAACCGAAGGGGTATGGGTGCGCGCGGAAGTGGCTGCCTTGCCGTCCTTGAGCAAGCCCCGCTCACCAAACGAGTTGCGCAGCCCGAGATGCGAGACGACAGCACCGTTCTCATCCGTAATTTCTACCTGTCCTTCATAGATCACAAACACGCCGGGCATGGCGTGATCCAGTTCGTAGACCGGATGGTCCGCATCGACCTCCCAGACTTCGATAGACGTTGCCAATTCGTCCAATATGTCTGCTGGCAGGGCATCATAGGGGTGTACGGATTTCAGAAACCGGGTGATCTGATCATGGGACAGGGGCATCGGTAAGCCTTGGGTGTCTGAATGAAAAGTCCCGCCCGGTGGAATGCCGGGCGGGAACAGTGGATCGAAAGATGGGGCCGGATACGGAAGGCACCGGCCACATCACACTCAGTGATCCTGAGCTGCGCCCGCACCACGGGGAATGCGAATGCTTTCGACCATATCCTTGATCTCCTGCGGGGGTTCCTTGGTCATCCCCGCGACGACGTAGGCCACCGTAAAGTTGACCGCAGCACCGATCGCACCGAACGAGGTCGATTTGATCGTACCGATGAACGGGTCCGCGTCGGTGAACGAGTTGGTGCCCGGAATGAACAGCCAGCCCTTGTGCAGGAAGATGTAGACAAGCGTGACAGTCAGACCGGCCAGCATACCTGCGACCGCACCGGTGTTGTTGATGCGGGTCGAGAAGATCCCCATCATCAGCGCCGGGAAGATCGAGGCCGCCGCCAGACCAAAGGCCAAAGCCACTGTCTGTGCCGCAAATCCGGGCGGGTTAAGCCCAAGATAGGCCGCCACAACAATGGCAACAGCCATGGCGATCCGGGCCGACAACAACTCGCTCTTTTCGGAGATCGACGGGTTGATTGCACCCTTGATCAGGTCGTGGCTAACCGCTGTCGAAATCGCCAGCAGCAGACCCGCCGCAGTGGACAGAGCCGCAGCAAGGCCGCCCGCCGCCACCAGACCGATGACCCAGCCCGGCAGGTTGGCGATTTCCGGGTTGGCCAGAACCAGGATGTCCCGGTTGAAGTTGGTCAACTCGTTGCCTTCCCAGCCGTTTTGTTCGGCCATCGCCAGCATGGTCTCGTTCTTGTCGTTATAGTACTGGATCTTGCCGTCGCCGTTCTTGTCTTCCCAATCCAGCAGACCGGTTTTCTGCCACGTGGCCATCCAGTCATATTTCGGATCGTTCTCGATCTGCTCGGTGGTGACAGCACCCCCTTCGATGCCCCCGTTGGGCCACATCATCTCGGTGATGTTCAGGCGTGCCATGGCACCAACAGCCGGAGCGGTCAGATACAGCAGCGCGATGAACACCAGCGCCCAGCCCGCTGACCAGCGTGCGTCAGACACTTTGGGAACGGTGAAGAAGCGCATGATCACGTGCGGCAGACCGGCGGTGCCGATCATCAGCGACAGGGTGAACAGAACCATGTTCAGCGTATCCGCGTGGTGTGTCGTATAGGCGTTGAAGCCCAGTTCGGTCACGATCGAATCCAGCTTGGTCAGCAGGGGCTCACCGCTGGCGGTATCACCGAACAGACCCAGCGCAGGGATCGGCGTACCGGTCAGCTGCAGCGAGATGAAGATCGCCGGGATGGTGTAGGCGGTGATCAGCACGCAGTACTGAGCGACCTGTGTGTAGGTCACGCCCTTCATCCCGCCAAACACCGCATAGGCAAACACAACGCCCGCGCCGATCAGCAGACCTGCGGTGTTGCTGACCTCAAGGAACCGGCCAAAGGCCACACCCACGCCGGTCATCTGACCGATCACGTATGTCACCGAGGCAACGATCAGGCAGATCACCGCAACGATCCGTGCGGTCTGGCTGTAGAAACGGTCGCCGATGAACTCGGACACCGTGAACTTGCCGAACTTGCGCAGGTAGGGGGCAAGCAGCAGCGCCAGCAGCACATAGCCACCGGTCCAACCCATCAGGAAGGTCGAGTTGTCATAGCCGGTAAAGGCGATCAGACCCGCCATCGAGATGAACGAGGCCGCCGACATCCAGTCCGCCGCTGTGGCCATACCGTTGGTGACGGGGTGAATACCGCGACCGGCGGCGTAGAATTCAGACGTGGTTCCCGCGCGGGCCCAGATCGCGATGCCGATGTACAGCGCAAAACTCGCGCCAACAAACAGCAGGTTGATGGTAAACTGATCCATGTTGTCTACTCCTCAACACCGTATTCGGCGTCCAGCTTGTTCATGCGCCAGGCGTAATTGAAGATCAGCACTAGAAAGACCAGGATCGATCCCTGCTGTGCAAACCAAAAGCCCAGATCAGTGCCGCCCACCTCAATGCTGTCCAACAACGGGCGCAGCAGAATGCCGAATCCAAAAGACACCAGCGCCCAGATGGCGAGACTGATGTAGATGAGGCGCAGATTGGCCTGCCAATAGCCCTTGTCGGCTTCGGCAGTCTGCGCGGAGTTTGTTGATTGATCCGCCATCGCGGGTTCCTCCTTCGCTTCCCTCATTGGCGGCCCGTTGCTCAATTCCTCCAGTGCGGTGGGCCGCTTCTCGGTTGTGCCGGACGCCGGGTGGTGTCAGGCATAACTCCTCTGGTCCGCCAGGGCGGGTCCATTGAAGTATTCGGTTGTAGGGGTAGGCCCCTGGGCCTCTCTCCTCCCCCTTAGTTCATCACGCCGCTTACAAGCCCGTGAAGGTCTTGTGCGATGTCGTCGATCTGTCCCATGGCATCGATTCCTTTCAGCACGCCCTGGGCCTGATAATAGTCAATCAGCGGTGCAGTCTGCGCGTGATACGCGGTCAGGCGCGAGGCCACGGTTTCCGCGTTATCGTCGGCGCGGCGTTTAAATTCGGTGTGCCCGCAATTGTCGCATTTGCCGTCTTCCGCAGGTTGCTTGAACGTGTCGTGAAACCCCTCACCGCAACCGGCACAGGTGTAACGGCCCGAAATCCGCGTCACCATCTCGGCATCTTCCACCTCGAGGCTGATCGCTGCGTCGATCTTCTGGTTGGTCGCGGCCAACAGGCCATCAAGCGCCTCCGCCTGCACGGTGGTGCGCGGGAACCCGTCCAGAATGACGCCCCTCGCACAGTCGGTTTCGGCCATGCGGTCGCGCAGGATGGCGATGACAATCCCGTCGCTGACAAGATCGCCTGCTTCCATGACGGCTTTCGCCGCTTTGCCGGCCTCGGTCCCTGCGGCAACCGCTTCGCGCAGCAGATCGCCGGTGCTGAGCTGGACCAGCCCGAATTTATCCTCAAGCATACGCGCCTGCGTGCCCTTCCCGGCGCCCGGAGGGCCGAGAAGGATCAGAACAGTGGGTGCGGTGATCGTGGCAGCGTCCATCACATCCTCACTTGTTCGCACGGTTTTCGATCAGGTCCTCGACCACCGACGGATCGGCAAGGGTCGAGGTGTCGCCCAGTGATCCAAAGTCGTTCTCGGCAATCTTGCGCAGAATACGACGCATGATCTTGCCCGAACGGGTCTTTGGCAGGCCGGGGGCCCACTGGATCACGTCCGGGCTGGCAATCGGACCAATCTCGGTCCGGACCCAGGAACGCAGCTCTTTCAGCAGGTCATCCGAGGGTTCCCGGTCATTCATCAACGTGACGTAGCAATAGATGCCTTGCCCTTTGATTTCATGGGGGTAGCCAACAACAGCAGCCTCGGCCACGGCGGCGTGAGCAACCAGCGCGCTTTCCACTTCGGCCGTGCCCATACGGTGGCCCGAGACGTTGATCACGTCATCGACACGACCTGTGATCCAATAGTCGCCATCTTCATCCCGGCGGCACCCGTCTCCGGTGAAATAATAGCCTTTGTAATCCGAAAAATAGGTTTTCTCGAACCGCTCATGATCGCCCCAGACAGTGCGCATCTGACCGGGCCAGCTGTCCTTGATGCATAGAACGCCTTCGACGCCATTGCCCGAAATTTCAACGCCGGACTGAGGGTCCAGAACCACCGGTTCCACGCCAAAGAATGGCTTCATGGCCGATCCGGGTTTCATCGCATGTGCGCCGGGCAGGGGAGTCATCATGTGGCCGCCGGTTTCGGTCTGCCACCAGGTGTCGACAATCGGGCAGTTCCCTTTACCGACGACCTCGTTATACCAGTTCCATGCCTCGGGGTTGATGGGCTCACCTACGGTTCCGAGAACCTTGAGGTCGCTCAGGTCATGCTTTTCAACCCAGTCGTTGCCCTGACCCATCAGGGCCCGGATGGCTGTCGGAGCAGTATAGAACTGGTTGACCTTGTGCTTGGCGCAAACCTCCCAGAAGCGGCCTGCGTCGGGGAAGGTCGGAACGCCTTCGAACATCAGCGTGGTCGCCCCGTTGGCCAGCGGGCCATAGACGATATAGCTGTGGCCGGTGACCCAGCCCACATCTGCGGTACACCAATAGATGTCACCGTCGTGATAATCGAACGTGATCTCATGGGTCAGCGAGGCGTAGACCAGATAACCGCCGGTCGTGTGGACAACGCCTTTGGGTTGTCCGGTCGAACCCGAGGTGTAGAGGATGAACAACGGGTCTTCGGCGCTCATTTCGGCGGGGGCGCAATAATCATCCGCCTCCAGCGCCATTTCGTTGTAGTCAAAGTCGCGACCGTCAATCCATGTGGTCTGACCACCGGTGCGCTTGACCACCAGGCACTTGACCGTGTCTTTACAGTGCAGCAGGGCAGCGTCGGCATTGGATTTTAGCGGCGTTTTGCGACCACCGCGCGGGGCTTCATCGGCGGTAATGAGAACTTTGGCATCGCAGCCATTGACGCGCGCCGCCAGTGCATCAGGTGAAAACCCGGCGAAAACGATCGAATGTATCGCACCGATACGTGCACAGGCCAGCATCGCATAGGCGGCCTCGGGGATCATGGGCAGGTAAATGACAACGCGGTCGCCTTTGCGTACGCCCATCGATTCAAGAATATTGGCCATCCGGCAGGTGCGGCGGTGCAGTTCCGCATAGGTAATATGCTGCGCTGCGTCGTTTGGATCGTCCGGCTCCCAGATGATGGCAGTCTGATCGCCGCGAGTGGCGAGATGACGGTCCAGGCAATTGGCCGAGACGTTCAGCGTGCCATCGGCGTACCAGTTGATGCCAACCGAACCAAAATCGTAGTTGACGTCTTTGACCTGAGTATAGGGCTTGATCCAGTCGACTCGCTTGCCCTGTTCGCCCCAAAACGCCTCGGGGTTGTCGACTGAGGCGGCGTACATGTCCGCGTACTTGCCGGCATCGACATGAGCACGGGCAACGGTTTCTGCGGATGGCGGATAGGTCTTGGCATCTGCCTGGGCAGCGGTGGTCATTTTTGAGGCTCCTCCCTCTGGACTGGATTGCATGGGAACGATATTGCCCGCCGGTCAGCCAATGTCGATCCGGTTCCTCCCCAACTTGGATAATACGGGGTTCAGAAAAGAAATAAATAAATTGCCATAATCCTTGGATTTGTTTGTAAATAAATTTCTGATCGGTTGCGGTTTTTGTAAAAAAATTTCATATGAGTGGGAAATATTACATGTAATCAAATTGGTAGATGTAACTGCTCTGGGGCCTTTCAAGACGTGTCCCGTTCCGCATTCTCGTGCCACATATCCCGAACCGCCATTGGTTGAGGTCGGATCGCTCTCCTTCGCGGGGGTTGGCAGGTTCCGGACTTGGCGCTAGCTTCACATTCAAGCGCTTCGATAGGGGGCGCATCAATGGGAGAGATCACTATGAACAAGATGTTGAGCGGTGCGGCCTTTGCCGCCCTGAGCGTGGCGTTTGTGACCGAGGCGGCCGCGACGGAATGGAATGCCTCTGTCTGGGGCAAGCGCCGGGCCTTTACCGAGCATGTCGAGAAACTGGCCGAACTGGTCAGCGAGAAAACCGATGGCGAGTTCACCATCAATGTCAGCTACGGCGGCTTGTCGAAGCCCAAGGAAAATCTGGACGGGATCGAGATCGGCGCGTTCGAGATGGCGCAGTTCTGCGCGGGCTACCACCGTGACAAGAACCGGGCGATCACCGTGCTGGAACTGCCCTTCCTGGGCGTGAACACATTGGATGAAGAAGTGGCGGTCAGCCACGCGGTATATGATCACCCGGCGGTCAAGGATGAGATGGCGCAATGGAATGCACGCATCATCATGACTTCGCCGATGCCCCAGTATAACCTTGTGGGCACAGGTGACCCTCGTGACGAGCTTGCGGAATTCGACGGGATGCGCGTTCGCGCCACTGGCGGTCTGGGGCAGGCTTTCGAGGCGGTTGGAGGCGTACCGACATCCGTGCCCGCGACCGAAGCTTATAACGCGATGGAATCCGGCGTGGTCGACACCGTGGCCTTCGCACAGCACGCGCACCTGTCATTTGGAACCATCAACGAAGCCGACTGGTGGACGGCCAACCTGAATCCGGGAACCGTGAACTGCCCTGTGGTGGTGAATATCGACGCTTACGAGGCTCTGCCAGCGGAACACCGCGAAGCACTTGACAGCTCGATTGATGAGGCCATTGCACATTATCTGGCCAATTACGGTGGTCTGCTTGAAAAGTGGGATGGCGTTCTGGAAGAGAAGGGCGTCGAAAAGGTCGAGATCGACGACGCCGTGCTTGAAGAGTTCCGCGCCAAGGCTGCCGATCCGATCCGCGCACAATGGATCGAGGATATGACGGCTCAGGGCCTGCCGGCACAGGATCTCTATGATCTGGTGCAATCGACGCTTCAGCAGCAGCGCGGCGGTAACTGATCGCCACAGCCGGGTGCCGCGAGGCGCCCGGCTTTTCCTGAAAACAAAGGAATGCTGAGATGGCAGGACATGCCACGGTGCTAGAGGATAGCAGTCTTCTAAGCCGACTGGATCATCGTTTGCTGCGGTTAGAGCGTTTTATGGCGCTGATCAGCGGTCTGGCGGTGTTCGGGCTGATGGTGCTGGCGGTTGTGTCTGTCAGCGGTCGCAATGCCTTGAACGCGCCTTTGCCCGGTTATGTGGATTGGATCGAGCAGGCGATGCCCCTGATCGCGTTTTTGGGCATTTCATATGTCCAGCGCGATGGTGGGCATATACGAATGGACATCGTCATCTCACGTCTGAAAGGGCGGGCGTTGTGGCTGTTTGAGTTGATCTCGGTCCTGTTGATCCTGCTGCTGATGGTGGCACTTGTCTGGGGCAGTTGGTCCCACTTCGATCGATCTTTCGACTTTGGCGCGCCGCTTTGGAGCCGTGATAGCTCGATCGATATCGGCATCCCGATCTGGCCCGCGAAACTGTTGGCGCCCGTTGCTTTTTCGGTGCTTTGCGCGCGGCTTGTCCTGCAGGTCTGGGGGTACGGGCGCGCTGTCGTTTTGGGGCTTGATCACCCGGTAGCGGTTCCGCTGATCCAGGATGCCGCGGCCCAGGCGGCGGCCGAGGCCGACCAGTTCGAAAGGCGTACCTGATCCATGGATACGATAGAAATCGGCCTTTGGGTCACAGCCGGGCTGCTGCTGCTTGTGGTCACGGGAATGCGCGTGGCTTTCGCAGCCGGGCTGGCTGGGTTGGTCGGGCTGATCTGGATATTCTGGGCCAAGTTTGGCTACGATCCCGACCGGTTCGGCAAGGCGCTGACGATCGCGGTGAAAACGGCCGGGCAGGTGCCGCATTCCAAGGTGGCGTCCCATACGCTCAGCCTGATCCCGACGTTCATTTTGATCGGCTATCTGGCCTATTACGCCGGTCTGACCCGCGCCTTGTTCGAAGCCGCAAAACGCTGGATTGCCTGGGTTCCCGGTGGGCTGGCCGTCTCGACGATCTTTGCGACTGCGGGATTTGCTGCGGTCTCAGGTGCGTCGGTCGCGACATCGGCTGTCTTTGCCCGCATTGCAATCCCCGAGATGCTTGCGGTCGGATACAACAAACGTTTCGCGGCTGGTGTGGTTGCTGCTGGCGGAACGTTGGCCTCGCTCATCCCGCCTTCGGCGATCCTTGTGATCTATGCCATCATTGTGGAACAGGACGTGGGCAAACTGCTGCTCGCGGGATTTATACCCGGCGCGTTCTCGGCAGTGATCTATGGTCTGCTGATCGTCGGGATCGCGGTCGTGTTCAAATCCGTCGGGCCTCCGGTGACAGGTTTTAGCTGGAAACAACGTTTTGCAGCGCTGCCCGGCGCGTTGCCAATCGTGGCCGTGATCCTCATCATCATATGCTTCGTCTACAACCCGTTCGGCGACAAAGCCTGGGGTACCCCGACCGAAGGTGGTGCGATAGGCGCCTTCATTGTGTTCTGTTTTGCCCTGGTCCACGGTATGCGCTGGCCCGAGTTCAAATCGGCCTTGCTTGAAACGGCCAAGCTTACAGCCATGATATTCGCGATCATCTGGGGCGTTCTGATCTATGTGCGGTTTTTAGGGTTTGCCGATCTTCCGGGGGCTTTCTCGGACTGGATCACCTCGCTCGAGATGTCGCCCATGTTGATCCTGATCTGCATCCTGTTGGCCTATGCGGTGCTGGGTATGTTCATGGACGCCATCGGTATGCTGCTTCTGACACTTCCCGTCGTCTATCCCGCCGTGATGGCCCTGAACGGTGGCGAGGCCGTCAGCGCAGCAGACAGCGCATTTGGCATGTCCGGGCCAATGTGTGCGATCTGGTTTGGCATTCTGGTTGTGAAGATGGCCGAGTTTTGTCTGATCACGCCGCCTATCGGCCTGAATTGTTTCGTTGTCGCCGGGGTGCGGCCCGATCTGAGTGTTCAGGATGTCTTCAAGGGTGTCACACCGTTCTTTATCGCGGATGCTCTGACCATAGCATTGCTCGTCGCCTTTCCGGGGATAGTTCTCTATCTGCCATCGCTTGCGGGATAGAGGGTTTTTGCGAGGCTCTGCCTCGCGCTCCGGAGTATTTTCGGCCAGATGAAGTAACGGATTCTTAACCAAAGCGCGCGAAATTGATCACGCGGTACAGGCAGGAGTGCCGATGACCGCGCCAGGTGAAGTTCTCCGGTACCGTGCCGAAGAGCGGATTCCTGCTTCATCTGGCCAAAAAATACTCCGGGGGAGTCGCCTAAGGCGACGGGGGCAGCGCCCCCTCTAGCCTAGATGTTTGTCAGCAAAGGTTGGGTCACCGCGCGGAGTTATTCGGCCCGCATCAACATGCCAAACAGGTCCCGGGGATCATCCGGGTCTGCGAGCATATCCAGAGGTTCAAAGAAATCAGTGTCTTCTATTGCGCGTTTGATGTAACGCAATGCCGAGAAATCCTCAATTGCAAAGCCGACACTATCGAACAGGGTGATCTGTCGATCGTCGGTACGTCCCGTGGCCTGTCCGGTCATAACCTCCCACATTTCGGTGACGGGATGATCCGCGTCCAATGCCTGGATTTCGCCTTCAATTCGGGTTTGCTCGGGGTACTCGACGAATATCTCCGAACGCAGAAGAATATCACGGTGCAATTCGGTCTTGCCGGGGCAGTCGCCGCCGATGGCGTTGATATGCACGCCGGGTCCGACCATGTTGTCGGTCAGAATCGTCGCGTACTTTTTGTCGGCAGTACAGGTTGTGATGATCTGCGCACCCTCAATCGCGTCTTCAGGGGTTTTGCAGGGAACAACTTTCAGTCCCTTACCTTGCAGATTGGCTGCGCATTTTGCGGTCGCATTTGCGTCGGTGTCATACAGGCGTACGGTGTCGATGCCGCACATGGCTTTGAACGCCAGACATTGGAATTCGGACTGGGCCCCATTCCCGATCATTGCCATTGTTGTCGCTGATTTTGGGGCGAGGTAGCTGCCCACCAATGCCGACGTCGCAGCGGTGCGCAAGGCGGTCAGTATTGTCATCTCAGTCAAAAGCGTGGGATAGCCGGTATAGACGTCGGCCAGAAGCCCGAAAGCGGTGACGGTTTGCAGACCTTCGGACGTGTTCTTGGGATGTCCGTTGACATATTTGAACCCATACGCCTCGCCATCCGAAGTCGGCATGAGTTCAATGACACCATGTGGTGAATGGGCCGGAATACGGGGTGTCTTATCGAAGCTTTCCCAGCGTTTGAAATCGGTCTCGATCTGGGCTGCAATCTGCGTAATCATCTGTTCGACCCCGATGTGGTGGATCAGACGCATCATGTTGTCGACGGATACAAAAGGCACGAGGGCCTTGTCAGAGGGTTGCATCAGTATCTCCTATCGGCGGGATAGATGGATGCCAGCGATCATGCAGCGCACCGATCCACCGGCTGTTTCAATTGTTGGAACCGAAAGCGGCAGCGGCGTGGCGCTGGCTTCGATGACCGAGACTTGTGCGGGCGAAAGCGCTTTCAGCGCGCGGCTGGACAACGCCAGCACAAGGCCATCCGTGCCACTGAGTTCGATGGCGTTTCCGGCAAAATCTGCGATCTGCTCGTGAGAAAGGTCAATGACAATACGGCCGGATTCTTCCAGCCGTCCCCGGACCGTTGCGCGGCGCTCGAGGTCGGAAATCATATCAAGGCAGATCAACGCATAATGCGTACCGATCCCCATCAGGACATTGGTGTGATAGACGTCGCGCCCTTCCGCATCCTTCGCATCGAAGGCGATTGGTTCATAGTTGAAATGGGTGCAGAACCGTTCGAGCAAAACCGGGTCGGCGCGGTTGGATCGTACCGTGTAGGCGATGCGGCCGACGTGATCCAGAACCATTGCCCCGGTCCCTTCAAGTGCGAGGTCGTCTTGTTCAAGGCCGGAATAATCGATGACGTCCTGGACCCGATATTCCTGTTTCAGCATTTCAATCACATCCGAGCGTCGTTCGCGCCGGCGTGAGGGAACGAACATCGGATAGATGGCGACATGGCCGCCGGGATGTGTCGAGAACCAGTTGTTCGGAAAAACACTGTCGGGAGTGTCACGCTCGCCCTCGTCATCAAACACATGCACGGTGACACCCGCAGCACGCAGCTGCTCTACCGCCTTATCATGTTCGTCCCGGGCAGCGGCAGATGTTGCAACATCTGAGCTGTTCGCCAGCGTCTGGAACGCGTTGTCGTCACGGGTCTCGGGGTTCGACGCGAAAGCGTGGGGGCGGACCATTACAACGGCCGAAGGTGATTGAAGGGAAATCATCAGAAGCTCCGGGTCGGACGATCAAAGATCCGGCGCCCCATCAGCGATGCAGCCAGGTCGACCATCAGTTTGGCGGTGCGGCCCCTCTCGTCCAGAAACGGGTTCAGTTCGACCAGATCCAGTGAGCAGACAAGCCCGCTTTCATGCAGTAGTTCCATGACCAGATGCGCCTCGCGTTCGGTCGCGCCTCCTGGGACGGTGGTGCCGACGGCAGGCGCAATCGAGGGATCAAGGAAATCCACATCCAGTGAGACATGCAGGATTCCGTTTGCTGCGCGCACTTTGTCGAGGAACGCCAGAAGCGGAGCTTTTATGCCGTGTTCGTCGATGCTGCGCATATCGGCCAGCATTGCATGATCTTTTTCCAGCGCCGCACGTTCGGCAGGATCAACGGACCGTAGCCCGATCATTCCAACGCGATCGGTGGGGATCGGGGCAACCAGCGGCGGGAAGGCCTCAAAGCCGGACTGACCCGTGAAATAGGCTACGGGTGTTCCATGCAGGTTGCCGCTGCCAGTGCTGTTGGGGGTGTGAAAATCGCTGTGGGCGTCCAGCCAGAGAACGAACAGAGGGCGCCCGATGCTGTCTGCATGTGCTGCCATTCCGGTCACCGTTCCCATCGACAGCGCGTGGTCGCCTCCCATGAAGATCGGCAGGCCCTGCCGGGCAGCCTCTTGCGCCGTTCTGCTCAGCGCCTGTGTCCAGCCCACGCATTCCGGCAGGGCGAACAGATGCGAATCCTCGGGAATATCCACCTGATCCGGTTGCGTATCGCCGATATCGGTCATGGTACAAGCAAGGTCTGACAGCGCTTGCGCCAGACCCGCGACTCTGTAGGCGTCGGGGCCCATACGGCAGCCCTGACGCCGTTTGCCGGTATCCATCGGGGCTCCGACAAGAATGATGTTCTTTTTGCTCATAAGTCTGTCTACCGATACGATATGAGTTGAGAGAAGAGGGCAATTTGGTCAAACTGGATCAGCTACTTCCGATTTGGTGATCTCGTATGGACGAACTGGATAATCGCTTGCTGAACGCTTTGCACAGAGATGCCCGCGCATCCTTGTCGGAGCTGGCAGAACTGCTTGGTGTGACCCGAACGACCGTGCGCAGCCGACTGCAGCGGCTCAAGCAATCCGGCGAAATTGTGGGTTTCACGGTCGTGACCCGGCAAGGTGTATCGGAAAGCGCTGTCCGTGGATTGATGATGCTGGAGATCGAAGGCCGGGGCGCCGAGCGGATCAGGTCACGTATCGCGGCGATGCGGCAGGTTCGGGCCGTACACTCGACCAATGGCAGTTGGGATCTTATCGCTGAGATCGGGACCGATACGCTTGACGAGCTCGACGAGGTTCTGTTCCAGATCAGGCGGATGGAGGGCATCACGCGGTCCGAAACCAACCTTTTGCTTTCAACGCGCAAGGGTCGGTCGTGACAGGTTGCCCAACGCACTTTGACGGATGTGAAATTCGTGCAAAGCTCTGAATTGACACTGATCTGAGGATCACGGGGCAGGGGCAAACGGTATGAGCACACAGCCGACCAGCGAAGAAACGCGTGTTGAGCGTCTGGCCGAGCGTGTAACGGGGCTGTTGGAGAAGCCGCTGGTCCGGGTAACCGTTCCGCTGTTGATAACCGCGATTGCGCTCGCTGTACTGCACGACCTTTCTGCGCATGTGAAGTGGGCGGATATTCAGACAGATATTGCAGCGGTCTCATGGAAACTCATGTTCTTTGCGCTGTGCTGGACGGGGTTCAGTTTTCTGTCTCTCTCATTTTACGATGTCCTTGCTGTTCGGAGCGTCGCTAACGGCAAGGTTCCTCTGCCCGTTGCAGGTATGGCCGGGGCGAGTGGATACGCGGTCTCGAACTGCCTTGGGTTTTCCTATATCACCGGCACTGCGGTCCGGTATCGTATCTATGCGTCGCTCGGGCTGGATCTGGGCCGTGTCGCCGGGGTGATCGCGACCTCCTGGGTGGCGTTCTGGATGGGGTTCGTTCTGCTTCTCGGCCTGTTGCTGACCTTGCACCCGGATGGAATTTCCGCAGCTCTGCCGATTGGGGAAACGACAGAAACCGTAATTGGCCTGTGCCTTTTGGGGGCGCTTGTGGCCCTGTTTATCTGGCTTTCAAGCGGCGGTCGGCGATTGGCGTATGGCGGGATCGGGTTTAATCTTCCCGGCGGCAAACTCGCCGGTCTGCTGACGATTGCTGCGGTCGGCGATCTGTTCGGTGCCTCGATGGCGCTGTATGTGCTGATGCCGGACGATCTGGGGGTTGGCTACCCCTACTTTTTCACGATCTATATGGCAGCAATCGCCGTCGGTATCCTAAGCCATGCACCAGGCGGTATTGGCGTGTTCGAGGCAACCCTGATTGCGGGCCTCGGGGCTTCGGGCAGGTCTGATGTGATTGCCTCGTTGCTGCTGTACCGGGTTGTCTACACTTTCTTGCCGTTTGCCATTGCCAGCCTGTCGATCGCGGTTGCGTCAGCTCTGACCCAGCGCCAGCGCATCGGGGGGGCGGTCACCTGGGTCTATCGCGCAATCCGTCCCATTGTCCCGATGGTCGCTGCGGGTGTCGCCGCTGTGGCCGGAGTGATCCTGTTGGTCTCGGGTGCTTTGCCCTCCAGCTCTCAGAACCTGGGGATGTTGCGCGAAGTACTGCCCCTGTCGTTTGTCGAGGCGTCCCATCTTGCGGGCAGCGCAGTGGGCGTTTTGCTGTTGCTGGTATCCCGCGGCCTGTTCCGCAAGCTCTACCGTGCGTGGGTCGTTGCGATCTTTTTGATGGTGGCGGGGTTCTTCGCCTCGCTCGCGAAGGGTCTGGATACGCACGAAGCGCTGTCCCTGTTGGTTACGATCGGCCTTCTGGCGATGTTTCGGGGCGCGTTTTACCGGGTTAGCGGCGCTTCGATCTTTCGGCTGAACATCCCCTGGCTGGTCAGTGTCGTTGCGCTGTTGGCTGTTATCTTTTGGATAGGATTGTTCGCCTATTCTCATGTCCAATACGAGAACGCGCTGTGGTGGAATTTCGCGTGGAGCGGTGACGCCTCGCGATTCCTGCGATCCAGCCTCGTGGTTGCGGTGATCCTTGGCATCGTTGCCGTGAATTCGCTGTTCGGGCGGGAAATTCCGGTACCCGTACGTACAGAGATTCCCGAGGTCGTCGAACGGCTTGTGATGGAGAGCGAGGACACCGAGTCTCAGATATCGCTGACCGGAGACAAACAATTCCTGATCTCACCCGATGAAACCGCCTTTCTTGCCTATGCCGATACCGGCAATGCGCTGATCACGAAAGGAGAGCCGGTCGGAGACGAAAAAGCGGGTCAGCAGCTGATCTGGCAATTACGTGAAATGGCAGATCGGGAGGGCAAACTCTGTGCCTTCTACAGCGTGTCGACCAGGTATCTGCCGACATTTCTTGACCTCGGCCTGTCGATCCTGAAAATCGGTGAGGTCGCGCGCGTTGCGTTGAAGGATTTCTCGCTGGACGGAAAGTCGCGCAAACGCTTTCGGCAAGCCAAAAACAGGGCCGAGCGCGAAGGGTACAGGTTCGAAATCATCCCCAAGGAAAAGCTCGCGCCAGTGCTGCCGGAGCTTCGTAAAATCTCTGACCGCTGGTTGGCGCAGAAGGCGGGTGAGGAGAAGGGCTTTGCCTTGGGTGGCTTCGATGAGGGCTATCTGTCCTATTTCGACCACGCCGTTCTGCGGGACGAGACAGGCAAGATCGTGGCCTTCGCCAACCTGTTTCAGGGGGGCAACAAATCCGAGCTTTCGTTGGATTTGATGCGATATGAACCCGACTGCCCCAGTTTTGTCATGGATGCGTTGTTCGCTGAAATGATGGTGTGGGGGTCCGAGCAGGGGTTCCGCTGGTTCTCGTTGGGGGCGGCTCCGTTCTCGGGGATCGAAAACCGGCAATTGGCCTCGCTCTGGAACCGGATTGGTGGGTTCGTTTATGAACATGGCGAGCAGTTTTATCATTTCGAAGGCTTGCGCGCCTTCAAGCAGAAATTCGATCCGGAATGGAGCCCAAACTATCTGGCAAGTCCCGGCGGGTTGGCTGCGCCCCGTATTCTCTACGAGGTGAATATTCTGATTTCAGGAGGCCTGCGCGGGCTGACCAAATAGCGATCAGTTCAAGCTGGCATGCGTTGGTGTTTTCTCAAGCAGGTCACCCCAGTCGGTGCGATAGGCCATTTCGGCCAGAACCGTTTCGGGCAGGAATTCCTGATTCTGCCGGATTTGCCAGCCGCCACCGAGGCCCTTGTAGATTGCGACCAGATTGGACGAGACCTCCTGCCGCGCTTCGATCAGATTGGCCTGCGATCGCAGCAGCGCCGTCTGCGTGTTCAGAATTCGGGAATAGCTGGCAATGCCGTCGCGGTATTGGTCGACCGCGATTTCAGCCGCCTTGCGCGATGCCTCGACGCTGCGTTGGTAGAAAGTGACCTGTTTGCGTGCCTGCGCATAGGCCACCATCGCGCTTTCGACTTCGGAATACGCGGTCAGCACGGTGTTCTGGTAATTGGCGATCAGCGCCTGATAGGCGGCGTCCTGTGCGCGCACATTGTTCTTGATGCGGCCATAGTTCAGGACGTTCCAGACGACACCTGCATTCGCCAGTCCCGTCGCGCTGTTGGTGCTGAACAGGTCGCGCCCGCCCGAAGCCTGCAAGCCGATTGACCCGGATAGGATGAACTGCGGATAGAGATCGGCCAAAGCGATTCCCACTTGGGCAGATTGCGTGGCCGCCGCCAGTTCGGCGGCCCGCACGTCCGGCCGCCGCCGCAGCAATTCGGCCGGAACCCCTACAGCCACATTGGAGCGCGCCGATGGAATACGGCCCGAATTGCCGATCAAGCCCGCCATCTGAGACGGGGTTTTCCCCAATAGAACCGCCAGCGCGTTCTTGGCCTGTTGGATATCGCTTTCAAGCTCTGGCACCAGCGCCTTGGTGTTGTTGAGCAGAGCGGTCGATTCCTGCACATCCAGCTCGGTCGTCACACCGTTGTTGAAGCGCAACTGAGTCAGGTCTGCCGACTCCTGTTGGATCGTAATGTTTTCCCGCGCAATGCGCAGAGCCTCTTGCAACGAACGGATGTTGATATACAGCGCCGCGACGTCGCCGGTCAGCGTGACCAGAGCGTCGTCATAATTGGCAACCTGTAGTGCAAGGTTCGACCGCGCGGCCTGCACGCCGCGCCGTTGCTGGCCCCAAATGTCCAGTTCCCATTGCGCATCAAATCCCACTTGAGAGGTCGAGAATTCGGTATCCAAAGGAATGATCCGCCGGATATCCGAAATCGGCCCGAGGTTGTCGCTGATCTGTCGGCGTTGCAGTGACCCGCCCACGGCCTGCGATTGCGGGTAGAGCTCTCCAAATGCGATGCCAAGTTGCGCACGGGCCTGCAGCACGCGTGCGCCTGCGACCTGCAAGGTCAGGTTTTGCGCATAGGCCTCGGCGATTAGTTTGTTCAGCGTCGGATCGTTGAATGTCTCCCACCAGCGCACAACGGGGGCACTTCGCGAGGTCAGGCCGCTTTGGCCCACGCTGGGGCTGTTGACCTCGATCCATTGCTTCACGACCGGAGAGTTCGGGCGCACGAAATCCGGTCCCACCGGCGTACAGGCGGCGAGGGTGGCGGCGCAAAGGGCAGAGCCCAACAACCGGCGGAGTGTCATTTTGCGCATCCTCAGATATCCAGTGGCCGGATGAAGTTGGCGAAGGAATAGAGGCGGATATTGATGCGCCTCAGAAACTCAAAGCTTTTGCCCATGCCCGTGTAGATCGCCACCGCAGCATGGCCGCCCGCGGGGAAGGTGTGCCCCTCGGGCACTTCGACCGAGATTTGAACCGCGATGCGACCCGGCAGCTTTGGCAGTTCAAATCCGGGCAGGCGGCCTGAGGGCAGGTATTGGCCCTGACGTGTGGCCCACCAGACGGCTTCGACCTTGCCGGTCAGAATTTCTCCGGGATAGAGGTCCAGCGCAACTTCAACCGGTTGGCCGACTTCGACAAATTTCAGGTTCTGCTGGCGGAATGTGGCCAGAATATAGGGGCTTTCCTCGGTAACAAAACTGGCAATGGCACCCAGACGAATTTCCCCCACGACCATCCCTGGGCGGGCCTGTTGCGAGACGATCATGCCATTTTCAGGGGCATAGATCGTTGTGTTGTCCAGAAAATACTCGGCCTCGGCCAGCTGCGCCTCAGCCTCGATAACGCCGGTGTTCACGCCGTCGATCTGCGAATCCAGCGCAAGGTTGGCCTTTTCCAGATTGGCCTGAGCTTCTTTGATCTTCGCCTGATCTTCCGCGACCTGTTCGTTCCAGCGGTCAAGCTCATCCTGACGGGCACCCCCGGCAGGAACAAGGTTCTCGTATCGCGCTTGCTCGGTCAGCGCATAAGCCAGTTGCGCGTTTGCGCGTTCGACTGCTTCGCCAGCGGCGATGACGTCCTGTTCAAGAATCTTCGCGTTTTGTTGCGCCGCCACCAGCTGAGCATTCGCCTTGTCCACGGCCAGCGAAAATACCGTGTCGTCGAACTGGTACAGCGGTTCCCCCTTCGTGACCCAGGTGTTCGGCTCGACCAGAACCTCGGACAGGATTGTGGGCTGTGTCAGGCGTGGGACGATCTGGATGGTGGACCGCACGACGTGGCTGTCGACCGAGAAGGGCTGAAAAAACCGCAAGGCGACTAAAAAGATCAGCAGCAGATGCGCGCCGACCCAGAAGGAGACGATCCCCCACATGATGTTGAATTTCAGCCATTGCACCTTGAAGAAGATGAACCAGACAAAAATGATGTAGAAGAGTGTGATGCCAAGGGCGACGAACATGAGTGCTGAATTCCTTCGACCTTAACTTTGCTTTGTCTCGTCAGTATCCAACGGGTCCTGATATTCCGGTTTGACGGTACCGCCCAAACGCTTGATCTCATCCCGGATGGCTTTGCGTTCGTCGTCGGGACCTCGGCGCATATCGACGGTCACGCCATCGTGGAAGGCCCAGATGAAGGCATGAACCCAGGGGACGATAGCGAGAAACCCCATCCAACCCATGATTTTGACGGCCTCGGCATGTGGATGGTTGCGCTTGATCGCAATTCGACCGGGCAAGCCCATGATAAACAGAAACAATGCCATCACAGCTGCCAGCAGCAGGATCAGCGCGACAAATGTCAGATAATCATAGTAGCCAAGTGGCTGCCCCAAAAGTCCCATGCCCGTGCCTCCTGTTGGGAAGGTTGATCCATCCTCAGTCGTTGTTGCCCAGTTCGTCAATCAATTTGTAGCTGGTCGGAGGGTCAGCGCAAATCCCGGGGCCGCATTCGATCAGCGTCGAGACTGCATTCAGTGCGGCCAGTGCCAACAGCACGAAGAATGCGACCTTGGCCAAGTGGCTGCCCCCGAAACGATGCTGTGTGTTTGTGTCTTCGGCATATTGCCGGTCGAACATCAGCATGATTGCCGTGCCCAGTAGTACCAGAAAAAAGCAAATCGCCGCCCATGTGTAATAGTGCAGGCCCATAACGGGTGAGCCATAGTGACCTGTACCCGGAACAATATGCAGCAGAATCTGGCGTATCGAAACGCTGCCTCCGTACAGCGCGGCAAGCAGCATCAGGGCGTAGTGCTGTGCGCGGGCGCCGTATAGCAGATTCAGCCCAAGCCCGACGCCAACGGCGACAAATCCGACGCGCTGCAGCAGGCAAAGCGGGCAGGGCAGTTCATCAAGCGAGAACTGGTAGGCATAAGCCAGTACGAGCACGAGGCTGACGGCGAATGCGCCGAGGGCGTTCAGGGTGCGGGACAGATCAGGTGTCATTACAGCAAGCCCTCATAGCTGAATGGTAAGAACGCTGGTGGCATGAAACTTCAGCCAATAGACGCTCAACGCCAGCGTGATCAGGAACAAGGTGGTTCCGGCGCGGGTGCGGCCGAAATAATTCAATCCCATAGTGATGGTAAGTAACGAGAACAAAAGCGCGATCATGGTCCGAAGTTGCCTCTCTTCCAGGCCGGATACGTATGATCACAACTGTGTCAGGTGGATCGGATTCTGGCAAGCGGCGACAACTATAACGCGTGGTGATCCGAGGTGGAGCCTACGGGCATTCGACGATGCGCGTTTGCCACTCGACGCATTTCAAAGGCAAATCGCCCGGCAGTGATGTATCGGTATAGATCCTGTCGATATCCGCCAGTGAGGCGATGCGGGCCGGGGCGGTTCGCTGAAATTTCGAGCTGTCGGCGACAAGGCTGATCTGCCGGGCCTGCGCGATGATGGTCTGACTGACCAATACTTCCTGCAGATCGAAATCCATCAGGTCGCCGTCTTCATCCAATGCGGAGCAACCGATAATCGCGTGATCGAATTTGAAGTGCTGGATGGTCGAGACCGTCAGGTTACCGACCAGCCCGCTATCCGACCGGCGCAGAACTCCGCCCGCGACGACGATCTGACAGTCCGGGTTTTCGGCCAGAATATGGGCCACGTTCATATTGTTGGTCACGACCATGAGGTTCTTATGATGGAGCATCTGTCGCGCAACCGCCTCGGTCGAGGTGCCGATGTTCATGAATACCGAACTGCCTTCGGGTATGTCTGTTGCACATCGTTCCGCTATGCGGGTTTTGGCGTCATGGTTCAGGGCGCGCCGGTCTTCATAGCCGATATTGGATACGCCTGAACGCAGGACTGCCCCCCCATGAACCCGATCCAGCTTGCCGGCGTCGGAAAGCTCGGTCAGGTCGCGGCGTATGGTCTGGACCGTCACCTGAAACCGGTCGGCCAGCCCCTCGACAGTGACGCGACCTTCCTCCTTGGCCACTTCAAGAATATCCGATTGGCGAAATGACAGGGACATTGATGGGCTCCGTGCTTCGATGGTTCGATGGTTCGATGGTTCGATTTTGTTCTTTTCGGGTGGATGAGCAAGTGTATTTACGGATTGCTTCACATTATTTCTGCCGATTTAGCAAAAAGCGAACAAAATAGAAAAATAGTGTTGACGATGCGAAGGAGCGTGCGGCTAATGCGATCGAAACTAGCCGCATTGGGGAATCATTTGGATATGTCGTCGGACAGCAGTCGGGTAACCGATCTTTTTGTGATCGGTGGGGGCATCAATGGATGCGGTATCGCGCGGGATGCCGCAGGGCGGGGCCTGTCGGTCACGTTGGCGGAAATGAACGATCTGGCTTCGGCCACGTCTTCGGCATCGACAAAACTGTTCCACGGTGGGCTAAGATATCTGGAGTTCTTCGAATTCCGACTTGTGCGCGAAGCTTTGATTGAACGAGAGACGTTGCTGCGGGCCATGCCGCATATCAGTTGGCCGATGCGCTTCGTGCTGCCTTATCACACCGATATGCGTTTTGATTCTGAAACGCCGACCTCGCGCTTGTTACGCACAGTGATGCCGTGGATGCGCGGGCGCCGCCCGGCGTGGCTGATCCGGCTGGGTTTGTTTCTGTATGACAATCTTGGCGGCCGCAAAATACTGCCCGGAACCAGTTCGCTGGATCTGCGCTCGGCGCCCGAGGGTGCCCCGCTGCAGGACAAGTTTGAAACGGCCTATGAGTACTCCGATTGCTGGGTCGAGGATTCCCGGCTGGTGGTTTTGAACGCCCGCGATGCCGAGGCGCGGGGTGCGAAGATCATGGTCCGGAGCGAAGTTCTTTCAGCCGAACGGGTCGACGATCTGTGGCAGGTGACGATCCGGGACCGGGAGAGTGGCAAAACCGAGACCATCCGGGCAAAGATGCTTATCAATGCGGGTGGTCCCTGGGTCGGTGACATCATTCAGACCAAGATTCGTGTAAACTCGCGCGAAGGGGTTCGGTTGGTGCGGGGCAGTCATATCGTGACACCCAAGCTCTATGATCATGACAAGTGCTATTTCTTTCAGGGGGAAGATGGGCGCATCATCTTCGCGATCCCGTACGAGCAGGATTTCACCCTGATCGGAACCACGGATCAGGATCATCCGGATGCCTCCGAACTGCCGGTTTGCACTGAGGCCGAGCAGGATTATCTGTGCACCTTCGCCTCGAAATATTTCGCAAAACCGGTGACCCGCGCCGATATCGTCTGGACCTATTCCGGGGTCCGCCCGCTGTATGACGATGGCGCAAGCAGCGCCACGGCGGCCACGCGGGATTATACGCTGAAAGTCGATGCGGCAGGTGGCGCGCCGGTCCTGAATGTCTTTGGCGGCAAAATCACGACCTACAGGCGTCTCGCAGAAAGCGCGCTGGAGAAGGTCGGTGAGCATTTTCCAGATCTTGGCGGACCGTGGACCGCCGGTGTGCCGCTGCCCGGTGGAGATTTCCCTGTGGAGGGCACGCCGGGTTTAATCGCTCAATTGTCGTCGGATTATCCGTTTCTTACGCAGTTTTGGGCGCGGCGGCTGGTCCGTGCATACGGTACCGAAGTGTGGGACCTGCTGGGGTCGGCAAAAGATCAGACCGATTTGGGTGAGGATTTTGGCGCGACATTGACTGAGGCCGAACTGGTCTGGCTGATGGACAAGGAATTTGCGCGCACGGCTCAGGACGTCGTGTGGCGGCGCAATAAGCTGGGTTTACGATTAAGCTCCGAGCAAATTACCCGTATCGATGACTGGATGTCCAAACGGTTGAGCGACAACGGCGCGCGTCGGACGGCCTGACAAAACGAAACGCCCCGCAAAACTTGCGGGGCGTTTTTTTGTTTCAGCACAGGCCCTACGCGGTTTCTTCTGATGGGCCGGGATCGTTTTTGCTGCCCTTCACCCACTCACGCAGGCCCTGCATGACAGCGTAGAGGACCGGAACCAGAATAACCCCGAACAAGGTGGCGGCAAGCATACCGCCAAAGACTGCCACACCGATCGCTTTCTGGCTGGCCGCCCCGGCGCCATTCGCCGCCAGCAACGGAACCACGCCGAGCAGGAAGGACAGCGCGGTCATCATAACGGCACGGAAACGCTGATATGCGGCTTCGGCTGCGGCCTCTTTGATTGAAAGCCCCTTGGCCCGTTGTTCCATCGCGAACTCGACAATCAGAATCCCGTTCTTTGACGCAAGCCCGACCAGCATGATCATCCCGATCTGCGTGTAGAGGTTGATGTCGCTGCCCACGATCGCTACGGCCGCAACGGCACCGAACAGCGCTACAGTCACGGACATCAGGATTGAAACGGGCATCGTCCAGCTTTCGTATTGCCCGACAAGGAATAGGTACCCAAACAAAATCGCCAGCCCGAGGATCACGATCACAAGCCCACCCGAGGCCAATTGCTGCTGTGCCGTGCCCGTCCATTCAAAGGCATAGCCGGGGGGCAGGGCGGTGGCCGACTCTTCGGTCATGGCAGTGATGGCGTCACCGGTTGAGAGCCCTGGCGCGGGAACCGCTGTCACGGTGGCCGAGCGGAACAGGTTGTGTCGTTTCAACAGGACCGGACCCAACACGTTCTCGACGTCGATCAGCGTACCCAGGGGCACCATCTCGCCTTTGGTGGAGCGCACATAGAGGTCCGAGATATCCTCGACCTTGTTCCGGTACGAGCCTTCGGCCTGAATCATCACACGATAGACACGCCCGAACAGGTTGAAGTCATTCACGTAATACGAGCCAAGCTGCGCCTGCATGGTCTGGAAAATCTCGGCAACCGAGACCTGCAACGTCTTGGCCTTTTCCCGGTCCAGATCGACAAACAACTGCGGTACGTTTGCGCGGAAGGTAGTGTAGGCTTGCGCAATCTCGGGCCGCTGGTTCGCAGCATAGACATAGGACCCCACCGCAGAAGCCAGATCCTGTGGCGAGCCACCACCGGTCTGCTGCACCTCCATCTCAACACCGGCCGACATGCCGAGGCCCTGGATGGGGGGCGGGTTGAACGCGACGATTGACGCGGCAGATTCACCATAGGCAATTGCCAGAACTTTGTTCAGGATGGCGTCCGCGCTCAGGTCAGGTTCCTGCCGCTCGTCCCAGTTGTCGAGGTTTACGAAGATCGCCGCGCCATTTGTGGTGGTCCCGTTCAGAAGCGAGTAACCGTTCACCAGAACGGTACTGGCGACACCGGGTATCTGCTGAATCTGTTCATCGATCCGCGCGGTCACGGATTCCGTGCGCTCGAGCGTTGCGGCGTCAGGAAGCTGGACGTCGACAAACAGGTACCCGTTATCCTCAAGCGGGATAAAGCCTTTGGACGTGTTGCCCATAATGGTGCTGGTGCCGACGGCGAAAGCAGCGATAACCCCAAGCGAAACGACTGGCAGGATCAGCAGTTTTCGTACGATGGCAACGTAGCCACTACGCACGCCACCGATAAACCTCTCGAACACGGCCAGTAGCCCTTTGGGCGGCCCCGAGCGCGCCTGCAACACCAGCCCGCACAAGGCCGGAGACAAGGTCAGCGCGTTGATCGACGAGATCACAACAGCGGTTGAGATGGTCACCGCGAACTGCGAATACAATCGCCCGGAAATACCGGGCATGAAGGTGACAGGTACGAACACGGCCAACAGCACCAAGGTTGTCGCGATCACGGGGCCGGTGATCTGGCCCATCGCCTTGCGGGTTGCTTCGGCGGGGGGCAGGCCCTCATCCGCAATGATACGCTCGACGTTTTCCACCACAACGATGGCGTCATCCACAACGATACCGATGGCCAGCACCAGCGCAAACAGCGAGATCGTGTTCAGCGACATGCCGAAAGCCAGCAGGAAAGCAAAGGTCCCGATCAATGAGACCGGAATTGCCACCGCCGGAATGATTGTGGCCCGCCAGCTTCCAAGGAAGACGAATACAACCGTGATCACCAGTATGAATGTCAGGATGAGCGTCGATACCACGTCGTTGAGCGATTGTTCGACGAAGTCCGTCGTGTTGAAAGGGACCGCATATTCGACATCTGTCGGAAAAGCCCGGGACAGACGTTCAAGCTCGGCCTCAACACGTTCCGAGACCGCAAGAGCGTTCGCGCCGGGGGCCTGGTAGATGCCGATAACCGTCGCGGGAACGCTCTGGAAATATCCCGATGCCGAATAGAATTCAGCACCCAGTTCGACTCGTGCGATGTCTTTCACGCGCACAATGGCGCCAGCGTCGCCTGTGCGGATCACGATGTCCCCGAACTCTTTGGCGGATGTCAGGCGGCCCTTGGTCTTGATCGTATACTGAAAGGTTTGCCCTTCCGGTACGGGGGGCGACCCGATTGAGCCTGCGGACACTTCGATATTCTGCTCGCGGATCGCATCGATCACATCACCCGGTGAGATCGACAATGCGGCCATCTTGTCCGGGTCCATCCAGATACGCATTGCGTATTCCAGATTGGTCAGAACATCCGCCTTACCCACGCCTTGAACACGCGCCAGCGCGTCTTTCAGGTTGATCGAGGCGTAGTTCGAAAGAAACACGCTGTCATAGGTGCCGTTGGGAGATGTCAGCGTGACCAGCAACAGCATGTTGGTCGATGCCTTTTGGGTGACCACACCCGACGCGGTCACCTCGGCCGGCAGTGAAGCCATGGCCTGCGCGACGCGATTCTGAACGTTGACCGAGGCGATATCGGGATCGGTGCCCACCTCGAACGTCACGTTCAGCGAGTACGAACCGTTATCCGATGAGGTTGACGTCATGTAGATCATGTCGTCCACACCGTTGACCTGTGCCTCGATAGGGGCGGCGACGGTGTTCTCGACGGTTTCGGCATTCGCGCCGGTATAAGTGGCCGTGACGCTGACGACAGGCGGCGTGATATCGGGGAACTGCGCGACCGGCAGAACGAGATATCCGATCCCGCCCAGAATGGTCAGGACCAGCGAAATGACAAGCGCCAGCTTGGGCCGGCTGATGAACAGGGCTGAGAACATCAGTTATTCTCCGGCTGCTCTGAGGCAACGACTGCGTCAACAGCGACGCCGGGGCGAACACGTTGCAGACCTTCGACGATGACGCTTTCGCCTTCACGCAGGCCATCGGTCACGATAATGGCCGAATCCACGGTATCGCCGGTTGTGATATAGCGCTGTTCCACCATCTGCTGGTCATTGACGACCAGAACGAACTCTCCACGCTGGTCACGTTGCAATGCGGCCTGAGGGATCAACACCTGCAGCGTCGGTTCAAGCGCTTCGATCTGAACGTTCACAAAGGCGCCATCGACAAGCAGCCGTCTGGTGTTTTCGAATTGAGCCGTGATCGTGATCGCGCCGGTCAGCGGATCGATGCGGTTGTCGACAAAGATGATCTCACCGGTCTCATCAAGCTCGGTACCGTTCGGCAAGGTCACATGAACATTCGGGCTTTTGTTGCTTTCAGCCAGAGAGGCCGGATCTTCACCGAATTGTTCAAGAACCGAGGTGAACTGTTTCTCATTCAACGAGAAATTCACGTAAATAGGTGCTTCGCTGACCAATGTGACGAGCGGAGGATTAGTGGGGCCGACAACATCGCCAACGCTGATGGCCACGCGGCCGATCCGCCCCGAAAACGGAGCCTGGATCTGAGTGTAGCTAAGATCCAGTTCCGCCTGTTGGATCGCGGCGTTGGCCGCTTTCACCTCGGCCTCGGCGACCAGTTCGTTTGCGCGGGCTATGTCGCGTTCGGATTCCGGCGTGGCGTCACGTTTGTACAACTCTTCCTTCCGGGCCAGATCGACCTTGGCGAGCTCAAGGTTCGCCTCAGCCCGGTCCAGATCGGCTTTGCGGGCTTCAAGCGTGGCTTCATAGAGGTCCGGTTCGATCGTGAACAGCAGGTCATCTTTCTGGACGGGCGCGCCGTCTTCCACGTTCTGACTGTCCAAAAACCCACTGACCCGGGCAACAATGTCGACCTTGTCGATGGCCTCGGCGCGTCCGATGAAGCTGGCCTCATCCGTGATCTCTTCGGAATAAGCCGCCGCGATTGAGACTTTGGGCGCGGGTGCGTCTGCCTGATCCTGCGCCATCGTTGCCTGAGGCAGGCCGGTACATGCAAATAGAGCGAGATATATGCCTGCTGTCCTGAAATAGCCGCTGTGGCGGTTCGTTGGATTCTTAAATGCAAGGGACATGATGGCGCCTCGTTCAAAGTAAAGATTGCACATCGGGGCAACGGACATGCCCGGACGAGTCGATTGATTTTTGAAACAGGATGGCGGGTTTGACGCTTTTTCTCAAGCGTGTTGCGGCCTCAAACTCGGATAGGGCCTTCAGGAATTTCTTTCGGGACGGCAGACTTAGCCTGCAACCATGGGCTTTTGACCGTCTGCAGGTTTTCAGTTCGGCGCAACACGCCCGTCAAAAAAAATGAGCAGCGGCGACCTGAGCGGTCTCCGCTGCGGCATTCAAAGATGGAGATTTGTTGTTATTCGCGCGTTCCGGCAAACCGATTCTGCCAGTCTTCGCGCTGTTCATCCGTGACCTTGGCGAACAATACGTCGGGAACGGCAAAGTCCTGGCCAGCAGGCAAGGCCTGCAGCGCGGCCTCAACATCATCGGGCCAGCTGGTGTCCAGAGTGTTCATTGCGCTTAGCATCTTCGCCGAGGTGTCGGGAATGAACGGCGCGCTCAGGACCGCGTAGAGACGGATCAGGTTCAGACCAAGCCGCACCTGTGCAGCAGCCTGAGCCGGGTCTTCCTTGAAGGTCGACCACGGTGCAGCGGCCTGCAGATATTCGTTGCCGGCAACCCAGATTGCACGCAACTCCTGCGCGGATTTGCGCACCTCCATCGTCTCCATAAAGCCTTCGTAGGCGCGGATGCGGCGGGTCAGTTCCGCGATCAGCGCCTGTTCCCGATCACCATATTCTCCGTCACCAGGCACGGCCTCGCCGAACTTGGAGCGGCAGAATTTGGTGATGCGGCTGACAAAGTTGCCTAGCACATCTGCCAGATCTTTGTTCACCGATTGCTGGAAGTTCTCCCACGTGAACTCGCTGTCGCTGCTTTCGGGCGCATGGCTGAGCAGCCACCAGCGCCAGTAATCGGCGGGCAGGATGTCCAGCGCCTGATCCATGAAGACGCCTCGGCCTTGGCTGGTCGAGAACTGACCGCCGTCATAGTTCAGATAGTTGAACGACTTGAGGTGGTCGACCATCTTCCACGGCTCGCCCGATCCCAGAATGGTCGCCGGGAAGCTGAGCGTATGGAAAGGCACGTTGTCCTTGCCCATGAACTGAACGTATCGCACGTCATCGGCACCTTTGTCGGTGCGCCACCAACGCTCCCACTCAGCATCGGGTTTGCCGTTGGCATCGGCCCATTCCTTGGCGCAGGCAATATATTCAATGGGGGCATCGAACCAGACATAGAAGACTTTGCCTTCCATGCCCGACCAATCCTGATCGCCTTTCTTGACCGGGACACCCCAATCCAGATCGCGGGTGATGCCGCGATCCTGCAAGCCGTCGCCGTCATGCAACCACTTCTTGGCAATCGACGTGGTCAGGATCGGCCAGTCGGTTTTGCTGTCGATCCACGCATCCAGCTGATCCTTCATCGCAGACTGGCGCAGATACAGGTGCTTGGTCTCGCGCACCTCCAGATCGGTTGAGCCGGAAATGGCTGAGCGCGGCTCGATCAGGTCGGTCGGGTCCAGCTGCTTGGTGCAGTTCTCGCACTGATCGCCACGCGCGCGGTCATAGCCGCAATTGGGGCAGGTGCCTTCGATATAGCGGTCGGGCAGGAAGCGACCATCGGCGTTGGAATAGACTTGTTTCTCGCTGACCTCGCGGATCAGGCCGGCCTCATCCAGCTTGCCCGCGAAATGCTGGGTCAGCTTGCGGTTCTGCGCGCTGGACGAACGACCGAAGTGATCGAAGCTCAAACCGAAGCGTTTGGCGATATCGGCCTGAACCGCATACATATCTGCGCAGTATTCCGCGACGGGTTTTCCGGCTTTGGCCGCTGCCAGTTCCGCTGGCGTGCCATGTTCGTCGGTCGCGCAGAGAAACATGACCTCGTTGCCACGGCCCCGCAGATAGCGTGCGTAAAGATCGGCGGGCAGTTGTGAGCCGATCAGGTTGCCGAGGTGTTTGATCCCGTTGATATAAGGGATCGCCGAGGTAATGAGAATCCGAGCCATTTTGCGTTTCCACGTATCTAACTGCGCGCCCGTCTACATGATGTAGACGACCAGCAAAACCCCGGTTTCTTTTTCGAGGTCGCATAAATGCAGACGCAGGCCACCTGCGCGGGACCCCTGCGCCGTGTATTATGATCCTGTAAGCAATTTCAGGGGGGAATACATGGAGCATTCGTATTTCAGGCGTCTAGGTCAGGTATGCGCCCTCGTTTCCATGACCATATTTCTGTCGCCCTGTGACGCGCAGGCCGATCAGAACGATGCTTTGAGTGCGATCACTGAATTTGACAAGGCGATGCTGTCGATTTTCCGGCAGGGTCAAGATGCGTTGACTGCGCAGACCCGCCCCGTAATGGTGATCGCCCGTGATGTGACCGTCATGACCAAGACCGGAGATGCGTCCTATCCGAGAGACGCGCCAAGTTACCTGATCTTCAAATCCACCTCGCACGTTCTCTTGGGTATTATAGGTGCGGTTACTCCGTGGCCGGAAGATGCTGCAGAAAACGCGCGCTGGAAGGAGGATTTTGAGGCCATCTCAACGGCGATAGATACGTTGCTGGCATCCGTCGATCACCTGAATCTGCCGGAAGACGCAATTGCCAGACAAAGGCAGATGCTTGATACGGCGCGCTCTTTCATCCGCGATGCGATCAGTCGCGGGACCCTCACGCCAGAGGAGGTATCGAAGGCGATAAACGATATGCGACCGGTTTGGGCCGCAAATATGCGAGATGCCGCGCGTGCGGAGCTTGCCGCATTGCACAAGGCGGTTTCAGATGCCCGTGCTGCAATGAGCAAAGATGATTGGGACAAGATGTATGTCGTTCATCATGGTGGCTCGAACGTGACCGGGGTTAATGTTGTCGAGCTGTATCTTGAGCGGGTGATGCCGCAGAAAGTTGTAGCAGGTCAGGTTATGTTTGCTGAAAACGCGCATGGGAACAAAGCGATGGCCGATTACGTCGGATATGAGCTCATGCAGCGGCATGTTGGCGTATGGGCCTTCGGCGATCCCCGGCGGATGGAGGTCGATCTGCTTGGATACGAAGCGGGCTCTGTCCTGGACGAAATGATCCGGTCCTCTCCTCCTCTGGAATAACGGTTCTACTCTTCCCGCGACCGCTTCAACAGGCGTCCGATTGTGAAGGATGTACGGGGGGCGTAAACGTAGCTTGTGCGTTCCTGGGGAACCGGTCGAGACCGCATCCGGGCGAGGCCGAACACCATCAGCCCCAAATGACCGACTGCCACAAAGGCAAACAGGGCGCCTGGTCCGAACTGTTGAATCAGCGTCGATGAGATATAGGGCGAGGCGATGGCCCCGAGCGCGTACCAGAACATCAGTGCAGCTGAAAGCTCGACTCGCTGCTCGGTGGTGGCAAAGTCATTGGCGTGCGCTGAAGAGACCGAGAAGATCGGGAAGGTGGTCAGGCCGAAGAACCCGGCGGCCAGCATAACGCCCAGCGTTCCGGCACCGCTTGCCACCATGGTGATGCCACAACTCAGAATCGCCGCCGCCGACAGCCAGATCAGCACCCATCGGCGGTCGTATTTGTCTGCGAGCCATCCCAATGGATATTGCGCCAGTGCACCACCCAGTACGAACGAGGCCAGAAAGAACGCGATCTGATCCACGCCCAATCCGACCTCTTGCCCGTAAACCGGGCCCACCATTCGAAACGATGCCGAACTGAGCGCTGCCACGATGACGCCCGCCACGGCCAACGGCGAGCTCTGCCAGGCCAGTTTGGGACGCAAGCGCGGCGCGTCTGGTGTCTTTGGCTGGCTGGCTCGTGTCAGCGCCAGCGGCAAAATCGACGCACAGCACAGGATCGCGAGCAGGTTGTATGAAACATAGGAGGCAGGCGGCAGAACGGCGATGATCAGTTGGGCGCAGAGCGATGCGCCCATATCCGCGATGCGATACGTGCCCATGGCGCGCCCGCGGGTTTCGTTGGTGACTTTGGCGTTCAGCCACGCCTCGATCACCGTGTAACACCCGGCGACGCACGTGCCCGAAGCGATCCGAAGGGCCGCCCAGATATAAGGGTTCTCGGTCAGCGTATGCCCCAGCAAACCCATTGCCCCCAGAGCGGTACAAACCGCAAAGGCACGAGAGTGACCGACGCTGCCCATCAGACGCGGTGCCCACCAGCAACCAATGAAGAATCCAAGGAAATGCGACGACCCAAGCAGGCCGATTTGTTCCGTTGAAAACTCGAGCGTCAGGCCCGAGATCGCATCCAGCGGGCCTACGCCTCCCGTCGAGAGTTGCAGCAGAATGACGGAAAGAAATAGGGCGGCAAATGAAATGATCGTACGCATGATGTTTTCAGCTTGGCTTTGTCGGTGCAGATTGCGCGTGCCTATTCGACGCCCTTACGTCGTTTTTTGTCTTTCTGCAATTAAACTTGGCGGATGATCTCAGCACGGATGTTCAGGCCGACCATTTGCTGCACGAGATCAGAGTATCCCGACGCTCCGAATTCGTGCCGATTCAGTGCGCCGGTGAGTCTGACTGAAAGCGCGTCCAAGTCATCTGCGGTGCTTCCCCTTTTCCGATAGAGATTGGCCGTCAGGGTAACCGGGCGGGTGACGCCTCGCACGGACAAGTCTCCGGTCACGGTTGCGCCTTCCGAGATGCGGCCAGCGGACCCCAGCTGTATTTTGGTCGTCATGAACCGGATGGTGGGATATTGGGCGGCATTCAGTACACTTTTGCTTAGCATCGGACCGCGTGCAAAGGGCAGTTTTGTACGTGCCCCGGTCACATCCAGCACCACATCGACCCGGCTGTTTTGCAGGCGTTTGGTGTCGATCAGAATATTGGCCGATTTGATCGGCATTGTACCTGTCTGGGCTGTGCCGGACAAATTAAATGTAAAACCTACGGTACTGCGCGCGGGTGCGAGAACATATGGAGTTAGCGCAGCCTGTGCGGTATGGGCCAGCGGTAAAACTGAAAGGCCGGTAATCAGCGCGCGTCGTGTCAGGTAAGTCATGCCAGGGCCGCGTTGCCGCGCGACCTCGAACGTTTCATGAGCATCAGCAGGATAGCGATGTTCAGCCCGTTCCAGACTATGCCGTTGATGAAGGCCAATTGATAGCTACCGGTCACGTCGTAGATCCAACCTGACATCCATCCCCCCAAGGCCATGCCCAGAATGGTCATCATCATGACGAAGCCCACGCGCGCTCCGGCCTCTTGCGGGGGCATGTATTCGCGCACGACCAGGGCATAGCTGGGTACAATACCCCCTTGCGCCAGACCAAACAGCATACTGACAACGTATAGGGAAACCATGCCGTCGTAAGGCAGAAACAGAAACAGCGCGATACATTGCAGGACCGAACCGATCAGCAGGGTCGACAGCCCTCCCAGCTGGTCCGCGACCAGCCCCGAAATCACGCGGCTGACCACGCCCCCGAGCAGCATCAGTGACAGCATTTCGGCCCCGACGGCCGGCCCGTAGCCAAGACCGACGCAATAGGACACGATATGGACCTGCGGCATCGACATGGCCACGCAACATCCAATGCCTGCCAGCCCGAGGATGTATTGCAGGGCGCGGGGCGAAAACCCCACGCTTTGCGCCTTGATCTGTGCCGCAGCGGCGGCGGTACCATGTGCCTCGTCCGGAAGCTGACGACGCAGGAGCAGGGACAGGGGAATGACGGTGATCAGCGTTATGACGGCGAGGCTCAGATAGACCTGCTGCCATCCTTCACGCTGTAAAATCCCCGATAACAGGGTGGGCCAGATAGCGCCTGACAGGTAGTTACCACTGGCGACCAGCGCCACGGCGATCCCGCGCCTGCGCATGAACCAATGCGAGATGTCGGCAATCAGTGGGCCAAACCCGATCGACGTGCCCAAGCCCAGTAACAGATGTGCAACCGAGAGGAGGCCGATGTTCGGAGCAAGGGTCGCCAGCAAATAGCTTAACGCGCTTAACAGGGCAGCCCCGATTAACGCTTTTGTCACGCCCAGACGATCCACCAGCTTGCCAAGCCACATGTTGCCAAAGGCAAACCCGATCATGGTGAGCGTATAGGGCATCGACGCCGCAGCCCTTCCGGCGCCGAACTCGGTCTCGATGGCGGGCATCACCACGATCACGGCCCACATGCCGACATTGACCACGGTTGCGATGGCCAGTGTGATCAGCAAGCGAAGCCACGAGTATCTGCTGTCATGGATCGGATGTGTCATGCCGGCACGCTAGGGGGCAAGTTCGGTTTTGACCAGTCACAAGTTATGTGACCGTGGGTATGTCTTCGGTTTTGATCTGCTGCAACTGCAGGCCGGGCTGGTGGGCGGTCCGCGTCACGTGCCAACTGGCCGGGGGCAGGGCGCGGGCACGGCGTCGGGTCAGGCGCCAACTGCAGGCCGCATCCCGATAGGCCGGCGCCATATGCCAGCGCGTCTCGATCCCCTGTGCGCCGCCATCGTCAGGTGTCAACAGCAGTCCCAGCGGGGCTCGCCCCGATGTGCCACCCTGTTCGGCGGCCAGATGCATCCGCCGGACCGGGGTCAGACCCGGCGGGCCGGGCAGATCGCCGATAACCAGCGGGGCGGCTCCGCTGCGCAAGGCTTCTTCCATGCACCACAACAGGTCTTCGGGCTTATCGGGGCGAACCAGCAGAAACCGGGACGGGTCGGCGAAAGGCAACATGCCCTCGGGATTCAGCTGGGCCACCTCCCACGCCGGGGCAATCCACATCACCGGGTCCTGCATCTGCCCCGCCACCCACAGGGCAAAGCTGCGCCGGGCTGGGCCGCAGGCCTCGTGTACACGAGCCAGTTGCAGGCTGATCTGTGGGTGCAGGGCGACCCCGGGCGAGGTGCGCGCGGGTTTTCGGCCAAGAAGATGGGTCGACATGCTGCTCAAACTAGCATGTTCTTATTTTGTTCTCAATCGAGGATTGCCGTCACCGCGACAGGATCAGGCGTCCATCTGCAAACTGGATATTTGAAAACCGATGCAGATACTCCATCCCCAGCAGGGATTGGTCCAGATCGCCCCCATTGACCGAGGCCGGGATATCGCGATCGGTGATAGGGCCCAGCGAGAGGCTCTCCAGCCGAACCGGAGCGGTGCGCACCACGCCATTGGCTGTCGAGGCCCGCCCCAGATAGTTCAACTGCTCCGTGTCGATCCCGATTCTTTCAGCATCTTTCGGGCTGATGACGATGTTGCTGGCTCCGGTATCGACCAGAAAGGTCACCGCTTTGCCATTCACCAGCATCGGCAAATAATAATGTCCGTCAAATGCGCGCGGTACCTCGATCCTCTGATCGGTCACGGTGAGTTGTGGGGTAGGGCTGACGGTCGAGCGGATATCATCCCACAGGCCGACGACGGCGATTACCCCGATAAAGATAAACACCCAGGCCGCGACCTGCTGCATGGTTTTGCCCAAAGACTGACGGTTCTGAGTGATAAACCACATCAGCAGGGCGGCCCCCAGCAGAACCAGATAGGTCAATCGCCCAAAATCTTCGCCGTCCATTTAATCACCCGAAATCCGTTGTGCCGTACCAATATGGTGCCTCACGAGGCGAAACCAAAGGCTTTGAGGCCATCTAGAATGAACTGAACCGATAGTGCGGCCAGCAGCATACCCAGCAGCCGTGTCAGCACGTTCAGCCCGGTTTTGCCCAGGATACGGGCGATCAGCCCGCCGGCCAGAAAGAACACAAAAACGACCAGCATGACGGCCAGCATGACGGCGCAGGCAGCCGCGATCCCTTGAATGCCGGGGTTCTGTCCGGCCAATAGAATGATAGTTGCGATTGAGCCGGGGCCTGCGATCAGAGGAATCGCCAGGGGGAATACTGAAGGGTCTGGATGCTCTTCTTCTTCCGCACGGTTCTCACGCCGCTTGTTGCGCCGCTCGAACAGCATATCGAGCGCGGTCAGGAACAGCAAAGCGCCCCCGGCCACTTTGAACGCTGGCATCGAGATGCCGACAAAGCCCAGAACAGCCTCGCCAAAAGCGGCGAAGGCGATCAGGATGAAAACAGCGGTCAGGCAACTGCGAATGGCGATCTTACGGCGTGTGGCGGCATCTATGTCCTGTGTCAACGCAACAAAGACCGGCGTGGTGCCGAACGGGTCGATCACCACGAACATTGTGGTGAACGCCGTTATGAAAAAGGCCATGTCAATCATGCGACGTCCTCCGCCTGTTCCAGTCGCTCGGCGGCGGCAACCCACAATGCCTCGGCTTTTTGCATGGCTTCGACCAGCTCGGCAAATTTGCGATTCCAGGTTTCCAGATCGTTTATCCGGTCATCTTCGTACAGGGCAGGATCGGCCAGTTTGGCCGAGAGCTTGTCGTGCATATCCGTCAGTTTTTCGACCCGATCCTCACATTTGCGCAGATCGGCGCGCAAGGCCAGCATGGTATCGCGAGAAGGGCGTTTGGGTTTAGCGGTCGGCGATTTTTCCCTGACGGGTTTGTCCCGGGCCAAGAGCATGGTCCGATAGGCTTCAAGATCACCTTCGAACGGCTTGACAGTCTTGTCTGCCACCAACCAGAGCCGGTCTGCAACCAGTGACAGCAGGTGCATGTCATGGCTGACCAGAACCACAGCGCCTGAATAAGCGGTCAGCGCTTCGACCAGCGCTTCGCGGCTTTCAATGTCCAGGTGGTTCGTCGGTTCGTCGAGGATCAACATGTGCGGCGCGTCGATGGTGGCGATCAATAGAGAAAGCCGCGCTTTCTGCCCGCCCGACAGGCGACCCACCAGTGTTTCGGCCTGATCCGAATTCAGCCCGAACCCAGCCAGGCGCGAGCGCCATTTTCCGGGAGCCTCGTCAGGGCGCAGGCGGCGCAGATGATCCAAGGGCGTTTCGTCCACATGCAGCTCATCCACTTGATGTTGTGCAAAATAGCCGATGCGCAGTTTCGAGCTGCGGGTCATCTTACCCGCCATCAGGGGCAGGCGATCGGACAGCAGTTTCGAAAGTGTTGATTTACCCTGACCGTTCTTGCCAAGCAGAGCGATGCGATCATCCTGATCAATGCGCAAGTTCAAGCGGCGCAGAACCTCGGTCTCGCCATAGCCAGTCACACCGCCTTCAAGCTGGATGATCGGGGGCGACAGCTCTTCTGGCTCGGGGAAAGAAAAGGCGCGCAGGGCCGCCTCTTGCGGGGTTGAGACCAGTTGGATGCGCTCGATCATCTTGAGGCGAGACTGGGCCTGCACGGCTTTGGACGCCTTATATCGGAACCGATCCACGAAACTTTGCAAATGCGCGATGCGGGCCTTGGCCTTGGCGTTTTCCGACTCCGCTTGTGCCAGACGTTCTGCGCGCCGTTCGGCAAACTTGTCGTAGGGAACCGCGTAATAGGTCAGCTTGCGGTCTTCGAGATGCAGAATTGATCCCACCGCACGATTTAGTAGCCCACGGTCGTGGCTGATGATGATGACCGTATGCGGGTATTTCGCCAGATAGCTTTCCAGCCACAGGGCACCTTCAAGGTCCAGATAGTTGGTCGGTTCGTCCAGCAGCAGCAGATCGGGCTGCGAAAACAGCACTGCCGCCAGCGCCACGCGCATCCGCCAGCCGCCCGAGAAATCAGAACAGGGCTTCAGCTGATCCTCGTCGTCAAAGCCCAATCCTTTGAGGATCGAGGCCGCGCGCGCTTCAGCCGACCAAGCATCGATATCAGCCAGCCGGGTCTGGATTTCAGCAATCCGGTCCGGATCTGTCGCGCTGTCTGCTTCGGCCATCAATGTGCTGCGTTCTACATCCGCGGCCAGAACGGTGTTGATCAGCGAGACATCCGAGGATGGCACTTCCTGCGCCACGCCCCCAATCCGAGCGCGTTTCGGAAGTGAGATATTCCCTGATTCCAGCGACAACTCGCTCCGGATCAATCGGAAGAGCGTCGTTTTTCCGGTGCCATTGCGTCCAACCAGACCCACCTTGTGACCATCCGGAATGGTTGCGCTGGCCCCATCAAACAGGGGACGGCCCTCAACGGCATAATTTATGTTCTCGATCCGTAGCATGACGCGCTCTTATCAGAGCATCCAAGACGCCGCCAGAGGTCACCATGTTCAAGCCAGAAGCAATGTGTTAGCGCTGTTCCGGTTCGTCTTCCAAACGGTTTCGATATGCGTCCGGCTCAATCACCTCCGACCCTGATAACGCTGATCTTTGCAACGGCACTCTCGGTTTTGACATTGAACATGTTCTTGCCGTCGCTGGCGCATATGAGCGAAGATTTCGGCGTGGATTATGGCCTGATGAACGTATCTGTGGCGGGGTATCTATGTGTCTCGGCAGTCTTGCAGTTGATCGTCGGGCCGCTGTCCGATCGTTACGGGCGCAGGCCGGTTCTGCTGATCGCGATGGGTATTTTCGTTGTCGCATCAATTGGATGCGTTTCAGCCGAGTCGATCTGGGCCTTCCTTGCGTTTCGGATGATTCAGGCAGCGGTGGTGGCCGGGCCGGTTCTGTCGAGCGCTTCGATCCGCGACCGATATCCCCCAAATGAAGCAGCCAGCAAACTGGGCTATGTCGCGATGGCGATGGCGCTGGCACCGATGCTTGGACCGATGCTGGGCGGTGCGCTGGACATGCTGTTCGGTTGGCGCGCCGGGTTCGTAATGTATTCGTTGCTTGGGGCAGGGGTATTGCTGCTGTTGTGGGGCGACATGGGTGAAACCAACACCAACCGATCCTCAACCTTCGCCGCGCAACTGCGCGAATACCCTCATCTGTTTCGCGCACGCAGGTTCTGGGGCTACGCCTTATGCGCTGCGTTCTCTATCGGCGGTTTTTTCAGTTTCATCACCGGCGCACCGCTGGTCGCTGCGGCCTGGTTTGATCTCAGCCCCGCCATGCTGGGCCTTGGGATCGGGATCATCACGGGCGGTTTTATGGTCGGCAACTTTGTCACCGGGCGCATCGCAAAGCGCACTCAACTCACCACAATGATCCTATTCGGTCGGATCGTGGCGTCGGTCGGACCGTTCTGCGGGCTGTTGCTGTTCATCGGCAACATGGGCTCGGTCTGGGTGTTTTTCGGCTCCGCCATCTGCGTTGGTTTCGGGAACGGACTGACCAACGCAAATGCCTCGGCCGGGGTGATGTCGGTGCGTCCGAAACTGGCAGGCAGTGCTGCCGGCCTGTCAGGCGCACTGATCGTGGCACTGGGTGCAGTCTTGACCATGATGACCGGGACGTTCGTAAGCCCCGAAAACGGGCCTTATCTGGTGCTGAGCATGATGTGCGGCAGCAGCTTTGCAGGTCTTTTGGCAGTGCTCTATGTCCGCCGGTTGGATCGTATCGACCCGCTGCCTGAGGCGATCTGAGCGATAAACGATCATAACGCTTTTCATGAGGCAAATACCATGTTAGGCGGCGCGCGATGGATTTCGGCGCAGGTTTTGCGCCCTTAAGTCAAGGAGAGGCCAATATGGCACTGGAACGCACATTCTCGATCATTAAACCCGATGCAACCCGCCGCAACCTGACTGGCAAGATCAATGCCAAGTTTGAAGAAGCTGGCCTGCGCATCGTTGCGCAAAAGCGCATCCACATGACCAAAGCCCAAGCTGGCAAGTTCTATGACGTGCACGCCGAGCGTCCGTTCTATGACGAACTGTGCGAATTCATGTCGTCGGCACCGGTTGTTGTCCAGGTTCTGGAAGGCGAAGGCGCCATTGCCAAAAACCGCGAAGTCATGGGTGCGACCAACCCCGCAGACGCAGCCCCCGGCACCATCCGCGCTGAGTTCGCTGAGTCGGTTGGTGAAAACTCGGTCCACGGTTCGGACGCACCGGAGACTGCCGCGGTTGAGATTGCCTATTTCTTCTCGGGCATCGAACTGGTCGGCTAATCGGTCGGCAGATCCTAGCTTTGGGCCGTACCCCATATCGGGTGCGGCCTTTCTTATGAGGGCAGGGCTCAAGAGTGTTTGTCCGAATTGCTTTAGTTGACAGGAGCGAAGTGCCGTCATGAGCACAAACAAACGCATTGTTCTTTCCAGCGATCACGCTGCAATCGACCTCAGGCAGGCCATTGCCGCTTACGTTGAGGCCCAAGGCTGGGAGCCAGTAGATATCGGCCCGATGACTTCGGAAAGCACGCATTACCCCGAACACGGGGCCGCTGCTGCACGCCTGGTGGCGTCGGGCGATTGTCGCTTTGGTATTATCCTGTGTGGCACCGGGCAGGGCATTATGATGGCGGCGAACAAAATCAACGGCGTCAGATGTGGTGTTTGCAGTGATGTCTTTTCGGCCCAGATGATCCGTCAGCACAATGACGCAAACATGCTTTCGCTAGGTGCACGTGTCATTGATGAAAAACTGGCGCTGGAAATTGTGGCTGCTTTCCTGACATCCGAATTCGAAGGCGGTCGCCACGCAACGCGGGTCGACATGATCGGGGCGCTCGAAGCCTAGTCTGCTGCCAGATCCTTGGCCGATATACGCACACCCAAAGCATCAAGATCCGCGATCATCTGATGCTTTGGCGCAATGCTTGCGCTTGCCTTGATCGCGTCAAACCGTGCGCGCAAGGCTTTCTTTTCCTCGCCCTTGCAGTCGTTCCATGGTCGTCCCTGCAAGCCCATGACCAGAACATAGTAGCCGATGAAATGCGGTCGTGTTCCAGCCTGCAAAAGGCGCGCGTAAGCCTCATCAGCGCCTAGATTGCGCAACTCCTGAGCGGTCATGATACCAGCCTTGGCGCAGGCTTGCTCGAACGCAGGGCCAAGGTTGCGGATTGAAGAGATCGGATCGGACATGCCCTGTCTTATCCCGCGCAATCCGGCCTGTCACCAGCCCAAGGTTGTTTGCTGATGCCCATTACGCTACCCAAACTCCAGGGGAGGCAAGCATGAATGTTGTAAGCCATAAGAATATTGCGCAAAATCTGGACCTGATGCACCCGCCAGAGGGGTTTGTTGACGACCCGTTCCCCTTCTACGATGCCTTGCTTGAGTATGCGCCGGTTTTGCGACAGCCAGATGGATCGGTGCTGTTGTCGCGCCACGGTGACTTGGATGCCATATACCGCGACACGGCACTCTACTCGTCGGATAAAGAGGCTGCGTTTGGTCCTAAGTTCGGTGTTGGTTCGCCGTTATTTGAACATCATACGACCTCGCTGGTGTTTTCCGATCCTCCCTTGCACACGCGGGTACGCAAGATCATGACCTCGGCCCTGACGCCACGCGCAATCGCCCGGATGGAGCCGGGTCTGATCGAAACCGTCGATGCGCTGCTTGACGGTATGGCGGGTAGGGGGAAGGTCGATCTGATTGCGGATTTTGCTTCGACCATTCCGATCCAGATCATTGGCAACCTGCTGGACGTGCCGATGGACGAGCGCGGGCCGCTGCGCGATTGGTCTCTGGCCATTCTGGGTGCTCTGGAACCCGCGTTGACGGAAACGCAGCTAGAGAAGGGCCACAGAGCGGTTCGCGAATTTAAAGTCTACCTTCAGGACCTCGTCGCCCGTCGTCGCGCCGAGCCGGGCGATCCGGAAACAGATGTTCTGACACGGCTGATCCGCGGCGAGGGCGCGGATGAGATGTTGAGTGAAACAGAGCTTTTGCAGAACTGCATCTTCATTCTGAACGCCGGCCACGAAACGACCACAAATCTGATCGGCAACGGGCTGGCGCTGCTTCACGACCATCCTGAGCAGCGCCAGCGCCTTTTGGACGATAGGGAGCTGATCGCTCCGGCAGTCGAAGAGGTCTTGCGCTTTCGTTCCCCCAACCAATTTGGCAACCGGGAAACCACGGCACAGGTGGAAATCGGAGGGCTGCAGATCGCCAAGGGAACGAACCTGCATCTGTGTATCGGAGCGGCAAACCGCGATCCAGAGATGTTTGCCGATCCAACCTGCTTTGATATCACGCGCAAACCGAACAGGCATCTGGCCTTTGCGGGCGGGCCGCATGTCTGCGTTGGTTTGACATTGGCGCGCCTCGAAGGTCGTGTTGCAATAGGTCGGTTACTTGACCGTTTCCCCGACTACCGAATTCTCGGGCCGAGAGTACAGGGCGGTCGTATCCGCTTTCATGGGTATGCTGCGCTACCTGCCGCTCTCTGATTTATATTCAATGCTTTGCGCGCTGATCTTAATTCTTTCAGGACTTGCGCGACAGCTTCAGAGTTATTTCCAGTCCCGGTTTTCGATTGCGTGCCAGAAACGTGCCACCGTGCATATGTGAAATGGCAGCGACAAGCGCGAGCCCAAGTCCCGCGTTGCGTTCCGTCCGGGCGGGATCAAGCGTGATGAAGGGCATCTGCAATCGGGGCAGATCGCTTTCGGGAACGCCGGGACCGCGATCGCGGACGCTCAGCAACGCATAGTCGCCATCCTCCCGAATTTCGATGGTAATCGCGGTGCCCGAGGGAGCATAGCGCATGGCGTTTTCAAGCAGGTTCGACAGCGCCTGAGAAAGAAGCGGGCGGTGGCCCTGAATTGGCTTGGCATTGCCGACAACTTCAAGCCGGATGTTCTGATCGGCAGCGACGGGGTCGTATAACTCAACCACATCACCGACAAGCTGCGGCAGATTTACCGGCTCAAACTGCTCACGCCCCAAACCCGCCTCGGCCCGCGATATTTCAGTCAACTGGCTGAGAACGCGCAACAGATGGTCGATCTCACCGGTCGCGCGTGCCATGTCAATTTCGCGATCCTGATCGCTTTTCCCGGGTTCCGCCAATGATTCGACCCGCTGGCGCAGCCGTGAGAGGGGCGAACGCAGGTCATGCGCGATCGAGTTGGAGGTTGTGCGCAGATTGCTGATCAACTCTTCAATGCGATCCAGCATGTTGTTCAATGTGCCCGCGACCTGATCGAATTCGTCGCCCGAGCCACGCAACGGCATTCGAAGCGCCAGATCGCCCGATACGATATTGTCGGCTGTATCGGCGATATCCCTCAGACGCGAGAATACCAGCCGGGTCAGTAGCCACCCGGTCAGTAAACTCAGTGCCAGCGCCGTTGCCAGCGCCAACGCGACCGAGCGGAGCAGGATACGATCGAATTGTTGCCGAGCGAGTGAATCGCGTCCGACAAGCAACCGCTCGCCACCCGGTAATCTCACAGATGCGGCAGATATCGGAACGTATTGGTCCGTGTTCCCCTTGCGCAATTGCAGGTCGACCCAGCCACTGCCCGGTGTGATCCCCTCGGGCCAGCGCGCCAGATTGCCCGCCAGCTTGCCACCCTGGCGGCCGGTCAGAAGATATAAGGCATCGCGCTCGGCCGCCGTCGGCAACCGCCTCTCGATCGCGGTGATCAGTCCGATCATGCCCCGCCGTTCGTATTCATCTGCCAGTCCGGTCAGTTCCGCCGATACGACCGAGCGTGTCTCCTCTGAAATCGTACGATTGGCGGTGACGTAGACCATTGCCAGCACCGCAGCTGTCAGCAACGTGCTGAGCACCATGCTGGCAAGGACCAGCCGTGTACGGGAGTTTTTCAGCGACAGGCGCAGGTTATCCATCCGAAACCATGTATCCGGCGCCCCGGACTGTTTCAATCACCGGGTCGGCCCCGTCTTCGTCAAGCTGCCGGCGCAGTTTCGATATATGGACGTCGACCACATTGGTGTTTGGGTCAAAGTGGTAATCCCACACCCCTTCAAGCAACATGGTACGTGAGACGACGCGGTTTTTGCGGCGCAGAAAGAACTCCAGAATCTGAAATTCACGCGGCGTAAGTGTGATTTCACGGCCATTGCGGGTGACCTTGCGGGTCAGCAGATCCATTTCGAGATCGCGGCAGGCGAGGGTCGGCGTCTCTTCTGCCTCTTGTGGACGACGCAGCAATGCCTCGATCCGGGCATGAAGTTCCTGGAACGAGAAGGGCTTGACCAGATAGTCATCCGCGCCTGCACGAAGACCCTTAACCCGCTCGTCTACCGCGCTCATGGCGGTGAGCATCAGAACGGGCGTTTTTACCCCAGCCGCACGCATCGATTTGATCAGTGACAACCCGTCCAATCCGGGCAGCATCCGGTCCAGCACGACGGCATCGAACCCACCGTCTGTCGCGTGGTACAGGCCTTCGCGGCCGTCTGAGGCAACTTCGACAACGTATCCTTCTTCGCCAAACCCTTTGGCAATGAAGTCCCGCGTGTCTTGGTCATCTTCAACGATCAACAAGCGTCTGCTCATGTCAGGGCTCCTTCCCATTGGGATATAAACACAGATACTGTTTGAAAAAAACATGCCGGGTGCGAAGGTGCACCCGGCCGTTCCGGCGGTACGTGGACATGTCGCACCTGCCAGAATAAGCGCGCCAGATTTCCCCATCATGTGGCGCGCTTAGGTGTGTGGTCAGGCGATCTCGACCGCGACAAAGATCTGGTTGCCGCCGCGATTGATCAGAACCAGAGCCGGGTCCGTCTTTTCGCTTTTCAGCGCTTCTTTCAGCGCATCCGGCGTCGCGGTATCCAGATTGCCCAGTCGTACGATCACATCTCCGCGCTGCAAACCGGCTTTGGCCGCAGGGCTCTCGGGTTTCAGATCGGTGACAACAACCCCGTCGACATTCTCGGCCACTCCAATCTCGGCGCGCGCGGTCTCGGTCAGCGGTGCCACGGTCACGCCCAGCGAACTGCCTTCGAACTTGTCCTCAGCCACGCTGTCGGCCGCCGCCGATGCCGCTTGATGCTGCCCGATGGTCAGGTCGATCTGCTCTTCCTTGCCATTGCGCAGAACCGTCAGAGTGCTGTCTGTGCCCACTTTTGTGGTCCCAACGAGGATCGGAAGATCGCTGCTGGACTCAACGGCTTCGTCGTTGAAGCTCAGGATCACGTCACCTTGCTGCAGTACACCGTCGGCCGGACTATCAGGCACAACGTCCGAGACCAACGCGCCCGTTGCCGTATCGATGCCCATAGCGGCCGCCAGCTCAGGGCTGACATTCTGGATCGACACACCCAACCAGCCGCGGCTGACCTCACCATCATCAAGCAGATCGGCGGTGATGTGATCGACGATATTCGACGTGACCGCAAAACCCAGCCCGACAGAGCCGCCACTGGGCGAATAGATCGCCGAGTTCACACCGATTACCTCGCCATTCATGTTGAACAGTGGCCCACCTGAGTTGCCCTTGTTGATCGCAGCATCGGTCTGGATGAATTCCGCATAGGGGCCTTCCGATATGTTACGCCCTTTCGCGGACACAATACCGGTCGTGACGGTCGAGTTCAGGCCAAACGGGTTGCCGATGGCGACCACGTCTTCGCCCACGCGAATGATATCGCTGTCACCCATTTGAACGGCTTGCAGGTCGTCCCCGGCATCGATCTTAAGCACGGCGATGTCCGTCAGCGGATCGGTGCCGACGATTTCAGCTTCGAATGTACGGTCATCGCTCAGACGTACGGTTACCTCATTGGCGTTGTCGACAACGTGGTGATTGGTGACGATATATCCCGCCTCATCCAGTACGAAACCCGATCCCAGACCCTGGCTGGGTCCGCGTTGCGGCATTTCGAAACCTTCAGGGCCGCCGAAACGCTTGAAAAACTCACCAAAGGGATGGCCTTCGAAATTGAACTCTTGGCCTTGCGCCGGATTTGGCGGGGCATCCTGCTTGGCGATGATCGTTACAACCGAGGGCGAGACAGTTTCGACCAGATCGGCTAGGGCCTCGTCTGCCATTGCGGGCAGGGCGGTCGTGGCCAGCAAGGCCGCGCCCAATGCGGTCGCTCCCATCCAGTTGGACGTGCGTGGAAAAAGCAGTGAGGATTTACGGATGCTCATTTTGACTCCTGTCTGTGTCCGGCGGTTGATCCCGCGCATTGAGACAGGAGATGCCACAGCAACCTTGGGATATCCTGAGAGAAACATTAAGAAACCTTAATTTCGCCATGTTTCGCCGTTTAGATATCGCCATCTGGCGTGGTCAGGCAGCAAGAATCAGCTTGGGTAGCGCAGGGCGAATCGGTGGATTGTTGCCGAAAAAGTCAATAATTTCGAAAAAGCATTGAATTGATTCATTTTTGTTAACAAAGAAACCGCACGAAGGCGGCTATCAAAAAACTTCTCCTTAAGGTTGTAGAGATCGCTAATCTAGAATTTTGAATGCAGCTTTAGGTGCCTGCGAAATAGGTATAAAAGGCAATTCATAACCGCATAGATGTAGTGGTCGCTCCGTGGATGCCCAAGCGAATGCAACCAGTGGTAGTTTTGAGGGTGTTGCATTGTTGCGCAAAAGTCAGTCCGGTTTCGCGGAAATTTACCAATTCATCCAATTTTACGTTGTTTGAACGCATCTGATCAGCGACATTGGAGTTGCCCAAGTGAGGGGGGCCTGAGGCACTAGGGGGTGTCGAAGGCACATCTCAGTCTCCAAAGCGCTGAGCGGCATGTTAACGAGGGGGTCTTGTTTAGGTTCAGCAGCACATCGTCAGATAACCAGTTTGGTGATCTGACCGCGCTTAAGAGATTGGTGAAAGTGGTAGTCCTGTTTTTGGGCAACCGGCCCGGTCGTCAACGACCGGGCCGCGTTCATTTTGGGGACCGGTCAGATTGGAGACCGGCTACGGGATCGGTTTGCTTTCCAAGCCGCCCAATCGGCAGGTGTATCCAAATCCAACAGTGCATTCCGGGCGGGCAGGCGATGTAGATGGACCTTGCCCACACAATGTCGCACGATGGATTGCGCACCGCTGTCTCCGGTTAATTCTGAAAGCTCTGCAAAAAGAGATTGGTCAAAGACAACAGGATGACCGGGAGTTCCGTTATCGGTCGCACCGCGCCAAACCAGATTATCGGGATACGTCTTGACTGCTCCAAGAACGCTGCGCAAATCGTCAGATGTGAGGTCCGGCAGGTCCGACAACAGGATCATTGCTGCAGGCGCGCTGGCCGGGACCGAGGCCATCGCTCCCCGTAAGCTGGCATTCATGCCTTCCCGTGCATCAGGGATTTCGACGGGCTGCACCTCCAGACCCTCCAGCGCGCCATAGCGCGGATGAGGCGCCGGGGGCAGGGCAACGATTACGGGACCGACGGCAAGCGCCCGCTGCGCCATCCGACGTAGCAGCGGCATTCCGTCCACAGGCTGCATCAGCTTGTCTGTGCCGCCCATGCGGCTGGATTGGCCGGCGGCCAGCAGGATGATGGGAATCTCGGTCATCTGGGCAGAATGCCGCTAAGGGACGGTTAAGTCATCCCCGCATCCTCGCACCGTCCGCATCGAAGAGCGGGGTCGTGATCACGCGTGCCTTGCACATCTCGCCAAGTATCTCGATCTCGACCTCGCGGCCTTCACAGGCGTATTCGGTTGGCAGGAAACCCATTGCAATGGACTTGCACGCATAGTGGGAATACCCGCCCGAAGTACAGAAGCCCACAACAGCACCATCAAGCCAGATCGGCTCATACGCGTTCACATCTGCGTCTTTCGCGTTGACCTCGAATGCGACCAGACGGCGACCAGCGCTTGTTGCGCGCTCGGCCTCGGCCGCAGCCCGGCCCACGAAATCGCTGTTCTTCGAGAAAGAAATGAAGCGATCCAACCCGGTTTCGCACGCTGTATAATCGGGTGAGAACTCACGCATCCACGAGCCGAAGAACTTGTCGAGGCGCAAGCTCATCATTGCGCGCATTCCAAATGGAGTGATCCCATGGGGTTGACCGGCCTCCCATATGGTCCACCAAAGCTGCCGTTGCGCCATCGGATCGCAATAGATCTCATAGCCCAGATCGCCGGTATAGCTGACGCGCTGAACGATGCAGTCGGTCATACCGATGGTCATCTCGCGCACGTCCAGAAACTTCAGCGCGCTGGCGTCCTCACGGGTGCAGGCCGAAAGGACCTCGGTCGCTTTTGGTCCGGCAATCTGAAACCCGTTCAGCCGGTCGCTGATGTTTTCGATGCCCACGCCTTCGTCCCGGTTTTGCAGGAACCAGCGCATGTGAAACGCCTGACTGCCGTATGAGGCGGTGAGATGGAAAAGCCCTTCGGTCAGGCAGGATACCGTGAAATCACCGATCAACTTGCCCTTGGGCGACAGCATGGGCGTCAGCGAGACGCGACCCGGTTTCGGGATGCGGCCTGCCATGATGCGATCAAGCCACGCGCGGGCGCCAGGGCCGGTTATGCGGTATTTACCGAAATTGTGAACCTCGTTGATTCCGACGCTTTCGCGCACCGCGCGAACCTCGCGCCCGGTGGCGTCAAAAGCGTTGGAGCGGCGGAACGAGGGGATCTCGTAGTCCGGTTCATCACCCTTAGCAAAATAGTTCGGGACTTCGAGGCCATATTGCTGCCCCCAGACCGCACCGAGATCGCTGAAGATATCGTACATCGGAGTGGTTCGATTGGGGCGGGCGGCTGGCAGTTCCTCGTTCGGATAGGCGACGCTGAACCGTTTCTGATAGTTCTCGATCACCTTTGGGCGCGTATAGCCGGGGCTGATCCAGTCTCCGAAGCGTGCCACATCCATGGCGAACACATCGCGTTCAGGTTCGCCTTCTATCATCCATTGTGCGAGGGTCAGACCGACCCCGCCGCCCTGGCTGAATCCCGCCATGACCCCGCAGGCCGACCAATAGTTGCGTACGCCCGGCACCGGCCCGACCAGAGGGTTGCCGTCCGGGGCAAAGGTAAACGGCCCATGGATGACAGATTTGACTCCCGCCTCGGCCAGCACGGGGAAGCGTTCATAGGCGAATTCGATACTATCGGTGATCTTGTCGAAATCGTCGGGCAGCAGTTCGTGGCCAAACTCCCATGGGGTGCCATCAACCGCCCAAGGCTTACACGGTTGTTCGTAGAAACCGATGCACAGTCCGCGACCTTCCTGCCGCAGGTAGCTTTCTCCGGCGGGGTCCATCACATGCGGATGCTCGCCACCTGCATCGATGATCGCTTCGATCTCGGGGATTGTGTCGGTGACCAGATATTGGTGCTCCATCGGATGAAGCGGGAAGTAGATACCTGCCATCGCGCCGACCTCGCGCGCCCACAGGCCGCCTGCATTGACGATATGTTCGGCATGGATGGTACCTTTGTCGGTCACCACATCCCATGTGCCGTCAGGGCGTTGGTTGGTTTCGCGCACCATGCAGTGTGTCTCGATCGTGGCGCCGCCCATGCGCGCGGCTTTGGCGTAGGCATGAGTTGTGCCCGACGGATCGAGGTGACCGTCCAGCGGATCGTAAAGCGCGCCAAGGATGCCATCGGTGTTGGTAATCGGAGCGATCTTTTTGATCTCTTCCGGCCCGACAATCTCGGTTTCAAGGCCCATGAACCGATGCTTGGCGCGTTCGGCCAGCAGCATGTCGAACCGATCCTGATTGTCGGCCAGCGTCACGCCGCCGACATGGTGCAGGCCGCAGGACATGCCCGTGATTTCTTCCAGCTCTTTATAAAGCCGGATGGTATAGCCCTGCAGGGCGGCCATGTTGGTGTCGCCGTTCAGGGTGTGAAACCCTCCGGCCGCGTGCCACGTTGATCCACTGGTCAGCTCCGAGCGTTCCAGTAGCATTACATCTGACCAGCCCAATTTGGTCAGATGGTAAAGAACGGAACATCCGACGACGCCGCCGCCGATCACTGCTACACGGGTGGTGGTTTTCACGATGTCTCTCCCTCGGCTTTTGGCAGAGCCTGCCGAGGGCTCCGGCGCAATACTGTTCCGTTCGCGACACCGCGCGTCGCTTGTCGATTGCGTGCGTTGTCTGGCTTAAAGAGGGCGCACCTTGAGGGCCGTGATCCTGTTGCCTTCGCGCGCGGTGACCTCGAACCGGAAGCCGTGGAACGAGAACACCTGGCCGACGATAGGGATCATCTGAGCCTCGTGAATGACAAGACCGGCCAATGTGTTGGCCTCTTCATCCGGCAGCGACCAGTCAAGCGCGCGGTTGGCGTCACGGATGGTCATGGCGCCTTCGACAAGGTACTGGCCATCGTCGGTGCGGGTGACAGGCACCTCTTCGTCGATATCGAACTCGTCGGCGATCTCACCCACGATTTCTTCTAGAATATCTTCCAGCGTGATCAGCCCGCGCAATGATCCGTATTCGTCTACGACAAGCGCAAAATGGCTGTGCATCCGAAGAAATTCACGCATCTGGTCATCCAGTGTGGTGGTTTCGGGCACGAAATAGGGATCATTCGCGACCTTAGAGATGTCAAAATCCTTGAGCCGTTCGGAATCACCATCAGCGCCGCCAGCCTGAGCGTACATGGCGCGGAACAGGTCTTTTGCGTGAACGACACCCACAATGTTCTCTTGTTCGTCGCGAAAGACTGGCAGGCGGGTATGAGGACTTTCCAGACATTGTTTCAGGATCGCTTCCGGCTCGTCATCGGCATCGATCATCTCAATGTTGGACCGGTGCAGCATAATTTCTTCCACTGCGCGATCACCCAGATCAAGCGCGCCCAAAATACGGTCGCGGTCCTCCTTCTCGACCACGCCTTCGGAATGGCCCAGCTGCAACGCGCCTGCGATTTCTTCGCGAACTGCAAGAATGTTACTGTCAGGGTCAATCTGTACGCCAAACAGACGCAGCACTCCGCGTACAAGAAGCCGGACGGCGGCCACAACCGGCGAGAATACGGTTACGACGACGCTGATAACCGGGGCAACCAGGGCGGCGGCTTTTTCAGCATTGGTGATGGCGTAGGTTTTTGGCAGCACCTCGGCAAAGATCAGCACCAGCAGAGTCATCACCAGCGTCGCCAGCGCCACGCCGCTTTCACCGAACAGCCGCGTAAACAAGGCCGTCGCCAACGATGCCGCAAGGATGTTCACCAGATTGTTGCCCAACAGGACCGAGCCGATCAGACGTTCGTTGTCGTCGGTGATATCCAGCGCTTTTTGCGCCCCGCGCGAGCCTTTGTCGGCCTGCGCCCTCAGCTTGCCGCGCGATGACGCCGTCAGCGCTGTTTCAGAGCCCGAGAAAAAGCCCGATAGCACGAGCAGAAGAAGAATGGCTCCTGACGTGATCCAGAAAGCGCTGTCAAGCAGGGTCGAGGTGGGTTCCATTGGTCCTAGATTATTCTTGTTTCTGCATCCGTTATGGGGCTGCGGCCCCGACCGATCAAGGGGTTAGCCCTGATCCGAGCTGTCATCTTTGGCCAGCGGGTGATGTTCCAGCACCAGTTCCGAAAGTCTTTCATCCAGAACATGCGTGTAGATCTCTGTTGTGGCCACGTCTGCATGGCCCAGCAGGGTCTGGATTGCGCGCAGGTCGGCACCGTTGGCGAGCAGGTGCGTCGCAAACGCATGGCGTAACGTGTGCGGCGTGACTTTTCCGGGCGAAACGCCGCCTTCCACTGCCAGTTCCTTGACCAGCAGAAAGAAGCGATGCCGCGTCAGGTGTCCGGATTTCCCGCGCGACGGGAACAGGAAACGCGACTCTTGCCCGCCTTTGGATGCCGCTTTGTCCTCAGCCGCATCGCGGGCTTTTAGCCATTCGCCTAATGCCACGCGGGCGGGCGGGGAGAGCGGAACCATCCGCTCTTTACCGCCCTTGCCGAGAACCAGCAACATACGTGGGTCACCCCGGGCCGAACTGACCGGCAGTGAAACCAGCTCTGTCACGCGCATACCGGTCGCGTAGAGCAATTCCATCAGGCACGTGTTGCGTATCTTGTCGGCTTTGGACCGCCCTGTTCGGCGCGCTGCTTCAAGCAAGCGGTCGACCTCGGGCACGTCCAGCGTTTTTGGCAACTGCTTCGGACGTCCCGGTCCTTTGATCTGGATCGCCGGATTGCTCTCGCGCCAGCCTTCCTCGAAGGCAAAGCGATAGAGCTGCTTGATCGCTGAAAGCCGCCGCGCACGGGTTGCGCGCGAAAGTCCCTGCGCATCACAGTCAATCAGGTAGCTTTCGATCCGGTCACGGTCGGCCTGGGTAAAACCCGATTTATGGCGCGTCAGCCAATCGGAGAAGTCCTTGAGGTCGCGCCCATATGCAAGAAGAGTGTTGGTCGCCGCGCCCAACTCGGCGGCCTGTGCTTCAAGGAAGGTGGAGATCCACAATTCCTGGGTCGCGGGTGCTGCCATCCTCAGGCCCCGTTCAGGATCATCAACTGCAACGCGGCGCGGCGGGCGGTATCCTCAAGCCCGACACGGCGAAAGGCCGCAACCGAGGCTGTCAGATCCACCAGATTGCCCCGTGAGCCATGGGCGAACAGTTGCATCGTTTCAAGAATCGCTTCGCCCAATTGGTCGTTGTTCAGAAGCGCGTCGATGTCCGAAGGGATGGGTGCGGACCAGGCAAAGCCCTGAGAAATGGCATCTGCTAAAGGAGTAGGCGAGGGCGCACGCACCGGATCGCCCTGCGCCAGAGCGGCCAGAAACATGTTGGCCTCTGATCCGTCGGGCGTGGTTCGCGCTGCATCTTCGTAAAGCTCGGACAACAGCAAAATACGCCAGCGCAGATTTTCGGCTGCCTGATCGGGTAGCGTCAAGGCCGCCAGACGCGGGGCGAACAGTTCGGCGAACGGTACTTCCAGCCCTGCGATCTTCATCTGTTTCCAAACAGTTGTCAGCGCTTTCGAAATTGTGTTGGGGTCATCCGTTTCCAACGCGGATTCGAATCGTTGAACAGCGGCCACGCGATCCCACACCGCGCCGGAAGCTGCGGGTGCGCGTTCCGTATAAAGGCCGAGCAGTTGATTGGGGGTCAAAGCACCGATACGCGTCAGGCGTTCGGCGGCTTCGATCTGAGCTTTCCATCCCGCCACATCCCGCAGATCGGCATTGGCGAAGGCCCGCGGTAGAGAGGCCGTCGGCAAGCGCTCGCCGATCGCTTCGAACAGGCGGAACGTAAGCGGATCGGGATCTTCGGGTTGCGGCAGGTACTCGGCCCCTTCGAACAGTTCCGGGCTGAGAAAGCGGTCGAGCAGGGCGAGTTCGTCTTCGGGCAGAAGTTGCAGCGCATGGACGGCCTCGAGGGTCAGGGCGGCGGATGTCCAATCCCCCCGGCGCGCCTTGCAGAAAATCTGTGCGGCGTAGTCTCGCGATAAATTCGGCTGCGCGATCAGAGCAGTGCAGCTTCGATCCTCATCACCGGTCAGCAAAGTGGCATCGAACCAGCGCCTGAAACGGTCCTGGGTATCGGTCGGACCAGCCAGCTGAACCAAAGACTGTACCGGATCGGAGGCACCCAACTGCATCAGACGATCAAGCCGCGCCATCAGCAGCGTGTCTGGCGATTGCCCCCCCGCCGGAGGGCGGGCTTCGGAGAGCAGCAGCGTAAACAACAGCCGTTGCATTGCGGGGTTGGATTTGACCCTCACCTGTGAAATCAGATCTGCCAGCCGATCGGCATCGCTGCTTTGCCACAAATCCACGGGCAGCCCTGTGACCGAAGACGCCACCAACCCCAGTGGGGGCGACAACGCTTCAAGCGGGGTGACCTGTACATCCGGCTGCATCCCCGTCTGGGTGACAGGAGGCTCCATTAACACTGTGCCCGGCAGATTCTCTGGCGGGTCAGTCAGCCAGTCGATGGCCGACAATGGCTCTTGGGTTTGCGCCTGTGCGGTTCCGGCCAGAAGAAGCGCCAGCAGGGTGCTTCTAGTCGGCATTCAGGATGACCGGTTCACGGACTTCACTTTGCGGGGCGGAAAAATCCGCGCCGAAATATGGCCCGATATAGGCATACCCGACCAGCCCGATGAAACACAGGCAGATGAGGTAAATCAGGAACTTGATCAAACGACCCATGGGTGAACGCTGCCTCAAATTTTGCTTTTGGCCAAGTTATACCTAGCATTTTTCTTAAGATCACGTCATTCACGACGAAATGAGCGAATTTAAGCATAACACGGCACATTCGGGTCAGGCAGAGCGGTTTCAACTGCACAAAACCGTCGTTTTGGTCGGAATGATGGGGGCTGGCAAGACTGCCGTTGGCCGCGCGCTGGCGGCGCGGCTTGGTGTTCCTTTTCTCGACAGCGATGCCGAGATCGAATCGGCAGCCAATATGACCATCCCCGAGATCTTCGCCCGCGATGGAGAGGCTTTCTTTCGCAGCAAGGAAAGTCAGATCATCGGGCGGCTTCTGGACGAGGAAAAAGGAATCCTCTCGACCGGAGGCGGCGCGTTTCTGGCGGAAGATAATCGCAGAATGATCTCGGATCGGGGGGCTTCCGTTTGGTTGCGGGCCGATCTGGGCGTGTTATGGAATCGCGTGAAGCACAAGGACACGCGACCGCTGCTGCGCACAGCGGACCCCTATGCGACATTGAGCGGTTTGTACGAGGCCCGGGTGCCGATCTATGAGCAGGCCGATCTGGTGGCCAATTCGGACGGTGAAACCGCAATTGAAGATATGGTGGATCGGGTCATCACCGCATTGGTGACACGCCCGGATATTTTGGAACGGATTTAATGCATCAGACTGTACATGTTGACCTGGCCGAGCGTTCTTACGATGTCGAGATCGGCCCGGGCCTTTTGGCGCAGGCAGGCGCGCGGATCGCCCCGTTACTGCAGCGTCCCCGCGTCGCGGTTCTGACCGATGAAACGGTTGCGGACATGCATCTGGACGCCCTGCGCGATGGTCTGGCCTCGTCCGGTATCGAGATGAACGCTCTGGCTTTGCCGGCAGGTGAGGCGACCAAAAGCTGGCCTCACTTTGAGCGTGCGGTGGAATGGTTGCTGGCCGAACAGGTCGAGCGAAACGACATCGTGGTCGCGCTCGGTGGCGGCGTGATTGGTGATCTCGCGGGTTTCGCCGCCGCCGTGATGCGGCGCGGAGTGCGCTTTGTGCAGATACCGACCTCGCTGCTGGCGCAGGTGGACAGTTCGGTCGGCGGCAAGACCGGAATCAACGCGCCGCAGGGCAAGAATCTCATCGGTGCGTTTCACCAGCCGTCTCTGGTGCTGGCCGATACTGAGGTGCTGGGAACGCTGACAGCGCGGGACTTTCTGGCCGGATATGGGGAGGTGGTAAAATACGGTCTGTTGGGGGACGCCGCGTTCTTTGAATGGCTTGAGACCAACGGTCCGCTGTTGTCATCCGGTGATATGGCGGCACGGGTACAGGCCGTCACACGTTCGGTGCAGATGAAGGCGGATATCGTCGCACGCGACGAAACTGAACAGGGCGACCGCGCGCTGCTGAATCTTGGCCATACCTTCTGTCACGCGCTCGAGGCTGCGACAGGATACTCTGATCGCCTGTTGCATGGTGAAGGTGTCGCCATCGGGTGCGCTCTGGCGTTTGAAACGTCATCGCGCTTGGGCCTTTGTTCTCAGGAAGACCCAAGCCGCGTCAGGGCGCATCTGCGTGCGATGGGTATGAAGACCGATCTCGCAGATATCCCCGGAGAATTACCGGATGCGGAGACACTGGTCGCCTTGATGGCGCAGGACAAAAAGGTCGTGGACGGTCAATTGCGGTTTGTACTGGCGCGCGGTATCGGGCGGGCCTTTGTCACATCGGATGTACCGCGCGACACGGTTGTCTCGGTACTTGAGGATGCGCTGGCTGTGTGTTGAGGCAGGGGCTCAACGCCCCTGAATAACCATCAGTTCACCGATGTTTTCACGGGTGATATACCCGGCCAGATGGCCAGATTTCGTGCAGACGGCAATCGCAGGCGCGCCTTTGTGCAGGCCATCAAGGACCTCGTCCAAGCCGCTGGCGAGTGCGACTTGCGGAATGTCCGGTTCCATGACCGATGCAGCAGATTCTGATCGGGGATGATCGCTCGCCAAGGCTGCAAAGAGGCGGTCGCGGGTGACAAATCCCATCAGGTTGCCATCCCGCTCCAATACCGGAAACTCGTGTTGGGTCGTGTGAATGACGGCCTGCGCTGCAGTCGCAAGCGTGTCTTCCGGCGACAAAGCGGTGAATTCCGTGATCATTGCATCCCGTGCCTTGACCCGTCGCGTCACCGATTTCAGCGCAACGTCCTGGTTCTCGGCATTGGCGGCAATGAATACAAAAACAGCGATCAGCACCAGTATCGGGTTGCCCGAGGTGAGCCCCAGAAAGCCAAGACCGACGGCAACAACCTGGCCACTGACGGCAGCGATCCGTGTGGCCTTGGCACGATCCATTCTCAGGCACAGCAAAGCGCGGAACACGCGGCCACCGTCCATCGGAAAAGCGGGGATCATGTTGAAAGCCGCCAGCAGCAGATTCACATAGGCCAGCCGGTTGAGCAGGCCTGTCCCCGCCGAGTCAATCTGGGCTATCGATCCAAGCTGCATCCCGGCCCCGAGAACCACAAGGATTGCCCAGATGGCTAGGTTAACGGCAGGGCCAGCCAACGCCACCCAAACCTCTTGCATCGGTTTTTCGGGCATTCGCTCAAGGCGCGCCAGCCCGCCAATCGGCAACAAGGTGATATCAGGGGTGCGGATGCCATATCGCCTGGCCATCAGCGCGTGGCCGAACTCATGCGCCACGACGCAAGCAAACAGCGCCAGCACGAACATGATATTGTCGATGGCAACAGGCCAGCCACCATTGGAATATGCCGCGAACCCGACCCATGCCAACAGCAAAAAGAAGGTGACATGAACCCTCAGTTCCGAGCCGAGTAATCGGCCAAGTGAGAAGGACCATGCCATGTTGCGCCTCCGTTTGATTTGACGGGGTTAGGTTAACGAAATGTTTCCACAACCGTGTGAGCGAATGTCGGGCTGCTTTTGAATATGAGGGAGTGCTGTGTTTTCTTGTCGTCCTAAGTCAGCACGTTTCAGTCAAAATGCTGATTTACATTATAAAGTTCGGCTCATGCGCGGCCCTGTTGGTTCAAGCTCAGCATCTCACGAACGCTGCATACTATCAATGTAGCACGCCCACCCGTCAGGGAAAGAATCGAGGTGATTTATCTTTGTCAGACCAGGAGTTGGCTTGGGTTTCGTGTGATATTGCATCACTGGCGAGACCGTTGCGAGTAATCTCTGACGATGCGCAGGCCGAAAGTATAACAATCGACATCTTTCGCGGTCATTTTGGGTCCGCTGTCGAGTTCGAAGATTATCAGCGGCTGGTGATTGTTATACATGTCTTCCTGAACCAAACTGCGTTTATCGATATCGCACCGCTCGCGACGTTCAGGAATGTCGCCTGAGCCTATCCATTGCGAAAACACGTCGCAAAATCGAATTATCGGTCGACAAACCAGGCTCCGATCACATCCAATAAGACATCAACTCGTCTTCCGTGACGATGTTTGCACCATCGTAACGACAATGCGGTCGCGAGGGCCGGGCAGGCGGAGCCGTAGTCAACAAAGACGGATTTGTCGTCAATTGGTCCGCCAAAGCGCGGATCAGTTTCTTATGTGGGCGACTGTCAACAAAAGGTTTGCCGCGATGGCTTCAGTTGCTTGAAGTGGGCGCTCTGTTGACACAGCAACTGATCCGAACGCAAACGTCACCGCAGCGACAAATCCCATTCTCGGTAGAGATGATGCAAGTCCTTTGAGGTATAACACATCACCATGGGTTTGCCCGTTTTGCGGACGATCTTCTCGTACCTGGCGGCTTTGTTGCGAGTCTTGATTATCCAATTGGTCATCTTCCAAGAGAGTTTGTCTTGGCTACCTTCGAGATGACCGGCGCGCACGCCGTTGTTTTTCAAAGTACGTTTCAGATATCTAACGTAACGCAGCCACACGTTCGAGTTGAGCAGGATGATACCGGATGCGCGATCAAGGCGTTGAGGCAAAAGACCAGAGTAATTTCCCTCCATAACCCAGCCTTCGTTCATGATTGCAGTATTATGCAGCCTTGCGAATTCCTCGTCAGGACGCTCAAGCCAATTGGTGTTTGGCATATGTCGCAATTGGTCCAGATGCACCGCTCGTAGCGAAAGCTTTTTGGCAATCGAAACGGCAAGCGTCGATTTGCCGGAATTCGATGGGCCAACGATGACAATGCGTTGCCCCAGCGCGGATAATGACTTCATTTTAGGCCTCTAAATTCGCTGTACAGCGCTGATCTACAGAAATTCTGTGGTAGTCTTTAATGCCTGCCCTACAGAGACCAAACGCTCTCAAATCGTTTGCAGTTTGAAAGGCGTGAAGCTTTGCTTGTTGCATCCAGCCGGTCTTAAATTGGTGTCAGAGCAACCCATCCCCGTGCGTGTTAAGTCGCCAGGTGTGGGCCATACCAATGCTGTTTACCGACCTCGCGCAAGCCTTTTCTTGTCCGCGCCTGTCTGGATGCAGGATCGCCAAGAGCCGTTTCGGTACGCGCCGGTGGTGAGGGTTTAGCCTTTTGTGCTGTCGGTTATCCCGGCCAAGACCTGCGCGATACCTTAGGCTGACGATGGTGGTGTTTCCACCGACATGCGCCAGAGTTTGATCGCGAGCTTGCGGGCGACAGCAACAATGGCCTTCTGCCCGATCCCATGCTTCGTGAAATGGTGGTTGTACGCAACATTAATGTTGTCGCGCCGGATCGATTCGAACTCGAAATCGACTTCGTCAATGATTGACGCCTTCTGGTCGATACCATCATTGGCTTTCACACGATCATGGATGTCGAGGTATTTCCTCTTGTAGTCCTCGAACCTTTGCGGATCGAGGGCGAGATCTTCTGAGGAGAACTCGGCGAGCGAGGTCAATACGTTCCGTGTGCTACAGGCGAAAGCCTTGTGCCATGGAAACCAGAGTACGTGCGCCTTTCAGTTGAGATTCTGTGCTGCCTGAGAGGGCAATTCCGCATAAGATGCGTCATAGAAATAAGTCAGCCATATTGACGATCCATCGAAGAGTATATCGGAAACCCCCTGCGAATGAGACCCGGCGCTCAGCGGATGAATGGCCCCATCAGTTTCAACGCGCAAAAGCCTCGCATTCGGATACTCTTCGTGACCCCGATAACCTCCGACAACAACCGTACCGTTGATGATTTCAACGGATTCCAAGTTGCCGAAACCGTTTGAGACAATCACTGCAGTATCCCCGCTGTGAGAATGCGGAACCCAATACAAAGCGCTATCCCAGGCGTCGTCACTGCCCCACGACACCGCGTAAATTCCTGTCTCTGCAATTGCAAAGCGGGCGAGCCCACTGATACGCAAATCGTCAAGGTAATGTTGGATTTGTCCTGTTTGGGGTGCGATCGAGAGGAATGCGCCTCGCCCAAAATCACTCACGAGAAGGGTGTTCTCGTCGAGAGCTTCGATATCGTAGAGAAAAACGCCGTCCTCATCGAGAGCCTGCCGCCAGTTTACTGTGCCATCCGATGCGGTAGAGATGATCTCATTGCCGTCCACAATCACAATCTGGTTGCCAGAACGCACTATTCCTGTCGGGTTACGCAGGCCTTGCTCATCCGAGAGTTTGATTTCTTCGGTCGCGCCGTCAGGAGTGAGCTTGTATAGCCCGCCATTAGTGGCGTCCGAGCCGAACTCTTCATCTGGCCCACCCGGTCCAATCGATACGGCATAAACATCGTTTCCCATCGGCAAAACCGCTTCGGTAAAGGGCGGCAGCTCCTGTTCGGCGACAGCAGGGAAGGCCGCGGTGCAAGCGACCAATAACGAAAGAACTTTCATCTCAAATAACTCTCCTGTTTTATTACGCATTGATGATGCCGCCCATTTTTCCGGCGATGATAGCGCCGGGGCAGCCGCAACGAACCAATCGGTCTGCATCAGATGCTTCGACCGAAGGCCAGAAAATGTGGAGCCAGCGCGTTGACGGCGGCGTCAATGATCAGCGGGTCTTCATAAAACTGAAGCTGGTTGGCGCCGTCGATCCAATGCAATGTCTTCTGCTCTGACGCGATTGCTTCAAAAATGCGGCGGGGAATGTCCTGACCGCTTGCAGCTTTATCGCCATGGATCATCAATACAGGCAGGCTCAGTTGTGGGGCCGTTTCGTCGATCCGCCAGCCCCAAATGCCAGCTTCGCTCATGGCGGTAATGCGGTTTTCCCACCCGCCTTTGAAAGTTAGCCAAGGGGCCCTGTTGTCCCAGGGCAGGTACCAGTCTGCGATGGCCGTTGCTGTCAGAAGGGCATCCTCAGAGCCGACGATTGGGATATAGCTTGCTTCCCCCGTTTTTTTGAAATCGGCGGCTGCTGCCGTCGCGCGCTCCGTGCGCGCTTCAACCTCGGCGTCACTGCCGAGATACATTCTGGCGGTTTCCGCGGTCAGATAATGACCCGCGACAACCCCAAGAGACGCCACGCGATCATCTGTCACTGCTGTTTCAATCGCCCAGTTGACGCCCTGGCAAATCCCGAGAAGATGAAGCCGATTTGCATCGATGCCTTCCTGAGCGGCGAGAAATCCGAGGGCGGCTTGGCAGTCCTCAACCTTGGCTTCGCCAGACTCGTAGCGTCGGGGGGTGCCTGAGCTTTCTCCGTGATAGCGCGGGTCGAATATCAGAACGGCCAGCCCGCGCGATGCCAGGCGGGTTGCATATTGCACCGGCGATTGTTCCTTGACGAACGCGACAGGCCCTATGATCACAACTGCCGGGTGAGGTCCTTCCGAAGCAGGTCTCAACAGCCTTCCGACAAGAGTTTCCCCAGAGCTGTCAAATGACACCGTCTGGACAACGTAGGAGCCAAGTGCCGATTGATTTGCGTCTGCGGATGACGCTGCGACGCTGGGCCGGGCAGCAAAAACTCCGCTCATGGATGAAACAATCGCGATTGAGTTGAATTGGCGTCGTGAAATCATTGCTACCGTCCTTTTGTATTCAGTTTGATGGGCTCCGCACCCAAAAGATCATGGACAGAACGCCTGATCGGGGGCGCCCGGTTGGGCTTCGCTTGTCAGTTAGCTCGCATTCAGCATAATTGGGATAACGAAAATAGTATGGTGGACATGCAGAAAATGAATGATGGTCTAGCTTCGCTGGATATGCGGACCCTACGGTTCCTGCAGTTCCTGCTTCGAACAAGCAGCGTGACACGCTCGGCGCTACATCTGGGGATCAGCCAGCCCGCCGCCAGTCGCATCCTCGCCCGGATACGCGACCTTATTGGAGACCCGGTGCTGATCCGAACGCAGTCGGGATACAAGTTAACGGATCATGCTCTGGGCCTGAAGGAACCGGTCGATGCCGCGCTGTTGGCGATAGCTGACGTCTTCAGGCCATCCACCTTCGATCCGTTACAGTCCAGCCATTGCTATCGCATCGCCTCGACAGACTACGGCGTCGCGGCTGTCCTGGGACCCATGATGGAAGTCTTCGCCGTTACCGCACCAGCCTTACGGTTCGATGTCTCGCCACTGGTACCCCAAAGCTTTAGCGAACTGGAAAAGGGAGCAATTGATCTGTTGCTATACGCGGATTTGGACACCAAGGACGATTTGCTCATTCAGAAGCTATTTGATGAAACCTACGAAGTCCTTTTCCGACAAGGCCATCCGCTTGAGGAACACGCAGCATCAAATCGGGCCCTTACTCCGCAGGACGTGTCGCCGTACCGGTCAATCGAGTTCAATTTTCCGGGCACCACGGGTTTGAAACCGGATACGATCATGCGGCAAGACGGAGACGGTTCGAATGCCGTATTCCAGCAGCCCTACTTCACCACACTGCCAATCCTGGTAGGGCAGACAGATGCGGTTGCAGCTGTCCCCAAGCGGCTGGCAAAGCAAGTCCGGAAATTGACCTCTCTTTGTTCAGCTCCGTTTCAGCCGAGTTGCGGTTTCCCTTATTACTTGGTTCGCCACGAGCGTAGCCGCTTCAATCCAGCGGTCAATTGGTTGAGAGCACGAGCACAGGAGATCACAAAATCCGATTGATCAAGTGTTCGAGCTTTAGTGATGGTCTGAACGCGAGACTTTCGAATTACAGTGAAGCCATTCAAATCACCAGCCGCTCTTGGGTCCTAACGAATCCACAATCCCGCTATGGCTGTTTTAGTGAGTTGAGCTACAACAACGATCGTTACTGTTACATTTCTGCTCAGGGCCGTGCTCCTGATCATCGTCTACTTTCCAGCTTTGCGATTGCAGCGAACGGCAACTTTCTGGACGCTGCATCGCAGCGGAAACTCGATTGAAGGATGTCCCCTTTGGGCCGAATTTGACGCGAGTACTACGCATCAAGAACGTCCGGCCTTACCGGCAATGCGCGCCCGTTCGTCTTGGCGCTTGGTGGGCGCTTGCGGCGATCGCTTGGGGCAGGATTCCTGGGTGTGATGTGAAGATTCCGTGCGCTCCAGGAAATATCTCCGGTCTAGGCTGCGAGGATTTCTCCGATACCATATCCGCCATCGTAGGCGATGCGGATTACGATGAAGTTGTGAAGTCGCGCCGCTCGGTCTCGATACGGATTCTCCGGATGCTTTGGATCGATCACCCCAAGGAGCCGTGAACGGTTCGCTTCAATCGGGCCGAGCCGTGGGGGTGACTGATCATCGTCGATTTCCGAAACCTGTGCCTTGATTAACCCTGTGATTTCTCCCGCCTTGAGGTGCTTGTGCTCATTCATCAGCCATTGGATGTAACCAAATGCATCCAGGAGATACTGTCTTGTCGTTTGCCCGGCGTTCACACACTTGGGCGGCAGAGAGCTTTTCCTCAGCAACTCCGAGTTCCGAAAACCCGTGACGTTCGTTTCTTTGGTTGTTCGGGTATTTTCTGGAATCTCCAGATAGCGACGGAGGCTGGTAATGCGGATGTGATCGAAGTCTTCGTGGCTCTGAACGCAAATTCAATTCGTCTGCCAAATTCGCTCATTGACCATTTTTCGACCTTGCGAATGGTTCTGAGAATGTTCTGTTGAGTGTTGAACCTACGGCCAGCTCCACGAACCATCGTCAAATTGTAAACCAACGGTGCGACGAGAGGCACGCCGTTGGAGTCCAGGAGCATTGGTAAAGGCAAGCCGGATCCGAGCTTGATGGTCTGGATTCTCAGCCTCATAATTTACGTTTTCAAATGGTCAGTCATAATTTGGCAAGCTTAGGGCAATAAAAAGGGCTGGCAAGCGCCAGCCCTCTGTTTTGATTTGCAAAAACGATAAGAGTTTACATTATCGACATGGTCAACGTCAGAAAGGAATCTCGTCGTCATCGATTCCGCCCGAAGCCGGTGCAGGTGCGCTGGACGGTCCGCCATACGGGTCGCCGTAGCCGCCCCCGGCCTGACCGCCACCATAGCCACCACCTCCACCACCGCCGCCTTCGCCGCGGGCATCGAGCATCACCAGAGTCGAGCCGAATCCCTGCAGGACCACCTCGGTCGAATAGCGATCCTGACCCGACTGATCCTGCCATTTGCGGGTCTGCAGTTGCCCCTCGACGTAGATTTTCGATCCTTTGCGCAGGTATTGCTCGGCTACGCGTACGAGACCTTCGTTGAAGATGGCGACCGAGTGCCATTCCGTCCGTTCGCGGCGCTCGCCTGTATTGCGGTCTTTCCAGGTTTCCGAGGTGGCAATGCGCAGGTTGCACACCTTGCCCCCGTTCTGAAAAGTCCGCACCTCAGGATCGCGGCCCAGATTGCCGACCAGAATGACCTTGTTGACTGAACCCGCCATATATTTCCTCGTTCTTCTCTGACTGGATTGCGCCCGAATCTGACGCTGTGTTCTGTTGCCGACCCTATACGGGCTGCGACTTGGTTAAAACATGATTGATGGGGCAACGCTTGCGCAGAAAATTTTAAGATTGCTTTTACCAAGCTTTCATTTGCGGCTGGTTGAACTATAATCCGTCTGGTTGTTGAGGGTGCAGGATTGGCTTCAATGCGTTTTCTGGTCGGTAGTATTTCCGTATTGGGGCTTTGCCTGTCGTCGTTTGCGACGCAGGCCGAAACGCTGTCCACCAAGAACCGCAAGGCGATTTTTCTAAAACAATCCAAGGTGCTGGATAACCGCGCTGCCAAGCAGTATCGGGATTCAGAGCGGCTTAAGCCCAAGACCGAGCGCGGTAAGTTCGTAAAACGCTATACCGGGAATTATCGGGGTCAGTATCTTGATCACGCCAGACAAGCCGCTCGAAAACACAACGTGCCGGAAGAGCTGTTTCTGCGTCTCGTACAGCAGGAAAGCGGCTGGAATCCACATGCCAAATCGCACAAAGGGGCATTGGGGCTGGCACAGTTGATGCCGCAGACGGCCAGATTGCTGGGCGTCAATCCGCATGATCCCATCCAGAATCTGGAAGGTGGCGCACGCTACCTGTCGTGGCAATATCGTAAGTTCAAATCCTGGCGTCTTGCCCTGGCGGCTTACAATGCAGGTCCCAAAGCGGTTGAGAAACACGGCGGCATCCCGCCCTACAAGGAAACCCAAAACTATGTGAAGGTGATCTGGGGCGGTTAGCATATCGTGTGCTGCGTCGCAGAGAGGCTGTTTCTTGATCAAGTGTCGAACACTGCCTTAGTCTGGGAAGGTAATCTCCAGACAGGCAAGCTTTGCGATGATTAAGGATCGACCGGTTATCCCACCTGACACAATGGCCAACTGGCAACGTCTGGTGGATCTCGTTTCTCAACTCGCTGACGTGCCTGCTACGTTGATCATGAAAACCGAAGCGCCCGACCATGCAGTGCTGATCACCTCGGACCATCCGGAAAATCCTTATCCTGTCGGGATGAACTTTCGGCTGAATCCCAAGCTCTATTGTCAGGGTGTCCTGGAACGTGATGGCGAATTCGTGGTCGAGGATGCAACCTGCGATCCGGTCTGGAACGATAATGAGGACATGGAACATGGCATGTCTTTTTACATCGGGTTTCCGCTGAAATGGCCCGATGGCTCCATATTCGGAACAATCTGCGTTCTGGATCGCCACCGCAATCGCCGCGCCCTTTTGTTCCGTGAAGGGCTGGCGCAGTTTGCGCGTATGGTCGAGTCGGATTTGGCTTTGATACAAGAGGTTTACCTGCGCCGCGCGCTGGAAGAGAAACTGAACGAAACGCTGGCTCAACTGGAACACCGAGTCGAGGCGCGGACGCGCGAGTTGCGGGAAACGAATACAGCGCTACGCGTGTTGCTGACCAGTCTGGACGATGACCGAAAGGATCGCGATCAGGACATCGTCGAACGGGTCCGCACGATGGTTTTGCCGTATCTGGATAAATTGCGCAGCCAGTTGACCGAAGGTGAGGCCTCGCAAGTTTATCTGGATCTGGCAGAGAGCAATCTGCGAGACATTACCTCGATGATTTCCGATAAATTGTCGGATGCGTTCTCGGTCATGACGCCGACGGAAATCGAAATCGCGCAGTTGGTCATGTCGGGAAAGACCACCAAAGATATCGCCCGGGCTATGTCACGTGAAACCTCTACAATCGATTTTCATCGCAACAATATTCGCCGGAAACTTGGCCTCGAAGGCCGGGATCAGAACCTGCGCAGTCATCTTTTATCAATTTCGTGACTATTGAATATGGGGTTTTCCCCCATATTTTCCCCCGATTTTTCTGATCTCAGCGGCCTGTATCGGCCTTGCTAAGCTGTACGGAAGGGCGCGGATCAACCGACGCCCGTCCAATCGGGAGGATTAGAATGGATCGCAAAGATCTGAAGCCGACAATTTTGAACGGGGAACGTGACGCATTGGCAAAAGGTCTATCGCGCCGGTCGTTCTTTATGGCAGCCGGCGCCGCGGGTGTTGGGGCAGGGGCCTCGTTATTGGGTAGCAAACCCGCCGCAGCGCAATCGCAAGCGTGGCTGCAGCCCGGTAACAACAACCACGTGATCGATTTGCAGGGTACGACCGGCCAGGCCAGTACGGGACCGGTCGGGATCGACTACTACGGACATTGCGCCATCAAGATCACCTCACCCAGCGGCGCGACGGTCCTGTTCGACCCGTGGAGGGATGATCCCTCGGGGGCCTGGGGATTGTGGTTCCGCAACGAGTTCCCCCAGATCCCGGTTGACATCACGATGTCCACCCATGCGCATTTCGATCATGATGCTATCGAGCGCCCCAGTTCAACAATGGTTCTGGACAGAATGGCGGGCAATTTCGAGTTTGCTGATCTCCGGATTACAGGCTTTGCGGATAAACACGCCTGTGTCGCGCCGGGATGGTACGATTGGACCAATGCGCTGGCTGAGTTCGGCGTAGAAGCCTGCCCGCCGAACAATGTCGGACACATGGATATGGTGGTTTACCTCGTGGAAACAGGGGGTATTCGTACATTGATCTGGGGCGACAACCGCCACAACCCGCCTCAGGAGTTCTGGGATGCCATCGGGCAGGTGGACGTGCTGACTCTGCCCGTCGATGGGTCGGAACACATCCTGAGCTTCGATCAGGCCAATGATATTGTCGCCAAGCTGAAGCCCAAGATCGTCATTCCGACACATTACCTCAATGAAGTGACTTCATACACTTTGACGACGTTGCAGGCCGCAGACGATTGGGTCAAAGGTCAGAAAAGTTACAAGATGCTCGACAGCGCTAGCCTAAAGCTGGAGGCCGGAGACGTTGCCGGTATGAATCAGGAGTTCATGCACTTTGGCAACAACGTTATGACCGGCTAATCGACGAACGCACAAGATTGCCACTCACCTTTGGCAAGCGCCGCAACTCTAGCCCTCCCCCCAGCACTGCGGCGCAAATAGCGAAGGGCCGGTCATGGACCGGCCCTTTCTTTTCTATGAATGAACCATACGTTCACTCGGCTGCGATTTTGATAACGGGCTCCATCCGGGCCAGAATATCTTCGGCGAGGTGGCATTTGACCTGATGGCCGTCCGCAAGTGTCTGCACCGGAGGTACATGAGATTCGCATCTGCCATCCGGCACTTCGGATTTCCAACGGCATCGCGTCTGGAACGGGCAGCCGGGCGGCGGGTTCATGGCCGAGGGGATATCGCCTTCAAGTACGATGTGCTGCTTTTCGATTGAGGTGTCTGCGATCGGAACCGCACTCAACAGCGCTTCTGTATAAGGGTGATACGGTGGCGCAAAGACTTGATCGGTGGTGCCCAATTCGACCACATGACCCAAGTACATCACCATGACCCGGTCGCTGAGATAGCGCACAATGGACAAATCGTGACTGATGAACAGCAGCGTGGTTTTCTGCTCGCGCTGGATTTCCATCAGCAGGTCGGTCACCGCAGCCTGAACCGAGACGTCCAGCGCCGAGACAGGCTCATCCGCGACCACGATCCGCGCATCCCCGGCAAAGGCACGCGCGATCCCGACACGCTGTTTCTGGCCACCCGACAGTTGCCGCGGCATTCGATCAGCGAATGCGCGGGGCAGTTTCACCAGATCCAGCAGTTCCAGCATACGTTTCTTACGCTCGGCTTCCGAATTGCCGACACCAAAGATTTCCAGCGCCCGAATGATCTGCCGACCGACGGTCATCGACGGATTCAGCGTGTCGAATGGATTCTGGAACACCATCTGAACCTCACCCACGGTCTTCGCATCCCGCTCTTCGATAGGCACCTGTTCGATGTTGCGATTGTCCAGCAAAATTTGCCCGTCGGTTGCAGTTTCCAGGCCCATCAGCACTTTGGCGAAGGTTGATTTGCCGCAGCCGGATTCACCCACAATGGCAAGGGTTTCTGATTCATGAGCCTCAAAACTCAGTGTTTCGTTAGCTTTCACAACCTTCGTCTCGCCGCCGCCGAAGAGGGCATTCGCCGCAACCTCATAGTACTTCTTGAGGTTGTCCATCTTCAGGACGGTCCGGCCAATCTCGGCCTTCTCTTTCTGTTCACCGACCGTGATCGGTACGTTCCAGTCGATCTCCTGGAATTTCAGACAGCGTGTATGATGCCGGTCATTTCCCGGCACCGCCTCCATCAGGATTTCCTTGGCGTCGCAGCGACCTTCCTCGAAATAGTCGCAACGCGGGCCAAAGTTGCATCCCGGCGGGCGTTCATGAGGCAGTGGAAAGTTTCCCGGAATGGCCACCAGCGGGCGCGAGTTCTTATCGGCCCCCGGCAACGGGATCGAACGAAACAGCGCCTGGGTATACGGGTGCTGCATTTCGTCGAACACGTCATGAATCGAGCCGCGCTCGACCGCTTCGCCCGAATACATCACGCAAAGTCGGTCGCAGGTTTCCAATACCAGACCAAGGTTATGCGAGATGAACAGCATTGAGGTGCCGTATTTCTTGCCCAGATCCTTGACCAGTTCCACAACGGCCGCCTCAACGGTCACGTCCAGAGCGGTCGTCGGCTCATCCAAAATCAGCAGGGCGGGCTTCGACATCAGCGCCATCGCGATCACGATCCGCTGCTGCTGACCACCGGACAGCTGATGCGGGAACGAATTCAGCATCCGCTCGGGGTCAGGCAGGCGCACATCCGTGACCACTTCCAAAGCTCGGGCATAGGCTTCTTCAGCACCAACGCCCTCATGGATCATCGGCACTTCCATCAACTGTTTGCCGATCTTCATTGCCGGGTTCAGAGACGCCATCGGCTCCTGATAAATCATCGCGATCTCGTTGCCACGAATATCGCGCAGTTCTTCGGTGGTCATCTCGCCCAGATCACGACCTTTGAACTTGATCGAACCGCCGACAATGCGCCCGTTCTTGCCAAGGTCCTGCATCACACCCAAAGCCACGGTCGATTTGCCGCAACCGGATTCACCTACCAGCCCTACAGCCTCTCCCGGCTGAACGCTGACCGAGAAATCCATGACGGCCGGAATCTCCCGCAGCCGGGTAAAAAACGAAATCGAAAGCTTGTCGATCTCCAGAATGGGCCCGTCATAATCCGCCAGTTTATTCATCTTGTTTACTCCTCGCGAGAGTCCGGGGTATCCCCTTCATCTGGCTAAAAATACTCTGGGGGTCCGGGGGCAAAGCCCCCGGCCTCGATCACAATCAGTCCTTCAGACTTTCTTCGCGCAGACCGTCCGCCAGCAGGTTCAACCCTAGAACCAGCGACAACAGGGCCAGCGCGGGCGGCAGGGCGGGGTGCAGATAGATCGACAGCAGCTTGCGCCCTTCGTTGATCGTCGAACCCCAGTCCGGGCTCTCCGGCGGCAGACCCAGCCCGAAGAAACCCAAGGTCCCCAGCAGGATGGTGGTGTATCCGATGCGCAGACAGAAATCGACGATCAGCGGGCCACGCGCGTTGGGCAGAATTTCCCACAGCATGATATACCAGGGGCCCTCGCCACGGGTCTGTGCTGCAGCCACGTAGTCGCGGGTTTTGATGTCCAATGCCAACCCGCGAACGATGCGGAACACCGTGGGCGAGTTCACGAAGACCACCGATACGAAGACCACCAGTATTCCGCCCGGGATATCGAACAGGTCGAGATAGGTTGGCAGCCCCCAGATTCTGTAACTGTCGGTGTTGATGATGTAGCCTCCGGTCGAAATCAGCGACAGATAGAGCCACAGCGCCACGCCCAGAACCCCGATCAGCAGCGGTGTGCGGAAATTCGGCCGCGTATAGTACCGCGAGTTCAGCAAAACGCCGAGGAAGATGATCGGGAACACGAACAGGATCGCCGCCATGTAGTTCGGAACACCGGTTGCAACGATCTCGGGCGTCACCAGCAGGTAGAACAGCAGGATAACGGGGAAGGCCAGGATCAGGTTTGCCAGGAACGACAGGAGCGTATCCAGACGACCGCCATAGTATCCGGCGGGCAGACCCAGTGTGATGCCGACCATGAAGGCGAACATCGTGGCCAGCGGAGCAATTTGCACCACGATCCAGGCGCCTTTGACCATGCGGCTAAAGACGTCGCGCGCCAGGTTGTCACCCCCCAGAAGATACCATGCGTATTGACCCTCTTCGAGGTTGGCAACGGGCGTGCCCGGCACCTTGTTCTTCATCCCTGAGATCTGTGCGAGCGGGTCCTGAGTGACGATCAGGTCCATCGCACCGAAGATCCCCGTGAACACCCAGAACATGACAAGGCCAAAGCCGATCATGCCGATGGGGCTGTCGAACAGCTTGCCATACAGGCCAAGCTTGCGTTTGAACGCGATCGACATCGCATAGAGGATGATCAGCGAAAGCCATACCGGCAGGAACTGCTGGGAAATGGCCCCGACGATGCCGGCACTGGTGCCCATCAGGACGCCGAGGACGATGTAGGCAACTGAGATGGCCACGCTTGCCAGAAAGCTGTAGCGCAACGCGGCTTGTATCAGGTTTCGCAGGCCCGAGCTTGAGGTGAGCGTGCCGTCCGGATTCACTGTCATCTGATCCTCGGGCAGCACGACACTGGCCAGCATCCAGACAATGATGGACAAGACCACCAGCCCAAGCGCCAGTGCGAGCAGTGGATTCAGGAAGGCGATAGAGCCGGTCCAGGTAAGTGGTTCCATGAGCTAACCCTCCCTTATGAAATGCGAATGCGCGGGTTGAGGTAAACATAGCCGATATCCGATATCAGCTGCGTCACCAGCACCACAAAGACCGACACGACCGAAATCGCCAGCAACAGCTGGATGTCATTGTTGCCTGCCGCCTGAACCAGCGCCCAGCCAAAGCCTTTGTAATTGAACAGGGTCTCAACGATCACGACGCCATTCAGCAGCCACGGAAACTGCAGCATGATGACGGTGAACGGCGCGATCAACGCGTTGCGTAGCGCGTGTTTCATGACAATGTTCGGAAAGGACACGCCTTTAAGGCGCGCGGTGCGGATGTATTGTGCCGTCATCACCTCGGTCATCGAGGCACGGGTCATCCGGGCGATATACCCCATGCCATACAAAGCGATCGTCAGGACCGGTAAGAAGAAATTCTCGAAGGTCGGGTTCTCCATCGCTTGCGTAGCGGTCCCTTTGAACCACTTCAAACCGACAGCGGACGATGTGAAGATCGCGATGAAGATAACGCCCGAGACATATTCGGGTGTTGCGGTTGTGGTGATCGCAAAGGTCGACAGTGTCCGGTCGGTGGCCGAGCCTTCTTTCATGCCAGCCAGAACGCCGAGGATCAGTGCCGACGGGATCATAAGCAGCATGACCCACAGCATCAGCCGACCGGTCAGGTGCAGGCGGGTTCCTACGACGGTGGACACTTCTTCTTTGAAGACGGTCGAATATCCCCAATAGCCTTGCAGGATGCCGCAGAACCTGGGAGATTCTTCGGCGGTTGCGCCGGGTAGAATACATCTGCCCTGAACGGTTCCATCCTCATTCGTATGTCGGTAAGACGGCAGAACACCCAGCCATTCACCATATTTTATGGGCGTGGATTGGAGATAGCCGTTTTTCTCCAGATAGCTCTCGACCTGCTCATCCGACATCCGGAAATTGCCCTGCGTTTTCGCAAGCTTCTCGAGGTTCGGGTAGAGGTTGGTCAGAAAGAAAACCAGAAAGGTCAGACATAATGCAGTCAAAAGCATGATGCCAACGCGCTTTAAAATGAAAAGTCCCATATTAGCCCCTGTTGGTCGGCCAGCGCGAATTTATTATGGCTTCACGCTTCGCTGTTATTATGGTCGCCGCATTCAGGACGAAAAGGCCGCGCCGTAGCGGCGCGGCCCTGGTATCTTTGGCTCAGGAGATGATGCCAAATTTATAAAGCTGCGGCAGGTCCGCGATATGCTTTCCAACACCAACCAGATTGTCGCGGTGATGGCGCATCGCTGTCCGCCAGTAAGGTTGGATGATAACACCTTCGTCGATCATGATCGCCTGAAGCTTCGCCATAACTTCGCGACGCTTGTCGACATCGGCAATCGAGTTTGCCTGAGCAAGAAGCGTGTCGAACTCTTCATTCGCAAAGCCGGATTCGTTCCACGGAACGCCCGATTTATAGGCCAGCGCCAGAACCTGTGTGCCAAGCGGGCGGTGGTTCCAGTTGGTCGAGGAATAGGGATACTTGGTCCAGTCATTCCAGAAGGTCGAGCCGGGAAGGACGGTATGCTTTGCCTTGATGCCAGCGTCATTGAGCTGCGCGACCACGGCGGCCGTGGTATTGCGGCGCCAGTCGTCGTCGATCGACTGCACTTCATGCTCGAAGTCGGCCATGCCCGCTTCTTCCATAAGTGCTTTGGCTTTGGCCGGATCATATGGAATACGCTTCACATTCGGATCGTAGGCCGGATGCATAGGTCCAACGTGGCAGTTTTCGGCAGGGGTGCCGTAACCGGACATGCCCAATTCCAGGCAAACCTCGTTGTCGACCGCCATGGCCAGAGCCTGACGGACCCGCTTGTCGCCATAGATCTTGTTGCCGTTGGCGTCTTCGGCCAGCTGATTGGGGCGGATGACGATGGTGAAACCCGATGGCAGCTCGGACCGGATCAGGCCAATGCTGTCGAAAATGTCGATAAATTCGCCAACCGATTCCCAGTTCATGTCGATCTCTTCGGCCTCATAGGCGGCCAGAACGGCGGCGGGGTCGGTGCCATAGTCGATGAACTCGATGCGGTCGATGTAGCCGCCTTTGCCGGCATCGTATCCCCACCAGTCGAAGCCGTCATTGCGCACAAGAACGCCTTTTACGCCGACTTCGTGGCTCTCCGGGATCATAAAGCCGGTGCCAACCGGGTTCGAGAGCATATCATTTGCATCAAAGCTGCTGTGTACGATCGCGGCGGGATAGTCCGCCATGCCCGGAATGATGGTGATGTCCGGTGCGTTACATTTCAGCTTGACGGTATGGCTGTCGACGACCGTGATCGCGCCGTCCGCAGCCTGTTGCGTGTCTGCGTCGATCAGCGATGCCATGCGCGATGCCATCGAGTTGCCCTCGAGCGTCGAATCGCACCAGCCCGCGATATTGCGTGCAACATCATCGGCGGTGAAGTCGTCACCATTGTTCCACTTGACGCCCTTGCGGACGTTCAGAGTGTATTCGGTCGCGTCGTCGTTGGTTTCCCAGCTTTCCAACAGCATCGGGTTGAATGACCCGTCGTTGTTGTACTCGACGAGATATTCCAGCCAGCCTGCGGTGAAGGTGGCGATCTGCGTCCAGTCATAGGTACGCGGATCTTTCAGGGCACGCACTTCCATCTGATAACGAATGGTGCCGCCTTGCTGTGGTTCTTGCGCGGCCGCCGGTGATTGCAGCCCGATCATGCCGTAGGCCGCAGGAACGGCGACGCCGAGCGCAGTAACGCGTGCCAGAAATTCGCGGCGGTTCAGATTGCCTTCGCGATATTCCTGAGCATGCATCTCTGCCGCCCAATGCATCGACTTTCCATTGATTGTCTGGTTTTCCATAGATGTCTCCCTGTGACACTAAATTTTTAGAGTTCGTGTTTCTGGTTGATAAGACGGGGCACTACAGCGACCGTTTCATGTCGGTCGGTAGGGCCGAGGGCTTGGTGTTAGAGCTTATGAACATCCCCATGGTCGCATTCCGCACCAGTTTTTTCCCTGCGTCAATGTTGGAAATCGTCATAGATAGCACAAAAACGACATCCTGCAGGAAAGTGAGTGTCGTCGGGTTTCATTCTGAAACAATATGGACCGCAGCAATGGGCAATGCCCCGAGAACAGTGTTTCCTCTTCGTGGTTTTATATAACAGTTTGTTTTTTTAAATGTTTTAGTGGGTCATCTGTCTGCGGCGCTCAGGATGCAGCGTCTATATGGTGCCAGGACTTCATGCGAGCGCGAAACCATGTCCGCTGGCGCTTGGCAAACTGACGTGTCGCTATTGTCGCCCGTTCGCGCGCCTCATCCAGTGTCATTCGACCTTCAAGGCATGTCATCAGTTCTGGCACTCCGATTGCCTTAAAGGCCGGCAAAGACGGGTCGTATAGGTCGCGCATGGCTGCAACCTCGTCCATTGCCCCCTGGCGCAGCATCTGATCGAACCTGCGATTGATACGATCCAGCAGCCAGTCTTTTCCGGCGTCGAATACAATCGGAACCGTGTTCCGAATATCCAGAATAGGGGCGGGTGTTTCGGCCTGCCAATCCGCCAGCGTGCGCCCGGTCGCGCTCAGAACCTCCCAGGCGCGCTGTACCCGGGCACGATTCTGGGTGTCGATCCTGTGCAGGGTCTGGGCGTCTAAACCCTCGATCAATTCCTGCAACGGCAGCATGTCCGCTTTCGCCCGGATGTCCGGAGGTGTCGGCGGAATATCCGCCATCCCTTCGGTCAACGAGGTGAAATATAGCCCCGTTCCCCCTACGATAATGGGGCGCTGGTTTTGCGACAGAAGGGGCGTGATATCGCGCAGCCAGTGACCGGTCGAATAGGTCTGATCATATGCTATGTGGCCATACAGGCGGTGCGGCGTGCGGGCTTCCTCTTCGCGCGACGGGCGGGCCGAGATGATGCGCCAGCAGTCATAAACCTGACTTGCGTCAGCGTTGACGATCACGCCTCCGCAGCGCTCGGCAATCAAAAGCGCAAGCGCCGATTTTCCCGAGGCCGTCGGCCCCGCGATGAGGACAGGTTTGTCGTCTGGAATCGGCGGCAGTTGCTCCCAAAGCCGGTTCGCTGAGTTATCGGCCATCGCTGGTTGCCTTATTCCTGACTATCCGCATTGAACCTGCGGAGGTTTTGCTTCATTTTGCGCCGGAAAATAACCCCGTGCCAGCCCGGAGCGCAATATGAGCCTTTCCCCATCCGACGAGACCACAGAAACCCCAAAAACAACGTATAACCGTGTCATGCTGAAGATTTCGGGCGAGGCGCTGATGGGGGATCAGGGATTCGGCCTGCATCCGCCCACCGTTCAGCGCATCGCGCAAGAGGTGAAATCGGTCCATGATCTGGGTGTCGAGATTTGTATGGTCATCGGTGGCGGCAATATCTTCCGCGGGCTGTCAGGTTCTGCTCAGGGGATGGAGCGGACGACAGCCGACTACATGGGTATGCTTGCGACCGTCATGAATGCGCTGGCGATGCAATCTGCGCTCGAAGCGGTCGGGGTCTTCACGCGTGTGATCTCGGCTATTCGGATGGATGAGGTGTGCGAGCCATACATCCGCCGCCGCGCCGTGCGTCACCTCGAGAAAAAGCGGGTCTGCATTTTTGCGGCCGGAACCGGAAACCCTTATTTTACCACCGACACCGCTGCCACGCTGCGGGCGAATGAAATGGCGTGTCAGGCTATCTTCATGGGCAAGAACGGGGTGGATGGCATTTACGACAAAGATCCCAAAGCGCACGCTGACGCAGTTCGCTATGACAACGTCTCGTATGACGATGTGCTGACCAAACGTCTGCGGGTGATGGACGCGTCCGCCATTGCGTTGGCGCGCGACAACAATCTGCCGCTGATCGTATTCGGTCTGGATGAGCCGGGCGGGTTCCGGGGTATTCTGGCAGGTGAAGGCACCTATACCAAGGTGCAGGGGTAGGACCTGAATTTGTGATGCGAGGCCGGGTGTAACAGCCCGGCTTTTTTCTTGGCCGGGTTTCAAAAAGCGCCATCAACGCAGTGACTTGACCCAGCGATCTTCATCTGGCTATCTGACCCTGTCCGTCGGTGGCAGAGCGCCTTCCGAGGGACTGCCGTCGACCCATATCCGATTCAGGGACCTGCGGCTGGGCTGGAAGACCTGCCTTGTTTTTGGTGTTGTCCGGATCATGCGAGGGGAAACCTCCGGAGCGTGGCGCATGAATAGGGAGAGACGTGCGATGAGCACCCTTGATATCGATTTCGTTCGGGCGCAGTTCCCGGCTTTTGCTGAACCCAGCCTTCAGGGGCGGGCCTTTTTCGAGAACGCAGGCGGGTCCTATACCTGCAAGCCTGTGCTCGATCGGTTGAACCGGTTTTATACGCAGCGGAAGGTTCAGCCCTATGCGCCTTACGACGCCAGTCGTTTGGGTGGCGAAGAAATGGATGAGGCCCGCGCGCGTCTGGCCGCGCTTATGGGGGTTGATACGGATGAACTGAGCTTTGGCCCCTCGACGACGCAGAATACCTATGTTCTCGCGCAGGCCTTCCGTCAGTGGATGCAGCCGGGTGATGCAATCATCGTCACCAATCAGGATCACGAGGCCAATTCCGGGCCATGGCGGCGATTGGCCGATGACGGGATCGAAATTCGGGAATGGCAGATTGATCCGGAGAGCGGGTCCCTGAACCCGCAGGATCTGGAAAACCTGCTGGACGAGAATGTGCGGCTGGTCTGCTTCCCGCATTGCTCAAATGTCGTCGGCGAAATCAACCCGGTCACTGAAATCACCGCAATCGCGCACGCCGCGGGCGCTTTTGTCTGTGTCGACGGGGTATCATACGCGCCGCACGGGCTTCCCAATGTCGGCGATCTGGGGCCGGACATCTATCTGTTTTCGGCCTACAAGACCTATGGTCCACACCAGGGGTGTATGGTCATCAGGCGCGCATTGGGTGAGTTGCTTCCCAACCAGGCCCACTATTTCAACGGGGGAACGCTTTACAAGCGGTTCACTCCCGCCGGACCTGATCATGCGCAGATCGCAGCCAGTGCGGGTATGGCAGATTATTTGGAACTGCTTTGCGACCATCATGACGGGCCTGAAACAGGCGCTCCCGAGCGTGGCGCATTTGTCCATGATCTGATGCGCAAACACGAGATTGCGTTGCTGCAACCCCTGCTGGACGCGGTCAAAGACCGGAACGCGCTGCGTCTGATCGGTCCGTCTGACGCCAGCCGGCGTGCTCCGACTGTTGCACTGGCCCTGAACGCAAAGGCCGAGCCCGTTGCGGCTGAGCTCTCCAAATACGGTATCATGGCCGGAGGGGGCGATTTCTACGCGCATCGCCCGTTGCAGGCGATGGGGGTCGATCCAGATCAGGGCGTTCTGCGTCTCAGCTTTACGCACTACACAAGCCGACAGGAAATTGATCAGCTTTTGGAGGCGCTTGACCGCGTTTTGTGATCCGGTTTCCGCGTCGCTTCGTAGTTCGAAGAAAACAAGAGGCGGATATGGAACCCAATCGATCTCCGATCATTTTGTGGTTCAGGCGCGATTTGCGGCTGAGCGATCACCCGGCTCTCGGCGCGGCTTCGCGGACGGGCCGTCCCATAGTGCCCGTGTTCATACTGGATGATCAGGTTCAGGCACTGGGCGCGGCGCCGAAATGGCGCCTTGGCTTGGGTCTTGAGGCGTTCGCTCAAAGGCTTGAACAGATTGGCAGCAGGTTGATCCTGCGTAAGGGCGCAGCACTGGACGTGCTTGGTGACTTGGTGAAGGAAACCGGCGCCGTTGCCGTGTTCTGGTCGCGGGCTTACGATCCCGAAGCGATCGGCAGGGACAAGAAGATCAAGGCGACATTACAGGGCCAGGGTATCAATGCCCGGTCATTTGCAGGTCACCTTCTGTTCGAGCCATGGATGATCGCCACCAAAGCGGGGCAACCGTTTCGTGTGTTCACTCCGATGTGGCGATCGGTACAAGGGCGCGAGGTTCCGCCGCCCGAGCCAGCCCATACGCGTCTTGTACCGCCGGAAACCTGGCCCGTATCCGATCGTCTGACCGACTGGGGCCTGGATCGGGGGATGGGGTGCGGGGCCTGCGTGGTTCGCCCGTTTGTTCGCCCCGGAGAAGCCGCAGCGCTGGATCAGCTGGACACATTTCTGCAGCGCATCGACCGATATCCCGCGCAACGGGACAGGCTTGACGATGCCGGAACCTCGGATCTTTCGGAATACCTGTCGCTGGGCGAGATCGGACCGCGGGCGATCTGGCACAGGGTGCAAAACGCGGATCGGACGGGCGTGTCCGGCGGAGAGGCTTTTTTGCGTCAGCTTGTATGGCGCGAGTTCGCCTATCACCTGATGTACCACTGGCCGCATCTTCTGACGGATAACTGGAAGCCCGAATGGGATACGTTCCCCTGGAACACCGATCCCGACGCGCCAGACGCACGGGCCTGGCGGCAAGCGAGAACCGGTATTCCGGTCGTTGATGCCGGATTGAGGCAAATGTACGTGACCGGACGAATGCACAACCGGGCACGGATGATTGTCGCGAGCTACCTGACGAAACACCTGATGACGCATTGGAAAGTCGGCGCTGACTGGTTTGCCGAGTGCCTCATCGATTGGGACCCGGCCGCAAATGCCATGGGCTGGCAATGGGTGGCGGGATCGGGACCTGACGCCGCCCCTTATTTCCGCATCTTCAATCCACAGACCCAACGTGAGCGGTTTGATCCGAATTCGGACTATCTCCACCGCTGGGTTGCCGAAGGTCAGGCTGCCCCTTCGGCCACTGCACTAAGCTATTTTGATGCCGTTCCGCGATCATGGACGCTGTCCCATAAAGACGCGTACCCCCAGCCCGTGGTGGGATTGAAAGAAGGTCGCGCACGCGCACTGCACCTTTATGAAAGCAGAAAAGAGCCGGTAAGGAACTGAAAACTTGCCATAAACCGAATCCCGGCCTAGCTTTATCGCGCAACCGCAGAGGGGAGAGCGGATGTTCCTGACGAGCACCGATGGGCAGGAAAACCTGCCGAGATATTTTGCACAAGTCTTCAAGATGTTGAATCGGATGGAGCGCGGCCGACTTGACATCGCGCTGCCGGATGGCCGCGTTTTCCGCGCCGACGCGCCCAAGCCGGGACCAGTGGCGCATGTGGACATCCATGACCCCGACGTCTTTTCCCGGCTGGTGCGGGAAGGCGAGCTTGGATTTTCGGACGGGTATCTGGAGGGTGATTGGAGTACCCCCGATTTGCGCAGTTTCATGGACCTCGTGCATTTGGGGACTGAAACGGTCTACGATGATTTCACGGGACAGTTTCTTGTCCGCGCCTATGAAAGGCTGAGGTTCTGGCTGCACCGCAACAATCGCACTCAAGCCAAGAAGAACATCTCGTATCACTATGATCTTGGTAATGATTTCTATGGTCTGTGGCTGGATGACACGATGACTTACTCCAGCGCCATTTTCGAAACCGGTCAGGAAAGCCTCGAGAATGCGCAGACGGCAAAATATGCCAGTCTGGTGGATGAAATGGGGGCCAAACCGGGGGACCATATCCTTGAGATCGGGTGTGGCTGGGGCGGGTTTGCCGAATATGCCGCCAAAGAGCGCGGGCTGCGCGTGACAGGTTTGACGATCAGTCAGGAGCAGTTGAATTTTGCCAAAGAGCGTATTGAAAAAGCAGGACTTTCTGATCTTGTAGAGTTCAAGCTGCAGGACTACCGCGACGAGCGGGGGCAATATGATGGAATTGCCTCGATCGAGATGTTCGAGGCGGTGGGTCAGAAATACTGGCCCGCGTATTTCAATACCGTACGTGATCGGTTGAAGCCTGGCGCTCATGCGACGTTGCAGATCATAACGGTGGCGGATCATCGTTGGGATATTTATAAGAACGGCGTTGATTTCATTCAGAAATATATATTTCCCGGCGGTATGCTGCCCGCTCCGACAATCCTGAAAGATCAGATTGCTCAGGCGGGATTGACAGTCGTGCGATCAAAGGAGTTCGGCAAAAGCTACGATCTGACATTGCGCCGCTGGTACGAGACCTTCAATGCCAAGTGGGATCAGATATCCGAACTGGGTTTCGATGAGCGTTTTCGCCGCATGTGGAATTATTATTTGACCGCATGTGGCGCAGCCTTTGACACCGGTAATTGTGATGTGACACAGATCACAATAGCTAAACCCAGTTGAAGAACGGAAAAATCTGATGCCTACAGCCTCACGTCTTGTCGCCGCGTTGTGTCTGTTGGTGATAGCGTTCCTTGTTTCGGGCATGATCATCGACAACGGGGAAGAGGGTAAGAACTATGGCTACTTCACCTATGTGAATATGATACTGGGGTGGGTCTGCGGATGGGTCATCATGGGTAAACGCGCCGGGCGTGGCTGGACGGCTGCGATTAACAACGGCCTGACCGGCGTGGCGGCATTGGTCTTCTGGGGGCTGTTCGTGCAGGGCACCTACGAGATGTTCAGCCAGGCGATGCGTCACAGATTTGGCGGCCCGTTCGAGGCGTTGCTCGCCATTTTCGAGATCGGGGTTGAGTATGGCGAGCAACTACTGGCATCAGAAATCCTGTTCACACTGGGTATCGGTGCGGTCCTCAGCGGCATACTGACCGAGATTGCCTTTCGCCGCTGGCGCTAAATCTGACCTGCCAATTCGGGGCTCCTAATTTGTCTGATCTGTTTTTCTATGGCACTTTGCGCCATTTGCCTTTGCTGGAACTTGTCATGGGTCGCAATGCGGACGATTTGTCGGCAACGCAGGCGGTGTTGCCCGATCACGCTGTATATTCGGTTCAGGATCAACCGTTTCCGATGATTGTCGCCGAACAGGGCGCAAGTGCAGAGGGCGTACTGGTACAGGGTCTGGGTGATCCAGAGCGCGCCCGGTTGGCCTTTTACGAAGGCGGGTTCGAATATGACCTGCGCTTGCAAACCGTCACAACAGATGACGGCAAGAAGCATCAAGCGCTGGTGTTCTTTCCTGTTTCAAACGCGTGGAAGACCGATGCCCGGTGGGATCTTAAGGCGTGGAACAACGATTGGGGTGCGGTTTCAATGCTCGCCGCAGAAGAGGTGATGGCCCACTATGGAAGGGTCGACGCTACTGCAATTTCCCGCAGTTTTCCGGCCATACGAACGCGCGCGTGGGCAAGGTTGGCGGCAAGACAGCGCACGACCGGAGATATCCGGAGCACTGAGGAAGACGTGGTCGTGCATCATCGAACACGTGCCTATGTCAACTATTTCGGGATGGATGAGATCGAATTGCAGCATCGTCAGCACGATGGCTCGATGGGCCCGGTTTTACATCGCAGCGGGTTGATGCAGGGGGCCGCCGTGATCGTCCTGCCTTATGATCCGGTGCGCGACACCGTTCTGCTGGTGGAGCAATTCCGGGCGCCTGTGTTTTTGATCGACGATCCCGAGCCGTGGATGTGGGAACCGGTGGCAGGCATGATCGACCCCGGCGAAAAGCCCGAGCAGGCAGCCCACCGCGAAGCCATGGAAGAGGCGCAGCTATCGCTCACCAGTCTTGAGTATGCCGGTGGTGCGTATTCGTCCAGCGGATCGTCAACCGAATACATCTACCTTTATGTCGGGCTGGGTGATTTGACCGATACCGTCGAAAGTGGCGGCCTGGATTCGGAAGGCGAAGATATCCGTAGTAAAATTCTGCCGTTTGACGACTTTATGGCCAAGGTAGACGCTCATGTTTTCAAGGATCTGCCGCTGTTGTCGTTAGCCCATTGGCTGGCACGCAACCGTGAGCGCCTGCGCGCCTAGCTATCGCGCCTTGTGATCAAGACGGGGCACCTGTAAATCTTCTGCGATACCATATGACAAGAGGACGCCATGCGCATTGCTCGAGACCTTGCCGACGCGGTCGGTAAAACACCTTTGATCCGGCTGCGTCGCGTCAGCGAAGAAACAGGCTGTGAAATTCTCGGCAAGGCCGAATTCATGAACCCGGGTCAATCCGTCAAGGACCGTGCCGCGCTGTTTATCATCCGCGACGCGATTGCCCGCGGTGATCTGAAGCCCGGTGGCACGATCGTTGAAGGCACGGCCGGTAACACCGGGATCGGTCTGGCACTGGTCGGGGCGTCCATGGGGTTCAAGACGGTAATCGTCATTCCCGAAACGCAATCCGAAGAAAAGAAGGACATGTTGCGCCTTGCCGGGGCGCAACTGGTGCAGGTGCCCGCAGCGCCCTACCGCAACCCAAATAACTTTGTCCATTATTCCCGCCGTTTGGCCGAACAGTTGGCTCAAACCGAGCCGAATGGTGCGATCTGGGCGAACCAGTTCGACAATGTCGCAAACCGTCAGGCCCACGTGGAAACCACCGGCCCGGAAATCTGGACGCAAACCGGCGGCAAGGTCGACGGCTTCATCTGTGCCGTTGGCTCTGGTGGAACTTTGGCTGGGGTGGCAGAGGCCTTGCAGCCCAAGGGCGTCAAGATCGGTCTGGCTGATCCGATGGGAGCCGGATTGTATTCCTACTATACCACGGGTGAGATCGCGATGGAGGGTGGCTCGATCGCAGAAGGTATCGGGCAGGTGAGGATTACGAAGAACCTTGAAGGGTTCACGCCAGATCATTCGTGGCAGATCACCGACAACGAGGCGTTGCCCTATATCTTCGACCTGCTGCGCGAAGAGGGTTTGGTGATGGGCGGATCGACCGCGATCAACATTGCCGGTGCGGTTCGCCTGGCAAAAGAGATGGGGCCGGGGCACACGATCGTAACCATTTTGTGCGACTATGGCACCCGCTACCAATCCAAGCTGTTCAATCCCGATTTCCTGAGGGAAAAAGAGCTGCCCGTTCCGGACTGGATGACCGAGGCACCGCGCAGCATACCCGGTGTATTTGAGGACGTGTGATGCTGCGACAGGTCCGCCTGTTTCTGGTTCTGACGGTATGCTGCCTGATCGGGCTGGCTGGGATCGCGTCTGCCCAGCTTACCGACCGTCAGAGTGAATACTATCAGGGCTGGGTCAGCACGGCTGATCGGGCGGAAAGCGTGATCCGGACCAACCGTGCTTCGAATGCCGCGTTGGAGAATTTACGCTCGGAAATCAATACCTACCGCGAGGACTTTAACAAGGCACGTGGCGCCAATACGGATCGTATTCAGACGTTGGAAAGTCAGCTCAAGGCGTTGGGGGCAAAGCCGGCGGAAGGCGAAACAGAGCCTGAGGACATCGCAAAGCTGCGTGCGCATCTGGAAAATCAGCTTAACAGTTTGCGCGTTCCGCGTATCATCTCGGAAGAAGCATTCAGCCGCGCGAATGGGCTGATCAGCGAAATTGACCGGATAATCCGCGATCGGCAAACAAAAGAGATGCTGGAACGCGGGCCTTCGCCGTTCAATCCCACCTATTGGGCCCCGGCGTGGGTAGATGTCAAAGAAGCGACGCGAAGCCTGATAAATGAGACGATCGAGAATCTGCAAACCGATGTGGTGCGCGAACAGATTCGCGCGCGTGGCCTCGGCATATTCGCCCTGCTGACAATCGCGGCGGTGCTGTTGCTGTACGGGCGCAGGTGGTCTGAGAAGGGCGGTGCGTATCTGCGGTCTTTTGGGGGGCAGGGCAGTGGCGTCTGGACCTTTGTAATCTCACTGCTACGAATTTTACTTCCGTGGTTGGGCGTTTTGGCCCTGGTCTCAGCCGTTATGCTGACTGGTGTGCTGGGCCTGCGCGGCACTTTGTTGTTCCAGCACATCCCCTATTGGGCTGCGATCATATTCTACTTTGATTGGATTGGTCGGCAGATTTACCTGATCGGCGCAGCCCAGAATTTCACGAGATTGTCGCGCGGCAAAATCAGAGAGCTGCGGGTCTATATCGATCTGCTCGCCGTCATGCTTATCCTGCATGAACTGGCGATTTTGTTTGAGCAGATCGAGAACATCTCGGACGCGACACGCGCAGTCGTTGGCTTTCCGATCGTTCTGGTAACAGCGCTTTTGCTGCTGCGTGTGCGTCAGGTTCGGCAAACAGAACCGCAGCAGGAGCAGGCAAGTCAGGAAGCCAATCGGCGCGCTGCAGGGTTTAGCCAGCTGGTAGAGTTCCTGAGACGGGCTTTGTTCATGCTCGGGATAGCGACGCCGATTCTGGCGGCCTTTGGTTATATAAATGCCGCCGAGGCAATCGTTTTCCCAGCCGTGAAAACTCTGGTCCTCATCGCCGCCCTCGTAATCGTGCAGCGCTTTATCAGCACGGTTTATGGCTGGCTGTCCGGGCAGGGCGAGGCGGCGCGCGACTCATTGTTCTCGGTTCTGGTCGGATTCGCGCTTGCGATTCTGGCGCTGCCAGTTCTGGCGCTTTACTGGGGCGCGCGCGAAACGGACTTGCTTGAGGCATGGTCGCGGCTGCTGTTGGGGTTCGATATTGGCGGCGTCACGATTTCGCCCAGCAATTTCCTGACGTTCGTAGCTGTCTTTGCCATCGGCTATACGCTGACCCGTCTTCTGCAAAGCGGGCTACGCAACTCGCTGCTGCCAAAGACAAGCATTGATCCCGGCGGCCAGAATGCCATCGTATCGGGCACCGGGTACGTTGGTATTTTTCTGGCAGCACTGGTTGCCATCATGGTTGCCGGGTTTGATCTGTCGTCGCTGGCGATTGTGGCAGGTGCCTTGTCGGTCGGTATCGGATTCGGACTGCAAACCATCGTGTCGAACTTTGTTTCGGGGATCATCCTTTTGGTAGAGCGCCCGATTTCCAAGGGTGATTGGATCGATGTGAACGGAATGATGGGATATGTCCGGGATATCTCGGTCCGCTCCACGCGGATCGAAACCTTCGACAGGACAGATGTAATCGTTCCGAACTCGGACCTGATAAGCGGCGTGGTTACAAACTACACGCGTGGCAATACGATTGGCCGGGTAATCGTACCCGTGGGCGTGGCGTACGGAACGGACACTCGCAAGGTCGAAACCATTTTGGGCGAGATCGCAAACGGACATCCGATGGTTCTGGCCAACCCGGCGCCCAGTGTTGTGTTCCAGGGGTTCGGTGCGGATTCGCTGGATTTTGAAATCCGCGCGATCCTGCGGGATGTCAACTGGGTCCTGTCGGTCAAATCCGACATGAACCACGAGATCAACCGTCGTTTTGTCGATGAGGGAATCGAAATACCTTTCGCTCAACGCGACGTCTGGCTTCGGAATGCCGAGGTTCTGCGCGACGAAAGCGCAGCCGTACCCGCCCCAGCGGCAAAACCGTCAGTACCGGATACCGCTTCCGAGCAACGCTCGGGCCCTGTTGACCTGACCGAAGCAGATCTGGATTCGGGCGACGGAGATGAGTTGTAATTCCGCTGTAATCGGGCCTTGCAAATCCGGATGCTATGGTCCAAATAACGCCGGCACGGAGAGGTGGCCGAGTGGTCGAAGGCGCACGCCTGGAAAGTGTGTAGGCGGGAAACCGTCTCCAGGGTTCGAATCCCTGTCTCTCCGCCACTACTCCTTTTGAATAGTAGAGTTGCCCCGATAAACCCTACACATCTTTTAATTTATCCCTCACTTATTCTTTCGAACCGTGAATTCATACGGCTCAAAGAATGAACTCGTGCCTTGTTGCTTCGATAGTGATTCATCCCGGTGGCAAATTGCCTAGCTTTGGCGAAGAAACCTTGCGGGAATTATCATCTCATCGGTCCCTGTGTTTCGTTTGAGAAGAAGATGGGTCCAATTTCAAGTGGACCTTTGTTCAAATGACGTTGCTCAGGATTGTTGCGGCGCTAAAGGGCGCATTCCCGCTTCACAAACGACTTTGTTATCGGACGCTGACTTTGATTAACTTGGCGCCTCATCGTATGCGCGTCGGTAAACCTACGAGGGAGCCTTGAATAACGACGGAGCGCTCCTTCAACCTCGAACCTATAAGCCTGAAAAAAGGGAAATGGTGCGTGTTTTGTCGGACCAAGCAAGCAACCTCGTCCGTTCCAATTGCAGCCATTGTTGGTCAAATTCAACAAAGCGTTGATCGAAGCCTTACCCGTGTCTTGCTCTTGAAACCTACTGCGGACCGCGATCAGGTCGATTTCCCGAACATGATTATTAGGCGGTATGTTACGGTAGCTACCCATCTGGCCGTAGGCGAAATCTCGTCTTTGTATTCAGCGACCAAACGGTACAATCAGGCTGCGCAGCGGTCCATTGGGCGACAAAAGCGTCGTGTACGCAGGTCAGCTGCATCGTTCCCAGCATCACTGCCGGATGGGACAATGTACCCGCAGCCTTTGTGTCCTTGGAAGAGGCGGGGCGAATTGTGATTTCCATTTTATAGTTTCCCAATATTCAATGCGAACCGGGCGCGCCCGGTTCGCCGCTTTGCCGGCGCATTTACTGTGCGGCAACGGGATGAGCATGTTTGCAGGCCCGGCCCATCGCATCCACATGCCGATGATCGGTGCCGCAACAACCGCCCATGACGCGCAGGTTGGGCAAAAGCCCCATCAGTCTGCGGTAGTCTTCGCCCAACTCTGCGGGGTTGCCGTCATCCAGCACTTCGCTTTCGTCCAGTTCGGCATGAGACATGCGCGATGCATTGGCTCTCACGCCACCGATACGATACATCCAATCCCCTCCTGCGCGCAGTACGTGGTCGAAGTGGTCCGGATGGGCACAATTGACCATGTAGTAGATCGGGGACGCTCCGGTAGCTCCATCGACTTCGTGAATTGCATCGGCCAGAGTCTGCCCTGTCGGTAAAGCACCGTCCGTCTCGACCGTAAAGGCTATCACTACAGGCGCAGCCTGTGCTTTCGCGGCCAGCGCAATCCCTGTAGCTTCTGATGTATTATTCATCGTGATTGCAGTGACCATATCTGCCCCGGCCTTGCACATGGCGCCGATCTGGGGCGCGTGATAGTCGCGGGCTTCGGTTGCGGTCATCAATTCTCCCGGTACATATCCATCGCCCCGAGGTCCGACGCAGCCGCTTATGACAAGCGGCGCAACCGTATCTGCGTGGAGATTGCGTAGCGTGCGCATGAGATAAATTGCTTCGGCATTGATCCGGTCGAGATCGCCGGGGCTGTAACCGAGCTTTTGCCCCCAGTCCCGACTTGATCGCCAAGTTGGGCTTTCCAGAATGAAGCCAAGCCGATGCGCGCGGGCGACGGCGATGTGGCGCTCGTAGTAGCTGGTCAGCGCACGCCGCCCATGCTCGGTTTCAAGCAAAACGAAAGCCGCGAACAAGGGCAGGTCGATTCCGTCCTGAAATATCAGCGTTGTTTCAATGCCGCCGTCTGACAGGAAATATTCATCTCCGGCCAATGGCAGGTTTGGGTTCGTCGCAAAATCGGACAATTGTGCCTCCCTGGGTCAGTTTCTGATCCGTCAGCATTAGGCCGGATTGTGGCGCGTCGCTGGGAGACAAGGTGGAGATTTCCGGGATATTGCAGGGATTCTCAATCACGGTATGCTTGAGGGACCAATTTTGAAACGTGGTTTGCCGTTGTGAAATATGCGTTCGAACCCTTTCTTCTGGATGGTGCGCGCCGAGAACTGCTGTGTGACGGGCGGCCGGTTCACCTGCAGCCGCAGGTCTTCGATCTTCTGTGTCTGCTGGTGGAAAATGCCCACCGTGTGGTCAGTCGGGACGAAATCGTCGAGAAAGTCTGGAGAGGGCGCATCGTTTCCGAAGATGCTATTTCCAGCCGAATCCGAGACCTCCGACGTGTGCTGGTGGATACCAGTCAAGATCCGAACCTCATTCGTACAATACGCGGTCATGGCTTCCGGTTCATGGGAGAGGTCAGGTTGCGCGCGTCGGCTCAGTCAGAGCGCGTCGAGCAGGAGAAAAAATCTGGTGTTGAGCAAGCTCCGTTCGATCTACCCGTTAAGGAGCCGCCGCCGTCAATCGCTGTGCTGCCGTTTCAGCGAAACGGCGACATGGACAGATTTGAAGCTATAGAGGAGGCGATCCCGCGTGAATTGATCATGACCCTCGCAAGCCTGCGGTGGATCAAAGTGGTTTCGCACGGTTCGGCCTTCAGGTTTCGTGGCAGGCAGATTGACCTGACCGAAGTCAATCGCATCCTCGGGGCTCGGTACTGTCTGACCGGTGTGATCGATATGAATGGCAACCGGATCACGATTGATACAGAGCTTTCCGATACGCGCAGTTCAGAAGTCATTTGGGCGCTCCGCAAAAGTGCCAGTATGGACGATATACACGCCTTACGCGCCGAAATAGCGGCCAATGTGATTATGGTTGCTGAACTGGAGATCCCTCAACACGAGACATTATCTATTGGTCCCGTCTCGGCTGAGAATCTGGACGCCTGGTCCTCGATGCATCTGGGGTTTCACTACATGAGCCAATTCAGCCAAAGCGGAAACGCGATTGCGGAGAAGATGCTGAGCCGGGCGCTTTCGCTTGACCCTCGACTAGCCCGCGCCTGTGCAGGGATGGCGTTCGTTCACTTCCAGAATGCGTTTATGCGCTACCGTTCGGATTTCGCGGCCGAAGCTGAAACAGCTCGCAGATACGCTGAACAAAGTCTGACATTGCAACCCAGAGATCCGTTTGCAAGCTTTATCATGGGGCGTTGTCATTGGCTGGACCATGACCCTGAAGGCAGCAAGCAGTGGTTTGCGCAATCCGTTGCGTCGTGCCCTAATTATACATGGGGGTACTACGGCTCCAGTTGGGCAAATGTATTCACGGATGATTTTGAAACGGCTCTTGATCAGGCGAACCGTGCAATTGACCTAAGTCCGATCGACCCCTTCAAACCAGGCATGACCGGAAACAAGATGTGGGTTCACATTGCACATGGTGACCTGAATTCCGCCGTCTATTGGGCCGAAACGGCGGCGCGAACGCCCTGGTCTCATGCGGGAATGGCCTTTTTTGCTGCGATGAGCAACTGGTTGAAGGGTGACAACAAAAAAGCAGACTGGTGGATCACTGAAGCGCGACGCAGAAATCCAGAGCTCAGCAAAGCGCACGTTTTGGCACTTGTGCCGGCTTCAAGCACGCGTTTCCGCAGTATTCTGGATGATGCTACCGTTGCCCTCAATCTCTGAATTGAAGAACCGGTTTGATTACTCGGTTTTCTGACATTGGCAACGAGAAACGGTTTCGCGCTTTCACTCATGCGGAAAGCAACGCGACAACCTGATCCGTCTCGGATCTTCGTCTTGATTGCGCAGGCAATTGGATCACAAGAGAAAGACCTGTTGAACAGCTTTGCGGATGCGCAGTCGCTAGTGCCCCGGATTTCAGGGCCTCTTCGATCAGACACAGGTGCCCCATCAGCACGCCAGCGCCAGCTTTGGCCTCTTCAACGGCAAGGCTATAAAGCGAGAACTGCGGGCCGCTCTTGTTATTGCGCAGGTCATAACTAGCGTTCCGGGACCAGGTTGCCCAATCGTCCTTCCAAATCTGATCGTGCAGCGTTGGAATGCCCTGGAACCCGCCGGCTCTCTGCGTCTGATCCAGAAGAGTGGGCGCACACACCGGTACGATTACATCGCGGCAAACGGAAATTTGGTTTGGCGAACTGTCGGGTTTGGCAAAGAAAATTGAAAGGTCGAACATCTCACGTGAGAGAGACGGTGCCGTTTCCATCGCAGTGACGGAGAAACTGATCTCCGGAAGCTGCTCTCTGATCCGACGCAACCGTTTGGGCAGCCAGAGCTGGGCGACGGCGGGTAGGGCGGCGATGTGAAAATCGGCGTTGGGTTTGATGTTGCGCAGCGCACGGGCCGCATCGGCCATGTAATCAAAAGCTGTGGTGAAGTCTGCAACAAGTGTCTGCCCCTCAGGCGTAAGCTCAACCCCTTGTGCGTTGCGACGAAAAAGCGGTGTGCCCGCCCAACCCTCCAGTGTCTTTATATGCTGTGAGATCGCCCCCGGCGAGACGTTCAATTCTTCAGCGGCGGCAACAAAGCTGATGTGTCGGGCCGCCGCCTCAAATGCCCGCATGGCATTTAGGGGGGGACCCTTGGGACGTTTGGGCGCGACGCTCATTATCTTAGCCTTAGTTTTTCTACCCCAAGAAATAGCAATTCTGCTTTGCGATGTCACGCGGGTGCGGTCAGAGTGTAAAAAAAACAGGAGGACGTCAGATGACACTTGCTCAAAGAGATTGGGTACCCGCTGCCAGCGAAACCTTGGTTCAGGATATTGCAACCAAGACTGCATCAGCATCGTCGGGCGATCTCCTGGCTCGGCTTGCGCGTCTGGCAGAGGAGAACCGCCGGATTCACGAGAATGAGTGCTTCAACCTCAATCCGGCAACCAACGTTATGAACCCGAAGGCCGAGGCGCTTTTGTCTTCCGGCATCGGGTCCCGTCCCTCGCTGGGTTATCCCGGCGATAAATATGAAATGGGGCTGGAGGCGATTGAAGAGATCGAAATCATGGCCGCAGAACTTTGTGCCGAGGTTTTTGATGCCCGCTTTGCCGAGGTTCGGGTACCATCCGGCGCAATTGCCAACCTCTACGGTTTCATGGCGACCTGCAAGCCAGGCGACACAATCATCGCGCCGCCTGCGTCGATTGGCGGGCATGTGACACACCATTTGGCGGGGTGTGCGGGATTATTTGGGCTGCGCACTATAGAAGCGCCCGTAGATGTTGACGGTTACACCGTTGATCTGGATCAGTTGAGGCAGCTGGCAAAGATCGAACAGCCCAAGCTGATCACCATTGGCGGTAGTCTGAACCTGTTTGAGCATCCCGTGGCAGAGGTGCGGGCCATTGCGGATGAGGTCGGTGCGAAGGTCATGTTCGACGCCGCCCACCAATGCGGTATCATCGCTGGACGTGCGTGGTCCAACCCTTTGAAAGAGGGTGCGCATTTCATGACAATGAGCACATACAAAAGCCTCGGTGGCCCGGCCGGAGGTCTGATCGTATCGAATGATGACGAGATTGCGAAAGCTCTGGATGCTATTGCCTTTCCGGGCATGACAGCCAACTTCGATGCCGCCAAGACTGCGGCGCTCGCGGTTACAATGCTGGATTGGAAAGATTTTGGCTCGGCCTACGCGACCGAGATGATCGCAATGTCGAAAGCTCTGGCCAACGCATTGGATGCGAAAGGAATTCCCGTCTTTGCCGGCTCGGCTGGTTTCACTGAATCCCACCAATTCGCAATTCTGGCAGCGCCGTATGGCGGCGGACAGACAGCATCCAAACAGCTACGTAAATGCGGGTTCCTCGCCTGTGGGATCGGTTTGCCCATCGAACTGGTCGTGGGTGACTTGAATGGCCTTCGGATCGGTACACCAGAGTTGGTTCGCTGGGGGATGACTTCTGACGACGCCGAGCGTTTGGCCGATCTGATAAAGCGTGGCCTGGATGACGAACCTGTTCTATCAGAAGTCTCTGCGTGGCGCGGTGAGTTCAACGGGCTGCATTACGTGAATTGAACATAAAGTGTCCAGTTGGGCCATAGATACTTGTTGACTGTTCTACCTGCAAAAGCCGGCGCAGTATCATTGGGTTAATCGGGGCTGGTTTGAAGTCGCACATCAGCCCCGGAGAATTTTAGCGACATTTGTGCTGAGAAGATGGCGAGAAAAAACATCCTACTTCAGCTGATCTGATAATCTTTCCTGGCGCTTCATCCACTGCCTACTTCCTTCAATCCCTCGATTTGCAGGTCAAACCCCTCTTGGATATGGCTGGTGAAGGTTTCCAGCGCTACGGTTACGTCGCCGGTTGCAATGGCGTCCACGAGAGAAAGATGGTTCCCCAGAGATTTGGAGATATCGACATTTTCGATTGCGGAAAACAAGTGGAACGCCATCGCTTTTCCCCAGATCATATCGAACATGTCCAGAAGGAATTTGTTACCCGCTTCGATCATGAATGCCCGGTGAATGCGTCGATTAGCAATGAAATAGTCTCGGGTCGTAGGTTGGGTCAGGTCTTCTTCGCGGCGAATTAACTCGCGCAAACGATCAAGCACTTCTTGTTCCGCGTGGACCGCGAGTATTCGTGCGGCTTGACCTTCGATCGCAGCGCGGGCCTGGTATAATTGCCGTACCTCACTTTGATCCATACGGGCCAGCCGAAACCCGCCGCTGGCGGCAACTTCCAGCACGCCCTCGGTTTCCAGCCGCATGAGCGCTTCGCGCACAGGGGTCCGGCTTATGTTCAACTCGGCGGCCAGCTTTTCCTGCACTAGCCGATCCTCGTCGGTGATATCGCGACTCATGATGGCTTCGACCAGTTGGTCATAGACCTCGTCCGCCAGACGCCTACGTTGTGTTTTGATCTGTTTCAGAGCCACTCGGAGCCTCTCTTTCTGTTCTTTCTGAATTCTGTATTCAAAAATGCAGCGGGTGCCAAGGCGAATGGGGTTGCTATTATCCGTGTACTGTATACAGTATACAGCAGTAAATGAACAGGGAGCGCTTCATGTGTGGAATTGCTGGTAGAATTCTGGCCGCGCCCGGGAAGGTTGGGGCGGATCTGGTCGACCTGATGGACGCGCAGGAACATCGGGGGGCAGACAGTACCGGATTTGCCGTTTACGGCTTGCCGCGGGGAACGGGATACGTCTTGCGCGGGATGGGGTTTGACAAGGCCCGGCAGGACGCCGATCTGTCTGAATTCGAGGCCATTTTGCGTGAACACGGAAGCAGTTTGCTGTCCGACCCCAAAATAGTCACCGACCACAGCCGCCACTACTGCTTTCGGATGGAAATCTCGGACCCTTCCAATTTGCAGGCCTGGGTCGCGGATGCCGACGAGCTGACGGATCGCATTGAGGTGCAGTCCTGTGGTCGCAGCCTTGAGATCATCAAGGACATCGGTGGTGCCGAGGCCGTGGCTGAAAAGCACGGTGTGCGCGATATGGTCGGAACGCATGGGCTGGGACACGCGCGGTTGGCCACGGAAAGCTCGGTTCTGCCCAATGCATCGCATCCGTTCTGGGCGCGCCCGTTTTCGGACGTCGCTATTGTTCATAACGGGCAGATCACCGACTATTTTACATGGCGCGATAAGCTGACCCGGATTGGCTATCGGTTCCTGACCGAAAATGACAGCGAGCTGATCGCAGTTTGGGTCAGCGATCAGATGAAGGCCGGCCTGACGATGGAACAGGCTTTGAAAAAGTCGATCACCTCGATCGACGGCGTGTTCACCTACATGATCGCCACACCCGGAGGGATCGGTTTTGCCAAAGATCGCTTTGCGATGAAGCCGCTGGTCGTCGTCAACCGCAATGGTGATCTTGCAGCCGCGACCGAGGAACAAGCGGTTCGCCGCGTGATGACCGAGGAATGCGATGTGATCAACTATGATGGCCCGTCGCTTACCGGCATCTGGGGCGTCGGAAACCGGAGCCTGGCGGCATGAGCGAGGTGGCAGCAACAATGGATGAGATCGTCATTGAAGTCGGCAAGCGGCATATCCGAGAAGTGAACCGCGAGATCATGGAGGCCTGCGCGACAGGTCGGCCGATCCGTGTGGTCGATACTCTGTCTCGCCATAATCTGGGTGTGGGTCTGCCGGACAATGTGGACATCACTTTCGAGGGATCGGTTGGGTACTACTGCGGTGGCCTCAATATCGGTGCGAACATCTCGATTGAACGTAATTGCGGCTGGGCCGTGGGTGAAGGCATGGCCAAAGGGCACATCACCGTGGGTGGGTATGCCGGTATGTCCTGTGGCGCCGCAATGATTGGCGGAACGATCCATGTCAAAGGCGATGCCGGACCTCGGGTTGGTGTTGCGATGAAAGGTGGAAACATCGTTGTCGAGGGCAAGATCGGGTATCAATCTGGTTTCATGGCACATTCCGGGCGGATCATCGCGCTTGGCGGGGCAGGGGAATCCTGTGCCGATGCGCTTTGGGAAGGCGAGGTCTGGGTGGCTGGCGAGGTTGACAGCTTGGGCGTCGATGTCGACGTGATCGAACCGACAGCCGAAGAAGTGGCCGAGGTCGACGCAATCCTCGACCCGCTCGGGCTTGTCGACAGTTCGCGAAATTGGCGCAAAATGGTTTCGGGCCAGCGTCTTTGGTATTTTGAAAGCAGGGACGCAAGCGCATGGCTCATGATCTGAGTAAACCTTACGAATATCCGTTCGACGTCGCCTCGGAAGAGGAAATCAGATTTCGCGACGCCGGCGCCATCGAAGGCCGCCCGGCCGGTGTTCCCTCCTCTTACGATGAGGGCGGATCGACACGCTGGACGCCCGAGGCGATCTCAGAGGTTCACGCGCTGGCGCAGCTTGGGCGGTATCAGGTGCGTGGGTACAACACGTTCAACAAGCAATTGCCGACATTCGACGATCTGACATTCGTTCCTGCGACGATGACCCGCCTGCCGCTCGAAGGCTATCGCGAGAGTTGCGATACGACGACTGTTCTGGGCGCAGGTCGTGGTCTTGTAGAGCGTCCGCTTGAATTGAAGATTCCGATTTACATCGCCTCAATGTCCTTTGGTGCCTTGTCGGCATCGGCGAAGGCATCGCTGGGGTATGGGGCCTCTAAAGTGGGAACCATGACCTGCACGGGCGAGGGTGGCATGTTGGAAGAGGAGCGCGAAGCCTCCCAGCGCCTGCTCTATCAGATGTCACCCGCCCGGTATGGTGTGGATCTGGATCATTTGCGCCGCGCCGATGCTCTGGAACTTGTCGTCGGGCAAGGGGCGAAACCGGGAACAGGCGGTCTGCTGCTGGGTATGAAAGTTAGCCCGCGCGTCAGCCAGATGCGAACGTTGCCCGAGGGAGTGGACCAACGATCGACCATCCGTCACCCCGATTTCTTGGGGGCAGACGATCTGTCAGTGAAGATCGAAGAGCTGCGCATTGCCACCAACTATCAGGTGCCGATCTTCATCAAGATGGGCGCGACGCGCCCTCGGTTTGACGTGGCAGTTGCCGCCAAGGCGGGCGCGGATGTTGTGGTTGTTGATGGCGCCGAGGGCGGCACCGGAGCCTCGCCGGAACTGTTGCTGAACCATACCGGCATTCCAACCATGAGCGCTATTCGCGCTGCACGAGAGGCGCTGGACGAATGCGGAATGACCGGCAAAGTGTCACTCGTTGCGGCAGGTGGTATCCGGTCTGGTGTGGATGCCGCCAAATGTCTGGCACTGGGCGCTGATGCGGTGATGATCGGTAACGCGGCTATGGTCGCGCTGGGATGCAACAGCCCAAGATATCTGGACGATTACGCAGCTTTGGGAACGTCCCCCGGTGCTTGCCATCATTGCCATACGGGCCGTTGCCCCGTCGGCATTGCGACACAGGATGAAAAGCTGGAGGCGCGCATGAACCCCAACGCTGGCGCTGAACGCATTGCGCGCTATCTGACCGCGATGACCATGGAGATCACTGCATTGGCAAAGGCGTGTGGAAAATCCTCGGTCCACAATCTGGAAACCGAAGACCTGCGCGCCCTCAGCTTCGAAGCATCAGCCTTTACAGGGGTAAAAATGGCTGGAATTGACAGGGCTTACGATTGGTGAGGATCGCGGTTCTCGAGCTGACAACCCACCCCTTGCCACTATTGGAGGGGATGCCGCGAACCGCGCAACAGATTCAGGAGTGGATCGCGCCGCACCTGCCTGAGGCCGAGTTTGTGGTGGCAGGGGTGGTCGACGGCGCGCCGCTTCCCGAACACAGAGACCTCGATGGGGTCATCGTCGGCGGATCGGAATTCGGTGTTTACGATGATACGGAATGGATGCAGCCGCTGCGCGCGTTCCTCGACCGCTGTCGTGAGTTTCGCACACCGGTCTTTGGAATCTGTTTCGGGCACCAGATCATGGCTGACGTCTATGGCGGACGCGCCGAGAAAGCCGAGGTTGGTAACGTCGTTGGTGCGCGTAGTTTTAACTATGACGATGACGAGGTTGACGCTTTTGTCTGGCATCAGGATCAGGTGACGCAGGTTCCGGATTCCGCACGGGTGACGGGATCGGCACGTCACTGTCCGGTTGGGGCGCTGGACTACGACTTCCCCGCGCGGTCCGTGCAATTTCATCCCGAATACAAGGCGCATCACCTGCAGGAACTGTTCACAAGAGGGCGCGAAGTTCTTCTGTCACCGGGTGAAGCGGATACGGGCATGACCTCGGTGAACGCCGCAGAGGTTCCGGATGATCTTGCTGCCTTGCAGGCCGTGGAACTGTTTCGGGGCACTTACAGTCCGCGATGACAAATCCGTAAGAGCTGAAGTTCTTGATCCTGATCAAGTTTGGTCAGGTTCCGCAGTGTATACTGTATACATGGCGATATAAAGGGTTTCGGAATGTCAGGATACAAGGATTTTTTTCAGCGAATAGCGCGGATCGTCAATGCTCCGCGCGATGAAAGCATCAGCGATCTTGAATTGTCTGATCTCGGACTTTCCCGGGCGGATCTGGCCATGTTGCGATCCGGTGCGCCCGACGCCCGAGCGCGCATCCTCTCGATGGCCAGTCAGTTTGGTCTGAGCGAAAACGATCTGAACGCGCATCCTGAGCTTAGTCTGGAGTTGGCGGAAAAATGCGGGCATTGCCGTCAGGCAAAAACATGCCGCGATGCCATTCGGTCAGGGGATCGCCTGCCGCAAGAGAAATGCCCGAACTCCGGATTGTATCAGGCTCTGTCCGAGGGTTAACGCCCGCTGGGGCTTTCCTTCGGGCTTAGTTTTCTGCGGCCGGTAATCTTGAAACGATCAGCCGTTCCGAAATCCTTCATCCCAACACCTGCGGCAAACTCTGCGAAAACCGGCGCGTGTTTGAACAGATGTCCCGAGCAACCTCCGGCGAACAGCACGTTTTCGTGCTCGGGGTGCCAGTCGACAATAAAGTGCGTGTCGGGTGTCAGGATGATTTGATTGAATTTGGAATCCACGACCCTCTCGCCCTCAAGGCCTGGCAAGCGATGCCGGATGTAGCTGCGCGTTCGGCCCAGCGTTTCCTGCCGGATCAGCCTTTCGTCATTGTCCAGATCGATCTTGTCCGGAATGACGACCGCAGCTTTGACGCCAGAACCTTCGGATGAAGGCAAGCCAAAAGAGCCCTGACCGTGATCGATCCAGCAGGGCATCCGGCTCATGTCGAACTCCTCGGACCCGTCAGGCGTCGATGTATAAAGGACGTTAACGCCAACCACCGTTGATATAGGTTTGATTGTTCTGGGGAACATGTCCGCCATCCATGGGCCGGTCGATACAACGATCAAATCCGCCTCGAGCGGTTTGCCATCTAGCATTGGGCGCTCTGATCCATCGGTGGTCACGCGACCGCGTTCTACCGTGCCGCCCGCGCGACGAAACAGGTCCAGCCCGGTCAGGACACAACGATGCGCCATCAGCATTCCGGCTTCGGGTTCGAACAGAGCGTATTCGATGTCAGGGACACGGAACTGGGGAAACCGTGATTCGATGTCCTGCCGCCCGAACTTGTAGTAGGGCACGCCAACACGGTCGAAAGTTTCTGCTGTGGCGTTCTCCCAATCACAATGACCGCCCGTTGCCAGAATCAGTGCGCCGCATTCGTACATCAGGTTCTGACCACTTTCCGCCTGAAGTTCCAGCCAGCGCAGGCGGCTCTCCCGCGCCCAACGTGTATAGAACTCGTCGCGCCCGGAAATGGCGCGGATAACCCGGTTGTAATCCGTTGAAGATGCACGAGAATGTCCCGGTTCCCAGCGATCAATCAGGGTCACGGATTCGCCACGCCTTTGCAGTGTAAGCGCCGTCATGACGCCGACGATGCCACCTCCGACAACGATGACCGAGCTCTTGGACATGGTGCAGATTTTCCTTGTTTATCGATTGGCTTTGTGAATACTGTATACAGAATACAGCATTTATAAAGCCAAAAAACAGGGAGAGCGCACCAATGAGTTCGGGATTTGATCTGCCCGAAGGCACGCACACCGTCATACTGGGGGTGGGTGACCTGAATGGCATCATGCGCGGCAAGCGCATTCCGGCCAGCCACTGGGACCACGTCTGCAAAAGCGGCAATGCGCTGTCGATTGCGTTGATGGCCATCGACATGACATGCGATGTCTGGGACACGCCTTATGTCAATTTCGACAACGGCTACCCGGATATGCACGTTTTTCCGATGACCAAACCCGTCTCTGTACCGTGGGAGCCGGGTGTGGCCGTATGTTTTGGCCGCGCAGAGGGGATGGATCACAAGCCAGTCCCGATCGATCCGCGTCAGGCGCTGCTGCGTCAGGTTGAGCGTGCCCGTGAGATGGGGTTCGAGGTCAATGTCGGCACCGAGCTGGAATTCTATCTTCTGGACCCGGAAACAGGCCAGCCGCGCGACAACGGCATTCAGGTCTATGGTTTGGGGCGTGCCGCACGGATGGAGCACATTGTTGGTCCGATCCGTCAACAGATCAACGAATGTGGCATCCCCATCGAACAATCGAACCCGGAATACGCCGCAGGCCAGATCGAGGTGAACATCCGCTACGGCGAGGCGCTGGCTGCGGCTGACCGTGTCGTCCTGTTCAAATCTCTTATCCGCCAGCTGGGGATTGCACACGGATATCTGGCGACCTTTATGCCAAAGCCCTTCTTCGATCAGTCGGGCAACGGGTTCCACACACATTATTCACTCTGGAAAGACGGCAGGAATGTCTTCGCCGACAACGGCAAGATCAACGAGACCGGAAAGTCCTTCATCGCCGGGTTGCAGCAACGCATGTGTGAAACGGCGATCTGCGGCAGCGGCACGGTCAATGGCTACCGGCGGCGCCAGCCCTATACGTTCTGCCCGATCAACGCGAGCTGGGGCTATGACAATCGCACCGTCGGTATTCGGGTCATCGAAGGGTCCGACAGTGCAGTTCGTGTTGAAAAACGCGATGCCGGTGCAGATGCGAATCCCTACCTCCTGCTTGCTGCCGAGATTGCGGCGGGGCTCGACGGGATCGAACAGGGTTTGTCCCCGTCAGAGCCGACAACCGGCAACGCTTACGAAGACGGGATCGGCGACCCCATTCCTACCGATTTGCCAACGGCTATCGAACTGGCGCGGGGATCAGAGTGGTTGCGCGATGTTCTGGGCGAAATGCTGTGGGAACTGGTGTTGCAACAGGCCGAGCGCGAGCTCGAGTTCTTCAACCAGCAGGTCACTCAGGTTGAGCTGGACCGTTACCTGAGGACGTTCTGATGCATCTGGGCAAGGTCGCCGGAACCGTCACCGCAACCGCCAAGGACGCCAAGCTGGTCGGTGCAAAGCTGCTGGTGACGGATCTGGTCGACAGCAAAGGCAAAGTGATCGATCCGGCACGGGTTGCTGTCGACACCTGCGGTGCCGGGGTCGGGGACACGGTTCTGGTGGTCGGCGGCTCTGCGGCGCGTATGGCGGGGGGACTGTCCACCGTACCGGTTGACCTTGCGATCATCGCAGTGGTCGACCGCGTGTCCACGGCCTGAACCACGAACAGCAAACATCTACTTTATTTGGAGGAATGGAAAATGGCGAAACCAGTGGCGGGGCAGATGGCCCTTGGCATGATTGAAACACGCGGGCTTGTCGGCGCGATCGAAGCAGCAGATGCGATGGTCAAGGCGGCCAGCGTTTCGATTGTGGGCCAGACCAAGGCGGGCGGCGGTCTGGTCACCACGCTTGTGCGCGGTGAAGTCGGTGCTGTGAAAGCTGCGACCGACGCGGGCGCAACGGCTGCAAATAAGGTGGGCGAAGTCGTGTCCGTACACGTGATCGCCCGCCCGCATGATGAGCTTGAGGCCATCATCGACGGGCTTGGTGCCGGCTCAACGGCGTGATCCGCCTGTTCTGAGGAGAAACCATGTCAGCCGGATTCGAGGAATTCACGCGTGCCGCGACACGCGGTTCAACCGGGGGAGTGCCTGAACGACCCAGGCTCGACCGAATATCTGTTCTTGGTGGCGGACCGGATGCACGCCTGTTGGCCGCGCTTGGTCTTGCCGAGGGGGCAGAGGTCACCCTGTTTTCGGCCTATGGGGTCGAGCTTTCGCTGCTGACCCAATCCTCGGGCATCTCGCTGCAGGGTGATGGTCCGGTGGGCACCTATCAGGTCGATCGGGATGGGCCATCGGTACGTACCACCGCAGAGCTGGATGCGGCGGTGCGCGATGCCCAGGTGATTTTTCTGACCGGTCCGATTCACAAGCAACGCACATATGCCATGGTTCTGGCTGAACACCTTCGCGACGGGCAGATTTTGGTTCTCGCGCCGGGCCGGTCGATGGGGGCCGTCGAAACGGCATGGCTCTTGCGGATCGGGGGCTGTACCGCAGACGTCACGTTGGTCGAGGTTCAGGGCCTTCCCTATTGGTTCCGGGCCGAGGGCGCAGGTTTATCCCTTTCGCAGGCCGCTCCGATGGCCGCGGCGACGTTGCCGCGCGGTCGGGACGAGGTTCTCGGAGCACTGTCTGCCTACCTGCCGAATGTGCAGCCGGTTGAGTCTGTGCTGGCCTCCGGGTTCAACGATCTTTCGGCTGCGGTCGAGATACCGGCCTTGATCCTCGGCGGCGCCGCAATGGGCGCGGGCGGACCTGATGTACCGATGGGCGGAGTTCCGTTGGAGGCCAACCAGACCTTTGCATCTCTGATCGGAGCCGACCAGAACGAAGTGATCCACGGGCTGGCAGATGAGCGACGGCGCGTTGCTGCTGCCTTTGGTGTTCGCAACCTGCCTGAGGCCGAAGAATGGATAAGCACTTTCGCGGGCGCTGAACGCGGATCGGGCGCGCGTCCGATCCCGGATCAGCAATCGTCGCGCGGGTTGATGCGTGACGGGGTGTTGGGCTCGCTTGTGCCTCTGGTGTCAGCCGCTGAGCTCGCGGGGATTCCCAGCCCGCTGACGACCAGCCTGATTGCGATGTCCGATCGAATTCTGGGCGCGGACGTAGCTGCTGCCGGACGACGACTGGAAACCATTGGAGTTTCGGCCGGCGATGTCGATCAGGCGCGCCGTATCTTTGACACCATCGCCACCGGAGCTTCGTGATGGACGCAGATCTGAAATCGATTGCCGCCGCCAGACGCGCTGCAGACAGCGCTTTCGAGGCCTATCGTTCCTTTCTGGGTACAGACCCGGCGCAGGTGGATGCGATCGTCGATGCCATGGCCCGTGCAATTGAACCGGAAGCCGAGCGGCTGGGGCAGATGGCGGTTGAGGAAACCGGCTATGGAAATGTTCCGGACAAGCGGGTCAAGAACCTGTTCAATGCCCTTTCAGTCGCCGACTACCTAAGGGATGTGACGACACTGGGCCTGCTTTGGCGTGACGACGCGACAAAGATCGCCGCTTTTGGGGAACCGATGGGCGTCGTGGCGGCTCTGATCCCGGTGACGAACCCGACCTCGACCATCATCTACAAGGTGCTTTCAGCGGTGAAAGCAGGCAATGCCATCGTTTGTGCGCCGCACCCCCGCGGTGTGGTGTGCGGGATCGAAACAGTTCGCATCATGGCCCGTGTGGCCGAGCAGATGGGAGCGCCCAAGGGTCTTATCCAGTGCTTGGATTCAGTGACGATTCAAGGAACGGCCGAGTTGATGAAACACCGCCGTACCTCGGTTGTGATGGCAACCGGTGGTCCGGCCATGGTCAAAGCGGCGTATTCCAGCGGCAAACCCACGCTCGCGGTCGGTGCCGGTAACGTGCCGTGTTATGTGCATAAATCGAAAGCGCGCGATCTGGCGGAAGTCGCCGAGATGATCGTGACCTCGAAAAGCTTCGATTATGGAACGGCGTGCGTCAGTGAGCAGGCGGTCGTCGCTGACCCCGAGATCGCGCGCGACCTGCGTCACGAACTGAAGCTGAAAGGCGCTTATTTCTGCACTCCGGCCGAGGCGGACCGTCTGGCCAGAGTGATCTTCAAAGGCGTTCAGGCAATGGACCCCGAAAGGGTGGGGCAAAGCCCTCAGGCGCTGGCAGATGCTGCCGGGTTTTCGATTCCACCCCGCACCCGGTGTCTTGTGTCAGAAGAGACCGAAGTCGGGTGGCAACGTCCGCTGTCTGCCGAAAAACTGAACCCCGTTCTGGCGTTTTATGAGGCGAAGTCCACCGACCATGGGATTCAGCTGGCGCAGTCCATCGCAAAATTCGAGGGCTGGGGCCATTCCTCGGTTATTCATTCGGACGACCCCGAGGTTGTCGCCCGGTTCGCGACCGTGCCCACAGGGCGGGTTCTGGTGAATACGCCGGGCATCATGGGGGGCATGGGATATTCGACCGATCTTGAACCATCCTTCATGCTGGGCACCGGCACCTGGTCGGGTTCGATTACATCGGACAATGTGACGGCCCTGCATCTCATCAACATCAAACGGGTCGCCTATGAAAGCAGACCCTGGCGCGACATTTACGAGGAGTATGGCGCATGAGCGAGATTACGATCCGGGCGCTGATGCAGATCGACAACCTTCAGCCGAAATTCGCCGCCTATAACGGCGCGACGGTGCAGGGTTCGGTACCTTTGTCCGGCGACACAGTACTGATCGGTGAATTTGCACCGGGCAACGGGGTGTTTTCGCTGATCGACCGGGCGCTCAAGGCGTCCTCGGTCGAGGCGACGACACAGATGGTGGAACGCGAGTTTGGGTTCTTCATCCTGCGATCCCCATCAAATGCCGAAGTGTCAGCCGCGCGCGATGCGATGCTGGCCGAACTGGGCGCCACGATGTCCGACCGGTTGAAGCCTGCGATCAGTTCCACGCAGATCATCACCAGTGTCGAACCCTATCAGGCGCAATTGCTGAACAAATGGCGCAAGGGCGCCTTGATCGTTCCGGGCCAAACCCTGGGGATCGTGGAATGTGCCCCGGCCGCCTATATATCAATCGCCGCGAATGAGGCGGAGAAAGCCGCTGAAATAGACATTGTCGAAGTGCGTGCCGTGGGGCGGTTCGGTCGCCTGTTCATTTCGGGATCGGAAAACTCGGTCAAGACCGCCGTCGACGCCGCAACCCGCGCCATCGAGGCGGTGGACGGGCAAGCCGGTTGATGGCAGCACCGCGTGTCATAGGTTCGGATGCGGTCGAAGATGCTCGCCGCCGGGGCCGGATCGTGTTTGAGGTTCTGCCCGGCGATATCGTGACAGCACTGGCCCGCGAAACGGCTGAGCGCGTTGGCATTAAGCTTGTCGACGGACCGCTGGAAAAACCGCAGCCGCCACGCACGGATGCGGCGGTCTCGATGCAGCGGGTGCTATATCGCCGTTCGCCCAAATGGGTCGCGCCCGTGCGGCTGAAACGCAAAGCCCGCAGGCTGGGCAAGCTCGCCTTGATCGGAGCCGGGGGGGTCGGAGGCAACGTGGCACATCTGGCGGCGATGCAGGATATCGCGGATGAGATCGCTCTGATCGATATTGCTCCGGGAATGGCCGCTGCAACTGCGTTGGATCTGAACCACACATCCGGCATCACCGGAGCCAAGGTGCGATGTGTCGGCGGCGAGTCTCTGGATCTCGTGGCAGGGGCCGAGGTGGTCGTGGTAACCGCAGGCCGCGCCCGTCGTCCCGGCATGAGCCGCGCAGACCTGATCGACGTGAACGCGCGCGTGATCCGTCAGGCCGCCGAGGCGATCCGGTCTGCCGCGCCGGATGCCATCGTGATTGTCGTGACCAATCCGCTGGACGAAATGACGGTTGAAATGTTGCGGGCCTCCGGGTTCCCCCGCGAGAGGGTTCTGGGAATGGCGGGAACGCTGGACAGCAGCCGGTTTCGAAATGCGCTTGCCATGGCGGCTGGCGTCACACCCGCCGATGTCGAGGCGTTCACGCTTGGAAGTCACGGAGACGAAATGGCGCCCATCCCCAGCCGTGCGAGGATCAAAGGCAGGGCATTGGATACATTTCTGTCGCCTGATCAGATTGCGGCCTGTGTGCAGGACGCAGTGACCGGCGGAGGGCAGGTCGTTGCCCTCAAAAAATCCGGCTCGGCAACCATCGCGCCGGCACATGCGTCGATCGAATTGATTGACCATATTCGGGGTGCACGCACCGGGCCGGTTCCGGTGTCCGTTATGTTGCAGGGGGAATATAGCATTGATGGCGTGGTGCTTGGCGTTCCTGCCCATCTTGGCGCGGGCGGTTTGGTTGAGGTCGAGGAACTGAGGCTGACCGGGCAAGAACAAACGGCGTTGCAAAAGGCAGCGGACGCCATTCGTTCGAGGTTGGGTCTGTGACCCTCCGCACCTGGAAATCAGGCGGACGTTTCGAAGAGATCGCGTCTTATTCACGGGCCAAGCGCATCGGGCCTTTTGTCTGGGTTGCGGGGACAACCGCCATCGAACCCAGCGGGCGCATTCACGCGCCCGGCGATGTCGGCGCGCAGACAAGCTATATTCTGTCGCGCATCGAAGAGGCACTCAAAGCGGTCGGGGCCGAGCTGCACCATGTTGGCCGCGTTCGCGCATATCTGACCGATCTGTCACAGGCCGGTGAGTTTGCACGGGTTCACGGCAAGTTTTTTCATCGGGTCGATCCGGTTCTGACCGCCGTACAGGCTGGGCTGACCCAGCCCGGTTTGATGGTGGAAATCGATGTTGACGCGGTAATTCACGACGAAAACGGCCAAATCGTCGGAATCTGAACATGACTCAATAAGAAAGGATTTGATCGAACAACCGTCTTGTGTACTGTATACAGAATACAAGAAAGGCATAATGAGACACAGGGAGCTAATGTGATGATCAAAACAGCGCTACTCAGCGGAACATGCATCGCGCTCATGGCCTCGGCGGCCGGAGCGGAAATCAAGGTAGGGTTTATCGGATCTCTTTCGTCGGACACCGGTCTGTCGACGCTGCGCGGTGCCGAGATCGCGATTGAGGAACTCAATGCGAAGGGCGGGGTGATGGGGGAACAGATCACCCTGGTTTCCGCCGATACCGGGCAGGACCCGACCGAAGGCGTGCGGGCCTATGAGTATCTGGCGGAAACCGAAGAGGTCGATTTCATCATTTCGGGCTCGATTGACGATGTGTCTTTGGGCTGGCTGCCGCGAATGCAGGAATACCGGATACCAACACTGGACACCTGGACGTCCTATATCGGGATCATCGACATGGTGGTCGAAGACCCCGAGAGTATGACGCCGTATTTCATGAATATCGCCTCGGACGAGGCACTGGCGACGCTCTACATCAATTTCGGCGCGGACGTTCTGAAGGATAAGATGGGCTGGGAATCCGTCGTCATCCTGGCCGAGGACACAGCATTCGGAGAAGCCATCACCGGCCTGGTAACCGAAGCGCTTGCTCCGGTTGCCGGGATCGAGGTCAAGGACATCATCACCTATGATGTGGCTACGGTCGACTTCGCGCCAATCTTCAGCCGGGCGCAGGACACCGGGGCGGACTTTATCTATCAGGTGTCATCCGTGAACTCGCAGGTTGTTTCGTCGCAATATGTGAAACTTCAGGTCCCGATGGCGATGACGGGCGTGAATGTCTCGGCTCTGGGAATGGAATATTGGGAGGACACAGGCGGTGCCGGTGGCGGCATCTCGACCCTGTCGCCTGTCCCATCTGTGGGGTTCAAGCTGGACCCGGCCAGCCAGGAGTTTGTCGACACCTATCAGGCCAAGTATGACAGCCGCCCGCTGCTGCCTCACTTTAACGGGTTCAATGCCTATCACGGTCTGAAACAGGCGATGGCCGCCGCGGAAGAGGCGGGGGGATTTGACAATGTAGAAGCCTGGGCCGAGGCGATGAAAAAGCAAGACCTTGTGCTGGACATGGATGGCGAGCTATGGCTGCGCTACGCATTCTGGGGTGATGACGAGGTAGAGCCGGTGACCGACCGAACCTATCCGCACAATGCCCGCTTTGATCTCTCGGAACCGTTCGATGATGCCCAGCCCTCTATGGTTGTGGTGCAATGGTATGAAGATGGCACCGCAGCGGTGGTTTACCCCGACAAATACGCGACCGGTGAATTCACCTTGCCAAGCTGGGTCAGCGAGTAACCTGGCCTTAAACGTAGCTTGAAACGGGCGCGCGGTGGCGCGCGCCTGCAGCCAAGGATCCATACATGTTGCAGATACTGATTCAGGGGCTTTTGCTCAGTGGTCTTTACGCGCTCATCGCGATGGGTTTCACGCTGATCTTCAGTATTGGCCGCGTTCTGAATCTCGCCTACGGCGCCTACCTGATGGTCGGCGGCTACATCTACTTCTGGGTATCCCAATCGCTAGGAATGCCCAAGCTGATCGGGGTCGCCGTGGCCGCAGCGTTAGGTGTGCTGATGGGGGTCCTGAAATACCGCCTGATCGTCAAGACGCTCAAAGGGGATCATGTGGCGGTTGAGATCTCGACGCTGATCCTGGCGGTGGTCATACAGGCGGGGATCGTGTTGGTCTTTGGCGACAGCAGCAAGATTCTGTTGCCGATTGTTCCCGGCGTGATCAACGTGGCCGGGGCGTCCGTCACCTTTAACATTCTGATCGCGACCCTCATCAGTTGGGCTATTCTGTTGGGGCTCTACGCCTTTGTGCGGCTGACGCATACCGGGCGGGCGATGCAGGCGGTTTCGATGGATGCCAAAGGCGCTGCGATTTCCGGCATAGACCCCGATCGCATCAATCTGATCACATGGGGTATCTCCGGCGCGTTGGGCGCAATCGGCGGTGTCTTCTTCGCCAGCTATACTCAATTGTCGCCATCCATGTGGGTCGCTCCTCTTATCATCTCGGTCGCTGTGGTCATCGTGGGTGGAATCGGTTCGATCCTCGGCACGTTGGTGGTAGCCCATATCGTCGGGTTCCTCGAAGTTATCGTGGTGGCAACGCTTGCTCCGGAACTGCGTGGCGTCTTCACGATGCTGTTGATCATTGGTGTGCTGATTACGCGGCCACAGGGGCTGTTCGGCCGTGAGGAGCTTTGACGATGGGCCTGCGTTGGTTTCACTTTGCACTCTGGGGTGGCTTGATCGCCGGAATGTTCCTGTTGCCGCAAGTCGTCTCGAACGGAACATTGCGAACGATGATCTTCGCCAACTATCTGGCAATCTTTGCCATCAGTTGGGATGTGCTGTCGGGCCGAACCGGATATGTCAGCTTTGGCCACCCGTTCCTGATCGGTATCGGGGCCTACACCACCGCGATCCTGACTAAGCGCTTTGATATCCCGGTCGAAATCTCGATACCGGTGGCCGTTGTTTTCACCATGATTGCCGGTCTGCTGGTCTTGCTGCCGGCCCTACGCATCCGGGGTAGCTATTTCGCTCTGGTCACGCTGGCCTTCATGGAGTTGCTGTATCAGCTGGTTCAGGTCATCCGCCCGGATCTGACCGGAGGAACGCGCGGGATGTCTGGTATTCAAACGCTGACACGCGGTGCCGCGAACGGCTACTACCTGTCCACGGCACTGATGCTGGCCATCGCTGTCAGCATGTGGTTGCTGATGAAGACACGCCTGGGCACTGCCTTGTCGGCCATCGGCATGAACGAGGAGAGTGTTCGCGGTTCGGGCCTCAGCACCACGCGCCTCAAGGCATTTGCCTTCCTGACAAGCGCGATGATCGCCGGATTGGGTGGTGCGTTTTACGTTCACTATCTGGGATCGCTCGCACCCCGTGCCCTGTTTGATATCAATTTCCTGTTCACGATCATTGTCGCCGCGCTTCTGGGCGGAACCTCGACCATCATCGGGCCCATGATCGGCGCTTTCTTCATGACCTTCCTGTTGGAGTATCTGCGGCCGGTCCTTCCCGGGGCTGAACGCTACTTTGTCTATGGTGCCATTGCGTTGCTTCTCTACATGTATCAGCCCAAAGGCATTGTTGAGCTTGTGAAGCGCGGTTTCAAAAACCTGAGCAAGGGGCGGACGGCATGAGCGCAGCGTTGCAGGTTTCGGGTCTGGTCAAACGTTTCGGCGGTTTGGTCGCAACGAATGATCTGTCTTTTTCGCTTAACGAGGGCGAGTCGTTGGGTTTGATCGGTCCCAACGGCGCGGGCAAGACAACCGTATTCAGCCAGATCATGGGCGAGCTGCGGCAGAATAGCGGGACAATTGAGTTGTTTGGAAAGGAAATCTCGGCCCTGTCCACGCCTCAACGCATCCGGGCGGGCGTCAGCCGAACCTATCAAATTCCGCGACCATTCGGTGACATGAGTGTCGCCGAGAACATCCGGGTGGGTCTGATGCCTGACGATATCCGGCGCATGATCTTCTCGCCCCCGGACACAGAACGCGAGAGAGAACTTGCACTAAGCGTCGGGTTCTCAGAAGAGGACCTTGACCGCACGCCGACTGAACTGGCCATGGGCGATCTGCGCAAGCTTGAGATGGCGCGCACGATGGCGACTGCGCCGAAGGTGATGTTGCTAGACGAGGTGTTTGCCGGGCTCACCACCGGGGAGATCGCCCAAATTTCCGATCTCATTCAGTCGATGCGCAAGGACGGAATGACCTTCCTGATCGTCAGCCACGACTTGCCGGCACTTGAGCCGCTGATTGACCGTGCGATCGCCATTGAACGGGGCACCATGATTGCCGAGGGTTCGTTCAGCGACGTGATGAACGACAAGGCTGTTCAGGCCTCGTACCTGGGGGGCGCGTGATGTCGTATCTGGAAATCGAAAACCTGTCCGCATTTTATGGCAAGGCGCAAGCGCTGACCGATATCTCCATCACGGTCCAGCCCGGTGAGATTGTTGCTGTGGTCGGACCCAACGGGGCCGGTAAATCCACCTTGTTGGACAGCATCATGGGCCTTGTCAAAATCGAGGGCGACATCAAGCTACGGGGCCACAGCCTTGCCGGTCGGGCGCCGTCGGAAATTGTACGCCATGGTGTGGGTTACGCACCCGAGCGCTTCAACCTGTTCCCCTACATGTCGGTACGCGACAACCTCATGGTCGGCGCGTTCACGGCCCGCGAGGATATCCAAAGTAATCTGGAAATGGTGCACAAACTGTTCCCGCGCCTCGAAGAGCGGGAAGGGCAGGAGACCTCGACCCAGTCGGGAGGCGAGAGGCAGATGGTGTCTTTCGGTCGCGCACTGATGACCAGCCCCGAATTGCTGCTGGTCGACGAACCCACGATTGGTCTGGCCCCAAAAATCTGCCACGAAATCGCCGAGGTCGTACGGAAACTCAACAAGGACTATGGCCTGACCGTTGTGATCACCGAACAGAACGCTAATTTCGCCTTGTCGCTCGCGAGCCGGATTTATGTACTCGAGTCCGGCCGAATGCAAACATCGGGAACCGCCGATGAATTGAGGAATGATAAACGATTGCTTGAGGCCTACTTTGGCGGTCACTGAGTGCCACCCAAGACCGTTAAGTTGCCCCTAAAAGTGAACCGGATCGACCGAATTTGAAATCGTTGCTGTCGGTAACTTGGTCAAATGAGATGTAGTGGTAGCCGCCATGGATCAGCCCGAGTTCGTTGACTGCATAGTCGGCAATAGGTGTTACGTCTCACTACCGCTGCGGAAGCTGCCGCAATCAGAGAATTCAGTTCCTGACCATTTATCCCAGTAAGCGACGCGCGTTCAGTTACCTATGATCGGATCGGTCCGGTTTTCGTCGACGGTTGTTTGCGTACTGGGGCAATGCCGGGTTGTCGCTTGAATTCGGTTTCTGTGCAGTGCCAACTGAACCCGCCAATTAAATCCACATACGCAGTTTGGTTCTCGTACACCCGATAACCGACAGAACCACTGAGATATTGAGTGGTGAATGATGTGTCCATGCCTGAACTTATCGAACTGGGCGTGTCGCTGCTGAAGCGACCGATTGATCCAAGTCGGTCCGCGCAACTCGGCGGCTCAAGATATCCGGGGGGTGACTTTGTACTACTCGTCCTGAGCGACCAGACCCAGGCCGCGCAGATAGATACCTATACCGCTCTCCAGAAGGTCTTCGGGCGGGAAGGGGGAGCTTGCACCGGTATTTCGTGCGTAAAGTTCGACAACCCCGTGACTCATCGCCCAGATGTGGGCACTGAACATCGACGCGGGTGGGCGTTTCTCCGGCGGAATATGCTGCGAAAGATCGCTGGCAGCCTTTTCAAGCACGTTCTTCGCACGGTTTGCCGCCAGTGCAAGCTCGGGCGTACGGTTGATCGAGATCCCGCTTTCGAACATCGCAATATAGTATCCGGGGTGTTTGCGCGCAAACGCGAGATAGGCACGGCCTGTGGCCTCAAATGCCGCGAGCGCAGATGGCTGCCCTTTGTCGTAGGCGAACTGCATCAGGTCGGCGAACATCTCGAAACCCTGCCGTGCGGCCTCGGCAATCAGGTCTTCTCGCCCTTCGAAATGGCGATAGACGGCGGCCGGAGTGACGCCGGCTGTTTTCGCAGCTTCGGACAAGGTAAAACCAGTCGGTCCCTTCGCTTCAATCAGGGACAGGGCAGCGTCCATCAGCGCTTGCTTCAGGTTTCCGTGGTGATATCCGCGTTTCGTCATCCCGGCCTCAAGCGTGTTTGATTGTATATATGCAACCGCCGGGGCCCAATCCAGCGCGGGCGGGGCGTTGCCCTGCAATGAACTCAAGCATCCCAGATTTCCGGTCCGCCACTGATCTTTTTATCTGGCGTTCCGACCACGTCGGCATTTTTTCCTTCATAGTCCAGTTGACTTAAGACGGTACGAATAGCCGCCAACCGAGCGCGTTTCTTATCGTCTGAACGGATGATCGTCCACGGGCAAGTCGCGGAATGGGCTCGTGTCAGCGTCTCGGTGATTGACTGGCTGTACTCATCCCATTTGCGCAGCCCCGCGATGTCGATCGAGCTCAGCTTCCAATGTTTCAGCGGGTCGGTTTCCCGGGCGAGAAAGCGGTTCAACTGCTCGGCGCGTCCGACATTCAGCCAAAACTTCACAATGTGAATGCCATCATTCTGAAAGCCGGTTTCCAATGGGAGAACCTGCCTGAAAAACCGCTCACGTTCTTCGGTAGTGCAGAAGCCAAAGACATTTTCGACGACGCCGCGATTGTACCAGCTGCGATCAAAAAACACGATCTCGCCAGCCGAGGGCAGATGAGCGATATAGCGTTGAAAATACCATTGGCTGCGTTCCGCGTCCGATGGTTTGCTGAGCGCCACGTTGCGCGCCCCCCGAGGGTTCAGATTCTCGCGGAATCGTTTGATTGTCCCGCCTTTGCCAGCTGCATCGCGGCCTTCGAACAGAATGGCGACACGTTGACCTGTTTTTTTGACCCACGACTGCATCTTGACCAATTCGATCTGCAGCGCGTCCATCTGCCGATCATAGTCCTTGCCCTTCATCTTCTCGGTATAAGGATATGACGGGTTAAGGATTTCGCCCTTCTTGGCCTCTTCAATCGCTGTTCGAACCGGTGTTGGCGCGTGATTGCGAAAATAGCTCTCGATAGTGTCCTGTTCCGGTCGGGTCATGTGCGGCCTCGCCATAAAATCCATATCTTACTATGGATTACGGATGGGTTTAACGCAAACCCGCGCGCACGGCTGCGCGGTCGATAGCGGCGGCAACTTCCGGTGCTGCAACAACCTGTGGCATGTGCCCGATTCCATCAAGCTCGATCAGCTCGGCGCCGGGTATCTGCTCAATCAGTCGTTCGGAATGCCAGCCCAGCCCGACAGTGGTATCTGCTGTACCGTGAACGATCTCGGTCGGCACGGAAATCTCACCATAACGGGGCTGAAGCTGGATCACTTCATCCAGCAGATTTGCGCGCTGTTTGGCATTTGCGTGCATCGAAGACCGACGCATGGTCAGCCCCGGCCCGAAATGCTCGGCATATCCTTCCGGCGCTTTCTGAGGAGCAAATACCTGATCCAGTGCCTGTGAGACATACCAGTCCGGAACAAAAGCGCTGACCAGTGGCAAGGCAAGCGCGTTGCCGGCGGTTGTCGCGCCAATCGTGTTGAACGCGTCCAGAGGTGTCTCCCACGGTATTGCTGCAGGAGCGATAAGAACGAGGGCCGAGATATTCTCGGGCCGCGTCACCGCCCATGCCAGCGAAACCGATCCGCCATAGCTTTGCCCGGCAACGATGGGTTTGTCGGCGCCAAGCTTTGATGCTGCCGATTGCAGGATTTCTGCCTGTTCTACAATAGTTTCGCCGTCGGGGTTAAAGCTATCTGAATAGCCAAGGCCCGGGCGGTCGAATACGATGACGCGAAAATTCTCTGCCAGGATCGGCGCCAGCGCAAAGGTCATGTCGCGCGTATTCCCGCTTGATCCGTGGATCAGCACCACATCCGGGCCTTCTCCCATAACAACAGCATGTACCGCAATACCGTCGACGTCCACAATCTGCCCCTCCGGGGGAAAGGAAGCCTCGGCACGGCTTTCGCGCTGTGCGCTTCGCCATGCGGCGGCGATGGCGATGACCGCAAATGCTATAGCGAGTGATATCAAGAGTTTACTGGCCAATTTTGCTCATATCGAACGGGGTTGTCTGATAAATGGCGTTGATCCAGTTGCCATAGAGAAGATGAGCGTGACTGCGCCAGCGATTCTGGGGAATCTGGCTTGGATCATCGTCCGGGTAGTAGTTTATCGGTACATTAATCGGCGTGTCGTTCGCGACATCCCGGTCGTATTCCTGCTTGAGCGTGTCGCTGTCATACTCGAAGTGATTAAAGATATAGAGCGCCCGATGCGCCGGGTCTTCGATCAGGCAGGGACCCACATCATCGCTGCCAAGCAGCGTAATCAGATCGGGAACCGAGTCGATCTCGTATTGCCGCATCTCCGTCCAGCGGCTGACCGGGATAACGCAATCGTCTGAAAAACCACGTAAAAATGGCGACGCAGGCGCAAGGTTTCTGTGTCGGAAGCAACCGAATGCTTTAGCCTCGAGCATGTGCTTTTTGACATCGTGGAAATGGTTGATCATCGCCATTCCACCCCAGCAGACGCCAAAGGTGGAATGCACATTGGTCTGGGTCCATTCGAACACCTCACGGATCTCGTCCCAATAGGTGACATCGGTGAATTCCAGATGTTCGATTGGTGCACCGGTAATGATCAGCCCGTCGAATTTCTGGTCCTTCACCTCCTGAAAAGGATGGTAGAACTCGGCCATATGCTCGGCGGCAGTATTCTTGGTCTGGTGTTCGGTCATGCGGATCAGCGACAGTTCGATCTGCAAGGGCGTTGCGCCGATCAGACGTGCGAATTGGTTTTCGGTCTGAATCTTCTTGGGCATCAGATTCAACAATCCGATCCGGAGGGGTCGGATATCCTGCCGCGCGGCCTGATCTTCGGCCATGACCATGACGCCCTCATTGGTCAGAACGTCAAAGGCGGGCAGGTCGGAGGGGATTTTGATCGGCATTTGGTCACGCTGTTGAAACTGCGGAAGAAGTCTGGAACTTAGGCGGGGTTGGGGCGGGTCTCAAGGGTGCGTTCGATCAACTCATCGAAATCGCCACTATCCCGCACTTTGGCGATATCATCAGCCGCGATTGTAACACCCCAGTTTCTGGCCATCGCCTCGTACCTTGGCTGGCGGTGCGCCAGCGCTTGCGCATATGTCCAGCGGATGAAGGCATCCGGGTCAACCTCGGCCCCGGAACAGTCGTTGAGGGTAAGGTATTCGGCCCAGACCCGTTGCAGAAAGTCAGCCTGATAGGACATCGGCTTTGGCGCCTTGTCAAAGCGCTTGATCAGTTCTTCGGTATGCGCCTCGTCGCCCTTGATCCAGATCATCAGTGTCTGGCGGGACAGCTCGGTCAGAATTTGGTCGTTTCGGTCTTCCGGCTCGAGCCATTCGCAGATCGAGCCGCCCGTATCGCAGATAAAATGCGGATAGCTGTAGAGGCGCTTGGCGCGATCTATGAAATACTTGGTATCCAGCAGAGCATGTATTTCAGCGAGCCGGAACTGTTCCTGCCGCTGCTGATATTCCGAGATTTCGAGACCGCCCAGTTCGGGGTTGCCGGGCTTGCCGAGATACGCCGAGACCGGGGTCAGGTTTTCGAACGTGATGTTCGACCCGATGTAGATCGAATCCGACAGCAGAAGCTCGCGCAGAAAGGGTACTTTCATAGCCTCGGCCTTGGCATTGTCGGTGATGTACTCTCCCATGTAGCGGGTCCCGATCCGGTAATCGATTGAGTAGTGGAACCAATCTCCGGCATCTCGCAGCGTGTTCGAGACATAGGATTTACCCAGTCCGGACATGCCGAAGAACAACACCTTCTTTCGCGCAGCCTCACGCCAGTCCGTTGCCGAGTTGTAGATCATGTTCCGCCATTCCTTGTTTTGCCCTAGCTAAAACGGGCGGTTGGCGGCGTCAATCGCGGTTGCGGGACCGGCTGAGGATGAGCAACCCCAATGCAAGTACGGCAAAGCCAACAAAAGCCCGTGGCGGCAACGCTTCATCACGTACGACGGCGCCCAGAAGGATCGCGATTGGTGGGATGATCAGCGTGACGAGAAGAACATTGCCGCTGCCAGCCCGTTGAAGCACGCGGTAATACAGCAGATAGGCTCCGGCGGTTGCCAGCAGAGCGTAATAGGCGATGGCCGACCATGTCTCCAAAGGCAGGGCGAAGGTTGGCACCCCGTCCACGACCAACATGATCGGTGCCATCAGTATTGCCGATCCTGTCAACATCCCCGCCGCAGCGATTTGCGGGGGCAGGGCGCTCATGTAAGCCCGAGCCCAGATTGCGGCAAATGCATAGGATAGCGTGCCAGTCAGAATCGCGACCTGACCCAGATTACTTGGATTGAGACTGCCGAACTGTTTGAGGCCAATGGTGATGGAGACACCGAGAAAGCCCAACCCGACACCCAGGGCGCGCGTTTTGGTCAGCCTCTCGTCCCGAAAAAACAGAGCCGCCAGAAGAACGCCGAAAATTGCGGTGGCCGCATTCAGGATCGATGTCAGTCCCGTTTCGACATAAAGCTGCCCCCAGGCCATAAGCGAGAAGGGCAGGACATTGTTCAAAAGTCCCATAACCAGAAAAACGCCCCAGATGTGCAGATCGCGCGGGATCGGCAGGCGTTGAAAGCCGATGACTAGCCACAACGCAAGCGCAGCCCAGAAAACTCTGTGAAACACCGATGTTATCACGGGCACTGTATCAAGTGCGATGCGGATAGCCAGGAATGACATGCCCCAGATGACACCAAGCAGTATCAACTCGGACCAGGTGCGCGGGGTGAGATTTTTTTGAGAGGTCATGGCTTGTTCTGGCATCTCAGCCAAGGCAGATCGACCCGGAACATGCGAAAAAGCCCCGCCGAAATGGCGGGGCTTCGCATAAGTAATGATGCCTGGATCAATCCAGCGCGTAGGTAATCTGGATGCCAACGCTCCACGCGCTGTTTCCGGTAAAGGTGGCGCGGTTGTCCGGGCCGGTCCCGTTTGCGGTGGCATCACCGATATCGGTATAGCGCACACCGCCGGAAATCTTCGCTTTTTCCAGCGAATATGTACCGCCCAGGCCGATGCTCCAGAACCCGTCCGTTGGGCCGAGGTTCGAAACGGAATTGCCCTGAGAGCTTTCATAGCCCAATGTTACAGCACCCGAGAATTCCTCTGAGAACTGGTACCCCAGACCAAGAGAGTAGGTCCACGTAGCCTTCTCATAGTCGACGAGATTGATGCCGGTCAGACCGGTGTAAACTGGCGGAGCGTATACGGTTTGCGGCCAGTCAACCCAGCGGACCGATCCGAACAAAAGCGTCTTCGGCGCCACGCCCGTTTGGAAATCGAGGTTCACGGATTGCGGTGTTACAACCTCGGTCGTTGAGTCCGCGCTGGACCGTGCTATCTCCGGGAATGGTGTGAAGGCCAACGAGTCATTCGCCTCTGTTTGCGACAACTCGTGTTTGATCTTCGAGTTATATGTCAACGCGACGCGAGCCGCGATATCAGGCCGCTCCCATGCGACGCCAACAACATAGCCAAAGTCGATCTCAGCGTCTGTTTCAACGCGGTATCCACCTGACGGAAATGGAGTTAAGCTGCCACCAGCGATTGGAACCGATACGCTTGCTTTCAACCGTTGCGCCCGGACGCCGCCAATTACGCTAAAACCGTTGTCCAGTTTGTAACGAAGCAGCGCCGTAATTGCGTCAGTGTCTGCTTTGGCCCTCAGGACATCCTGATTTGCGCCTTCAGGAAACGGCGGGGAAAAACCTAACACATTCTGCGATAACGGGTAGTCCGAAGAATAGTCGATGTCCGCGCCAAATGGTTGGTCATAGACAAGGGCGAAATCAAGCTTCTCAGTCAACGAAGTTTTATATGCCAGATGCGGCGTGAAAAAACTGTTGGTTACATTGCCCGATTCAATCGTCTCCCCGAAAGTGGGGCTCAACGGGATCTGGTCCTCCATTGATCCGCTGACATCCGGCTTGGTATACCCCAGCCGAAACTGCACGACAGATCCTTCTTCGAACAGGATGTTGACACCCTGACCACTTCGGTCGAGACCGCCTGCGTGCACCGTGGTTGCCCCGATGCACAACGCGCACGCGTGAAACAGCGTTCGTTTCATTCATTCCTCCCTACACTGTCCAATTGCCTGTAATACGCATCCTCATCATACGCACCCGGCTTTGTTACCGGTTGTTACTCTCTTAAACTTTAAAATATGGTCAACTGGTGACGGAGCGTTACTCGGTACCAGCACTTTGTGTGGGTGTTGCGGAATTGTTACGATTTTCGGACCATACGTTCAGGAAAATCCCGGAAAAGATCACGACTGCGCCCAACAGCGTCCAGTGATCCAGCGGTTCGTGATAAAGGATCATCCCTACGATGGCGATGGTCGGGAGGCGAGCGAAATCAAAGGGGACGACGACCGTGGCCGGCGCAATGGCCAGCGCGTTGGTGATGCAGTAATGGGCCAGAAGGCCCGCCATTCCAACAAGCAACAGGAACGGGGCGGTGTCTATTGTGGGCAGGGTGATCTGCCCATCCACGCCCGACGCAGCCAGCCCCAACGCGGCCTGCATCAAAGTCAGCCAGAACATAATGCATCCGATACTGGCGATACGGGTCAAAGACTTTGTTGAAACTGTTGTTAACGCAAAGAAAATCGCAGAGGCTGCGGCCGCGGCGACTCCGGGGCCCAGCGTGGCGGCGCCCGGACGTGCCACGATGAGAATGCCAGCGAACCCGATCAGGGCCGAGGTCAGGCGCAACGCGGTCAACCGCTCGTGCAAGAGCAGCGGGGACAGCAGGATTACCCAGATGGGTTGAGTGAACTCGAGGGCGAAAACCTGAGCCAGCGGGATGACGGTCACCGCATAGAACCACAGGTTTTGCCCGGTGAAGTGCATCACATTTCGGATACCGTGCAGGTCCAATCGCCTCGTGGTGACCTGATGCCATTTACGCGAGGCTGTCAGGATCAGGGCAACGATGCAGATGCCAACAAGGCTGCGATAGAACATGATCTCGAAGGTGTCATGCGTCACGCTCAGCTCTCGCCCGGCAACGGCCATCGAAGAGAACGAGGCTATGGCCCCGGTCATCCAAAGCGCGGCCTTGCCGATCTGCATTTTACTGCTGTCCATGAGATCTCTTACATGTGCAGGGGGCAACGGACTGAATAGATTGTGTTTTATCGGATGAGGCAAGATCAAAAGTGAACAGCCATGCCTCCTGATGCCAAGGCCGACAGGCTAGAACACCACACGTGATTCGCGTCTTAACTTGTTGTTAACGCAACTGGATATCGTACGTATTACACTTGAATTGCGCGGCTTTTTGATATGACAGGGTTAGGTGCCGGACCGATCTTTACTTAGTGAATCTCCGCTAAGCACGTACCGATCACTTGTATGAGGGCAGATTACCTCACAGTTCCCTGTGAGGGGGAGATCAAGCTGTTCGCCAAATTCACTCATCCAACCAATCTGCTTCGCGGGGACACCCACCATCAACGCGTATGGCTTTATGTCTGCGTTCACTACCGCTCCGGCTCCGATAAACGCGTATTCACCGATAGTGACGCCGCAAACGATGGTTGAATTGGCCCCCAGAGTTGCGCCTTTCCTGACCAGAGTGTTGCGGTATTCGGCCTTTCTTTCGATCAATGAGCGGGGGTTGTAAACGTTTGTGAACACCATGCTCGGGCCACAGAATACGCCTTCCTCTAACGTGATGTTGTCATAGATCGAGACGTTGTTCTGCACCTTGCAGTTGTCACCTACAACGACCTTATTCCCGACAAATACATTCTGCCCAAGCGAGACATTCGATCCTATTCTGGCGCCGCCGCAAACATGCACCCAGTGCCATATTCTGCAGCCATCCCCGATCTGTGCGCCTTTATCGATAATTGCGGTTTCGTGCACCGAATAGTTGCTCATCGATTTGTCCTTCGTCCGCCAAACACAACGCCCAAAATACGAGCGATTATTCCCACTCAATCGTTCCGGGCGGTTTTGAGGTGATGTCATAGGTGCAGCGGTTGATGCCTTTGACTTCGTTGATGATGCGCGTTGCGGTTTCGCCCAGGAATTCATGACTGAACGGGTAGTAATCCGCGGTCATTCCGTCGACGGAGGTCACGGCACGCAATGCACATGCATAGTCATACGTCCGGCCATCACCCATCACGCCCACCGTACGGACGGGGAGAATGGCCACGAAAGCCTGCCAGATATCGTCGTAAAGGCCATGTTTGCGAATCTGATCGATGTAGATCGCATCGGCTTCGCGCAGGATCTCCAGCTTCTCGCGGGTGATTTCGCCGGGGCAGCGGATGGCAAGGCCAGGGCCGGGGAAGGGGTGACGGCCGATGAAGTTGGCAGGCAGACCAAGTTCTCGGCCCAGGGCGCGAACCTCGTCCTTGAACAACTCGCGCAGGGGTTCGACCAGCTTGAGGCCCATCTTTTCGGGCAGACCGCCCACATTATGGTGAGACTTGATGGTAACCGACGGACCGCCCGAGAACGAGACGGACTCGATCACATCGGGATACAGGGTGCCCTGTGCCAGAAACTCGGCGCCGTCGATGGTATCCGCGTTTTTCTGGAACACGTCGATGAACAGTTTGCCGATGATCTTGCGTTTGGTTTCCGGGTCGCTTTGCCCGTCCAGCTCGCCCAGAAACAGTTCGCTCTCATCCGCGTGGATCAGTTGAATGTTGTAGTTGTCGCGGAACATGCCGACGACTTCGGCCGCCTCGTTTTTGCGCAACAAGCCGTGGTCGACGAATACACAGGTCAATTGATCGCCGATCGCTTCGTGGATCAGGATGGCCGCGACCGAGCTGTCGACACCGCCCGACAGGCCGCAAATGACCTTCTTGTCCCCGACCTGTTCACGGATCTTCGCGATCATTTGTTCGCGATAGGCCCCCATGGTCCAGTCGCCCGAGAAACCGGCCAGCTTGACGAAATTCTCATAAAGTTTTGCGCCTTTGGGCGTGTGATGCACCTCGGGGTGGAACTGCACGGCATAGAAATGGCGCGAAGGATCGGCTGTAATCGCGAACGGGGCGTTGGGCGACGTGCCGAAGACTTCGAACCCGGGGGCAATCTGGCTGACGTGGTCGCCGTGGCTCATCCAGACCTGCTCATCCCCATCCGTAAACCAGCCGTCCAGAATGTCGAGCTTGGCCTTGGGGGTGACGAAAGCACGTCCGAACTCGGCGGTGCCGTGGCCGCTTTCGACTTTGCCGCCCAGTTGATGCATCATCACCTGCTGGCCGTAACAGATGCCCAATATCGGAATGCCGCAGCTGAAGATTTCCTGAGGAACGCGAGGCGAGCCTTCGCGCGTGACACTGTCTGGCCCGCCCGAGAAGATCACGGCGCGGGGCGCCATATCGCGCACGAATTCCATCGTGACATTCTGGTAGGGGTGAATTTCGCAATAGACGTTCAGTTCACGCAGGCGGCGGGCGATAAGCTGCGTCACCTGGCTGCCGAAGTCGATGATCAGAAGGCGGTCATGGGTGTCTTGTGTCATGACTGGCTATTAGGTCGCAAGCCTTGCTTGTGCAAGCATAATGACGTCAATTGAGCCCTCAGTGTTGGTTTCCCTGAAAGGACGCATTGGATGGAGAGAATCAGCCTCAGGTCGGCCACATCCGATGACGTCGGTGCAATACAGGAGTGTCTCGTCGCTGCCTACGCAGATGCAAAACGCGATATTGATGATTTGCCGGATGTGGCTGGTGGGATTTCTGATGACATTAAAGAACGGCAGGTCCTCATTGCCGAAGACGCCTGACATGCATTGGGCGTTATTATATTCGGTGAAAAATCGGGTGCGATGATGATCTTCAACCTCGGCGTATCGCCTGACGCACAGGGTTGTGGTATTGCCCGTCAGCTTTTGGATGCCGCTGAAACTTTTGCAAAGTCAGGCGGCCTGCATACGCTGCGCCTGCGCACTCACCGGTTGATGTCGGGCACCCGCGCGATGTACCGCCATTTGGGCTGGCAAGAAGTCGAGACTGGCGGCAATGCTGTTGTGATGGAGAAGCAGGTGACCTGCGCATGAATATGACAATCGCGGCGCAATCCGGGGTTCATGTCGCTTTTACCCCTATAGCGCCGTAAACTATCTCTGGCGTCGTTGGTCGTTGATGTAACACACTTGTCGAACCAACCAATCAACGGGATTTTCTCATGGCAGAGGCAAACACCCGGCGCAGAGCACGAGGTGGCGGTGGCGCCGCCCGCCGGGCCGAGCGCACGGCGGTCAAGATCGAAACCGCAAAATATATCGAACGCAACATTCCCAATTTCGAAGTTCTCAACGACGAAGCGTTGGAAATCATCGAAACCAACGCGGAAACCGTACTGGCAGAAGTGGGGGTCAATTTCGTTGACAACCCCGCCGCGCTGGAACGCTGGCGCGATGCTGGTGCTGATGTCGATGGCGAACGTGTGCGTCTGCCGCGCGGTCTTGCGCGAGAACTGATCAAGACCGCTCCAAGCGAATTTACCCAGCACGCCCGCAATCCCGAGAAATCGGTGGTGATCGGCGGACGCAACATGGTTCTGGCTCCGGTCTATGGGCCTCCGTTCGTGCGGGATGCACACGGTGGCCGCCGCTACGCCACGATGGATGATTTCAACAAATTCGTGAAGCTGGCCTATATGTCCAAGTGGTTGCACCACTCGGGGGGAACAGTTTGCGAGCCCACGGATATCCCGGTGAACAAGCGTCACCTGGATATGCTGATGGCGCATATGACATTGTCGGACAAGCCGTTCATGGGATCGGTGACAGACCCCAGCCGGGCGCAGGATTCGGTTGAAATGTGCGAGATTCTGTTCGGCAAGGAGTTCGTTCAGAACAATACCGTCATGACCTCGCTGACCAACATCAACTCGCCGATGACATTCGACGACGTAATGATGGGCGCGCTTGAGGTTTATGCACGCAACAATCAGGCTTGCATCATTTCGCCCTTTATCGTGGGCGGAGCGATGGCCCCGGTTTCGGTTGCCGGTACGCTGACGCAGGTTCTGGCCGAGGTCATGGCGGGCGTGGCGTATAGCCAGATCATCCGCCCGGGTGCTCCGGCGATCTTTGGTGCTTTCGTATCGTCCATCGACATGAACTCTGGTGCGCCTACCTTTGGCACCCCGGAGGCATCGAATGTAACCTATGGCGCGGGCCAGTTGGCGCGTCGTCTGGGGCTGCCGTTCCGCTCGGCCGGGTCTTTCTGCGGCTCGAAGCTGCCCGACGCGCAGGCGGCCTACGAAACCGCGAACTCGCTGAACATGGGTCTTATGTCGGGCGTGAACTTCATGCTGCACTCGTGCGGCTGGCTCGAAGGTGGTCTGGTCGCGGACTTCGAGAAATTCGTCATGGATGCCGACCAGTTGGGTGTATTGCACGGTCTGGCGAAAGGTGTCGCCTACGACGAGAACGCTCAGGCGATGGACGCCATCCGCGAGGTCGGCCCCGGTGGTCACTATCTGGGCTGCGCCCATACGCAGGCGAACTTCAAGGATGCGTTCTGGAAGTCTGAACTGCTGGATTACAAGCCGTTTGAAACCTGGGAAGAAGAGGGCGCCCGCGATACACGGACGCTGGCCTCGGCGCGGGTCGAGCATCTGTTGGCCAATTATCAGCAGCCGCAGCTTGACCCGGATGTGAAGGCGGCATTGGACGCGTATGTCGCCGACAAGAAAGCATCCATGCCGGATGCCTTTACCTGATCACTGATAGTGCGCGGCGCGGCTGGCCTGATACAGCTGCGCCTCGCCATTCAACGCGATCAGCAGATCCAGATGGCGCACCAGAGAATAGGCTGCGTCCTCTTCTATGCGTTGCGCGTTAATTTCCCGTTCCAGCTCCATCAAACGGACCAGCGCGGCGCCGGACCCTGGGATTGCCCCATATCCCAGAAGGCGTTGCAGGTGGCGGTCTCGGTTATAATCCTGTGCCCCGATCTTGGCGGCTCGGGCCAGCAGTCGCGGACGGCGGAGAGTGGTGATCATGGTCATCAGGTCCTGCACGGCAGCTATCCTTCTGTTTCAGTTCCGACGTCAGGAAGCTTGCACAACTTAAGCGGGTGTTGCCTTGTTGATGCTCACCCCGAACGATGGTTTCACCACTGTTTATCTTTTTGAATCAATTCTGCTCTGAGCTGTCTGTGGTTAACGAACGAGTAACGAAAGCAACTCTAGTTAGATTTGGTTAACTAAGAATCCGACGGCTAAAACTGTCAGTTTGTTTTGTCGACGAGGGCGAAGAAATATGGAAAACAGCGTGGCATACACAGTTCCGACATGGGTTCCCGAAGGAGCCCAACGATATCTGGACCACACAGAGTCGGGGCGGTCCATACGGGATATCGCACGGTCGGCCGGGTGCCATGCTTCGACAATTTTACGGCAGATCCGCCGGGTAGAGATGCGCCGCGATGATCCGTTGGTTGATGCGGCGCTGCAATCGCTTGCCCGGTCACATTTCGCGACCGGGACGCATCAGGCTCCGAGCTTTGCATCTGGCACGTCGAATACAGACCAGCCCGGAACTCATGCTGATAAATTCGAGGCCGAGGCGCTGCGCGTCCTGCGGCGGTTGTGCGAATCCGGGGCAGTCCTTGCGGTGGCCGAGGATATGGACAAGGCGGTGGTCGTCCGGGACAACGGAGAAGGCGGTACCACCAAAACGGCGGTTGTTGAAAGCGGGATCGCGCAGGCTCTGGCGCTTAATGACTGGATCACATGCGACAATCCCGGGCGGATTTCCCGATATCGGATTTCGACGTCGGGCCGGACGGCTCTGAGCCATTTGATTGCCGAAGCGGAAAACCGGGCGCGCACGCACAATGAGTTCGGCATGGCGGAATCTCAGGCTTCATTCAAGCCTGCGACGGTTGGCTCGGGCATACCTAACCAACCTCGGGTTCGCTACAGCGCCGTAGAAAGCCCTTTGGTCGCGTTGGCGCGTCGTCGCGACCGTGACGGTAAACCGTTTCTGGACGAGACGCTGGTTGGCGCAGGGGAGCGCTTGCGCGAGGATTTTGAGCTGGCCCAGATCGGGCCTCAGGTGGCACAGAACTGGGATCGTTTTTTGACCGGAGGTGGCCGTGGGGACTTTGTTTCGGACGCCTATGCCGGGCAGGGGTCATCTGGCGCACGGGATCGTGTGGCACGAGCATTGTCTGATCTGGGGCCGGGGTTGAGCGATGTCGCACTGCGCTGTTGTTGCTATCTCGAGGGGCTGGAACTGGCCGAGAAGCGCATGGGGTGGTCCGCGCGATCAGGCAAGATCGTTCTCCGGATCGCATTGCAAAGATTGAAACGACATTACGATGATCAGACTGAGCGGGATAGAATGATCGGCTGACTAACCGATGGCGTCATAGGCTGGTCTTGCGGATTTGGCGGCAGGTGATAGTCAGAGGCTATGAATTTCACCTTCCGACAATTGCAGTATTTCCGGGCGGTCGCCGAGCAGCGGAACTTTGGCCGCGCGGCGCAGGTTTGTCATATCTCACAGCCCGCGCTTTCAGTTCAGATCAAGGCACTGGAAGATTCCATCGGCGGGCCGCTGTTCGAACGGCAGGCCCGCGACATCCTGCTGACCCCGCTTGGACGAGATGTGCTGGAGTACGCTCATCAGGTTCTGAATGCGGCGGAACGGTTGGACAGATTTGCACGCGATCATTCCGGCGGACACAGATCCCTGTCGATCGGCATCATTCCAACCGTCGCACCCTACCTACTGCCCGGGGTGCTGGCCGGGCTGCGCGCAGCGGATGTCTCGCTGCGGGTTCAAATCCGTGAAGCCCGGACCGAGCGGCTGCTGTCCATGTTGCGCTCGGGCGAGATTGATGCCGCGGTACTGGCGCTGCCTTCCGGCGGCGGTACATTTCATGAAGAACCGTTATTCGAAGACCGCTTTCTGCTGGCTGGTAGTCAGAGCCGCCTGAGCCGACTGACCATCAGCCCCGATGCACTGCGGCCTGTGGACCTGAAGACCGCGCAGCTGATGCTGCTGGAAGATGGGCACTGCCTGACAGATCAGGCGCTTGAGGTATGCGGACAGGATCGCACCAGCGGGCAGATCAACATGGGCGCATCTTCCTTGGCGACGCTGTCGCGTTTGGTCGCAGAAGGATTTGGTTTGACCTTAATGCCCGAATTGGCGGCGCAGGCCGAGATTGATGCGGTGCCCGGGCTGCAATTGGTGCGCTTCGGCGCTCCTCAACCGGCGCGGACCATTGGTTTGGTGCGCCGTGCCTCGACGGTAGGCGAAGAATGGTTTGACCGGCTGGGGCAAGTGATCCGGCAGGTCGGGGAAGAAGTAGTGGCGAAAACGCGCACCTGACGAAAAAGGCCCGCCGATCTGGCGAGCCCTGCAGTGGTTATGAGGATTGGCTTAAGCCAGCGCAGGTTCGCGGGCCTCGTCCAGATGCTTCATCAGGCTTTCCGGCGACGAGACGCCATAAGGATCATCCGGGCAATTATCCATCAGGCCGGGTTCTTCGAACCACGCTTCAACCACGCCGTCTTTGACGATGGCCGCATAGCGCCAGGACCGCATACCGAAACCCAGATTGTCCTTGTCGACCAGCATTCCCATCTTGCGGGTGAACTCACCTGAACCGTCGGGGATGACCTTGACGTTTTCCAGCCCCTGATCTGCGGCCCACTTGTTCATGACAAAGCTGTCGTTGACGGACATGCAGTAAATTGCGTCGATGCCCTTGGCGGCGAAATCGGCGTGGCCGTTCTCAAAACCGGGCAATTGATAGGTCGAACAGGTCGGGGTGAACGCACCGGGCAGCGAGAACAAAATGACCCGTTTGCCTGCAAAGTAATCGGCGGTTGTCTTGTCTTCCCAACGGAACGGGTTGGGGCCTTCGATTGCTTCGTCGCGGACGCGGGTGTGGAAGGTTACGTCAGGCAGTTTTGCACCGGTTTTCATCATCAAACTCCTGTGATTCACATGTGTTTGATGCGAGGGTTAAAATGATTCTAAGTCTGCTTCAACATCATATACGCTGCGGGCGCATAATAACTAGAAGGGAGGTAACTATATTGAAAATATTATGTAAATAAATTCCGTGGAAAGTTATTCTGCATGTGCGCAGATGCATCGCATAGCGGCTATGCGCCGCTGGCGTAACCAATGAAGTCGGTTTATGTTATGGCCAAAGCGAATTGACCCAAAGTCAGGAAAGCCAGCCGTGCGTGATCTGAAAATACCCGAGCAAAGACACCCCGAAAAGGCGCATCGACCTGACAATGCTGCCCCGCGCAAGCCTAAGTGGATTCGCGTCAAAGCGCCCGGTGGCGAGGGATATGCCGAGACCCACAAGATCATGCGCGACAACAATCTGGTCACTGTCTGCGAAGAGGCCGGATGCCCGAACGTGGGTGAGTGCTGGAGCCAGGGTCACGCAACCATGATGATCATGGGGGAAATCTGCACGCGCGGCTGTACCTTCTGCAACATCGCGACAGGCAAACCCGATACGTTGGACACGTTTGAACCGGGGCGCGTGGCTCATGCGGTACAGAAGCTGGGGTTGAACCATGTGGTCATCACATCGGTTGACCGGGACGATTTGCTGGACGGTGGGGCCGAGCATTTCGCGCAGACCATTCGCGCGGTGCGGCACCGGTCGCCCAAGACAACGATCGAGATTCTGACGCCGGATTTCCTGAAATGCGATCCGTCGGTGCTTGAAGTCGTCGTCGAAGCCAAGCCGGATGTGTTCAATCACAATCTGGAAACGGTGCCTGGCCTTTACCCTCAGGTTCGTCCCGGTGCGCGATATTTCCATTCGTTGCGTCTGCTGCAGCGGGTGAAAGAGATGGACCCGTCCATCTTCACCAAATCGGGCATCATGGTCGGGTTGGGAGAGGACGAGCAGCAGGTTCGCCAGGTGATGGACGACATGCGCGCAGCTGATATCGATTTTCTGACCATCGGCCAGTATCTTCAGCCAACGCCCAAGCATCACGGCATCGACCGTTTCGTCACGCCTGAAGAGTTCGCCGCCTATGAAAAAGCCGCTTTCGGCAAGGGCTTCCTCATGGTCTCGGCGACGCCTCTGACCCGGTCATCGTATCACGCAGGTGATGACTTTGCCCGCCTGCGCGAGGCCCGGCAGAAGAAATTGGGTCAGGGGTGAAACCCGAGCTTCAATCCTGGCTGACCGAAAAGCGCCACGAGTTGCATCAGGTGCCTGAGCTCTCGGGCGAGGAACGCGGCACGGCAGCAAGCATATCCAACCTTTTGCAAGTCTGTGGACCCGACGCCGTTCTGACCGGTATCGGCGGCCATGGCGTTGCCGCGATCTACGACAGCGGACATCCCGGACCAACCATCGGAATCCGATGCGAGCTGGACGGTTTGCCGATTCAGGAAATCTCAAGTGCCAGATATGCTTCGCAATACCCTGGTAGGGGGCATCTGTGCGGGCACGATGGGCATATGGCGATGGTGTTGGGCGTGGCCTTCGTGCTTGGAGATAAACGCCCGACAAAGGGGCGGGTCGTTTTGATCTTTCAGCCCGCAGAAGAAACAGGGCAGGGTGCGACGGCCTATCGGGCTGATCCCAAATTCGCGGATATAGCGCCTGACTATGTGTTTTCTCTGCACAACCTGCCAGGGCTGGAACTGGGGGCGGTTGAACTATGCTCGGGTCCGGCCAACTGCGCCTCACGCGGGATGCGCGTCGTACTGACGGGCAAAACCTCGCACGCGGCGGCCCCGCAGGATGGGCTGTCACCGGCCGGAGCGCTGGCAGAGCTGATGCCTGCTTTGGCCGGTTTAGGGCAGGGTGGTGCGCTGGACGCAGATTACGCGCTGACAACTGTAACCCACGCACGTCTGGGCGAGGCCACGTTCGGCGTCGCGCCAGGCATGGCCGAGCTTTGGGTGACATTACGCACTGTCTCGGATTCGCGCATGGCCGATTTGGTCCGCGAGGCTGAGCATCTCGTCAATGCACGTGCGCAAGCGCAGGGATTGACTGCTGAAATCACCTATGCCGACATATTCGAGGCCTGCAGCAATTCCGACGAAGCCGTGCAGATTCTTAGTGATGCCTGTCGTACCCGCGACGTGCCGTGCAGGTTGGTGCCAACTCCACAGAGGTTCTCGGAAGATTTCGGGCAGTTCGGCAAAGGTGCAAAGACCGCTATGTTCTGGCTGGGCGCCGGGCGTGATCACCCGCAACTGCACAACCCCGACTATGATTTTCCCGATGCCCTGATCCCGATCGGGACCGATATATTTCTGGCAGCCATCGAGCAGACGCTTACGGCCTGAGCTTTCTGGGCTGGCTTTGCGCCCAGTCGGGCCACCAACCCATATATTCAACTCCGGCTATCGCCAGACAGATAAGGATTGCGCCGAAAACCAGCTTCACCCGCCGTTCCGAGGGCGGGTTTCGCCCCCATTGAGACATGCGGAGAAAGTGGCGCAGATTCATCCGTCCTGTTCTTCGACAAATCGGACATTGCCAATAAATGGCAGGTTGCGGTTGCGTTGCGCATAGTCGATGCCATACCCCACGACAAATTCATCGGGAATTTCAAATCCGATCCAGTCCGAGCGAAAGTTGACCTCGCGCCGGCTGGGCTTGTCCAGAAGCGCGATGGATTTCAACCGGTGTGGCTTGCGGCTCTGCAGCAGCTTGGTGACATGGTTCAGGGTATGACCGGTGTCCACGATATCTTCGACCACCAGCACGTCGCGCCCTTCAATTGCGCCGCGCAAGTCTTTGAGAATACGCACTTCGCGGCTGCTTTCCATCGCGTCGCCATAGGATGAGGCTTCAAGAAAATCGACCTCGATAGGTAGATCAAGCTCGCGCACCAGATCGGCGATGAAGACGAAGCTGCCCCGCAGCAGGCCGACGACGACCAGCTTGTCGGTGCCGCCGAACTCGGTCGTGATTTCGCGGCAAAGTTCCTCGATCCGTGCGGCAATTGCCTTGGCCGAGATCATCTCATCTATCACATATGCGCGCTGGCTCATCGCTGCCCCCTTGATCTTTGGCGCGCAACATACGAAATCACGCGCCATTGTCACCAGTTAATCCCGGATATCATGCCAACCCATTCCGAGACCCGCCCGCTGCCTTACACCGCTCAGCAGATGTATGATCTGGTCGCGGATGTGGCGAAATACCCAGAATTTCTGCCCTGGTGTGCCGCTGCCCGTATTCGCCGCAGCTATGCTGCAGGCGAAGGACAGGTGATGGAGGCTGATCTGGTGATTTCGTTCAAAGTCTTTCGGGAACGGTTTGGCAGTCGCGTGACCTTGTTTGATGCGCATAAACGGATCGATACCGAATATCTGGACGGACCATTCAAATACATGCGCTCGGATTGGGAGTTCGAGGATACGGATGATGGCTGCAACGTCTCGTTTCACGTCGATTTCGAGTTCAAGAATGCAGTTCTGCAGGGAATCATTGGTGTGGTGTTCAACGAAGCCATGCATCGTATTGTCCGCGCGTTCGAACAGCGCGCCGAGGCCCTTTACGGCTGAGGCTTTACGCCCGGGCGGCGCACGCTAGACTGCGCCCCATGACCGATTTGACCTCCGCCCTTGCCGCGTTCGCCTCGGGTCCTGTGTCGACAACGTCGCAGGCCCGTATCGTGACCTCTCTTTCCGCGCTGGATTGGCTCGCCGTGGGGCGTGCCGGGGCAGATGAGCCGGTTTCCCGCATCATCCGCCAGATGATTCTGGCCGAGAGCGGTGCAGCGCAGGCGCGTCTTTTTGGAGGTGGTGATGCACCGCTACGCGCTGCGGCTTTGGTAAACGGTACCGTTTCCCACGCGCTTGACTATGACGATACCCATTTTGCCCATATCGGTCATCCATCGGTTGCCGTGTTCCCTGCCGCCCTCGCGCTTGCCGCGTGGGAGGATCGGCCGCTGGTCGATTTGCTTGAAGCAGCGCTTGTCGGGATGGAACTTTCGATCCGCGTCGGATTGTGGCTAGGCCGCGATCACTATCAGGGGGGCTTCCACCAGACCGCCACGGCGGGCGCGTTTGGGGCTGCCGTAGCTGCTGGGCGCATTATGTCCTTCGATGCCAAGCAGATGCGTGATCTGTTGGGGCTGACCGCAACAAGAGCATCCGGACAGAAGTCGCAGTTCGGGACCATGGGCAAGCCCTACAACGCGGGGCTGGCCGCTTCAAACGGTGTCGAGGCGGCCCAGCTGATCCGCAACGGATTCCAACCCGGTTCCCATGCTTTGGAGGGACCGTTCGGTTTTGGGGCGACTCATTTGGGGGCGGACGATACGTCCGCCGCGCTTAATGGGCTTGGGGATGAGTGGCTGTTCGAAAGCGTCAGTCACAAGTTTCATGCCTGTTGCCACGGTCTGCACGCGGCGCTTGAGGCTGCACGTGATCTTGATATCGCCGAACCCGAGGTGGCTGAAATCAAGGTGAGAACTCATCCCCGCTGGATGAGCGTTTGCAATCAGCCCCAGCCAACCAGCGGTTTGGGAGCAAAGTTTTCGTACCGCACAGTGATCGCGATGCAAGCGATGGGTTATGATACGGCGTTACCGGGCAGCTATTCCGACAAAATTTGCGCTGATCCAAGGCTGCAATCGCTGCGAGATCGGATCACGGTCGAGGCAGATGAAAGCCAGTCGGAAACTCAGGCCCACCTGTCCCTGTTACGCCGCGATGGCGTGCGTCGTGAGGCCAGCCATGATCTGCTGGCCCCGATGTCGCTGCCTGATCGCGAAGATCGGGTCAGGGATAAAGCGTCGAAGCTGATCGGCGGCGATGAGGCGGACGCCATCTGGTTGATGCTGCGCACGGGTGGGCGCGCAGCAGATCTGGCGAACAGGCTGACCGATTAATCCACCCGCCAATGCAGCGGGAAGCCGGGGGCGAACACTGTGACTGGACCGTCTGCGCTTTCGATTTTGGCGGGATAGACAACCTCATCGCCTTTGGTCAGCGTTATGGTGTCGTCGTTCACCGGCAGGCGATAGAAGGCGGGGCCGTTGAGCGAAGCAAACGCCTCGAGTTTGTCCAGCGCCTCCGCGCGCTCGAACATTTCGGCAAGCAGTGACATCGTGTTCGTCGCGGTGAAGCAGCCTGCACAGCCACAGGCCATTTCCTTGTTGGCGTCCGTGTGCGGCGCGCTGTCTGTGCCAAGGAAGAAGCGCGCATCACCCGAAGTCGCTGCGGTCAGCAAGGCAAGGCGATGCTCTTCGCGCTTCGCGACCGGCAGGCAGTAGTAATGCGGCTTGATGCCACCCACAAGAATGTGGTTGCGGTTGATGATCAGGTGATGCGTCGTAATGGTCGCGCCCAGATCCGTCTCATTCGACTTTACGTAGTCCACACCGTTTGACGTCGTGATGTGCTCCATCACCACGCGCAGCCCGGGCGTTGTCCTGCGGATCGGATCGAGAACGCGGTCGATGAACACGGCCTCACGATCAAAGATATCGATCTCGGCATCCGTGACTTCGCCGTGCACGCACAGCGGCAGACCGATCTCGGCCATCTTCTCCAGCACCGGGCGCACCTTGTCGAAATCGCGAACACCCGAAGAGGAATTGGTCGTTGCACCGGCTGGGTACAGCTTAACCGCTTTGACCAACCCGCTGGCATGTGCTGCGGCCACATCACCGGGGTCCGTGTCCTCGGTCAGGTAAAGCGTCATCAGCGGCTCGAACGCCATATCTTCCGGCAGGGCAGCCAGAATACGCTCGCGATAAGCTGCGGCGTGATCGCCCGTCACGACAGGCGGAACCAGATTCGGCATTATGATGGCACGGCCAAAATGGCGAGCGGTTTCAGGCAGGACGGCTTTCAGCATCGCGCCATCGCGCAGATGCAGGTGCCAGTCATCGGGGCGGCGGATCGTCAGGGAATGGGTCATGGCCCCGGGCTAGCACAGCCGCTTGGGTGGTGAAAGACCCTCTGACCCTTGCCGATGAGACGGATCGTCGTAAGTCACTGACGGACGGCGGTCTTGACCTCTGGTGGTGGTCATGACCTGTTGGGGCGGAGAAAAAAGGGAACCTCATGACACAACCAAACTCCATCGATGCCGTGCAGGACCTTTTGGGCTCGGAGGGTTACGTCTGTGGCCGGGCTTTGGCGACGGTTGTGTTTCTTTCGCTGAAACTTGGTCGGCCGCTGTTTCTGGAGGGCGAGGCGGGCGTTGGTAAGACCGAAATTGCCAAGGCGCTGGCCGCGGGGCTTGGGCGCCGCTTGATCCGTTTGCAGTGTTACGAAGGGCTTGATGCGTCCTCGGCAGTTTACGAGTGGAACTTTCCCGCGCAGATGGTCGCCATTCGAACCGCCGAAGCCTCGGGCGGCGCGGATCGGGGCGTATTGCAGTCCGAACTGTTCTCGGATGACTACCTGATTGAGCGCCCTTTGCTGCAGGCGATGCGCCCCGAGTCGGGTGGTGCGCCCGTTTTACTGATAGATGAGTTGGATCGAACCGATGAGCCCTTTGAGGCTTTTCTGCTGGAAGCGCTCAGCGACTTTCAGGTCACGATCCCCGAACTTGGCACCATTAAAGCGCCCGAACCGCCCATCGTGATCGTCACCTCGAACCGCACGCGCGAGGTCCATGATGCGTTGAAACGCCGCTGCCTTTATCACTGGGTCGACTACCCGGACTTTGCCCGCGAAATCGAAATCCTGCACGCCCGCGCGCCCGAAGCGGCAGAAGCGCTGAGCCGCGAGGTTGTGGCCTTTGTTCAGCGTCTGCGCACCGAGGACCTGTTCAAGAAACCCGGCGTCGCCGAAACCATCGACTGGGCCAAATGCCTGCTGGCGCTTGATGTCATCAACCTCAGCCCCGAAGTCATCGGCGACACGTTGGGGGCCATCCTGAAATACCAGGACGACATCCAAAAGCTGCAAGGGTCCGAAGCCAAGCGTATTCTCGATCAGGCGAAAGCTGATCTCGAACCGGCCTGATGCGTCATCCGGTTGTAGATATTTCGAGGGTTTGATGGCCGAACAACTCACGCTTGATATTCCAGACAACCCCAAGCTGGCACAAAACATCACGCATTTCGCTCGCGCCTTGCGTAAAGCAGGCTTGCCGATCGGAACCGGGCGGGTGATCGATGCGATCCGTGCGGTGCAGGCTGCGGGGTTCACCGAGAAACGAGATTTCTACTGGACGCTACACGCGTGTTTCGTGAACCGGCCAGAACACCGGACCGTCTTCGCACAGGTCTTTCGATTGTACTGGCGCGACCCGCGCTATCTTGAACACATGATGTCGATGATGCTGCCTGCCATTCGGGGCGTGCAAGAGGAACGCAAAGCGGATGCGGCGGAAAAACGCGCGGCTGAGGCGCTCTTGGATGGCGTCGAACGCGACTCGCCCGAAACGACCGAACAGGAAGCGGAAAGCGAGATTGAAATTGACGCGACCCAGACCGCGTCATCCGAAGAACGCTTGCGCAACCTCGATTTCGAGCAGATGAGTACATCCGAGATTGCGCAGGCCAAACGCCTCCTTTCGCGGCTGACCTTGCCGGTCAAACCCATCGAGTCGCGACGTGGGCAAGCCAATCATCTCGGTAACCGCATCGACCGCGCCCGAACCCTCAGATCCGCCATGCGGCAGGGCGGCGAACTACACGACATCGCGCGCCTGCACCCCAAACCGCGCTGGCCCAATTTGGTGGCGCTGTGCGATATCTCCGGTTCGATGAGCCAGTACAGCCGCATCATCCTGCATTTCCTGCACTCGGTTTCGAACGCAAAGGGCGCAGGCTGGGCCAAGGTGCACGCGTTTACATTCGGGACCCGGCTCACCAACATCACCCGTCACCTGCACCAGCGCGACGTTGACGCGGCGCTGGCCGCTGCCGGGGCCGAGGCACAGGATTGGGAGGGCGGAACCCGGATCGGAGAGTGCCTGCACCAGTTTAACCGCGACTGGTCGCGGCGTGTTATGGGACAGGGGGCGGTGGTGTTGCTGATCACCGATGGGCTCGAGCGGGGCGACCCGGATTTGCTGAAAAAAGAAATTGAACGCCTGCATCTGTCGTCGCGGCGTTTGATCTGGCTGAACCCGCTGCTGCGTTGGGACGGGTTCGCACCGAAAGCGCAAGGGGTGGTGACGATGCTCCCGCATGTCGATAGCTTCCGCGCCGGGCATTCGATTGCGTCGCTGGAAGATTTGGCCTCCGTGATCTCGCAGCCCGATGATCAGGGGCAGAAAGCGCGGCTGATGGCCGCGCTCTCCGATTAGCCGTTACGACAGCTGTTCTTCATTGCATTTACGGGCCATTTCCATGGCTTTGTAGGTGCCGGTCAGATCGACGGTGAAGGCGAACTCTTTTTCCGGGAATACGATCATCACCTCTTTCTTGGCCAGATCTTCGGCGAATTGCGGATCATCGGACAGAACGTATCCGCCTGAATAGCCCTTGGTGATGTTTCCTTTCATGCCGGTGGCCTCACCGACATAGAGGTCGTCACCCAGAAGGATGGCGACAGCCTCTTTCTCGCCTTTCTTGATGTTGGTTTTGGCTTTGGTGAAAACGCCCACATAGCCAACGCCGCGATCTTCAGTCAGGCCCATCTGTACAACGTTTTCCGCGTCATCGACCGCTTCGATCAGGCAGGATTTCTTGTCCTGATCGATGAAGACCTTCCAGCCCTCAACTTCACCGTACTTCAGAAATGTGTCAGCCCAACCGGCGCTGGCAGCCATCATGCCAATCGCCGTTCCCAGTGTAAGAATGCGTTTCAACTGTTTGTCTCCGCTTTGAAATATGTAGGGGTGATTCCAAGCATGGCCCGGAATTGTCCGAAGGCTAGGATGCGGCCCCACAACAATCAATGCTTTGTGAATGTGAAATCAAAATCGGCTTGTTAGCGCCGGAAATCCCGCCCTATGACCGCTTTTCATTGCGATAAACCTAACTATGTTGAACCGAAGCACGGTCGGAGGTCTCAATGGAACGATTCGACAACAGCCCGGAAACCGCATTGAAATGGTATCGCGCCGACAAAGGGGCGGCTTTGGCCACCGTGGTCGAAACCTGGGGCAGCGCGCCGCGTCGAGTTGGCGCGCAGCTGGTTATCGCCGGTGACGGTCGGATTGAGGGATCGGTCTCGGGCGGATGCGTCGAGGGGGCTGTGATTGTCGAGGCATTGGAAGCCATCGAGGAAGGTGAGGCGCGGCTGCTGGAATTTGGGGTAAGCGATGAAGATGCATTTGCGGTTGGATTGGCCTGCGGAGGGACGATCCGCGTCCTCGTTGAGCCGATCGGCAGCGTCATGCCCGAACCGATGTTGGCCGAACTGGTAGCGGCGCGGGCGCGGCGGGACCCTCTGGCTTATGAAGTCAATGTTGAAACCGGCCATCGCGCACTTCGCCGCAACGCCTATGCCGAGCGCTTGCGCATGGACAGGTCCGGGTTCGAGGAGGATGGCCAAACCTTTGTCGCAGTCCACAATCCTCCGCTTCGGTTGATCGTGGTCGGAGCTGTGCACATCGCGCAGGCGCTGGTGCCGATGGCACGGATCGCAGGATATGACCCGGCGATTGTCGACCCGCGCGAGGCATTTGCCTCGGATACACGCTTCCCCGGAGAAACCGTCCTGACGGATTGGCCGGATGAGGCTGTGTCCAAGCTGGGTCTCGACGCGCGAACAGCGCTCGTTCTGTTAACCCATGATCCCAAATTGGACGACCCCGCGCTTCAGGCCGCTTTGTCGGCCAACGTGTTTTATATCGGCGCTCTTGGCTCCAAACGCACACATTCCAAACGTATCGACCGGATGAAACAGGCGGGTTTCACGGACGAACAGATTGCGCGGATTCACGGGCCGGTCGGTCTGGGTATCGGCGCGGCCAGCCCGTCCGAGATCGCAGTGGCCGTTCTTGCGCAAATGACTGCGGTTCTGCGGGGCAAAGCGTGAAGTTTGGGTCAGTTCCTTTGTCCGACGCTTATGGCGCCATTCTGGCCCATTCGGTCAAAGTGGGTGATCGCAAGTTGCGAAAAGGTGTGACGCTGTCGCCCGGACATATTGCCGATCTTCAGCAAGCCGGTCTGGCAGAGGTAACTGTCGCCCGGATGGAACCCGGCGATTGCCACGAGGATGAGGCGGCGGCAATGCTGGCGGCGGCCCTTGTCCCGAATCCGGTCGGGGCCAATCTACGCGTCACCGAAGCGTTTACCGGACGGGTCAACCTGTTGGCCGACGGGCCGGGCGTGGCGGTCCTGGATACCGATGCCTTGCAACGTTTCAATCAGGTCAATCCGATGATCACAGTCGCGACGGTGCCGCAATATCAGCAGATGACAACAGGTGGCATGGTGGCGACGATCAAGGTGATTTCCTATGCCGTGCCTGAATCCGACGTGCAAAGCGCGGTACAACAAGCGCAGGATACTATCCGACTAGAAACTCCCAAGCACAAGAGTGCTGGCCTGATCGTGACAGAAATTGCTGGCGGGCCGTCCAATGAAAAAGGTATCGCCGCCATCCGTGGTCGGGTTGAGGCATTGGGCATGGACCTGTCCGACGTTCAGGTCGTGCCGCATCGGATGGGCGATCTCGCAGCGTCGCTTTCTTGCATCCGCGGCGAGATTGTCATGATTTTAACTGGGTCGGCAACATCGGATGAAAACGATGTGGCGCCAGCCTCTGTACGGGCCGCAGGTGGTGCCATTGACCGGTTCGGGATGCCCGTAGATCCCGGGAACCTTCTGTTTCTGGGTTTTTTGCGCGACCGCCCGGTTATCGGTTTGCCCGGATGCGCCCGCTCACCCGCGTTGAACGGGGCGGATTGGGTGTTGTCTCGCGTCGCTTGCGGGGTCGAGACGACGGGCGCTGACATAGCCGCGATGGGGGTCGGCGGGCTGTTGAAGGAAATTCCGACCCGGCCACAGCCACGCGCCGCCAGAGAAAAGTGACGTAAGGGCATTTTTGCCCTTCCCTTCGCTTATGCCATCATCAGAAGGCTGAGTAGAGAAGTTGTGGAAAAAACGGGCAAATATTTTTGTTCTCAAACAAAATTTCCCGTGTTTAACTCGGGGCCAAGGGAAAAACACTAAATTGGGAGGATTTCATGACACAGGTCTCGATGACCGTGAACGGTAAAGCCGTTAGCGGTGACGTTGAAGGCCGGACGCTATTGTCCAGCTTTTTGCGTGATCATCTGTCACTGACCGGGACGCATGTCGGATGCGATACGGCGCAATGCGGCGCCTGCGTGGTGCATGTGAATGGCGAGGCGATCAAATCCTGCAACATGCTGGCGCTCGAAGCTGACGGTGCGGATGTGGGCACGATTGAGGGGCAGGCTGCAGAAGATGGCGCGCTGAATGTCATTCAGCAGGCCTTCCAGGATCATCACGGGTTGCAATGCGGATTCTGTACGCCGGGCATGGTGATGAGCGCTGCTGCACTGCTCAAGGAAAATCCGCGCCCGACCGAAGGCGAAATTCGCAAATACCTTGAGGGCAATCTGTGCCGGTGCACGGGCTATCACAACATCGTCAAGGCGATCATGGCTGCATCTGGCCAGGACGTTTCCAGCATCGCCGCCGAGTGAGGCGGGTAAGAATTTTCGACGAAAATTCTTTTCCAGGGAGGAGAACAAGCAATGCCCAAAGACAGTGGCATCGGAGCCAGTTCCAAGCGGCGCGAGGACGTACGCTTTCTGACCGGAGCAGGCAATTACACCGACGACATCAACGTACATGGCCAGGCCTATGTGCATTTTCTGCGGTCCGACATCGCACATGGCCGGATCACCAATATCGACACCTCCGCGGCCGAGGGTATGCCGGGGGTGGTGAAGGTGTTCACCGGCAAGGACTTTGAGGGCGTGGGCGGAATGCCCTGCGGCTGGGAAGTCACCGACCGACACGGTGCTCCAATGCAGGAACCACCGCATCCCATTCTGGCGCAAGGCAAGGTCCGCCATGTAGGCGATCCCATTGCCGCTGTTGTGGCAGACAGTCTTGAACAAGCCCGCGATGCCGCCGAAGCGATTGAGGTGGATATCGAAGAACTGTCGGCCGTTCTGGATATGAAAGCCGCAGCGCAGGAGGGCGCGACGCTTATCCATGAGGATCTGAAGAACAACATCTGCTATGACTGGCATCTGGGCGAAGAAGACAACAACAAGGTCAACGAGGTCTTTGCCAACGCGGCCCATGTCACCACTCTGGATCTGATCAACAACCGCCTGGTCGCAAACCCGATGGAGCCGCGCGTGGCCGTGGCCGAGTACAGCCGGGGTACAGATGAGTACACGCTCTACACCACCTCGCAGAACCCGCATGTGATCCGGCTGCTGATGTGCGCCTTTGTTCTGGGCTTGCCTGAGCACAAGGTGCGGGTGGTCGCTCCGGACGTGGGCGGTGGCTTTGGCACCAAGATTTTCCACTATGCGGAAGAGGCATTCTGTACCTTCGCCGCCAAGGCCTGCAACCGCCCGGTAAAATGGACCGCCAGCCGGTCCGAGGCGTTTATGTCGGATGCGCAAGGTCGTGATCACGTCAGTACAATTGAGCTCGCGTTGGATGCGGATAACAATTTCACAGGTCTGCGCACCAATACCTATGCGAATCTGGGAGCGTATTTGTCGACCTTCTCGAGCTCGGTTCCTACCTGGCTGCATGGCACTTTGATGGCGGGCAACTACAAGACGCCGGTCATTCAGGTGAATGTGAAGGCAATGTTCACCAACACGGTGCCAGTCGATGCCTATCGCGGTGCGGGTCGGCCAGAGGCGACCTATCAGTTGGAGCGCGTCATCGACAAAGCAGCTCGTGAGTTGGGCGTTGATCCGATTGCTCTGCGTCGCCAGAATTTCATCACCCAATTCCCCTATGACACGCCGGTCGCGCTGACCTATGACACCGGGGATTACAACGGGACGATGGACAAGCTTGAGGCCGCAGCCGATCTGGCTGGCTTTGCCGCACGACGTGCACAGAGTGAGGCCAATGGCAAGCTGCGCGGTCTCGGCGTCAATTGCTATATCGAGGCCTGCGGCATCGCGCCATCGAACATCGTTGGTATGCTGGGGGCCCGTGCGGGTCTCTATGATGCGGCGACGGTGCGGGTAAACGCCACCGGTTCGATCAGCGTCATGGTTGGCGCTCACAGCCACGGGCAGGGGCATGAGACCGCCTTTCCGCAGGTTGTGGCGGACATGATCGGCATCGATGAGTCGATGGTCGAGATTGTACATGGCGACACCTCGAAGATCCCGTTCGGCATGGGCACCTATGGCTCACGCTCGCTGGCGGTTTGTGGTTCGGCCATGGTCAAGGCGACTGAAAAGGTAATCGACAAGGCCAAGAAGATCGCGGCTCATCTGCTCGAGGCTTCCGAGACCGATATCGAACTGAAGGATGGTCAGTTCAGCGTCGCGGGTACCGACAAGTCTGTGGCCTGGGGTGATGTGACACTGACGGCCTATGTACCGCACAACTTCCCATTGGAGGTTGAGCCGGGGCTGGAGGAAACCGCGTTCTACGACCCGGCCAACTTTACCTTTCCGGCTGGTGCCTATGCCTGCGAGGTCGAAGTAGACCCCGAGACCGGTCAGGTCAGCATCGAGAAGTTCACCGCCGCGGATGACTTTGGCAACATCGTCAATCCGATGATCGTGGACGGTCAGGTGCATGGCGGAATTGGTCAGGGTATCGGTCAGGCGCTGCTGGAGAACTGCGCCTATGACGAGAACGGCCAACTGCTGAGCGCGTCCTTCATGGACTACGCCATGCCGCGCGCTGATGATCTGCCGTTCTATGCGGTCGATCATTCCAGTCAGACGCCTTGTACGCACAACCCGCTGGGTGTGAAGGGCTGCGGTGAGGCCGGAGCCATCGGTTCGCCGCCTGCCGTTGTCAACGCGGTCCTGGATGCGCTGAATTCGGGTGGCAGGGCGGTCGATCATATCGATATGCCGATGAGTCCATCGCGTGTCTGGACGGCGATGCACGGTTGAGAGGTTGGGGTGCGAGGGGTCAGCCCCTCGCGCTCCCCGGGATATTTATAGCCAGATGAAGAGCGGGTTTGCGTTCTTCGGAAAGGAAAAGCGAAATGTACAATTTCGAGTTTGAAAAGCCCTCGACCATCGCTGACGCGGTCGCCGCGTTGGGGGGTGAGGATGCGCAGGCGTTGGGGGGTGGGCAGACTCTGATCCCCACGTTGAAGCAACGGTTGGCAGCACCCTCAAAGCTGGTTTCGGTCAGTGGGATTGCCGAGATGCAGGGTGTCTGCGTTGAGGATGATGGTTCGGTGGCCGTTGGTGGGGCCACGACCCACGCGCGTGTCGCAGCAGACGCGGCGCGCAGCTATCCGGCGTTGGCTGCGTTGGCTGGTCAGATCGGTGATCCGGCAGTGCGCAATCGTGGCACCATCGGCGGTTCGGTTGCCAATAATGACCCGGCGGCCTGCTATCCGGCAGGCGTCCTGGGCTCGGGGGCGACGATCGTGACCAATACGCGCCAGATGGCGGCGGATGACTTCTTTCAGGGCATGTTCACCACGGCTCTGGATGAAGGAGAGATTATCACTTCGATCCGCTTCCCGGTGCCGCAGGCCGCGAGTTATCAGAAGTTTTTGCAGCCGGCGTCCCGTTTCGCGCTGGTTGGGGTATACCTTGCCCGGTTCGCCGGCGGCGTGCGGGTTGCTGTGACCGGTGCGAGCGAAGACGGCGTATTCCGGTGGTCTGAAGCCGAGGAAGCTCTGAACAAGGACTTTCGCACTGATGCCCTGATGGGGTTGCGGATTAATCCGATGAACATGATCGGAGATTTGCATGGGAGCAAAGAGTACCGTGCACATCTGGTCAGCGTAATGACGAAACGCGCCGTCGAATCCTGCGCCTAAGCTGGTCTCCCGGCGTTTTAGGAGCCCCGGCGGATGCCCGGGGCTTCTAACGTTTTCTTACTCTGGGCGGTTTTGCGGGCCGCCAATATGCCCCGGTATCTTCTCGGGCAGTCTGATAGCGGTCTACGCGGTCGCGCGCAGCCGAGCCACCTGCGACAAAGAGGTGGCCAAGCAGGCATTCGAGTACAGCCATAGCCCCGGAGAAGCTGGAGAAGTGATGCTGTGTCCGGATGCTGACGGGCAGCACGACGTCCGGGTCCACGCCGGGGGCAATGATTTCGCTATCCGACAACAGCACGATGCGCATACCGCGTTTGCGCGCAAAGCGCATGGATTGGATGGTGTCCGAAGAGTAGGGATGAACAGTAATCGCAAACAGGCAGTCTGCTGTGTCGGCCTCGAGCAAGTCGTCAACGGCTGAACCCATATGTCGAGGGATCAGCTGAAACCCGGGATGCGCCATCCGGCCCGCATAGTGAAAATAGTAGGCCAATGCATAGCTGGCCCGGGTCGCCGTGATAAAACAGCGTTTTGCTGAAATCATGTGATCCGTGATCTGTTGTATCAGTGCCGGGTCTGCAAGGCGAAGGGAGCGGGTCACCACGTTCAACTCATTTTGCGCAAGCCCGGCCTGTGTCGCGCTGAAATCGTCACCCGATCTCATGCGACTGAGCCAGTCCTGGCCAAGCCGGTCCTCACGGTCGGTGACAAGGGTCTGGCGAAACGGCTTTCGGAACGCCTCGAAACTGTCGAAACCCAGACGATACGCGAGGCGCACGAGTACATTGGAACTTATGCCGGTTTTTTGGGCCGTAACCCGAACCGGGTCGAGCCCAAAGTCACCGGGATGGTCAATGATGTATTTTGCGGCAACCTGCATCTGTCGGGGCAGGGCATCGATATTTTGGCGCAGTTGCTCTGTCAGTTGGGTTGGTGTGTGTTGCATGAGGTAAGAAAAACAAATGTTATGAAGAATGCAAATTGAAAACGCAATCGCAGTGTATAATTCGAGATCAGACTAAACAGGTTGCACGATGTCAGAAGCTGGTTCCGGGATAGCGGGGGGCGAAACCCTGCCATATATATTGGTGGCGCCAAATGGAGCGCGAAGGGGGCATAAGGATCATCCCGCCCTTCCGATAACAATGGCTGAGACGGTCGAAACCGCGAAAGCGTGTGGCATGGCGGGTGCGAATGGCCTTCATCTGCATGTTCGCGATCAGTCTGGCCAGCATTCCTTGGATGCGGGCTTGTATCGCGAGACAATTACCGAGCTACACCGTGCAGCGCCGCAGGTGGATATTCAGATTACCACCGAAGCTGCGGGTATCTTTGACGTCCAAGCTCAATTCGATTGTCTGAAACAAGCTCGTCCGGACTGGGCTTCGATATCCGTGCGAGAGATCGCGCGCTCACCTGAGCTTGCGCCAAGGGTCTACAGCTTATGTGCCGACCAAGGGACCCGTGTTCAGCATATCCTCTATGATGCCGATGATGCCGAGTTGCTGACCCGCTGGCGAAAAGATGGGCTGGTGAAATCCGATCAGACCGAACGTCTATTGGTTCTCGGCCGCTATTCCACTGCGCAGGAATCGAAACCTGAAGATCTGGATGCATTTCCGGAAAGTACCGACCCGTGGATGATCTGCGCTTTTGGGGCGCTGGAACACAAGTGCCTGCAAAAAGCCGCGCAGCTTGGCGGGGATGTTCGCGTTGGTTTTGAAAACAGCCTTGCAGGTTCGGATGGCCAGACCTGGGCTGACAATGCCGCATCCGTCGCGGCGCTGGTTGATCTTCTGAAAAGGACTGCGAAATGAGTCACGTATTTCCGCGCCACACAAAATCCGAGTTGCCGATCGCAGCCGGAGGAGACGGTTGTTATCTGATCGATTCGACGGGTCGTCGCTATCTGGATTGCGGGGACGCCGCAGTCTCGTGCCTTGGTCATTCCAATGCTGCCGTTGTCAAAGCAGTGCAGGAGCAAGTGCAGCAGATTGCGTTTGCCCATACTGGTTTCATGACCTCGGAACCGGCTGAAGCACTGGCTGACCTGCTGATCGAACATGCACCCGGTGAGCTGGATCGGGTGTATTTTGTCTCGGGCGGGTCAGAGGCGACCGAGGCTGCGATCAAACTGGCACGGCAATACTATCTGGAAACGGGTCAGCCTGAACGTCGCCATGTCATTGCCCGCCGGCAAAGCTATCACGGCAACACATTGGGGGCTCTGTCTGCGGGCGGCAACGAATGGCGGCGGGCGCAGTTTGCCCCGATGCTGATCGAGATGACTCATATCGCGCCCTGTTATGAATACGCGGAAAAACCGGAGGGCGAGAGCAGCTTTGACTACGGTCAGCGCGTTGCGAACGAGTTGGAGACGGAAATCCTGCGCCTTGGTCCCGAGACGGTGATGGCCTTCATGGCAGAGCCTGTAGTCGGCGCGACCCTAGGGGCCGTACCGGCGGTCGACGGGTATTTCAAGCGCATCCGGGAGATTTGCGATCAATACGGTGTTCTGCTGATCCTCGATGAGGTGATGTGTGGCATGGGGCGCACGGGGCACTTGTTTGCCTGCGACCATGACGGGGTGGCGCCGGATATCCTCTGTATCGCCAAAGGGCTTGGGGCAGGGTATCAACCGATCGGAGCAATGCTGTGTTCGGGCCAGATCTACGATGCGATCCGGGATGGGTCTGGCTTTTTCCAGCATGGGCATACTTACATCGGGCATCCGGTCGCGACAGCGGCTGCTCTGGCCGTTGTACGGGAACTGACCTACCGTGAGTTGCCAGCACGGGCTGGTGTGATGGGGGGCAAATTGCAGACCATGCTGGAAAGCAAATTTGGACAGCACCCGAATGTCGGGGATATTCGCGGCCGCGGCCTGTTCCGAGGGATTGAGCTTGTCGCGGATCGCGACACGAAAACACCATTCGATCCATCGCTTGGCGTGGCGCCCAAGATCAAAAAGGCGGCTCTGGCAGAGGGGTTGGTCTGCTATCCGATGTCCGGCACCCGCGATGGCCGCAACGGCGATCATATCCTGCTCGCGCCGCCCTTTATCATTGAAGATGAGCAACTGATCGAGCTTGTCGACAAACTGGATCGGGCGATTGCCGCTGTCATCTGATCCTGCCCGAGAGCCAGGCAACAAAAAAGCCCCTTCGATGACGGAGGGGCTTTTGTCATTCTATCACAAGAGCGCTTACTTCTGTGGAAGCGGGCCGATCATCATGATCATTTGACGGCCTTCCATCTTGGGCATGTTCTCAATCTTGCCCAGATCCTTGACGTCTTCGGCCACACGCTCCAGCAGCTCACGCCCCAGATTCTGGTGTGCCATTTCGCGGCCGCGGAAACGCAGGGTGACTTTGACCTTGTCGCCGTTTTCAAGAAACTTGAACACGTTGCGCATCTTGACGTCATAGTCATGCGTATCGGTGTTGGGCCGGAACTTGACCTCTTTCACCTCGATGATCTTTTGCTTCTTGCGGGCTTCGCTTTCGCGTTTCTGCTGTTCGTACTTGAACTTGCCGAAATCCATGATTTTGCAGACCGGCGGGTTCGCGTTGGGTGAAATCTCAACCAGGTCGAGGCCGGCATCGGCAGCCATCTGCATGGCTTTCGCGGGATGAACCACCCCGACATTTTCACCTTCGGCGCCAATCAGGCGAATTTCGGGAGCACGGATCTTATCATTGACGCGCGGGCCGGTATCACGTTGTGGCGGCGCGTTGTGAGGTCTGCGAGCTATGGGTTCATTCCTTTGATGATTGCAGAATTTCGAGCCCGGAATTTAGACCGGTGCGAACGGCGTTTCAAGCGGCATAAGGGGCGAAAATCGCGAAAAACCCGTCTTTTACGGTGTGAACTGGCCGGTCAGGCCGACGAAAACCTGACCGGCCGGAAAGATCAGCCGACAAAGGCTTTTTCGATCACGAATTCTTTGGGGTCCGAGTTTGCACCCTCGCGCAGGCCGAATTCTTCAAGAATCTCTTTGATATCCAGGTTAAAGGCCAGCGAACCACAGACCATGGCGCGGTCGGTGTCTGGCTTGATGCCACCTTCGATACCCAGATCGGCGAAAACGGTGCCGTCTTTCAGCAGATCGGTAATACGACCCATCTTGGGACTCTCTTCCCGAGTGGTGGTCGGGTAATAGCGGATCTTGTCAGCAAACCCTTCGCCCATCAGTTCGGCCAGCATTTCGTCCTGACGGATGCTTTCGATCAGCTGACGGCCATATTCCAGCTCGGCGACTTCGCGGCAGGTATGAGTGATGATGACCTCGTCATAATCCTCGTAGGTCTGCGGTTCACGCAGCAGCGAGGCGAAGGGCGCAAAGCCCGTGCCGGTGGCGAAGAACCACAGACGCTTGCCGGGCAGCAGGGCGTCGTGAACCAGAGTGCCAACAGGTTTGGGCCGCAGGATAATCTGATCGCCGGGTTTGATGTGCTGCAGTTTCGAGGTCAGCGGGCCGTCCTGCACCTTGATCGAGTAGAACTCCAGTTCCTCGTCCCACGAAGGCGAGGCAATCGAATAGGCGCGCAGCAGCGGCTTGCCGTTGTCTCCCAGCAGGCCGATCATCACGAACTCGCCCGAACGAAAACGCAGTGAGGCGGGGCGCGACACTTTGAAAGAAAACAGGCTGTCGGTCCAATGCTTCACATCAGTTACGGTCTGGGCATCCGGCAGAACGGGGGCCTTTACGGCGGTGGCTTCACTCACGGGTTTCATCTCTGTCATCGTTTTCTCTGTCGGTCTGCTAAACCGACATCTCCGTTTAATCTTTGATCCAAGTCAGGAAAAGGGGCTTAGTGCCCCTTTGATGTCACAAGCTGGCGATGTCGGTCTTAGCCGCGCAGGCGGGCCTGGTAATTGTTCTCTTGCCAGTTGGCACGGGCCAGCCACTGATCCTCAGACTGGCGATTGGCCAGCGCATCGTCGATCTCAACCTCGTCAAAGCCGCATCGCCGCGCCATTGCGTACTGATCTGCCAACACATGACCCTTGGCGCGAAGTCTGCCGGTGTATCCCTTCAGGCGTAGCGTCCGGGCAATGGTAAATCCGCGCCCATCCGCGGAGGAGGGGAAATCCACCCGGACCATCTGGGCACTGCCCAATCTGTCGATTAGTTCATCCGGATCGGTGTCCGAAGCCACATCCAAGGCCACCACGTCATTTGCGGCATCTTCCAATGTGACAAAGCCATCGGTCCAGTCGTCGGGGGCAAAACCCTGATCGGTAACGATTACATTCATGTCTGTTCTCCAACGCGCACCATCTTGCCATCGACAAAATGAATGCCGCATTCTTCCTTATCTTTGTTACGCCAGCGTCCGGCGCGGGGGTCTTCGCCCTCTTTGACCGGGGATGTGCAGGGCGCACAGCCGATCGAAGGGTATCCTTTGGCCACCAGCGGATGCCGGGGCAGGTTGTTTTCTTCCATATAGGCGCGCACGTCCTCGGGTGCCCAATGGGCCAGCGGGTTGACCTTGATCCGGCCTGTGCCGTCTTCGACCTCAAAGAACTCCAACGCCGCGCGCGTGCCCGACTGAAACCGTTTGCGCCCGGTGATCCAGCCGCAATAGCCCGACAGGGCCTTTTGCAGCGGGAATGTCTTGCGCAAGTTACAGCACGCATCGGTGTCGCGCAGGCGCAAGGACCCGTATGGATCGCCACGCTGAATATCCTCGTCATCCGCACGGATGATCTGGACGTTCTTCAGGCCGAGCCGCTCGCTGACCTCATGCTGGTATTCCAGCGTCTCAGCAAACAGCATCTGCGTATCCACAAACAGCACCGGCGTCATCTTGTCGACCACCGCTGCCATGTGCAGCAGCACCACGGATTCGGCCCCGAAACTGGAGACCAGCGCCAGCCTTTCGATCTCTTCCAGCGCGCCATGCATCACATCATGGGCGCTGTGGTGGCGGAACTGGTCGTTCAGCGCGTTGACCTTTTCGGTCAATTCAGCGCGGTCAACACCCAGTTCCGTCTGGATCAGGTCAAGCGGCATTGGCCCGTGCCTCGGGGTAGAGCGCCGCCTTGAACGGTGCCATGCCTACGCGGCGATAGGTTTCCAGGAACGTTTCTTCGGCGCTGTCGCGCTGTTCCAGATAGGTTTCAACAATACGCTCGACCGCTGGAACGATCTCGTCATAGGCAAAACCCGGCCCGGTGCGGTCGCCAATAGCCGCCGTTTCGGTCGCGTCACCACCCAGCGTGATCTGGTAGTTTTCAACACCTGCGCGATCCAACCCCAGAATGCCGATATGGCCCACATGGTGGTGGCCGCAGGCGTTGATGCAGCCTGAGATCTTGATCTTCAGGTGGCCGATATCATGCTCGAGCTTAAGATCTTCAAACCGGGTCGCGATTTCCTGCGCAACCGGGATCGAACGCGCCGTGGCCAGCGCGCAGTAATCCATGCCGGGGCAGGCGATGATGTCGCTGATCAGGCCGATATTGGCGGTCGCCAGTTCGTATTCCTTCAGTTTCGCGTGGATCGCGGGTAGGTCCGACTTGTGGACATGCGGCAGGATCACGTTCTGCTCATGGCTGATGCGCAACTCGTCATAGGCGAACTCTTCGGCCAGATCGGCCATCACGCGCATCTGCTCGGCGGTCGCATCGCCCGGCGTTGCCCCATGCTTTTTGATCGAGATTGTGACGATCGCGTGGTCTGCGTTCTTGTGCGGCGCGATGTTGGTGTCGACCCACGACCGGAAGACCGGATCGTTGGTGTATGCGCTTTCGAACGACGCGACCGAACCCTGACGGAAATCGGGCGCCGCAAAGTGGCCCTTGATCTCTTCCAGCAGGTTCATATCCGCGCCTTTGAACTGCGGGCGGACCTGCAGGAAGCGCTCGTTCACCTTGGCGCGGATGGCGTCGATGCCATGTTCATGCACGGTGATCTTGATGCGGGCTTTGTACTTGTTGTCGCGGCGACCGATCTGGTTCCACACGGAAACGGTGGCCTCAAGATAGGCGAGCAGATCGTCAAAGGCGACGAACTCGGACAGCTCTTTGCCGATCATCGGCGTACGGCCCAGACCGCCACCCACGATAACGCGGGCACCCAGAACGCCGTCGCGCTCGACCAATTGCAGGCCGATGTCATGCGCCTTGATCACGGCGCGGTCATTCTCGCTGCCGGTGATGGCAATCTTGAACTTGCGCGGCATGAACTGGAATTCCGGGTGGTCGGTCGACCACTGGCGCAGCAGTTCGGCATAGGGGCGGGGATCAGCGACCTCATCCGCGGCGGCACCGGCAAAGTGGTCGGCGGTCACGTTGCGGATGGTGTTGCCAGAGGTCTGAATGGCGTGCATTCCAACCTCAGCCAGCGCGTCTAGCATATCCGGCACGTCGTTCAGTTTGGGCCAGTTGTACTGGATGTTCTGACGGGTGGTGAAATGGCCATAGCCCTTGTCCCACTTCTCGGCCAGCAGAGCCAGTTGGCGCATCTGCGCGCTGTTCAGCGTGCCGTAAGGAATGGCGACGCGCAGCATGTAGGCGTGCAATTGCAGATACAGGCCGTTCATCAGGCGCAGGGGTTTGAATTCATCCTCGGTCAGCGAACCGTCGATGCGGCGCTCAACCTGTGCGCGGAACTGTGCGTTGCGCTCTGCCAAAAATGCTGTGTCGAACTCGGAGTAGCGATACATATCTAGCTGTCCTTAGTTGCAGCCCCGGACCCGGGGCCTTGAAAGGGGAGAGAGATGGGCCAGAGATCAGGCCCGGGGCTGCGGGGAGGATTCCTGTTTGCCGTGGGCATAGTTGGACGGACCAGTCCGGCGGAAATCCTCCCGGAAGTGGGTGGGTTCGGGGCCGTTATCTCCGGCTACGGCATCGGCCAGATAGGCACCGACGATCTTGTTCGCCTGACGCGCGGCATCCAGCAGGCGCACCTGTGCGTGGGCCTCGTCCGTGATCAGCTCGGCCTCAGACAGTTCGCGCGACCAGCGGTCATCTTCGGTTTGGTAAATCACGTCGCCTTCAAGCAGGTCGTTGGCGGTGACGACTTTGGGGGTAAAAGCGCGGGCCATCAGGCAAACTCCTTATTGAAAACCGAGGCTCGTGCAGGCAGTGCACAGCCTGGGCGAAGCCGGGCCTGATAAGTGCGTGTTCTTGATTGTTTGACCTGCATCGGATCATCTCGTGGCTGAATTGACTTGAATGCCAATATAGGAAATATTCCCGCCAAATCGCCATATGCGCCAGCAAATAAGGATATATGTTCTAAGGATGGCGGCTGGTGGAACCTGCGTCCTGAATTGGAAGGAAAATTGGAATGTCGGTGCGGATAGATGACACGGATCGGAAAATTCTAGCCGAGCTGCAACGGGATGCGAGCCAGTCGCTTGACGAGATTGCAGCCCGTGTCGGGAGCTCGAAGACCCCGGTTTGGAATCGCATCCGCAAGCTGAAAGGGGCGGGGGTCATCGGTCAGCAGACCGTATTGCTGGACGCCGAGGCGCTGGGGTTCGAGGCCACGTTCTTTGTTCTGATCCGCACGTCCGAACACGAGGCGGAGTGGCAGCAGAAATTCCTGAAAGCCTTGCGGGATCGACCAGAGGTGCAGGAAGCCCATCGGCTTGCCGGTGACATTGATTACATTCTGAAAGTCAGGGTTAAGAACGCGCGTGCCTATGATGCATTTTATCAGGCGTTGATCTCGGAGGTGCGGGTGCACAACGTAACCGCATTACTCTCGATGGAAGAGATCAAATCGACCACGATGCTGCCTTTAAGATCAGCCGAAGTTGGGTGACGCAGGTTCGGGGGCTCTGCCCCCGCCGCCCAAGGGCGACTCCCCCGGGATATTTGAGGCCAGATGAAGAGCGGGGTCAGGTTTCAATCATGAGTTTGCTCAGGCCATGAAAGTGATAGCTGTCCGAATACTGCGGTTCTTCGGTAAGTATCAGGTTTGGGCATCGCTTGAACAGGGTTGGAAGCGCAATCCGCATTTCGAGGCGCGCCAGCGGGGCACCGACGCAGAAATGCAGGCCACCACCGAAGCTGGTGTTGGCCTGCATGTCCCGCATCGGCTCGAAGATATTGGGGTGGCGCCAGACAGCGGGGTCACGGTTGGCGGCCCCCAGAAGCAGCGCGACTTCGTCGCCGCGCGCGAAGCGGTGCCCGCAGATTTCGACCTCCTCATAGGCGTAACGCCTGAACATGTGTAGTGGCGGATCAAAACGCAGGATTTCTTCGACAACCTTGTCGACACTCCCGGGGTTCAGTAATTGCTGTTTCATTCCCGTGGCGAGCACTGTCTTCACGCCGTTGCCGATGGCGTGCACCGTCGCTTCGTGCCCGGCGTTGAGCAACAGGATGCAGGTTGTGATCAATTCATCCCGCGAGAGTTTCTCGCCGTCTTCTTCGGCAGCGATCAATCGGGTTATCAGATCGTCGCGCGGGTCCCTTCGGCGTATCGCGATGTAGTCTTCGAGATAGGTCGTGAAGTCTTGCGTGGCGCGGACGGCGGCGTCTTCGATCTGTCGGGTCCGGTTTGCCTGATACATTGCCACCATCGCGTGCGACCAGTGCAGCAGCTGCGGCGCCATTTGTTCAGGGACACCCAGCAGGCGGCAGATCGTGACAACAGGAACCTGCGTGCAATATGCCTGCAGCAGATCGAACGGGCGATTGGGGAATTTATCGATCAACTCGTTGCAGAGTTGTTCGGTAGACGAGGCCAGAGCGGCGATGGCGCGGGATGTGAACGCCCGCAGGACCAGAGACCGCAGCCGCGTGTGTCGGGGTGGTTCAAGTTCCAGCATCGAATGTGCCTCGACCGCAAGCCAGGGTGCAAGATGACGGGGGCCGGGTTCGGCGAGTTCCGCTGGCATTTCGCGCCCGAAGCGCCGATCGCGGAGCATCGCGTGCACCGCATTGTATGAAACGGCTGCAACCAGCCCGTAATCTTGCCAGTAAAACAGATCGCCATCTTGGCGAGCGCCGTCGTAAAACGGGTAAGGGTTCTGCACAAATGACGGTTCGGTCGGAGATTGGGACAGCGTCTTCATGCTGTGCAGACTTGCCATGGGCGGCGCTGAATGCAAGACCCTAGGGGATGCAACGGGTTTGGATCATTATCGGTTTCCTGTGTGCAGTCGGTCTGCTGTCGGCGGCTGTCTGGACTTATGGCTATCGTCAGGCCTTGTCGCAGCTGAGCGAAAAGGCTGAGGCGGATCTGGAACTTGCAGCCGACCGTCTGAGCACTCAGATGCAGGTCTATCAGGAAGTGGCTGCTCTGATGGCGGACCATCCCGCGCTGCGGGCGCTTGAGACGCGGGCGCAGCGGCAGGCGGCCCGGAGGGTGCTGCTGGACGTGACCGACAAGACGGCGGCGGTTAACGTGATGTATCTGGATGTGGACGGTCAGGTTCTGGCTGCGGCACAACCGGTCGCGCAGCATAACATGTCCGGGCATCCCGCCTTTGAGCGCGCCATGCAAGGCGCCTTGGGGAGCGCGCATGGTGTCCGGGATGCGGGTAATGATCGCATCTATTCTTATGCCGCTCCGGCCTTTGGTGAATCGGGGCAGATTCAGGGTGCTTTGATGGTCATCGCCGACGTGCAGGATGTGGAGCAAACTTGGCGTGGCAGCACAGACACGGTGTTTTTCATTGATGCAGATGGGGTCGTCTTTATTTCGAACCGTTCGGATCTGCTACTCTGGCGCCGCGCAAGCGGGCAGCAGGGGCTGATGTCGCCGGAAGGTGAGAATGTCGATTTCGCCGCGACGCGGGTTGCGGGGTTTGAGGTTTGGGAGCTTAACTGGGGTCGCTATCTCCCCCGCCGGGCCTTGCATCTGACGCTCGATCTTCCGGTGATTGCGATGACGGCAGAAATGCTGGTTGATGTGGCCCCTGCACGGCGTTTGGCGTGGTTGCAGGCGGCGGCGGTGGCGGCCATTTGCTTCGCGTTCGGCGCATTACTGTTTCTGGCCTCGGAACGGCGGCGGACGCTGGCCGACGCCAACACCGTGCTCGAAAGCCGGGTAGCGCAACGAACCCGCGCACTGACGGCGGCAAACACTGCGTTGCGCCGCGAGGTAGCCGAGCGGCAGGAGGCCGAGGCAGCGCTCAAGCAGGCTCAGGCCGATCTGGTTCAGGCCGGTAAGCTGAGCGCGTTGGGCAAGATGTCGGCGGGTATCAGCCATGAGTTGAACCAACCGCTGATGGCAATTCGGCAGTTCGCCGATAATGGCGCTGCATTTCTGGAGCGCGGCAAAGATGAAAGGGCCGGGGAAAACCTGGGGCGCATTTCGGACATGGCCGCCCGTATGGCGCGGATTATCAAGAACCTGCGCGCATTTGCCAGAAATGAAAGCGAACCGATGGGGCGGGTCGATCTGGCGCAGGTTTTGAATACCGCCACTGAGCTTGCCGAGGCGCGGCTGCGGGATGAGAGTATCGAATTGGAGTGGAGGCCGCCGCAGGAGGCGGTTTATGCATGGGGTGGAGAGGTGCGACTGGTGCAGGTTTTCGTCAACCTGATCAACAATGCCGCGGATGCCATGACCAACCGGCCAATGCGTAAGATCGCGATCAGCCTTACAGAGGGGCAGCGTATCCGTGTTTCGGTCCGGGACACTGGCCCAGGCATCGAAGATCCTGATCGTGTGTTTGAACCTTTCTACACTACGAAAACGGTTGGTTCGTCTGAAGGAATGGGCTTGGGGCTGTCGATATCCTACGGTCTGGTTCAGAGCTTTGGGGGTGATATTCGCGGCGCGAATACGGATGACGGGGCAGAATTCACGGTTGAACTGGAACCATATCGGGAGGGCGAGGCGGCATGATCCGAAAAGTGCTTTTGGTCGATGACGATGCCGCTGTGCGCGAGGCGTTGGCACAGACCCTCGAACTGGCTGAATATGAACCTGTGTCGGCTGGATCATTTGTTGCGGCGAAGGATCATATCCGGCGTGAGTTTGACGGAGTGATCATCTCGGATATCCGGATGCCGGGGCGGGACGGGTTTCATCTGTTGGCCTATGCGCGCGAGATCGATCCCGAGTTGCCAGTCATCTTGCTGACCGGTGAAGGAGACATACCGATGGCCGTACAGGCCATGGGGCAAGGGGCTTTTGATTTTCTCGAAAAACCCTGTGCTGCGGCTGATCTTCTGGCGGTTCTGGAACGCGCCTTTGCCGCACGGGTAGAGGTTCTGCATGATCGGGAGCAAAGACGCGAGCTTGAACGGGGTGATCCGGCGGCACGGATGCTGTTCGGACTGTCAGAGCAGGCAGAAACCCTGCGGGAGCGTGTCCGTAATGTGGCGCCAACGCGCGCAGAAGTTTTGGTGACCGGACCGGCCGGCAGCGGGATTTCCAAAGTGGCCGAAGTTGTTCATCTGATGTCTCCGGTCGGGCAGGGGCCGTTTGTCAAACGTCCGGCATCCAGCCTCCAGCCAGAGGATTTGCTGCGCGTTTGTGAGGATGCGGCGGGCGGATCTTTGTTTCTGGATGAGGTTTCGGCGATGGCGGACACCACGCAGTACGCCGCGCTGGAACTGATCGAACAGGGGACAGAGGCACGCATTATCGCGGGAACTACCGCCGATCTGTCGGCGCTTTCCGCGCAGGGGCAGTTCAATGCGGATCTTTTCTATCGTCTGGATGTCATGCGGGTGCGCATTCCTGCGCTTTCAGAACGCCCCGAAGACATTCCCGTCATTTTCCGACGCTACGTGGCGCAAGCGGCGGAACAAGCCGGTATCGCCGAGCCTGAGGTTACACCGGATCACCTCGCCGCGCTGATGGCTCAGGATTGGCCCGGAAATGCCCGATCTTTGATGTCTGCAGCCATGAGGTTCGTACTGGGAATGCCGGAAGAGGTGGCGCAGGCATCGGATCAGGGCCTGAGCGAACAACTGGCGCGGGTTGAGCGGTCTCTTCTGATCGCAGCGCTGGGACGCCACAATGGCAAAGCCGCTGAGGCGGCAAAGGCGTTGAAGCTGCCGCGCAAGACGTTCTACGATAAGCTGGCCCGCTATCACATTCGACCCGAAGACTATCGGCGCTAACGAATTGCTCCCGCCCGTTTTGCCGGTATTTGCATACCGTCAGAACCGTTGGGCTGGGCAGCCTGCCCAGGCAGGCTGCGGTTATGTGTTGTCTGACAGGAGCGATTCGTCCGAGGCGATTCGAATTTTGTGCGGAAACCCGCACATGGCGATGTTTGTCTGTGCGGATATTCGCACAACAGATCGTCAGCCTGCGTGGCGGCTTGCGCCTTGAATCATTTAATATTTTGAAAAAAATAGGAAATTTCAATTTCACTCAGCGAGTGAACAAAATGTTGAGAGTGAAGTGCCGATTCGGTTCACTCCGCATCATACGGCGCTGATCCCGCGCCCGATGGAAGTTTTAGTGAAGTCTGGGAGGAAATGACTGATGAAATTCCTGGCAACAGCCGCGACTGCGCTTGCGCTTACTGTCACCGCCACGGCCGGCATGGCCGCCTGTGATGATGGCGAGATTGTCGTCAAGTTCGCGCATGTGACGAACACTGACAAGCACCCCAAAGGCATCGCCGCCTCGCTGTTGGAGCAGCGCGTCAACGATGAGATGAACGGTGTGATGTGCATGGAGGTTTATCCGAACTCGACCCTCTATAATGATGACAAAGTGCTGGAGGCGATGCTGCAGGGCGACGTGCAGCTGGCCGCGCCGTCGCTGTCGAAGTTCGAAAAGTTCACCAAGCAGTTCCGTCTGTTCGACTTGCCCTTCATGTTCAAGAACATCGATGCAGTGGATGCGTTCCAGGCTTCGGCGGACGGTCAGGCGATGAAGGACAGTATGCAGCGCCGTGGCCTGCAGGGGCTGGCGTTTTGGCATAACGGCATGAAGCAGATGTCCGCGAATAAGCCGTTGGAAGATCCTTCGGATGCGAATGGCCTGAAGTTCCGCGTTCAGTCGTCGGACGTTCTGGTCGCTCAGATGGAAGCCATCGGTGGCAGCCCACAGAAAATGGCGTTCTCGGAAGTGTACGGCGCGCTGCAACAGGGCGTTGTGGACGGGCAGGAAAACACCTGGTCGAACATTTACGGCAAGAAGTTCTTCGAGGTACAGGACGGGATCACAGAGACCAACCACGGCATCATCGATTATCTGGTCGTGACCTCGGTTGACTGGCTCGACAGCCTTGATCCCGAAGTGCGCGATCAGTTCCTGACGATTCTCGCCGAAGTGACCGAGACCCGTAACAAGGAAGCCTTCACCGTGAATGAAGCCGCGAAAGCATCGATTACAGATGCAGGCGGTATCATTCGGGAACTGAACCCCGAGCAGCGCCAGGCCTGGGTCGATGCGATGAAGCCCGTTTGGGACAAGTTCGCCGGTGACGTCGGTCAGGACAAGATCGACGCCGCACAGGCGATCAACGCCGGGTTCTGATCCCGGTTCAGGCCGCGCGTCCGGGGACTGGGGAGTTATGGACGCGCAGGCTGGGCGGGCCTTGATGGCCCGCCACACTCCCTCCACTCTCATCACAAAAATGCGGGGACAGAGAGATGTCTGGTGCGAAACCCGGCCAAGGCGGGCTGGTCGACCATATCGAAGAAACCATGATTGCGTGCCTTTTGGGTCTGATGACGATTGTCACCTTCGCCAATGTGATTGCGCGGTTCGTGTTTAACTCCAACATTCTTTGGGCGCTGGAACTGACGGTATTCACCTTTGGTTGGTTGGTACTTCTGGGTGCATCTTATGCCGTAAAGAAGCACGCGCATCTGGGTGTTGATGCGATCCTGAACATGCTGGCCCCAGCGCCGCGCCGGATACTGGCATTGGTGGCGGTGGCCTGTTGTCTGGTGTTCTCGTTGCTGTTGCTCAAGGGGTCATATGACTATTGGGCGGTGTTTGCCGACTTGCCGCCGACCTCGGGCCGGTGGTTCCCGACCGGCTTCGATACCGGCGCCCGCAGCCAGAGCTTCTATGAAGTCGACGACATCCCCATGATCGCGCCGCTGCGGTTTCTGGAAGACCTGATCAATTATGGCGAGGGGTATGAAAAGCTGCCCAAAGTTGTGCCTTATCTGGTTTTGCCCGTTTCAATGCTGCTGTTGGTGATCCGGTTCGTGCAGGCCGGGCTTCAGATATGGCGCGGCGAGGCCGACCGCATCGTAGCCAGCCACGAAGTTGAGGACGAAATCGAAGAAGTCCGCGCGCAGCAGGGAGAGCATGACTGATGGATGTTGTACTTCTCTTTTCGATGGTGGTTGGTCTTCTGCTGATCGGCGTACCGATTGCCGTGGCTCTGGGCCTCAGCTCGACCTTGTTCCTGCTAATCTATTCTGACAGCTCGCTGGCTTCGGTTGCGGGTACCTTGTTCGAGGCGTTTGAAGGGCATTTTACTCTGCTTGCGATCCCGTTCTTCATCCTGGCTTCGTCCTTCATGACGACGGGCGGGGTGGCGCGGCGCATCATCCGGTTCTCGATTGCCTGCGTAGGGCATTTGCCCGGTGGTCTGGCAATTGCTGGCGTGTTTGCGTGTATGCTGTTCGCCGCGTTGTCGGGATCGTCTCCGGCGACGGTGGTGGCCATCGGATCTATCGTCATCGCAGGGATGCGTCAGGTCGGGTATTCCAAGGAATTCGCCGCCGGTGTGATCTGTAACGCGGGTACTCTGGGCATCCTGATTCCGCCGTCTATCGTGATGGTCGTCTATGCGGCAGCCGTTGAGGTTTCGGTCGGACGCATGTTCCTTGCAGGCGTCATTCCAGGTCTGCTGGCGGGGCTTATGCTTATGGTCACGATCTACGTCATGGCCAAGGTCAAGAACCTGCCCAAAGGAGACTGGAAAGGCTGGGGTGAGGTATTCACCTCGGCGCGAGAAGCCGGCTGGGGCCTGTTCCTGATTGTCATCATTCTGGGCGGTATCTACGGCGGTATCTTTACCCCGACCGAAGCCGCAGCCGTTGCAGCTGTCTATGCGTTCTTCATCGCCAGCTTTGTTTACAAGGATATGGGACCGCTCAGCACGGAAGGGGAAGCGAAGAACATCTCTTTGCTGAAAAAGCCCTATGCACTGATCACGGCATTTGTTCACCCCGATACCAAGCACACTTTGTTCGAGGCTGGAAAGCTCACCGTAACTCTGCTGTTTGTCATCGCTAATGCGTTGATTTTGAAGCATGTTTTGACGGATGAGCAAGTTCCGCAGCATATCGCGAGCGCGATGTTGTCGGCAGGTCTGGGTCCGGTGACATTCCTGATCGTCGTGAACGTGATCCTACTGATTGGCGGCCAGTTCATGGAGCCCTCAGGCCTGCTGGTCATCGTCGCGCCTCTGGTGTTTCCAATCGCGATTGAGCTGGGCATTGACCCGATTCATCTGGGCATCATCATGGTGGTGAATATGGAGATCGGCATGATTACACCTCCGGTTGGTCTGAACCTGTTCGTGACCTCGGGCGTGGCGGGGATGCCGATGATGGGTGTTGTACGGGCGGCGCTGCCGTTTCTTGCAGTGCTCTTCGTGTTTCTGATCATGGTGACGTATATCCCCTGGATATCGACGTTCCTGCCAAATACGTTCATGGGACCGGAAATCATTACCAATTAGACCGAATATACCGAGCGGTCGAACCGGGCGGCGAAATCCGCCCGGTTTTTTGTGACTTGAAACCGGGGTTTGAGTGCATATCTGCCTTACAGAGGACGACCTCACCATCATGGATGAACGTTCGGGACGACCCGAACTCAGATCGTGAGGTGTTCTTATGCCCTGGATATTACTGTTGTCGGCTGGCCTGCTTGAAATTGTATGGGCCGTTGCGATGAAGCAAACCGCAGGCTTCACGCGGTTGTGGCCCACTGCGATCATGGGCGTTGCGATGATCGGGTCCTTCGGCTTGCTTGCAATGGCCATGCGGGACCTGCCGCTTGGCACGGCCTATACCATCTGGACCGGGATCGGCGCCGTCGGAGCGTTTACCGTGGGCATCCTGTTTCTGGGTGAAGCGCTGACGCCGATGCGGATCTTCGCAGCAATTCTGATCGTATCCGGTCTTGTTGTGATGAAGTTGGCCTGATCGTTGACGCACCAATCGGCATCGGGCAGCTTGGCGAAATATGACTGATCAGAGGATACCTGCTCATGCTTTCTGACACTGATACTCGCCTGTTGCGCGTTGCCTATGATGAGGCGAAGGCGGGGTTTGATGAAGGCGGCTGCCCGATCGGTTCGGTTCTCGCAAGACATGGTGAGATCGTTGCGCAGGGGCGCAACCAACGCGTGCAGCGCGGCGATCCGATTGCGCATGGCGAAATGGATGCGCTGCGCAAAGCAGGGCGGCAGAAAACCTATCGCGACACGGTGCTCTACACCTCTTTGTCACCTTGTATGATGTGCGCGGGCACGATCGTTCAGTTCGGAATTCCCCGAGTCGTGATCGGGGATGTGCAGAACTTTGGCGGCAACGAAGAGTTTCTGCGCAAGCGTGGGGTCGACGTCGTGATCGCCAATGACGCCGACTGCATCGCGCTTATGAAACGTTTTATCGAGGAAAAGCCCGCGCTTTGGGCAGAGGATATTGCCGAGTAGCTTTATTCCCCTCAGGCGTTCTCAAGCGCGCGGATAATGCCCGAGAAATCTTCGGCTTTCAGGCTGGCGCCACCCACGAGTGCGCCATCAACATTTGAAACGGCGAAAATCTCGGCCGCATTTCCGGGCTTCACCGACCCGCCGTAAAGCAGACGGACCGAGCGCCCGACGCCTTCACCAAACCGCCGCTCAAGCCGGGCGCGGATGAAATCGTGGACCTCGCCAATTTCCTCCAGCGTGGGAACTTTGCCAGTCCCGATCGCCCAGATCGGTTCATAGGCTACAATCAGGTTTTCGCCGGTCGCCTGATCCGGGATAGAACCCGACATCTGGCCGCCAATGATGTCCAGGGTGTTGGCGGCCTCACGCTGTTCAAGGCTTTCGCCAACGCAGATGATCGCCTTCAGGCCTGCATCCATGGCGGTGCGGGCTTTGGCGCGAATGTCATCGTTCTGTTCGCCGTGGTCTTCCCGGCGCTCCGAATGTCCCAGGATCACCGCGTTCGCACCTGCGTCCAGAAGCATCTGGGCGCTCAGGTCTCCGGTATGGGCGCCTGAAACCGCCGCATGGCAATCCTGCCCGCCAACCGTGAGGCCCGAATCTTTGACCGTGGCGGATGCGCGATGCAGCAGTGTTGCCGGGGGGCAGATGAGAATTTCAACGGGGGATGTCGGGTATGACGCGCTCAGCGCTTCAAGCTCGCTCAGCGCGGCGCCGGTTCCGTTCATTTTCCAGTTGCCTGCCGCTAACTTGCGCCGCATTGCCATCCCTCCGGTTTTGTGCGTTGTGCATCCCGGATATCACCCGCAGGCAGGGCTGACAATTCCGGTTGCAGACAACGAAATGTGCAGACACATTGCGCACGAAAATTCTGAGGACGGCATGATAGAAAATCTAGACCTCGCCAAGCTGGATCAACGCGATCCGGCAGAGATGGAAAAGCTGAGAAACGCCGTTGGCCAGGTCGGGTTTCTGACGGTTTCCAATACTGGGCTCGGTGCTGATCGCGTGCGACGGGTGATCGCTTCTTATCGCTCGTTTTTTCGCCAGCCCGACGAGATCAAACAGAGTGTCGACATGGCCGCGACCGGAGCCAATCGGGGCTGGGGCGCTTCGCGTTCAGAGCAAGTCGATCCCAAGGCGAACCCGGATTACAAGGAAGTCTTTGATTGCGGTTTCGAACTGCGGCCCGATAATCCCTATGCCAATCGCGGGCTGAGTGTGTACGCGCCAAATCTCTGGCCGGACAACGATGTTGCGTTTCGGACAACCATCCAAAGCTACTATTCGGATGCATGTGGTGTTGCGATGCGGGTTTTGCGCGCCATTGCCGTTGCGATAGGTCGGGAGGCGAACAGTTTTGATGCCGCCTTCGACACGCCCATGGCGTTGCTGCGTGGAAACTTCTATCCACAACGCCCTGATTGGGCAGGGGAAAACGATTTCGGCATCGGCGCGCACACCGACTATGGGTGTCTGACCTTGCTGGCCACCGATGGCACGCCGGGCCTTGAGGTCCGTATGCCCGGCGGTGATTGGGAGGCGGTAGAGGCCGCGCCGGGGCAGTTCATCATCAATTTCGGCGAGATGCTGGAATTCTGGACCGCCGGAGAAGTCAAGGCGACAGAGCACAGGGTCAAGGGCAGCTCATCAGAGCGGATTTCGGTGCCGCTGTTCTTCAATCCCTCGTACGATACCAATGTCGCACCTCCGGAGTCAGGCACGACGATCCGCGCCGGAGAACATCTGACGCGGCGGTTCAACGAGACTTACGTGCACTTGCAGGCTGCGTCTTAGCGTTCGGTCGCCAAGGTTTCGTCAAACTTGATCGATTCACCGCAGCCGCAGGCATCGACTACATTGGGGTTGCGGAACTTGAAGCCGGATTCCAGCAGCGAGATCTCATAGTCGATCTCGGTCCCGAACAGGAACATCTGCGCCATAGGGGCGATCATCACCCGTGCACCGTCCTGTTCGACAACCTCATCGTTCGGGTCGGCGTCATCGACATAGTCCATGGTATATTCCATACCTGCACAGCCGCCTTTTTTGACGCCTATACGCAGTCCGGCATGACCGCCGGATTTCATAAGCCGAACAATCTGTTCGGCAGCTTTTGGTGTCATGGTTACGGCTTGTTTGCCGGGAATGCCAAACATAGTGGGCTCCGTTTTCGCGCGTTATGCCTAATCTAAGGCCGACGCGTGCCGTGCTCAAGGGAGGGGCGATACAAATCCAGCGGATGTGACGGGTTGATCGGCGAGGTGGGATGGCATTAGCGTGCAGGACATGGTCGGAGTGCTTGGCAATAGTTCTGAAAGAGGCTTAGAGACATGGCAATAAAGGCAAAGCAGATGTTTGGTCGAAGCATATCGATTGGGTTGGTTTGTGTTGCGTTGAGCTACCCGGCAAACGCCGCAGACAGCGACAAACGGCATCCGGTGAACTGCGCCACCGCTCCGGGAGACTTGCGAGCAATCGCTGCAGAAAAGAAGCACGCCGAGGATCAGCAGGTCGAAAGTGTTGTATCGATTCTGCCGGCGGGTGCCTTGTTGGGGTTGGTTACCGGGACGGAAGACAAGCATCTGAAGATGCTTTCGGGCGACTACATCAAGCAGTTGGATGCAAGAGCGGCTGAAATCAAATCGACTTGCGGAATCAGCTAGAGCCAGTCGACGGGAAAAGACCGCCCTCGGGCAAGGGCGGTCAGGGACCGGGACAGGTCTTTAAGGGGACTCAGGCTGGTATCGTGGCCCGGGAGCAAGCGCAGCGGGACAGCCGGTGCCTGCGCGGCAAACATGCCAGCACTTTGTGTCGAAAAATATACGGAATGGTAACAGGCACATGACCGTTTCATGACAAACGGTAAGAGCCGGCGAACAGGTGCGTCTTACATAAACCCGAGCTCAAGGCGGGCTTCGTCCGACATCATTTCCATGCCCCAAGGGGGTTCCCAAGTCAGTTCGACATCTACTTCTTTGACCCCCGCGACGGGTTCGATCGCTTCCACGATCCAACCTGGCATCTCACCCGCGACCGGGCAGCCGGGCGCCGTCAGGGTCATGATGATTTTGACAGCATTTTCGCTGTTGATGTCGACGGTATAGATCAGGCCCAGATCATAGATATTGACTGGAATCTCAGGGTCAAAAACCGTCCGGCACGCGTCCACCACGGGTTCGTACAACGGGTGCTCGATGGTTGAAGGTGCAATCAGCGGGCTGCCTTCAAACTGTTCGCTGGGGTGAGTCATTGATGCCTCGGGTCTGTTACCTGAGAAATTATATAGGGAAACCGTCGTGCAGCGTCCAGAGGTACCGTGGCGCCCATGGCGGGCGCCAACGAAGATCAGTCATTGATGTCGTGGTTGAAGGTTTTCACCTGCCCATGAGGCAGTGCAAACATCCGCCGCAGTATCAGCCAGGAGATCAGCGACAGAACTGCGAAGATCAGCAACAGAATGGGCAAGCCCGGGGTCAGACCGGGGACCAGAAGTAGCAATCCGGTAATACCGGCCCCGATTGCAAAGCCAAGAAAGATGAACCCGGGTAGAATAACCTCGAGGATGGCCAGCACGAGGGCTCCGGCCAGCCAAATCCACCAGGTCAGCCAGAACGGATCGGCCATTATTTGCCTCCTTTCAGCATGTTGAAGGCGTTACCGAACGCCTCAAGTGCGTTGGCGGGTACCACAATCGTTTGCGAGCCGCTTCCGTTGCCCAGCGCGTTCAGGGCCTCAACCTGTTTCAGAGCCACCTGATATTGCGCCGCTTCGATGCCATTATCCTGAATGGCTTTGGCGACAACTTCGGTCGCATAGGCTTCGGCTTCGGCCTGAATGCGGCGGGCTTTGGCGGTCTGCTCGGCGGCGTACAGTTCAGCGTCAGCCTGAAGTTCGACGGCGCGCTTCTGGCCTTCTGCTTCGGTCACCTGTGCACGGCGTGCACGTTCGGCGTTCAATTGCTGCAGCATCGCATCACGGGTGGCCTGATCCAGATTTACGTCCAGAATCTCGGCGCGGGTCACTTCTATGCCCCAGTCGTCCACGGCCGTTTCGACGCTTTCCTGGATGCGTTCGATGAGCTGCGCTCGGTTTGACTGGACCTCGTCGAGGTCCATCTTACCAATCTCGGCCCGGACGATACCTGCGACGGTTGTGGCAATCGCGCCGTCTACGTCGCGGATGCGGTATACCGTCTTTTCAGGTTCAAGAATGCGATAGAAAACCGAGGTATCGATCTGCACCAGAACATTGTCTTTCGTGATCGCATCCTGAGTCGCATTAGGCAACTGACGTTCGAGAATGGATATCTTGTGGCGCGCAACATCCAGAAAGGGAACGATAAAATTGATGCCCGGCCCGAGAACCGAGTGCAGGCGGCCAAATCGTTCCACAACGTATTTCTCAGATTGTGGTACGATTTTAATGCCTTTCAGGATGACGATGACGATAAAGGCCGCCGCCAATAAATAGATGATGTTCGATGTAAGCAGTCCGATAATCTGGTCTTCTGTCATATCTGTCCTCATTTTTGTGTACTATAGTATACATTTGGGGATTGAGTCGCCCGATTTCAACTCTGGTATGGATTGAGCGGGCCGGAATGCAAATCTCTGAAACACCTGGTGAAGTGCGGAACTTCCGCGCTGTGGCTGCTTTGCATCCAGTGTTGTTTAGGGTATCGGGCGGGGATGAAACTTATAGTTGATACTGACCCCGGCATTGATGATGCGATGGCCATCGCCTATGCCGCCGCCGCACCCGATATTGAGCTCATTGGCCTGACGACTGTCTTCGGCAACACCCATGTCCATCAATCCAGCCGCAATGCGCGATTTCTGGTCGATAAGTTGGGGTTGAGTATTCCCGTCGCCGAGGGCGCGCCCTTTGCGCGCGACGAAGACAGCCACGCGCCGTCCGAGCATGTGCACGGACCGGAAGGGTTTGGAGATGTTACCGAAATCCCTCAGATTGGTGAAAACCACAGGCTGCCAGCCGCTGAGTTTCTTGTCGAAATGGCGCGCAAACATCGCGGTGAGCTTGTTGTCTGCGCCGTCGGACCACTGACCAATATCGCAGATGCGATGCGGCTGGACCCGCAATTCGCGGGCAATCTGGCGAAACTGGTTATCATGGGAGGTGCGGTATTCTGCCCTGGTAATATCACCCGACATGCCGAGGCGAATATCTATCATGATGCCAAGGCAGCGGATGAGGTTTTCGCAGCGCCGCCACAAACGGTTCTGGTCGGTTTGGATGTTACCTTGAAAACCCTCTACGAAGTCGCAGATTTCGAGGGTCTGGCGCAGCGTTCTCCTGACATGGGTGGTTTCTTACGGGACATTTCCCGGTTCTACCTGAAGTTCTACCAAGAGGTCGGCGGGCTGGAAGGATGCGGCCTGCACGATTCGACCGCCGTCATTGCCTGCACGAATGAACCGATGTTCGAGATGGTTGAAATGGGTTTGCATGTGGTGCTCGATGGACCTGAAACAGGTGCCACGCGAAGTGATCCAACGCGCCCTTCGGTGCGCGTGTGCCGGGATGTGGACGGGGCAGGGGTCGTACGTCTGTTTACCGAGCGGGTAAGCGCGCTGCCCTGATGGGTTGCATTGCACCTGCAGATCGGGCAAAGCCTGCCCGGTTCCGCGACCCGAGGCCCTAAAATGACCGATCGTTTCTCGTTTGACCTGAAAGCCACAGATGGCAAGGCCCGCACCGGCGTGATCAACACGCCACGTGGCGAAGTGCGGACACCCGCGTTTATGCCGGTTGGCACAGCGGCGACGGTGAAGGCGATGATGCCCGAAAGTGTACGGGCAACCGGGGCAGATATACTGCTGGGTAACACCTACCACCTGATGTTGCGCCCAACCGCCGAACGGATCGATCGTTTGGGTGGCCTGCACAAGTTCATGAACTGGGAACGTCCGATTCTGACCGACTCGGGCGGGTTTCAGGTGATGTCGCTTGCCGGGTTGCGCAAGCTGACCGAAAAGGGCGTGACCTTCAAATCACATATCGACGGCTCAAAGCATGAACTGACCCCTGAACGATCGATGGAGATTCAGCGCTTGCTGGGATCGGATATCGTGATGTGTTTCGACGAATGTCCGGCACTGCCTGCGGATCGCGACCGGATTGCCGAGTCGATGCGTTTGTCGATGCGTTGGGCCGAACGGTCGCGGGATGCGTTCGGAGATCGTCCGGGGTACGCATTGTTCGGCATCATGCAGGGTGGCTTGGAACAGGACCTGCGTGAAGAAAGCGCAGAGGCACTGAAACAGATCGGGTTTGAAGGCTACGCGGTCGGTGGTCTTGCCGTAGGAGAGGGGCAGGAAGCCATGTTCGATTGCCTCGACTACGCGCCCGACTATCTGCCCGCGGACAAGCCGCGCTATCTGATGGGCGTTGGTAAGCCCGATGACATCGTCGGCGCGGTCGCGCGCGGCATCGACATGATGGATTGCGTGCTTCCGTCGCGATCCGGTCGTACGGGGCAGGTTTTCACGCGTTATGGCGTGGTTAACATCAAGAATGCCCGCCACGCCGATGACCCGCGGCCGCTGGATGAACATTGCACATGTCCGGCCTGCTCAAACTATTCGCGTGCTTATCTGCATCATGTGTTTCGCTCGAACGAGATGATCTCGGGCATGTTGCTGACCTGGCATAACCTGCATTATTTTCAGGATATTATGCAGGGAATGCGGAATGCGATTGGCGAGGGCACATTTGCAGAGTGGCAATCGCAGTTCCACGCTCAACGGGAACAGGGCGATATTGAACCGCTCTAGATTGTGTCTGATGCGGTGACAAATGCCGCATTATTTGATATATTGTCCTCAGTTTATTTTAACGAATTTCATTTGTTTTGTTTAGGAGGATGAAATGCCTCGCTTTATTGTCTCTATCGTATTTGCTCTTTGTGCATCGACATCCCACGCGGATGTCTGGACCTTCGAAACCCCGTCTGAGAACATTCAGTGTGTGGTCGGGCAGGGGGCCAGTGTTTCGGACCTGTCATGCACCATAATCGAACGCAGCGGCGCGCCTGCACTGCCGCGCCCAGCGGATTGTCAGTCGGATTGGGGGCATGATTTTTTCATGACCAATACTGGCGCCGTGCGCATGTTGTGCCAACCGGTCAACCATAATCGGGACGGTTTCGACCGTGCAGACTATGGCATAACCGGAGAGTTTGGCGGGTTCATTTGCCATTCCTCGAAAAAGGGCTTGGAGTGTAGAAACGAAGTGGGTCATGGCTTCTTTTTGTCCCGAGCCAAGCAAAGGATATTTTGATCCTCACTGGGTGACTTATTACCCGCCTCAATGTTGGGTTTTGCTAAAATCGGTGGATATGTCTGCCGGATGCCTTGAAGTCCCCAAATCATCCGGTCATGCTGCATCACGACAAACGGCGATGAGGTTGAAATGGGGGAACAGGTGCCCCACCTTTATCGTCCAAGACAGGAGACAGCCAATGGTTGCCTGACACAGGGACCTGCGCCGTCTTGCCAATGATAAGGATAGAGCATGCAAGAGCCTCTGAATTCCTCATACCCCGTCCTGCCGCTGCGCGATATCGTGGTATTTCCGCATATGATCGTGCCGCTGTTCGTGGGCCGAGACAAATCGGTCCGCGCTCTGGAAGAGGTGATGCAGGATGACAAGCAAATTCTTTTGTCCAGCCAGATCGATCCTGGTGAGGACGATCCGGAAATCGACGGTATCTACCGCTCGGGCGTTCTGGCCAACGTACTGCAACTGCTGAAGCTTCCCGATGGCACCGTCAAGGTGCTGGTCGAGGGGCAGGCGCGCGTACAGATCACAGAATTTCTTGAAAACGATCAGTTTTTCGAAGCCCGCGCCGAGTATCTGACTGAGATTCCGGGCGATGTGACCACGACCGAGGCGTTGCAACGCACCGTCGCGGATGAATTCGAGCGCTATGCCAAAGTGCGCAAGAACATCCCCGAAGAGGCGCTGGCCGCAGTGGGTGAGACTACCGAGCCCGCCAAGCTGGCTGACCTGGTATCGGGTCATCTGGGCATTGAGGTCGAACAAAAGCAGGAACTTCTGGAAACCCTCAGCGTTAGCGAGCGGCTTGAAAAGGTCTATGGCCTGATGCAAGGCGAAATGTCCGTCTTGCAGGTCGAGAAAAAGATCAAAACCCGCGTCAAATCCCAGATGGAGAAGACCCAGCGCGAGTACTATCTGAATGAGCAGATGAAGGCCATTCAGAAGGAACTTGGCGATGGTGAGGATGGCAGCAACGAAGTTGCCGAGCTGGAAGCCAAGATCAACGAGACCAAGCTATCGAAAGAGGCGCGCGAGAAGGCCGAAGGTGAGCTGAAAAAGCTCAAGAACATGTCGCCCATGTCGGCCGAGGCCACTGTTGTGCGCAACTATCTGGATTGGATTCTGGCGCTGCCTTGGGGCACCAAATCCCGCGTCAAAAAGGATTTGGGCCGGGCGCAGGATATTCTGGATGCCGATCACTATGGGCTTGAGAAGGTCAAAGAGCGGATCGTCGAATACCTCGCTGTCCAGCAGCGTTCGAAAAAGCTGAAAGGCCCGATCCTGTGCCTCGTTGGCCCTCCGGGTGTTGGTAAGACCTCGCTGGGTAAGTCGGTTGCCAAAGCCACGGGGCGCGAGTTCATTCGCATCTCGCTGGGTGGCGTGCGCGACGAATCCGAGATCAGGGGCCACCGTCGGACCTATATCGGCTCGATGCCCGGTAAGATCATTCAGGCGTTGAAAAAGGCGAAAACCACGAACCCGCTCATCCTGCTCGATGAAATCGACAAGATGGGGCAGGACTTCCGTGGCGACCCGGCCTCGGCGATGCTGGAGGTGTTGGACCCGGAACAGAACAGCACGTTCATGGATCACTACCTTGAGGTCGAATATGACCTTTCGAACGTGATGTTCCTGACGACATCCAACAGCTACAACATGCCCGGGCCTCTGCTGGATCGGATGGAAATCATTCCGCTGGCCGGCTACACCGAGGACGAGAAAAGCGAGATCGCAAAGCAGCACCTGATCAGCAAACAGGTCAAGAACCACGGTCTGAAAGACAAAGAGTTCGAACTGACCGATGAGGCGCTGCAATCGATCATTCGCACCTATACCCGCGAGGCGGGGGTTCGGAACCTCGAACGCGAAATCGCCAAGGTGGCGCGGAAATCGCTGACCAAGATCATCAAGAAAGAGGCTGAAACCGTAACGGTGACGCCGGATAATCTGGATGATTTCCTTGGGGTGCCCAAGTTCCGCTACGGCCTCGCTGAACAGGGCGATCAGGTTGGTGTTGTCACCGGTCTGGCCTGGACTTCGGTCGGAGGCGACCTGCTGCATATCGAAGCTCTGAAACTGCCCGGTAAGGGGCGGATGAAGACCACAGGTAAACTCGGCGATGTGATGAAGGAATCCATCGATGCGGCGTCGTCTTACGTGCGTTCCATTTCGCCTCAGATCGGGGTGAAGCCACCGAAGTTCGACAAGATCGACATCCATGTGCACGTGCCTGATGGTGCGACGCCCAAGGATGGACCGTCTGCGGGCTTGGCGATGGTGACCTCAATCGTCTCGGTTCTGACCGGCATTCCCGTGCGCAAGGACATCGCCATGACGGGCGAGGTCTCGTTGCGTGGGAACGCGATGCCGATTGGCGGGCTCAAGGAAAAGCTGCTGGCCGCCCTTCGCGGTGGGATCAAGACCGTTCTGATCCCGGAAGAAAACGAGAAGGATCTGGCAGATATCCCGGATAACGTGAAAGATGGTCTGGAGATCATTCCGGTCAAACACGTCTCGGAAGTCCTTGAGAAAGCTCTGGTGCGTAAGCCCGAGTCTGTCGAATGGGATGAGGCCGCCGAAGAGGCTGCCGCCGCAGCTGCCAAGGCAGCTGAAAGTGCCGGGCAATCAGCAACCGCACATTGAAATTGTTGAAATAAATCAGAAAGGCGGGGTTTGCCCCGCCTTTTTTCAAAGGCCGATGACAGGTTTGGCAGGGTCAAGCACTTCTTCGTCAGCAATGTAGGCCTGAAACTTTTTGTCCGACAAGGCTGACCGCACGGCGAGTGCGAAAATTATAGCCGAAAATGCGACGCAAAGCAGAATGTCCCAGCCGAATGGGATTTGCTTCTGGGAGCCTTCCCCGAACTGACCCATGAAGGAAATCAACCCCAACCCGCAAAAATAGGGCATCAACCAGAGTGCCTCGGTCGCGTCCATCTCATCCAGTCGATTGTGGAACCGTATCAAGAGCAGCCCCATGCCGACAAGCAGCGCGATTCCCAGCCTCCAGACGGTATCCCAACCGCTCCAGTAAACGATCAGTGTTGAGATGGCGAAGGCTGTGAGGCCAACAAGTTTGACCGCAGGAATACGGATTGAGCGAGGGCGATCTGGCAGCAAATCACGCAGGCATACAACCGCGATGGGCCCGACCGCGAAGGACAGTACGATTGCGGCGCCATTCAGTGCGATAACTGTGGTGAACGGGACCGTTAGAAGGAATATCGTTCCGATAAGGAAATTCAGCGCGAGCGCCCACAAAGGTACGCCGAAGGATGACAGCATCTGCAAACGCTTCGGAAGAAAGCCATTCTGCGACAGAGCCAATGCAATTCGGGCATTCGACCCGGTCGCGACCAGCCCATTGCCGAATGGGCCGACCACCGAGCCCACGTTAAGCAAGCTGATAAACCACAACAGCCCGACCGACATGATGACGCCATCCAGCGGTCCTTGTCCTCCGAAGCTCAGACTTGCCCAGCCTTTGCTGATCATTGCCGGATCAAGCGCGCCGATAAAGGCGACCTGCAATCCAAGGTAGATCAAAGCGCAAAGTACAATTGAAAGAACCAGAGCGGCGGGGATGGCGAATTTTGGATTGCGAACTTCCCCAGCCATATCAACCACATGCCGGAATCCTATAAAGGAAAAGATAACTCCGCCGGTGGATACGGCCGCCATGATTCCCTTGAGGCCATAAGGTGCGAACCCGTCGGGTGCCGTGAAGTTCTGCACATCAAAGCGGGTGGTAATCAAAAGAACAGAAAGCACGATCGGGATAGCGATCTTGGCCCAGGTCAGGGTTGCGTTCACCTGAGCGAAGAATTTGACCCCCAGTGCGTTCACCGCAACAAACAGCAACATGAACAGCAACGCCACCGAGATCCCGGCCCCGGTAAGATCGCCGGTATCTTGCGCATGGAGCCATGATGCATAAGGGGCGAGGTATTTCAGCATCGCCTCAACCTCGATTGGCGCTGTGGTGTTGTAGCCAATCCAGGCGGTCCAGCCCATCGCCATCGATACGATATTGCCATGCGAAAACTGCGGAACCCGTGCGATCCCACCGGGGATTGGCAGCATGGCCGAGATTTCGGCGAATGTAATGGCCAGAATGAACATGGCCACAGCGCCGATGATCCAGGAGAGGATTGCCGCGGGGCCAGCGTGCTGCACGGCAAGAAGAGGTCCGAACAGCCAGCCGGACCCGATGATGCCTCCGACCGAAATGAAGGTTAGTCCAACCAGGCCAATTTCCCGCTTCAGATCCGCCATGCTGTATCCCTCTAAGGAATTCCGCCTGATCGACGGCAACCGAGATCAGGATACGCAGTCAGAATGAAATGTGGCAAGTCCTCAAAACATAATGAAATTTCAGTGCTATTGCGCTCTGGTTAGATCGATTTTCTGACTCGCCTGAACGCTGCCCGCGAGGCGTGGCAGAGTTCATTGAGCAATTGAGGTGGAAACGACTCGGAACTTCGGGCACGCTGGATATCTGCGCCAAGGTAGGAGAACCCAGGATGCCTCAGTACAACGATCTGTTTGAGCTTTCGGTCGAAGATATGGATTTGATTGAAGAGGCGATGCGTCATGTCATCGCCGCCAGATCACAGGCGCAGGCCGATGAGACCGGCGAGGTTCGGGAGGCCCGCGAAGACTTTGTGCGAAAGGCACATGATCTGTTGGGGCGGCTTCACGATCAAAAGATTTTCTATCGACCTAAAACTGGCGTGTATGTCGGTGGATAGGGACGCAGCGCGCGGGTGGAGCCAGCCCGAGTGGTTCTGGAATACTTCAGTACAAGCGCGTAAGTGATTGGAAAATATGGTGGGTGATAAGAGATTTGAACTCCTGACATCTTCGATGTGAACGAAGCGCTCTACCACTGAGCTAATCACCCATGGCCGGCTCAGATATAGAACCCGAGATTTATTCGCAAGCTTAAATCGCTGTCTGTTGAGGCCGTTGAGAGATTATCATGACGCTTTTGGCCCGAGCAAAGTTGGTGGCGTTGGAAAAATTCCCGATTAGGCAAAAAACTTGAAAACGCCGCTTGACGCTGCTCAGCCGTGGCCATAATACACCCCAACGTTCAGAGATGAACGGGCAGTGGGCGGTTGTAGCTCAGTTGGTTAGAGTACCGGCCTGTCACGCCGGGGGTCGCGGGTTCGAGCCCCGTCAACCGCGCCATCACTGTCAGCCTTTGATCCGGGTTAATGGATCAGCCATAGACCCTAAATGCGCGGTTGTAGCTCAGTTGGTTAGAGTACCGGCCTGTCACGCCGGGGGTCGCGGGTTCGAGCCCCGTCAACCGCGCCATTTTCCTTCAGATGCGAAATTCAGGCGCCTTTCGGGGCGTTTTTATGCCGACAACGCGCCGGTCCTGTGGTTTATTGCCCGCAAAACACCAGAGGCAAGCAGTGACCAGTCTAAATCGAGTCATCATGGCCCGGCGCAGCCGACAATGGGTACGCGGCCTCAAGCCGGATACGCTCGACGCATTTGAGATATCTGGCTCGTGGGGCAGGCAATTCGGGTTTCGCAGTTACGAACAGGCGTGGCATCGTCAGCATGACATCTGCACCGGTCCTCTGTTGGATGCGCAGCAGCAGGTGCGAAAGTTCGATCTGATTTTGGCTAACCAAGTGTGGGAGCATCTGGACCGCCCTGTAGAGGCGACGCTGAATGTGCAGGAAATGCTGCGACCCGGCGGGTATTTCTGGCTGGCGGTTCCTTTCTTTATTCCGTTTCACGCTGCCCCGACTGATTGCTCTCGCTGGTCTGCGCGCGGATTAAAAAATCTGTTGACCGAGTGCGGATTCGACCCTGCGCACATCCGGGCCGAACAATGGGGCAACCGACAAGCGGCCCTGCGCAATCTCGAACCTGAGTGGCCACCTGAATATGACCCGGAGACGGATAATCTGGACAACGATCCCGATTTTCCGATCTGCGCATGGGCACTGGCGCGGAAATCCGACGACTAGGCGGAAGGTGTCGAAAATCCGCTTGTTCATACTTTGTTCTAATTTTTTGGTTGGAGACTCAGCGCTGCTCGCCTATCTCTGAGGGGCGTTGGTTGTTGGGGGCCAGAATGGCTGAGCTGAAGAATATCGAGGTGCGCGGCGCGCGTGAGCATAACCTCAAAAGCATTGATGTCGACATTCCGCGGGACCAGCTGGTGGTGATCACCGGCTTGTCGGGCTCGGGCAAGTCATCGCTGGCGTTCGATACGATTTACGCCGAGGGGCAGCGTCGCTATGTCGAAAGCCTGTCAGCTTATGCGCGCCAATTCCTCGACATGATGGAAAAGCCCGATGTGGATCACATCAGCGGCCTTTCCCCGGCGATTTCGATTGAGCAAAAGACGACTTCGAAGAATCCGCGCTCGACCGTCGGCACCGTGACCGAGATCTACGACTACCTGCGCCTGCTCTTTGCCCGCGCAGGGACGCCCTTCAGTCCGGCCACCGGCCTGCCGATCGAGGCGCAACAGGTGCAGGATATGGTCGACCGCATCATGACGATGGAAGAGGGCACGCGCGGCTACCTGCTGGCCCCCATCGTGCGGGACCGGAAGGGTGAATATAAGAAAGAATTCCTTGAACTTCGCAAGCAGGGCTTTCAGCGCGTCAAAGTGGATGGCGAGTTTTACGAGCTGGACGAACCGCCGACGCTGGACAAGAAATTTCGACATGATATCGACGTGGTGGTTGATCGTCTGGTGGTACGCGAAGGCATGGAAACCCGACTGGCCGACAGCCTGCGTACGGCGCTTGATTTGGCAGATGGAATCGCAGTTCTCGAAACCGCACCGAAAGAGGGCGAGGCCGAGCGGATTACGTTCAGCGAGAATTTTGCCTGTCCGGTCAGTGGCTTCACAATCCCTGAGATTGAACCGCGTTTGTTCTCGTTCAACGCACCATTCGGGGCCTGCCCGGATTGTGACGGGTTGGGCGTTGAGCTGTTCTTTGATGAGCGTCTGGTCGTGCCGGACCAGACATTGAAGCTATATGATGGGGCGCTGGCTCCGTGGCGGAAGGGCAAATCGCCATACTTCCTGCAAACCATCGAAGCCATCGCGCGCCACTACGAATTCGACAAGAACACGCCCTGGAAGGATCTACCGAAAAAGGTCCAACAGGTCTTTCTACGCGGCTCAGGTGACGAAGAAATCCAGTTTCGGTACGACGAGGGCGGTCGCGTCTACCAAGTTACCCGAAGCTTCGAAGGCGTCATTCCCAACATGGAGCGCCGGTATCGTGAGACGGACAGCGCGTGGATTCGCGAAGAGTTCGAGCGCTATCAGAACAATCGACCCTGCGGCACCTGTGAGGGGTACCGACTGCGCCCTGAGGCTCTGGCGGTCAAGATTGCCGGTCTGCATGTTGGACAGGTGGTCGAGATGTCGATCCGAGAGGCCCTGGCATGGGTCGAAGACGCGCCAAACCATCTGAGCGCGCAGAAGAACGAGATCGCGCGTGCTATCCTCAAGGAAATCCGTGAACGGCTCGGATTCCTGAATAATGTTGGTTTGGAATACCTTACGTTGTCGCGTTCAAGTGGAACCCTGTCCGGTGGCGAAAGCCAGCGTATTCGTCTGGCCAGCCAGATCGGCTCGGGGCTCACGGGCGTTCTGTATGTATTGGACGAACCCTCAATCGGTTTGCATCAGCGCGACAACGACCGGCTGCTGGGGACACTCAAGAACCTGCGCGATCAGGGCAATACGGTCATCGTCGTCGAACATGATGAGGAGGCCATCCGCGAAGCAGACTACGTTTTCGATATCGGCCCTGGTGCAGGGGTGCACGGGGGACAGGTGGTCAGCCATGGCACACCGGAACATATTGCGGGCGACACGGCGTCGATCACGGGGCAGTATCTGTCTGGAACCCGCGAAATCGCTGTGCCAGCCGAGCGGCGAAAGGGCAGGAAGCAGAAGGTGAGTGTGGTCAAGGCCACAGGCAACAACCTCAAGAATGTCACGGCTGATTTTCCTTTGGGCAAGTTCGTCTGCGTAACCGGTGTGTCCGGAGGTGGGAAATCCACTCTGACCATCGAGACATTGTTTAAAACGGCTTCGATGCGGCTGAACGGGGCGCGCCAGACTCCTGCGCCTTGCGAGACAATCAAAGGTCTCGAACATCTGGATAAGGTCATCGACATTGACCAGCGACCGATCGGGCGGACTCCGCGTTCGAATCCAGCGACTTACACCGGGGCCTTCACGCCGATACGCGACTGGTTTGCTGGCCTGCCGGAAGCCAAGGCGCGCGGCTACAAACCGGGGCGTTTCAGCTTCAACGTCAAAGGCGGCCGGTGCGAGGCCTGCCAGGGCGATGGTGTCATCAAGATCGAGATGCATTTTCTGCCCGATGTCTATGTCACCTGTGAAACCTGCAAAGGCGCGCGTTATAACCGCGAGACGCTGGAGATCAAGTTCAAGGGTAAATCGATCGCCGATGTGCTTGATATGACAGTGGAAGACGCGCAGGAGTTTTTCAAAGCCGTGCCGTCGATCCGCGATAAGATGGACGCTTTGGCGCGTGTCGGGCTTGGCTATATCAAGGTCGGTCAACAGGCCACCACGCTGTCCGGTGGTGAGGCGCAGCGGGTGAAGCTTTCCAAGGAGCTGAGCAAGCGTTCAACGGGCCGAACGCTTTACATTCTGGACGAGCCCACTACGGGCCTGCATTTCGAGGATGTGCGTAAGCTGTTGGAGGTGCTTCACGAATTGGTTGATCAGGGAAATACCGTCGTCGTGATCGAACACAATCTGGACGTGGTCAAAACCGCTGACTGGATTATCGATATCGGGCCGGAAGGTGGTGACGGCGGTGGTCAGGTCGTGGCAGAAGGTACGCCTGAGGACGTCGCAGAGTGCGAGCGCAGTCATACCGGGCGATATCTGAAGCCGATGCTGGACGGTCGGGCCGTAGCAGCGGAGTAGCGCTGATCAATATAGGATATCAGCGACCGCGCCGATAAGGTTCAGCACCTTGTGTGTTTCGGGATCGATTGAATAAACATAGTCCCCTGCACGTACATAGTTGCCACCGCGCCGCAGGCCATAGCGATACGGATCGTTGATCCAAATGTAATCATCGAGCCGGTCGCCAGCCCGATAGAGTTTCTTGGCCTGACCGGGCGGCACACAGGGTATCGCCTTTTTCGCCAGACCTGGTGGGCAATGCCCGACCTTGTTCCCGTATGCCGCGCCGGATTGCGGCGTGACACGCTCGACCTGCAGCTTGGATTTGTTCTTACCCTTGCTGTTGCCGTTTCCGGCTAAAGCCGTAGCGGGAGGTAGCGCGAGCAACGTAATCATCGAAATACAGGTCAAGGTTTTCATGGAAGCGCGCTCCGGCGTGGGTGTGGCAACATTGGCTGCACTATATCCAATCAGCCGGCGACGCGCCCCGGTCTTTTCTAGCCTTGTGCGGTTCTCCGCCAAAAGAGGCTAGGGGCGAGAGCGTTTTTCGAACCGAGGTAGCATCGCGCTGAAGTCGCGGCCCAAGCCGTCTTCGTGCTCGACAAACTGCTCGTAGAGTATTGCCGCGATCTGTCCCATAGGCGTATCGGCATCGGCACTTTCAGCAGCCTGTTGACTCAGGCGCAAATCCTTCAGCATCAGTTCGGCGGCAAATCCGGGATTGTAGTCATTATCAGAGGGGCTTTCCGGTCCGACGCCGGGGGCAGGGCAATACGCATTCATCGTCCAGCTGTAGCCAGACGAGGTGCTGACCACATCGAACATCTTTTGCCGATCCAAACCCAGCTTGTCCGCAAGCGCAAACGCCTCGCATGTCGCGATCATTGTCACGCCAAGGATCATGTTGTTGCAGATTTTGGCAGCCTGACCCGCGCCAGCCTCTCCGCAGTGTACAGCTTTCTGGCCCATGATTTCGAACAGCGGCGCGGCTTTCGAAAAAGCAGTGTCAGAGCCGCCGGCCATGAAGGTCAGCGTGCCTGCGGCCGCGCCGCCAATTCCACCTGAAACAGGCGCGTCAACCGACAGAAGACCGGCGCCGGCAGCTTGCTGTGCCACAGCGCGTGCACTGTCGACATCCACGGTCGAGCAATCGATCAGTACAGCGCCGTTTTGCATCGCGGGAATGACTTCACCGGCAACGGCACGAAGAATCTGACCGTTGGGCAGCATGGTGATGACAGCCTCAGCATTCGCGGCGGCGGCGGCACCCGAGGTGACCATCTCTACGCCTTCAACCGCAACGTCTGCCTGATCGAAGCCGATTACATCGTGGCCTGCCCGCGCCAGATTGGCGGCCATCGGAGCCCCCATGTTGCCCAGCCCTATGAATGCGATTTTCATCCGTTACTCCTCTGACAAACTCAATGCATCCGCACCAAGCGGTTGCAGCATTTCGGAAACTGCGGCCGCGGGTACATCCAGATCGGCATACTGCCACCTTGGGTTGCGGTCCTTGTCGATGATCAGGGCACGAATACCTTCCAGAAAATCCCCGTGCTCCATCGCGCGATAGGTGAAGCGGTACTCCAGATCCAGTGCCTTTTGCAACGTCGGCCCGGCCCCCCGCAGACGGTGCAGCATCTCGACTGCAGAGGCCATTGCGATCGGAGAGTTGTTGTGCAGCGTATCAAGAATTTTCTTCGAAAATTCGGTATCACCGCTGCGCAGACTGTTCAAATTATCACTCAGGCTTTCGCCGCCGAAAAACTTATCGATGTCTTCCCGCATGTTCGCCAGAGGGCTGTCCGGGGCGGGCAGTGCATGTTCTTCTACCAACTCAGCCCGGCCGGATGCTTCCAGAAGGTCGATCAGTTCCGGCCAACGGTCTTGCGGAATGAAGTGATCGGCAAATCCGGCATGGATTGCGTCACCAGGCCCCATGCGATAGCCGGTCGTGCCCAGATACTCACCTAAACGGCCCGGCGCCAGCGCCAGCATCAGTGATCCGCCCACGTCTGGGACAAGGCCGATCGAGCATTCCGGCATTGCGATTTTTGAGCTTTCACCCACAACGCGATGGCTGCCATGGCATCCGACGCCAACTCCACCACCCATGGTGAAACCCTGCAGGAAGCTGATCACCGGCTTTGGATATTCGAATATCAGGGCGTTCAGGCGGTATTCGTCGCGCCAGAATTTTTGGCCGTAGGCATAGTCGCCTGTGGTACCGCTCGCGTAAAGTTCGGCGATGTCCCCGCCCGCGCAGAAGGCTTTTTCACCCTCTGCATCGAGGATGATCAGATCGACCTCATCATCTTCACGCCAATTGCGCAGGGCGGTGTCGATAGCCATGCACATGTCATAGCTGAGTGCATTCAATGCATTTGGCCGGGTCAGCGTAATGCGCCCTGCACGGCCCGTTGTGCGAATGTCGATATCGGACATCTATGACCTCAGCGGTTGGAGAGCATCTGACGCGCAACGATCACGCGCATGATCTCGTTCGTGCCTTCGAGAATCTGATGCACGCGCAAGTCCCGCACAAGCTTTTCGATTCCATAGTCCGCGAGATAGCCATACCCGCCATGCAGTTGCAGGCATTGGTCCACGACTTTCGATCCGGTTTCTGTCACGAATTTCTTGGCCATTGCGCAGAACTTGGTGGCGTCCGGTGCACCCTGATCCAGTTTCCACGCGGCTTGACGCAGGAAAGTGCGTGCCGCCTGAAGCTCGATCTCCATGTCTGCCAGTCGGAATTGCAGCGCCTGAAACTGATCGATCGACTGCCCGAAAGCCTTGCGTTCGGACATGTATTGCAATGTCATGTCGAGACCGTTCTGAGCCGCACCCAGCGAGCAGGACGCGATATTCAGGCGACCGCCGTCCAACCCCATCATGGCGTATTTGAAACCGCTACCCTCGGTTCCGACCAGATTGCCTGACGGGATTTTGCAGTCATCAAACTGGACCTGCGCGGTGGGCTGGCTTTTCCAGCCCATTTTCTGTTCCAACGCGCCAAAGCTCAGGCCCGGAGTGCCGTCTTCGACATAAACCGTTGAGATGCCTTTGGGGCCATCCGCGCCGGTGCGGACCATGCAGACATAGGCATCCGAATAACCTCCGCCCGAAATGAAAGCCTTTGTTCCATTCAGCGTGTAGCCTTCATTGGTACGGTCGGCTCGGGTTTTCAGTGCGGCCGCATCCGAGCCCGAGCCGGGTTCTGTCAGGCAGTAGCTGAGGACGGTTTCGAGGCCCAGAATGTCGGGCATGATGCGGGATTTCAGATCGTCGCTGCCAAAACTGTCCAGCATTTTGGCGCACATGTTGTGGATCGAAAGGAACGCCGCGACCGAGGGGCAGGCCATCGACAGCGCTTCGAACACCAGGGTTGCATCCAGCCGGGTCAGGCCGGACCCGCCTGCCTCTTCCGAGACATAGAGACCCCCAAACCCGAGTTCACCGATTTTGGGCCAAAGCTCTTTTGGAATAGTCCCGTCCGCTTCCCACTGACGCGCAAAAGGGGCGATGTGGTCTTGGCCAAAGGCGTAGGCCATATCGAAAATGGCCGTTTGTTCTTCGGTCAGCGCGAAATCCATGACGTGTATTTCCTGTTGGCTGTAGAATTGAACGAGCGTTTTATTCTTCAATCCTTACAGAAATTTTTCAACAACGGCAAACGCTGCGATTTGGGGGATATCGGGAGGGTGGGGTATACTCCCGGAATTCTAGATTTTGATCGTTACGGAGCTTTCTGATGCCATCGCACAAATTAGCCGTTATCGCGATTCACGGAATGGGTAGCCAGTACAATCCGCAAGGTCAGCCCGCGTCCACGACACCTACATTTTCCAAAGGGCTGAAACGGCGTGTCTCGAACCGGGTAGGTGCAGACATGGATGATGTGATCTGGCACGAGGTCGTCTGGGCACAAATCCTGCAGGGACGGCAAAAGGACTATCTGCGGAAGGTCAACCGAAGCCTTGGCTACGACAAGCTGCGAGAGTTTGTTGTTTGCAATTTGTCAGATGCGGCATCCTATCGCCAAACGCCCGATGATGGTGACAAGATCTACGATGCGATCCACCAGAAAGTCGAAAATGTGATGGGGGTGGTCAAACATCAGGTCGGGGATCAGGGCCCGGTGCTGATCGTGGCGCATTCGCTTGGCGGGCACATCATGTCGAACTACATCTACGACATGCAGAGACATCTCAGGCAGGGCGGATCGCCCGTGCATCCGACAGATGTCGAAAACATGAAAACGGTTGCAGGTATCGTGACGTTCGGATGCAATATCCCGATCTTCCTTTTTGCATATCCCGAGAATGAGATATTCCCGATCATGGCCCCGAACCGGGCACTGCCGCCCGCGTTGCAGTTTTCGACCTGGTGGCGAAACTACTATGACAAGCACGACGTTTTGGGTTTTCCTTTGGGCAAGAGCGCGCCGAGCTATGAACAACTGGCGCAAAGCGGGGCGCTTAGGGACAAGCCGATAAATGCGGGAAAAATCTTTACCTCGTGGAATCCGTTATCTCATAACGGTTACTGGACCGACCGTGATTTGTATGAACCCGTGGCGGACCGGATCAAGGAGATTCTGGCGGCGGTCTGAGCTTACAGGTCCGCATGAAACTCTTCGATCAGATGGGTGACAACAGCCCGGCCGGGGTCATCTCCGCGCGCTGTCGCCTCGGCGTGAATGCGACGTTGACGGGTGGCAGACGTTCCGGTCTCTGCGATCTGCCGCAGTCGCGCGAGTTCGGTCATGGTGCCTAGCGCCTCGGTGTCTTCAGCGAGCATACCCATAAGCTCTCCCATCAGTTCGGCCATTGGCTTGATCGAGCGGTCGCCGAAATCAATCAGACCTTCGCCCACGCCGTAGCGCTGAGCACGCCATCGGTTTTCGCCGATCAGAAACTTATCATATTGCCGCCAGCGAAGATTGCGGTCCTTCAGGCGGCACAGCATTCGCGTCAGCGCCTGTACCAGAGCGGCCAGAGACAGCGTGTGTTCAAGCCTTGGCTGCACATCCATGATGCGCGTCTCCAGAGTGGGAAACCGGTGAGAGGGACGGAGATCCCACCATATTTTCGAGGTGTCTTCGATCACGCCGAGTTCAACCAATACACCAGTCGTGCGCTCGTATTCGCCCCAACTGCCAAACACCGGGGGCAGGCCGGTGCGGGGCAGATTGTCGAATACGGTCAGCCTGTAAGAGGACAGCCCGGTATCCTCGCCGTTCCAGTAGGGGGACGAGGTCGACAACGCCAGCAGGTGGGGCAGAAAGTACGAAAGCTGCGGCATCAGGTCGGCGCGCAGGGCCTGGTCCCCAACCCCCACATGAACGTGCATCCCGCAAATCAACATGCGCCGCGCAACGCCACCCAGGGCGTGCTGCAAGGCATCGTAGCGTTCCTTGCGGGTGTGATGTTGGTCTTTCCAGTTGGCGAATGGATGGCAGGACACTGCGATTGGTGCCAGATTGTATTCGGCTGCGCGTTCCGACACGCAGGACCTCAGGCGCCTCAGGTCTTCGCGCGCGGATTTGATCGTAGTGTGCGGGCGGGTGCCGACCTCGATCTGGCATTGCAGGAATTCGGGGCTGACCTGACCTTCGAAATCGTTCTGGCACGCCTCGATCAAGGCGGCCGGGGCGTGCGCAAGCTGCAGGCTGTCGCGATCAACCAGCAGGTACTCTTCCTCGATCCCTAACGTGAATTCCTGCTGCATGGCGGTCCTCATCGTTCAATTCCAGTCAGTGAATACGGAATTTTCTCTTTTGCCAAGGGTTTGACGCAACGGTCCTTGCAGAAGTCGCGCGTGCAAAGGTAAGGAACAGGCGCAATGCAGATTGGAGCCGCACTCGTGAAACCCAGAAAATTCCCGCAGATCAACGCTGCCCTAGATGAGTTGGGAGTGAAGTTGATCGACAAAGTCACGGAACAGGATGAGCGGACGCGGCTTGAGGCGTTCGAGCGGGCGGGGGGGTTGACCCGTCCGGCCTATGCGCTGTCTCCGGGTATGGATGGGTTCGACATCAGTCAGTTGTCCGAGGAGTACCGGCAACACGCAAAAGCGTTGGAAGCTTTGAAAGACCCTGCGCGCAATCAGACCGGTTATCATATCAACAACGGCTATTATGACAGCCCCGATGCGGATGCGTTATATCTGATGATCCGCCGTTTTCAGCCGAAACGCGTGATCGAGGTCGGGTGTGGCAACTCGACCCGAGTAACACGGCAGGCGGTCATCGACGGTGGTCTGGATACGACCATTACCGCAATTGATCCGTACCCGCGCGCCGATATCGCTCATGTCGTCGATCAGTTCGAGCAGAAGCGACTGGAAGAGGTCGATCCGGCCCTGTTCGAACAACTCGAATCCGGGGACGTCCTGTTCATCGATTCCAGTCATGTTGTCCGCATGAGCAACGACGTGGCCCACCTGTTTTGCCGGATCATTCCGGCGCTGAAACCGGGCGTCGTCATACATGTCCACGATGTTTTTCTGCCCTACGAATATCCGAAACGGTTCTTCTATGACTGCCCGGGCTGGGGTGAGCAGTATATGTTACACGCGTTGCTGCAATCCGGTTCGTATTCAATGCTTTGGCCGGGATACTATCTGCAACAGGAGCGTCCCGATGCGGTCGAGGCGCTGCCGTTTCTCAGGGATGGGCGTGCTCAGAGCATATGGGTTCAACTCAAAGAAAAATGATCTCTATGTGATCCGGCGCGGCAAACGGCCCGTACCCCTTTCCATAACAAGCTGGAGAGGAGTTAACAGCCATGTTCCGCCGTACATTCATGGGCGCCGCCGCCGCATTTGCTCTTGCACTGCCTGTCAAGGCGCAGGCCGCAGATATCGTCGACACGGCGGTATCCGCTGGGTCGTTCAATACTCTGGTCGCCGCGGTTCAAGCTGCTGGGTTAGTCGATACGTTGAAAGGGGACGGAACTTTCACGGTTTTTGCGCCCACCGATGAGGCGTTTGCCGCGCTGCCCGAGGGGACGGTAGAAACGCTGCTGCTGCCGGAAAACAAGGATCAGCTGGTGTCGATCCTGACCTACCATGTCGTACCCGCCAAGGTGATGTCTGGCGATATCGCTGGCAAACGCGCCAAAGTCCTGACCGTGCAGGGCGATCGTCTGAGCGTCAACGCCAAGAACGGCGTCAAGGTGAACGGTGCCAACGTCGTTCAGGCTGATATCGAAGCCAGCAACGGCGTTATCCACGTTGTGGATGAAGTGATCCTGCCCGAATAAGTACTCCAGACCCCCCAACAGCAAAGCCTCGGTCCTGATGGCCGGGGCTTTTCCATGCGCAATGCGGACAGTTTACAGCAGGCGAACCTGAGTGCCCACCTGAACCAGCGGGTACAGCTCTTCCACGTGCTGATTGTACAGGCCAATACAGCCGGACGAACTCTGTCGACCGATCTTGCGTGTATCATGCGTGCCGTGAACCAGATAGGCGGGCCAGCCCAGATACATTGCGCGGGTGCCTAGTGGGTTACCGGGGTCGCCACCCTCCATGCGAACCGGCAGCGATGGATCGCGTTCGCGCATGGACGATGTCGGCGTCCAGCTTGGGTTTTCGGCTTTGCGTGTAACCTTGGTATAGCCCCGCTTGGTCAGTTCTTCGCTCATCGGAACCGAGCTGGGATAGAGTTTATAGGTCCCATCGGGCCCCCAGTAGTGCACCGCACGGCTGGTAATATCTGCCAACAGGGCGCCGACACCCAGCTCGTCAAAGTGATCCTGCCAGTTCTGCTGCGAGAACGAGGAAACGTTGCGGCGTACCGGCAACTGTGTGCTGATCGCTTCTTCATCCTGCGGGAAAGCGTCGGTGCTTTGGGCGCGTACGACTACGGGCGTTGCAATCAGCGATGCGGCGCCCAACAGGGCATGGCGACGGGTCAAATGATTTTGGGACAAGGTTGCCTCCGGGAAGATGTGAACTGCTCGTCTATTTGATTTGGCGATAAAATATTAGTGAAGACCTGATTTTTCCAGAGGGTCGCGTCTGAATTTCTTGTGAGGTGCGTGAACGGGCGGAAACTGACCTAGGCGCATAAAAAACCCGGCCTTACTGGGGCCGGGTTTCCTGAGACATGATCAGAGCGATCAGTCCATCGCTTTGAAGTTGAACTCGCCGCCTTCCTTGATGCCCGACGGCCAGCGCGATGTGACAGTCTTGGTGCGCGAGTAGAACTTGAAGCTGTCCGGACCGTGCTGGTTCAGGTCGCCGAACATGGATTTCTTCCAGCCGCCAAAGGTGTGATACGCAAGCGGAACCGGGATCGGCACGTTGATGCCGACCATGCCGATATTGATCCGGCTGGCGAAATCACGTGCGGTGTCGCCGTCGCGGGTGAAGATCGCGGTGCCGTTGCCGTATTCATGATCCATCGCCAGTTTCAGCGCTTCTTCATAAGAACCCGCGCGGACGGTCGACAGGACCGGGCCAAAGATCTCTTGCTTATAGATGTCCATGTCGGGCGTGACGTTGTCGAACAGGTGCGGGCCGACAAAGAAACCGTCCTCATAACCCTGCAGGCTGAAGTCGCGGTTGTCGACAACCAGCTTCGCGCCTTGCTCAACGCCCGAGTTGATCAGGCCAAGGATACGTTCTTTTGCAGCGGCGGTGACCACCGGCCCCATGTCAACATCGTCGCCCGCTGTGTAGGGGCCGACTTTCAGCTTTTCGACACGCGGGATCAGTTTTTCGATCAGCGCGTCTGCGGTTTCTTCACCAACCGGTACAGCAACCGAGATCGCCATACAGCGTTCGCCGGCTGCGCCGAAACCTGCACCGACCAGCGCATCCGCGGCCTGATCCAGATCGGCGTCAGGCATAACGATCATGTGGTTCTTGGCGCCACCGAAGCACTGCGCGCGTTTGCCGTTGGCGGTTGCACGAGCATAGATGTACTGCGCGATCGGGGTCGAGCCCACGAACGACACGCCCTGAATGATTTCACTGTCGAGCAGGGTGTCAACGGCCTCTTTGTCGCCGTTTACAACCTGGAACACGCCTTTGGGCAGACCAGCTTCGACAAACAGTTCAGCCAGCATCAATGGAACAGATGGGTCACGCTCGGACGGTTTCAGAACAACTGCGTTGCCGCACGCCAGAGCAGGGCCGACATGCCACAGCGGCATCATGGCCGGGAAGTTGAACGGCATGATCGAGGCGACCACACCCAGCGGCTGACGCATCGAATACATATCGATGCCCGGGCCCGCGCTGTCGGTAAATTCACCTTTCAGCATCTGGGGCGCGCCGATGCAGTATTCGATCACCTCCAGACCGCGCTGCAGATCGCCTTTGGCATCGGGGATGGTTTTGCCATGCTCGCGGCTGAGCGCTTCGGCAAGTTTGTCCATATCACGGTTCATCAGGCCAACCATAGCCATCATGACGCGCGCGCGTTTCTGCGGGTTGGTTGCGCCCCAAGCGACCTGAGCTGCTGCGGCGTCCTCAATCGCTGCGGTGGTCTCGGCAACACTTGCCATCGGGCATTGATACTGCACTTCGCCCGTTGCCGGGTTGAATACATCGTCAAAGCGGCCAGATGTACCGGCGACATGTTCGCCGTTGATGAAATGGGTCAGGTTCTGCATGGCAAATTCCTCCGGATTAGGTTGCGCGCAGAATAGACTTGCGAAAATTACCTGAACAGAGGCAATATTTCAAATCTGTTTTGCAAAAATGCAAAGGAAAGATCATGACGCCGAATTGGGATGATTTGCGGGTTTTTCTGGCCGTTGCGCGCGACGAAAGCCTTTCGGGGGCTGGGCGGGTTCTCAAGATTGACCCGGCGACTGTCGGACGCAGAATTGCGCGATTGGAAGCGGCTCTGGACGCGGTGTTGTTCACGAAATCACAGCAGGGCTATGTGTTGACGACTGCAGGACAGCGCCTGATGGAGCACGGGCTGCAGGCGGAAGAGGCTATGCGCGCGGCGACAGGTGTCATGTCGGGTTCCGCCAAGTCACTGAGTGGGCAGATCAGAATTGGTGCCCCGGATGGAAGTGCCAATTACCTGTTGCCACAGGTCTGCGCCAAGATCAGCGATGCGAATCCCGATCTCGACATACAGATCTTGGCTTTGCCGCGCATCATCAACCTATCCCGGCGAGAGGCCGACATGGCGGTTACAGTCAGTGCGCCCACCGCAGGGAAACTGCTGGTGCAGAAGATATCCGACTATCGGCTGCATATGGTCGCCACGAAAGAATACTTGAATCGTCACGCCGAAATTCGATCCATCGAGGACCTGAAAGGGCATCGGATGATCGGCTATATCCCGGACATGATATTTGACCGCGAGCTGGACTATCTCAACGACATCGGTGTTGAGCGTGTCGCGCTTGCATCAAACTCGGTTTCCGTTCAACTGCGGCAAGTTTCGCTGGGCACAGGGGTCTGTGTGGCGCATGACTTCACGCTGCCGTTCCATCGAGGATTGCAGAAAATACTGACGGATCAGGTCAGTCTGACCCGGGGGTTCTATCTGGTCCGCCATCAGGGCGATCAGCGCAATGAGCGGTTGAACCGCTTTGCCGAGGCGTTGACGCGCGGAATACGAGACGAAGTAGCGCGGCTGGAAGCCGAAGCTTCACCTTGACACATTCACACATTCCGGCAACGCTTTGGAAAACAGTACGTTATTCCGGAGGTTTTTGCATATGCTCGTTCAGGCCATTCTCAAGTCCAAAGCCGGTAGCGGCGTAGTGACGGTCGAACCAACGGCGTCTGTCTCTCAGGCCGCTGCAATTCTGGCGGAGAAACGGATTGGTACTGTGGTCATTTCCGAGGACGGGGGGCAGACGGCTTCGGGCATTCTGTCCGAACGAGATATTGTGCGAGAGCTTGCTGCGAGTGGCAGCGGCTGTCTGGACAAACCGGTCAGCACCTACATGACCAAGCAGCTTGTGACAGCCAGCCAGCAGGATTCGGTGGAATCTATCCTGTCGCAAATGACTGAAGGCCGGTTTCGCCACATGCCTGTATTGGAAGACGGCAAACTGGTCGGCATCGTAACGCTCGGCGATGCGGTGAAGGCGCAACTCGCTGAACTTGCAATGGAAAAAGACGCGCTAGAAGGCATGATCATGGGCCACTGAACGCGGGAGGTGTTTCAACCTCTTGCACCTGCGGCAAAGTTATGTTTGCTTGCGCAGAAATATTGTTGCGCTGGAGAGCCCTATGCGGGTTGGATTGTATCCCGGTACCTTTGACCCGATCACGATGGGTCATATCGACATTATCCGCCGTGCAGCCGCACTGGTGGATAAGCTGGTAATTGGTGTTGCCATCAACCGAGACAAAGGCCCGCTGTTTTCTTTGGAAGAGCGTGTCGCGATGATTGAGGCCGAGTGTGCTCATCTGACCGAACAGACCGGAACCGAAATCGTAGCGCACCCATTTGAAAACCTGCTGATCGATTGCGCCCGCGATGTTGGGGCGCAAATCATCGTGCGCGGACTGCGTGCGGTCGCGGATTTCGAGTATGAATTCCAGATGGTTGGGATGAACCGCGCGCTGGACGACTCAATTGAGACAGTCTTCCTGATGGCAGAGGCCCGGCATCAGGCGATTGCCTCGAAACTGGTCAAAGAAATCGCCAGGTTGAACGGGGACGTGTCGAAATTCGTCACGCCCCGCGTCAACGAAGCTCTGCGCGAGCGGTTAGGATAGCGCGCCCATCGCAGCAGCCGTATCCAGCATCCGGTTCGAGAAACCCCATTCGTTGTCGTACCACGCAAGGACACGCACCAGCGTGCCGTCGGTTACCTTGGTTTCAGCCAGAGAGACCGTCGAGCTGTGCGAGTCGTGGTTGAAATCGATCGAAATCAGAGGACGATTCTCTGCCGCCAATACTCCGGGAATTTTTGCTGCTGCCTCGACGAAAAGGGCATTCACCTCATCCTCGGTTGTCGGGCGCGATACCTCGGCGACCAGATCGACAACCGAAACGTTCGGAGTAGGCACGCGGATGGCCTGGCCGGTTAGTTTTCCGGCCAGTTGCGGCAACACCAGACCGACGGCTGAGGCCGCACCGGTTGTCGTCGGGATCATCGACAGCGCCGCTGCGCGAGACAGATAAGGGTCCTTTCCAGCGGTGTCATGCACCGGTTGGCTGGCCGTATAGGCGTGTACGGTTGTCATGTTGCCGTGTTTGATACCCAGACCAGCATCCAAAGCCGCAGCGACAGGAGACAGGCAGTTGGTGGTGCAGGACGCGTTCGAGACCACGATGTCATCGGCAGTCAGCTCGTGATCGTTCACGCCGAACACGACGGTCTTTACACCTCCATCGCCACGGGCAGGGGCCGAGATCAGAACTTTCTTTGATCCGTTCTTAAGGTGCCGTTCGGCGGCTTCGCGCGTGCGAAAGACTCCGGTGCACTCGAGCACGATATCCACATCCGACCAGTTCAGCGCCTCGGGGTCGCGTTCGCTGCTTAACCGGATGGGGCCAGCGCCCACATCCAGACCGGCATCGGTCAGCTTAACGGGGTTGGGGTAGCGGCCATGAACGCTGTCGAATTCGAACAGGTGCGCGTTCATTTCCGGCTTTGCCAGATCGTTGATCGCGACGATTTCGACATCGGTGCGTCCGGATTCCATGACGGCCCGCAATACGCCACGTCCGATCCGTCCAAATCCGTTGATTGCCAGCTTGAGTGTCATAATGCGCTCCGTCAGAATTCGGTCGTTAGATGGTTAGCGCTAACAAAGCCAGATTGGTGCGAAAGTCAAGCAAAACCTCAGTCAGCGCCAGAAGGCGAGCCAATCCAGGAATTCGTAGAGTTTCTTTCCCAAGAACAGCAGATCCTCGGTACCGAACAGCGCAACGTCCAGCATCAAGCCGCCCAGGATCAGGATACCAAGCCAGATGGCGATTTGATTTGTCATTAGCTGCGCCCTGAACGAAAATGCCCGCTCAGATAACCTGAGCGGGCATTAAGGTACAAGCGATGTCCGAAGGGTCAGTTAAGACGGCCCATGGCAACGGCCACGTCGGCCATACGCACCGAGAAACCCCACTCATTGTCATACCATGCCAGCACGCGCACCATACGGCTATCGACCACACGGGTCTGATCCGGAGCGAAGATCGAGCTTTCTTCGGTGTGATTGAAATCGGTCGACACCAGCGGTGCAGGCTCATAGCCCAGAACGCGCTGCATCGGGCCCTTGGCGGCCTCTTCCACGATGGCGTTCACCTCTTCGACCGTGACATCGCGCGAGGCACGGAACGACAGGTCAACGGCCGAGACGTTCGGGGTCGGCACACGGATAGCTGAACCATCCAAGCGCCCCTTCAGGTTCGGTAGAACCTCACCCAAGGCCGCGGCTGCACCGGTCGAAGTCGGGATCATCGACATGGCTGCGGCACGGGCGCGGTACAGATCGCTGTGACGACGGTCCAGCGTCGGCTGGTCGCCGGTATAGGCGTGGATCGTAGTCATGATGCCATGCTCGATACCGATACCTTCGTCCAGCACCTTGGCAAGCGGGGCAAGGCAGTTGGTGGTGCAGGAGCCGTTCGACACCATATTGTCGTTTGCGGTCAGGCTGTTGTGGTTCACACCGAACACGATGGTTTTGTCGACATTCTTGCCAGGGGCCGACAGCAGTACTTTGCCTGCGCCACGTTCAAGATGGGTTTTGGCTTTCAGGCCGTCATTGAACTTTCCGGTGCATTCCAGAACGACGTCGCAGCCGTCCCAGTCCAGCTCGTTCATGTCGTAGGTCGAGAACATCTCCATCGGGCCGCGACCCAAATCCATGGTGTTGCCTTCGATGGATACGTCGCGTGGGAAACGACCGTGTATGCTGTCGTATTTCAGCAGGTGCGCCGAGGTTTCCAGCGGGCCGGTGGCATTGACCTTGATCACTTCGATGTCGTTGCGCGCCGATGCGGCGATGTGCGACAGAGTACAGCGGCCGATGCGGCCAAAACCATTGATACCGACCTTGATGGTCATCCGACGTCTCCAAACTGCGCTTGTGTTGCAGGCCATATAGCCGTGAATATTGAATCTCAAAAGGGCAAAAATAGCATATTTTTAAGGTGTTAGCGCAAACCTTTGCCGGTTGCGCTAACGCTTGCGCTAAGGGTTGGATCAGGTAGTGTCGGCGACAGCGGATAAACAAGAGGTTGCGCGATGAGTGGTCTGTTGGCCCTGTTGGATGATGTGGCAGGCATTGCAAAGGTTGCAGCGTCATCGGTGGACGATGTCGTGGCGGCGGCTGGTAAGGCCGGGGCCAAGACTGCCGGAGTAATCATCGACGACGCGGCAGTGACCCCCAAATACGTGCAGGGATTCGCTCCGGCGCGGGAACTGCCGATCATCTGGCGTATCGCGCGCGGGTCGGTTTTCAACAAGATTGTGCTGCTGTTGCCGGTGGCGTTGCTATTGGCGAATTTTGCGCCGTGGCTGATTACGCCTTTGCTGATGATAGGTGGCTCGTATCTCTGTTTTGAGGGGGCCGAGAAAATCTTTCATGTCCTGTTCCCGCATGGCAGCCATGTCATCGAAGAGGATATGAAAACCCGCGATCCGGGGCATCTGGAAGAACAGAAGGTCAGGGGTGCGATCAAGACCGATTTCATCCTGTCCGCGGAGATCATGACAATTGCGTTGGCGGCGATCGAAGCCCCCAACCTCTGGATGCAGGCGGCAACGCTTGCCGTGGTCGGGCTTGGAGTGACTCTTGCCGTTTACGGCTCGGTCGCGCTGATTGTGAAGATGGACGATGTGGGTTTGTATCTGGCGCAGAACGCCCCGACTCCCATAGGACGCGGACTTGGGCGAGGTCTGGTCAAAGCCATGCCGGGCGTGATGAAGACTCTTTCGATTGTCGGAACCGCTGCAATGCTCTGGGTCGGAGGATCGATCATCATCCACGGGCTGGAGGTTCTGGGCTTCGGCTGGCTGGGTCATCATATTCATGACTGGGCTTACGCTGTTGGACATGCTGTACCTGCCCAATGGGAAAAAGTTACCGAGTGGATCGCCAAAGCAACGATGGATGGGGTGTTTGGTTTGGCTTGGGGGTTTGTGTTGATCCCGTTGGTGACGAAAGTGATTGCGCCGATGATCGGGAAGTCTTCAAGTAAACCCAAAGCTCACTGAATCGAAGGTGTGAAGTGACGGATCTAAGTCATTTACCGGCCTTTCGACCGGTTCAATTCCGAGCTCGGTTTAAGTTGAGGGGGCTCGCTGCCAAACGCAAAGCAACGGCATTGGCTGCTATGAACATCGGCGCGGAACAAATGCCGTTTGAGCCGAACGCACTGTATCGGGTTCTGCATTTTCGGATCGACACGGCGGACAAAGCTGCCGAACGTGCCAAATGGGCAGGCGGGCGAATGTTCAATCTGCTCACGGGGCAGTCCGCGCACTTCGTTCCGCTTTATGGAACGCATGTGCGGCAAGTTTTGTCTTGGGCCGGGCAAAAGGTACCCGGAGGGATTGCGCCAGCGGAACGGTACGAACTGCGATTGGACTTTGCGAAATTGGCATATAAGGCGTTAAGGGCGAAATTGGAGCAGCCAAAATAGGAAAGGGCGGCCGAGAAAGCCGCCCTTTGTATCTCTTATTGTTGAGCCGAGTGTTTACAGCCCCAGAAGTTCCTTGACCTTGGCGACGGTCGCTTCCGCAGTAATACCAAAGTGCTTGTAGAGTTCACCGGCCGGGGCCGAGGCCCCGAAGCTCGACATGCCGATGAAGCCGGCTTTGGCTTCGCGGCCGCGCTCTCCCAGCAGCCAGCGGTCCCAGCCTCCGGCGCGGACGGCGGCTTCGATGCCGACGCGAACAGCACCGGCAGGAAGCACGCGCTTGCGATAGGCCTCATCTTGCTCCGCAAACAACTCCATGCAGGGCATGGAGACGACGCGGGTGCCGATGCCTTCGGCCTCAAGCATTGCTTTGGCCTCCATCGCCAGCGAGACTTCGGAGCCGGTAGCGATCAGAATGGCCTGCCGTTTCCCCTCGGCGTCAGCCAGAACATAGGCGCCCTGAGCGGTCAGGTTTTTACCCTTGTGCTGGGTCCGCACAGTTGGAACGCCCTGACGAGTCAGGGACAAGACAGATGGGCTTTGCTTGAAGGTCAGTGCCAGTTCCCATGCTTCAGCCGTTTCCACCGAGTCTGCGGGGCGGAAGACATACGTGTTAGGTGTCGCGCGTGAAATCGCCAGATGCTCGACCGGCTGGTGGGTCGGACCGTCTTCGCCCAAACCGATCGAGTCGTGTGTCATCACGAAGACCGATGGCACTTTCATCAGCGCCGCCAGACGCATGGAGGGGCGAGCATAGTCAGTGAAGGCCATGAATGTGCCGCCATAGGGGCGGATGCCACCATGCAGCGCCATGCCATTCATGGCAGCGGCCATACCGTGTTCGCGGATACCGTAGTGGATGTAACGACCCTTGCGGTTCTCCGGAAGGAACACACCCATATCAGCCGATTTCGTATTATTCGAACCCGTCAGATCAGCGGAACCGCCAACGGTCTCGGTCATAATCGGGTTCACGACATTCAGGACCTTCTCGGACGAGGCGCGGGTGGCCAGTTTGGGTTGGTCTTCCGATATCTGTTTTTTGAACGCCCGGATGGCTCCGGCCAGTTTCTTGGGGGCTTCAAACGCGTAGGCGCGGTTGAATTCGGCCTGCTTGCGCTCGGACAGCTGGGCGAAGCGTTCCTCCCAGGCTGCCCGCTCGGCTGCACCACGGGCGCCGATGGCCTGCCATGCGGATTTCACGTTGGCCGGAATTTCGAACGCATCATGCGGCCAGCCATAACCTTCCTTGGCGGCCTTGAGCTGATCCTGATCGGTCAGCGCACCGTGGCCTTTGGATGTGTCCTGCGCCGCATGACCGAGAGCGATATGGCTTTCACAGGCGATCATGGTCGGCTTGTTGGATTTCTTCGCCTGCACGATGGCAGCGTCGATGGCTTTGGGATCGTGGCCGTCGATTTCGATCACATGCCAGCCTGAGGCCGCGAAACGGCGCACCTGATCGGTGCGATCGGCAATATCGACAGTGCCGTCGATGGTGATGTTGTTGTTGTCCCAGAACACGATCAGCTTGCTCAGTTCGTGACGACCGGCCAGAGTGATCGCCTCTTGGCTGACGCCTTCCATAAGGCAACCGTCGCCCGCGATCACATAGGTATAGTGATCAACGACCTTCTTGCCGTAATGCGCGCGCTGGATTTCTTCGGCCATGGCAAAGCCGACAGCGTTTGAAATGCCCTGACCCAGAGGGCCGGTGGTCGTTTCGACACCATCAACCAGAAAGTTCTCGGGATGGCCGGCGGTTTTGGCGCCGAGTTGGCGGAAATTCTTGATCTCCTCCAAAGTCACGTCGGCGTGTCCGGTGAGATACAGCAGCGAATACACCAGCATCGAGCCATGGCCCGCCGACAGGATGAACCGATCGCGGTCCGGCCAGTTCGGGGCTGTGGCATCAAATTTCAGGTGTTTCTCGAACAAAACGGTCGCGACATCGGCCATGCCCATCGGCATACCGGAATGGCCGGAATTGGCAGCGGCGACGGCGTCGAGGGTCAGGGTGCGGATGGCCGCAGCCTTGTCCCAGTGTTCGGGGTTGGCATTGCGCAGCGCAGTCAGGTCCACGGGCGTAGTTCCTTTGGGTTACGGGCAGATGGGCGCTGAATACCATCCGCTTGCCAAAGTGCAAGCAGAACCGGGTGTTGCGCCGATTTGCTGCTTCAACAGCGTTGTGCAAGTGTTTGAAACCAAACAGTGGGTATTTTCCGTCACATTCCGTTAGACTGGGGCCGAGAGCCGCCGCTTTTGATTCGGACAGGCGTACAGCAGAATGAACCTTGGTAAAGAGGTGACACAGGCATGAGTCAGATCGAAGAACTACAACGCCGTATCATAACAGCGATGGAGCGGATCGGCAGCGGTGTCGACGCCCTGCGGGATTCTGGACCTGCATCTGGCGGTGATACGGCGTTACGCTCGGCGCTTGAAGAAGAGCGGGTGGCCAATGCCCAGCTGGAAGAACGGCTGAAAACGATCAAAGAGAGACACGCGCAAGAGATCGACGCATTGCGGGCGCAATCGGCACCGGATGGTGAGGCGGAAACGCTGCGTGCGCAATTGGCAGAGGCGACCTCGCAACTGGCAACGGTTGAAGCCGCACGCGCGGAACTGGCGGATGCCAAGGCGGCGCTTGAAAACAGTGACGAAGTTGCTGCGCTCAAAGCCGAAATTGAAACTCTGCAATCCTATCGAAATGCCGCGGGTGAAGCCGAGGCGTTGCGCGCTGAGGTAGAGCAGCTGACACCGATTGCCGGTCGTGTTGGAGAGATGGAGGCGGAACTCTCTCGCCTGCGCGGGGAACTGGCCGACAGTGAGCGGCTGACTGAACTCAGTGCTGAGCTTGAGATGTTGCGCGCCGAGCGCGCCAGTCATGGTGCTGCCATGTCACGTCTGGATGATGATCTGCAGCGGTTGCGCAATGCGAATGAGCAGCTTCGGAGCGCTGTCGATGAATTGCGGGCAGCTGCGGAAGACGGTGTTGCTGACGCAGATTTGCTGAACCGGGCAACGGCTGCCGAATTGGAGGCGACACGCGCCGCGCGGGCCTCGGACGCTGCCGAAGCACATGCGGTGCTGGCTCGGCTGGAGCCTTTGCTGACCCATGCCAACCTGGCTGAAGGAGAGGTGGAATAATGCCCGAAGTAACCATTCATATCGGCGGACGGGGTTTTGATGTCTCGTGCCAGGAGGGTGAAGAGCCGTTTCTGCAGGCTGCTGCCAAATTACTGGATGACGAGGCACAGGTTTTGTCCGACCAGATCGGGCGGATGCCGGAAGCGCGGATGCTGTTGATGGCGGGGCTGATGCTGGCGGACAAAGCTGCAGCCCACGAAGATCGCGTGAAACTGGCGGAAGCCAAACTGATTGAAACCGAGGCCGAGTTGAAACGGTTGCGCAATCAACCTCAGCCAGAGCCTGAACGGATCGAGGTTGCAGTGGTGCCGCCCTCGGTCACGGATACGCTGGCAGAAATGGCGGCCCGGGCTGAAGCGCTGGCTGCGGTGATCGAAGAGAGGACAGGCTGATGCAAATCGCCCGCACCGCTGTTTACGCGATCGTCGTTTCCATGTGCGGCACGGCGGCGCTGGCTGAAATCGATATCCTGTCCGTGACGTTCAGCTGTGAGAACAACACTCGGGTACCAGTATCGTATTTCAACGCCTCCGATGGTTCCGGGGCCGCGGCCATGCTGCTTGAGGATCAGTTAATCGCCATGAAGCAGGTCCAGAGCGGCTCGGGCATTCGCTATGAATCTGTCGGCGGGGCAGGGACGTATATGCTGCGCTCCAAGGGATGGGAAGCCACGATCAGCCATCAGGCCGACGGTAGCACAGCCCCGGAACGCGTATTGTTCAGGGACTGTGTCGGCAAGTAGCTTATGCGTTCGCTTCGCGGATTTTATCGGCTGCGTCTTTGTTGTAACCGACATCGTTCTCATCAAACAATGTGTCCAGCTCGCCCGACAGAGTCATCTCGGTGATGATATCGCAGCCGCCGACGAATTCACCTTTGACATAAAGCTGAGGAACTGTCGGCCAGTCGGAATAGTCCTTGATACCCTGACGAACCGCTTCATCCGCCAGAACGTTCACGTCGGTATATTCGACACCCATATAGTTCAGAACGCCGGCCACGCGGGATGAAAACCCGCACTGGGGCATCTCTTTGGTGCCCTTCATATACAGCACCACATCGTTGGCTTTGACGGTTTCGTCGATCTGGGTTTTAACGTCGCTCATCTTGCTTGTCCTTTTCATCCGCCTCTGTGGCGGTCGTTTTATCGTTGGGCAGATCAGGTGCCCATCCTTCTTTTTCAAGCCGTCGGTGTTCTGCTTGTGCCAAGGTCACCGGGTCAAGTCCGTAGCGTTCAATCCCCCCAACCTTGCTCAGCTTATCAGGGTCGGGGCGCATATCCGACAGTTTTCGTTTTCTGTGGCGTTTGACATAGGCTTCGATCAGTGCTGCGGCAACTATCAAAGCTGCGATCACGCATATGATCCAGAAGGTCAGGTTCAATGCCAATCCTCTTAGCGATAAAATTGATAGTCGCGGCGGCGTTTCTGCCTTGTGACTCTCCAATATCGAGGACCATGCTTGACGAACCCCACGATATCATCGCACCAAGCAAACGCAGACAGAATATCCATCAGTGCCGACATTTACTCTGGCACTTTCGTCGTCAACGCCAGCGCGTGTAGCTCCCCATCCGGGCCGTCCATCTTGCCTTTCAGGGCTGCATAGACTGCGCGCTGCTGCTGTACCCGGTTTTTGCCGCGAAAGCTCTCGTCTACGATCATGGCTGACATATGTACGCCGTCCTGACCGCCGACCTGAATTTCCGCGTCGGGAAAGGCTTCGCGCAGCAGGTGTTCGATTTCGTGGGCGCTCATCGGCATGTAGGTTACTCCTAAAGGTCTTTCCCAAGATGTAGATCGCCTGACCAAAGCGTGCAAGGGCACAAGGGGGCGCCACAACGACGAAACCTGCGCCCGGTTGGGACGCAGGCTTGGAACATGCCAGACGCTGTGTGATCAGGCGACCGCTTCGGCAAAGCTGCCTCGGTAGGTTTCGGTCAATTCTTCCAGCGGGGCTTCGGAGTTTCCAATCTTGACGGTGTCGCCGGTGAACCGACCGACCGAGACCAATGGAACACCGGCCTGGCCTGCGGCGATCATCAGCGCCTCGGCCTGATCGAAATTGCAGGCCACGAGATAGCGAGCCTGATCTTCGCCGAACAGGAACTCGGTCGAGGCGTCGTCCAGACAAACGCCTACGCCTGCCGCCTCGGCAAGTTCAAACGCCGCCAGTGCGAGACCACCATCGCTGAGATCGGTACAGGCCTTGATCATCTCGCGATTGGCGCGGATGAATTCGCCATTGCGCGCCTCGGCGTCCAGATCGACATGTGGCGCGTCACCGTCTTCGCGATTGAACACTTCGACCAGCAGGGCGGACTGTCCCAGATGACCCTTGGTTTCGCCGATGACCAGCGCCACATGGCCATCCCGAACCTCGTTTCCGATGATCTCGTCGCTGTGGGAGAGAAGACCAACCGCGCCGATGGTCGGGGTTGGCAGGATCGCCTGACCATCCGTCTCATTATAAAGCGAGACGTTGCCCGAAACGATCGGCATATCCAACGCCCCCACTGCTGCGCCGATGCCCTGGATCGCGCCGACGAACTGTCCCATGATCTCGGGCTTTTCGGGATTGCCGAAATTCAGGTTGTCGGTTGTGGCGAGTGGCTTGGCCCCAACAGCGGTCAGGTTGCGGTAGGCTTCGGCGACTGCCTGTTTACCGCCCTCGACCGGATTGGCACGGACATAACGAGGGGTTACGTCGCTGGTGAAGGCCAGCACCTTGTCGGTATCGTGAACGCGGACCATTCCTGCGCCCAGTCCCGGAGTGCGCGCCGAATCCGCCATCACCATCGTGTCGTATTGTTCATACACCCACTGCTTGCCCGCGTAGTTGGGGGATGAGAGCAGGGCGCGCAAACCGTCGATCGGGTCGATCTGGGGTATGTCGGCCAACTCTCCCGCGTCCGGGGTTGGTTCCCATGGGCGGTCGTATTCCGGCGCCGTCGACGACAGTTTGGAGAGGACGAGGTCCGCTTTGACTTCGCCATTGTGCATGATCAGGAAGCGGTCTTCGGCAATCGTTTCGCCAACGATGGCAAAATCCAGATCCCATTTCTCGAATACCGCGCGGGCTTCAGCCTCAAGCTCGGGCTTGAGGACCATCAGCATCCGCTCCTGGGACTCTGACAGCATCATCTCATACGCGGTCATGTTCTCTTCGCGCTGGGGGACGTTTTCAAGATCGAGACGAACACCAAGCCCACCTTTGTCGCCCATTTCAACGGCCGAGCAAGTCAGGCCCGCAGCGCCCATATCCTGAATGGAGATAACCGCGCCGGTCTGCATCAGCTCCAGCGTCGCCTCCATCAGGCGTTTTTCGGTGAAGGGGTCGCCAACCTGAACGGTGGGGCGCTTTTCTTCGATGGTGTCATCGAATTCGGCCGATGCCATAGTCGCGCCACCCACACCGTCACGACCAGTTTTTGCGCCCAGATAAACGACGGGCATTCCAACGCCAGAGGCGGCCGAGTAGAAAATCTTGTCACTGTCAGCCAGACCCGCGGCAAACGCGTTCACAAGGCAGTTGCCATTGTAGGCGGGGTGAAAACGAACCTCGCCACCTACGCAGGGTACGCCGAAGCAGTTGCCGTAGCCACCGATGCCTTCGACGACGCCATTCACCAGTTGTCGCGTCTTGTGGTGGCCGGGTTCGCCGAAGGACAGCGCATTCATCGAGGCAATTGGACGCGCGCCCATTGTGAAAACGTCGCGCAGAATGCCGCCAACACCCGTCGCCGCGCCTTGGTAGGGTTCGATGTACGAGGGGTGGTTGTGGCTTTCCATCTTGAAGACGACCGCCTGACCGTCGCCGATATCCACCACGCCCGCATTCTCGCCGGGGCCGCAAATGACCTGAGGGCCGGAGGTCGGCAGCGTACGCAGCCATTTCTTGGACGACTTATAGGAACAATGCTCGTTCCACATCGCTGAGAAGATGCCAAGTTCAGTAAAAGTCGGCTCGCGCCCGATGATCTCGAGGATCATGTCGTATTCTTCGGGCTTGAGCCCATGTGCGGCGATCAGATCGGGTGTGATAGCGGGCTCTTGCATCGTCTGTCCTTGTCCAAGGGTGGCCGAGATTGCGCGCCTTTTAGGGCAAGGGCGCGCCCGTGGGAAGGGTCAAGTCAGCGCAGGCTTAAACTGCCAAAGAAAAAACGGGCCCGGCGAGAGTGCCGGACCCGTTAATCATGTTGCTGACCAAAAGGTCAGGCCGGGGCTTCCCCCTTGTTGATCGAGTCTGCCGCGGCCGCTCCGACAGCTGCTTTTTGTTCTTCTGTCAGGTTCTCGGCTTCTTCCAGTCCGGGGATGGCGACACGAACCTCGCGGCGGGCAAAGTCGATGCCGTTGGCGTTGAACTCGGCCTTCACGCGATTGAAGATTTCCTTGCGAAGCGTGAATTGCTTGCCGGGCTTGGCCATAAACTTGCCTCGGATGATCATGCCGACGTCATCAAAGTCGAACACGCCCTGAGATTTGAAGGGCTGCAGGAAGCCATCCTTGTGGGTCTCGTCCTGCATCATCTCGGCACCGATCTTTTTGAAGATCTTCTTGACCTTGTTCGGATCGGTATCGAAAGGCACGGTGAATTTCAGCTTCATGATCACCCAGTCGCGGCTGAAATTGGTCAGTTTTTGAATTTCGCCGTAAGGAATTGTGTGCACCGGACCGCGGTGGTGGCGCAGTTGCATTGAGCGGATCGAGATTTTCTCGACCGTACCCATCGTCCCGCCGACATCGACATACTCGCCGACGCGGAAGGCATCGTCGATCAGGAAGAAGATGCCGCCGACGATATCGGCCACCAGTTTCTGGGCGCCAAAGCCGATGGCCAGACCCAGAACACCGGCGCCGGCCAGAAGCGGGGTGATATTGATGCCGAGCGCGCTCAACGCCAGCAGTCCGAATATCACCGAGATGGTGATCTGTGCGGTGATCCGCAGCAGGGGCAGAACGGTCGCCAGGCGCGAACCGCCGGCACCGCCGCCTTCACCCCCGGCCTCTTCATCCAGTTCCTCGGCTGCGGTTTGCTCTTTCGCGAGGCGGCGGTTGATCCAAAGCGAGACGATCTCATTCAGAATGTAGCCGACGGCGATGATCAGCAGGAACTCGATAACCGCGCCACCCACATCCGTGCCTATTCCGGCAGATGCCACATTGCGCAGGTCGAGATGCCAGGCACGGGAGATCATGAATACGACGACGACGCCTGCCACCACCCGGCCGATCCGAATATAGCTGCGCTTGGCTGATCGGTAGGCGCGTTCAGCCAGGGGCCCTTCACCCGACATCGGCGGTTGCAGGTGCCGCACCAGACCGCGAATTAACGTGTCGAGCGCAGGCGCGATCAACAGCCAGAACATGGTGGTGAAATGTGCCCCGCTTCCAAGTACGCGTAGGATTGCCGGGTTGCGCTGTGCGACCAGGAACTCGACCAAAAACCAGATAACGACCGACACGCCAATGGCAAAATAGGGGTAAAGACGTGCGACTTCTTCATCGAATTTGGTGTGATCCGGGTCGGTGCCCAGCATCATCTGCGAAAGCCCTTCGCGCGCCGTCCACGCGATAACACCGATATAGACATGGATTGCGGCGTTTAACCAAAAGCCGATGCGCGTTTCGCTGCCGGTAACCCCATTCAGGTTGTTGAAGCGGATAACGAACAGTGTGAAACCGATCAGGATCAGCAGTCCAATCAAGTTACGATGGAGATATTTGGCCCAGTGGTCGTCAATATTCACCAGACGGAATTGCGGTTTTTGCGGCGCGAGAACAAAGCGTGACGCAGCCGCGCCCAAACGAGGAATCCAGATCAGGTAGAATACAAACGGGGCTGCATAGGTGATCTGTTCCGGTGTCAGTAGTCCACGGCCAACCGCCCTTATGACAACGTAGAACACGATAAGTCCCGCAATCTCACGGCAGAAGCGTCGGAACAGGAATTGTACGGCGCCCCAAAGGTCGGCCTCTTCTCCGACTTCGGTGGTCTTGACCCAGCGGCGGGTCAGAATGCCAAACAGTTTTTCCGCCACGTAGCCGACGATCAGCACCGAAAGCACCAACCCAAACAGCGTGAGAACACCTGGTTCTGCAAACTTATCCGCGAAATTGCCGAAGGCGGTAACCTGTGCGCTGATGATATTGGGAACCGTCGTTAGAACCTCAGTCCAGGACGCTACCATTTCCGTCCAGATCTCGTTGATTTCTGTCAGCGGGTCCTCATGTCCTTCCTTTTGCGCGGCTTGTTTTTTTGCAACCGCATCAAGTCGCTCCAGCAGGATCGAGCGAACCTGATCATCGGACATGCGCGCGACCAGACCATCGACCTGTTCAGGGGTCAGATCTTCGGGGATCGTGACGGTGGAAGTTGCGCTTGTGTGTTGCGCATACAGCGGTACCGCCATGAACACGACAGCGACCATCGCCAACAACAGGCGGAATGAGTGGAACATGGATTTGCCCTCGAACACGAAATTTGATTGTTTTTCCGGGATCATAGGCCCGGGTGTTCGATTTTCCCAGTGCTTTCCACTGAATTGCATCAGCTTAGCGCAAAAAAAAGGCCGAGCACTAAGCTCGGCCGTAGTCCAACAGGGAGGTATGAAGATGATGAGCGTTGCAGCATCACCGCCTTCGAGTGCTCATTTAGGGGGCAGTTTCTTAACGATCAAGGTTTATCAGCAGATACCGTTGTCATGCCCGTTATGCTCTGGGCGCATGGCTATAGTTTGCCCAACTGTCTTAGCTGCTTTCGATGGGCGATGATCTCATCCTGCACAAAGTCACGGAACGCCGCTATCCGTTTGGAATGACGCAACTCTTCGGGATAGGCCAGGTACACAGGAACATCTGCGCTTTCGATATCGGACATGATGGGAACCAGATCGGGAAAGTCCTCGGTCACATAGTCTGGCAGAACCCCGATCCCAAGATCGTGAAGGACGCCCTGAAGAACTCCGAAATAGTTGTTTACGGTCAGCAATGAGCCGGGATTGTAGGTCATCAGATGCCGAACCATTGACGCACTTGCCCCAACCTGAGGGGCAGAGGGCGTCTGGCAGATCAACCTGTGCTTTGCGATATCTTCCAGTGTTTCCGGCGCCCCGCCGTTGGTATCGAGATAGCTTCGCGTCGCATAGAGCAACATCTGCACGGTCATCAGGCGTTTGCGCACCAGATCGGCCTGGCTGGGCTCTTTCATGCGGATGGCGACATCCGCTTCGCGCATGGGCAGGTCAAGAACCCGCTCCTCAAGCATCAGGTCGATATTGAGGTCGGGATATTGCTCGTACAGTTTGGGCAGGCGCGGGGCCAGCCACAATGTACCAAATCCGAAGGTTGTGGTGACGCGCAGAACGCCGAAAACCTCATCCTCACTGTCACGGATGCGCGCGGCGGCCGCATCCAGACGTTTCGACATGGCCGAGGTGGCATCGAACAGCAATTCACCCTGTTCGGTCAGAATCAGACCACGTGCGTGACGGTGGAACAGGGTCGCATCCAATGATTCTTCGAGCGCGCGGATTTGGCGGCTCACGGCGGATTGAGACAGATTCAGCTTGTCTCCTGCATGTGTGAGGCTGCCCGCATCCGCAACCGCGTGAAATATTCTGAGCTTATCCCAATCCATCGCCGCAACTTTCGTTATCCTTGGGCAGCCCTATATGAAACACGTAACAAATTCCACAATCAAACGGGGAAATCGTTACGATAAAGGAGAAAATTGCTATACAGGTCAGCAATTATGACCTAAAATGAACACAAATGCAGCACACTAATCCGACGAGGGGAGACGTCAGATGAGTCAGCCGAAAATCACTTTGAATGATCGGTTCGATCTTTCCAAAAGCCCGGTCCTTTTGAATGGGACGCAGGCGTTGGTGCGCTTGATGCTGATGCAGAAAGAGCGCGATCGTGCAGCCGGGCTGAATACGGCGGGGCTGGTCACGGGGTATCGCGGCTCACCCCTTGGGGCCGTAGACCTTCAGATGTCGCGCGCCGAAAAGCAACTGGCTGCAAGCGACGTGACCTTTCAGTATGGTCTGAACGAAGACCTTGCAGCCACCGCGCTTTGGGGCAGCCAGCAAGCTGGATTGCGCGGCGACGGCAAATTCGATGGCGTGTTTGGTCTTTGGTATGGGAAAGGTCCTGGCGTTGACCGGTCGGGAGATGTCATGCGCCATGCCAATATGGCGGGCACCGCGCAACATGGCGGGGTGCTGATGGCCATGGGCGATGACCACACCGGCGAAAGTTCGACGGTGCTGCACCAATCAGAATGGTCACTGGTCGATATGTACATGCCAGTCGTCAGTCCTGCCGGTGTGCAGGAGATTTTGGACTACGGCATATATGGTTTCGCGCTCAGCCGCTTTGCGGGGGTCTGGGTCGGCCTGAAGACGATGAAAGACACAATCGAGGTGACCTCGGTTGTGGATGGCCGGCCGGACCGAATGCCAGTTAAGATCCCCATGTTTGACATGCCCAAGGGCGGTTTGAATATTCGGCTAGGCGACACGCCGCATCTGCAAGAGGCGCGTGTGATTGATTATAAACGCTTTGCGGCCGAAACTTTTTCTCACGCCAACAAACTGGACAAGCGAATTTGGGGCAAGCCAGGTGCAAAGATCGGGTTTGTTGCAGCGGGTAAGAACTGGCTTGATCTGGCGCACGCGATGTCGCTGTTGAACATCGATGCGGGCGAGGCCGAGCGGCTTGGAATTACCACCTATAAGATCGGCCAGACATTTCCTTTGGATATGAAAGGCTTTCACGACTGGGCCGAAGGGCTGGACCTGATCGTGATTGTCGAGGAAAAGCGAAAGCTGATCGAGGTTCAGGTCAAAGAGGCGATCTTTGACGATCGGCGCGGGCGTCGCGTGTACGGCTGGTACAAGGGCGGGGCAGGGACGCTGCACCGCGAAGAATTGTTCCCGACCCGGGGGGCGCTCGACCCGATCATGATCGCCGAGAAGCTGGGGCAGATCCTGATAGAGGAGGGCCATGACACGGACGGTGTGCGTGCGGGCCTTGCCAGACTTGATGAGGCGCGACGGGCCGACAACGCGCAGGAAATCGCGGCTCGATTGCCGTATTTCTGTTCGGGCTGCCCGCATAACAGCTCGACGAAACTGCCAGATGGCAGCCGTGCTTATGCCGGAATCGGCTGTCACTACATGGTGCAATGGATGGATCGCGAGACCACCGGATTCACGCAGATGGGCGGTGAGGGTGCGAACTGGGTTGGTGAGGCTCCATTCTCGACCACCAAGCACGTGTTTCAGAACCTCGGGGACGGAACCTATAACCACTCGGGCGTTCAGGCCATCCGCGCCGCACTGGCGGCGGGTACCAACATCACATTCAAGATTCTGTTCAATGATGCGGTCGCCATGACTGGCGGACAGGAGAATGAGGGCGGGTTGAGTGCCGAACGGATCGTGGCTGAAGTCAAGGCGATGGGCGTCAGGGATGTCGCGGTTGTTTATGACGAAAAAGAAGATGTGAATTTCGGTGCCATGCCCGCCGATATCGAGACCTTTGAGCGGGCAGACCTGATGCGCGTTCAGGAAAAGTTCCGTGATATCGAGGGGGTATCGGTCATTGTTTATATCCAGACCTGTGCAGCGGAAAAGCGCAGGCGGCGCAAGCGGGGCTCGTTCCCGGACCCGGACAAACGTGTGTTTATCAATACCGATATCTGCGAAGGGTGCGGCGATTGCGGTGTCCAGTCGAACTGTGTCTCAATCGTTCCGAAGGAAACGGAACTGGGACGGAAACGGGCGATTGATCAGTCGAGCTGCAACAAGGATTTCTCGTGCCTGAACGGGTTTTGCCCGTCGTTCATTACCGTCGAAGGTGCACAGGTTCGCAAAGAGGCGACCACCGATATCGACCTGCCGGACCTGCCCGAGCCGGATCTGCCACAAATCGATGGCACCCATAATGTGGTCATCACGGGTGTCGGCGGTACCGGTGTTGTCACGATCGGAGCCGTCCTTGCACAGGCCGCTCAGATCGACGGCAAGGGTGCCGGAATGATGGAGATGGCGGGTTTGGCGCAAAAGGGGGGCGCGGTGCATATCAATTGTCGCATCGCGAATAAACCCGAGGATATAAGCGCCATTCGCGTGGCCACCGGGGAAGCACATGCGTTGATCGGGGGCGATCTGGTTGTGTCGGCTGGGGCAAAGACCCTGGGTCTGACACGGGCGGGTCAGACCGGAGCCGTTGTGAACAGTCATGAGATCGTCACCGGCGATTTCACCCGCGATACCGATTTTCAGATTCCAAGCGACCGCCTTGAACTGGCGCTGCGGGCGCGTCTGAAGGATGCGGTTGATCTGTTTGACGCCACCGATCTGGCACGCGCGGTGATGGGGGATTCGATCTACTCCAACATGATGGTCTTCGGTGCCACCTGGCAACGTGGGTTGTTACCAATTCGACATCAGGCGATTATGGAGGCCATCGAACTGAACGGCGCGGCTGTTGAACGCAACAAACGCGCTTTTGAGGTAGGTCGCTGGGCGGTGACACATCCCGAAGAAGTTGCAAAGATTCTGCACCTCAACGTCGCGGAATTACCGAAGACTCTTGATCAGGTGATCGACTTCCGTGCCGCGCATCTAACCGATTACCAAGGCAAGCGCCTGGCGAAGCGCTATCGCAAGCTGGTCGATGGTGTTGAAGACAACAAGGTTCGCGAGGCGGTTGCCAAAGGCTATCATAAGCTTTTGTCTTACAAGGACGAATACGAAGTCGCCCGGCTGTTGCTCGACAGCCGTCAGAAGGCTGCGGCCGAGTTTGACGGTGACTTCAGGATGACCTTCCACCTTGCGCCTCCGGCTCTGGGCTCGAAAGGCGTGAATGGCCGCCCGACCAAGAAGGCCTTTGGTGAATGGTTCCTGGGGCCGCTGAAATTGCTCGCGAAACTGAAGGTCCTGCGCGGCACACCTTTGGATGTGTTCGGCTATACTGCGGAACGCAAGATGGAACGCGCCCTGATCCGCCAGTACGAAAAGGACATGAAAGAGGTCCTGCCCAAGCTGACGTCAGAAACCAGCCAAGCGATCGCGGCTCTTGCGGCCTTGCCTTTGGGCATTCGTGGATTTGGACCGGTTCTGGTCGCCAATGAAGCCAAGGCCGCGAAACGGCGTGAGGAATTGCTGGCTGTCATCCGCGATGGCGGGCCCGAGATGAAGGCTGCGGCAGAGTGAAGCTTTACAAGCCTGTCACGAAATCTATGCAAAATGGTTACCCGGCCTTATTTAGAAGGCAGCAAACCGGAGTAGCCAATGCCGTCGCGCCATCACGTCGCCCGTGACATTTCCTACGCCCATTCCGCCGAAACGCGGAGTGGGCGGATGGTGATCAAGCTGATGGAAAATACGACTGGTCGCCTGCGTCTGATCCGCCGCGCGGACGGGTATGAGCAGGAAGTGGCGCAGGGTCGTGATTTCTGGTCCGTGATGGTGGATCGCTATGGCCTGTCGTTGGACGTGGTTGGTGGTGCACTGTCGAACATCCCGAAAGATGGACCGCTGATTCTGATCGCGAACCACCCCTACGGCATTCTGGATGGGCTGATGATGGGTCATATCCTGTCTCAGACGCGCGGCGATTTTCGTATTCTCGCCAATCATGTCTTCCGCAAATCCGACGACCTTAACCGTATCGTCCTGCCAATCTCGTTCGATGCCACCAAAGAGGCGATGAGGCTGAATCTTGAGACCCGCAAGACCGCTCTGAACTATCTGAGCGACGGCGGCGCGATCGGGATATTTCCGGGTGGGACAGTAAGCACGGCAGCGAAACCATTCTCGTACCCGATGGACCCCGGTTGGCGCGGGTTTACCGCTCGGATGGTTGCGAAATCGAATGCGACCGTGGTGCCGGTGTTCTTCGATGGACATACCTCTCGCTTGTTCCAGATCGCCAGCCACCTGCACAACACGTTGCGTATGGGACTGCTGATCAAAGAGTTCAGGAAACGGGTTGATACGTCTGTCGGAGTCGTCGTCGGTGAACCGATCGGGCGCGACATTCTGGACCCACTTGGCAAGGATACGCGCAAGATGATGGATTTCCTGCGCAAAGCCACGTATGAGCTGTCTCCGACTCCGCTGAAGTCTTATGACTATGGCTATGAATTCGAGGAACGGCATCGCGCCTGAAGGGGCAAATGGCAGTAGGTATCTTTGATTCCGGATTGGGCGGTCTGACCGTCCTGAACGCCGCGCAGAAACGTCTGCCCGACGTGGATTTTCTGTACTATGCGGACAGCGCACACGCGCCTTATGGCGTCCGTGATGCCGAGGATATTTATAATCTGACCCGCGCCGCCGTGCAGGATTTGTGGGCGCGGGGGTGCAATCTGGTGATTCTGGCTTGCAACACCGCCAGTGCTGCGGCCCTGCGCCGGATGCAGGAAGCCGGCGTGCCCGAGGGCAAGCGGGTTCTGGGCGTCTTTGTCCCGTTGATTGAGGCGCTGACCGAGCGGCAGTGGGGCGACAATTCTCCACCGCGTGAGGTTGAGGTGCAGCATGTTGCGTTGTTCGCGACACCTGCGACCGTGTCCAGCCGGGCCTTTCAACGGGAACTGGCGTTTCGTGCCATCGGTGTCGATGTCGAGGCGCAGGCCTGTGGCGGCGTTGTAGACGCCATCGAAGAGGGCGACATGATTCTGGCCGAGGCTCTGGTGCGCAGCCATGTGGAGGCCCTGACTCGCAAGATGCCAGAGCCACAGGCGGCCATATTGGGCTGTACGCACTATCCGCTGATGGCCGACACGTTCCAGCAGGCGCTTGGCCCGGACGTCAAAGTCTATAGTCAGGGCGATCTGGTTGCGGAGAGCTTGGCAGATTATCTGCGACGCCACCCGACTATGCTGGGCGAAGGCTCGGGCGGGCACCTGACGACTGGCAAACCGGGTGTGGTGACGGATCGCGCGACACAATTCCTCCGACGACAAATCACCTTTGAAGCCGCCTGACCTAGGTCAAGGACGGCGCTTTTCCGATTTCGTAATTCGTTGACCGTCGCATCGGCGGTCACCCCATGTGACACATGAATGAAAGAGGTCTGACATGACCCATAAAATCGCAATTCTGGGTGCGTCCGGCTATACCGGTGCCGAACTCGTACGGCTGATCGCCGGGCATCCGAATATGGAAGTCAAAGCTCTGGCCGCCGAGCGCAAGGCCGGGCAGACCATGGCGCAGGTGTTCCCGCATCTGCGTCATCTGGATTTGCCCGTTCTCTGCAAGATATCCGAGATTGACTTTTCGCAGATCGATCTGTGCTTCTGCGCCTTGCCGCACAAGACCAGCCAGGAAGTCATACGCGATCTGCCAAATACCCTGAAAATCGTCGACCTGTCGGCGGATTTCCGGCTGCGTGACGGCGATGAATACGAGAAATGGTACGGTAACCCACATGCCGCTCTTGGGCATCAGGAAGAGGCCGTTTATGGCCTGTCGGAGTTTTACCGTGATGAGATCCGCTCGGCTCGGTTGGTCGCCGGGACCGGGTGCAATGCAGCGACCGGGCAGTATGTACTGCGGCCGCTTATCACTGCTGGTGTCATTGATCTGGATGACATCATTCTCGATCTGAAATGCGCGGTTTCGGGCGCAGGTCGGGCGCTTAAAGAGAACCTGCTGCATGCAGAACTCAGCGAAGGGTCGAACGCATATGCCGTCGGCGGGGCACACCGGCATCTGGGCGAGTTCGATCAGGAATTCTCGGCACTGGCCGGGCGGACCGTGCATGTGCAGTTCACGCCACATCTGATCCCCGCGAACCGGGGTATTCTGGCGACCACCTACGTGAAGGGAGACCCGCAGAGTGTCTATGAGACCCTGCAATCCGCCTATGAAGCAGAGCCCTTCATCGAGATGCTGCCCTTCGGAGAAACGCCTTCCACCCACCATGTGCGGGGATCGAATTTCTGCCATATCGGCGTGGCGGGCGACCGGATCGAACGCCGCGCAATTGTTGTGGCAGCACTGGATAATCTGACAAAAGGTAGCAGTGGGCAAGCCTTGCAGAACGCCAACCTGATGTTAGGTGAGGATGAAACCCAGGGGCTGATGATGGCCCCTCTGTTCCCGTGAGGACGGTATGAAAACGCTCAAGAAACGTCGTCGAGTTCAGGTCATCGTGCTTGCTGCGGTGGCCCTTGCGTTGTCGACGGCATTTATCGGTGTGGCATTGAAAGATGGCATCAACTACTTTCGCTCACCCAGTCAGGTGATTGCCGAACCGCCGAAACCGGCTGAGGTGTTCCGCATCGGAGGGTTGGTAGAAGAAGGCTCGATCATTCGCGGTCAGGGTGAGACGGTGTATTTTGTCGTCACTGATGGCGGTGAGAGCGTGAAGGTCGCTTTTACCGGTGTTCTGCCTGATCTGTTCTCGGAGAACCAAGGCATGGTTGGCACCGGAAGTTATGTGAATGGCGTCTTTGAAGCCACTGAAATCCTTGCGAAACATGACGAGACCTATATGCCGAAAGAGGTTGTGGATGCGCTGAAAGAGCAAGGCGTCTACAAGGACGGCAGCGATAGCTGAATGCAGCTTTGCTGCATGCCTCCGGCGGAGGTATTTTGAACAGAAGAAGGGGGCGTTGCGCGCAAGAGGCGGGCAGCGCTCTTTGTTTTGTCTGGGTATTAACGCCATTCCCCGACCGTTTGCCTGAGCAAGGCGAAGGTGGCGAACATGCAGACGGTGCGGCAGATTGCAGAAGATATCATAGGCCGGGAAGGCGGTTTTGTGGATGACCCGGACGATCCGGGCGGGGCGACCAAATACGGGGTGACGATCCATACGATGCGCCGGTTGGGCCTCGATCTGGATCGTGATGGCCTGGTGACGCGGCGCGACGTGCGAGCGTTGAGCAAAGTGCAAGCTGCCGAAATTTTTCTTGAGCATTATTTCGAAAAGCCGGGTATCGGGCAGTTGCCGGATGCTCTACAGGCGTCGGTTTTCGATATGTACGTGAATGCAGGGGCGCAAGCCGCGAAGATTTTGCAGAACCTGCTGCGCCAGATGGGGTTTGAGGTTGATGTAGATGGCGTGATCGGCCCTCAGACTGCGCGTGCGAGCAAGCTTGCTGCCGAGCCCAAACCGTTGGCCCTGAGGGATGCGTATGGCGTCGCCAGGCGCAACTATTATTTCCGCCTGGCGGACAGCAGGGCGCCGTTGCGTAAGTATGCAAGGACGCGCGTGGGCGGAAAGGGAGGGTGGATCAAGCGCGCTGAGGAGTTTCTTTCACCGATCTACCACCTGTCGGATGCAGACTTTCAGAAAAGGATCTCGGCATGGGGTTGATATCAGGGTTCTTGAGCTTGCTGTTTGGCAACGGTCGTAATGTGGTTCGTGAAACCACGGAGGTCTTTCGTGAGAATGCCGAGAAGGGGGCCGAGCGCGCCCTGACCCTGCGCGGCGCAGCCATGGCGCAGTTCGGGGCAGAGTTTCAGACCCCCGCCAAAGGAGGTTTCGATCGCTTTATGGACGGGCTGAATCGTTTGCCGCGTCCGGCGCTTGCGCTTGGCACGTTGGGCTTGTTTCTTGCCGCGATGATTGATCCGCTTTGGTTCGCTGCCCGGATGCAGGGCATCGCGCTTGTACCCGAGCCGCTGTGGTGGCTGCTTGGTGTGATCGTGTCATTTTACTTTGGCGCGCGGCATCAGATCAAAGCGCAGGATTTTCAGCGCGAGATCAGTGCAACGGTGCTGCGGGCACCGGAAGTTTTGGCCAATCTTGAGACAATCCGTGACCTGCAGGATGACCGCCCGGGCATCGCTGATACCGGGTCGGATGCGACCCTGAGCGAGTCCGCTTTTCAGGCTGATGCCAATCCCGCGCTCGAAGACTGGCGGCGCCTGCGCGCAACCTGAGGCGCGACACTATGGTCCGCGCGGTTTGACGAATGTCAATGGAACATGCTGTGCCGCCGCAGTATAAGCGGGCCATGATTACAGAGCTCGGCCATTTCGCACTGATCCTAGCCTTCCTGGTCGCCATCGTACAAACCGTGGTGCCACTGATTGGGGCTGCAAACAGATGGAACGGATGGATGGTTTTTGCCGAACCGGCAGCCATCACTCAGTTCATTCTGACGGCATTTTCCTTCGGAGCGCTGGTGTGGGCTTTTATGGCTTCGGACTTCTCGTTGCGGATCGTGGTTGAAAACAGTCACTCTGCCAAGCCGATGCTCTACAAGATCAGCGGAACTTGGGGCAACCACGAAGGCTCGATGCTGCTATGGGTGCTCATCGTCACCATTTTCGGGGCTATGGCCGCAGTTTTCGGTGGCGGATTGCCCCCGACGTTGAAGGCACGGGTTCTGTCGGTGCAGGCGGCCATCGCTGTGGCGTTCTTTGCGTTCATTCTGTTCACATCGAACCCGTTCGACCGCCTGCCGGTGCCGCCATTTGACGGTCGGGACCTGAACCCTTTGTTGCAGGACCCGGGTTTGGCGTTTCACCCGCCGTTTCTGTATCTGGGCTATGTCGGCCTGAGCATGGCTTTCAGCTTTGCCGTGGCGGCCCTGATCGAAGGCCGGGTGGATGCGGCATGGGGCCGTTGGGTGCGTCCCTGGACGCTTGCGGCGTGGATATTCCTGACCATCGGTATCGCACTGGGGTCGTGGTGGGCCTATTACGAACTGGGCTGGGGAGGCTTCTGGTTCTGGGACCCGGTTGAAAACGCTTCGTTCATGCCGTGGCTATTGGCAGCAGCCCTGCTGCATTCGGCCATTGTGGTGGAAAAGCGCGAAGCTTTGAAAAGCTGGACCATTCTGCTGGCGATCATCGCCTTTGGCTTCTCGCTGATTGGCACGTTTATTGTGCGCTCGGGGCTGCTGACCTCGGTTCATGCCTTCGCAAATGATCCAGAGCGGGGGGTGTTTATCCTGTTCATTCTGGTGATCTTCATCGGTGGTGCGCTGACGCTGTTTGCTGCGCGTGCTCAGGCGATGGAGGCAAAGGGTGTATTTGGAATGGTCAGCCGGGAAAGCGCGCTGATTCTGAACAATATCCTGCTGGCCGTCAGTTGTTTCGTCGTGTTTTTTGGCACGCTGTGGCCCATGGTGGCCGAGATGGCATTTGACCGGAAACTCTCGGTCGGAGCGCCATTCTTTAATGCTGCTTTCACGCCATTCATGATTGCCTTGGGGATCGTGCTGCCTGTTGGCGCTATGCTGCCTTGGAAGCGGGGCAGGTTGGGACGCGCGGCGTGGTCGCTGCGCTATGCATTTGTGCTGGCTGTTGCGCTGGCGATTCTGGTCTGGGTTATGCAGACCGGGCGCAGCGCTTTGGGGCCGGTGGGACTTTTTCTTGGCGCGTGGATTACCTTCGGAGCCATCGTCGACCTCTGGAGCCGCACAGGTCGCAAAGGCAATCTGGCCCGCCTGTTCCGTCTGCCGGGGGCGGACTGGGGCAAGGCCGTGGCGCATACCGGTTTGGGTGTCACGATGTTCGCCATCGCCGGGCTGACCGCGTGGGAGGTCGAAGATATCCGGGTCGCGCAACCCGGTCAGCCCTTTGAGGTCGGGCAGTTTACGTTAACCCTTCAGGACGTGCGCCGGGTTCAGGGGCCAAACTATTTCTCGACCATGGCAGACGTGATCGTTGAAAAGAATGGCCGGCAGATCACGACGCTCCACCCCGAAAAACGCGACTACCCAGTGGCGCGGATGCCCACGACCGAAGCGGCGATTGATTATCGGTTCCTGCGCGACCTGTATGTCGTGATCGGAGATCAGCAGGCGGATGGCGGTTGGGTGATGCGGACCTACATCAAGCCTCTGGCCAACTGGATTTGGGGTGGGTGTATCCTGATGGCTTTGGGAGGTGTGCTCAGCCTGTCGGATCGCCGCTTCCGTGTGGCCGCCGGGGCGCGGAAAACACCCACTAGCGGAGTACCGGCCGAATGAAGCGCCTGATTATGATTTTGCTGTTGATCGCATCGCCGGTCGTGGCTGTTCAACCGGATGAAGTGCTGGATGACCCGGCGCTTGAGGCGCGGGCGCGCGAAATCAGCACCGGCCTGCGCTGCCTTGTCTGCCGCAACGAGAGTATTGATGAAAGCAATGCCGAGCTTGCGCGAGATCTGCGTATCCTGCTGCGAGAACGTCTTGTGGCAGGCGATACCGATCAGGAAGCTGTAGAGTTCATCGTTGATCGATATGGCGAATATGTCCTGCTTAAACCAACCACAACCGGCACCAATCTGATGCTGTGGCTGGCGGGGCCGATCATGTTGCTGATCGCGGCGGGCATGGGCTGGAGCTTTTTGCGAAAGCGCTCACAGCATCAACAAGCGGCGCATACTGATGCGCTGACCGAGGAAGAACAGGAACGCTTGCGCCAAATCCTGAAAGACTGACGCGCGGTTCTGCTTTTCCTTTTTCCACATTTGCGTCAGGGTTTTGCAGAACGCTGCGCAGGTGAGGTTTTAAATGGAATACGAAGCGGTCCTTCTGGATATAACCGATGATTTGGCGGTTCTGACGTTGAACCGGCCAGACAAGATGAATGCGCTGACGACGCAGATGCGGGCCGAGATCACCTATGCGATGAAAGACGCCGCGCAACATGCACGCGCGATTGTCCTGACAGGGGCTGGACCTGCCTTCTGTTCCGGGCAGGATCTGGGTGATGCGTCGAGTACCGGAAAAATCGATCTCGAACGCGCGCTGCGGGACGAATATGAACCGATGCTCGAGGCTGTCTATGATTGCCCCGTGCCGACCATCGCGGCGGTTAACGGGCCGGCAGCGGGGGCAGGGGCCAACCTCGCGCTCTGTGCCGATGTGGTGATCGCAACCGAGAGCGCCTATTTCCTGCAGGCCTTTGCCCGGATTGGATTGCTGCCCGATGCCGGTGGCACCTGGTTCATGCCGCGTCAGATGGGATTCGCCAAGGCGATGGGGGCAGCGTTGTTTGCGGACAAGATCAGCGCGCGTCAGGCGGACGAGTGGGGGTTGATCTGGGAAGCAATCTCTGACGATCAGTTTGACGCGCATTGGCGCAAGCGGGCCGCCTATCTGGCTAAAGGGCCAACCGCCGGGTTCCGGGCGATCAAACAGGCGATCCGCGGGTCCTATGACAAAACGCTGCCTCAGCAGCTTGCAGCCGAGGCGCATTTGCAGGGCGAATGCGGACGCACCAGAGATTTTGCAGAGGGTGTGGTGGCCTTCCTCGAAAAGCGCCCTGCGAAATTCGAAGGGCGCTAGACGTTCGATCAGGCCCGGCGGCGACGGCGTGTGCGCCGTTCGGGCATGGCCTCGTCGCCAGTGCCGTCCGAGGCCGAGGTAAACGGGCCAAGTGCGGATGTGATCTGATCCAGAGTCGGGCGTTCTCCGCGGGGGGCAGCGTCCAGGGCCTCGCGCATCTTACGTAGATGCGCAGGCATGGTGCCGCAGCACCCGCCGATGATTGTTGCACCCGCGTCCCGGGCCATGGAGGCGTATTGTCCCATCAACTCGGGTGTGCCGTCATAATGGATATGCCCATCCACATATTTTGGGATACCTGCGTTGCCCTTGGAAATCAGAGGTCGTTCACTGCCCTGAGCGGCGAAACCAAGAACGGTACGCAGGATGTCGGATGCGCCTGTGCCACAATTGGCGCCAAAGGCGACAGGTGGATTTGGCAGAGTTTCCACGATTATTGCCAGATCGGAGGATGTAACCCCCATCATGGTCCGGCCAGCCGTGTCAAAGCTCATGGTGCCACACCATGGCATATCGGCCAGGGCGAACGCCTCGGCAGCAGCCCGGAATTCTTCCGGGGCACTAATGGTTTCAAGCCACAGCACATCTGCGCCTCCGGCTTTCAATGCCTCAGCCTGTTCATGAAACATCTCGACGGCTTCTGTGTGTGACAGGCTGCCGACGGGTTCCATGATCTCGCCGGTTGGGCCAACCGAGCCCGCGACGATAACCGGACGACCAGCCTTGTCAGCGACCTCGCGACCAAGCTCGGCACCAATGCGGTTCAGTTCGCTCACGCGGTTCTGGGCGTCGTGCAGTTTCAGACGTGCAGAAGTTCCGCCAAACGTGTTGGTCAGAAACAGATCGCTGCCGGCATCGACCGACCCCTGATACAACGCGCGAATCTTGTCGGGCGCATCGACATTCCACAATTCCGGCGCGTCACCGGATTGCAGGCCCATGTTGAACAGGTTGGTCCCGGTCGCACCATCCGCAAGAATGACGTCTACGGTTTCCAGAAGGGTGCTGAGCGCATTTGTCATTGGAGTATTCCAACATTTGGGCCACAGCCCGTAAAAATATGAGACGCCCCGTGTCTCATGACCGGGGCGTCAAATCAAATTCATAAAACTCATGAAGATCATGAGTTTTGTCTTGTCGATATTAGACTTCTGTCTCTGCCATCACTTGTTCTTTGGCTTCGACAAGCAATTCGACCATCTTTTCACGGATCTTGGCTTCATCCGCCAAGTCTCCGAGATAACCTTTGACCGCCTCGACAACATCATCTTCGCTGACGTTTTGAAGATCCGTATGAACCAGCTCTTGTCCGTATTTCCGTGCTTGTTCTACGGTCTCGCCTTTCAGCGTCGAGGCCCAGACGGCCATAAACCGGTTGCGGCGCATCCGAGCGATGAACTGCATCTTTTCGTCATGAGCGAATTTGTTTTCAAACGCGGCTTCACGTTCGTCGAATGTGGTCATTGGTTGGGGACCCCTTGGGTTAAACGTTCTTTCCTGATGATATGACCATACGATGCCCTGTACGCAAGGTATTTGCGCTGCGTCAAAGCCTCTCGGGGTTGCGAACTTGCGGGAAAGCGGGGCTTGCACTATGAGGGCGCCAACGTGAAGGGACTCATTCCCTTTCCCCAGACTGGAAAGGTCGCTCATGGCGCGTCGCAAGAAGATTTACGAAGGTAAAGCCAAGATCCTGTATGAAGGCCCCGAGCCAGGCACCATCGTGCAGTATTTCAAGGACGACGCCACCGCGTTCAACGCCGAGAAAAAAGATGTGATCGACGGAAAGGGCGTTCTTAACAACCGTCTGAGTGAATTCTTCATGACTGGTCTGGCCCAGATCGGGGTGCCAACGCACTTCATCCGCCGTCTCAACATGCGCGAGCAGTTGGTTCGGAATTGTGAAATCATTCCGCTGGAAGTGATCGTTCGCAACTATGCCGCCGGATCGATGTCCAAGCGCCTTGGTATCGCGGAGGGGACTCAGCTGCCGCGTCCGATCGTTGAATATTGCTACAAGGACGATGCGCTGGGTGATCCGCTGGTGACGGAAGAGCACATTGCAGCCTTTGGCTGGGCAAGTCAGCAGGATATGGACGATATCCTCAGCCTGGCGCTGCGTGTGAACGATTTCATGAGCGGCGTGATGCTGGCCGTCGGTATCCGTCTCGTCGATTTCAAGATTGAGATTGGGCGCGTATTCGAAGGCGATTTCCAGCGTCTGATCGTGGCCGATGAAATCAGCCCCGATAGTTGCCGTCTGTGGGATATCGAAACCGGTCAGAAGCTGGACAAGGATGTGTTCCGTCGCGATCTGGGTAGCCTGACGGATGCCTATTCGGAGGTCGCGCGTCGTCTTGGCGTCCTGCCCAAAAGCAATGTAACCAAGCCAACGCTGATCAACTGATCTTGTCCTATATCGACAGGGTTGTCCGATAAGCCCAAGCGGGATATCCCGCGCGCAATGAAACGGATCGCAGAACGGTCCACCAGTGGAGTTTTCGAGAAATGAAGGCACGTGTGCATGTGATGCTCAAGAATGGGGTTCTTGACCCTCAGGGCGAGGCTGTGCGTCACGCATTGGGTGCGATGGGCTTTGATCAGGTCGAAGGCGTGCGCCAAGGCAAGGTGATCGATCTGGAACTGGCGGACGGCGCGACCGAAGCGGATGTAACCAAGATGTGCGAAAAGCTGTTGGCCAACACGGTCATCGAACGCTTTGAGATCGAACTGCTCTGAGTTTTTCCGACCTAGGAGGGTCCGCCATGCGCGCAGCCGTCATCGTTTTCCCCGGTTCCAACTGTGATCGGGACCTTGCCGTCGCCTTCGAGCAGGCCGGTTTTTCCGTCGATATGGTCTGGCACAAGGATGCCACGCTGCCTGAGGGTATCGATATCGTCGGTGTTCCGGGTGGGTTCTCCTACGGTGATTATCTCCGCTGCGGCGCGATTGCTGCCCAATCCCCAATCTGCAAAGCACTTGCTGCGCATACCGAGCGTGGTGGTTACGCCGTTGGTATCTGCAACGGATTTCAGGTTCTGACCGAAACCGGAATTCTGCCCGGCGCGCTGTTGCGTAATGCCGGTCTGAAATACATCTGCAAAACGATCGGCCTGAAGGTCGAAACCAGCGACAGCGCCTTTACTGAAGGGTACAATGCCGGGGATGTGATCGATATCCCGATTGCACATCACGATGGCAATTATTTCGCTGATGATGAGACCTTGGCCGAGTTGAAGGATCAGGATCGCGTTGCCTTCACCTACGCCGAGAATCCCAACGGTTCGCGCGACGATATCGCTGGCATTTTATCACACAACCGCCGCGTGTTAGGCATGATGCCCCACCCCGAGCGGGCGGCGGATTCAGGCCACGGAGGCACTGATGGGACGGCGCTCTTCCGCGCATTGGCCGGGGTGCTGGCGCCAGCGTGACTTGAGGTCATCAGCCCGGACGCGTAGCGTCGGGGCATGAGTGCGGAAGATCAATCAGACAGCAACGGGTTTCTGAGCCGATTGCGCGGGGCGCCGATGGGTTGGCGCCTGCGTCTGGCTATATTTCTGCTGCTGATTGCGACCGTCGCGACGGTTTGGATAACCAACAGCCTGCTGACCAGCCGGTTTACCGAGTCCACGAGAAACCGGGCCGAGCTGCGCTTAGCTCTGTATTCAGGCAACCTACTGAGTGAGTTGCGTCGGAATGCCATTGTCCCGCAGTTGCTCGCGCGCGATCCCACGCTGATTTCGGCATTGCAATCCAGCGATTACACGCTTTCAACTCAGCGGTTGATCTCGTTTGTCGAAGAGATCGGCGCCGCCTCACTGGTCCTTTTGGATCGTGACGGACGAACAGTTGCTGCAACTGATCGTAACCGGCTGGGCGAGGGCCATCGAAGCACGCCCTACTTCATCGACGCGATGCGTTCGAACGCGACGATTTTTTCCGTGATTCCACGAGAATCGGGCGGTTACAGCTTTGTTTACTCGCGACGGATCGAGGCCAATGCCGAGATTCTCGGGGTTATTGTGGTCGAGGTCGATCTGCAGAAGTTTGAACGCGCCTGGGCCGGAATCTCGGACGCGGTGATGGTGACGGACAGCACAGGTACGATAATCCTTTCGACCGAGCCGCGATGGCTTGGACTGGACGAAAGCAGTGCGATCCTGCGCCAGCCGCCTCAGGGCGCGATCCAGCGTGCCATCCGCGCTACAACGGACTGGAACGCGCTTCCCCCCGATGCCTACCTGCAGGGCGAGGCGGTGATGCGGATGGAAACGCGCATACCTTTCCGCGGCTGGCAAATGACGTCGTTTACCACCTATTCTTCGATCCGGGAGAAAGTGAACAGCGTACTTGCGCTTGAGATCATGGCGTTTGCGATTCTTCTGGCGCTGGCGTTCTATGCGCTCAGCCGCAGGGCCACGTCGCGCATGACATTGTTCCAGCGCGAGTCGGCGGAGCTTCGCGCATTGAACGCAAGGCTGCAGCGGGAAATTGCTGAGCGGGAACGGGTTGAAAAGACGCTGGAAGTTGCCGAGCAGACCCTTGCGCAAAGCTCGAAACTGGCGGCGCTCGGAGAGATGTCTGCCGCCGTCAGTCACGAGTTGAACCAGCCGCTGGCGGCGATGAAAACCTACCTCGCCGGTGCACGTCTTCTGCTGCGCCGCAACCGGCCGGAAGAAGCTTTGGCGAGCTTTGGTCGTATCGATGGCCTGATCGAGCGTATGGGCGCGATCACGCGTCAGCTGAAATCGTATGCCCGCAAGGGCGCAGACGCGTTTTCCCCTGTAAATCTTGGCGAAGCGTTGGCCTCATCCTTGTCGATGATGGAACCTCAGCTTCGTCAACGTCATGTCAAAATTACGCAGATTCTGCCCGAAGAACCTGTTATAGTGATGGGAGATCGGATGCGAATTGAACAGGTTATGGTCAATCTCTTGCGCAATGCGCTGGATGCCACCAAATCTGTGGACGAGCCCGATGTCGAAATCATCCTGGCCGCCGGCGATACGGCAGTTCTTACCGTGCGGGACAATGGCCATGGGATTGAGGATATCGAAAACCTGTTTGAGCCGTTCTACACGACCAAGCGCCCGGGGGATGGTGTTGGTCTGGGGCTTGCCATCTCGTCCGGGATCGTGAACGACCATGGCGGACGGCTTACCGCGCGCAACGGCCAGCAAGGTGGTGCGGTGTTCGAGATGCAATTGCCCATTTTGGGAAGCGACGGCCTTGAGGCCGCAGAGTAAAAGGGAAGACTATGGCACAGGCCATGAAGATCGCCATCGTGGACGACGAACAGGATATGCGCCAGTCGATCAGCCAATGGCTTGCGCTGTCCGGCTACGATACCGAGACCTTTTCGAGCGCCGAGGATGCGCTCAAGGTGCTTGGGCCGGATTATCCGGGCATTGTTATCTCTGACATCAAAATGCCGGGTATGGACGGAATTCAGTTGTTGAAAAAGCTGATGGGGGCCGACAGCACGTTGCCCGTGATCATGATCACCGGACATGGAGATGTGCCCATGGCGGTTGAGGCCATGCGGGTTGGTGCGTTTGATTTCCTCGAAAAGCCTTTCAATCCGGATCGGATGTCCGAACTCGCCAAGCGCGCAAGCAATGCGCGTCGGCTGACGTTGGACAACCGTGCTTTGCGCCGCGAGCTTTCGGGTGGCACCCAGATCATGAACAAACTGATCGGTGCAAGCCCCGTTATGGAGCGTTTGCGTGAGGATATTCTGGATCTGGGGCAGGCGGATGGCCATGTACTGATCGATGGTGAGACCGGCACCGGCAAGACACTCGTCGCTCATGCATTGCACGCTGTTGGCAGTCGGGCGGGCAAGAAATTTGTTTTGGTCTCCTGCGCCGCGCTCGAGGAAGAAACACTGTCCAAGCGGTTGTTTGGACCAATGCTGCCGGAAGATACACAACTGCCCGCGATTGAAGAGGCGCGCGGCGGGACGCTGGTTTTGGAGGATGTCGAAGCTCTGAGCGACACGCTACAGGCCCGCCTTCTGAGCGTGATGAATGAACAGGGCACTCCGGCGGAAACGCGGATCGTCGCGATTTCGAACCTGCAGGAGGCGGGGAAGACCTCGGAAGACGTTCTGCGGCCCGATCTGTTCTATCGATTGGCGGCGTTGCGTATCACCATGCCGCCGCTGCGTCAGAGAGGCGAAGACATTTTGACGCTGTTCACACGCCTCAGCGAGCAGTTTGCCGAGGAATACGGCTGCGATGCGCCTCAGGTCAGCGCGCAAGAAGCAGCACAACTGTTGCAAGCGCCTTGGCCCGGCAACGTGCGGCAACTGATCAATATCGCCGAGCGTGCAGTGCTGCAATCGCGGCGGGGCTCGGGGACGATTGCGTCGCTGCTCATGTCGGACCACGAAGAGATGCAGCCTGTCATGACCACCGAGGGCAAGCCGTTGAAAGAATATGTCGAGGCGTTCGAACGGATGCTGATCGACAACACGATGCGCCGTCACAAGGGATCAATCGCCTCGGTGATGGACGAGCTGTGCCTGCCGCGCCGGACGCTGAATGAGAAGATGGCGAAATATGGCCTGCAGCGGTCGGACTATTTATGAGGAGCGTGAGGGGGTCAGCCCCCTCTTGAGCCGTTGGCTCAATTCACCCCCGAGGTATTTTTGAACAGAAGAAGCTGATTGGCCCATCTCGGGGACCGGAATGCAGTTTGCCCATTGTCTTTTCCACAGGACTGCTTTTATTGTGTTCGAACGGGCCGGGCATTTTCAAGCCCAGAAGTCCCGAATCTTTGAGTTTCGCTGCTGATCTGATGCTGAGGATCATCCCCATGCGGTTCAGCAGACCGATTATGCCTCGACTGGGGCAACTGAGCACCTGAACCCGTTCTGACGGGTGAAAGGAATAAATGGGCAGGTGGCGGCCCTATCCCGCGCCTGTCGGAGAAGAACCGCGATGACGCGCGCGCAACGATTGAGTGAACGGGCAGGGGGCCACAGCGCCGGACCCTGCCGCGCGCCGTCAGATATCGCCCTGACAAGACACCATCCCAAAAGCGCCTGTCCGCCCGGACGGGTCAGGACAACGCGTTTGGCGCGGTGCACCAAGGACACATGGCTAAGAAAATGCTTATCGATGCCACCCACGCGGAGGAAACCCGCGTTGTGGTGGTCGACGGAAACAAGGTTGAGGAATTTGACTTTGAATCCGAAAACAAACGCCAGCTTGCTGGCAACATCTATCTGGCAAAAGTAACACGGGTCGAGCCCTCGCTGCAGGCGGCGTTTGTGGACTATGGCGGAAACCGGCACGGGTTTCTGGCGTTTTCTGAGATTCATCCCGACTATTATCAGATCCCCGTCGCCGACCGCGAGGCGCTGATGGAAGAGGAGCGCGCCTATGCCGAAGCTATGCGCGCGCGCGATGAAGCGGATGAAGCAAAACCGAAGAAACGGCGTTCACGGTCGCGCAGTAAAGCTGCAGATGTAAAAACGGATGATCCGGTTGAAACACTGGATGTCTCATCCGAACCTACCGGCATGGAAACCATCGACTTGGATGATGGCGATGAAGCCGTCGATATGTCGGTGCCTGAAGGCACCTCTCCGATGGAGACGGTGGCGGATACACCCGTTGAAGAACCGGAAGACAAGAACGCTTCTGAGGAGGCCGTAGAGCCGGACGAGGTAAGCGCAACCGATCAAGCTGAAGAGCCGGTTGTTGAAACCGTAGAATCGGAAGAAAGCGCAAGCACCGAAGAAGCGGCCGAGCAAAGCCCTGCAGATGCACCCGCTGAAGCAGCAGAGGACAGCCCAGAGCAGGAAAACCCCGAGGTTGAGGCTGAACCAGATGCAGAGGTTGATGGCGACGACACCGAAAACGGTGACGAGAAAGCCGATGCAACCGCAAAAGATGATTCCATCGAATCTGTGGCGGATGAAGACGACAGCGAAGATATTCGCCCGCCACGCAAGCCGCGTCCGCGCCGGTACAAAATTCAGGAAGTCATCAAGGTTCGCCAGGTTCTGCTGGTCCAAGTCGTCAAGGAAGAGCGTGGCAACAAGGGCGCTGCTCTGACAACCTATCTGTCGCTGGCCGGTCGCTATTGTGTACTAATGCCCAACACAGCGCGTGGCGGTGGTATCAGCCGTAAGATCACCAATGCGGCAGATCGGAAAAAGCTGAAAGACATCGCCTCTGAAATCGATGTGCCGACTGGCGCTGGACTAATCGTGCGCACGGCGGGGGCCAAACGCACCAAATCCGAGATCAAGCGAGACTACGAATACCTGCAACGCCTGTGGGAGCAAATTCGCGAGCTAACTCTGCAATCCATCGCACCCGCCAAGATCTATGAAGAAGGCGACCTGATCAAACGCTCGATCCGTGACTTGTACAATCGCGATATCGACGAGGTTCTGGTTGAAGGCGAAGGCGGATACCGCATCGCCAAGGATTTCATGAAGATGATCATGCCGTCCCACGCCAAAAACGTGAAACGGTATGAAGACGCGCTGCCACTGTTCGCGCGTTATCAGGTCGAGAGCTATCTGGCGGGGATGTTCAACCCGACGGTGCAGTTGAAGTCTGGCGGGTACATCGTGATCGGTGTGACCGAAGCCCTTGTGGCGATCGACGTGAACTCAGGTCGGGCGACCAAAGAAGGCTCGATCGAAGAAACGGCTCTGAAGACCAACTTGGAGGCCGCCGAAGAGGTGGCACGTCAGTTGCGATTGCGCGATTTGGCTGGTCTGATCGTGATCGACTTCATCGATATGGACGAGCGCAAGAACAATTCGGCTGTTGAAAAACGACTGAAAGATAAGTTGAAAACGGATCGCGCCCGTATTCAGGTGGGTCGTATTTCGGGTTTTGGCCTGTTGGAGATGAGTCGCCAGCGCCTGCGCCCAGGCATGATCGAAGCGACGACCCAGCCATGTCCGGCCTGTCATGGCACCGGTCTGATACGATCGGATGACAACATGGCGCTGTCGATCCTGCGCCAGATCGAAGAGGAAGGCACCCGCCGCCGTTCGCGCGAGGTTCTGGTGCGCTGCCCGGTCAGTATTGCCAACTTCCTGATGAACCAGAAGCGCGAACATATTGCCCAGATCGAGGCGCGGTATGGCCTTTCGGTCCGCATCGAAGGCGATGTGCATCTGGTCAGCCCCGATTTCTCGATGGAGAAGTTCAAGACCGCCAGCCGTGTTGTTCCCGAGGCAACCGCACCGGTGGTGTCGGTGGATGCATCCTTGATGGATATGATTGACGCCACGGATGAGGATGAGAGCGAAGAAGACGCTCCGGTTCAGGCCGAGGAAGAGACCAAGCCCAAGCGCAAGCGGCGTCGGCGCCGGCGTAAGAAGGGTTCGGGCAACGGTGATGCGCCTGATGCGAATGTGGACGAGGCAGATGCTCCGACCGCCGTCGAGGCTGCCGAAGCCGATACTGGCGAAGCCGAGCAAACAGAAGCCGAACCTGACGCCGAGGAGGCCGAGAAAGCGGCCAAACCTAAGAAACGTCGGGCACCGCGTCGTCGTAAGAAAGATGTCGAGGCCGAGACACCTGCGGAAGACGAAAAGCCTGCCGAAGAAACGGTCAATGCCGAGTCGGTCGATGCCGACACCGTGACAGATGAATCTGAGCAGGCCGCTGAGCCTCAGGCGCCTGAAGCGACGCCAGAGCCTGAGACAGCGGAAGCTGCGGAAGAGGCTGTGGTCGTGGAAGCAGAAGCGCCGATCGTGGAGGAGCCGCCGGAGGACGCAAAACCCGAACCGGAGGCGGTTGAAGCGCCTGAACCCGTTCTGGAAGCCGTCGCGGAAGAACCGGAGCCGGCACCCGCCAAGCCAAAGCGGCGAGGTTGGTGGTCATTGGGACAGTGATAAAGAGGCGGGCCATCTGGTCCGCCTTTTTTTGCTTGGATCAGCAGTATCGCTAACCGGATTTGCGGATCAGATACACCTGATAATCATCGACGCTGCCCTGCGACACCAGCGTGTGACCGGCTTCGGTACAGAAATGTGGCACGTCGATAATCGCGGCCGGATCGTCGGCCAATACGCGCAGCAAACCACCCGCGGGTATGGATTTCAGCCGTTTGCGCGCTTTCAGGACTGGCAGGGGGCACAGCAATCCCAGCGCGTCCAGTGTTTCTGTGTCGTCTGTCATCCGGTTGAGATATTTCCAACAAGCGATGCTGTCCAGCGTGCAACCACGAGGATGTGACCGAATGGCCCCGTGACGAAGGCCACGCGATATCATATGTGCTGTCTCATGTTCGGAATTGAGATCATCGACGCAGGGCTGCTGCCCGCCATGTTTGTCGCCATGCTTGGGGGGCTGATCAGCTTTCTGTCACCCTGCGTGTTGCCAATTGTGCCACCATATCTCGCGTATATGAGCGGTGTGACCATCAACGAGATGCAGGACGAAGCGCAAGCACGGCGCAAGGCGACCCTGTCCGCTCTGTTCTTCGTTCTGGGGCTGTCGACCGTGTTCCTGCTGCTGGGTTTCACAGCATCGGCGTTTGGGGCTTTTGTCCTGAAGAATCAGGAACTTTTCGCCAAACTGTCTGGCGCTGTCGTTATCGTATTTGGTCTGCATTTCCTGAACGTATTCCGCATCCCTCTGCTGGACCGAGAGGCGCGTGTTGATGCGGGCGAATCCAGTGGATCTGTATTCGGGGCCTATATACTTGGACTGGCATTTGCCTTCGGCTGGACCCCGTGTATCGGGCCGCAACTGGGGGCGATCCTGTCGCTGGCAGCGTCCGAGGCTTCGGTCGCACGGGGGACCTTGCTGTTGGGCGTCTATGCTGCAGGGCTGGGTATCCCATTCTTGCTGGCCGCGATGTTCCTGAACCGGTCGATGGCGGTGATGAACCGGATCAAGCCACATATGGGCATGATCGAAAAGGTGATGGGCGGGCTGCTGTTATTTGTCGGTATCATGCTCGTCACCGGGTTGTTCACCGAATTCAGCTGGTGGCTGCTCGAGACGTTCCCGGCTCTGGCAAACCTGGGTTAACCCTCTGGCATTAAACATGGATGAGCGAACGGCGGGTCTTACCTTGGCCGTTTCGCTACGCTAATCTGTGGGGCAGAGGGTCGGACAATGAGCAGTCAGCAATCTCATCCGCAGGTGCGCAGGCGCCGGGTGTTCTATATCCCCGGCTATGACCCGATTCATCCACGCCGTTATCGTGAACTCTACCGCAAGGAAGGGCGTGTTCAGTCGGCGATCTCAGGGTATAAGATTGATATCAGTGCCAAGTCAGGCGAGGGGCCGTATGGCTGGCACGTGGCCTCTCAGCAGGATGGTGCGGATGTTGAGACGGATATCGAGGTACTGGTCTGGTCCGACATCGTGCGCGACAGTATGGCTCAATCGATTCCAGCGACGTATCTGCAACTGGCCCGAACGGCCTGGACCTATGTCGCTACAGGTACGCTCTGGCGGCTGACGCAGTTGCGCAAAGGGCCGGTGATTGCGGCGCTGTACCCGGTTGGCATGTTGCTGTTGCAACTTGCGGTATCACTGCTGTTCGCCTGGGGTTTGGTCGCCTTGTTGCAACCGTTTGCCGGGTGGTGGGTGCTGCTACCCGCAGCGGGGCTGGCTTATGCACTGATGCACTGCTTCCGAAAGCTGGATAACCGGTTGTTCGCTTATTACCTGATGCACGATTATGCCCATTCTGCACGGCTGAAGGGTGAGTACTCGCCTGACCTGAAAGCCAGGCTGAAGCAGTTTGCCAACCTGATTGACGAAGCACTGGAACCAGATGCCGATGAGGTGCTGGTCGTCGGCCACAGCTCTGGTGCCCATCTGGGTGTGTCCGTTCTGGCAGAGCTGCTGCGACGCAGGCAGGGCGACATGCAACGGCCTGTCCTGTCTTTTCTGACACTGGGGCAGGTGGTTCCCATGGTGTCGTTCCTGCCGCAGGCGCATGGTTTACGCGCGGATCTCAAGTATCTATCGGAGTGCGCGGACATTACCTGGGTCGATGTCTCGGCGCCGGGCGATGGCTGCGCGTTTGCGCTGTGCGACCCGGTCGCGGTCAGTGGTGTTGCAAGCCCCGAAAAACGCTGGCCTCTGGTTCTTTCTGCGGCTTTTACCCAGACCCTCTCATCCGAACGATGGAAGCAATTGAGGTGGCGGTTCTTTCGTCTGCATTTCCAGTATCTTTGCGCTTTCGATCAACCCGGCGAATACGATTATTTTCGCATCACAGCGGGCCCCGAAACGTTGATGCAACGATTTGGGGATCGCACGCCTTCGCGTTCACGTATTGAACGGGCTGTATCGAAATACATTACGGTGGCCGCATGAGACCGCCGAAACCAGTGGCACGCCCCGACAAGGTTTCTCTGAGGCGGTATTTACGTCTGTTTCGGCAGGATCTGTTATCGGCACAACCGCAGCGCCTGTACCGGGCGTGGATGGCCGAATTCCGAACACCGTTCTTTCGGTCGTATCTGATCAACCAACCCGATTTGATCCGCACGGTTCTGAAAGAGCGCCCCGATGCATTCCCCAAATCGGGCCGCATCAGCGAAGGCCTACGGCCATTGCTTGGCCAGTCGGTGTTTCTGACCAATGGTGCGGTCTGGAAACGGCAGCGGCGGATCATCGACCCGGCCTTTGAAGGCGGACGGCTGAGGGATACATTCCCGGCGATGGTTGACGCAGCTCAGGCCTGTGTGGATCGGCTTGGGGCGCGGGTCGGACAAGAGCTGGAATGTGAAGAAGTCACCAGTCACGCCGCGGCAGATGTTATCTTCAGGACCTTGTTTTCGGTCCCGATTGAACATGAGGTCGCGGCGCAGGTATTCGATAAATTCCGCGCCTATCAACGTGAACAGCCGTTGCTGAACTTGGCCGCCTTTGTGCCGGTTCCAAACTGGGTGCCGCGCTTTCATTCCCGCAAAACACGCCAAACCGCCCGCCAGATCAGACGCCTGATCGGCCGACTGACAGCAGAGCGCGCCGCGGCAATCAAAACCGGGACAGCACCCGATGATCTGGCCACCAAGATCATGACCACGCCGGACCCGGAAACCGGAGAATGCTTCGATACACAGGAAATGGTGGATCAGGTCGCTATTTTCTTTCTGGCAGGGCACGAGACCAGCGCATCAGCCCTGGCTTGGACACTGTACCTGATGGCTTTGTATCCGGACTGGCAGGAGAAACTGGCGGAAGAGGCTCGGCCTCTGGACGTTTCCGATTTCTCGTCCATGCCCCGATTGAAGCTCAGCCGCGACGTTTTTCGTGAAGCGCTGCGCCTGTATCCTCCGGTTCCGATGATGGTGCGTGAAGCGACGTGCCCCGAACGGTTCCGCGACAGAAATGTTTCTCAGGGCTCTCAAATCGTTGTCAGTCCATGGCACTTGCATCGCCACGAACGGCTTTGGGACAATCCGGACGATTTCGATCCCACGCGGTGGTCTACCGAGAACGGTAAGAAATGCCAGCGCGAGGCTTATATTCCATTCTCGGCGGGCCCTCGGGTCTGCACGGGTGCGGGGTTCGCGATGGTTGAGGGGCCTCTGATCCTGTCGATGTTGCTGTGCCGATATCGTTTCGAAACAATCGAGGGAAAAACCCCGGTACCGGTCGCACATCTGACGGTCAGATCAAAAGACGGAATATGGTTGCGCTTGGTTGAGCGCTAACAAACTACCATCGCTCGGCGGCTTGCTGTATGCGGTTGGAAAATGCGGAATCATATTGAACGGGACTGAGTTATGTCGAAAACAGAACAGCGCGCGCAGATGTCCGAAGGCGCAGGATTTATCGCAGCACTGGACCAAAGCGGCGGTTCAACCCCTAAAGCGCTGGCTTTGTATGGCGTTGAAGCTTCGGATTACGCTTCCGACGAAGAGATGTTCGGCGAAATCCAGAAGATGCGTGCCCGGATTATTCTGGCCGATGATTTCACCAAGGAGAAGGTGATTGGCGCGATCCTGTTTGAACGGACACTTGGTGAGGACATCGACGGCAAGAAGGTTGCGGATTACCTCTGGTCCGTCAAAGGGATCGTTCCGTTTCTGAAGATCGACAAAGGGCTTGAGGATCAGTCTAACGGCGTTCAGATGATGAAACCGATCCCGGGATTGGCTGAAACGCTGTCCAAAGCAGATGGCGTTTTCGGAACTAAGGAGCGTTCGGTCATTCACGAAGCCAACGCGCAGGGTATCGCTGACGTTGTCGCGCAACAGTTTGACGTCGCGCGTGTGGTCACCGATGCGGGCATGGTGCCGATCGTTGAGCCCGAGGTGAATATCCATTCGGAAACCAAAGCCGAAGCCGAAGATATTCTGAAAACAGAAATCCTGAAAAACCTCGATCAACTCTCCGAGGGTCAGGAAATCATGCTGAAGCTGACGATCCCGAGCCAGGCCAACCTGTATGACGAACTGGCTGATCATCCGCGTGTACTTCGCGTGGTCGCGCTGTCCGGCGGGTACTCGACCGAGCAGGCTTGTGATCTGCTGGGTCAGAACGGCAAGATGATCGCGTCTTTCTCACGCGCTTTGACCGAGGGGCTGTCCAAGCAGCAATCCGATGCGGACTTCAACGCGGCGCTCGGCAGCAATATCGACAATATTTACCGCGCCTCGATCTGATCGCAGCGACCTTATTCGGGTTTGATGAAATCGCGGCGCAACTGCGCCGCTTTTTCGCGCATGACACATCCTTTGGCGTGATCATTGATCAGACCCATGGCCTGCATGAACGCAAAGACCGTCGTGGGGCCAACAAATTTCCAGCCCCGTTTCTTCAGGTCCTTTGACATCGCTATGGATTGTGCTGAGGTGGATGCGGTTTGAGGGGCTGCAGGCGGTTCTGCCTCATATCTCCAGACATAGGCGGCCAGAGATCCTTCGGCGGCGACCAATTCCTGCATACGACGCGCGTTGTTGACTACAGCCTCGATTTTGCCGCGGTGGCGGACGATCCCCTGGTCTCCCATAAGCCGTTCTATATCGACATCAGAAAACTCTGCCACCTTGTTGAAATCAAAATCACAAAACGCACTCCTGAAATTCTCGCGTTTGGATAAGATGGTTCGCCAACTCAGACCTGACTGAAAGCTTTCGAGGCACAGTTTCTCAAAAAGACGGCGATCATCTGCAACAGGATATCCCCATTCATTGTCATGATATTCAAAGAATTCCGGAGCCGCTTTACACCATGCGCAGCGCGGCTGCCCATCCGGGCCTGATACAGTATCGCTCATAAATGTACACCTTTTGTTCCAGTTTAGCATAAGCGACGCGATCAGCTTGAATCAAGGGATCAATCTGCGTGACGATACCAATCCAGAATAAACACACGAATGGCCGAAGCCAGCCCGGTTTCCGGATCACGATCTGCATCAATCTGCGCCGCCAACACATTGATCGGAAGGCTTTTTAGTCGCGCGATTTCGCGGAAGGCCTGCCAGAATTCATCTTCCAGAGAAACGGAAGTCCGATGTCCCTGCAAAGTCAAAGAGCGTTTGATCGGCCGACCCGTCATTCTTCGACCTTGTGACCGTCAAGATCGCGGCTCTGTTTGTCTTGTTTTAGCTTAACAACTGTTTTGTGAGCCTTCGACTGCCCAAATTTAGCAGCGTTAGCATCAGCGCGGGCTTTTTTCTCAGCCCGCGCTTTGTCCTTTCGGAACCGGTTCAGATTGACCGGTTTACCCATTATCGCGCCTTTGGCCCGATCATATGGTCCGGCCGCACGACGGCGTCGAACGTTTCTTCATCCACGAAACCGAGCGCGATCGCTTCTTCTTTCAGGGTCGTGCCGTTCTTATGCGCTGTTTTGGCGACAGTGGTAGCATTGTCATACCCGATGGTCGGCGCCAGTGCGGTCACAAGCATCAGCGATTCCATCATCAGCTTTTCGATACGCGGCTCGTTGGCCTTGATTCCCAGAAGCATACGTTCGGTAAAGCTGTCGGTCGCATCGCCCAGCAACTGTATCGACTGCAGCAGATTGTAGGACATCATCGGGTTGTAGACGTTCAACTGAAAATGCCCCTGAGACCCAGCAAACTTGATTGCCGCATCGTTGCCCATCACATGAGCCGCAACCTGAGTCAAAGCTTCGGCCTGTGTCGGGTTCACCTTGCCGGGCATGATCGACGAACCAGGTTCGTTCTCAGGAAGAATAAGCTCACCAAGGCCAGAGCGTGGACCAGAGCCTAGCAGGCGGATATCGTTGGCAATTTTGTAACATGATCCGGCAATCGTAGCGAGCGCGCCGGACAGGAAGACCATTGCGTCATGGGCAGCCAGCGCCTCGAACTTATTGGGGGCCGTGACAAACGGAAGGCCAGTGATCTCGGCCATGTTGGCGGCGACGGCCTTATCCCAGCCGTGATGCGTGTTCAGCCCGGTGCCGACGGCGGTGCCGCCCTGAGCCAGTTCATAAATACCGGGCATCGAGGCTTCGACCCGTGCGATACCCTGACGGATTTGGTGCGCGTAGGCCCCGAATTCCTGTTCCAGCGTCAGGGGTGTTGCATCCTGCGTATGGGTGCGGCCGATCTTGATGATGCCAGCAAATTCTGCCGCTTTCTGTTCTAACGCGTCGGCCAGCTTGTTCAAGCCGGGCAGCAGCACGTCGCGAACACTGATCGCAGTGGCAATGTGCATCGCGGTGGGGAATGTATCGTTTGACGACTGGCCCATGTTACAATGATCGTTCGGATGCACCGGGTCTTTCGAGCCGATCACACCACCCAGAATCTCGATGGCGCGGTTCGCGATCACTTCGTTCGAGTTCATGTTCGACTGGGTACCAGATCCGGTCTGCCAGACGACCAGAGGGAAGTTGTCATCGAACTTACCCTCAATGACTTCACCAGCCGCCTGAATGATGGCATCCGCGATCTTGGCGTCCAACTTGCCGACCGCCTTGTTTTCCATCGCACAGGCTTTCTTGATCACGCCCAGCGCACGTACGATGGCGACTGGCTGTTTTTCCCAGCCGATGGGAAAGTTCATGATCGAGCGTTGCGTTTGTGCGCCCCAATACTTGTCGGCGGGCACCTCAAGCGGGCCAAAGCTGTCGGATTCGGTGCGGGTTCGGGACATCGGTCACTCCGTCTGGTATGCAGTCGTATGCCGTTTACCCGCAGCAAGGCTGTGGCGCAATCGGCCAGTTGCGCGCACCTTAAACGGGGGCCAGTCAAAGGTATAGACGATGCGCCGCCGTAAATAATTTCCGTTAGCGAAAACAGTGCCATTGTACGTCGGCGGGCTAAAGTTAAGATGAAGGAACAACGGTGACGGAGGCAGCCATGCGCATGACGATTCTGAAAAGACCCTTGTGTGCGATCGCGTTTGCGTTCGCCGCAAGCATTTGGTTGGCAACGTTTGCAGGGAATGCAACGGCGTCCGGTATTCAGCCCTTTGTTGGGGACTATACCGGATCGGCTGACGTTGTTGACGTGGACGGAACCGCGACCCCCCGGGATATGAGTGTTTCGATCCACGAAATCAAAGGCGGTTTCAATGTCAGCTGGACAACAACAACTTACAAGGGTGACGGGCGCGTCAAGGATGAAAAATACTCGGTCGATTTCCAGCAATCGGATCGACCCGATGTTTATTCGGCCGCGATGAAACGCAATGTGTTCGGCCACGAAGTGCAACTTGATCCGATGAAAGGCGAACCGTTCGTCTGGGGACGGATCGAGGGAAAGACGTTAACGGTCTTTTCGCTGTTTATCGCGGAAAACGGGGGATATGAGTTACAGCAGTTCGACCGGACGCTGGCCAAGGGCGGGTTGGAACTGTCCTTCTCTCGATTCCGCAACGGCGACAAATCCAGATCAGTCGAGACCTTCCTGAAGAAGAAGTAAACCCCGCGTTGCGCGGGGTTGGAACCTGTTATTTGCGGAAGCTATCCAGCGAAACAACGTCCGCATCATGATGGGGTTCTGGTTCTTCGACTTCGAGCTCAATCGGGGCTTCTTCGGCCAGTTGATCTTCATCCTCCTCATCCTCGGGGCTTTCAAACCGCAATCCGAACTCGACCGAGGGGTCTACGAAGGTTTTGATCGCCAGATAAGGGATATAGAGCGGCTCGGGTGCGTCGCCGAAGTTCAGGGTAATCGAAAATCCCTCATCTCCGACTTCGAGGTTTTCGAACCAATGCTGCATGACAATCGTCATCTCGCCGGGATATCGCTGCCTCAGCCAATCGGCCAGTTCGACACCCTCATGTCGCGTATCAAAAGTAATGAAGAAATGATGCGCACCGGGCAGACCGGTTTCAGACACGCCGGTCAGGACGGTCTTAATCAGGCCACGCATGGCCGTGTGCATCAGATTCCCGTAGTCGATGTCTTGCGACATGATTGATCCTCGAAAGTGGTTAAGCCCAGCATAAGGCATTCGAACGGAAACGAAAGGCCGTGCTGAGCTGTATTGATTACAAAACCTGTAACCCGATTCCGGCCAGAACCATGACAGCTAATGTGGTCGCTAAACCGGATTTCATACGGAAAATCAACAGGCCTGCAACAAGGGTAAGGCTCAAAGCCCTGATATCCAGAGTCATCAGGTCGGGCAGGGGCAAGGACACAGGGCCCCAGCGCCATCCCGGAAGGCTACCGAACAGGACATTCAGGCCGAACCACACGGACAGGTTGAGAATCACCCCGACCACAGCCGCAGTGATTCCATGCATTGCGGCGCCCAGACGCGGACGAGCGGCGATTCTGTCCAAATGGGGGGCGGCAAGAAAAATCCACAGGAAACAGGGCACGAACGTCGCCCATAGCGCAACCAGCCCTGCCGCCAGCGCAAGCGAGGGACCTCCGGCAATCTGTCCGCTGAGCATGGCAACAAACTGAGTCACCAGAATAAGGGGCCCGGGTGTGGTTTCGGCAAGCCCCAGCGCATCAATCATCTGGTGCGTGCTGATCCATTGATAGGTATCGACGACGGTTTGTGTCATATAGGCCAGCACCGCGTATGCACCACCGAAGGTGACGACGGCCAGACGGGCGAAGAACCACCCCAGATCGCTTAGCAGTTCCTGACCCGTGACATGCAAAAGAACCAGCGGCCCCAGCCAAAGGACCAACCAGAAGGCCGCGGTTCGGATAGGCTTGCTGAGAGTTGGGCTTGGTTGGACGGCTGTCGGCGTGAGGTTTTTCGACGTTGCATATCCCCAGAGTGCGGCGCAGAGGATGATCAGCGGGAAGGGCAGGTTGAATACAAAGATGCCCAAAAAGGCGAGGCCGGCGATCACCCGATGTTCGACATCCGTCAACGCTTTCCGCGACAGGTTCCGCAGAGCTTGCAGGACGATGATGATAACGGTTGCCTTGATGCCTAGAAATCCCGCCTGAACCAGAGGCAGTTCGCCGTACGCGGCATAAAGCGCGACAAGAAGGGCGATCACCAGCGCGCCCGGCAGAACAAACAGGGCTCCGGCAATCAGCCCGCCGGTCACGCCGCGCAACCTCCAACCCGCGTAGGTGGCGAGTTGCATGGCCTCGGGACCTGGCAGCAACATGCACAATGAAAGCGCACGCAGATAGGTTTGCTCGTCCAGCCAGGGGCGCTTTTCGACCAGTTCCTGATGCATCAGTGAAATCTGTGCGGCGGGCCCGCCGAATGACAGCAGGCCAATGCGCCCAAAGACCCTGATAAGCTCGCGGAAAGAAGGCGTCATTGACCGTGACCTGCCGGCCAGTCATGCGTTTCACCCGCCCCATCCCGTGCCCAGCGATAGAGCGCGTCGTAAAGGTGCAGACCGGCCTTCAATTGTTGCTGATCATCCCGATACTGGCGTGACAACCCAACCGACAGGGCCAGCAACCCAGCGGCTTCCGGTGACAGGTCATGTCGATTTGTATCCGCCGCACGAACGATGGTGGCCACGCGATCCAGCGGCTCGGAATGCAGGTTGAATTCGTCCAGCATCGTATCAAAGGTGCATCTGTCGCCGCGATGGCTCCAGTCAGTGCCTTCGACATCAAAAGCTGTGGCACCAAAGTGCCCGGCAACACCCGGAACTTCGGTTGGTGCGACAAAAAGAAACTGTGCGCGGGCGTCGACAAACCTGCGGATCAGCCAGGGGCACGCGATACGGTCGATCTTGGGGCGGTGCCGGGTAACCCAGAGCGTACCGCCGTCGATGATCGCGGGCAGGGCCGAAACCGGAACGCTTGGCGCACCCGGCGTGGCGCGCCAAGCGAGAGTTCCGCCTTCCAGATACTCGGCCCGCGCTCCACCTGTCTGCAGCCAGGAAACGACGCCCTGACTCAGTTTCTTGCCCTTCTGGCAAATCACCACGCATGGCCGATCAGCGATCAGTTTTCGGATGCCGTCGATATCGTCATAGGAATGACGAACCGCAGCCGGGATGAGACAGGGATCATCGTTGAAATCGGCGTCCGTGCGCACGTCGACAAGCACGGGCGCCTGAGGCGTACCAATCAGGCGTAAGAGTTGCCGGGTCGTAATAGCATTGGGGGCAGCCATAGCATGTTTCCTTGTTGCTTTGGATACATGCGAACTTGGGCTGCCGCCTCACGGGGTGTTCGCAAGCCTACCCCTTGTTCCTCTGCTAGCGTGCAAACGCGGCATGGGTCAAGCTTGCGGTGACGATTATCCGGCCCAGTCCAACCTCTGGCCGGTCATGCAAACGGGCAGGGTGTCCTGCGGAAACTGCCCCAGCTGTTCGAAGAATGAAATGAAGTCGAACTGATTATAGGCTTCTACCATCTTGTCACCCTTGAACCGGGCCATGACCTGTCCGGTCACCTCCAGCGGGGCGCCGTTGTCCGCTCGAAACGTGCGGACGTGAAGAATACCGGACACCCAATCCCCATTCTCGATGATCTTGGGTAACTCGACTGTGATGTCGCCCAGCACATGACGGAATGCCATGACCAGATCACGAAAGTCCTCAGCGCCGACCTGCATTTCGGGAATCAACCCTTCGGCCATGGTATCCGGGGCGAAAAACTGATCGATCGCATCGGTATTGCCCTTTTCCCAGACTTCCGAATACCACGCCCTTAATCTGTCAGAGTTCGTCATCTCAACCCTCCTGTCGCATAACCGGGAAAATGGTCGAAAGAAGTGAATAAACCCTAAATCTCAGGTAAGTTATGGGTTTAACGCAGACATGAAACGGGAAATGCAGGTTTCTGTTGCCAGGTACCTGCGAACCCCGCCTTACGCGGCTAGGCGCAAGGGCTTAAGTTTCGGTCTTGCTACTGCTTACGCAGCAACTGCAACCGGAGCACGATTGTCGTTTGCAATTGTACTATTTTCGCCGATAACGGTGGCAGACAGCCGAGACAAAGCTAACCCCTTTAGACGTTCGTCGATCCTGTTTCGGCCCCATGATCCTCAAACGAAGGATGGTTGGTGGAGCCGCCGGGTACCGCCCCCGGGTCCGATCCGCTTATTACGAGCGCGTTTATGTCCATAGTCCCGAAGGACATCCCTTATATAGGTGAGGATCGGGGGCGATGCAAACTCAGATTGAAAATCACCGCCTGTAATAAAACCAGTGCCTTACGGTGCCTTGTTGATGTTAACAAGGATCAACCACAGGGCCAGAGCCAGCTCGATTCCTCCAAAAGTCAGTGCCTTGAGCAGCGGAGGACTGTCCAGCGCAACAGAAATGAGCCGCCCCAGCGCCGTCCCGGCATAAACAACGCCCAGCATCGCATAGGCCATCGGAGTGTTCAGCCAAAGCACCGCTGCACCAGTCACCACAAACAGTCCACCCACCGAGGCGCGCATCTCACTGAGGCCCATGGTGCTCTTGGTCGGGGCCAGATCCAACGCGTTGGCCGTAAACGCGGGGGCCAGAAAACCGAAGAGACCGAAGCCAATCGTAAGCAAAGCGGCTATCACGTTGAGGGCTGTTGTCATCTATCCCGGTCCCTTTTGATCTGCATGTTCAAACTAGCCCATTGTCATGCAATGAAAAGCACCTAAAGCGCTGACCAAAGGCCCAAAACGCCGACCAAAATCAGGCTCAGGGCCCAGACAAGTTCAAGATTAAACCAGCTGCGAGACAGAAATTGCAGTCCTAGCCAGCGGTAGACCGCGAATGCAAGGATGCCCCCTCCGAGGATCATTGCGGCACTATGAAGTGCGGCGACGGCCAGGACCAGAATACCGTTGGTCGCCATGATTTCCGACACCGCCCGGTGCCCGGCGTCCAGTTCATCCAGCCCGCACAGGCCCAGATAGATCGGGACCAGCATCAACGCAGCGCCATGGGCCAATGCCACGAGGAATGACCACAGAGCCAGTCTACCCGGAGGTATCCGCGAAAGCACTCGAGGGTGGCGACGCGTTATCGCGATGTAAATACCCATCACGATCACGATCAGGGCCGCACCGATACGTATCTCGCGCTGATACTCGATCAGAGCTGCCATCAGGGCGAAAGGCAGCAAGACACCAAGCATTGCCACGAAATGTCCGCTTGCCAGCGCTGCCAGAGCGCGCCAGAGGGCGGATTGGCGCTGTTCCATAAGCGCAGACGACACGGCAAGCGGCCAGCCCATGCCCGGGTTCAGGCCATGGTATGCACCGCTTAGAAGAACGGCCAGCCAGAGGCCGGCCGTCGATGTCAGCAAGGCGTCCAACTCAGACCGATGGATAGCAGAAGCTGTCTGTCGAACAGTCGCCACCTTCCAGGCGGATCTGATGGGCGCGGTACCCGTCAGGGAAATCTACCCAGAATTTCGGGTCCAGCGTCAGACCTCCGGTCTCTCCGACATCCGCTTTGACCATCGCCGCGCCGCGTTCTCCGGGATAGAACTGATCATCCCACGTGGAATAGAGAGAATTGGTCCAGTAGACCCGTTTCCCATCCCGGCTTATCTCGACCATCTGAGGGCCGTAACCAAAAGCCTGCCCATTGGGGTGTTTGGTTTTCTTTACGATCCCTCCGATCTCGACCTTGCCGGCAAGGGTCGGGTTCATCGGATCAGAGACATCGTATTGATGCATTTCACCCGTGCCCCAGCAGGCCACATAGAGGTATTTGTCATCAAGGCTGAGGTCGATATCCGTGACCAGCGGCGGAACGGCGGAAAACCCCTTCAGCAAGTCGGGCAGGTCGTCCGGGTCAGCCGGCTGCGGATCAATCGTGATGGTTTTCTTCGCCTCGAAAGTGCCGTCATCGTTGCGCCACCAGGTAAAGATCGCACCCTGCAGATTGGTTGTGTCGACCACAACGCCACAGAAGCCATATTGCTTGACAGGATCATGCGCAGGCCGGATTTCCAGCGCCATCTGGTGATTTTCGCCCAGGTCAATGGTCTGGATATTGGTCCGGCTGCGAAGGTTCCAGAAATGGATTCTGTGCCCATACTTGTTGGACAGCAGATCCTCGGCCACGATCCCGTTTTCGAATTGCGGGGGCAGGCCCCATTCCGAGCTGACCATGTAATCGCGCGGCAGGTTCCACCAGAAATCATAGTGTTTGTCCTGCACACCGCGTTCGATCTCGTATCGACCGATGATCTCGAAGCTCTCGCAATCCATGATGAAGATGCCGGGAGGGCCATCCGTCCCGTCCTCACCTGCGCCGCCCAGGGTGCTGACGTATATTCCTTCGGGGCCGCAATGAATGGTATGCGGACGGGAATATCCTGTCTTGGCAAAGACTTCTTCGGGTTCAATGATCTTGTGAATCTTGGCTTCCAGCGGGTTTTTGACATCGATGATGTAGATCCGGCTGGACCGGATACCCGGAACGATCAGGTAGCGTCGCTCCAGAAAAGCATGACCGCTAAGAGGCGACAGCGACGAGGAACAAGCGTTCCAGCCAAAGTGATGAAACTCATCGCCTTTTTCCGGCATGATCACCTGATGAACGATCTTGCCGTAGTCTTCCGATGTCGGATCGACATTCACGACCGCCAATCCATCGGGTTGCGAAAAATCGGGGCTGAGCATCAACGTGAAGGCCAGCGTCTCGGCTGGTCCTTCCATCGCCAGTCTGGCCGAAGGGTAAAAGGTTGGGTCCGGTCTTTGGTTCATAACGTCCTCCCGTAAGTCATTGATCTTCAATTCATAGTGAGAGTTCCGGTCTTGTCGCCGGATGTCATGCTGCCTGCTCGGGGTCCTTCTTGATTCCAGTCTTCTTTCTTATGCGGGTTTGCGTCGCTGCTCAGCGACATCTTGCGCCAGTTTGCGGGTATAGAGTTCCAGTTTGACCAGCGCCGCGTCCACGCTCGATGCATCGCCTGCCTCGAGCGCGTCGGCGATATCGGTGTGAAGGGCGATGATCTCTTCACGAGAGCGCGCCGTAAAGGTGATCATGTTCATCAGCGGCTGCATCGCTTCGACCGCACCTGCAAGTTGGTAGGAAAGCACAGGGTTGCCTGCGCCGTCGACCAGCGCACGGTGAAAGGCCACATCCGAGGCGCAGAATGCTTCGTCGGTCAAGCCGGGCTGTGCCTGCCGAAAGATCTCGGCCCGCATCGTGGCCAGCTGATCTGGGGTGCGACGCTGCGCCGAGAGCGATGCACAGGCGCGTTCCAGCGCATAGCGGGCCTCGCAGGCTGTATCAAAGCTGACCGCGTTCATCGACAGCAGCAGGGTTGAGGTCGTAATCTGCTGGGAATAGGCGTCCTCAAAGTTCAACCGGTTCACAAAAGCCCCGCCGGACGCGCCGCGTTGTGTTCGGATCAGGGATTGCGCCGCAAGCCGTTTCAGCGCTTCGCGCACCGTCGGGCGCGAGACCTGAAACTGATCGGCAAGCTCCGCTTCCGAAGGCAGCCTCTCATCCACGATCAACCGGCCCGATACAATCGCATCCCGGATCGCCTGGGCAATTTGGGCTGACAGATCAGCGGGGCTTCGCGGGTCGATTTTCATGGTCTTTGTCCGCTTTCGTGAATTTTTATTTGTCTGACATTTAAAAGTCTGACATTTGAAAAGCAAGAGAGTTGAGTCGGGGGGGGCAAGTGAGTCGCTCGATTTTCCGCAGTGCGCTTTGGTTGGGCTTCTACATCGCGATCCTCTGGTCGTGGTGGATGATGGTCTCGATGAGCCGCGATATGGATCTGGACTGGATCGGGCGCCCTGGCCCGATGGGGCAGGCCATGGCGGCCATGGACCCGCGCATGGACATGTACATGCCAATGGCCGAGTTCGGCCCCTTGTTCTGGATGTGGGCGATCATGATGGCTGCGATGATGTTACCGACCTTGGTGCCGACGTTGCGCAGCTACGATGATCTGATCCGCAGCGCCAATGGCACACGGGCAGGGTGGCTGGGCGTTCTGTCCGGTTACTTTATCGTATGGGTCGGTTTCGCGGCGCTCATCACTGGCCTGCAACTGGCTCTGTTGTTTGGCGGCGCGGTTGATATGCTGGGAATTGCCAAGTCTCCCTATCTGGCGGCTGGCCTGTTGATCGCGGTTGGCGCGTTTCAGTTTTCTCGCGCGAAAGAGGTCTGCCACGGCGTTTGCCACGCGCCGATGACCTATTTCCTGGGCCATTGGAGAACAGGGTTTTCCGGCGGCCTGCGCATGGGGCTGGGTCTCGGTGCGTTTTGCGTCGGATGTTGCTGGGGCTTCATGGCACTGGGCTTTGTTGGTGGCGTCATGAGCCTGTTGTGGATGGGTCTCGCGACCCTGTTCATGGTTTTGGAGAAGCTGCCCCAGATCGGGCACGCGATCACCCGTCCCATGGGATTCGTTTTGATAGCGGGTGGTTTAGCTTTGCTCGCACATCACATTGCTTACGGAGGATAAGTGGATGGCTAAAAACAGAAAACCGGATGCGGATAAGCTGCCGGTCAGTCAGAGGATTGACAGCCGGATGCCGAACCCCAAACGGCGCGAGATGAGCCCGACGGACTGGGCGGTCAAGGGTGAGTTGATCCTGAACTGTTCATGCGACGTATTTTGTCCTTGCGTGGTTTCTTTGGGCGCGCACCCTCCGACCGAAGGGCATTGCCATGCCTGGATGGGGATCATCATCGATGAGGGTCACTATGAGGGTGAAGACCTGTCCGGTCTGAACGTCGGCCTGCTGGTCGATATCCCCGGTCGTATGGGCGAGGGGCAATGGAAAGTCGCGGCGTATGTGGACGAACGTGCCAGCGGCAAGGCCTATAACGGTCTGCTGCAGATTTTCAGCGGCCAGGCCGGGGGCACAACCGGGCTGTTCACCATGTTGGTCAGCGAAATCATCGGGGCCGAGCGTGCGCCGGTTCAGATCGAAAGAGATGGCACCAAGCGCCGTATCATGATCGGGCGTAAGATTCAGGGTGAGATCGAGATGCTGGCGGGTAAGGACCCTGAGCATCCGGTGATGGTATCGAATTCGAAATACTGGATGGGCCCGGATGTCATCGTCGCCAGAGGCACAAAGTCCAGGGTTCGCGATTATGGCCGCGTCTGGGACTTTGGCGGCAAGTCCGCCGAGATATGTCCCATCAACTGGCACGGTCCAAAGTAATGATTACTGGTGCCTATGTCCGTGAAATGGCGCGCTACAACTGTTGGCAAAACAATCAGTTGAATGGGTTTCTTCAGGCGCTGCCAGATCAAGAGCTCACACGGGATCGCGGTGCCTTCTTCGGATCGATCATGGGGACGGCCAATCATCTGCTTTGGGGAGACTGGATCTGGATTTCCCGGTTTGACAAAGGACCGGGGCCGGGCGGCGGCATCCCCGACAGTGTCTCGGTCTGCGCAGGGATGTCGGACTGGCTGCCTTTGCGCGATACGATAGATGCCCGGATCACCAGATGGGCCGAAACGCTTGGCGACCAAGAACTCAACGGCCCGTTCACCTGGTATTCGGCGGCCAAAGAGGCCGATGTGACGAAACCTTATGCGCAATGTGTGATCCACATGTTCAACCATCAGACGCATCATCGTGGACAATTGCACCAAATGCTGACCGAAGCCGGATCGCAGGCCCCCGTCAGTGATCTTGTCTTTCTGCCAGAGGATTTCTGACATGGCAGTCATCACGCCAAACCGACGCGTACGCAAAACGCCTTTCACCCCGGGGGTCGAGGCCGAAGGGGTCAAAGCCTATACGGTCTACAACCACATGCTGTTGCCGACTGTCTTTGAAAGCGTGGAGGCGGATGCGGCTCATCTGAAAGAACATGTACAGGTCTGGGATGTCTCGTGTGAGAGGCAGGTTCAGATCAAAGGGCCCGATGCTCTGCGGCTTATGAAGATGCTCAGTCCGCGGGATATGGACCGGATGCAGGCCGATCAGTGCTACTATGTTCCGATCGTGGATCATAATGGCGGTATGCTGAACGACCCGGTCGCGATCAAACTGGCGGATGATCATTATTGGTTATCGGTCGCTGACGGCGATTTGTGGCAATTCGCCTTGGGCGTCGTGATCGCTCTGGGGTTGGATGTAGATGTATCCGAGCCGGACGTCTCGCCATTGGCGGTGCAGGGACCCAAAGCCGACGCACTGATGTCGCGTGTTTTCGGCGACGATGTCAGAGAAATAAAATTCTTCCGGTACAAACGGTTGGCGTTCGAAGATACCTCTTTCATCATCGCCCGGTCAGGCTGGTCGAAACAGGGCGGGTTCGAGATTTATGTCGAAGGTGCGGATTATGGAATGCCGCTATGGGACGCCCTGTTTGCAAACGGGCGAGACCTGAATGTTCGGGCCGGCTGCCCCAATAGCATCGAACGGGTTGAGAGCGGTTTGCTGAGCTTTGGCTCGGATATGAGGCGCGAGAATACGCCCTATGAATGCGGGCTGGCGCGTTTTTGTAACTCTCGGCTCGACTACATCGGCAAGGCCGCGTTGGCGGATCAGGCGGAAAATGGTCCGTCCCGACAAATCCGACCGCTTGTTATCGAAGGAGAGATTGGCCCGTGCACGGGGTCCTGGCCGTTGTTGGCCGAAGGCAAGCAGGTCGGGCGAGTGGCCTCGGCCGTGTATTCGCCCGAATTCGGCGTGAACGTCGCCATCGGGATGGTGAACCGATCGCATTGGGCACCGGGAACGCGGATCGAGCTGATGACCGAACACGGAATGCGATGGGCTGTGGTGCAGGAGAAATTTTGGCGCTGAGCCCTGAGTTCAGGAACATAGCCCTTTGAGGCGGCAAAAGGAGTAAGTTTATGTTTAACGCACTTGTTGTTGAAAAAGATGAAGGAAGTGGCCTCGCCAGCGCTGCGGTGAAGCAAATATCGCAGGATGCGTTGCCGGACGGAGAAGTGACGGTTGCTGTTGAGTATTCGACCGTGAACTACAAGGACGGGCTGTGCATGTCTCCAAAAGGCGGCGGTCTGGTCCGCAGTTACCCTCATATCCCGGGCGTCGACTATGCGGGCACGATCGAGCAATCATCGGACGACCGCTACCAGCCCGGGGACAAGGTGGTTTTGACCGGCTGGCGCGTGGGTGAGGCACATTGGGGCGGATATTCCCAGAAGGCCAATGCGCGTGCTGATTGGCTGGTGCCCTTGCCGGATGGGTTGGACACGCGGCAGGCAATGGCTGTCGGGACCGCCGGGTTCACCGCCATGCTGGCCGTTATGGCGCTGGAGGATCACGGCTTGAAGCCGGGGCATGGTCCGGTACTGGTGACCGGCGCAGCCGGCGGGGTTGGCTCGGTTGCGACCGCCATTCTGGCTCATCTGGGCTATGAAGTTGCGGCAGTAACAGGACGTCCGGAAACCGCTGATTACCTTAAATCTCTGGGAGCAGACACAATTGTTCCGCGTGACGAGTTGAACGAAACGACCAAGCGACCACTGGAAAGCGAAACCTGGGCGGGTTGTGTCGATGCCGTGGGAGGAGCCATGCTCGCCCGTGTGCTGGGTCAGATGAAATATGGGGCATCCGTGGCTGCGGTTGGTCTGGCCGGAGGTGCAGCCTTGCCTGCAACGGTGATCCCATTCCTGCTGCGCGGAGTGAACCTGTTGGGCATCGACAGTGTCATGCAACCTTATGAAAACCGGGTCCGCGCCTGGCAGCGTGTCGCAACCGATCTGCCCATGGACAAGCTCGAGGCGATGGTTCACCCCGCAACCCTGTCGGACCTGCCGCAACTTGGCGCGGATATCCTGCAGGGCCAGGTCAAGGGCCGTGTCGTGGTCGATGTGAACGCCTGATCCGGGACCTCACATGAAAAACCGGTCGGATTATGTATCCGGCCGGCCTCTTTGCCGGAAACAGTTCTGGTCATTGGTACAATTCGTGACCATGATTGCTATACATCCCAATTGTGATGGCTTAAGACCCATCCGAACATCACCTGAAGACGGGGAGTGAGCAGCATGTCTGATGATTTCGAACTCGATACCGATGATCTCAAACGCCGTATGGACGGCGCGATGGCCAACCTCAGAACCGAATTCGCCTCGCTGCGGACCGGACGTGCTTCGGCCTCGATGCTTGAACCGGTAATGGTCGATGCCTATGGCGCGATGACTCCGATCAATCAGGTCGGCACCGTCAACGTCCCCGAGCCGCGTATGGTGACCGTGAATGTCTGGGACAAGGGTCTTGTGGGCAAGGTGGAAAAGGCGATCCGCGAAAGCGGTCTTGGGATCAATCCGCAGTTGAACGGCACGATCATCATGCTGCCAATTCCCGAACTGAACGAGGAACGCCGCCGCGAGCTGGGCAAGGTCGCGGGCCAATATGCAGAGAGCGCGCGTGTTTCGATCCGCAATGTGCGGCGCGATGGCATGGATCAGATCAAGAAGGCCAAAGCTGACGGCATGTCCGAGGATGATCAGAAGTTCTGGGAAACCGAGGTGCAGGAATTGACGGATGCAATGATCAAATCCGTTGACGAGGCGCTCGACACCAAGCAAACCGAGATCATGCAGGTCTGAGTTTCGGTTATGCCAAAAGATCCCGATAACGCGTCGCTTGCCGGACCACGCCATGTGGCGATCATCATGGACGGAAACGGTCGCTGGGCGCAGGCACGCGGGCGACCCCGGCTGTTTGGCCATCACGCGGGTGCGCGCCGCGTCCGTGAAGTGGTTGAGGCCTGTCCGGGGTTGGGGGTCAAGTATCTGACAATATTCGCGTTCTCTACCGAAAACTGGAAGCGCACTCAGGTTGAAGTGGCCGGCTTGATGAGCCTGTTTCGCCGCTACATTGTCAAAGAAACCAAAACGCTTAAAAACAACGGTATTCGGGTGCGGTTCATAGGTGATCGTGTGCGGCTGGATGCCAAGTTGACCGAGTTGATGGATACGCTCGAACGCGAGACGCAGGACAATGATCTGGTCCACCTGACCGTCGCTCTGAACTATGGTGGTCGTGACGAGGTGGCGCGGGCGACCAAGCGACTGGCGCGTGATGTGGCCGATGGCGCGTTGCGCCCCGAGGACGTCGACGAAGAAACGCTGCCCAAATACCTGGACACCCGCGTTCTGCCCGATCCGGATCTGGTGATCCGCACCAGTGGGGAAGCGCGTATTTCGAATTTCTTGCTTTGGCAGTCGGCCTATTCCGAGTACGAGTTCATTGATACGCTTTGGCCTGACTTTACCGCTGCCGAACTGGAGCGTTTGTGCCGCAGCTATGGCTCTCGCGAACGGCGGTTTGGAGCGGTTCCGGCATGAGTGACGGCCGATGGTCTGATCTGACTGCCCGGGTTTTGTCGGCGGCGGTTCTGGTGATCATTGCCGCCATCGAAGTTTGGCTGGGCGGTCTTTGGTTCGAGTCGTTTATCGCAACGGCCTGCGGTCTGATGACCTGGGAACTGGTTCGGATGATCGATCCTCAGCGGCGTGGAGTCGCTATTCAACTAGCGATCCTGACCGGCATCGCGGTCGTTCTGAGTTATCACCTGCCACCGCTCTATAAGCTGCCGTTTCTTTTGGCGCCCGCGCTGGTGGGGGCCGGGCAGATTCGCCGGGCCCGCGTTACATACGTCTTGTTTGCGATCTGGATCGCAACCTCAGGGCTGGGGTTCATCTCGATTCGAGAGAATTTGGGTTTTGGCTGGATGGTCTGGTTGATCATGGTCGTCATCGCAACCGATGTTGCCGGGTATTTTGTGGGCAAGACGCTGGGCGGGCCTAAGTTCTGGCCCAAGGTCAGCCCAAAGAAGACGTGGTCCGGTACTGTTGGGGGGTGGGTCGCCGCTGCTCTGGTCGGCACCGTTTTTGCGGTCCATGCAGGGTTTGGTGTGGCGTTCGTTGTTGTCTCGGTGCTGGCCTCAATGGCCAGCCAGGCCGGCGATATCGTCGAGAGCGCTACCAAGCGCGGTTTCGGCGTGAAAGACAGTTCGAACCTCATACCGGGCCATGGCGGGTTTCTGGACCGGTTCGACGGAATGATGGGCGCATCAGTCTTTGTTCTGATCGCAGGTCTGATTTACGCGCCCGGAGGTATGTGATGCGAAAGGTGTCCATTTTCGGTGCGACCGGATCAATTGGTCAGAATACGCTCGACCTGATCTCGCGGAGCCCCGATGCCTACGACGTCGTCGCACTGACCGGCGGCGGTAATATTGCGCAACTCGCGCAAGACGCCGTGCGCGTTGGCGCAGACGTGGCGGTGACGGCGTTTGATGACAAACTGGATGATCTGCGTACCGCGTTGGCGGGCAGTGGTGTTCAGGCGGCTGCGGGGCAGGCGGCTTTGATCGAGGCTGCCGCGCGCCCCGCCGATTGGGTCATGTCGGCGATTGTCGGCGCCGCCGGACTTGCGCCAGGCATCGAAGCTCTGAAACAGGGTGTAACGCTGGCGCTGGCCAACAAGGAAACGCTGGTATGCGCGGGGCCCCTGGTGTTGAACACGGCGCGGGCTCATAACGCCAGACTGCTTCCCGTTGACAGCGAACATTCGGCTGTGTTTCAGGCCCTGGTGGGCGAAGATATGACAAGCGTCGAGCGGATCATCATCACCGCAAGCGGCGGGGCCTTCCGCGATTGGCCGCTGAGCGATCTGGCGACGGCGACGGTTGAACAGGCTTCGAGTCATCCAAACTGGGACATGGGGCAACGGATCACGATCGACAGCGCATCCATGTTCAATAAAGCCCTCGAAGTTATAGAAACCAAAGAATACTTTGGCGTAAGACCGTCGGATATCGAAGTTCTGGTGCACCCCGAATCCATCGTTCATGCACTTGTCGGATTTCGAGACGGTGCATTGATGGCACATCTGGGGGCGCCGGATATGCGCCATGCTATCGGTTATGCGTTGCATTGGCCCGACCGACGTGATCTGCCGGTCGCCCGACTGGATCTGGCCCGGATGGGGCAATTGCGCTTTCACGCACCGGACGAGGCCCGTTATCCCGCCTTGCGTCTGGCGCGCGAAGTGATGCAACGCGGCGGCCTGTCGGGGGCGATCTTCAACGGCGCCAAAGAGCGGGCGTTGGACCACTTTATAGCCCGCCGAATCCGGTTTCTGGATATGGCCGACGCGGTCTCGGCGGTGTTGGAGCGATTTGAGGCCGCGGATGGCCTGATTGATGCACCATTGACCCTTGATAATGTACAGCAAACGGACCATCTCGCACGGCAGTGGGTCGATGAAACCGTACTTGAACGAGCAGGATAAAACCTTTGGACATACTCTCTTTGATCCCGCAATTCGGCAATCTGCTCTATACGGTCATTGCCTTTGTCGTTGCGCTTTCAGTGATTGTCGCGGTGCATGAGTACGGCCATTACATCGTGGGCCGCTGGTCTGGCATCCATGCCGAGGTGTTCTCGATCGGGTTCGGGCCGGTTTTGTGGAGCCGCGTCGACAAACGCGGAACCCGCTGGCAGGTCGCGCTGCTGCCGTTTGGCGGCTACGTCAAGTTTCTTGGCGATTCCAACGCTGCCTCGGGCAAAGACGAAGACACGATGAATGAAATCGCCGAGCAAAGCCCTGAGGAACTGCGCCGGACAATGCATGGCGCACCATTGTGGGCACGCGCCGCCACCGTCGCAGCGGGACCGGCCTTCAATTTTGTAATGTCGATACTGGTATTCGGCCTCGTGTTCTGGTCGCAGGGTGTTTCGCGCGAACCACTGACCGTCGCGGCGTTGCAGCCGTTGCCGGGTACAGTTCAGGGCCTGCAGGAGGGGGATGAGATCATTGCCATCGCGGGCCTGCCGACCCCGGACTTCGATGACGCGGCCAACTGGTCGGATTTTATCGGTGCGCTACCGGTAGAGCCGGAGTTGGATTATACGGTCGTCCGTGATGGGGACACTATCGACGTCGTTGCGCCATGGCTGTTTCCGCCGCTGATCCAACAAGTCACACCGCGCAGCGCAGCCATGGATATTCAGTTGCAGCAGGGCGACGTGATCACCGCCGTCGATGGCGACCCGGTCTTTGCCTTCGAGCAGCTCAAGGAGCATGTCGAGGGCTCTGACGGGCGCGCATTGCTTTTGAATGTATGGCGCGACGGGGCGGATCTGGAGTTTGCACTCGCGCCCCGACGCACAGATGAACCTCAGGCAGATGGTGGGTTTGTCACGCATTGGCGCATCGGCATCGTGGGCGGCATGATGATCGAGCCTGAAACCGTTCCGGCCGGCATCTGGGAGTCTGCGCGAGGCGGCATGATTCAAACCGGGCGCATCATCGAAGGGTCTCTGTCGGGGATGTGGCATATGATCACCGGCGCGATCAGCACCTGCAATATCTCGGGGCCGATTGGAATTGCCGAAACGTCAGGTGCGATGGCCAGCCAGGGGGCGCAGAACTTTATCTTCTTCATTGCTGTTCTGTCCACGGCGGTGGGGCTGCTGAACCTGTTTCCGATCCCGGCGCTGGATGGCGGGCATCTGCTGTTCTATGCGTACGAGGCGGTGTCCGGCAAACCGCCCAGCGACAAAGCCTTCCGGTTGCTGATGGGGATCGGCGTGACACTGATCCTGTCGTTGATGATCTTTTCCGTCAGCAATGATCTGTTCTGCTGATTGAGGCAGTCGCGGCACCATTCGGACGCAAAATTGCCGCAATTCAGGATTACGATCTTTGGGTGTGCCATATGAGTGGGCTTGAGGGCGATGACCAAGACGTTTCAAAAATCCTATCAGAGTGTCAGTGTACTGTTCCTGCTGAACTGGGATGTATTGTTGAGCTTTGGCGTGACCGCGTTGGCGTTGGCAGTTGGCGGTTATCTCGTCGGTCTGTGATTCTTCCGAACATGTCTGACTGATTTGCAACGGCCCGGTGGGCCGTTTTTGCTATTTCGTCTTTTGACATGGCTCCGCAATCGGGCTACTCAGCAGCTAAAGTCTGAAAATTCTGGGTAGTGATAAAAATGACTGACAGCAGGGGCACGGGCACATACTGCGGCTCACAGGGGCGGCAAGGCAACATTTTGTGGCAGGCACTAACGTTCTTTTTCCTCTTTGCTACACCGGGTTTGCTGGTTTTGCCGCAGCCCGCGCAGGCGCAATCTTACACGATCAACAGCTTCGAAGTTGAGGGTAATCGGCGGATCGAAACCTCGACGATTATTGCGCGGACGGGAATCGAACCTGGGCAGACAGTGACTGCCGGACAGTTGAATGATGCCTTTCAGCGTTTGCTTGACAGTGGTGTTTTTGAGACAGTCGAACTGACTCCGCGGGGCAGTACCCTGGTCATCGACGTCGAGGAATATCCGACCATCAACCAGATCAGCATTGAGGGGAACCGCCGCGTCAAGGATGAAGTCCTGCTCCAGGTGATCTCATCCCAGCCCCGCCGTGTTTTTACACCTCAACTGGCAGAAACAGACGCGGATTTGATTGCCGAAGTGTATTCGGCGCAGGGCAGGGTGTCCGCCACCGTGATCCCGCGCATCATTCGCCGCAGCGAGAACCGTGTCGATCTGGTATTCGAAGTCGCCGAGGGCACAACGATTGAAGTCGAGCGTGTCAGCTTTGTCGGCAACCGCGCCTTTTCGGACCGCCGTCTGCGCCGCGTGCTTGAAACCAAGCAGGCCAACATCCTGCGGACCTTCCTGCGCGGCGACACGTTCATCGCAGACCGGATCGAGTTCGACAAACAGGTGATCCGCGATTTCTACCTGTCACGTGGCTATATCGATTTTCGCGTCAACAGCGCCAATGTCGAATTCACCCGCGAACGCGATGCGTTCTTTCTGGTGATGAACGTCACCGAAGGGCAGCGGTTCTCATTCGGTAAAATCTCGACAGTCAGTGAGATCCCCGGCGTCGACGCGGCCGCTTATCAGGCCGCGCTGAAAGTCAAACCCGGCGTTATCTATTCGCCAACCGTGATCGAGAATTCGATTGCGCGGCTGGAACGCCTCGGGCTGAAGCAGGGTGTTGACTTTTTGCGGGTCGAGCCGCGCGTCACGCGAAATCCGCGTGACCTGACGCTGGATGTTCAGTTCGTTCTGACCCGTGGACCGCGTATCTTCGTTGAACGCATCGACATCGAAGGCAACACCACCACACTGGACCGTGTGATCCGCCGCCAGTTCGATACAGTCGAAGGTGATCCCTTCAACCCTCGTGAAATCCGTCAGAGTGCAGAGCGTATCCGCGCGCTTGGTTTCTTCGCAGTTGCCGATGTGGAAACCCGTGAAGGATCGTCACCCAGCCAGGTCATTGTGGACGTGGATGTTGAAGAGCAGCCCACGGGTTCGCTGAGCCTCGGCGGTAGCTACTCGGTTTCCGATGGTTTCGGGATCGCGATTGGATTGAACGAAGCGAACTTTCTTGGTCGAGGTCAGAACCTCGGACTTACGCTGGCGACCGCGCAGGATGCAGAGCAATACACAATCAACTTCACCGAGCCCTACCTGCTGGGTCGAAAGCTGCGCTTTGATCTGGGTCTGGGGCTTTCCAGCACCAACTCGAGCTTTGCCAGCTATGACACAAAAACCGTGTTCTTCAGGCCGCAGCTCAGCTATGCGATCGGTGAATTGTCATCGTTGCGGCTTCGCTATGGCTGGAACCGCAGCGAAATGACCCAGCAGAGCAACGAGACGAACGGTGCGGTCATCGCCTCGGAAATCGCACAAGGAAAGCGGACAACCAGTTCGATGGGTGTGTCCTATGTCTATGACAGCCGCTTGGGTGGCCTGAACCCGACTGCGGGTGTACTGTTCGAAGTGGGCGTGGACGCGGCCGGTCTCGGGGGCGACAACGAATACTTCAAGACCACTGCCCGCGCGATCGCTCAGCAACGTGTTCTTAACGAAGAAGTCGTGCTGCGCGCCACTCTGGAACTCGGAGCGCTGAACTGGACCGGAGACGATTTCAGCCGGACGCTCGACCGTTTTGTTCTGGGTCCCAGCACGTTCCGCGGATTTGAACCCGCCGGTATCGGTCCGCGTGACCTATCGAACGGACAGGATGATGCCATCGGGGGTAACTATTACTGGGTCGCGCGTTTCGAATCGGACTTCCCCCTGGGGCTGCCCGAGGAACTGGGCCTGCGCGGTGGTGTGTTCTATGATGTTGGCAACCTTTACAACGTCAACAACGTTGACACCTCCGGGGCCGACATCGTTGGCGCCAGCGGTTCGATCCGTCATGTGATCGGGGTCTCCGTGCTGTGGGAAACACCGTTTGGTCCGCTTCGCTTCAACTTCTCGAACGCCCTCAAGAAAGAGGAATTCGACAAGGAACAGAGTTTTGACCTGACCATTCAGGCTCGGTTCTGATTGCGGATGATCATCGCAGTTACGAAAATTCTGCAGGGCCCGTTCAGGGCCCTGTGTGTTTTGGCTTTGCTGGCGACGGCGATGCCCGTCGCCGCGCAACAGTTGGGCGTGCCGCAAACCGACGTTTTGACCATCTCCAGTGAACGATTGTTTGCCGATTCTGCGTTTGGCCAACGGGTCTTTCGCGAGATCGAGGCCGAAAGCGCACTTTTGGCCGAAGAAAACGAACGGATCGTGGCGCAGCTTAGCAAAGAAGAGAAAGATCTGACTGAAAGGCGGGCGGCTTTGTCCGCCGAAGAATTCCGCCCCTTAGCCGAGGCTTTCGATAAGAAAGTTCAATCACACCGCGAGGGTCAGCGCGCCAAACTGGACGCGTTGGCGCGGCGTGGTGAAGAGTCACGTGACCAGTTTTTCGAGATGGCGCAACCGGTCTTGATCGAGTTGCTGCGCGATTTCGGGGCGTCCATCGTGATCGAACGGGCGAATGTGGTGCTGAGCACGGACGCCTCAGATATCACCGATGCCGCAATTGCCCGGATCGACACTGCGATCGGCGACGGCTCGACGCTTGAAAACAGTAACGACGACTAGGCTGGCTTGCCCTCGGGTACGGGTATTGCTAACCACGCTTGAAAGAGACATCCAAAACAGGACATCCGCACCATGACCACGGAAACCCAGAGCGCCGACATTCAGCTGATTCAGCGTATATTGCCGCATCGCTATCCGTTTTTGCTGGTCGACAAGGTCGTGGATATTGACGGCTATCAATCTGCAGTTGGCATCAAGAATGTCACTATGAACGAGCCGCATTTTCAGGGTCATTTTCCCGGCACGCCGATCATGCCGGGAGTGACCATTGTCGAGGCGATGGCGCAGACTGCAGGTGTCATGCTGGGTGTCGGCATGGACGTGATCGACAGTGAATTGCTGATCTATTTCATGAACATCGACAAATGCAAATTCCGCCGCAAAGTGGTGCCCGGCGACGTGCTGGAGATGCATGTCGAAACCGTACGCGGCAAGAAAGGCGGCAAGATATTCAAGTTCAGCGGACGCGCGACAGTTGAGGGTGAGGTTGCCGCCGAGGCTGAGTTTTCGGCCTATGTAGACTGGGACATGGAAAAAACGACATGAGCGGTATTCACCCCAGCGCGATCATCGAAGACGGTGCGCAGATCGGTCAGGATTGTACCATCGGACCCTTCTGCCATGTTGGCCCTCAGGTTCGATTGGGCGACCGGGTCGAGTTGAAGTCTCATGTCGTTGTCACCGGGGATACCTCGATTGGCGACGATACGGTTGTTTTCAGTTTCGCCGTAGTCGGAGAAATACCGCAGGACAAGAAGTTCGGAGGCGAAAACACGCGCCTTGAGATCGGTGAGCGCAACCGCATTCGCGAGCATGTAACCATCAATACCGGCACGGATGGCGGCGGCGGTGTAACCCGCATCGGCGACGACTGTCTGCTGATGGCGGGTGTCCACGTGGCTCATGATGTGCAGATCGGCAACCGGGTCATACTGGTCAATCACGCGGGTGCGGCAGGCCACTGCATCATCGAGGATGACGTCATCGTCGGCGGTATCTCGGGCCTGCATCAGTTTGTGCGCGTCGGGCGCGGTGCAATAATCGGTGCGCTGACAATGGTTCCGAACGACGTGATCCCATACGGTCTGGTACAGGCCCCGCGCGGCGAGTTGGATGGCCTCAATCTGGTCGGGCTGAAACGGCGCGGCGTAACGCGCGAGGATATCTCGGCGCTGCGCGCAGCATTCAGGGAGTTGTCCGAAGGCGATGGCACATTCATGGATCGCGCCAATCGCTTGGGCGAGGACGCCGACAATGAATATGTGCGCCAGATCGTTGAATTTGTGACGGGGCAAACAGACCGTTCCTTCCTGACCCCGAGGAAGTAAGACCATGCTGGCGCTGATCGCGGGAACTGGAACCTTACCGGACGAGGTGGTCGCGTATTTGCCAACGCGACCTCTGATCTGCGCGCTGGAGGGATTCGAACCGGATACGCTGACTCCAGAAGTGGTTTTCCCGCTTGAGCAGTTGGGCAGCTTTATCGCTGACCTCAAGGCGCGCGGGGTGACCGAACTATGCATGGCCGGGGCCGTACGCCGGCCCAATGTCAATCCCGCGCGTATTGATGCCGCCACAATGCCGTTGGTTCCAATACTGCAAAAGGCCATTATGTCCGGTGATGACAGCGCATTGCGCGCGGTCATTGGCATCTTCGAAGAGGCGGGGCTCTCTGTCCGTGCGGCGCATGAAATTGCACCCGATTTGCTACCGCCACTGGGCACATTGACTGACGCACAGCCCTCAGAATCCGATCACGTGGATGCCGACCGTGCGGCTGGTATCCTGCGCACCATGGGGGCGGCTGATATCGGTCAGGCTTGTGTGATTCTGAAAGGTCAGGCGCTGGCAATTGAAGGCATCTATGGCACCGCCTGGATGCTTCAATCATTGACGCAACGCCCGGATGCGGGGGGCGGCGTCCTGTTCAAAGGCCCCAAGCCGGATCAGGATCGACGTGCAGACATGCCTGTAATCGGGCCGGATACTGTATCAGGCGCCGTTGCAGCGGGCCTGTCAGGCATTGTTATCGAAAAAGGCGGGGTCATCGTTCTTGAGCGCGACCGTGTGATTGAAGAGTGCAATCGCCTCGGTCTGTTCCTATACGTCCGCGAGCGCACGGTCTGATGCGTGTATTTCTGGTCGCCGGCGAACCCTCGGGCGACCGATTGGGGGCCGCGTTGATGGAGGGCCTCAAAGCCCTCGTGCCAGAGGTGCAGTTCGATGGGGTCGGCGGGCCACTGATGCAGGCGCAGGGATTGACCAGCCGGTTTCCCATGTCCGAACTCAGCGTCATGGGGCTGGTTGAGGTTCTGCCCAAGTTCTTTCAGCTGAAGCGCCGCATTGCCGAGACGGCTGAGGCCGTTCTTGACACCCAGCCCGACGTGCTGATCACCATCGACAGCCCGGATTTCTCGCTCCGCGTGGCCAAACTGGTGAAGGCATCCAGCAATATTCGCACCGTTCACTACGTCGCGCCCAGCGTCTGGGCCTGGAGGCCGGGGCGCGCCGACAAGATGGCGAAAGTGATTGACCACGTACTTGCGCTGTTGCCGTTTGAGCCTCCTTACATGGAGCGGGCAGGGATGGAGTGCGACTTTGTCGGCCATCCGGTGGTGAATGAACCGATTGCGTCCGATCAGGACATCAGGAAATTCCGCGCGGATCATGATCTGGGTGACGCCCCCATTATCCTTGCACTACCCGGTTCGCGCCGGGGTGAGGTCGAACGGCTGGCGCCTGTTTTTGGTGCGGCGCTGCAAGAGTTTCTTGAGGACCGCCCCGAGACGCGCGTGGTGGTTCCGGCAGTCGCGCATATGGTGGATGCGGTCGCTGAACATGTCCGGGACTGGCCGGGACGATCGGTTGTTGTCGATCCACGGGAATTGGCTTCGGACGAAGCCCAGTTGCAGAAGAGAGCGGCATTTGCCGCCGCCGATCTGGCATTGGCGGCATCCGGCACGGTCTCTTTGGAACTGGCCGCGCAGGCAACGCCGATGGTGATAGCCTATAATCTGAACTGGCTGACCACCCTGATCGCGAAGCGTATGGTTCAGCTCGATACCGTGACGCTGGTAAATCTGGTTTCAGATACCCGCGCAGTTCCCGAATGCCTGCTGGATGAGTGTCAGCCCCAAAAGATCGCGGCTGTGCTGGAGCGGGTGGCCGCTACGCCGGACGCCCAGCATCAGGCGATGGCGATAACGATGGAGCGGCTTGGACAGGGTGGTGAGGCACCCGGCTTGAGGGCTGCGAAGGCGGTACTGGATCGGATGCCCCGCTGATGCTGGATCATGTGGTTTTTGCCGCATCGGCCTTTATGGCGCAGGTGCTGACGAATCTGGATAACCTGGCAGCGCTTGTTGCGCTGATGATGGTTTCCGGCCCGCGCCGTACCGTAGCGGGATTTCTGCTGGCGCAGATCATGATAATTGCCGCCGCGCTTTTACTGGCTTTGGGTGTCGACGATGTCGTGCCCCATTGGGCAGGGTATCTGGGGGTAATCCCGCTTGGGCTGGGACTGATCGGAGTCATCCGGCAATTCCGGGGTACCGAGGCTGAGGAGGCCCCACGCGTATCTTCCGGCGCGCCTACGCTGGTCACCATGATGCTGTTCATAAGCTTGTCGATGGACACATTCGCGGTCTTGGCACCGTTGCTGGCTGATTCTGCGCCAAGCTATCGGATTGCAGGGGTCCTGGGCGCGATAGCGGCGGCACTGGCCCTTACCACTCTCGGATTGCTGGGCGCTCGCTCTCCGATCATGACCGGCGGGTTGGCGCGTCGGTTGGAAAAGCTTGTGCCTTACGTGATGATCTGTGCCGGGATCTATATTCTCAGCAACTCGTGGACTGACGCGATCTAGTAACCGCGCCAGATCCAGCCACCGCCAAAGATGCGGCTGCCCTCTGTTTCGTAAAAAACGCAAGCCTGCCCGGGTGAGATGCCTTCTTCGGGTGTCAGCAGTTCGACTTCCGCCGTTGTGTCTGAAAGCGGTCGGACAATCGCCTCGCGCGGGGGGCGGGTCGAGCGGACCTTGACCGAAACATGCCATTCGTCTTTCGACGTGAAGGGCTCGTCGCCAAGCCAGTTGATTTCACGCACGGGTACGGTCCGGGTGGCCAGCATCTCTTTGGGGCCGACAACGACCTGCTTTTTGTCCACGTCCAGCTTGACCACATACAACGGTTCGCTGAGCCCCCCGATTCCAAGCCCACGACGCTGGCCGATCGTATAATGGATCACCCCGTCATGCTGCGCCAGCACGCGACCGTCCACATGCACGATTTCACCCGGTTCTGCCGCACCGGGGCGCAGCTTTTCGATCACGCTGGCATAGTTGCCATTGGGCACAAAGCAGATGTCCTGACTATCCGGCTTGTCCGCAACGGCCAGTCCGTATTGTGCTGCCATCTCACGCGTGGCGTCTTTGGACGGTAGGTGGCCCAGAGGAAAGCGCAGGAAATCCAACTGCTCGGGCGTGGTCGAAAACAGGAAATAGGACTGATCGCGATTGGCATCCTCAGCGCTATGAAGTTCGGCCCCGTTGGGTCCCATCTTGCGCTGAATGTAATGGCCTGTAGCCATGCAATCGGCCTCAAGGTCCTTGGCGGTTTCCAGCAAGTCCTTGAACTTTACGCGCTCATTGCAGCGGATGCAGGGCACCGGGGTTGCGCCGGCCAGATAGCTGTCGGCGAATTCGTCGATCACCGCGTCTTTGAAAATGTTCTCATAATCCAGAACGTAGTGGGGGAATCCACGCTCCTCGGCGACACGGCGTGCATCGTGGATATCGATGCCCGCACAGCAGGCGCCTTTCTTGGCCAGTGCAGCTCCGTGGTCGTAAAGCTGCAGCGTCACGCCCACCACGTCATAGCCCTGATCGGCCAGATAGGCCGCCACAACGGAACTGTCCACGCCGCCAGACATGGCCACAACCACCCGCGTTTCCGAGGGCGGTTTGGCAAAGCCAAGCGAGTTCAGCGGGGTCTCGGTATCGAGTGCCATTTGCGGTTCCAGTCCGGGTTAAGAAAGACCGGCAGAATATAAGAAAATTCTACACACTCTCAAGGGGCGGTTTCACGCCCTTTTAAGTAGGCTGAGGGCAGCTTTGTCGCGACAGAAGAAGGTATGAAAGATGTATTTGCACAAAGTGGAAGGTCCGCGGTCGGTAAACCTGCCGGATGGAAGCGTACTGACACGCGCCGATTTACCCCCATCAGATACGCGACGTTGGGTGGCTTCGCGCAAGGTCATTGTCGTGCGTGGCGTGCTCTACGGGCTGATCTCGCTGTCGGAAGCAAAGAAGCGCTACGGCATCAGCGATGAAGAGTTCAACTCCTGGGTCTCTGCTGTTGCCGAGCACGGTATCGACGCGCTGAAAGTGACTGCTCTAAAAAAATATCGACAACCTAAAGGGGAAAGTGAATAAATGAATCAACGGTAACGGCAGGTTAACCATTTTTCCCCAGTCTCGTTTTTGAACTGAAGGAATTTAACCGAAATGGAGCAGTTGAATGCGTATACTTCTTGTCGAGGATGATCCAACCACATCCAAAAGCATCGAACTGATGCTGACACATGCCAATCTTAACGTGTATGCGACGGATCTGGGTGAAGAAGGCATCGATCTGGCCAAGCTCTATGATTATGATCTTATTCTGCTGGACCTGAACCTGCCGGATATGAACGGCCATGAGGTGTTGCGCCAACTACGTATCGCGCGGGTAGAGACACCGATCCTGATCCTGTCCGGCGCGGACGACACCGAAAGCAAGATCAAAGGCTTTGGATTCGGCGCGGATGATTATTTGACCAAACCTTTCCATCGCGAAGAATTGGTGGCGCGCATCCATGCGATCATCCGCCGCTCCAAAGGTCATTCTCAATCCGTGATCCATACAGGTCAGGTCGCCGTGAATCTGGATGCCAAAACCGTTGAGGTTGACGGCAAGACCGTACACCTGACCGGCAAGGAATATCAGATGCTGGAGCTTCTGAGCCTCCGAAAAGGTACCACGCTGACCAAAGAGATGTTCCTGAACCACCTGTATGGCGGTATGGATGAGCCTGAACTCAAGATCATCGACGTGTTCATCTGCAAACTGCGCAAGAAACTCAGCAATGCCACCGGTGGTGAGAACTATATCGAAACGGTGTGGGGGCGTGGATATGTACTGCGTGATCCACAATCGAGCAGCATGGGCGAAACCCGCATTGCCGTTGGCGCCTGAGTTGAACTGTTAACTGCCGTCGATGGTCCGGGGCGGTAATCCCACTCGCGGCTCAGCACAGCACTGGACCTGACCATGGCCTCGCCCTATCACTGAGGTTCAAGACGACGTGACAGGGCGGGGCCATGAGCGATACTGCGATAGCAGATTTGACGGAAGACGAAGCACGGGAAGAACTGGCCCGGCTTGCCAGGGAATTGCTGCGGGCAAATCAACTTTATCATACTGAAGACGCTCCTGAATTATCGGATGCGGATTACGATGCGCTCAAGCGTCGAAACTCCGAGATCGAAGCGCGGTTTCCCGGTCTGAAACGTGCAGACAGCCCCTCGGACCAGGTCGGTGCGCGGGTCTCGGACGGATTTTCCAAGGTGTCTCATGCAGTACGTATGATGTCACTGGGCAATGCCTTTGACGATGCGGACGTTGCTGATTTCGACCGCTCGATTCGCAAGTATCTCGGGCTGGGTGGCGATGCGCCACTCGCCTATACAGCCGAACCCAAAATCGATGGTCTATCGTTGTCGTTGCGATATGAACACGGTGAACTGGTTCAGGCCGCGACACGCGGTGATGGTGAGGTCGGCGAAAATGTAACGGCGAATGCGCGCACGGTTTCGGACATCCCGCACCGGATTGAAGACGCACCTGATGTTCTCGAAGTCCGGGGCGAGGTGTATATGTCCCATGAGGATTTCGACGCTCTGAACACAAGGCAGGTCGAAATCGGCGGCAAGACCTTTGCAAACCCGCGCAACGCCGCTGCTGGCTCATTGCGCCAGTTGGACTCTGAAATCACGCGATCACGTCCTCTGAAATTCTTCGCCTACGCCTGGGGTGAGCTGTCTGAGCCACTCGCCGAGACGCAGATGGGGGCGATTGAGCGCCTCAGGACTCTGGGTTTCCAGGTCAATGCGCTGACACGTCGATGTGCTACAACGGCGCAAATGCTGGAGCATTACCGCGAAATTGAAGCTCAGCGTGCGACCTTGGGCTATGATATCGACGGGGTCGTCTACAAGGTTGACGACCTGGGGCTGCAAGCTCGGCTCGGTTTCCGATCGACCACGCCCCGCTGGGCGATTGCACATAAGTTCCCGGCCGAGCTGGCCTGGACCCGGCTTGAAGCGATCGACATCCAAGTGGGGCGCACCGGCGCGCTCAGCCCGGTTGCACGACTGCATCCGGTGACCGTCGGCGGGGTGGTCGTTTCAAATGCTACTCTGCATAACGAGGATTACATCGCAGGACGGGACGCCAAAGGTGGGGTCATTCGTGGCGGCAAAGATATACGAATCGGCGATTGGGTGCAGGTCTATAGGGCAGGGGATGTCATCCCGAAGCTCTCGGACGTCGATCTGTCGAAGCGACCGGATGATGCACAGCCCTATGTGTTTCCGACGAAATGTCCGGAATGCGGCAGCGATGCGATCCGCGAAGAAGGCGACGCTGTGCGTCGCTGCACTGGCGGGCTGATCTGTCCTGCGCAAGCGGTGGAAAAGTTGAAACACTTCGTATCGCGCAAAGCGTTCGACATTGAGGGGCTCGGCGCAAAACAGATCGAAATGTTCTATGGCGATCCGGTTTTGCCAATCAATACGCCAGCCGACATCTTCACCTTGCGGGATCGGGACACAAAAAACCTCGCCCGGCTGAAAAACCGCGACGGATGGGGCGAGACGTCGGCGGCCAACCTGTTTGCTGCGATTGATGACAAACGAACGATACCTTTTGCCCGGTTGCTGTTTGCGCTTGGGATTCGACATGTCGGCGAAGTTGGCGCGCGGGATCTGGCGTTGTTTTACAGAGACTGGGATGTCATGGCCGCATCCATAGTTACGGCCCGTCCTGCCGCGCTTGCGCAACGTGCAGCTGATGAGGCGGAAGACGCGGAGAGGAAGTTAGCCACGGATGAGGGGCGGCGCGCGCGGATTAAGGAGGCGCGGGATGCGGCATTTGCCCGTTTGGATGTTTCGAGTGACGCCGCCGGCGCCTGGGCCGATCTGATTGGTATCGACGGAATTGGTGCCACGCTCGGGTTGTCATTGTCTGACGCGTTTGCCAACCCTGAAGAACGCCACGCATTTAATGATCTGCGCAAGCGCCTGACTATTGTTCCGCCGGATGCACCTGCTTCGGACAGCCCGGTCGCTGGGAAAACTGTCGTGTTCACCGGAACGCTCGAGAAAATGACCCGAGCCGAGGCCAAGGCCCGTGCCGAAGCTTTGGGGGCCAAGGTATCTGGCTCGGTCAGCCAGAAAACCGATCTGTTGGTGGCGGGCCCGGGCGCGGGCTCTAAAGCAAAGAAAGCGGCTGATCTGGGCATTGAAACCTTGGATGAAGACGGCTGGCTTGAGCTAATTGGCGATCTATGAGCGGCAGACCTGAACAACTTTTCCCGCTGTTTGCGGGCCTTGAGACACTGGAAGGTGTCGGGCCGAAAACGGCATTGCTTTTCGGGCAATTGGGCATCGAGACGCCGCGGGATGTGCTGTTTTCACTGCCCTATGCCGTGATCGACCGGCGGCGGCGCGACACCATACAAGGGGCTGACCTTCCGACTACTCTGACGGTTGAGGTGACGATCGGCACCCACCGGCCGCCGCGCAATAAGGGCGGAGCCTATCGTGTTCATGTGGAAGACAGTCAGGCGGATTTTCAACTGGTGTTCTTTCACGCGCGCGGGGATTACCTGAAAAAAATCCTGCCGCAAGGCGCGCGTCGTGTGGTTTCGGGGAAGCTTGAGCTGTTCGATGGCATGGCCCAGATGGTGCACCCCGATCACATGGTTGCTCCTGAAAATGCGGGTGAGTTGCCCGAGTTCGAACCCGTCTATCATCTAACGCAGGGTGTGACGCAGAAAACCGCGTACAAGGCGGCGCAAAGCGCACTGGCGCGGGTGCCAGCCTTGGCAGAATGGGCAGATCCGGCACAAGTGGCCCAGCAAAACTGGCCAGACTGGGCTTCAGCCATTCAGGCCGCACATCATCCGCAAGGTGCAGACGACGTTGCGCCTTTCGCCCCCGCACGCGAGCGTCTGGCCTATGACGAATTGCTGGCGCATCAGCTGACATTGGCGTTGGCGCGGCAACGAGAGCGAAAGGTACGCGGGATCATCAGCGTCGGAACTGGGGTGTTGCAGTCTAAAGTCTTGTCCAAACTGCCATACCGTCCGACCGGGGCTCAAACCCGTGCGGTCGAGGAAATCTCGGCGGATATGGCTTCGGAAACGCGCATGAACCGTTTGCTTCAGGGCGACGTCGGGGCGGGTAAGACATTGGTGGCGTTCATGGCGCTGCTGATTGCGGTCGAAGCAGGCGGGCAGGGCGTCATGATGGCCCCTACCGAAATTCTCGCGAGGCAGCACCTTGAAGGGTTGCGCCCGCTGGCAGAGGAATCCGGGGTTGTCCTGGAGATTCTGACCGGACGCGACAAGGGCGCGGAACGCCGGGCCAAGCTGGCCGCGTTGAAACAGGGTGACATTCAGATATTGGTCGGTACCCATGCGGTATTTCAGGAGGATGTCGAATTCAAAGCCTTGAGACTGGCCATTGTCGATGAACAGCATCGGTTTGGCGTCCGCCAGCGCATGGAGCTGTCTGAGAAAGGTCAGCGCGCGGATGTTCTTGTGATGACCGCGACCCCCATCCCACGCAGTTTGGCGCTTGCGCAATACGGCGACATGGATGTCTCGGTTCTGGACGAAAAGCCACCCGGTCGTAAACCTGTCAAGACGGCGATCGTCAGCACTCAGCGAATGGATGAGGTTGTGGCCCATCTGCGCGATGCGATCGGTGCGGGAAAACAATGCTACTGGGTTTGTCCGTTGGTCGACGAATCCGAAGTCTCTGATCTGACTGCGGCCGAGGAACGGTTCAAACGGCTGCGCGCGATTTTGGGGGATGATGTCGTTGGCTTGGTACATGGCCAGATGCCACCCGCCGAAAAAGATGCGGCCATGGCTGCGTTTCAGGCCGGTCAAACCAAGGTCCTGGTCGCCACCACGGTGATCGAGGTTGGCGTAAATGTCCCCAACGCGACGATCATGGTGATTGAGCGGGCTGAGATCTTTGGGCTGGCTCAGTTGCACCAGTTGCGGGGACGGGTCGGGCGTGGGGAAGATGCCTCAACCTGCCTGCTCATGTATCAGGCCCCGCTCAGCGAAGGTGGCCGCAAACGTCTAGAGGTTTTGCGTGAAACCGAAGATGGATTCCGCATTGCCGAGACCGATTTGCAAATGCGTGGGGCAGGAGACCTGATCGGAACCGCACAATCGGGTCTGCCAAAGTTCCGTATTGCTGACCTCGAAAGGCAAGCCGGTCTGATGGCCGTAGCGCAATCAGATGCACGCGCCCTCCTGTCTGCTGACCCGAAACTGACCTCAGACCGCGGGCAGGCTGCTCGTGTTCTTCTGTGGCTCATGAAGCAGGATCAGGCAATCCGTTTGATTTCAGTAGGTTGAGCAGGAAGTTCCAGAAAGTTCACAAATGTTCTTAAAAAGTTCTTTACCGACTCGCCGAAATATGAGAACAAAAGGTCAACAAAGGATTAAATCTGACCGGAGGTGAGACCATGCTGACCCAGATCAAGACTGCATTTGCCCGTTCGCAATCGACGATTTTGCAGGATGCAGCGGGCGCTGTCTCGCTGATTGTGATGCTGGTGGTTGCCCTCCACCTGCCGACCGGGTTCTAAGTCTTTCTGCCTGCGATCTCGTGCCGATCACACCGCGCTTGTCTCCCCGTCATAGTCAAGGGTGACCTGCCTGTCCCATTTCCCTTGAAGGGGCCTGCCTCGGCCCCGTGCGGTGATCCGGACCCTACATGAGAAACGCATGACTTGCCGCCGCCCTTTCCGCCCGGAAGGTGCGGCGGTTCTTTTATAGCTGACCGGTTTTGATAATTTCGATCGTTGCGGACAGAACTGAATTCACCGCGACAGATGCTAAAATCATGCCCATCACTCTGCTGATAATGGCCGCACCAGAATGCCCGATCAGGCGTATGATCGGTTCGGCCAGAAGCATGAGAACAAACGCTATGGCGATGACAACCAGCATGACCAATGCCGTTATGCTCTGATCAGCGGCGCTGAAACGATGGTTATCCGTCAGAACAACAATTGCGAGCATTGCACCGGGAGAAGCCAGCGAGGGGACCGCCAGCGGGAATATCGCCGGATTGGTTTTGTGCATTTTGTCATCCAGATCTTCTTCGGCCTGGCGTTGCTCGATATCTTGTTTGCTTTCGCCAAAAATCATGGTCAGCGCGAAGAGGAACAGAATAATACCGCCCGCAACCTGAAACGAGTTCAGGCCGATATCCAGTGCTTCGATCACCAATTGACCGAAGACAAGAAAGAACAACAGGATACCCGCACTGACCAGCGCGGCCAACAAAGCGGTTTTTCGGCGCGCTCCGACGCTGATCCCGGCGGTGACGGCGATAAAGACGGGGATGGTGCCGATCGGGTCGATAACAACCCAGAGCGTCACGAAATGTTCCAGCAAATTGTTCACGTTAACCCCCAGATTGTTGGGGGAACACTATACGGCTTCGTCGGGAAAAGCCACGCTCAGGCGCAATTGGCTTGCTCTGCCTGTTCCATCGCTTCTGCGGTCGCATCAAGCGCCAACAGGATTGAGGCATGGCGGTTCTTGTAGTCTCGCGCGGGCATCAGAACTTCGAGCCCGTCAAAGGGAGCCTCGGGCGCGGGGCCGTTCTTCTTCAACATTGCCGAAAGCTGATCGCGTGCGGTTTCGACCTGCGCCCGTGTCGCTCCGATCACAGAGCTTCCCACGACGGAAGCCGAAGCCTGACCAAGCGCGCAGGCTTTGACATCCTGCCCGAAACCCGTAATCCGCCCATCTTCGACTTTGACGTCGACCGTTACCGTCGACCCACACAAAGGAGCCCGTTTTTTGACGGTCGCATCGGGATTATCCAGGCGGTCGAGATGCGGAATATCCGCAGCCAGGGCCAGAATACGCCCGGAATAGAGCTTGATCAGATCGGTTTCGCCGCTCATGGCTTTCCCTCGTTGTCTGTTCCCCATACATAATGGCGGGATTCTGGGATGCAAAAGGTTTTTGCGATGGCTGACGCAGTCTTGTTCGATCCGTCGACACTGAAATTCAACGAAGCAGGATTGATTCCCGCTATTGCGCAGGAAGAGGGCACCGGCGAGGTTCTGATGATGGCCTGGATGAATGCGCAGGCCATCGAGCGCACGTTGGAAACCGGTCGCGTCACCTATTGGTCGCGGTCACGGCAGGCGTTCTGGGTTAAGGGCGAAAGCTCGGGCCACGTGCAGGCTCTGGTGGATTTTCGCGTCGACTGTGATCGGGATTGCCTGCTGGTGGTGGTGAACCAAACCGGACCCGCCTGTCATACCAATCGGCGGAGTTGCTTTTACACGGCTGTGCGTGAGGGGAACGAAGTCGAGCTCATGTCTCCGATGGAGTGAATGCCATCCGCGGCAATGAGCTTTGATCGATCAAAGCCCGATCATCGCCCTGATCTCGGCGGGTGAGGCGCCCTGTTGGCGGTAAAGCGAGACGGCACGCGCGTCGTCACGTTTCGCCAATCGTTTGCCCGCCGAATCCCGTATCAGCCTGTGGTGATGGTAAATCGGCGTCGGCAGACCCAGCAGTCCCTGAAGCAGGACATGTATCTGCGTGGCCTCGAACAGATCTTCGCCCCGGACGACGTGCGTGATGTTCTGGTCTGCATCATCGACCACGACGGACAAATGGTAAGAACTGCCCATATTGCGCCGGACGAGAATGATATCGCCGACAGCGTTCAGCAGGGTATCGGCATCAAGCCGGTGTGTTCCGGAATACGCGGCACCGGTTTCGCTGAAAGTGCGGAGTATGGATGCGCTTATGGCTTTTTGCATATCCAAGCGCAGAACATCCTCGGGACCTGCATCCGATAGCGGGCGATTGCGGCAGGTACCTGGATAGATGCGCCCGTCCGGTCCAAACTGGGACACGCCCTCCTGCGGTGCCCCGGCCGCAATCTCGATATCGGCGCGCTTGCATTTGCAGGGGTAAACAAGCCCCATATTCATCAGGGTTTCCAAAGCCTGGCGATATCGCGGTAACCGCTCCGATTGACGAACGACAGGTTGCGGCCAGCTTAAACCAAGCCAGCCTAAATCATCGTAAATCTGGGTTTCCCAATCGGGCCGGGATCGAGACTGGTCGATATCCTCAATCCGCAATAGGAATTCACCTGCTTCGGCCTGCGCAAACTTATACGCCAGAAGCGCTGAGTACGCGTGACCCAGGTGCAGCGGACCGGTCGGAGATGGTGCAAAACGAGTCCTGAAAGTCACGCTTTTTCAACAACGTAAACGTCAGATTTCATATCCATTCCGGGCAGGTGCGGACCGTATTCGCGAAATAGCAACCGCGCATGTCCCATGTCCAACCAGTCATTCAGGCGACCGGTATAAGCGCGTTCGGATAAGGTATGATCGTTGAAGGAAAACGCCAGATATCCCCCTCGGGGCAATGCATTCATGAGCAGATCGAAGGTTTCGGGCGGCGCCGCGCCGACGCCGATGACGCCGATAGATGTGATCGCAGTATATGCCCCGGTTTCAATGGGTTCGGGGTCAGTGACTTCAAAACTGATCAGCTTGCGATAGACATTTTTTGCTGCCGCGCCCTCCAGCATTTTCGGCGTTGGGTCCATCCCGTCGATGATACGAAATCCGGCCTTATGGAGTGCAATTCCTGACAAGCCCGTACCACAGCCATAGTCCAGCACCGGAGTATCCGCATTGGAAACAAACGACCTTAGCGCCGCCGCAACGCGATCTGGGGTTACATACCCATGCTCTCCGACTTCATCATCGTAGGAGGCCGCCCATCTTTGATAGTGGTCATGCGTTTCCTGTGCGGAATTCAGATTGTATGTGTCTTTCAGAAACTTATCGCTCATACCTTACATTTTAGGCGCAGGTCGGGCGCGGCGTCCAGTCAACACTGCTTTAGCCAGTCGCTCCAGACTGCTTTGGCCCGATCAGTATAAGCTTTGTATCGGTCCTTGCGGCCCCGACGACCGCCTTTCAGCCCATCGACGGGGCGGAACAGACCAAAGTTCACATTCATCGGCTGGAACGTCTTCGCCTCGGCGCCTCCGGTGATGTGATGGATCAAGGCGCCCATCGCACTGTCCTGCGGTACATCGGGCAGGGCGCGGCCCAAAATCTCGGCGGCGGCCAGACGTCCGGCCAACAGCCCCATCGCAGCACTTTCCACATAACCTTCAACCCCGGTGATTTGCCCGGCGAAACGAATATTTGACTGCGATTTCAGCCGCATCTGCGCATCCAGCAAGGTCGGAGAGTTGATGAAGGTATTGCGGTGAATGCCGCCCAAACGCGCGAAGCTGGCGTTTTCCAGCCCCGGTATCATACGAAACACCTGGGTCTGCGCGCCATATTTCATCTTGGTCTGAAAACCAACGATATTGAACAACGTGCCCAGAGCATTGTCGCGGCGCAATTGAACAACCGCATAGGGCTTCACGTCCGGCTGATGCGGGTTGGTCAGCCCAACCGGTTTCATCGGGCCATGGCGCAGGGTTTCGCGGCCGCGCTCGGCCATGACCTCGATCGGCAGGCAGCCATCAAAATAGCCGGCCGTCTCACCCTCGTGGAACTCTGTTTTGTCGGCTGCCAGCAGGGCATCAATGAACGCCTCATACTGATCACGATCCATGGGGCAGTTGAGGTAGGCCGTCCGCTCTTCCTCGGTCTCGCCTTTGTCGTAGCGGGACTGCATCCAGGCTTTGCTCATGTCGATACTGTCGGCATAAACGATCGGGGCGATCGCGTCGAAGAAGGCAAGTGCCTCGGCACCCGTTTCGGTTCGGATGGCCTGACCCAGCGCGGGCGAGGTCAGCGGGCCGGTTGCAAAAACCCAGTGGCCGTCTTTCGGCAGGGCGGTGACCTCTTCACCAGTGACCGAGACACGTGGATGTGATTTCAGCTTGGCCGTTACAGCCTCGGCAAATGGATCACGGTCAACGGCAAGCGCTCCACCAGCCGGTAGGCGATGAGAGTCCGCGGTGGTCATGATTAACCCGTTTGCCGCACGCATCTCCCAATGCAACAAGCCAACTGCATTCTGCTCATCATCATCAGAGCGGAATGAATTCGAGCAGACCATCTCGGCCAGATTACCGGTCTGATGCGCGAAGGTGCCCACCTGAGGCCGCATTTCGTGGATCACAACATCCACGCCCATCTCCGCTGCCTGCCAGGCGGCTTCGGACCCGGCCATGCCGCCGCCCACGATATGCAATTTGTCAGTCATGTGCTGCCAAATAGGGCAGAGCGCGCACATGCGCAATGCGCAGTATTCTGATCGGTTCGGAGAGAAAGTCTTGGGGTCGCCGCTGCGGGAATGTCTGCGCCGGTGAGAGAAACCAGCTTGGAGGGACCTTCCGCCCACGGCGACCCAAAAGTATATTCAGGCCTTGGCCTTGACCCAGCTTTGCCACAGTGTCGCCCTTTTGAAAAGTGCAAAAATGCGAACAGTAGGCAAAAATGTATGAAATAATTGCGTCACTGATGCCAATCGGGCGGGCGTTTTTCAATAAATGCACTAATTCCTTCTTCGGTATCCCGGTCCATCATATTCTGTGCCATTACCTCGGCAGTATAGTCATAAGCCTGATCGGTTCGCATTGTAAGCTGTTGATAAAAAGCAGTTTTACCAACTTTTACCGCGCTGTTCAACTTAGTCGCGAGCTTCTCGGCCAGCGCGTTTGTTTCTTCTTCCAGCATGTGTTCCGGTACAGCGCGATTGATCAAACCCAGCTCAGCAGCGCGCTCAGCTGAAATAAAATCGCCGGTGGTTAGCATCTCAAACGCTTGTTTTCGAGGAATATTCCGACTGAGCGCCACCATTGGAGTTGAGCAAAACAGGCCAATATTGACGCCGTTGACTCCGAACCGTGTCCCTTCGGCGGCGATAGCCAGATCACAGGTTGCTACCAGCTGACACCCGGCGGCTGTCGCAATGCCGTGTGTTTGGGCGATTACGGGCTGGGGCAGGGACTGAATAGACATCATCATTTTGGCGCATCGGTCGAAAAGGTCCTGAAAATAGGAGAGTCCGCCGTCGCTGGCCTGTCGGCCCTGTGTCATCTGTTTCAAATCATGCCCTGCACAGAAGGCTTTGCCAGCGCCGGAAAGAACGACAACGCGAATCGATCTGTCTTCACGTAACGCATCGAACTCTGACTGCAGGGCCGCCAGCATTTCGTCGCTGAGCGCATTCAATCGCTCGGGTGCGTTCATTTGTAGACGCGCTATCGCGCCTGCGTCGTTACGTTCCAGAATTGCCATCTTGCCCTCCCGCTGGCGTTCGGGCCAACTCTAGGCGGGCAGAGCCGAGAGGGGAAGCATGTCATTAGCGCTGAACAAACAAGAACTGACCGAGTATCTGGCACAGGTGTTTCCGCAGGTTCATAACGACTTCGTCGTCGAAGATCTGACAGAGACAACAATTATCATGCGGCTAAAGGTCGAGGATCGTCATCTGCGCCCCGGTGGCACCGTATCCGGGCCGTCCATGTTCGGGCTCGCCGATGTCAGTGTCTATGCCATGGTACTCGCGCGAAAGGGACGGCAGTCGTTAGCTGTGACCACCAGCAGTTCGATGGACTTCTTGCGCAAACCCGAAGGGGGCTCGGACATGATTGCCGAGTGCAGATTGCTCAAACTTGGGCGAACCTTGGCTGTCGGGGATGTGCTGATGTACTCCGACGGCTCGGACAAGGCAGTCGCGCGGGCAAGCATGACCTATTCAATTCCTCCAGAAGGCTCGAAGGCTGCGGCCTTCGGATAAAAAAGGCCGGGGATAAACCCCGGCCAGGAAGAGGTCCCGTAAATGGGACTGGGGATAGTCTATTTCATCCAGAAGTAACGGCAGACCTCTGCGTCGGCCCGATCTTGGGTCAGTCCGACATCACGCAGCAATCTGTCATCCAGCTTGCCCAAATTGACGCGGCTGCGTCGGCGTTGTTCCCACTGCGTGACAGTCGCCGCAAACCGCACGGCCAGCGCAGCGATCAGCGGCAGCCGGGGGCTGGTGTTCAGCAGCATGAGGGCGGAGTTGTGCATTGCGCGTGTCATCTTGGGTATCCTTTCAAATTGTATTGACACAAAGCTAATATGTTCGGTACAGTGTTTTGATACATTCAACATTGTGTCGAAATCAAAGGAAGAATTGTAATGGATACAATTTGGCCGGAGGCGCTACCGAAATCCAAGGGTCCAAAGTATACGTTGGTCGCAGACACAATCCGAAAAGCAATAGAAAACAAAACGCTGGAGGTTGGAAAGAAACTGCCTCCGGTGCGGGAACTAGCGTATCGATTGCAGATTACGCCGGGCACTGTTGCACGCGCCTATACGATTCTGACGGATGAGGGTTTGCTACAAGCCGAGGTCGGACGTGGTACATTTGTTGCGCCCCCACGATCGCCGATCCTGGACGATGTGTGGTCACGGCAGCTGCATCTCAGAGACGACAAGTATGACTCCAATGTCAGCCTGTTCAGCCCCCGCCTGCCGGATGTTGGGCAAGTGTCTCTGATCCGCGAATGCCTTGAGAAGATTGCGCAGGGTGATCCTCGGATGTTCATGAACTATCCGACCCGTGACGCCTACCAACAGGTGCGCCAAGTCGTGGCAGACTGGTTGTCCGACCTTCCACTGGGTTCGCTGAATGCCGATGACATTGTACTAACCCACGGCGGGCAAAGTGGCATTTGCGTGGTGTTCCAGACTGTCCTGAGAGATCCGAAACCCGTCGTTTTGGTCGAGGACCTGTCTTATGCCGGTTTCCGACGGGCGGGCGAGTTGATGCGCGCCGAGGTGATCGGGGTAAAGATGGACAAATGGGGCATCAGCCCCGATGCGCTGGATCACATACTCAGACAAACCAAGGCGCAGGCAATCTGTGTCTCGCCTGAGGTGCAGAACCCGACAGGTGGGCATTCTCCGTTGGAGCGCCGTAAAGAAGTTGTTGAAGTTGCGCGCAAATACGAGCTTCAGATCATCGAAGATGATTGCTATCGCATGGGCGATGCTCGGGCCCCTAGTTATCGCGCATTGGCACCCGAACGGGGCTGGCACGTTTCATCGATCTCAAAAACCCTGACACCTGCGCTGCGCGTTGGTTTTGCCATTGCCCCGAAGGAGCGGAGCGTCGATCTGCGTCGATCTGCCGAATACGGATATTTTGGACTTGCTCAGCCTTTGGCCGAACTGACACGACTATTGTTAGGACATCCGGAAGCGCGTCAACTGGCACGAGATGTTCGTATCAAGATGGGTGAGTATGTACGTGTGGCGGTAAATGCGCTGGGTGGCTTTGATTTGAATTGGGATTCCGAGATACCATTTGTTTGGCTGCACCTTCCTTCAGGTTGGCGTTCAGCTGCGTTCAGCCGCGCGGCCGAGCGTGAAGGCATTCAACTGCGGTCCGCCGATGAGTTTGCGTTGCGCGACGGGCGTGCGCCCAATGCAGTCCGCATTGCTGTGAACGGGCACGTCTCACTGGATCAATTCGAAGATGCCATGCTGCGACTACGTGCGCTACTGGATAACCCGCCTGAACAAATAAGTGTCTAAGCCTTACGTCAGAGGGGCAGGGTCACCGAAGAATCCCGCCAGATGCGCAATTTTGCCTTCTTCGTCCAGACGGATGAAATCATGTCCGGCCACCATAATCGATCCATCAGGCGCAACCATATGCCAATTAAAATGCACCACATCATGGTGAGACGCCGGGCTGCTGATGATCTCAACTCGTCCGTTCGAGCTCTGCAACACGTCTCCGATATGAGAATTAAGTTGCTCTTGGCCCATGACATCGGCGGTTGGATCGACATAGCGGCCATTTTCCGCAAAACACGCCGTCAGCAATTCAAGCCGCTTTTCCGCCGAGTTTTCCTGCCAAGCGGCTCCATATGCTGCGATGGTATGCTCTAACTCCTGCATTTGCGCCCCTCGCTGTGTGTATGAAGTCTTAGATGAGTGTATCAGCGTAAGGGTTTGCCGCGAATAGTGTCTCGAAATTTTGGGGTAAAATAATACCTATTTTATATCCCATTGTTTTTACATACTTATATTCGCACTGCACCGCTTGACGTGACAATCACGCGGGTCTACACCCCCTCCATCGAATTCGGGCCGCTCCGCAAGGGGGCGGTCTTTCACATCAAACAGGACTATCCTGCCATGAAAACCTTTTCTGCAACACCTGCAGACATCGACAAGAAATGGATCCTGATCGACGCCGAAGGCGTTGTTCTGGGCCGTCTTGCCTCGATCGTCGCCATGCGCCTGCGTGGCAAGCACAAAGCGTCGTTCACACCGAATATGGACATGGGCGACAACGTCATCGTGATCAACGCTGACAAAATCCAGATGACCGGCAAGAAGCGCGAAGAGAACTTCTACTGGCACACTGGCCACCCGGGCGGCATCAAGTCGCGCACCAAGCAGCAGATCCTCGAGGGTGCACACCCCGAGCGCGTCGTGACCCAAGCGGTCAAGCGTATGCTGCCGGGCAACCGTCTGGCACGCCAGCAGATGACCAACCTGCGCGTTTACGCCGGTGCCGAGCATCCCCATGAGGCGCAAGCGCCCGAAGTTCTGGACGTGAAGTCCATGAACAAGAAAAACACCCGGAGCTAATGACCGATGGCTGATCAGATCAATACTCTCGAAGAGCTGAGCGCCGTCGCAGGCGTTGAAACCGTGGCCGAAGAAGTCATCGTACGTGAACCCGTACGTGACGAGCTGGGCCGCTCCTACGCCACCGGCAAGCGTAAAGACGCTGTTGCCCGCGTTTGGATCAAGCCGGGTTCTGGCAAGGTCACCGTGAACGGCAAAGATCAGGACAAGTATTTCGCACGTCCCGTTCTGCAGCTGATCCTGCGCCAGCCGTTCCAGGTTGCCGGTGTTGAAGGTGAGTTCGACGTTGTTGCAACCGTCAAAGGTGGTGGCCTGACCGGTCAGGCCGGTGCGGTTAAGCACGGCATCTCGAAAGCGCTGCAACTGTACGATCCGTCACTGCGCGGTGCCCTGAAAGCCGCAGGCTTCCTGACCCGCGACAGCCGCGTTGTGGAACGTAAGAAATACGGTAAGCGCAAAGCACGTCGTTCGTTCCAGTTCTCGAAGCGCTAACGCGTAGAGAGTTAAAAACTCGATTAAATCAAACGGTCGCAGAAAGTTGCGACCGTTTTTCTTTGTTAGCAGTTTATCAGCATTTTTACTGATCTTTGACGTCCTGATTTAGCGCAATTAGCGTTTAAGGTACTGATCCTGTTGGCAACCTGCGCGCAACTCAAATGCGCGCAGGTTGGCCCCTAAAATGCAATCTAGGCACGTAACCTTGAAGAAGGACATCTTCTTTTTAAGCATAGGTTTTTTGACTTCTGGAGTCATTCTCTAGCCTTCGAATGACGCCACCCAAACGCGCCCGCCTCGCTCAAAACGAATTCGCGTGCCGTCTGTCGAAATCGCAAAATCATAGCAGCGCCATTCTGGGGCGTCGTCATTTGGAAACATTGAGCAGTACTTTTGGTCGTCCACGCGCCAAAGCCCGCTCTGGCCGCGCCAGTCCATTGTGCCGTCTGCAAACCATGTCTGCTTGGCACCTGCATCCTCAGTTCCAGCATCATAGGTCACAGTACGGCTAACCAGCGTGGAGCGAATTGCAGCATCAGATACCGACTGCCACTCGGAGTTGGTTGCCGCGCACCCTGCGAGGGTGAATACAACTGAAAGGGTCGAAAGCGAAGTCTTGGTAAGCAAAGCTGATCTACTCCTTAGCGATCTAAAGACGTTTCTTCTTGGCGACTCCGCAGCGTAATCGCGGGTCACTTAAATCCCAAAATGGGACTTGTTGTGTAAAACAGTCAAGCCTAAACTTTGAATGCAACAGAACTTCCAGAACCACGCAGAGTATGACAGGTATTGAGAAAATAGCTCAACTTAAGCGCTTACTGATGGGCATGGAGCGTGACTTAGGTATTGATAATTTAAGTACCGTGCAGAGAAATATAGTCTACGCCGCCACGCTCCTGTCAGAAACATCGCGCACAGTTGGTACGGAAGACATCAGACAGCATGAGTTGTTGGACGGCGTATCTCGCAGTGCCTTTTTTCGCGCGCTAAAGGACCTTGTTGATACAGGGTACTTACAACACACAGATGGGAGAAAGCGCTCTGCATACATCTTGTCAGACAAACTGAGCAGGTAAGAAACAGAGTATGCTTCGCAACGAAAACTTGCTCGCTCCCTTTTTGATCATATCGCTTGCGCAGCTACTTGCTTTTGGAATCTCCATATACTTGCTGCTTCCTCTGCAAGCTCAATACACGCCAGAACTAGCCCCTTATGCCAGCCTTCTCTTCCTCCCTCACGGTGTCCGCATACTTTCTGCGTGGTTAATGGGCTGGAAAGCGATCCCATTAATTGCCCCCGCGGCCTTGCTGACGCACTGGATCAACTTCGGCGCAAGCGGATTTACGTTGGTTGGGCTGGCAGGCGCGTTTTCAGGAATCGTTTGTGCAACAGTGACTTTCTGGGCCTTGGCAAAAGCTGGGATGGACTTACGGGTAACGGCAAATCGTGCAGCGAACTGGCGCGACGTTATGATCGCAGGGGGTATTGCCTCAATGATAAACACCTTTGGTATGGGTTGGGCGTTCAACCACAGCACAGACACCTTGGTTGGCTACTTTATTGGCGATGTCACCGGCTTGTTCGCATGTATGCTCATTCTGATGCTGGTGTTTAAAGTACTTCGAAGCGAAGATGAGAGAAGCCGCTTGAAACCGCCCACCGCATGACCATAACAGCGACAACTTTTTTGCCTATTTCTCAATTGTATATCGCTGGAAAGATCCTCATACGAAGGCCAGTTCCTGATCTTGTAATTCGTCGGAGATCAACTGCTCATGTATCCCGGCTATCACGCTGGTTTCATGCGACGAATTCGCACCGCCATTTGTGAAATAAAGATGGTCAGATCACAAAACCCAAAGGGCTCGCTTTTGCGAGCCCTTTCTTGTTGGCATATCGCCTTTGTTATTCTTCGTAGACCAGATTCCAGGCCCCATTTTCCACAACGTTGACAAAAACCGTATCGGCTCCCTGATGATCGTCAGGCCCGTAGGTAATATGGTTGCCCACCAATTCATCCTGATAGTCGAGAGTTTCCATGGCGGCGATAAAGCTTTCGTGCGTCAAGTCGGGGCCCGCGGCTTCGAGTGCCTTGACCATCATCTCTGCGGCAGAATACCCCAACATCGCAAAACCAACCGGATCTTCCCCGGTGGCGGCTTTGTACTCGGCGATAAAGGCGGCTGGGGCGGGGTCTTCGGCACGTGCCCACAGATCCAGCCAGGACGCAGCGGCGTAGAATCCATCTGTGACACCGCCCGGCACCTGTGCGACAACCGTCAGGAAGCTGGCTGATGTACCGAGGAACTTCATATCCTCCAGCCCCATCTTCTTGGCAGTGCCAACGACGGTGATTGCCTGACGCACTCCAAGGGCGATCGTGACGATGTCACACCCTTGATCCTTTAACTTACTCAGAGATCCAACAAAGTCGGTCTCGTCCGGCTTATGCGTCGTCTCGGACACAAAGGATATCCCGGCTTCTTCTGCGCCAGCTTTGCTGCCTTCCAAAATCTCTTCGCCGAAATCGGTAGGGAGGTACATTGTGCAAACAGCTTGCGAGCCAAACTGGTCGGCCAAATACTTCACCCCAACGCGACTTTGGTCATAATAAGTGGAGAACGATGTGAACTTGTTGCCCATCGGTTCTTGCAGCATCTGACGCGCAGCAGTCAAAGGCGCGACGTTGGGAATGCCCTTCGGGTCCAGCAGTTTGAACCCTGCCAGGTTCATCGGTGTACCTAATGATTGCAGCATCGCAAATACCTTGTCGCGATTCAGCAGCTTGTTGTAACCCTGCATCGCACGAGGCATCTGGTAGCCGTTATCTTCGACAACGTACCGGATCTTGCGACCATGGATGCCGCCCTCGGCATTTACCCGGTCGAAGACCACATTGGCGCCCTTGGTGGCCGGAACGCCAACAGCCGCAAAAATCCCGCTCAGGTCGTTGACCGAGCCGATGACGATCTCATCATCAGTTACACCTTGCGTCTGTGCCCAGCACATCGTTGAAGCTGCAATAAAGGCTGTGGCCGCAGCCATCCCTTGGATCAGGTTCCTCATAGCTCTCCTCCCAGTTCGGGTTGCCCCATGATTAATTGTACATGTCTTCAATGAGATGTGCGTGTTTCTTTTCCACCAGTCCGCGCTTTAGCTTCATTGTGGCGGTAAGTTCATCGTCCTCGGCCGTCAGTATAACGTCGATCAGACGGAAGTCTCTGATCTGCTCCACACGCGCGAATTCTTTGTTTACGGTGGCGATTTCCCTTTCAATAAGCCCGGTGATGTCCGGTGCTGTGCAAAGTGAAGCAAAGTCAGAGAAAGGAATCTTGCGGTCCTGAGCGAATTTTTCAACGTTTTCCTGATCGATCATGATCAGCGCCGTCAGGTATCTCCGCCGATCCCCGATTATAACCGCATCCGATATGTACTGGCTGAATTTCAAAGCGCTTTCGATTTCGGCAGGAGAGATATTTTTGCCTCCGGCGGTGATGATGATGTCCTTTGTCCTGCCGGTGATCGTAACAAAACCATCGCTGTCGATATGCCCCATGTCACCGGTGCGCAGCCAGCCATCGGCGGTGAACGTCTCGGCGGTTTTGGCGTTGTTGCGCCAATACCCCTGGAAGACGTTCAGCCCTTTGACCTGAATTTCCCCGTCATCAGAGATGCGCAGATCGTTTCCCGCGACGGGTCTGCCAATGGTGCCAACTTTGTTGGCTTCGAGTGTGTTCAGCGTAGCGATACCGGATGTTTCAGTCATCCCGAACCCCTCGACAACCGGCACACCAATGGCCCAGAACCACTTAAGCAGATCGGGCGAGATCGGAGCCGCGCCAGAGCCGCCTCGGCGCAGTCTGTCCATACCCAGCATTCGGCGCAAGTTACGGAATACCAGCCGATCCCATAGCATGAACCGTAGGGCGATGAGGGCAGGCACAGGTTTGTCGGCAAGGATGCACTCAGCGCGAGCCATACCTGCCTTCAGGGCCCGAGCGAATGCGAAACGGCCAATGGGCGTCGCTTCTTTTGCCATGAACAGAACCTGAGAATAGATTTTTTCCCAAACCCGGGGCACGGCGGTGAATGTTGCAGGTGAGACTTCTTGCAGATTGGCGAACACGGTCTCAAGGCTTTCGGCGAAGTTCACGGTGCACTTTGCCGCCAAAGGGTAATAAATCGACACGTCGCGTTCGAGGATGTGGCAAAGCGGAAGAAAACACAGTTGTTCATCCGAACTCAGGGCGGGCAGGGAATGTGCCCCGGCCTCGATAGCCGCCAAGATGTTTTCATTGCTCAGCATCGCGCCCTTGGGGTTTCCGGTTGTGCCGGACGTATAGACAAGCAGAGCGGTGTCCTGGGGTGTGCACAGGGCGATTTCGGCCTCAAAGGCTCCGGGTTCATCAGCTTCCGCCTGCGCACCCAGTCGATATAGATCTTCAATCATCATGCAGCGGGGATGATCGAGATCGTGTAACCCTTCGTTTTCCAGAATGATGACCTTTACCAACGCGGGCAGATCGGTTTCGACCTCAAGGAACTTATCCAGTTGTTCTTCGTCCTCGACGATCAGGAACCGGCTGTCACTGTCATTGATCAGGTATTTCAACTGGCTGGCCGAATCCGTGGTGTAGACGCCGGAAGCAATCCCTCCGACGCATTGGATGCCCATATCGAACCAGGCCCATTCCTTGCGGTCCTCGGACAGGATCGAGACAACCTCACCACGCCGTAAACCCAGCTTGCGCAGAGCCAGCCCGATCCGTTTGGCGTGTTGCCAGTAGTCGGCCCAGGAATAGGATTTCCAGATGCCGAGGTCTTTTTCGCGATGCGCCGTGCGGGCACCGAGCTCAGCACAGCGCTTTTGGAACAACTGGCAAATTGTGATGCAGCCATCAACGCGAAGCGGGCGCTGGCCAGGGGTGGAATTGAACTCAACGCCGTTGATCGTGGTCCAAGGGGGCAGGGGGCTTGCGTCCATCCGGCTCACCTCCACGTCTTCTTGCGCTTCCAGCGGCGGTTCTCCCGCGCGCCTTCTTCCTGAACGCCTAGATAGAAGTTCTGGATATCCTCGGATTGCAGCAATACATCGGCGGCACCGTCCATGACGATCCGGCCGATCTCCATGACATAGCCATGATGCGCGAGTTCCAGCGCAGCGTTGGCGTTCTGTTCGACCAACATCATCGTCATGTTCTGTTCGTCATTGAGGCGTTTGAGGATACTGAAAATCTCTTGCACCAACAAAGGCGACAGGCCAAGCGATGGCTCATCCAGCAACATTATTCTGGGGTTGGCCATGAGACCACGCCCGATCGCCAACATCTGTTGCTGCCCGCCGGACAGGGTTCCGGCTTCTTGAGTGCGGCGCTCCTTCAGCACGGGGAAGTAGGAGAAGACCAGATCACGATCATGGTCGATCTGACCTTTGTCTGACAGTGTATAAGCCCCGAGGCTGAGGTTCTCGTCTACGGTCAGCAAGGGAAAGACCTCACGCCCCTCGGGGACATGCACAATACCTTTCTGCACCACCTTATGAGGTTCTGATCCCTGTATCTGCTGGCCGTCGAACGTGATCGTACCTTTCTCGGGGTCCATCACGCCCGAGACAGTTTTCATTAGTGTCGTCTTGCCTGCACCATTGGCACCAAGGATCGAGACGATCTGCCCTGGATGCACGTCCAGCGATACACCGCGAATGGCCATGATCGGGCCATAGAAGCTTTCGATATTGCGGATTCTGAGAATTGGCTCATTCATGAGGCTTTCCCCAGATAAGCCTCGACCACGGCTGGATGCGATTGAACCTCAACTGGGGTTCCTAGCGCAAGTTTCGCTCCGTCCGCTATCGCCAGCACCCGGTCGGAAACGCCCGAGACCAGTCCCATGTCATGTTCCACCATCAGCACGGTGATCCCCATCTGCCGCCGGATATCATCGATCCACCAGCGCATATCGGTGGTCTCTTCAACTGACAGGCCCGAGGCGGGTTCGTCCAGTAGCAGGAGTTTCGGGTCAGTGGCCAGCGCGCGGGCGACCTCGACCACTTTGCGCACACCATACGGCAGGCCTGAGATCATCTTGTCGCGGAAAGCCTGTAGATCGAGAAAGTCGATGATCTCTTCTACCTTTTCACGGTTTTCGATCTCCTGCCTGCGCGCGGTGGGCGTAAATAGAATTTCCGAGATCAGATTGGTTTTGCGGTGCCGATGTCGCCCGACCAGAAGGTTCTGCAAAACGGTCGCGTGTTCGAACAGTTCAATATTCTGGAACGTTCGCGCAACTCCATATGCGGCAACGGCCGAGGGTTTGACACGCAGCAGATCATGCCCGTCAAACCGGATCGCCCCGGCGAAGGGATCGTAGAAGCGCGAAATCAGGTTGAAGACCGTTGATTTGCCTGCGCCGTTCGGGCCGACGATGGCGAACACTTCGCCCTCTTGCACATCGAATGACAGGTCATCCACCGCGGTCAGGCCGCCGAATTTCAGGGTGACGTTTTCGAACTCCAGCAGACTCATCTCAGACGCTCCGTCTTGAGATAGGACTTTTGCCGTTTGAACATGTCCTTTCGGTAGAACGGGAACAGCTCGAACCACGTCCGGATTTTCAACCATCGGCCATAGAGGCCCATCGGTTCAAACAGGATGAACGCGATCAAGATCATACCGAATATGCCAAACTCAAGCCCCGGAATAGCGACCGTATTACCGCCGAACAGGGCGGCTGCGTATTCCTTTGAGATCGATAGAAACTGCGGCAGAAAACCAATCACGATTGCCCCAAGAAACGCGCCATGGATTGAGCCCAGTCCGCCGATCACGATCATTATCAGCAATTGGATAGAGATTACGACGCTGAATGTCTCGTTATTGAACGCTCCGGAGAACATCCCCATTAATGCGCCTGCTAGTCCGGTGACCGCGCAAGACAGCGCAAATGAAATCGTTTTGGTGCGCGCTATATCCACGCCCATCGCCTGCGCTGAGACCTCAGAGTCACGTACGGCGATGAAGCTGCGACCCAAGGGCGCGCGCAATAGGTTGATATAGCCCAGTGTCACGACAACGGCGACGGCCAGCACCAGCCAGAAGAACGGGGCCGGGGTGGCCCAACGATCGACCAGATATCCAAAGATCTCGACACCACCCAGATATTTACCCGCGACACCTCCGGTGATGGGTTCGGCCAAAACGATGATGTCGTCCATCAGGATGGACAGAGCCAGGGTGAAGATCGCAAGATAGATGCCGTGCAGGCGCAGGGCAGGGATGGCGACGGTTGCTCCGACGATGCCGGTCAGCAGACCCGCCAAGGGGAAAGCGATGAGAAAGGGTACACCAGCCTCGATCAGGATAACATTGGCATAGCACCCAACGGCCAGAAAGGCGGCATGGCCAAGGCTGGCCTGTCCGGTATGGCCGGTCAGGATCATCAAGCCCAAACCCGCGATAGCCCAGATCAGAACGTTGGTTAGCTCCCCTAAATAGAAGTCATCCAGCCACCACGGCGCAGCAGCCACGACGGCCAAAAGAACCAGATAGAGGCCAAGCTGATAGACATCCTTCCACGGGCGAATGTCCTGCATATAGTTTGTTTTGAAAGCAACCCGCATAACGATCAGACCTTTTTGACCCGCACCTGGCTGAACAGCCCGTGCGGTCGAAAGATCAGAACCGCCAGCAACAGCGCATAAGGCGCAATCTGGCTGTAACCTGCGGCGATATAGCGGCTGGCGAAGGGCTCAATCACACCGACGATCAGCCCGCCAGCCAATGCGCCGGGCAGGCTGCCGAACCCGCCGATCACTGCTGCGGCAAATGCCTTGATCCCCAGAAGACCGGTTGTGGGATCGACCGAGCCTTTGGCCGCAAACAATATCCCGGCGATCCCGGCGACCACTCCGGCCAAGGCCCAGATAAAACCCTGAACGCGTTTGACCGGGATGCCCATGTAATAGGCTGCCAACTGATTCTGAGACGCACCTTGCATGGCGAGCCCCAGCTTGGTCTTGCTGAAGAACACATATAGACCCCAGGTCAGCAGGACGGTGACGACGATAACAGCCACGTCCTCCATCCCCAGCACCAGACCGCCGAACCGGATTTCCTTACCAGCCAATGGGTTCTGCAGCGTTTGTGGCTCGTGCCCCCAGATCAGACCGGCGGCAAACCGGATCACAAAGCCCAAGGCGATGGTCAGGATCACAACCGCGGTTTGGCTTTCGCCAAACAGGCGACGGATGATCAGTCGGTCGACCAGATACCCCAGCGCTCCCATGATCCCCAGTGAGATCGGTAGCGCCATCCAGAAGGGCAGACCCATATATTCAGTATTCGTAAGGCCGATAGTAACAAACGCACCCAGCATCATGAAATCACCCTGAGCGAAATTCACCGCCTCGGTCGCCTTGTAGATAAGAACAAAGCCAAGTGCGATCAGGCCGTAGACGCAGCCATTCGCCAGCCCGCTGATCAGCAGCTGTGCGTTATCCAATCTCACCCTCCCTCAACCGGTTTTGTCCGGCGCTTCGTTCTACTATGGCGTGATGATCACCTTGCCGTCACTCTTTTTTAGCGCATCGGCCAGATTTGACAGCACGTCCCGCAGGGCAAGCCGCGCAGAAACATCGGTTTTCCATCGGCCATCGGCAAAACGGGCCTGAACCTCGGCAACGACACGCATCTGGTCTGCAGGGGGGGTGTCCATCATCCAACGGGTCAGCCAGAACCCTTCGATCCGTTTGCTCATGAAGATCAGTTGGCCCATTTGCGTCAGCTTCGGCAACTCGGTGCTGAGCTTGCCGTAACAGATCCAGCGCGCACCGTTTGGCATCGCGAAGAACACCTGTTCTGAAAGCTGATCCGCCACGGCGTCAAGGAAAACACGGGGTTTCAAGTCTCTGCCTATGTCCGCGAACTGCGTAGTGGCTTCGGGGTCGCTGGTCACGATCACTTCTGCCGCGCCCAGGTCCTTCAACATATCTACCGTTTCAGCGCGGCGCACCAACGCAATCGGCTTTAGGCCAAGATCCCGCCCGAGGCTGCACATCAGCTTACCCAGCTGACTGGTTGCAGCAGAAACGACAAAAGCCTCGCCCTCATTCCGCGCGATATCCACCATCGCCATGGCAGTCAGTGGATTTACGATCTGTGCAGCGCCATCCTCGTCCGAAATTTCGGGCCGCAACGGGATGCACATCTGTGCCTGCGTCACCACATACTCGGCCCAGGCGCCAGAACCAGCGGCAACAAATGTCACACGTTGATCTTGCAGTGCTTCGGCTCCGGCTCCGGTGGCCACTACGTCTCCGCAACCTTCGAAACCCGCAGCCGCGCCTTTGACCCGGGGCTGACCATATTCTCCCTTGATGAAATGAATATCAGATGGGTTGACCGAGGCGGTGCGCAAACGGATCAACACCTGACCCGGCCCGGGCGTTGGGAGAGGCAATTCCGCCTCGGCCAACCAGTCCGAGGCGTTTTCCAGCACGGGCCCCGTCGCCTCACCGGAATACCCATCATGCCTTTGAACAACCGCAAACATGCTGTCGGGCAAGGTGGTCATCATACGTTTCCTTTTTAATATAAAGTTCAGCACAGCGCCGCGATAGATACAATTTAACTATCTGACAAACGGTCTTAATATTCAGACCAAACTACGCCTGTGTAAGCAAATGAAATATGTGGGCCCCATCGGCCGCTGCCGTAACGCGCGCCGCGCGCCGTGGCCAAATTGAGAGAACCAGCCCGTTAAGGCTGGTTCTGAGTTTCTTATTGCTGCGTCAACAGATTGCGCAGTTCCTGCATCTTTTCCACGATCAGTTCGGGCGAGGCCTTGATTTCATCGAGAATACCAAGCGCCTGAGTTTTGATGCTCTGCGTCAGCGAACTATCCTGAACCGACGTGACAATGGCGTCATAGTCGAAGTTCTGCGCGGTCAGCATCCCTTCCTGCACCCAGGAGTTGAACAATTCCTGTCCTTGCCCCGCAAGTGCAGCAAGCTGCTCTCCGGCGTCAGAAGCGGCATCACCGGCCTGCTCGGTCAACGAAGCGGCGGCGTCACTTGCCTGTTCAGAAACCGACGATGCGGCTTCGCTTGCTTGTTCGGTCAGCGAAGACGCTGCTTCGGACGCTTGATCGGTCGCAGCATCAACAGCGTCGCTGGCGGCCTCCTGTACGGCCGATGCGGCTTCACCCACCGCGTCAGAGGCATCTTCTGCAGCCGATTGCAACTGCTCGGCTGGCGTCGGATCTGGTTTTGTCGAAAAATAATAAGCGCCAGCTCCGATGACGGCGATGGCTACGATAAGTAATAGACGCGACATTGAGTGTCTCCTTCAAATGATGTGTCGCCGAGATGGGATGAAACTATGCCAACGCCAAGGGGAAAACCCGTGAATTTGCAGCACATTCCGGGTTTGAGCCACACTGCGCTGATTGGCATGGCGGACGGTGGCAAATTCATGCCGTCGCCGGTCAACGTTGTAACCGAGGGAGATTAAAGCAGCACTAGTGGGACAATAAGTATGTGGCGGAGAGACAGGCAGCCATTCTATGATCCGAGGAATTCTACTGCTTTCTCATAAGCTCATTATTATAAACTGTTATTTTCCGCTTTAGCATCCAAATTGGTCTTGCGATTTCCGGTGAGATCCAGCATCAAATGAGGGATAGAATGACGGACAATAATACGGAATACGCAGCATCATGGCAGCAGGCAAACCCCTGACAGCAACCTTTGTCAAAAACATCACCAAGCCAGGGAAATACTTCGACAGCAACCGCTATGGCCTGTTTCTAAGAATAGACAAAGATGGCCGCAAGTATTGGGTGCAACGGATCATGATCTCTGGCAAGCGCCGCGAGATCGGCCTTGGGAACTTTCCTCTGGTCACGCTGTCGATGGCGCGGGAACAAGTGGTAGACAACAAGCGCAAGGCTCACATGGGCAATGACCCCTTGGCTGAGAAACGCAAAGCCAAAATGGATACGGATTTCGCCAGCGTTGTCGAAAAGTACCTGGAGGCCAAGCTCGCGGAATTCGACGACGAAAAGCACAAGAAGCAATGGCGTTCGACTCTGGACACATATGCAATTCCGATAATCGGACACAGGGCCGTGGAAACAATCGACGTGACGGATATCGTGACGGTTCTCAAACCGATCTGGGAAGAGAAGACCGAAACTGCCAGCAGATTGCGCGGACGCATTGAAAAGGTCTTGTCCTGGGCAACGGTGAACGAGTTGCGCTTTGGAGATAATCCGGCCCGGTGGAACGGCAACTTGTCCGAAGTTCTGCCCAAACCCAGCAAAATTAGAACTGTCAAACATCACCCCGCACTGGCGCAGAAGGATACCGGACGCTGGTGGAACGATCTGGCAATCCGGGATGGTATGTCGATCAAGGCATTGCAATTTGCGGCCCTCACCGCGTCGCGCTCTGGCGAGATACGGGGCATGACCTGGGATGAAGTGGACTTTGAAGCGGGACACTGGACCATACCGGCAGCGCGTATGAAGGCACGGCGGCAGCACCGCGTTCCACTAACCGCCTCTATGATTGCGTTGCTACAAAAGCTGCCGCGGTTGGAGGGTTCGCCCTATGTGTTCTTTGGAGCCAAGGGAGGCATGTTGTCAGATATGGCTCTGTCCTCCGTCATGCGGAAAATGCACAAAGCCGACCTGGACAAAGGTGGTGCGGGCTACCTTGACGCCAAAAGTGGTTCACCTGCCGTTCCGCATGGACTGCGGTCTACTTTCCGGGATTGGGCTGCCGAGGCGGGTGTCCCGCACGAAATGGCAGAACTGGCACTTGCGCATAGTGTGGACAGCATGGTTGTGCGCGCCTACCGCAGAACCGATGCCTTGGAGCGCCGCCGTAAGATGATGGTTGCTTGGGAAAAATTCTTGAAAAAAGAATAACGCAATATCAGTTGCTTAGGATTTCCGTCCAAAAAACCTGCATTTTCCATGAATTTCCTACCTAGTCCCCCAGATCGCCATACAAGACGCTGTAATAAATAGGTTTTGCAACCTCTCCGGGGACATGTTGGCAGGTGTATTTTGCTGTGCTTATTCGGACTTACGCGGCGCTTACTGGCAGTTAGCGCTTCGTGTCGGCCCCGATGCGCCAACACCGGAACCGACGGAAAGTTAGGAATTAGAGCAATCCCTGACGTCCTCGATACTGCCGACAACGGTTCGCGTCAAAAGAAATGGCGCGACGCTCGAAGAGGCACATTGAAATGCAAGACAAAATCTATCGCAGACCAGACGTGGAATCCCTGGTGGGTCTTTCCCGATCTACCATCTACGCCATGATTGCAGACGGAACGTTCCCAAAGCCGATCAAACTTGGGAAGCGCGCTGTAGGCTGGCGACAGTCTGATGTTTTGACCTGGCTGGAAAGCCGCTCAAACGAGGCGGCGTGATCCATGACAGAGCATCACGAAACATCGGCGCACTACAAACGCGTTTTGTTTACCCTCGGTCGCTATCGCGTCGCGGTTTGCAAAGATGACCTTCAATGGCTCTTTCAGCAGCGCGTAACGGTTAGAACCTGTGCTGGAGCGCGGTGGCGCAACTTGGGCTACTGCACCACCCGAAACGCCCTTTTGCGGTTCCAGCACAGGTTTCTGGGCGTCTCATCGCCCGAACTCGCAGCGCTCCCGGACACTTTTAAAGCGGGAGGCTGGAATTAGTGGATGCCGAAACCATCACACGCGCCCTCGGTGGACGTTGGACCGGTCGTTCAGGTACGGCTTGCTGCCCCGCACATGACGACCGCTCACCCAGCTTGAGCATCGCCAACGGGCATTCTGGTCAGCTTTTGCTGACCTGCCATGCCGGTTGCAGCTTTGTGAGCGTCCTGGATGCAATAAAAGGCATGGGATTTGTGGGCAGCAGCATAGGCTCGTCAGTCGCTAGCGACGAGGCCAACAGGCATCGTGATAACGAGCGCCGCGACAACCAACGCCGTGCAGAAATTGCAAGCAATCTCTGGCGGGAAACCAAGCCGATACAAGACACACTGGCGGAAACCTATCTACGCAAACGGGGTATTACCTGCGAGCTTCCCGCAAGCCTTCGCTTTCACGGCGATTGCTGGCATCCGGCGGCCAGAAGGCTCCCAGCGCTTGTCGGCAATGTGGCAGGTAGTGGATCGTATGCCGTACACCGAACCTACCTAAGCCAAAACGGCATGGGCAAATCCGAGTATACCCCGGGTAAGGCTATGCTCGGGGCGACAAAAGGCGGTGCGGTTCGGCTTACCCATACCCCGGGTAGGCTGGTGGTCGCAGAAGGCATCGAAACCGGGCTGTCGCTGCTCTCCGGTCTGATGGACGGACCCATAGAAGTTTGGGCGGCGCTGAGCGCCAGCGGAATAAAATCCCTGCACCTGCCAGATCATCCCGGCGAATTGGTGATTGCGCCCGATGGCGACGCCGTTGGCCGGGAAGCCGGGCAAGTGCTGGCACATCGTGCCTATGCCTTGGGTTGGCGTATCTCATTGCTGCCTGCCCCTGATGGCTATGACTGGAACGACGTACTGACGGGGAAGGCAAAAGCGCAATGACGATCCATCCAAAAGAAGAGAGTTTTGCGCCGGATTGGCCGGAACCGGCTTCGCGGTTCTTGCGGGATGAACGCGCCGCTGCGCCCAGGCTGCCCTTGGAGGAGGTCTTTGGACCAAAATGGGCGCAATGGATCACCGTCGCGGCTGAAGCCAAGTCATCACCAACGGATTACATTGTGGCCGCCCTGTTGGCAGTCGCCGGATCATTGATTGGAAACACCCGTTGGGTGTCTCCCTGGGCAGGCTGGTCGGAGCCCCCAATTCTGTGGACGATGGCAATTGGCCTGCCATCCAGCGGCAAATCTCCTGGTTTGGATGCGGTTCTAACCCCGCTGCGGAAGACTGAGCAGGAACTCCGCAAGACGTCCGAAGGCGAACTCGCTCAATGGCGCGAGGCGGCAGAGGTCGCCAAGATTGCGGAAAGCACGTGGAAAGAAGCAACCAAGGCCGCGATCAAAGACGGGTCCACACCGCCGGAGCGGCCCGACGCGGCCAATCCTGGTCAAGAACCGTTCCTACCGCGTCTCTGCGTAGCTGACGGCACCGTAGAACGCCTAGCCGTGATCCTGGAAAAGCAGGCGCGCGGCACTTTGGCGGCACGGGATGAGTTGGCCGGTTGGCTGCAAGGCATGACACGCTATTCCGGCGGCGGATCAGATCGACCTTTCTGGCTCGAAGCTTATGGCGGTCGCGCCTATACGGTCGAACGTATGGGGCGTGATCCCGTATACATAGACCGGCTGTCCATTGGCGTGGTTGGTGGAATCCAGCCGGACAAATTGAACGGGTTGCTGATCAATTCTGACGATGATGGCTTGTTGGCGCGGTTCACACCGATTTGGCCCGACCCCGTTCCGATACAGCGTCCACGATCCATTCCTGATGATGCGTTCATAGAACGTGCGCTCACCAGACTCCTATCCTTAGTTATGGTAACGGACGAATTTGACGTCACGCGGCCTTGGCTCATCCCTTTCACTGAAGAAGCCCGCGACCACCTCGATACGTTACGTAGCTATGTAAGGGACTTGGAGGCAAAAGCAGACGGATTGTTGCTCTCGTATATAGGTAAGCTCCCTGGCATGACTATTCGGCTTGCCCTGCTGCTGTCTTACCTGGATTGGGCAACAGGGATCGAAGACGAGACGCATCAGATCACGGCAGCCGATTTTGAGCGGGCAGCGTTGTTTGTCACGTCCTACGCGTTGCCGATGGCGCAGCGCGCTTATGCAGGTGCGTCGCTATCCAAAACCGAACGGGCTGCACGGCGGTTGGCGGCATTAATTCGGGAGCAAGCCTGGGAGCGCTTCACATCACGCGAGGTCTTACGGCTGGATCGGTCGGGATTGGCAACTGCAGGAGAATTAAACCCAGCTCTCAAGGCGCTGGAAGAAGGCGATATTATCCGATTGGTAGAGCAACCATCAGGCGCAGCAGGTGGGCGGCGGTCACGGCTCTACATCGTCAATCCGGTGATCCACCAGGCACCACAGTGACTTGCCCAATGACAAAACCGACAAAACCGACAAAACTGACAGAACTGACAGAACTCATGCTCGAGCAGGTTTTGTCGGTTGTGTCGGTTTTGTCAACCGCAAGAAAACATGAACCTTTCTAGGCTCAGGACCCATTGAATTCCGCTAGGCGGCATGATTCACGGTTCAAAAACGAGCGGTGAACATGTCTGATCTTTTCTGGCTGGCGGATGCGCAAATGGCGTGTTTTGAGCCTTTTTTCCCGAAGTCCCACGGCAAACCTCGCGCTGATGGCGGGCGCGTATTGAGCGGGATTATCTTCATCAATCGCAATGACTTACGTTGGCGTGACGCGCCAAATGCCTATGGTACGTACATGACCCTGTACAACCGCTGGAAGCGCTGGAGCGACAAGGGCATCTTCGCGCAGAGGATGGTCGGTCTGGCTGCCGAGCATGTCGAGACAAAGACCGTCATGATCAACGCCACCTATCACAAAGCGCATCGCACGGCATCCAGCCTCGCGGTGAAAAACGGGGACGTGGACGCCTGATCGGGCGCACGAAAGGCGGCATAAACACCAAGCTGCACGCCATCTGCGACAGCGAGTGCCGCCCTCTGAACCTGTTTGTGACCGCCGGTCAGGTTAGCAATTACATCGGCGCGCGGGCATTGCTGAGCAGCCTGCCGGATCTCGATTGGCTGCTTGGAGATCGTGGCTATGACATCGATTGGTTCAGAGAAGTGTTGAAAGACAAAGGGATACGGCCCTGCATCCCAGGTCGCAAGCAACGCAAGACAAGCGTAAGGTACGGCAAGCGCCGGTACAAACGACGCAACCGCATTGAGATCATGTTCGGCAGGCTCAAAGACTGGCGACGGGTAGCAACGCGATACGACAGATGTCCAAAGGTCTTCCTCTCAGCCATCGCTCTTGCGGCAACCGTCATTTACTGACTATGTGTCCTGACCCTAATAGTTGCGAGACTAATTAGTAGCTGAGCCCACCGAAATTATCTTGTCGATTTGATCAACAATTCTGTTATTTATTTGGTCGGCCAATATCCAATTTGGGTGGTTACTATCAGTATAAAATAGTTGCTTGCTGTCATGGGCGTAGCACCATCCCTCCAACTTATACTTACAAAGAAACTCATGGGGGTAGATTCTCTGCTCATCTGGAATAGAGATCTGATCCAGTACCTCGAACGACTTGGCCGCTCGTTCCCGAAACATTTGCTCGGATACTTTTAGCGGTTCGTTCTCCATTACGCGCTCCAGTTTTCCGGGGAACACAGGACGAATTCGGTCTAAAAAATATCGCTGCGCATGAACGCCCAACTCTGGCATCGGATAGACAATTATCAACTCAGAGACCTGCGAAATGCGGTCCAACGTACGAGTGAGATTCTGTTCACGGCTACCCGAGATAACATGCTTAAAAGGTGGCCCTGCTTCGATTCTACCGGGTCCGCCGTCGTAACGAACTCCGGATAGATACACGGGTGTCCGGGCAAAATATATCACGATTAAACGCTCTCTTCTTCCCATATCCTCAACGGTTTGAAGACGTTCTTGAACACGCTCAAAGGTACATGTTTTTCGCCCCTTAATGGAAAATCCAAGTATTATTGGACAGCCACTAGTGGTGATTTGAATGAATTTTCCGATGTCGCGAGACAAAAGCTTGTTATAAAGATCGCTCGATAAGCTATCTGCATGACTGTCTCCAACAATCATCACAGACACGGGCTCACTCGGGTCAATATCAAAAGTGCAAACGTCTTTAGGGTGGTTATGGCATCGTTTGCCATCATTCTCTAGTGTTCGGTAGCCAACTTCTCCTGCATAGGGCCTCAAAGCTTGAGGTACACGAAATGCAAAACCTCCAAAATAGACCGTCATAGCGCTAAAGCTCAGCACTAACGCAAGGCTAAAACTGAGACATAATGCAAAGGCACGACGGGGAATGAGATCGCGATTTCTAAACGGTTTTTCAACATACCGATAGCTCAAAATAGAGAATACAATCGTAATGGCGACCCAAACTAACTTATCCAATAGGTCCTGCTGACCGCTGAGCATTCGCCCGAAAGAAAACACCGGGAAATGCCACAGATAGAGAGAATAACTAATTAGACCTATTGCAATCGCGGGGCGTGATGACATCAACCGTCCTAAAATACCGCGCTCCGAACCAAATGCTAAAATCAAGGATGTGCCCATCACCGACGAGACAGTGATAAAGCCTGGATGTTGAGCAATCGAATGGACTAAAAAGAGCGGCAAAATGATCATCCCTGCTCCCAAGGCGGCGAAAGCATCATACCATTTTGTTTGAAATCTTAGTTTACGTAAAAAATTCAGTTTTTCACTATAAGCCACAATCGAACCCGCCAGAAGTTCCCAACCTCTGGTGAATGGAAGAAAAAAACTTAGGTCTGGATCAGTTCTTGTAAAGTAGATCGCCGAGACAAAACTGGCGATTAAAAGCCCAATTAGCCAAGCAAAAAGTAGCTTACGTTGCCATAGAAACAGAGCAAGAAGTAGCAATGGAAAAACAAGATAAAACTGTTCTTCAACAGCCAAACTCCAAGTGTGGAGGAACGGTTCCAGAAGCGCGTCATCGGCTCCGTACTCCGTAGTTTCGAAATAGAAGAAAAAATTCGAAATGAATAGGAAAGTCGCTAAGACACTTGAACTTAAATCCACATAGTCGGCAGGTAGAAGAAAAAACCAGCTAATGCACAACGTGGCTATACTAACAGCTATTAACGCAGGTAAAATCCTGCGAGCCCGCCGAGCATAGAAGGCTGCAAGGTCAATCCGCCCGTTTTCTTGAAGTTCAATGAAAAGAATCTTTGAGATCAGATAGCCGCTGATCACGAAGAATATATCCACTCCAAAGAAGCCGCCGCCAAAGAGCGGTCGGTCAAAGAGCTCCAACTTTGCGTGGTACAAAATGACGGAGACAACGGCAACTGCCCGTAATCCGTCTATTTCTTTTCGATAGTGGATCAAATTCACACCGCTGTCAGGTGAGGCAGAACCAAACTGTCATTGCAGTTCTCACAGTTTAGCAGCCCAATTTGCCCATTGCTTAACACGAAGAGGACGAGAGCGGGGCCGCATAATATTTCGCCTCTGTCCCGGTGCTACCGAAGTTGCGCCATGCGCAGTATCCGTTCTCGACCAGATCATCATATTCTTGAGCTATCCGAGACAACCGATCTGCATCATATACCGAAGGGAAAATCGCTAGTCCAAATGTTCTTAAGCTTTCTAGCACTCTTTCCTGAGATACGGGCTGATTGAAGGTAATTGCTTCTAGGCACGTTTTCTCGTCCATACTGATCGACTTAGCGCGCTCGATCCGGGCGGAAATCTGAGCCAAAAGCTCCGTTTCATTGCAGGCTACAGAAGCTCTTTCGCTGCCAGCAAGTTCGCTTTTTTCACTACTAGCTTGAGCATTGCAAGTCACTCGTTCTACCAATGGGTCGGATAGCGAGATGACTTTTGGCCTCTCTACGGCGTGTGTCCCTTCTGGCGGCTTTTCCACAGAGGTTGCCGGTGACTTCTTTTGAAAAATTTTCAAAACCATATCTACGCCTTTTGACTCAACCTATCCAAAGCAGCGCTAAACACATTACGTGATCAAAGCCAAGAAATTTCTCAGTTCAAAGCTGTAAGGTAATTCTTCTATCCCCCAGTTATCGCAATCTGTTCGCACATCGCTACCGCTTAAGTGGATGCACTCCACACAGTTGCGTTAGGGCGGATTAATTGGGGGACATTCGCCTCGCACGAACAAAAAAATCAATTAAAACCAATAGTTAACAAGTTCTAATGGCGGAGAGACAGGGATTCGAACCCTGGGTGGGCTTGCACCCACAACGGTTTTCGAGACCGCCCCGTTCGACCACTCCGGCACCTCTCCGCGGGGGTCTGTGAGGGGGGGATTTAGTGGTGAACGGGCAGGGGTGCAAGCAGAAAATTCCGGATTTCGGCGATCCCTGGATTTTCCATTGCCTGCCGTAAGAAATCGCCTAGGCTAATATGCATGACCTACTATATTCGACAGTTCGCAGTCAGCCTTGTTCTTCCGCTTTTGGCACTGGGAGGCTTGGCATCGTCTTCGCAAGCCGCCAGTCGGGATCAGATTGAGGCGTTTCTTACCACAACCGGGTTTGACGTCGCCCTGGAGAGCATTGCACAGGCTTCCGCTTCGGCGCCGCAGATGCTGGGAATCGATCCGGACGGTTTTGGGTCGGATTGGGCTAGGCTGACAGGAGAGGTGTTTGATACCGAACTCATGCACGAAACGGCGGTGTCGATCCTGGAACAGACGCTCAGCGACGAGGCGTTGACACATGCGGTGACCTTCTATGCTTCGGATCTTGGGCAAAGATTGGTTGTCGCCGAAAACGCGGCCCACATGGATGATGATGACGATGCCAAGCAACTCGCCGGGCAGGAGATCATTTCGGGGCTCATCAAGGACGGGTCCTCTCGCGTTGAAAGCCTGAAACGGATGAACCGTGCCGTTGATGCAAGTGGCACCTCGCTGCGTGCGTTGCAGGAGATTCAGGTGCGTTTTTTGCTGGCGGCGAGCGCGTCAGGCATCATTGATCTTCAGCTCAACGGAGATGAATTGCGTGAAATGATGCGTCATAACGAGGGTGATATGCGGCGGTCGCTGCAACTGTCTGCATTGGCGGGTTCGGCGTATACCTATCAGAATTTTTCGGATGAAGATGTGAACGCCTATGTCGAGGCACTGGAACAGCCCCTGATGCAGGAAGTTTACGAGCTGTTGAACGCCATCCAATACGAGATCATGGCCATGCGTTTTGAAGTGCTGGCGGCACGTATGTCGGAGCTGCGCCCGGCACAGGATATCTGATGCGTGCTCTGGCCGCTGCAGCCCTCCTGATAATCTGGGCCGTGCCGCTGGCGGCCAGTGAACATGCGGATCGGCTGATGCAGGCAATGCACCTGTCGGATTTCATGGAGATTCTCAGCGAAGAGGGGGTAGCGCAGGGGCTCGCGATGAACGAGTCGATGCTGGGTGGCTCGGGAGGGGCGTATTTTCAGGCACAGGTTGCGGATTTGTATGACCCGGAGGCCATGCGCCAGCAGCTGTCGCAGTCGGTGGGGCGCATGATGACCTTGACGCAGTTGGAACAAGCGTCGATCTTTTTCGAAAGCGATCTGGGACAAAGCATCGTTTCTCTGGAAAACTCAGCCCGTCGTGCGATTTCCGATGATGCGATCGAGGAAATGGCCCGAACCGCCTACCGGCAGGCCGATCGCGACGACATGTTTTTTCGGCTGGTGGATGAATATGTTCAGGTCAATGATCTGATCGAGCAGAACGTTCAGGGCACCATGAGCGCAGATTACAGCTTTTATCGCGGCCTTTCCTCGGGACAAGGCGGGTTGTTGGACGAAGCATCTGTGCTGGAGGAGTTGCTGTCTCAGCATGAGCGCACCAAGGCAGAGACAACCGAATGGATGTATTCATTTCTCCTATTGGCCTATCAGCCTTTGAATGAGGCGCAGATGCGCGAGAACATTGCCTTTTCGCGCACAGATGCCGGTCGCGCACTGAATACCGCTCTATTTGAAGGTTTTAACGAGATGCTCGACAGCATTTCATTTCAGCTTGGGCAAGCTGTTGCACAAGCCATGAGGGCCTCGGACCTCTAGCGCGGGTTTTTAGGTTGACTTTCCACTTCAATGCTTGGATAAGCGCGCATCCCGGCCGGTTTTCCGCGCCGGGTATCGTTATTCTTTGACCTGATGGCAATGCGCCAAGGGTCATTCACACTGCCCGAAAAGGGCGCGCTGTTCGAGGTGGCTGAGGCCATTAACACCCAACCGGGGACCACAGAACGCGGTTAGACAAAGGAAAGACGCATGTTTGCGGTCCTCAAGACTGGCGGCAAGCAGTACAAGGTTCAGGCGGGCGACGTGCTCCGCGTTGAAAAACTGGCTGCCGACGCAGGTGAAAAAGTTCAATTCAACGATGTTCTGATGCTGGGCGGCGACGCTCCGGTTGTTGGTGCACCTTTCGTTGAAGGCGCAGGCGTACAGGCCGAAGTGATCGAACAGATCAAAGGTGACAAGGTCATCAAGTTCGTCAAGCGCCGTCGTAAGCACAGCTCGAAGCGTACCGTTGGCCACCGTCAGAAACTGACTCTGGTCAAAATCACCGACATCCTGTCGTCGGGCGCTGACAAGTCTGGCATCAAAGCTGCAACCGGTTCCGCTCCGGCTGGCGAAGCGGCACCTGCTGCAAAGCCTGCCAAGAAAGCTGAAGCCAAAGCAGAGGCACCCGCCGCTGCGGCTACGGCTGATGATCTGACCAAGCTGAACGGTGTCGGCCCCGCCGCTGCCAAAAAGCTGGTTGAGGCCGGTATCGAGAGCTTTGCCGCTCTGGCCGCCTTGTCGGATGAGCAGATTGCTGCTATCGACACCGTCAAAGTGAAACCCGAATGGGTTGAGCAAGCCAAAGAGCTGGCTCAAGGCTAAGGAGAGAGAGAATGGCACATAAAAAAGCTGGCGGTTCCTCCCGTAACGGTCGCGACTCAGCGGGTCGCCGCCTTGGCGTGAAACTGTATGGTGGCCAAGCAGCCATCGCAGGCAACATCATCGTACGTCAGCGCGGCACTAAGTTCTGGCCGGGCGAAGGCGTAGGCATGGGCAAAGACCATACCATCTTTGCAACCACCGATGGCGCCGTGAAGTTCCACAAGGGTCTCAAAAACCGCACCTTTATTTCGGTCCTGCCAGTGGCGGAGGCCGCAGAGTAAGCCGAAACCCAGAAGGTTTAAGAAAAATTCATGGGGGACCGGCACAAAGTGCCGGTCCCCTTTCTCGTTTTAACGCAGTCGTGATCACCAAGACCGATGACAGTCGCAACCACCAGTTTCCTGATTTTTGCCGCCTCGCAGGTTGGCACGCCGGGACCAGCCAACATGGTCCTGCTGGGAACAGGTGCGCGCTATGGGTTTCGCGCGGCGCTGCCCTTTGTGGGCGGGGTCATTCTGGGCAAGCAGTTGATCATCTGGCCGGTTGGTTTCGGACTAATGCAGGTGGCCGATCAGGCGCCGCTGGCGTTCGAGGCGCTTAAGTATGCTTCGGCCGCCTATATTTGCTGGCTTGCGTGGAAAATCGCCAATCTGCGGCTTTCTCGTGGTCAAACGGACAAGCAAGTGCCCGGTTTTCTGGCGGGGTTAATTGTACACCCGCTTAATCCCAAGGCCTGGGCGATGATTATCGCAGGCTTCACCGGATTTGTGGCCGCGGGGACACCCAGTTTCGAGGCGACTTTTACGATCGCTCTCTGTTTGTTGATCTGTCAGATCGTCTTGCACCCGATCTGGACTTTTGCAGGAGATCGGATCGCCCATGCGGTTGAAGGTCGGCCTGCGGAAAAATATCTGATGTGGACGTTAGCCAGTTTGACAGTTGCGTCCGTACTTTTTGTGTTGTTCGGAGGAGGAGCACGCGTATGAAACTTGAGGCAATAATAAATCAGCCGGTCATTGAAACCGAGCGGTTCGACCTGCGCCCCCTGCGCCGGTCGGATACGGGACTTATCGAGCACTATGCAGGCGATGAGCGTGTCGCACGCATGACCACCCGGATTGCACATCCGCTGCCGCCCGGCTCGATCGAGGCATTTGTGTCGCGCGCGATGGCCGACGACCGGGATGAGGATGTCTGGGCCATGGACGCCACCAAAGATGGCGGGCCAGAGCTGATCGGCCTGATTTCACTAACACGGCTGGATCGCAATCAATCCGAGGTCGGCTATTGGGTCGCGCCTCTGTATTGGAACACGGGCATCGCTTCGCTTGCGGTTGAAACGCTTGTCAATGCGAACCCGCTGGAAAACGCGACGATGTTCGCCAGCGTGTTTCAGGACAATCCGGCCTCGGCCCGGGTGCTGACCCATTGTGGGTTCCAGTATCTTGGCGATGCGGAAACCTATTCGGTGGCGCGCGATGCGAATGTGCCCACCTGGACGTATACAAAGAAACTCTGACTTGTGGCCGATGGGGCCTTTGCAGTAGGGGACAGCTATGAAATTTCTCGATCTTGCGAAGGTCTACATCCGGTCCGGGGCCGGAGGTGGCGGCTGCGTCAGCTTCCGACGCGAAAAGTACATCGAATACGGCGGACCCGATGGCGGGGACGGCGGTAAGGGCGGTTCGGTATGGGCCGAGGTCGTAGATGGACTAAACACCCTGATCGACTTCCGATATCAGCAGCACTTCTTCGCCAAGAACGGCCAGCCCGGTCGCGGTCAGCAGCGCACCGGCAAGGATGGTGATGACATCATTCTACGCGTGCCCGTCGGAACCGAGATTCTGGACGAAGACGAAGAGACCGTAATTTGCGACCTGACAGAAGTTGGTCAGCGGGTCCTGCTGGCCAAAGGCGGCAATGGCGGGTTCGGTAACCTGCATTTCAAATCCGCCACCAATCAGGCCCCTCGCCGCGCCAATCCAGGGCAGGCAGGGATTGATCGCACAATTTGGTTGCGGCTCAAACTAATTGCGGATGTAGGTCTTTTGGGGATGCCCAATGCGGGCAAGTCGACATTCCTGGCAGCCACATCGAACGCTCGCCCCAAGATTGCCGACTATCCGTTCACGACTCTGCACCCGAATCTGGGCGTTGTAGGCGTCGATAACGTGGAATTCGTTGTCGCCGACATTCCCGGCCTGATTGAAGGGGCACACGAAGGCCGTGGGATCGGAGATCGCTTCCTCGGTCATGTCGAACGCTGCGCCGTTCTGCTGCATCTGGTTGACGGCACGTCCGAAACCGTCGCCGAAGATTACCGCACCATCATTCACGAGCTCGAGGCCTATGGTGGTGAGTTGGCGGACAAGCCGCGCATCACCGTTCTGAACAAAGTCGACGCGCTGGACGATGAAGAACGCGAACTGGCGAAGGCCGAACTGGAAGCGGCCGTTGGCGGCCCTGTCATGACCATGTCCGGCGTGGCACATCTCGGCGTGACCGAAGTGCTGCGTGCATTGCGGGCGCAGATTGATGAAAACCGTCTACGGCAAAAACCCACCGAGGAGGCAGAGCCTTGGCAACCCTGACGGATGCCAGCCGCATGGTGGTCAAAATCGGGTCTGCCCTGTTGGTGGATCGGAATACTGGCGAATTGCGGTCGGAATGGTTGCAATCTCTGGCGCGGGATGTGGCTTGGCTGAAGGGGCAGGGGACGGATGTCATTCTGGTGTCTTCGGGCTCGATCGCTCTTGGGCGCGGCGTTCTCGGGCTGCCGATACAGGCCTTGCCGCTCGAGCAATCTCAGGCTGCTGCCGCTGTTGGCCAGATTCGCCTGGCCCGCGCCTATGAAGAGGCGCTGACACCGCATGATATCAAGACCGCGCAGGTTCTGGTAACGCTGGAGGACAGCGCGGACCGGCGGCGGTATCTGAACTCTCGCGCGACGCTTGAGACATTGCTGGGATTGGACGTCGTGCCAATCGTGAACGAGAACGATACGGTAGCGACCGATGAAATCCGGTATGGGGACAATGATCGACTCGCCGCACAGATTGCGGTGACTGTCGGTGCGGATCAGTTAATCCTGCTGTCGGATGTCGACGGGTTCTACACCGGTAATCCGACCGAAGATGCGACCGCCACGCGCTATGATGTGATCGAACGGATCACGCCCGAGATTGAGGCCATGGCCGGTGATGCGGGGTCGGGGCTGTCAAAAGGCGGCATGAAGACCAAGCTGTTGGCCGCCAAGATGGCAACGGCTGCCGGATGTGCCATGGCGATTACCGAAGGATCGCCTCTGAACCCATTGAAAACGCTTGCGCAGGGCGCCAATAGCACCTGGTTCACTGCAACGCTTGATCCTCATGCCGCCCGGAAACGCTGGATATCGGCCATGAAGCCGCGCGGGGAAATTATGGTGGATGACGGTGCAGTTACCGCTCTGACAAACGGTAAAAGCCTGCTGCCCGTTGGGATCGTCGAAGTGACCGGAGAATTCGGGCGCGGTGACCCGGTTACGATCCTGGACCCTGCAGCGCGACCTTTGGCACAGGGGCTCAGCCGGTATACGGCGCAAGAGGCGGACGCGATCAAAGGGCGCAGGTCCTCGGAGATCGAGGCAACCTTGGGCTATCCGGGCCGCGCGGTTCTGATCCATCGCGACGATCTGGCCCTGTGACAGAAGAGTTATGACGACCTGAAAGGCATATGAGATGAAAGATTTCGATAGCATTCCCAGCCTGATGGAAGATCTTGGCAAACGCGCCAAAACGGCCGCGCGCGAACTGGCATTTGCCAGCGCTGAGCGTAAACACGCGGCTTTGATCGCTGCTGCAGACGCTGTTTGGAACAATCGCGCTGACATCATCGAGGCCAACAAGAATGATCTGGAGTTCGGGCGCGAGAAGGGGCTTAGCCCAGCCATGATGGACCGCCTGATGCTGGATGAGGACCGCGTTCAGAGCATGGTTGACGGCTTGCGAACAGTTGCCGATCAGGCCGATCCTGTGGGTGAGGTTATCGCCGAGTGGGACATGCCCACAGGCCTCAATATTCAGCGCGTTCGCACACCCTTAGGTGTGATCGGTGTGATCTATGAAAGCCGTCCGAACGTGACAGCCGACGCCGGGGCTTTGTGCCTGAAATCTGGCAACGCCGTGATCCTGCGCGGCGGGTCCGAGAGTTTTCATTCTTCAACAGCCATTCACGCCTGCCTCGTCCAGGGCCTTAAGGCGGCAAACCTGCCCGAGGATGCCATTCAACTTATCCCGACACGTGACCGCGCAGCGGTGCAGGAACTTTTGACGATGACAGACTATGTCGACGTCATCGTGCCGCGGGGCGGCAAAGGTCTGGTGGGGCTGGTGCAGCGCGAGGCCCGAGTGCCGGTATTCGCCCATCTCGAGGGCATTGTTCACATCTATGTCGACAAAGCTGCAGACCCTCGGAAGACGCTGGAGGTGGTGTTGAACGCTAAGACCCGGCGCACCGGTATCTGTGGTGCCGCTGAGTGTCTGTTGGTGCATCAGGATGTGGCCGCAACGTTGGGCCGAGACCTCATAGCGGGGCTTCAGGCGGCGGGTGTAGAGGTTCATGCGCAAGGTATCCTGGCCAATGACAGTACAACCCCGGCCATTGATGAGGATTGGGGCAAGGAGTTTCTGGACAGCATCATCGCCGCCAAGCCGGTCGATGACATTGATGCGGCGATCGACCATATCAACACCTATGGCTCCAGCCATACAGATTGCATCATGACCGAGGATGATGCAGCGGCGGCACAATTCTTTGAACGTCTCGACAGCGCGATTCTGATGCACAATGCCTCGACCCAATTTGCCGATGGTGGCGAGTTCGGCATGGGCGCCGAGATCGGTATCGCCACAGGCAAGATGCATGCGCGCGGTCCGGTTGGGGCAGCACAGCTGACCAGCTTCAAATATCTGGTGCGTGGGGACGGAACGACGCGGGACTAGAACCGCAATTTCACCTGGGTCGCGGTCGTCTCTGCCGTGATCCGGCGTCCCATCGTCGATGCCGTGTCGGGCAACAAGGCGAACTGAACCTGCGCGGGGCTCAGCTTGTTGGCAAAACGCCCTGTCGTAACGCCTTTCCACAGGCCGGAGTCGAGGTTCAGCTTGTCGGCCATGCCCGTCACGGTCCACCCAGTGCCCTGAACCGTTATGTCGACCTCGCCGCCAAACGGCATCGCGCTTTCGCAGCACATTAGGGCAAGAAACGCGAGCTTCACCTGATTTCGAGGCACCGGTTCGGCCAGGTTCCAATTGATCTTGAGCCGACCAGCGCGCTCCACATCCCTGAGAAGTTCGACCACCTCAGCGCGTCCCAAGGGCTGATCGCTGGCTGATCCAAAGGCGACGCGAAAGAACCGTATCCGTGCCCCGGCGCTGCCGACGCTGCCGGAGATCAACTCCATTTCCGGGCCTTGCACCGCGCCAACCATCTCCAACAGCTCAAGCCCGTTGGTGATTGCCCCGATCGGGCTGATCAGATCGTGACAGATCCGAGAGCCGATCAACTCGGCCAGGTTGACGTCCGAAGCGCCCATGCGTACCTCCTGCTGCATCTGCCGCAGGACCCGGAGCCCATTATGACAGATCTGAATGCCATTCTTGCACCGGGCATGTATGTCCGCCACCCCGATTTCCCCGATTGGGGTGTTGGACAAGTGCAGTCCAATATCGGAGGCAAGATCACCGTTAACTTTCGCGAGCAGGGGAAAGTGGTAATCGACGGAACACGCATAGCCCTGATGCCGGTCTTTGATCTGTGAAACTGGTTTAGGAAAGGTTAACAACTCTGCCGAAACCCACGCTTGTTGCCTTTCTCCGGGCAAACGCGTTATCAGCGCGCAACAGAAAAGATGGACCACCCTTCTGATGCCAGACAAAGGCCCCTCATTCACGATCAAACTTGCCGAGACCGAGGCCGAGCTTCTTGCCGCGCAACGTCTGCGATATGACGTCTTTGTGCGTGAGTTGGGCGGTGGCGGCGAGATGGTCGATCATGAGGCCGGGCTCGAGAAAGACCGGTTCGATCCATTTTTCGACCACATGCTGGCGCGTGACGATTCTACGGGAGAGGTCGTGGGTGTCTACAGGCTGCTCCCTGGTGGGCGGGCTGCCGAACTGGGGCAGTTCTATTCCGAAGACGAATACGACCTGACGGTCCTTAAGCAAAGCGGCCGCAAGCTTTTGGAGCTTGGGCGCTCGTGCCTGCATCCGGATTATCGGGGCGGCACCGCGATGTATCATCTTTGGAACGGGTTGGCAGCCTATGTTGCCGAACGCGATATCGAAGTGCTGTTCGGCGTGGCGAGTTTCCACGGCAACGATGTGCAGAAACTGGCACAACCGCTGTCGATGCTGCATCACAATCATCTTGCGCCGCCGGATCTGCGGGTGCAGGCGCAGCCGGATGTTTTTCAATCCATGAATCTCTTGCCATCCGATGAGTTGGATCGGCGCGCAGCCATGGTTCAGGTGCCGTCGCTGATCAAGGCTTACCTTCGTTTGGGCGGGTTCGTGGGCGAGGGGGCATTCATCGATCATGCCTTCAACACCACCGACGTGTGTCTAATCCTTGACACCGCCCGCATGAACGAGCGTCAGCGGCGCATCTACAGCGGAGCATGACCCGGTGAGCGACCCCTCCTGGCAAAGTGATGAGGCGCCCGACCCGATCGAGCTCGGATTTCTCGGTTGGGTGCTGGTGCTACTGCGCGGCGTCCCGTTAGCCATTCTGGTCTTTGGCGGGCTGATCATTCTGCTTGCAATACGCCTGTTCGAACGCCCGTTATTCGGTATGCAGCGCCCGATAACGCCGTTCATCGCGCAGTTTGTGTGCCGCAACGCGTTCAGAATTCTCGGGATAGGGTTTCGCAGTTCGGGCGTGTTGATGCAGGAGCGCGGGGCCGTGGTCGCCAATCACACCTCATGGCTGGATATCTTCGCCCTCAACGCCCGCAAACGTGTTTATTTCGTCTCGAAGGCCGAGGTGGCGAAGTGGCCGGGCATTGGCTGGCTTGCGCGGGCCACGGGTACTGTTTTCATTGAGCGCAACCCCAAGAAAGCCCGCGAGCAAACCAGAGTATTTGAGGATCGTCTGAAAGCCGGGCATAAGCTGTTGTTCTTCCCCGAAGGGACGTCGACCGATGGCCTTCGTGTTTTGCCATTTAAAACAACGCTTTTCGCTGCGTTCTTCACAGATGAATTGCGGGACTTTATGTATATCCAGCCGGTTTCGGCAATCTTCCATGCGCCTGAAGGGCAACCTGATCGGTTTTACGGCTGGTGGGGGGATATGGATTTCGGTCCTCATCTGCTGAAGACCCTTGGCGCACGCAAACAGGGTTGGGTTGAGGTGATTTATCATTTGCCAGCCAAAGTCAGTGACTTTGAAAATCGCAAGGCGCTTGCTGCCCACTGCGAACAGGCGGTACGGCAAGCGCACGAGTTGGCAAGGCTTGAAAAATAAGGGCGATTGACCCTTGCGTTGCCTCAAAACCTGCCGTATACGCGCGCCATTCAAACCCGCAGGCGGGGTTTGGGCTTTTTAGGGGAGACATCCTTATCAGGCCCGCCGGTTGGAGCATCCGCTTCTTTCACCCCCGCCGAGGCGTAAACCGGAAAAGGAAAATAGCATGGCTCTTCCCGAGTTCACCATGCGTCAGCTGCTGGAAGCTGGCGTTCACTTTGGTCACCAGACACAGCGTTGGAACCCCCGCATGGGCCCGTTCATCTACGGCTCGCGCAATGGCATCCACATCATGGACCTGACCCAGACCGTTCCGATGCTGGATCAAGCTCTGCAGGCCGTTCGTGACACCGTCGCAAAAGGTGGCCGCGTTCTGTTCGTTGGCACCAAGCGTCAGGCTGCTCAGCCGATCGCGGACGCCGCTGAGAAGTCGGCTCAATATTACATGAACCACCGTTGGCTGGGCGGCACGCTGACCAACTGGAAAACCGTTTCCCAGTCGATCAACCGTCTGAACCAGATCGACGAAGCGATGGAATCGGGCGCCGAGGGCCTGACCAAGAAAGAGCGTCTGGGCATGGAACGTGACCAGAGCAAACTGCAGGCTTCGCTGGGCGGTATCCGCGAGATGGGCGGCGTTCCTGATCTGCTGTTCGTCATCGACGTCAAAAAAGAAGCGCTGGCGATCGCCGAAGCTAACAAACTGGGTATCCCGGTTGTGGCTGTCGTCGACACCAACTGCTCGCCCGATGGTGTTGACTACATCATCCCCGGCAACGACGACGCAGCCCGCGCAATCGCACTGTACTGTGATCTGGCCGCACGTGCCGCTCTGGACGGTATGACCGCGCAGATGGGCGCAGCGGGCGTTGACATCGGCGCGTTCGAAGAAGCTCCGGCTGAGGAAGCCGTAGCGGAAGAAGCTCCGGCTGAAGAAGAAGCCGCGCCGGAAGCGAAAGCCGAAGCGTAAGCTGCCCGTCACGTAAATGACATGTGGGGCAGGGTAGACCTGCCCCAATTCCGTTTGAATTGAGGAGAGCCAAAAGATGGCAATCACAGCAGCAATGGTTAAAGAACTGCGCGACTCGACCGGCGCAGGCATGATGGACGCAAAAAAAGCGCTGACCGAAACCGACGGCAACATGGACGAAGCCGTTGATTGGCTGCGCACCAAAGGTCTGGCCAAAGCGGCCAAGAAATCCGGCCGTACCGCAGCAGAAGGCCTGGTGGCCGTTCACGTAAACGGCGGCAACGGTGTTGCAGTCGAAGTGAACTCGGAAACCGACTTCGTTGCGAAGAACGCTGAGTTCCAGGAAATGGTCGGCAAGATCACCTACGCGGCAGAAGGCGTCGACGACGTCGAAGCTCTGCTGGCAGCGGATCTGGGCGGCAAATCGGTTGCGGACACCCTGACCGACAAGATCGCCACTATCGGCGAAAACATGTCGGTGCGCCGCATGTCGAAACTGTCGGGCGACACTGTTGTGTCCTATGTCCACAACGCCGCGACGCACGGCATGGGCAAAATCGGTGTTCTGGTCGCTCTGTCCGGCGGCGATGAAGCCTTCGGCAAGCAGGTTGCAATGCACATTGCGGCTGTGAACCCGGCGGCCCTGTCCGAGGCGGATATGGACCCGGAAGTTGTCGAGAAAGAGAAGCAGGTCCAGATGGACATCGCCCGCGAATCCGGTAAGCCGGAGCAGGTGATCGAAAAGATGATCGTCGGTCGTATGAAGAAATTCGTCGCCGAGTCGACCCTGCTGAACCAGGACTTCGTTGTAAATCCTGACCTGACCGTAGAAGCGGCGGCCAAGGAAGCGGGCGCAACCATCACCGGCTTTGTCCGCATGGAAGTCGGTGAAGGCATCGTGGTCGAAAAAGAAGACTTCGCTGCCGAAGTTGCCAAAGCAGCTCAAGGCTAAGGATCAAATGCAGCCGCGCTGAGGGGCTGTAAACGACAAGAGACCCGGTTGCGTTGCAGCCGGGTTTTTTCGTGCCCAAGCGCCATTCAAAGCCCGGTAACCTGTAGTGTTCGAAAAGATGGGGATTGAGGGGCCCTGCATGATGGGGATGGAAGGGCCCCCCAAAAATTCCGACAAAGAGACGTGGACGAATAGACGCCTCAGAGCCAGAGCGATCAGAGAGCCTTGGTATTGCAAAGATCCGACCAAAACGTTCCCTGGCTAAAGCCACCACTCACGGAACTATGCCAATTTGCAATTTTAAAGTGAGATTCGGAAAGTCATGTATTCCTTACCCTAGGTCAATTTGACGCAACTTAGCATCAAATACGGGTCATGCTTCCATTACAAACATCTGATTCTGCAAGGCGGCTTTGAGGACAGCCTGAGCAGTGGTTTCAACCGAAAGCGCCTCGCGCGCCAGCCGGAGGTGCTTTTCCACGGTCGCCGAAGTCAATCCCATCAACAACGCAATGTCTTGTGTCGTCTTTCCGTCGCCCACCCATTGCAGGGCTTCGCGCTGGCGTTTTGTCAGGGCGCGGTTGGGGGCATGATACGGCAAGGTCAGGATTTTCAGATGGGCGACGTTGTTCATCAGCAAGATATCTTCGCCGTGTTTTTCCCAGACCTTGTTTATTTCTTTCTGACTGTGACCGCGAGCCGCAAGCGAGATCGCCCCTTTGTAACGCATCGAGACAGAGTTGAAGCTGACCGTATAACCTACTGTAATGCCGCGCGATTTATTGAACTCGAATACTCTGCGTTCCTCGGGCGACATAACACCGCTGGACATCATCTCATGGATCATACTCCAGCTTGCAGCGCCTTCGTTGTTCAAGGCCCAGTTCACCATGGGCGCATGAAAATACAGGCCGGACTGAACAAAACCATCCAGGTAATCTCGGCAGTGGTTGGTCAGGATCACGAAATCTTCGGGATCACCCAATGACGTCGCTGTCCGATACTGCGTGTACCCATAGAGCAGCCGATCAAATCCGAACTTCTCCATCTGGCGGCAATGTGCATCCCAAAGCTCTTCCAGAGTTTTCGTGTAGCTCAGAAAATTCAGATACTCCTTGAGGTTCATTCAGTGCCCCTCTCAGCCAGATGGGCGGCGAGGGCGTTCAACGCCAGAACATAGCTTTGCGCACCAAAACCGCAGATCTGGCCAATAGCGACTGGGGCGATATAGGATTTGTGTCGAAACACCTCACGCGCGTGAATGTTGGACAGATGAACCTCGACCACCGGCACTTCGGCTGATGAAATCGCATCCATCAGCGCGACCGAGGTGTGCGTGTATCCGCCTGCGTTCAGGACGATACCATCCTGCACACCGCGGGCAGCGTGGATCGCATCAATCAACGCGCCCTCGTGGTTTGATTGGAGATGGGTCACCTTCTGACCCTGAGTTTTGCCATGCGAGATGCACAAGTCTTCGATCATCTTCAGCGTCGTAGCGCCGTAGACCTCGGGTTGCCGTGTTCCAAGCAGATTCAGGTTCGGGCCATTCAGAACCAGGATATTGTGCATCTTCAAACTGCCCCCATTTTCCTTTTTTCTTAAACCCGAAAACCTGGGTCGTCCAGCGACCTTCGCTCTTATGGGTAGAGCTTACTTGTCGCATATTGACCGGAGAATCCGGTTGAGAATGTAACGCTATTCACACATCTTCCATTGTGACCACAACTTTACCGAGAGCTTCACGTCGATCCAGCATACCTAACGCGTCTGACGCGCGTGCCAGTGGAAGCTGCGCGCTGATACGCGGTGTGATTTTTCCTGCGTCATACAGTCGGAACAAGTCCGTCATATTTCGGGCATGTCCTTTCGGATCACACAGAACCGATGCGCCCCAAAACACACCGACGATCTGGCAGCCCTTAAGTAAAGTCAGATTCAATGGGATACTGGGAATACCGGCAGGAAAGCCAACGACCAGATAGCGCCCGCCCCAGGCCATACTGCGTAGAGCGGGCTCAGCGTAGTCTCCGCCAACCGCATCATATATCACATCGACGCCGTCAGCCCCGGCTCGCGACTTGATCTCAGCAGAAAGAGCTTTTTGCGCTTCCCGGTCCAGTTCGGGTGGATAGATCAGTGTGTCATCCGCGCCGATCTCTTTGCAAAACCGGGCCTTATCCTTAGATGACACCGCAGCGATCACGCGTGCCCCCATGGCTTTGGCCAGTTCGATGGCCGCAGACCCGACGCCTCCTGCCGCGCCGAGCACCAGCAACGTCTCGCCCGGCTGCAGCTGCGCGCGGTCCTTGAGAGCGTAGTAAGAGGTGCCATAGGTGAAGATGAAACAAGCCGCCTCTTCGAACGGCATTGCATCCGGGATTTTGACCGCGATCTCTGACTTCAGAGCCAACTGCGTCGCGAACCCCCCATGCCCCGTCAGCGCCAGAACCCGATCTCCGGGGGTGTAGTCTGCGACGCCTGCGCCAACCGAAAGTACCTCGCCCGCGATTTCGCCGCCGGGGGCGAAAGGCCGGGGCGGCTTTATCTGGTACAGGTCCCGGATCATCAGAGTATCGGGAAAGTTCACCCCGGCGGCACGTACTCGCACCACGATTTCGCCCGCCTCAGGCACCGGATCGGGCAGGGTGGTCAGTTCCAAAGTCTCGGGACCGCCCGGTTTGACGCTGAGTAATGCCTGCATGTGTTCCTCTTATCCCTTGCTTCGCCTGCTTTGAAATCGTTGGATTACAAACGTGGGTTGTCAAGAAGACGACCCCACGGCTTCCGTAACGACAGGCGGACGGCCCCGATTGCCCGGAAGGAGACCACATGACGCCCGAAGCACTATTTTCACTCTGCGGCAAGACTGCGCTGGTGACCGGCGGAGCCACTGGCATTGGCCGGATGGCAGCCGAGGCGATGGTTCGGGCCGGGGCGCATGTCCTGATTGCCTCGCGCAAGGGTGACGCTTGCGAGGCGGTCGCCGCAGAACTGAACGCCCTGGATGCACCGGGTTCTGCTGAGGGTTTTGCCGGAGATATCAGCTGTGAGGCGGGGATTGATGCGTTAGTCGACGAGGTAAAAAACCGAACGCAATCTCTTGAAATATTAATGAATAATGCCGGTGTCACCTGGGGTGCGCCGATGGGGCAGTTTCCCTATTCAGCGTGGGACAAGGTCATGTCAGTCAACGTCGCTGGTATTTTCGACCTGACCCAGAAGTTGCTGCCAATTCTGATGAAATCCGCAACCCCCGAGGACCCTGCGCGTGTGGTCAACGTAGGTTCCGTCATGGGGGAGGTGCCTATGGGCGACGGGGCTTACAGCTATTCCGCGTCGAAAGCGGCGGTAATTCACCTGTCCAAAATTATGGCCAAGGAACTGGCACCCTATCGCGTCACGGTAAATGCCCTGGCTCCGGGACCGTTTGTCTCGCGCATGACAGCCTTCGCGACCGAGGACGAAACCAAGCGCGAACGCGTGGGCAAGGGGGTTCCGCTGGGTCGGGTGGGCCAGGCCGAGGACATCGCTGGCTGTCTGCTGTTCCTGTGTGGCCGGGGAGGCAGCTATATCACCGGGGCGGTTTTACCGGTCTCCGGCGGCATCAACGTACAAACGGGTGGCAATATTTTCGCCGATGCTCTCTAGCTGCCATGCGATGCAAAGGTGGCCCAGATGAAGAAAGAAAGTAACACATTGGATATCAGTGCAGTAGATAGATATCTTAAAGCGCATCTAGTTGGGTATGAAGGCCCGCTCGAGGCGACGAAGTTCGCTGTGGGCCAGTCCAATCCCACCTATCTGCTGCGCACGCCCGCACAGACTTTTGTTCTTAGGCGCAAGCCTCCCGGAAATCTGTTGAAGTCCGCCCATGCGGTGGATCGCGAGTTTCGCGTACAAGGGGCGCTCGCCGACAGCAACGTGCCGGTACCACGGATGTTTCTGCTTTGCGAAGATGACAGCGTGATAGGGTCCGCCTTTTATGTGATGGAACATCTGCAGGGGCGCATATTTGTCGATCCTGTCATGAAGGGTGAAGACAACGCCACACGAGCGGGCGTGCTGGATGAGATGAACCGTGTATTGGCCGATTTGCACATGGTCGATATTGATGCAGCGGGCCTTTCGGATTACGGGCCACCGGGAAATTACTTCGAAAGACAGATTGCCCGCTGGACCAAGCAGTACCGTGCCTCCGAGACCGATAAGATCGCTGAAATGGATCAGTTGATCGGCGCGCTGGAGCAACAGATTCCTGAGGATGATAACCAGAGGACACTGGTCCATGGGGATTACCGCATAGATAACCTGATGTTCGAGCCCAATGGCACCGCTTGCATCGGGGTTTTGGATTGGGAACTGTCGACCATCGGTCACCCCTATGCGGACCTTGCTGCCGTTATCATGCAATGGCAATTACCTCCGGGCAAAGAAGGCCGCGGTCTTGCCGGGGTGGATCGGGCAAGTCTGGGGCTGCCGTCTGATCAAGCGTTCATTGCCGACTATTGCGTGCGCCGTGGCCTTACGGGGATTGAAAATTTCGGCTTCTACCTTGCCTTCAACTTCTTCCGGATGGCCGGTATTCTGCAGGGGGTTTATAAACGCGCGCTCGATGGGAATGCGTCTGACCCAAAGCGGGCGCAGGCGTTTGGCGCCTATGTTCCGGTCTTCGCCCAACACGGCCTGTCTGCGCTTCTCAAGGAGTAAGGGGAAAACTACAGGCCTTTTGTCATTTTCAGCAAATCCGGCAAAATCCCGCAGTTCTGGCTTTTATCGTGCGCTTCAGAGAGGCAAGATCACGCAATTAATACGGAGCACCGTCAATGGGATTAGACCCGACTGCGCAGACCCATATCCGCAATTGGATGAACCGATATGTGGATCAAAGGAAATACGCCGGCAGCGCACTTCTGATCCGTCAAAACGGGCAGGAAGCCTTCTTTCACGCCTGCGGGCGCCGTTGCGTCGAAAACGATTTGCCATTTCAGCGCGACAGCCTGGTTCGGATTTATTCGATGACCAAGCCCGTCACGTCAGTCGCGCTGATGATGCTGGTGGAACAGGGGCTGTTTCATCTCGATGCCCCGGTTTCCGATTTCCTGCCAGAATTTGCATCCATGCAAGCACTGATTCCGGGTGCAACCCGCCTTGACCAGACCGAGGATGCACCGCCACCAAGCCTGCATCAGTTGCTGACGCATACCAGCGGTCTGAGCTACCCGTTCAATCCCGGCGTGCTGCCCAGGGCCATGGACGAGCACGACCTGATCTTTTCCCCTCAACAGGGTTCACTGGCCGATCGGGTCGAACTGTTGGCGCAGCTACCGCTGGCATTTCAACCCGGCGCGCGTTGGGAATACTCGGTCGGTATTGACGTGATCGGCCGCGTGATCGAAGTCGTAGCAGGTATGTCGCTGGCCGCGTTTTTTGCCGAGCACGTTTTTCGACCTCTCGATATGAATGAAACCGCATTTTCCGTGCCATCGGGGGCAGGGGAGCGGTTTGCATCGCTTTATACCCCGCTCGAAGGCGATGCGATGGCGCTGAACGCGGCGAAGACGGGGGGCGATACACTTCGTTTGGTGGATAGCGCCGGACATTCGCCGTTCGAGTGTGCAACCACCTTTTCCGGCGGTGGCGGGTTGATCAGTACCATCGACGACTACAGCACGTTCGCCGAGATGCTACACAGCAAAGGGACTGGGAATGGCGCTCGGCTGCTGGGTCCGAAAACGGTAGAATTCATGTTTCACAATCATTTACCGGGCGATATCGCCTCGATGGGACCACAGAGTTTTGCCGAACAGCCCATGGAGGGCACAGGTTTCGGCATCGGAGGAGCAGTGACCCTGAACCCGGCGCGGGTCCGGTGCCCTGGATCAGTTGGCGATTTCGGCTGGGGTGGCATGGCCTCAACCTATTTCTGGATTGATCAGGTCAATCAGCTGTCTACCGTGTTCTTTACCCAGCTGTCGCCATCCAGTTCCTACCCGTCGCGCGCGGAACTGAAGGCACTCGTCCATGCCGCGCTCGTTGAATGATCCGCAACCGGATGATACCGGGAAAGCCTCAAGAGCCGGAGAACGTTGGATGACCGAAGCCGAACGCATATTGCTTGATCTGCTGAATATCGAACCGCTTGAGGTCGACCTGTTTCGAGGAACCGGTTCTGGCGGAGAAACACCAACGCGTATCTTCGGTGGGCAGGTGATCGCTCAGGCGCTTGCCGCAGCTTACAGAACGGTCGAGGACCGACTGTGCCATTCCCTGCACGCCTATTTTATCCGCCCCGGCGATCCGTCAATTCCCGTTATATATCAAGTGGATCGCGCGCGGGATGGAGGTTCGTTCACAACCCGTCGCGTCGTCGCGATCCAACATGGTAAGCAAATCCTGAACATGTCTGCCTCGTTCCACAAAGAGGATGACGGATGGGACCATCAGCACTCCATTCCGGACGTCGATGCCCCTGAGCGCCACCCGTCGCGCGACGAGCTGCGGCAAAAGTATCTTGAGCGCGTTCCGGAAGGGCTGAAATCTGAGTTATTGCGCGAGCGTCCGATTGAAGTGCGCGAGATTGATCCGCTGGACCTGTTCGCGCCGTCCAAGGCAGACGATAGGAACCACCTGTGGTTTCGCATGGGTGCGGCGAACCATGCGGATACGATTACTCAACATCTTCTCTTGGCTTACGCCTCAGATATGAGCCTGCTCAGCTCGGGTATGCGACCGCATGGGCTGAGTTGGTTCACGGGTGAAATCGACGGCGCCAGCCTGGATCATGCCCTTTGGTTTCACGCGCCCGTCCAGTTTCAGAACTGGCATCTCTATTCAATGGAGGCGCCATGGACGGGGCAGGGGCGTAGTTTCAATCGCGGATCGATCTACTCGCAAGACGGCAGGCTTATCGCATCTGTCGCACAAGAGGGCCTGTTAAGACGGCGTATCAAGCGTTAGGTATTTCCCTTAAACCTTTGATTTAGATTGCTCATGCCGCCTATCCAGTGGTCGTAATCCGCAGATTTCAGGCGCATGTAATCAAGCACCTGTGGGTGCGGCAGGATCAGAAAACGCTCTTCGGTCAACGCGTCGACACAGGTCTGAGCGACATCATCGGGTTCAAGCATACCGTCGATGGCGGCAACCGAGTTTTCGAGCCCGCGTGTCATCTCTGATCGAACGGCTTGAGGACACAACACTGAAACCCGGATGCCCTGATCGCGATATGTTAGCGCGACCCATTCTGCGAAACCAACGGCTGCGTGTTTGGTCACACCATATGGTGCCGCACCGGGTTGATTGAGTAATCCGGCAGCGGATGCCGTGATCATCAAATAACCGCCACCGCGTGCAACCATTCGCGGAATCAGATGCCGCGCGGTCCAGACATGGGACATGACGTTGATTTTCCAGATATGTTCCCATTGCGCGTCCGGCACGTCTAGGCCACCCAGCGTTAAAACACCCGCATTCGCGCAGAACAAATCGATCGGTCCAACGGTGTCCTCGGTCGTTTCGATCAGCGCGCGGATATCGCTTTCTCTGGAAACATCGCATTTGAGCGCGTGACCACCAATCTGATCTGCAGCGGCTTGCGCTCCGCTAAGATCGATATCGGCACAGACCACACGCGCACCTTCTTTTGAGAATCTCTCGGCAAGACCATAGCCGATACCATTCGCGGCACCGGTAATAACGACGGTCTTTCTGCTCAGGTGCATAGCACTGTCCGTAGTACATCTACATCGCAAACACAGCGTAACATCTTGGCAAACCACAGCCAACGCGCATTTAGTGACGGTGCTTTGCCAGGTATAATATTTACATAATACCGATTATGCGATATTTTGATCACGCTTTAATAAAACGCCTGAAGCCCGGTTTGCGCCCGCCCCAGGATCAATGCGTGGACGTCGTGTGTCCCCTCATAGGTATTGACGGTTTCCAGATTAATCATGTGGCGCACCACCTGGAACTCAAGCGAGATCCCGTTGCCACCGTGCATGTCGCGAGCCATTCTGGCAATGTCCAATGCCTTGCCGCAGTTGTTACGCTTGATGATCGAGATCATCTCGGGCGCGGCCTCGGCCTGATCCATTAGCCTCCCGACGCGCAGGCTGGCTTGCAGGCCCAAAGATATTTCGGTCTGCATCTCAGCCAGTTTACGCTGAAACAGTTGGGTCTGTGCCAACGGGCGATTGAACTGCTTGCGGTCCAAACCGTATTGGCGCGCCGCGTGCCAGCAGCATTCCGCAGCGCCCATGGCACCCCAACTGATACCGAAACGTGCGCGATTCAGACAGCCGAACGGTCCCTTAAGGCCCTGAACATGCGGCAGCAAGGCGCCCTCGTCCACTTCAACACCGTCCAGGACGATTTCGCCGGTGATCGAGGTTCGCAGGCTCAGCTTGTTTTCAATCTTCGGTGCGCTCAGACCCTTGGTGCCTTTGTCCAGCACGAATCCGCGGATCTTACCGTCATGCGCGTCCGATTTGGCCCAGACAACAAAGACATCCGCAATCGGCGCGTTCGAAATCCACATTTTGCTGCCCGTCAAACGGTAGCCGCCATCAATCTTTTCCGCGCGGGTTTTCATCGCTGCCGGGTCAGATCCGGCATCCGGTTCGGTCAGACCGAAACAACCGATCCACTCGCCGCTGGCCAGTTTCGGCAGATATTTGCGGCGCTGTTCCTCGCTTCCGTAGGCGTAGATCGGGTACATCACCAACGAGCTTTGCACCGACATCATCGAGCGATAGCCGGAATCCACGCGCTCGACTTCACGCGCGACCAATCCATAAGTCACATAACCTGCACCAATGCCGCCATACTCCTCGGGGATGGTGGTGCCAAGCAGACCCATGTCCCCCATTTCGCGAAAGATTTCCGGGTCGGTTTCTTCGCTCTGGAACGCCTGCGTAACACGTGGCTGCAGCTTTTCCTGCGCATAAGCTCGCGCACTGTCTGCAATCAGGCGCTCATCCTCCTCCAGTTGGTCGGAAAGGCGGAATGGATCATCCCAGTTAAAGCTTCCAAGCTCAGGCGCATCCTTCGCCCGAAGGACGGGTTTTGAATCTGGCGCGTTCATTTGTTTCTCCGACTGCTATGAGTTTGCGCGATCTTAACCTGAGGTTTCATCAAAAAACAGCGAGACATTCGCATTGTTTCATGATCAAAACGCATAGATGAGTACAAATCGCCCTCTCCTGCCCCCAATCTCAGCGCTGCGCGCCCTTGAGGCATTGGACCGCCTTGGCTCGGCTTCCGCAGTCGCCGATGAAATGGCGCTGACGCAAAGCGCAGTCAGCCGGCAACTTCAAACGCTCGAGGCACATCTGGGCGCTGAACTGGTCAGCCGGGACCGGAAGAGGCTGTCGTTGACCAAGGCGGGGCAAGACTACGTTCGGGAAATTCGACCAGCCTTGTCGCAAATCGCGCAAGCGGCGTTGAAACTGCATATCGCGCCGGTCGGAGGCACATTGAATCTGGCAATCCTACCGACCTTTGGAATGCGTTGGCTGGTGCCGCGCTTGCCTGATTTCGCGCGCCTTCATCCCGATATCACGATCAACATGACAACCCGACTGCGACCGTTCAACTTTGCGTCGGAACCTTTTGATGCGGCTTTGCATTTTGGGGAACCCGATTGGCCCGGAACCGATCGGCTGCTGTTGAGCGTGGAACGTGTTCTGCCTGTTTGCGCACCCGAGTTGCTACCGCAAGGGGCGCCAAAATCTCCGCGCGCGTTGCTCAAGCTGCCGTTGCTGCACATACAAACGCGCCCACGTGCCTGGCAGGATTGGTTTCAACAAATGGGTGTCGCGCATCCGCACCCTCTGCCCGGCACGGTGCACGATCAGTTCAACACGATCAATCAGGCTGCACTGCACGGGCTGGGTGTGGCCTTGTTGCCGAACTATCTGGTCGAGCAAGACCTTGCCACAGGCAAGCTGATCGCCGCCTTTCCCAATGCGATTGAGGCGATGGGAGCCTACTATCTGGTCTGGCCGCGCGAGAAGTCCGAAGACGAATCTCTGCGGCGGTTCAGGCACTGGCTGGCCTCGCAAGCGCAGCCAGAAGAGGCCCTGCCCCGCTGAGCATCACCCCAATGCGTACCCTGCCCCACGAACCGTTCGCACCGGATCTTCGCCCCCATGCTGGGTCAGGGCTTTGCGCAAGCGACCGATATGGACATCAACGGTACGCGTATCGACATAGATGTCACGGCCCCAGACGCGGTCGAGCAACTGTTCGCGGCTCCAGACCCGACCGGGCTTCTCCATAAAAGTGCTCAGTAGGCGAAATTCGGTCGGACCAAGTTTCAAAAGCTTGTTGTCACGGCTGACCTTGTGGGTCTCGGAATCCAGGATGATATCGTCGAATTCCAACCGGATGCCTACGGTTGCAGGACGCACCCGCCGCAGTTGCGTCCGAACGCGCGCCATCAACTCAACCACCGAGTAAGGTTTGACCACATAATCATCCGCGCCTGTTTCCAGACCGCGCACCTTGTCGACCTCCTCCGACCGGGCCGACAGCATGATGATCGGGATCGAGCGTGTATCGGGCCGCGTCTTCAGCCGACGGCAGACCTCGATGCCACTGAGGTTAGGCATCATCCAGTCCAGAACGATGATATCCGGGCGGTCTTCCTCGACCAGCAACAAGGCTTCGTCCCCATTGGCGGCACGTGTTACGCGGAACCCTTCGGCGTCCAGATTGTAGGCCAGCACCTCTCGCTGGGCCAGTTCATCCTCGACCACCAGAACTGTCGGTTGATCAGCGGACATGACAGAGGTCTCCTAGATCGTTTGCGAGGTGTTGTCGGCTTTGGGCCGCGCCTCGGCGGGCCGTTCGCCGGTAACAAGATAGACCACCTGCTCGGCAATCGCTGTGACGTGGTCGCCCATTCGCTCGATGTTCTTGGCAATGAAGTGCAGATGCATACAGGATGAGATGTTACGCGGGTCCTCAGCCATGAAGGTCAGGAATTCGCGGAACAGGCCGTTATACATCTGGTCCACTTCCAGATCGCGTTCGATCACGTCTGCCGCCAACTCGGCATCGCGTTGGATGTAAGCATCCAGCGCGTCGCGCAGCATCCGTTCGACCTCGCGCGCCATCCGGCGCAGCGCGGCGGCGCTTCCGTTGATTTCGCCGGCATTGACCAGAACGGTCGTGCGCTTGGCGATGTTCTTGGAATAGTCACCGATCCGTTCCAGGTTGGTCGAGACCTTCAGAACCGACAACACCAGCCGCAAATCGCTTGCGGTTGGTGCGCGCAGAGCGATCAGGCGCGCGGTTTCTTCGTCAATAAGCTCTTCCAGGGCATCGATGGCCTTGTCACCCTGACGCACCTCTTTCGCAAGCTCTTCGTCGCGGGTTTCCAGGGATCGGGCGGCGCCCATGATGGCGGCCTCGACCAGTCCACCCATCTTCATGATATGCGCCTGAATGGCCTCAAGGTCGCGGTCGAACGCGGATGCAATATGTTGTTCGGTCATCGCAATAGTCCTGTGCTCAGCCGATCCGGCCAGTGATATAACTTTCGGTCCGGGGATCTTCGGGATTGGTGAAGATCTGCCCGGTTTCACCAAATTCAACCAGGTTACCTAAATGGAAAAACGCCGTCTTTTGGCTGACCCGCGCGGCCTGCTGCATCGAGTGGGTCACGATCACCACCGAATAGCGCGAGCGCAGCTCGTCGATCAGTTCCTCGACCTGGGCCGTCGCAATCGGGTCCAGCGCCGAGCAGGGCTCGTCCATCAATAGAACCTCAGGCTCGGTTGCAACGGCGCGTGCGATGCACAGGCGCTGCTGTTGACCGCCCGACAGGCCGGTGCCCGGGGCATCCAGACGGTCCTTGACCTCATCCCAGATCGCGCCGCGACGCAGGGATTTCTCAACGATCTCGTCCAGTTCCGCCTTGTTCTTGGCAAGACCATGGATGCGCGGACCGTAGGCCACGTTGTCATAGATCGACTTGGGGAAGGGGTTCGGCTTTTGGAATACCATGCCCACCTTGGCGCGCAATTGCACCGGATCGACGCGCTTGTCATAGATATCTTCGCCATCCAGCAGGATATCGCCCTGAACCCGGCAAATATCGATCGTATCGTTCATCCTGTTCAGACAGCGCAGGAATGTCGACTTGCCGCAACCTGACGGGCCGATAAATGCGGTGACCGTTTTGTCTTCGATTTCAACGTCCACATCCTTGATGGCGTGGGTATCGCCGTAATAGACCTGAACCTGCTTGGCGTTGATCTTGATGTCTTTGGAGTCCACGGCTCTCTCCACTCGTGTCATGTCGTTCATTTCAGCCCCCTCTTACCAGCGGCGTTCAAAGCGGCGGCGCAGGATGATTGCGATGATATTCATGGTCAGCAGGAACATCAAAAGGATGATGATGCCGCCCCAGGCTTTCTCATAGAAACCTACATCGGCGCGTGCGGCCCATGTATAGATCTGCGCAGGCATGGCCGAGTTCGGCTCGGTAAAACCTGCCAGAAAGCCATCGGGATAGCCGCGGGCGACAAAGCCCACCATGCCGATCAACAGCAGCGGCGCGGTTTCACCCAGCGCCTGCGCCAGACCGATGATCGTACCGGTCAGGATACCGGGCGCGGCCAGCGGCAGCACATGATGAAACACCGCCTGCATTTTCGAGGCCCCTACCCCCAGCGCTGCATCGCGGATCGACGGCGGCACCGCCTTGAGCGAGGCGCGGGTCGAGATGATGATCGTCGGCAGCGTCATCAGCGTCAGCACCAGACCACCGACCAGAGGCGCCGATTGCGGCAGGTGCATGAACTGGATGAACACGGCCAGACCCAGAATGCCGAACACGATCGACGGTACTGCTGCGAGGTTTGAAATGTTCACTTCAATCAGATCGGTGAATCTGTTCTGCGGCGCGAATTCTTCCAGATAGATCGATGCAGCGACGCCGATAGGCAACGACAGGCACAGCACCACCAGCATCATGAAGAACGAGCCGACGACCGAGGCACCGATGCCTGCGCCGCCGGGATTGTCCACGCCTGAGTCGGCCCCGGTAATGAACGGCCAGTTGAACACCTGCTTGATGATGCCGGCCTCTTTCAACGCGTCGACAAGATCCAGATCGCTGAGTTGCAGAAAGCGACTGTCCTGCAATGTATCGCGAGAAACACGGCCCTTAAAGTACCCGTCCACGCGGCTGGATGCGGCCAGATCAAACTCGATCGGTTCGCCCAGCTTATCAGGGTTTTCGGCATAGAAGGTTCGAATCGTACCGCCGACTTTACCCAGAAGACGCTCGATTGCGGCCGCGTCAAAATCGACGCTGATCCCGCGTTCTGCCAGTTCCGAGTTCAGTTCAGAAATGAACAGATCGGAATAAGCCTTGGTCTTGAACAGAGTGCCTTCGGCCTGTTCCTGCTGCTGTTGCGTCAGCGTGAAATCGACGCTTACGACGGTACGCTGAAAGGCGGGGATGCCCTGCGACAGGATCGACGCAAACAGCACGATCAGAAAAAACAGGCCCGTGGCAATCGCTGTGATGCCATAGGCGCGAAAGCGTTTCTCGGCGGCTGCGCGTTTCTTGGTTCGCGCGTCGGAGGCGGTCAGCGAAACCGTGTGGCGACCCGTTTCCGGGCTTTGCATACTGGCGTCGGTCATTCGTACTGCTCCCGATACTTGCGCACGATGTAGAGGGCGAAGATGTTCAGCCCCAGCGTCAGGATGAACAGGGTCATACCAAGCGCGAAGGCCACGAGGGCCTCGGGCGAGGCAAAATCCGCGTCGCCAGTCAGTTGGCTGACGATTTTTGCGGTGACGGTCGTCATAGCCTCGAACGGGTTGAGGCTGAGCCGCGCGGCAGCCCCTGCCCCCAGAACCACGATCATGGTCTCACCGATAGCGCGTGAAGCGGCCAGCAGGATCGCGCCCACGATCCCCGGCAAAGCCGCAGGCAGGACAACCTGCCGGATGGTCTCGGATTGGGTCGCGCCCAGCCCGTACGACCCATCACGCATGGCTTGCGGTACTGCGTTGATGATGTCGTCCGACAGGGATGAGACGAACGGGATCAGCATGATGCCCATGACGAGACCCGCTGTCATGACGGCGGTGCCGGCCTTCATCCAGCCAAGCCCGCCGTCGCCGAACACATCCAGCAAAAGCGGACCCACGGTCAGCAGCGCAAAGAGACCGTAAACGATAGTCGGTATACCGGCCAGCACCTCCAGCAGAGGTTTGGCAATTGAGCGTACGCGAGGGGATGCATATTCACTGAGGTAGATCGCCGCAAACAGGCCGATTGGGACGGCCACCAGAAGCGCAACCAGCGAAATGTAGAACGTGCCCCAGAGCAAGGGGATGATTCCGAGATCAGACGCGCCTCCACGACCCGAGAAGCTGGGGGCCCAGGTGGTACCGAAGAAGAAATCTGAAGCGGGATAAAGCTTGAAGAACTCCCAGGTGTTGAAGACCAGTGACAGCACGATCCCGATCGTCGTCAGAACCGCGATCGAAGCAGCGGCAAGAAGCAATGCGCGCACGCCCTGCTCCACCACGTTTCTCGCCCGGTATTCTGCGTGTGTCTGCCACCAGCTGATGCCGGTGCCTGCCAGCGCCGCAAGAATGATGACAACCGACATAATCGAATAACCGGTGGTGTTCATAACCCGGTGCTTCTGTGCGGCGAGCAACACCGGCTGTGTAATGTCGGAAGTGACGACTTGCCCCGCTTCCTTGAGAATTCGGGTAACTTCAGCATTGTCGGCATTCGGGTTCGCTGCTTCGATTTCGGTAAGCAACCCCTGAGACACCGCGTTGTTCAACCCATCGGCCGTGCGACGCACTTCGGCCATGACAAGGCTGCGCGAAGAGCCCTCTTTGATGGCAGTGTCGGGGATCATACCCGACACCTGAGAGTTCACATAAAGCGGTTGCAACAACAACCAGGCAATCAAAAGACCAAACGCCGGGATCAACGCCTTCAGGGCAACATTCGCACCATAAAAAGTTGGAAGCGAGTGCAGGTTCCGGCTATCGCCTCCGGCGCTGTGCAAGGCACGTGAGCGTCCAAGCACGTATCCCACTGCAGAGATCGCAATGACGATCAGGAAAAGCCAAACTATCGGCATAACACCCCCAGGGGACTTGATTGGGAATACAGAAGATGATCAGGGGCGACACCGATGGCCGCCCCAATCTTTGGACCAGTATCCGGCTTAGCTGCCCGAACCCAGGGTCACCTCGTTGGCGATCGCGTCCTGCGTTTTTGCCAGCTCAGGATCAGCAACCAGGCCATAGTTGGCCAGCGGACCCGAACCACCCGCGATTTCATCGTGAGTGAAGAATTGAGCGTACTCTTTCAGGCCGGGGATCACGCCGATATGCGCTTTCTTGACGTAGAAGAACAGCGGGCGCGAGACAGGGTATTCACCCGAAGCGATCGTCTCGGTCGACGGCGCGACGTCACCCATTGTGGCCACTTTCAGCTTGTCGGTGTTGTTCTCGTAGAACGCCAGACCGAACACGCCGATGCCGTTGGGGTTGGTGTCGATACGCGCCAAGGTTTCGGTGTAGTCGCCGTCAATGTCGACCGACTTACCGTCGGCGCGGACGTCCAGACATGCGTCTTCGGCGTCATCTTCGCTCATGCCGCCTTCGATCATGGCTTCCATGGCGCCGGTTGCTTCACAACCAGCCAGCAGAACCTTGTCTTCGAACACTTCGCGGGTGCCGTGCTTGGTACCCGGGATGAACATCGCGATCTCCACGTCCGGCAGATCACCGTTAAACTCGGCCCAGCTGTTGTAGCTGTTATCGACCAGAGCACCGTCTTTCACGACTTTCGAACCGATCGCGTTATAGATGTCAGCCGGCTGGAATGCGGTGAAGGCGGGGCCGGACTGCTGGCTTGCGAACACAATGCCGTCATAGCCGATGCGCACTTCCATGATGTCGGTCACACCGTTTTCGGCGCAGGCTTTGATTTCTTTTTCGCGGATTGCGCGCGATGCGTTTGCAACGTCGATTGTGTTTTCGCCAACGCCTTCGCAGAACCGCTTCAGACCGGCGGACGAGCCGCCCGATTCAACAACCGGGGTGGGGAAATCGGTGTTTTCACCAAACAGCTCAGCAACAATCGAAGCGTATGGCAGAACGGTGGACGAACCAGCAACCTGTACGTTATCACGCGCAGCAGCAGCGGTCGCCGAGACGGCAGCAATTGCCAGCGCAGAAGCCGACAGTTTAACAAAGGACATTTCGGTCTCCTTGAGAGAGATGGGTTTTGATCACCCCATGATGATCTGCGCGAAGCACTATGACGTGCGCGTAAGTCTTTTGTGACACTCGTGTAACAGTTTGATGACAACTCACGAAATTCCCAGAATATCTTAACTTGACGATATTCCGTGCCACGGCACGCTTCGGAAAATCAGGATATCAGTGCGGCAGGATCACAGTGAAAACAGCACCTTGGCCCAGTTCACTTTCCACCCGCAACCGACCGCGATGGCGGTTGACGATATGCTTGACGATTGCAAGCCCCAGCCCTGTGCCGCCCAGTTCACGGGAGCGGTGACTGTCGGCCCGATAGAATCGCTCGGTCAGTCTGGGCAGATGCTTGGCATCGATACCGGGCCCCTGATCGATAATCTTGATCCGAACCGCAGGCCCGCGCATTGCGGTATCCCGCTCAGACAAGTGCACAACGACATCGACCTTGCCGCCGCTACCACCATATTTGATCGCGTTTTCAACGAGGTTGGTAATGACCTGACGCAGCTGGTCGCTGTCCCCGACCATCGTGATTGGTTCACGCGGTGCATCCAGCGAGAGGCTTACACCGGCATCATCGGCCAGCGGTCGAAGGGTATTTAACGTCGACTGAATCAGCCCCGTCAGTTCCAAAGGTTCTTTTGGTCTGACACGCTCTTCACTTTCCACGCGGTTGAGGGACAACAGATCTCCCACCAGCCGATTCATCCGGTTTGCCTCATCCGCCATGATCTGCAGAAAACGATCGCGGGCAGCGGTATCGTCGCGCGCCGGGCCGCGCAGAGTTTCGATGAAACCCATCAGCGCAGTCAGCGGTGTGCGCAGCTCATGGCTGACATTGGCCACGAAATCGCGCCGCATCTGTCCTGCCTGCTCCAGATGTGTGACATCCTGAAACACTACCAGAACCGCGTCGGCGCCGTCGATGTATCTGCACTGCACTTCAAACGTAGTATCCTGCGCGCCGTCATTCGACAGGTGTCGCGCCTTGCCGGGGTCTTTCGAGCGCAGGCTTTGTTCCACGACTTCAATGACCTGAGGTTGCCGCAGGATCGTAGCGAAATGCCGGCCTTCGATGGCTTGGCCCAACAGTGTTCGCGCCTCGGCATTCGCGGCCATGATCCGCTCGGTCTGTCCAACCAGCAGCGCGGGCATCGGAATGGCAGAGACAAGTTCAGCAAGCAGAGAGTCAGTCATGCTGATCTAGACCGGCTGCAGCGTTTCGCGGAACTTTCGCATGTTGTCCTGATAGTGCAGAGCGCTCAGCGTCAGCTTTTGGGCCGCGGTCTCATCCAATTGGCGCACGACTTTTCCGGGTGATCCCATGACCAACGAATTATCCGGTATCTCTTTGCCTTCCGTGATCAGCGCCCCTGCCCCGATCAGACAGTTTCTGCCGATCCTCGCCCCGTTCAGCACGATGGCACCCATACCGATCAGAGAATTGTCTCCGATTGTGCAGCCATGCAGCATGACTTTGTGGCCCACGGTGCAATTCTTACCGATGGTCAGCGGATAGCCGGCGTCGATATGCATCACGCAGTTCTCCTGCACATTGCTGCCAGCACCAACGCGGATTTCCTCATGGTCGGCCCGGATGGTGCAGCCGAACCAGACCGAGGCGCCCTGCTCCAGTACCACCTTGCCGATAAGGTTGGCGTCAGGGGCGACCCAGGTATCCTGGTGTATTTGCGGCTTGTGTTCGCCTAGAGCGTAGATGGTCATGACAGGCCCTCGAACTCGGTTTGCAGCGTACGGATGTGGTTTTGCAGGCTGGGTTGCTGAATGCGCCGCATTCGTTCTGCGCTGACGATGGTTTTCAGTTTTTCTTCGGTCGCATCCAGATCATCGTTGATCAGAACGTAGTCGTAATAGCCCCAGTGGCTGATCTCGTCCCAACTTTTGAGCATCCGTTTGGCGATCACGTCATCGCTGTCTTGTCCGCGTCCCTCAAGCCTGCGGCGAAGTTCCCGGATCGACGGAGGCAGGATGAAAATCGACAGCGCATGTTTGCCAAGGTCCGAGTTGCGGATCTGCACCTCACCCTGCCAGTCCACATCGAACAGCACATCGCGCCCTTGCGTGATGGACTCGCGCACTGGCCCTGCTGGGGAGCCGTAGAAGTTGCCGAACACGTGCGCGTGCTCCAGCATTTGCCCGTCGGCTACCTGCTGTTTGAACTCGTCCTCGGACAGAAAGTAATACTCGCGGCCATGCTCCTCACCCGGTCGCGGTGCGCGGGTGGTGGCCGAGATTGAGAATTCCAGCCCGACATCCCACTGCATCAGACGACGGGCCAGCGTGGATTTGCCTGCGCCCGAAGGTGAGGACAGAATGATTAATAGACCTCGGCGATCCGCCATGTGATTTTCCCGTCCTTATTCCACGTTCTGTACTTGCTCGCGCATCTGGTCGATAACAGCCTTCAGCTCAAGTCCAACCGCTGTCAGCTCGGCATTTTGCGATTTCGAGCAGAGCGTGTTGGTTTCGCGATTGAACTCCTGCATCAGAAAATCCAGCTTGCGCCCGACCGGGCCGTCTTGTGTCAGCAAACCACGCGCGGCTGTGACATGTGCCTTCAACCGGTCGATTTCTTCGGTGATATCCGCCTTGACTGCAATCAGCGCCAGTTCCTGCGCGACCCGTTCAGGGTCTGCGCCTTGCGCATTGTCGAGAACGCGCGCCAGATTGTCACGCAAGCTTTGCTCCATTTCGCCCCGACGGCGCTCGGCCAGTGCGGCGGCCTGATCCGTCAGCTTTGCGATTTGCTCCAGTTGCCCGCCAAGAATGCCCGCCAGCGCATCGCCCTCAGCACTGCGCATCTCAAGAAACGCAGCCAGCAAACCGCCGAATTCAGATTTCAGCTGTTCCACAAGCGGGGCTGGATCGTCCGAGTCGCTCCCGGCCTCCATCATGCCCTTCAAGGCGAGCAAATCGCTGGCCCTGGACGGCGCCAACAACACCCCGCGTGCACCGGCCAGTGCTTCGGTCTGGGCCAGCGCATCCAGCGCGGCCTCCATCGCCGGGGTGTTCAACTGAATATCCGCAGCCGTTTCCTCGCGGCTCAGGCGAAGGGACAGCGTGACATTACCCCGGCTGACCTGTTTTGACAGATCGCTTCGCAGCGCAGTCTCAAGCCCGGTAAGCCAGTCGGGCAATCGCAGACGCAAATCCAGCCCCTTGCCGTTTACGCTGCGCACCTCCCACGTCCAGCTGTGCGGCCCGAACGCCCCCTTGCCCGAGGCGAAACCGGTCATGGATTTGATCATGCCTGCCCTTTCCGTCAAATTCGCTCGTCGCACCTAATGCCATTGGCAAGCAAGGGGCAAGACCTTGCTCATTCCCGGGGCAATGCCAAGAGGTTAACCATTCGTTAAAGAATTGCTCCAAAATTGTATTAACCCGTGTCAATCTGACGGCCAGATAAGCTGGTGGATCGCCGCTTTGCCCGATAGAGGGTATTTTAGATAAATCTCGTGTGATTGACGGTAGGGTGATGAAATGAAAACCTTTTTCGGGACTGGTTCCGGCTCAGAATTTGGAAAGATCGTCGCAATGGATCGATTTGACAGCGGGCGAAGCCTCTCTCCTATCCGTCAGGCCGAGGCCTATTGGACCGCGCTTCTGACCGGTGACGGCGTTCCGATGCGGGCGCAGATCGATCCGCGCGGGCTTGAGAATATTCTTGAATACACCTTCATTCTGGAACGTATCGCGCCGGGTCTGGCCCGGTTTCGGCTGGCCGGAAGCCATCTGAACAATCTGGCGGGTATGGAAGTCCGCGGTATGCCTTTGACCGCATTTTTCGAACCCAGCGCCCGCGACGATGTCAAATCGGTTTTGGATCAGGTCTTCACCGGCCCCGCGGTCGCTGAACTGGACCTGCTTTCAAAAGGCAAACTTGGCCGGGTCAGTCTGCAAGCGCGCATGATCCTGCTGCCGCTCAAAAGCGATCTGGGCGATGTCAGCCGCGTTCTTGGGGTCATGGTCAGCGACGGGACCATTGGCGTGACACCGCGTCGGTTCATCCTGTCGGATCGCCGTGTGAACATGATATCCGAACTGCAGCAGCCGCCAAAGCCCGTCGTACAGCGCGAAGAGGGATTTGCCGAGGACCAGACCGCATTCAAAGCGGCGCCGCACCTCAGGCTGGTCTCATCGCGCGACGACTAAAAAACGGCGGACCCAGGGCCCGCCGTTCTTATCATCGAAAGATTGCGAATTCAGCTTGCGGCGCGCTTGCCCCGGTCGCGGCGCAGGTTGGTCAGTTCCTCCGCGACGAGGAAGGCCAGCTCGAGCGATTGCGACGCGTTCAAGCGCGGATCACAGGCGGTGTGATACCGATCCGAAAGATCTTCCTCGGTCACGGCGCGGACACCGCCGGTGCATTCGGTGACGTCCAGACCGGTCATCTCGAAATGCACACCGCCGGGGATCGTACCCTCGGCCTGATGCACACCAAAGAAGTCGCGCACCTCGCGCAGCACGGAATCAAACGGCCGGGTCTTGTAACCCGTGGCCGATTTTATCGTGTTGCCGTGCATCGGGTCGCAGACCCAGGTGACTTTGGCACCTTCTTCTTTCACGGCTTTCACCAGACGCGGCAGATGCTCTCCCGCCTTGCCCGCACCAAAGCGCGCGATCAGGGTCAAGCGCCCCTCTTCGTTTTCGGGGTTCAACTTGGACATCAGAACCTTGAGGTCTTCGGCGCTGGTTGTCGGACCGCATTTCAGACCGATAGGGTTCAGAACACCACGACAGAACTCGACATGCGCACCGTCCGGCTGGCGGGTGCGATCGCCGATCCAGATCATGTGCCCGGAACCTGCCAGCCAGTTGCCCGAGGTCGAATCAAGACGCGTCAGCGCCTCTTCATATTCAAGCAGCAGGCCCTCGTGGCTGGTGTAGAACTCGACCGATGAGAATTCGTGGGTGGTATCCGCCGTGATCCCGGCGGCCCCCATGAAATCGATCGAGTCTTGAATGCGGTCTGCAATCTCCGAATACTTCTGAACGTCCTGCCCATCGGCAAAACCCAGAGTCCAGGAATGCACGTGGCTCATATCCGCGAAACCGCCGGTCGAGAAGGCGCGCAACAGGTTCAACGTTGCCGCCGCCTGTGTATATGCCTGGAGCATCTTTCCGGGATTCGGGATGCGTGCCTCGGGGGTGAAGTCCAGCTCGTTGATGATGTCACCACGGTAGCTGGGCAGTTCCACGCCATCCACCATTTCGGTCGGCGCGCTGCGCGGTTTGGCGAACTGGCCAGCCATGCGGCCGACTTTGACCACCGGCACCTTGGCGCCATAGGTCAGGACCATCGCCATCTGCAGCATCACCTTGAACGTGTCACGGATCGCATCCGCGCTGAATTGTTCAAAGCTTTCAGCACAATCCCCGCCTTGCAACAGGAACGCCTCGCCCCGGCCTGCGGCCCCAAGATGGTGTTTCAGCCGTCGCGCTTCGCCCGCAAAGACCAGCGGTGGATACTGCGAAAGCTGCGCCTCGACTTTGGCCAGCGCGGCCGCGTCGGTATAGTCTGGCATCTGAACCCGGGGCTTGTTGCGCCAGTTCGTTTTTTGCCATTCGGTCATAGCTTTGATCTCCGCTGAGGTATTTCAGGTGGTCTCTATACAAAATGCATGGATGAGAGGCCATATCCCTTTTGCGCCCCTTGACGCCGCAAACAAGCTTTGAGCATGTTGACTAGCATACCCGCCACCGTAGAAAACCCGGTGTGCACCGAATCAAGGACAGTTCGCCATGCAAGAGCAACGCCAAGTTGTCACCGTGGATAATAGCACGGGCAAGCCGCTCAATTTTGTATTTGTGCTACTGGACAAGTTCTCGTTGTTGTCTTTCGCTTCGGCGCTGGACAGCCTGCGCATCGCCAACCGTATGGCCAACCGGGACCTCTATACCTGGACCCTGTCGGGCGAGGGCGGCGAAACGGTGACCTGTTCAGCCGGAACCAGCTTCAATCTGGATAGCGATCTTTCCGAACTGCAACGCGACGAGGTCATTCTGGTCTGCGGTGGTGTCGACGTTCAGGCGGCGACCACCAAACGCATCCTGAACTGGCTGCGCCGCGAAGCCCGCAAGGGGGTCAGGATTGGTGGGTTGTGCACTGCTGCCTATACGTTGGCCAAGGCCGGATTGCTGGAAGGCAAGCGCGCAACTATCCATTGGGAAAACTCGGACAGTTTCGCGGAAGAGTTTGACACGGTCGAACTGACCAAATCGGTGTTTCAGGTCGACGGCAACCGGATGACCACGGCAGGTGGAACATCGTCGATCGACCTGATGCTCAAGATCATTGCCGAGGATTATGGGGAAGACCTCGCCAACGCGGTTGCGGATCAGATGATCTATTCCTCGATTCGCACCGATCAGGATACGCAGCGCCTGTCGACCCCGACGCGGATCGGTGTGCGGCATCCCAAGCTCAGCCAGGTCATCCTGATGATGGAAAAGAACATAGAAGAGCCGATCTCGCCTTCTATTCTGGCCAAGGATGTGGGCATGTCCACGCGCCAGTTGGAGCGATTGTTCCGCCGCTATCTCAGCCGCTCGCCCAAGCGCTATTACATGGAGTTGCGCCTGCACAAAGCACGCAACCTGCTGATGCAGACTGACATGAGCGTGATCAATGTGGCGCTGGCCTGTGGCTTTGCCAGCCCTTCTCATTTCTCGAAATGTTACCGGGCCCATTACAACACGACACCTTATCGCGAACGAGGAGCGCAGAGCGGACGGCTATCGGTTTAGGACCAGATCTGCCGAGGCTCGATCAGGTCATCGCATTCAACGAGCCGGAACCCGGGATTGAGAATGCGCGCCTCTGAAATCGGCGTCTACATATCAGCGAGGCCCCATTTTAACCCGGCGCAACGCGGCGCTATTTCAGCGGTGACATCCGGTAAACCGCCCCCTGCCCGACAGAAATGAACCAGATTGACCCGTCCGGTGCTTCGACAATATCGCGAACGCGTTCGGTCTCGGGGCCTTTGATCTGTTCAACCTCGCGCAGCGGCCTACCGGACAGTCGCGCGATATAGTCGAACTTCAGCGAGCCAACGAACAGGTTTCCTTTCCATTCTGGCCACAGCTTGCCCGAGTAGACCATCAGCCCCGAGGGCGCGATAGACGGGTCCCAATAGTGCATAGGCTGTTCCATTCCGGGCTTCGTGGTGCCTTCGCCGATTTTCTGACCCGAATAATGCACGCCATAGGAAATCACCGGCCAGCCATAGTTGGCACCAGGGCGGATCAGGTTGACCTCATCCCCACCTTTGGCCCCATGTTCGGACACCCATAACCGACCTTGCGGGTCCAAACCGGCCCCTTGCGGGTTGCGGTGGCCGAATGACCAGATCTCGGGTCGAATATCACCCTTTCCGATGAAAGGATTATCCGTCGGGACCGAGCCGTCACGGTTGATCCTAAGCACCGTTCCCATGTGGTTCGACCGATCCTGCGCCGCTGGCCGGTCTCCCCGATCACCAATGGTGACAAATAATGTGCCATCATTGGCCTCAACGACCCGAGACCCAAAATGCCGCCCGCCGGACCCGCCCGGCACAGCCTCGAAGATCACACGCAGGTTGGTCAGGCGATCTCCGTTTTCCGACAGGCGCGCAACAGCTACCGCCGTACCTGCCCCACCCCTTTGCGGTTTGGCGAAGGTCAGAAAAAGCTCTCGGGTTTGGTTGAAATCCCGTGCGATGGTCACATCAAGCAACCCACCCTGCCCGTTTGCAGCCACTTTTGGCACACCCCTGACGCGTTCCGCGTCATTGCCGTCGATGAACAAAAGCTCACCATCGCGTTCCGTCACGACAAAATTTCCGTCTGGAAGGATGCCGACGGCCCATGGCGTATCCAGACCTTTAACCATCTGAGTGACCTGAACCGGACCTGCCGACGTCTCGAGCACATCCGCCCAGCTTACGATCGGCAAGCAGGACAGGATGAGAATCGCAAAAACTCTGACCATAACTATCAGCACCTCCCGATGTAATGCCGCCCCGGAACGCAATATGTCCAACAGATCAGATAGTTCCGCTGCGCGCAAAAGCACTTTTGTTAGGACTTTTCTTTTCCGAACAGCTTGCCTAGGGTCGTGCGCAGAACAAAGACGTTCATACAATAATAGGGAGTAACCTAATGAAAAAGCTGCTTACCGCAACCGCAGCAACCGCTTTGCTGGCCGGCACCGCGATGGCCGACGATGTCAAGCTTGGTGTTCTGTTCGGCTTTACCGGCCCGATTGAATCATTGGCACCGGCGATGGGATCGGGTGCCGAGATGGCGATGGCCGAGGTCACTGAATCCGGCAAGTTGCTGGATGGTGTAGCTGTCACCGGAACACGCGCCGACACCGGCTGCATCGACAACGGTCTGGCCACGTCGAACGGCGAGCGCATGATCGCGGATGGCGTTGCAGGCATTGTCGGCGGGGATTGCTCGGGCGTGACCGGCGCGATCCTGCAGAACGTTGCGATCCCGAACGGCATGGTTATGATTTCACCGTCAGCCACGTCGCCCGGCCTGTCGACCATGGAAGATAACGGCCTGTTCTTCCGCACCGCGCCGTCGGATGCACGTGAAGGTCAGGTGATGGCAGACATCCTGAAAGATCGCGGTATCAATTCTATCGCTCTGACATACACAAACAACGACTACGGCAAGGGTCTGGCGGATGCGATCCAGTCCTCGTTTGAGGCAGCCGGCGGCGAAGTGACCATCGTTGCCGCACACGAAGACGGCAAAGCCGACTATTCGGCCGAAGTTGGCGCGCTGGCCTCGGCCGGTGGCGACATTCTGGTCGTTGCAGGCTATCTGGACCAGGGCGGTCTCGGCATCATCCAGTCGGCTTTGGACAGCGGAGCGTTTGACACGTTCGGTCTGCCCGGCGGTATGATCGGTGACTCGCTGCCCGAAAATGTCGGCCCTGACCTGAATGGCTCGTTCGGTCAGATCGCCGGTTCGGGTGGAGAAGGTGCCGAGAAGTACTTTGCCATGGCCGAAGCCGCCGGTTTCGACGGCTCGTCACCCTATTCGCCTGAATCCTACGACGCCGCAGCGCTGTTCATGCTGGCCATGCAGGCCGCTGGTTCGACCGCTCCGGCAGAGTACGGCGCCAAGATCATGGACGTCGCCAACGCCCCGGGTGAGAAAATCTATCCCGGAGAACTCGCCAAGGGTCTGGAACTGCTGGCCGCTGGTCAGGACATCGACTATGTCGGCGCCTCGGGCGTTGAACTGATCGGCCCCGGCGAAAGCGCGGGCTCGTATCGCGAGATTGAAGTCACCGACGGCGAGAACAAGACCGTCAACTTCCGTTGATCCGGACTTAACAGCCACAAAATCAAGCAGCCCGGGCCTTGTGTCCGGGCTGTTTCAATGACAAAAGGCCGCACCTCCCTTAAGGGGATGTGACAACAAGAACGCCGAACAGGGCGGCAAGGGGAAAAGATGATCGTCGTCGAAGACGTGCACAAGCATTTCGGCGGGTTTCATGCGGTGGACGGGGCATCGCTGGAAATCCAAAAAGGGTCCATCACCGGCCTGATCGGTCCCAACGGGGCCGGAAAAACCACTCTGTTCAATGTGATCGCGGGTGTTCTTCCACCGACCAGCGGCAAGGTGTTCATGGATGGTGAGGATATCACCGGCCTGCCTCCGCATGAGCTGTTTCACAAGGGCCTGCTGCGCACTTTCCAGATCGCGCATGAGTTTTCCTCGATGTCCTGCCGCGAGAACCTGATGATGGTGCCCGGCGCGCAATCGGGTGAAGCGCTGTGGAACACATGGTTCGGGCGCAAACGCATCGCAGATGAAGAACGCGCCCTGCGCGCCAAGGCCGATGAGGTGCTGGAGTTCCTGACCATCGAGCATCTGGCCGACCACAAAGCGGGCCAGGTTTCCGGCGGGCAGAAGAAACTGCTGGAACTTGGCCGCACCATGATGGTCGACGCCAAGATCGTGTTTCTGGACGAGGTCGGTGCGGGCGTGAACCGGACCTTGCTGATGACCATCGCAGACACAATCCTGCGCCTGAACAAGGAACGCGGATATACGTTTGTGGTCATCGAGCACGACATGGATTTCATCGGCAAGATCTGCGACCCGGTCATCTGTATGGCCGAGGGCAAGGTGCTGGCCGAAGGTACTCTGGACGAGATCAAGGCCAATGAGCACGTGATCGAAGCCTATCTGGGCACCGGCCTGAAAAACAAAGACAAGCTGGAGGCGGGCGCATGAGCGACAACCCCTACCAGGACGATCACGGCAACAACGATGCCTCGATCGGCAACCCCGATGGTCAGGGAAGCATGTCCCCGGCGCATCGCGTCAGCGGTGAGACACACTATGTCGGCGGCGGCCCCTTCCTGATCGGCGACACCATGACCGGTGGGTACGGCAAAGGACCAGACATTCTGCACGACTGCACCATTGCCGTCGACAAAGGTGAGATTGCGGTCATCGTCGGCCCCAACGGCGCGGGGAAATCGACCGCCATGAAGGCAGTGTTCGGTATGCTGGACGTGCGCCAAGGGTCTGTTCGACTGGATGGCGAAGACATCACCAATCTCAGCCCGCAAGACCGCGTGGTGCGCGGCATGGGCTTTGTGCCGCAAACCTCGAACATCTTCACGTCGATGACTGTCGAAGAAAATCTCGAGATGGGCGCCTTCATCCGCCGCGACGATTTCTCGGACACGATGGAGCAGGTCTATGACCTGTTCCCGATCCTGCGCGACAAACGCAATCAGGCCGCCGGAGAGCTGTCGGGTGGACAACGCCAACAGGTCGCCGTGGGCCGCGCGCTGATGACCCAGCCCAAGGTGCTGATGCTGGATGAGCCCACCGCTGGTGTCTCACCCATCGTGATGGATGAGTTGTTCGACCGGATCATCGAGGTGTCGCGCACCGGGTTGCCGATCCTGATGGTCGAACAAAACGCCCGTCAGGCGCTGGAGATAGCGGACAAGGGATATGTGCTGGTGCAGGGGCGGAACGCCTATACTGGCACGGGCAAGGAACTGCTGGCCGACCCCGAAGTGCGCAAGAGTTTCTTGGGGGGATAGCGTGAAGGTATCTGTACCACTGATTATTGCCTCGCTAACCGGTGCCGCTGATGCCGAAGTTTGCTTTCTAAGTGAAGTCTGTGAGCGCGAAGAAGAGTGCGTGGGTCCAACATTCGATATCGAGTTCGATGGCAATCCACCCAATCAAGTTCGAAGTAATTTCGGGGAATTTACAATTGATGGCACCTCTGCGGCCGGTGAAACGACTTCCAAGTTACGCCTTTCGACGGGAACAGAGTATGTTGTTACATCTAACAACTCATTGATGATTGCGTCTCAAAAGAAAGAGAATAGCAACTCGATTGTATACTTCGTACGAACACCACCATCAACGCTGACGGCTACGCTCGTCGTCGTTCCGCAGAAATATGTCGATTACTCAGAGACCTTCAATGCGCGTCGCGTATTTGAAGGTGATTGCGAGCAGGAGTTTTAATGGACTTCCTCAACGCCCTTGTGGCGCTCTCCAACTTCGTCCTTGTTCCCGCAATCGCCTATGGCAGCCAGTTGGCGCTGGGCGCTTTGGGGGTGACGCTGATCTATGGCATCCTGCGGTTCTCGAACTTTGCGCATGGTGATACGATGGCCTTTGGCGCGATGATTGCCGTGCTGGTCACGTGGGCCATGCAGGCCGCCGGGGTCAGTTTCGGGCCGCTGCCGACCGCCTTGCTCGCCCTGCCCTTTGCCATTCTGGGCTGTATTGTGCTGGTGCTGATCACCGACCGGCTGGTTTACAGGTTTTACCGGGAACAAAAGGCCAAACCGGTCATTCTGGTGATCGTGTCGATGGGCGTAATGTTCATCATGAACGGGCTGGTGCGCTTCATTATCGGACCGGATGACCAGAGGTTTTCGGACGGCGCGCGGTTCCTGATCAAAGCGAGGGATTTCAAGGCTTGGACTGGGCTGAATGAGGGGCTTGCGATCAAGACCTCGCAAGCCATTACAGTTGTTGTCGCTGTGGTAGCCGTTGCCGCCCTGTTCTGGTTCCTCAACAAGACCCGTACCGGAAAGTCGATGCGCGCCTATTCAGATAACGAGGACCTGGCGCTGCTGTCCGGCATCAACCCCGAACGGGTGGTGATGATCACTTGGATCATCGTTGCCGCCTTGGCGACCACTGCGGGTGTACTTTACGGCCTCGACAAAAGCTTTAAACCGTTCGTCTATTTCCAGCTTCTGCTGCCAATCTTTGCCTCGGCCATCGTAGGCGGTCTGGGCAATCCTCTGGGTGCCATCGCGGGTGGGTTCATCATCGCCTTCTCCGAAGTGACGATCACGTATGCGTGGAAGAAGGTGCTGACCTATCTGGCACCAGAAAGCCTTGAACCGTCAGGATTGGTGCAGTTCCTGTCCACCGATTACAAATTCGCCGTCAGTTTTGCCATCTTGCTGATCGTGCTGCTGTTTAAGCCCACAGGCTTGTTCAAAGGAAAAGTGATATGAGCGAGCCCCTCAAAAACACTCTGCTATTCGTAGTCGTCGGCGCCCTCATCCTGCTGACCGGGTTCACGCAAAGTTGGAACGCGGCGATCCTGATCCTGAACATGGGGCTGATCTCGGCCATCATGTCCATTGGGGTGAACCTGCAATGGGGCTTTGCGGGCCTGTTTAACGTGGGTGTCATGGGCTTTGTTGCGCTGGGTGGGCTTGCAGTTGTGCTTGTTTCAACCCCGCCAACCCCCGGAGCATGGTCGGCTGGCGGCTATGGCGTCGTACTCGCGCTGCTTTTGGGGGCCGCGACGGTTGTAGCGGCTGTTATGGTCGCGCAGAAAATGCCCAAGGGACGTGCGCGGACGCTGACGATTATTGCCATTTTGGTCATCGGCTTTTTTGTTTACCGCGCGATCTTCGATCCCAATATTGCTGCAATTGAAGCGATTGATCCCGCTGTCGCAGGCAATATAGGTGGCCTGAACCTGCCGGTTCTGTTCGCCTGGCCAGCGGGCGGATTGCTGGCAGCCGGTGCCGCCTGGTTGATCGGCAAGACCGCATTGGGCCTACGGTCAGATTATCTGGCGATTGCAACGCTGGGGATCGCCGAGATCATTATTGCGGTCATGAAAAACGAAGACTGGCTCGCCCGTGGGGTCAAGAATGTCTACGGCCTTCCGCGCCCGTCCCCAGTGGTCGGGTACGAAGTAGAGCTGCAGCAAGACCCCTCATTCCTCGCTCGGGCCGAGTGGTTTGGGCTGGACCCGGTCACGGCGTCGACATTGTCGGTCAAGCTGGGCTACTCGCTGCTGTTCCTGATCGTGCTGTTGGTACTTCTGTGGATGGCGCAGATGGCTTTGAAAAGCCCGTGGGGCCGCATGATGCGGGCCATCCGTGACAACGAAGTGGCCGCAGAGGCAATGGGCAAGGATGTCACTCGCCGTCACCTGCAGATCTTCGTGCTGGGTTCGGCTGTCTGCGGTATTGCGGGCGCAATGATGACCACTTTGGACGGACAGCTGACGCCGGGCACGTACAATCCCTTGCGCTTCACCTTCCTTGTCTGGGTGATGGTGATTGTTGGCGGGTCGGGCAACAATTTCGGGGCCGTTCTGGGCGCGTTCCTGATCTGGTTCCTTTGGGTCCAGGTTGAACCCATGGGCCTGTGGCTGATGAACCTGATCACCTCGGGGATGCCGGATGGCAGCGCGCTCAAAGTGCATCTGATCGAAAGTGCGGCCCATATGCGGCTGTTTACCATGGGGCTGATTCTGCTGATTGTTCTCAGATTCAGTCCAAGAGGGCTGATCCCCGAGAAATAAGCAGATTTTCGTAAGAAATTCCCCTAACCCGCCGTTAATCGGTGCGGTTTATTGTGCGGAAGGTCAGAAGGGTCTAAACCGGTGTACCGCGATCCACCACATCGCGACCGTGTCTGGCCCCGCGCAAGTTCGGTGCGGGGTTTTTAACGATCTTACAGTTTATCAGGATGAGAGCATCGTAATCGCAATGAAAAAACCACTCAGATTTTTTGCAGTCGCAGTTCCGCTGATGGTGACACTATCCGCGTGCATTCCAACGCCCGAGGAACTGGAAACCACCCCTGTTAAGGTGCAAACGCCCAAGGGTGTCGTAACCTGCCAACTGTACACTCAGAACCGCGTGTACTGGGATCGGGCAATTGACTTCCCGGCAACCAAGATGTCGGTCGCCGAGGCGGACAACTATTGCAAGCAGGAAGGTTTGCGCCGTCTGAACAAGTGATCGGAGCGGCGCACGCTTCCGGGCGCGCGCCGCGTCTTGTTTCAGCGATTACGGAACAATCCGCCCAAAATGCCGCGCACGATGCGGCGGCCGGTTGTTCCCTTTAACTCTTTGATCACGGCCTCGCTCATGGCGGTGGCAAAGGTGTCCTTTTTACGCGAGATCCGAGAGGATGAGCGCCCAACGCGGCTGCCCGAGTATCTGCGGGCAGAGGCGTATTCACGCTCCATCGGGCTCTGCTGCTCCATCGCCTCATCGGATTCGACCTGTTCTGCGGCACTGGCAGCCGCATCGGCGCGGGCCTGCAGGATTTCAAAGGCGGACTTACGGTCAATTCGGGTACCATACTTGGTATCCATCGGCGAGGCGGCGATAACAGCCTGACGCTCAGACTTTGTGATCGGGCCGAGTTGCGAACCCGGTGGCCGGATTAGTGTACGCTCTACGATGCCCGGCATACCCTTCTTTTGCAGCATCGAGGTCACGGCTTCACCCACACCCACTTCTCGAATGGCGGTCTCCGTCTCGAAGGCAGGGTTTTCCCGGTAAGTCTCGGCGGCGAGGCGAAGGTTCTTGCGGTCGCGCGCCGTAAACGCCCGCAGCGCATGTTGGACCCGATTGCCCAACTGACCAAGGATATCCTCGGGGATGTCTGCCGGGTTCTGGGTAATGAAGTAAACTCCCACACCTTTCGACCGGATAAGCCGCGCCACCTGTTCGACCTTATCCACCAACACTTTGGGCGCGTCGTCGAACAGCAAATGCGCCTCATCAAAGAAGAACACCAGTTTGGGCTTCTCAGGGTCACCGACCTCGGGCAATTCCTCGAACAGTTCACTGAGCAGCCAAAGCAGGAAGGTTGCATAAAGACGCGGAGACCCCATCAGCTTGTCCGAAGCCAGAATGTTCACCACACCCTGCCCGTTCGCATCCGTCCGCATCAGATCGACCAGGTCCAGCGCAGGCTCACCAAACAGGTTGGTACCGCCCTGGTTCTCCAACACCAGCAAACGCCGTTGAATCGCACCGATCGATGACGTCGAGACATTGCCGTAGCGGAGCGACAACTGCGCTCGATTCTCGCCGATCCAGACCAGCAACGCCTGCAGGTCCTTCAGGTCAAGCAGCGGCATCCCCTCTTCATCGGCCACCCGGAAGGCAATGTTCAGAATGCCTTCCTGTGCCTCGCTTAACTCCATCAGACGCGAAAGCAGCAACGGCCCCATCTCGGTTACGGTTGTGCGAACGGGATGACCCTGATCACCGAACAGATCCCAGAACGTGACCGGACACGCAGCGTACGAAAAAGCATCGAAGCCGATCTTCGCCGCGCGTTCAGTAAAGGCCTGATGCAATTTGTGTGCTTCGCTTCCGGGCATCGCCAAACCGGACAGATCGCCTTTGACATCCGCCAGAAACACGGGAACACCGGCTTGCGAGAACCCTTCGGCCAGTATTTGCAGCGTTACCGTTTTGCCCGTGCCGGTCGCGCCCGCAATCAGGCCGTGACGGTTAGCATATTTCAGCGACAGCCCCTGCGCCACCGAGTAGTCTTCGCCACCGCCGCCTATGAAGATCTTGTTGTTCATTGAAAATCTGTCCCAAATTCTACCGATCTGCTGCAAGCATACAAAGTTAACCTTTCGCTGCGAGAGTAAATGTTGCCCATCGCGGTCTGGCTGCGGTGGCAATCTTCCTCCCTGTCGACTGGCCGTGCCTTCGGGCACGGCTTTTTTCGCAATACGATAAAAACCTAAAAGGCCCAGTTCAATTTTTTCGGGTTAGGAGTTGACCACAAGGTTCCCCTTTCGTAACGTCTGCGCATAACTAAGTCGGCCAGTCCGACGGGGAGAAAAAATTCATTAAGGGAGCCGCTCCACCGGCTCCCTTTTTCGTTGCAGATGGTAGTGTGCTCTGCACATTTCGGCAAAAATTGATCAATTCCCGGACTGGTATTCGGTTTTACCCTGACACCACCGATTTGCAGTGATAGATGAAACAAAAAACTGGATCAGCTATATGAGGCATTCATGATCAGGAAACTTGTCCCCCTTAATATGGTGGCCGCAGCACTGTTGTGCGGCACGGCCATTGCGCAAGAGGCCACAGAAGAACCAGAAACCGGCGCTGAGGCCGAAGTCGGCAGTGACCTGGATCTCGGTCAGTCAGGTCCTCGGGTTGGCGAGCAATACGTTAAAGAACAAACCGGCGACTGGAACATTTCCTGCATCAAGACCGAGGGTGGCGAAGACCCTTGCGCGATGGTTCAGGTCCTGAGCAACCCGCAAGGTGATCCGATTGCCGAAATCTCGATCGGGAAGCTGCCCGAAGGCGGTGCCGCGGTTGCCTGGGCGAATGTCATTGTTCCGCTTGAAACACTGCTGCAAGCGCAGCTGGCTATGTCAATCGACGGTGCGCCTCGCAAGTTGTACAACTATCACCACTGCATTCCGGTCGGGTGTGTGGCGCAACTGGGTTTGACGCAAGGCGATGTCGACGCGATGAAATCAGGCCAAAAAGCGGTGATGTCTCTGGTTCCCGCGCGCTTGCCAGATCAAATTCTGAACATGGACATGTCACTGGGTGGCTTTACGGCTGGCTTTGACGGGCTGACCGCTTCCGCAAACTAAGAGACGAAATATCCAATAATAAAGCCGCCGCGAGATAGCGGCGGCTTTATTCATTTCAAATCCGCTTCAACGCCAGAACTGCGTTCAGCCCGCCAAACGCAAAGGCATTGCTGAGAGCGACATCAACACTCGCCTCGCGCGCCTCGTTCGGCACGACATCCAACGCACATTCCGGGTCGGGTTCTTCGTATCCAATGGTCGGAGCAATGACGCCGTCACGCAACGCCATGATACAGGCCAACAATTCCACCGCACCGGTACCGCCAATCAGATGGCCGTGCATCGATTTGGTCGACGAAATCATCAGATCATCCGCATGTGGGCCGAACACATCGGCGACCGCAGCGCATTCGGTTTTGTCATTGGCCGCCGTGCCGGTCCCGTGCGCGTTGATATAGCCAACATCACTCGCATTCAGCCGCGCATCCGACAATGCCCCCGCCATGGCGCGCGATGCGCCCTGTTTGCTGGGCATCACGATGTCCGCCGCATCCGATGACATGGCAAAGCCCACGACCTCGCACAGAATATCAGCCCCACGCGCGCGGGCGTGTTCGTAATCCTCGAACACAAAGACACCTGCACCTTCGCCCTGCACCATGCCATTTCGGTTGGCGCTGAACGGGCGGCACGCATCTTTGGACATGACCCGCAAGCCTTCCCAGGCCTTGACACCACCAAAGCACAGCATCGACTCTGAACCACCGGTGACCATGGCCGGAGCCGCCCCGCTTCGCACCAGCTGAAACGCCTGTGCCATCGCGTGGTTCGACGAGGCACACGCGGTCGAAACCGTGAAGCTGGGACCTTTGAGGTTGTGTTCCATGGAGACGTGGCTGGCTGCCGCGTTGTTCATCAGTTTGGGAACGACAAACGGATGCACCCGGTTTTTGCCGTCTTCGTAGACCGAGCGGTAATTGTCGTCCCATGTCGAAACGCCGCCACCGGCGGTTCCCAGGACAACGCCCGACCGGGCAGCCGTATCGCCCGAGAACACGATGCCGGATTGATCAATCGCTTCTTTCGCAGCGGTCAATGTGAATTGGGTGAACCGGTCATACAATGTCATCTGCTGGCGGTTGAAACGACCCTCAGCCTCGAACCCACGCACCTGGCCGCCGATCTTAATCGACAGCCGATCGACATCGCGGAACTCCAGATCGGAGATGCCGCAACGTCCCTCGCGCATGGCCTCCAGAGTATCAGGAACCGAATGGCCCAACGAGTTGATGGTGCCTGCACCCGTAATGACGACGCGTTTCATACCGGCGGTCAGACCTTTTCCGACACGAGTTTTTCGATACCCGAAATGATCGCAGCCACGTTCGAAATATCGAAATCGCTGGCGGTGGGCTCGTTCGCGTTGAAGGGCACCGTGATATCGAATTCCTCTTCGATAGCAAAAATACTTTCGACCAGACCCAGACTGTCGATGCCCAAATCTTCGAGCGTGCTGTCGGGCGTCACATCCGAAGGCTCAAGCACGGCCTGTTCGGCAATGATTGCAATGACGCGGTCGCTGATGCTCATCTCGATCCCCTGATTATCGCATTGGGGATGATTTAATCGCTTGGGGGCTGTTTGAAAACAGCCTTTTTCAACGCCTCGACGTCACGGGCCAATCTGGGAAGTCGACGTTGCGCTTTGTAAATATCTGTATGGCTTTCCATTTTGATCCCCGGATAGCCCATAATCACGCGGCCAGCAGGGACATTGGACAGGATTTTGGTTCCACCGCCGGATATCACCCCGTCCCCGATAAAGATATTGTCAACGACACCGGTCTGGCCGCCCAACACGACGTTGTTGCCGATTTCCACCGAACCAGACACACCGGTCTGGCCACATAACAGACAATCCTGCCCAACACGGGTGTTGTGACCAACATGCACTAGGTTATCCAGTTTTGATCCGCTGCCAATCACCGTGTTGCGGATCGTTCCGTTGTCGACCGTGCAGTTTGAGCCGACCTCGACATCGTCACCGATCTCGACTGCCCCCAACGAGTGGATGCGCATCCAGCTTTGGGCCTTGGCATCCCCCTGATCTCCCAATGTCTTCCGGGCGTTCTCGGCCCCTGATACCTCGGGTGTGACATAGCTGAACCCATCGCCACCGATACGCGCCCCGGGTTGGGCGATGAACCGATCTCCGATCTGCGCCCGTGCACCGATGCTCACCATCTCGCGTAAAAGGGCACGTTCACCCAACGTGGCATCCATGCCGATCACGCAATGCGCGCCGATAACCGATCCCGAGCCGATCCTTGCCCGCGCGCCAATGACCGCCAGGGGGCCAATCGAGATATCAGGTCCAATTTCGGCCGTTTCATCTACTATGGCAGAGGGATGAATTCCCGGTGCAATCCCCTGCCCCCGATCCAACATAGATGTGATCCCCGCCATCGCCATACGAGGGCGCTGTACAAAAATGGCGGCGTCAAGACCCAGCGCCTTCCAATCCGCCCCGTCCCAAAGAACCGCAGCCCGTGCCGCACCGTTCGCCAAGGCCTCGGCGTATTTCGGCGACATCGCCATGGCGAGGTCAGTTGGCCCGGCGTCGCCGGGCTCGGCGGCGCGCAGGATTGTCAGGCCGATCTGGCCCTCAGCCTCGGCACCTATCGCTTCGGCGATCTGCTGAATGGTAAACTGCATGTCGGGCGTCCTCGTGACGGGATTTGCCCCGTGATTACCCTTGAACGTCCGGCAGGGCCACCCCTGCCTTTTGCAGCGCCTCCCAAATCTTGCGATCCCGGTCATAGACGTCGCGGCGGTACTGAACGTCGCCCATGGGACCGATATACGCTGTTCGATAGATCAGATGGACCGGAACGGGTTCGTCGAGATTCACCTTGGTCTCTTTGCCCGTGTTCAGCACACGGTGGAAAAACGCCTTTGGGTCTTCCTGTTGTTTGGCCAAAAGCGCATAGGCAAATTCGAAGGGCTGCGCCAACCGGATACACCCATGAGAGAACGCACGAACCTCGCGCGAAAACAGAGATTTCTGAGGCGTATCATGTAGATAGATGTTGTGCTTATTGGGGAACATGAACTTCACCAACCCCAATGCGTTGCTTTTGCTGGGCGGCTGACGCATGGAAAACGGGAAGTTACGCGCAGTGAACTGGTTAAAGTCGACGGCACCGCGATTTACCTGCCTGCCCCGGCGATCCGTGATCTGGATATGCCCGACCGCATTCGGATTGGCCCGCAGTTTCGGCAGGTATTCCTTGGTGATGATCGAGCGCGGCACATACCAGCTGGGATTGATCACCATATGCTCCATCTCGTCCGAGAATTCAGGGCTGCGGCGATCATCAGTATTCTTGCCGATTACGGCGCGGGTTTCGAAGGTTACCTGTCCATCGTCGACAATCTTCGCCGAGAAATCGGCCTGATTAACCAGAATGTGCCGCTCTCCCCGTTCTTCGGGCAGCCAGCGCTCCCGCTCAAGCGCAACGTGAACAGCTTTCAGGCGGTCCGACACAGGGCGGTTGATCTCGGTTATGGTCCCCTTCCCGGCAACACCATCAGGCTCGAGCCCATGTGCGGTTTGAAAGGACTGGACTGCCGCAAGCAGCACATCGTCGTAGATCGGGCTGGCTGTGGGCTTCAGGTAACCCATCGCAACCAGCCGGTTGCGCAGCTTGATGACATTCGCACCCGAGTCGCCAAGTTCGAGCTTGGAAACGGGGACGGTTTCGCCCCAACCGCCTTGCGCGATCAGCGCCTCCAGAGCTTTCTTCTGCTTCAGCAACGAACGGTATTGCCTCGACTGCGGCATCAGCTTCTTGAAATAGGCATCGCCCTCACCGGATACGAGCAGTTCAAGATGCTCTCCGGCGGTGCGGCGTTCAACCGAACGCACCAGCCCGGCGTCAATCTGTGACGGCCGTACAGCGCCAGACTGCAGGTCGCTCGCGTATTTGACAAAAACCCGGGTAAGCTCTGCCTCGAGCAGGCCCAGATCACGGGTGGTCCGTGCGTTCTGCATCTGCGTCATCAGCGCCTGAACATCGTAGCGCGCCCCCGGCAGGCCATGCAGGTCGGTTGTCGACAAGGCACGGATCAAAGCCGTGCGCCTGGCCGCATGTTCGGGCGTATTGCCCACCCAAACCGGATCGAATCCGTTTGTACGATAGAACTCGGCGATTGCCGGGCTGGGTGACGCGCTTTCAGCGACCGCCATCTGAAATGCCGTCCCACCTGTTCCCGCCTGAACTCCTGACGCGGAAACGGCAAGAAACGCGGCGATAAAAATACTTGAACGGGCACGGGTAACAAACGACATGGGATGGCCTTGACTATTCAATGACTTGCTCCGCTGTATAAGCGGCGTCTGAAAATAATGTTTTGCTGCGCTTCCGATGTCTATTCACAAATTCATCACCGGACCGCTTCTTTCGCCCGTGGTGCGCGATTGCATCGCCGCAACGCTAACTGCGCCAAAAGCAAGCATACTTGCATCAGTTGCGCAAAAAACTGCCGAAAATTCCCCCTTGATTTGACTGCGACCAAAGATTTCTTGGCTGTTGAATCCGACTGTGTCATAAAACCCGCATCTGGGATGGGAAAAAATTAAGACGGCGCGCGTAACATCGTGCGCAGGCAGGAACAGTACGGGACGAAACAGAAAATGACCAAGAGCAGTACATCGGGCCTGACCCGGCGTGCCCTATTGGGCGCATTCGCGGCAACAGCGGTAGTTGCGGCACCGACCTATTCCAAAGCAGCTGGTTTTCTACGCGGCGGAGGCGACATTCGCCGTATCCGCATGTACTCTGGCCGCACTGGTGAGCGCATCGACATGGTCTACTGGGTCGATGGCAAATACATCAAAGACGCGGTGAAAGAGGTCAATCATTTCATGCGTGACTGGCGCAGCGATCAGGTCAAGTCCATGGACCTGCGCACCATCGACATCATGGCTGCCGCGCACAACATGCTGGATGTAAGTGAACCTTATATGCTTCTGTCGGGCTATCGCTCGCCGCAAACCAATGCAATGCTGCGTCGCCGCTCGCGAGGCGTTGCCAAGAACTCGCTTCACATGAAGGGTCAGGCCGCCGATCTGCGACTGTCGTCGCGCTCGGTCTCGCAGATGGCCAAAGCGGCTATGTCCTGCCGTGCCGGTGGCGTTGGACAGTACTACCGCTCAAATTTCGTCCACATGGACTGCGGCGTCATCCGTTCTTGGCGCGGCTAGCCAAGCGTTTCTTTCCGCGCTGTTGCTCTACCCCCCTCAGATGTTTCGTAAGCGTAGTATCTGACCCTCAATTTGCGTCTTCTGGTACAGGCATCTACGCATATGGTTCTACACCGTTCACACGACACGTGCCGATGATGCTGGCCATAACGGCCCAGTTGCGTCCACCGATTTCAGAACCAGAAAATAGCGCATTCTTGCGAAGCACGGCAATGGGCCTAATGGTGTTTTCGACGGCATTACTGTCGAACTCAACGCGCCCGTCGCTCAAGAACACCTGCAAGCCATCCATAAGTTTCATTGTATACCTGATGGCGCTGCCCAAAGTGGACTTCATCGATATTTTTCTTGATAGATCTCGCAGTATTCGAAACAGCCGGTCAATCAAAGGCAGGCTTTCATTTTGACGAATGGATCTACGCGCCGCAGCCGAAATCGGGGAAGGCTTCTGCATCTCCTGTTCGATACCGTAGATCTGACCAATAAGATCTAATATCCGCTGCGCTTCCTCGGATTTTGTCGCTTTAACTACGTCCAAAAACTTTCTACGGACATGTGCCCAGCAATAAGCCAGTGTGATTGGGCCGCCGTCGCGGTCTTTACTGGCCAGTCGATTGCAACCAGAATATCCATTAACTTGCAGCGTGCCGGAAAAGCCCTCCAGAATCTCTTCAGCGCGTTTACCGTGTCTAGATTGCTTAAAATGAAAAACCACTCCGGGGTTGGAGTTTCCTTTCCAGCGGCGATCATCCCGGCATAGCGCCCATACATAGTTAGGTTTTGGTGTTGCCGCTGCCCGGATCAAGTCGCGCCAGAACAGTTTCATCCATGTAGAGTTTCGAGCTGGTTTTTAGATCGCGTTCTAGCGCTTCAAAGACCGGCCAAAGAGCATCCGTTGCACTGTTCATCATCCTCGTCATCGACGATCGATGCAACTGCCCCCCGACCGCTTGAAAATCTGCTCTTGCCGATAGTTTGGAATGAAGTCTGCGAACTTTCTAACGGCCAAACCAACTATAAGCTGATCATCAAACCGCGTTTGTTCAAACGCACGTTTTGGGACGGGGGCCTGAACTAACTTGTCACACGTGCGGCATACATACTTTGGATAATGTTCTTCGATAACGCGCAACTGCGCTGGCACGAAGGTAAGCCGTTCAATGACTTGTTCTCCGAACGGTCGCATATTGCATCCGCAGCTGCAGGTCGTGCCTGCTTCTGGTTCAATAATACGAACATCGCGCGGCACGTTGTAGGGGATCAAGATTTTTTGACGACCTCGCATACCGCGAGGCTTTGTTGCAGTCGTTTTTGGGTAGTCCGGTACCGCGGTATCTACCTCAGGTTTGACGTCAAATGCATCAACCGGTTCAATTGGCTCAGCTGCCCGGCTTGTCTTTTCACTCTTTTGAGCGAATTGCATGTCCTGCAACTTGCTGAGTCTCGCTCTGAGCAAAAGATTGTCGGCCTTTACGACTTTCATCTCGGCGGACTGCGTTGATATTTGAGCGTCCTTCTTCACGATTTGGTTCTCGTGTTCGAGGTCACGTCTCGCGTCTAGTTCCGCGATCAGACGCCCCAGCCTTGCAACATAACTTTCTCGGTGCCTGCCGAGGTCAGCACATGCCGTTTGGATTTCCATCATTGTTTAGGTTCATCCCAGGCAAACTGTGAACACAGCTGTCTTGGTCGCGCCCTAGGTCTCGGACGCGTTTTCGCTAGATTTTTCGTGACGGAGGTGGGATGACCCAAGCGAGATCGTGCTACTAAACGACTTTGAGGCCCTTGAGGATCGCTAAAATCGTCGGGGCCTTGCTTATTTCAGAGCCCAGTAGATCTAAGTCATGGGTTCTTGTTCTCTTCTTGATAGCGCTCTGGCCAGAGCTCAGAAGGCGATACACCTAGCTTTTCTGCTATCGAATCCTGGACCCTTGCCGAGACGCCGCGCGAGTTGCTGACCGCAAGTACTGTGCTGTGAGAAATTCCTAGATCGCGGGCGACCCGGATGAACGAACTGCCCGCCTTTTGCAGTTCGTATTTGATTTTCAGATGTCTCTCTTTGGCCGTCTGCACTTGTAGATCGCTTTCCGTGATTCGCGCTATCTAAAGCACGTCAGAGATTCGCAATCAATGACAGAACAGCCTAAGCTATTGATATCAAATATATACCTAGCAGGCTACAGGTATACACATACACAAACGCCGCAATCCGGGTGGAAGCCTTTCCCTACATCTCTCACTACAAAGGATTTTTTGATTGCCAGATAAATACGAGCACAATCGGCTCCCCGCAGCATGGCGCAGCGCGGATTTAGAACGCATTATCTTTTTCACTCGCTGGATACCCCAGACCACTATTAGTACATACAAGGTTCTCAGGTTGGCAAAAAATTAGGCGATCAGATCGTTGACCTGACAAGACTCGCGCAAGCGTGCGATGCAAGAAGGCTATCGGGGCGTCGAGATCGGCTGTTGCTTCGTATGGCATCCGAAAGCGGCTTGTCTCTGGGCTTCTTAAAAGGACGCAGGCTCTGGCAATTGACCTACTGTTTTACGGTCGACAGCAACGATGCCTATCCATACCCAATGCGCTCTGATCACGTTGGCGTTAGCCCAAAGCCGTACACATCTATCGGTGTCTATGCCGACAGCACATTCTCACAAATAATACCACTCCCGCGCTCCTTGCTTAGGGTTCTCAGGTACTACCTCGCAAGCTTTGCGGGCCTGAAAGATCGTGACAGCTTTCTGTTTCCTGTAATTCGCAAAAGCGATCGCCCGAATCATAACGCATCTATCACGCCATGAGATGCGCACAAAATTCTGAAGTACCTGCAAACTAAAGTGGATTGCGCTATTCACTTCGACTGGCATGTGCTCCGTCAAGTGGCCGTTCGACGGTACTTACGAGATGATTTGTCACTTCAAGAAGTCCGCTTTTTGACTGACTATCGAGATATCAGATCAGTGAAGATGATCGCAAAAAACTACGAGCCTGGCTTCAATATTAAACCGAAATTTAAACCTCCCCGACTCATCGGACTGGATTTACCTGAAAGCGTCCTTTCGGCCAACGTTGGTTGTGGTTGTTACACGCAGTACAAGCTGACGTGACAGAGACTGACAACCCAACCATTTTTTCACTGGCTGAAGAGGGGGCGGAGGTTTTGAAAACCGACTTAAAAAATCGGGGGGTTTATTGTTGTTATTATTATTGTTTTATTTTCGGCGTCCATTGAACTGAAGTGCTTCTCTGGATGATCACCAATGCCGAAGTGGTTTTGGCTCCTTAAGGCTTAAGGCGAGTGACCGGATGCTAACTGCAACCATAGAAGATGAGTCAATGAGTGATTCAAGTTCGTGTGAACGCATTTGGCCAAGGTTATCAAATCGTTCTTCTAAACTGCTGAGCATGGATTGAGCTTTACGTTCAATGTTCCATGTTTCTTTCATCTCATGTGGATGATCTGGTTCTCCAAATAAATTTCTTCGCTCATAGAACCAAGAGCAGGCATATGTCTGTCGTTATGCCGCTCCCATGATGTTCGGCATTGGGCGCAAGCTGATTTCACTTCGAGGTGGCACTTTTTTACTTCCCCAAGCGCTTCTTTAGCTCGCAACCTCATAGCGGCTAGCTCAGCTTCTTGGGCTGCTTCCGCGTTTCTACGAGATACCTTCTGTGCGTTTAACGAAATGACAATTGCAACGACTGCAACGACAAGGGCGACGGCATCAAACCCGATACTGAGCGTTTCCCCGATACCCAAACCTTCCATTGATCCCCCTTCATGTCGTGGCGAACTCTTCGCGGTATACTTTATGTGGGTATGTACGGAGCATACAAAAAGCCTTCGACTTCAAATTGTCGTATGTTGCGTTGCTAAATATCGGTTCCGTTTGATCTTGGTTTGGCAAGCCGATTTCAAAAGAAGCTGGGGGGCTTATTCTTGTTAATACGTCGTTTCCGAAGCCACGCTAAGCGATGCCGCCTGAGCGAAACGTACACCTTCCGGCGCTACGCATAAGACTGACATTATGTGACCATATATAGAAGGGTAGCCTCCGTTAATATATATACCTTAGTTAGCGCCAGCCTTGGCAGTCTTTGGTTATGTCTCAGGGGAGCCACCAAGGGCTTACTTATTGTCTAGGTCCAATGCCATAGCAGCTTCCCTGAATGCCCCTCCGAGCCACAGAGAGTCGATGTGTATTCCCTTTAGGGCGGAGAATAAAAACCTAGCAAGCTGGCCTCCTGACGCATCTCCTTGGTCAGTCTAGCGAGAGCGATATTCGACCTTATGTAGAAGGCACCATCCGCCTTCATCGCAAACAGCCGAACTGACCTTCGGTATCAAGTTTTTCGGCCCGACTAAGAAGGCAGAGAACCGTCCCTTCTCTGAACGACCCACAGAGAGGATGGAAACCTACGGATATTATTTTTTTGGGTCTAAAATATTCTGGAGGACATATGACCCCCCAACAAATTACCATTGATCAATCCATAACCAAGAAGGCTTTGACATCTTCCACGGCCTTGACTGACGCCAGACACGTAAAGCTCAACGACATATTAGACGATTACTTGAATGTCGGTTTGTTCATGCACACCGCTTGGCAATACTTCAAATCCCCAACGAAATACGGCCAATTCATAGCCCAATGCAAAATCCCAAAGCTCTGAGCGTATGAATCCTGCTTGATTGAGCGCCCAATCCTATTGGGACTGGGCGCGCAGCTTCACCGCATGGACTTTCCTTCGAGGCGCAGAAAATGTGCCCTACTGCGGATGCGGTCCATGAATGCGTCGGCCAAAAGCGGATCACCGATGTAATCATACCACTCGTCCGGCGCCCGCTGTGCAATCATAAGGGTTGAACTTTGGGTGGATCGGTCTTCGATGACTTCGAACAGGTCAATCAACTCTTGCTTTCTTATCGGGCTGAGTGCGAAGTCGTCGATGATCAGCAGTTTATGCCGGGACATCTTAGTCCGAAGCTTGGCAATTGTTCCCTCCAGCCGGGCATATGTGACTTCTTCAACAAGACGACCCGCCCGCACATAGCGCACGCTGTATTCCTGACGGACAGCCGCTATCCCCAACGCACAGGCGAGCCAGGTTTTACCGGTGCCAGATGCTCCAGACAGGATCAGATTGTGTTTTCGGTCGATCCAATCCCCTTTCAGAAGCCCAAGCACCTCGGCCTTGTCGAGATTCCTGCCGTTGCGGAATTCGATGTCGTCCGGTTCCGCCAGATACTTGAATTGGGCAGCCTTCATGAGGCGATCAATCTTATTGCGATACCGTCGCTCGGTTTCGGCCTGCAATAATCGCAACACTCGGTCGGAAAATGGTAGATCAGCATACTGAGGATTTTGCAGCTGATGATCGTATTCTTCACGCACACCATTTAGGCGCAGTTCGTGAAGGAGGTTGAAAATCTGAGCGTTAGACATCTTCATCTCCCTCGTCTTGAGCATTCATTAGGTCCGCAAAATACGCCGCGCCCCGAATATTGCCTTGCGCGGCTGGCGTTGAGGGTTCTTCTGATGAATCCACAGACAAATTGTACAACCCGGCGCTAAGTATGTTCTCAACGGTTTGCACCGTTTGTTTGCCGATGAGGTTTGCCCTCTGACATGCGCGATCCAAGCGCTCACAGGAAAACTGTTCAGACAGGGCGCACAATTTTTGGGCTGCCTGCGCCGTCGCCGCGGGCTTTTTGTTGATCCTGAAATGCTTATCGACAAAGACCTCAGCATTGGGACCGATGTCCCTGACAAGCGCTTTGATTCCGCCAAGAGTTGTAAGCCGCGCTGCGCGATGTGCGGGCGGAGCGTGATCCGTATGAACAACATCCTGATCTTTACCGGTCGCTTGAGGGTGAGTCACGATCAGTTTCCCAAGATGGGAAAGATGGACACTTGTCGTTGTGATTTTTGCATTGACAATCTGCCCTGCAAGTCGGGACGGCACTGAATACCGATTGCCCTGAACATGAACGCGATAATCGCGGCCAACCCGAAGACGCAGAAGCCATTGACCGGGTTCAAATGCGCGGGATGGTAAGGGTCGGTATCCATGCGCGTCCGTTTCTTCGAACAGTTCATTCCGGCTTTTGTTGTTGTGACCTGCCATCGGGCGGGCATTGAGTACGGTCAATCGTTCCTGAATGGCATGGTTCATCTCTGCCAAAGAAAAGAACCGCCGATCACGCAACGGGGCCAGGACATCATTCTGCACGATACCTACGGCGTTCTCAACAATGCCCTTATCTCTTGGTTTGCGAACGCGGGCGGCTTTTAATCCGAACCCGTAGTGGTCTGCCAGTTCCTGAAATTCAGGCGTGGGTACTGCATCAATGTTTCCGCGCCGTGGGGTTGTAACCGCTGACGCAAAGTTGTCGATGGTGACAATAACAGGAACGCCTCCGAAGAAAGTCATCATGGCAACAAAGGCCTGCAGAGCGGGCAGCTTCGCCTGACTTTCGATTGCAATAGCGAAGATCTTTCGACTTTTCGCACTCGCCGCGCAGAACAAATCATAGTCAATCTCCTCACCATCCAGGTCAATCAGCAATGGTTGTTTCTTCTTCTTGCGCCCGACAAAATCCGCTTGGATCATTTCTCCAGGTTCGTATTCGAAGCTGAGAATGATGCCGTTACGGTCCCGGTGTTGTTCGAGCAGGCGATAGAAGGTGCTGCGCCCCATCGGACGCTCTGTGGGGGACAGCCCATCGGTATATTCTTGATAGAGCGTCTGAAGTTTGACGCCCCGATCTGCATTTTCCGAAAGAATGTGACCCACGTCGGGTGCGGCAAAACTCTGTTTTCGGGCAAATGAACCGGGTGTCACAAGTTGTCGGACCTCCAGCTCATCTAGACCGTCAAGCTTTTCCAGGGTTATTCCAATCGCAGCGGCTTTCTTCCGCCATCCGGCAACGGTGTTTCGGGAGCAGTTCGTCAGTTTTGCGATTTCAGTGTTGTTCAGTCTGGCCTCAAGAATGAGGCGAATACGGCGCTGCGCATCAGTCAGCATGCTAAGTCCTTTCGATCAAGCAAAGCGCGATCGGGGGCAGCAAAAGACTGCCTTGACTTCACGCGCGAGTTTCGGGAGGATTAGCTATCGTCATCGAAGCGATACCTAATTCAGGGAAGCCGCCGGAGCATTGCAGTGCTTTTGGCGGTTTTCTTTTTTACTAATCCATTTCGCTTCCTTTCTTGTCGCGGCCCGGCCATAGTTGCTCAGGCGTGGTGCCTGCGGCTTCTGCCAGGGCCTTTTCGATGGTGGCTGAACGCATCTTTCCTTGCCCGACCAGCGTCAGTGCCGCTGCGGAGACGCCAAGATCGCGGGACAGCTGCGCCAAAGACGTGCCGCGTATCTGAAGTTCAGCCTTCAGCATCTGGTGGGATGCAAAATATCTGTCCGTCTGGCACATGAGCAGCTTTGATCTCTTTCCAATGATCGGCGACCGATCAACCATGGAATTGAGCTAAAGGAATTAATCTTGAGCCTGCAACAGCCCGACCCAAATACTTCCCCAGTCCGATGAGGCGAATTACTCTCATTCATGAGAGCAATCATTCGCATTCTCAGAGTTTTGTGTTGGTACTCAAACGCTTGCTGAATCGGTGTTTTTTCTTCAGGTTTGAATTGAAGACCATAGGATACCACCCAATGCCGCAGCAAAACCGCAGAGGAAACGGTCAGGACGACCTCAAAGAAATAGGCAAGGCGATTCGCGCGATCCGTCGATCACGCGGTTGGTCTCAAGCTGAATTTGCGGAGATGATTGGGCTTGCACGCGAGTCCCTTGGGCAATGCGAACTTGGCCGCCGGAACTTTCGTATCAAGACCTACCTGGCAATTCGCAGCGTGACAGGGGAAGATCCCGTGACACTGGCGCTTGAGGGCAGTTTACAAACGGTCAGAAAGCGCGACGCCACGCCAAAGGTCCTACTGCGCTTGCAGCGGCTTGTTCGGCGAATCCGATTGATGGAAGCCAGACGCAAGCTCGTAGAGGCAAGGCAGCGTTTTGAGCGCGAGGTATATTCTACGATTGCGCGCCGCTGGAACGAGGCGCGCAGCGGGTTCTTTTTTGGAGCGGTGCTGACATACGTCCTGCGTGTGTTGGCGATAGAGTATGACATCCCGTTTGGCGAGCCTTCCGGCCCCATCGACTGGGTCCTTGTGATATCCTTTTGCACGGCGGCCTTGCTGTTACCTCTTCAGTTCGTGGATGCAGTGAGGTTCGTCATGTGGCACCGCAAAGAGCGCGGGGGGAGGTTGTGAGGCTTGTGGTAGATGTGCAGATGAGCGGGTTGGGTTTGATTTTGACAAGCTGCTGATGAAGGGTTTTGATCTGGAGCATTCGGACGTTCAGATCGCGCGGAAGCATCGGGGTAGCGCCAAGTGGATACAGGCGCAGCGGTGCAGGTTGGGTACTCGGCCTTCATAGGTCGGCCGTCGGCGTATCGCACTGATCGAGAACTGGCCGAGGTCATTTAGACGACGGGTCGGAACTATTCCAAAGTGGCCGGGGGGATGGACTGCGCAGCTTTGGCGAAGCGGTATCATGAGGTGCGAGATCGGATGCAGTGGTAGTTTTGAAGACGCTTTTCTGCATTTATGAAGGAATTCTTGTGCGTCGGCATGTCGCGTTGTTTGATACCTCGTTGTCTTGATTTATCGTGTCGGTTGTGCAGCTATGAGGCGAAGGGATAATAGTCTGCTCGTCTTTCAATATAGTTGTGTCACTTCGCAACAATGCTTTTGGGATCTTAGCTTCTTTGTGTAGTATATTTCCTTGTCTTTCGATTGCTGTGCTTGGCTTTCTGGTTCCCTGCTATGCAAATGCTGACGGTTCAACAACTAAGACCTCTTTCTCGTCTGGCAAAATGCCGGATTACTCTGAGCGAGAGCTCCCACGTTGTGCAATAATCTGGGAGCCCGGAGGAGCCGTGCAATTCAAAACAGACTGTCTTCCGGGAAGGGAAATTGTGACGGAGAGCGAGAGCGGGACAGTTACGTTTGGCTTCAAGGTTGGAGAAAAGACAACCACTTCTCAGCGAGAAGTTGAGCACTCAAATTCGCTACCAAAAGATATAGTTGAACTCGTTTCCCAGGCACGAACTTGTATCAATCAAGCTGAGTGTGTGATCGAGCGAGAAGCTATGGAAATTGTTGAATTGTTGAGTCTGATAGACCCAAGCAAAGGGTCTTGGCGGTTCCAACTCGGAAGTTCGAGCAGAAAGCCGACATATGGTGCGGTGGCGTACTTTGCCGAAGTTGGTGAGGCTCTGATTGCCTTTCGGACGGCAGATGACGAGGATCAGTCGGGGGCGGACATAAAGATATTTCCTTATATCCTAGCTGAAGACTCTAAATAGGGACAACTGATTAAGATAGAGTTGAGCTCTAACCCTGCAAGTACTTCGATGCACGTCAACTAAGAAACAGAGTGATACCAACGCAATGTTATATAAGCTCCTAGGTTTTTCCATTCTTTTGCTGGTTGCATATTACCTCCGCGTACACGTGAATGGCGGAGGGCCAGAGATCATCGTCATAGTGGGCATCTTCGGTTTGGCTGCACTGTTCTTTTCCGAAAAAAACAAAAAAGACTAAAGCAAGGGTTATAGCATGGGCGTTTCAGATTTTAAGATTGAGCCTGGTATCTCGAAGCCACCTAAGCCAAACCAACCCCACGAAATAGATAATGTTTATGGGTACGCAGTAGTTTCTGCTGGCGCTCTTGCTACCGCGACATCTTATGCCGCATTGGCCAAACACGTACCCTATGGTCCCGCCAAAGCGATTGGTGGGCTTTCTGCAGTTTTTTCAGTCGGATACAGTGCAGCGCTTAAAGGCGCTTCAACTGGAACTCCTATTTCAAATAGCGACATTCTTGAGCTTGGTGTTATTGGAGCATCGGCATTCGTTAACCCTGTGTTCGGTCCGGTGGTAGCAACTGTTGCAATTGAAATATTCAAAATGGAAGTGGTTTATCCCGATTTCCCAGAGGTGTCGCTGGCACGGTCAAGGGAGCTTTCGGTCGGTGCGCTACCGGGTAATCCTCACTATGACTATGTTCAGGCAGTCGATTGGGGAGGCACTCAAGAAATAGCTGCGGCTGCAATGCGTGTTCCAGGTGTATACCAGGACGGCGTATTGAGAGCTGTAGCGGGCTACGAAGACTTTACAGAAATCCCTTCAACGTCACTTGAGACCTTGCCTCCCTCACCTGACCCCTCCGTTAGCCCGGACGGGTATGGTCCTTTGATTGGCGGCGAACCTGGTGATCCCGGTTTCCCAATTGGTTCCAGCGCGCCTCATGTAGACGCGTACGGCCCTGATGCTCTAGCTGCACCACCAAATTTTGGGGGCATTGGGCCAGACCTACCCCAACAAACGACTCCTCCCGGCACGTTGCAATCCATTTCACAAACTGGATTACCCCCAAGCGTTGGTTTGCCGATTCCGGACTTGCTGCCCGCTTTACCTACGCCGCTTCCTGGTGTGCCTTCCTATTTGGCGTGGTCCGGTCACAATATACCAATGCAGTTGGATATGGGTGCCGTAGCACCGGCCCCAACGCCGTATGTTTCTTCTGCCCCTTTGACGTCAATTCGCCCGCAGGTGCGACCTGTGGAGGCCACGACGTTTCGACAGGATGGTGCGGTGCACACTTGGAACGGCGGAACAACCAATGTCACTAGCTACTATAGTGAGTCTTTTTTGGATCACTATGGTCATGTGACCGCTGATGGTACTGCGCGAGCAACTCTTGCGGGTCATTTGAAAGCCCTCGGCGATTGGCTTGGCATCACAGACAAGAAACTAGGCCTTCCACCTCCAGTTTCAAAGCGCAAGGCTCCTCCCAAACCCAGTCCAGACGGAAACACCGACTCTGGCGGCGGTGGTTGGGGTAGTGGTAAGGCGGACGCGGAGGCTAGAACCGACCGGGATCGTGCGGGTGGTTTGCGCGGTGAAGATCGCCCTTTGATCCTCGACCTTGACGGCACCGGCGTAGAGCTCACTGAGCTTCAGAACTCGACGGTTTTTGTGGACTCATCTGGTGATGGTCTGTTGAACCGGACGGCGTGGGCTGCGGCTGGAAATGGGGTTCTGTTTTATGACGCGGATGGGGATGGGGCGATCTCCGAGAAGCGGGAATATGTGTTCACGGAATGGGACCCGACGGCGACGAGCGACATTGAAGCGCTGCGGGCGGTGTTTGACAGCAATGGCGATGGGGTCTTTGACGCCAATGATGACGCCTGGGGTGACTTCAAGGTTCTGGTGACCAACGCGGATGGCTCGCTGGAGGCGAAGACGCTCGCGGAACTGGGGATCACCTCGATCGATCTGACGGCGGATGCGACCAATATCGAACTGCCCGATGGCTCGGTGATCACGGGCAAGACGACCTTTACATATGCGGATGGTTCCACCGGCACGGTGGCCGATACAACGCTGGTCTCCGAGACCGCCAGCTATCGCATTGAAGAAAGCGAAGTCATCGACTCGGAGGGGGTGCGCACGCACATTCAGACCGGGTATGGCGCCGATGGCGCCATTTCTTTTGTCATTACGTCTGTGACCACGGCGGACGGGGCCTCAATCACCAACAGCTATGACAGCAATGGTGACGGGGTGGTGGACCAGTTGCAGACCATTGTGACGGTTGCCAACCCCGATGGTAGCGAAAGCGAGACGGTCACCAATGTGCTGGGTGCAGATCTGGCCACAGGCATTCTGCTGAGCGAAACCAGGACCACCACCAGCGCTGATGGCAATACGGTGACCATCGAACGGGATTCCACCGGGGGTGGCTGGTACGATCAGACCGAGGTGCGCACGACCCATGGTGATGACAGCATGACCATCGTGACCACGGATCGCGATCCGAACGGAGGGGTGATCCGCAGTTCGACCGAGACGGTCTCGGCCGACGGGCTGACACGTGCGGACGCGATTGACGAAGATGGTGACGGGCTGGTGGATCTGACCATCACCCATACCATCGTGATCAACGCCGACGGCAGCCGGTCGGAAACTATTGAGCACTTCAATCAGGATGGCTCATTGCGCAGTTCAGTGACCGAGAGTGTCTCGGCCGATGGCCAGACCAAGACCATTGCCCGCGATCTGGATGGCGATGGGGATGTGGATGTTCAGGAAGAGCTGGACATCACGGTCAATGCTGACGGCACCACAGACTCCACGCTGACGGTGAAGAACGGTAATGGCAGTGTGCGCAGCTCCACGACGCACAGCCAGTCGGACGATGCGTTGACCAAAACATCCGCCGTGGATCAGGATGGCGATGGTGATGTCGACCTGACCACGGTTGAGGCCACGGTGATCCACGCGGATGGCAGCCGCGAGACCGACACGACGCAGACAAACACGGATGGCTCGGTACGTGCCAAGACAAAACTCACGCTGGGCAGCGATCAGGTCAGTTCCGAGACCTGGATCGACCACAATCAGGATGGCATGTTCCAGGCCACAGATCTGAGTCGCAGTGTCACGGTGGATGCTGTGACCGGCGAGCGCACCACCACCAGTTGGACCCGCAATGCGGATGGCTCGTTCAGCGCGCACTCGGTCTCGACGTCAAGCGAAGACGGGCTTGTGGTGACCACACATGTCGATGCGGATGGTGACGGTGATACGGACCTGTCTGTCTCGGATGTGACGATTGAGAACGCAGACGGCAGCTCGACCCGGACAGTGACGGAAACCGCCCAGAATGGTGCGCTCAAAAGCGAACAGGTGGTGACCACCAGCGCGGATGGTCTGACGGTGACCACCCTGTCGGATGTTGATGGGGATGGTGTTGCAGATGGCAAGTCCGTCTCGGCGCAAGTCTCCAATGCGGATGGCAGTACGCTGCACACCACAACCAGCTATGCAGGGGATGAGACCACGCTGCTGGGCGAGACCACGGTCTCGCAGAGCGCGGATCGTCGCCTGACGATCACCACCAGCGATGCCGATGGCGATGGCGCGACGGACATGACCTTGCGCTCAGAGAAACATGCGAATGGTAGCATGACCGAGCTGGAGACCCGGTTTAGCGCCGATGGGACCACGCTTTCCACCCGGCAGAGCGATGTCAGCGCGGATGGGCTGACCGTTACGGTGGCAAATGACCTTGATGGTGATGGGGACGCCGACACGACATCGGTTCAGGCCACGGTTCTGAATGCCGATGGGGGTCGTACGACGACGAACACGGTGCGCAATGGCGACAATAGTCTGCGCAGCCAGATGGTGACGACTGTCAGCGATGACGGGCTGGTGACCACCACAAGTGAGGACACGGATGGTGACGGTGTTTCCGAGCGCGATGCGACCTCGACAACTGTGCTGAACGCGGATGGGTCCAGAACAACAAGTGACGATGTACACTCCAGAGATGGCAGCCTGCTGTCGCGCTCGGAAACCATTGTCAGCGATGACGAGCTGACGGTTGAGACGCGCGCCGACACGGATGGGGATCAGAGCGCGGATATCGTCACCACTAGTGTGACGACCCTCAACGATGATGGCAGCACCACTGTCACGACAGAGGTCACGGACGTCACCGGTGCCAGCGATGTTCTGCGCTCGCAGGTGATTACCACCACCAGCGACAATGGCCGCGATGTTCTGGAGACCACAGATATCGACGGTGACGGTGATGTAGATATGCGCGTGCATCGGGTGGTCGGCGACGATGGCCATGTCACGGTCACTGAGAGTGAGCTGAACAGCGACGGAACCCTGCAAAGCCAGATGGTCTCCGAGACCAGTGACACCGGGCTTGAAAGCACTACGCAGTACGATGCGGATGGAAATGGCACCTATGAGCGCAGCATGGACAGCGCAACCGTCCTCAATGCGGATGGCTCAACAACGCAGACCGTGGAAGAAAAAGCTGAAGATGGAACGGTCTATCGCCGTACTGTCACCGAGATCTCCCGCGATGGCTGGGCCACCACCACGCGGGAAGACCGGGACAATGATGGCGATGATGATCTGACCACCACACAGGTCTATGACCTGAGCGCGGCAGGCGTCGAGACCACAACCATCACCCGCACCGCTGCCGATGGCTCGACGCTCAGCAGCGATACTACTACAGTCAGCGCTGACAAGCGCAGCACAACGCGTTCAGTGGATGTCGATGGCAATGGCGTCGATGACGGCGTGACCACAATCACCATCGCCGATGACGGAACAACCACCAGCACCACGCAGTACTTCTCAGAAGGCGGCGGTCTGGAGGCGACAGCCAGTACGACCGAAAGCGGTGATGGCCTGACAACCACATCCCGAACAGACCGAAATGGCGATGGTACGGATGAGCTGGTTATAACGACCACAACCGTGCTGGACGCAGACGGCAGCCGGACCCGGACAACCCAGCATTCCGACGGCAGCGGTGTACTTCAGGCCAGAATCGTAACAACCACCAGTGACGACGGCCTCTCGACCAGTCAGAGCGCGGATCTCGACGGGGATGGCACCAACGAGTTCGTCACCTCTGCCACCACTACATTTGAGACCGATGGCGATGTGGTCCAGACCGCCACGACCACGAATGGCGCAGGCAGCACGCTTGCCAGCGTCACCACGACAACTTCCGGAAACGGGCTGAACACCTCGGTACAGGTGGATGCGAACGGGGATGGTGCAAGTGATCTGACCCGCACCCGCACTCTTGACGCCAACGGGGCGTGGGCTCAGACCGAACAGCAGTTCGGCTCTGGCGCCTCTTTGGTGCATGATGTCACTACAGTCCAAAGCGCAGATGGGCGGACCCACACAAAGCAGACCGATGAAGACGGAGACGGGAACGTTGATCGGGACTTTGTTGTTCAGATCGATCTGAACCGCACCACAACCTCAACCTGGCGCGATCTCGCAGATGACGGGGCGGTCAACGGCATTGTGATTGGAACAGAGGTCTCCAATGGCTCTGAGGTCGAATACACCTTCAATCTGGATGGGGATGGATCTGCAGAGTTCGCGCGCAACTCGGACATAAGCTTTGACGCTGCGGGCAATCGCATCACTGGGATCGAAGAGCGGCACGGGGATCGTCTGTCCTTCACAAACACGATCACAGATTCAGCGGATGGTCTGTTACAGACGGTACAGACCGATATCGATGGCGACGGCACGGCGGATGCCACCAGCCAGACAACCACGACCTTGCATGATGACGGACGTCAGACGGTGCGGATTGATGCCACCTATGCGAATGGCGAGACCAAATCCACCCTGGTGCGGGACATCAGTGCAGATGGACGCAGGGTCGATGAAACCCGTGACTATGATGGTGACGGCAATATCGACCTGGACACTACAACCGTCACGGGTGCGGGCGGGCGCGTCACGACGACGGAACAGTCTTATGATGCAGAAGGTGATTTAGACAACACGCGGACGACATCAGTGTCTGCGGATGGTTTGCTCACTACGATCACAACGGATGAGATCAGCTTTACCATCACACGCTCGCCGATTGGCAATGGCAGCTATGAAACCAGCTTCTTGGACGATGATATCTCCTTCACCAGCTCACATCACGTGGATGGGTCCGGAATTGAAACCTGGAGTATGGAACGCACCGAAGGGGGAATCTCGGAAAGCTTTGATGCACGGCTGGACGCTTCGTCCAAAGCGCGCGTGATTGCAGAAGCAGAACGGCTCTATGACACACTGCTGGATCGCGATCTCGACACGCATGAATATGAGACGCTGATTGCGCATGTTCAGAATGGCGAGTTGGATATCGCAAGCCTGGCTGATGACCTCATTGCATCTGATGAGTTCAAGGCGCGCTTCCCGGGGCTGACCAATGGGGCCTTCATTGATCAGATATACTCCAATGCGCTTGGCCGCGGTGCCAGCCTGGCTGAGTTCGACGCTGGGCTGACGGCGCTGAGCGCAGGGAATACCTCGCAAGCGCAGTTTGCTGCGCAACTGTCCGAAAGCTCGGAACATCTCGTGGTTGGCAATGGCCATATGTCGACCAACAATTTCAACGTCCTTCTTAGCCCGGCGCAAGCGGAACGCTCCACGGATCGCGCGTACATCAAATCAACCGCCACGCGCATCATCGATATCTTGTACAACAAGACCCTGCTGGATGCGGCGCTAACACTGGCAGCCGCACAGGTCATCGACGGCACACAGTCATTACTACAATTTGCAACCAACTTGGTTGAGGAAACCGCCATACCGGACCCGGATTCCGATCTTGAGCTTGTCGACCTCTCAGATGAGCAGTTCGTATCCCACGTATTGTTCAATGCATTCGAGCAGGACTCGCCACAAGCTGATTTGGAAAAATGGGTGGGACATTTATCCGGCGGCCGCATGACGCGAGGAGAATTTGTGGCCTTAGTCGCCCGATCTCCAGAATATCTCGCCTTTGGCACGGCGAACCAACAATCCAGCAACTTCGTACAAATCACAAACGCAGATAATCCCGATCTCATCGTTGGTGCACAGGATATCGATGGCGTTTTCGGCGATGATCGCAACAATGTTATAGATGCGTCGGCTTCTGCCTTGCAGAACCAGCTTTCAGGTGGATTGGGAGATGACACGATCTCCGGCGGAAGCAACGCGGACCTGCTGATTGGCAATGGCGGGGCGGATAGCATCCAGGGCAATGGCGGCGATGACGTTCTCTTCATTGATGCCGAGGATATCAGTTCCGGAAGCGTTCAAGGCGGCTCTGGCTACGACATTGCAAAAATTATGGGTTCGGATGACACCACATTGGTTCTGCAGGATCACGGCCTGGAAAGCGCCTATGGAGGCGATGGTAATGATGTAATCTCAGCGGAAGGACTTAGCTCCGACACTACGATTTATGGAGGTGTTGGCAATGACACCCTCACCGGTAGCGATGAGAATGACAGGCTTTATGGTGAGACGGGTAACGATCAGCTCAACGGAGGCGAGGGCCATGATCTCCTGATTGGAGGCACAGGAAACGACATTCTCATTGGAGATGAGGAGACATCATCAGGGGCCGGTTTCTTTACTAGCGTTGGGCTGGATTTCATTGGTGATCACAACTCGATCTTTAATTCCGCAGAAGCTCTGAGTTCAGACGTCGACGGCGATGGACAAACCGATGTTGTGTTCAGCTACTTTAGACAAGGGTCGGGCCCTGACGGGGTATGGTACAGATCACATCTTTCAGAAGGTGACGGCCAATATATCTCGACTAGCCACCATACTGGTGATGGAGCAAACATATTCAGAGACTCAGCGCCACAGGTTGGAGATTTTAATGGCGACGGCTTGGATGACATCCTCTTTGCGTGGAACTACAACAACAAACTGCAATTGCGCACAAAGTTCTCGGATGGGGATGGATCTTACAGCGGCGCCACTTATACAACCACATACAGCTCGAGCGTCTTCAGGCACACAGATCCGTTGATTGGCGACTTCAACGGGGACGGTCGGGATGATGTCGCTGTTATTCGAGAAGCCACAAACGGAAAAATCAATTTTGGCATTCTGGCGTCGAATGGCGATGGCACCTATGGTTCCCGAGTTACTTTGACCCCGTATAACAATGCCCTAGTAAAGTATACCGCACCACTAATAGGCGACTTCAATGGAGACGGTCGCGATGACATTACCTTTCAATGGTACAGCTCCACGCACCGAAAGATATTCATTCGCAATTACACCAGCAATGAGGATGGCAGCTTTTCACTGAAAGGCTCAGCATTCGGAGACGGCACGGTTATCTACTCCCGTGGCGATCCTCATGTGGGTGATTTCAATGGGGATGGGCGCGACGACTTTGCCTATATCTTTTATCAATCTGGGACGACGATGGCACGTGTACGTTTCGGGCAGGAAGACGGAACGTTCACGAGCATCAACTACAACTTAAGAGACGCCAGACCCCTTTTAAACACGCTGAGACCGGATGTGGGCGACTACACCGGGGATGGGAATGCGGATATCTCGTTTGTCTTCAGGGATACCGACGGTGAGATCAAGCATCTGGTCTATTACTATGAGGAAAACGCATTTAGAAGAGCGCCTATACAGAGTAATGGGTACGGCGCAGTTGACAATTCGCTCGCCTCTGCATTGATCGGTGACTTTGATGGTAACGGACAGCAGGATTATGCTTATGCTTTCGATGGTGAGCAGTATGGTTTGTCCGACGGTCTCCATATTCAGACGGCCTTCTCGTTCAACGGCGGTGGGTATGACGTCCTGGTTGGTGGTGAAGGGGACGATGAACTCAGAGGTGGTGCGGGAAATGATAGACTCGAGGGTGGGGTTGGTAGCGATATCCTTGAGGGCGGGTTCAACAGCGATGTGTTTGTGTTCAACACGTTGAAAGACAGCACATCATCTGAACATGATACAATTTTGGATTTTGAAACCGGGGTGGATCATATCAACCTCGCTGGCCTGGAACTTGAAGGCTTTGGAGACCTCGAAATCACAACCGAGGGCGAAGAGACCGTAGTGTCACTTACAGACAAGGACTTCGAGATACGACTGATCGGGACTGATTTTGACTTGAGTGAAGGAGATTTCTATTTTGCGTAGGATGGTGCGCTGACATTAGATGCAATAAACTAGGATTCTGGATTTACCTTCTTTAGAGGGCTCTCAACTCCAACGTTGGCCAGATTTACTACCAAAGGCATCAAGCACTGCGAAATTTGGATATCTCCGCGCTTGATGCCTTTGGCCTCTCGTGCTCAAGTGCCAAATCCCAATAAGAATGGGCGGCAGTTCTACCGGGATGCATGCGGCAATCCTCTGGGAATACGCAGCCCAAGAACTGTCCAAGACTAAACACTGGGACGCGCCTTTACGGAGTAGCTGCTTGTGGCTCTACAGGGCTTTGCATGTTCCCGGCTCTGACGGCTACGGCGACCTGTTGGACGTGTTGGAGATAGAAGGCCTTGTTGAACTCAAGGCCGCCAACCCATCCGTTATCAAAAGACAATACAAGATAGCCAAGGGCGAGTGGGATTATGCCAACCCCAAACGAAAACGGATGAGCGAAGCCCCTTCCAAACCAAAGCCATCGCCCGCGCCCCTAGTGCCTAGGCAACTGTTGGCGCATTGGCAGATTATCGACGGCAAGTCGCATGAGGCAAACCTATGTCTGCCGATTATCTAGAACGGCTTGAAGACGGTATTCGTGCCGCTGACAATAATGGTGATCTGGGAATAGTGGTCTAACTGCTCGATCTTCCTTTAGACCAGTAAAAAGCAGGTTAGACTTGTTGGTCCCCCGATCGGGGCCACCAAAAACAGGACTGACAATATTCGGCCTTATATAGAAGGTTAGCCGCCGTTAATATATTACTTTAGTAAGCGGCTGACCTTGGCAGGCTTAGGGGCGGTCTCAGGGAAGCTACCAAGGGCTTACATGTTGGCAGGGGATAACCCCAATGCCATAGTAGCTTCTCTGAATACCCCTCAGAGCCGCTGAGAGACTCACTGAGAGTCGGTAGGCCGGTCTCCCTAGGCGGGATAGCACTCAAGCAATTCGGCCCCTGAGGACTCTCCTGAGTCAATTCTGAACCAATGTCACTGAGGAACCATCAAAGGTTGTTCAAATCAGGCGTGTCCAACATTCACCCTTTTGCCATTACGTTTTCAAGCATGGCGAGCATTTCTTGGTTTATCTGGTCTTCAGACTTCACAGTCCTGTTCCTTCTGGTTTGAGTTTTAACTTTGGTTTTTATCAGATGCCTGTTCAGCTACTCTGGGGATCAATGCAGGCATTTCTTTCCCAGAAGCTGCCTCCGTTCGTAATGTCCTAAGCATGGCCTCATGCAGAACAGACAGATGATGACCCAAGCCATACTCTTCCCCAACACCGCCCATTTTCCATCCACCAATTCGGTACGCTATATCAGGTGGGCAATATGAGTTCCTAAGTCGGTCCCTCATGGAATGCCTCAAGCTATGGATACTTTGTTTAGGCCCCCGAAGTTTCTGGTTCGTCACCCACTTGTTCAGGCTATTTGAAGTTGTTTTGGGGTCATAGCTCCCGTCTCTAACCACCTTAGGGAACAGATATTCACTGTCTGATGAAGCTTCATAAGCCCGTTTAACTGCCCAAAGTGAAACTCCTACCAACGGCACAGTACGCATTGAATTGGTGTTCTTAATTCGGCGCAAGCTGCTGAAATTGATGTGGATGTATGGCACGTCTCCACCAAGGAAAACTTCGTCCCGGTGAAGTCCGGCCACTTCGGACAGACGCGCTCCAGTATTACTGAGGGCGGCAATCATCCAGCGGAATTCATCATCAACTTCCATACACCGCTGCTGAATAGCCCATAATTCCTCAAGCGAAAAAGGAAGCTTCTTGGGTTCGAAATCATCGTCATCCGTTTCAGGGATTGTGATCATTGACAACGGGTTCTTCATATCAATTTCTAGGTCGTTAATGGCTGTGGAAAAAATGGGCCTGACCTGAGCGAGATAGCGTTTGATTGTTGCGGGCTTAACTGTCTCATGCAGTTCTTCAACGAAAGCGTTACCGTGTTCCTTGCGGTACTGGTTTATTGGCAAATCCCCGTTGGTCTCCATGAACTTAGCGACTGCCATGTCGAATTGTTTATCGCCTTTCTTTTTTGGTTAAAATACAAATGCTTACCCTTAACGTCTGAGAAGTAAGGCACACCTAAATCCTGAAGTTCAGCAGGGTCAGCATGGAATAGTTCTGCGGCTTTTCTTAAGTCAGGCCGAAGCCGTTCTGGAACAATCCCGTGACGCGATTGTCCGTCTTGGTCACGAGACTCTTGCAGAAGTTCATCGACAAATGCGTCTGGTTCAAGGTCGTGCTTTGCGTATTCGGCAGCCTGCCCCGGCTTCAGATCGTATTTCCGAAGAATAGCCATCCCCTGTTCACGTAACGCTATCTCATCATGGTCACTGGACCTTAAAAGTGTTCAGCCTTATGGTTGTCTGCTGAGCCTTCCTAGCGGCCTCTGCTGGGTCTTTGGTTTTTAGAGACTCCATGCAGTATGGTTTTCCGCCATAATACGACTGAACATCTGCTGGGATTCTGCGGCGATAGAAGGCGGTGCCGTTGCGCCATTGCACATGTTGAATCGTCATTCTTATACAGCCAAATCTGAACCAGTTCTTCGACATGTGTCACCTAATGTGTCACCAATCGGAGCGCAATAACCAAGTAAGGTATTGTTAGTACATACTTTTTTTGGACTGTATGGCGCACCTGAGAGGATTCGAACCTCTGGCCTCTGCCTTCGGAGGGCAGCGCTCTATCCAGCTGAGCTACAGGTGCCTTGGCCGTTAGCTACCCTCGTTCCAAGCAGGGTGCAACTGCAAATACGTCCAGATCATGAAAACAGATCGTGGGCGAGTTCCAACGCATCGATCAGAGTGTCGATTTCTTCTGTCGTGTTGTAGAGCCCAAAGCTGGCGCGGCAGGTGGCGGTGACACCAAGATGATCCATCAGTGGCCCTGCACAATGGTGACCTGCGCGTACCGCTACGCCTTTCTTGTCCAGAATGGTTGAAACATCATGGGCATGTCCTGCCCCGTCCAGCGTAAAACTGAAGATCGCTGCCTTGTCCGGTGTGGTGCCTTGAACCTGAAGCCAGTTCAATCCGTTCAGACGTTGCATGGCATAGTTACGTAGCCCGGCCTCATGAGCCGCGATATTCTCCATGCCCAGATCCATCATGTAGTCCAGTGCTACGCCCATCCCGATGGTCTGCACGATGCCGGGGGTGCCGGCCTCGAATTTCATTGGCGGATCGTTGTAGATCACCTGATCCTTTGAGACCTCTTTGATCATGTCACCGCCGCCAATAAAGGGGCGCATCTCGGCCATACGTTCCGATTTTATGAAGATCGCCCCAGAACCAGATGGTCCGTATAACTTGTGGCCTGTGATGGCATAGAAGTCACAGCCGATATCCTGAACGTTCACCGGCATGTGGACCGCCCCCTGGCTTCCATCCACGAGAACCGGAACACCTTTGGCATGGGCGCCTTGGGTGATCGCTTTGACGTCTACCACAGTGCCCAGCACGTTCGAACAATGGGTAACGGCCACGAGTTTTGTCTTCGGGCCAATGGCGTCTATCACAGCCTGAGGATCTAGATGACCGGTCGCATCCACATCAACCCATTTCAAAATCACACCCTGCCGTTCGCGTAGAAAGTGCCAAGGTACAATGTTGGCATGATGCTCCATCACGCTGAGGATAATTTCATCCCCCGCTTGCAAATGCGGCATAGCCCAGCCGTAGGCGACCAGATTGATCCCCTCTGTCGTGCCTGAATTCAGGACAATTTCGTTCTCATTCGGCACGCCCAGAAACCGCGCAACGGTACCACGAACAGCCTCGTATTTCTCGGTCGCGAGGTTCGACAGGTAATGAAGCCCACGATGTACATTCGAATATTCATGCGCATAGGCCTGCGTGACGGCATTGATCACCGCCTGCGGCTTCTGAGCAGATGCCCCGTTATCCAGATAGGTCAACGGTTTACCGTTCACCTGTCGCGACAGAATGGGAAAGTCAGCACGGATTTTTTGAACGTCATACATTCGCAGGAATTCCCAGCATCGGCCCGCCAAAAAGAGTCAGCAGGACACTAATTATGACGGCGATGGCCAGCGCCGACAGGACAAGCACACCCAGTGCTTTCAATGGAGAACCAAAACGATGAGCCTGATCGAGGAAATGTACAGTGATGTAGAGACCCAGCAGAAACGCTCCGAAAGCGAGAATCGCCACTAACACCGGCGCCACCATCAGCAACACCACAGTGAGGGCCTGAGCCAGAACCCTCAGGAACTGCAACCATACCATTACGGTCATGATGTCATTGAAACTTCCCGTGCCGCCCATCCTTCGGCCAACCTGATAAAAGGCCGCAATACTGATAACCAGCCCGCCACCGACGATGGCCACGTATACGACCAACGAGTCGGTCAGTTCCTGCAGATCGGAGTCGGGGAAAGAAAACAAGGTGTTCGATAACACATGCAGAATGGCATTCAGCACAACAGCAAGCGCCAGCGCAATCCAAAGCGCTTCCCGACTAAGCTTCAAGGCCAACAGTTGGCGCGCGGCCTCGGACGGGTTTGACACAGTCAGAGCGACCATATTCATCAGTGTTGCGGAGCTCATTCAGACGCCCTTTGCGTTTGTCTCAGCCCCGAGAACCAGAACCAAACAAAAATCGCAACCCACAATAGACCGATCAGTGACTGCGCAGGCCCGGGGCCAATGAAGCCAGCGACGAGTCCGTTCAACAGCACCAGGGGTGCTGAGGCCAGCAAAGCCCAGAACAGGGCCAGCCGCGCGCCATAACTCGTGCCTTTTCCGCCAAAAGTCCGAGCGACTAGATGAGACACCCAGGCGAGACCGTAGAAGAGCATCGGCAGAATGAAGACAGAGCCCAATAGGGCTCCGCCCATCAGCATGTTTAAATCCGTCCCCTCAAGATGTGCGCGGCGCGCGAGGCTTGGGAGTTGCGCAATGAAGCCCACGACGCAGAAGGCCATCACAAACGCCAATGCGCGATCTTCACGAGGGCCCATATCCAGCAGGCGGCGTACAACGCGCCCCGGTCCGCGATACGTGGCCACGATATCTGTGGTGACAGGCATCAGCGGCGGCGTGCCAGCCAATCTTGCAGTCGTGAAACAATCACCTCGGCCAATGCTTCATCCTCGATCTCCTCGACCGCTTCGGCAAGGAAGGCCAATGTCAGCATATCCGTTGCTTCGCGCGTCGGGACCCCGCGCGAGCGCAGATAGAACAGCGCAGTCTCGTCAATCGCGCCCGATGTCGAGCCGTGCGAACAGGCCACGTCATCGGCATAGATCTCAAGCTCGGGTTTAGCGAGGAACTGGCTGTCATCATCCAGCAGCAGCGACTGACTGATCTGGTATCCATCTGTTTTCTGCGCGCCTTCCTTGACAAGGATTTTTCCCTGGAAAACGCCAGTCGCCCCGTTGCGCAGCACCTTCTTGAACACCTGACGGCTTTCACAATTCACCGCATCGTGGGTCACGAAAACGGTGTCGTCGTGATGGAATTCCCCATCGCCGACACACGCGCCTGCAACATGGGCCACAGCATCATCACCGGTGAGTTCAACCACCTGTTCGTTGCGTGTCAGAACACCGTTTACTGTGAGGGTGAACGATTTATAGACCGACTCTTGCCCCATCCGGGTGAACATATGTGTGGCGGCACGGCGCTGGTGATCACGGCCCTGCGCACGCACATGATGCAGCGTACCACCATCGGCTATATCGATCTCCATGCACTTGTTGAAGCGCGACGCGGCGGGGCCGTTTTCAAGGATCGTTACTTCGGCACCGCTTTCCACACGAACCACGTGGTGTAGGATCGCGTCCGACGTCTCCGAGGCATGACGGTAGATTAGGCTTATCGGCTTCGACGGCTTGCCGGTGACATGTATTGCCACGCCATCCGATGCAAAGGCAGTGTTCAGTGCAGCCAAGGGGTGCTGAACAGGGCTCTGCCCGTTCGCTTCAAGGACGCCGTATAACTCTTTGGCCCAATGGATATCTTTGCAGCAGATGTCTTCCAGTCGGTCGATTGTTACACCTTCAAGCGACAGTTCGTCGGACTCTTCCGGGCTAAAGACGCCATCGACGAAGACAACCTTCAACCGGTCGAATTCGTGGAACATTGTCGGTTCATCAGTAACGAACAACGCAGCAGGCGGAGCATCTGGTGAAACCAAAGTATCGGGGCGGGTGTATTTCCAATACTCATCGCGCCGGCTCGGCAGGCCCATCTGACGCAAACGTTCAAGCGCGGCCTCGCGCGCCTTTCGCGTACAGCCCGCATCCGGCATCGTCAGCGAAGCCAGCCGTTCCTCGGTCACCGTTTGTTTTGCTTGGGGCAACGCCATCAGTTCACCTCGGCCAGAATATCGGCATAACCGTTATGTTCCACTTCCAAGGCCAGTTCGGGACCACCCGATTTCACGATGCGCCCTTCGGCCATGATATGAACCACATCTGGCTTGATGTGATCCAACAGGCGCTGATAGTGCGTGATCACAAGAAATCCACGCCCTTCATCGCGCAGCGCGTTCACGCCCTCAGCGACCAGTTTCATTGCATCCACATCAAGGCCCGAATCGGTCTCGTCCAGGATGCACATTTTCGGTTCCAGCATCGCCATCTGCAGGATTTCGTTGCGCTTTTTCTCGCCGCCCGAAAAGCCCACATTGACCGGACGCTTCAGCATTTCTGCATCGATCTTCAGCGCCTTGGCCTTGGCGCGCACTTCTTTCAGGAAGTCCGTCGCCGACAGTTCACCCTGCCCGCGCGCCTTGCGCTGTGCGTTCACCGCAGTGCGCAGAAAGATCATGTTGCCCACGCCGGGAATTTCCACGGGGTACTGGAACGCCAGAAATACACCTGCGGCGGCGCGTTCTTCGGGCTCCATCTCAAGCAGGTCTTCACCGTCGAGCGTTGCGGTACCCTCAGTCACGTCATAGCCGTCACGGCCCGACAACACGTAGCTGAGCGTCGATTTACCCGAACCATTCGGCCCCATGATCGCATGTACTTTTCCCGCGTCGACCGTGAGATCGACACCTTTGAGGATTTGCTTGTCTTCTTCTTCAAGTTTGACGTGCAGGTTTTTGATTTCCAGCATTTTTTGTCCTTTTGCGTATCGCAAGGGGAACGTTGAATCCCCGATAAGTTCCTATCCCAGTGCTTTGCGGATCACACGAGCGATGATCCAGCCAAGCAGCGCGCCTGCGCCCACCGCCCAAACCGGGTTGATGAAGTCCATATACTTGGTGTTGACGTAAGCAACGCCCAACAAACCGCCAAGCACCGGCAGCGCGTAACCAAGCACTGTCAGCACATCATCCTTCCGGATGCGCTGATGATGGGGTTTGGGTGTCATCAGCCGACCGATCCCTCAAGGCTGATCGCCACCAGTTGCTGCGCCTCCATGGCGAACTCCATTGGCAGGGCCTGCAGCACGTCCTTACAGAATCCGTTGACAACCAGCGCCACGGCTTCTTCCTCGTCCATGCCACGTTGGCGGCAGTAGAACAGTTGATCGTCATCCACTTTGGATGTGGTTGCCTCATGTTCCACCCGGGACGAGTTATTGCGAACCTCGATGTAAGGCACCGTATGCGCCCCACATTTGTCGCCGATCAGCAAGCTGTCACACTGGGTGTAGTTTCGGCTTTCCTTGGCCTTGGGGTGCATCGACACAAGGCCCCGATACGTGTTCTGCGCCTTTCCAGCGCTGATCCCTTTCGAGACGATCCGCGACTTAGTGTTCTTGCCCAGATGAACCATCTTGGTGCCGGTGTCCGCCTGCTGATAGTTGTTGGCGATGGCGATAGAATAGAATTCACCCTGACTATCGTCGCCACGCAGAATGCAGGACGGGTATTTCCAGGTCACGGCCGAGCCGGTCTCGACCTGCGTCCACATCACCTTGGACCGATCCCCCCGACAATCGGCGCGTTTGGTCACGAAGTTATAGATGCCGCCTTTGCCGTTCTCATCCCCGGGGAACCAGTTCTGAACGGTTGAGTATTTCACCTCGGCATCTTCTTCGATGATGATCTCCACGACGGCGGCGTGCAGCTGGGCCGTGTCACGCTGCGGTGCGGTACAGCCTTCAAGATAAGACACGTACGACCCCTTATCCGCAATGATCAGGGTGCGTTCGAATTGACCAGTGTTCTCAGCATTGATGCGGAAATAGGTGCTCAGTTCCATCGGGCAGCGGACGCCGGGCGGCACGTAAACGAACGAACCATCCGAAAACACCGCTGAGTTCAGAGTCGCGTAAAAGTTATCCGAGGCCGGGACGACGGTTCCCAGATATTTCTTTACCAGCTCGGGATGCTCTCTGATGGCTTCGGAAATGGAGCAGAAAATCACCCCCGCTTTCTTCAGCTCTTCCTGGAACGTTGTGCCAACCGAAACCGAGTCGAACACAGCATCAACTGCAACCTTGCGCCCCTCGGCGGGCGTGTCTTCGGCGCCCTCCACTCCGGCCAGAATCATCTGCTCTTTCAATGGGATACCCAGCTTTTCGTATGTTGCCAAAAGCTTGGGGTCGACCTCATCCAAAGATTTGGGCTTCTCCTCCATCGATTTCGGACGCGCATAGTAATATTGGTCCTGAAAATCGATCTCGGGATAGCTGACCATCGCCCATTTGGGCTCTTCCATCTTGGTCCAGCGCTCGAACGCAGCCAGGCGCCATTCGGTCATCCATTCAGGCTCGTCATTCTTGCCCGAAATCAGACGAACGATGTCCGGATTCACGCCCTTGGGCGCGTATTCCATCTCGATATCGGTTTCCCAGCCGTATTTATAGGTCCCGACCTCGCGTACCGCATCCACGGTCTCCTGATCGACACCTTCTTTTACTTGGGTCTGGTCCAAAGCGGCCATCTGGCAACCTCCGTCAGATCACGCGGCACGCGCGTGATGCTTTTTCTCTTTTTCAAGCCACGTTTCCGCGAAACGCAGCACATCGTCTTCCATTGTCTCAGGGCCCAGCGAAACGCGGATTGCGCTGGCCGCCGTCTGCTCATCAAACCCCATGGCTGTCAACACGGCACTGGCGCGCACCTTGCCGCTGGAACAGGCCGAGCCCGCGCTGATCGCAAATCCCGACAGATCCATCTGCATGACCTGGGTCTCTCCCTTCCAGCCCGGTGTGGCAAAGCACAGCGTGTTAGGGAGTCGCTCCTGATCTTTCCCGACAAAAATAGTAGCTTTCGAACCAGCCTCAAGAGCGTTTTCTAGAATATTTCTAAGTTCCCTGACTTTTTCCCAAACGCCATTGGCCAAGTCGGCAGATGCTGCCTGAGCTGCAGCCCCGAACCCAGCGATTCCAATAACATTTTCAGTGCCTGACCGGCGTCCCATTTCTTGTCCGCCACCTTTAATCAGCGCCGCCAGATCGGTGCCGCGCTTCATCACCAGCGCGCCGACCCCTTTGGGACCGCCAAGCTTGTGGGCCGAGATCAATGCCATTTCCGCACCCAGCCAATTGAAAGCCACCGGTAACTTTCCAAACGCCTGAGTCGCATCGGTGACCGCCAGACCCGAAGGAAGGGCCTGAACGATTCCAGTTTCCGAGTTGGCCAGTTGCAGGACCGATTGAGAGGCAGCCGAAACCGCGACCCGCCCATCCCGCGACACCGGCAAAACCTCTTGAGTCCAGGCTCTTACCGCATCATGTTCAATCGCGGCGCCCTGCAGATTGCGCCCCGCCATGGCCAGTGCGGCCGCCTCGGTCGCGCCAGAGGTGAACACGATATCAGCCCCATCCGCGCCGAATGCCGATGCGATCTGTCCTCTGGCCCTTTCGACCACCGTCTTCGCCGCGCGCCCCTCGGCATGAACCGACGACGGGTTGCCGACCAGATCCATCGCCGCAATCATGGCTGTACGGGCCTCGGGCCTCAGAGCGGCCGTCGCGTTATGATCGAGATAAACCCGTTTCATAGATGTATCTTTTCCAGCGTGGGTTTTCGCGTAAAAATAAAGCGCTTCATTGGCTCAGTCGTCCACGACCGCAAACAAATTCGGAACGGCCGGACACGGTGCCAGATCATTCCTGATGACGTCAGACAACCGTGTCTGATGCAGGAACACATACACATTCGCGCTGAGGCTTTCCCACAACCGATTGGTCAGCGATTGCGCCCGGCTGCCCGAAGACGCGCCCGAGGCACCTGCCCCTTTGTGCATCGCATCTACCGTCTCGTCGACAGCTGCCAGTATCTCAACCACGCGGATATCGGACGCGGCGCGTGCGAGGCGATATCCCCCACCCGGCCCCCGGACCGAACTCACCAGATCAGCACGGCGCAGCTTGACAAAGAGCTGCTCCAGATACGGCAGCGAGATATCCTGACGCTCTGAAATTTCACCCAGAGTGACCAGCTTATCGGAGGATTGCAGCGCGATATCCGCAAGGGCAACCATCGCATACCGGCCTTTGGTCGACAGCTTCATTTCATTTCCTCTAGGCAAGAACCGCGCGAAAACATTGACGCCGCCGCAGGCAATGCGTATCTCCCTCTGGCAGCGCTATATGCGACATAAATGTAGTTAGAACCGTTCTAAGGTACCTGATGATTACCGTCAAGATAGTCTCAGTGCCGACGCGTCAAAAAACAGGACTAAAGCACACATGCCCGAGGTGATTTTTCCCGGACCCGAAGGCCGCCTGGAAGGCCGCTACCACCCGCAAAAGGAAAAAGACGCACCGATCGCCATCGTGCTTCACCCGCATCCACAGTTTGGCGGGACCATGAACAACAAGGTGGTCTACAACCTGCATTACGCCTTTTACAATATGGGCTTTACCGTTCTGCGCTTTAACTTTCGCGGTGTCGGGCGCAGCCAGGGTGAATATGATCAGGGCGTAGGAGAACTGAGCGACGCAGCATCGGCGCTGGACTATCTGCAGTCGATGAACAACAACTCAAAGCATTGCTGGGTTGCGGGGTTCTCGTTCGGCGCCTGGATTGGGATGCAGCTTCTTATGCGTCGCCCAGAGATCACCGGCTTTATCAGTGTCTCACCTCCTGCGAACATGTATGACTTTTCGTTCCTCGCGCCCTGCCCGTCTTCTGGTCTGATTATCAACGGGTCGGCCGACCGCGTTGCGCCGCCCGCAGACACCACCTCGCTGGTCAGCAAACTGCACGAGCAAAAAGGGATCACCATCACTCATAATGAAGTGGAGGGGGCCGATCACTTTTTCCAGGACCGCCATATGGACACGTTGATGACCGATGTGACGGATTACGTGAAACGTCGCCTGACCGAGAATACGCGCTGATGTCTGACACCATCACCACCCTCGCCGCCCGGCTGGCCGAGGACACGATGAAGGTCATGGATGAGACTGGCGAAGACCGGTTTTTTGTTGAGGTTGGTGAGGTCCTCGGCGCGGCCTCACAATCACTGGAAGAAGCGTTTCTGACCGAGATTCGCGTCCGGATGGCTGAGCGCAAAGCAAGGCAGTTCGTTGTCAAAAAGCTCTCTGACCATCGCTCAAAGCTTAAAGCGATCGAAAAACAGCAGTGAATATCCAGCGACTGGCGTCAAAAAAGAAAAGGAGCCCGAAAGCTCCTTTTCACAAAAATCGTTCGGTGGGCGCTTAAACTGGAATACCTGATAACCGCTCAACATTCTGGGCTGCATCAATGTCGACGGACCCCCCGTCTGCAAGCCACCCCAGCGCCGCAATCAATACCGAAACGATAATGACAGATTTTGCAAAAGTAGTCATTTTATCAAACTCGTTAAAAACACACTAAAAACAGCTATGCTCCTAACACAATTACCAAAACTTGAATAGTCGGGTTTACCTGACCTTTGGTAAAGATAAGCCTGCCGCCACCCTCGCCTGAATTCGCTTGCCCCGCCGATGGCAAGTATGCTCAATCTTCCGCGACAATTCGGAAAGACGACACTCGTGCCCAAAACCTATCTGATCCTGCTGCTGGCAGTCATAGCTGAAACCATCGGCACCACGGCATTGCAGGCCAGCCATCAATTCACGCGCTTCTGGCCATCGGTGTTGGTTGTCATTGGTTATGGATTTGCCTTTTACCTCATGGCGCTGACGCTGAAGGTCATGCCGGTTGGTATTGTCTATGCGATCTGGTCGGGCATGGGGATCTTCCTGATCGCACTGATTGGCTTTCTGGTTTTTGGCCAAAAACTCGATTGGCCGGCGATTCTGGGCCTGGCCATGATTATGGGCGGCATCCTGATCATCCACCTGTTTTCGGCAACAGCAGGCCACTGACCGCCGGTTAGGGCTGGTATATTTTGTCGCGCCGCGTTATGCGCCGGGCCAACTTCCCGTTCAAAGGCTGACCTCTCATGGACCTGCGCAATATCGCAATCATCGCTCACGTGGACCACGGCAAGACGACCCTGGTGGATGAGCTGCTCAAACAATCCGGCGCATTCCGGGAAAATCAGGCCGTGGCAGAGCGTGCCATGGACAGCAACGATCTGGAACGCGAGCGCGGAATCACCATCCTCGCCAAGGCGACCTCGGTCGAATGGAAAGGCACGCGGATCAACATCGTCGACACCCCCGGCCACGCCGATTTCGGCGGCGAGGTCGAGCGTATTCTCAGCATGGTGGATGGGGTTGTCCTGCTGGTGGATGCCGCCGAAGGCCCGATGCCGCAGACCAAGTTCGTGACCTCGAAGGCGTTGGCGCTGGGGCTGCGCCCGATTGTGGTGTTGAACAAAGTCGACAAACCGGACGCGGAACCCGACCGCGCGCTGGATGAGTGCTTTGATCTGTTCGCCAACCTTGGGGCTGACGATGATCAGCTGGATTTCCCTGCCATGTACGCCTCGGGCCGGTCCGGCTGGGCCGATATGGAACTGGATGGTCCGCGTCAGGATCTGACTGCCCTGTTCGATCTGATCGTCGACCATGTCCCGGCACCAAAACAGGCCGAGCGCAAGGACGAACCCTTCCGGATGCTGGCGACGACACTGGGTAGCGACCCATTTATCGGTCGCATCCTGACCGGTCGCGTGGAAAGCGGTACGTTGAAGGCGGGCGACAGCCTCAAGGCGCTGAGTCGCGATGGTACCCTGATCGAGAATTTCCGCGCCTCGAAAATCCTGGCCTTCCGCGGCCTTGCGCAACAGCCGATCGACGTGGCCGAGGCCGGCGATATCGTTACGATTGCTGGTATGAGCAAGGCGACGGTGGCTGATTCACTTGTGTCCCCTCAGGTGGACGAAGCGCTGCCCGCGCAGCCTATCGACCCGCCCACCATCACCGTGACCTTCGGCATCAACGATTCACCGCTGGCCGGTCGTGACGGCAAAAAGGTGCAATCGCGTGTCATCCGTGACCGCCTGATGAAAGAGGCCGAATCGAACGTCGCCATCCGCATCACCGACACCCCCGGCGGCGAGGCTTTCGAGGTCGCGGGTCGTGGCGAATTGCAGATGGGCGTTCTGATCGAGAATATGCGCCGCGAAGGATTCGAGCTCAGCATCTCGCGCCCGCAAGTTTTGTTCCGTGAAGAAGAAGGGCAACGCCTCGAGCCTATCGAAGAAGTCACAATCGACGTCGATGATGAATACTCGGGCGCCGTCATCGAAAAGATCACCGGTGCACGCAAAGGCGAACTGGCCGAGATGCGCCCGGCCGGCGCAGGCAAGACCCGGATCATCGCTCATGTGCCATCGCGCGGTTTGATCGGATATCACGGCGAGTTCCTGACCGACACTCGTGGTACTGGCGTTCTAAACCGCGTTTTCCACGGCTGGGCCTCCCACAAAGGGCAAATTCCCGGCCGGCGCGCGGGCGTTCTGATCTCGATGGAGAATGGTCAAGCGGTTGCCTATGCACTTTGGAATCTGGAAGAGCGGGGTCGCATGTTCGTCGGACCGCAAACAGATGTCTATCAGGGCATGGTGATCGGCGAGCATTCCCGGGACAATGATCTGGAAGTAAACCCGCTCAAAGGTAAGAAGCTGACCAACGTACGCGCCAGCGGCTCAGACGATGCGGTTCGGCTCACTCCTCATGTTCAGTTCTCGCTGGAAGAGGCGATAGCATACATCGATGACGACGAACTGGTCGAGGTCACACCAAACGCAATCCGCCTTCGCAAACGCTACCTGGATCCGCACGAGCGTAAACGGATGTCCAAGGCATCCTGACCGGACCTGTGAACTTGTTCACGTGATGGAAACAATGCCACATTTGTGACATTTTTACGTCAACCGAGAAACAGCGTAAAAAAGAGAAGACCTGCCGTAACGTCAGGTCTTCTTTTTGTTTTTTATGCACAAATCGTACTATGAGTGAGATAGATCACAGATTTATGCCAAAATGTTTGCTTGAAAATAGGCGGAATAAAGAGGACTTTATGTTCAAAGTGTGACGTCGGTTTTGTATACGGCGATGTAGTTAACGAGTACCTAAGGAGTGGCGCTATGCGCATTAAATCCAAACTGTTATCTGTCTCATTTGCGATCGCAATATTACCCTTCATCTCTGCGAATCCTGCTCAGGCATCCGATATGTGCACGGTGAAAACAGCCAAGGAATCCGTGTCATCCAGCGTATTGTGTGGCTGCGGCACGGTCAGTTCGCTCATGCTGAAATACATTCAGAGACGCGCTGACTTTGAAGAAATCCTTGAGAGGACGTCGAATGATTGCCCGGCCTTCGCAGCTGTGCTCACCGACCTCCCAACTGCATCGCTCGGCTTTGCCGAACGGCGGCGCGGTGATGGCCCTGCGCAGGAGGAGCGGCCGGACCGGCCTAGCTCTGGCCCATCCCGTAATGCCAGCAATGACAGTGACCCCGGCGATTCTACGCCTGGTGGTGAAGACAAGGGCGACGACAAGACATCCAAGGATAAAAAGTCGAAAGATAAGAAGTCGAAAGATAAAAAGTCGAAAGATAAGAAGTCGAAGGACAAAAAGTCCAAGGACAAGAAGGCGAAAAACAAGAAATCCAAAGATAAAAAGTCAAAGAATAAGAAATCGAAGAACAAAAAATCCAAAGACAAAAAGTCCAAGAATAAGAATTCAAAAAACAAGAAATCTAAAGATAAAGGCGCGCCGAAGAACAGGGTAAAGCCTGATTGATAGGAAACTTGAAAAAGGGCGTTGCTTACGACCTACGCCCTTTTTCTGATTGTTAGGCTTTTAGCTTTTGCCGTAAACTCCGACCCAATTTCGCGGCTGTTTCGGGTCTTGCATCCGCAGGAACAGATAGCGCGTGTCGGACCATGGTTTTATTCGGTTCGTCAGATTGTCCAGAACCAGATCACCTTGGTTCGATCTGTAAACCAGCACGGCATGAGCGTTTCTGCGGGTGTCCAGAACGGTCGCTATCAACAGTTTCCGCGGGTCGATCCCAGCCCTGATCAGGTCGCGTTTTTTCAACAGGGCAAAATCTTCACAGTCACCACCCAGTGATGTGGGCAGGGCCCAAAGCTCACGGGTTTTGTATTGGGATTGATCCGTGACTTTCCGTGTCGAGGCATTCACACGGCGATTGATCTGTTTGACCAACTGCAGTTCCTGTGCGCTAGAGAGCGAAACCGCACCGTTCTGCGCACAGGCCCACGAGTACTGCCGGCAAAGTTGCCGCGCACCCGAAGGCGGCGGGGAGGATGCGACCGTCTGAATGAACGCGGCATCTCGGGCCGACGCTTCTGTTCCGATCAGAAGTGATCCAGAGACCAGCGCTGCCATACTCAACAGGCCGCCCAGTTTGGCGGCGCGCTTATAGATGGCGTCCAGGGTAGTGCCAAAAGTTGTCATGCCGATCCCTCGAGTCCTGCTTTTCCCATGCGATTTGCGTGGTTCAGAACCCTATCTGCTCAACGGAACATATCCTCAAACCATGGGTCGCACGCAATCGCTTACAAATCTGAGCGGCAAAAGCGGCGGAAATTCGTCACTTTTCATGACCATTTCCGCGCAAGAAAGTGGCGAAAGCAGCCATAATTGAGGCCTAGCGTATCGTCGGCCATCGGCCTAAATGCCCAATAACTTGCTGTAACAAATATATTAATACAGATAGAACGTCTAAAAAAACGCCATGCTCATTGTCATGGCGTTCTCAATTGGCTTGTTAGCGGACCGATGTTGCGTCGCTCACAGAAAATTCGAATCGACCCGATTCTCAGTCCGTGATCTCGACGACAACCAACTCGCGTTCACTGGCCCCGCGGGCATGGTCGAGCGCCTGTTGGTATGCGGGCGAGTTGTAGCACTCGACTGCGGCGTCTACGGATGGAAAGCGTGCCACCACATTGCGTGGACGCTCCTTGCCCTCCAGTTGCACATACCGCGCTGCCCGAGCGATGAATTCGCCCCCGTGTGCAGCAATCGCTGGCCCTGCAAGTTCGGCGTACTTTCCGTAGGCCTCAGCATCCGTCACCGTTACATGTGCGATCCAAAGTGCCGGCATCTTATCCTCCCAATACCTGTTCGGCGGCCTTTATCGCCGCTTCTGCGTTCGAGGCATCTTTGCCCCCGCCTTGCGCCATGTCGGGCCGTCCGCCACCGCCTTTGCCGCCAAGCTCCACTACAGCGGCACGAACCAGATCCACGGCAGATACCTTATCCGTCAGGTCCGTGGTGACGCCCGCCGCCACCGCCGCTTTGCCGCCCGTATCCGCGATCAACAACACAGCGCCCGATCCCAAACGGTTTTTGTGTTCATCAATCAGGGTGGGCAAATCCTTTCCGGATACACCCGTCAGCGACTGAGCCAGAAACGCTACGCCATTCACGTTACGCGCCTCAGATCCGCCGCCCTGCCCTGCACCTCCGGCCATGGCCAGATCACGGCGCAATTGAGCGACTTCGTTCTGCAGAGCCTTGCGTTCATCCAACAGCGACCTCACACGCGCGACGACATCGTCCGGCTGCGCCTTCAGTTCGGATGCAAGAGCACCAAGGCGGTGATCCTGCGCTGACAGGTATCTGAACGCTTCCTCGCCGGTCAAAGCCTCGATCCGCCGCACACCTGCGCTGCTGGCGCTATCGCCAAGCACGACAAAAGTTCCGATATCGCCGGTCTGACGCACATGGGTGCCGCCACATAGTTCGATCGACCAGGTCTCCCCATCCTGACCTTTACCAGTGGGCGCCTTGCCCATCGAAACCACGCGCACTTCATCCCCGTATTTCTCACCGAACAGGGCTTGCGCGCCCAGTTCGCGTGCATCATCCGGAGTCATGATGCGGGTCTCGACCGTTGAATTCTGACGGATGAACGCGTTCACCTCACGCTCGACCTTCTGCACTTCTTCCAGAGACAGAGCTTTGGAGTGGCTGAAATCAAACCGCAAACGATCCGACGCGTTTAACGAACCGCGCTGCGCCACGTGGTCTCCCAGCGTCTCACGCAGAGCTTCGTGCAGAAGGTGCGTCGCGGAGTGGTTCGCGCGAATGGCCGTGCGGCGGGCGTGATCAACGTCCAGCTCAACCGCGTCTCCTTTCGAAATCACCCCATGATCAACTGTGACCTTGTGGGCATAAACTTTGCCGTCGGCAAATTTTCTTGTGTCCTCGACGCGGGCAACATCATCACGCTCGTCCAGTCTGCGGATTTCGCCGGTATCGCCAACCTGACCACCCGCCTCGCCGTAGAACGGTGTCTGATTGACCACGAGCCAACCGCTGCCACCCTGTTCGATCTTGTCGACCAAAGCACCGTCGACCACCAAAGCTGCAACCTGCCCCTCCGCTTTTTCGGTGTCGTAGCCCAGGAAATCGGTGGCTCCTGCCGTATCCAGGACATCGAACCAGACAACCTGATCTGCGGACTCTCCGGACCCGGCCCATGCGGCACGCGCCTTGGCCTTCTGCTCGGCCATGGCCGCGTCAAATCCATCGGTGTCTACCGTACGGCCTTTCTCGCGCAGTGCATCCTGCGTCAGATCAAGTGGGAAACCGTACGTATCATAGAGCTTGAACGCCGCATTTCCGGGCAGCGGTTCGCCTTCGGGCAGAGCAGAGACTTCGTCATCCAGCAGTTTCAGACCACGATCCAATGTCTGTTTGAACCGGGTTTCCTCCAGCAACAAGGTCTCTTCAATCAGCGGCTGCGCCTGACCGAGTTCGGTGTATTGCGCCCCCATCAGCTGAACCAGCGTTGGCACCAAACGATACATTACCGGATCTTTGGCCCCCAACAAATGCGCATGACGCATCGCACGGCGCATGATACGGCGAAGAACGTATCCACGGCCGTCGTTCGACGGCATCACCCCATCCGCAATCAGAAACGACGTCGAACGCAGGTGATCCGCGATCACCCGATGATGCACGTTCTGATCCCCATAAGGATCGACACCGGTTGCCTCCGCAGACGCCTCGATCAGCGTTTTGAACAGGTCGGTGTCATAGTTGTCATGGCTGCCCTGCAGCAATGCCCCGATCCGTTCAAGCCCCATGCCGGTGTCGATCGACTGCATATCCAGCTCGACCATCGAGCCGTCCTCGAACTGCTCGTTCTGCATGAAAACGATGTTCCAGATTTCGATGAAACGATCACCGTCTTCCTCGGGCGATCCCGGAGGGCCACCCCAGATGTGATCGCCGTGATCATAGAAAATCTCGGTGCACGGACCGCATGGACCGGTCGGCCCCATCTGCCAGAAGTTATCATTGGTGGCGATGCGGATAATCCGGTCCTCGGGAACGCCGACCTTTTTCCAGATCTCGAATGCTTCGTCATCTGTATGATAAACGGTGGTGAGCAGCCGGTTTTTGTCGATCCCGAATTCTTTGGTGATCAACTCCCAGGCAAACGGGATCGCGTCGGGCTTGAAGTAATCTCCGAACGAGAAATTCCCCAGCATTTCAAAGAAAGTATGATGGCGCGCAGTGTAACCGACATTGTCCAGATCGTTGTGTTTGCCCCCGGCGCGCACACATTTTTGCGCTGTTGTGGCGCGCTGATAGTCGCGGGTTTCCACGCCGGTGAATAAATTCTTGAACTGCACCATGCCCGAGTTCACGAACATCAATGTCGGATCATTGCGGGGAACAAGCGGGCTGGATGCAACCACTTCATGGCCCTGCTTGGCAAAGTAGTTCAAAAAGGTCGATCGGATTTCGTTCAGCGTGGGCATTTGGGCTCTCTCAGCGCGCAATCATCTTATTCGTTCATGGGTTTATCCCCGTCCCCAACGATAGTCCACAGGATAGACCGATAGCCCCAAGGATAAGCAGCTATCTCAGCCGTGTTGAGGGCGTGTGAAACGAAAAAAGGCGGCCACAATGGACCGCCCTGTGCTAGTATTCCTGACACCATCGGGGTGCCGGGAATTTCGGCTGTTCCCGTCAGCGGGTCTTAAGCCTCGAGGATATCATCCTCTTCCGCTTCGGGTGGCATCTCGAAATCCAGACCGTGTGCGGCGCGAATCTTGTCCTCGATCTCAAGCGCCGCCCGGCTGTTGTCGCGCAAATACTGCTTGGCATTCTCGCGCCCCTGACCAATCCGTTCGTCGCCATAACTGAACCACGACCCTGATTTCTCGACCACGCCGGCCTTTACACCAAGATCCAGCAACTCACCCATTTTTGAGATACCTTCGCCATACATGATGTCGAATTCCACCTGCTTGAACGGTGGTGCCACCTTGTTCTTGACGACCTTGACGCGGGTCTGGTTGCCAACCACTTCATCCCGGTCCTTGATCGCACCGATACGGCGGATATCCAGACGAACCGAGCTATAGAATTTCAATGCGTTACCGCCAGTGGTGGTTTCCGGGCTGCCAAACATGACCCCGATTTTCATCCGGATCTGGTTGATGAAGATCACCATGCAGTTCGAGCGATTGATCGAACCGGTCAGTTTCCGCATGGCCTGGCTCATCAATCGGGCCTGTACGCCTACGCTGCTGTCACCCATGTCTCCTTCCAGCTCGGACTTGGGTGTCAAAGCCGCAACCGAGTCGACAACGACCATGTTCACCGCACCCGAGCGTACCAGCGTATCGGTGATCTCAAGCGCCTGCTCTCCGGTATCGGGCTGCGAGATCAGCAACTCATCCAGATCCACACCCAGTTTGCGCGCATATTGCGGGTCCAGGGCATGTTCCGCATCAACAAACGCGCAGACACCGCCGCGTTTCTGCTGTTCTGCAATGCAATGCAGCGTCAGCGTGGTTTTGCCCGAGCTTTCCGGTCCATAAATCTCAACGATCCGGCCCATCGGCAGACCGCCGATCCCTAGCGCAATGTCCAGCCCCAAAGATCCGGTCGAGCTGGCCTCGATATCCTGCTTGGAATCCTCGCCCAGCTTCATGATCGAGCCTTTGCCAAACTGCCGTTCGATCTGTGCCAATGCGCTGTCGAGCGCCTTTTGCTTGTCTGCGTTTTTCTTATCGCTCATCGTCAGAAGATCCGCCATTGTCCTGTCGCCTTCTCTTTTGTCACACCCTTGATCGGGCGGCAATCACTGCTTTGTTCGCCTCTTGTTCCTTATGGGACCAAAAAGAGAACATTTCAACTAAAACTTATGCAATTCACTGTTCAGCAATTGTGTTAAAGAGTCGTTTACGACAATCTGCGACACGAAAAGCGTTGAAGAGAAAAGATAAATGCTTGTTTTTTATGAAAAGCGGCTGGCGCTTTTGTCCGTTCCCAAAACCGGCAGCACCGCCTATCAGACGGCCTTGCGTGATCGGGCAGATATCGTTGTGTCGGGGCCTACGGACCTGAAACACGCGAACATGCGGCGGTATGATCGCTTCTTTCAGACCATGTTTCGTAAAATGTTCGATACGGAGATGGACGTGATGGCAATCGTCCGCGAACCTGTCGACTGGCTGGGAAGCTGGTATCGTTATCGTTCACGTCCCGAATTGGCCAATCATCCGCATTCCACACGAAACCTGAGTTTCGAAGCATTTCTGAACGCCTATATGCAGGACCCACGTCCGGCTTTCGCAGATGTCGGATGCCAGACCGAGTTCCTTCTCCCGCGCAGCAACAGCGCCGGTGTGACCCATATCTTCAAATACGAGAACCAGAATAAGATATTGGAATTCCTTCAGAAACGACTGGAGTGCAGCATCGATCTTCCGCGTGAAAACGTCTCCCCTGACGGTCCAATGGATCTCTCGACGGAAACCCAGCAAAGGTTTCATTCGCTGCACGCCGCCGAATTTGCCCTGCATCAGTCCGCGGAATAGCTTTCTCAGTTGAGTTGTTGAAACACTGCTTCGGTCAATTGGGTCAGCGAGAAGGGTTTAGGCAGGAAGGTGGAGTTTTCAATCTCTGGACCTGCCTCGCCAAATGCACCTTCTGTATATCCTGACATGAACACCACCCGCACGTCGGAGCGTTCTTTCATGGCCTGTCGCACCCAGGTTGGGCCATCCATCCCTGGCATGACCACGTCGGTTACGAAAACATCCACCGACAGATTCGGATCATCCAGCAGTTTCAGCGCATCCTCGGCCGATTCCGCCTCGAGCACGGTATACCCCTTGAGCCGCAATGCCCGCGTCGCAAATGCGCGCACAGGCGCTTCGTCTTCGACCAGCAGAACCACGCCTTCACCCTGATGAGGACGTTGTTCCCCGGGGGCTTCCGGAACAGCAGGTTGAGGTGTTTGTATCCCTGCACTCACCGGCAGAAGCACGGTGAACTCTGTCCCTTTGTTCTGGATGCTGTCGACGAATATGAAACCTCCGGTCTGCTTGATGATACCGTAAACGGTCGATAGCCCCAGACCCGTACCTTCGCCTGTGCGCTTTGTGGTGTAGAAGGGTTCGAACACCTTTTGCAGCTTGTCCGCGGGAATCCCCACTCCGCTGTCGATGACCTTAACCGTCACGTATTCCCCCGGCTGCACGGTCGCCCGGTCGCGCGAAACGGGCTGATCCAACGTCAGCACTTCGGTTTCGATCCTGATCTCTCCACCCTCCGGCATCGCATCGCGTGCGTTGACGACAAGATTCATCAACACCTGCTCCAACTGACGCTTGTCCGCGCGGACAGGTTTGAGGACCGGATCATGGCTGAGCGTAAGGCGCACCTTTTCGCCGACAAGCCGGTTCAGTAGGTGAATTAGATCGGAAATCGTGTCGCGCAGATCCAGAACCTCGGGCCGGAGAGTCTGCTTGCGCGAGAACGCCAAAAGCTGGCTGACCAGCGCAGCCGCGCGATTGGCGTTCTGGTTGATCTGCACGAGGTCACCGTAGTTCGGGTCATTCTGATCGTGGCGCAACAGCAGCAAATCGCAATGCCCCGAGATCGCGGTCAACAAGTTGTTGAAGTCATGCGCCACACCACCCGCGAGTTGCCCAACAGCCTGCATCTTCTGGCCCTGAACAAACTGCGCCTCCAGCGTTTTCAACTCGGTCGCATCGTTCAGAACGGCGATCAGATAGACCTGATCATCCTTGAGAATCCGTGACAGCGTGACCTGTACGAAAACCTCTTTATCCTTCCGCGCCAACCGCAGGAACTCTGACCGTGGCGCCGCACCTTGCTGGGCGGCATGGGCCAGCCAGTCTCGGATCGGGTAACCGAGCCCCTGCATTATCTCTTCGATATTGGTTTGTTCGGGCTGTATCTCACCGACCAACTCAACAGCCAGGCGGTTTGCTTCGCTGATCTCACCTTTCGTGGACAGGCGCATGATCGGAACCGGCAGATCAGCAAAAGACGCCGCCTTCTGCTCCGTTTTAACATCCCTTACGGGTGTCAAAAGAAGTTCGCGCGCGATCCCGCTTTTCCTTAGCGTTGAAACCGCGAACGTCCTGTCGCCGCCAGAGGTCGCCACCCGGACAACATTGTCGTCGGCAGCCGCATCCCTCCGAGGTATCTGCTTCAAAACCTTCGGGACCTGACCAAACAAATCGGTCGCTGCGCCATTGGCATCGAGAACAACGTCATTACGCCCAACGGTCACGACAGGGAGGTGAACGTTGCGCCACAATTGCGGGGCGTCCAGCGTGAAACGCCAACACAAACGATCATGGCTCAACCGGGAAACGGAAACCGGTATTGTCTGCCCCCGGGTGACTATATCCTCTTCCGCTTTGCCCTGCGCTTGCGCGAGCGCTTGCAAACGCAACAGCACAGCCGCAGGGTTGGCAAACACTGAACGGAGACACTCTTCGAGCCGTGGATTGATGCCGTTAATCAGACGGGAAGCGGCGTGGGCGTTGGCGACCAGAATCTCACCCGCCGAGTCGGTAACAATACACGCGTCGGTTTCCTGCTCCAGAAAAACCAGTAATGCGGCACGGGTTTGCGCTTCGATCTGACTGATGACCCAAGCGCGCGTCAACGCGAAGGTCAATACAGCAAGGAAGGACACTCCAACAGCCGCCACTCCGGCATTCAATTGGTGCGGTAAAACCCCGAGAAACGGGAATAAACTTAACAAAACGGCGATCAGCGCCAACGAGACATAACGCCCGCGGTCAATTTTCCATCGACCAGAGCGAGAGGGAAAAACATCAGAAACACTGGACATAAAAAGCTCGAGTTATGACGATTTCTGACCAATATCGGCCTGCAATGGTTAATCACCACTTAACAGAACAGCGGCACACCCCTTAAGGTTGTGTTTGTTGTCTATATTCTCGTCAAGTGTGCCGTGTAAAAACCATCGGTTCCGTGTGATACCAGCCACGTTCTTCGAAACCCGCACCGCCAATTCAGATGGTTGGCCAGAAATTCATCGACAATCCCGTCGTTCTCGACAGTCAACATCGAGCAGGTCGCGTAGGCAAGCGTGCCCTCCGTGGCAACCAGCGGCGCGACATTCTTCAGAATCTCGGCCTGGGTCCGGCTCAACGCGCTCAACCGGTCTTGTGTCAGCGCCCATTTTCCGGCCGGCGCGCGGCGCCATGACCCGCTGCCGGAACAGGGTACATCCGTCAGCACAACATCGAACGGAGCCTGTTCGATAGCCTGTTCAGTGGTTAGAACCTGTACTTTTGCGCCTGCCCTTTTCGCACGCGCCGGCAGGTCGCGCATACGACCGGGATTGGCGTCATGGGCGAAGACCTGAACGCGCTCGAGTCTGGCGGCCAGCGCCAGGGTCTTCCCGCCACCTCCTGCGCAGTAGTCCAGAACCCGCATTCCGGGTCGCAATTCCAGCGCGGCAATCACTGCCTGGCTCGCGGCGTCCTGCAATTCCACCACTCCGTCTGTGTAAGGGCGGCTGTGAGAAATCTTGCGTGCGCCTTTTGTGACTTCCAATGCAGTCTCGCAAGCCGAATGAGGTTGCGCCTCGATGCCTTCTTCCGACAGCCATTGAATAGCTGTGGACAGATCGGCCTTCAGCAGATTGACCCTCAAATGCACCGGAGCACGGGATTGCAGTGCTTTTGCGGCACCCTCAGCGTCGTCTTTCAGCGCAGCCTGAAACGCGGGCCACAGCCACTCTGGAATATCCAGACGTTCAGCTTCGGTTTGAAACGGCCTGCCTTGCTCGGCTACCGCCACTTGCGCGGGCGCATAATGCTGGCCGGTGAACAGCTGTCCAGAATCGCCCCCAAAGGATCGGATCGCGCCGATCATCAATCCGCGACCTGTTTCCGCGCCACCCAAAGCCGCGAAAGATCGCTTGCAGCGAAGCGCGTCGAACACATGATCTCTGATCGCGGCACGATCCTTGGAGCCCGCAAACCGGCTGCGCCGGGCCCAACCAGTCAACGCCTTCTCAACCGGGGCACCGGCAAGAATGTCGTCGAGAATCTCGATCGAGGCCTGGACACGGGCAGCAGGTGTCATCGCGGTTTCCGTTTGTCTGCGCCAACAGCCTTGCGGCGCCTCGACCGAGGCGCCTTGGGCTTACATGACCCGATAATTCGGGCTTTCACGTGTGATCTGTACGTCATGCACGTGGCTTTCTTTCAGGCCCGCACCGGTGATTTTGACGAAGTTACAATTGCGGCGCATCTCATCCACCGTGCCACAACCGGTATACCCCATGGCGGCACGCAGGCCACCAACCAGCTGGTGAATAACGGCGCTGGCCGATCCTTTGTAAGGCACCTGCCCCTCGATCCCCTCGGGCACCAGTTTGTCGTTGGCAGCGTCTTTCTGGAAGTAACGGTCAGCCGAACCACGCGCCATAGCGCCCAGACTGCCCATACCGCGATAGGATTTGAACGAACGCCCCTGATAGAGGATAACCTCGCCCGGGCTTTCATCCGTGCCAGCGATCATCGAGCCTACCATGGCGCAGGACGCACCTGCCGCAATGGCCTTGGCGAAATCGCCTGAGAATTTGATACCCCCATCCGCGATTACCGGCACATCGCCCGCCGCAGCCGCGCAATCCATAATCGCTGTCAACTGAGGAACGCCAACGCCCGCGACCATCCGCGTAGTACAGATCGAGCCCGGCCCGATGCCGACCTTGATTGCATCAGCACCCGCATCGATCAACGCCCGGGCCGCGTCGCCCGTGGCGACATTGCCCGCGATGATCTGTACTTCGTTCGAGAGGGTCTTCGCGCGCTTGACCGCATCCAGAACCCCTTGAGAATGCCCATGAGCAGTATCGACAACAATGATATCGACACCCGAATCCACCAGTTGTTCGGACCGCTCGAACCCGGCGTCCCCAACGGAAGTCGCGGCGGCGACCCTCAAACGGCCCAGTCTGTCCTTACAGGCGGTGGGGTTAAGAACTGCCTGCTCGGTGTCCTTTAGTGTCAACAGGCCGGTCAGCTTGCCGTCGCCGTCGACAACCAGAAGTTTCTCGATCCGACGTGCGCGCATCAGGCTTTTGGCCTCTTCCAGATCGGCGGGTTCCTGCAGCATCGCCAGATTGTCCGAGGTCATCATCGCTTTGATCGGCGTATCATCAGAGGTGGCAAAACGCATATCCCGGTTGGTGACGATGCCAACAACGCGACCGTCTTCCTCAACCACAGGAAAACCCGTGAAGTTGTAGCGCTCGACCAAAGCCTGCGCATCCGCCAGCGTCTGATCGGCGCGTAAAGTCACGGGGTTATAAACGATGCCTGATTCGAACCGTTTGACGCGCCGCACCTCGCGGGCCTGCTCCTCGACCGAGAGGTTTTTGTGGACCACTCCGATCCCGCCCGCCTGCGCCATGGCAATGGCCATGCGTGCCTCGGTGACCGTATCCATCGCCGAACTCAGCAGAGGGATATTCATGGTGATCTCGCGCGTCACGCGCGTGGTCGTATCCGCAGTTGCCGGCAGCACAGAAGATGCGCCCGGAACCAGTAGAACGTCGTCAAAGGTGAGTGCCTCACGAATCTGCATCTGAAAACCCCATGCAAAAGCCCGTTTGACGGTGACCCTATGACATGGATTTCGCACAAGGAAAAGCCCTGATCCCAAGATGTTTCGCATTACTGGTCTCATCGGCGCCCGAAAACGACGCAACCTGTTCAAAACCTGCCGCTGAATGCCCTTTCCCTTTGCGCTTAAACCCATATCTTGCCGGTCATACGCGCGAATACAAAAGGCAGGCCATTCATGACCACCGAACCACTTATCGTTTTCACCCCGTCCGGAAAGCGCGGGCATTTTCCCGTCGGCACCCCGATTCTGACCGCCGCGCGGCAATTGGGTGTCGATTTGGATTCGGTCTGCGGCGGGCGCGGCATCTGCTCGAAATGCCAGATCACGCCAAGCTATGGCGAGTTTCCCAAACATGGCGTCACCGTCGCCGAAGGCGCGTTGAGCGAATGGAACGCGGTCGAGCAACGCTATGACGACAAGCGCGGGTTGAAGCCGGGTCGGCGACTTGGATGTCAGGCCACGGTTCAGGGCGATGTCGTGATCGATGTGCCTCCTGAAAGTCAGGTCCACCGTCAGGTCGTGCGCAAGGCAGCCACAGCACGGGCAATCACGATGGACCCGGCAACGCGCCTTTACTTCGTGGTGGTCGAAGAGCCGGATATGCATTCCCCGACCGGAGATCTGGAGCGGCTGGAGCGCGCCCTGCGCGAACAATGGAAGATCGAGGCCGTCACGGCTGATCTCTCGCTGATGTCCAAGCTTCAGCCGGTTTTGCGTAAAGGCAAATGGGAAGTCACGGTTGCCGTTCATAAAGGCCACAAGGATAGTGTGGCCCGTATCGTCGAAATCTGGCCCGGTCTGCATGAACATGGCCTCTATGGCCTGGCCATCGACCTGGGCTCGACAACAATCGCCGCCCATTTGACCGACCTCGAGACGGGTGAAGTCAAAGCCTCCTCGGGCCTGATGAACCCTCAGATTCGCTTTGGCGAAGACCTGATGAGCCGCGTCTCCTATGCGATGATGAACCCCGGCGGCGACAAGGAGATGACGAAAGCCGTACGTGAGGCAATCAACGACCTGACGACCTCGATTGCGGAAGAGGCCGGGATTGATGCCGCGCTGATCATGGAAACCGTATTTGTCTGCAACCCGGTGATGCACCACCTACTGCTGGGCCTCGACCCGGTCGAACTGGGTCAGGCACCTTTTGCGCTGGCAACATCCGAAAGTGTCTTATTGCCTGCTCGCGAGATGGACCTGACCCACATGAACCCGCGCGCACAGGTTTATATCCTGCCCTGCATCGCGGGCCATGTGGGCGCTGACTGCGCCGCCGTGGCGCTTTCCGAGGAGCCGGGAAAATCCGAAGACCTTGTGCTGATCGTCGATGTCGGCACCAACGCGGAAATCCTGCTTGGCGACACCCGTCGGGTGCTTGCCTGTTCCTCGCCTACCGGCCCCGCCTTTGAAGGTGCTCAGATCAGCTCGGGCCAGCGCGCGGCGCCTGGGGCCATCGAGCGGATCGAGATTGACCCGGTCACCAAAGAGCCCCGATTCCGCATCATCGGCTCCGAAAAATGGTCCGATGAAGAAGGTTTCGATCAGGACATCGCCACCACTGGCATCACCGGCATCTGCGGTTCGGGCATCATTGAAGCCGTCGCGGAAATGCGTATCGCCGGACTGTTGGACGAAAGCGGCCTGATAGGATCAGCAGAGCAAACAGGCACCGCGCGCTGTGTCCCAGAGGGGCGTACACACGCTTATCTGATACATGATGCCAGCGCCGAGGGTGGCCCGCGCATAACCGTAACCCAAGGCGATATCCGCGCCATCCAACTGGCGAAATCCGCGCTCTATGCCGGTGCGCGCCTGTTGATGGACGAGATGGAGGTCGACCATGTGGACCGCGTCGTTCTGGCCGGAGCCTTTGGCGCGCATATCTCGACCAAACACGCGATGGTTCTGGGCATGATCCCCGACGCACCGCTGGATAAAGTCTCAAGCGCCGGCAACGCTGCAGGCACCGGTGCCCGGATTGCCTTGTGCAACATCGGATCGCGCGCCGAAATCGAACGGGTTGTGCGAGAGATCACCAAGATCGAAACCGCCATTGAGCCCAAGTTTCAGGACCATTTCGTCGCTGCCAACGCAATCCCACACAAGACTGATCCATTCCCGGAACTGAGTCAGGTCATCACGCTACCGAACCCAAGCTTCAACACCGGCGGGGCCGAGGCCCAATCGGGCGGCGGACGCCGCCGTCGGCGCCGGGACTAACATTCTGAGCCTAAAAAACGACCGAGGCCGCGACCCGCAGCATCAGACCGGGTCGCGACAGCCACAAAGGCCGCAGGTCTGCGGGTTGGCCGTCGATAATCGTACGGTCGACGCCCAACTGATCCAACTGGTCCGGCGGCGTCTCGATCGGATTGCCGGAAAAGATGGTGAAATCGGCCCGTTGGCCCGGCGCGATCTCTCCGAAACGTCCGCCCTGGCCCAGCTGGATCGCCGCATTTCGGGTCATCGCGGTCAAGGCATCCTCGACCGAGAGTGCCTGCTCCGGTGACAGGACCGCCCCGTCCGGGCCAAGCCGCGTAACAGCGGTTTTCAGGGTGAGCAGCGGCCCCAGCGGCGTGGCCGGATGATCACCGTGCAAGGTGACGACCGCACCGGCCTGCTGCGCGGCACCTGCGGGCATATACCGCCCTGCCCGGTCCGGCCCGAACAGCTCGGGCAGTCGATGGCCGTAATAGGTGATGTGGTCGACGAAAAACCCAAGTGACACACTCAGATCGACCGCGCGGGTCATCTGCGCCTGGGTGATCAGAGCGTTATGTTCCAGCCGGTGATGCAAATCCGGGTTGGGATACAATTCCTGCGCCCGCGCAAATCCGTTCAGGCCCCAATCCACCGCGCGTTCGCCCTGTACATGCAAGGCGATCTGATGCCCCGCCGCATGTAACTCGACGATCTTGTCGGCAAAGCTCTCGGGATCGCCCAGGTCAGGGCCTGAATGATCATGCGCCAGCCCCAGACGTTCGCGCACCAGATGGGTATCCTCGTAAGGCATGGCAATCGCCGCGCCGCCGGTGAAGGGTGAGCCATCAACCCAGAGCTTGGTACCCAGAATCGCGAACCGGTCCTGTGCCGGATCATGCAGGCCGACATCTCCCGCCTGTTCGTCAGTCAGATAAAGATAGGTGCGCAGCGGTGCGCTGCTGTCCTGCCCAACCTTGCGCAACAGGCCCACCGGGTCCGCGTGCCGCCCGACTGCACCGGTGATGCCGATGGTGGTGAAACCAGCCCGGGCATAGGCCTGATATTGCTGCCGCAGCAACATCTCGACCACCTCGGGTGCCGGGGGCGGTATCGCCGAAGTGGCGGCGTTGACCTCGTCCAGTTCCCGCAACACCGCACCGTGGCTCAGAGGCAACCCCGCCGCCTTCTGCGCGGCTGAATTGGCATAAGCCTCGTGCAGCATCTGCGTCAGGATCAACATCGGTCGGTCGGGCGAGATGGCATCCAGCTCTGCCAGCGTGGGTGGTTCAATATCCGCGATTTTGACCGGGTCCCAGCCAAAGGCAACCAGCCAGGGCGTCAGGGCCGTTTCTCCGGCGGCTTCGGTCAGGCTCTGCATCACCTCGGCCCGGCTCTGATGATTGAAACCGCTGACATCCACAACCGCACCCAGCAAGGCGCTGGCGATGGGATGAGTGTGCGGCTCGACCAATCCCGGCAGAACAGTTTTACCCGGGAATTCAAGGCGCGGAACGGCCCCATCTGTATCCAGTTCCGCAGCCCGCCCGACCGAAACGATCTCTCCGTTATCGACCAGCACCGCATCCGCATCGATCAGGCCCGGCGACCAAACATGATCCGCGACCAACAGATAACGATCGGGATAACGATCCGACCGCGCGGCCCAGACCCAGATTGCGGACAAGACAACAACAACGCCCAGAAAATACTTTAGAAGTCTCAAAGACAAATCCCCTGACGAGGCGGACGCTAGGAAATGGCATCTCCAGCCGTCAAGGTTGACATGGCGTCAGAAGTATTTGATTTACATACGAAAATCTGGAGCGGGTAGCGGGAATCGAACCCGCGCGTTCAGCTTGGGAAGCTGACAGGCTACCATTACATCATACCCGCCGCTTGGCGTTGACTAACATTGCTTCTTGCCGGGGTTCAAGGGTCTTCGAGTGACTGCAAGCGTCGTTAAAAACGAAAAAGGCCGGATCAAAGATCCGGCCCAATCAATTGTTTTTCAAAACTTAAGCGCGACGGCGGCGGCCACCACCGCGGCGTCCGCCCGCGCCACCGGCAGCACCGGCTTCTTCAGGCGACTTGTTGGACTTGATCCACTCACCGCCATGCGGGTCATTGTTGGTCAGCAGGTTGGCGGCACGGATGGCCTCCATCTCTTTGCCCGCGCGTGGCTTGGTCGAGCCCAGACCAAACATCTGCACGAATGCTTCATCATCCATGCCTTCGGGCAGGATGATGCCGGCAGCGGCGACCGCCTCTTTCTTCTCGGCGATTTTCTTCTGCGTCACTGGCAGAGCGACCGGGTTCATGATCGCGGAGGTCATACCAGCGCCCATTGCCATCGGCAGGAAGGCGTTGTTGATACCGTGACGGTTCGGCAGCCCGAACGAGATGTTGGACGCACCGCAAGTGGTGTTCACACCCAGTTCCTCGCGCAGGCGACGGACCAGAGCGAACACCTGCTGACCGGCAGTCGCCATCGCGCCGATGGGCATCACCAGCGGGTCAACCACGATGTCATGGGCCGGGATGCCGTGGTCGGCGGCGCGTTCCACAATGGTTTTAGCGACTGCAAAACGCACATCGGGGTCTTCCGAAATGCCCGTGTCGTCGTTCGAGATCGCCACGACCGGCACGTTGTATTTCTTGACCAGCGGCAGAACCATCTCCAGACGCTCTTCTTCGCCTGTAACCGAGTTCAACAGCGGACGGCCCTCTGCAGCAGCCAGACCGGCCTCCAATGCACCCGGTACCGAAGAGTCGATGCACAGCGGCACATCGACAAGCCCCTGCACCAGTTCGACGATCTTGCGCATCAGCGGCGGCTCGGTCTCGTTCGGGTTCGGGTTCGAGTTGTAGACAACGCCCGCGTTGATATCCAAAACGGTTGCGCCCGCCATAACCTGAGCCAGCGCGTCTTTCTCGACGGTCGAGAAATCGCCCGCTTCCAATTCGGCCGCCAGTTTCTTTCGGCCGGTTGGGTTGATCCGCTCTCCGATCACGCAGAACGGTTCGTCAAAGCCCAGAACGGCGGTTTTTGTTTTTGATTCTACGACTGTACGGGTCATGTCCGTTCCTTAGGAGTTAACCGGCTTTGCCGAAGCGCCGCCGTTGTTGATCGCCCAGTTGGCATTGGTCTTGATCCCGCCCAGCGGGAAGAAGTGCACATTGGTGATGTTGAAATCCGGGTTGGCCGCCTTGTGATTGGCCAGTTCGGTGATCACATCGGTCGGCTCATAGGGCAACAGCAGCTTGGACACATCCATGGCGCGCTTCTGCAGCACCTTGAGCGACGGACCAACACCGCACGCGATGGCGAACTTGATCAGGGTCTGCAGCTTGGCGGGACCGGCGATACCGATATGGATCGGCAGGTCGATGCCCGCTTCTTTCAGGCTGTCCGCCCATGCGATGATCGGCTTGGCGTCGAAGGCAAACTGAGTGGCCAGTGCCATTTCAGCGTCGGTGGTTTCCGAGAACTTCTGTTTCCAGCGCAGTGCCTCGTCAACGTTTTTGGTCGAGCCGTCGGGATCGATATCCTTGTTGCCTTCAGGGTGGCCGGCAACGTGCAGTCGCTTGAACCCCGCCTTATCGAACAGACCGCTTTCCAGCAGTTGCATCGAGCTGTCGAAATCACCATGCGGTTTGTCAACACCACCGGCCAGCAGCAGCGCCTGATCGACACCCGCCTCGCCCTGATACATCGAAATCCAGTTTTCCAGCGTCGCCGCATCCTTGATGATCCGTGCTGGGAAATGCGGCATGACAGGGTAACCTTCAGCCGCTATGCGCTTGGCGGTTTTGACCATGTCTTCGATGGGCGTACCCTCGATATGGGCGATGTAGACGCGCGTGCCTTCGGGCAGCAGCGCGCGAAAATCCTCGACCTTCTCGGCGGTGCGCGGCATCACCTCGATCGAGTAGCCCTGCAAAAAGGCTTCGACGGTCGGGTTCACAGGGCCGTTTTCGACCGCATCACGTTTCTTGAAGTTCAGCAAAGCCATAGCGGCCTCCCATAAAGATCTGGGGCTCATGCCCAACCGTCATTGGCGATCAGGGTCTTGATACGGTCCTGATCGTATTCCGTTTCCAGACGCGTGGCCTCGGCTTCGGCAATTTCGGACGGGTCGCCCTCAACTGCGAAAGGTTCGGCTTTGCGCCACTCGGCCAGATAGGCATCACTGTCCTTGGCGTTCACCTTCATCGCCGCACGGTCGATGGCTTGTTCAAACCGTTCTTCCAACTGCCGCTTGGCTCCGCGCCGACCCTTGCCGACGATGACCTGAGCGGGAATGTCGCGCCAGTAAACGATGGTGACGTCAGGCATTGCTGTGATTCCTCCTAACCCGATGGGGCGGTTCTAAACTTCAATGTGGGTCCAAGTCGGTCGAATTTCGACATCCGGCGCATTTGCAGCGACCTTTTTGCCCACAGCTGCATACCGCAGCTTTTAATGCCCTGGCTCCCAAAACCGAACATCAAAATCCTAATGACTTTAATGAGCGTCTTGCGTGATCCAATTGTGCGACCTATGGTCGGAGTAACTCGAAAATCGGAGGGCGTTTCAGATGGCGCCCAAGCGTCCCAAAGGTGCGGGCGCGTTCCCGAAAGCGGTCGAAAGCCCCGCGCCAGCAAGACCCGATCCGGATGCACTCTATGCGGCGCTGGATCTGGGGACAAATAGCTGCCGCATGTTGATCGCCCAGCCCAAGGGCAGTGGCTTCCATGTGGTAGACAGCTTCTCCAAATCGGTGCAACTGGGCGCTGGTCTGGAACGCACCGGGCGGTTGTCGCGGGCGTCGATGGCGCGAACCGTACAGGCGCTGCGCATCTGCCAGCAAAAGCTGAAACGCAACAAGGTCAGGCGTATGCGCCTGATCGCGACCGAGGCTTGCCGACGCGCCAAGAACTCGCGCGATTTCATCCGGCAGGTCAAGCGTGAGACCGGCTTGACGCTTGAGATTATTCAGCCTGAGGAAGAGGCGCGTCTGGCAGTGATTTCCTGCGCACCTCTGGTATCGACCAAGACGGAACAATTGTTGGTCGTCGATATCGGTGGCGGCTCGACCGAACTGGTTTGGATCGACATATCTTCGGTTCCACGCCGCGACCGCCCGGCCGCGATCATGCGGTTGCACAACGGCTTCCACACTGCCGAAAGCCCCTTTCCGGCCGCCAAAGTGGTGGACTGGATCAGTGTCCCGCTTGGCGTGGCAACCCTGCGTGATCAGTTTCACGATGTCGAAGACGATTCCGCCCGTTTTGCGTTGATGAGCTGGTTCTTCGAAGAAAATCTAGCCGATTTTGCGCCCTACAAAGACGAACAGGCGCGTGAAGGGTTTCAGATTGTCGGCACCAGCGGAACGGTCACGACTGTCGCCGCCTCGCATCTGGGGCTGAAACGCTATGACCGGACCAAAGTGGACGGGCTGCGCATGACCAGCGATCAGATTGACAAGGTCATACGTGGGTATCTAGAACTCGGCCCTCGTGGGCGCCGCCGCGATCCCCGGATCGGAGACGACCGGCAGGCCCTGATCATGTCTGGCTCGGCCATTTTGCAGGCATTGCTGCGCTGCTGGCCCACTGATCGCCTTTCGGTGGCGGATCGTGGGCTGCGCGAAGGTCTGCTGTATGCGCAGATGAGCGCGGACGGTGTATTGGAAGACGGACCGTTTTGATGGCGAAAACACCGACTGGCAAAAACAACTCGGGTCGCGGGCAGCGCGACCTTAAGGTCAAGGTCAAGACCGCACGCGGGCGCAAGCTCAGCTCGACCCGTTGGCTTGAGCGGCAGTTGAACGACCCTTATGTCAAGCGTGCACAGGCCGAAGGGTATCGCGGACGCGCTGCCTTCAAGATACTGGAGTTGGACGATAAATTCCGGTTTCTGGTGCCTGGCGCACGGGTGGTTGATCTGGGCTGCGCCCCTGGCGGCTGGTTGCAGGTGGCGGTGCAACGCGTCAACGCACTGGGCGAGAAAAGCGGCAAGCGTATCGGCACGGTTCTGGGGGTCGATCTGCAAGAGGTCGAACCGGTCGCCGGGGCCACCGCGCATGTGCTTGATTTCATGGAAGACGACGCCGACCAAAAGGTCAAGGACTGGCTGGGCGGCAAAGCGGATGTGGTCATGTCCGACATGGCGGCTGCATCCTCGGGCCATAAACAGACCGACCACCTGAGGATCATGGCGCTATGCGAAACGGCGGCGTATTTCGCGTTTGACGTGCTGGAAGAAGGCGGCACTTTTGTCGCCAAGGTGCTGGCGGGCGGCGCAGAGGGTGACCTGCAGAAGCTGCTCAAGCAGAAATTCAACAAGGTCGCCAACGTAAAACCGCCCGCGTCCCGGTCCGACAGTTCCGAAAAGTTCGTGGTGGCCACCGGCTTTCGGGGTTGAGCGCAGTTAATTCAGTGTGATCTTATCCTGCGCAATGCGCTGTTTCCGCAGCGAGGCCGTGGCGATGCCTTGCAACAAGATGGCCTCGCCGTGATTGATATCGACGGGCTCGCGTGCGCGGAGTTCTTCAATGCGCTGATCCAGCGTCGTTTTTCGGGCAGCCGTCAAAGGCTTTGCAAATGTTGCACTACGATCCGACATCCATCACCTGTTGAAAATATTGGCATGTGCCCCGGATATTTAACCGTCAAATAGGCCCGGAACGTGGCGCAATTCTGCCGGTTCGATGCCGGCTATCGCCCGAGATTCTGCGCCATTTGCCTCAGGTTCGGATCATCCGGAAGGACTGAGAGTGCTTCGTCCAGGACCGCCAACGCTGCTTGCGGCCCGCGATTGATATGGGCCAGCTGAACCAACATCGGCCAGGCTTCGGCGCGTTGCGGGTCCAGCGCGACCACCTCGCGGAACGCACGTTCTGCGGCCGGAGCGTTTCTTAACGTCAGCGCCCATCCGCCCAGCACCATGTGGGTTTCAGGAAAATCCAGACGATGCGATATGCTGCGTTGCCAGTCCGCCATGCCCTGCCGAGCGCTTGCGCGTTGGTTAGGCGTCATAGCCTGCGCGGGAATGGAAAGAAACTCCTTGGCCGCCGAAATACGAACATTGCGCATTGGATCGGATAGCAGCGGCTCAAGCCTTGAAACACGCTGATTCAAAGGGGCCTGCCGTTGTAAAACCGGCGCGTTCGCCCGCACCAGCGGGTCCGGATCGGACAGAGCCGGCATCAGTTTCTCTGCCAACTCGGGCGTGGCTAAGGGTTGAAGCAGATACAATGCGGTTGCCCGGACGATACCCGCCTGCGCCTCATCCAGCGCGATTGCGAGTAACGCTTCGGGCTCGTCCAACTGTCCGCTTCCCGCAGCAGCAAATTCGGTCCCATAATGAGCAGTCCTGCGGTTGGAATCCGGAAACCAGTTCGCGATCTGTTGCGCGGCCCAGGGCCGCCCCCGTCCTTCATGGCAATCCGTACAAGCGTCGGGCCCAAGTCCCAGATCGGGTCGGGGAATGCGAAAGCTGTGGTCGCGCCTGCCGTCCACGCCCATATAGACCCTCTCGATCATGTGACAGTTCCTGCATTGCGCACCCGCTGAGTCGTCGGCGTGATGGTGATGCTCGGGCGTATCATAACTGGCCAGCCGAAGGGTCGGAAAATCCGGGTTGCCTGCAAGCGAATGGCACTGGGTGCAGATGCCGTTCCCATCGGCTTTCAGGTCTGCCCGGTGCGGATCGTGACAGTCCATGCAGCCAACGCCGCGCGCGTACATACGCGACTGCAGGAACGAGCCGTAAACGTAGACCTCATCCAGAATCTGCCCATCCGGGTGATACGCCCCCGGACGGAGCACGGCCAGATTGTAGGCGTCATGATAGGGCTTACCGGGCAACGGGTTGCCATCTTCCAGCGCCTCTCGCCGGGAATGACAGCCTGCGCATTGCTGTATCTCAGCCTCGGTCTGCCCCCTGCCCCAGTTCTTGGGGAAACCGAACGCACCCTGACCGTCTTTACCCGCCTTTCCGGTCGCCCAGTCCAGATGAGCGGACCCGGGCCCGTGACACGCCTCGCATCCGACGCCAATTTCAACCTGTGTCGAAGCATAGCGTTTTTCTTCCGCGTTGTAGTTTTTGACATAGCCCGTCGCATGACATTCCGCGCAGCGCGCGTTCCAGTTCTTGTACGGCCCGGTCCAGTGCAACCCGTCATTCGGCGGCAGCTCCTGGTCGGGGTAAAGATGGTACCATCGGCCCTCTTCCGTATCCCAGACGACATCGAAACTTTGCAATCTGCCCGGCTCGGTTTCAAAGAGGTATTGCTGCAGCGGCGCAATGCCGACAACTGAATGCACCGGGTAATCAGTTGTTACGCCGTCTTTTTCGGTTACGCTGGCTGATAGAACACCGTTCTGATCCATGAATGAAACGCTCATCCCGTCATGGTTAAAACTGGTGCCGTCGAAATCAGCCAGAACATGTCCGTCATCGACTTCGGTCCAGGCAAGAGCGTGGTGTGAGGTCTGCCAGGCTTCGGTTTGCTCCCGATGGCAATCAGAACACATTTCTGAGCCGACATAGTCTTGCGCCAGAGCCTGCTGTGCCGTCGTCCACACGGTCGCGATCAGCCAAAGCACCCTGACATACATCACTTGGTTTCCGCGTTTTGAAGGTCGATCAGGGCACCGTTATATTCCGCACCGAGGATCAGCATCGCGGAACACAGGTACAGAAATATCAATGCCGCCATCGCCCCTGCAAGGCCCGCATAGGTCGCGCTGTAGGTCGCGAACTGGGCAATGTAGATCGAGAACCCCCATCCGCCCGCTGCCCACAGGGCCAGCGTCAGGATGACACCCGGCAGAATCTGCACAAGGCTGTGTCGGCGCGTGGGCAGGATCAGGTGGGCCAGAAGGACGGTGCCAGCGGGCACAGCCACCGTGAACGTCCATCGCAAGCGGTCGACGGACAGCAAGTGATCGACATCCACGGCTGTCTTTTCCGAAACCAGACGCGTGTAGACCGGCAGCACCACCTCGACAGCTGCGATGGCCAGAATGGCAGCGCCGCCGATGATAACGAGCACAAAGCACAGCAGGCGGGCTTTCCAGAACGGCCAGCTGTCCTTGTCATGATAGGCTTGCGTCATAGCGCGGCGCACAGCGGCGACCCCGTTCGACGCAAAGTAAATCGCCAACAGGCCCCCCAAAGTGATCACTCCGGAGCCCGCCCCGTCCAAAACCGCGCGCAATTCCGCCACGATGGGATCGGCCACGTCTTTGGGCCAGGCGCCAAAGATCAGGTCGATCAGTTCATCGGTCACATAGCCTTGCGACAAGGTCCCTGCCAGCGCCACGGTGAACAGAACAAAGGGAAACAGCGCCATCATCAGCGACATGGCCACGTGGCTGCTCATGACAAAACCGTCCTTGTTGCTGAACCGACGCACGGCAAGCCACAGGGCGCGCAAGAACTGGCTGGATGAAGGAATCGAAACGCGTGACATCACCCAAGCCTATCCTGCCTTTTCCACATGCAGAACCGCCAATCGGACAAAGATGCTGAATTCCGCCTCATAACCATCTGTGTGGATTGCATAAACCCGTCAGCATGTGCAGGATCAGAGTACATTCACGGAAACCCGCACAGGCGACATCCCGATCAAGGCCAGCACATGACCTCTGACCCACAGAACAGCCAATCCAGGGCCCGCCTGCAACTGAGCGTGCTGCGAGACGTCGTGATCGTGGCCACCCTTGTGGTACTTGGCCTTTACGCCGGTGCCAATTTCCTGGTACCGCTGACGATGGCGCTGCTGGTCAACGTGCTGATTCTGGCCCTCAGCGATCGGGTCATCGCAGTGACGCGTGCGCCGATCTGGTTGGCAAATATCGCGGGAGTCACGGTGGTTTTGGCCGGTTTGTTCATGATCATGTACATTCTGGGCAGTCAGGCCACGCAGTTTGCGCGTTCAATCAACACCTACGAAAGCCAGTTCGACGGAGCCGTGCACAGGATCACCGGATTGGTCGGCAACGATGTCACCAGTTTTATTCGGGACAATCTGGTCAGCATCGATATGTCATATGTTGCACGGGTTCTGTTGGGCAGCGCCACGTCGCTGCTGAACCAGTTCTTTCTGATCAGCTTGTATGTCGCCTTCCTGATGGCCGAGCGGTTGGCCTTTCGCAAGAAGATCCAGCTTGCTGCGGGCAACCCCCGGCTCGGGGCTGATCTTGCCTCGGTTCTGGATGCGATCTCGTACAGCCTGCAGCGGTACGTGGGTGTCAAAACCTTCATCAGTCTGATTACCGCCACCATCAGCTATGCTGTCTTCAAGGTGTTGGGACTGGAATATGCCGAAACCTGGGCCGTCCTGACGTTCGCCCTGAATTTCATCCCATCAATCGGATCGATCATTGCGGTGATCTTTCCCTCGATGATCGCGCTGGTTCAGTTTGACACCATCGGGCCATTTCTGGTCATCGTTCTGGGGTGTGGCACCCTTCAGTTCGTCATCGGCAACTTCCTGGACCCGGCCATGCTGGGCCGGTCTCTGAACATGTCGACCTTTCTGGTCATTCTGGCGCTGACGTTCTGGACGACCGTCTGGGGTCTGATCGGCGCGTTTCTGAGCGTACCTCTGACCGTCTGTATCCTGATCATTTTCAGTCACATCCCTGCCCTGCGCCCCGTGGCGATCCTGATGTCACTCGACGGAAGACTGGGTGAGGATGACCGGACGGGCAGCCCGCATTCCGCCTGAATCCTGGTTAGCTCTGGCAGTTCGAAATCAACGCGCGACGATCTTTCAACCTCAGCCGGCCATAGCCACCTTCAATCAGGTCCAGCCCGACCAGCCGGTGCAATGCGCGATGCAAGGTTGGCGGGGACACGGCGATCATTGCCGCCAGTTCCTCTTGCGAAACCGGTATCCAGCCTGTGTCATCGGAAGCGACCTCATCCAGATGCAGTAGCCGCAGGATCAGCCGCTTCTCGGTTCCGGTCACCGCAAGATTCGCAACGATGCGGAGAGTTTTCTGCATGTTCTCATGCGTCAGAGCATAAAAATCCCGAAGAAATTCCGGTGTATCCTGAACCATGCGTTCCAATCGTGACGCCGGAAAGAACAATGTACTCGTGGGCCGGATTGCGACCACGCTGACCAACCTTTGCGTCGTCGCAAACAACGCAAGATCACCGATCCAGAAACCGCGGCCTTCCTGATGGATCACAAATTCCTGCCCGTCATCTGCCGGAACGGTGATTTTCACGCCTCCGTCCAGAACCACGTGAAGCCCGTTCGGGGCGTCCCCCTGAAGGTACAACGCCTCGTCTTCGCCATAAGACCGGCGTGCAGCGCAGTCTTTCAACGCCTTCTGGAATGCCGCAGATCGCGCGCCAAACCAAGCATTGTCGCGCAGTATTTTCAGGTCAGCTTCATTTTTTGACATCTATATATTTCAACTTTATCATGTGATGAATTTCAACGCCTTAAGCTGACATAGATTAAAGCCACACGATTCCCGTAGCTCTTCTATTCCTACGAGATATCGGCAGCTTACCGACGGACACTAATCCTGTTCCGCTCGCAAACGCTACTTAATTCGTCCGGACGGAACGTCCACCAATTCAGGAGCAAAACATGTTACCTACAATCCGATTTTTGGAAAGCTGGCACATCGGATTACGGCGTGCCGCTGCCGCATCCGTCACGGTTTTGATGGCCCTTCCCGCATGGGCGCAGGATCAGAAGCCGAATATTCTGGTCATCTGGGGCGACGATATCGGCCAGTCCAATATCTCGGCTTACACGATGGGCCTGATGGGATATCGCACGCCCAATATCGACCGGGTCGCCAATGAAGGAATGATCTTCACCGACTATTACGGCGAACAATCCTGCACTGCGGGTCGGTCCTCGTATATTATGGGGCAATCGGTTTTTCGCACCGGATTGTCCAAGGTCGGTTTGCCGGGTGCCAAAGAAGGGATGCAAATCGAAGATCCGACAATCGCAGGGCTGTTGAAAGACCATGGGTATGTAACCGGTCAATTCGGCAAAAATCACCTGGGCGACCTGGACGAGCACCTTCCGACAAACCACGGATTTGATGAGTTTTTCGGGAATCTCTACCACCTGAATGCGGAAGAAGAACCCGAGCACGAGGATTACCCCGGCGATGCGATTTTGCCCGATGGACGTACCTTCCGTGAAGCATACGGCCCGCGCGGCGTGATCAGGTCCTCCGCCGGTGGCGAAATCCAGGACACCGGCCCACTGACCAGAAAGCGCATGGAAACGGTCGATCAGGAAACGCTGGAAGCGGCGGTCGAGTTCATCCGTGAGGCCAACCAGAACGGAACGCCTTTCTACGTGTGGTGGAATGGCACCCGGATGCATTTCCGCACACATGTCGGGGACGAAATGCGTGAGAAGGCCAATGAAATGATCGGAGGCCCTGCTGACGAATACACAGCCGGGATGATCGAGCATGACATACAGGTCGGCCAGTTGCTTGATCTTCTGGATGAACTGGGCATCGCCGACAATACCATCGTGCATTATTCGACTGACAACGGTCCGCACTATAATACATGGCCGGATGCGGCCTCGACTCCATTCTGGGGCGAGAAAAACACCAACTGGGAAGGCGGCTGGCGCGTACCTTCCATGGTGCGCTGGCCAGGTCAGATCGAGCCCGGATCGGTCTCGAATGAAATCGTGCATCACATGGACTGGCTGCCGACCTATCTGGCCGTGGCCGGAGATCCCGAGATCAAGGAAAAGCTGAAAGCCGGATATTCCTCTCCTGCGATGGGGCGCGACTACAAGGTGCATCTGGATGGGTACAACATCCTGCCGCTGCTGACCGGTGAAACACAGGATAGCCCACGACGCGAGATCTTCTATTTCACCGACGACGGCGACCTGTCGGCACTGCGATTCGATGACTGGAAGCTGATCTTCCTCGAGCAGAAAGCCTGGGCCACCTTCCGGGCGTGGATGGAACCCTTCACCGAACTGCGTGTTCCGATTATCGTGAACCTTCGCCGTGATCCCTATGAACGTGGATACCGGACATCCAACACCTACTATGACTGGATACTGGACCGGGCATACTTCCTGGTGCCCGCGCAGCAATATGTTGGTCAGTTCCTGAGTACGTTCCAAGAGTTCCCGCCACGCCAAGAGGCCGCCAGCTTTAGTCTGGATCAGGTGATGCGGAAACTGACGTCGCCAACATCGAACTAGCACCGCAAGATTTCAACGCAGGACCGGGGTCGCGTGAAACGCGCGGTCCCTTTTGAACAAACCGGAGTATTTCAATGAAATCTCTTGCATTCTCGGCGCTCGCGTTTGTTTTGCCCATGGCTTCATGGGCGGACCCGCTCCCCAGCTGGACGGACTCAGCTTCAAAACAGCAGATCATTGCTTTCGTCGACTCCGTCACCGACCCGTCCGGTGAAAACTACGTGACCCCCGCCGAACGGATTGCTGTGTTCGACAACGACGGTACGCTTTGGGCTGAACAGCCGGTTTACTTTCAGTTCATCTTTGCGATGGACCGACTGGCAGAACTGGCCGAAAAAGACCCATCGATCCTATCGACCCCGGCGCTCAAAGCTGCTGCCGAAGGTGACCTGCAAACTGTTTTGGAGGGCGGGCACGACGCGCTGATCGAAGTCGTGAATGCGTCGCACTCTGGCAGTAGTGTCGAAGAGTTTCAATCCGAGGTGGCCGAATGGCTGAACACAACCCGGCACCCGGTTACCGATCTTCCCTATGATCAGATGACCTATCAACCGATGGTCGAACTGTTGCGCTATCTTCGCGACGAAGGTTTCAAAACCTATATCGTCTCGGGCGGCGGGCTTCATTTCATGCGTGTCTTCGCACAGGAGGCCTACGGCATCCCTCCCGAACAAATCCTCGGCACCTATGGCGAGACCGTCTATGACAGTTCAGCCGATACCCCCGTTATCAACAAGGCACCCGGCATCGCCTTTATCGACGACAAGGAAGGCAAGCCGATCAATATCGAACGCACCATCGGAAAGCGACCAATTCTTGCAGGCGGAAACTCGGACGGGGATTTCGCCATGCTTGAATGGACGACTGCCGGCGATGGGCCTCGTTTAGGCGTTCTCGTCCATCATACCGATGCCGACCGTGAATGGGCTTATGACCGTGAAAGCCCGATAGGACGGCTGGTCGATGGGCTGGACAAGGGCCCCGATATGGGATGGGTCATCGTTGATATGGCCAACGACTGGTCTCGCATCTACACTGGGGCAAACTAGGCAACCCGGACCGCTGCGCACCGATGTGGACATTGCTCGTCTCGTTTTTTCTGTTTGCTCTCTATTGCGTAGCGGTCGTCTTTGCAGTTCGCGCCGCCCAGACGGCACGCACCCCGCAGGGCGCAGTCGGCTGGGTTGTGTTCCTGCTGTCGGCGCCGTTGTTCGGCGTTCCGTTCTATCTGTTTCTGGGGCACCACCGCTTTAAGGGCTACCGCATCGCCCGGCAGGAGAGCGAGCGTGTGGTCGAAGGGATCAAGACCTTTGCCGACTACTCGAAACCTAACCCTGAAACCATGGGCATCAATCCCCGCCCGTTCGAGGCCCTGGCGCATCTGCCGGTATCGCGCGGCAATGGTGCAGAACTGCTGATCGACGGCGAAGCAACGTTTCAATCCATTCTCGAGGCCATTGATGCTGCCAAAAACTACGTCCTGATTCAGTTCTACATTGTGCGTGATGACCAGCTTGGCCGGAAGGTGCAGGATAAGCTTATCGACGCTGCGAAGCGCGGCGTGCATGTTCGGTTCATGACCGACGCTGTGGGCAGCTACGGCCTGCCCTCAAGCTATCTGGAAACGCTGCGCAAGGCAGGTGTCGATGTCGCCGACCCTCGCCAACAACGCGGGCCGAATTTCCGCTTTCAACTGAACTATCGCAATCACCGGAAGACGGTAATCGTCGATGGCGAGACCGGGTTCATCGGCGGTCATAACATCGGCATCGAGTATCTGGGGCAAAGCCCGCGTTTCGGGCGCTGGCGGGATACGCATATCAGAATAACCGGCCACGTAGTACGCCAGTTGCAACTGATTTTTACCGAAGACTGGCACTGGGCGCGCAACGAAGACCTGATCGACCAGCTTGATTGGGCCGGCAGCGAATCTGATCAGGATATGAACGCGTTGCTGGTGGCCACAGGTCCGGGCGATGATACCGAAACCGGCGCGATGATGTTCTTCGCGGCCATCGCCGAAGCGAAACAGCGGCTTTGGATCGCCTCGCCCTATTTTGTGCCGGACATCGACATCATGACCGCGCTGCAACATGCGGCTTTGCGGGGGGTGGATGTCCGTATCCTAGTACCGGATGTGATAGACCATCGGCTGCCATGGCTGGCCGCCTTTGCCTATTTCGACGAAATCCGCGACTGCGGTGCCCGCGTGTTTCGCTACACGGATGGCTTCATGCACCAGAAGGCGTTTGTTGTTGATGATACGCTGGCCGCCGTTGGTACCACCAATCTGGACAACCGCTCCTTTCGTCTGAATTTTGAGGCAATGGCCCTGTTCTTCGATCCCCGTGCCGCAGAAGCGGTGGCTGCAATGCTGGAAACCGATTTCGCGTCGAGCTACGAACTGACGCGCCCCCTGCCCCAGCAACCGATCCACATTCGGTTTGGCGCTCCGCTCGCCCGGCTGTTTGCACCGATCCTTTAGTTCAGAAACCGCTCCTCAAACACCCTGGTCATGAGGGCGACCAGAAATGCGGTCGAAAGCCCGAAGGCCAGCAGACCCGTGACCGAGGCAAACGCACCAAAAATACGCAACCCTTCGCCCAGCACGATGTCACCGTAGCCCAGCGTCGTGAAGGTCACCAATGAGAAATACAGCGCCGAGTTCCAATCCGGCAGCACATCCCCCATCACCCAGACGATCGCCCAGATCCAGACCTGAACGGTGTGGGTCAGAACAATGAATAAAAGCGCCACAGTGATCGGACCCGCAGTTGCAAGGATTGTGCTGCGCGCTTCCCATTTCTCGACCAGTTTGCGAATGACCAGAACGCACCAGGTCAGCAGCATGATTTCGATCAGAAAACAAACACCTAAATAGAAGCTGCCCCAAATGATCTGCTGCGACAATGTCATGTAAACGGCCTTTGTTCTGATCGCAGCCAGCATGAAGCTTTCGCACGCTCTGGACAACCCCGCCCCGAAATGGAGGGCTGCGGCGAATAGAACCGATCTCTGCTCTGGACAGCGTCGCGCTACGTTGCACATTGTGGCGGGACCAGATGAGAGTTCGCATGTTGCTATCGATTGATCATGTTCGAAAATCCTATCCCGGCGGGCGGCCTGTCCTGAACGACGTCTCGCTGTTATTGGAACAGGGCCAGACCCTGGCCCTGACCGGCGAAAGCGGCAGCGGCAAAAGCACATTGTTGCATCTGGTGGCCGCGCTGGACGGTTTTGATAGCGGAGAAATCGCTCTGGATGGGCGGCCCATGTCGCCACTGAACGATGCCGAGCGCGCAGCGCTGCGTCGCAACACCCTGTCATTGGTCTTTCAGCAATTCAATCTGATCCCGTCGCTGACCGTTGCCCAGAATCTCTCCATCCATGCGCGGCTTGCCGGACGGGATGACCCGGATTGGTCCGCCCATCTGACCGAGCGTCTGGGCCTGACCGATTTGCAGGACCGCTACCCCGAAAACCTCTCGGGTGGACAGCAACAGCGGGTCGCCATCGGACGCGCAATGGCAATCCGACCGCGTTTGCTGCTGGCAGATGAGCCGACGGGCAATCTGGACGAAACAGCCAGCGCCGTCGTGCTGGATCTGATGTTGTCGTTGGTGGCAGACACAGGCGCGGCGCTATTGCTGGTGACGCATTCGAATGAGATCGCCAGCCGTCTTGACCGGCGCGCCCATCTATCGGGCGGACGCATCGAATGACCCGCGCCGCGGTCCAGGCGCTGCTGTCCCATTGGCGTTCGCATCCTCTGCAATTGATGACGCTGTTGACAGGTATCGCATTGGCTACCTGTCTCTGGTCGGCGGTGCAGGCCATCAATGCCGAAGCACGCGCCAGTTATGATCGTGCCAGCGCCCAGCTTGCAATTGGGCGCTTCGATAAACTTCGCGCATCGGGCAATCTGATCCCCCTTTCGCGCTATGCAGCGCTCAGGCGCGCTGGCTGGCAGGTGGCAGCCGTACTGGAAGGCTCGCTGCGCTTAGATGGGCGTTCCGTGCGTCTGATGGGGGTAGACATGATTGCCTATCCGGCCCTGCCCGCAGTTACAGAGATCGAACAAGGCGCGGCTGCCCCGGACCCGGCTGATATCCTGACGGCTCCGGGCCGATTGCTGATGTCGCCCGAGCTGGCACCGCTGTTTCAAACCGCCCCGGGCTTTCCGCCGATCATCACCAGCACAGCCCTTCCGCCTGATTTGGTGCTGACCGATATAGGTGTGGCCGAACAGCTTCTGAACCGCTCCGGTCAGATATCCCGCCTGATAATCCTGCCTGAACAACCCCGTGGTCAGCCTCCTCTGTCGGATATCGCGCCCGAACTTCAACGCATCACCCCATCAGCCCAGTTGGATACCGCGCAACTGACCGATAGTTTTCATCTGAACCTGTCCGCCTTCGGGCTGCTCTCGTTCGCGGTCGGTCTGTTCATCGTTCACGGCACTGTGGGCCTCGCCTTTGCACAACGGCGTGGTACGATCCGCACCCTGCGCGCTTTGGGTCTTCCCATGCGGCACCTCATCTGGATCGGTCTGGGTGAGCTGCTGCTGTTGGCCGCGATCGGAGGCATGTTTGGGCTGGGTCTGGGATACTTCCTTGCAGGCGCTTTGTTGCCGGACGTCGCGGCCACCCTGCGCGGCCTGTATGGCGCACCAATCGACGGTCAGATGTCATTGCGCCCTCAATGGGTCGCCGCAGGTCTCGCCATGGCGACGGGCGGCACGCTGGCGGCGAGCGGTCACGCGCTTTGGCGGCTGTCCCGGATGCCCATCCTCGCGGGGCCGGGCCTGCAAGCCTGGGGTGGTGACACAACATCCACGCGGATCACAGGCGCATTGGGCCTCGCCCTGCTCATAGCGGGTACCATCGCCTACTTTGCGTTCGGTGGGTTGATCGCCGGATTCGCTCTGCTTGCCGGGTTGCTGACCGGGGCTGCGCTGTTGTTGCCGCTATTGCTGTCCGGCGCGCTGACCCTGTTCCTTCGACGAGCGCGCTCTCCGGTTGCCCAATGGGTACTGGCCGACATGCGCGCCCAATTGCCTGGCCTTTCATTGGCACTGATGGCTCTGCTGCTGGCACTGGCCGCGAATATCGGCGTAGGAACAATGGTTTCGAGTTTCCGCCTGACCTTCACCGGCTGGCTGGATCAGCGCCTGACCTCCGAGCTTTACGTCACAGCTGCCGATGACACACAAGGGGAACGTATCACCGAATGGCTTACGCCGCGCGTGTCAGCGGTCCTGCCCATCCGCAGCGCCGAATTGACCCACGAAACCGGACCGCTGTTCCTGTATGGGATCGTAGATCACGAAAGCTATCGCCAAAACTGGCCCCTGATCGCGGAAGGGCCGGATGTCTGGGATCATGTCCTGAACCGTGGCGCGGTGTTGATTAACGAGCAGCTGGCCCGCCGCGCGGATCTGTGGCCCGGAGATAGGGTGGCGATCACGGCAGAGCACACCCTGCCAATTGCAGGCGTGTATTCTGATTATGGAAACCCGACTGGGCAGGCGATCGTCGCAATGCCTGTACTGGATCAGATAGCGCCAAATACGGAAACGCGGCGCTTTGGCATTCGCACTGAACCCGAGCGGGCCTCTGATCTAGCGCAGGTGCTGCGCAATCAATTTGAACTGCCCCCGTCAGCAGTGGTGCAGCAAGCGGCCATGAAAGCACAATCGATGGCCATATTTGAAAAGACCTTCGTGATCACCTCGGCGTTGAACGTTCTGACCTTGGGCGTGGCAGGCTTTGCGATCCTCACCAGCCTTCTCACCTTGTGGACCCAGCGCCTGCCGCAGGTCGCCCCCGTTTGGGCGCTGGGCCTGACGCGTACGCAACTGGCCCGGCTGGAGCTTCTTCGAAGTGTCCTGCTTGCAGCATTGACCGCCTGTCTGGCACTGCCGCTGGGGCTGGTGCTGGCCTGGGTGCTGCTGGTTGTAATCAACGTGCAGGCATTCGGCTGGCGACTGCCCATGCACCTGTTTCCCGGCGATTGGGCAAGCTTGTTCCTGCTGACCCTGCTTGCTGCAGTTTTGGCCGCCGCCCTGCCCGCCTGGCGGTTGCTCCGACTGCCACCCGCCGCATTGCTGAGGGTTTTTGCCAATGAACGTTAGAGCCTTCATCCTCTTTGTTTTGCTCCCGATAGCCAGCTGGGCGCAGGGCTATGCCGGGCTTGGCGGCAGCGCAGAAGGATTCGACCGGCCCGTACCGGGTTACAGTTTTGAGTTTCCAAGAGATCACGGCCCTCATCCGACCTACCGGATCGAATGGTGGTATCTGACCGCCAACCTCAGAGACGCAGATGGCAGCGACTATGGAATTCAATGGACCCTGTTCCGATCTGCCCTGAAACCCTCCGAGGCGGATGGCTGGCAAAGCCCGCAGATCTGGATGGGGCACGCCGCGGTGACAACGCCGGACGCTCACTACTTCGCGGAACGGCTTTCCCGGGGTGGCGTCGGACAGGCCGGTGTCACAGCGCACCCTTTCGAGGCCTGGATCGATGAGTGGCACATGCGCGGCGGCGACCTGGATACCCTGAACCTGACTGCGAATGGCGTGGATTTTGGCTATGACCTTCAACTGCAGGCCCAGGGCTCCCTGGTGTTTCACGGCGATGCTGGCTATTCGGTGAAGTCCGCCGATGGCCAGGCCAGCTACTACTATTCACAGCCTTTCTACACGGTCGAAGGCATTCTCCACCTGCCTGATCAAGACGTTGAGGTCACGGGCCAGGGTTGGCTGGATCGCGAGTGGTCCTCGCAACCGCTGGCCGAGGATCAAAGCGGTTGGGACTGGTTTTCGCTCAGCTTTGACAGTGGCGACAAGCTGATGGCCTTTCGCCTGCGCGGCGATCGTGGGGACTACACCGCCGCCACATGGATCGAACCGGACGGCACAGTGACGCCTCTGCCCGACGGATCTGTTAAGTTGAAGCCGCTTGAAACCACCAGCGTGGCGCAACGCAATGTACCGACCCGATGGCATCTGTCATCGCCGGAGCTCGGGGTTGATATCGACGTTATTGCCGTGACACCCAAGGCCTGGATGGGCACCCGGTTCGAATACTGGGAAGGCCCGATTACCATCTCGGGCAGCCACACAGGGCGCGGTTATCTCGAAATGACCGGGTACTGAGCCCGGAGTACATCGTCATCTACAAGAGAATCGGCTGCGGTGCCCGGAGAGGGACCAGAACTTTCCTATCGACTTGCTCAGGCTCACTAACGACACTTCAGAACAAGACAAGGTTCCCAAAAGACACTTTGGTAACGGAAACGTAGATGGAGACTGTGCTCGATGCGAGCATCGCGGTGGCGAACTTTGCCACCAGATACTGAGGGGCCCTGAGATAGGGTCTGGGTTGGCTGGAAAGATCAATTGATCGGCCAACGCTACTATGGCAGCATTCTCCTGAAGAGCTCCAACCAGGTACTACGCTCAGCCACCTTCGATGGGGATTCTAAGAAGGGATATATTACGATGAAAAAGAGTTCGATTCTTGCTGCAGGACTCACTTTGTTTGCTATCGGAGAAGCATCGGCCAATGATTACATTCCCCGAGGATTTTGGAGACTATATTTGGTCATCGAATCTGAGACCGGCGAAGTAAACGAGCTTACCCTTAGTTCTGCCAGCTATCCGGCAACATGTGTATCAGGGCTGCTTACACGAGCGAAAAAGACTGAGGCAGCGAATGGTTACGTTTGGACAGACCCTGACGCAACCGTCGTAGGTTGGTCAGAAAGTGACATTGCAACCGTCAGGCACGAAGTTATTGAGTTTAGGTGCAGTTTTGAGCGCTCACCAAACGAAGATTGAGTGTAGTTATTTGGGACCGGATCGCTGCGAAGCATATCATTATATCGAAGGCTGCTTTGTATCTAACACTCAAGAACCAACTTAAGGAGCGTTGAGCATGGATCTGAAATGCCCAGTTTATTTCTGCGTCCACGATGAGTGAATGAACGGTGTATACGACCCCAAACTGGGACAAGGCGATAAGAGAATGGCACGAAAGTCAGCCAACTTTATACGGTTTCATATGCCCTTTCCTTTACCCCATATTTTATCAAGAAAAGCAGTCCGCAACCGTCGATTCTGATAAGAGAGCAGAATGTGAAAGTGTGAGTAAGCAGTGTAAGAAAGTGAACTGCTAAAAAAGAAAAAACAGCGAGCTGGTCTCCCTAACCCACTGTTTTTACTTTGGTACCCAAGGCCGGACTCGAACCGGCACGGTATCACTACCGGGGGATTTTGAATCCCCTGCGTCTACCATTCCGCCACTTGGGCCACGACCACTGGATTAGCGCCCTACTGAGGGAAGGTCCAGAGGCAAAAAACAACCGCTGCGTCGATTGTTTCCCTGCCGGAGGTTGACGGTCAGGCAGGTGCATGGTTTGGCTTGCGACAACAGTTACCGGGACAATAGTTCTTTTATGTTGCGATCTCTCTATGACTGGACCATTCGTCTGGCCGAACACCCTCATGCGCTGTGGGCGCTGGCCATCGTGGCTTTTGTCGAAAGCTCGTTCTTTCCGATTCCGCCCGACGTTCTGATGATCCCCATGATTCTGGCGAGGCCATCGCGCGCCTGGCTGATCGCCACGGTCGCCTTGGTCGCGTCGGTCCTGGGAGGTATGCTGGGCTATGCGATCGGAGCGTTCTTCTACGAAAGCCTCGGCCAGCCCGTTCTTGAAGCCATGGGCAAAGCCCATGCGATGGAAGAATTCAATGAGAGGTTCAACGATTTTGGCTTCTGGGCCGTGCTTGCAGCTGGCGTGACGCCCTTTCCCTATAAGGTCATTACCATCATGTCGGGCTGGACCGGGATGCCTCTGGGGACGTTTATCGCAACGTCGATCCTGGCCCGCGCGTTGCGGTTTTTCGTTGTCGCCGGACTGCTCTGGGGTTTTGGCGAGCCGATACGGGGGTTCATAGAAAAACGGCTGGGGCTGGTCTTCACCGTGTTCATTGTATTGCTGATCGGGAGTTTCTTTCTGGTGAGATACCTATGATGAAGAAAACGCTCATCCTGATTGCGACCGCAGGCTCGGCCGCCCTGTTGCTGAGTGCCTGGGGATTTCAATACATCGGAGGACTGGCACCCTGCAAAATGTGCATCTGGCAACGTTATCCGCACGGTGCTGCAATCATTCTGGGTTTGCTCGCTTTCGCGTTTCCGGGTGTTCGCCCGCTGCCTCTGCTGGGCGCTCTGGCCGCTGCTACGACGGCCGGCGTTGGTTTCTACCATGCCGGTGTTGAACAAGGCTGGTGGGAGGGGCCATCGACCTGCACATCCGGCGATATCGGCGGGCTCAGCGCCGAGGAACTTATGAAACAGATCATGTCCGCGCCATTGGTGCGCTGCGATGAAATTCCATGGCAGATGTTCGGGATTTCTATGGCGGGTTGGAACGCATTGCTTTCTGCGGGCCTGGTGCTGGTCTGGATTGCAGCCTGGCGTGCGCGATAGGCGCTATTGCTGATCCAGTTCGGCATCCCAGTACAGGAAGTCGATCCAGCTGTCATGCAGATGGTTTGGCGGAAATTTGCGACCGATATTCCGCAAAGCTTCGGCATCCGGCTGGCGTGGCGGTTTGTTCAAGGACATCCTCGCCTGCCTCAACGATTTGGACCCTTTGCGCAGGTTGCAGGGGCTGCAGGCTGCCACGACGTTCTGCCAGCTTGTCACCCCACCTGCCGAGCGCGGAACCACGTGGTCAAACGTCAGATTATCGCGGCTGCCGCAGTACTGGCATTTGAATTCATCCCGCAGAAATAAATTAAAGCGCGTGAAGGCCACGCGCTTTCTGGGTTTTACATAGTCTTTCAGGACAACGACCGACGGTATTCGTATCACAGTACTCGGGCTTCGGACGACTTCGTCATATTCGGCAACAATGTCGACCCTGTCCAGCCAGGCGGCCTTGATCGCCTCCTGCCACGGCCACAGGGACAGCGGGTAATAAGACAATGGACGGTAATCGGCGTTCAAAACCAATGCCGGATGATGCTTAAGCGCACCGGTTTCCCTGACAAATTCGGTCCTGAAGTCTCCGTCCATAACAGAATCGCTCCTCGCTCTGTACTGCCCGTTTGTGACATCAGAGCGGGGAACACCCGCCCCGGCCTTAAGTTAACTATATATCGTGTTAAATCTCTGACAAGTGCCGAGTTCACACAACATCTCGGGTATTGATTATGCCGAATCCGTAACAGATAGGTGACACTTATCCACAGGTTGCACTGATTTGGTCGGCGGGCTATGGCGAGTTCCATGTCCTGGTTCATCCGTTTCAACAAACCGTTTGATGTGCTGCCGCAGTTTACCGACCGCGCAAACGCGGAGTCGCCGCGCCGGACGTTATCGGATTTCATTGACCTGCCCGGTGTCTACCCCGCCGGTCGTTTGGATCGGGATAGCGAAGGGCTGATGTTGTTGACTGACGACGGCCAATTGCAAGCTCAGATTTCTGATCCCAAACACAAGATGGCCAAAACCTATTGGGTTCAGGTTGAAGGCATTCCCGACGCGGCCGCGTTGAAGGCACTGCGCGACGGTATCGAGCTGAAAGACGGAGCCACCCGACCGGCCAAAGCCCGGATGATCGACGCGCCCGAGGAACTGTGGCCGCGCACGCCGCCGATCCGTGTACGCCAAACCGTACCTGACAGCTGGATTGAACTCACCATTCGTGAAGGTCGCAATCGGCAAGTGCGCAGGATGACTGCGGCGGTTGGTCATCCGACCCTGCGCCTGATCCGCGTTCGGATCGGTGACTGGACATTACAAGGTCTTGAGCCCGGCCAATGGGACAGCCTGCCCATCCCGGCCCGGAATCCGGTATCGCCGCGAAAGCGGGATCGCAGACCCCACCGGTGACAAAATCCCTTATTGCGGGTATACTTACCCCATGAAGGTCACACCTGAGATACCGACACCCTCCGCCATTCTCGAGGCCGCACTTTATGTCGATGATCTGGACGCGGCTGAAATGTTCTATGGCGAGATTCTGGGGCTCGTGCAGATACAGCGCCTGGAAGACCGGCACGTGTTCTACAAGGTCGGCGGTTCAGTTTTGCTGCTGTTCAATCCGGAGCAGACCGAACGGCCCGCAGTCAATCCTGACCTTCCCGTGCCTCCGCACGGCGCACGCGGTGCCGGGCATGTCTGCCTTGTTCTGACCCGGGATGAGATCGCGACAATGCGCAAGCATCTCCTGAACTGGAACATACCGGTGGATGCCGAGTTCGACTGGCCGAACGGCGCGAAATCACTGTACGTCCGCGATCCGGCAGGTAATTCGGTTGAATTCACCGAAGCCCATCTGTGGAACTAGTTCAGGTCCAGACGCTTCGATATACGGTCGACCGGAGTGCCATCACGAAGAGGTACGCCATAGTCCACTGAAAAATCGCGAAAGCCCATCTTGTCATAATAACTCAGACCCATCGTGTTATCGGCCCGTATCGTCGCATTTATGCTGGTGAATCCTAATGCTCGGGCCACCTTTTCAGTTTCCCAAAACAAGGCACGCCCCGCCCCTTTCAAGGCAGGCTGTCGCCGTGTGAAGGTCGCTATGTCAGCGCAACTGTCCGGTAGACCTTGGCGCGTGCCAAGCCATTGGAAACCGGCCACCTGTCCTTTGTTGTCCAGCGCGACATGGCAGCAAACCTTGTCGGACCCTTCCAGATAGCTTGTTACAAACAAAGCATCGGAGAAAGGTGTTTCGAACGCCGTCGTTCCGCCAATTTCGATAATCTGATTGAGGATGGCACAAGCGTCTGCCACATCCTCTTTCATCATCGGACGGACAACGATCATCTTACAGGCTCAGCTTGTCACGCATGAAAGCCAATGCCACGCTAAGCCCATCGGGCGCGATACCGTGGCCAGTGCCTTTCATCACATGAGCATAGATTTCCTTGAAACCCGCAGCCTGAAGGGCCTCGGCGGCTTCGGGCAGCGATTGCGGCGGAACCACATCATCCGCATCACCGTGCAACAGCAGAACGGGCATCCGGCTGACCACTTCATCCGTCAGCAGATCGGGCTCCAGCAGCCGGCCAGAAAATGCGACGATCCCGGCAACAGGGTCTTCGCGGCGTGGCGCGACGTGAAGACTCATCATCGTGCCCTGAGAAAAGCCGAACAGCACGACCTGTTCGGGCAAAACGTCTTCGTCGACCATCAGGGCATCAAGGAAGGCATTGAAATCTTCGACAGCCATCTCCATACCGCGACGCGCCTCTTCCTCGGACGAGCCGTCAATCCACGGGATCGGGAACCACTGGTACCCGTTTGGCATTCCGGGGATTTGTTCCGGTGCGTCGGGGGCCACGAACAGAGTATCCGGCAGATGCTCACCCAAGGGATCTGCCAGCCCCAGCAGATCGGCCCCGTTGGCGCCATAGCCGTGTACGAACACCACAACCGAGCGCGTATCCCCTGAAACCGGCTCTTTCCGGAGCGCGTTCAAAACTCGTGTCATCTGATCCCTTCTCTGTCTTTTGCGACGCGGTAATAGGCCCAGAGCACGCGGGCCGCAACCGATCGCCAAGGCGACCATGCTTCGGCCATCTGGCGTAACTCTTTGTCGGTTGGTCGTTTTGGCAAATCGTAAAGAATTCGAGCTGCCTCCTGCAGCGCCAGATCACCCGGCGCAATGACATCGGCGCGGCCCAGCGAGAACATGGCGTAAATCTCGGCAGTCCAGACACCGATCCCTGGCACTTGGGTCAAAACCGCAACCACCTCGTCATCCGGCGCATCGCGCAGCGCCTTGTAGTCGATCCGAGCCTCGGCCAAGGCGCGGGCATAGCGGATTTTCTGACGGCTGAGACCCACCGCCCTCAAATCATCATCAGTGGCCCACATGATCTTGCGCGGGCCGGTCAATTTCGCATCTTGCAACCGTTTCCAGATCGCGTTTGCCGAGGCCACGCTGACCTGCTGACTGACGATCGCGCTGAGCAGTTGGGCGAACCCGTCTGGCTTGCGCCGCAAAGGCAAAGGGCCGGTTTGCTCCATCGCATAAGCCATCCGTGGACAAGCCTCGGCCAGCCACTCGGCCCCTTCGGTTACGCAGTCCGGCGTTTCGATGATGCGTCCAACGGACATGCACTCTCCGATAAGTGATCCTTGTCCGCACGTTAGGCGGATGTGCCGCATATGCAACCCGCTTGTGCCGAGTCTCAATCCTAGATAACCATTCGCGCATGACAACGATCACTGCCACCGCCAACGACAGTCAGGCTAAACGCAACGTTGCCGTTCTGGTGGCGGCGCAGGCGATCCTGGGCGCGCAGATGCCCATCATGTTCATCGTCGGCGGGCTGGCCGGGCAGTCGCTGGCAAGTAATGCCTGCCTTGCGACACTGCCCATTTCGCTGATCGTTTTGGGGTCGATGCTGGCCGCCACCCCGATCTCGGCCATCATGCAACGCTGGGGGCGCCGCGCCGGTTTCCTCGTAGGCTCAGGCGCCGGGGCGGCTGGCAGCATCGTCGGGGCGTATGGCCTGTTTCTCGGTTCGTTTCCGGTTTTCCTGGCGGGCAGTTTCCTGACCGGTATCTACATGAGCGCACATGGCTTCTATCGCTTCGCCGCAGCAGACACCGCATCAGACGCGTTCCGGCCCAAGGCGATCTCATACGTTATGGCGGGCGGTTTAGCCGCAGCGATCATCGGCCCACAGATCGTAAAACTGACATCGCAAGCCTATGTGATCCCGTTTCTGGGCACCTATCTCGCGGTAATTGGCATCAACCTTCTCGGGTCGGTTCTGTTCTTCTTTCTCGACATCCCGACCCCACCCAAACCCGCCGAGGATGCACCCAAGGGACGCACACGCTGGGAACTGCTAAAAACCCCGCGCATCGCGGTCGCAATCATCTGCGCGATGGTCTCCTACGCGTTGATGAACCTTGTCATGACATCGACCCCTTTGGCGGTCGTCGGATGCGGATTTACCGAGAACAACGCAGCCGATATCGTAACCAGCCATGTGCTGGCGATGTATATTCCCAGCTTTTTCACAGGCCATCTGATTGCCCGCTTTGGGGTTGAGAAGATCGTAGCTTTGGGGTTGGCCATTCTGGGCGGCGCCGGGATTGTCGCCTTGCAGGGCGTCGACCTGGGCAATTTCTTTGTCTCGCTCATCCTTCTGGGCATTGGCTGGAACTTCGGCTTTATCGGCGCAACCAGCATGTTGGCCGCTTCGCATGAGGTTCATGAACGCGGGCGTATGCAGGGCCTGAACGACCTTCTCGTCTTTGGCGGCGTCACTTTCGCCTCGCTGGCCTCGGGCGGGTTGATGAACTGCTCGGGCGGCTCAGCGGTCGAGGGCTGGACGGCGGTAAACCTCGCGATGATCCCGCTGCTGACTTTGGCAGGTGGCGCGCTGCTGTGGCTGGTCCTCAGACCATCGGACCCCCAGACAATCTGATCTTACCAGCGACCGGTCGCAGCGGTCCGCATCAGAGAAAACCGGCGGCGGATTTCGCCTTGTGCCAGGGTTCCTGCGGCAACGCGCTCGGGCTGATCTGAGGCCTTTCGCAGCGCCCACTCGGTCTGCCATCCTGCGTAAAGCGCGGGCCGTGCCTGCGCGGAAACCTCACCGCGGGCGGAACGTGCACGCGCTAGGCGATCCAAACCCCTCTGCGCCAATGCCCGAACCCCTTCCCGCGTACCATCCAGCAAAGGGATACGGCCCCGCGCCTCAAGTTCCGGAATGGCACGGAGCCAGTTCGCGACCCCCGTCGCATAGCCGAAATCGCGCAGTACCTGCTCCTCAGCCGCGCCCAACGCCTGTGCGGACACCACCATCAGAGTTCCGGCGCTGTGATTGATGTAGGCGTCAAAATGCGCCTCATCCTCAAAAGGATCACGATAGATATCCCACCGCCTTACAGCCACATACTCATCCAACTGTGCCGCCAGATGTGGTGAAAGCACGCGCGATAAGGGTGAGACGACCTCGTGCCGCCGAACGGTCGGGCCTTCGGCGATCTCTTGCAGGGCGTCGCGCCACCACTGCAGCCGCATCTCGGCAATCATCGATTCCTGTGTCACCCACGGCGCCCGGGCCACCTCGACGTTCAACGCGTAAAGTGGGAACAGAACAGCGCGCGCCGCTACAGGTGCGGCCATAGCGGCCATGAAGCGATCAGGATCGGCCCGATGTACCAATGCAGCGCAGGACCTGATATCGTCATCAAACTCCACGTTATTCGGCAGCCGCCGAGTGTGGGGCGCAATCGCTTACCAGCTTCCACTGAATCGCGTCCAGCAGAGCCTCGAACGAGGCGTCGATTATGTTCGCGCTTACGCCAACGGTGGACCAGCGCCGCCCCTGACCGTCTTCGCTGTCGATGATCACCCGAGTCACCGCCTCGGTCCCGCCCTGAGTGATGCGCACCTTGAAGTCGACCAGCCGCATATCCGCAAGTATTTGCGAATACTGCCCTAAATCCTTGGCCAAAGCCTTGGCCAGCGCGTTCACCGGTCCGCGATCGCTGCCACTCTCATCAAGCGATTCACTGACCGAAAGCCGTTTCTCACCGTCGACCTTCACGACAACAACCGCCTCGGACAGGCTGACCATCTTGTTGTATTTATTCTTCCGGCGCTCAACGGTCACCTTATAGCGCTTGACCTCGAAGAAATCGGGCAGTTGTCCCAACTCATCACGCGCCAGCAACTCAAAACTGGCCTGCGCAGTGTCATATGAATACCCCTCGGCTTCGCGCAGTTTGATCCGCTCCAAAATACGCCCCAACGCCGGATCACCGGCTTCGACGGTCAACCCGGCATCGGTCAGGCGCTTGCGCAGGTTCGACTGCCCGGCCTGGTTCGACATTGGAATGATGCGCGCGTTACCAACGCGTGCCGGGTCGATATGTTCATAGGTCGACGGGTCCTTGAGGATCGCGCTGGCATGAAGCCCTGCCTTGTGCGCAAAAGCCGATGCACCGACATAGGCGCTCTGCTTGCTGGGCACGCGGTTCAATATATCGTCGAGCATCCGGCTGATCCGCGTGAGCCCGGCCAGCGCTTCGGACCTCACGCCGATCTCATAGCGCGAGGCATAAGGCTCTTTCAGCATCAGCGTCGGGATCAGAGCGGTCAGGTTGGCATTGCCGCAGCGTTCCCCCAACCCGTTCAGGGTGCCCTGGATCTGTCGTGCCCCCGCATCGACCGCCGCAAGCGAGCAAGCCACCGCATTCTCGGTATCGTTATGCGTATGAATACCCAGCCGATCCCCCGGCAGACCGGCCGCAATCACCTCGGACACAATCCGCCCGACCTCAGCCGGCAAGGCGCCGCCGTTGGTGTCGCACAACACAACCCACCGCGCACCCGCGTCCAACGCGGCACGACAGACCTCGACCGCATATTCGGGGTTATCCTTGTAGCCATCAAAGAAATGCTCGGCATCGAACAGAGCTTCGCGCCCCTGCGCCACGATATGCGCAACCGAGGCCCGCACGTTCTCGGTGTTCTCCGCCAACGCGATGCCAAGTGCATCGGTCACGTGGTAGTCGTGCGACTTCCCCACCAGACAAACCGCAGGCGTTCCGGCATTCATCACGGCGGCCAACACATCGTCATTCTCGGCTGATCGCCCCGCGCGTTTGGTCATCCCAAACGCGGTCAAACAAGCCGAGGTCGCAGGCGCAGCCTCAAAGAACGCACTATCGGTCGGGTTCGCGCCGGGCCACCCCCCTTCGATGTAGTCCACTCCCAACGCATCCAAAGCCTGCGCGATCTGAACCTTTTCTGCTGTCGAGAATTGAACACCCTGCGTCTGCTGCCCGTCTCGCAAGGTGGTATCGTAAAGGTAAAGGCGTTCTTTGGTCATTCGACCCCCTCTAACTTGGCAGCATCGAATCCGGCACCCGGCACCAGTTCAACACCATCCTTGCTCATCCGAACCTCCAGCCCAGCCGAGACATATACGGCCTTAAGGCGATCAACCTCAGAAAAATCCTTGCTCTGCATGGCAAGCGCCCGCGCATCAGCCAGTTTCAGCGCGAGGGATGACAGATCGACCGATGCCGTCTCCGCCCAAGTCCCCATATCTTCCGCCAACAACCCAAGCACCCGCGCGCTTGCCAGCAACAGCGCAGCATCCCCCTGTGACGCAAGCCGGTGAAGTTCCGCGATGGCACCTGCTGTATTCAGATCATCCGCAAGCGCATCGATGACCGCAGGTGCCGCGCTGGCTGCGGGCTCGATGCCCGCTGTCAGCGCCCGCCACTTGCGCAACGTCGCCTCGGCCTCCCGCGCCTTTTTCTCGGTCCAGTCCATCGGTTTGCGATAATGGGTCTGCAGAAACACGAACCGGATCACCTCGCCAGGAATGCCTTGCTCCAACAGATCATGAACTGTGAAGAAGTTCCCCAGAGACTTGGACATCTTCTTGCCTTCGACCTGCAGCATCTCGTTGTGAAGCCAGAACCGGGCGAACTCGCCCTCCGGATGCGCGCAGCAGCTTTGAGCGATCTCATTTTCATGATGCGGGAACATCAGATCATTACCGCCACCGTGAATGTCAAAACTATCACCCAGCAGCTCATGACTCATCGCCGAGCATTCAATGTGCCATCCCGGACGCCCCCGACCCCACGGGCTGTCCCAACCAGGCAACTCATCGGTCGAGGGTTTCCAAAGCACGAAATCCATCGGGTTCTTCTTGTATGGCGCGACCTCAACCCGCGCCCCGGCGATCATGTCATCTACAGACCGCCCCGACAGCGCGCCATAGCGCTCCTTCCATGTATCCACCGCGAACAACACATGACCTTCGGCGGCATAGGCGTGCCCCTTGGCGATCAGGTCTTCGATCATCGCGATCATCTGTTCGATATATTGCGTGGCACGCGGCATCTCGTTCGGCTCCATCGCGCCGAGTGCCCCCATGTCATGCAGATACCAGCCGATGGTCTCGTCCGAACGTTCCTGCACCAACTGTTCCAAAGTCCCCGCAGCGCCAGCCTGCTTGCGCGCCAGCGCGGTCGCGTTGATCTTGTCATCCACGTCGGTGAAGTTGCGCACATAAGTCACGTGATCCGCGCCATAGACATGCCGCAGCAAACGGTAGAGCACATCGAACACCACGACCGGACGCGCGTTCCCAAGGTGGGCGCGATCATAAACCGTCGGACCACAGACATACATCCGCACGTTATCGGGATCGATCGGCACGAAATCCTCTTTCGTCCGTGTCCGTGTGTTGTGCAGTTTGATCGTCGTCATCGGGTCGTGCTCCTGAAACAGCATGTACGTCACGCGTTGGCGCGGGCTTAGCAACTTGTCTCAGGGATGAAAACGAAAGAAACCGGCCCGCTTGAAAAATCAGCAGGTAATGCAGCAGATAATGATGCAGTTCTTCGGGTTCATGCGCTTTGACTAGCACGGGATCGGCGCTGGGCCAAGCCTTGAGTTTTTCACACCACGACGTCAGTCTATCCGCCATGACCCGTGAATACGTTAATTCTGTATGCGCCGCGCTGCCCGGCGCCGAACTCTCCGACCCATGGGGCGGTGCTCATGACGCTTGGAAAGTCGGCGGCAAGATGTTTGCCTGTGTCGGTTCGGTTGGGGATGGGGTTTCGGTCAAGACACTCGACATAGAAACCGCGCAAATGCTGATCGATGCAGGGATCGGCACAAAAGCCCCCTATTTCCATCGCAGTTGGGTCCGCCTGCCCTGGGAAACCGAAGCAGATGAGATGCAGCATCGGTTGATCACCTCCTACGACATTGTCCGAGCTTCCTTGACCAAGAAAATTCAGGCGAGTTTGCCGCCGCGAAGCTGATTGACAAAACTGCGTCACTCTGCCCCATTCGCGACTAAAGCCGGTCGGGAGGGCGCCTTGAAACTATCACACCGCATCACGCATCTGACCGATGGCGGATCGGATGGCTGGGAGGTGTTCAACCGTGCACGCCGCATGATCGCCGAAGGTCATGCCGTGACTGAGTTAACCATCGGAGAGCACGATATCCGGACCGACCCGTCGATCTTGGCGACGATGGAACGCTCGGCCCGCGACGGGCACACTGGATACGCTATGGTTCCGGGTACCGACCTGCTTCGCGATACCGTGGCCGCACGCGTGCAACTGAGAACCGGCGTTCCGACCACCCGCAACAATGTCATCATCACGCCGGGCGGTCAGGCGGGGCTGTTTGCGGCGCACACAGCGGTTTGTGACCCGGGCGATATCGGGCTGTATCTGGACCCCTATTATGCCACCTACCCCGGCACGATACGCGGCGCTGGCGCTGTGGCCAAACGAATTGAAACACGTGCCGAAGACGCGTTTCAGCCCCGCGCAACCGATATTGAGGCAGCCGCGGACGGCGCGGTTTCCCTGCTGATCAACACCCCGAACAATCCCACCGGAGTGGTGTATTCTCCCGAAACCCTTTCCTCCATCGCCGAGCTTTGCCGGCGCCGTGATTTGTGGCTGATCTCGGACGAGGTCTATGACACGCAGGTTTGGGAAGGCGAACATCTGTCACCCCGCGCCTTGCCGGGCATGGCTGAGCGTAGTTTGGTCATCGGCTCGATGTCTAAATCGCACGCAATGACCGGCTCACGCTGCGGTTGGATCGTGGCACCGGAAGATGTCATCGAGCATTTGACCAATCTGGCGACGCATACAACTTATGGCGTGCCCGGTTTCATTCAGGATGCCGCGAGCTTTGCGCTGAGCGCGGGCCGTACTCTGGAGGACCAGATCGCCGAGCCGTTTCGCCGTCGGCGAGCCCTGGCGCTCGAGGTGCTTGCCGCGCAGCAGGTCGTCAGCCTGATCCCGGCTCAGGGGGCAATGTATCTGATGTTGGATATCCGCTCGACCGGCCTCAGCGGCGACGCTTTCGCGAACGCCTTGCTGGAGACACATGCCATCGCAGTAATGCCCGGCGAGAGTTTTGGCGCCGCCGCTGCCGGGCATATCCGCGTAGCCATGACAATCGCCGATGAAAGGTTCGCCGAATCTCTGCGTATCTTATGTAGCTTCGCAGCTCAGCTTGCTGAAAAATAAAGATTTATCTCTGAATGAGGTGTGTTAGAAACGGAAGGTGGTACGCAGGTTAAAGACATTCGCATCCAGGCTGCCGCCAGCCTCTGGCACGTTGTCGAAGTCCTGCCGCAACGCCTCACCGCTGATGACAAACCGGTCTCCCAGGGGATAGGCAACTCCGATCCCGTAGACGGCCGCCGTATCACTGTCGCCGGATGTGCTTGCCCGAGCGGTTCCCAGCACAACATAGCCAAGCGCCGAGCCGAAATCGTATCCGCCACGCAGTTTCAGGCGCGACAGGCTATCAAGACTTCCCTCTGACCGGCCCAGATCCAGATTCAGGCGGTTATACTCCAACTCGCCACCAAGGACGAAACTGCCGAAATCATGATCATATCCGATCAACGGGCCAAAGCTGGCACCGCTACCACCTGCCCCGTCGGCCCCATCAGCATCTGCATAGCCAAAGCTGAAACCGGCATAAGCGCCGGTCCAATCCTCTGCAACAGCCGGTCCAGCGCCCACAATAAGTGCTGCGACGAGTGCGGCCGTAATTGACTTCATGCAGACCTCCAAACATCTGATGCCGGTTTGGGCGCATTCAAAGGGCTGCGACCTGATGGTCAATCAGCCCCAATTCCTACTTAAACCTAGGGTTTTATCCAAATAACTACGAGTAGATTAACAGATTCTTATCGTAACGGGAAAAAACATTTGCTCACATCGATTTGCGCTCGGCTGAATGTCGACTGATCGCCACATAAAATCGGATGCAGGTCGCAAATAGAATAGATTGTGACGAAAACCCTTGAAACACTCACGACACTTAACTGAGGAAGCCGATGCAAGACGAGGTTTGGAAGATCCGCCTGATCAGCCGCACCATTGGTGCGGATCGTGGGCGCGCAGCGCGTGGGCGACCGACGACGGTCTGAGTACACTCAACCCTGCACGTACTTTTTTCGACCGGACCAAAACTATGAACGAACAAACCCGAAACTCATCGCGCAGCGGCGGACGTGCCGCGCGCCGAGCGGCCCGTGCCACAGCGCTACCGGAACATCTGCGCCCCATACGTCCCGGCATGGAAGGCGGGACTCTGAAGGTTCTGACCCAGGCGCAGATCGAGCGCATCCACCATGCCGCGTTGACGGCACTGGAAACCATCGGTTTGGCCGATGCCCCGCAAAGCGGGATCGACTACCTTGTGGCCGCTGGCTGCACCTTGGGCGACGACGGTCGCATCCGCTTCCCCCGCGCCCTGGTCGAAGACACCATCGCCAAGGCCAATCGCTCGATCACGCTATGCAGCCGGGATGGAAAATCCGATCTGGAACTGTCCGGTAACCGGGTTCATTATGGCACTGCCGGTGCGGCTGTCAGCATGGTCGACGTGCACGGGCAGGAATATCGTGATTCGACCCTGCAGGATTTGCACGACGCGAGCCGCATCTGTGAACAACTTGAAAACATTCACTTTGTTCAACGTCCGATGGTGTGCCGCGACATTGCCGACAATCTTGAGATGGACCTGAACACGGTCTACGCCACCACATCCGGCACATTCAAACATATCGGCACATCCTTCACCGAACCCAGCCACGTGGCTCCGGCGATTGAAATGCTGCACATGATCGCCGGCGGTGAGGACAAGTGGCGCGAACGGCCCTTTATGTCCAACTCGAACTGTTTTGTCGTGCCGCCGATGAAATTCGCCACCGAAAGCTGCGAAGTGATGGAAGAGTGTATAAAGGCCGGAATGCCGGTCTTGCTGCTTTCTGCCGGTATGGCCGGGGCAACTGCCCCCTCGACCATTGCCGGTGCGATCACCCAAGCCACCGCCGAATGTCTGGCAGGTTTGGTTTATGTAAACGCCGTAAAGCCCGGTGCCCCTGCGATTTTTGGCACTTGGCCCTTTGGTCTGGATCTGCGCACCGGTGCGATGTCCATCGGTTCTGGCGAGCAGGCGTTGCTGACGGCAGGCTGTGCCCAGATGCACCATTTCTACGACCTGCCCGGTGGCGCTGCGGCCGGCGCGTCGGATGCCAAGCTGCCGGATATGCAAGCCGGGTGGGAACAGATGTGTTCGAACGTCATGGCCGGCCTTTCGGGCCTGAACATGGTGTATGAGGCCGCAGGTATGCACGCCTCATTGCTGGGATTCTGCCACGAAAGCCTGATCCTGAGCGATGATCTGATCGGACAGGCACAGCGCTGCGTGCGCGGCATCGAAGTGACGGACGAAACCTTAGCGCTGGATCAGATGGCCGAGGTTTGTATGGGCGGCCCCGGTCACTATCTTGGGACCGACGCAACCTTGGGACGTATGCAGGCGGATTACGTCTATCCCACCTTTGGGGATCGCTCGTCCCCCAAAGAGTGGGTGGAACTCGGCAAACCGGACCTGATCGAAAAAGCGATCAAGCGGAAGGAAGAGATTCTGGCGGTCCCGTCTCCGGCGCGGTTCGATCCGCTTTTGGACGCTGAGATTCGTGGCAGGTTCAACATTCACTTGCCCACGTAACCCTTTGAAAACAGGCGGCCCGATATACTCGGGCCGCCAAAGCAGTGGTTCGATCAACCGTTGGAAGGCGGCAGCAACCCTGCTTCCTGCGCGATGGTGATCTCATCCTGATCCAATGCGCCATCCCCGTTCGCGTCCATCTGGGCAAAGCCTTCGGCATCGACGTCTGGCACGACGGCCTGAACCTCATCGATTGTCAGTACACCATCGCCGTTGGTATCGGCAGCAGTCTGGGCCAAAGCCAATGTCGGCAGACCAAATGCCAGCGCCGAGATCACGGCCAGTTTTTGCGGTTTCATGTTTTGCCTCCTGATTGCGTTTTCTTTGAGTGTTTGCGTCCGGACAAGCGTCAGAAAACGGCCATGCAGAAGGCATGTCACCCGCCCAGATAGATTTGGCGCCATACGCGCCAATCTCTGCGTGTTTGGCCGAGTCGTATCTGCGGAGGATTGCCGTGCAAAACGGCTGATACGGCTTTCGGCAACTCTTGCCCGATCCAGACGGGACGATCCGGCAAAGCTCTGCCCAAAAAAACCGACTCAGGCTGTAAAAAAGAAAGGGGGCCGAAGCCCCCTGTCAGTTTCGCCTTCCAGGCTCATTTCGTTGACCGCCCGGTGTTTTTTTGCCTGCGGCCTGGACTGCGCATGGGACGAGCGCACCCGCCCCGTGAAAGAGTGGGAGGGAGCAAATATTCCGCCCCACCCTGTTCCCGGCCAACACGGGCATGTCGGCCGAGTGGAGCAAGGCATCAACGGTAAGTCTCAGCGCCTTGCTCCGTATTCGTCGGGGTCGGTACCTGTGGCAGCTATCCGACCCCTGCGCCCCGGGTTGCCGGGGCGCTAGTTTCAGCTACACCCGCTTGTCGCGCCGCAGGTGTTGCACTTCATGCAGGTGCCATTGCGCACCAGCGTGTAGTTTCCGCACTCGCCACAAGGATCGCCCTCGTACCCCTGCATCTTTGCTTTTGTGCGGGCGTCCATTCCGGTCGCAACTTCGGCCACAACGGCGGTTTCGGTCTGCACTTCGAATTCGACCGAAGATTCGGACATCCCATTCACTTCGGACTGCCCGCCATTAAAGACCACCAGATCTTGCGGCAGACGTTTACGCAGATAGCCTGTCGAACTGATTTGTTTCAGTACTTCCAAAGATTTAGACGCCGCGCTTTCGCTGATTTCCGAGACGTTCGACACGCCCTCTTCTTCGCCCTTGCCCAAATCGTCAAAGCTTGCGCCTTCGGGTTTCACATGGGCCAGATCGGTGCGGTCCAGATAGGACACGGCCAGTTCGCGGAAGATGTAATCCAGGATCGACGTCGCGTTTTTGATCGAGTCGTTGCCCTGCACCATCCCTGCCGGTTCGAACTTAGTGAAGGTGAAGGCGTCGACGAACTCTTCCAGCGGCACACCGTATTGCAGACCGACCGACACGGCGATGGCAAAGTTGTTCATCATCGCCCGGAAGCCAGCGCCTTCCTTGTGCATGTCGATGAAAATCTCGCCCAGCTTGCCGTCTTCGAACTCACCGGTCCGCAGGTAAACCTTGTGGCCACCCACGATCGCCTTTTGGGTGTAGCCCTTGCGGCGATGGGGCAATTTCTCGCGATGGCTGCGGATCATTTCCTTGACCACAACCTTCTCGATCACTTTCTCGGCCAGAACGACGGCTTTTTCTTGCGCCGATCCGCTTTCCAGCACTTCCGCCGCTTCATCGTCATCCTCGACAAGTGCTGCGGCCAATGGCTGAGACAGTTTCGAGCCGTCACGATAGAGTGCGTTCGCCTTCACACCCAACGACCAGCTGAGTTCATAAGCCTTCTGGCAATCCTCGATGGTGGCGTCATTCGGCATGTTGATCGTCTTCGAGATCGCGCCCGAGATGAAGCTCTGCGCCGCCGCCATCATGGTGATGTGGCTATCAACCCCAAGGAAACGCTTGCCTTTCTTGCCGCACGGGTTGGCGCAGTCGAAGATCGAATAGTGTTCTTCTTTCAGATGCGGCGCACCTTCCAGCGTCATGGTTCCGCAAACGTGGTCGTTGGCCGCGTCTATATCTGCTTTTGTGAAGCCGAGGTGGCGCAGCAGGTCGAAGGTCGGGTCGTTCAGCTTGGTTGCCGGGATGCCCAGAACACCGGTGCAGAAATCCTCGCCCAAGGTCCACTGGTTGAACACGAACCGGATATCAAAGGCGCTTTCCAGTGCAGCATCCACTTTCGCCAACTCGTTGGGCCCAAAACCATGGCCGGTCAGCGAGGTATGGTTGATCCCCGGCGCATTGCCGATGGTGCCGTGACCGACTGCGTAACCCACGATCTCTTCAATCTGGGCCGAGGAATAGCCCAGCTTTTCCAGCGCCGAGGGTACCGAGCGATTGATGATCTTGAAGTAGCCGCCGCCCGCAAGCTTCTTGAACTTGACCAGAGCAAAGTCCGGCTCGATCCCGGTTGTGTCGCAATCCATCACCAGACCAATAGTGCCGGTCGGCGCGATCACAGTGGCCTGCGCGTTGCGATAACCGTTCTTTTCACCAAGGCTCAGCGCCTCATCCCAAGCGGACATGGCCAGATCGACCAGACGTTTATCCGGGCAGTTGCTGTGATCCAGAGGAACCGGTTTGACCGCCAGCTTCTCATAACCCTCGGTCACACCTTGCGACGCACGGCGGTGGTTACGGATGACACGCAGCATGTGGTCGGCGTTGCGTTCATAGCCCTTGAACGGGCCAAGCTCACCGGCGATCTCAGCCGAGGTTGCATAGGCCACACCGGTCATGATCGCAGTCAGCGCGCCACAGATCGCCCGCCCCTCGTCCGAGTCATAGCTGTAGCCCATGTTCATCAACAGACCGCCGATATTCGCGTAACCGAGGCCCAATGTGCGGAAGTCATAAGAAAGCTGCGCGATTTCCTTCGACGGGAACTGCGCCATGGTCACCGAGATTTCCAGCGTCAACGTCCACAGACGCGAGGTGTGCATGTAGTCCGCCGCCTGGAACTCACCATCCTTGAGGAAGGTCAGCAGGTTCATCGATGCCAGGTTACAAGCCGTGTCATCGAGGAACATGTATTCCGAGCACGGGTTCGATCCGCGAATCTCGCCATCTTCAGGGCAGGTGTGCCATTCGTTCACGGTATCGTGGAACTGGATGCCGGGATCGGCACAGGCCCATGCGGCATGACCAACCTTTTCCCACAGATCGCGCGCCTTGACGGTCTTGGCGACCTTGCCATCGGTACGGTTGATCAGTTCCCAATCCGCGTCTTTCTCAACCGCAGTCAGAAACGCATTGGTCACGCGGATCGAGTTGTTCGAGTTCTGGCCCGAGACCGAGCTATAGGCTTCCGAATCCCAGTCCGTATCATAGGTCGGGAATTCGATGCTGTCGTGGCCCTGCTTGGCGTAATCCAGCACGCGCTTGATGTAAGTCTCGGGGATCGCAACCTTTTTCGCCTCGCGAACTGCCTTTTTCAACGCATCGTTCGCGTTCGGATCATAGGCGTCATCCACAGAACCGTCCCAAGACCGGATGGCCTCGAAAATGCCATTCAGCATCTTCTCGTGCATCTTTGATCCGGCAACGATCGAGGCCACCTTCTGCTCTTCGATCACCTTCCATTCGATGAATTGCTCGATGTCCGGGTGATCTGCATCGACGATCACCATCTTTGCTGCTCGACGGGTTGTCCCGCCTGATTTGATCGCGCCAGCGGCGCGGTCGCCGATCTTGAGAAAGCCCATCAGGCCCGAGGACTTGCCGCCACCCGACAGCGCCTCACCGTCTGCACGCAGATGGCTAAAGTTGGTCCCCGTGCCCGAGCCGTATTTGAACAGGCGCGCCTCGCGCACCCACAGATCCATGATGCCGCCTTCGTTCACCAGATCATCGTTGACCGACTGGATGAAGCACGCGTGAGGCTGCGGGTGTTCATATGCAGATTTCGATTTGGTCAGCTTGCCGGTTTTGTAATCGACATAGTGGTGGCCCTGCGCCGGACCGTCGATGCCATAAGCCCAGTGCAAGCCGGTGTTGAACCACTGTGGCGAGTTCGGAGCGGCGCGCTGGGTGGCCAGCATATAGCGCATCTCATCAAAGTAAGCGCACGCGTCCTCCTCGGACGAGAAATAGCCGCCTTTCCAACCCCAATAGGCCCAGGCGCCAGCCAGCCGGTCGAACACCTGCTTGGAGGACGTCTCCCCATCGAACTCAGCATCTTCAGCCGGGACAGAGCGCCACAGGAATTCCGGGACGTCCTTCTCTTTGACCTTCTTCAGCTTGGACGGCACGCCTGCCTTGCGAAAGTACTTCTGCGCAATCACATCGCTGGCAACCTGACTCCACTTCGCAGGCACTTCGATTTCATCCAACCGGAATACAATCGTGCCGTCGGGATTGCGGATTTCCGAGGTTGCAGACACAAAATCCAGATCCGCATAAGCATCCTGTCCCGGTTTGGTGAATTTTCTTTCAATCTTCATGTCCGCTGCCCCAGCTTCACTCTGTCCAAAATTTTCGACCCCGGCACCAAATCTTGTGTAGCGGGGTGCCGCCCGCATTGCCGCGAAATACAGACGCAAAAGACCGGGCGCCGCCTTTAGCCGCGCAGAACCCTAATCGGGTTCACGTCATACTGGTTTGCTATCCGTCCCTCGTACGATGCCGTTTTCTGGTCATTATCTACCAGATTTAGTGGCTCGTCTTTCGGCCCATACAATCTGGCGTATATTCCCATATCAGGTCAACGCCCTTTTTCCGCCATTTGTGAAATCTTTTAGCTTGACCTATTCCGCTCGACCGGCGGATTTCCGCCAGATCACGATTCCTCCACAGGCCTGTTCCGGGCCAGAGCGCTACGGGCACAAAATCCCGTAGTGTGATTTTTCGTATCGTTCCGCCACAGTTAGGGGCAGTTGATCAAGCAGCCTGACGTTAGGGATGTTTTCAGAGAATCATCGTCACGACGACGCAGCGCATGTCATAAATGAACTGAGGCGATTTTTCCTGATGGGAATCCTATTCAACATGCGTTTGTTTTCTCTGGTATCTGTTCTGGCTTTTATCGTGTCCTGCACATCACAGGAGACCCCACCGGCCTCTCGCAGCGCTCAATTCACCGGATATCCGCAGAATCTGTTTAGTTCCTTCAAAACCGATTGCGCAGGACCCGGCGACAAATACGTCAAGACGGCGACCGGCAGCTTTGAATGCCGAGAGACCCTGCCCCCCGAGGCAACGGCCTATCTGATTCTCAGTTTTGACGGATATCCTCAAAACCTGCCGCAAATTGTGACTCGCCTGAGTTCGACCAAGAATCAGGCGGGATACCGCGTGGATGCAGACATGTTCTTTCTGGTCCCGCAGAAAAGCGGCGATACGCTGCGGATACCAATCGAAAGCGAAGAATTAGACAGGGTTTTTTCTAGACTCTACACCAAATACGGAGGAACGCCGGTGTAAGAGAAGAAGTGGTCGGGGCGGCAGGATTCGAACCTACGACCCCCTGTACCCAAAACAGGTGCGCTACCAGACTGCGCCACGCCCCGGACCGTGCGCCTTCCTAAACGTGCCGATCTGATTTGAAAAGGCCTAACAGGGCCAAATTGCGGGACCTTGCGAAAAAATTTCATGGCGCATCTGTGACCCAGGCCGAATGGCGTAGCGCTCGGCCAGTCCGGCGTTGATCTCCAGAACGGCATAGACCGAATTTCCCCCCTCGATCGCGCTCAGATCACCCGGTATCGCGCCTTTATGCACGCGAGTCACCGTGCCGGTGCGATCCAGAAAGATGATGTCGAGCGGAATCAGGGTATTCTTCATCCAGAACGACACGGGTTGCGGGGGATCGAAAATGAACAGCATCCCGGATCGGCTGGGCAGACTTTCGCGAAACATCAAACCGCGTGATCGTTCCTGAGGGGTCACGGCCAATTCAACATCGAAACGAATCTGTGCCAGGTCGTTACGGAGTTCGACACGGTCAGGGCGGCATTCAGCCTGTGCGACCCCGCTGAACAGAACTGTCAGGATCACCAGTGCCAAAGCTGTTTTCATCATTCGGAACCTAGCTGTTCAGGGCTGCTTCCCAGGCCAGAACCTGCGCGGCCATCCGTCCGCGCTTTCCGTCGATCACCCGCATGGCCAACGCCTCGCCTGGCTGCAGATCGGCCAGACCCGAGCGGCGCAGAACCTCGATATGCAGAAATACATCTTCGTTGCTGCCGAAGACATTGGCAAAGCCAAAGCCCTTGCCCTTGTCGAACCACTTCACACGGGCCGCCTCAAGCGGAGCGCTACCGATAATCTCGGGATCGAGTTCGGCAAAGTCTGCCAGCATCATCGTTTCGGCACGAACCGGCGGATCAACACTGATCACCTCGACCGCCTGAACGCCGCGGTCGGTCTTGTGCGTCATGATCTCGATGCCGGCGCCATCCGCGACCGAGCTTTGCCCGAAATTCCGCAGCACGTTGACATGCAACAGAATGTCCGGGCCGCCTTCGTCGGACACAACAAATCCGTATCCCTTCGCGGGATCGAACCATTTAACGTGTCCACGGACGCGATACATGCTGTTCAGATCTTCTGGCACTGTTTTCCCATTACGATGATAGGCAGGTCGTTAAGGGTTTGTTGTTTATGGTATTGGTCCGCAAATTCAAGCTGAAAAAACCTTTTAACAGCAATCACTTGCATTTCACGATACGCGAACGTCATGGATTCAACCTCTGCACTTGCCAGTCGGAATCAGCACTGTGCCGTTTCCACTGAAACCTGTCATGCAACCTGAAGGCACCATCGGCCCAGAATTCGACTTCGACAGGCGACACCCGGTACCCCCCCCAGAATTCAGGGCGAGGCGGGTTGGTACCCAGCTTTGCGGTCACCTTGGCCACCTCGGCCATCAGGGACGCGCGGCTCTCCAGAGGTTGCGACTGGCGCGACGCCCAAGCGCCCAAACGGCTTTTGAGCGAACGCGAGGCATAGTATTCGTCCGCCTGCGGCCCATCCTCTTTGGTGATTATACCACGAACTCGGATTTGGCGCCGCAAAGATTTCCAGTGCATCACAAAGGCGGCTTTGTGGGCACTGTCCAATTCCTGAGCCTTGGCACTGTGATAATTCGTATAAAAGACAAATGCGTCTTTTTCGATGTCCTTCAGCAGAACCATCCGGGCATTTGGCAAGCCGTCCGGGTCCACGGTCGCCAAAGCAATCGCGTTAGGGTCGTTAGGTTCAGTCTTTTCCGCCTCCGCCAGCCACCGAACCGCGATTTCAAACGGATCAGCCCCGGCAAAGATGCCATTATGCTCGTTCATTTCCATCCCCTGGAAATAATTAACACGACCCTAAGGCGAGAACCCGCTGCGGGCAAGAGCGCATGGCCTTGAAGCAGGACAATCAATGGCATAAACCAACCGAACACAACGCGACGACAGGCGGAGAACGGAAGATGTCAAATCAGTTGATGGCCGGAAAACGCGGCCTCATCATGGGACTGGCCAATGACAAATCAATCGCATGGGGGATCGCCCGCGCCTTGTCCGACGCCGGGGCCGAGCTGGCCTTTTCCTATCAGGGGGACGCGCTGAAAAAACGCGTCGATCCGCTGGCTGCGCAATTGGGCAGTGAAATTGTCCTGCCTTGCGATGTCAGTGATGAAGACTCAATAGACAGTCTGTTCAGTGCTCTTGAACAGAAATGGGGCAAGTTGGACTTCGTTGTTCACGCGATTGGTTTCTCGGACAAGAACGAACTGCGCGGGCGCTATGTTGACACTTCCCGCGCGAATTTCAATCTGACCATGGATGTTTCGGTCTATTCTTTCACCGCCGTTATGCAGCGCGCGGAGAAGATGATGAACGAAGGCGGCAGCGCGATTACGCTTACCTACTACGGTGCGGAACAGGTCATGCCCCATTACAATGTAATGGGCGTCGCCAAGGCAGCACTTGAGGCGTCAGTCAAATATCTGGCTGAGGACCTCGGCAAAGACGGCATCCGCGTCAATTCGATCTCGGCCGGTCCGATCAAGACGCTTGCGGCCAGCGGCATCGGCGATTTCCGCTATATCATGAAGTGGAACGAGTATAACTCGCCCCTGCGCCGGAATGTGACCATCGATGATGTGGGCAAATCGGCGCTTTATCTGCTGTCTGACCTCAGCAGCGGCGTGACCGGTGAGAATCTGCACGTGGATTCAGGCTATCACATCGTCGGCATGAAGGCCGTCGATGCGCCGGACGTTGAAAAAGGATAATAGAATCATGAGCGCCAAGGACCGCCTGCCCCACGAAAAAGGCTTTCACATCAGCTGGGATCAAATCCACCGCGATTCTCGTGCGCTGGCCTGGCGTCTGGACGGACAAGGGCCCGATGACGGTGCCTGGCGCGCGGTTGTGGCCATCACCCGTGGCGGCATGGCGCCTGCGATGATCGTCAGCCGCGAATTGGATATCCGCACGGTCGATACAGTCAGCGTAAGATCCTATCACCATCAGTCTCAGGGAGAGGCCGAGGTCCTCAAAGCCCCCAACGCCGATTTGATGGGCGATGGAACCGGTATCCTGATTATCGACGATCTTGTCGACAGCGGCAAAACGCTGGAACTGGTGCGCGAGATGTATCCCAAAGCGCATTTCGCCACCGTGTACGCCAAGCCCAAGGGCCGCCCGATGGTCGATACCTTCATCACCGAGGTCAGTCAGGATACCTGGATATTCTTCCCGTGGGACATGGCCCTGCAATATGTGGAACCCTATCGGGGCACCGATTGATCAAGTCATCTCGCTTGAGCGCTAAAACTACGGAAACACCATGAAAATGACCCGCACCGCCGCCACCTTTGCCCCTCCGGTAATGGAGGCGCGGCGGTGGCTCGACGGGGTTGAATTTGCCGCCGACCGCCCGCTGATCAATGTCAGTCAGGCGGCTCCGGTCGATCCGCCGCCGCTTGCACTGCGGCAGGCAATGGCTGATTTCGCGGTAGCTCAGGACAGCGCGCATCTTTACGGGCCGGTTCTGGGCAATGACGACCTGCGCTCAGAACTCGCAACTCAGATCAATGGGCATTACTCCGCGAATCTGTCCGCTGATCAGGTCGCAATCACCTCGGGCTGCAATCAGGCTTTCTCGGCCGCGATCTCGGCAATTACCGATCAGGGTGATGAGGTGATCCTGCCAACCCCTTGGTATTTCAATCATAAGATGTGGTTGGATATGGCCGGCGTCAAAACCGTCGATCTACCAACGGGCGATGATCTGCTGCCCGAACCGGACAAGGCGCGGGCCCTCATCACTGAGAACACGCGGGCTATTGCCCTGGTTACTCCGAACAATCCCGGAGGGGTAGAATACCCCTCGGACCTTGTTCGCAGGTTCTACGATCTCGCACGGGAGACGGGGATTCGTCTTCTGGTCGACGAAACCTATCGCGACTTCGACAGTCGGTCCGGCGCGCCTCACGACTTGTTCCAGCAGCCGGATTGGGACACCACGTTCGTGCATCTCTATTCGTTCTCGAAAGCCTACCGTCTGACCGGGCACCGCGTGGGTGCGATTGCGGCCGGAAATCCGCTGTTGGCCGAGATTGAGAAGTTTCTGGACACCGTCGCAATCTGCCCCGGCCAGATCGGCCAGTTTGCCGCGTTGTGGGGGATGCAGAATCTCTCGCAATGGGTTTCAGGCGAACGGGATGAGATTCTCGACCGGCGGGCCGCCATTGCCGAGGAAATGCCACGTCTTGAGCGCAGGGGCTGGCGCTTGCTCGGGCTGGGTGCCTACTTCGCCTATCTTGAACATCCCTTTGGCGTCGCATCGGACGAGCTGGCGCGGCGGTTGGTGCCCCAAGCAGGTATCCTGCTGTTGCCGGGCACCATGTTCATGCCGGCAGATGAACCTGCCGGAAAACAACAGGTTCGCATCGCATTTGCCAATCTCGACCGCGCGGGAATCGCGCAATTGTTCGACCGATTGCAGGCCCTGTCCTTCTAAGCTTGCCCCTCGGCTGCGCGCATCGTATTCAGTGCCGCAACCGACAGGGCAGACACCTGCCGACAAAACCAAGAGGGCACCATGGCCGCAGGCATGAAAAACCTATCCAAAACCTTTGTCTGGATTCTCATGGGTCTTCTGATGCTGGGCCTTGCCGGGTTCGGCTCGACCAGTCTGATGGGTGAGTTGCGCACCGTGGCCGAAGTCGGCGATGAAAGCGTTTCGGTCGACGCGTATTTCCGTGAATTGCAGCGCGAAATCCGCGCGGTCGAAGCGCAGACCGGTCAACCGATGCAGATTTCTCAGGCGCATGACCTTGGTCTCGACCAACTTGCCCTGTCGCGCCTGATCGCGCTGGCCGCGCTCGACAATGAGGTGGGGCAGCTTGGTATTTCGATCGGTGACGAAAACCTGCAGAGCGAGATCGTCCAGATTCCCGCGTTTCAGGGTGTGAACGGCAATTTCGACCGCGAAGCCTATCGCTTTCAACTCGATCAGGTTGGCATGACCGACACCGAGTTCGAATCGGACCTGCGCAAAGAATCCGCCCGCACGATCGTGCAGGGCGCAGTCATGGGCGGGGTCGAGATGCCGCGCACACTGACCGAAGCACTGGCGAATTATGTGTTGGCGCGCCGCAGCTTTACCGTCGCGACCCTGTCTGCCGATGCGTTGGAGACGCCCGTGGCAGAACCGACGGACGCTCAGATTCAGGCTTTCTATGACGAGAACGCCGATCTTTTCACCCTGCCCCGCACCAAGCAACTGACCTACGCTATTCTGTCGCCCGAAATGCTGGTCGACACGGTGGAAATTGACGAGGATGCGCTGCACCGTCTCTATGATCAGCGCGCCGAGCAGTACTTCCAGCCCGAACGCCGTCTGGTCGAGCGCCTGCCCTATCCCAGCGAAGACGCCGCAACCGAAGCACTGGCCCAGTTGGAAGTCGGCGGCGCAGATTTCGAACAGCTGGTCCGCGACAGGCAGCTTGAACTGAGCGATGTTGATCTTGGCGACGTCACTCGTGAAGACTTGGGCGATGCCGCCGACACCGTATTCGCGGCAGAGATCGACGATGTTGTCGGCCCTCTTCCCACGGTGTTCGGCCCTGCGCTGTTTCGGATCAACGGATCGCTCGCCGAGAACAATATCAGTTTCGAAGATGCCGAGGCGGAACTGCGCGAGGAACTGGCCGCAGAACGTGCCCGTCGCATGATCGAAGCGCAGGCCGAAGACATCAACGATATGCTGGCAGGTGGTGCCACGCTAGAAGAACTGGCCAACGAAACCGAAATGGAGCTGGGCAATATCGACTGGACCCAGCAAAGCGACGATGGCGTCGCTGCGTATGATGGTTTCCGCTCGGCTGCCGAAGCTGTGCAGGAAAGTGATTTCCCCGAGGTTGCGTTCCTCGAAGACGGTTCGATCTTTGCGTTGCGCCTGAATGAAGTATTACCGCCGCGCCCCGAGCCGCTGGAAACTGCGCGCCCGCGCGTCGCAGAGGCATGGATTCAGGCTGAAACCGGCAAAGCACTGCAAAATCAGGCCAATACCGTGCTGACGCAACTGGCTACCGATGGTGATTTCGCCGCAACGGGCCTGCCATTCCGTGTTGAAAACGCACTGACCCGCACGGCATTCCTTGACGATGTTCCGGCGGATTTCATGACTCAGGTGTTTGAAATGGAACCGGGTGAGCTGCGCGTTATTCCCGGAAACGGTACGGCCCTGATCGTGCGTCTGGACGAAGAACTTCCTCCGGCGGAAACCGACGAACAGCGTCAGATGCAGGATGCGCTCGCCGCCCAGCTTAATCAGGCATTGGCACAGAACATCTTCGATATCTTTGTGCGCGACGCCCAGACACGCGCACGCCCTGTGCTGGATCAGCAAGCGCTGAACGCAGTGCGGGCAAGCTATTAAAAGAGACCGCACATGGCCCTGACCCCGGATTTCGAGACCTTCGCCCGTGCGTATGATGCGGGCGAGAATCAGGTTGTCTACACCCGGCTTGCCGCCGATCTGGATACGCCTGTATCTCTGATGCTCAAGCTGACAGGGGCACAGAAAGACGCTTTCATGCTCGAGTCGGTGACCGGCGGCGAGGTGCGCGGACGCTATTCCATCATCGGCATGAAGCCCGATCTGATCTGGCGGTGTCATGGCGAAGCTTCGGCTCTCAACCGGTCGGCCCGGTTCGATGCCGAAGCGTTCCAAACGCAAGATGGCAACCCGATGGACAATCTGCGCGCCTTATTGGCCGAAAGCCGCATCGCATTGCCGGATGATCTGCCACAAGCTGCTGCCGGGCTATTCGGCTATCTGGGCTATGACATGGTCCGGCTGGTGGAGTACCTGCCCGACGTTAACCCGGACCCTTTGGGCCTGCCGGATGCGATCATGTTGCGCCCTTCGGTCATCGCTGTGCTGGACGGCGTCAAAGGCGAGGTCACCGTCGTTTCGCCCGCGTGGGTCAGCGAGGGCCAGTCCGCCAAGGCAGCTTATGCTCAGGCGGCGGAACGCGTCATGGACGCGGTGCGTGATCTGGAACGCGCCATGCCTGCCGAGACACGGGATCTGGGTGACGCAATCGAAGTCGGGGCTCCGGTGTCGAATTTCACCAAGTCCGGCTACATGGAGGCCGTCGAGAAGGCCAAGGAATACATCCGCGCGGGTGACATCTTTCAGGTCGTCCCGGCCCAACGTTGGACACAGGATTTCCCGCAGCCACCTTTTGCCTTGTATCGCTCGCTGCGGCGCACCAATCCTTCGCCCTTCATGTTCTACTTTAACTTTGGCGGTTTTCAGGTTGTTGGAGCCAGCCCCGAGATTCTCGTGCGTGTCTTCGGCAACGAAGTTACCATACGTCCTATCGCCGGCACGCGTCCTCGTGGTGCAACGCCGGAAGAAGACAAGGCAAATGAGGCCGATCTGCTGTCCGACAAGAAAGAGCTGGCCGAGCACCTGATGCTTCTCGATCTGGGTCGCAACGATACCGGTCGTGTGTCAAAGATCGGCACCGTGCGCCCGACTGAGGAATTCATCATCGAACGCTACAGCCACGTTATGCACATCGTGTCAAACGTGGTTGGTGAACTAGCCGAGGACAAAGACTCACTGGATGCGTTCTTTGCCGGAATGCCCGCTGGTACAGTTTCGGGTGCGCCGAAAGTGCGCGCGATGGAGATTATCGATGAGCTCGAGCCAGAAAAACGTGGGATCTATGGTGGCGGCGTCGGGTACTTCAGCGCGGGTGGCGACATGGATATGTGTATCGCCTTGCGCACGGCTATCGTGAAAGACCACAAGCTATATATTCAAGCAGGTGGTGGCGTCGTCTATGACAGCGACCCCGAGGCCGAATATATGGAGACCGTCCACAAATCGAACGCCATCCGTCGCGCAGCGGCCGACGCGGCTCGATTTACCGGAAGCGGAAACAGTTGAGCGGACGGCGGCTGCTCAGTGCCGCCATTCACAACTCAGGAGCCTGAATCATCCTGCTCAACTTCGTTCATCATCACCGCTGAAATCGGCGCCATTGCAACGCGGCTTCCGCGATCCTCGAGCCCCCACAGCAACAGGGCCGAGATCGTCTCGGGGCGCAGACGGCCCAGCATCACGACCGCGCCTTCCTGACCGGCCCGGAATGCCGCCTGATCCAGAAAGCGCCGCATGATCTTGGGGTCCTGTTTCGCACCATCAAAGTCGCGGAACACGACGCTGGACGGAACCCCGTTGCGTGCGGCCAGCTTTTGCACGGTGTTCAGACCGTTATCCTGCGTAACCAATCCGCGCCCGGTGTCCCCTGCAATCGCAGCAATCTGATCAGCCAGCTTCCTGTTGCCCTGAATACCGGTTCCGACACCTTCGAGAATGCCGACGGTGTGGGGCAGTTGATCCAGCCAGACCGATAACGACACCTCGGCGTCCTGCGCACTGGCGGCTTCATGCATGTCGATCAGGGCCAATACCTCGAACCCGGCCTCGCGGTGGCGCGCCATCTTCTCGGCGGCGTCCGGGTCCGAGGGGCTGACGGCAAAGCTCAGCGGATACGGGAAGTCCTGCAGGGCTTCGGCTCCGAACGCGCCTTCATCGTCAATCAGAATAATCGACATCAATGGCTTGGATTCGGGGTTTGCGAAGGTGGCCGCATGTTCTTCGATCGGCTTCGCCACTGCTGCAGTTTCCAGTTCGAGCTGCTCGGCAGGCGGGTCGTCCCTGTCGGTCAGTGGCACGACACGCTTGCCGATCAGTGTTCCCGAGCTCGAGGATTCGTTCCCGCCAATCTGTGGCAGTGTCAAAACGCGTGGCTGGCGAACGGGGCGCGTATCCTCTTCGCCTTCAACCGCGATCGGGCTCTTATCAGGTACGTTTTCATCCTGCGGCGCCGCCGATTCAACATCTGGAGCCTGATCAGCCTCGGGCTGCAGGGCGGCGACCTGAGGGGCTTGCTCCTCGGGCGCCTCTTCTGCCACTTGTGGTTCTGGGGTTTCTTCGGGTTCCGGCGGCAATGGCGCATCTGCAACGACCGCCGGTTCGACATCCTGCTGCGGCGCTTCCGGCGCGGCAGACGGAGCGGGCGGTGCCGCGGGCGCATCTGTTTGAACAGTCACGGCAGGCGCTGATATACTTGCCGGCGCATTGGTTTCGGAAGGTGTTTCACCCGCCTCGGGGCGCGTGCCGGGATCAAGTTCAATATCGGCCAGGCTATCCAGCGAATCCGATGAAACCTCGGGACTTTCAGGACCAGATGGCGGCAATTCCACCAGATCGGCATCGATGCCGGTTTCATCCACCTGCGCTGCCTCTACAGGCGCGGGCGCTTCAGCCACTTCCGGCGCCGCTGCAGCGACTTCAGGCTTTCTGGACAAAGGAGTGGTCAGGGACAGTACCACGCCCAATGCCAGTACAGCGACCGCCCCGGCGATCAGTCCACCGAAAAATCCGCTCATCGAAGTCTTACCTTTCGCTTTGCTTCCCGCCTCAACCGTCAGTACGCCATCTTCTGCGGCGCTCACCTGTGCGCGAATGCCAAGTTGGGTATGTCCTCTTGACGCTGCCGCACAAGCCTGAGCATGTATGTCCCGACATTATACCGCGCTCAGGGGCGGCATCGCCAGCCTGAAATGCCCATAGGAAGATAAGTGCCCAAATGCTGCTGCTGATCGACAACTATGACTCGTTTACCTACAATCTCGTCCACTATCTGGGCGAACTGGGCGCCGAGATGGTCGTGCGCCGGAACGATGCGCTGGATGTGCAGGAAGCGATGGCGATGAATCCGGCAGGAATATTGCTGAGCCCCGGCCCCTGCGATCCGGATCAGGCCGGTATCTGCCTGGCTTTGACCGAAGCCGCCGCCGAGACGCAAACACCGCTGATGGGCGTCTGCCTAGGCCACCAGACCATTGGTCAGGCGTTTGGCGGCAAGGTCGTGCGTTGCCATGAAATCGTGCACGGGAAAATGGGCACCATGAATCACACCGGAAAAGGAGTGTTCGCTGGCCTGCCCTCGCCCTTCGAGGCGACGCGATACCACTCTCTGGTCGTGGATCGCGACACCCTGCCCGGCTGTCTGGAAATAACGGCCGAGTTGGAGGATGGCACCATCATGGGCCTGCAACACAAAGAACTGCCGATCCACGGTGTCCAGTTCCATCCCGAATCCATCGCGTCCGAGCACGGCCATGCCCTGCTCAAGAACTTCCTGAATGAAATGAAAGTCCCCGCATGAGCGACGCATTGAAACCGCTGATCGGCGCTGCAGCTGACCGGCCCCTGACCCGTGCCGAGGCTGGACAGGCCTTTGGAATCCTCTTCGACGGTGCAGCGACGCCCAGCCAGATCGGCGGGCTGTTGATGGCAATGCGCACCCGGGGCGAGACGGTAGATGAATATGCGGCGGCCGCAGCCGTGATGCGCGCGAAGTGCAATGCGGTAAAGGCTCCTGCAGGCGCGATTGATATCGTTGGCACAGGGGGCGACGGCAAGGGTACTCTGAACATCTCGACCGCCACAGCGTTCGTTACGGCGGGTGCCGGTGTCACGGTTGCCAAGCACGGCAACCGCAATCTAAGTTCGAAATCCGGTGCGGCTGATGCGCTGGGACAGCTTGGCATCAACGTGATGGTTGGGTCGGACGTGGTTGAAAAAGCGCTGCAAGAGGTCGGCATCGGGTTCATGATGGCCCCGATGCACCATCCGGCGATTGCACATGTCATGCCCTCGCGGCAAGAACTTGGGACACGAACGATTTTCAACATTCTGGGCCCGCTGACCAACCCTGCCGGGGTGAAACGGCAGCTTACCGGCGCGTTCAGCCGCGATCTGATCCGCCCGATGGCGGAAACCCTGGATCTGCTTGGGGCCGAGCACGCCTGGCTGGTGCATGGCTCGGACGGCACGGATGAGCTCACGATCACCGGGGTCAGTTGGGTCGCGTCGGTCGAAGATGGGGTTCTGAAAGAAGTCGAGCTTCATCCCGAAGATGCAGGTCTGCCTGTTCATCCGTTCGAGGATATCATCGGCGGTACGCCCGAAGAGAACGCCGTCGCATTCCGCGCTTTGCTGGATGGGGTCCCGTCCGCCTACCGTGATGCGGTCTTGCTGAACTCGGCCGCCGCCCTGGTCGTGGCGGACGCGGCGGACGATCTGCATGAGGGGGTCGCAATGGCCGCCGAAAGCATCGACAGCGGCAAAGCCAGAGACAAAATCACCGCCTTGGCGCGCATTACACAGGAAGCCGCATGACCGAGACCGTTCTGGACAGGATCAAAGCCTACAAGCTTGAAGAAGTTGCTTCGGACAAAGAGCATAAATCTCTGGAAACATTGGAATCCGAGGCACGGAACGCGCCCGAAATACGCGGCTTTTCCGACGCTCTGCATGAAGCGATGCGCTTGGGGTATGGCCTGATTGCCGAGGTCAAAAAGGCGAGCCCCTCCAAAGGTCTGATCCGGGCCGATTTCGATCCGCCCGCCCTTGCCCAGGCTTATGAGGCCGGCGGCGCGGCCTGCCTGTCGGTCCTGACCGATACGCCCAGTTTTCAGGGAGACAAATCCTATCTGACCGAAGCACGCGCCGCCTGCTCGCTGCCCGCGTTGCGCAAGGATTTCATGTACGACCCGTATCAGGTTGTCGAGGCCCGCGCATTGGGCGCCGACTGTATCCTGATCATCATGGCGTCAGTCAGCGATGCACAGGCCGCCGAGCTGGAGCAGACCGCCTTTGACTGGGGCATGGATGTCCTGATCGAGGTTCACGACGCTGATGAACTCGAGCGTGCGACACAGTTGAAAAGCCCGCTGATCGGAATAAACAACCGAAATCTCAAGACTTTCGAAACCACTCTCGATACGACACGCCACCTGTCGAAGCTGGTCCCGGCGGACCGGACGATCGTCTGCGAAAGCGGCCTGAGCACACCTGCTGATCTGGCGGACATCGCCCGTTATGGTGCGCGGTGTTTTCTGATCGGTGAAAGCCTGATGCGACAGGAAGATGTTGCCACTGCCACGCGTACTCTGTTGGCCAACCCGCTGATTCCCGGGGTGATGTGATGTCGCTGACTCATTTCGATGCCAAGGGTCAGGCCCATATGGTGGATGTGTCCGGCAAAGCCGTCACCGACAGGGTCGCGGTGGCAGCGGGTCACATCAGGATGGCACGAGAAACCTTTGATATCATTTCCGAAGGTCGCGCCAAGAAAGGCGACGTTCTGGGCGTGGCGCGCCTCGCCGGTATCATGGGCGCCAAGAAAACACCGGATCTGATACCGCTTTGCCATCCTCTGCCCGTGACCAAAGTTGCGGTCGAGCTGACTCTGGACCCTGATCTTCCCGGCGTGCGGATCGAGGCAACCGTCAAGACTTCTGGCCAGACCGGCGTGGAGATGGAGGCCCTGACTGCGGTCTCGACGGCGGCATTGACGGTTTATGACATGACCAAAGCCGTGGACAAGGCGATGGAGATCGGCGGCATTCGCGTTCTCCTGAAAGACGGTGGGAAATCAGGTCGTTACGAGTCGTCATGATCACCGTTGAAGAGGCGCGGTCCCTCCTGTTTGATCTGGTTTCACCTCTGCCCGCAGAGACGGTTCGCCTTTCCGGGGCAGCGGGCCGGATACTGGCTGACAACGTTGCCGCAACCCGCGATCAACCACCTTTTGCGGCCTCCTCGATGGATGGCTATGCCGTCAAGGCGACCGAGGTCGAATTACACGCCATGTTCAAGGTGGTGGGCGAAGCAGCGGCGGGTCATCGCTTCGGCGGGACGGTCGGTCCTGGCCAAGCCGTGCGGATATTTACTGGCGCACCTGTACCAGATGGTGCGGATTTCGTCGTCATACAGGAAGATGTCGACAGGCGCGGCGATCTGATCACCATCACCGATGCCCCCGGTTCCAAGAATAATATCCGCCCCGCCGGTATCGATTTCAGAACCGGGACACGGATTACGGCACCTCGCCAGATCCGGCCCGAGGATATCGCGCTGATGGCAGCGATGAACATCGCCTCGGTTCCTGTAACCCGCAAACCGGTGATCGCCCTGATTTCGACCGGTAACGAACTGGTGATGCCCGGCGAGACACCGGGCCCGGATCAGATTATCGCGTCGAATACCTTTGGCCTTAAGGCATTGCTCGAAGAATGCGGCGCACATGTGCGCATTCTTCCAATCGCACAGGACACTGTCGCCTCGCTGGAAACCGGCTTCGGTTTGGCGCAGGGGGCAGACCTTGTTGTGACGATCGGAGGGGCATCGGTCGGCGAATACGATCTGGTCGCCGATGTCTCGGACGGCCTTGGGTTAGAACGATCATTCTACAAGATCCGTATGCGTCCCGGAAAACCCTTGATGGCTGGGCGCCTCGGCGATGCCGCAATGGTTGGCCTGCCGGGCAACCCGGTCAGCGCCATGGTTTGCGGCTATCTGTTTCTGGTTCCCATGGTGCGCCATATGCTGGGAATGGATCACGCCGTCGCGCCGCTCCAACAAGCGATACTCTCCGCACCTCTCGCCAAGAATGGCCCGCGCGAGCACTATATGCGCGCGGTTCTGGATCATACCGGCATTCGCGCCTGTGAAGATCAGGACAGCTCGCTTCTCAGCGTTTTAGCACAGGCAAATGCGTTGCTGGTACGGCAACCGCACGATCCCGCACGCACAGTTGGAGATGAGGTCACCTACCTGCCAATCCAGCAAATCCGTTGACACAAAACGTGAACATGCGTAGAACAAAAGAAAACGCATGAGCAGCGAGGTGCGAGCGATGCTGACCAAGAAGCAATTGGATTTGCTGGAATTCATCCACAAACGCGTGCAGGCGGACGGTGTTCCGCCAAGTTTCGACGAAATGAAGGCGGCACTGGATTTACGGTCCAAGTCGGGCATTCATCGCCTGATCACCGCTTTGGAGGAACGTGGATTTATCCGTCGCCTCGCCCATCGAGCTCGTGCGATTGAAATTGTGAAGCTGCCGGAAAGCCTGGGTGGCGAACCCACCGCGGGATTCAAACCTCGGGTGATCGAAGGCGACCGGCCCGAAGGACCACGACCTGCCAATTTCGAACCCGTGACCATTGACGCGCTGGAACTTCCCGTAATGGGCCGGATTGCCGCCGGTGTGCCGATCGAAGCGATCAGCCATGTCTCGCACCACGTCGCGGTGCCTGGATCGATGGTATCGGGCAGCGGGGATCACTATGCGCTTGAGGTGCGGGGGGATTCTATGATCGAAGCCGGCATCAATGATGGTGATGTGGTGGTGATCCGTGAAACCACGGCAGCCGATAACGGTGACATTGTGGTCGCGCTTGTCGAAGATCAGGAAGCCACATTGAAGCGGTTCTTCCGCCGTGGTCAGGCCATCGCGCTTGAAGCTGCCAACCCGGCCTATGAAACCCGTGTGTTGCCTGAGGACAAGGTGAAAGTTCAGGGTCGCCTCGTTGGTCTGATCCGAAGCTACTGACGGGGTCTCGGTGACCACAGGCGGCGACCAGAAACTTCGGAACTGCTGAGCAAACGCCCTTTGGAAAAGGCCAGGCTGCCTGTTTTCTGCAGTATATCGGGGTCATACACACTGCACTCTCCCGTCAGAGGCAGCGATACCGATGCGATGATGATCTGGTTCGGTCCGCATTCGGCAAATCCCTGCGCAACCCGTTTACCCGTAAGGTGAACAAACTCCTTGTCGCCCACCAGATAGCGCTGGATTCCACCGGATGCATCAGGCCAACGCTGCGCTGCCTTTGGCTGATCCGCGCCGTCACCGTCATTCTCCAGCCAGACTGACGCGACAAAGCCGCTGCCCTTGCGTTTGCTCAAGGCCCGGCCCTGTTCGGTCATCACACCTACAAGCCCGCCGCTCTCGGCGATCAGCGCATCAGGGCGCTGTCCCTGCCCCCACATCGCGATCGCCGCGATTGCCGGAACGACACCAAGCCACCTTGCGCGGCCCTGCCACAGAACCAACCAGAGAAAAGACATCGCCAGAACAGGCAATACAAAATCCGCCGGGCTCACCACATACCCCTGCGCACCGTTCAGCCCTGAAACCCAACGTGCAACTGCAAGTATCCATCTAAGCCCCGCGCCCATCACATGCAAAGGCAGCGATTCGAGCCCGAAAGGTGCCAGAAGTGCGGCAACGACCGCCGACGGAACCACCACCGTCCCCATCACGGGCACAGAGAGCAGATTAGCCAATAATCCGTAATGCGACATTGTGTTGAAATGTGCCGCCCCGATCGGCGCTGTCGCGATCCCGGCAATGGCCGACGAGAGCAGCAAAGCCAACACGGGCCGCATCCATTTCGGGGCCGGCATAGGGCCATGGTCGCGCAAGCCACCAAACGCCGCCACAAGCGCCGTTGTTGCCGCAAAAGACATTTGGAACCCCGGGCTCAACAGGGTTTCGGGGCGCAGTACCAGCACGATTAACGCCGCAACCGCGACGGCCCGCAACGAAATCGCGCGGCGATCCAGTAACACTGCACCCAGCATGACACAGACCATGACAAAGGCGCGCTCGGTCGCGACGTTGCCGCCAGACAGAAGCAGATAGATTGTCGCAGCGACGAGGGCGCAGATTGCGGCCAGTTTGCGCACCGGCAGACGTAAGGCCACGGCCGGAAGCATCGACAGCCCGATCCGGCACGCGACAAAGACAAACCCTGTCAGCAATCCCATATGCAACCCGGAAATGGCCAGAAGATGCGCCAGATTGGATGCGCGCAACATCTCCAGCGACGCCTGCCCCATCCCGCTGCGGTCACCGGTGGTGACGGCGGCAGCAAAGCCTCCGACCTCGCCAGGTAAAATCGCGCGCACCCGGTTCGCGATTGCCATGCGCCAGGCCGTAATACGGACGCCCTCGCGCCCGTCCCGAGCGGGCGCGACAGTCAAAACCGGAACCCGGGTGTAACCGACTGCGCCGAGTTGTTGGAACCACGCATGACGGCGAAAATCGAACCCTCCGGGTTCAACAGGACCCTGGGGTGGTGACAGATGGGCGGTTGTCATAATTCTCTGCCCCGGAGACAGAGCCACGGTATCGCCATGCAACGACAGCCGGATGCGCCGCGGCCTCTGATCAGCAGGAACGTCCCCAATCCGAACCTGATCCAAAGTCACCCGCAGCGCATCCGACGCAGAGCGGTCCAACGCTACGACCCTCCCCTCGACCGGGCCGTAAAAGCGCCATTGCAGAACCGGCTCTGCAACCATATGAGCCCGGCCCCCCGCAAGCAGGAAACCCGCGGCAATCAGAGCCATCCCGATCGCCAGCGGTCGCCACGCAACGCGCAGCCAGCGGGTGCAGGCAATTGCAAGCAGCGCAAATGCCAAAACCCCGCCATACAAATCAGCTTTGGGTTCGAACCTGAGGCCGAAGTACCAGCCGATCCCGACCGCAAGACAGACCGGAGACCACGGAAACAGATGACCCCGCTGGGTCAGCAACGCGGTCTCGACCCGTGTCAGAACACGCATGGTTGCCCCCGTCCTTCGGGCTGGGTAGATAGTCGCCAAACTATGCCCGCTAAGGTTACCAAAAGGTTAATCCACACAATGTCCGATCAGGTCGTCACCCGCTTTGCCCCCTCTCCCACCGGATTTCTGCATATCGGTGGCGCCCGTACCGCATTGTTCAACTGGCTTTATGCAAGAGGTCGCGGAGGCAAATTCCTGCTCCGGATTGAGGATACGGACCGGGAACGTTCGACGCCGGAAGCGACCGCTGCAATTCTGCAGGGCATGGAGTGGCTGGGGCTGGATCACGATGGCGATGTGATCAGCCAGTTCGAAGGCGCAGCCCGGCACGCTGAGGTCGCGCAGCAACTTCTGGCTGAAGGCAAAGCATATAAGTGCTTCTCGACCCAGGATGAGATCGCGGCGTTCCGCGAGCAAGCGCGGGCCGAAGGGAAATCGACCTTGTTTCAAAGCCCGTGGCGGGACGCCGATCCGGCAACCCACCCTGACCTGCCATTTGTGATCCGGATCAAGAGCCCTCAGGATGGCACGACCATCATCCGCGATCAGGTGCAGGGAGATGTGACCATTCGCAACGATCAGCTGGATGATATGATCCTGCTGCGTTCGGATGGTACCCCGGTCTATATGCTGGCCGTTGTGGTTGATGACCACGATATGGGCGTGACGCATGTGATCCGGGGCGACGATCATCTGAACAATGCGGCCCGCCAGATGATGATATACGAGGCGATGGGTTGGGACGTGCCGGTCTGGGCGCATATCCCGCTAATCCATGGTCCGGATGGCAAGAAGCTCAGCAAGCGCCACGGAGCGTTGGGTGCTCAGGAATATCAGGCCATGGGTTATCCGGCGGCGGGGATGCGCAACTATCTGGCTCGGCTGGGCTGGAGCCATGGGGATGATGAGTTCTTTACTGATGCCCAAGCCAAAGAGTGGTTCGACCTGGATGGCATCGGCAAAAGCCCGGCGCGATTTGATGTAAAGAAGCTGGAAAACCTTTGCGGTCAGCATATTGCCGTAGGGGAAAATGCTGCGTTGCAGCATGAGATTCAGGGTTATTTGTCGGCAGCGGGTCTGCCACCACTGACTGACACACAATCGAGTGATCTCATCCGTGCGATGTATTGCCTCAAGGATCGCGCACGCACCTTCCCGGAACTACTTGAAAAAGCTACATTTGTGTTGACGTCACGCCCCGTTCAACCAGATGACAAGGCCGCAAAAGCCCTTGCCTCTGTATCCGACGGTATACTGAAAGAATTGACGCCGCAGCTGCAAAATGCTAGCTGGTCCCGGAACGAACTGGAGGAGACCCTGAATTCGTTCGCAGAGGCGAACGGGGTTAAGTTCGGCAAACTGGCCGGTCCGCTGCGGGCGGCGCTGGCAGGCCGGGCAGTGACACCTTCGGTATTTGACATGATGCTTGTGCTGGGGCGGGATGAAACCCTGGCGCGGCTTTCTGATGCAGCGAACCCAACCTGATTTCACATTAGGGTAACGCTGCTCCGCTAAGAACGGACTGCGCGACGGAACGCAGTCGTTGCCTGCTTTGCCGGACAGCGATCCGGCATGTGCACGAATGAAGAAGGGATAAACATGACCGAGAGCCAAAAAACAGCCACCCTGACTGTCCATGGTGAAAGCTATGATCTGCCGGTGTTTTCTCCGACCGCGGGGCCCGATGTGATCGACATTCGCAAGCTCTATGGTCAGGCTGGGGTTTTCACATATGACCCGGGCTTCACCTCGACCGCGAGCTGTGACAGCACCATCACCTTCATCGATGGCGACAAAGGCGAATTGTTGCACCGCGGTTATCCGATCGAGCAGATCGCATCGAAATCTCACTTTCTCGAGCTCAGCTACTTGCTACTTTATGGTGAACTGCCATCCGCACGGGATCTGGAAAACTTCGAGACCACAATCACCCGCCACACGATGCTGCACGAGCAGATGCAGTATTTCTATCGCGGCTTCCGCCGGGACGCGCACCCCATGGCCATCATGGTGGGCGTCGTTGGTGCGATGTCGGCGTTCTATCACGATTCGACCGACGTTGCAGACCCACGCCAGCGCGAGATCGCCTCGCATCGCCTGATCGCAAAGATGCCGACCATCGCGGCCTGGGCCTATAAATACCACATCGGTCAGCCCTTTGTGTATCCGCGCAATGATCTGGACTATGCGTCAAACTTCCTGCGCATGTGCTTTGCGGTTCCCGCAGAAGACTACGAGGTGAACCCGATTCTGGCCCGCGCCATGGACCGAATCTTCATGCTGCAGGCCGATCATGAACAGAACGCCTCGACATCGACGGTTCGCCTGGCGTCTTCGTCTGGTGCGAATCCGTTTGCCTGTATTGCGGCCGGTATCGCGTGTCTCTGGGGTCCGGCACATGGCGGCGCCAATCAGGCCTGCCTTGAAATGCTGGAAGAGATCGGCAGCGTGGATCGGATTCCCGAATTCATCGAGCGCGCGAAGGACAAAGACGATCCCTTCCGCCTGATGGGCTTTGGCCACCGGGTCTACAAGAACTTCGACCCGCGCGCGACTGTGATGAAGCAGTCTGCGGACGAAGTTCTTGACCTGCTTGGTATCGAAGACAATCCCAAGCTGCAGGTCGCCAAGGCACTTGAAAAGCAGGCGCTGGAAGATCCCTACTTCATCGAGAAGAAACTGTTCCCGAACGTCGACTTCTATTCGGGCATCGTGATGGAGGCGATGGGCTTCCCGACCTCGATGTTTACCCCGATCTTCGCATTGTCTCGCACGGTTGGCTGGGTCAGCCAGTGGAAGGAAATGATTGCCGATCCACAGAACAAGATCGGCCGTCCGCGTCAGTTGTATCTGGGTGCGACAAGCCGCGACTACGTCGATATCGAGAACCGCTGACACCACCGTCGGAAGTCTACAGAAAGGCCCCGTTTATCGGGGTCTTTCTTGTTTATAAGCGTTACCAAAATGAAACCGTTCTGAACCAATCGCAAACTATCGGGTTGATCTTTCTTTCCGCGATGCTCCGTTCAGCTTAGTGTTGCCGGACCCGCGAATGGTTTTCTGGTCCTCATGCGTTTCTCCATATTGTTCTTGCCATTGTTGCTGCTTGCTCAGACAGCATCTGCACAAAGTTTGCTTGAAGATGCCTTTGAAAAGCAACAGCGAGAAAACGCTGCCGGGTCGCTCGCAATATTGGGGTTGGCGGGTATCCCCGACGATTCCGCCAGCGCCATTTCATTGCAATCAAACACCGACAATCGGGATTACGATTTCAAATCAGCCCAATTGGGCGGCGGCTTTCGCCTTGCCGAAGGTGTTCCAATATATCTTGAGGGGTACATTGGCTATGCGCGATACGATCCCGTTCTGACTTTCAGTGGAACCGGTGCGACGACCCGCATACCGCTGAAATGGACCAGCCTCGCTGTCACCGGAGGCGTCGGCTATCAGTTCGACATTGGCGAACAATGGAAGCTGACACCGATGGCCCATATCTCGATTGGGCGCACTCAGACCGATGCATCGGTCGGGGCACAGGCTATCGCCAACCGGTTGGGGCTTGATCGGGACTTTCTGGAAAGCGGCGGTATTTGGGCGGGTGGAGCTGGTGGCTCCATGACGGTCTCCTACGAAAAACCGTTGTCCAATGATCGTGAATTTGAAGCAAGCCTGCGCTACACACATATCGAATACTGGCCCATTGGCGACAATGAGGATCTTCTGGTCGAGTCAACCGCTGCCAACGCGGTTCTGTGGTCACGGTACCGTTTTCCAACCGGCAAACGCATGTTCGGACGTCCGGTCCGCTGGGTTGGCGATCTCTCTCTGTCTTATCTGATCGGGGATCAGTCCCTGGTACTGGGTACGGACTGGCTGGCCCGCGTCGGCGGCGGGATCGAGGTTGATCTGTCCGATACCTGGGTCCCCTGGGTCACCACGACCCGGCTGATGGTGCGGTACTATGGCAGTGATACTGTAAATGGGTTTACCGCAGGGATCGGTATCAGCTTTTGAGCGGATAGCGTCAAAACAAGGTCAACTGATCGCCCGCCTGCGGCGGACGGGCGAACAGATCACAGCGGAGCGGAGGTGCGTGCGTCGCCAGCCCAAAGCGCTTAACGGCAGCAGCGAACCGTTGCGCTATCATTTCGGCATAGACCCCTTCGCCACGCATTCGGTGTCCCCAACGTGGATCGTATTCCTTGCCTCCATGCATATCGCGCAGCCGGGCCATGATCTTCTGTGCCCTGCCCGCCTCATGCTCAGCCAACCAGCCCCGCCACAATTCGGACACCTCACGCGGTAAACGCAACATGATCCAGCTCGCCGCATCGGCACCCGCCTGTTTTCCCGCCTCCAACAGATGCTCAAGCTCGTGATCGGTGAGACCGGGGACAATTGGCGACGTCATCACCCGCACGGGCACACCTTCTTCCGAGAGCTTTCGGATCATGCGCAACCGGCGTTGCGGAGATGGTGCGCGCGGTTCCATCCGGCGCGACAAGTCGGCGTCCAACGTCGTAAGAGATATACCGACACGTACCAGGCCCTTCCGAGCCATCGGCGCCAGTATGTCCAGATCGCGCTCAATCAACGCGCCCTTCGTCACGATGGCCACGGGATGCTGAAACTCGCTTAGAACCTGCAAACAGTCCCTTGTTATTTCACGGCTTTTCTCAATCGGCTGATACGGGTCGGTGTTCGTACCCAATGCAATAGCGGCCACTTTGTACGACCGGGCGGACAGTTCGTGCCGCAATATGTCACCGGCATTCGGGCGCGCGATGAGACGCGTTTCGAAATCCAAACCCGGTGACAAACCGAGATAGGCATGGGTCGGTCGAGCAAAGCAATAAACACACCCATGTTCACAACCCCGATACGGGTTGATCGAGCGGTCAAACGGCAGATCAGGGGATTTGTTGTACGTGATCAGACTGCGGGCGAATTCGTCCCGAACCTCAGTTCGCAGAGGCGGCAGATCATCGGAAACATCCCAGCCATCCTCGGTCAGTTCGGTCGTGAACCGCTCGAATCGACCCGCTATATTCGAGGCTGCCCCGCGCCCCGGATGCTTCACACAAACGGGCAAATGTTCGCTATATGTTCCCATGGCTCAGGTGTAGTCTAAACTCATTCCGCTGACAAGCTCCGCACCCGACCCGAGAAATGCGCCAATTCATCCAACCCCCGAAAACGGTTGACGGAAAATGAGTTTCGCGCTGTGAATTGAAATCAATGCAGGATGATCTTGCAAAAATATACATCGCTAGGTGAAATATTTCGGCCTATAGGTCGGTCTCGGAACGACCTAGGTCGCAATCGTCACAGTAGAACTGCGACGAAATGGCCAAAACGGAAAAAATGCCACCACGGGCCGCAGGCCCGCACAGCTCAGGGAAATGCCCATGTCCGATGAAGAAGACATCGTCCTGTCCGAACTGAACGACGACGAACTCGTCGAACAAATGTTCGATGATCTTTATGACGGCCTGAAGGAAGAGATCGAAGAAGGTGTGAACATCCTGCTGGAACGCGGATGGATGCCTTATGACATCCTGACCAAAGCGCTGGTGGGTGGCATGACAATTGTCGGCCATGACTTCCGCGACGGCATCCTGTTCGTGCCCGAAGTGCTGCTGGCCGCGAACGCCATGAAAGGTGGCATGGCCATCCTGAAGCCATTGCTGGCTGAAACCGGCGCTCCGCGTGTTGGTAAGATGGTTATCGGTACGGTCAAAGGCGACATCCACGACATTGGCAAGAACCTTGTTGCGATGATGATGGAAGGCGCCGGGTTTGAAGTCGTTGACATCGGCATCAACAACCCGGTCGAGAACTATCTGGAAGCGCTGGAAAACGAAAAGCCCGACATTCTGGGCATGTCCGCCCTTTTGACCACGACCATGCCCTACATGAAAGTCGTGATCGACACGATGGTCGAACAGGGCCTGCGTGATGAATACACCGTTCTGGTTGGCGGCGCGCCGCTGAACGAAGAGTTCGGTAAGGCGATCGGTGCTGACGGCTATTGCCGCGACGCAGCCGTGGCCGTGGAAATGGCCAAGGACTTCATGTCGCGCAAGCATAACCAACTGGCCGGCTAAGGCACGAGACCATATCGTGAGACAGGCCGTCCATTCCAGGGCGGCCTTTTTTGTCTGACCCACAGACACCTATATAGCTAAAAAACCAGCCAGAGAGATCAGATGACCGGCCCAAAGATGCCAGATGATGACAGCCTGACCCGCAAGGGCTATGTCGCGCCGCACAGCACCGAGTCGATTCTGCTGATCGCCTGTGGCGCTCTGGCCCGCGAGATTTTGGACCTGAAAGAACGGAACGGCTGGGATCATATGGCGCTGACCTGCCTGCCCGCCATTTTGCACGTGCACCCGGAGAAAATCACTCAGGCAGTCGAGGATGCCGTCGCCAAGCATCGGGCCTCATACGACTGCATCTACGTTGTCTATGCCGACTGTGGAACCGGAGGTCTGTTGCAGGCAGCGTGCGAGCGGTTGGGAGTCGAGATGATCGAGGGGCCCCATTGCTATTCTTTTTTTGAGGGCAACTCGGCCTTTGCGGCACATGGCGATGATGAGACAACTGCCTTCTACCTGACCGACTTCCTCGCTCGGCAGTTCGATGCATTTGTCTGGAAACCGCTTGGTCTGGACCGGCACCCGGACCTGCGCGAGATGTATTTCGGGAATTACACCAAGCTCGTTTATCAGGCACAGACCGACAATCCAGAGTTGACGCGGCGTGCTCAGGAATGCGCCGAACGGATGGGGCTGGCTTTCGAGCGTCGGCAGACCGGTTATGGTGATCTGGAAACAACCCTGGCAGACTGGGCCGTGCGCAAGCCCGAATGACGGTCAGGCGCTGGCCAGCGCCACTTCGCGAATCCGTTCGATCATCGCTCGTAAACCGTTCGAGCGCTGAGCGGACAGGTGATCCTGCAATCCCAATCGCGCCAGTTCACCACCGGCATCTACCTTCGGCACGTCGGACACGGGCAAGCCGTTATACAGGGTGCGCAGAACTGCGATCAGCCCCCGCACGATCAGGGCATCACTGTCACCATCAAAGCGGAATTGACCATTTTCAATGGTTGGATGCAGCCAGACCTGACTGGCACAGCCATTCACTTTGGTTGCGGGGACCTTGAACGCCTCATCCAGCGGCTCCATCGCTTTACCCTGCTCAATGACATGGCGATAGCGGTCTTCCCAGTCCTCCAGGAACTCGAAATCTTCGACTATCTCTTCAAAGGCGGGCGTTGCCATGGCGGACTTGTCCTTGCGTTACGCGATCACATTTGTGACCTATGCTCAGCTTAACCGGCTGTCCAGCCCCTAGCGTGGCTTTTCAAGCGGTCGAATTTGCGGTAACCCGATGCAAGTAAAGTTGCGCAAAGTGTTGGGTCCATGCACAAAACTCTGTCTGTTCTTCTGATTTCCACGATGGCTCTGTCCGCCTGCAACAGCTGGCGCAACTCCAGCGCGAATCCATCTAACTGGTTTGGCAGCAGCACACCCAGCCCATCCGAGGTTTCCCCCGATGATGCCGATGCGCTGGTTCCGCAAAAAGGCGATGGAAAGGGATTGTTCGCCCGCCCGGATGCTGAAGACAACAGCGTACCAATTGCCATAATTGACGAGTTGCGGATCGATCCCATCCCCTCTGGCGCGATAATATATGCTGCCGGCACCGCTGCGCGACAGGGCGCATACAATGCGCGGTTATCGCGCGTCGAATCTGAAGAACTCACAAAGGACGGCGTTATGGAGTTCACCTTCCGTGTGGATTATCCGGATTACGCCACCCCACAGGGTACCGAGCGGTCCAGAATGGTGTCGGACGCCGTCAATGTAAGCAAACAGGAACTAGAGGGCATTCGCATGGTTCGGGTCAGAGGCCAGCAAAATGCGCTGGAATCACGTCGACGCTAAAGCGATACGACCTGTACCGCCTGCCCCTTGGCCGCCAGAGCGATCTTGCCCTCGCACAGCTTTAGCGCATCTTCGCCAAAAACCTCGAACCGCCAGCCTGACATGGCCGGCACTTCACGCTCTCCGGCGGCGATCTGATCCAGTTCAGCGCTGGACGCGATCAGTTTCGCGGCGACGCCTGCGCTTTCGGTCTTCGACTTCAGGAGAACGCGCAACAAATCTGCCAGCGCCGGATTTACCCTGAGTTTGTCGCGGCTGTTGTCAACCTGCGGCAACCGATCCTGAGGGCAGCTTATGCCCCGCTTCACCGCAGCCAGAATACCATCCGCAATCGCCCCTTTGCGTGCCTCGCGCAGCAACAGACGTGACCCGCCCAAATCAGAGGGTGTTTTGGGCTTCGTCGAAGCCATCTCGATCAAAGCGTCGTCCTTGAACACTCTGCTGCGAGGCACGTTGTTTTCCTGCGCATAAGCTTCGCGAAACTGTGCCAGCTCTCGCACAACAGCAAGAAACTTGGCCGAATTGGTTCTGGTCTTGACCCGGCGCCACGCCTCTTCCGGCCTTATGTCATAGGTCTCAGGTCGGGTTAGGATGCGAAGCTCTTCCGCAACCCAATGATCCCGCCGCGTCTTTTTCAGCTCATCCGCCAGATGTTCATAGATTTTTCGCAGATGGGTGACATCGGCAAGCGCATACGATTTCTGTGCATCTGTCAGAGGGCGCCGCGACCAGTCGGTGAACCGAGAGGTTTTGTCCACGCCTTCCTTGCAGATCTTTCGAACCAACGTCTCATACCCGACCTGCTCACCAAAGCCACAAACCATTGCGGCGACTTGCGTATCGAACAGCGGCGTCGGGAAGACGCCGGCATCGACCCAGAAAATCTCCAGATCCTGCCGCGCCGCGTGGAAAACCTTGACCACGCTTTCGTCCCGGAACAACTCATACAACGGTTCCAGAGACATGCCATCGGCCAGAGGGTCCACGAGAACCGCACTGTCAGAATCCTCTGATGGCACAGCAAGCTGCACCAGACAGAGCTTTGAATAATAGGTTCGTTCGCGCAGAAACTCGGTATCTACAGTGACATAAGGGTATTGCGAAGCAGCCGAGCAGAATGCGGCCAGCTCTTGCGTCGTTGTCAGGGTTTTCATGCGCGGTGCTGTTCTTGCTTTTGGTTATTGTGACTGCCCGTGTCGTCCTCGTCCCGAGCGATATGCGACCATAAGACGAATAACCTGCGCGTGTAAATCACCCCACGACGTCAGGGCAACAGAACCGGGTCTTTGTTGCCCATACAATAACGACGCAGGACTGCGGGATAGAGCTTATGCTCCCACGTCAAGACTCGGGCAGCGAGTTCCTCGGGCGTGTCGCCTGCCCTTATCTCCACACGCGCCTGACCCAAAACCGGTCCGTCATCCAATGCGGCGGTAACCTCATGAACCGAGCATCCATGCTCGGAATCACCTGCTGCTATCGCGCGGGCATGTGTGTTCAGGCCCTTGTACTTCGGCAAAAGCGAGGGGTGAATGTTCAACATCCGACCTTGAAAGCGCGAAACGAAATCTCCGGTCAGAACACGCATGAAACCTGCCAGACAGATGATATCCGGCTGCGCTGCCTGCAGCGGCTCAAGCAGTTCAGCCTCAAACGCCGCGCGATCACCGCCAAACGACCGATGGTCAACCGCGGCCGTGGGGATACCACGCTCTGCTGCTTTCTTAAGCCCGCCCGCCTGTGGATCGTTTGACAAGACCAGACAGGGTCGTGCCGGATGATCTCCGCTCATGCTGTCGACCAGCGACAGCATGTTCGATCCGCCGCCGGAAATCAGGATCGCGACGCGCTTTTGGCTCACAGCAACTTGCCTGAATATGCGACGCCCGGCGTTTCAGTGACAAGACCGATCCGCGCAACGGTTTCACCCGAGTCGGCAAGCAAAGCGGTCAGGTCATCAGCCTGCTCAGCCGCGCAGGCAACGATCATGCCGATACCGCAATTGAAGGTTTTCAACATCTCGGATTCGGCGATCCCACCGGTCTCGGCCATCCATTTGAACACAGATGGCAAGTCCCAGGCGTTCAGATCGATCCCTGCCCCGAGACCCTCGGGCAGAACGCGCGGCAGATTTTCGGTCAGACCACCGCCGGTGATGTGGGCAAGCGCATGGACGCCGCCTGCCCGGATCGCCTGCAGCGCGGGCTTTACATACAGCCGCGTGGGGGTCAGCAGCGCCTCGCCCAATGTGCCGCCGCCAAAGGGCGATTCCGCATCCCAGTCCAGCCCCGACATCTCAACCAGCTTGCGCACCAGAGAGTAGCCGTTGGAATGCACACCGTTCGAGCCCAGCCCCAGCAGAACATCCCCTTGCTGCACGCCCTCGGGCAATGCCGTGCCACGCTCCATCGCGCCGACTGAGAACCCGGCCAGATCGAAATCGCCATCGGGGTACATTCCCGGCATTTCGGCGGTTTCGCCGCCGATCAAGGCACACCCTGACTGAACACAACCTTCGGCAATGCCTTCGATGATCCGCGCGGCGGTATCTGTATCCAGCTTGCCGGTGGCGAAATAGTCCAGGAAAAACAGAGGTTCAGCGCCCTGACAAATCAGGTCATTGACACACATCGCCACCAGATCGATGCCCACACCATCAACGACCCCGGTATCAATCGCAATCCGCAGCTTGGTGCCCACGCCATCAGTAGCACCCACCAGAATCGGATCTTCATAGCCTGCGGCCTTAAGATCGAACAGGGCGCCAAAACCACCCAAACCGCTCATCACACCCGACCGATTGGTGCGCTTGGCTGCGGGTTTGATCCGATCGACCAGAGCGTTGCCTGCGTCGATATCTACACCTGCGTCTGCATAGGTGATTCCGTTCTTGCCCGCTGTCATGGCCAGTCCCTCATGAGTGCTTTGCGCGCGGGTTATTCGATTGTGGCCCATGTTGCAACGGTCAGGCTTGACGCGGCCAGTGATCGTGATACCCAAGGCGTCATGGCGGGCCTGTAGCTCAATTGGTTAGAGCAGAGCGCTCATAACGCTTTGGTTGGGGGTTCGAGTCCCTCCGGGCCTACCACTTCACCGCCCAATCACGATATCCGCGCATAGCCCGCCCAGTCTTTCACTGCTGCCGAGCCGCAAGATGCCACCATGCACGCGGGCAATGTCGGCGACGATCGCAAGCCCGAGACCGACTCCACTGCCCTGATTCTGGTTTCGGGCCGGATCAAGCCGTGTGAAAGGCTTCACCGCTTCTGTACGCTGCTCAATCGGTATACCGGGGCCGTCATCTTCAACCCGAATGCGAAGTGATTTTGGCGTCAAAGACAGGCTGACCTCAGCCCGCGACCCATACCGAGTGGCGTTCCCGATCAGATTCTCCACCGCTCGGCGCATCGCCGAAGGGCGCAACATCGCCGTTCCCTGCCCCTCGACCGAAACCAGTTCAACCTGCTGACCCGCACGTTGTGCATCATCAACAATCTGGCTGAGCCAGATTTCAGGCTCAACCGACTCTGGTGCGCTTTCCACGGCTCCGCGAGAGAAGTCGAGAAACGCATCCAGCAGCGACTGCATCTCGTTTACGTCCTGCAACAAAGGCGCAGCCTCATCCTCGGGCAACATAGACAGGCCCAGTTTAAGGCGCGTCAGCGGTGTGCGCAGATCGTGGCTGACCCCGGACAGCATCAGCGTACGCTGCTCGATCTGCCGCTCGATTCGGGAACGCATGTCGACAAACGCATTGCCCGCCGCGCGCACCTCGATCGCGCCTCCGGGTGAATACGGCACAACGCGTCCGCGGCCGAATGCCTGCGCCGCATCGGCAAGGCGCGTGATCGGGCGCAATTGGTTCCGCATGTAGAGAAAAGAGATCGAAGTCATCAGCGCCGCAAAGAACACCATTGTCACGATCAACTGATGCGGCGCCGTCGGTGACAGGCGCCGACGGTCAAATCCCAGCTCAAGCACGCCCAGATCAGTCGACAGGAAAAGGCGCACGTCCTGCCCATTGGGCAGTGCAACATACTCTGTCTCGGGTAGAAGCGCGTGCAGTTCCGAAGCCACCTGCGGCGCAATGAAGTCGTACCAGCGGCGAGAACCCGTCTGCGGCTCTTCGTTCGGGGGCAGGAATCGTGCCGACATGTTCAACACCGACAGGTCCTGCCGCGCGGCTGCCAACGCCTGTTGCTGGGTTTCCGAATCCTGCATGACGTCAAGCACCAGACTCACCTCGCGGGCGGCGGTACGGGCCATCTGCGAGGTCACGTCCTCGAGATGTTTCTGAAGAAAAGCAATCGCCACGACCAACAGCACAACGATGACTGGCAGCGCCAGAATTAGCGCGGCACGCGCATAAAGACTGCGCGGCATATAGGGTTTGAGCCATTGCGTCGACATGCGCTAAACCTAGCGGGCTGCCCGGAGAAGAGAAAGAGGTCAGAATGCAAGCCCCCGACGATTTCAACCCGTCCCCCGGACGAGCCGTTGAGCTTGCTCGCGGCCTCAGACGCGTGCTGGCACCCAACCCTTCCCCGATGACGTATCGTGGTACGAACACTTATCTTTTAGGCGAGAGAGACATTGCCGTCATCGATCCGGGCCCGCTGAGCGATGCGCATTTGCAGGCCATTCTCGATGCGCTGCGACCCGGCCAACGGATAAGCCACATCTTCGTGACCCACACCCATCTGGATCATTCACCTCTGGCTGCGCCGCTTTCGACCAGAACAGGCGCACCGGTTCTGGCGTTTGGCGGACCGCAGGCCGGACGCAGCGATGTTATGAGCGAACTGGCACAGAATGGCCTTGCTGGCGGTGGCGAGGGAATCGACTCTGATTTCCACCCCGACGTCGAGCTTGAAGACGGCGCGCAGGTTGCGGCGGATGGCTGGCAGCTAGAGGTGATTCACACTCCCGGTCACTTGGGTAACCATATCGCGCTGGCATGGGGCGATGTCTGCTTTACGGCCGATCACGTCATGGGATGGGCCAGTTCACTGGTCTCGCCACCCGACGGGGATCTGACGGATTTCATGGCCGCATGTCACCGCTTGCGCACGCAGGAATGGTCGGTCTTTCATCCCGGCCATGGCGCCCCTGTCACCGCGCCGGATCAACGTCTGGACTGGTTGATACAACACCGCCTGACGCGTGAAACCCAGATCCTTGAAGCTCTCTCTCAAGGCCCCGCCACTGCCCGGCAGCTTGCGCAACGGATCTATACTGAAACTCCGGCAGCGTTGCTGCCCGCGGCCGAAAGAAATGTCTTCGCCCATCTGGTCGATCTGACCGGCAAATCCCGCGTGGTTCCCGCTGACACGCTATCGGCGACGGCCCGTTTTCGCAGGATCAATTAACCACGGATTTTTTTCGCAGCCATGCGCTTCCCCTCTGGACGACGAAAAACCGGATTGCTATACGCGCGTCAGTTCCGGCGTAGCTCAGCGGTAGAGCAGTTGACTGTTAATCAATTGGTCGTAGGTTCGATCCCTACCGCCGGAGCCAATTTCCTCATAAAGCTCAACCTGCTTCACCACGGTGATGAGTTACTTTTTTTCGAAGAAAAAAACTCTGCGAACCCTCTGGACGCCGTAATTCCAGGTTGCTATACGGCGCGAACCGTTCCGGCGTAGCTCAGCGGTAGAGCAGTTGACTGTTAATCAATTGGTCGTAGGTTCGATCCCTACCGCCGGAGCCAATACCCCTAAAAAATTGCTTATTCCATCAGGATATCGCTGAAATCCGCGCGCAGTTGGCGTTTTAGAATCTTGCCCGTCGCGTTGAGTGGCAGTGCCTCCACGAACACGACCTTGTCAGGCACCTGCCAAGTGGCGATTTTGCCATCGAAGAAATTCAGCAAATCCTGCTCGCTCGGGTCTTCGCCCTCGGCTTTGACGGCAACAAGCAGCGGGCGCTCGTCCCATTTGGGGTGCGGCACCCCAACGACTGCCGCCGTGGCCAATTGCGGATGAGCAACGGCGATGTTTTCAAGCTCAACCGAACTGATCCACTCGCCCCCCGATTTGATGATGTCTTTCGAACGGTCGCGAATCGTCATGTAGCCATCCGGGTCAAGCGTTGCCACGTCTCCGGTTGCGAACCACCCGTCCTGCAGCAACTGCTGGTCCTGCATAAGATAGTAGCTGTCCAGAACCCAAGGCCCCCGAACCATCAGATCGCCCTGTGTCTCTCCATCATGAGGCAGAGCGTTGCCGTCATCATCCACGATCTTCAACTCGACGCCGAAGGGCGGACGCCCTTGGTTCTCGCGTAACTTGTGCTGCGCCTCGACCGGCAGTTCCAAATGCTTGGCGAGTGGATAGTTCGTCGTCCCCAGTGGGCTCATCTCGCTCATTCCCCACGCATGGACGGTATCGACACCGTAAGTTTCCCGGAATGTTTCGATCATTGACGGCGGACAGGCGGCCCCGCCGATAACCGTGCGCTTCAGGCTTTCGAGCTTCGATCCACTTTGGGCAGCATGTGTCAAAAGCCCCTGCCAGATCGTCGGAACACCCATCGCCAACGTCACACCGTAGGTATCGATCAGATTGACCAGCGCCTCACCATGCAGACCGGGGCCGGGCATGACCATGCGCGACCCGGACATGGCGCTTGCATAAGGTGACCCCCAGGCATTGACGTGGAACATGGGCACGACGGGCATCACCACATCCATGGCCGAATACCCGATCACGTCACATGTGTTCGAGGCAAAGCTGTGCAGCACGGTAGAGCGGTGAGAATACAGCACCCCTTTGGGGTGGCCCGTGGTACCGGAAGTGTAGCACAGGCTCGAAGCCGTGTTTTCATCAAAGCTGGGCCACGCGTAGCTCTCTGTACCGGTCTCAATCAGCTCATCATAGAACATCAGGCCGGGCACCTGCGACAGCGCCGCGTCGTCTCTTGGTCCCATCAACACGAAATGGCGCACCTCGGTCAGGTGTTCATGCAGCGCGGTCACCAATGGCAGGAAAGTCGCGTCGAAGAACAGCACCCGGTCCTGCGCGTGGTTAATGATATAGGTCAGTTGCTCGGGGAACAGCCGTGGATTGATCGTATGGCAGACAAACCCCGCACCCGAGACGGCGTAGTAGATCTCAAGGTGTCGGCGATTGTTCCAGGCCAGCGTGCCAACACGATCCTGCGGCTCAAGCCCCAGATTGGACAGGGCCGAGGCCATCCTTCGTGCATTTTGCGCGACGCCAGCCCAGTTGGTCTCGGCAACGGTTCCGTCGGTCTCGACCGAGATAATCTCGGTCTGACCATGATAGCGTTCCGCGTGATCAATCAGTGACGAAATCAGCAGCGGCTGCGTCATCATCTGTCCCAGCATGGACATCCCTCCCATTGTCGGCATCGCGCCACCCTGGCCGCGCCGCATTTTCAACCAAATTCCGACCGGGCCATACAGGATGGCACGTCTGTGGTTTCTTGGTTACGACCCTGCCAAGGTTTCAATTGTCTGACAATAAAAGAATGCGACGCGTCACGGCGTCAATCGCGATGCCGCAACGCATAGGATACTAGCGCTGCGGTCGACCCGTCCTTGCCTTCGGCACTGACCTCCCCCTCAACAATCGGACCCAGAGAAGTTGCCAGCTCTTTGCCCAACTCAACCCCCCATTGGTCGAAGGAATTGATGCCAAGCAGCACGCCCTCGACAAACACACGGTGCTCATAAAGCGCGATGATCTGGCCCAGGACATAGGGGGTAAGTTGCGGGTAAATCAGCGTGGTTGACGGGCGATTTCCCGAAAACACGCGATGGCGCGCCTGCCGTTCAAGCTCATCTCCGGTCAGGCCATTTTCGGCCATTCGCGCGCGTGCTTCATCCAATGATCTGCCACGCATCAGAGCCTCGGACTGAGCAAGACAATTGGCCAGAAGCAGATGATGGTGATGGGCCAGCTCGGGCTCATGCCCATTTGCCGCCACCATGAACTCGCACGGGATCACATCCGTGCCCTGATGGATCAATTGGTAAAAGGCGTGCTGCCCGTTGGTTCCGGGTTCACCCCAAACCACAGGCCCCGATGGCATGGTCAGGGTGCTTCCATCCATCGCTACGGATTTACCGTTCGACTCCATCTCAAGCTGCTGGAAATAGGCAGGCAGCCGCAGCAGCCGTTGGTCGTAGGGCAGAACCGCCCGGCTGGCATGGCCAAGCACCTGACGGTGCCAGACCCCGACAAGCGCCAGCATGACCGGGACATTCTCAGCCCACTCGGCGGACTGGAAATGCACATCCATCGCCTGCCCGCCCCTTAGAAAGGCGTCAAACGCATTTGAACCGACGGCGATCATCACAGGCAGACCGACCGGCCCCCAGACCGAGTAGCGCCCACCGACCCAGTCGGCGAAGCCGAATACGCGCGCCTCGGGAATGCCAAAGGCCTGCGTCTTATCGACTGCGCTGGACACGGCGGCAAACTGTTGCGCCGGATCGCCACCACCATCGATCATCCAAGCCCGCGCCGTCCGCGCGTTGGTCATTGTTTCGATGGTTGTGAAGGTCTTGGATGCGACAATCACCAACGTCCGCTTGGGGTCAAGCGGGCGCAACGTATCCGCGATATGCGCCCCATCCACGTTCGAAACGTAATGTAGCTTTGGCCCATCGTGATAAGGTGCCAAGGCATGAGTTGCCATGACAGGCCCAAGATCTGATCCACCAATGCCGATGTTCACCACGTCGGTGAAGCTGCCACCTGCCCCTTTGATCGCACCACCGCGTACTTCCTCGGCGAAGACACGCATTCTTTGCAAGGTCTCAAGCACGCCAGGCATCACGTCCTGACCGTCGACCTCAACCGGCCCGCCATCAAGGTTGCGCAACGCGGTATGCAGCACCGCCCGCCCTTCGGTCTCGTTGATCTTTTCGCCCGCAAACATCGCTGTTCGACGATCCGCCAAATGGGCCTGATCGCAGAGCCGGATCAAAGCTGACCGGATATCTTCGTCGATTTGAGTCTTTGAATAGTCAAACAGCAAATCGCCGACAGAGGCGGAGAAGCCTTGTGCCCGGTTCGAATCTGCATCGAACAGGTCGGGAATCCGACGCCCGTTTGCGGATGCCGCGAGAGCTCTCAGTCGATCCAGTTGCATCACGACTACTCCGCCCAATGAACGGTCATGCCACTCAGGACAGCCGCGATCGGCGCCTCCTCCGGAGGCAAGGACATGGCACGCTCCAACGCATCGCGTTTGGCTTCGCCAAAAATAACAAGATGTTTCGACAGCGCGCCCTCCAGCACCGGCGCGGTCAGTGTGATCCGTGCCTCGGGCTGTACGTCCGTCCGCGCCACAGCCAGTGTCGGAGCGTGGCTGTCCAACGCCGCCGACAAGCCCTCCATTCCTGGGAAGAGCGAGGCTGTGTGCATATCCTCGCCCATCCCCAGTACCAGCACCGACAAAGGCAGGACCGGGGTAATCAGGCTTTCGATCTCGGGCAGGACCGCCTCGGGCTCACGACCTGCGACAAACAAAGGAATATATTGCGCGGCCGAAGCGCGGCTGGTCAGCAACCGTTCGCGGATCAAGCGCTCGTTCGAGCGTTCGTGATCCCCCGGTACGCAGCGTTCGTCCGTAGGCAGAACCTGGACGCGATCCCACTCAAGATCCGCTGCACACAAGCCGTCGAACACCGGCCCCGGGGTGGTACCTCCGGGAACAGCCAGCGAGACCGTATCATGGTGCAGCAACGCGAGCTCCAGATCCCCGGCCAGTGCATTCGCAACATCAATGGCCAGCATGTCACGGTCGGCGTATTCTTTGATATTCATGGGTTTATTCCTTGCCAGCGGCGGTGGTCTCTTTTCATCAGCAATTCGGCATCGCCCGGGCCGGTGCTGCCGTTCTCATAGGGTTTGGGAACATCACCGCGCGCCTGCCAGCCCGCGATAATCGGATCGGTCCAGGCCCATGCCGCCTCGACCTCATCGCCGCGCATGAACAGCGTCTGGTTGCCACGAATGACATCCATCACCAGCCGCTCGTAAGCGTCGGGCGGGTCTTGGTTCTCTGGCCCCAGTGCCTCGGCAAAGCTCATGTCCAGCGGTACGTCGACCAGTCGCATTCCACCCTGCCCCGGCTCTTTGATCGTCACCTTCAGGGTGATGCCTTCGTTCGGCTGCAACCGGATCGACAGTGCGTTGGCATGGCGCCCGGCCTCTTCCCCGAAGATCGAGTGCGGCGCGTCCTTGAACATCACATTGATGACCGACGACCGCGCCACCAGTTCTTTGCCCGTGCGCAGATAAAACGGAGTTCCCGCCCATCGCCAGTTGCTGACATGCGCACGCAACGCGACATAGCTTTCCGTCGTGGACCTCGGGTTTCCGACAACCTCACGGTATCCGCGGCCATCCGCGCCGCCTGCGAACTGGCCGCGCACGATATGGTGCGGCTCAACCGGGTCCAGCGCGCGGATCACCTTGAGTTTTTCATCGCGCACCGCGTCCGGATCAAACTTTGCGGGCGGCTCCATCGCGATCAGACACAGAAGCTGCATCAGGTGGTTCTGCATCATGTCGCGCATGGCGCCGGCGCGCTCATAGTATTCCTCACGCCCGTCAATGCCGACGGTTTCCGCCACGGTGATTTGAATGTGATCGACATACTGGCTGTTCCACAGAGGCTCGAACAGCATGTTACCGAACCGAACCGCCATCAGATTCTGAACCGTTTCTTTACCCAGATAGTGGTCGATCCTGTAGATTTGCCCTTCGTCGAAATGAGCTGCCAGCGTCGCATTCAGCGCACGCGCACTTTCCAGATCGTGCCCAAAAGGCTTTTCGACGACGATACGGGTTTGAGGGGTGGCCAGATTGTGTGCCCGGATCTGTTCGGCCAGCGGGCCAAACAAACGCGGGCCCACCGAAAAATAGAAGGCCCTGATACGATCCGCATTCAGCATTTCAGCCAACTGGGCCCAACCTTCTTCGGTCAAAGCGTCAAGCGAGACATATTCCACGCGCTGCAGAAAACCGTTCACAGCCTCCTGATCTTTTGCCCGCTTCGGTGCGTGCTGGCGCAATGATTCGGCCACCATCTCGCGAAAGCCATCAACAGTCAGAGCGCCGCGCGCCGCGCCGATGATCCGGGTGGCCTCGGGCCACTGCCCGGCACAGTAGCGACGAAACAGCGCCGGAACGATCTTGCGCTGTGCCAGATCGCCGGTTCCGCCGAAAATGACCAGATCAAACGGGTCTACAGGGATGACGCGAGAAACCATGGCTTTTCCTTACCTTGCCGCTTGAGGCATGTCCAATGTTAGCGCAATCAGTCAGCAAGTTTCTTCCCACATCAAAACTCTGTCAGCAAAGGCGCAGCCTACTTAACTAAACCGGCGCAAACGGTTAAGTCAGATCGACCAACGCACAGAACCGGATACCGGAATGAAAGACAACGCCTCACGGGCCGCCAATATCGGAAAGTTCCAGAACAGTCTGGTGACAGCGGACGGGCAAACGCGCGCCTCGGTTTCGCTGACCAAGCCCGAGACGTTATGGTTCAACACCGGGACGCTGTGCAATATCGAATGTGTGAACTGCTATATCGCCAGCAGCCCCACCAATGATGCCTTGGTTTACATCACTGCAGACGAAGTGCGCGAGTATCTGGATCAGATCAAAGCTCGCGGATGGCCGGTCCGCGAGATCGGCTTTACGGGTGGTGAGCCGTTCATGAACCCCGAGATGATCGATATGACCCGTGCCGCGCTGGAACGTGGATACGAGGTTTTGATCCTCACCAACGCCATGCTGCCGATGATGCGTCAGAAAATGCGCAATGGATTGCTGGGATTGCAGCGGGATCACGGTGACAAGCTGACCCTTCGTGTTTCGGTTGATTACTACCGCCCGGAACTTCATGATGAGGAACGCGGTACGGGCAGTTTCGCCAAAACCCTGACGGGGATGGAGTGGCTCAGGGACAACGGTTTTAAGATGGCCATTGCCGGGCGTACGGTCTGGGGCGACACGGATGCAGAAAGCCGCGCGGGCTATAGCGCGTTTTTCGAGAAGCATGGTTTTGAGATTGATGCTCAGAATCCGGCGCAAACCGTGCTGTTCCCCGAGATGGACGATACCGTGGAAGTGCCGGAGATTACAACCGCTTGCTGGGGAATCCTGAACAAGTCCCCCGATGCGGTCATGTGCGCCAGCTCCCGCATGGTCGTCAAACGCAAAGGTGCTGACCGCCCGGCGGTTCTGGCATGTACCTTGTTGCCCCACGCACCGGAATTCGAATTGGGTGCGAGCCTTGCCGAAGCCGAAGTGGACGTGCACCTGAACCACCCCCATTGTGCCAAGTTCTGTGTGCTTGGCGGGGCAAGCTGTTCGGCCTGAGACCTAGTTGACCCGAAACTCTCCGACCATGTTGCGCCATTCCCCCGGCGCGATCATCTTACGGTGCGTGAACCGGACCGAGTGCAGCGGTCCTTCAATCTCTTTCTGCCAGAATTCCACGAATTCGAACAGCTTCGGATGGTCCGGAGCTAGGTCGTAATCCTGCCAGATGAACGTGTTCAGTACGTGAATATAGTCGGGCATGTGGTAGAAGAATTCCGCCGTGGTCAGCCCGTACCCCTTAAGCATGAGTTCAGTTTCACTTTGCGCCATGCAGACCTCCAAACTTGTTACAAGGTCTACTCAGGGTAACACGGAACCCTCCTAATACTTAGATAACAATATGTTACTCTGGTGTTACCGACCTAATTTGGCCGCGGAGCGGTTGCTTGCTTGCACCTTATATGCCGGGTCTGATAAAGTGTATCCACAAGATATAGATCAAGAACAAGACACGGGCAGCCTACGTGAGCGATACGCCAGAAATCCCTGAAAACATGGACGAAACCCCACCTGAGCGCCCCGTTTATGACGGCCCGACGGTATCCATCGAATCCGAAATGCGCACGTCCTATCTGGACTATGCGATGTCGGTTATCGTCAGCCGCGCGATCCCCGATCTGCGCGACGGGCTGAAGCCGGTGCACCGGCGTATCCTCTATGCGATGCACGAAACCGGGAATACCCATGACAAGGCCTATCGCAAGTCGGCCCGTCCGGTCGGCGACGTGATGGGTAAATACCACCCGCACGGTGACAGTGCGATCTATGACGCGCTGGTACGGATGGCGCAGGATTTCTCGATGTCGTTGCCGCTGCTGGATGGTCAGGGCAACTTTGGCTCGATGGATGGCGATAACCCGGCGGCCATGCGTTACACCGAAGTGCGGATGGATAAACCCGCCGCCTCCCTGCTGGCCGATATCGAAAAAGAGACGGTCGATTTTCAGGACAATTACGACGGCAAGGATCGCGAGCCGACTGTTCTGCCCGCTCGTTTCCCCAACATGCTGGTCAACGGGGCCGGCGGTATCGCCGTTGGTATGGCGACCAACATCCCGCCGCACAACTTAGGCGAAGTGGTTGATGCCACGCTGGCGCTGATCGACGACCCCGACCTGACCTCTGAGCAACTGATCGAATATGTCCCCGGCCCCGATTTCCCGACCGGTGGTGTGATGCTGGGCCGGTCCGGCGCGCGCAAGGCCTATCTGGAAGGCCGTGGCAGCGTCATCATCCGCGCTAAGACCCGCACAGAGGAAATCCGCAAGGATCGTTACGCCATCGTCGTCGACGAGATCCCTTATCAGGTGAACAAGGCCGCGATGATCGAAAAGATCGCCGAGGCTGTGCGCGAGAAGCGGATCGAAGGTGTGTCCCACGTACAGGACGAATCCGACCGCAACGGTGTACGTGTGGTCGTTGAACTGAAACGCGACGCAACGCCCGAAGTGGTGCTGAACCAGCTTTATCGTTTTTCGCCGATGCAGACCTCGTTCGGCTGCAACATGCTGGCCTTGAATGGTGGTCGGCCCGAACAGTTGACCCTGCGCCGCTTCCTAACGTCGTTCATCGACTTCCGCGAGGATGTTGTTGCACGTCGCACCGCATACGACCTGCGCAAAGCGCGGGAACGTAGCCACATCCTGTGCGGTCTGGCTGTGGCGGTCTCGAATGTCGACGAGGTGGTCGCCACGATCCGCTCATCGGCAGACGCTGCCGAGGCGCGTGAAAAGCTGATGACCCGGCGCTGGCCTGCAGCTGATATCGAGGGCTATCTGCGCCTGATCGACGACCCTCTGTCGAAGATGAACGACGACGGCACCTATAACCTGACCGAGATTCAGGCCCGTGCCATCCTGGAATTACGCCTTCAGCGTCTGACCCAGCTGGGCGTCAAAGAGGTTACGGACGAGCTGGAAGAACTCGCCGCCAAGATCAAGGAATATCTGGATATTCTGTCGTCACGCGAGCGCATCATGTCGATCATCGGCGATGAGCTGCGCAGCGTTCGCGACCAGTTTGCCGTTCCACGCCGCACCGAGATCGTCGACTGGTCCGGCGACATGGAAGACGAGGACCTGATCGAGCGCGAAGACATGGTCGTGACGGTCACGTCTGGCGGCTATATCAAGCGGACGCCTCTGGCTGATTTCCGGGCGCAAAAGCGCGGCGGCAAGGGCCTGTCGGGGATGCAGACCAAGGAAGAGGATGTCGTGACTAACCTCTTCGTGGCGAACACGCATACGCAGCTGCTGTTCTTCACCACCGAAGGTATGGTCTACAAGCTTAAGACCTGGCGCCTGCCGCAGTCCAGCCGGACCGGTAAGGGCAAAGCGATCGTCAATATCCTGCCTATCCCGACCGGGGTTTCCATCGCTGCGATCATGCCTGTGGATGTGCCGGATGAAGAGTGGGAAAACCTGCAAATCGTCTTCGCCACCAGCGCGGGCGACGTGCGCCGCAACCGTCTTTCGGATTTCACCAACGTGCGCCGCAACGGCAAGATTGCGATGAAGCTGCCCGAAGGTATTGAACTGGTGAATGCCCGCATCTGTTCAGAAGATGAAGACGTGATGCTGGTCACCAATTCGGGTCGCGCGATCCGATTCCGCACCACCGATGTGCGCGTCTTCAACTCACGCGAATCCACCGGTGTGCGTGGCATCAAGCTGACCAATGGCGACCGCGTCGTCTCAATGTCCGTGATCCGGCATTTCGAGGCGACCTCGGACGAGCGTGCCGCCTATCTCAAGATGCGCCGTCTGATGGCCGGTGTCACCGATGAGGCCGAGGCGGATGAGGATGAAGGCAACGCCGACAGCGTGCTTCCGCAGGAACGCTATGCCGAAATGTCGGCCGCCGAAAACCTGATCCTGACGATCACGGCTGGCGGAGCGGGTAAGCTGAGTTCCAGCCACGACTATCCGGTTCGCGGACGTGGCGGCATGGGTGTCGCGGCCATGGACAAGGCCATGCGTGGCGGTGAACTTGTCGCCTCCTTCCCTGTTGAGCTTGACGATCAGATCATGCTGGCCACATCCAAAGGTCAATCGATCCGGGTTCCGGTTGATGGAATTTCCTTCCGCTCTCGCAGCGCCGGTGGCGTGAAGGTTTTCAATACCGGTAAGGGCGAAGAAGTCGTCAGCGTCGCCTGGATCGCCGATCAGGGCGACGAAGAAACCGAAGAATAACATCTGTTATCCCCCAAAAAACGCTGTTCCTTCCGGAGCAGCGTTTTCTTAATCTCTAAGCAGGTTGCTTACCGCCCATAACCGATCCTGCCCCCAAACGCTCTCACCACCGACGCGGAAGCTGGGGACACCCCATAACCCGATATCTTGCAGCCTGTTCTGATTGGTTTCCACTCGGTCGCGCCAGTCAGTATTACTGAGCAGCGGTTGCGCCACTCTCCAGTCCAGACCGGATTCGGCCACGATCCGAGACAAGCCCTTATCCGTCGCGGCATCCACGCCCGCTGACCAAACAGATCGCATGAATGTCGAGCAATAGGCTGCCAACCGGCCCTGAGAGTCCGCGTAGTCGAACAGGGCGTACCCTCGCTCGACCCCTGTGCCCAGCGGATCGCAGATACGACCAAATGGAATGCCAAGCCGTCGCGCCTCGCGTGCGCAATCCCGAAGGATATAGCGGGACTTGACCCTGGGAACCGGCAATCCACGCATGAGCATCGGAAGCACGGGTCGCAAAGATAGTTTCGCGCCATGCCTTCGGGCAAGTCGTTGAACCCGATCAAATGCAAGATAGGAGTAAGGACTCCGAAACGAGAAGAAGAACTCCAACTCCTTTTGAGGAGCCTTTTGAAGGTTCATCGGTAAATCGGGTGGTGGAAGGATCGACGCGCCATCGGCACCTAGCCCAAGTTGCTGCAATCTGTGCTCCAGATAGTGCAAGCGGTCTGTACCCCAATACCATTCACCACCGTAGTAGAATGTCGCGCCGAGATAGTGTCCCAGTTTGGCAAGCGTCTGATCCCCACGCGCCATGACCTGCGTCGGAGTGACGGATTCTCCTGAAGGCAAAGGACCACCGGACCAAAGTGCCGCGCTGATCTTTCTCAACCGTACGCTGAAGTCTTTAGCGCCCAGACAGGCCGCCAACAGGCCGTTGGCTCTGGTCACGGCTTGCCGATCAGGAATCTGAGGAACCTGTAAACCCAACTGCTGCGCCACACGCATCGCATCTTTCTGCGCATTGTGCCCGTGGGCCAATGGATCAGGGATTGCATCTAGGGGCGGACCCGAAATCAGATGGGGGCGCAGTCTGATGTCAAAGCGGTCCTGAAATCGCTGCAGAATCTGTGCTGTCAGACTGCTATACGGGTCCGCTGTGTCGTGGAAATAGTGAACGTCGTGATCCGCGTTGCGAATCCTGCGGCGCAACTCGTGCAGTCGCCTGCGTCCATTTAACAGGCTACGGCTTGTGACCACTGCAGCCAATCGGGACTTTAGTGTTGAATCAAGCGACAACGGGCTCTCCGAACGGTTTAGCCGCTCCAGTCTATTCGTTGCTGGACCGAACGCTATAAAGCCACACAGCAATGTGAGCGGAGACGACTATAAACCGTAGAGCCCGCCAAATTTGCCTTCAAGATATCCCAGCAGAGGTTCCGGTCCCGGCTCTACTCCGCTGGCGCGTTTGATGACCTCGCGCGGCGCATAGAGCCCGCCGAATTGCTGAACGTTCTCGCGCAGCCACCCGGTCGCACCCGAAGTGTCTCCTTGGGCCAGCTGCGCATCCAGGCCCGGAACAGCAGTCTGCAGCGCCTGATAGAGGCATCCCGCATAGACATTACCAAGCGAATAGGTCGGGAAGTAGCCAAAGAGCCCAACAGACCAATGCACATCCTGCAGACATCCATTTGAGGGCTTGTCGACCGCGTATCCAAAATCGGCCGCGAAGCGGTCGTTCCACGCGGCCTCAAGGTCGCCGACCTGCAGATCACTCGCCATCAGCGCACGCTCCAGATCAAAACGCAGCATGATATGCAGGTTGTACTGAACCTCGTCCGCTTCGGTTCGAATATAGCCGTTATGGACGCGGTTGACCGTGGCGTAAAAGGCGTCGGCATCCGCGACCCCGAAATCGCCAAACGCCTCTTTCATCTGCTCGAACAGCCAACCGGTAAAGGCACGGGACCGGCCCAACTGGTTCTCATAGATCCGGCTCTGGCTTTCATGCACGCCCATGGACACGCCCCGCCCCAATGGCGTCAGCAGATAATCCGGGTCGATACCCTGTTCATAGGCCGCATGGCCCACTTCGTGGATGGTCGAATAGAAGCAGTTGAACGGGTCGGTTTCACTGGTTCGGGTGGTGATACGGACGTCCAGCCCGCTTCCCGAGCTGAACGGATGCACGGCTTTGTCCACGCGACCGTTGTTCAGGTCATAACCGAATGCAACGGCCAGCTTCTGGGACAGCCTCATCTGAGTCAATTCATCAAAGCTGCCGGTTAGCGCCGCAGGTTCAGGCCGGTCCAGAACCGCGGCACGCAGGGCGACCAGACGCGGGCGCATCTGCTCGAATATCTCGGCGATTTGGGCTCCGGTTGTGTAGGGCTCGTAATCCTCGACCATGGCATCATAGATGTCGCCACCCTGAGCAAGCGCAGCACCTTCTTCGCGTTTGAGCGAAACGACCTCTTCCAGAACAGGTAGGAACGCCGAAACATTTTCATCCGCTCTGGCCTGCGCCCACTTTCCCTGCGCCTCAGTCGTGACGCGCGCAATGGCTGTTGCCAGATCCGACGGAACCTTTACCGCGCGCTCATAGGCGCGGCGTATCTCCCGCAGTTGGGCTCGATCGGCCTCGCTGGTCGCATATGCGCTCTCCAACCATTCCGCGACACGCGGGTTGGAACGACGTGCGTGCAGGACGGATTCGATCGCGGCCATTTCCTCGGCCCGCTGAGAGGCTGCACCGCGTGGCATCACCGTTTCCTGATCCCACCCCAGACGTCCGGCAATCTGCCCAAGGGCCGAGGTTTGGCGCTGATAGGCCATCAGATCGTTGAAAGCTGTCATTTAGGTCATGCTCCGCGCAGTGAGGTTGCAATGGGATAGGCCGTCAGAAAACGTGCCCGCAGGATCAGTGTCCAGACAACGACGGCCATGAACTGATGGAAGATGGCGATTTGCCAAGGCGCGCCATAGACAACAGTCAAGACACCAATGACGACCTGAAGAGACAGGGCCGCGAACATGGCGTTAAAGGCAAAGCGCGTCTGTGGGTGTGCACTTGTGCCGCCGCGCCGCCAAACAACAACACCAAAGGCAAACAGCAGATATCCGGCGCAGCGGTGAATGAACTGGACCAGGCCCGGACTTTCAAAGAAGTTGCGCCACATCGGTTCCAGCATTGTTGCGTCCGGCGGCAATATCTGACCGCCAATCAAGGGCCAATCGGTATAAGATCTGCCAGCGTCGATCCCGGCCACAAGCGCACCGATGAGTATTTGCAAAAAGGCGAAATGCATGAGCCCGGTCGACAGAGAATACAGCCTGACCTCTTTGGCACGGCGTGCCTGCATCAGGTCCCGTTCCTCGCGTCCCAGTTCAAAGATGTACCACGCCAGAAAACCAAGAATAACGAAAGCCAGCCCGAGATGGATTGCCAGGCGATAGCTGGCCACGGCAATCATCCCCTCGCCCTGCGTCACGCCCGAGGCGACCATCCACCAGCCGACAGCGCCCTGAACGCCACCCAGTGCTCCTGGGATCAACAAGCGCCCGGTCCAACCTGTCGGTATCTTTCGGGCGGCGAGGAAACCAAAGAAGCCAAGCGCCCAGACCAGACCGATCACACGGCCCAACTGGCGGTGGCCCCATTCCCACCAGTAGATGGATTTGAAATCGTCCAGCTCCATCCATTGGTTCTGTATGCGCCATTGATCGATCTGTTTATACTTATCGAATTCAGCTTGCCAGTCGGCCTCAGAGGTCGGCGGGATAGCTCCGGTGATCGGACGCCATTCGGTGATCGACAGGCCGCTATCTGTCAGGCGGGTCAGACCACCGACCGCGATCATGATCACGACAAGCGCAAACAGGATCATAAGCCAGACGCGAATGGCCTGCCGCGCGCCGCCGCGCCCGCGATCGATCATGCCCGGTTGAACCGCCTGCGGTTTTTCAGTGTCTGAGACGTCTTCGAAGATGCTGCGCTTACCGCTCATGCTGTCCTCTTGTGCCTTGGATTTCGTCGCAAGCTAGGTTGACTTGGGGGCGAGGTCCAGCCTCAGCCCCGATCCTTCCAGCGGACCATCTGACGCATCACCCCGTGCAGCATCTGCACATCCGCCCGCGTCATCCGCATCCGTGACCATAGATTGCGAAGGTTTGTCTTCATCCCTTCGGCCTTTTCGGGCGGGTAGAAAAAGCCCGCCTCCTCCAGCCGGTCCTCATAGTGCTCGACCAGCTTCTCGACCTCTATCCCGGTTGCCCAATCTCCCTTGCCCAGATCGGTGGTCTCGTGCACCACGTCCCCACTCTGGCGCATCCATTCATAGGCTGTCAGCAACACACATTGGCCGAGATTCAGCGAGGCGTATTCCGGGTTCACCGGCACCGAAATAATCGCATTGGCCTTGGCGATATCCTCGTTCTCAAGCCCCGCCCGTTCCGGCCCGAACAGTACCGCGACCTTCTCGCCGGCGGCGACCTTTTCGGCGGCGACTTGCATCGCGCGTTCAGGGCTGAATACCGGTTTAGTCAGGCCCCGCTGCCGCGCCGTCGTTGCAAAGACATAGGTGCGATCCCCCAAGGCTCCGGCCAGATCGTCGAACAGCTGCGCCTCATCCAGCAACCGCCCGGCGCCGCTGGACATCGCAACCGCCTTGGGGTTCGGCCATCCATCGCGGGGTGCGACGATCCGCATCCGGTCCAGCCCGAAATTCCACATCGCCCGTGCGGCGGCGCCGATGTTTTCACCCATCTGAGGGCGCACGAGCACGAAGGACGGCTGGGATTTGTCGCTGGGCATCACGGACTCCAAAAACGTTCCGCCCGCTCTAATCTCCTCATACGGTCAGGGCAAGCCGCCCCTGCTTCTTCTGTTCCCAAATACCTCCGCCGGAGGCATAAAAGTTTGCTTCCCAGCCGCAATCCGCTAAACCCCGCGAAAGATTGAAAGCGAAGGACGCGCCAATGGACACCCCCGAGCAGCCGCAGATATACCTGATTACCCCGCCTACGATCACCCTGAGCACGTTCCCAGACCAGTTGGCCCGCGTGCTGGACGGGGCCGAGATCGCCTGCATCCGGCTTGCATTGGCCGGTAGCGACGAAGACACAATCGCCCGCGCCGCCGATGCCTGCCGCGAGGTTGCCCATGCGCGCGACGTGGCTTTGGTCATTTCGAACCATGTGCTGCTGGCGCAACGGCTGGGGCTGGACGGGGTGCATCTGGATGACGCAGCACGCTCGGTCCGGGCTGCGCGCAAGGAACTGGGCCAGGACGCCATCGTCGGCAGCTTCTGCGGCGCCTCCAGCCATGACGGCATGAGCGCTGGCGAAGGCGGCGCGGACTATGTGGCTTTTGGCCCTGTCGGCAACGCCGCATTGGGCGACGGAACCCGGGCCGAGCATGACCTGTTCCAATGGTGGTCCGAGATGATCGAGGTTCCGGTGGTGGCCGAAGGCGGACTGACCGAAGACCTGATCCGCGACCTGAGCCCCTGCACCGACTTCTTTGGTATCGGGGATGAGATCTGGTCGCAGGAGAACCCGCTGGACGCGCTAAACACGCTGATCGCCGCGATGCGCTGAACACCTTCGGCGTTAGCCCTTGCACCCGCGCCGGGGCTGCGGCATGACACGAGATATGACTCAGAACAGCGAAATCCTGTGTATCGGATCGGTCCTGTGGGACGTGATCGGACGGTCTGCCAGCGCAATGCGGCAGGGATCGGATGTACCGGGGCGGATCACCCGCCTGCCCGGCGGCGTCGCGATGAACATCGCAATGACGCTGGTACGCTTCGGAATGACCCCCACGCTGCTGACCGCAATCGGGCGCGATCCCGAAGGGGATGAGTTGGTCCACGCCTGCGCGCGGTTGGGAATGGTCACCGAGCACATCTACCGTTCGCAAGACCTGCCGACCGATCGGTATATGGCCGTCGAAGGCGCCAATGGCCTGATCGCAGCCATCGCCGATGCGCATTCGCTTGAGGCCGCAGGCGCCAAAATACTGCGCCCTCTGATGCATGGTCCGCTCGGGTTCGAGAACACGCCCTTCGAAGGCCCCATCGCGCTGGACGGCAACCTGACCCTGGACCTGCTGGAAGAAATCGCGCAAAGCCCTGCCTTTGCCCGCGCCGACCTGCGCGTGGCCCCCGCATCACCCGGCAAGGCGGAACGGCTGCTACCGTTTCTGAAACACGCCCGCGCGACGCTTTACGTGAACCTCGAAGAGGCTGGCTTGCTTTGCCAGCGCGAGTTCACAGACTCAGAGAGCGCAGCCAAGAGTCTTCTTGATCGCGGCGCCTTGCGCGTGCTTGTAACCGATGGTGGCAACTCGGCCACCGTTGGCAGCGCGGAAAGTGTTCTGACGCAAAAACCGCCTTCCGTTCTGGTCACCCGCGTAACAGGCGCGGGCGATACCTTCATGGCAGCCCATATCGCGGCCGAGGCAGGCGGCGCAGATGACGAAGCCGCTCTGGCCCGTGCCCTGCACGCTGCGGCCACCTATGTTTCCGGAGAAACCCCACTGTGATCGACATTCAATATTCTGCCGAGGTTCGCGCCGCAAAAGATGCGGGTCTTCCCATCGTAGCGCTGGAAAGCACCATCATCACCCACGGGATGCCCTACCCTCAGAACATCGAGGTGGCTGCTGAGGTCGAGCAAGACATTCGCGACGCAGGTGCAGTTCCCGCAACAATTGCCGTGATCGACGGTGTGCTGAATGTTGGTCTCGAGCCGGGGCAGCTCAAGGCACTTGGTCAGGCACAGGGCGTTGCCAAGCTGTCCCGGGCCGATATGGCGGCCTGCCTGGCAACAGGCGGCACCGGGGCCACCACCGTCGCCGCCACCATGATTGCCGCGCATCATGCGGGTATCGAGGTCTTCGCTACCGGCGGCATCGGTGGCGTGCATCAGGGCGCCGAGACGTCGTTCGATATCTCTGCTGACCTGCACGAGCTTGCGCAAACGCCGGTTAGCGTTGTCGCGGCCGGTGCCAAAGCCATTCTAGACTTGGCCAAGACGCTTGAGGTTCTCGAGACGCTGGGCGTGCCCGTGATCGCACACGGTCAGGACGAGTTTCCCGCTTTCTGGTCGGCAAAATCTCCGCTCGCCGCGCCCTTGCGGATGGACAGCGCGGCTGACATCGCGCGAGCCCATGCTACCCGTCGCGCGCTGGGCCTGCCCGGCGGTCAATTGATCGCGAACCCGATCCCAAAGGCCGATCAGATTCCGGCCGAGGAACTGGCTCCGATCATCGCATCTGCACAAGCAGATGCCGAGACCCACAGGATCACCGGCAAGGGCGTTACCCCCTATCTGCTGCAGCGTATCTACGAACAGACCGAAGGGCGTTCCCTGATCGCCAATATCGCTCTGGTTCGCAACAACGCGCGCCTCGCAGCGGAAATCGCAAAGGCGCTGGTCAGCACTGCCCAGTGATATGAGCCTATTGTACCACGGCATCCGACTGCTTAACTAATCCCGCAAACCACTCAGGACCGCAATGAATACGCCGTTTGACGAAGAACCACATCGCCGCCCCGGTCTTCTGTCCGGCCTGCGGGCTTCATTTCTGACGGGCATCGTTGTTATTGCTCCGATCTGGCTGACCGTCTGGCTGATCTGGTCGGTTGTGGGCTGGATCGACAGCGCCGTCCTACCGCTGGTGCCGCACCAGTTCCGCCCTGCCGAATATGTGGGCATCAACCTGCGTGGGGTTGGCGTCGTCATCTTCCTGATCTTCACGGTTATCGTCGGTTGGGTCGCCAAGGGCATTCTGGGTCGTTCCCTGATTCACTTCGCCGAAAGCCTGGTTGACCGGATGCCGGTCGTTCGCTCGGTCTATTCCGGCATCAAGCAGATCTCGGAAACGGTCTTTGCGCAGACCGAACGCTCTTTCGAAAAAGCCTGTCTGATCCAATATCCGCGCAGGGGAATCTGGGCCATCGGCTTTGTGTCAACCACCGCCCGGGGCGAAGTCAGCGATCGTGCCGAAACGGGTGGCGAATTACTTAGCGTCTTTGTTCCGACAACTCCGAACCCCACTTCGGGATTCCTGCTGTTCTTCCCGGCCGAGGATGTGCTTTTGCTGGACATGTCCATAGAAGACGCAGCCAAACTGGTGATTTCAGCGGGACTTGTGTACCCCAACGAAAAAGACCCGACACAGCCGCCGGAATAGTCAACCAAACATTGCCGGCAGATCGACGGTACTGCATTCCCCCAAATCGTCCTTATGAGCGTGCAGGAACTTGTCCGCAGCAGAGCGACCGGCCTGTTTCAGCCTGTTCAAGACAACCGGGTTCGGGAACGTCTTCGTCGCCGCAGACAGATCATTCATCAACTCATCATCTGCGATCATGTGAACCAGTACCCGGCTCATCTCGCCCGCCTTCAGCTTGCCTTCCCGCAGCAGCCGCTGAACGAAGTTGATCGCCCGCAGTTCACGAAACAGGGATGAGTTAAAACTGATCTCGTTAATCCGGTTCTGAATCTGCTGCGGCGTTTTAGGTACTTCATCCCGTTCCAACGGGTTAATGTTCACAATCACCACGTCATCTGGAAGGTCGCCGCCGAACAGAGGATAGAGCGCCGGATTGCCGGTGTAACCTCCATCCCAATACGCCTCGGTCCGACCAGATGCCGGATCGAAAATCTCAACCGCCTGAAACAGGTTGGGCAAACAAGCCGACGCCAGAATAGCATCGGTCGATAACTCGTCGCCTGTGAACACCCTGATCTTTCCACTGCGCACACAGGTCGCACAAACGAAAAGCCCCGGCCCCTCATCCGCGCATATCTCATCAAAGTTGAACTTGTCGACGACCGGCTCCAGCGGATTGCGATAAAACGGCCCGTAGGCATAAGGCGACACCAACCGCGACCATGTCTTGGCCATCGAATACGGCAGCGAATACTCCAGCGCCCGCGCGATATGGGCGGGTTCGATGCCCCGCATCCAATGGGCAATCCGCATGTCACCAACCGCGCCCATGCGCTTCCACAACCCGTCAAGACAGGCCCGCGCACCTTCCCGCCCCGCGTGCACCATACCGGATTTGAAAGCAGCGCCATTCAAGGCGCCGGCCGAGGTTCCGGTGATTGCCGCAACCTCGACATCCTCTTCGTCCAACAGTCGGTCCAGAACACCCCAGGTGAACGCACCATGCGCCCCGCCACCCTGCAAAGCCAGATTGATACGTTTCACGACCCGAGCCTCTTTTGCTGTTCCAAATCAGTTCGGGGTGTGGAGCCCCCGAGTTTTCCTAGAGGGCCGTCCACCCGCCATCGACCGATATAGTCGTTCCGGTAATCTGCGCCGCTGCGTCCGAGCACAGGAAGATTGTTGTTCCACCCAACTGCTCGACAGTGGCGAATTCCTTGGACGGCTGCCGTTCCAGCAGAACATTCTTCACCACATCCTCGCGGCTCATGTTGTATTCTTTCATCGTATTGGGAATCTGCGCCTCGACCAGCGGGGTCAGCACGTATCCCGGACAGATTGCGTTGCAGGTGATCGGTTCCTGCGCAGTCTCCAGCGCGACGGTTTTGGTCATCCCGACAACACCGTGCTTGGCCGCGACATATGCCGCCTTGAAGGGTGAGGCCGTCAATCCATGAGCCGAGGCAATATTCACGATCCGACCCCATCCGGCCGCCCGCATCATCGGCAACGCAGCCGCCATCGTGTGGAAAGCCGAGTTCATGTTGATCGCAATGATCGCGTCCCATTTGTCGACAGGGAACTGATCGATTGGAGACACGTGCTGAATACCCGCATTGTTCACCAGAATGTCGCAAGCACCCGCCTGCTCGATCAGGGCGCGGCATTCATCGCCCTTCGACATATCCGCCTTGATGTATCGCGCATTGGTCCCGGTCTCTTGCCCGATTTCGGCGGCCAGTGCGTGATCCTCATCCCGATCGGTGAATGAATTCAGAACGACATCTGCGCCGGCCTTGGCCATCTCCCGCGCGATGCCCAATCCGATCCCTGAATTTGACCCCGTAACAATGGCCGTTTTTCCCGACAAGCTCATGACCGATCTCCGTCCTGATTTGATTTCGGGCACACAGTGCCATGCTGCACCTGCAAAGGAAACGGGGAATGATCCGACGCGTGCGTCCCTGCGGTTCTTGCCAAAAAAAACGCCCGCACGAAGCGGGCGTTAAGTTATTGAGGCAGGTTTCATACAGGCAAGAAACCTATCGAGCAGTGCATCCTTTATAAGCAATTCCGCGCCTTCGTCCAAGCTAAAAGTTTGATAATAAGAAAAATCATGGCTACGGTGAATCCCAAATAAAATAAGGCCAGAGCAGGATTGTTTCCAAAATGAGCCCCGATTATCTTCGCCCCGTTCGTCCTGCGATTGCGGGAATCGCTTCCATTTTGGCCGCCTCGCTGGCCTCGGCAGAATCGGCCCATGGCATAGCTATGTACGGGCAGCCCGCCCTACCACCGGATTTTGTGTCGCTACCCTACGCAAACCCTGACGCGCCGAAAGGTGGCAAGGTCGTGTTCGCAAACACCGGCGGCTATAACAGCCTGAACCCGTTTGTACAAAAAGGCACCTCCCCTTGGCAGTTGCGATTTTGGACCCATGAAAGCCTGATGGGTCGGTCCTGGGACGAACCTTTCACTCTTTACGGGTTGTTAGCCGAATCAGTTGAGGCAGCTCCGGACCGGTCCTGGGTCGAGTTTACCCTGCGTGAAAACGCCCGATTCTCGGACGGGTCTCCGGTCACGGTTGACGATGTGATCTGGTCATATGAAACGCTGGGCACAGAAGGCCACCTTCGATATCGCGGCTTGTGGGGAAAGATCGACAGTATTGAACAGACCGGCCCGCGGAGTGTCCGGATCACCTTTAACGAACCTGATCGTGAACTGGCACTGATCGCCGGATTGCGCCCGATTCTGCAGAAGGCGCAGTGGGAAGGGAAAGACTTCGCCGATGCCCAGTTGCATGACATCCCCGTCGGCTCGGGGCCTTACGTCATCGACGACTACGAAGCCGGGCGTTACGTGAATCTGCGACGCAATCCCGACTATTGGGGCACGGACATCCCCTATCGCAAGGGCACGATGAATTTTGAAGATATGCGCATCGAATTCTATGGCGACGGCACGGTCGCTTTCGAAGCCTTCAAAGCCGGTGAGCTATCTGCAGTGCGCGAGTTCAACGCGGATAAATGGAACACGCAGTACAACTTTCCGGCGGTTCAGCGCGGGGATGTCGTTAAGACGGAAATCCCGCATCAGAAGCCCTCGGGCATGACAGGGTTCGCGATGAACACGCGTAAGGCTCCGTTTGACGACTGGCGCGTGCGCGAGGCGCTGACGCTGGCGTTTAACTTCGAGTTCATCAACGACACTATTACCGGCAGCGCACAACCCAGAATTACCTCGTATTTCTCGGGCTCCGAATTGGGAATGAAACCCGGCCCGGCCTCCGGTCGCGTCGAGGACCTTCTTCAGCCATACGCAGCCGAATTACCGCCTGGCACACTGGAGGGATATGAACTGCCCCAAGGCGATGGAACCGAACGCAACCGCCGCAGTATTCGCAAGGCGCTCGGACTTCTGGAAGAGGCAGGCTGGACAGTTCAGGATGGCCTGCTGCGCAATGCAGATGGTGAGCCATTCCGCATCGATCTGGTCATCAGCCAGGGCAGTCTTAACGTCGTGCAGGATGTCGGCGTGATAGCGGAAATCTATGCGCGGGCTCTGGAACGCCTTGGAATTCAACTGACGGTTGAAAAGGTCGACGATGCGCAGTACACCGCGCGTATTGATGCGCAAGACTTTGACATGACCCCGTTTCGCCGCGCACTCTCGCTGTCGCCGGGCAACGAACAGCGTCTCTATTGGGGGAGCGAAAATGCCGACGCGCCGGGGACACGGAACGTAATGGGGTTGTCCTCACCTGCTGTGGACGGCTTGATTGATGAGATGTTGGCCTCGGATAGCCACGAGGATTTTGTCGCCGCCACCCGCGCGCTGGATCGTGTGCTGACCGCCGGTCGTTATGTCATCCCGATCTGGAGTTTTGATATCGGTCGTATCGCCCATGTCAAAGAGTTGAAGTACCCCCAAACCCTGCCAATCTACGGCGACGGACCCGAATATATGCCTCAGGTCTGGTGGTATCAGGATGAATAGTCCCGCTGTTCTGCTTTATATCATCGTAAGCACGCGCGGCGGTTTTTAACCAACGGTTGCCCCGCACCGCGAACATGTCCGTGCGCCCTTACGCAGTATACCCCGCAGCAGACCGTGGATGCCGGAGCCGTCGTGCATAATCGGCTCGCCGATTCTATACGCCGCTGAAACGCAGCACAGGACCGCCTCATACCCACGGTTCGCGGAAATTATCGCAGCCGCGAGCCTGCTTTTTGTGGTTCTCGGCGAAATTTGGCGCAAACCCGAGACGCACCAGTGCTTGTATAAGACGACATTCCCTCCCCCTACCGGTACGCATCATCAACAAGTTTTGCTAGTCCGGCCAATATTATCTCAAGTGGCTTTACGGACACATTCGCGGGGATTACCTTGCACATATTGCGATGTTCTTCTTAATGCGGAAAATTTCTGTATTTATTCGGGCACATAATACTCAAATGGCTATCGAAGCCCGAGGAATAACGGACCGGCCGCCACTCACTTACAAGCAGGTCCGTAGGCCCGTTGCGGTATCGCCGCAGCGGGTTTTTTGTTCTCAGAGAATTCCGCGAAGACCTGCGACATTTTGTCATGTCCGCCACAGCGCCCCACTCTCCGTACGCTGAGGTGGGGAGAGCAATCCTGAAACCTGAAAAAAGGAACGCTCGCAGATGTTGAACTGGGCTGATCTGACGCAAGACTGGGGCGCGTCATACGCGCGTGCAAAGCGCAGGTTTCCGAACCTGCGTGATCGTGACATGGCGCGCGTGAGGGATGACCGCAATCAGTTCGAAGCCTATTTGGCCGAACGCCACCATCTGACCGTGAATGAAGCCCGGGAAGAACTTGAGGATTTCCTGTTCACCGAGGGCCTGAACCGCGAGGCGCGTCAATCCTTAGGTAAGTGATGTGACCCACAGGATCGTCGCATCCTCATCACTGACCGAAATCACATTGTGTCCCATGCTGCCGTCGTAGTAGGCGCTGTCGCCCCGGCGCATTTCGACGGGTTCGTAGAACTCGGTGAACAGCCGCACCACGCCTGTCAGGACATACAGGAATTCCTCGCCATCGTGACGAACCCAACCATCGAACTCTTCCATTGAACGCGCACGCACGCGGGCGCGGTAAGGCAGCATCTGCTTTTTGGTCAGGGTCTCGGCCAGCAATTCATGTTCATAAGTGGTGGTCGCGTGTGCGGCCCCCTCGCCCATCTTGGTCACCGCCATGCGGCCGATCACCTGATCGCGCTGCGGCGGCGTGAACAGCTGAGGCACCGAAATCTCCAGCCCCGTCGCCAGCTTTTTCAACGCATCGTAGGTCGGTGACATCTGGCCGTTTTCGATCTTGCTGAGTGTCGAACGCGCCAACCCTGCCTGACTGGCGGCCTGTTCCAATGTCCAGTTCCGGGCTTTTCGCAATTCGCGCACCCGCGCGCCAAGGTCGACCGGCTCGAGCTCGGTGTTTGTGCCATTGTCGCGGGCAATTCTGACGATGGATTTATGATCTTTGGTGGTCATGCGTCTTTCTATAGGACCAGCCTGCCACGCTTGCAACGCGCCTCGCGCGGCGATAGCCAGTTCTCATGTTGTCTATCTTTGATCAGGGGCCTCCACCGCCCTGCCCGCGCCCATTCAACCTTGCCGCGCATGTGCTGCGCCATGCACAAAGTTCTGACCGGAAGATCGCCCTATCTGTGCTCGGGCCGGATACGGCAACCGAGTGGACTTACGGCGACCTGCAATCGGCCATCTTGGGAACCGGCACGGGATTACTCCAGAGCGGCCTTGGCGCCGGAGATATCGTTTTGATGCGACTGGGAAACACGGTCGATTTCCCAATCGCCTATCTGGGTGCGATTGCCGTGGGGCTGGTGCCGGTGCCGACCTCGTCACAACTGACCAGCGCGGAAACCGCCAAGATTATCGAAGACCTGAAGCCAGCCGCCATTCTGCGCGATCCCAGCGTAACCTGCGCCCCGAACGCGCATCAGATAACACTGTCCGAACTGGTTCAGATGCGGTCGCTGCCCCCTGCCGCCTTTGATATGGGCGACCCCGAACGGCTGGCCTACGTGGTCTACACGTCGGGTACATCGGGCAAACCCCGTGCGGTGGCTCATGCGCATCGCGCCATTTGGGCACGGCAGATGATGGTCGATGGCTGGTATGGCCTGCTTTCTTCGGATCGTCTTTGCCATGCAGGTGCCTTTAACTGGACCTATACTCTGGGCACGGGATTGATGGACCCCTGGACCATTGGTGCGACAGCTCTGATCCCCGAGCCGGGAACCGGCACTGGCGATCTGCTGAAGCTGCTTAAACAACACCGGGCCACCATCTTCGCCGCCGCACCGGGGGTCTTCCGGAAGATGATGCAAGCTGAGGTTCAACTGAGTCTGCCGGACCTGCGCCATGGCCTCTGCGCCGGAGAAAAGCTTTCGCGGCACCTGCACGAACAATGGGTGCACTCCACCGGAACGGAGCTTTATGAGGCGTATGGCATGTCTGAATGCTCGACCTTCATTTCTTCCAGCCCTTCGCACCCGGCACGCGCAGAGGCGTTGGGCCGGCCTCAGCCAGGGCGTCGAGTGGCCATTCTCGGACCAGAGGGGCCTGTCCCCCAAGGGCAGGAAGGCACCATCGCGGTTCACCGCGCCGATCCGGGCTTGATGCTGACCTATCTAAACGCTCCGCAAGAGGCCGCGTCACGAATGCAGGGGGATTGGTTTCTTACCGGTGATCAGGGGGCAATGGCAGTGGACGGACAAATCACCTATCTCGGTCGCGACGATGACATGATGAATGCGGGCGGCTACCGGGTCTCTCCGGTCGAGGTAGAGGCCGCGCTATCCACCCATCCCGGCATCACGCAGGTCGGTGCCGCTGCGGTTGAGGTCAAACAGGACACATCCGTCATCGCCGCGTTCTATACCGGCCCCGAAGAACTGGACGAAAACGCGCTGCGCACCTATGTGTCCGAGAAACTGGCGCGCTACAAACAACCGCGCGCCTTCGTCCACATGTCTGCCCTGCCGACCGGGGGCAATGGCAAACTCCTGCGCCGCGCCCTGCCGGCCTATTTTAAGGCACGACCCGAATGACCCAAACCGTCAAACTCGATATCATGTCCGATCCGATCTGCCCCTGGTGCTACATCGGAAAAACCCATCTCGACAAAGCTCTGGCCGCCGTGCCGGACCATCCGTTCGTGATCGAATGGCACCCGTTTCAGCTGAACCCCGATATGCCCGGCGCGGGCATGGACCGGCGCGCGTACCTTGAGCGTAAATTTGGCGGCAAGGACGGCGCTGTCCGCGCCTATGCGCCGGTGGTTGAACATGCTGAAAACGCGGGGCTGAAGATCGATTTCGAGGGCATGAAACGCACGCCGAACACTCTGGATGCCCACCGCCTGATCCACTGGGCCGGGATCGAAGACAAACAGAACGCCGTGGTCGATGCGCTCTTCAACGCCTATTTCGTCGAAGCGCGTGATATCGGCGACCATGAGGTTCTTGCCGATATCGCCGACAGCATCGGAATGGACGCCGCCGTTGTGCTCAAACTGCTGCAGTCGGACGCCGACCGAGAGGACATCCGCACCCGCGACACCCATTCCCGCCAGATGGGAGTAAGCTCGGTGCCCACGTATATCGTCGCAAATCAGCACGCTGTTCCGGGTGCTCAACCTCCTGAATTATGGGAAAAAGTGATCTCCGAAATAATGTCTCAACTTGAGGCTTCCCCTGCAGATTAGCACATACCTCTGTGCATTTCTGATCTAGTCCAACCCGTTTTGCCGTGATAGCGCAATCGGGAAGGAGTTCCCCATGACCAATCGCATGTCCCGGGGCGAATTCATTGCGCTGGTCGCGATGATGTTCGCCACGATCGCGTTTTCGATCGATTCAATGCTGCCGGCGCTGCCCGAGATCGGAGCTGAGCTGAGCCCCGGTGATCTGAACAAGGCGCAGCTTATCCTGACGTCGTTTGTACTGGGCATGGGCATTGGCACATTCTTCACGGGTCCGATTTCGGATGCGGTTGGACGCAAACCCGTGATCTATGGGGGCGTTGCGCTTTATATTCTTGCGTCAGCCGTCGCCTGGGCCAGTTCATCGCTCGAGTTGGTCCTGGCGGCACGTATCGTCCAGGGTCTGGGCGCTGCCGGCCCTCGGGTCGTGGCGATGGCAATCATACGCGACCTTTACGCAGGGCGAGAGATGGCCCGCATTATCTCGATCGCGATGATGATCTTTACATTGGTTCCGGCCGGGGCACCGCTGCTGGGCGCGGGCGTTATCGCGCTGGTCGGCTGGCGTGGCATCTTCGTGTCCTTTGTCCTGTTCGCCTCGGTCATCGTGATCTGGATGGCCATGCGGTTGCCCGAATCTCTGGCCCCCGAAAACCGCCGCGCCTTCCGCCTGCCGCTTATAATGGCTGCGGTGCAAGAGATGCTTGCCCACCCTACTGTGCGGCTGTCGATCCTTGTGCAGACGCTTTGCATGGGGATGCTGTTCACCATGCTGACGATGGTGCAGCCGGTCTTTGACGTCATACATGACCGGGCAGAGAGCTTCCCGTTCTGGTTCGGGTTCGTGGCACTGATCTCCGGATCGGCCAGTCTGCTGAACGCGGCGCTGGTCGTGCGCCTTGGCATGAGGCGGATCGTGACCTGGGCTCTGGGCGCACAAATCGTTATCACCGGATGCGTCATCGTCCTGAACATGATGCCTTTGTCCGCGGACGCCTCATTTGCTTTGTTCGTTGCCTGGCAGACCACGGTGTTCTTTATGGCAGGCGTCACGATGGGCAATCTGAACGCGATCGCGATGGAACCGATGGGTCATATCGCCGGCATGGCCGCCTCGGTCATAGGATCGATTGCCACGGTATTGGCCGCAGCGATCGCCGCGCCGGTCGGTTTGTTGTTCGATGGCTCGATCACTCCGCTGACGACCGGCGTGCTGACCTTGTGCGTCCTGGGCTTCGGCCTGATGCTTCATATGGGCCGGATCGAAAACAGACTTCCCGCCTGATCTGTGCAGAGCCATTGAAACGCGCTAACCTTCCCCAATTCGTGGGGAGGGGTTCATGAGCGACTATTACGATCTGGGTACGTATTCCTGTGCCGTCACCACCGCATCACCCGAAGCGCAGCTTTGGTTCGATCGCGGTCTGGTCTGGACCTATGGATATAACCATGACGAGGCCGTTGCCTGCTTCCAGCGTGCAGCCGAATATGATCCCGACTGCGCGATGGCACATTGGGGCGTCGCGTACGCGGCGGGCCCGAATTACAACCTGCCCTGGGATCTGCGCGATGAGCAGGGCCAAACCAGATCTCTGGCCACAGCGTATGACGCCACACAAAAGGCCATGTCCCTTCTGGACCGCTGCACGCCTGTTGAACAGGCTCTGATCCGGGCGCTGCCAGCCCGCTACCCTCAGCGCAATCCGATCGAGGACATGCATACGTGGGACTATGATTTTGCCGACGCCATGCGTGCGGCATTTGCCGAACAGCGCGGCAATCTTGACGTGCGTACGATCTATGTCGAGGCATTGATGAACCTCACGCCCTGGCAGATGTGGGACCTCAGGACCGGGAAACCAGCTGCAGGCGCCGCCACTTTGGAGGCGCAGGACGCCCTGGAAACGGCCATGGCGGATGATCCTGAGGCGATGTCCCACCCCGGCTTGCTGCATCTGTATGTCCACCTGATGGAAATGTCGCCAACACCGGAAAAGGCGCTGAAGGCCGGGGATGTATTGCGCACACTGGTGCCGGATGCGGGGCATCTGGTGCATATGCCAACCCATATCGACGTGCTGTGCGGCCACTATCAAAACGTTGTTTACTGGAATGAAAAGGCGACCGAAGCAGACCTGAAGTATTACGAGCGTGAGGGCGCGTTCAACATTTACACCGGCTATCGGCAGCACAACTATCACTTCACCATTTACGGTGCGCTGTTTCTGGGACAGATGGAACCGGCCCTGCACGCCAATCAGGGACTCTGGGATACCACGCCCGAGGACATGCTGCGTATCGAAAGCCCGCCCATGGCGGATTACTTCGAAAGCTATATGTCCATGGGCCCGCATATCCTGATCCGGTTCGGTCGATGGGAAGAGGCGAAGGCACTGGAGCTTCCCGACGATCCTGATCTTTATCGCACACTGACCGCAACAACGCATTACGCCCGCGCGATCGCGTTTGCCGCGACGGGCCATATCGACGAAGCCGAGGCCGAAGAGAACCTGTTCCTCGCCGCAAAAACCTGTGTCCCCGAAACGCGCAGGCTGCACAACAATCGTGTCATCGACCTGCTGGAGATCGCTACAGAGATGCTGCGTGGCGAGATCGAGTACCGCAAAGGGAATTACGACATCGCCTACGCTCACCTTCGCAGATCGGTCGAACTGGACGATACGCTACCCTATGATGAACCCTGGGGCTGGATGCAGCCCACCCGCCACGCGCTTGGCGCGCTGCTGTTCGAGCAGGGTCACGCCGCCGAAGCCGAGGCGATTTATCGCGAGGATCTGGGCCTTGACGGCTCACTCAGCCGCGCCTCGATCCATCCCGATAATGTCTGGAGTTTGAAGGGCTTGTCCGATTGCCTGAAAGCGCGTGGGGAAACCATAGAAATCAGGCAAATCCAACAGCGCCTCGATCTCGCGCTTGCCCGTGCAGACCGTGCTGTCGGCGCGTCCTGCTTCTGTGCTCAAGCTGCGATGAGAGCCGCCGAATGAGAGCATTGCCCTTGGCTCTGGCCATGCTGACCTGCGGCCCGGCGATGGCACAGCGGCAGTCCTTTCCACCTGAAGACGAGGCCGGGCGTGATCCCGCTTTGCTGGATTTCAGGGCCGAACTGCGCGCGAAGATCGAGGCGCGCGATACCGAAGCCGTCGTGGCCGCCGCCTGCCCGGATATCTATCTTAGCCACGGCAGCAATGGCGGACCTGACGAGTTCCGCACGAACCTGACCGTACCTCCCGAACTGCTGAGCGAAGAATTCAGGGATGAGGCCGACGAACTGCGCGACTCATATTGGGCTGACCTGCAGAACACACTGTCGCAGCCGGGATATTTCGACGATCAGGGTGAGTTCTGGATGCCGGCTCATTGGAGGATCGCCCTGCCCGCTTCCCTTGATCCCTTCACCGCATATTTTGTGGCGGCCGAGCAGGTCTCGCTGCGCCAGACACCATCGCGCAGCGCAGCGATTATAGATCTGATAAGCCATGAGGTGGTCATCGTTCCCGATTACCAGACCGAGGAAACATACCAGAAAATCCGACTGACCGACGGCACGGTGGGTTACATGTACAGCGACTTCCTGACATCCATGGTCGGCTACCGCGCCGCGCTTGTGAAATCCGATGCGGGTGAGTGGCAGATTTGTACCTTCGTGACGGGCGATTGAACTCAGAAACCGCGTGCCAGCCAGACAGTATGCCCGCCACAGTCCGGGTCCTCGATTCGATGATCCACAAGCTCAAAGCCATGTTTGTCCAACAAATCCTCGTATTCGGAAGCGTCGAGACTTGCGTGATACAGAACCTCGCCTTCAAGCTCACCAAGCACCTCGCCATAGGACGGACCACTGGTAAACATCAGAGCCGCGCCCGCAGCAGCATACCGCTTGAATACCTGAAACATCTTGCGTTGATCGTCGGGCGTCAGATGGAAAAAGCTGTTCCACGCCAGAATACCGTGAAACCTCGCATCTAGCTCAAGGCCACGCATGTCCGCGTTCACCCAACGCGCCTGAGGCATATCAGCCTGTGCGCGTTCAAGCATCCGTGGCGAAGTGTCAACGCCGGTTAGCGCACACCCTTTGCCCAAAAGATACCGAGCAACCGGTTGACCTGCACCACAACCCAAATCCAGAACCAGAGGTGCGTCGGGCATCAGGGCGAGGAACCGGTCGAGCCAGTTCCGCTCAAACAGACGCTTGCTCCTGCGCGCTACCCACGCATCTGCATGACGGCGATACATGCTTATAATCTGCTCGGCGTCAGACCCCATATGACTTTGTACCCCAGCCGATCATCATAACAAGCCGCCGGTCGAGTTGGTCCGCAGCAGCACCGGCAACTAGGCTTTCGCCTTCTTCTTCTCGGCCACAACCTTTTCGGCGAGGTCACGCGCGATGGCAAAGGCACCCTTGATCTTGTCGCTGTCCTTCTTCCAGTCGCGGCGCACGACGATCTTGTTGTCCTTGACCTTGGCCAGTCCGCGCTGATTCTGGATGAACTCGACCAGCCCCTCGGGCGAGGCAAACTTGTCATTGTGGAACTGAATTGTTGCCCCTTTCGGCCCGCCATCCAGCTTTGCAATACCCGCCCGTTTGCACATCGCCTTGATACGCACGACCAGCATCAGGGTATTCACCTCTTTCGGCAGCGTACCGAAACGATCGATCAACTCGGCAGCGAAGCCTTCCAGTTCGACCTTGGTCGACAGCGACGACAGGCGGCGATACAGCCCCAACCGCACGTCCAGATCGGGCACGTAATCCTCGGGGATAAGGACCGGCACGCCCAGATTGATCTGCGGTGCCCACTGGTCGTCAGCGTCGCTGAGACCCTCCATCTCGCCAGCCTTGATCTTGGCAATCGCTTCTTCCAGCATGGACTGGTAGAGCTCGTACCCCACATCGCGCATCTGGCCCGACTGTTCCTCGCCCAGCAGATTGCCTGCGCCGCGAATATCCAAGTCCTGAGACGCCAGCGTGAACCCGGCCCCCAGCGTGTCCAATGAGCCCAGAACGCGCAGGCGTTTTTCGGCCGTGGCGGTCAGTTTCTGGCGCGGTTTGGTGGTGAGATATGCATAGGCACGGGTTTTCGACCGCCCCACCCGGCCCCGGATTTGATAGAGTTGCGCCAGACCAAACATGTCTGCCCGGTGCACAACCATGGTATTTGCCGTTGGAATATCCAAACCGCTTTCCACAATCGTCGTTGCCAGCAACACGTCATACTTGCCGTCATAGAACGCGTTCATGCGGTCATCGAGTTCCCCCGCAGCCATCTGCCCGTGCGCAACGACATAGCTCAGCTCGGGCAGTTGTTCTTTCAGGAATTCCTCGATCTCTGGCAGATCCGAGATCCGCGGGACCACATAGAAACTCTGTCCGCCGCGATAATGTTCGCGCAACAGCGCCTCGCGGATCGTCACCGCATCGAATTCACTCACATAGGTGCGGATGGCCAGCCGGTCGATGGGCGGGGTCCCGATGATCGACAGATCCCGCACACCGGTCAGCGACAGTTGCAGCGTACGCGGAATCGGCGTCGCCGTCAGGGTCAGCACATGCACATCCGAGCGCAACTGTTTCAGGCGCTCTTTGTGGCCGACCCCGAAATGCTGTTCCTCGTCGATGATCAGCAGCCCCAGATTCTGGAACCGTATTCCCTTGGCCAGCAGCGCATGGGTGCCGATCACGATATCCACGGTGCCACGCGCCAGCCCGTCGCGCGTTTGTTGCGCCTCTTTCGCCGACACGAAGCGCGACAATTGCCGGACTTCCAGCGGGAAGCCCCGGAACCGTTCCCTGAACGAGGCCGCGTGCTGGCGCGCCAGCAAAGTGGTCGGTGCGACAACGGCAACCTGCACGCCCGACATGGCCGCGACAAAGGCCGCGCGCATGGCGACTTCGGTTTTGCCGAAACCAACGTCGCCACAGATCAGGCGATCCATCGGCGCACCAGAGTGCATATCCTCCATCACCTCGGAAATGGCGCGCAACTGGTCATCGGTTTCCTGATACGGGAAACGCGCGCTGAACTCCTCCCACGCGTGGGGCGGCGGGTCCATGACCGGAGCTTTGCGCAAGGCACGCTCGGCCGCGATGCGGATCAGCTTGTCCGCCATCTCGCGGATGCGTTCCTTCAGCCTGGCTTTCTTGGCCTGCCACGCTCCGCCGCCCAACCGGTCAAGCAAGCCTTCATCATGTCCGTATTTCGACAGCAGTTCGATGTTTTCGACGGGCAGATACAGCTTTGACTGTTCCGCGTATTCCAGAAGCAGACATTCATGTGCAGCGCCGGCGGCGGTGACGACCTCCATCCCCTTGTAGCGGCCGATGCCATGATCGACATGCACCACCAAATCACCGGGGCTGAGGGATTGGGTTTCGGTCAGGAAATTCTCGGCCTTGCGGCGTTTCTTGGGCTGGCGAATGAGGCGGTCACCCAAAACGTCCTGTTCGGCGATCACCGTCAGATCAGGGGTTTCGAACCCATGTTCCAACGCCCAGACCGCCAGATGCAAGCCACGTTTGCCGATCCGGGTGCCGTCGGCGACGGGAACCGCCTCGGCCAGACCCTCATCTTCGATCAACCCGGTCAGACGCTCGCGCGCTCCTTCGGAATATGAGGCGACAAGAACCGGACCCTTGTCCATTTTGTTTTGGATGTGACTCGCTAGCGCTCCGAACAGGCTGACGTTTTCCTGCTGGCGCTCAGGGGCAAAGTTGCGTCCGATCCGCCCCCCCGCATCGATCACACCCGGCCCACTGGCTTGCGGCAGAGGACTGAATTGCAGCACGCGCCGGTCACCCACCGCATCGTCCCATGCAGCATCGTCCAGATAAAGCAATCCGGGCGGGGTCGGCTTGTAAACCGAATCCATGCGCGAACGGTTTTCCAGCGCCAGCTTTCGCGTCTCATACTGATCGGCGATCGTATCCCATCTGGCCAGCCGCGCCGGCGTAACCTGATCATCCAGCGAGATCGTGGCCCCCGGCAGATAGTCAAACAGCGTTTCCAGTTTTTCGTGGAAGAACGGCAGCCAGTGTTCGATGCCCTGATGTTTGCGGCCCGCAGTGACGGCTTCGTAGAGCGGATCGTCAGTGCCGGCTGCGCCGAACTCGATGCGATAGTTCTGGCGGAACCGCGTTATAGCCGCGTCATCCAGAATGACCTCGGACACCGGGGCCAGTTCAACCAGATCAAGTTTCTCGGTCGTGCGCTGGGTGACCGGGTCAAACCGGCGGGCGCCGTCCAGAACGTCTCCGAACAGGTCCAGCCGGACCGGGCCGCTGTCGCCGGGTGGAAAGATGTCGATGATGCCACCTCGGATAGCGTAGTCTCCGGGCTCCATTACCGTGGGGCTTTGGGTGAACCCCATGCGCACCAGAAAGTTCCGCAGCGCGTCCTCGTCTATGCGCTGATCCACACGCGCGGTGAAAGCCGCCTCGCGCAAGACCTCGCGTGCAGGCACCCGCTGCGTCGCCGCGTTCAGTGTGGTCAGCAGCACAAACTGCTGCGGCATCTGATGCACCATTGCCGCCAATGTCGCCACCCGTGCGGCCGAGATATCGGCATTAGGCGAAACGCGGTCATACGGCAGACAATCCCAACCGGGAAACACGAATACAGGCATCTCCGGAGCGAAAAAAGCCAGCGCCGCCCGCGTCGCCTCCATCCGCTTGTCATCGCGCGCGACATGACAGACCGGACCACCCGAGCGGGCAATCTCATTCAGCACAAGCTGCGCGTCAAACCCTTCAGGGGCGCCGCCGACTGTTACGTGGTTCGGAGCCATCATTGCGTTGCCTTTCAGAGACTACTAACCTAGGACACCAATCGAAATGTTCTGATACATTCCCCAGAACGCAGTGATCAAGATGGTGAACATTCCGATGATCTGCGTAAATGTCCGGCATCGTGTCAGCGTTTTCGAAACGTTTTCCACCGTAGCCTCTTGCTGCATCAGCCGGTGGGCTGCCCTGATGTTTATCAGCAGCACGAAACACATAGGAAACAGCAGCAAGAACACTGCCTGAGCGAACTCAACCTCATAAAAGAAACCGAGTATCGCCAGCCCGGTTAAGACAAAACAGCAGATCGCCATTATGAACAAACCCGAGGTTTCAACGATATACAGCAACCGATTCGCATTTATCCGGACGATATCCAGCAGGTCCTGTTCCGACTGCCCCCCCACACGACGCGCGCGTACCACCAGATCGAAGGGCACACCCATCGCCCAGTGACTGGCGGATGACCATAGAACGGCCAATCCGATCCAATACCACAGATTCGAGAAGCTCCGCATATCGATGAGTTCGAAAATCGAAGAGTATATGTCCAAGCGCCTGCCCTTTATTCACCGTCCGCAGGAACCGTCATCGCAGCGATGCGTCCATTGTTACCCTTGAGACCACTGGGAATTCATGCCACCCAAAGCGCAATTGTTCAAGGAGAGTGCGCCATGAAACCCACCATCGCCCCCTATCCCCAGGCCCGGTTCCGCAGAACACGTCAATCCGAAGCGATCCGTGGTCTGGTACGCGAGAACACCCTGACCGTGGATGATTTCATCTGGCCTGTTTTTGTGCGCGATGGCGAGGGCATTGAAGAGCCCGTCCCCTCGATGCCCGGTGTCGTGCGCCGCTCCGTTGATCTGATCGCCAAAGCCGCCGTTGAGGCTCAGGCCCTTGGCATCCCGGCGATCTGTATCTTTCCGTATACCGACCCCGGCCTAAAAACCGAAGATTGTGCCGAAGCATGGAACCCCGAGAACCTGTCGAACCGCGCCATCCGGGCAATCAAGGCCGCCGCTCCCGATTTGGCGGTGATGACCGACGTGGCGCTCGATCCCTACAACATCAACGGCCATGACGGCTATGTGATCGATGGCGAGATCGTGAATGACCAGACGGTCGAGGCGCTGGTGAAAATGACACTGGCGCAAGCCGAGGCCGGAGCCGACATCATCGGCCCGTCCGACATGATGGACGGCCGTATCGGAGCGATGCGCCGCGCGCTTGAGACTGCAGGGCATCAGAATGTCATGATCCTCAGCTATGCGGCGAAATACGCGAGCGCCTTCTATGGTCCGTTCCGCGATGCCGTCGGTGCCTCGGGTGCGCTGACCGGCGACAAGAAGACCTATCAGATGGACCCGGCCAATTCGAACGAGGCCCTGCGTTTGATCGAGCGTGACCTGACTGAAGGCGCGGATATGGTCATGATCAAACCGGGAATGCCGTATCTGGATATTTGCCGCCGCGTGAAGGATAGCTTTGGCGCGCCAACCTACGCCTATCAGGTGTCCGGCGAATACGCGATGATCCAGGCGGCGGCGCAAAACGGCTGGATCGACGGCGAAAAAGTGATGCTTGAGAGCTTGCTGGCTTTCAAACGCGCCGGGTGTGACGGCATTCTGACCTACTTTGCCCCCGAAGCTGCGCGCATCCTGCAGGGCTAACACCTCAGATTGTCGCAATTTTTCGCCGATTTGCTGCGGGCGCAGCACAGCTTTCCCGTGACAGGCCGGTGCAATCGGCGTATTCTTGCAGACAAGATCGGGAATACCCGACATATCAGGCACATACACAGAGACAGAGAAACATGAGCAGTTCAAACTCCCCCCGACTCAGCCGTCGCGGCTTTGCTATTGGCATGGCCGGGCTGACGCTGACCGCCGCCTGCGGCAACGGCGTCGGGAATTCCAATGCGGTAACGCTCGACGCGCGTGTCGATGCGACGCTGAATGAAATGTACAGCAAGTACCCCAACACCGTAGAAATCGCCAACAAGGCCAACGGAATGTTGGTGATGCCGCTGATCACGGATGCCGGATTTATCTTCGGCGGTGCCTATGGTCAGGGCGCGCTGCGTATTCAGGGTGCAACGGTCGACTATTACTCAGCCATCTCCGGTTCTGCGGGTCTGCAGATCGGCGCACAGCAATATGCGCATGTTCTGTTCTTCATGACCGAAGAAGCACTGAACGATTTCCGCCGCTCCAGCGGTTGGACCGCCGGGGCCGATATCGGATACGTCGTCGATGCGACCGGTGAGTCGCTTTCGACCGACACAACCCAATTGCGCAAGCCGGTACTGGCAGCCGTCTTCGGACAGGCGGGCCTGAAGTTCGGCGCCACAATCGAAGGCACCAAATACACGCGCATTATTCCCTGATCCCCAGATACCACCCTCCCCCCTCTGACGAGCCCCGCTACATCTTGTGGCGGGGCTCTGAGTTTTGGTGGATTAACACAATTTAAGGCAGCAATACTCTTTCGGTCCGGCGGGGGTTCCAGTAACCTCGGCGCGAATGAATACACAGATATCTTGAGGGACAGATGGGGCTGGTTTTTCGCTGGTTGGTACGACTGACAACGGGCCTGATCCTGCTTGCGATCGCCGCTGTTGGATTAGTCTATTTTTTGGCCAGCCAGTCACTGCCGGAATATAACCAGACGGTTGAAGTTAAAGGGATAACCGCCCCGGTCGAGATCGTCCGCGACACTGCGAACGTGCCGCATATTCTCGGCCAGACCGATCCGGATGTCTATTTTGGCCTCGGATACGCCCACGCGCAGGACCGGTTGTGGCAAATGACCGTTCTGCGCCGCACGGTGCAGGGCCGCTTGTCCGAGGTGTTCGGGCAGCGCACCGTTCATATCGACAAACTGTTGCGCCGGCTGGACCTCTATGGCCTCGCCCATCGCTCGGTCGAGGTACAGGACGAATACACCAAGGCCGCGTTGCGCGCCTATTCTGCCGGGATCAATGCACGGCTGGCCGAAATCAACGAACAGGCGCTTGGACGTGGCGCGCCCGAGATGTTCCTGTTCAACGCCCCCGTTCCCCCCTGGCAACCGGGGGACAGCATTGCCATCATCAAACTGATGAGCCTGCAATTGTCCGGCCATCTCGAAGACGAGGTCCTGCGCGCCCGGACCTCTCTGATGCTCGAGAACCCCGCGCGGCTGGCCGACATTCTGCCCAATGTCCCCGGCCCCGGCATTGCCGCCCTGCCTGAATATGCAGCGCTGTTTCCGAACCTGCCCCGCTATGCAAAGGGCACGCCTATGCCCGACACTCCGCTATCGCCATTTCCCCGGCGCGGGCTGGCAGGCGCCTCAAACGGCTGGACCGCCGCACCGTCCCGTTCGGCCAGCGGTGGGACATTGCTGGCCAATGATCCCCATCTGGGCTTCGCGGCGCCCGGCATCTGGTATCTGGCGCGTCTGGAACTGGCCAAAGGCGGTGTAATCGGCGCCACCATCCCCGGCGTTCCCGCCATTTCGGCGGGGCGCAGCGACCGTTTGGGGTGGGGGCTGACCTCGTCGTATCTGGATGATCAGGACGTTCACATCGAACAGCTGAACCCCGAAAACCCCGAGGAATATCTGACGCCGAACGGGTACGAACGCTTCCAGACCCGGCCCTCGATCATCGAGATCAAGGATGCGGCCCCCATCACCCTGACCTTACGCTGGACCGAGAACGGCCCCGTACTGCCGGGCACTCACTATAATCTTGAAACGATTACGCCACCGGGCCATGTCGCCACTCTGTCCTGGAGCGCACTGAGCCCGCGCGACACCTCGATGAGCGCGTCGTTGGCCTTGATGAATGCCGACACCGTGCGGCAGGCGATCGATCTGGCCGAAGATTTCATCGCGCCCTCGCAGAATCTATCGCTGGTGGATAAGGACACGATCGGTCTGAAACTGATTGGCGCCATGCCGAAACGGGATCTTAACAATCAAAGCCGTGGGCGTATCCCGACCCCCGGCTGGCTTGACCGGAACCGTTGGCAAGGCCGCCTGCCCTATTCGGATAATCCTGAATTCGTGGCCCCGGTCGGTGGTGTACTTGGCAATACAAACAACAAGATCATCGACCGGCCTTTCCCCTTGCATGTGTCTTACAAATGGGGTGACACGCAGCGCGTCCATCGCTGGGAGCGCCTGATGCAATCGCGCGAGGTGCACACCCGCGACAGTTTCATCGAGGCGCAACTGGATACCGTAAGCTTCACCGCCCGGTCCCTGTTGCCCCTGATCGGTGCCGATCTTTGGTTCACCGGAGAAGCCGCCCCCGAAGGCACCCCGGAACGTCAGCGCCAGATCGCGCTGGATTTGCTGGCGAATTGGAATGGCGAGATGAACGAGCATCTGCCTGAGCCGCTGATCTACGCCGCATGGCTGCGCGCCCTGCAGATCCGTCTGATCTCGGACGAACTTGGACCGCTGGCGGCCGAGTACAAACATGTCGAACCGCTGTTCATCGAACGGGTGTATCGCGATATAGACGGTGCCTCTGTATGGTGTGACGTGCGCCAGAGCGCTTTGGTCGAGACCTGTACCGATATGGCGCGGCTGGCGCTGGATGACGCGATCCTCTGGATTTCCGAGCACTATGGCTCAGCGCTGGAATCCCTGCGCTGGGGCGATGCCCATCAGGCCACACATGACCACCCGGTATTGGGCGAGGTGCCGGTGTTGCGCTTTTTCGTGAACATCCGCCAATCGACCAGCGGAGGGGACAATACCCTGCTCCGCGGGCGCACGTCGGGCGAAGGGCCGGACCCGTTCCAGAACGTGCACGGGGCGGGCTATCGCGGGGTCTATGATTTCGCCGATCCTGACAGCTCGGTCTTCATTACCGCAACCGGTCAGTCCGGCCATTTCCTGTCGCGCTACTACGACGATCAGGCGCAACTTTGGCGTCGCGGAGAGTATATTCCGATGTCGCTGGACGTCGGACTGGCCCGTGCCGCAGCAGTGGGTGTGACCGCACTCAACCCTCGCTAAGTCGACTTTTCGGCAATTCCCCGCCCCTTTCCACAGCCCGCGTGGACGTGGGTCTTTGTCTTCGCCTAAAGTCGTTGGGCAGCCACATCGGCATCAGGGGGGAAATGCATGGGCAGCCTTCGCGATACTTTGAACAATCTTGCCCGCGACTATGCCATCGCCTGGAGTTCGGGTGATGCCGAAGCCGTAGCCGGTTTTTTTGCACCCGAGGGCCAGGTCAGCGTAAACCGGGGGGAACCCCTGCAAGGTCATGTTGCGATCATCGGTATGGTGCGCGGCCTATATGCTGAATTCCCCGATTTGGAGGTGCGCTGCGACATGATGCGGTGGGCTGGATCACACGCGTTGTTTGTCCGAACACTGGAAGGTCATCACGCCAAAACCGGCAACCCGGTGGTCACACGCGGCTGGGAGCAATGGGAGCTGACATCCGACAACAAAATCCAGACTTCGCTGGAGTGGTTTGATGCCGAAGAACAACAGCGTCAGATCGACGGGGTGTGAAAACAACCGCTCATCGATGCCGACCTGCCCCTAGCCGCTTGTTATCGAATAATGCCGCTTAAGACCTTGCGTAATCCGGAACCAGTTCGACGCCCGTGTTCGCTCCTGATGGGCATCGAACGCGGCTTTGCTCTCGAACACCTCCGACACATTGAAGCGACCCGGATGGTTGTTGTCCTCAACCACTTCGAAACCGAGACAACCCGGTTCAGCGCGCGTCAGCGCAATATGTTCAGGCAGAGCTTGCCGCACTTGGTCAAGCTGCGCCGCCGGCACCATAATGTGCCCCTGCAAACAGACTTTCGCGTTTTCGTCCTGCGTCATAGCCAGCCCCCTTCGATCCGACCTAGCACCGTTCAGAACGCTGCAAACTTCGACGCCTGCTTGTCCGTCCAAAGCACCGTGATCTCAAACCCGTGCTCGTTTCGCTGTTCCGAGCGCACCACGTCCTGACGATACAACCAGGCGCGTTTGTCACCTTCGGCAAATCCGAGCGTCAATGTCGCTTCATGCCGTGCGCCTTGCAATACTCGCGCAATCTCGGCCAACAGGGCGGAGACCCCCTCGCCCGTCACAGCCGAGATGGCAAAAATCGCTGGATCACGGTCTGCACGCGCCAGCGTCGCCTCGCGCTCCTCCGGGCTCAGCAAGTCGATCTTGTTCCAGACTTCAAGCCGGGGGCGATCATCCTCGACGCCCAACGAGGTCAGAATCGTCTCGACATCCTGCGCCTGAGCCTCAGTTTCTTCGTGGCTGATATCACGGACATGCACCACCAGATCAGCACCCAGAACTTCTTCGAGCGTGGCACGAAACGCCGCCACCAGCTCGGTTGGCAGGTTCGAAATGAACCCCACCGTATCCGACAGGATAACCTCGGGACCATCCGGCAGCTCGACCCGCCGCATGGTTGGGTCCAGAGTGGCAAACAACATGTCTTTTGCCATCACCTCGGCCCCGGTCAGGCTGTTGAACAATGTGGACTTCCCGGCGTTGGTATATCCGACAAGCGCGACAATCGGGTACGGAACCTTGGCCCGCGCGGCGCGATGCAGCGTGCGCGTCTTCACGACCTTCTGCAATTGTCGGCGCAGGCGTACAAGTTGCTCGTCAATCGCACGGCGGTCAGCCTCGATCTGAGTTTCACCGGGGCCGCCGACAAACCCAAGGCCACCACGTTGCCTCTCGAGGTGAGTCCAGGCCCGCACCAGACGCGTGCGTTGATAGCTGAGCGCTGCCATCTCGACCTGCAACACACCTTCGCGGGTCCGTGCGCGGTCGCTGAAAATCTCAAGGATCAGGCCGGTCCGGTCTAGGATTTTGACCTTCCACGCCTTTTCCAGATTACGCTGCTGAACAGGCGTGACCGGCCCGTCGATCAACACCAGCTCAATCTCATGGTCATGCAACCGTTCAGCCAGCTCGTCGATCTTGCCGCTTCCGAACAGATATCCCGCCTGAGCGCGTTGCAAGCGCACGGCTTCTGACCCGATCACATCCAGATCGGGCAAAGCGGCAGCCAATGCCACCGCTTCTTCCAGCGCCGGTTCTGGAACGCGGCGCTGCTCATCTGACTTGATTTCCGGATGCAGCACCCAGGCCCGGGTGTGCGTCCTGTCATGTTCCATCAAGAGGCGTCTTCGCCCTCATACAGGCTGATCGGTTGCGATGGCATGATGGTCGAAATCGCGTGTTTGTAGACCAGCTGCGACTGTCCGTCGCGGCGCAACAATACACAGAAATTGTCGAACCAGGTGATAACACCCTGTAATTTCACGCCGTTGATCAGGAATATCGTGACCGGGACCTTTGCTTTCCGTACATTATTCAGGAACGCGTCCTGCAGATTCTGTCTGTCCGAAGCCATATTATTATAATCTCGCCATTGTTCTTGCTACGCGCTGCGGACCAACGCGCTCCCTCCGGCTGAGTATGGAGTGCCGTGAACAGATATTCCAGATGAAAAATCAGGCAGTAACGGCAGCAGCCTTCCGTTTGGTCAATCGCGCCACAATGCAGGCGTGATCAACGCGACGATCGCCAGTGTCTCCAGACGGCCGATAACCATCGCCGCACAGACCGTCAGCTTGGCCGCGCCGGACAGATCGATCAATCGTATAGGTACATCGGTCGCCAGTTCGATCAGCGGCCCGGTGGTGCTCAGCGCGGCGACGCTCAGTACCATTGCCTGTTCGAACCCGACTCCCATGGCGGCCAGCAGCAAATCGAACAGAGCCAGCGTAAGGGCGAACATCATCAGGAATATCCACGCGATAAAAGCGCCATCGCTTTGGATGCGACGATTGCCGCCACCCTCACCGCTGACGGAGGACGGGTAGATCAGGCGGTCGATCTCGCGCTTGCCATTAAGATAAAGCGCAAAAACCCGCAGCAGCTTGACCCCGCCGGCAGTGGTGGCTACGCCCCCGCCGATCAGCGCCAGCCCCATCAGGATCAGGCCGGGTGTCCCAAGGCCAGACAATTGTTGCGCATCGTTCCAGTTCGCGCTTTCAAACCCGGCGGTGGTCAGGAAGGACATGGCGGTGAACATGAAACCCCAGAACACCGCAAGCGCTTGCTGGATTTCGACCGTGATGTTCAACTCGGCCGTTCCGGCCAGAAACCGGATGAACAGCAGTACGGCCACGGCCAGCACGATGACGATGCCGATCCGGAACTCGGGATCTTTGTCCAGCCGCGAATAACCCGAGGTCGCTGTATCGGTCGAAAAGGTCAACCGCGACAGGGCAAAGAAGAGGAACAGGAAAAGGATCGCTTCGCCGGTGATACCTGCGGTAGACCCTTCCAGCCCACCCACAGGTGAGATACCGGATGTGGCCATCACCGACATCGCGTGGCACACAGCGGTCAACCCTTGCTCGCCCGCGATCAACAGCAAAATCCAGATCACGCCCGTCAGGCCGGCATAGACCGGTGCCAGAGTACGCGACACACGGATCAGATGACCGCGTGGGTCCGCTTTCTCGCTCTGGGCCACACCCGAGACCGGACGGCCCGGTTGCCCTCTGGCCGTGACCTCGAAGCCCCCCAGCGACAACGGCGCGAGGATCGCGGCGGCTGATATCCACATCAGCAGCCCCCCCATCCATCCGACCAAAGCGCGCCACAGATGCAGCGGCGCCGAAAGACGTGCCGGATCGGGGAACAGATCAGCTCCGGTCGTGGTCAATGCGCTGACCATATCGAAATACGCGTTCAGAAAGCTGGTCGTCCCCAGCGCATCATGAAACGGTATGGCAAGGAATACCGGCAATATGGTGAACGCGGCCAGCAGTACCGCCAATTGGCCAAGCGTTCCGCGCCTGGGGCTTCGGTTCGACATCGCCAGCGCAATGATCGAGACCGCAAATACGCCCAGCAACCCGGAATAGAAGAACGATCGCGAAGTGTCGTGATCATCCAATGCCAGCGCATAAACTGCGGGTATCCACATCGACAGCGAAACAATCCCCCAGATCATCAGCAACAGCGGCAGCCGCCGCATTACTCCGATCCGTTGTTGTCCGCGCGCCTGCACCATCAGAAGAAATCGATCGAGACCTGCATCAGGCGTTCGACCTCGGGCACGTCCTTGGCCATGGCAAAGATCGCTACGACGTCTTTCTCGTCGATGCGCAGGCTGCCGGTCGGGCGCAGGACCTCGTCGCCCTTACGTACCGCCCCGACCAGAACACCTTCGGGAAAATCAATGTCACGCAGCTTCTGACCGGCCATGGGCGACGTCGAGAGTACCTCGGCTTCGATCACCTCAGCCTCTGCGTCACCGATGGAATAGACCTGACGCACGCGACCGTGGCGAATGTGGCGCAGGATTGAGCTGACGGTTGTGGCACGCGGATTGATATAGGCATCAATACCCAGCGGGCCCATCAGGGCGACCATACTGGGGTCGTTGATAAGGGCGATGGCCAGCGCACAGCCCTCTCCCTTGGCACGCACAGCAGCCAGCATGTTGGTGCGGTCGTCATCCGTCACCGCCAGCATCGCATCTGCACGTTCGATACCCGCCTCGCTCAGCAGCGATGAATCCAGACCATCGCCGTTCAGAACGATGGTGCGCTCCAGCGCTTCGGCCGCGATTTCGGCACATCTGCGGTCGCGTTCGACAATCTTGGCACGCACCCGGCTTTCGCGCTCCTCCAGCGTACGAGCCACTTCCAATCCGACATTGCCGCCGCCAACAATCACCACCCGATCCTGCTTGCGCTGGGCCTTGCCGAACACCTCCATCGTGCGATCAACGTCTTTGACGTTGGTAAACACGTAACATTCATCGCCTATAAACAGCTGATCCTCGGATTCCGGTGCAAACAGCGTGCCATCGCGGCGGACGCCAACCACGATCGAGCTGAGCGTAGAAAACAGGTCCGTCAGTTGTCGCAGCGGAGTATTGATGATCGGGCAGTCCTCATCTACGCGAATGCCCAGAAGCTGCGCCTTGCCGTCCATGAAAATCTCGGTGTCAAACGCCGACGGAGCCGACAGACGGCGCATCGCAGCGGCGGCGACCTCGCGTTCGGGGCTGATCACCACGTCGATGGGCAAATGGTCGCGACGGTAGAGGTCTGAATGGATCGCTTCGAGATAGGATTTCGACCGCAGGCGCGCAATCTTGCGCTGAATCGAGAAGACCGAATGCGCCATCTGGCAGGTGACCATATTCACCTCGTCCGAATGGGTGGCTGCGATGATCATGTCCGCATCCCGCGCCCCTGCCCGATCCAGCACATCCGGATAGCTTGCGAACCCCGCGATCCCCTGCACATCCAGCGTCTCGGTCGCACGGCGCACCAGATCGGGGTTATTGTCCACCACCGTCACATCGTTCAACTCGCCCGACAGGTGACGCGCAATTTGCCAGCCGACCTGACCAGCACCGCAAATGATGACCTTCATGTTATGGGCCTTTCTGCCTGAAATCTTTGAATGACAGATGCCCCCAAAGCGGTCAATTGAATTGTCATGACTTAGAAGCTGCGTCAAAGTAAGTGCATGAAAACAGTTCTGCCCGCTCTGATTTGCCTGCTGACTCTCACAGCCTGCGGTCCGCTTTCGTTGTATTATCGCCAGGGCGAGAGTGTGGCGCGTATGCAGACCGACACAACGAACTGTCAGGTGCAGGCGCTTAAGGACGCGCCCGTCGCCAATCAGGTCCGGCAAAGCCCTCCGACCTACTGGCCCGGGCGCACCTATTGCGACAGTCGAGGCCGCTGCTATCGCAACCCCGGATGGTGGGAGCCGGGTCGGGTGTATACCGTTGACACAAATCAGGGCCTGCGAAACAGGGTCGAGGCGCAATGCATGGCGCAGAAAGGCTATCGCCCGGTCAGTCTCCCCCCCTGTAAACAGGGCGTTAAATCAAGGGTGGTGCCCACGCGCACCACAACGCTCCCTCCGTTAAGCAGCGCGTCCTGCTTCGTGAAATTCGATGATGGTTCCTTCCAGATCATCACGCCGGGGCAGCCCGATTGAACGCCGGCACTCAGATTCGCCCCGCAACCTTGCGCCGCCGCGCCAGAACCAGATGCACCACAATCGCGATGCCATAAAACGCGGCAACGGCCAGGAACATTGCGGCCTCATCGGCACCCAGCAGAATCGCCAGCAAAACCGGCGTTCCCAGAAGATTTCCGGCATTCCCCATCTGCGCCATTGCGCCATAACTCAATGCCTGAGATTCTGCCGTTTCGTTCAACTCGGGCACCGCCGCAAAACTGCCGCCCTGAACAAGCCCGAGAACGGCAAATAATGCGATACACCCAAAGGCAAGCGGCGCGCCGAGAAACAACGCAATGATCGCCAGAATCCCCAGCCCGAACCCCAGATTGACGACACTGACACAGGACAGGCGGGTCAAAAGAAACGGAACCAGCAGCCAGGACAGAACGATCCCGGCCAGAGGCATCAGCGCGGCAATCGACGCGCCCTGATCTTCGGGCAACCGGCCCGGCAGGATTGCCAGAAGCGATACAAAGGTCAGCGTGTAGAAAAACCATCCTATTGCGGGCGCCGAAACAAATGGCGAGCGATAGGTTCTGAGGTGCACATCGAGGAACGCGGATAATCCCCATCCCATATCGCCCGACAGATTGATATCGGTTCTCAGTTTGCTCAACGCGATCAGCCCGGCAACGAGCACCATCAAGACACCGTGCAAGGCAAAATAGGCAGACAGCCCGAACCGGCCGACAATTGGCAGCCCCAACCAGGCATTCAGCGCAAAGGCAACGCCGAAAAACGTACTCCATAGCACCATGGCATTGTACCGCGCGCGGCCAGTCGTGATCTGAGCAATCAGCGTCGGTGCGGCAACCACAATCGCAAGATGGGACACCCCCTCGACCACCCGACTCGCAAGCATCAGTTCGAACCCCGGCAGGCTGGCCTGTAACAGTGACAGTGCGCCTCCCAGAACAAGCCCCGACAAAAGCAGCCGGTTTGGTCCGATCTTCGCGGTGATTGCCCCCGATATCGCGCCCAAGGCCGCGCCCATCAGGCTGATAATCGACAGCAGCCAGCCAATCACGGCGGCATGATCAGGATACGCTAATCCGATATCGGCAAAGGGAACGGCGATCTTGGCAAACTGGGTCGCGGCCCCAAGGCCCGCGCACCAGATCAATATGACTTGCAGAAAGGTGCTGAAAGAGGCGCTCATGCGACCGGTCTATCGCGACCACTACAGCAACGGAACGCATAAATTATGCGACACCCTCTCGCCGTCCGCTCACCAGACGGACCGGGGTGCCATCGGAAAGATACAAACGCTCCCACACGATTTGCCCGGCACTGATCCTGATCCGGTCGTGCACAGCCTCGGAAGTCAGAAATGCTTTGGGCGCTGGTGTGTGCAAATCCCACCAGCCTTCCTGCTGAAGCTCACCCTCGGCGTGCCGGATCTCATCGGTCGCAAACTGCCAGAGCGACACGCCCAGCAACGCCCGCCGAGAGGTTTTCCAATCGCGCGCCCGGTTGGCCGAATATGCAAGGCAGGTATGGCTGGCTTCTTCAACAAGGTGGAGGCATTCGGATGAATTCACCACCAAACGCTTTAGCGCAGAATCCTGCACCCTGACCGGACCGAGTGCCGCAAACACCGCTTGTTGAACATGTGCAGAAGGTGTTTGACCGCCAGTCTCCCAGCGTGAAACCGTGGCCTGATCGACCTCCAACAGATCGGCAAGGGCGGATTGCTTCAATCCGACCGACCGGCGCAGCCTCCTCAGCCGCTTCCCGAAAGCCGGGAAGCCAATGGAAACGGCTTTGGTCTTCGCATTCCTTGCGGTCATTGAGGCAAATCCCGCTGTTTCAATCACTCAGCGGGCTCGGGCTCATCAATCTGCGCCACGCGTGCGCCTGACTTGTTCGAGGTCACAACCCCCAAGGACTTGAGCTTGCGATGCAATGCGCTGCGCTCCATGCCGACAAAGCTGGCAGTGCGGCTGATATTGCCGCCAAACCGGTTAATCTGGGTCAGCAGATACTCACGTTCGAAGGCTTCACGCGCCTCACGCAGTGGCAACGTCGCCAAGGCACCAGACAGAACCACACGCCCGGATTCATCCGCTTTTTCTTCTTCATTGGGCAGCTCGCGGGCCTCGATCGGGCCCGTGCTGTCCCCTAGGATCAGCACCCGCTCGATCAGGTTCTTAAGCTGGCGCACATTGCCCGGCCACGTCATCGTCTGCAGCAGGGCCACGGCCTCATCGGAAAGCTCGCGCACCGGCAAACCCTGAGATTCGTTGCACATTTCGATAAAGTGCTGCGCCAGAACCGGAATATCCTCGCGCCGCTCTTCCAGTGAAGGGACTGCAATCGGCACCACGTTCAGCCGATGATACAGCTCTTCGCGGAAGCGATCAGCGGCGATTTCCTGTTCAAGATCGCGGTTGGTCGAAGAGATGACACGCAGATCAACCCTTACCTTGTCCGAACCGCCGACGCGCTGGAACTGCTGATCGACCAATACGCGCAGAATCTTGGATTGCGTGCCCAGCGGCATGTCAGCGACTTCATCGAAATAGACCACGCCTCCGTGAGCTTCTTCCAGCAGGCCCGATTCGATCCCGCGCTCGGAGGATTCACGACCGAACAGAACCTCTTCGACCCGTTCCGGCTCGATCCCGGCACAGTTCACGGTGACAAACGGCGCATTGGCCCGGTTGGAGTGCGCATGGATATAGCGCGCGGCGATCTCCTTGCCGGACCCCGCCGGACCGCTGAGCATGACGCGCCCATTGGATTTGGTCACCTTGTCCAACTGCCCCTGCATCGCCCGGAATGAGGCCGACTTGCCGATCATATCCGAACAGCTGACCTCCTGCCGTTTCAACGAGGCGTTCTCGCGACGCAGGCGCGAGGTTTCCATCGCGCGGCGGATCACAACCATCAACTGGTCAATATTAAAGGGCTTCTCGATAAAGTCGTAGGCGCCCTGTTTGATCGCTGCCACCGCAATCTCGATATTGCCGTGGCCCGAAATGATCACCACCGGCACATCCGGGTTATCCCGCTTTACCGCTTTCAGGATATCGATCCCGTCCATTCGGCTGTCTTTCAGCCAGATATCGAGGATCAACAACCCCGGAGGTTCGGCGTTGATCGACGACATGCACTCATCCGAGTTTGCCGCCAGCCGGGTGGAATAGCCTTCGTCCTCCAGAATGTCGGACACCAATTCGCGAATATCGCGTTCGTCATCTACGATCAGAATGTCGCTCATCTTTGGCCTGCTTTCAGTTTGTTTGTTTTAATCGCCTGTTTTTCCGGCGCATTTGTCGGGCCGCCTGAGGCCCCGGGGAGACGTATGACAGCCATCGCACCGTAATGGTCCTGTCCGTCAAATGTGGGCGCGTCTTCCAATGTCAGCGCTCCGCCATGTTCTTCGATAATCTTCTTGACGATGGGCAGGCCCAGACCGGTGCCCTCGTCGCGGGTGGTTACATAGGGTTCGAACAGCCGCGCCCGGTCTTCGGGTAAGCCGATACCATTGTCCGCAATGGTAATTTGCGTTCCCGCATCGTCGCTGGAGACAGCGACCTTGATCTGAGGCTTCAGATTGTCCGGTGCGCCCTTTTCTTTCAGCGTTTCAATGGCCTCGCCTGCGTTCTTGATCAGGTTGGTCAACGCCTGACTCAACATGGTCGCGTCCACATCAGCCTGAATGGGTTGTTCCGGCAAGTCCGCATCGATCTGAACCTCGGGCTGACCCGCCTGCTGCAGCAGAACGGCTTCGCGTACCAACTTGACGATGTTCTCTTCGCGCCGTTCCGGTTCCGGCATCCGCGCGAACTTTGAGAATTCATCCACAATCCGCCGCAGATCATTGGTCTGCCGCACGATCACGTCCGTCATGGACTCAAGGCTATCGCAATCCTCCTCGTCCAGCTTGCGCGAGAACTTGCGCTTGATCCGCTCGGCGCTCAGCTGGATCGGAGTCAGCGGGTTTTTGATCTCATGCGCAATACGGCGGGCAACGTCGCCCCACGCCGCCATGCGCTGTGCACTGACCAGATCGGTCACGTCATCAAAGGCGACCACATAGCCTTCAAGCCCGCCGTCTTCACCACGCCGGATCGCCATGCGCACCAGCAGGTTCTCCAACTGACCCTTGCGGGTGACTTTCACCTCGCCCTGAACCGCCTCTTGCCCGCTATCCTTGAGTGTCTCGAACAACGGCAGGAACTCGGGCACCGCAATGCCGATGGCCACATGCCGTTCGCCGCCGGACCAGCCGAGCAGGCGTTCGGCAGACCGGTTTACAAAGGTCACGCAACCCTCTGAATCGACACCGACAACCCCCGATGTGACCGAGCTCAGCACCGAATCGAACAGCCGCCGCCGACGTTCGATGTGGCGCGTGTTCTCAAGCAGCGTGTCGCGCTGCCCTTTCAACTGCCGGGTCATCTGATTGAAGTATCTGCCCAGCATTGCGATCTCGTCATCGCTGGCCTCTTCGATGACCTGAACGCTCAGGTCACCGGCGCCAACCCGTTGCGCCGCCGTCGTCAGACGCCCGACGGGGCGTGAGAGACGCTCGGCAAACCACATGCCCAACGACATCGCGGCCAGAATTAGGATCACCGCGAAGCCAAGGTAAAGCAGGCCGAATTCGAACAGCACCCTGCCCCGCTCACTTTCCAGCTGGCGATAGAACTGGGCGGTTTCCTTGGTCTCATCTAGCAATGTCAGAAGCTGCCCGTCCACCTCGCGGCTGACATAAAGATACCGATCCAGATAAGCCTTCAACGGAACAAGCGCGCGGAACTCGCTGTTCTCCCAATCGGCAATGATGGCCACGCCCTGATCGTTGGCTTCGATCATTTCTTCGGGCGTGGGCGCTTCGTAGTCGAACAGGTAGGACCGATCACCGCGTGAACGGATTTCCGCGCTGCCATCGATCACGTAAGCCTCGCGCAGGCCGCGCTGAATCTGCGCCTGCCCCTGTGCCAGAACCTCTCGCAGTTCGGCATCCGAGATATAATAATCCAGTGAGCGCGCGTTATCGAGGAAGCGTGCCAGAACAACCGCATCCTGCGTCAGACCTTGCCGGTGCTCCTGTTCATAGGCTTCGGCAGCCGTCAGCGACGAGCCGACAACCTGCCTCACCCGGTCCGAAAACCAGCCTTCAAGGCCGATATTCACGGTCAGCCCGGCGAAGATCGCCACCGTTACGGTCGGCACCAGAGCCAACAGCGTAAACGCGCCGATCAGGCGCAGGTGAAGACGCGACCCCGCCGATTTCGCGCGCCGGGCTGCGATCAGACTGCCCAGCTGCCCCAAAACAAGCGCTGCCACAACCAGCACATAAACCAAGTCGGCCAACAGAATCAGCCTTAAGGTCGGCGCCGCCGTGCCAAGATCGAAGGGACCGATGACGAGATAGGTCGCAAGCGCCAGTATCGGGCCTAGAACAACGAGCCCCAATGTACTGAAATTACGCATCCTCCGGGACTTGCGCCACCGGTTGATCGATAGGATCGGCCCGTTCTGTGCCCGGGTTGCCACCGTCTGCCCTCATTCTGATGTGTCGCTTGCGCGACTTACCGCCATATGTCGTGGTCGTTCCCGGGTGCGAACCCGAATGCCACGGTTTGTGTGGCGATATTACATCAGTTTGCGGCGACGTGTCACCTGAATATCGAGGTCGGTGATCTTTTTCCGCAGCGTATTCCGGTTAATCCCCAGAAGATCGGCACATTTTGCCTGATTTCCGCCGGTCGCATCCAGCGCGATTTCGATCAGTGGCGCCTCGACCTCGCGCAGAATACGCTGATACAGGCCCGGCGGCGGCAGGATATTACCGTGCAGATCGAAATAGCGCCGCAGGTGGCGACCGACCGAGGCAGACAACTTCTCGCGCTCACCGTCGCCCAGAACCGGTTCAGCCTCGGGCTGGCTGCCCAGAACCATCTCAACTTCGGTGCGCGAGATTTCGTCAGAGCGGCTGGTCAGGCTGAGACGGCGGATCGCGTTTTCAAGCTGGCGCACGTTCCCGGGCCAGGAATAACGGCGCACCAACTCGACCGCCTCGGGGCTCAGGCGGCGCTGTGTTCCGCTCTCTCTTTCTTCCCGTGCCAGAAAGTGATCGGTCAGCAGGGTGATATCATCGACGCGTTCGCGCAGAGCAGGAACATGGATCGTTGCGCCACAGAGGCGGTAATACAGGTCCTGACGTACCCGGCCGCTCTCCATCGCGTCGGTCAGGTCCGATTGGCTGGTGGCCATGAAGCGCGGAACGTGATCGCCCGGCGTATCCATCATACGCACGATACGGGCCTGAATCTCATCATCGATATCGGCGATTTCATCGATCAACAGCGTCCCGCCTCGAACCCGCGCCATGACGCGCGCGGGTCCTTCCAAATCGCGCAGGTCGACAGCTGTTGCGGTCACGAACGGTAACGTCCGACGGTCCGAAAAATCATGAATTGCCCGGGCGATCAGAGACTTTCCCGTGCCACTTTCCCCCGAGATCATCACGGACAGGTCGGTGTTCATCACCCGCGCCACAAGACGATACAACGCCTGCATCACCGGAGTACGCCCGACCAGCGGCAACTCGTCGGGCCGTTCGCTGATGGCTTCGGCAGGCTCGGCCAGGGCACGCTGTTTCTGGTCCAGCGCGCGGGCGGTTCGCTTCATCAGATCAGGCAGGTCGAAAGGCTTCGGAAGATAGTCATAGGCATCCGCCTCAGCCGCCTGAATGGCTGTCATGATGGTATTCTGGGCCGAGATCACGATGACGGGCAAGCCGGGACGGTCCTGCGCAATCTTGGGCAGCATCTCAAGCCCGTTCCCGTCCGGCATCACCACGTCCGAGATCACGACATCGCCCTTTCCCTCGGCCACCCAGCGCATCAGCGTGGTCAGTGACGAGGTCGCATGTACCTTGCACCCTGCCCGCGTCAGCGCCTGCGTCAGAACCGTGCGGATCGTGCGGTCATCATCGGCAACCAGAACTGTGCCATCCATCAGATGCTCTCCTTTTCATAGGCGTCTTGCGGCGCACGCCGCAGGGACAGGCGGAATACGGTGCGTCCGGGTACGGACTCTGCCGAAATCCAGCCGTCGTGGTCGGATATGATTTTGCTGACCAGCGCCAGCCCGAGCCCGGTGCCGTTTTCCCTGCCCGACACGAAGGGGTCAAAAATATCGCTGCGGATGTTCTCGGGCAGGCCCGGTCCGTCATCGATGATCTCAATCTGCAGGGGCAGCGAATGCCCCGAACCATCGCTTCGCCGCAGCCGGAACGAGTGCTCGAAATAGGTGCGCAAACGGATCGTACCGCTACCATCGGCGGCCTCCGATGCGTTTTTGAGCAGGTTCAGCACCACCTGCAGGAACTGATCCGGGTCACCATAAGCCAGCGGCAGCGAGGGGTCGTAATCCTCGATAATCGTCATATGCGCGCCGAAGCCCAGCAGTGCCGAGCGGCGCGCTCGGTCCAGTACGTCGTGGATATTGACGGGCTTGAAATCGGGTTGTGACAGGTTTCCGAATTGCTCCACCTGTTCGAGCAGCTTCACGATGCGACGGCTTTCGGCGACGATAAGGTCTGTCAGTTCAAGGTCTTGCTGCGAAATATTCATACTCAGAAGCTGCGCGGCGCCTGTAATCCCGGCCAGAGGATTCTTGATCTCATGCGCCAGCATTTCGGCCATCCCGATCGCCGATTGCGCCGCTGATTTCACCGTGTTGCCCCGCGTCATCCGGCCCGCCAGTTCCCGCGGTGAGATGATCATGATCATCGAGCCCGGATGGCCGACCAGCGGTGCGATCTGCAATGCACATTGCAAGGGCGCGCGATTGCCCGAGCCGATATCCACGTCGTTCACGAACAAGGGCGTCCCCTGTCGACGTGCGCGCAGGAACGCCTCTTCCAGCGGCGCATCAACCGCGATCTGATCCCAGACCGGGTGCCCCATGACCGCTTTGCGGGAAGCGTTCAGAAACCCCTCGCCCGACGAGTTCACATCGGAAATCCGATCCTCGGCATCAATGATGAAGGCCGGCACGGGCAGCGAGGTCCAGATGCTCTGGTCCGAGGTCATGCCGCCGCCTCCGCCGAGACATTCAGGGCGTCGCCCAACAGCCGCAACACCTCATCTGTGTCGCGTGACGTCAGGACAGCGCGGCGCAAGGTCGGTGATGTACCTGCCTCATCCATGTACCAGCCCAGATGTTTACGCGCGACGCGCAAGCCCAAGTCGGTGCCGTAGAACTCAAGCATCGCCTGATAGTGCCCGCGCACCATATCGATCAGGGCGCTGCCAGTCGGCACTTCAGGCGCCTCGCTTCCATACAGGTCATGGCAAATCTGCGCCAGCAACCAAGGCTTGCCCTGCGCGCCCCGGCCCACCATCACGCCGTCGGCGCCGGATTGATCCAAAGCAGTCATTGCCGCATCGGTGTCAACGATATCGCCGTTTGCGATGACGGGGATCGAAACCGCTTCTTTCACTGCCCTGATCGCCCGCCAATCAGCGTGCCCCTTGTAGAACTGGCAACGCGTTCGACCGTGGATCGTGACCATCTGGATACCGGCGTCCTGTGCACGCCGCGCAACGTCAGGCGCGTTCAGCAAGCTGTCATCCCAGCCCAGCCGCGTTTTGAGTGTCACCGGAACATCAACCGCACCGACCACCGCCTCGATCAACATCAACGCGTGGTCCGGTGTCTTCAAAAGCGCCGAACCGGAATAACCGTTCGTCACCTTCTTCGCGGGGCACCCCATGTTGATATCGATCACACGCGCGCCCCTGTCGGCAACCTGCCGGGCGGCTTCGGCCATCCAGTGCGCTTCGCGTCCGGCAAGCTGTACAGCGGTGTTTTCCACATCGGCCGATAGCTCGGCCCGTTCGCGTACGCCGGGTTTGGCCTGAACCATCTCCTGACTGGCGACCATCTCGCTCACCACCATGCCCGCGCCAAAGCGCATCACCAGATCGCGGAAGGGCCTGTCGGTGATTCCAGCCATGGGCGCCAGCAGCACCGGGGGAGTCAGTTGTTTCTCGGCAAGACGCTGGGTCAATGTGCCTAATCCTTGAGCATTTGTGGGTCTGATATCGAAATTGCCGCATATGAACAACAAAACAGCGCCAATCAAGCCTGCAAAATCACCACATGCTTAATTTTTAGGCATATTGACGCGGGTGATTGCCTCTGCATTCACCGCCCCCTAAACATTGGCTCAATCAGGAGAACACTCGCCAATGACCACCGCCGCCATCATCGTCGCCGCAGGGCGCGGCCAACGCGCTGGAGGTGGTACGCCCAAGCAATGGCGTGCACTTGCCGGCCGACGCGTCGCTGACTGGACAATTGACCGGTTCCGGGACCTCGTTGAGCACCTTGTCCTCGTGCTTTCGCCCGAAGACGCAGCGGCTTGGGAAGAATTCGGCTCTTCCGGGATGATTCTCGCCAAAGGTGGCGTGGACCGCGCGGGTTCGGTGCGCAACGGTCTCAAGGCATTGGAGGGGTATGGCATTGAGAAGGTGCTAATTCACGATGTCGCCCGTCCCTGCGTCAGCACCCGGATCATCTCCGACACGCTTACTATGCTCGATACCCATGCCGCCGCGGCGCCGGGACTGGCGGTTACGGATGCACTTTGGACCGGGAACCATGACCTAGTGACCGGAACACAGGATCGCGCGGGGCTTTACGCCGCGCAGACGCCTCAAGGATTCCGATACGACGCCATTACCGTGGCACATGATGCGCATCCCGGAGGAGCCGCTGATGATGTCGAGGTTGCCCGTGCCGCCGGGATCGAGGTGGCGATCATTCCGGGCGACGCAGATAATATCAAAATCACCCGCCCCGAAGATTTTGACCGGGCGGAACGCATAATGGGAATGAACATGGATGTAAGGCTGGGCAACGGCTACGACGTGCACCGATTTGGTCACGGTGATCACGTGATACTGTGCGGTGTGAAGGTGCCACATGATCGCGGATTGCAAGGGCACTCAGACGCCGACGTCGGTATGCACGCAGTCACCGACGCAATTTATGGTGCGTTGGCGCAAGGCGATATCGGCCAGCATTTCCCGCCCTCAGACCCGCAATGGAAAGGCGCGGCCAGCGAGATTTTTCTGCGTCACGCAGTCGAGTTGGCGGAGCAGATGGGCTATCGCATTTCAAATGTGGATTGCACTCTGGTCTGCGAGTTCCCAAAAATCGGCCCTCATGCCTCTGCAATGCGCGACGAGATGGCCCGGATCATGGGCCTGCGCGCCGATCGGGTTTCGGTCAAAGCTACAACGTCCGAGCGATTGGGTTTCACCGGGCGTAGCGAAGGTATTGCGTCGCTCGCGACCGCCTGTCTGGTGGCGTCATGAACGCGGCGCGTCTGATTGGAACCGTTGGTGGTGTCGGCTATCTGCGTCCGGCGCCCGGCACTTGGGGGTCACTGGCAGCGCTGCCCCTTGCGTGGCTGTTGCATGTGATCGGGGGGTTCCCTCTTCTCTTTATCGCCACCGTCGGGGCCTTTGTCGCCGGGCTCTGGGCGACGCGGGTCATGACCTCTGGTCAGGAGGACCATGACCCGTCGGAAATCGTGATCGACGAAGTCGCAGGCCAGTTCATCGCTATCTGGGCGATTTCTTATCCGTCGTGGTCGCACGGGATCGAGATTACGGCTCTCTGGCCCGGATGGATCGCTGCATTTGTCCTGTTCCGCCTGTTCGACATCACCAAACCCGGACCGGTCGGTTGGGCCGACAGGCGCGGTGATCCGATGGGCGTCATGCTGGACGACGTGATCGCCGGTCTCTTTGCTGCGATCGGCGTCATCGCCCTCGCGGGTCTGGCACATGGGGTGATGGGACTATGAACGTCGGTGATCTTCTGGACCTCGCCAAAGCGCAGGGCGTGATGATCGCAACTGCGGAAAGCTGCACCGGCGGAATGGTCGCCGCAGCGCTCACAGACATCCCCGGCAGCTCTGCTGTGGTCGAGCGGGGTTTCGTCACCTACACCAACACCGCCAAGCAAGAAATGCTGGGGGTGTCGGCGGGAACTCTTGAAGAGTTTGGCGCTGTCTCAGAACAGGTTGCACGCGAAATGGCAGAAGGGGCGCTGCGCCATTCGCACGCCCAGCTTGCGGTTTCGATTACCGGCATTGCTGGGCCGGGCGGGTCTGAATTCAAGCCCGAAGGGCGTGTGTGTTTCGGGTTGGCAATCGAAGGCCAGCCAACGACAACCGAAACAATCGAATTCGGTGCCTCGGGCCGAGATAAAGTGCGCCTGAAAGCACGCGATCACGCTTTGGCTCTGCTGGAAAACACTCTTTCCGACTCTGCCCAAAAATAGGGCCTTTCACGCAAAACGTGCACTTTTCATTATCAATTGGCGAAAGGGCGTCAATTTAAGCGCCCTTCTGCACTATTGCTTCTTTTTTCCTCACCAGCTCTCCGTTTCAAGACGTCCCACACCACTCACGAGGCGTCCGGTCACCTCCGGCCAGCCCCCAAACCGGGAAAGGAGAGCGGCCCATGAACGGAGCCGATACAGCATGGATCATCGTTGCAACCGCACTGGTCCTGTTCATGACATTGCCGGGGCTTGCCCTGTTCTATGGCGGCCTTGTGCGTGCCCGAAATGTGCTCAGCGTGTTCATGCACTGTTTCTCCATTGCCTGTTTGATGAGCATCCTTTGGCTTGTTGCCGGATATTCCATCGCGTTCGGCCCCGGCGAAAGCGGCATCTGGGGAGGCTTGGGCAAAGCCTTTCTGAACGGCGTGGACGCCGACAGCCTTGCAGGCACCCTGCCCGAGGTTCTGTTCTTTGCATTCCAGATGACGTTCGCCATCATTACCCCCGCCCTGATCGTCGGGGCCTATGTCGAACGCATCGGGTTCGGGTTCGTTCTGACCTTCTCGGCCCTGTGGATGCTTCTGTGCTATGCGCCGGTGGTGCACTGGATCTGGGGCGGCGGCATGTTGTCCGACGGCGGCATTCTGGGCGAGGTTGGCGTGCGCGACTTTGCGGGCGGTATCGTAGTGCATGAAACGGCTGGTCTGGCCGCACTGATCATCGCCGTCATTCTTGGCCCGCGCCGCAACCGCACGACACCTCCGCACAGCCCCGGCTTTGTCATGGTCGGCGCGGCAATGCTCTGGGTCGGTTGGTTCGGCTTTAACGGCGGTTCGCAACTGGCCGCTGACGGAGGGGCTGCCATGGCGATGACAGTGACGCACCTGTCTGCGGCCACTGCCTCTCTGACTTGGGCCCTGTGGGAAAAAATCCGCTTTGGCAAAGCTTCTATGGTTGGTCTGGTCACCGGCACGATTGCGGGTCTGGCTTCAATCACCCCGGCCTCGGGATTTGTGGGCCCCGTCCAGGCGCTGATCATCGGGGCCGTTGCCGGTATCCTGTGTCAGGAGGCCGTCTATGTCATGCGCAACAAGCTGAACATCGACGATACGCTGGACGTGTTCGCCGTGCATGGTGTCGGCGGCATCTTCGGCACCATCATGATCGCCCTGTTCGGCCTCGGGACCTGGACCGCGCAGCTGGGCGGGCTGGTTATCGTGGGTGCCTTTACGGCAGTTGTCACGATTGTGTTGGTCAAACTGGTTGCGCTGATCACACCGCTTCGCGTAGACGCAGAGACCGAGACAAACGGGCTCGATCTCTCGGTACACGGGGAACGCGCCTATGACATGAGCAGTTGAGCCCACCTTGGCTGTTCCGCCCATATGGGCATCAAGCGGACCTCTTGGGGGTCCGCTTTTCTTTTTTGGACCCCTCGACTCTGGCCCGGGGGTCAGGCTATCAGCCCGCAACGTCCCTTTAGCCCAGAGGTTTGCGCCATGATCCCCAGTTCCTTTCCCGACAGCACCGAAATCGCCCGGCTGACCGCGCGGATGCTGCTGGAGATCAAGGCGGTACACTTCAACGCGCGCGAACCCTTCACGCTGGCCTCGGGCCTGCCCAGCCCGACCTATATCGACTGCCGCAAGTTGATCTCGTACCCGCGCATCCGCTCGACCCTGATGGACTTTCTGACCGTCACCGTGATGCGCGACGCCGGGTTCGAGGCATTCGATAACATCGCAGGTGGTGAAACCGCAGGCATCCCCTTTGCCGCGATGGTCGCCGAACGGATGGCTCTGCCCATGACCTATGTGCGCAAGAAGCCCAAAGGCTATGGCCGCAACGCCCGCATCGAGGGCGCGATGAGCGAAGGTGAACGTGTCCTGCTGGTCGAGGACCTGACCACCGATGGCGGCTCAAAACTCTCCTTCGTCGATGCGATCCGGGAAACAGGTGCGACCTGCGGACATACCGCGGTGATCTTCTATTACGGCATTTTCCCGGAGACCGAGAAAACACTGGGCGATCACGGTGTGAAACTGCACAGCCTCTGCACCTGGTGGGATGTATTGGCCGAAGCCAAAGCACAGAACGCCTTCGACCAAGAGACGCTGGATGGGGTCGAGGCCTTTCTGACCGACCCGCGCGGCTGGCAGGAAGCGCATAAAAGCTGACGCCACGGCAAATGTGCGCGGATTGGAAACAGTCGCCGCGCACCGCGATACATTAACACAATATGTTGACGCGATGATCCATCATACTTCAATATGATGGGGCCGGGAGATATGCACAGCCTATCCCCAAAAACATACAATTTGCGCCGACTCACGAGGCCGCGTTATGGCCTCTGTCCAGGGGACACAGAGAACAGCAATGAACGAGATCAGCAGTATCGAGCAGGCAGCCGCACAGATTCAGAACCCGGAAACCATGCCGCACTCTATCGAGGCGGAGCAGCAGTTGCTGGGTGCGATCCTGACAAATAACGACCTCTATGACCGGGTGGCCTCAATCATCGGCGCCGAGCATTTCTATGACCCGGTTCACGCCCGTATATACGAGGTCGCATCGACCCGTATCGCCAAGAACGCTCTGGCATCGCCTGTCACGCTGAAATCTTTCATGGCCGAAGACGATGGCCTCAAGGAACTGGGTGGCCCGGCCTATCTGGTCAAACTGGCAGGTGCCTCGATCAGTGCCTTTGCGGTGCATGACTACGCGCAGATGATCTATGACCTCGCCATCCGGCGCGAGCTGATCCGGCTGGGTCGCGATATCTCGGACAAGGCCGCGCGGGTCGATGTGTCCAGCGAACCCAAGGAACAAATCGTCGAGGCAGAGCAACAGCTTTATCAGTTGTCCGAGCAGGGCCAGACCGAACAGGGGTTCCAATCCTTCCTCAAGGCGGTCACAGAAGCCGTCAACGTCACCAACGAGGCGTACCAGCGTGGTGGCGGCATGGCGGGGATCTCCACAGGTCTGGCCGACTTGGACAAGCAGTTGGGCGGTTTGCATCCGTCCGACCTGATCATTTTGGCCGGGCGACCGTCGATGGGGAAAACCTCGTTGGCAACCAACGTCGCGTTCAACGTGGCCAAAGCCTATAAGCGGGGCACCAAGCCGGATGGATCAGAGGGTGCGATCGACGGCGGTGTCGTCGGGTTCTTTTCGTTGGAGATGAGCGCCGAACAGTTGGCGGGCCGTGTTCTGGCCGAGGCGTCCGAAATTTCATCCCACAAAATCCGTCAGGGCGACATGACGGAGTCCGAGTTCCGCCGTTTCGTCGATGCGGCCAAGGAGCTGGAAGCCTGCCCGCTTTTCATTGACGACACGCCCGCTCTGCCGATTTCTCAACTCGCCGCCCGTGCGCGGCGGTTGAAGCGGACGCATGGGCTGGACCTGCTGGTGATCGACTATCTGCAGCTCTGCCGGGGCATGGCCGACAACCGCGTCAACGAAATCGCCGAGATTTCGATGGGCATGAAGGCCATAGCGAAGGAACTCAACATCCCGGTCATCGCGCTGTCCCAGCTCTCCCGTCAGGTTGAAAGCCGCGACGACAAGCGCCCGCAATTGTCCGACCTGCGGGAATCAGGCTCGATCGAACAGGACGCGGACGTGGTGATGTTCGTGTTCCGCGAAGAATACTACAAAGAACGCGAAAAACCCGGCGATCATGAGCTGGATAAGATGGAAGAGTGGAAACAGGCCATGGAACGCCTGCATGGCAAGGCCGAGGTCATCGTCGGCAAGCAGCGCCACGGCCCCATCGGTACGGTCGATCTTTCGTTCGAGGCGCAGTTCACCCGCTTCGGCAATCTGGTCAAACCCTGGCAACAGGGCGGCGAGATCGAAGGGTACTAAGGTCTGCTCACCAAAGTTCAGATCTGTTCAACGCCTCAACGCAGCGGGACGCCCCCCGCAGCGGTGTATCGCCACGTTCCGACAAGGGTTGGCCCAACCAACCATGCGGATGGTTGAGAAGCTGCGGCGCACGCGCAAACACCTCCGAGATCGGCTGGAACCCGGTTTTGCAGTAGTAGCCCGGATCGCCATAGGTCAGGGCGTAATCCGCCCGTCTTCACGCAATTTCTGTAAACCGAAATGGATCAGCCTTTGCCCCACGCCCGACTTTTGCCGATCCGTTCGCACCGCCACGGGTGACAGAATAAAGACCTGCCGGTCGTCTTCTGCATACTCCACTCGGGAAAAGAAGATACAGCCCACAAGCACACCACCGTCTCGCGCGGAAAATACATAAAAGTCTCGCTTTGGAGTCGTGGCCATCATGCTCTGCGTCAGAGCTCCGATCAACGCACCCTCCTCCGCGCCTTCCGAAGCGGCGAAGACATCACGAAACAGACCCGTAATGTCTGTTTCCCATCCGGTGTGACCAGCGATGAATTCCATTTCCGCCCTCTTTCCGGTGCTTCGGTCAGCGTGACCCAATTTGATCCCGATACGTCATCCGCAGGCCTGAGCGGCCCGTACGCAGTTGCTACCGATGGACGATAGGCCGTGAGCAACCGGTTTAACACCCAGGTGAATACAATCCAAAGACAAGAGAAGAGTGGCAACAAATTGCCTGAAGCCCTTGGTTTTCTGCAGCAATGGCCATAAATCGTTGGCTGGCGTATCACATCAAGACTTCAAAAGCTTATTCCCTCTTGACGTCACAAAGCGCAGTGGCATGAACGGCGCTTATGAGTACCGCACATCTAACCATAAATCTGCACGCACTGGCACTTAACTGGAATGCGCTGGACGCGAAAACCGATGTCGAAACCGGCGCCGTGGTCAAGGCCGACGCCTATGGGCTGGGCGCTGAACCCGTTGCGCGGGCATTGGCCGAAGAAGGCGTACGTAAATTCTTTGTTGCTGCCGCCGAAGAAGGCGTCGCCGTACGCGAGGCCGTCGGCCCCGAAGCGCTGGTCGCCGTGTTCTCGGGCCACATGGAAGGCGACACGAATCTGCTGCGCGATCACGGCCTGACCCCGCTGATAAATTCACCGGAACAATTCAAACGCCATATCGAGGCACTGCCGGATCATTCCTTCGGCATCCAGCTCGACAGCGGCATGAACCGTCTCGGGCTGGAACCTGCGGATTGGGCCGAATTGCGGCACAAAGCGCTGGCGCTTGAGCCGCAGGTGATCATGTCTCATCTGGCCTGCGGGGATGACCCCAAGCACCCGATGAACCGGCAGCAGTTGCAGACCTTCAGGCAAATGACCGATGGGGTCGATGCGCCGCGCTCTCTCGCCGCCACGGGCGGCACCTTTCTGGGCCCCGAGTTCCATTTCGATTTCTGCCGCCCGGGAATAGGTCTGTATGGCGGACTGCCCTTCGCCGGGGCCAAGCCGGTCGTCACCGTCGATCTGCCTGTCATTCAGGTGCGTGACGTGGCGGTGGGTGAAACCGTCGGTTATGGCAACAGCTGGACCGCGCGCCGTCCGTCGAAGATTGCAACCGTTGCGGCAGGTTACGCCGATGGGCTGCATCGCGCCATCGGCGGCGGCATCGATACATTCGCTGGTGATCAGCCCTGCCCGGTGGTAGGACGGATCTCGATGGACCTGATCACCGTGGATGTGACTGACTTGCCGTACAAACCTGATCGCCTGCGTATCCTGAACGGGCACCAAACCGTCGATGATCTGGCCGAGGCCGCCGGCACCATCGGCTATGAAATCCTGACCTCGCTCGGCAGCCGCTATTCACGGGGCTACGTGGAATGAACCCTCTTTCACTGCTGGGTGAGCTGGGGCGGGCCATACTGACCATGTTCGCCGCATTCGGCCGCGTCGCGCTGTTCGCGCTCGATGCGGTTTCGCATATTTTCCGGCCGCCGTTTTATCCGCGCGAGTTTGGCATCGCGCTGCTGAATATCGGCTGGCTGTCCCTGCCCGTCGTCGGCCTGACCGCCATTTTCACCGGTGGCGCGCTTGCACTGCAGATCTACGCAGGTGGCGCACGCTTCAACGCCGAAGCCGTGGTGCCCCAGATCGTCGCCATCGGCATGGTGCGAGAGCTTGGCCCGGTACTTGTCGGCCTGATGATCGCCGCCCGCGTGACGTCTTCGATCGCCGCCGAGATCGCAACGATGAAAGTGACCGAGCAGATCGACGCTCTGGTCACACTGTCCACACACCCGATGAAATACCTCACCGCGCCGCGCGTTCTGGCGGCGCTCATCACCGTGCCCCTACTTGTTGCGGTCGGAGATATCATCGGTATTGCAGGCGGCTACACCGTCGCCACGCAAAATCTGGGCTTCAACCCGGCAGCCTATCTGAAAAACACCGTTGATTTCCTTGAATTGCGCGACATCGTCTCGTCGCTGGTCAAAGGTGCCGCCTTCGGCGTCATCGCCGCCATCATGGGCTGCTATTATGGCATGTCCTCGGGCCGCGGTGCACAGGGCGTGGGCCGGGCCACCAAAGGCTCGGTCGAAGCTGCGGCCGTGCTGATCCTCGCCGCCAATTTTGTCCTCACAGGGGTGTTCTTCTCGCTATGATCCGGATGGAGAACGTAACGAAAGCCTTTGACGACAACCATGTCCTGCAAGGCATGAACCTTGAGATTCCCAAGGGCACCTCGATGGTCATCATCGGTGGCTCCGGCACCGGCAAATCGGTGGCGCTGAAATGCATCCTCGGCCTGATCAAGCCCGACAGCGGCATGATCTATGTCGACGGCAAGGACGCCACCAAAGGCGACCGAGACGCGTTTCTGGCCCGTTTCGGGATGCTGTTTCAGGGCGCGGCACTATTCGACTCGCTGCCCGTCTGGCAAAATGTCGCCTTCCGCCTGCTGCGCGGCTCGTTGAAACGACCCACCGATGAAGCGCGCGAGATTGCCATCGAGAAACTGCGCCGTGTGGGCCTGAAAGCCAACGTCGCCGACCGGCTGCCCGCCGAGCTGTCGGGCGGAATGCAAAAGCGCGTCGGCCTCGCCCGCGCTATCGCCGCCGAGCCCGAGATCATCTTTTTCGATGAACCCACCACCGGCCTCGACCCGATCATGTCCGGTGTCATCAACGACCTGATCCGCGAGATCGTGACCGAGATGGGTGCTACCGCAATGACCATCACCCACGACATGAGCTCCGTCCGCGCAATTGCCGATAACGTGGCCATGCTGCATGGAGGCGTGATCCAATGGACCGGCCCGGTCGGCCAGATGGACGCCTCGGGTGATCCCTATGTGGAGCAGTTCATCAGTGGGAGTGCCGAAGGGCCGATTGAGGCGGTGCGGTGAGAGAGGAATTAACATGGCAGATTTTTTTGATATTTTGTTAAAGCACATTGCAGCGTTCGAAGAAGCTTGGGAGCAAGAAAGCGGTAACAGTGACTCGGACACATGGAATGAGAACTACTACGAGGATTTTTTGCGCGCAGATACGAGATTCAGACATGCCGCCAAACGTTTGGGATTCGAATATCCGGAAAAACCACCAAGTGGTTCCGCACAGACACAAATGTTGGATATTAGTTCTCGCTTTGAGGAAATCGTAAGTGGCTGGAAGACCCATATCTTAACCATGCAAATAGAAGAACAAGTTGCATTGGAGTATGAAGATCAATCGGAAGAGTTTTCAGAAGCCATAACTTTCGATGGGGAGCACCGCAAAAAAATCCATGAAATCATTGGGGAACTAAGGCATGAAGTCCACGAAAATACGTGGATGAACAAAGAGCAGAAAAGACGCGTTCTGTCTGCGGTGAACTCAGTTCAAAGGGAAGTCGACAAAGAGTTGAGTAACTTTCATCTAGTTCTTGGCAAACTCGTCGACCTTGGCGAAGCTCTTGGAACAGCGGGTAAAAAGGCTAAGCCAGCATTTGACAGGGTGGAACAACTTTCAAATGCGGTACGTGGTCAACGAAAACAAATACTATCATTAGATAAAACCGATGATCCATTGCAACTTGAGGATATGAGAGACGCAGAGGAATGACCCTCCGCCTCGCCACCCTCTCTCTCCTGATCCTCTACCCCATCGCGTGGTTCGCCCCGCTGATGCGCGCAGGCCTGCTACCAATCTTCGGCCTCAGCGAAATCAGCGTCATCACCGGCCTCCAATCCTTGTGGAAATCCGACATCTTCCTCGCGCTGATCGTCACCGTCTTCGCCCTTTTCGCCCCCTACGTCAAAACCATCGGCACCGCGTTGATCCAATGGAACCTGCTGGACCCGCGCGTCCAGCCCGCGCTCTACATTCTCGGCAAGCTTGCGATGGCCGACATCTTTCTCATCGCGCTCTACATCACGCTCGCCAAGGGCATATCCTACGCCACCATCGAAACCGCGTGGGGTCTTTATCTGTTCACGGGGTGCATTCTGGCCTCACTGGCCTTGGGCCACATTACAGAGATGACATCTGGATCACGAAAACCTCAGACCTAATTGATTGAAAACATATTTCTGAGTATCATCTTAGTATTTCGAGCAGTCAGTTTTGTAGTTTGCGGGTCCGTAGCGGATCGCCTTGTGTCTGATTAATCCTCCGCTTCGGCCCGGTTTTGGTACCGGTTGAAGAAGGAGAACGACGATCATGGCCGCCCTCCACACAATAACATTGCAATTTCAGAATGCATTATTAAGACTGACCTTTTTTCTGATCTGCGCCGCAGCATTACTTGCGGTCGGCGCGACCCTTTTATCCGCCATTGGCATCCTGCCCTGGCTGTCGATGCAGGCGGGCCTCGGCGACGGAACAGTCATTGACGCTGGCATCTACATCCAGGTCGGGCTGACCGCCCTGATTGTGATGCTGGTCTTCTACCTGCCCTCGAACGCCCGCATGATGGCGTTGGAAAACACCCATCGTAAGTTTTCGCTGAACATGCAGGACGTGGCCGGGGCCTATCAGCTGGCCCATGCCGCAGATCGCAGCGGGGCCTTCGCGCTGGCCTCCGAATTCGACGCTGTGAAAGAGCGTATGGCCTTCTTGCGCGATCACCCCGATCTGCAATCGCTTGAGCCGCAGGTGCTGGAACTGGCCGCACAGATGAGCCAGATCAGTCAGGAGCTTGCCGACACGTATGGTGACGCCAAAGTTGCCCGCGCCCGCACCTTCCTGCAACAACGACAGGAAGAGATTGAGCAGTTCCAGCAGCGCATCGAAGACGCACAGATCATCCAACACGAGCTGCGCCAGTGGACCCGCGATATCGAGATCGAGGAATCCATCGCCAAGTCCCAGCTCGCCCGTCTGCGGGATGAACTTTTCGATCTGCTGCCGGAACTCTCGGCGCAACTGCAGTCACCTCCCAACGACCAGGACCCAAGCGCTTCCAGCGTTATTGCCATGACCCCGCCGAGGGCTGCGGAATAGGCGCGATCAGCGCCCGCTGCCAACGATGACCCGCAGGGTCTGAGGACGCAGCGACCCACCGGCGGTGAGGAAAGCCCGCAAGGGCTTGAAGAACCGCCCATCCTCGGGCACCAAGGGCGCCATGGCAAAGACACCCTCCTTCTCTTGCTCCGCCTGCGGTGCCTCGCACACAAGATGGTCGGGCCGCTGTGACAGCTGCGGCGAATGGAACACCATCGTTCAGGAAACACCCCTCTCCGCCGGGCCGGCCAAGAAATCGCTTGGCGGCAAGCGCGGCCAGCCCATCGCGCTCAGCGACCTGTCGACCGAAGAAACGCCCCCGCCCCGCACCCTCTGCGGCGTCGAAGAACTTGACCGCGTGCTGGGCGGCGGCCTTGTCCCCGCCTCGGCCCTGTTGGTGGGTGGAGACCCCGGCATCGGCAAATCCACCCTTCTGCTGCAGGCTGCCGCGCGTTTCGCGCGCAATGGTATCAAAACCATCTATGTCTCCGGTGAAGAGGCCAGCGCACAGGTCAGGATGCGAGCACGTCGGTTGGGACTCGAGGAATCGCCGGTGCAACTGGCCGCCGAGACCAACCTGCGGGATATCCTCACCACGCTGGAGGCCAAAAAACCCGGCCTCGCGATCATCGACTCGATCCAGACCATGTGGGCCGACAATGTGGACAGCGCACCGGGATCGGTGTCACAAGTTCGCGCTGCCGCCCATGAGTTGACCACATTCGCAAAACGGCATGGCGTGTCGATCATCATGGTCGGCCATGTCACCAAAGAAGGCCAGATCGCAGGTCCGCGTGTGGTCGAACATATGGTCGACACAGTGCTCTATTTCGAAGGCGAACGCGGCCACCAGTTTCGTATCCTCCGCGCCGTCAAAAACCGCTTTGGCCCGGCAGATGAAATCGGCGTTTTTGAGATGACCGGCAAGGGTTTGGCGCAGGTCACCAACCCCTCGGCCCTTTTCCTGTCCGAACGCGGCACACCCAGCCCAGGCTCGGCGGTTTTTGCGGGCATCGAGGGCACAAGGCCGGTTTTGGTCGAGTTGCAGGCGTTGGTCGCGCCCTCACCCCATTCTCAACCCCGCCGCACGGTCGTCGGATGGGACAGTGGGCGCCTCGCGATGATCCTCGCGGTGCTCGAGGCCCGCTGTGGCATCCCCTTCGCGGGGCTCGATGTCTATCTGAACGTGGCCGGAGGGCTGAAAATCGGCGAGCCTGCCGCAGACCTCGCTGTGGCCGCCGCGCTGCTCAGCGCGCGTGAAGACACCGCCCTGCCCGCCGATACCGTGGTTTTCGGAGAAATCTCGCTATCTGGGGCACTTAGACCAGCCCCGCAGACAGAAAACAGGTTGAAAGAAGCGCAAAAACTTGGTTTCACATCGGCAATTGCTCCGGCAGGTGGCAAAACCGGCACTGTGGCAGGTCTGACACTCACCCGACCCTCTGATTTGGTCGGGTTTGTTGGCGAAACCTTCGGAGCAGGGTAAAGTCGCGCCTTGAGGGGCAGAAAACGAACAGGCGAGGGCCATGGAAGGTTTTACAATAATTGACGGGGTTGTGGCCCTGATCATCGTGCTGTCGGGCTTGCTGGCCTATTCGCGCGGTTTCATGCGCGAGGTTCTGGCCATCGCAGGCTGGGTTGCTGCCGCCGTGCTGGCGTTCATCTTCGCCCCGCAGGCCGTGCCATTGGTCAAAGAAGTCCCGGTGGTCGGAGAGTTCCTGCGCGACAGTTGCGAGCTTTCGGTTATCACCGGCTTCGCTGCGGTTTTCGCGATCGCCCTGATCGTGGTCAGCATCTTCACGCCGCTGTTCTCATCATTGGTGCAGCGTTCGGCGCTTGGCGGTCTGGATCAGGCGCTTGGATTCTTCTTTGGCATCGCACGCGGCATCCTGCTGGTTGCGATTGCGTTCTTTGTTTATGACACCGTGATGACCGGCCAGTCCTATACCATGGTCGATGAAAGCCGTTCGGCAAAGGTCTTTGAACAGTTCAGCGGCAAAATCGAAGAACAAAACCCCGAGGCCGCTCTGGGTTGGGTGACCGCCCAGTACGAAGAACTGGTCGCAAGCTGCACCGCTGACAATGCGGCAGACGCATCAGAAGGCTGATCTGACCCGCAACATTCGCAAAAAAGCCCGGTATCGACCGGGCTTTTTTTGCTTCATAATCTGCACAGATCAGACAAACCCTTCGCCGCCGCAAATGTTGCACCGGATGGTCTTCAGGCCGAAGCACCCGTCGCACCGGCTTGAAACCGGCTTGCCGTACTGATCGCGGCTTTTGATCACCTCACCAGAGCCCTTGCAGATTTCACATGGCGCACGTCCTGCCCCGCGGCACCGATGGCACCGCCGCTTGACCGGATCTTGTTTTGGAGAGTTCTGCTTGTGCTGCCACATGGCTGCCTTCCATCCAAACCGTTCAGGGTGTCTGATCCTGACACCTGAGTTGAATGACAGCACAGGTTCGCGGTTTTGTCACCATTTACCCCGGTCAGGCATAAATCCTGCGTGCGACAAACCGGAATTGTGATCCTTTGATGACACGCGCTCCGTTAGGCATTATGTGGAGGCCGTACCGACATGGAATCGGAGCTGCCGATCTTGCTGTATCTGTTTTCTTTCGCACTGGCCGCCCTTGTGCTTGTGCCTGTGAGCCGTCCGGACGGGCAGCACCATACCATCCAGATACCTAACCGCAGCCGGTCCAAACTGAACGCCAGCCAGATCAAGTCATAGAAATTGGAGCCCGTGTATGTGTGGGATTTTGGGGATCGCAAGCCGGACACATGATGTCTTTGCGGAAATCTATGACGGCTTGCTGATGCTTCAGCACCGGGGTCAGGATGCCTCGGGGATCGTCACCTATAACGGCGAGTTCTTCCGCGAGAAGAAGGCCAATGGGCTCGTCAAGGACGTGTTCAACGCCAGTGACGCCGAAACCCTGCTGGGCAAGGTGGGCATGGGCCATGTCCGCTATCCCACCGCTGGTTCGCTCAGCGCGGCCGAGGCACAGCCGTTCTTCGTAAACGCGCCCTACGGCATCTATCTTGTCCATAACGGCAACATCACCAACACCGAAGAGCAGCGCGAGAAGGTCACCGCGAAATACAGCCGCCACCTGCGCACCACCTCGGATTCCGAGGTTCTGCTGAACGTGCTGGCCGATAAAGTGGCAGATGCGATCAAGGTTAACGGCAATGCCGATCCGATCCGCAACCTGTTTGCGGGCGTCAAAATGACGATGGAGCGGGTACAGGGCGCCTATTCGGTGATCTGTCTGGTCGCAGGTGTCGGGATGCTGGCCTTCCGCGACCCATACGGCATCCGCCCGCTTTCGGTGGCCAAACGCGAGGCACCGGGTGACGGCGATGACTATGCCTTTGCGTCCGAGGACGTGGCCTTTGGCATCAACGGTTTCGACAAGCTGCGCGACCTGCGCGCTGGCGAGGCGATCCTGATCGACCTCGACGGCAATATGCACGAGTTTCAGGCCGTCGAAGGCCAGCTGACGCCATGCATTTTTGAGTACGTCTATCTGGCGCGTCCGGATTCGCTGCTGGATGGGGTCTCGGTCTACAAGACCCAGATGCGTATGGGGCAGACGCTGGCGAAGCAGATCCAGGATTCGGGTCTTGAGATCGACCGGATCATCCCCGTCCCCGACAGTGCCCGTCCCGTGGCGCTTGAGGCCGCGAAAATCACCGGCATCCCCTATCGCGAAGGTCTGGTGAAGAACCGCTATGTTGGCCGCACCTTCATTATGCCCGGTCAGGCGGAACGGCAGAAATCGGTGCGTCGCAAGCTGAATGCGGTGCCGCTGGAGTTCGATGGGCACAACGTGCTCCTGATCGACGATTCGATCGTACGCGGCAATACAATCAAGAAAATCGTCCAGATGTGCCGCGAGGCGGGGGCGAAAAAAGTGTATATCGCCAGCGCGTCACCTCCTGTGAAGTATCCCAATGTCTATGGCATCGACATGCCCACCAAGGCCGAACTGGTCGCCAACGGCAAAGAGATCGAGGAGATACGCGAAGAACTGGGTGCGGATGCGCTGTTCTATCAGAACCTCGACGATCTGATCTGGGCTGCGCAGGAAGGTAACCCAGAGATCGGGGCCTTTGATTGCTCGTGCTTCGACGGCAACTACGTCACCGGCGTTGATGAGGATTATCTGGATAGCCTCGAGAACAGCAGCCGTGTCAGCAAGAAGCGCGAGGATATGGGGGTTGTCGGCAGTTCGTGGAACTCGGCCAAGCTGGCCTCGGGCTGACAAACCTCCGTTCGGCGAATCGCATAGTCGGAGTGAGGCTGTCCAAAAAAGCTGGTGCGCCGCTCGTAGGACAAAATCCGCCTACAACCTTTTGCTGAACGCGCAGTTTTTGCAGTGGCTTCTCGGAATGGCAATCTGGCCATTCGGGATCGGACCCGGCAGCTCTGTTGGTTCGCCGAAACCCGTGCTACCCGGGCGCCCAGAACCACTCACAGAGCAGGGTCCGGGCGCACAGTCCGGCCGCAGATCATGGCCAATACGACGGTTAAAAGCGCCGCCACGCAGACGGGGGCTTTGAAGAAGAATTCGGTTTCGGTTTTGGGAATATTTGGCCCCAAGGCCGAATTGAGGGCGCTCATGCGTCTGTCTTCGGGGCGGGTCAAGAAAGTAAAGCCCGGCAGCCGTGTAGCGTCGGGCAAGGTCATCGCCATCGATGAAGAAGGCGTCGTGCTGCGACAAAGCGGCCAGAACCGCCGGATCGGCATTCCGGGCAACTGATCCCGACTTGACGCCCCGCGCGCACAGGTTCAAACCGCAATCATGACTGATCAGACAAAAATCGCCCTCATCACCGGGGCCTCACGCGGGCTGGGCGCCGCCCTGGCCGAGGCGCTGGCCCCCGATTACCACATCGTCGCCGTCGCGCGCACCACAGGCGGGCTGGAAGAGCTGGACGATCGCATCCAGGCCAAGGGCGGCTCGGCCACTTTGGCACCGATGGATATCACCGACCCGGATGCCATGGCGACGCTGTGCCGTGGCATCTATGACCGCTGGGGTAAAGTCGATCTCTGGCTACACACCGCGATCCACACGTCGGCTTTGACGCCGGCAAATTTTGTCGATCCCAAGGAATGGGCGAAAGCCGCGAATATCAATGCGACCGCGACGTCGGTTCTGATCCCGTATGTGGCCCCACTTCTGGGTGAGGCGGGCCACGCCGTGTTCTTCGACGACCCGAAGGCCGGTGAGAAATTCTATGGCATCTACGGCGCCACAAAAGCGGCTCAGATGGCGCTGGCCCGCAGTTGGTCGGCAGAGACGGTGCGCACCGGACCGCGTGTGTCCATCGTTGAGCCCGCGCCGATGCCGACAGCCGTACGCGCCCGGTTTCATCCCGGCGAGGATCGGGATGCCTTGACCAGCACGGCTGACGAAGCAGCGCGGATCGTGGCTCTGCTTTAGCAATGGCCCGTGCCGGGCCATGCCTCCGGCGGGGATATTTTTGGCCAGATGACGCGGGCGGACTATGCGATATGGACGCCGTTGCGCCCAGCGAGATCGACGAAGAATTGCCATGCCACGCGGCCTGAACGGGCGCCACGGGTGGCTTGCCATTCGATGGCCTCGGCGCGCAGGATTTCCGGATCGACAGTGACGCCATGGGCGGCGCAATAGCGATCAATCATCGCAAGGTATTCGTCCTGATCGCAAGGGTGAAAACCCAGCCAGAGGCCAAAGCGGTCGGACAGCGACACTTTTTCCTCGACCGCCTCAGACGGATTGATGGCGCTGGAGCGTTCGTTTTCGATCATGTCACGCGGCATCAGGTGGCGGCGGTTCGAGGTGGCGTAGAACACCACGTTTTCGGGGCGGCCTTCAATACCGCCATCCAGCACCGCCTTGAGCGATTTATAGTGCTGGTCATCGTGGCTGAACGAGAGGTCGTCGCAAAACAGGATGAACCGGTGTGATGCGGATCTCAGATGATTCAACAGACGCGCGACCGAGCCCATATCCTCGCGCTGCAGCTCGACCAGTTTCAGATCGGGGTGTTCACCCTGCAGCGTCCCATGCACCGCCTTGACGAGGCTGGATTTTCCCATACCCCGCGCGCCCCAGAGCAGCGCGTTGTTGGCCTTGTACCCGGCTGCAAACCGCCGCGTGTTGTCCAGCAGCGTATCGCGAGACCGATTGATCCCCACCAGCAGGTCCAGATCGATCCGATTGACCTGTGTCACGGGCTCCAGACGGTCAGGCTCGACATGCCAGACAAAGGCCGGAGCCGCATCGAAATCGGGGGCGGCCAGAGGCGCCGGTGCCATGCGCTCCAACGCGTCGGCAATGCGGTTCAGGGCTTGATCGTCCATTGGCTCCTCCGAGGGGTTTAGGGCGTTCAACCATGTTCGCCGCCGCGTCGCAACCGGCCATTTATCGGTTCAGCGCGTCCCCGGGCAAATCGCGGCTGATCGGTTTAGCTTTTCTGACCGCCTGATCTGGCGCGAAGGACTGTGTCCAGTGCAGTGTTTGGTACAGTGCGACGATGCCCGGATCGTTATTGGCCTTGTGGACCAGTAGCTCCCACAGTTCGTCATACAGGTGATCGTTGTCCGATTGCGGATCAATCACGGGCGATACGGACAACCAACCCTCTGCCTGTCGGTCGTAACCTGAAAAGAAGACCACTGCACAGGCACGAGCGCAGAGCGCATCCTGAGGGATAAAGGTCGATAGGCGACGGTCCCAGATGGCGTTGCCGATGGCCAGCGCGCTTGCGCCATCACCGTAGTAGCTGTCGAGAGCGACACCAACCAGATCCGGGTGCTGGGAGAGGATAGTTTTGAACTCCGCCACTCGGGTCTGCGTTATCGCCCCTCTGAGCGTGACAAAACGACCATCTGCCGAGACTGTGGCCCCTGCCTCTTCGGCCTGCGGATCACGCAGGCGAATGGCAGCAACGTCCTGCCGGCTGAGTTCATTGTCGTTCAGCGACGCTCTGCTCAGGCTGATACCCGTCAGATCACTGTGATGCATCGAGACGTGGTACCCGTTGGCCAGTTCGAAGAACGACCAGTTGCCCGACGCGCCTTCGGTGACGTATCGAGTCATTTCACATTCATCGTAATAGCAGAACTCGACTGGTTCGCCCGGACTGTCCGCTGTTTCGGTCCAGACCATCGCCGAAGCGCTCGTCCAAGATGTCAGGATTGCAACGGTCGAAATCAGGGCCTTCGAAAGCATATTGGTAATTACCTCAGATATCTTCTACGGAATCAGTCGGATGTGATGGATGGCATGGGGTATGCGTTCGTCCCAGAGCAGCGCCTGGCGGAACAAGGAAAAAGCGCGCCATCTCGGCGCGCTTTCACAGTTCTGGAGGGTTTACCGACTTTCCTCTTCGACGATCTCGGCATCCGCCTCGGCCTCTTCATCGTCGTAATAGCCGTCCGCACGCAGTTGCTCTTCGCGCTTCTTCTCAACACGGGCGACGAGGAAGATCGAAATCTCATAGAGCCCGTAGACCACCACAAACAGGATGATCTGAGTAATCACGTCAGGGGGCGTCACAACGGCGGCCAGCACCAGAATGCCGACCACGGCATATTTGCGTACCGCGCCCAGACCTTCGGCACTGACCAGACCCGCCTTGCCCATCAGGGTCAGCAGGACGGGTAGCTGAAAGCACAGGCCAAAGGCGACAATGAACTTGATCGTCAGGTTCAGATATTCCTGGGCCGAGCCCTGAAACACCACGCTCAGCGGCGCCGCGCTGACACCATCGGCAACGGCTTCTCCCTCGGCACCAAACTGCTGGAAGCCCAGGAAGAAATCATAGGCCAGCGGCGTGACGACGTAGAACGCAAAGCTCGCGCCCAAAAGGAACATGAAGGGCGAGGCCAGCATGAACGGCAGAAACGCGTTCTTTTCGGACTTGTACAAACCCGGCGCCACGAACCGCCACATCTGCATCCCGATATAGGGGAAGGCCAGAATGAAGCCGCCCAGCAGCGAGACCTTGATGGCGACAAAGAACCCTTCCTGCGGCGAAATGAAGATCAGGCCGCAATCCTGCCCACGCTCAGCCAGAGCCTCGCACAGGGGATGCGTCAGGAAGTTGAAGATCGGCGTGGCCACGCTGAAGCAGATGATCATGCCGATCAGAAACGCCACGACGGAATGGATCAGCCGCGTCCGCAATTCAGCGAGATGCTCGATCAGTGGGGCCGAGCTGTCCTCGATCTCGTCGGTCTTGGTCATGTTTTGCTTTCGGTTTTCAACGCCGCTTCGGCCTCTTCCGCCTTGGCAAGCGCATCTGCGGCTTCCTTGGCCTTACGTTCAGCGGCCGCACGGGCCGAGGTGGCCTGAATCTTCTTCGCCTGCTCGGCGCGTTCAGCCGCCAGTTTGCCGGTCTCGCTCTCAGGGTCGAACTTGGTCGGATCGATGGATTTCGCTACGTCGCGCGCGGCTTCGTTGATCCCGTCCATCGCGGTACTAACCGGATTGGTCGCCGCATTCAGGCCCTTCTTGATCTCATTGACGCCGGCTTCATCCGCAGCCTCGTTCATCGCGGTGCTGAACTCGCGCGCCATACCGCGCGCCTTGCCGACGAACCGCCCGACATTGCGAAACAGAACAGGCAGGTCCTTCGGCCCCACCACGATCAGCGCGACGATGCCGATGACCAGAAGCTCGGTCCAGCCCAGATCAAACATCTAAGCTCAGACCTTGTCTTTGTCGGTCTCAGGGGTGACGTCTTTGGCCAGATCGGATGCGTCTTGTTCGATTTCTTCCGAACCTTCCTTGATACCCTTCTTGAACGAGGTAATGCCTTTACCGACTTCACCCATCAGCGAGCTGATCTTTCCTCGTCCAAACAGCACAAGAACCACGACCGCAATCAGCAGGATGCCTGGAAGGCCAATATTGTTGAGCATGTCTTATCTCCTTCTACATCGGCGCAGCGCGCCGGTGATGTTACCTGGCCCTGTGTCTACGCCCGTATGGGCCATTGCAAAAGTGCGCCGGATCAAATCCGCGTGCGAATTTGAACGGATCGCGCATTTTTTGCGGACTCGCATTTCTCAACTGACAGGTTTATGTCAGTTGAGGCAACCTACAACGACGATATCGAAACCTGGTCAACGGAGAACCACATGACCCATGTCGCAGAAATCGTCACCTTCACCCTCGCCGATGGCACGAAGCCGGAAGAATTCGTGAAACTCAGCCAGGCGTCCGAGACCTTCGTCCGCGCCGCGCCCGGCTTTGCCCACCGCCAACTGAGCCATGGCGAGGATGGCCGCTGGACGGATTATGTTGTCTGGACCGATATGAAATCCGCTCAGAATGCTGCCGCTGCTTTCATGCAGCAAGATTGCGCCGCCGCGATGATGGCCGTAATCAACCCCGACAGCGTCCAGATGCGCCACGAGAACGTGCTATGGAACATGACCGCTTAGGGACGGTCAGGGCAGCGCCTGATGCGCCGCACTGATCGTCTGTTCGACATCATCCAGATCCTGCGCGACGGCAAACTGCACCGCGCGCAGGACATCGCGGACCGGCTTGAGGTGTCGGTCCGTACGATCTATCGCGATATGGACACTCTGGCGGCATCGGGCGTTCCGGTCGAAGGCGAACGCGGCGTGGGTTACATGGTGCGGGAACAGATCACCCTGCCCCCGCTGAACCTGACACCTGCCGAACTAGAGGCGCTGAACCTTGGCATGGCCATCGTGGCCGAGGCTGCCGATCCCGATCTCAAATCCGCCGCCGAATCTCTGGCCGAAAAGATCGATGCCGTGTTGCCCACCCAAGTCGTGGCCGAGGCCGACACCTGGAAGTTCGCTGTCTATCCTTTCGCAGATGCCGCACGCGGGCTGGCCCATATGGCCCCGATCCGCGCCGCAATCAAATCGCGCCAGAAACTGCAGCTCGGCTATCGCCGCATCGACGGCACCCTGACCGAACGTACCATCCGACCGCTTCACATGGAGTACTGGGGCCGCGTCTGGACCCTGACGTCGTGGTGCGAGCTGCGCGACGCGTTCCGCGTCTTCCGCATCGACCTGATCGAGAACGTCCACCCTCTGCCCGAACTTTTCACCGACGAACCCGGCAAACGGCTCAGCGATTACGACCCGCACACGTAATCCGCCCTTCATCTGGCTAAAATATCCCCGCCGGAGGCATGGCCCGGAACGGGCCATTCCGCTCACTTCAGATACGGCTCGGGATCGACGGATTCGAAGCCTTTGCGCACCTCGAAATGCACATAGGCATTGTCACCGCCACGCAACGAGGCGATTTTCTGCCCGCGCCGAACCCGCTCGCCCTTCTTGACAGTGATTTTGTCGACATTGGCATAAACCGTCAGCAGATCGTTATTGTGCTTGATCACAATGATCGGGACCTGATCCGCATCCGCCGTGATCGCCGCGACCGTTCCCGCCTCTGCCGCAGTGACCGAAGCCCCTGGAGCCGCTGCAATGTCGATGCCTTCGTTCTTGCCCTTGGCGTAGCTGCGTATGATCGTCCCGTTCACCGGCATAGCCAGCGCCGAGGTGCCCGAATTGGTCGGTGCTTCGGCGGTGACATCCGGCGCAGGTGCCGCGACCGGTACCTTTTCATCCGGCAATGGCTGAGTCGCGCTTGGCGGCGTCGGGGTTGGAGAGCCCTGCCCGGGTTCCGTCACCGCAGTCGCCGTTGTTGCGGCAGCCGCCGTACGTGGCGCGGCCTGATTCTTGACTGGAATCAGCAGGTATTGATCTTCGCGCACGGTGAAGTCTGACCCCAGCCCGTTCCATTCTGCCAGCGATTCCACCGAAACCTGATAGAGGCGCGAGATCGTATAAGCGGTCTCACCTCTTTTGACCTTGTGCCGGATCGGCTCGGGTCCCGCAGCAACGGGCGCTGGGGCTGCCGCCGGTTGCGCCGGTTCCAGTGTCGAGGTCTGTACCGAACCGGTGTCAGGTGCTTCATCAATTGCGGTTCCGGCGATCGTCGCGATATCTACGCCACTCGCGGCGCCGACCGAGCGCGGCAAGGCCAGCACTTCTCCATCGCGCAAGGAGTCGTTGGGCTGCAGTCCGTTGAACCGGGCCAGCTCGGCTACGGGCATACCAATCCGGGCGGCCACGTCGCCGACCGTGTCCCCACTGCGGGCTACAGCCACTTGATAGTTCGGATAGGTGATCACACCACGCGCATCGGGCGTCGGGCGATTGGCCGTGGCGGCCAGCGCGGCATCCGCCGTGGAAAACCCTCCGACATTCCCGCGCAGGTCATAATCGAACGGCCCTTCACACCCGGCCAGAACTGCCAGCGCGGCAACACCAGTCGCACAGCGGCGCATTGCTGATTTGGAAACTGCTCTCATTTTACTGTCCTCAACACCTGCCCCTGTTCTCCGGGGTTCCGGCGCCTTTAATATACCTTTACGCTCCGTCTTTTCCCAGCCCCTCAAGCAGAGGCACAAAACGGACCGGCAACAATTCGTCGTAATCCAGACCGGTTTCAGTGCGCGTGACCCGGATCAGGGTCTGCACCGCGTCCGACTGGCCCACGGGTAACACCATGATACCGCCGATTTTCAACTGCGCCAAGAGCGGCCCGGGAGGATCTTCGGCGGCAGCGGTCACAATGATACGGTCAAACGGCGCCTGTTCGGACAGGCCAAACGATCCATCCGACAGCATCGCGGTTACATTTGTCAGCCCCAGCTCGCGGAACAGCTGTCCGGTTTCGCGCACCAGCCTCTTGTGCCGCTCGACTGTGTAGACACGGCGCGCCAGTTTCGACAGGATCGCCGCCTGATAACCCGACCCGGTGCCCACCTCCAGAACCGTATCCCGCGGGCGCACCTGCAGCGCCTGCGTCATCAAGCCCACGACCGAGGGTTGGCTGATCGTCTGGCCGCAGGCAATCGGCAGCGGCGTGTCCTCATAGGCGCGCTCGGCAAACAAGCCTTTGACGAACCGACCCCGGTCAATCTGCTCCATCGCAGCAAGCACGCGCGCATCCGTCACGCCGCGCGAACGCAGGGCGAACAGGAATTGCATGATGGTTTCCGCGCTCGGCCCTGTCATTCGATGACCTTCAGCGCCTCAAGCGTGTCATATGCAGTCAGATCGGCACGCATCGGAGTGACCGAGATATATCCTTCCAGATTGACCGCCGCATCCGTGCCCGGAGCAGTCGGGTTATGCTGATAGCCGCCCTTGATCCAAAGGAACCGGCGACCCGAGGGCGAGCTGTGCGGCTCGACCGAGAAATGTGTATCGCGCCGGTACCCCTGCGGGGCCACGCGCGTGCCCAGCACCTCATCCGCGGGAACCGGAGGGAAATTCACATTGTAGAACAGACGGTAATCGCCCTGCTGCTCGGGTGTCGCATCAAGGATGCGGCGCACCAGATCGGCACCATATCTGGCCGCCGCTTCGAACGGGTCGTCCAGCCCCAGATTGCGCGGCCCGAAATATTGCGACAATGCAATTGCGGGCACACCCTGTAACGCCGCCTCCATAGCGCCGCCGATTGTACCCGAATACAGCGTGTTTTCAGCCGAGTTGTTACCCCGGTTTACCCCGGACAACACCAGATCGGGCGGGGCGTCCTTCATCACATCGTGCAGACCGGCCAAAACGCAATCCGCCGGTGAACCTTCGGCGGCATAGCGACGCTCGCCCAGCTTCGCGACCATCATCGGGTGGGTGTAGCTGATGCAATGGCCCACGCCTGACTGCTCAAAGGCAGGCGCGACGACCCAAACCTCGCCATCGGGCCCCGCCAGTTCAGCCGCGATCGCTTCGAGCACAATCAGCCCCGGCGCATTGATGCCGTCATCATTGGTCAGAAGAATTCGCATGCCCGGTCCACCCCTCGTTTTGCCCTTGATAGACCCGCCTCAGCGCTGCGACAAGCAATGCACATGCGCAATCTGCGGCTTTCACGCACCACTTGAGTGAAAATGCGAAGTCAAAGCATCAGGCAGGGAATACAAAACACCGGTCACGACGAATGGTCAGCCACATGACCCGCCCCGTTTGGGGGACAAAGACATTCGGCACGGTCGCTCTCAGGATCGAGCCGTCGTGATCCATACGGAACTCGACAAGGCTTTCGTTGCCCAAAAACCGCGCACGTTCAACCACACCCCGCGCGGCAACCCCGTCCGTGGCTGTCGGTGATGGCCCTTTGCCGTTGCGGTCAAAATCCAGCTTGACGTGCTGAGGACGGAAAACGATTTCGACATCAGTTCCATCCGGCACCCCCGGCGACAAAAATTGCCCGAATGGCGTATGCGCCAGCGCTCCGTTAACTTGCGACTTCAAGACGTTGATATCACTAAAGAAGGCAACCGCCGCCTTATCTGCCGGGCGGGTATAAACATTGTAAGGCGCGCCTTGCTGCACAATCTTGCCGCGCCGCATCAGCGCGATCTCGTCCGCCATCCGCATCGCCTCTTCCGGCTCATGCGTGACCAGCAGAACGGCGGCGTCTTCCTCTTTCAGGATTGCCAGCGTTTCATCCCGGATGCCATCTCGCAGACGATTGTCGAGGCCCGAGAACGGTTCGTCCATCAGCATGATCCGCGGTCGCGGTGCAAGTGCGCGGGCCAGAGCCACACGCTGCTGTTCGCCCCCGGAAAGCTGATGCGGAAAACCGTCGATGAATCGCATCAGATCGACCTTTGTCAGCAGCTCCTCGACCCGCGCGCGTTTCTTCTCTTTGCTGCCTTTCAGGCCAAACGCGACGTTATCTGCCACGTTGAGATGCGGAAACAGCGCAAAGTCCTGAAACATCAGCCCGATCTCGCGCCGCTCGGGCGGCACACGAAACACCGTGTCGCAGATCAGCTTGCCGTCGACATAGATTTCGCCCGAACTTTGCATCTCGACCCCGGCGATCATGCGCAGGGTGGTCGACTTGCCGCAGCCGGACGGCCCGAGAAGACAGGTCACCTGCCCCGCCTGCACCGTCAGCGACACATCATCCACAACTGTTCGCCCACCGAAGCGGGCAACAAGATTGCGGATTTCCAGTCGAGGAGGAGTTGTCGTCACTGTCACCGATGGACCCCAATTGCCTTTCCCGATCAAATCCATCGGGCTTAGGCGGGGATAACAACCCCGCCCATCAGGCGCAAGGGATCAGCAACACCCGGCGGACGCAGCTTCGCCCTGAGCGACAAACGGGCTATCCCCGCCGCAGCCTTCGAAAATACCGTAATGGGTCGAGAAATCGCCGATGAACTCGAAATGTCGTGCAAAACGAGTGTCGTGCAGCATCATCCACGTGTTGCCGCAAACCGGAAACACCTTGCCGGCCTCGATCATGTGATGATCATCCAGCGCGAACGCGTGCGGCGCATGTGGCACCGTGCCTTTGTAGATCACTGCCTGGCCGTAGTCTTCGCAAGCGGGCTCCAACTGCGACAGTTTGAACAAACGGTAGGTGGCCGAGATAAAGCTCAGCGGCGCAACCCGTTGTTCCAGGGCCGGGTTCTCGATGGTCAAAGGCCGATGCGTGACCCGGCGCGGATCACCAAACCCGGCGGCCCGTGACATCGAAAGAAAATCGTTCCAGTATAACGCGCCCGAAAGGCATTCGCCATACAGCACCTCATCCTCGGCCATAGCCTTGGGCACCCGACGATCAGCGTAGACATCCGAGAAATACATCTCACCGCCCTCTTTCAGCAGGCGATGGGCACCGCGTAGAACGGCGGCCTTGTCGGTCGCCAGGTTGATCACGCAGTTCGAGACGATGATATCGAACGAACCGGGCTCGAGGCCCAGCTCATCCAGCTTTTCGATATAGCCATGATGAAACTCGACATTGCTGGCCGAATGCCCAAAGGCCTGCGCATGGAAACCCTGATGCGCACGCGCCACATCGAGTTGCTCAGGCGTCATGTCGACGCCGACAACCCGGCCAGTCTCACCAACCATTGCGGACAGAGCATACACATCCCGGCCCGCACCACAGCCCAGATCCAGAATATGCATTCCCTCCAGATCCAGCGGCGCGATCAGTCCGCATCCATAGTAACGCGTCAGCACATCATCATGAATTTGCGACAGAATTCCCTTGACATGATCCGGCATATCATCCGGGGTACAGCACGCATTTGTCTGCAAATCCGCGCTGCCTTGCAGCACCTCGCCATAGTAATTCTGCACAGCCTCATGCTTCATCGGGGCAATCCTTTTGTCACTGGTTGCATTGCAGCTAGTGCAGCGGGCCGCACCGCGCAATCCGGCGCTGCCCGATCTGACGAAACCGTGACAGCGCTCAGGCCAGCAGGTCGAAATCCACGCCTGCGCGCACCCGCCCGTTCACCTGAATCTCCAACCGGTGTGGCCCGGGAACCAGCTTGAACGTCGTTGCATTGCCCTTGAGCTTGTGCCGCTTGCTAAGTGTCAGCAGACCACCCCTAAGCTCGGCCTGTTTCAGTTTGTGAACTTTGGGTGAAATTTTTCCGCCAGGCCGTTGGAAATGCACGATATAATCAATCAATACTGGTTGATCTTCCGGGCCATTCAGTTGGGTATCAAACTCCAGCGCGTCACCGATACGGGCTGGACCGTTTACCTGAACCTCGACCGTAATGTCCGCATCAGGATCGTATCCCAAAGCCTTCATCGCACCCGGGTGCCCCGATTTCACGAGGCCCCGTAATGCATGAGATGTCATCCAATTCAACTCACCCTTGTCCTGCCGCCCTGCCTCGCCCCAGTCACGCAGACGTTCCAGCACCAGATCGGGGTCTTTCTTTGTTATGTCGTTCAGATGATTGGCAACCGAGCGCGTCACATAGCGCGTCTGATCCGAATACAGTCGGTCCAGCAACGGCAACGGGTCTGACAGGTCCAAGCCAACAGCCTGCCCCCATGGCAAACGTGGCCGCGTGCCTTCGCTGACCAGACGACGCACGTGATAGCTGGGATGCGTGCACCAGTCCTGCATCCGCTTCATCACCCTTTCGGGATGATGGTTCAGAAACGGACGGATCGCCCATTCCATCGAAAATCGCTGCGTCACCTCTTCCAATACATCCAGTGCCAAATCGGGATGATCCTGACCGATCGCACAAACCCAGTCACCCAGAGGGGCAAAGATGAAATCGCCGAAATCATCATCCGTTTTATTGGGGTCCAGCGGAGGCGGCAACGCTTGCAAAATGACCGGAGCCACCGCGGGTAAATCACCCGGTACCGCGTCTTGCAGGCACTCAGCAATCCACGCCATACGCTCTTTCAGTTCGAGCTCAGGCAAGCGCGACATCACCTTTGTCACAAATGCATCTACCTTGAAATCAGTATCAGCATCAGCGAACAAGCCCGCAAGAAAGCTTACCTTTTCCGCGTTGAACAACTGATCTTTCAGTGAGAAATTCTGCGCCATATCTACATCGTCAGATTGGTTGCGCCACCGTCCAGCAATATGTTCTGCCCGACTATGAACCCAGCATGTTGCGAACATAGAAATGCACACGCCGCCCCAAACTCTTCCCGCGTACCGTAGCGGCGTGCGGGGATGGTCGCGGCGCGCTCGGCCCGCGCCTCGGCCAACGAGATACCCTTCTGCGCCGACACCCCGCCATCCAGTGCATCCGCACGGTCGGTGGCGTGGATACCAGGCAGCAGGTTATTGATCGTCACGCCATGTGGCGCCACCTGACGCGATGTGCCGGCAACATAGCCGGTCAATCCGGTTCGCGCCGCATTCGACAAGCCCAGCACGGCAATCGGCGCGCGCACCGACTGCGAGGTGATATTCACCACGCGCCCCCAGCCCTTATCCATCATTCCCGGCAGCAGAGCCTTCATGAAAGCAATGGGAGTCAGCATATTGGCGTCCAGCGCCTTGATGAAATCGTCCCGCTCCCAGTCGGACCACATACCCGGAGGCGGTCCACCCGCGTTTGTCACAAGAATATCAACGCCCTGCGCGGCATCTATCACCTCGGCCTGACCCTCAGGCGTGGTCACGTCGCAGGCGACGGCCTGCACAGCGATGCCATAGCTCGACCGCAGGCGCGTGGCCTCGGCCTCTAATGCCTCGGCCCCGCGCGCATTCATCACAAGGTCGACGCCTGCCTGAGCAAGCGCCTCGGCACAGCCCAAACCCAGCCCTTTGCTGCTGGCGCAAACCAACGCTCGTTTTCCACGAATTCCCAAATCCATTCTGGCCCTCCCTATCCTTGCGACACATCTAGCACCGGCCCGGCAAGGAAGGCCAGAATGGGATCAATCTCTTAGTAGAAGAACTCTTCCCTCACGATCTTGCCGTCGGCGACGTGATAGACACCGATCTCACGCATATCGAAGGTCTCTCCGCTCTCTTTGACTTTGCCCTGTATCTCAAAAATGACGGCAAAGCGGTCCTCGCCATGCGGGAACGGATCACTGACGGAGGCACCCGAGACTTCATGCGCGCCTTCCCACCATTCATGTTTGCCACGGATTGCGTCCCGACCATGCGTTTCGCGCCCCATGCCCATAGCATCCGCAGCCTCGACCGAGACCGCATCCGCGGCGTAAAGCTTGTCCAGATTTTCCTTGGCGCGGTTTTCTCGGCAACCGGCGACCAGCTCGTCAGCGATTTCTTTCAAATTCATTGGTCCACTCCATATTTTGTTCACTATATGTTCTTATTGCCATACCGTCACGATTCGAACCACCCCCTTTGTCTTGCCTCGGCAGGATTCCCCGCCTATACGCGCGAATATGCTTGATACCTCGAACCAACCCACCCTGCCGCCCGAGATCGCCCGGCGCCGGACATTCGCCATCATCTCGCACCCCGATGCGGGCAAGACGACGCTGACGGAAAAGTTTCTGCTGTACGGCGGCGCGATCCAGATGGCTGGACAGGTGCGCGCCAAGGGTGAAGCGCGGCGCACGCGGTCGGACTTTATGCAGATGGAGAAGGATCGCGGCATCTCGGTTTCCGCCTCGGCGATGTCGTTCGATTATGGGAACTTCCGGTTCAATCTGGTGGACACACCCGGCCACAGCGATTTCTCGGAAGATACCTATCGCACGCTGACCGCTGTGGATGCCGCCGTGATGGTGATCGACGGCGCGAAGGGTGTAGAAAGCCAGACGCAGAAACTGTTCGAGGTCTGCCGCCTACGCGATCTGCCGATTCTGACCTTCTGTAACAAAATGGACCGCGAAAGCCGGGATACGTTCGAGATCATAGACGAAATTCAGGAAATGCTGGCCATCGACGTCACGCCTGCCGCCTGGCCGATTGGTGTGGGTCGCGATTTTATCGGCTGCTATGACATGCTGCGCGACCGGCTTGACCTGATGGACCGCGCCGACCGCAACAAGGTGGCCGAAAGCATCCAGATCGACGGTCTGGATGATCCGAAACTGGCCGAACATGTACCCGAACACCTGCTTGAGAAACTGCTGGAAGAGGTCGAGATGGCACGCGAATTGCTGCCCAAGCTCGACCCTCAGGCGGTGCTTGAGGGGCACATGACCCCGATCTGGTTCGGCTCGGCCATCAACTCTTTTGGCGTCAAGGAACTGATGGAAGGCATTGGGGCTTATGGCCCGCAGCCGCAGGTTCAATCGGCTGAACCGCGTCAGATTGCGCCTGATGAGAAGAAAGTCGCAGGGTTCGTCTTCAAGGTACAAGCCAATATGGACCCCAAGCACCGCGACCGGGTGGCGTTTGTACGCATGGCGAGCGGCCATTTCAAGCGCGGCATGAAGCTGACCCATGTACGGTCGAAAAAGCCGATGGCAATTTCGAATCCGGTCCTGTTTCTCGCGTCCGACCGTGAACTGGCCGAGGAAGCCTGGGCTGGTGATATCATCGGCATCCCGAACCACGGTCAGCTGCGCATCGGCGACACGCTGACCGAGGGTGAAGCGATCCGAGTAACCGGCATCCCCTCCTTCGCACCGGAATTGCTGCAAACGGTGCGCGCGGGTGACCCATTGAAGGCAAAGCATCTGGAAAAAGCCCTGATGCAATTTGCCGAAGAAGGCGCGGCTAAAGTCTTCAAACCCTCCATCGGGTCAGGCTTCATCGTCGGTGTTGTCGGTGCGCTGCAATTCGAAGTGCTCGCCAGCCGGATTGAGATGGAATACGGCCTGCCCGTGCGGTTTGAGGCGTCTCAGTTCACCTCGGCCCGTTGGGTCAGTGGCGACAAGGCTGAGATCGACAAATTCGTCAACGCGAACAAGCAGCACATCGCCCACGACCACGATGGTGACATCGTTTATCTGACGCGCCTGCAATGGGATATCGATCGGGTGGTCCGCGATTATCCGGCGCTGAATCTGACCGCGACCAAGGAAATGATGAACTGACGGATACAGCGGCCAATCCGAAAACGACTACGTGGGGGATCGTATCCACGATCCGCGCCCCGCGTCAGGACATTCTGCGCTTTGCCGCCCACCATCTCGATATCGGTGCGGACCGGATTCACATTTTTCTGGACGAGCCGGTCCAGGGGGATATCACCGCCCTGCGCGAACACCCCCGGATCAGGGTGCGCACCTGCGATGCGGCGTTCTGGAAACGACGTGGGCGCGATAGGCCGGACAAACATCAGGTCCGGCAATCCTCGAACGCCAATCTGATCTACAATCGCACTGATCTGGATTGGGTCGCACATATCGATGTGGACGAGTTCCTTTGGCCGATGTCTCCGATCTCAGACTTGCTAAGCGACATTCCCGATGACATCCCGGCCGTACGCGTCCGCCCGATTGAGGCGCTGGCGGGGGGCGCGGACCTCTACAAAGCCTTCATTCCTGAAGGAAAGCACAGGCAGGCGCTGGTCGAGTCGCTTTATCCCAGTTTCGGTAGTTACGTTCTGGCCGGTTTCATGAGTCACATTCAGGGCAAGCTGTTCGTGCGCCGTGGCCAGAAAAAGCTCAGTGACCGCATCCACAACCTCTATCAGCACGGCGAATTTCTACCTGTCAAAACCGAGCTGCCGCAGGTCGATCTCTGCCACCGCCACGCCCCGGATTGGGAGCATTGGCTGGCGCACTACCGCTTCCGCCTCGAGCGGGGCTCGTATCAGGCCAGCCCGGATCGCCCGCGAAAGGTAGGTGCGCTGGACAAGTTCGAATTGTTCAGCCTTCTGGAAGCCGAATACGGGCTCGATGGCCTGAAGGAATTTTATGATGAAATCAGCGCAGCCGACCCGGAAGTGCTGGAACGGCTTGAAGACAATGACATGATCCGCCATCGCCCGCTTGATCTGGACCGGAAAGTCGCGAAACACTTCCCCGGAACCATCTGAATTGTTGCAGAAATCCTTGTTTGTACCCGATATGCCGCAAGTTAAACCGTCTTCATTTGACCCTGCCCCACGTTTTTGTTATGCCCGCGCCACAGCCGAAACGCGCATGGGGCGCATGGCCCCCCGGGCCCGGCATTTTCAGACGCGCGGGCCAGGTCTAGTGTCCGCATGAACCGGACATACATGACAAAGTTTAACGAACTGAACCTGAACCCGAAGGTCCTCAAAGCCATTGAGGAAGCCGGATACGAAACTCCAACCCCGATTCAGGAGGGCGCGATTCCCGCAGCTCTTGAGGGGCGCGATGTTCTGGGGATTGCCCAGACCGGCACCGGCAAGACCGCCAGCTTCACCCTGCCGATGATCACTCTGCTGGCGCGCGGACGCGCACGGGCGCGGATGCCGCGTTCGCTGGTGCTGTGTCCGACTCGGGAACTGGCAGCACAGGTTGCCGAGAATTTCGACACTTACGCCAAGCATCTCAAGCTGACCAAAGCGCTGTTGATTGGTGGCGTTTCGTTCAAAGAACAGGACGCGCTGATCGACCGGGGCGTTGACGTGCTGATCGCAACTCCGGGCCGCCTGCTGGATCATTTCGAACGCGGCAAGCTGCTGCTGACCGGCGTGCAGATCATGGTAGTGGACGAAGCCGACCGGATGCTCGACATGGGGTTCATCCCCGATATCGAACGCATCTTCTCGCTGACGCCGTTCACGCGCCAGACGCTGTTTTTCTCGGCCACGATGGCACCCGAGATTGAGCGAATCACAGATACCTTCCTGTCTGCCCCCACCCGGGTCGAGGTTGCGCGTCAGGCCACCGCCTCGGAAACCATCGAACAGGGTGTGGTCATGTTCAAAGGCGGGCGTCGTGATCGCGAAGCCAGCCAGAAACGCAAAACGTTGCGTGCGCTGATCGATGCCGAAGGTGAAAAGTGCACCAACGCGATCATCTTCTGCAACCGCAAGACGGATGTGGATATCTGCACTAAGTCGCTAAAGAAATACGGCTATAACGCCGCCGCCATCCATGGCGACCTAGACCAGTCGCAGCGGATGAAAACTCTGGACGGGTTCCGCGATGGTTCATTGCGGCTGCTGGTCGCGTCAGACGTGGCGGCGCGGGGTCTGGATATCCCGTCGGTCAGCCATGTGTTCAACTTCGACGTTCCCGGCCATGCCGAGGATTACGTCCACCGCATCGGCCGCACCGGACGCGCCGGGCGCGAAGGCAAAGCGATTACGATCTGTTCGGGCCGCGATGAAAAGGCTCTGGCCGCGATCGAAAGCCTGATCCAGAAAGACATTCCGCGCATCGACAATCCGGTCAAGGCCGATGAACCGAAGCCTGATGCGCCAAAGCCCGAGAAAAAAGCCAAAGCGCCGGACAGCAAGAAAGGCGAGAGCCGCAAAGAGCGCGAGCCTAAAACCCGTGGCCGTGGTCGTCGCGACGATGGCGGGCCCGCAGTTGTGGGCATGGGCGATCACCTGCCCAGCTTTATCGCACTCAGCTTTGATGAGCGTCGCGCCGGCTAGATTGTCAGCACAAGCGCCAGTATCGACAGGCCAAGCAACGTCATCCCGGCGATTTCGCGCCGGGTGATGGTTTCCCGGAAAAACAGCAGCGATGCGAACAAGCTGAGGATCAGTTCGATCTGTCCCAGAGCCTTGACGTAGGCCGCGTTCTGTAACGTGAATGCAAAGAACCAACAGAATGAACCGCAAAGGCTGGTCAGTCCGACGAAAACTCCGGTCCGACGGGTCTCCCATACGGCGCGCAACTCAGCCCGGTCCCGCCACAGCAGCCACAACCACATACTGAGGAACTGGAACGTCACGACCGCCGCCAACGTCACGAGTGCCCGGAACCAGGCGTCGATCTCGCCCAATTGCAACGAAGCACCGCGATAGCTGACTGACGAAAAGGCAAACAATACGCCAGAGCCCAATCCAAGACGCGACGCCTTGTTGGTCAGGTGCTGCCACCACACGCCGCTGCCTCCGGGTGTTTTCGACAACAGCAGGACGGCCATCAATCCAAGCAGAATAGCGCCAAATGCGCCAACCGAGACCTGATCACCAAGGATGAGGAACCCTACGATAGCCGTTTGAATAACCTCGGTTTTCTTGAATGTAATCCCGACCGCAAAGTTCCGTTGCTTGAACAGAGCCACCACGCAGATCGTGGCGAGAATCTGCGACGTTCCGCCGATCACCGCAAATACCCAGAACTTGACCGTGAGCGCCGGCAGTTCGTATCCCGTTACCCGCAGCGCAATGAAAAGCCCGAGCAGGGCCAAGGGCATCGAATAGGCAAATCGCGCGAATGTTGCCCCGGCAGCCGAGAGTTTCGCGCTGCTCAGCGATTTCTGCAACATGAACCGCACCGTCTGAAACGACGCGGCAGCAATGGTGACGGGAATCCATAAACTCATGGCTTCCCTTCTGTCGCTAAATCAGGGCTTTGGCCAGAGCGGATGCGCAACCGGGTCCTTGGCGCGCCAGAAGTACTCGCGGAATATCTGCGCGTATGAGCGGTATACATAGGCCTCGTTACAGGCCAGATAACGTTCTTTTCCGGTGCGATAGAGCGCAGGCAAGCGATACCACGGCGCCGATGGATTCATGTGATGAACGACGTGTAGGTTATTGTTCAAAAATAGAAATGCCAGAAGTCCGCGATCTTCGACGATCACCGTTCGGGCGCGGGATTTCTCATGCGCACGATGTTCCAGAAACGTGCGAATCTTGACCAACCCCAACCCGACATACGCCGACAGGACAAATGCCCAGACCGGCATCTGGGACTGCATGACAATCCCGAGCACCACTATAACCCCCGGCACATGCAACGCCCAGGCTAACAAAATCGCCCGGTCTCCGCGCAGGACACCTCGCCATTCATCCCGCAAAAAAGCAATCTGCCCGATTGCGGGGCCAACAACCATCCGCCCCAGCAGGGTATTGTTCAGGTGATAGAGGCGTTTCTGCCAACCCGCCAGACCGGCCCAGACCTGAGGATCGAGATAGTTGGTTTCAGGATCATCGTAGGGATCGGTCAGGTTAGCATCACAATGATGCGCCAGATGCAGATCGCGAAACCGATTGTAAGGGATAAAAAGCGTCAACGGCAGCGCCATCAGCGCTTCATTCAGCCATTTCTGTCGGAACGGATGTCCATGCAGCGCCTCATGGGTCAGCGAGGAATGCAGCGCAGCAACCAGCCCCATGGCCAAAACAGCGAGCCACAAGGTCATGCCAGCCAACCAGAAAATCGTGCCCAGCCACGCAAGATAACACGCCGCGATCAGGGCAAAGGTCACCCATTCGGGCGATTTGGGTGTAGCGGGATCAGCCATTGCGACCCCACGAAATTCCGGCCCAGATACGCTCGTAAATCACGTACATCGTCAAACCGATGGCCGTATTAACCAGTGCAACCATCCCTCCAAGCGCTGCCGAGCCTGTGGCGATCAAACCAACCAGCGTCATCATCGCCAGCCCCATCGCATTCCACACCAGCGCTTTCACGACCGACCTGCGTCGCGTTTCCATTCCGGACCCCATTCTTGTTTTTGTAACACCAGCGTTACAGACAGAGCCACGGGTCGGGAATTCTGAATATGATTAACAATTCTCAACGGATGTGATATTTATCAACATATGATAGATAAAATAGACAAACGGGACCGCGCATCCCGATTTCGTCAACGTCTGGCGCGGGCAATGCAGGATCGAGATGTCAGCCAAAGCGCCCTCGCGCGCGACATCGGTGTCGACCGGTCGACCGTCTCGCAATTGCTGACCGGTGCCGGTGCGCGGCTTCCAAATGCACATGTTGTCGGCAGTTGTGCCTCAGCGCTCGGGGTGTCCGCTGACTGGCTGCTTGGACTATCCAATCGCCCCGAGAGCGCGGCGGAACTGCTGGCCAGTTCGCTTACTCTGACCGAGGCCGCCCGCGCGCTGGTTGATGAGCGCATCTTTGAATGGCACCAGGAGGCCGCCGGGTACAAGATACGCTATGTTCCGGCCACCCTGCCCGACATGCTCAAGACCCGCGCCGTGCTGGAATGGGAATACGCTCCTCATTTGGGCCGTACGGCGGATCAGGCTATCGGGGCGTCAGCAGACCGGCTGGCCTGGATGCGCAGCGCCCAGTCCGATTATGAGATCGCCATGCCGTTATACGAGCTTCACAGCTTCGCTCATGCCGTTGGCTATTACGACGGGCTGCCGCTTCAGGTCCGTCTGGACCAGATCGATCACCTGCTGTCGCTGTGCGAGCAGCTTTACCCACGTCTGCGCATCTATCTTTTTGATGCGAAACGGCTTTACTCTGCCCCCGTCACGATATTCGGTCCGCTTCTATGCGTGTTCTATGCCGGAAGCCACTACATGGCTTTCCGAGACCGCGACCGGATTGAGGTCTTTACTCTCCATTTCGACCGGCTGGTGCGTGAGGCGGATTTGACCGCGCGTGATTTCCCGGACCATCTGCGGCAATTGCGGGCTGAAATCACTCAGGCATGACCTGAATTGAAAGCTGTAGTATAGTCGCTTGGCGCGAACCTACAGACATTCCGATCTGAGATGGAGGATGACGGGAATGGACGCACTCAAAACCGCTGAATACGCACGTGCCCTGTACACGGCCCATGGCGATCGGGCCGAGGCCGAAGCCGCACAGAAAATGCGCGAATGCGAGGCCGCCGGAAACCAGCAAGAGGCAAAGGACTGGCAGGCCGTCCGTGGCGCAATCCGCCAGATTCGCGGCCCCAACCAGGGCTGATTCACAGTTTCGGGTCGGGATTGACCGTATGACCATCCACCGCGATCACCTGACCCGACACCAGCCGCGCCGCATCTGACGCCAGAAATACAGCCATATTCGCGATGTCCTGTGCCTCGACAAAGCGACCCATGGACGTGCCCGAGGCATAGCCCAGATAGACCTGGTCGCGGGTCATACCCTTGGCGGCGGCCTCGCGCTGCAACACGCCCTCCATACGCGGACCTTCAACCGAGCCCGGGCAGATCACATTGCAGCGGACACCATGCGGCCCAAGCTCCATCGCCAGCGTTTTGCCCAAGCCCACCATGCCCCACTTCGCCGCCGCATAGGGCGCGCGGTTGGGATAGCCGTATTGGCCAGCAGTCGAAGACGTGATCAGGATCGCACCGCTGCGCTGCCGTTTCATCAGAGGTGCCGCGTATTTAGAGCACAGAAATGCCCCCTCAAGATTGATGGAAAGGCACGACCTCCAATCCGTCAGAGACACGTTCTCGATCGCGGCGGTGGGACCCGCTATCCCCGCATTCGCGCAGAGCACATCAAGCCCACCCCATTCGGTCTCAAGATCAGTAAACGCAGCCGCGACAGCAGCTTCATCTGACACATCAAGCTGGCTTTGTTTCCAATGCTTCGGGCAATCCGCCAGAGCATCCGCATCCACATCCGCAACCCAGACCTGAGCCCCGGCGGCGTCGAACGCTTCAGCCATGGCCCTGCCGACGCCCGAGGCGCCAGCGGTAATAAAAACCCTGCTGCTCATGCGGGTTTGCGGATCGCAGCGCCCGCGCCTTCGGGATAAGGCAACCCGGCCTGCGCCTCTGCCACCCGCGCCATTGCAGCTTCGATTTCAGGTGACGGCGGGCTTGGGCGACGGGTCTGAAGGCTGACATGCAGCAAGAAGCTTTCGCCCGTGGCCAGCAGCGTTTCACCCTCATACATGCTGTGGAAGACATGCAGTTTCTTACCCTGCCCCAACAACATCTGTGTGCGGCATTCGATCCGCGCTCCCGCATGTGTTTCGTTCATATAGCGGATGTGATTCTCGGCGGTGAAATAGCTGCCGCCCGTGGCGATATACTCCATGTCGCAGCCAATGATTTCCATGAACCGGTCGGTGGCAGCGGCAAAAGCCTCGAGGTATTTGGCCTCGTTCATGTGACCATTGTAGTCGGTCCAGTCCAGCGGAACCGCGCGGGAAAGAGTCAGGATCGGCTGGCTCAAGTCCGCCTGATCCAGCGTCGGCAGCGCGCCCGGCTTCAAAGCCGCGTCATGCTGGTTCAGCACCGCCCCCGCACCATAGTTCTGCGCCTTCAGCGCCCGCATCATACCCACGAGGTTATTGTCCCGGATACGCTCCAGCTCACGAATCGAGTGCATACCGGACTGCGCATCCGACTGATCAGCGATCATGTCGACCAGCTCGTCGGTGAACTCGGGCACGTCCATGAGCTTGGTCCAGGGCCATTTCAGCGCCGGGCCGAATTGAGCCATGAAATGCCGCATCCCGGCTTCGCCACCGGCCACGCGATAGGTCTCGAACAGCCCCATCTGCGCCCAACGGATACCAAACCCCATGCGGATGGCTTCATCGATCTCTTCGGTCGTTGCGATGCCGTCTTTCACCAGCCAAAGCGCCTCGCGCCACACCGCCTCAAGGAACCGGTCGGCAATATGCGCGTCGATCTCTTTCTTGACGTGTAGCGGGAAGAAGCCGACCGAGGTCAACAGCTCTTTGGCCCGCCCAATCAACTCGGGCGCATTCCTGTCGGTTGGCACCAGTTCGATCAGCGGCAGCAGGTAAACCGGGTTGAACGGGTGGGTCACCACGATCTGCTCGGGCCGCAACGCGCCTTCCTGCAGCTCCGATGGCTTGAACCCGCTGGTCGAAGACCCGATGATTGCATCCGGATCGCACGCCTCCTGCAGGCCCGTGTAAACCTTCTGCTTCAGATCGAGCCTTTCTGGCACGCTTTCCTGAATCCAGATCGCACCCTGAACCGCTTCACCGAGATCATCATGAAAGCTCAGCGCCCCTTCGGGTGGCAGAGGTACATCACTGAGCCCCGGCAATGAGCGGCGGGCATTCTCCAACACCTCACCGATCTTCCTCTCGGCCTCTGGATCGGGATCGAATATCCGAACGTCCCAACCGTTTAGCAAGAACCGGGCGGCCCAACCGCCACCGATTACGCCACCACCAATGATCGCTGCTGTTTTTTTCATGTCAATTGTCCCGTTATGTAAAGGCGTTCACCACAAACCAACCGAATGTGAGAATCCAACCCCCAACAAATACTATCCCCGCAACCTGCCCCGCTGATTTGAAAGACCGGAGAACAAGACCCGAGATGCTGCCCAAACCAATCAGCGCCGCGCATATCCATGCCCCGAGGCTGGTAAACGCGACAGGTGGGAGAGCGCCTCCGGAGTCAGGAAACTCAACAATCATCAGGATCAACCAACCAACTATGAAAAGTAGGATCGCGGTCAGTATTCCTGTCCACCAGCGGGCTTCCGATTGCAGATAAGCCGACAACGCAAGCATCGATGCGAAGAAGAAGGAAAGGCAAAAAAGCATAATCATGCCAACCCAATACCTTTGCGCCCGAAACTTGTCACGCCGGCTCAAACACGCTTACTTCGCCGCAGGCGCCCGCTTAACCAGCCCCAACTTCTCGCGCACTTCCTGCGGTCCGATCACCCGCGCACCCATGTTTTCGATGATGCTGCCCGCGCGCTCGACCAACTGCCAGTTCTCGGCCAGAACACCCTTGTCCAGCCACAGGTTGTCCTCCAGCCCGACGCGCACATTACCGCCGGCTAAAACCGAGGCCGCCACATAAGCCATCTCATTGCGCCCCAGCGAAAACGCGCTGAACGTCCAGTCATCCGGCACATTGTTCACCATCGCCATAAAAGTGTTGAGATCATCCGGAGCACCCCACGGCACACCCATGCACAGCTGGACCAGCGCGTTCGGTTCCAGAATGCCCTCTTTGACCAGCTGCTTGGCAAACCACAGATGTCCGGTATCAAAGGCTTCGATCTCGGGTTTCACTCCCAGATCGGTCATCATCTGCCCCATCGCCCGCAACGCACCCGGCGTGTTGGTCATCACATAGTCGGCCTCGGCAAAGTTCATCGTGCCGCAGTCCAGGGTGCAGATCTCAGGCAAGCACTCCGCTACGTGGGCTACGCGCTCAGTCGCGCCGACCAGATCTGTTCCGGCCTCAGCCAGCGGCAGCGGGTTCTCGACACCCCCAAACACCATATCTCCGCCCATGCCTGCCGTGAGGTTCAGAACCGCGTCAACTTCGGCATCGCGAATGCGGTCCGTGACTTCACGGTACAGAGCCAGATCACGAGACGGCGCACCAGTCTCAGGGTCGCGCACATGGCAATGCACCACAGCCGCGCCGGCTTTCGCTGCGGCAATTGCACTATCGGCAATCTGCTTGGGCGAGCGCGGCACATGTGGGCTGCGATCCTGTGTCCCGCCCGAGCCAGTCACGGCACAGGTGATAAAGACTTCGCGGTTCATTTCGAGTGGCATGGCGTTTTCCCCAGCTTATACCCGGTTTTGCCTTGAGTTTTCCCCAGGCTTCTCCCCGGATTCCGATTTGCGTCAACGCCAACTCTGACGCAGCCTTGGGGAAACTACTTGGCAGAATGCGAATCACACTTGACGAAATCCGCAAAAAACATACTCCAGCCTGAACATCGCGCCCTGAAAACGGCGGTCCTTGTGCTGGACGAATGCAACACGCTCAGCTTTGCAGCCGCCGTCGATCCGATGCGCGCGGCCAACCGGCTGGCAGATCGGCCCGCCTTTGACTGGGACTATGTCACCGCCACTGCGGAACCCGCGATGCTGACCAGCGCCCTGAACGTGCAGGGCATCCCATTGGCCCGTCTGCAAGGCTGCGACCTGATGATCGTTGTCGCCGGTTTCCAACTCGCCCGACATGCAACCCCTAGCCTGCTGGCAGGTCTGCGCCGGATAGCGGCGTCCGGTGCCACGATGGCAGGGATCGACGGCGGTCCCTGGTTGCTGGCCGAAGCAGGTCTGCTCGACGGCCATGCGGCCACCACCCATTGGGAAGACCTGGAAAACTTCGCTGCTCGATTCCCCAATGTGGACGTGCGGCCTGATCGTTTTACCGTTTCTGAGAACCGCCTGACGTCCGGCGGAGCCGTCCCGGCGATCGATATGATGCTGCATATCATCGCCGCCCGCCACGGTGCCGGATTTGCCGCCCGCGTCTCTGGACTGTTCCTTTACGAAGGCGCATCGGAACCGTCAAAACCCCAAAGCCGCACTGGCGCTCCGCATCGCCACACTGCCCTGACGGCCAGGGCCAACTCCCTCATGGAAACCTCACTGGACGATCCGCTGCCGCTGTCTGACATCGCCGAAACCCTCGGCACCAGCGCACGTACGCTGCAGCAACAATTCCGCCTGCGTTTGAATACAACGCCTCAGGATCACTACCTGCAGCTTCGGTTGGCTGAGGCACGCCGGTTGGTTACAGATACCGACATGCCCCTGATGGACGTAGCATTGGCCACGGGCTTTGCTTCACAATCCAGCTTCGCCCGCGCCTTCCGCACAGCGCACGGCCTCTCGGCGCGCGACCTTCGACAAGACCGGACGCAACCGACGCATCACTGACAGGGTCCCTCTTCATCTGGCTCAAAATATCCCGGGCGAGGCGCCATGGGCGACGGGGCAGCGCCCCCTCTCCCCCTCAATACGGCATCGGAAACGCCCGATGTGCCGCACTGATCTCTTCCATCACGGCTTGGGCCAGCTTCATATCCTTGCCCGCCAGCACGTGCTCCAGCTGCGCGACGGTTGTCGCGCCAAAGATGGTCGAGGCCATGAACGGGCGGCTGCGGCACCACGCCAGCGACATATGCACAGGGTCCAGACCATGGCGTGCGGCAATATCCAGATAGACCGCCACCGCATCGAAGACGCGCTCCGTCTTACGCCCACCCATCGCGGGAACCAGAGACATGCGTGACCCCTCCGGCACCGCTCCACCCTGGTACTTCCCGGTCAGGAATCCCGCCGCCAAAGGTGAAAACGCCAGCAATCCGACATCTTCGAACAGGCACAATTCGGCCAGATCGGTATCGAACAACCGGCAGAGCAACGAGTATTCGTTCTGGATCGACGCGACCCGAGGGCCACCGACTTCGTCCGAAGCCCGCAACCACTGTGCGGTCCCCCATGCGCTCTCATTCGACAACCCGAAAGCGCGGATATTGCCCTTATCCACCTGCGCCTGCAGCGCGATCAGGCTTTCCCGCATTTCGTCCACAACCTCATCGCGGTTATGACCCGTCGGCGCAAAATCCCAGTTCTGCCGGAACATATAGCTGCCGCGATTGGGCCAGTGGAACTGATAGAGGTCGATACAGTCCGTCTGCAAACGGCGCAGCGATCCTTCGATGGCTTCCGGGATAGTCTCTTTCGAGATCGGCGCACCGCTCCGCGCATGAACGAAGCCCTCACCGGAGTGTTTCGTGGCCAACACATAATCGCCGCGCCGCGAGCGGTTGGCGGCATTCCAGTTCCCCAGAATCTCTTCGGTGCGCCCAACGGTTTCCGCGGAAATCGGATTCACCGGATACATCTCGGCCGCGTCGACGAAATTGATCCCGCCTGCCAGCGCCATATCCATCTGCCGGTGCGCTTCGGATTCCGAGGTCTGCGTGCCAAAGGTCATCGTGCCCAGACACAGGTCCGACACCATGATCCCTGTGCGGCCCAAAGGCTTCATATCCATCTGAAATCTCCTAGAATAATAAGACCCGTCACGCCTCGGCTTTCTTCTCCCATCGCCCGGATTCCTCAGACCAATACTGCGCCGGGCATCCCGCGCCGGTCAGCGCCTTCCACTGACCGCGCGCGTGTTGCACCGCCTCCGGGTCATGGCCGTCGAACAGAATGCAAACCCGCTCCAGCGCCGAAACTTCATCCGCCTCAACCGGCGCGCCGTCCACGGCCATGACGCAGGTGGCGCCATTGGCAGCCTCGGGTCCGGTCGTCAGCAGGATGGGCTGCGCCTTATCATGCGGGCCACCTTCACGGCCATGCGGCAGGAACCCGTCCTCGGGCCCCAACCACAGTTTCTCATCCAGCCAGTCCATTCGCGCAGGGTCAACACCCCGCACGGCAATCCGCCACCCGGCCTGCCGTGCCTTGCCCAACAGCACAGGCAGAGTGTGCTCCAGCGGCTGACGGGTCAGATGGTAGAAATAGACTGCACCCATGCGCTTACTCGAAATTGTCCTGAACGAACCGGCTCAGTGCGCGAACGCCCCAGCCGGTTGCGCCTTTGGGCGCGTAAGACGTCTCAGAGGACACCGAGGCCACACCCGCGATATCGAGGTGAATCCACGGCGTCTCTTCCTTGACGAAACGCTGCAGGAACTGCGCTGCGGTGATCGAACCGGCAGGCCGTCCGCCCACGTTCTTCATATCCGCGATGCGCGATTTCAGCTGCTTGTCATAGCCTTCCCCCAAGGGCAGCCGCCAAGCGCCTTCATCCTCGACTTTGGCCGATTTCAGGAAGGCGTCACAGAACGTGTCGTTGTTCGAGAATACACCTGCATTTTCATGTCCAAGGCCGATAATGACCGCGCCTGTCAGCGTGGCCAGATCGATCATACCCACTGGTTGGAACCGATCCTGCGCGTACCACATGACGTCACACAGAACCAAACGGCCCTCGGCATCGGTGTTGATGATCTCAACCGTGTCCCCTTTCATCGATTTGACGACATCGCCGGGGCGGGAGGCGTTACCCGAAGGCATGTTCTCAACCAACCCGACCAGGCCCACGACATTGGCTTTGGCTTTGCGTTTCGCCAGCGCCCGCATGGTCCCGGCCACAACACCGGCACCGCCCATGTCCATGGTCATATCTTCCATGCCAGCCGCAGGCTTCAACGAGATACCGCCTGTATCGAAGACAACACCCTTGCCAACCAAGGCCAGCGGGGCGTCATCCTTGTCACCGCCATCCCATTGCATGACAACGACCTTCGAAGGGCTTTCGGAGCCCTGCCCGACGCTCAGCAGAGTACGCATTCCCAGTTCGGCCAGTTTATCCTCTTCCAGTACCTCGACCTTCAGGCCCAGCGATTCCATCTCGACCAGCCGATCGGCGAATTCTGTGGTGGTCAGGACGTTTGCGGGCTCGTTGGTCAGATCGCGCGTCATGCGCACGCCATCGGCGACGGCATAATGCGGAGCAAAAGCAGCTTCTGCCTCATCCGGCTTGGAGTGGCTGATGACGATCTCGCCCGCCGGATCGGCCTCTTTGGTTTTGTGCACATCGAAATCATAGGTCCGCAGTACCATACCCATTGTCAGATCCTCGATACGCACCTGACTGGCCGCCATCACCAGAACGGATTTGCCCGCTGCCAGTTTTGCCAGTTTGGCCCCGGCTTTGCGTGCTTCGTCTGGGTCGGGTCGGCGCGGCAATACCAGCACGTCCAAGGCTTCGGCCGCCATTCCGGCGGGCCAGGCCAGCGAGATCACATCGCCTGATTTGACCTTGCTGAAACGTTCACTCTCGACCAGTCGCGCCACCGCCCCCTTGGTCAGGCGGTTGGCCCGGCGCGCCGCTGGGTTCATCTTTCCATCGGCGGGGATGAGAATGGCGACGCGCCCTTCTGTCTCTGCCATCGCATCCAGGTCGAAAGGGGTAAAACGGACCGGTACCAGACTGCTCATATCATTCTCCTGAAAAATACGTTGCACAAGACCTAGCCCGCGCGGTCGCAGATGACCAGATAGCAGTTTTCCCCGCCCGGCAATTGCATTATGGTCGCGCGAAAACAACGGCAGGCTCGGGGGAGATAACGTGGCACCAATCGGCAGGTATAGGCCGTCGCGCATGAATGCACGCCCGGATGTGATTCCCTTGGGCCGCGGCTTGATGGGGATACCTGCGTGATCCTCGACCGTTATTTTGCCCGCCGCTTTATCCAAAGCTTTCTTGTTATCGGCGGAATCTTTCTGACCCTTATGATCCTGATCGATCTGATAGAGCAGGTGCGTCGGTTCGATCAGGTCGGCCTGTCCTTCGGCCAGCTTCTGCAGCTGACCTTGCTGAATACGCCCGCCGCCATCAGCGAAATGCTGCCCCTGCTGATGATTCTGGCGACAATTGCGCTGTTCGTCGGCCTCGCCCGCAGTTCTGAACTGGTGGTCACCCGCGCCATCGGACGGTCGGGCATCCGCGCGCTGCTGGCTCCGGTTCTGCTGGCATTGACCATCGGCGGACTTGCGGTGGCGCTGTTGAATCCGATCGCGGCCGCCACCTCTGAAGAGTTTCAGCGCCTGTCCGATGACTATCGCAATCAGGGCAGCTCGGCCTTATCGATCAGCCGCGAGGGGTTGTGGCTGCGGCAAGGATCAGCCAACGGCCAGTCGGTGATTCACGCAACTGGCACGGTCAATGGCGAACGGTTCGCGCTGCAGGATGTGACCATCACCACGTTCTCACCCGACGGCAAACCCAACCAACAAATCGCAGCCGAGCAGGCCGATCTGGAGGATGGGTACTGGACCCTGCGTCAGGCCAAGGTCTGGACCATTCAGGACGATCTGAACCCGGAAACCAGCGCGACCACCCACGAGATATTGAACCTGCCCACGACGCTGACGCGGGATCGGATTCTCGACACGCTGGGCCAACAGGACTCCGTGTCGGTTTATGATCTGCCGCAGCTGATTCGTGACCTGCGCGAGGCTGGATTTTCCACCAAGCAATATGAAGTCTGGCTGCAGGTACAACTCGCAAGACCACTGTTTCTGGTCTCGATGGTTCTGATCGGGGCTGCCTTCACCATGCGCCACGTCCGGTTTGGCGGCACCGGTGTGGCCGTGCTGACCGCCGTGCTGTTGGGGTTCGGCATCTATTTCATCCGAAATTTTGCGCAGATTTTGGGCGAGAACGGTCAATTGCCGATCCTTGTGGCGGCCTGGGCGCCGCCATTCGCGGGGATTCTTCTGTCTCTGGGCCTGTTGCTGCACGCGGAGGACGGCTGATGCGATCCATCCTGTCCCTGCTTCTGTCCAGTGCGCTGGTCCTGTCGCTGCAGAATGCTGCCTCGGCACAGTCCAACAGCAACCCGCCCGCGGAAGCCGATGCGGCTGAGCAGAACCAGCCCGCCCTTCTGGTGGCGGACGAGATATTCATTACCCCGGACCGCAAACTGGTCGCCGAGGGCAATGTCGAGGCCTTCCAGGGCGATGTGAAACTGACCGCCAAAAGCGTCACCTATGATCGCGAAACCGGCGAGCTGACAATAACCGGTCCGATCCGGATTGACGAAGGCGGACAGAGCACGTTGCTGGCCGATTCCGCTCAACTGGACAGCGGAATACAAAACGGCATCCTGATGGGCGCGCGTATGGTGTTCGACCAGCAGGTTCAGATCGCCTCGGTTCAGGCCACGCGTGCGGCGGGCCGATACACGCAGTTCAGCAAGGTCGCGGCGACCTCGTGTCATGTTTGTGCCAACGGCAAACCGCCGATCTGGCAAATTCGCGCCCGCAAAGTGACCCATGATCAGCTGGAACGACAGCTATATTTCGAGGGGGCCCAGTTTCGCATTCTGGATGTTCCCGTCTTCTATTTCCCGACCCTGCGCCTGCCCGATCCGACGCTCGAGCGGGCCACCGGTTTCCTGGTGCCCTCGATCCGCACCACCTCGCAATTGAGCACCGGGGTCCTGGTTCCCTATTTCTTCAAGATCGGGGATCACAAGGACCTGACGCTAACGCCCTACCTGTCATCCAAGACCCGCACCCTTGGGTTCCGATACAGGCAGGCGTTCAAACGCGGGCGCATCCGACTGCGCGGCGCCTATACCCGCGACGATATCCAGCCCGGTCAGGATCGCGGGTATTTCTTCGCCGACGGCCGCTTCAGTCTGGGAAACAGCTATCGGCTCACATTCGATATCAGAACAACTTCGGACGACTCGTATCTGGCCGATTACGGCTTGCCCGATTATGATCGTCTGCGCAGCGAGATTGCCCTTGAACGGATCAAGCGCGACACCGCGTTCAGGACCAGTTTCATTCACTACAAAACTCTGCGGGACAGTGAAAATCAGGACGAGATACCGTCGCGTATCTTCGACATCAACTATCGCAAACGCTTCTTCCCCAATGCGTTAGGGGGTGAGGTGCAACTTGCCATGATCGGCCACACCCATACGCGCACCAGCGACGAGGATATCGTGGGCCGTGACGTCGCCCGTGCGACATTCGATGCGGAATGGCTGCGCAACTGGACCTTTGCAACCGGGCTGCGCGCCGAGGCGCAATTGGGCGCGGCAGTTGATACGTTCAACATCCGCAATGACAGCAGTTACCCGAACAATGTGACCCGCTCGACCCCACGCGCAGCTTTTACCCTGCGCTACCCGATGCTACGCCGCGAACAGAGCGGCGCGACGCAGATCCTTGAGCCAATCGCGCAAATCGGCTGGACACATGTCTCGGACAACGACGTGCCCAACGACGAAAGCACATTTCAGGAACTCGATCAGGGCAACCTCCTGTCACTGTCGCGTTTTCCTGCCCCTGACCGCCGCGAAAACGGTACCACGGCTGTCGTTGGCCTGAACTGGTCCCGCTACAACGCGGATGGCTGGCGGGCGCTAGCAACGATCGGACAGGTCTTCCGGTCTGATGCCGATCCAGATTTCACTCTGACCTCGGGGCTGCAGGGGACCAAATCCGACGTTCTGCTGGCCGGGCAGCTGAATAACGGCAAGGGACTGACCCTGGCCGCACGCGGACTGTTGAACAGCGATTTCAGCTTTACCAAGGCCGAACTGCGCGCGGCGTGGTCAAAAGGGGATGCTGCGATTTCCGGCGGCTATATCTGGCTGGAACCAGACCCGGCGGAGGCGAACAACGATGAAATCTCGGAATTGCGCGTTTCCGGTCGCTACCGCGTGGATCAGAACTGGCTGACCCGCGCCAACGCACGTTACGATTTCAGCGAGTCCGAGCCGCTCCGCCTTGGGTTTGGTGTGACGTATGAAAATGAGTGTGTGCAGGTAAATGTGAACATCAACAGACGCTTTACCTCCACATCAAGTATTGAGCCTTCGACAGAATTCGGCTTTACCGTAGCCCTGACAGGGTATTCCGTCGAAGGCGATGGACAGAAGTTTAAGAGAAGATGCAGTTGATCTCAGGTTTCACAAAGTCTCTCCGCTCTGGCTGCCACAAATCGGTCCTGCCGGTGCTGGCTGCCACGCTAATTGCCATGGCCGCGCCGCAGGCCCAGGGTCAAAGCCTTTTCTCGCCCGCGATCCGGGTCAACCAGGACATTGTAACCTGGTATGAATTGCAACAGCGACAACAGTTTCTTGAGCTGCTCGGCGTCCCCGGCAGCTCAGAGAGCGAGGTCCGCGAGGCTCTGATCGACGACCGCCTGCGCAAGCAGGCAATGCGCGAAGCCGGAATCGAGGCCGCACCCGAGGATATCCAGACCGGCATTGACGAGTTCGCCTCACGTGGCAACCTGAGCAGCGAAGAGTTTCTCAAGCTGCTCAACGACGCTGGCGTTTCCAAGGAAACCGTGCGGGACTTTGTGTCCGATCAGCTGTCATGGCGCGACTATGTCAGCGCTCGCTTTCTGTCTCAGGCCCGCCCCACCGAAGACGAGATCAACCGCGCCCTTGGCCAAGGCGGCGGCGGCGGCCTGCAGGTCCTGTTGTCCGAGATCATCATTCCGGTCACACCACAGACACTGGCGCAGGCCGAAGCACTGGCAGAGGAAATCTCGCAGCTTCCCGATCAGAAAAGCTTTTCCACTGCCGCAACGCAGTATTCTGCCGCCGCCACACGTGAGGATGGCGGACGGCTGGATTGGCTTTCGCTCAGCAACCTGCCACCTGCCCTTCAACCCGTCATTCTGAGCCTGAAAAACGGCGAGATCACCGATCCGCTATCACTGCCGAACGCCGTGGCCCTGTTTCAGATGCGCGGTATCCGGGAAGTTGCCGCCGGCACGCCAAGCTATTCCGAGATTGACTACGCCATCTATTATCTGCCCGGTGGCCGCAGCGCTGAAACGCTTGCGAAAGCCGAGCGCCTGAAGGAAGAGATTGACACCTGCGATGATCTCTATGGCCTCGCCAAGGATCAATCTCCCGATGTTCTGGACCGCATCACAGCCAGCCCATCCGAGATCCCCCGTGACGTCGCGCTTGAACTGGCCAAGCTTGATCCAAATGAAGCATCGACCGCTCTGACGCGCAACAACGGGCAGACACTGATGTTCCTGATGCTGTGCAAACGCACCCGCGATCTGGGCGAGGATACGACCCGCGTCGATGTAGCCAATGCGCTGACCCAACAGCGCTTGCAGGCGCTCGCCGAAGGTCTGCTCGAACAGTTGAGGGCCGACGCCGTTATCATCGAACAATGACAGCCCCGATCGCGCTAAGCTGCGGCGAACCCGCCGGAATAGGCCCCGAAATCGCGGCCAAAGCCTGGGCCGCCCTGCGCGACAGCTGTCCGTTCTTCTACATCGGGGACGCCTCGCATCTGCCGACAGATACCCCTGTTGCCCGGATCGCCGGTCCAACCGAGGCCATCGCGGCCAGTTCTGCAGCCCTGCCCGTTCTGCATGTCGACTTCCCTGCGTCAAACACACCTGGCTACCCTGATCCGCAAAACGCGCTTTCGGTCGTAGATGCCATCGAACAGGGCGTCGAGCTGGTGCAATCCGGCGCGGCATCCGCGCTGTGCACGGCTCCGATTCACAAAAAGGCACTGATCGACGGCGCTGGGTTTGCCTTCCCCGGCCATACCGAATTTCTCGCCGCGCTCGCCGGTCGTTCCAGAGTGGTGATGATGCTGGCCAGCGATCAGCTGCGTGTGGTTCCAGCCACGATTCACATCCCGCTGTCGCAAGTGCCAAGCGCGCTTACCCCCGAAATACTGCGGGAAACCATTGAGATCACCGCCCGGGGCCTGCGCAGCCAGTTCGGCATCCCCCATCCCCGGATCGCCGTCGCCGGCCTGAACCCCCACGCGGGCGAAGAGGGCAAGATGGGGACCGAAGAACTTGACTGGATCACCCCGATGCTCGCGGCTTTGAACCCCGACAGCTACACCGTGACCGGCCCCCACCCGGCAGACACCATGTTCCACGCCGCCGCCCGCGCACGCTACGACGTCGCCATTGCGATGTATCATGATCAGGCCCTGATCCCGATCAAAACGCTGGATTTCGACAGAGGTGTGAATGTGACCCTGGGTTTGCCATTCGTCCGGACCTCACCGGATCATGGCACCGCTCTGGACATCGCGGGCCAAGGCATCGCAAACCCGACCAGCCTGATCGAGGCCCTGAAACGCGCGCGACAGATGGCGCAGTCCCGCTAATGCTTCATCTGGCCCCAAATATCCCCGCCGGAGGCAAAAAATCTCTGGCGCGCTCTTTCCACTCCAATCAACGGTAAAGCATGAGCGCCATCGACTCCCTCCCTCCGCTGCGAGAGGTCATTGCGACCCACCAGCTTTCGGCCCGCAAATCTCTGGGCCAGAACTTCCTGCTCGACCTGAACCTGACCGCCAAGATCGCAAGGCAGGCCGGAGATCTGACCCAATGCGATGTTCTCGAAATCGGTCCGGGCCCCGGGGGGCTGACCCGTGGGCTGCTCTCCGAAGGCGCCCGCAAAGTGGTGGCGGTGGAAAAAGACACCCGTTGCATCGCGGCGTTAAACGATATCGCCGCCGCCTATCCAGGCCGGCTTGAGGTCATCAACGGCGATGCGCTGGCAATCGACCCACTGGCCCATCTCACACCCCCGATCCGGGTGGCCGCCAACCTGCCTTACAATGTCGGCACCGAGTTGCTGGTCCGCTGGCTGACCCCCCCGGACTGGCCACCGTTCTGGCAAAGCCTCACCCTGATGTTTCAACGCGAAGTGGCCGAGCGTATCGTGGCCCAGCCCGGCAGCAAAGCCTATGGACGTCTTGCCATCCTCGCTCAATGGCGGGCCGATGCGCGCATCGCCATGTCCCTGCCACCCGGTGCGTTCACCCCGCCACCGAAAGTGTCGAGTGCCGTGGTCCATTTGACGGCCCTGCCCGAGCCCCGCTATCCAGCCGACGCCGCCACTCTATCGCGTGTCGTCGCCGCCGCCTTCAATCAGCGCCGAAAAATGCTGCGCGCTTCGCTCAAAGGTGTCGCACCCGATATCGAAGACCGTCTGATTGCGGCTGGTATCAAGCCCACTGACCGAGCAGAGCAAGTATCGCTGGAAGCGTTCTGCGCACTGGCAAGAATAGTTTCAAACCACTGAAATATATAGCCTATCGTTGCACAGGTGGTGCGATCTTGCATTAATAACGACCCCACGAAGCAGCAGAATCATAAAAGGGAAACAAAATTTGAGAATCTTTATCTCGTGGCTGATCGGTTTTTTTGATTGGCATCCCGCTTGCAGTGAGCGCATCTGAAATTCAGCTTCAATGCAAATTTGAAACCGACTGAGGCTGGTTTTCTCCAGATGCACGATACACAATCGACCCAACCACCAAGACCGCAATAGTCGAGGACAGGGTTGTACTTTATTCGCGCAAATCACCAATAAAGGTAAGATATACCTCGCCTGCACCAAATGAAATCTCGCTTCGATACAAACTTAAATTGCCTGTGAAAGTCAGCCAACGAGGAGCCGGGATTCATGGCGTTCGCAAGTGGGATACCACAAGAAACGTCAAGTATACGGTTCTTCTCAACACGGTAGCCAAAACAGCTAAGATACGCACGAATGTGCCGAATGCGCCTCGGGCCACGGGTACATGCAAAACTCAATAACGGTCCTGAGAGATAATTATACGGGCCCTGAACTGATACTCTTAGGCATGAGACCCGACCTTAGGCGTCAAACAACAAAACCCCGGGGACCCCGGGGTTCTGCAATACTCAAATAGAATTAAAGCAGGCGCTTACTCAGCCGCTTCAGGCGCATCACCATTGTCCGCCGCAGCCTGTTCTGGCGCGGCCTGTTCCGGGGCGGCCTTTGGCTTGCGTGCGCGTGGTTTGCGCGCGGGCTTTTCCTTTTTCTCCGGAGCCGGTGCCTCTGCACCTTTGTTTTCCGGCGTCTCGACCAGCCCGGCATCGGGTGCAGCGGCCTCAGCTCCGAAATCCACGACATCAGGCTGTGGCGCTTCGGCAGGGTCGGCCTGACGGGCCGCCTCACGCTCCTGACGCTCGGCGCGCTCGCGGTCACGCTCGGCCTGGCGTTCGCGGTTCTGGCGCTCTTGCTCTTCGCGACGCGCTTCGATCTCGCGCTGCGCTTCGCTCAACATGCGCAGGTAATGCTCGGCGTGTTGCTGGAAGTTCTCAGCCGCCACGCGGTCATTCGACAATTGCGCATCGCGTGCAAGTTGGTTGTACTTGTCTATGATCTGCTGCGGCGTGCCACGCACCTTGCCCTCGGGGCCCGAGCTGTCAAAAACCCGGTTGACGACATTGCCGCCAGAGGGACGATTTCGGTTGTTCTTGGCCCGCGAACGGGATTTGGAAGATCTCATCTTACTTTACGTCAGCCTTGTCAATTCACTGTCGATCAACCCGTATCTAACGCTGCTCAGTGGCTTTTGCCGTTACGCGCTATCGACTTTTTGGGCTTGGCGTCAGGGGTGCGCTGAAACAGCGTCAACCTCGCCGACTAGTCTTGAGTAAACATGTCCTGAGCGTGCAGACAAGGGGATTCTCGAAAATGTCGCAGCTTTTTTACATCTATCGGCACTTTTCAGCCTCAGTTTCCCTTCGATGGCGGCAATCTGGCCCCTACGACCCGATCGCGCCCGTCCAGATCAGGGATTACCTGCGTCCCCGTCAACCCAGCGGCATCAAACAGGGCAGATACGTAAGCACCCTGCGTGGGGCCGATTTCAACCAGAATACGTCCACCCGGCATCAGAAAATCCGGGGCCGAGGCTGCGATACGGCGATACGCGTCCAAACCGTCGCCCTCATCCGTCAGGGCCATTCGCGGCTCATGCTCACGCACTTCCGGGGAAAGCTCTTTCATTTCCTCCGCCGAGATATAGGGCGGGTTTGAAACAATCAGATCGAATTTACCGTCAATGTTTTCAAACCAATCCGAACGCACTATCTCTGCCCGCCCCTGCACCTCATGCTGAACCGCATTGGCGCTGGCCTGCAGGCAGGCCGATTCGCTCAGATCCACACCAACGCCCGAAGCACTGGTCCGCTCTGCCAGCAAGGTGATCAGGATACAGCCCGAGCCCACGCCCAGGTCCAAAACATGGTCGAACGGTTCGCTCAGCGCTGCTTCAATCAAAGCTTCGGTTTCAGGACGTGGGTCAAGCACATCACGACTGACCCGGAACCGGCGACCATAGAATTCGCGCTCACCCAGCAGATGCGACACTGGCACCCGAATAGCCCGCAATGAGATCAGTTGGTCATAGCGTTCCGCGATATCAACCGGCAATTCTTCGGGCGCGATCAGCGTCACACGGCTGGCTTCGATCCGCGCGGCATGGGCCAACAGGACCCGCGCATCCCGCGCCGGATCGGGCACGCCCGCCGCCCGCAAACGCGCGGTGGCGGCAACCATGGCCTGCGCCGCTGTTAATGCCGCAATCATTGCGCCATCTCGGCTAGAAGCCGGGCCTGATCGTCTGCGGTCAGTGCGTCAATCACCTCATCCAAATCGCCTTGCATCACCTGATCGAGCTTATAGAGCGTCAGATTGATGCGGTGATCCGTCATGCGTCCCTGTGGGAAGTTATAGGTCCTGATCCGCTCCGACCGGTCGCCCGAGCCCACTTGGCTGGCGCGATCCGCAGAGCGTTCGCTGTCAATCCGTTGCCGTTCAAGATCGTAAAGCCGCGTCTTCAGAACCTGCATCGCAATCTCTCGGTTGCGATGCTGCGATTTCTCGGAGCTGGTCACCACGATACCGCTGGGTAGGTGCGTGATCCGCACCGCCGAATCCGTCGTATTAACGTGCTGCCCGCCGGCACCTGAACTACGCATCGTATCAATGCGGATGTCATTCGCGTCGATCTGGATATCCACATCCTCAGCCTCGGGCAAAACCGCGACGGTCGCCGCCGAGGTATGAATCCGCCCACCGCTCTCGGTCTCGGGCACCCGCTGCACCCGGTGCACACCGGATTCATACTTCATCCGCGCAAAGACGTTGTCACCTTTGATGTGGGCCACCACCTCTTTGATCCCGCCAAGATCGGATGCCTGTTCCTCGATGATTTCAAACTGCCAGCCCTTACCTTCCGCATAGCGCTGATACATGCGCAACAGGTCTCCGGCGAACAGGGCCGCCTCATCGCCACCTGTACCGGGCCGTATCTCCAGCATCGCCGGGCGCGCGTCCGCCGCGTCTTTGGGCAATAACGCCAGCTGCAAGGCATGTTCAGCCTCGGGGATACGGGCTTGCAGTTCGGGGATTTCCTCTTCGGCCAGCTCTTTCATGTCCGGATCGGACAACATCGCCTCGGCCTCGGCCAAATCGCCCACTAACTGACGCCATGCCATGATCTGATCAACCACGGGCTTGAGGTCGGAATACTCCTTGGCCAAGACCGCAATATCTCCGCCCGATGCGCCATCAGCCATGGCCGCTTCGAGGTATTGGAATCGCTGGGTGATCTGTTCTAGGCGTTCTTCGGGGATCATCCGCGCGGTGTCTCTCAATCCGGGGCTTTGGTCAAGGCCCTGCCTTGTGCTAGGCTTGGCGCATGAAACGACTGATCCTGGCCCTGACACTTGTTGCAACGCCCGGAATGGCCGACGTTGTTGGCCCCGGAGGCAAGGTTCAGGACTGCTATTGCACCGACAAATCGGGCACACGCGTCGAATTGGGAGAGATGATCTGCCTGCAGGTCGACGGCCGCATGTTCATGGCCCAATGCCAGATGTCGCTGAACGTGCCCATGTGGCGCGAGGTGCAAGAGGGGTGTTTGTCGTCAGGGCTGCAGCAAAGCAAGCCAACCGGCGACCCGGTCCCGATTGACGCCGAAATCCTTCCGGCCAAATCTTAACCGGGCATAGATGCGCAGCGTATCTCCGTCTTGCTGCACAGTGGTATAGTCCGGGAAACCGAACACCTTGGTGCGGGTGATGTAGGTAATCATGCCCTCTTCCACCGATCCGGCCAGCACGCTGGTGCGCGGTGTAGCGCGTGCGATACGATCAAACTGCGTCAGTCCTTCCGAACCAGTTTCAACGACCCTTACGACTCCGCCCTTCAGGTCACGATCCTCACCCTCAGGGGCTAAGTGCCAGAGCGCAGGATCAGACGGGGCAAGGCGGATATACGCGCCCAGCACAACAATCACCGCAATCACCAGCCACAGCGCCATTTTCATCCGCCCAGTCGATCCCTTTGCAACCAACCTACCCGCTGTGGGCACCGTTCACATCCCTATCGTGACGTCACTCCGGGCAGGATGCACAACAGCTCGAACAGCAGGTTTGCCGCCGTCAACGCGGTGTTACCTGACGGATCATAGGGCGGAGAGACCTCGACCAGATCACAGCCCACCACGTTCATGCCTGCTAAAGCATGGATCAGTTGCAGCGCCTGCGGGGTGGTCAGGCCCGCAATCTCGGGCGTGCCGGTACCGGGCGCGTAGGCCGGGTCGAGGCTGTCGATATCGTATGTGATGTAAACCGGGTGATCCTCAACCGTCTTGCGGATTAGTGAGCCGATCTCGGTCAGGTTCTGTTGCCACAGCTCCCATGCGGGGTATTGGCGGAACCCCCAACCCTGCGCCTCGGTGAAGTCGCTGGCCGCATAGCCCGAGCCCCGAATTCCGATCTGGAAGGTCTTGTCGGGAACGATCAGACCTTCCTCATAGGCGCGGCGAAAGACAGTTCCGTGGGTCTCTTTCTCACCGAACATCTCGTCATTTACGTCAGCATGGGCGTCAACATGCACCAGAGCCACCGGCCCGTGTTTGGCCGCCATCGCCCGCAGGATCGGCAGAGTGATCGAATGATCGCCACCCATCGCCACCGGAATCACATTCTGCGTCAGAATACCGTCATAGCTGTCCTTGATGATCTTCAGGCTATCCGCCAGCGAGAAGGTGTTGATCGCCAAATCTCCAATATCAGCGATCTGCAGATGTTCGAACGGGGCCGCGCCATTGGCCATGTTATAGGGCCGTATCATCGCACTTTCGCTGCGGATCTGCTTGGGTCCGAACCGAGTGCCCGACCGCCAAGAAGTGCCGATATCCATCGGAACCCCGAGGATCGCCACGTCCAGCCCTTCAAGCGACGACGCCTGCGGCAGACGCATGAATGTATTCGGCCCCGAAAACCGCGCCAGATCATTGCCGCCAATGGGTTGGTTGTATTCGGTCATGTACTGTCTCCGATCCGGTGCCTTACCAAGCAGATACCGGGATTATGCCTAACCAAAGGTTAAGGCTTCACCAGCTTGTTCCACCCCAACAGGCATATGATCTGCGTCGCCACATGGGCCCCCGCAATCGCCGTCGCACCAGAGGTATCGTATGGCGGAGAGACCTCGACCACGTCACCGCCCTTGATATTGATCCCGGCAATGTCCCGCAGGATGATCTGAGCCTGAATCGAACTCAGACCACCCCAAACCGGCGTGCCTGTTCCAGGGGCAAAGGCCGGGTCCAGACCGTCGATGTCGAAACTCAGATAAACGGGTCTGTCGCCCAATATCCCTTTGATCTTCTGCGCCACAGCGGCGGGTCCGGATTCGTAAACCTCGCGCGCATCGATGATGTTGACGCCTAGCGTGTCCTCATTTGTGGTGCGTATCCCCACCTGAACCGAACGTTTCGGGTCCACGATCCCCGATTTCACCGCCTTGTAGAACATGGTCCCGTGGTCCACGCGGGACATGTCATCATCGGCCCAGGTGTCGGTATGCGCATCGAATTGCAGCAGCGACATTGGCCCGTACTTCTCGGCATAAGCTTTGAGGATCGGGAAGCTGATATAATGATCCCCACCTAGCGTGACCGAGGCGACATCGGCCTTCAGAATGGTACGGATGTGGTCGGTCAGCGTGTCGGGAAAAGCCGGGATATTGGCATAGTCATAGGCCATGTCGCCATAATCCACGATGGCCAGCTCACTCAGAGCATCAAAAGGCCAGCCATAAGGCGCATCAGGCGATTGCAAAGCACTGGCCTCGCGGATCGCACGAGGGCCAAGCCGGGTTCCGGGGCGGTTTGTCACCGCCTGATCGAAAGGCACGCCGGTTACAGCAATATCCGCTCCGGTCAGGTCTTTGGTATATAGCCGCCGCAGGAATGAGGTCGCGCCGCCAAAGGTGTTCTCATAGGACAGCCCCTTGAGATCGGGGTTGGTGAATGCTTCATCCACTTGGTTCTTTGCATCTTCCAGTGCCATGTCTTTTCCCTGTCAGCCCAACGGCTGTGCCTTTTCGACGATCCGCGCGAAGAAGGACGCTCCGACCGGTGCGACGTCGTCATTGAAGTTGTATTTCGGATGGTGCAGCCCGGCCCCGTCGCCTTGCCCCATGAAAAGATAAGCACCGGGTCGGGCCTGCAGCATATAGGAAAAATCCTCGGCCCCCATCTCGCGTCCAGCATTATCCTTCACACGTTCCGCACCGGAGACATCCCGCGCCACCTCGGCCGCAAACGCGGCCTTGTTGGCATCGTTGATAGTGGCGGGATACCCCTCCTGATAATCCAGCGTGGCCTCGACACCGTACGAGGCCGCCTGCCCCGTCACAATCTGCGCCATCCGCTCTTTGACCATCTTCTGTACCGCCGGATCAAAGGTGCGCACTGTTCCGTTCAGATAAGCGGTGTCGGGGATAACGTTGTTCACCGTTCCGGTGTGTATCTGCGTCACCGATACCACCAGATCGTCCAGCGCATAATGATTGCGGCTGACGATGGTCTGTATCGCCTGCGCCATCCCGCAAGCCGCCATCACCGGGTCGCGCGTCTCATGTGGCATGGCCCCGTGGCCGCCAACGCCCTGAATATGGATCTCGAACGTATCCACAGCTGCCATCAGCGGCCCCGGCGTGGTTTCGAACAGACCTTCAGGCCGCCCCGGAGTATTGTGGATACCATAGACCTGAGAGATATCGAACCGATCCATGATGCCTTCTTCGACCATGACGCCCGCGCCACCGCCCTCTTCCTCGGCGGGCTGAAAGATCAGCGCCACCCGGCCAGCAAAATTCCGCGTCTCGGCCAGATAGCGCGCGGCACCCAGCAGCATTGTGGTGTGTCCGTCGTGACCGCAGGCGTGCATCTTGCCGGGGTTCTTCGAGGCGTATTCCACGCCCGTCTCCTCGGTAATCGGCAACGCATCCATATCAGCGCGCAAACCGATAGTCGGGCCGTCCCCCTGCCCATTGATGATCGCGACCATGCCGGTCTTGGCGATCCCTTCGTGCAGCTCATCCACGCCGAACTCGCGCAGACGCTCGGCCACGAATGCGGCGGTCTCATAGCATTCGAATTCCAGTTCGGGGATGGTATGAAGGTGCTGGCGCCATGCGGCCATATCAGCGGCGTAATCGGCAATTCGGTTGACGACGGGCATCTGGGGTGGACTCCTGATCGGGACTGCGGGATGGATGCATCTGACACCGGAACGAAAGGGTTCGCAATGGCTGATACTTCGCTGATCCACGACAGCGACGCAGGGATCGAGCGTTTGCTTGAAATCATGCGCCGCCTGCGCGACCCTGAAACCGGCTGCCCGTGGGATATCGAACAGGATTTCTCGACGATTGCCCCCTATACGATCGAAGAGGCCTATGAGGTCGCCGACGCCATCGAACGCAAGGCGTATGACGAGCTGAAAGGAGAACTGGGTGACCTGTTGTTCCAATCCGTCTTCCACGCACAAATGGCTGAGGAAGCAGGGCATTTCACCTTTCAGGATGTGGTGCGCACCATGTCGGACAAGATGGTTGCCAGACACCCGCATGTCTTCGGTGACGAATCCCGTGACAAATCCGCCGACCAACAGACGAAAGACTGGGAAACCATCAAGGCCGCCGAACGCGCGGGCAAAGAACAGAAAGGCGCACTGGACGGCGTGGCGGCAAACCTGCCCGCCCTGCTGCGCGCCCATAAACTGCAGCAACGTGCCGCGCGCGTGGGCTTTGATTGGCCCGACGCTAGCCATGTCCTCGCCAAGATCACGGAAGAGGCCGCCGAGTTGGAAGAAGCGCGCGACAGCATGAATGCCGACGCGCTTGAAGATGAATTCGGCGATCTGCTGTTCGTGATCGTCAACCTAGGCCGCCACTTGGGCATCGAACCCGAAGCCGCCCTGCGCCGCACCAACGCCAAATTCACCCGCCGCTTCGCGAAGGTCGAAGCCCGGCTGGCCGAGCGCGGGAAAACGCCCTCGCAAAGTGATCTGGCCGAAATGGATGCGCTTTGGGACGAGGTGAAATTCGAAGAACACCGCGCCAACGGCGAACTCCCGCCGGTGGACGCGCCGGCAGGCACGTAATTCGGCTAGACAAGTCCCGCGACACTTGCCAGTGTCCGACCTTCACGGCCCCCGGAGACCCCCATGCCCCGCAAGATCATCATTGATACCGATCCCGGCCAGGACGATGCCGTCGCCATCCTGCTGGCCCTTGCCAGCCCTGAAGAGATCGAGGTTCTGGGCATCACCGCCGTCGCCGGAAACGTGCCTTTGGAACTGACCGCCAAGAACGCCCGCATCGTGTGCGAGTTGGCGGGTCATACGGATGTGCCTGTTTATGCCGGGTGCGATCGTCCGCTGAAACGCCCGCTCGTCACCGCCGAGCATGTGCATGGCAAAACCGGGCTTGATGGCCCTGTTCTGCCTGATCCCGAGATGCCTCTGTCCGAGGGTCACGCAGTCGATTTCATTATCGAAACCCTGCGCGCGCATGAGCCCGGAACGGTGACGCTCTGCCCTCTGGGGCCGCTGACGAACATCGCCACAGCGTTCCAGAAAGCGCCCGACATCATCGACCGGGTTCAGGAGATCGTGCTGATGGGCGGGGCCTATTTCGAAGTTGGAAACATCACTCCGGCTGCGGAATTCAACATTTATGTCGACCCGGAAGCAGCTGATATCGTGTTTAAATCCGGCATCCATATCGTGGTTATGCCTTTGGACGTGACCCATGATGCACTGGTCACGCCCCATCGCAACGATGCGTTTCGGGCATTGGACAGCAAGGTTGGTCATGCGGTCGCAGAGATGACCGATTTCTTCGAACGCTTCGACAAGGAAAAATACGGCTCGGAAGGCGCGCCGCTGCACGATCCCTGCGTGACCGCCTATCTGATCCGGCCCGAACTGTTCTCGGGCCGCCACATTAATGTTGAGATCGAAACCCAGTCAGAACTGACGCTGGGCATGACTGTGGCCGACTGGTGGCGGGTCACTGATCGCGCACCAAATGCCATGTTCATGGGCGACGTGGACGCCCAAGGTTTCTTCGACCTGCTCACTGAAAGGCTGGCCCGCCTATGACCGCCGCACTCCGCCTTGCACGCCCCGACGATCTGGATCGTCTGATGACGCTCGTCGCGGCGTTTCATTCGGAATCCGGCATTGCGCAGGATGATGAGAAACGCCGCAACGCGCTGACCCCTCTGCTGGACGGCATACCGCATGGGTGCATTTATCTGATCGGGCCGGGCCGCGCGCCGCTGGGCTATATCATCCTGACCTTCGGCTGGTCGGTCGAGTTCGGCGGCATGGACGCCTTCGTGGACGAAATTTACATCCGTCCCGCAGTTCGGGGCCGTGGTATTGCCACTGAAGTGCTGCAGGATCTCCCCAAAGCACTGGCCGAGGCCGGGCTGACCGCCCTGCATCTAGAGGTCGACCGCACCAACGAGACCGCGCAGAAGCTCTATCTGCGATCAGGCTTCAAACCGCGCGACCGCTATGTGCTGATGAGCAAGACACTCTAGCGCGACTCACCCCGGAAGATCAGACTCGGATTGTACATTTCCTTCACCGGATCATCCTGCGAGACTTCCATCCCCGTGATCGGATAGGTCCCCGGCTCTGAACATGCGGCCAGAACTCCGGCGGAAAGCATTGAAATTACAAGAAAGACCTTTGAAGCAGACATGATGTCCCCCTTTCTGCAATACAGGCAGACTATCCGGGGTCACCGCATCGCAATAGGAACAAGTTCACACATAATGGCCTTTATGCCGGCAATCGGCCCGGTTCAGAGGCAGTTCTTGTTAAACGTCCGTTCCATGGTCTTGAACTGCCTGGGCACGCGCTTGGGTTGCGGCAACGCCTTGAACTGTTCGGTAATATTCTCGCCGGTGTACCAAGAATCGAACAGAAGGGCCTTAATGTCATCATCCAACACCGTATCGGCTACATTGTAGGTGCACAGGCATTCCTCAATCGTGACCTGCCCGCTGGGGTCGCCTTCCACCATCTTCTGGCAAATGGCCTCGGGCGGGCGTTCGGCCCATGCGTTCTGAGGTATGGCCAAGAGCGCCGCACAGATCATGTGTTTGAATCTGATCATAAGAGTTACTCATCGCAGCACGATCGCGTGCCATTCGTAAACCGATGCACACAAGATAGCTTCGATCCCGCAGGATATTCGACTTAAGACAAATCTGCCGATTCTTTCCCCGTGACGTGATCGCGGGGCGCTTTCTAAATTCCTTGCACCAAATCACTCAGCAAATGAGGGAGGGAATATGGAACAGCTTATAGGCCAATTGATCGGCGGTGCCGCGGGTGGAGCTGGCGGAGGCAAAGCCGTCAAAGGCTCTGACATGGGCAGTCTCGGCAATATGCTTGCAGGTGCCGTTGGTGGCGTTGGCGGTGGCCAACTTCTTAGCGGACTGCTTGGGGCCGGAGGTGCAGCAGCAGGCGGTATGGATATCGGGGCGCTTGCTGCGAACTTTGTCGGCGGTGGGGTCGCCGGACTGGTCGTTCAGATCGTTGTCGGCATGGTCGTCAAAAAGATCAGAGGCTGATACCCTGACTGCACCAATCGAACCGGGGGCCAATGGCCCCCGGTTCTTTTTTGTTATTTCAGGATCGACGCGCCCGCATATTCCGCAACCTCGCCCAGAGATTCCTCGATACGGATCAGCTGGTTGTACTTTGCCAACCGGTCCGACCGCGCCAGTGAGCCGGTTTTGATCTGGCCGCAATTGGTCGCCACAGCCAGATCGGCAATGGTGGCATCCTCAGTCTCGCCAGAACGGTGCGACATCACGTTGGTATACCGCGCGCGGTGGGCCATATCGACGGCGCGCAGCGTCTCGGTCAGCGAACCGATCTGGTTCACCTTGACCAGCATCGAGTTGGCACAGCCGCGCTCGATCCCTTCCGCCAGACGTTCGGGGTTGGTTACGAACAAGTCGTCACCGACCAGTTGCACTTGGTCTCCTATTGCGTCGGTCAGGGCCTTCCAGCCGTCCCAGTCATCCTCGGACATGCCGTCTTCGATCGAGATGATCGGGTAATCACTGACCAGCGCCGCCAGATAGGCCGCGTTCTCATCCGAGGTCAGTGTTTTGCCCTCGCCGGACAGCACGTACTTGCCGTCTTTGTAGTACTCGGTTGCCGCGCAATCCAACGCCAGATGGATTTCCTCTCCCGGCTTATAGCCTGCCTTTTCAATGGATTTCAGGATGAAATCCAGTGCCTCGCGCGTGCTGGCGATGTTGGGTGCAAAGCCGCCCTCGTCCCCGATGCCGGTGTTCAGACCGGCAGCCGACAACTCTTTCTTGAGCGTATGGAACACTTCGGAGCCCATACGAACAGCCTCGCGGATATTCGCGGCCGAGGTCGGCATGATCATGAATTCCTGAATGTCGATGGGGTTGTCGGCGTGTTCACCGCCGTTGATGATGTTCATCATCGGCACCGGCAAGACCCGCGCCGAAGTCCCGCCAACATAGCGATACAGAGGCTGCGTTGTGAAATCCGCCGCCGCCTTGGCCGTCGCCAGCGAAACCCCAAGAATGGCATTCGCGCCGAGGCGGCCCTTGTTTTCGGTCCCGTCCAGCTCGATCATCGCCTGATCGATGGCCACCTGCTCGGTCGCGTCAAAGCCCATCAGTTCTTCGGCGATCTCACCGTTCACCGCTGCAACGGCCTCGAGCACGCCTTTGCCCATGTAGCGCGCTTTGTCACCGTCACGCTTCTCGACTGCCTCGTAGGCGCCGGTCGACGCGCCCGAGGGCACGGCGGCGCGGCCCATGGTGCCGTCTTCCAGGATCACGTCCACTTCAACGGTCGGATTGCCCCGGCTGTCCAGTATTTCGCGTGCATGGATGTCGATGATGGTGCTCATGATACGGGTCCCAATGATGCCAACGGTTGCAAGCCTCATACCAGCACGCGGCGAAAAGTAAACCGCTTCCGTTATCGCTAACACGCATATTTACCGACCTTTAGGGCTAACAGCTTGCTGTTTGCGCCAACAGAGCGTGCGGGCTCAGGCCACCGCCGTCGCACGCGCGAGCTGGCGCTCTCGTACGAAGGTATACAGACCCGACCCGATGATCAGACCGGCACCGGCCAACGTCATGCTGTCGGGGCGTTCGCCAAACATCAGCATCCCCGCCGTGATCGAGAACACCAGCCGGGTATACCGAAACGGCGTCAACGCCGAGGCTTCGCCAATCCGCATTGCGGTGACGATGCCGTAATATCCCAAAACACCAAATCCAATGGCACCCAGATAAGGTCCGATCTGTGAAGGCTGCAACGGCGCAACAGGCTGCGCGAAAAACAGCATCAGGGCCACGCCAGCCAGAGCCACCCCGATATAAGCCTGCAACGCGACAACCGACGAGGCCACCCGGGCATCCAACTTGCGCGTGATCAGATCGCGCGCGGCGATCGCGATGACCGAAACCAAGACAAACAGCGATTCCGGCTGGAACCCCTCGAGCCCGGGGCGAATGATCATGAGGACGCCGACAAAACCGATTCCGATGGCGCTCCAGCGGCGCCAGCCGACCTGCTCGCCCAGAAACAGCGCCGCCCCCATTGTCACGAATAGCGGCATCGCCTGAAACACCGCGGCCACGGTCGACAGATCGACAAGCGACAAGGCGGTCACAAAGCTGAGCGCTCCGAAAGCCTCGGCCCCGGCCCGGATCAACGGCAGCGTTTTCCACGCGACAGGGTCGAAAATACGTTTACGCGTGACCAGCGACAGGATCGTAAAGACGGCCCCACAGACGAGGCCAAGAACGATCATGATCTGCCCGGTCGCAACACTGACCGAGAGATACTTGATGAACATATCCTCAAGCGCGAAGGCTGCCATCGAGCCGATGATCAGCAAAATGCCGTTTACGTTGTTCATGCGCGTTTCCATTGGAATAGGCCGATAACAGGCCGAGCCTGCCAGCACCAAAACCGCAACCACACCGACGTCGCAAGCCGTATTGCGACATGTTCGATGAATTCCCGTGCGCTGATCAATCGCGTTTCGTGATAGGTCAGTCCTTTTCCAACGGTACGCCGTACAGTTCCAGCCGGTGGCCTTTGAGCCTGTACCCAAGCTTGGCTGCGATCTTCTCCTGCAGCGCCTCGATCTCGGGGTCGACGAACTCGATCACCTCACCTGACTGCATGTCGATGAGGTGATCGTGGTGATCGCGCTCGGCATCTTCATATCGTGCGCGGCCATCACCGAATTCCAGCCGCTCAAGTATCCCGGCCTCTTCGAACAGCTTCACGGTGCGATAGACGGTGGCGATCGAAATGCCCGAATCCTCGGCCGAGGCACGGGCATAAAGCTCCTCCACATCCGGGTGATCCTCGCTCTGCTGCAGGACCTGAGCGATGGTCCGGCGCTGGCCGGTCATACGCAGGCCCTTGGCTTCGCAACGGGCGATAATCGTGTCGGACATAGTGACCCCCGGAACTGTTCGGAATTCTGTCTTAATATGTCCGCGCGCCCTACGCCACAGACGATTTCGCCTCAGGCCGCGCGGCGCAGGTCCGCCCAGATCGGCAAATGGTCCGAGGCGATATGCGCAGGCCGCGCGTCATGCACCCCGTGCAGGGTCGCCTCAAGCCCTTGTCCCAGCGCGATTCTGTCCAGCGCGCCCAATGGTTGCGCCGCGGGAAAACTGGGAACCGGAGGCAGAAATTGCATATCCGGGGCCAGATGATCGAGGATGGGCTGACGAGACCATTCGTTGAAATCCCCGGCCCAGACCGTAGGCATCTGCCCGAGATCAGAATCACAGCGCCGGATATGGCTGATCTGCTGCCGTCTCGATGCCGGCAAAAGCCCCAGATGCATCCCCATCACACGCAGAGGCCCGATCTGCGTATCAAACTCCACCCGCACGGCGCCCCGAGGCTCCAGCCCCGGCAATTCATGATGCCCTGTCTGGCGCACCCGAATGGCATCGCCCCGCCAGATCACCGCGTTGCCGTGCCAGCCAAGACTACCCGCGCCCCCCAGATCAACGATCTGCCACCCGGCCTCATCCAGCATGAAATGCGGCAACGCGGCTGGGCGCGGCGGCAGGCGCTTGTCGGCCTCCTGCAGCACAACAATGTCGGCCTGTATGCTGTCGATAACCTGCAAAACCCGCTGCGGCTGCCGCCGGAAATCAAGGCCCACGCATTTCTGAATGTTGTAACTGGCAAGGCGCAGGGTCGAGCGTTTGGTCATCGGTACACTTAATCTGATTTGGGCCAAGATCGCCAACTGGCCGCAAAAGTGCAAGCCAAGGCTTCTAGGGACAATTCTCAAACGCCGAACTATCAGGTGCCTCATCGCTCCAAATTGCACTTAGCTCCCAATCTGGTGAATTTCCAGACGGCGGCGATACCGTCAAGCTCTGCGTATCAAGAACGCGGCACACAGCAAAGATTTCAACCCCCGACACTTCAGAGCGCACAAGACTGAGGATTTCCGGATCGTCACGGAGGTCACCAGATAGCGCCTCAAACTGCGAATGCAGATCGGCCTCGTCGATGGCTCTTACATTGTCCCAAAGGCTGCCGACATTGACCTCACCATTTGCCCAAACGAAGGTTCTACGGGAGGTGTCGGCGTGTCCAACTGTGCATGTCCTGCGATCCGGTCCCCTTTCGATCGTGCTAACATAGAAGGGGAATCTGGTATTCACGCGGATCGAGAGTTGCCCATTATTAAATTTGGTTCCGGCAACAATCTCATTCCAATCTTTTGAAAAAACATCACTTTGACCCGACAAGGTCCATTGCCTGCATTCTTCAAAGGCCATTCGAACAGGTGAATTGTCTGTTTCTGAATGGGCAGCAGCCGCACAGGAAACAATCGACAACGCGGAGAATAGAAAGAGTTTCTTAAGCATCCCAGGAACTTGATCCATCTGGTTAGAGCCTGAAAGGCTATTAACTATGAATTGTTTTACCGACAATTATTCAATTTTAAAGCATGAACTTGCAGCTAATTTGCATTCCGATTGGTGCTGGTGCTGGCAAACAAAACACCTTTGGTCGCAGCTCACCTGGAAAGAAAAAACACGCTACTGACAAGGCATAGGGCTTATTGGCGATAAGGGCCACTTTTACAGCCATGTTCACAAGGTGCGTGCACCCAACTAGGATTGTTGACATGGACGTGCGCAAGGGTTTCTTCTGCGCTGCTTACAACCTGTACGACACCGCACCTCTGGACCAATACACGCTTGACCGAATTGAGGTTCGTCTGGGTTGGTTCCGTGAAAACCCCGAGATTCCCTGTCGGTTCAATCGAACAAGATCCAAGGGTGCATTTCAGCGCAATACGAAAGGTTCCAGCCCGAGGTAAAAGAGGTTTTCGGCAAGTCTCATAAATCGGTCGCCGAGCTAAGAGAAATCGGATACGAGATCGAGACCCTCCGATCTGACCGGATCGGCTATTTCATCTATGAAGTTGCCAATCAGGTGATCGCAATATCTTTTGCTGACACACCCCAGTATTTCGGAGACCTGAAACTTTCAAAGTTTCAGGGCCGGTTTCTTTCAAGAAACCGGTCGTCGCACACCCCTTACGTCCCGCAAAACGTCGCACGCACGACCTCGCTCTCTGTCGGGGGCCGCTGCAGGTCGGCCGCGTCCGGCTGATCTTCGTAAGGCCGTGACAGCACGTCATTCAGACGATGGAACGGCGCATAGTCTCCTTGCACCGCAGCCTGAATCATCTGCTCAACCCTATGATTGCGCGGAATGAAAGCCGGGTTTGTGGCAGCCATCACCTCTGCGGGCGATTCCTCGCGCGTCAGCCGTGTCTGCCATCCTTTGGACCATTCCTCATAGGCCGTCGGGTCGGTAAACTGATCCCGCGCGCGGTCGCTGCCCAGCGCCCGGAACGTGTTGGTGAAATCCGCCTGATTCTGCGCCATACGTGTCAGCAGATCCGAGATCATCTCCAGATCGTCCTCCTCGGCCCGGATCAATCCGATCTTGGCCCTGAACCGTTCCAGCCACTGCTCCTGCATCAGCGCGGGCATGGCATGGACGATCTCGGTGGCCTCTTCTACGGCGGCATCCTTGTCCTCGAACTGCTGAATCAGGGCGGTCGCCAGCTGCGCAAGGTTCCACACCGCGATCTCGGGCTGGTTGGAGTACGCATACCGGCCCATCCGGTCGATCGAACTGTAGACCGTATTCGGGTGATAGCTGTCCATGAAGGCGCAAGGGCCGTAATCGATGGTCTCACCCGCGATCGAGCTGTTGTCGGTATTCATGACCCCGTGAATGAAACCTACGCTCATCCATTGGGCGATCAGCTGTGCTTGCGCATCCCGGACCGCGCGCAGCAAGCCCATTGGCCCGCCCGCCTCGGGATAGTGACGCTGAATGGCATAGTCCGTCAGTTGGCGAAGGTTCTCTAACTGCCCGCGCGCCGCAAATACCTGGAAGGTGCCCACCCGCAGATGGCTCCGGGCCACGCGGGTCAATACCGCGCCGGGCATCGGGCCTTCGCGCAGTACGACCTCTCCGGTCTCAACCGCAGCCAGAGCCCGCGTGGTGGGGATGCCCAGCGCCTGCATCGCCTCGGAAACGACGTACTCGCGCAGCACGGGCCCCAACCAGGCGCGCCCGTCGCCCTGCCGCGAAAACGGGGTCTGCCCCGAGCCTTTCAGCTGGATGTCCCGCCGGATACCGTCCGTGCCGACAGTCTCGCCCAGCAGAACCGCACGTCCGTCGCCAAGCTGCGGGTTATAGGTGCCAAACTGATGCCCTGAATAGAGTTGCGCCAACGGCTGCGCGCCGTCAGGCACGGTATTGCCCGCAAAAGCCTGCGCCATCTCTTCCAAGTCACCGGGCGAAATCCGCAGCAGCCGGGCCAGATCGGCGTTGAACGCAACCAAACTCGGAGCGCGCACGGGTACAGGCGCCTGCCGCGCAAAGAACGTATCCGGCAGGCGTGCATAACTGTTGTCAAACGGGATCATCAGGGTCATGCGGCAAACATATGCCCTGCATACACAATTGCCATAGCAGATCGTGCGCCACCGTGCATAATATGCGCAATCCGATTGGGGCCTCCATGACCGCACAAGACATCATCAAGCATCTGAACCTGCAACAACACCCCGAAGGCGGCTGGTTCAAGGAAACCTGGCGCGCCGACAATCCCGGCCGCGCCACCGGCACATGCATCTATTTCCTCCTGGCCGAGGGAGAGCGCAGCCACTGGCACAAGGTCGACGCCACCGAGATCTGGCTATACCATTCCGGTGCCCCTCTGGTTCTGTCTCTCAGCGCGACCGACGAGGGACCTGCCGACCACCATATGCTGACGCCTGACCTCAACCAAGGCGCGCCACAGATCATTGTGCCCAAAGGCCACTGGCAGGCGGCCCGCAGCGCCGAAGATTATACTCTGGTCAGTTGCACCGTGTCGCCGGGATTCGAGTTTGCGGGGTTCGAACTGGCGCCCCCCGCTTTCGATATCCCGAGCAGGTAATCACATGGATCATCGCACCCTGATCGCATCGATCCCGCCCGAGACCAAGGACGAGCTGCAGCAGCGCTCTGACATCGCGGGCCTCAAACATCTTGCGATCTATATCGGCGCCCTGACGGCAACCAGCACCGGGATTGTCCTGCAAATCCCGCTGTGGCCGCTGCTGATCCTGCCACAGGGCCTCTTGCTGGTCTTCCTGTTTACGCTCAGCCACGAATGCACGCACAAGACGCCGTTCAGATCCGGTTGGATAAACGAAGCTGTCGGTCACCTCGTCTCAGTTCCCATCTGCCTGCCGTTCACTTGGTTTCGTTATTTTCACCTCGCCCACCACAAATGGACGAACCACCCGACCAAAGACCCGGAACTTGACGGCAAACCGCGCCCCGACAACTGGCGTAGTCTGGCGGTCTATCTCAGCGGCTGGCCCTATTGGGCGGGGATGGCACGCGTACTGGTGAACAACGCCCGCGGACGGAACGGCGCGGCCTACCTGCCAGCCCGCCAGCACCGCGCAATCCGGCTCGAAGCTTGTATACTATCTGCATTGTATCTGATGGCCGGACTAAGCCTGTTTTTCACACCCTTGATGTTCTGGATCTGGCTGCTGCCAGCCCTCTTAGGCCAACCGTTCCTGCGCCTCTACCTGCTTGCTGAACACGGCCTCTGCCCGCCGGTGGCCAATATGCTCGAGAACTCCCGCACGACCTTTACCAACCGACTGATCCGGTTTCTGGCCTGGAACATGCCCTTTCATGCAGAGCACCACGCCTTTCCGAACGTGCCCTTTCACCAGCTCCCGGCCTTCCACCACTGGACACAGGCCCACCTGAAATCCACCTCAGACGGCTATACCCGCTTCACGGCGGATTACACCCGCGCAATTCATCGCTGACTCCGCGGCTTCATCTGGCCCCAAATATCCCGGGGGAGTCGCGCAGCGGCGGGGGCAGCGCCCCCTACCCGCTGATCACAGCACCCCGCGCCGGCGACGAGACAACACCACCCCCTACCAGCGCGCTGACCCCGGTCGTGCCCGGGCATGAGGTCGGCAAGCCCCGCGCCACCCGAACGGCAAGATAGGCAAAAGCCTGCGCTTCAAGCATATCGCCATTCAATCCGACCGCCTCGACCGGTTCTACCGGACAATCCAGCGAAACGCGAAGCATCTCCATCAGTACCGGGTTATGACGCCCGCCACCGGTGACCAGAACGCGGGCCGGTGGTTTCGGGCAATGCTCCATCCCCTGCACCACACCGGCGGCGCACATTCCCGTCAGCGTCGCGACTGCATCAGCGTCGCCAAGCTCCTTCACCAGACCGATCATCTCGGCAAAGTCATTCCGGTCCAAAGACTTGGGCGGCATTCGGTTAAAATACGGCTCGGCCAGAAAAAGCTCCAGCGCGCCGGTCTCAACGGTGCCGTCGCGGGCAAGCGTCCCGTCCCGATCCATCGGCAGACCCAACCGCGCCTGCACCAGATCATCCACCGGAGCGTTGGCAGGACCGGTGTCGAATGCCAGCAACGCTCCGGGCGCTTCGGGTCCGTCAAACGACGGATCAACATAGGTCAGATTGCCGACCCCACCGAGATTGAGGAAACACAATGGCTCCTGCGCCCCGATCCATTTGGCACAGGCGAAATGAAAGAACGGGGCCAGAGGCGCGCCCTCGCCGCCCAGCGCCACATCATCACTGCGGAAATCCCAGACCACCGAAACGCCCAGCGCCTGCGACAGGCCGAGCCCATCCCCCACCTGCAAGGTGCCGCGCCCGCGCGGCTCATGCGCCAGCGTCTGCCCATGGAACCCAATGAGGTCCACGCCTTCGAACTCCGCCAGCGCCTCGGCATGGGCACGGGTTATCAGATCATGCGCCGCCTCGACCTCCGGCCCGTGCCATTGGCCCAACGCGGCGCGCAACACGTTCCGCTCACTGTCGGAAAACGCGCGATACCCGCAGTCCCCAAAACCAAGAATGCGCTGACCGTCGGTTTCGACCACAGCCGCATCCACCCCGTCCAGCGAGGTGCCGGACATCGCCCCAAGGGCCATCAGGGGTCCCGTCTTTCCAGTGATCCGGCTCACGCATCTCTCCTGCTCTTATGGCGTTGGGTTGCCTCAGCCCGGGCGAGCGCACTCAACCTGACGATGCAACTTGCTCAACCTGCCTCCAGAGCCAAGCCAGTGGCAAGACGTCCGATCATCGATCCGTGGATTTTTCGCCGTTGGGTCACAGGATCGACACGCTTAACCACGCCCCAAACGCCGTTTCTGCGTTTTCTCTGTCTCGCTCTTGGCGCGCCCACCTTCGTCACCGGACTGCTGCTCCCCGTTGTCGGCACTGCGCGCCTGACCGCTGAAATCTTTACCTCTCTCCTTGTAGATCGAGTAACCTGCGCCAAGCTGCCGGGTGTATAGTGCAAACATCCTGACCGGTGCGATCCTGTCGATTGTCGCCTTATTCGCCACCAAGCCGCCGCAACTGATGGTCGTTCTGCTGTTCCTGACCACGGCGCTGATTTTCACGCTGATGCGATATGCCCAGAACGCCTGGTTCTACGTGTCGGTGATTCTGCTTCTTTCGCTGGGCGGCATTTGAACGGCAATGACGTCATCCACAGGTGTGACCCGTATCTCATCCGGATGACCAATAAAGACGAGCGTCTCTAAAGCCGATGCAACAGGCACCTGTAAAACGCACCCGGAAAAAAAGCGGCGCAATTCCGGGAAAAGGTGCCTTTTCCTTACCCATTCCGCCGCCTATACAGTGCCCCGCAACATCAACCCGAGGCATATCATGACCTACCACCCCAAATCGGATTTCATCGCCACGATGATCGAGCGCGGCTTTCTCGCCGACTGCACCGATTATCAGGGCCTTGACGACGCGCTGATCTCTGGGGTGCAGACGGCTTATATCGGCTATGACGCCACGGCGCAGTCGCTGCACGTGGGTCACCTGATGAACATCATGGTGCTGCGCTGGCTGCAAAAAACCGGTCACAAGCCGATCACTCTGATGGGTGGCGGCACAACCAAGGTGGGCGATCCGTCATTCCGCTCGGACGAACGCCCCCTGCTGGGACCTGAACAGATCGACGCCAATATTGCGGGCATGAAGCAGGTGTTCTCGAAATACCTGTCCTATGACGACAGCGAGACCGGCGCGCTGATGCTGAATAATGCCGAATGGCTGGACAGCCTGAACTACCTCGATTTCCTACGCGATATCGGGCGGCATTTCTCGGTCAACCGGATGCTGAGCTTTGAATCCGTGAAATCGCGGCTGGATCGTGAACAGTCGCTGAGCTTCCTCGAATTCAACTACATGATCCTGCAGGCCTATGACTTCTTGGAACTGAACCGCCGTTATGGCTGTGTTCTGCAGATGGGCGGCTCGGACCAGTGGGGCAACATCGTCAACGGTATCGACCTGACCCGCCGCGTGCTGGACCACGAAATCTACGGCCTGACCACACCCCTGCTGACCACCAGCGATGGCCGCAAGATGGGCAAATCGCAAGGCGGAGCCGTCTGGCTGAACGGCGACATGCTGTCGCCTTATGAGTTCTGGCAATTCTGGCGCAACACCACCGACGCCGATGTGGGCCGGTTCCTGAAAATCTTCACCGAACTGCCTGTCGACGAATGCGACCGCATGGGCGCGCTGCAAGGGTCTGAGATCAACGAGGCCAAGGTGCGCCTCGCGAACGAAGTCACGACCCTGCTGCACGGGGCCGACGCGGCTGCAACCGCCGAGGCGACCGCCCGCGAAGTGTTCGAAAAAGGCGGCGTTGGCGGAGACCTCCCGACCCTGACCCTCAGCGCCGCTGATCTGCCCGCCTCGATCGTGCAACTGATCGTCAAATCCGGCCTCGCCAAATCCGGCAAAGAGGCCAAACGCCTGATCGCCGAAAACGGCGCCAAGCTGGATGATGCTCCGCTGACCGACGCGGGCCTGATGATCGACGCGGGCGCGCTGTCCTCACCAATCAAACTGAGCGCGGGTAAGAAACGCCATGCGCTGGTGCAATTGGGCTGATACAATCGGATGGCTGCTTTTTGGGCGCGAGTTCAATATTGAAATGTTACAGATCGCAAAGCTCAATCCGTAACATTTCAAGCCCGCCTCCCAATGACTACTGAAGTTTCGCGGAATAACAAACTCCATGTCATCTGACCTACACGCTCCCGGCACCGAAAATTCAGCATTAGATATTCCACCAGCGTATGTGCCTCCGCGTCCACCCCCTAAGCCGAAATTTCCCATCCTGCTAATACTTATCTGGGGTGCCCTTTTTCTGACACTGATTTTGGCGAAAGAATTCCTTTGGGACAACCAAACCTCAGGTCGGGCAGGACTAAAATACACCAGCGGCGATATGACTTGGCAGAGTATTGATCCAACGTGGTCTGAGATGTGGGGAGAATATGCGCTCGACATGTCGGTAAACCCCGTAAGCATAAGAAATTCTTCGGATGGGACCTTCCACATCAACGGCACCATTCTTCGTTCTCTGTGCGGTTCGGTTTTGACGAAATTGCCCGATCCGCCAGAAGGCGTTTCACGCAAAGATATTTATCGCCTCGGTTTCAGATTCTATAACGCCAATGACCAAACGCCCACGGACGTTTTTCCAGTGCAAGTTCAGGACGGTGCTTGCGTCGCATACGACGATCAAGTGATATTTGACTGGAGCTATCCAGGGGCACTAGCCGGATGGTCCCCTGTGCGCTCCGAAGGTTCAAGTAAAGAAAAGCAAATCATCTTTTTTGGCCGAAGAGGTGACGTGAAAGTTCCTTATGATCAAATTGATCTAATGCTTGCGTGCGAAGCGCTCTTTCTGGATTCTAGCGACAAAATGCGCGAAGTTTTATCGGAGGTGAAAGAATTGGAAATCCGCGCGGTGAAGGGGGTTGTTTCCGCCGTTTTTTGGGCGGGAATTTACCAATCACAGCACTTTCAGATAATAAACGGTAGTTGCCTCGTACCGGGCGAAATCACCGACGGTTAAGCAAGGATTCACAGTGCTTGCCATTGAATCCTGCTAGTTGAGAGTTAGCACTAGGGACGTGTCGAATTGGCCCAGATGTATCGACTAAGAACTAGCGGTTTGTCCCGCTTCTCAGCTATCGAGTGGTGATAGTAGAAAAACTCACCAAGATTTTTGGGGAGTTTTTTTGATTTGAACCTGCTGCTGTATACTTGGTCGCAAGACTGTCGAATGTGAATCTTCAAAGCACGAAACAACCAGCCGCCTTCGGGCAACCGTACTCCCCCTCAGAATGGCAACGTCGCATTTCGCAACAGGTTTTCGCATTCCTGCATGTGGGCCCCACCCTTTCCGTTCCACACTGAACCGGAAGGAGGCACCATATGACCAGAACTGCCACTGCCACACGTACCGGAGGGCGCTCGGCCCGTCGCGCCATGCGCACCGCACCAAACTTCGAGATGTTGCCGGGCCTGACCCGCGGCATTCCGTTATGCGAGGTTATGGACGGCGCACAGGTTGAGCGCATCGATGCAGCCTCGATGGATATTCTGGAAAACGTGGGTGTCCAGTTCCGCGACCCCATCGCGCTGGAAGACTGGAAGAAGGCCGGCGCCAAGGTCGAAGGCGAGCTCGTCTATCTGGACCGCGGTCTAGTGCGCGGGCTGATCGCGACTATCCCGTCAGATTTCACCTACCACGCGCGCGATCCGAAAAAGAATGTCCGGCTTGGCGGCAGACATTCGATCTTCGTGCCGATGACCGGCGCGCCGTTCCTGCGTGATCTGGACGATGTGCGCCGCAACCCGACGCTGGACGATCTGGCGATGTTCCACAAGCTCAGCCATATGCTGCCTGCGCTGCATTCCTCAGCGCATCACATTGTCGAGCCGTATGACCACCCAATCAGCCAGCGGCACCTACGGATCACCTATTCGTCGATGAAGCACTCAGACAAAACCTTCATGGGCATGACCACCTCGCCTAAGAATGCCGAGGATGTCATGGAGATGTGCGCCATCCTGTTTGGCGAGGAATTCCTTGAAGATCACCCGGTCACCACAGGCAATTGCAACGGCAATTCGCCGCTGGTCTGGGATGAAACCATGCTGGGCGCAATGCGCGCATTCTGTCGTCGTAAACAACCCGTGCTGTGCTCGCCCTTCGTGCTGGGCGGGGCCAATACGCCCGCCAGCGTACCCGCTACCGTGGCGCAACTGAACGCGGAAGCACTCAGTGCGCTGGCCTATACGCAGGTAATCCGCAAGGGCGCGCCTGCGATCTACGGGCACTACCTGTCGACCGTTTCTATGAAATCCGGCGCGCCTATGGCAGGCACGCCCGAGATCAGCCTGATGAACTTTATGATCGGTCAGATGGCCCGGTATTACGAAGTGCCATGGCGCACTTCGAACACACTGGGCGGGGCAAAAACCTTTGACGCGCAGGCAGGCTATGAATCCGCGACCACTCTGCAGGCGGTGATCCATGCGGGTGCTAATTATATCTGGCACTCGGCAGGCTGGAACGAGGCCGGGATGCACTGCTCGACCGCCAAGTTCATCGTCGATGCGGAACAATGTGCCATGGCCTATCGCATGGCCGAGGGTCCAAAGTGGCACGATTTTGATCAGGCGGTTTCTGCTGTTGGCGATATCGGCCCCGGCGGGCATTATCTGGGGCACCCCCACACGCAGGACAATTTTCAGAACGCGTTCTTCATGCCCGACATGTTCGACAATAACTCGATCGAGCAATGGCAGGCCGAGGGCTGTGTCGAAATCACCGAACGCGCCCTCAAACACGCCCGCAAGCTGCTGGCCGAATATCAGGAGCCGACGCTGGACACCGCCAAGAACGAGGAACTGTTGGACTACATCGCCCGACGCGAACGAGAAATCCCGGCAGCGGATGAGCTGAATCAGACCTATTGAGATACTCTCCCCTGAAACTCACCCGCCCGAATCACCGGGCGGGTCTTTTCCATTCAGAGACATCGGGAAACGCACATAGTGAAAATCGCGGAAATCCACATCTACAGCCACGATCTGCCTGTCAAAAACGGCCCCTATACGATGGCCCGTGCTCAGGTATGGGCGCTGGATACCACTCTGGTCAAACTGGTCGGCGACAATGGCCTCGTGGGATGGGGCGAGACCTGCCCGGTTGGTCCCACCTACGCCGAAGCGCACGCCACCGGTGCCCGCGCCGCGCTGGCGCAGATGGCCCCCGATCTGATCGGGGCCGAGGTGTCGCCGCTGGGTCTGCATCGGCGCATGGACAGCCTGCTGAACGGTCACAACTATGCCAAGGCCGCGATTGATATCGCAGCGCATGATCTGCTGGGCAAACACCACGGGGTCAGCGTGTCGACACTGCTGGGCGGTGCTGTAACGGACAATGTGCCCTCGTATTACGCAACCGGCGTTGGTGCGCCGGACGACATCGCGCGATTGGCGGCGGACAAACGGGCCGAAGGTTACCCTCGCCTGCAGATCAAGGTCGGCGGTCGCCCGGTCGAATTGGACATCGAAACCATCCGCAAGGTTTGGGAAGTTATCGGCGGTTCGGACATGCGCCTTGCGGTGGATGGCAACCGTGGCTGGACAACCCGCGACGCGCTGCGCGTCAGCCGCGAATGTCCCGACATTCCGTTCATCATGGAGCAACCCTGCAACACGATGGAAGATCTGCAAAAGATCCGGGCACAGATTGGCCACGCGATCTACATGGACGAAAACAGCACCAGTCTGAACACCGTCATCACCGCCGCAGGGACCGGGCTGGTGGACGGGTTTGGCATGAAAGTTACGCGTATCGGAGGCCTGCACCCGATGCGCACCTTCCGCGATCTATGCGAGGCTCGTAACCTGCCCCATACCTGCGACGACAGCTGGGGCGGCGACATCATCGCTGCGGCCTGTACCCATATTGGTGCGACGGTAAAGCCCGAGTTGCTCGAAGGCGTCTGGCTGGCGGCCCCCTATATCGAAGGCAACTATGATCCGAAAAACGGTATCCGGATTGAGGGCGGCCATATCCGCGTTCCCACCGGACCGGGGCTTGGCATTACGCCCGACGAAAGCCGATTTGGTGCGCCGGTCGCATCGTTCTGATTGGAGGCGATCATGGATTTCCACGGAAAAACAGCGCTGGTGACCGGTGCCGCCGGGGGTATTGGAGCCTCTCTCGTACAGCGCCTGCGCGCCGCAGGCGCGCGTGTGGCGGTTGCAGACCGTTCTGTCGACGGGATCGAAGCCGAGGCACACTTGCCCGGCGACCTGCTGGACCCAGCCTATGCCGACGCGTTGCCCTCGAATGCGGCAGAAGCGCTGAGCGGTCTCGATATCGTCGTCAACAACGCAGGCGTGATCACGCGCGGGGCCGTGACCGCAACCTCGGACGAGGATTGGGCCTTGTCGCTGGGCGTGAATGTCGAGGCGCCGTTCCGCATCTGCCGCGCCGCCATTCCGATCATGGCTGAGGCAGGCGGCGGCTCGATCGTGAACACCGCGTCCTGCTGGGGCCTCCGGCCCGGGCCGGATCATGCGCTTTACTGCATGACAAAAGCGGCCATTGCCAGCCTGACGCAATGCATGGGGCAGGATCACGCCCATCAGGGCATCCGCATCAACGCCGTCTGCCCGAACGAGGTGAACACGCCGATGCTGCGCTCGGGCTTTGCCAAACGCGGGTTTGATCCTGATACTGCCGTTGCCGAACTTGGAAAATCAGTGCCGCTGGGTCGGATCGCCGAGCCTGCGGATATCGCGGACGTGATCCTGTTTTTGGCCTCGGACGCCGCACGTTACATGTGCGGTGCACTGGTCGAAGTTAACGGAGGCAAGCCGGTCCAATGAACAGATTCGCCGGAAAAACCGCCCTTGTGACCGGTGGGCGCAGCGGTATCGGACGCGCCATCGCGCAACGCCTGCGCGACGAAGGGGCCAATGTTTTCACCGCGCAGCGTGGAACGGATGACGAGTTTCCCTCCTTCCCTGCGGATTTCTCTGACCCGAACAGCCCCGCAGAGATCATCCAGCAGGCCATTGCTCAAGCTGGCCAGCTGGATGTGCTGATCAACAACGCGGGCATGATGCAGGAAGCATCGGTCGACGACATGTCTCTGGCGGATTGGCAGCGCAATCTGGCCGTCAACCTGACCGCCCCTTTCCTGCTGATCCAGGCCGCTTTGCCGCATCTGCGCAGAACCAGAGGCAGCATCGTCAACATCGGGTCGGTCGAAGGCTTGGGCAGCAATCCCGGCCATGCCGCCTATTGCGCTTCAAAAGCCGGGTTGCATGGGCTGACCCGCGCGGTTGCCGTTGACCACGGCGCGGAAGGCATCCGCTGTAATGCGGTGGCTCCGGGCTGGATCGACACCGATCTCAACCTCGATTTCATCGAAAGCATGGACGACCCGGGCGCCTTCCGCCGGGACATTGCCCGTATTCACCCGGTAGGCCGCACGGGCGATCCCAAAGAGGTCGCCGCGCTGGTCGCCTTCCTCGCTGCCGAGGAATCAGGCTTTGTCACTGGTCAGATCTATACGGTCGATGGCGGGCGGATGGCGAAGCTCAGCCTGCCATAAATAGCCCTAAGGCTATTCGGCACCGGATCGCCACTCTTTCCAGCGCAGATACGCATTGGCACCCACCGATGCGAAAGGCTCGGGCGGCAATCGCGGTGGCATTGGCTGCGCCAGGAAATGATCTGCGATTGGTGATGCCTTCTGCAGCACAAGCTCCGCCGCGCCCATTCCCTGCAAGGTACCTCGGGCAATGCCCAGTCCATTCTGGCAACAGGCGGCATAAACCCCCTGCTCGATCTCACCAAACGCGGCCGAACCATTGCGGCTGAGGCACAGCATCCCGGCCCAGCGATGTTCCATCCGCACATCCGGCAGGTTCGGAAACCGTTCCCGAAACTTGCGGTCATGCACCCTGCCCGCCCTTTTCAAATGGCGGTCGCTGCTGTGGATCGAAGGATGAAAGCTGGAACAGGTTCGGATCAGAATACGATTCCCACAGCCGCCGGAAATCCGCCGGACCGAGGTGCCCATCGGGTCCGCAGGCGTCACCGACCAGCGCGGTTGCCCGCCCAGCGTCGCGATCTGTGCTGCATTCAACGGTTCCGTTATCGACGCGTAAAGACAGATGTGCATCAGACGGCGCTGATAAAAGCCAAAGCTTTCGATGTGCCCGTTATTGGCCAAGACAATGCGTCCGGTCGACACTCTGGCTTTTTTGGTTTCGACCTCCCAGCCGCTGCCTTTCTTGCTGAAACCGGTCACGGGTGAATTCTCGAATACCCCGACCTGTCCTGCCAGATGCGCGGACAGGGCCCGGACGTAGGCGGCAGGCTGTATCATCACCGTTCCCGGCGCGAACAGGCCCGAGGTGTAATGCGGACTGCCCGTCAGCGCCTGCATCTGGTGTGCGTCATACTGCTCACAAGGTTCTCCGAGCTGCGCCAGATGTGCTGCGTAATCTGCGTTGTGCCGGTCCCCGTCTGGTGTCGCCGCAGCATTGATCTTGCCGCAGGGATCGAACATCTCGGGCGATAGCTCACATTGCGCCGCAACCTCTGTCGCAAAGGCAATCGCCTGCCGGTTCAGCGCAATACTGGCCCGATCCGCCTCCAACCCGTCGCTCGCATAATTGTCCGAGGCCAGATCATGCGGCAGATCGATCATAAAACCCGAATTGCGCCCGGCGGACCCTTCGGCAAATCGCCCGGCCTCCAACACCACGACCTTCAGCCCCGGATCAAGCTGATGCAGCCGCCGGGCCGCCGACAACCCGGCAAACCCACCGCCGATGATGGTCACATCTGCGGTCTGGTTCTGTTCAAGTCGAGGCAGGTCTTGCTGCGGCGGCAAGATGGCATTCCACCCCGCCGCGCCGGTCTGCCGGGGCAGACGTTTGGCGGTATAGACCGTCAATCCACCGCCTCGTCTTCGTCGTCGGCCAGATCAATCCAGATGGTTTTCAGCTGGGTATACTGATCATGCGCGTGGACCGAGTTATCACGTCCGCCAAACCCGGACTGCTTGTAACCGCCAAAAGGCGTGGTGATGTCGCCTTCACCGAAGCTGTTGACCGTGACGGTCCCTGCCCGGATCGCCCGCGCACCCCGAATGGCGCGTTTGGCGTTGGCCGTAAAGATCGAGGCACACAGGCCATACTCGGTGTCATTGGCGATGCTGATCGCCTCGTCAAAGCCCGAGACTTCGATCACCGAAAGGACCGGGCCAAAGATTTCCTCGCGCGCCAAAGTGGCGTCGTTTCCGGGCACTTCGACCACCGTGGCCTCGACAAAGCCCTTGTCCGCCTTGCCACCGATCAGCACGTTTTCGGCCTGTTCCAGATATCCGCAGACCTTGATGTAATGCCCCTCGCTGACCAGCGCGCCCATGCGGGTTTCAGGGTCCAGCGGATCGCCGACATTCCAATGTTTGGCGTGATGGGCAATACGCTCCAACAGTTCCGCCTTCACGTCCTTATGCACGATCAACCGCGACGAGGCCGAGCAATTCTCGCCCATGTTCCAGAACGCGCCATTGACGATATGCGCCGCCACGCGGTCCAGGTTTTCCGCATCGTCCATCACAATGGCCGGGTTCTTGCCGCCCATCTCAAGCACCACTTCCTTGGCGTTGCTTTCGGCGGAATAGCTCAGGAATTTCTTGCCCGTCATGGTCGAGCCGGTGAACGAAACCATGTCGATATCCATATGCCGCCCGATGGGTTCACCGACCTCGGCCCCGCCCCCCGGTACGACGTTCAGTACACCGCGCGGCAAACCTGCCTCTGCAGCCAATTCCGCCACCTTCAGCGCCGTCAACGATGTCTCGGTTGCCGGTTTAATCACCACGGAACAACCTGCCGCCAGCGCAGGCCCGATCTTCCATGCCAACATCAGCAGAGGGAAGTTCCACGGCAATACCAGCCCAACCACACCGATGGGTTCACGCACCACCATGGCGATATGGTCATCACTGGCCGGTGAGACCTGATCGTAAATCTTGTCGATCGCCTCGGCGTGCCATTTCAGGCAGTGGATCGTCTCGGGCACATCCACGGTTTCGCAATCATAAATCGTCTTGCCACTATCGATGCTCTCCATCACCGCCAGTTCCCGCGCGTTGCGGGTAATCAGCTTGCACAGGCGGATCAGAACGTCCTTGCGATCCGACGGGTGCATCTTTGACCAACGCCCATCGTCAAACGCCTCACGCGCCTTTTCGACGGCGAAATCCACATCCTCGGCGCCACAGGCCGCGATGCTGGTCAGCACCGCCCCTGTGGCCGGATTGACAGTCTCGAACACCTGTCCCGAGTTTGCCGGGCGATAGCCGCCATCAATGAACGCACCCGTCGGCAAATCCAGATGCGCGGCGATGGATTCGTATTCGTCTTTCGTCAGCAAGCTCATGCCTCAATCCTCCGCCACAATATCTGCGATTTTGCGTTTCAGAACGCGCGTCACCTGTTCCAGCGCGCGTTTGTCATCCTTGTTCAGGCCTTTGAGCGGAGGCCGCACAGGACCCGCATCAATCCCATTCATGGTCACCCCATGTTTGATCGTCTGGATGAATTTGCCCCCCTGCTCCAGCACCCGCATCAGCGGCATCAGCGCGCTCATGATGCGGCGGCCTTTGGCAAAGTCGCCCTCGATCACGCAGGCCTGATACAGCGCCACATGCTCGGCGGGCAGAAAGTTCGATCCGCCGCAGACCCAGAACGGTGCACCCCAGGCGAAGAACTCCAGCGCCTGATCGTCCATGCCGCAGCCCAGCTGAATATGCGGATAATCCCGCGCCAACAGGTGTACCCGGTTGATATCGCCTGAGCTTTCCTTGATGCCGCAGAAATTCCGGCTGCGGCCAACGCGGTCCAGGAACTCCTCGCCCATCATCGTGCCGGTCCGGTGCGGATAGTTGTACAGCATCACCGGCAGATCAGCCGCCTTGTCGATCGCCAGAGCGTTCAGCGCATTCTCACGGTCTGTCGGCACCGAATACGGCGGGCTGGCCAACAGGATCGAATCCGCGCCCAGTTCCCGCGCGCCCGAGGCCAGCGCAACGGAATCGTCGGTCAGCATCGCGCCCGTGCCAACGACCAACGGCACCCGCCCTTTCAAACGTTCATGAGTAAACCGCGCCAGTTCCAGTCGTTCCTCAACGGTTTGGGCATAATTCTCACCCGTCGACCCGCCCGAGATCAGCCCGTGCACGCCCTGTTCGACCAGATAGTCGATCACCTCGGCCAACGCGTCCCAGTTCACGCTGCCATCCGCCAGATACGGCGTCACCACCGGCGTATAGATACCCTCAAATCTGAAGATCGGAGTCATGTGTCCCTCATGCAGATGTCTTGCCGGGGACCTGCCCCAGCGGAAAATCCAACCCCTCAGGCATCACGAACAGCTCGATCTGATCGCGTGACAGGGTCCAGTGGTCGTCAGCAAGCTGCGCAGCAGCCGCTTCATCGCCCGCCTCGATGGCGGCGATGATGGCGTCGTGCTGATGACTGGCTTGCGACAGGTTCTCGGTCATCTGTACGGTCTGCGGGCGATAAAATGTCATCCCGATGCGCGCATGATCGATCAGCAGCCGGTTGAATGAAGGGGATAAATAGACATTCCCCGCCATCTCACCGGTCACCTCGTGAAACCGCGTGTTAGCCAGTGTCCGCTCCTCGGCCGAGCCCGTACGCAGGGCCTGTCGGAACACCTCCTGCGCCGCTTTCAGCTGATCAATCTGATCGGACGTCGCATTGGCCGCGGCCAGCCGCAGCACCGCGCCATAGACCATTGGCGCGACCAGAAAGAAATCCCGCAACGTGGTATGAGACATCTCGGATACCCGTGCCCCGCGATGGGTCCGCAGGTCCAAGTACCCCTCACCGGCCAACTGCCGGAACACTTCGCGCAACGGCGTGCGCGACAACCCAAAGGCCTGCGACAACTGCGCCTCGTCCAGATCCTCTCCGGGACGCAGACGCAGGGTCAGAACCGACATCTTCAAATGCTCGGCCAACGCCTCTTTTGGTGATCTGCCCTCGTCCCTCATTCGCTCCCTTTCATCGCGTTCCTGCGAATCGATACCTCGTTCTCTCGTACCGCATAAAAATACATGTTGTATACAGATAGTTTTCGTGCAGCATGACCGAAGCCAACAGCACTCCCTGATTCAGGTCCCATCGATGAGCCAAACACAGCACTTCGCTTTCATACTGGTCGAGGAATTCTCGCATCTCGCCTTCTCTTGCGCGGTGGAGCCGTTGAGGATCGCAAATTTGCTGGCCGAGGATGACCTCTACAGGTGGTCCTTCCTGTCCGAGCACGCTGAGCAGGCAGTCTGTTCAAACGGATCGGTCACTCTGGTGCATGGCGGCCTGAGTTCCGTCCCGAAATGCGACCAACTGTTTGTTCTGTCAGGTATAAACATGCGCAACCACGTCTCGCGCCCGTTGCTCGCCACCTTGCGCCGGGAACGTGCGCGGGGCACGAATATCGGCGCCTTGTGTTCCGGTGCATGGCTGCTGGCCGAGGCCGGGTTTCTGGACGGGATGCAAGCCGCAATACACTGGGAATATCACGATTCCTTTATGGAGGCTTTTCCTGAAACAAATCTCGTCCGCAGCGTCTTTGTCGCCGACGAAAAACACATGACCGCCTCGGGTGGTACCGCGACCGCAGATCTGATGCTGCACCTGATCGAACGCGACCATGGCCACGATCTGTCAGTCGCTGTGGCCGATCAGATGGTCTATAACGCCGTCCGCAACGCCACCGCCGATCAGCGCGTCTCGCTGCAATCGCGCAACGGGATGCGGAACACGCATCTGGCCAAGGCGATCCACATCATGACCGACAATATCCAAAGCCCGCTGTCGCCCTCGGTCATTGCCAGCGATATCGGCATCTCAACCCGGCAACTGGAGCGTCTGTTTGGGAAATTCCTCAACACCTCGCCCAAGAAATACTTCATGGAGCTACGGCTGGATCGCGCCCGCAACCTGCTGCTGCAGACCGAATCCTCCGTGACCGAAGTCGCCTTTGCCTGCGGCTTCGAAAGCGCCGGTCACTTCTCGCGCGTATACCGGGCTGCCTTTGGTGTCACGCCGATGCAGCAGCGCAGCAGGCTCGATTGATCAAAGCTGTGACTGGACAGGAGGCCATGGTTGGGATTATCTGAACAAGTGTTCAGATCAGGAAGGACCCGCCATGCAACTCTCAACCACAGCTGCGGTGATCACCGGCGGAGCCTCCGGCCTGGGTGAGGCCACTGCCCGCCACTTTGCCGAAAACGGCGCGCAGGTCACCATCCTTGATCGTGACGCCGAGCGTGGCCCACAAGTCGCCGCCGAAATCGGAGGGCATTTCGCGCAAACTGATGTGACGGATGAGGCCTCGGTCGCTGCAGCGATTGCACATGCGATGGACAAGATGGGTCGCATCACCGCCGCGGTGAACTGCGCAGGGATCGCGATTGGGGCCAAAACCGTCGGCAAAGACGGCCCGCACCCCCTGGGCGCGTTCCAACGTACCATCGACATCAATCTGGTCGGCTCTTTCAACGTCTCACGTCTTGCCGCTGTCGAGATGGCCAAGAACGATCCCGAACCGGATGGTGCGCGTGGCGTGATTATCAACACCGCCTCCATCGCCGCCTTTGACGGGCAAAAGGGTCAGGCGGCATACGCGGCCTCGAAAGGCGGCGTGGTTGGCATGACCCTACCCATGGCGCGCGACTTGGCCTCGACCGGTATCCGCGTGATGGCCATCGCACCGGGCATCTTCATGACCCCGATGCTGGCTGGTCTGCCCGAAGAGGTGCAGCAACAGCTTGCGGCGGACGTCCCTAACCCCGCCCGCCTCGGCGACCCGCGCGAATACGGCCGTCTGGCTGGGTTCATCGTCGAGATGGGTTACCTGAACGGAGAGGTCATCCGCATCGACGGTGCCCTGCGGATGCGCTAAACCGGGTTTCATGACCGAGCGGCAGAAAATGGCGGCAGGCGAGTGGTATTGCTGCCTCGACCCCGAACTGGAAGTGCTTCGCATGAAAGCACGCCGCGCGGTTCATGCCCACAACACCTGCCCACCCGATGACAGAGGGTCAATAGCGCCCGAATTGGCGGCGCTCTTTGCGGGGATCGGGCAAGACTGCTATGTCGAGGCCCCGTTCCACTGCGCCTATGGGATGAACCTGTCGCTGGGCGACCGGGTGTATCTGAACGCTGGCTGTGTCATTCTCGACACCGCGCCTGTTTGCATCGGCAGCGACTCGATGCTTGGGCCCACGGTGCAGATTTACTGTGCACAACACGCCAAGGACCCAACCCTGCGCGCCCAGGGTCTGGAAATCGACCACCCGGTGACAATCGGAGAAAATGTCTGGATCGGCGGCGGAGCGATCATCATGCCCGGCGTCACCATCGGAGACCGCGCCATTGTCGGCGCGGGTAGCGTTGTTACCAAAGACGTCCTGCCCGGAGAGACAGTTGTCGGCAACCCCGCCCGGTCTATCCGGCCTGACCCATAGCCCGATCCCGACCCCAATCCGCCAGTGCCTCGATCACCGGGCGCAACGCTTGACCCTTATCGGTTAGGCTGTATTCCACTCTGGGTGGCACCTCGGCAAATATTTTACGATGCACGATCCCGTCCGCCTCAAGCTCTCGCAACTGCTTGGTCAGGCTGCGTTGAGTCACAGTGCCCAATGCGCGCGATAGGGCGTTGAAACGCATGGTTCCACCCAGAAGATGATAGATCACCAGCCCTTTCCATTTGCCCGAGATCTGTTCCAGCCCGGCTTCAACCGGGCAGCCCCCGCTACAGTCATATCTGTCGAACCGATCCATCCCGACCTCCTGCATCAAGCAGTATACAAATGGTACCTACCTGCATAGATAGTGCGTACTTGCTAATCTGATATGTGTGTCACATATCCCGGTTCATCGCAACTGAACCCCAAAAGGACACGCCATGGCCCTGACCATTCTCGCCCAGATCACCGCTCATCCCGGCAAGGAATCTCTTGTTCGCGCCGAACTGGAAAAGCTGGTTCCAATCACCCGCGCCGAAGAAGGCTGCATCCAATACGACTTGCACGTCGACACCACTAATCCCGGTGTCTTTGTGTTCTACGAAAACTGGGAAAATCGGGACCTGTGGCAAACGCATATGGGCGCCCCGCATCTCGCCGCCTACATGGAAGCGACCGAGGGGGCAGTCGCCGAGTTCACGTTGAATGAAATGACGCGGATTGATTAACAAGCGATTTGCACAACCGGGGTAGGATCACTGCCCCGGTTTTGTACAAGTCAGACAATTCGATCCTTTGAGTGGGTACAACTCGGACTCAACCGATTTCGGCCTTCTCTTCCAGCATCAGCCATTCTTCTTCAGCCGCTGAAAGCTTTTCCTGCCGTTCAACCAACGCATCGGTTGCCTTTTTGAATTTGACCGGCTCACGGGTGAACAACTCCGGGTCCGACATCAATTCCTCAAGCTTGGCAATCTCGGCCTCAAGGCGCGCGATCTCGGCAGGCAGCTTTTCAAGCCGGTGTTTCTCCGAGAATGACAGCCCTGTCTTGAGCTTCGCTTCTTGCTTTACCTTCGTCTTTGAAGGTTTTGTTTTGTCTTCTTTTTTCTGGTCCAACTCACCACGCTGCGCAACGTAATCGGACCACCCCCCGGCGTAAACGGTTGCGCGCCCATTGCCTTCCATCGCAATGGTTGTGGTCGCGACTCGATCCAGAAAATCCCGATCATGGCTGACCAGCAGCACCGTGCCATCGTAATCGTCCAGCAATTCCTGCAACAGATCGAGCGTTTCAACATCCAGATCATTCGTCGGCTCATCCAGCACCAACAGATTCGAGGTTTTTGCCATCAACTTTGCCAACAGCAATCGGGCTTTTTCACCACCAGACAAGGATTTAACAGCCGCTCTTGCCTGCGCATCATCGAACAGAAACTCTTTGAGATAGCCCACTACATGTTTGGGTTGTCCGCCCACCATCACCTGATCGGCCTTGCCTGAAACCCGCATCTCGGGGTCACCTGTCAGGCTGTCCCACAAGCTCATTTCCGGGTCCAGCTGCGCACGCGCCTGATCGAACACTGCGATTTCCAGATTGGTACCGAGGGCCACCGAACCCTCATCCGGCTCGACCTGACCCAGTAGCATTTTCAACAATGTGGTCTTGCCCACACCATTGGGGCCGACAAAAGCCACACGATCCCCACGCTGCACCAGAAGATCGAAATTGCGCACAATCTGCTGAGCCCCGAACGCCTTGGAAACGCCAGTAGACTCGATCACCTTACGTCCAGATTTTGGGCCTGATTCCAACGTCATAGCAGCAGAACCCTGACGTTTGATCTGCGCCGCTCGCTCAGCGCGCAGCGCCTGCAGCGCACGCACCCGGCCCTGATTGCGCTTACGCCGCGCACTGATGCCTTCGACGGCCCATCGTGCCTCGGACTTGATCAGTCGGTTCAGCTTGTGCCGCTGCTGATCTTCCTCTTCCCAGACCTTGTCGCGCCAGCCTTCAAAGGCTTCAAAGCCCTGCTCCTGCCGTCGTACCATTCCGCGATCGATCCACAGCGTCGCGCGGGTCAGCGCCCTCAGAAAGGCCCTGTCATGCGAAATCAGAACAAAGGCCGCGCGGGTCGATCCCAACTCGCGTTCAAGCCATGCGATCGCTTCGATATCCAAATGGTTCGTCGGCTCGTCCAGCAGCATCAGGTCCGGCGCCTCGGCCATCAGCTTGGCCAATGCCGCGCGCCGCCTTTCCCCGCCCGAAGCGGTTTCGACCGCGCGAGCGGGATCGAATTTCAGACCCTCGGCTGCGCGCTCGACCTTATAAAGTTCTCCCGGCTCCAATCCGCTGGACGCATAATCCCCAAGCGTCGCAAATCCCTCCATACCGGGGTCCTGCTCCATATACCCCACGGACTTGCCCGGAGGGATAACGATATCCCCCTGATCGGCCTCAACCAATCCGGCCATCACTTTCATCAAAGTCGACTTACCCGACCCATTCCGCCCGACCAACGCCACGCGATCACCGGGCTGAACCACAAGATCCAAACCGGAAAACACCGGATCACCTCCGAACGTCAGAGAGATACCGGACATCTGCAACAAAGGAATTCTCGCCATGCCCGCCAGCTAAACCGGCAAAAGCAAAGCGTCAACGCCCCCGCTTCACCTTTTGCAAAATACTCAAATCACCCGGCAACCGAACGCAGCAGACGTTTGCGTTCGGCGGGAATAGCCCCGATCTCGAGGCCGGTGAACACGTGCAGGGTATTCATATGCCGATCAACGACGGCATGATCGCTGACCCAGCCCCCCATCATCAGATAGGTGCGCAGCAATGGCGGCATTCGCAGCATCGCCTGTTTCACGTTCGGACGCCGACGTAGCCGGGCCGCGAACCGAAAGACATCCGGTGCCTTCACCCGAGGCAGCCAGCGCTTCGGTGCCAGATGCCGATGCTTGAGCATGGCAAATGCGTCAAGATACTCGGCCGTCTCGGTCCCCGCGAAAGACGAGCATCCGAACAGCATCTCGACCCCGTTCTGATCGACATAAGCCGTCATCGCCCCCCACGCGACGCGCAGGATATCCGGATCTTTCCACGCGGGATGAATACAGAACCGGCCCATCTCGACCATCGGTCCCGAGAATTCGTTCAACGCGGACAGATCGTAGAACTGAGACGAATAACTCAGCCCTATTTCAGCACCGTTCTGCATTGTGAGCATTCGAAAACAGCAGACCAATCTTCCGTCGGAGTGCATATCTTCCACCAGAACGTGCGAACATCGTTCGTCAAATCGGTCACAATCCAATCGCTCTGTCCCGAAGGCCAGTGTCCGCAGCGCCTGCGCTGCCGCCACGTCCCGCTCGGACTGCGCCAGGCGAGCGCGATAGTGGCCCTTGCTCAACAAAACAGCCATGGTCGCATCCTCCTGCGGTTGCCGACCGATCACATCTGTCTGGTCCTTACCACAGTATGTGTGACTGTCCTGTGACCACCGCAAGGGGACCGGGCGGCTTAGTTGCTCGCGCCGGGAATATTCGCCGGATTGAAGTTACCGATATTGCCCAGCAGCTGACGTAGGAAGCCTTTGTCTTCCACGTTGGAATCAGTCACACGGCGATCGAGCACGATGACATATCCGTCTTCCAGACCGAACCGCTCGATATTGCGCACTACGCCACGCTGGTCAAAGCTGATCGCCACCAGTTCACGCGAAACAACCTTGGGCCGTTTGGGGCCGTAATGACGTATGCGGGATGTGACATAATAAAAGCCCGAATCCCGTACGACCCCCGATGCGGTAGGCGCTCCGATGGTCTCTTCCACGCTGTCGCGATTATCGACGCCAACCTTGATCTTGGCCAGGTCCTCTGGCGGGGGCACGTATCCGTGATTCTTGAAGACAGGCGTGCACGCGCCGACGGCCGCCAGACAGGCAGCAAAGACAAGCGTTTTCGATGCCGGTTTCAACCTGTTCACAACCTTCAACATTCACACCCTCTTGCCTTGGCCCGTCGCGGACCCTATCCGATTACAGAAACCGGCGCTCCGGTTCAACACAGGAAAGACTCAACATATGAGTAACCAGACATCTTTGCGCGTGGCGGACCTGCCACAGAATGCCCCCACCCCGTTCGAACTGCGCCCCACCAGCAGCGTGCTCGACGCAATCAAGCAGGATCTCGGACTGCTGGGGCTGCGCAAGCTGAGCTTCGTCGGAGAGCTTCGTGCGCAGGGCAAACGCGACTGGACGTTGACCGGAAAGCTGGGGGCGACGGTTATCCAGCCTTGTGTCATCACGCTTGAACCGGTGACGACGCGGATCGATACCCCCGTCACCCGTGTATTTCTCGCCGACTGGACAGATCCGGACGAACCAGAGTTCGAAATTCCCGAGGGTGACGAGACCGAACCGCTGGGCGCAGAAATCGATCCCGCGCTGGTCATGGTCGAGGCTCTGTCGCTTGCGTTGCCGCAATACCCCCGCAAGGACGGTGCCGAGCTTGCGCAGGCAGACTATACCGAACCGGGGAAACAGGCCCTGACCGACGAGGATGTGAAACCCTTTGCGGGGCTGGCCGGATTGCGGGATGCGATGAAAAAAGACGAGTGACAGGCGCAGGATTTCCTGTCATAGCAGGCCGTCAGAAAAACCGCTTGAACATGACGAGAATCGCAGTATTTTCGCGCGCTCATCGGATTTAGGGTTGGACATTGCGGGGCGAGCCCCTTAAACGCGCGTCAAACCACGAGAAAACAAAGTACGTAACCCGGCTGGCGGCGAATCTGCTAGCCCTTATCAGACAAAGGTTGAGACCATGGCCGTCCAACAGAACAAAGTTTCCAAGTCGCGTCGCAACAACCGTCGCGCACACGACGCTCTGGTTGCTGCAAACCCGAACGAATGCCCGAACTGCGGCGAGCTGAAGCGCCCGCACCACGTTTGTGCGTCCTGCGGCCACTATGATGACCGTGAAGTCGTCGCTCAGGCCGACGAAATCGACCTGGACGAAGACGCGGCCTAAGCCTGATTGGACGCAGGCCAAGGCATGACGGATCAGCCCACGCAAACCGGACGGATCATCATCTCGGTTGACGCTATGGGCGGAGATTCGGGCCCTGCCGTCGTTGTGGCGGGCATTGCAAAGTCTGCGGACAAGAACCCGAAGATCGGGTTCATCCTGCACGGGCCCGAACAGGTACTGCGTAAACTTGTAGCAAAACGGCGTGTCCTTGATGGGCGCGTCGTTTTTCGTGATTGCCCCGATGTGGTCACGATGGAAGACAAGCCCAGTCAGGTTGTACGCAGCGGCAAGAACACATCGATGTGGTCGGCGCTGGAAGCGGTGCGCGCAGGCGAAGCGCACGGCGCGGTGTCCTGCGGCAATACCGGCGCGCTCATGGCGATGTCGATGCTGCGGCTGCGTAAACTGCCCGGCGTAAACCGGCCTGCCATTGCGATCCTGTGGCCGTCACGAAACCCCCATGGGTTCAACGTGATGCTGGATGTGGGCGCGGATGTGCGTGCCGACGCCAAAGACCTGCTGCAATACGCGCTGATGGGGGCATCCTACGCGCGCAACGGTATGGCCCTCAGCCGGCCACGTATCGGGTTGCTGAATGTCGGCACCGAAGAACACAAGGGGCGCGCCGAACTGAAAGAGGCGCACGCCATGATCTCGGACTTTGCGGATCAGGCGAATTTTGAGTTCGTGGGCTTTGTCGAAGGCAGCGATATTCCCGGCGACAAGGCTGACGTGATTGTCACGGACGGGTTCACCGGCAATGTCGCGATCAAGACCGGCGAAGGCACAGCGAACCTGATCGGAGACCTGCTGCGGCAGGCATTCAAGTATTCGCCGCTCTCACGGCTGGCTTCGATACTGGCGATCACATCGCTGAACCGTCTGAAAAAGCGGATCGACCCGCGGCGCGTAAACGGTGGTGTGTTTCTTGGCCTCAACGGTACTGTGGTCAAATCCCATGGCGGAGCGGACGCGACCGGCGTTTCAGCGGCGGTCAAACTGGCCTTCACGCTGGCCGAATCCGGGTTTGCCGAAAAATTGGCAGCACGGGTTGCATCAACAGCCGCACTTGCACAAGATGCGGCCCATTCCGCGTCTCAATCGGAATAATAACAAAAAAGGCAGTACCCCAGCATGGCAGGCCGCTCAGTTGTTGTAGGTGTCGGGCATTATTTGCCGGAACGCGTCGTACCGAACGCCGAGTTCGAGAAAACGCTGGATACGACGGATGAATGGATTCGCACCCGATCCGGCATCGAACGGCGGCATTTCGCGGCTGAGGACGAGACCACCTCCGATCTGGCCACCAAAGCCGCCAAGGCCGCGCTGGCCGATGCCGGGTTAACCGCTGACGATATCGATGCAATTGTTCTGGCAACCTCGACCGCCGATCTGACCTTTCCTTCGGCGGCAACCATGGTGCAGGCCCGGTTGGGCATGACCCGAGGGTTTGCCTTTGACGTACAGGCCGTCTGCGCCGGGTTTGTCTTTGCGCTCAGCAACGCTAACGCGCTGATCCTGTCGGGCCAGGCCAAGCGCGTGCTGGTGATCGGGGCCGAGACATTCTCGCGAATCATGGATTGGACCGATCGCTCGACCTGCGTGCTGTTCGGCGACGGCGCAGGTGCTTTGGTGCTTGAAGAACAAGAGGGACAGGGCACCGCGCAGGATCGCGGCATCCTCGCAACTGATCTGAATTCGGACGGGCGCTATAAGGACCTGCTTTATGTCGATGGCGGCGTGTCCACGCAGTCCACCGGCCATCTTCGGATGCAGGGCAATCAGGTCTTCCGCCACGCGGTCGAAAAACTGGCAAGAACGGCCGAGGTTGCGCTGGAGCGCGCAGGTCTGACCGGCGATGATGTGGACTGGATCGTACCGCATCAGGCCAATATTCGAATCATCCAGGGCACCGCCAAGAAAATGGGCCTGCCGATGGATAATGTCGTTGTCACGGTGCAAGACCATGGCAACACATCTGCCGCATCGATTCCCCTCGCGCTGTCGGTGGGCAAGCAACGCGGGCAGATCAAACCCGGCGATCTAATCGTCACCGAGGCGATTGGCGGCGGCCTGGCTTGGGGCGCGGTTGCACTGCGCTGGTAAGTGGCACAATCCGGCTTACAAAGCCGCCTGCAATTCATTGATATTGACAGCGATTTTCGCATCGCCCTATGCTTTGTCATCAACAGGGGAAAAAACATGGGCGACAAAACACTGACCCGAATGGATCTGAGCGAGGCCGTCTTTCGTGAGGTTGGCCTGTCACGCAACGAAAGTGCGCAGCTGGTCGAAAGCGTTCTGAACCACATGTCCGACGCACTGGTGCGGGGCGAACAGGTCAAGATTTCGTCTTTCGGCACATTCAGCGTTCGGGACAAAACCGCCCGTATCGGACGCAACCCCAAGACCGGTGAAGAGGTTCCAATCCAGCCACGCCGCGTGCTGACCTTCCGCCCGTCGCATCTGATGAAGGATCGTGTCGCTGCAGGGAACCGCAAGTAAGTTCAGGACAGTTTTGTTATGAGTAAGTCCCCCGATGCCTTTCGCACCATAAGTGAAGTTGCGGACTGGCTCGGAGTTCAGGCTCATGTCCTGCGCTTCTGGGAAAGCCGGTTCACGCAGGTCAAACCCGTCAAACGGGCCGGTGGGCGGCGTTACTATCGCCCCAATGACATGCGACTGCTGGGTGGCATCAAGAAACTTCTGCACGAGGACGGTATCACCATCAAAGGCGTTCAGCGCATCCTGCGCGAACAAGGCGTTGCGCATGTCGCGTCGCTGTCGCCCAGCCTGGACGAAAGCGCACCCGAGCCGATGACCGACGACGATACCGTCGTTCCGTTCACCGCGGCGGCGGAGGTGCCTGCAAACCAGATCGACATGGATTTGGGCGACTCTGTCCAATCGCCCAGTGCTGAAACCCCGAAACCTGCCATAGCTGAACAGCCCAAGCGGCAACCGGATGAGTTGGATGCCGCTCCGCTGATGGGGGGAATCGCCTCGTTGGCGTGGAATCGGTCGGAATATGACGATGCGCTGCTGCACCGGATCGCGCCGATAGCGAAAGACCTGCGCAGGTGGCTCGATCGCGTTGAAAACCACGCGGCGGGATAGCAAAAAAGGCGATGATTTCCTCTTGCCCCTGCCGGGAAAGTCTTTATGAACACCTCAACGTCGGGCTATGGCGCAGCCTGGTAGCGCGTCCGTCTGGGGGACGGAAGGTCGCAGGTTCGAGTCCTGCTAGCCCGACCAAATCACACCGACGTTTATGGCACATAGGCCAGATCCCGCTCTGGCAGCAGAGGGGATCGAGATGACAGGTGTTTGTCCAAACCAGCAGCTTGAGGCGATGATTGCGCGCGGTGAGATCAATGCAAGCCCCGATATTCTGGCTGCCCAGATACAACCTGCCAGCCTTGATTTACGCTTAGGAACAGTCGCTTACCGCGTCCGCGCTTCTTTTCTGGCAGGCGAAGGACGTACCGTGGCGGATCGGCTGGCCGAGTTCGAGATGCACCGCATAGACATCACCGATGGTGCGGTTCTGGAAAAAGGCTGCGTCTATCTGGTGCCGCTGATGGAATCGCTGGCCCTGCCCGATGATGTGAGCGCCGTGGCCAATGCCAAAAGCTCGACCGGGCGGCTGGACCTGTTGACCCGCACCATCACAGATGGCGGGGCCGAGTTCGACCGAGTGCCCTCAGGGTATACCGGGCCGCTATACGCTGAAATATGCCCGCGTTCGTTCTCGGTTCTTGTTCGACCAGGTATGCGATTGAACCAGATCAGGTTCCGCAAGGGTCAGGCGGTGCTGAGCGATGCGGAGCTGACCGCGTTACATGGCACGTCGCCGCTGGTCGACGGCCCGGCAGTGATCCATGACGGGTTAGGGTTTTCGGTCGATCTGCAATTGCCGGATACCGATCTGGTCGGTTATCGCGCCAAACCCCATACCGGTGTGATCGATCTGGACCGGATCGGCGAATACGATCCGCAGGAGTACTGGGAAGAAGTGCGCACCAAAGATGGGCGCATCATCCTCGATCCCGGCGCGTTCTATATTCTCGTCAGCCGCGAAGCTGTGCACATTCCGCCCATGTACGCTGCCGAAATGGCCCCCTATCTGGCTATGGTAGGCGAGTTCCGCGTGCATTACGCCGGTTTCTTCGATCCCGGCTTCGGACATGCCGAAGCGGGCGGGGCCGGATCACGTGGCGTGCTGGAAGTGCGCTGCCACGAGGCGCCCTTTGTGCTGGAGCATGGGCAGGTTGTCGGGCGTCTGGTCTATGAAAAGATGGCCGAGATGCCGACGCAGCTATACGGCGCGGGCATTGCCTCGAACTATCAGGGGCAAGGCCTGAAACTGTCCAAGCATTTCAAAGCTGTGGGCTGACCCTCAAAACTTCATGAACCGGCGCATCTGACGCGTGACCTGCTTCATCTGCTTAGCACCCTGCTTCTGGCGCGCAGCCGTGTCGCGCATTTGACGATCCGCTTCGGGGCTGTTCCGAGCCTCGGATTGGCCTTGCTTGCGCCCCACCCGGCTGGCCATGTCGATCCCCTTGTCGACCCCATGATTCACGAGGCGGCGCATGACCTGGCGTACGATCATGTCGATGATCCGATTGGCATTCATTGGCTCAACTCCGTTTCCTGCACTCTAAAATAGACGCGTTCTGCGGCAACAAAAGGGCGGTTCGATCACTCTTCCTCGAACAGCTCGGTCTGATCTTCGTCCTCGTCCTGATCCTGCCCTTCGCCCAACGGTACCGCACCGGGCGGGGGCCTGTTCTCCAGCAGTCCCGCAGCACGCAGCTCTTTCAGGCCCGGCAGGTCGCGCGCATTTTCCAGCCCGAAGTGATCCAGAAACTCGGGCGTCACGACAAAGGTCACCGGGCGGCCCGGCGTCATGCGGCGGCGCCCCAGTCTGATCCACTCCATCTCGAGCAGTTGGTCGATTGTCCCGCGCGAAACCGAAACCCCGCGGATTTCCTCGATCTCGGCGCGCGTACAGGGCTGATGATAAGCAACGATGGCCAGCGTTTCGATGGCCGCCCGGCTGAGTTTACGGGTCTCGACCGTCTCTTTCTGCATCAGGAAGCCCAGATCGGGGGCAGTGCGGATTGCCCAAGCCTCACCCACGCGCACCACACGCACGCCGCGCCCTTCGTATCGTTTCTGCAACAATTCAACGGCTTGCGCGGCATTGCTGCCGTGGGGCATCCGAGCCTCAAGATCACCAATCGTCACTGGCTCGGCGCTGGCAAACAACACGGCCTCGACCATACGTTCCTGTTCGGCCAAAGGCGGCGCTTCAAATAGGGTGCCGGTCTCTTCTGGGGCGTCAGTCACGTGTTTCAGTCCTCTTACGCAGATGGATCGGTGCAAAGGTCTCGCTCTGCTTGATCTCCATATGTCCTTCTTTCACCAGCTCCAGCGAGGCCGCAAAGGTCGCAGCCGTGGCAGACCTGCGGCGCACCGGATCGGCGTCCCAGCCTTCGGGCAAATAGGTTTCCATATCCGTCCAGGCACCGGCAAAACCGATCAGCGGGCGCATTCGTTCCAACGCCTGTTCCATGGTGAAGACGGCATCGCGATCCATCACGAAGGGGCGGAATTCGTCGCGGGTGCGGATGCGTGCATAGCCCTGCATCAGGTCCAGAAGCGTGGCAGAATAGGTCACAGTGCGGATGCGCGTGACATCCTCGCCCTGCCCGCGTTTGAAAAAATCGCGACCCAATTGATCACGCGCCATCAGCCGCGCCGCGACATCGCGCATGGCCTGCAGACGCTCAAGCTGGAACGCGAGGTGTGCGGCCAGTTCTTCACCGGATGGGCCTTCGTCATCCGGGTCAGGCGGAAGCAGCAGGCGGGATTTCAGGAAAGCCAGCCAGGCCGCCATCACCAGATAATCTGCGGCCAGTTCAATCCGCAACTGACGCGCCTTTTCAACAAAGGTCAAATACTGCTGCGCCAGTGCCAGGACCGAGATTTTGCGCAAATCCACCTTTTGCGTGCGCGACAGAGTCAGCAGCACGTCCAATGGCCCTTCGAACCCGTCGACGTCGACAATCAGCGCCTCGGCGGCAAGCCGATCCGCGACCGAGACCGGGTCTTCGCTAAAAAGGTTATCCTGCATATACCTGCCCGCCCATTAGGGCAGATAGTTCCGCCTCGGCGGCTTGGATGTCAAGTTCCTGCGGTGGCTGACGGGTGGCCAGCGCCCGATCTGCGCGGGCTTGCGCCGCATCCGACATCTCACCAGCGGCTTCGAGCACCAGCGCACGTTCTTCAAAGGTGCCATTGCAGTGCAAAGCCACATCGCATCCGGCGTCCAACGCCCGACGGGCCAATTCAGCGGGCGTGCCCTGCAGCGCCTTCATTGTGATATCGTCGGTCATGATCAGACCATCAAACCCGATCCGGTCTCGGATAAGGGTCATCATTCCAGCCGAGATCGTCGCGGGGCGAGGGTCAATCTGGTCATAAACCAGATGCGCTGTCATCCCCATTGGCAAGTCGTTCAGCGCGCGGAAAGGTGCAAAATCTGCGTCTTCCAGCGCCTCCAGCGAAAGGTCCACATGCGGCAGGTCGTGATGACTGTCGAGCGTCGACAGACCATGACCCGGCATGTGTTTCACAACCGGCAGCACGCCACCGTCCAAATGCCCGTTGGCGACAGCCCGGCCAATCGCGGAAACCTGCATTGGGTCAGAGGCATAGCAACGGTTCTTCAGAAACGCATGTGTCTCGGCGCGGGCCAGATCGACCATTGGGGCGCAGTTGCTGTCGATCCCAAGGGCTAGCAGTTCCTGCGCAATCAGCCGATAGCGCAGATACATCGCACGCTCGGCCTGATCCCCGGCACGCGCGACATGATCCAGCGGCGGCATCCATTCGCGGGCTAAAGGTGCGCGCAGGCGCTGCACGCGGCCCCCCTCCTGATCTACAGTGATCAGGCAGTTTCGACCAACGGCCTCGCGGAAATCCTCGCATAGGGCGCGGGTCTGGTCGGCGGATTCGATGTTGCGGGCAAACAGAATGAACCCGAACGGGTTTATCTCTTTGAACAAAGCTTTCTCATCCGGCGTCAGGCGCAGGCCTTCGGCATCGGTGATAACCGCGCCAAATCTCACCGGACGGCGACCGGGATACAGTCTGCACCCTGCGCAACCAATGCGGCGCAGAACTGGCGTGAGTCGCTCAGATCATCAAACCCCATGACACGCAGGCGATAGAAGGTGCGTCCACCACTTGAGGTTTTCTGGATAATGCGTTGTTTTCCATCCATATACTCGCCAAATCGACCATTCAATCGCGCCCATTCGGCCTGGGCTACATCGGCACTTTCATAGGCACCAAGCTGCGCCAGCCGTGTCCCTTTGGCCAAAGTGTCGGGGTCCACATCCTGACCAACGGCAGCCTTTACGGCCGCGTTGATCGCCGCCTCGGTGGCGCTGTTTGACGTGATGGAACTGGGCGTGGCACGGGCCGGGCGCACCTGCGGGCGCAGCGATCGGCGCACGCCAGGCAGGGCGGCAATCTTCGGGTCAGGTTGTTGCGCGGCGTAGTCAGCCGGATCGATTGCAGGTTCTTCCTCGGGCGCGACCAGCGAGGCCAATTGCACGCCCTGCTCTGGCGTCTGTTCAGGCTGAGCTTCGGCACTGAGCCCTTCGGCCAAAGCGTTCACGATGGCCTGATCAGTGGCGGGTTCTTCGATCACCTGCACGGCGTTTGTAGCCTCAAACGCGGCCATGGGCGTGTCTTCATCGGTCAATGACACAGGGCGCGGCGCAAGGATCAGACGATCCGCCGGAGGCGCGGCAGTCCCAACCGCCGCAACTGCATTAACCGCAAGGCCCTGATGATCGGCAGGCGTACCACCTGGGTTTTCGGGTTGCACACGCATCGGCCCCTCAGCAGCGCGCACGACCGGCACTCCGCTGACGTCGCGCATGATCAGCTGGTAACCCCAAACGCCGACACCGGCGACCAGCGCCAGGGATGCAACCGCCCCAAGCACGTTGACAATGCGGCCCAATCCAGCGCCTGCGCGCGGGGCCTCATCATAGCCATAGCTTTCATCGGGATAATCATACGCATCTTCAGAATGCGATTGATTCGAGTAATGAATCTGCCCGGGGCTGTGCTGCCCCGAGTAATCGTAACGTGCCATTTCCGCCTCACCGCCCGATTGCGCCGTAAAAATGTGGCGCGCGGGTCATTTCTTGTCTGCCTCAGACCGGCGGTTCGGGCGATATTGGTTACCGCATCTCCTGCGCCGGGGTAACGCCAAGAATACCCAAGCCCGCTGAAATCACAACAGAAACGGACCGGGCCAGCGCGATTTTCGACTGGCTTGTGGCAACATCGCCATCCTGAATGAACCTCAGCTGGGTTTCTTCATTGCCCTTGTTCCATAAAGCGTGGAAATCCCCTGCAAGTTCATACAGATAGAAGGCAACCCGGTGCGGTTCGTTGGTACGTGCGGCGATTTCAACCAAGCGTGGCCATTCAGCCAGTTTCTTGGCAACCGTCAGTTCCGAGGTATGGTCGTTCTTGCCCAGATCAGCCCCGGCGAGCGTCGCATCATCGGTGGCAATACCGGCCTCGGCGGCGCGCCGCAGCACGCTCATGACACGGGCATGGGCATATTGCACGTAGAAAACCGGGTTCTCACGGCTCTGCTCCAGCACCTTGTCGAAATCGAAATCCAGCGGCGCGTCGTTCTTGCGCGTCAGCATCACGAACCGGGTGACATCAGGCCCGACCTGATCGACCACATCGCGCAGGGTGACAAAGTTCCCGGCCCGTTTGGACATCTTGAATGGCTCGCCATTTTTCCACAGTTTCACCAACTGGGTCAGCTTGATATCCAGCGGCACCTTGCCATCAGACAGCGCGGACACAGCCGCCTTCATCCGCTTGACATAGCCACCATGATCCGCGCCGAACACGTCGATCAGCGCGTCAAAGCCACGGCTCACCTTATCGTAGTGATAGGCGATATCCGGGGCAAAATAGGTCCACGAGCCGTCCGATTTCTTCACCGGACGGTCGACGTCATCCCCATGCTCGGTCGATTTGAACAGGGTCTGCTCACGCGGTTCCCAATCCTCGGGCTTTTTGCCTTTTGGCGGTTCCAACACGCCCTCATAGATCAGGCCCTTGTCGGTCAGCGACTGCAGCGCGGCCTCGATCCGGCCAGTGCCATAGAGGGATTTCTCCGAGAAGAACACGTCCATCTCGACGCCCAGCGCTTTCAGGTCGGCGCGGATCAGGTCCATCATCGCGTCGGTCGAAAACTCGCGCAGGTCTTCCAGCCATTCGGCCTCAGGCTTGTCGATCAGGCTGTCACCGTATTTCTCTTTCAGCGCCTCACCGATCGGGATCAGGTAGTCGCCCGGATAGAGCCCCTCGGCAATCTCGGGGCTCAGCCCATTGGCCTCGCGATACCGCTCATAAGCGGACCGTGCCAGCACATCCACCTGCGCGCCGCCATCGTTGATGTAGTACTCGCGCGTTACGTCATGGCCCGAATAGGCCAGCAGGCTCGCCAGAGCGTCCCCGAACACAGCCCCCCGCGTATGGCCCACATGTAGCGGACCGGTCGGATTGGCCGAGACATACTCCACGTTAACTTTCTGGCCCTGCCCCATGGTTGAACGGCCATAGTCGGTACCCTGCCCTAGCACCGCTGCAAACACGCCCTGCCACACCGAGGGCGCAAGCCGCAGGTTCAGGAAGCCAGGTCCAGCGACTTCGGCACTTGCGATCCGGTCATCCGAAGCCAGTTTTTCTGCCAGGACATCGGCAATGTCGCGCGGTTTCATCTTGGCCGACTTCGCCAGCACCATCGCAGCGTTTGTTGCCATATCGCCATGCGCAGCGTCGCGCGGTGGTTCGACCGCTACGTTATCAAAGCTCAGCCCCTCGGGCAGAGCGCCCTCGGACTGCATCTGCGCCAGCGAGTCGAGTACGAGGCCGCGGATCTCGGAAAACAGGTTCATTTCGGATGTCCTTATGCTTGCCCGGCGGTTTACCACGCAAAGCAGCAAGGTCAATGCAAGCACGCAGTTTAGGCTTGGAATAGCCATAAACGGGGCTAGTGTCACAAAAACTGCCAACCGGAGACCGATCTATGCGCCTTGCCCTGCCCCTTGCCTTTGTCCTGACCACGTCTTTGCCAGCCTGGGCCGAGATGCCTGAGCCGCAGGGTCATGTCCTTCTTACATTGGGTGGAGCTGTGACAGAAACAAACCTGCCCGCTCGGGACGAAGGCGACGGCGGTCTGCTGGGTTATCTCGAAGTCCAGCACTCTGGCGCAGCCGGGTTTGATGCTGCCATGCTTGATCGGCTGGAGCAGGTCGAGATTACAATCCCTTACGGCCCCGAAGGCAATCAACGCGATATTGCCTTTTCCGGCCCTCGCCTGTCGGACCTGATGATCATGGCCGGCGCCGAGGGGAAAACCGCAAAACCCATGGCGATGGATGGGTATCAGTCCGAAATTCCCTGGAACAGCATCGCGGCGCACCAACCCATCGTCGCGACCCACGCGGATGGCAGCCCGATGGGTATTGGCGGCTATGGCCCAACGATGATCGTTTTCCCTCCGGCTGACGATCCGGAACTGGCGCAGGAACAATCCGGCCAACAGGTCTGGGCGCTGGCATATATCGGGGTCGAGTGATTACCCGCCCGTCAGCCTTTTGTGATCCTGCAGGGCGAACCGGTCGGTCATTCCGGCGATATAATCCGAGACAATCCGCGCCAACGCCGTCTTGTCACGTGCGGCCTCGATATCGCCGTGCCAGCGTGCAGGCATCTGCCTGGGGTCGTTGAGATAGATCGGGAACAGGTCTTCCACGACCGCACCGACCTCGGCCCGAACCGCCATGACGCTGGGCGCGCGGTACATCCGGGCGAAGAGAAAGCCACGGATCTCCTTAAGCTGTGCCCAAAGACCGGTCGAGAACTGGATCACGGGATAGCCAAGATGCCGGATGTCTTCGACGGATTGCGCGCCTGAACCGGCAATCCGCGCGCGTGAGGTGTCGATCACGTCCGACACCATGACGCCGAAGACACGCCGCAAGGCTTCGTGCCTGCGGCGGTACGGGTCCAGACCGGGATACTTGCGGTCTACCTCAGCATAACACTCACCGACGACGGGTAATTCCTGGATTTCGCTATCCGAGAATAGGTCCGCCCGCAGCCCATCCAGCAGATCGTGGTTGTTATACGCGATATCATCGGACAGTGCGGCCACCTGCGCCTCGGCGCTGGCATGGGTGTGCAGTTCCAGATCGAAACCCGCGTTGCACTCGGCCAGCGCCCAGGGCAACGCACCAGTGACCGGCCCGTTATGCTTGGCAATCCCTTCGAGGCACTCCCATGTCAGGTTGCAGCCATCGAACTCGGCGTAGTGCCGCTCGAGCCTTGTGACGATACGGATGGCCTGAGCGTTGTGGTCAAAGCCGCCATAGGGCGCCATCAACGCGTGCAGCGCATCCTCGCCGGTATGCCCAAACGGCGTATGTCCAAGGTCGTGCGCCAACGCGACCGCCTCTGTCAGTTCGCCGTTCAAACCCAAAGCACCGGCAATCGTCCGCGCCACCTGTGCCACCTCGATGGAATGTGTCAGGCGGGTCCGGTAACTATCACCTTCGTGCTCAACAAAAACCTGTGTCTTATGTTTGAGCCGCCGGAACGCACTGGCATGAATAATCCTGTCCCGGTCGCGCTGAAAGCATGACCGGAAACTGCTTTCCTCCTCAGGCACAAGCCGCCCTCTTGCGCGGCCTGGGTCCGAGGCAAAACCCGCTCTGTCCAAAGGTCTTGTCCTTGTCGCCTGTCCTTGCACTTTCTATATTGTAAGGCGTAAAGGAAATAAACCTTTGGAGCCCGGCATGAATCTGCCCCCAACAGTCACAGAACGCGCCTTTGAACGCCTGGCTGAGATCGGCGCTGCGGATCAGGGCCAGGCCCTGCGTGTTGCAGTTGAAGGCGGCGGATGTTCCGGTTTTCAATACGAAGTCGCGCTGGATGAGCCGAAAGAAGACGACCTGATACTGGAAGGTAAAGGCCAGAAAGTCATCGTCGACTCGATCTCTTTGCCATTCTTGGAAAACGCGGTGATTGATTTTACGCAGGAACTGATCGGAGCACGGTTTGTGATACAGAACCCCAATGCCACCTCTTCCTGCGGATGCGGCACGTCATTCTCAATGTAGCCAAGGTGGGGGCTTTGCCCCCACACCCCCAGGATATTTTCAGCCAGATGAAGAGGGGTCCGCTCTCTGACTCTAAAAGCCAGAGAGCTTCACTTGGCGCGGTCATCGGCGTCCCCGCCTGTACCGCTCGATCAGTTTTCAATAATATGGTTAAAGATCCGTTTCTTCATCTGGCTAAGAACATCCCGGAGCGCGAGGCAAAGCCTCGCAAACCCGTTCTGTTCCTTGCCGTTGGGTGTATTCTGCGCGATAGGTGGCCAATGGCACCGGAGGATCGCGCATGAAAATCGCCACATTCAACATCAATGGCATCAAGGCTCGGGCCGAAGCGCTGCCACGCTGGCTTGATGAGGCGCAGCCGGATGTTGCGCTGTTGCAGGAAATCAAATCGATCGACGAAAATTTCCCGCGCGAGATGTTCGAAGAACGTGGGTATAACGTCGAAACCCATGGACAAAAGAGTTTCAACGGCGTCGCGATCCTGTCGAAACTGCCGCTTGAAGATGTCTCCCGAGGGTTGCCGGGTGATGACACGGATGAGCAGGCGCGCTGGATTGAAGCGACGGTCATAGGGAAGCAGGCGCTGCGTATTTGCGGGCTCTACCTGCCCAATGGCAATCCGGTTCCGGGTCCGAAATACGACTATAAACTCGCCTGGATGGAGCGTCTTTATGATCGTGCGCGCGATTTGCTCGCGTCCGAGGAGCCCGCACTTATGGCGGGGGACTACAACATCATTCCGCAGGCCGAAGATGCAAAACGACCAGACGCCTGGCGCGAGGATGCGCTGTTTCGACCCGAAAGCCGTGCGGCGTTTCGGAAAATCCTGAATCTGGGGTTCACGGAAGCGTTCCGCGCTCGCACGCAAGGACCGGGGCACTATTCATTCTGGGATTATCAGGCGGGTGCGTGGAACCGAAATGACGGAATTCGCATTGATCACTTCCTGTTGACCCCGCAGGCCGCCGACCTGATGCGTGATTGCCGGATTGATAGCGAAATTCGAGGGCACGAGAAACCATCAGACCATGTACCGGTCTGGGTCGACCTCGATCTGTGAGGTTTCAGGCTGTCGCGTCGTAACTGTAGATCCATTCGTACCGCCGCGCCAATCGTGGGCCGATGGCCATCAAAGCGGCCTGCGCTGCGAACCTCATAGGACCACGCAGGTGGAAGTTGCGCGCATTTGCTCCGGCGGCTGCAACCACCTGTCGGGCGCGGGGACGCCGGGCGGCCTCATACGCTGCCAATGCGCGGGTCACGCCAGAATGATCCTGAAGTGAGCGGATCAAAATCCAAGCATCTTCCAGCGCAAGACAAGCGCCCTGTGCCATGAAGGGTAACGTCGGGTGGGCCGCGTCCCCCAACAAAGCCAGCCGTCCGTTTTGCCATTTCTGCGCCACTGGCCGCAGGAACAAGGCCCACAGGTGTACGTCTTCAACCTTTGAAAGAATGTCGCGCACCGGCCCGCCAAAATCTGCGAACCGGGTTCGCAGATCATCTGGATCGCCCTGACGCCGCCAGCCCTCCTCCTGCCAATCGGAACGCTCTTCGATCGCCACGATGTTCATCAGGCTCTGATCCCGCAGAGGATAGGAGACAACATGCCGTCCCGGCCCCATCGTCAGAGAAGCACGTGGTACATCCTCTTGATGCTCCCAAGGGATCGTTGCGCGCCAGGCGACCTGATGGGTGAACTCAGGTGCCTCGGCCCCGTTCAGGATCGGGCGGATTGCGCTGCGTCCGCCATCTGCCGCGATTGCACATTCGGCACGCAGCCGCTCACCGTTCTGCAGAACGATTTCCGCTTCGCCCGGGTGTTTGCGGACTTTTTCCACACGCGCGCCCAACCGAACATCTACGCCGGCACGCAAGGCGGCCTGATGCAGCAGATCCAGCAGATCGGCACGATGATAGTAATAGGTCGGCCCCACCGCGGGGGGGGCGATCCGGCTGATGACCCGCCCCTTTCGGTAGTCGCGCAAAACAGTTCCGCCAGAGAGCTGGCCCGCCTCAGGTACGTCACTTGCAACACCCAGTGCGCGCAGAACGGCCATCCCGTTGGCGCTGATCTGCAATCCGGCACCGACTTCGGTCAGAGCGGGCGCCTGTTCAAGTACGGTCACCCTGCCGCCACGAGTGCGCAGCGCCAGCGCCGCCGCCAAACCGCCGAGGCCACCACCGATGACACAGAATTTCAGCCCATTGATATTCATGGCACTGCCATAACGCAAAAACGCCGGGGCGACAGGCCCCGGCGTCATTGTTTTATCGTGATTTTCCAGCGATCAATCGTCGCGGTGGACCTTTTCGCGGCGCTCGTGACGTTCTTGCGCCTCCAGCGTCATAGTCGCGATCGGACGTGCATCCAGACGCTTGAGCGAGATCGGATCACCGGTTTTCTCACAATACCCGTACTCACCCTCGTCGATCCGGCGCAGGGCCGAGTCGATCTTGGCGACCAGCTTGCGCTGGCGATCCCGGGTGCGCAGTTCCAGCGCACGGTCGGTCTCTTCGCTTGCGCGGTCGGCGACATCGGGAATGTTACGGGTGTTGTCCTGCAGACCTTCGATCGTGTCCCGGCTGCCTGCGAGTAGTTCTGTCTTCCAATCCATCAGCTTGCGGCGAAAATACTCAAGCTGTCGATCATTCATGAAAGGTTCATCTTCGGCCGGGCGATAATCTTCCGGCAGAAAAACTTCCTGCTTCATATTTGCTCCCTCGGTATGGCCTGAAACGTCGGTCGCTGTTGTATTACCTGACATTCGGCACCCCCTTCTGCGGAGCGTGTATCCGACGGCGCTGAGATTGTCACTACACAAACGTGCCGCTCGTCGCCGCGTCACTCCGCCTGCTCTAACATTGAGACTCATAACAACAAAACCTTGTTTTTCTGTGGTTAACGCAAGGCAATTTTCAGGCAACCTCAACCAACGAGGTATCTCATCCCGGACGAATCGCCCGAACGGGGCCGGACTCTGGCCAGAATTCACCGATTTACGACGCAGCGGCCCCGCTTGTAAAAAAGGTTGCCCCTCTGTAACCCGTGCAAAGCAAACCCAGCCCGCACATCACATGAGGGGTCCCATGACCGCACGTTTTCAAGGCACCGCAGAATATGTTGCCACCGACGATCTGAACATTGCCGTGAACGCCGCCGTCACGCTGGAACGCCCGCTGCTGGTCAAGGGCGAGCCCGGAACCGGCAAGACCGAGCTGGCCAAGCAGGTCGCCGGCGCGTTGGGGCTGACGATGATCGAATGGAATGTGAAATCCACAACGCGTGCGCAGCAGGGCCTCTATGAATACGATGCGGTCAGCCGTCTGCGCGACAGCCAGCTTGGCGATGAGCGCGTGCATGACGTCTCGAACTACATCCGCAAGGGTAAACTGTGGCAGGCGTTTGACGCCGATGAGAAGGTCGTTCTGCTGATCGACGAGATCGACAAGGCGGATATCGAGTTTCCCAACGACCTCTTGCAGGAACTCGATAAGATGGAGTTCCACGTCTACGAAACGGGTGAGACCATCCGGGCCAAGCACCGCCCGATCGTGATCATCACCTCGAACAACGAAAAAGAATTGCCCGATGCGTTCCTGCGCCGCTGCTTCTTCCACTATATCCGTTTCCCGGATGAGGCCACGATGCGCCGGATCGTCGAGGTGCATCACCCCGGCATCAAAGATGCGCTGCTGACCACCGCACTGACCCAGTTCTACGAAATCCGCGAGACGCAGGGGTTGAAGAAAAAGCCCTCGACCTCGGAAGTGTTGGACTGGCTGAAGCTGCTCTTGGCCGAGGACCTGAGTGCCGAGGATCTCAAGCGTGGCGGCGTCAACGCACTGCCGAAACTGCATGGCGCGCTGCTGAAAAATGAGCAGGACGTGCACCTGTTTGAACGCCTGGCCTTCATGGCGCGCAGTAAGCGGTGATCACGGCTTGTCATCGGTACGGTCGGATGTCAGCATTGCGTTAAAGAATGACCCCGCGCCAACCGGGCCTCCAGAGCAGGAAATCACAGAATGTCTAACGCCCCCACAATCCGTCCTTTGCGACCAGAGGACCGGGACCAATGGGCCGAGATGTGGCGCGACTACCTTGCATTTTATGAAACCGAGGTACCGGATTCGACGTATGAAAGTACCTTCGCACGCCTCTTAGGCAATGATCCGAATGACTTTTCCTGCTTTATCGCAGAACTGGATGAGCGCCTGGTCGGGCTGACCCATTACCTGTTTCACCGTCACGCTTGGAAAGAGGAACGGGTCTGCTACCTGCAGGACCTTTATGCCCGCCCTCAGGCACGTGGCACTGGCGTTGGACGCGCGTTGATTCAGGCTGTTTATGACGAGGCAGACAGGCAAGAGGCGCCCTCGGTCTACTGGCTGACACAGGAAAACAACCATACCGCGCGGAAACTCTATGACCGCATCGGCAAGTTGTCGCCGTTCCTGAAGTACCAGCGCCCATGATGCGTTTGCCCGCAGCCCTCCTTCTGGCGGCTCTGTCCGCCTGTACCACGGTCGACCGGATCGAGGTCCCGACCCGTACCAAGGTGATCGAAGCCTCGCTGCCGCCCTCCAAAACATTCGGCCCCGCCCGCCCCATCCCGCCTGCCCGTTCGAACCGGAACATTGCGGACGATTTCCTCTCGCTGCATTTCGCACTTGAAAGCGGTGCGGAACTGTCGGTCTTTACCCGGTTCGATGGGCCAATCACGGTGCGGCTGACGGGAACACCCTCGGCATCGATGCAGACCGACCTCAGCCGGTTGCTGGACCGGCTGCAACGTGAGGCGCAGATCGACATACGTCAGATTCCGGAAGGTCAGGCGAACATCACCATCCAGGCGGTAAGCCAGAAACAGATCCGCCGCATCCTGCCTCAGGCTGCCTGTTTCGTCGTCCCGAACTCTTCGAGCCTTGAGGAATACCGCCGGGACAGGCGCAAAAGCAAAAGCAACTGGACCGAACTGCGCAGTCGCGAACGGATAGGTATTTTCATCCCCTACGATGCCAGCCCGCAGGAAATCCGGGACTGCCTGCACGAAGAATTGGCCCAGGCGCTTGGGCCGCTGAACGATCTATATCGCCTGCCCGATTCAGTATTCAACGACGACAATTTCCACACGGTTCTGACCGGGTTCGATATGCTGATCCTGCGCGCCGCCTATGCGCCCGAGTTGCAAAACGGCATGACACGCGAACAGGTGGCAGCTGTTCTGCCCGACGTGCTCAGCCGCTTGAACCCGCGTGGCGACCACGTCTCAGCGCAACCGGTGACCGAGACACCCCGCGCGTGGATCAATGCAGTTCAGCGTGCCCTGGGGGCTGGTGCAGGCTCGGCCAAACGGGTCAACGCCGCAAAGGAGGCCGCGCGGATCGGACAACAGCAAGGCTGGACGGACCATCGCCGCGCCTATCCGCATTACCTGTTGGGACGAATGGGGCAGTTCGATGATCCCGAAGCGGCGCAGCAGCAATATGACATTGCCATGAAGTACCTGAAAGCCACCCCCGGCACCGAGGTCCAGCGCGCTCATATCACGGCACAGACTGCAGCTTTTGCATTGGCGCAAGGCCGGGGCGCGGATGCGTTGCCCGAGCTGAACAATGCGATTGATGTCATGACACGGTCCGAGAACGCCGCCCTTCTGGCCACCCTGCTGCTGCTCAAATCCGAGGCGCTGCGGCAATCCGGTCAAATCGATCAGGCACGCAGCGTTCGGCTGGACAGTATCGGATGGGCGCGTTACGGCTTCGGCTCGGATTTGGTGGTGCGTTCGGTTACACAGGACATAGCGCAGTCAGCCGCCACAAACACGGGTGGATAACGTCACATGATAGTGGTTTTGGGCATGGCGATTCTGGGCGCTGTTCTGGGCGCCCTGACGGCACGCAAACGTAATGGCAGCGGCGCAGACATGGCACAATACGCCGCAGGATACGGCATCGCCTTTGCCCTGGTCGGGCTGGTGATTTCGCTGGTTCTGGTCCGTCTGGTCTAAAGCGATGTTTCTGCCCTTTTTCGAAAACCTCCGAAACGCCGGCATTCCCGTTTCCCTGCGCGAATACCTGACCTTTCTGGAGGGGATGAAAAAGGGTCTGGCAACCTACGATATCGAAGCCTTCTACTATCTCGCCCGCGTGTCGATGGTGAAGGACGAGCGCAACATCGACAAGTTCGACCGCGCCTTTGCCGCCAGTTTCGAGGGGCTGGGCGAAATCAGTTTCGAACAGGTACTTGAGGCCGTCGATATTCCTGCTGAATGGCTGGAGAAGATGGCCGAAAAGCACCTGACCGCCGAAGAGAAGGCCGAGATCGAGGCGCTTGGTGGTTTTGAGAAACTGATGGAGACGCTGCGCGAGCGCCTGAAGGATCAGCAGGGCCGCCATCAGGGCGGCAACAAATGGATCGGGACAGCCGGAACCTCGCCTTTCGGGGCCTATGGCTATAACCCCGAAGGCGTACGCATCGGACAGAAAGAAAGCCGCCACCAGCGTGCCGTCAAAGTCTGGGACAAGCGTGAATTCAGGAATCTGGACGACACGGTCGAACTGGGCACGCGCAACATCAAGGTTGCCCTGAAACGCCTGCGCCGTTGGGCACGCGAGGGCGCCGCGGAAGAGCTGGATCTGGACGGCACGATCCGTGCCACAGCCGAGCACGGCTATCTGGACGTCAAAACCCGCCCCGAGCGTCACAACGCCGTCAAAGTGCTGTTGTTTCTCGACGTGGGCGGCTCAATGGACCCTCATATCAAGGTGGTTGAGGAGCTGTTCTCGGCCGCGCGGACCGAATTCAAGCATCTGGAATACTACTACTTTCACAATTGTCTCTATGAAGGCGTTTGGCGTGACAATCGCCGTCGCTGGGATCAGCAAACGCCAACGCACGAGGTGCTGCGCACCTACGGGCCGGATTATAAATGTATCTTCGTCGGCGACGCCTCGATGAGCCCCTATGAGATCGCCTATCCCGGTGGCGCGAATGAGCATTGGAACCAGGAGGCCGGACAGGTCTGGCTGCAGCGTGCGCGCGAACAATGGACCTCGAACCTGTGGATCAATCCGGTTCCCGAGAAGTATTGGGAATACACCCACTCGATCGGCATGATCCGCGAGATCTTCGACGATTGCATGGTGCCAATGACGCTGGCAGGGCTGGAAAAAGGAATGCGGGAACTGACGCGTTAGCGCAGGTCCGCTCTGGCACTGCGTAGAGTTCCCCTTGACCTAAAGTTACCTTGAGCTTTCACAGTGTCTCTGCTCCTATCAGAAACGCCTAAAGGTCTCACGTGCACTTACTGACAGTTATAGATCATCCGGACCCAAACTCCTTCACTGCTGCAGTTGCCGCGCAATTCAACAATGGTGCCGAAGCAGCAGGCCACACCACCGAAATTGCGGATTTACACTCCGAAGGCTTTGATCCGCGCTGGTCCATGGCGGATATCGAAAGTGACAGGAATTCGAAGACACCACCAGACATATTGGCCGAGCAACAGCGAATAGCCCGAGCCGATGCCATCTGCCTTGCCTTCCCCCTGTTCTGGTGGGGAATGCCATCGATGATGAAGGGTTGGGTTGATCGCGTGTGGGCATGGGGCTGGGCTTATGACCAGTTGGACAACCCGGAAAAATCGCTTCAGAAACCTCGGACCGGAGTTCTGCTGGTACCAGCCGGGGCGCGATCTGATGAAATGGAAACCGCCGGGTACCTTCAAGCGCTTGAGACGGCCTGGACCAAGGGCACCTTCGGTTATTTTGGGCTCTCGCCGCGGAAGATCGAGTTGCTTCACGGCTCGACCGGATCGGCAAAGCGACGGCGAGCGCTTTTGGAGCGGAGCTATGCTATCGGATTTTCGTTGCCGCAACCCGGGGGATGAACAGGTTCCACGGGGCGCGCCCAACATTCCAGTTGCTCTCGCGGCGCTGCACCCCCATATCTAACCTATGCTTCGTCTAACCCCGATCCTGCTGGCGATAGCCTATGCCGTTGTGATGTACCGGATTTCCGTCTGGCGCACGCATCGTGAGCTGGATGCAAAGTCGACCGAGCTGGCCGATCCTGCGCTGAAACGGATGACTGACCGGCTGGCGGCGGCGCTCGAAATCGATCGGGTACCGGTCTATATTTATGAGATCGATCCGGTGAACGGGTTGGCTGCTCCGGACGGGCGTATCTTCATTACGCGCGGATTCTATCGCAAATTCGGCAATGGCGAGGTCTCCGCCGAAGAGATGGCCAGCGTGATCGCGCATGAGCTGGGTCACGTCGCCCTTGGCCACGCGCGGCGGCGGATGATTGATTTCTCGGGTCAGAATGCAATGCGGGCGGCTTTGATGATGGTGTTGAACCGTTTCATCCCCTTCATCGGTGCGTGGATCGCAAATATGCTGACGCATCTGTTGGCCTCCCGCCTGTCGCGGAGCGATGAATATGAGGCAGATGAATATGCAGCCGCCCTTCTGACCAAGGCCGGGATCGGGATCGGGCCGCAGAAGTCGCTGTTTCACAAGCTTGAGGACCTGACCCAGCAAAGGGCTGGTGTGGTCCCGGCCTGGTTGATGAGCCATCCCAAGACCGATGAACGGATCGCCGCGCTGGAAGTATTGGAACAAAGGTGGAGCTCTGATGGGTAGGTTCGGGAGCGAGGGGCCCGCCCCTCGCGCACCCCGGAGTATTTATGGCCAGATGAAGACGATCCAGCGCTATTTCATGAGGGCTTTGCCCAGACGCGGCAGTCGGGCTTTTTTCATCAAGCCGCGTTGACTCCATTGACCGCCGGAGAGGCGGTTGGCTTCGGTCAACACGGTGGCAGCGATACGTGCAATCCCTGCGGGATCGGAGAGCCAGAACTCGTATAGGAGCCCGTCGGGATCGCGCCGCTCGAGGCCCTCTTCGGCAAGGATATTCCTGGGAAAATCCTTGGCATTGACCGTCACGATCACATCTGCCGAGCTTGCAACTGCGGTCGCCAGAACGTGAACATCGGCTGCATCCGGCAACCACAAACGCTGTTCCACGCCCGGCGCGGCAGGATGCTGTGCGGCAGGCCAGTTCGCCTGTGCCAAAGCGGTTTCGGCACGGGCCTGCGCCTCTCCCTCGGGGCCGAGTTTGCGCGCGGCGCGGGCCCATTCCTCGAGAATGCGGGCGGACCAGACAGGGGTGAAATGGCCGAGTTTGGCGGCCCCCAAAAGCATTTCACGCATCACCGTGGGGTAGATGACGCAGGTGTCGAGGACCGCTTTCACAACCGATAGAACACAGCTTTGAGGTAACCGCTTTCTGCCAGTTGCGGCAGTTGCGGGTGATCCGGGCCGGCAAAGCCGGTATGGATCAGTTGCGCCTGCCGCCCAGCACGTCCGATGCCCCGGGAAGATGCATCACGGAACCGACCCAGATCCGCTGCGTGCGAACACGAGCAGAGGCCAAGATATCCCGCCGGTTTGACCAGCGGTGCTGCAAGGCGCGCAATGCGTTCATAAGCGCGCAAGCCCGCGTCCAACGCCTGCTTTGACGGTGCAAAAGCCGGAGGGTCGCAGATGACCACGTCGAATGTAGCACCCTCTTCACCCAGTTTGGTCAGCACGTCGAACGCATCGCCCTGACGGGTCCGGAAACGGGCGGCGTGTCCCGATGCTTCGGCGCCTTTGACCGCAAGCTCCAGCGCTGCAGCCGAGCCGTCGACCGACAGAGCCTGCGCCGCGCCGCCGGCCAGCATGGCCAGGCCAAAGCCGCCGACGTGACTGAACACGTCCAGCACATGCGCCCCGGGGTGAACCAGCCTGGCAGCAAAGGCGTGATTGGGGCGCTGATCATAAAACAGGCCTGTTTTTTGCCCGCCGGTCAGATCAGCCATATACGTTGCGCCATTCATGGGCACGGGCAGAGGCTCCTCGGGTGCAGTGCCCCTTAAGGTCAGGCTCACATCATCCAGCCCCTCCAGCCCGCGCGTGCGACCTGAGGCGTTCTTCAATACGGTGGCTACCCCGGTCACCTTGACCAGAGCCTCCGTCAGTGCGTCGAGATGCGCCTCGGCCCATGCCGCGTTCGGCTGGATCACGCAGGCATCCCCAAAACGGTCGATGATAACGCCCGGAAATCCGTCCGCTTCTGCATGGATCAGGCGGTAGTATGGTGCGTCGAACAGTCGTTCGCGCATCTCAAGCGCACGGTGTATCCGTGTTTCGAACCACTCTGCGTTCAGTCGCGCCTCAGTATCGCGATCCAGTACCCGGCACATGATTTTCGAAGCCGGATTCACCGCAACCAAAGCGATGGCGGTGCGTTTGTCATCTTCCAGCACCACCAGAGCACCTGCCTCGATTTTACGCGTCCGGCGGTCGGTGACGATGTCATTGGCGTAGACCCAGGGAAACCCATGGCGCAGGCCACGGGCGTTGGCCTTGGGTTTCAAACGGATACGGGGGCGATCGGATGAGGCTGTCATGGCGCCCTCATAGTCGTGAATGCGCGCAGGCGAAAGCCCTGTTAACGGTTGCGGTTTCGCCAGCCGCCCCGCCGCCTGGGAGCCTGAGCGGTCTGCAACCCTTCGGCCAGAACCTGCGTCATCGGATGATCCGCGGCCTGCGCGGCGTAGATCCCGTGCAGATCGGTCAGGGCCTGTTTCTGATCCCGATCCTCTGGCAGGCTCAGCGCCCAGTCCAGAAAGATGCTGCGGCATTCGGGCAAGGTGATGCCTTCGATGCGATAAGCCTCGCGGATCAGCCCCTTGTGGTCATTCGGATCATCACTGCGTGCCATCTTCAACCTCTCTGACCACTCCGCCAATCAGTTCGGCGGCAACGACGTAACTGTCCTGCAATGCGGTCTGTAGCTGTTCGACCCGGTCGAACCCGGTGGCCCGACACAGAAAGGCTGTACCTCCCTCACCGATCTTGTCGGCCTCTATGGTCTTTCCCGATAGCAGCCGCGCCGCGCATTGCACCGACCAGCATAAGTCGTAACAGTCTTTGAGAGTTTGCGCCTGCGCGACATCCAGTAGCCCGGCAGCGACCGCCCCATCCAGACCTGAGGGAACGTCGCGCCCAGGGGAGCCGGCCAGCAATGCGCCGGTTTCAGCCAGCAGTTCGATATCCATCATCCGGCCCGGCCCGTTCTTGGCATCCCAGACCCCGGCTGGCGCTTTGGCTGCCGCCAGCCTGTCGCGCATATCTGCGACCCCCTTCAGGACCTTCGCCCGGTCTCGTGAACGCGACAGAAACCCGGCGCGGAAGCTCTCGATATCCTCGGCCAGATCAGCATTCCCTGCGACGACGTGGGCCCGGGTCAGGGCGAGGTGTTCCCATACCCAGGCCTCATTCTGCTGATAGTTGGTGAAGCTGGCCCAACTGGTGGCAACCGGCCCCTGATTGCCCGAGGGGCGCAGACGCATGTCGACCTCATAAAGACGCCCCTGTGACATCGGCGCGCTGAGCGCCGTAATCAGAGCCTGTGTGAAACGGGCGTAATACGTCCGGGTGGCCAGCGGACGGGGGCCATCTGACATGTCCTGATCCAGAGGATCGTAGATGACGATCATGTCCAGATCGGATTGCGAGTTGATCCGCCCTGCCCCCAGCGACCCCATGCCCAGTACAGCAGCGCCACGCCCCGGCGCCGGGCCATGTTTTTTCGCGAACTGTTCAACAACACAAGGCAGCACCGCGGCAATAACGGCCTGCGCCAATTCGGCATATTGCTGCCCGGCCTGCGCCCCGTCGATCAATCCACGCAGGTGGTGCACGCCGATGCGGAAGTTCCATTCCTTGCACCAGCGACGTGCGAAATCGAGCTGCGTTTCATAGTCGCTTTCTTCCGACAAAGCCTGCATCAGCTCGGCCTGCAATACCGCCTGTCCCGGCCAGTCACTGAAGAAGCTGCCGCCAATAACCGCATCGAACACCGAAGCATTGCGCGACAGGTGCGTAGCCAAGGCGTGCGACGTGCCGACGATATCGACCAGCAGATCGATCAGTTGCGGGTTCGCCTCGAATAGTGAGAACAACTGTACCCCTGCGGGCAGTCCGGCCAGAAATCCGTCCAACGCAAGCAGCGCTTCTTCGGGTTTCGCGGTCTTCGCCAACCGCGACAACAGCTCGGGCCTGAGACGTTCAAATATCCGTGCACCCCGTTGCGAGCGAAGCGCCGGATAGGTGGGCCAGCGGGCCAGGACGCCCCTGTCAAACTCGACCTCTTCTACCCGCGCGGGCGAGGCGCCCGGCCCGGGGGCAAAAAACCCTTCGGTCAGTTCGTGCACTTCGGTCAGACGGCGGGTCAGGTCAGTCGTCAGCTCCTCGCTGCTGATCCCCATCAGGCAGGCGACCCGTTCGATCCCGTCTTCTGAGTTTGGAACTTTATGGGTTTGCGCATCATGCACCATCTGGATGCGATGCTCGACTTCGCGATGAGCGCGGTAGTGATCTGTTAGCTTTTCGGCCACGTCATCAGGCACCCAACCTTTCGATGCCAGAGCCGCCAGACCGGGCACGGTGCCACGCACTCGCAGGTCGGGATCACGCCCTCCCGCGATCAACTGGCGGGTCTGGGTGAAAAACTCGATCTCCCGAATACCACCCTGCCCCAGCTTCATATCGTGACCGGGGATCGAAAGGCTGCCACCTGTCCCCTTGTTCTCACGAATGCGCAGCCGCATATCGTGGGCGTCCTGAATGGCGGCAAAATCCAGATGCCGCCGCCAGACGAACGGGCGCAACGCATCCAGAAACCGCTGCCCTGCGGCGATATCCCCGGCGCAGGGGCGCGCCTTGATATAGGCCGCGCGCTCCCATGTGCGCCCAAGGCTTTCATAGTAACGCTCGGCCGCCTCCATCGCCAGACACACGGGCGTCACCGCCGGATCGGGACGCAAGCGCAGATCGGTGCGGAACACATACCCATCCGCTGTTTTGTCGCTGAGAGTGGCGCAGAAATTCCGCGTCGCCCGCACCATCCCCTGTCGCGCTTCGTAGAAATCATCGGGGTCAAATCGCGTCTCATCGAACAGCACGATCAAATCGATATCCGAGCTGTAGTTCAGCTCATGCGCCCCCATTTTACCCATCGCCAGAATGACCATCCCGCCGGCGGTTTCGATGTCATCCTCGGTCATGCCCGGCAGTTTCCCGCGCCGGATCAAAGCCGCAATCTCGGCCTTTGCTGCCACATCAGCCGCCAAAGCCCCGAAATCGGTCAGCGCAGCGGTCACCTTTTCCAGCGGCCACGCGCCCGCCAAATCCGCAAGCGCCGTCAGCAGAGCCATGCGCCGCTTGGCCCGCCGCAGACCGGATTTCAACTGATCCGATGGCAGCTTTCGTGCCGCCTCCATCACGTCGTAGAGCGCCTGATCCGGGTGCTGCAGCGCTTGCGGCAACCAGTCCCTCTCTTGATCGATCAACCCTTTGAGATAGGGGCTGGACCCCGCGGTTCCCTCAATCAGTTCGCCCTGTTCAGATGTCAGATCGGGCAAAGCCTCGCGTGTTTCCTGCCCCAGCCCGGCGTGAAAAGCGCGCGGCAGGCGGTGAATGGCGAGGGGCTGGCTCATGTACGCTCCAACGGTGTGTCCTGGCTGAAACTATTGATCCACACATCATGCCGCCGCTCCCAAAGGGAAGAGATCAGCATCGCCTCCCACTCTGATGCGTCAGGCCGCAGGTAGTCTGCGCGATAGGAAAGCAAAACCACATCCGCTGATAACACGCGCAGTCTGGTGTCGCTGAGTTCATACTGTGCCATCGTTGGCGCATCGGCAAACTGCCCCACGTGATCGTCGCGATTGGCAAAGCCAGATGGATAGACGCCCAGAAAATCGGGGCTCAGTAATGCGCGGTCTGCCTGAGCATTTCCCTCAACCAGCGCCGTCCACACCTGTTTTTCCAGCGAAAGTATCTGATCAAGCGTCGGGGCGGATTTGTTTTCAATATCTTGCATAGGTGGAAATTGCGCCTGTTCCGTGACCGCGTCAACCAATCAGCTGCATTAACAAACAAAATGTAAATCTTTTTCACATTGACCCCTTGCATTGCAGATTACCCTCTCCCATCTAGGAAATGTGAAAAGCATTTACATCCTAACTGGAGAGAGCAAAATGACCGCATTGTCCGACCACGCCGTTCCCCAAAACCCGGGGTGGCTGCACCGAAGCGAAGCCTGGCTTGACAGCAAGGGCAAAGGCGCCTGGATCGCCGCAATGGTCCTTGGCTTTATCTTCTTCTGGCCGATCGGCCTGGCCTTTCTTGCCTATATGATCTGGAGCAAACGTATGTTCAGCAAATCCTGCAGCCGCCGTTCGTCGTGGAACAGTCACATGAGCGCGATGAAACCGTCGGGCAACAGCGCCTTTGACGCCTACAAGGCCGACACGCTGGCCCGGTTGGAGCGCGAACAGAAAGACTTTGAAGCCTTCCTGCACCGTCTGCGCGAAGCGAAGGACAAGGCTGAATTCGACGAGTTCATGGATGAACGCGCCCGCGACAACCGTGACGACAGCGAAAATGGCGAACAACCTGCTTAATCGCAGCTTGCCCTGTCCCGCCCCTCGGGACAGGGTGTTTTCGCACAAGACCCGGACCACAGTATATGTCTCATCTGCCTGACCCCGACAGCCAACCCGAATTCTACCAATCCGTAGCGACCAAGCGTTTCTTAGCGTGGCTGTTCGACATCGCCTTTATCTCATTGCTCTGTACGGTTGCGATCCTGCTGACCTTTGGCATGGGTTTTTTCATCCTGGCCCTGATCTACGCCGTGGTCAGCTTCGTCTACCGCGTCGTTACAATCGCCAACGGCTCGGCCACGCTGGGGATGCGTTTCATGGGAATCGAGCTGCGCGACGCGTTCGGCGCGCGGATGGATACCGGCAAGGCGATTGCGCACACGGCGGGATATTTCGTCAGCATGGCGTTTCCTGTTCTGCAGATCATCTCGGTCATCATGATGATGACCAGCGCCCGCTGTCAGGGGCTGACCGATGCTTTCCTTGGCACCGTAATGATCAACCGACGCGCCTGAAAAACACCTGAGTGAAACACTTGGCGGCACCAAAAACCGTTGTTATCATCGGTCCCGAGGAAATGCGGGACCTTCATGCGACACACGCTGCCAATCGCGCCACAATTCTATGTGACGGCACCCCAGCCCTGCCCTTATCTTGAGGGCAGGATGGAGCGTAAGCTGTTCACCGCCCTTCAGGGGGAAGGTGCAGACCAGCTGAACAATTGTCTTTCACAACAAGGGTTTCGCCGCTCGCAAAACGTCCTCTATCGCCCGTCCTGCACCGATTGCGCCGCGTGCCTGTCTGCCCGCATAGATGTTTCGAGTTTTCGACCAAGCAAGAGTCAAAAACGGGCGTATAAACGCAACTCCTACCTGACCAGACGCGCCACTTCGCCCTGGGCGACGGATGAGCAGTTCGATCTGTTTCGTCGCTATCTTGATGCGCGTCACGCCGATGGCGGCATGGCCGATATGGATGTCTTCGAATTTGCCGCGATGATCGAGGAAACCCCGATTCGCAGCCGCGTTGTCGAATACGCCGACTCCGAAACGGGTGAGTTGATCGCCGTCAGCCTGACAGATGTCCTCGATGACGGGCTGAGCATGGTCTACTCGTTCTACGATCCACAGTTTCAGCAGAACTCGCTGGGCACCTACATGATCCTGGATCATATCGAGATCGCACGAGAGGCCGGGCTGCCCTACATCTATCTGGGCTATTGGGTGCCCGGCAGTCCCAAGATGGGCTATAAGGCCAAGTTTTCGGGCTTGCAGGTTTATCTTCAAGGCGCTTGGCAGCGGATCGAAAATCCCGAACAATATGCCCAGACGGCCCATCATCCCCTTTCATCGGCCCCCATCGCCGAGCAGGTGGCCAATATCCAACTACCCGACCGACACCCCACCAAGGGCTGAACAATCATGCGGCAAAGTCTTCACGCGGTGACGCTGGTCGTACCGGACTATGATGACGCAATCGACTTCTACACTCAGACGCTGAATTTCACGCTCACGCAGGATATCGATCTGGGCGACGGCAAACGCTGGGTGCGCGTAACACCGCCGGGTTCGGCTGACTCCTCGTTGTTACTGGCCAAGGCGGACGGTCCCCAGCAGATGGCTTCGGTCGGGAACCAGACCGGCGGGCGTGTTGGGTTTTTCCTCGAAACCGATGACTTCTACCGTGATCATGCAGAAATGCTGGAATCCGGCGTCGGTTTCGAAGAACGCCCACGCCACGAACCTTATGGAATTGTCGCCGTGTGGCGCGATCCGTTCGGAAACCGTTGGGACCTGATCGAATTCTCGACATCGGCATCCGCCAAATAAACACATGAATTTCATTAAGTTATGCATGGATCACACGTGCAACAGGCAATCATTAAGCATTTTTAATCAGGCTCCCCGCATTCTGGCAATTGAAAGCTGACGTAACGTCACCAGATTGACCCCGCTTCTTAATGCTCAGTCCAGACCTGAGACCCACAGCCAGCCAACGCGCTGCTTGGGCTGGCTTTTTTTTGCTGTGACAGGCCCCCTGCCTGGTCGCAGAGGTTCTGAAGGAGGGGAAAATGGTAAATGCCGCACGACGGCTGGTCTCGGCCAGTCTGACGACCCAGATTCTGATCGCACTGGCCCTTGGGTCGGTCTTTGGACTGGTGCTGAATTATCTCGACATCACTGCGCTCAACATCACTCTTGTTCAAGGGGTGCTGTCGATGCTTGGGCAGATGTTCCTCAACGCTCTGCAAATGCTTGTTGTTCCGCTGGTCGTGTTCTCACTGCTTTGCGGTGTGGTCGGCATCGGCGACGTCAAACTGCTTGGCCGCGTCGGAGGGTTGACCTTCGTCACCTATCTGGCCACCACGGCGCTGGCGGTAACCACCGCTTTGATCTTTGCCAGCCTGATCGGTCCGGGCACGGGCTTTGAAAGCATGTATCTGGCTGGCGACGGCGTGAGTGTCGCCAACCCGCAGACGACGTGGGAGATTCTGGCGAACATCATTCCCAGAAACCCGATCAACGCGCTGGCCAATGGCGAGATGTTGCAGATCATCTTTTACGTCATGGTCGTCGGCATTGCAGTTCTGATGATGGGCAATCGCGCCAGAGCTTTTGTCGAAGGTTGTGAATTCATGAATGAACTGGCGATGAAAATCGTCAAGATCGTCATGGCCTTTGCCCCTATCGGGGTGTTCAGTCTGATTGCCAAGACCTTTGCGATGGAGGGGTTCGGGCTGTTCGGCCCGGTGATCGGATATCTGACAACGATCAGCCTGACGCTGGTGTTCCACCTGTGTGTCACACTGATGGCGCTGCTCTATTTCACCACGGGTCTGAGCCCTCGGATGTTCCTGCGCAAGATGCGCTCGGCTCAGGTATTCGCCTTCTCGACCTCCAGCTCGAACGCGACAATTCCCGCCAGTATGCAGTGCGTCACGCAGCGCATCGGTGTGGACCGCTCGGTTGCCTCGTTCGGTATTCCGCTGGGTGCGACGATCAACATGGACGGGACCGCGATCATGCACGGCGTGGCGACGGTATTCCTGGCCAACGCCTATGGCATCGATCTGGGGTTGAGCGGGTATCTGACTATCATCTCGATCTCGGTTCTGGCCTCGATCGGCACGGCGGGCGTTCCGGGCGTGGGGATCGTGATGCTGGCAATGGTACTGAACCAATTGGGTATGCCGCTTGAGGGTATCGGGATCATACTGGCCGTTGACCGGATTCTCGACATGATGCGGACGGTCGTGAATGTCACCGGTGACGCCGTTGTAACGACCATCGTCGGGCAAAGGGTCGGTAAGCTGGACAAGGCCGTCTTCGACGACCCGGATGCCGGAGTGCTTGGGTCCACGGACCTGACAATCGACCACGCAGCGGAACAGGAGTTCGCGAAGCTGACCCATCCACATCCGCAATCCTGACATGAAAAACGGAGGCCCGGATGGGCCTCCGTTTCCGCTGTCAGGCAATTCGGATCAGTTCGGTATCAGATCCGGCACGATCGTCACGATCGACGGGAAGAACCACAAGATCCCGATCCCAACAACCTGAATGATCACGAATGGTATGATCCCCCGGTAAATATGACCGGTTGTAACCTCTTTCGGTGCAACCCCGCGCAGATAGAACAACGCGAACCCGAAAGGTGGCGTCAGGAACGAGGTCTGCAGGTTCACCGCCACCATGATGGTCACCCATTTCGGATCGAACGACCCGCCATAGATCACCGGCCCCACTATTGGGATCACGATGTAGATGATCTCGAGGAAATCCAGCACGAAGCCCAGGAAGAACAACACCAGCATCACGATCAGGAAAACCGTGAACTCGTTGTCGAAGCTTTTGAGGAACTGCTGGATGTAATGCTCTCCGCCGAACGAGATCACCACCAGGTTCAGCAGTTGCGATCCGATCAGAATGGTGAAGACCATCGAGGTCACCTTGGCCGTCTCGCGCACCACCGGGGTCAATACTCCGCTGGCAAACAGAACCCAGCAGGCGAACAACAGTCCGAACAGCGCATAGAGGTAAGCCGCATAGGCGATGATGAACGCGATCCAGGTATCGACCGAGACATGGCCCTGATTGACGCGCAGATCAAAGTTCACACCCATCAGCAGGGCGATGATCACAGCGAAGGTCGACCAGATGATCACCTTGCCCGACCGGCCCTGATCCTGAAGCTTGCGGTAGGCAGCCAGCATGATAGCCCCGCCCGCCCCCAATGCGGCGGCCGGCGTCGGGTTGGTCACGCCGCCAAGGATCGAACCCAGCACCGCAATGATCAGAACCAGCGGTGGGAAAACCACACGGATCAAGTCATTTGTGGCGCAGCGCGCTGCCGCCTCCTTGCAGCCATAGATCGCTATTGCAAAGGGTATGGCCAGCAACAGGAAGGTCGACCCCGATGAGGTCGTCGGCGCAACCAGCAGCACATCGACCAACAGCATCAGCAACAAACCGATGGCTCCGACGATCAGCGGCTGCGGCGACCGCGATGGTGCGATGCCGCGCCCCAGAACCAGCGTCAGGCCCAGCAGCACCACCATCACGGCCACGCCGCTTCCAATCGGTGCAGCCGCCGCGATCTTGGCTTCTTTTGCCGCGGCCAGTTCCTCTTCGCTCAGACGATGGGACTCCGAGGCCCCCCCGGCGGCGTCAATCGCCTCCTGCTCGGCCACGGCTTGATCCCAGACAGACTGCCCATGCAGTTCGATCATCGAGGCCTTACACTCTTCGGACACGTTCGTGCGCAAAGACGCGCTTTGCCCGATATCCGAAAATGCCGAGACCGAGATGTTCTGGCTGCCGATTACACCCGCGCTGCCCAGCAGCACGGCGCCTACGATCAGGGCGACCGGAGCACCCAGCAACCAGGTCAGACCTTCGGACCGCGTGATGGTCTCGCCGGAACCGCCCGCCAACTCGACCGCTGGCGCCTTTTCCGGGTTCAGCAGCGCGTAGCCAAAGGCATAGAGCGCATAGAGCAATGCCAGCAGTATCCCCGGCAGCAGCGCCGCCTGAAACAGCGTACCGACCGAAACCACCGCAGGCTCACCCAGATAGGTCAGCGCGTCGGTACACCCGGCCTCGACCGCGCGGGTTTCCTGAGCGGTCGAATAGAGATCGCCCGCCAGTGTGCCCAGCAAAACGATCACGATCGAGGGCGGAATGATCTGCCCCAACGTGCCCGAGGCCGCGATGACACCCGTCGCCAGTTCCGGCGAATAGTTGTTCCGCAGCATGGTCGGCAGCGCCAGCAAGCCCATGGTCACCACGGTTGCGCCAACGATCCCGGTCGACGCTGCAAGAAACGCGCCCACGACCACAATCGACACCGCCAGACCACCGGGCAGCGGGCCAAAGACGCGTGCCATGGTGGTCAGCAGATCGTTTGCGATCTTGGAGCGCTCAAGCGTGATGCCCATCAGAACGAACATCAGCACCGCAAGCAGCGTTTCGATGGATTGCCCGGCCAGAACACGTTCGTTCATGCGGTTCACAATGAACGAGACATTCCGGTCAAGAGCGGTCTCCCAGCCCTGCACAAAGACAGGTTCCGCGATCCGCGGCAAATCCGGGTATCGGAACACCGATATGATGTCAGGTTTGACCCCCGAATTCACAAGATCCCGATAGGCCTGCGATCCGGTATCGATCGCCTGGTGTACCAGCAGCCCGGCACTGTCCAGCGCGGCGATAATCCCGAACGAGATTATACCGGCACCAGCGATTGCGAATGCCACGGGGAAGCCTGAAAGAATGCCTCCGAAAAGGCAGAAAAATACGATAATGAGGCCTATCTCGACGCCATCAAGTCCGAATAGCATTGTCTGGGTCTCCGTCCTTAATGCGTGCCTTCGTAGGCTTCTTCACCCTCACCAAGGCTGTCCTTGTCGAGGTATTTTCCGGCGCTTTCCGGCCCTTCCACATATTCCAGATACGAGCGGTACAGGAACGCGATGGCGTGCAGGAACACCATGGCGGCAAAGGCCACCAGCAGAATCTTGAACAGGAAGTAAGCGTTGAACCCATTTGGGCTGAACCCGATGGTTTCCACGTTCCACCGCAACGCGCGCGACTTGGCAAGCAGCCGGTCCAGCGTGTCACTGGCCGAGGGTTTCGGCACGATCAGGTGACGCCACATGAAGTACCAGCCATACATCCAGGTCAGCACGGCCATCGGCATCATGAACAGGACCGCACCGCACATATCGACGACGCGCTTGGCACGATGGCTGATGCCTGCATAGATCAAATCGACGCGGACGTGGCCTCCTTGCACGAAGGTATAGGTGCAGCACAGGCACACGACCATCGCGTTATAAAGCTTCAGTTCCTCAGCCCACCAGCTGACATCCATCTGCAGCGGGATACCGAAACCGAACGAGATATCCGGTCTGGTGAAAACGCGCTGCATAAAGACGATAACGATCTGTTGCAGCACCATGAGCAGACCGGCCCATGCGAAGAAACGTCCGAACGTATTGGCAAAGGCTTCAAGCCCGCGAACACATCCCCACAGGAACTGGTTCTTCCAGATCCCCACTGCGGTTACGATCAGAAACAGCGTGAAGACGACAAAGAAAAACTCGACCGAGCCGCCGTAATAGACAAATCGCATGATGGCCTGTTTGTCCGACCAGTCCAGCCACAGGGCGGGATGAGTGACGGCGTATCCGAAGTTATAGAACGCCTGAGCGATGTTCTGGAAAAACCAGACGATTGCGTCCAGCATAGTTCCCTCGTTCTTTCAGGCCGCCAACGTGTCGGTGGCCCGCAAAATAGAAACCGGGCCCCGAAAAGCGGAGCCCGGACATGTGTGTGAAATTTAGCCGAAGACGCGGTCGCGCTGCGAACGGTAGGCTGTGATCGAGTCCGAAATCCAACCCGACGAGGCACGCATCGAGCCCATGTAATCGTTGAAGATTTCGGCAAACAGCTCGTCGCCCATGAACTCGTCGAACACCTTCTGCGACGCGGCACCGAAGCCATCCCAGACCGAGTCGGGGAACTCCAGAACCTTGACGCCGCCGGCTTTCAGGCGCTCCAGCGCCGCACCGTTGTTCATCAGGTACTGAGACAGGTTCCAGACATTCGCATCGCCTGCCGAGATCTCCACCGCTTTCTGCTGCGTCGGTGTCAGGCTGTCAAAGACGTCACGGTTCATTGCCAGCGTCAGACCGGCGGAAGGCTCGTGGAAGCCCGCAGCATAGTAGGTCTTGGTGATCTCCTGGAAGCCTGCTTTTTCATCTGCCCAGGGGCCGATCCACTCGGTCGCATCAATCGCACCCGAAGCCAGCGCCTGATACACCTCGGCACCGGGGATGTTCTGAACCGACGCGCCCATATAGCCAAGCGCTTTGCCGCCCAGACCGGGCATCCGGATTTTCAGACCGTTGAAATCTTCGGGGCTGTTGATCTCTTTCTTGTACCAACCGCCCGCCTGCGTACCGGTGTTCCCGGCCAGGAAGGATTTCAGGCCAAAGATCTGACCCAGCTGATCATAGAGTTCGATCCCGTTGCCGTGATAGTACCAGTTGTTCAGTTCGATCGCGGTCATGCCGAACGGCACACCGGTGAAGAACGCAAAACCGGGATGCTGGTTCACAAAGTAGTAGTCGGCGGCGTGATACATGTCGGCCTGGCCCGAGGTCACGGCGTCGAACACTTCGAACGCGCCAACCAGTTCACCTGCCGCCTTGACATCGATGGTCAGCGAGCCATCGCTGACCGCGTTGATGTTGTCCGCTGTCTTTTGTGCTGCATCAAAAACACCTGCAAGGCCGCGGCCCCACGATGTCACCATGGTCAGCGTGCGCTTGCCCTGCGCATAGGCCGGTGCCGCCAGCGCAGTTGTTGCTGCTGCCGAGCCGCCCAGTGCCGACGTTTTCAGAAACTTACGACGATCCATATGAGTGATCCTCCCCTACATATTCATTACCCGGGTGTGCCCGGGCCGATCGTTTCCAGTGCGCGCCAGCCTAGTTACGCACGCATGAATGTGAATACCTATTACTACGTAGCAGGGCCGGTTTTTCGGTGGGACATGCCGGAAATCGAACGGATTCGCCTCGCTTACCATCAAAACTCGATGTCTGATCCCTTCAATCGCCCAATCTTTTTGCAATTTCTCCGCAGCTTGCGTATCGATTCGACCATGCGAGGAGTCCGAAATCTCATCTCACTGACATATGCGCAGAAACTGTCGCTTGTCGCTGCAATCCCGCTGATCGCAGCAGTTGCAGCGATTGCGTTGGTGGTCGCTTATGAATCCCGCGCAACTGCCGAAAGCGAGATTCAGGCCCTCGAACGCCGCCTGATCGAAGCCAAGAAGGACGAGCTGCGCAACTATGTGACCCAGGCACGCAACGGGTTTGCCTATATTTACGGGCGCGCATCGCCCGATGACGAGATCGCGAAAAACCTCGTGGCCCAGATTTTGTCGGCGATGATCTACGGCAAAGACGGGTTCTTTTTCGTCTACGACTACGATGGCAACAATCTCGTCTCTCCACGCCAGACCGAATTCATCAACCGCAACTGGGTGGGTCTGACCGACAGCGACGGCACGCCAATCGTGGACGAGTTCATCAGCCTTGCGCGTCAGGGCGCCGGCTGGCACAGCTTCATGTGGCAAAAGCCCTCGACCGGGGAAGAGGCGCAGATGATCGCCTATGTGGTCGGCCTGCAGGACTGGCGCTGGGTTGTTGGCACCGGCGTCTTCATCGACGACATCGTTGCCACCGTCGCCAATGCACGCGCCGAGGTCGAAGCGCGCGTGCAACGGACGTTTATGTATATCGGCGGTATCGTTCTGGCTGCTGTGCTGATCGTCTTCGCCTCCGGTATGCTGCTGAACTTCCGCGAACGCAGGTTGGCGGATGCCAAACTCAAGGAACTGACGCAGCGGGTACTGGACGCCCAGGAGGAGGAGCGCGGACGTGTCGCCCGCGAATTGCATGACGGCATCAGCCAGATTCTTGTCGGCGTACGCTATGCGCTGGACAACGCCCGCCGGCGTCTGATTCGCGGCGATGACACAGCGGCGCAGGAACCCCTGCAAACGGGTATCGACAATCTCGCCACCGCCATCACCGAGGTCCGCCGCATCAGCCGGGACCTGCGCCCCGGCGTTCTGGACGATCTGGGTCTTGGGCCGGCCCTCAAGGCTCTGACCAACGATTTCAGCGAACGCACCGGGATCGAGACCGAATTCTCGACCGTGGTGTTCCGAAACCGGCTGGATCAGGACAGCAAGATTGCCCTCTATCGCATCGCGCAGGAAGCCCTGACCAATATCGAGCGCCACGCAGGCGCGACCCGTGTTACCATTGACCTGCGCGGCCACAAGAAAGGTGCCACGATGCGGATAACGGATAACGGTCGGGGGTTGCGCAGCGAACCGGGGCACGTCAGCACCGGGATCGGGCTGCGCAACATGCAAGAGCGGATCGAACAGCTTGACGGCACGCTGCGCATTCTGTCATCGCGCGGCGGAACAGCGATTGAAGTCAGCCTGCCCCTCAGCCATATGCTGCCACCGCAGGAAGATCCGACGCCCAAACGAAAGGCCGGTTACTGATGTCGAACACAACCATCCGGGTCCTCATTGTCGACGACCATCCCATGGTCGCCGAAGGCATCCGGTCTCTGCTGGAAAGCTATGATGAGATCGAAGTCGTCGGCACGCTGTCGAACGGGCAAGAAGCCGTCGATCAGGCAACGCTGCTCAAGCCCGACGTGATCCTGATGGACCTCAACATGCCCGGCCTGAGCGGATTGAGCGCGACCGAAATCATCCTGGAACGCCTGCCCGAAACCCGCATCCTGATCCTGTCGATGCATGACAGTCCCGAATATATCTCGACCGCGCTCAGCCACGGGGCCAAAGGCTATATCCTAAAGGACGTGCCCACCGAAGAGATCAAGCAGGCCATCGACGCCGTCATGCGGGGCGAGCGCTATCTCTGCACCGGAGCCAGCGGCTCGCTGAAGCCCAAGGAAGGCGACACGCGTGAGGCGCTGACCGGCCGCGAACAGACGATTTTGCTGGAACTGGCGCAGGGCAAGTCAAACAAAGAAGTCGCGCAATCCCTGGATATCTCGGTGCGTACGGTCGAGACCCATCGCAAAAACATCAAACGTAAACTGGGCATCTCGTCCACCGCCGGTCTGACCCGCTATGCCTTGGAACACGGCGTTCTGCAGGGTACCAGCCCCGGATTCTGACCGCAGCGCGGTACGCGCTGCCCGGCCCAACCGGAGGAGGCGCGCCGCAAGGCGCGTCGACGACGGGCGGGAGCCCTGCATGGTTACCTCGGGCGAATGTCCTGACCGAAGAATATCAGCGTCCCGTCCTCATCGATCACGTGAAACTCGCGCTGCTGATAGGGTTGATCGAAAGGCGGGCGCACGCGGCCTTCCGGTAGATCGGAAAGCCCCCCTTCCAGCTCTGCATAAAGCGCGTCAATTTCTTCGACGTCGATGTAGAAAGACTGGTTATCACCCAACGGCTTCCCATCCGCGCGCGGCGGACATTCCAGTAAGCGAACAGCAACCTGTTCCAGCCGCAGAAAGGCATAGTTTTCTTGCCTGAAAGTACAGGTAAACCCCAGCCTTGTGCTATAAAAATCAATCTGCGCGTCCAAAGACGAACACAGAACAAATGGCGTGAGTTGCAATATCTGCGGCATCAAAGGCGACTCCCCCGGCAATGACAGTTTCAGTCTAACCGAACCCCTGCCTCAATCCAGCAATTCGTCGCCGCGAAGCCCCGCGCGCTCGTAATGACGGGGTAAAACCCGGCCATAGAGTTGCCGCGTACGCTCGACCCCGCCACACATGCCTTCGGTTTCGACAAACGAGAATATCCCCACATAACGTTTCCGTTCCCCCTCGACCGGAGCAACCCGGTGCAAGGCATAGCGCCCCTTGAAAATCTGCAGGTCTCCGGGCTGTAGCTCCAGCTGGCGCACACCTCCGGTACTGCCATCCAGAACCGCAGCAACACCTTTGAAGTTTTCGTCTTCACTGGTGCGCAGATTGGGCGCGTATTCGAATGCGCCGCCCGCCTCGCCATTCTGAATTGCCAGCGTCACAGTGTAGTTATTGGTGTCGAAATGCCATGGAAAGCCCTGTCCTTTCTCGACCACGTTGATAATCACATCGGCCAGCGGATCGTCGTATCGAAAGAACCGGTCCTCGGGCTCGTTCAGAGCATCACGGATGAAAGGCATGAAGCCTTCATACTCGTAAATCCGCCGCAGCGGGCTTGACTCAGCGAAGTTGTCTGCCGGCACAAAGGCGTTGGACCGGTCGAAAAACCGACGGATCGGATGCCCGATGCCATAGCTCGGGTCGTCCTGAGTGAAATAGGCATTCGTGCGATTGAACGACCGATGCGCCCTGGGCGCAACGTCATCGGCCTCTGCGATCAGCTGTTCCAAACCCTCTGCGTGAACAAAGCCCGGTAGAACCGCGCATCCGTCTACGCCCAGATCCCGCTGCAGGTCCGCGATCAATTGCCTGTAGCCATACGAGTCAGGCCGGTCGATCGGATATCGCCCTAAATCTACAAGATCGTGCAACATGTCTGACCTCCCGATGTAGCGCTGTTCCAATCAGCCTGCCCCAGCATGGGGGGGTACTCTGGCCTGTTTCAGACATGGCCCTGACGCAATCAGACCACGTTCACACGCGATCCCGCGCCCGGAAACCATTCGTAAATTCACGGATATTTCCCGCCCTGCGTCATTTTGCGCAACAAAATACCAAAATCTACGACCCCTGACTTACAATATTTTTATATTTGCCTGTTGACGCCCCTTCCCCTCAACCATAATGTCCCTGCACGCAAAGAAGGAGCCTCTGGCGATGAAAGCGCTAGTCGTAATCGTAGGAAACACGCGCATGGGCCGGTAACGGTAAACCATAATCGAACCCATGCGCCTCCGAAAATCTCGGGGGCTTTTTTTTGGCAAAACGCAAGACACATGTCGCGAACGGAGCAAAGCAGATGACACGTGAGATGACCGGCGCAAAGATGGTGGTTCAGGCCCTCAAGGATCAGGGCGTGGACACGGTATTCGGATACCCCGGCGGCGCCGTGCTACCGATCTATGATGAGATCTTTCTGCAAAACGATATCCGTCACATTCTGGTGCGGCACGAACAGGGCGCGATCCACGCCGCCGAAGGCTATGCGCGATCGACCGGCAAGCCTGGCGTCGCCCTTGTAACCTCGGGCCCCGGTGCCACCAATGCGGTGACCGGGCTGACCGATGCCTTGCTGGATTCGATCCCGATTGTGGTTCTGACGGGTCAGGTGCCGACTTTCATGATCGGATCGGACGCGTTTCAGGAGGCTGACACCGTTGGCATCACCCGCCCCTGCACCAAGCACAACTGGCTGGTGAAGGATACGGACTCGCTGTCCGGCGTGCTGCATGAGGCATTCCATGTCGCAACCTCGGGCCGTCCCGGCCCGGTTCTGGTCGATGTTCCCAAGGACGTGCAGTTTGCGACAGGCGCCTATAGCAACCCGAAACCTTCGGCCTCACATTACCAACCCGTATTGAAAGGCGACCTTGAGGAGATTACCGAACTGGTCGCGGCCATGGAAACCGCGAAGAAACCAGTATTCTACACCGGCGGCGGCGTCATCAACTCGGGGCCCGCAGCCAGTCAGTTGCTGCGTGAACTTGTGGATGCGACCGGGTTCCCGATCACTTCGACCCTGATGGGGCTCGGGGCCTATCCGGCGTCGGGCAAAAACTGGATCGGTATGCTGGGGATGCACGGGCTTTACGAGGCCAACATGGCGATGCATGACTGCGACCTGATGATCAATATCGGCGCACGTTTTGATGACCGCATCACCGGCCGCATCGATGCGTTCTCACCCAACTCAATCAAAGCTCATGTGGATATCGACCCGTCTTCGATCAACAAGGTGATCCGGGTGGATATTCCGATCGTTGGTGACGTCGGCCATGTGCTTGAGGATATTCTGAAAGTCTGGAAAGCCCGCGGCCGCAAAACGGACGCTGCCAATATCAAACAATGGCAGGGACAGATCGACGAGTGGCGCAAAATCAACTGCCTTGCCTTCACCAACAGCGAGAAAACCATCAAGCCGCAATACGCCCTGCAACGCCTTGAAGAGCTGACCAAGGACCGTGACCGATACATCACGACCGAGGTGGGCCAGCATCAGATGTGGGCGGCTCAGTATCTGGGCTTCGAAGACCCCAACCGCTGGATGACATCGGGGGGGCTGGGCACGATGGGTTATGGCTTTCCAGCGTCCATCGGCGTGCAGATGGCCCACCCCGATGCGCTGGTCATCAACGTGGCCGGTGAAGCGTCCTGGTTGATGAACATGCAGGAAATGGGCACCGCCGCGCAATACCGTTTGCCGGTGAAGCAGTTCATTCTGAACAACGAGCGTCTCGGCATGGTGCGTCAGTGGCAGGAATTGCTGCATGGCGAACGCTACTCGCACAGCTGGTCCGAGGCCCTGCCCGATTTCGTGAAGCTTGCCGAAGCCTTTGGCGCCAAGGGCATTCTGTGTTCCGATCCGGCTGATCTGGACGACGCGATCATGGAAATGCTCAACTATGACGGCCCCGTGATCTTTGATTGCCTGGTCGAAAAGCACGAAAACTGCTTCCCGATGATCCCGTCGGGCAAGGCGCATAACGAGATGTTGCTGGGCGAGGCCGAGACGCAGGGTGTGATCGATTCTAAAGGATCGGTTCTGGTCTGATGAAACGGCTATTCTGTTCGGTTCGCACCGTATCAGCCGCTGTGCTATTGGTACTCGCCGGCTGCAGCCCCGGTTTCGATCTCTCAACTCTGCAAGCTGATCCAAGCGCGCCGGACTCGGCCGAGGCTTCGCGATCCATTTATGCGGGTCGGACTTTTATTACTCAGGACCCTTTCCACGGGACTCAGATTGAATATCATGGCCCGAATGGAAAGAGCGCACTTTGGTATCCGGGTAATTCCAGAACAGTACCTGCCAATTGGAAAATCAGATTTGATGGCCCCGAGAGAGGACATGATGTTTGTTGGCAGTATCCCAGCAGATCTTACAATCCAGTAACCGGTCAAAGTGGCGGGCGCTTCGAATGTACACCTGATTGGTTGTATTTCCCCGGTGTCGTGCAAATCGTTCAAGGAGATCCGTTTGAGCTTGCATCGGGTCGAGTACCATTTCCTTTGCCAAAGGGAGAATACACAGCCGAAGAACTCGCGAAAGCGGCAGGTATTCCCGACAGCCGTATAAGAACCGTGTACCGAGATGACCAGTAAGTCGTTGTGCTACATAGTCGGCGAAGTTACGGTCGCCACAGACGAAATCAGCGAGGAAAGAGGATGCCTGACCTCAGCAGATCAGCCTCGACGGTGACTTCGAGCCCCAAGGAGAATCTATCAATATTTGCCGGGCGCCGCGGCTGGCAGGTGGGGCTATTGGTTCCAGCATTCGTTCTTGCTCTGTTTTTGTTTTGGATCGGGTCCGCCTGGGTTGCCGTCGTCGATCAGGGAAAGATGGCATTAGCCATTGATTTCAAAGTTTTCTGGGCCGCAGGTCATCTTGCGCATTTAGGTGATCCTCTTGCCGCATTTGATGTCAACAGACTGGCGGAAGTCCACGAAACCTCGAAAGGTGAGGACTGGATGCCCTGGTCCTATCCTCCGTCGTTTCTGCTTGCACTAAAGCCACTTGGGGCACTGCCGTTTTCCGAGGCCTGGGCGATATTCTCGGCGATATCCATAGTGGCGATGTTTCTCGCTGTGCGACCCTTTTCTTGCGGTATCGTACCGGTCTGGTTTGCGTTCGCCCTACCTCCGGCCATTCTACCAAATCTTTATATGGGACAGACCACCGGCTTGTGGATAGCTGGGCTATTGGCCGCTCTTGCGGCGCTAAAGAATGATCGCTTCATCCTCGCTGGGTTCTTCATTGGCTTGTTGACCCTGAAACCCCAGTTGGGTCTGCTAATTCCGTTGGCGCTTATCGCAAGTGGTTCTTGGAGGACCATCATTTCAGCTGTAGTCACGACTATTGCAATCTCACTCTTGGCAACGCTTGTAGTTGGCGTTGGCTACTGGACAGAGATGCAGCAAATGATGGGAGTTCATTTCGAAACGATTCGATATTCTATTTATTCGAATAAGCAAATGCTCAGCCCTTACTCTTTGCTGGCCGGCATTGGTGTTCGGGAATCGGTAGCTCTTGCCTTGCAATGGGTTATCACCGCGTTAGCGGGAGCTGCCGTCGTCGTCGCCTGGCGAAACCCCAAGATAGGATTCGATCTGCGCGCGGCAGTTCTGATCCTGGGCATTTCGCTGTCTACACCCTACCTCTGGTTCTATGAATCCGGGTTACTCGCGATAGCGGCACTGTTCCTTTTGCGCGCGGGCATCCTGACAAAGACGCGATGGCACCTTCTGTTGGCCGCAGCAATGTGGATCGGCATCGGACCAGCATCACATATTGTGATGTTCAGAGTTTCCGAAACATTGTCTTTGCGCCTTGTGTTCGCCCCAATCTTGATTTTGGCCTGCGCAGTTTGTCTTCACGCATTGATTGCAGCGCTACGCAAGCCAACTGAATCCTATGTAAATGATGAGGTCTTTCAATGACTCCGCTAAATATCGTCAAAGGCTCCACCCGCCATTCTGCTTATAACCTGCGCCCCACCTTTTCGGATGTGCAGGAACAGCACACGATCGCTGTGCTGGTTGAAAACGAACCGGGCGTACTGGCCCGGGTGATCGGTCTGTTCTCGGGGCGCGGTTATAACATCGAAAGCCTGACCGTCGCCGAGGTGGACCATACCGGACACCTCAGCCGTATCACCATCGTCACCACCGGCACTCCGCAGGTGATCGAGCAGATCAAGGCTCAGCTGGGGCGCATCGTTTCGGTTCGCGATGTACATGATCTGACGGTCGAAGGTGCCTCGGTCGAGCGCGAACTGGCGATCATCAAGGTAGTGGGCGAAGGCGACAAGCGGGTCGAAGCCCTGCGTCTGGCCGATATTTTTCGCGCCAACGTGGTCGACAGCACGCTGAATTCGTTCATCTTTGAAATCACCGGTGCCCCGGACAAGATCGATGCGTTTGCCGATCTGATGCGACCATTGGGACTGGTCGAAATCGCCCGCACCGGTGTAGCCGCATTGTTGCGCGGCGACTGAACAGCATATACGCCCGCCTCGGTGCTGATTGCATGATCGGGGCGGGTATCTTGGTGATTTGTTGCACCGTTCGTCGAATATGCGGTTTTGGTGCAGGCTCTGTTTGAGCAACAGCATGAAAAAGATCATGCAAATAGGCCAAAATCCGGTTGATTTTGTACACTGCAGCGTTAGCCTATAGGGCGTAACGGCGCGTACACTTACGCCCGCTGGGGTTATCTTTACGATTTCTAGATGATGTACGGCGTCTGCGCCGCCACAATCTTGTTTTTCTGAGAATACGAATAAAAATCTGGGACGACCGTGACCGACATCAACCGCAGCCCCACAGAATTGCGCAAAATGTTCGGTGCAAATCTCAGGCAACTTGCGCGCAAATACCCATCGGTTTCAGCGCTGTGCCGCGAGTTGGGGATAAACCGGACTCAATTCAATCGCTATCTGTTGGCCGAGAGCTTCCCGAGGCCCGATGTACTGGATCGGATTTGCCGCTTTTTCGAAGTCGACGCCCGCATATTGCTGAAGCCTCTGGATGAAATTGAACCGCCGGCTGACCATCCCGCATCCGAGATCATCGACCGGTTTCTGGCCACCGGCGTTGAAAAGACCCTCGCGACCGGGTTCTATCATGCCGCCGAAACCTCCTCATCGGGGCAAGAGCCGATCCGACACGGGCTGCTCTTTGTGCGCCGCATTCGCCATTGCACGTTGTTGCGAAGCTACGAACCCCGGTCTCAGATGCCCGGAATATCCGCCCCCGCGCGCGAGGTTCAGGGGATCGTTTCTCATGTCAGCGGCCAGATCTGTGCGCTCATGTCCCGTCCGGGCGCGCAGGATTGCAGAATGATGATCCTGACCGATTCACCTGAACAGGCCGGAACGACATGGTCGGGCTATGTATACCGCCTGGCCGGTGGCAACGCATCGGCCTCGGGCGTAAAGCGGCTTGAGTTGCATCATCTGGGGCATGACCTGTCTTTAGCCTTACAGTTAAAGCGGCGAGCGCGGCGCGTCCCATACGAAATTGCCGACACGGGCGTACTGACCTGAGTTGATCGGGTCACGAAGAAGCCGGTTGTACACCCTCAGAGACTCCGTTTTCGTTTTCTGTGATCAGGCGATAAAGATGCCAGCTTGCGTGCCCCAGCAGGGGCAGAACGATAAGCAAACCCAGAAACCATGGTATCATGGCCAGAAAGGTAATGATGGCGATGAATACCCCCCACCCCAACATCACCCCCATGTTCGCTCTGACGTAGGCAAAGCTGGAAATCATCGCCGTGACGAAATCCAGTTCGCGATCCAGCAGCATCGGGATCGACAGTACGGTGATCATATAAAGAACGACTGCGAACACGGCCCCGACCAGAGTGCCCAATGTCAGCATGGTCAGGCCATTTGGGGTCAGAAGTACCTCAAACGACGAGGATATATTGGTCATGGTCGACAGCCCCATGAACAGGGCAAAGATCATATGACCCAGAAAGAACCAGAACAGGAACATCACCACGATAATGGCGCAGATCGACGGCAGTTGCCTGCGGCTTTGCTGAATGACCACGCCGAAGATCGCGCCGGGGTTCAGCGGCTCTCCCTGTTCCAGCCGATGTGAGACCTCGTACAGCCCCACCGCCGCGAATGGCCCGATCAGGGGAAACCCGATCGCGGCCAGAACCAGCCAGAACGATGTTCCCGTCATCAGTGTGACCCAGGCCATCATCCACCCCGCCAACACGTAGAAGCCTGCAAACAGAAGACCGAATAACGGCGCGCGGCGAAAATCCTGCCATGCCCTGTGCAGTGCCTCTTTCAGCATCGCGGTATCGACGGGTTTCAGCGTCGGCACACCAAAGGGTTTATCCATTCTCGTTCTCTCCTCCCGGACGATAGCGCTACATGGCTGGTCTCGTTTGTGGCCAGCGGGTTTCTGCGTGATAAGCCGCCCCTATCGACAACAGCCGCGCGTCTGAGCCGCGCGGGCCGAACAGCTGCAGCCCCATCGGAAGCCCTTCGACCCCGAAACCGGCAGGCGCACCCAGACAGGGCAGGCCCAGCAAACTGACGGGCGTAACGACCTGCATCCAGCGATGATAGGTGTCCATCCCCTGCCCCACAATCTGGGTCGGGTACGGTTTTTCAATCTCAAAAGGCCAGATCTGAGCCGCCGGCAACACCAGCGCGTCGTAGTTTTCAAACAGCTCTGCCGCCCGCCGGTGCCAGTCTGACCGGATGACGCTAGCGTGGTGCACATCCATCGCAGTGAAAGCCAGCCCGCGCTCCAGTTCCCAGCGCGCAGTGTCTTTGAGGGATGCGTTGTTCGTTGCCAGAGGCTCCAGTCCGGTGGCCACACTCCAGGATCGCAGGGTAATCCAGCTATCCCAGATCAGTTCAGCGTCGAAAGGCGGCGCGAGCGCCTCGATGTGCGCGCCGCGACCCTCGAATACATCCAGTGCGTTCCGACACAGCTCAAGTACCCCTGCCTCGCAGGGGAACGCCCCACCCCAATCGCCCAGCCATCCGATCCGCATCCCATTCAGATCGGCTGCCTGAACAGGTGAGACATTGCTGACCGCCATGCTCAGGGGCACCCTCGGATCGGGCCCTGACATCACGTCGAGCAGGATTGCGATATCTTCGGGGCTACGCGCCATTGGCCCAAGGGTCGAAAGCTGGTGCAGATAGCCGTCACCGATAGGTTCCGAGGGCACGCGTCCCCAGCTCGGCCTGAAACCATAGACATTGTTCCACGCAGCCGGATTGCGCAGGCTGCCCATCATGTCAGACCCGTCCGCAAGCGCCAGCATCCCCGTCGCCAACGCCACTGCCGCACCGCCGGACGAACCTCCGCAAGACCGAGACGGATCGTAAGGGTTACGCGTTGCGCCATAAACGGGATTGAACGTGTGTGAACCCAACCCGAATTCAGGTGTATTGGTCTTACCAATCAAGATCGCCCCGGCTGCGCGCAGACGGGCGGCCAACAGATCGTCGAATTGCGGGACGTGGTCCTTGAAGATCGGTGACCCATGCGACGAGACTATGCCCGCCACATTCACCAGATCTTTCACCGCGATCGGCAACCCATGCAATGGGCCACCAGGCGATGCCGCGTCCGCCGCCTGCGCCTGGGCCATCAAGGCGTCTTCCTCTTGCAGCGCGACAATCGCGTTCACCTGGCCATTCACCGCAGTGATCCGGTCCAGCGTCGCGCGCATCAGTTCCGCGGCCGAAAGCCGGCGGCTGGACAAGTCATCAAGAATGTCCTTTGCGGATGCTCTGGTCAAATCCATTTGGGTTGGTCCTTTGGCTGCTCATGATCAGCCTAGCGGCGTGGTCGGACCATTTAAAGCCACTGTTTAGATGTATCTTTTCCAGTCTTCGCACCAGACCGGGCTTCGTGCGCACTGATCATCTGATCCTGATGTCAAACCGCACATTGCTGTCGCTGCCCAGCATGTTCCTCAGGCAAAAGAAGATCATGGCAAAGCTGAGGAGCAGCCACAACCCGCCCCACATCATGGTTGTTCCCCCGAATTCCTCGGCCAGCATGTAGGCATCCGAACGCAAGCCTGCGCGCCGGATCGTATCGTCGAAGATGTCGAACGGAACATAGATCATGCTGGTCAGGCCGATGACCCGCAGAACGAGGTCACACAGGTTGCGGCTGAGGTACAAGGCCATGACTAACATCACCGCTCCGCTGCCCGCACAGAAAGCCATGGCAAACGGGTCGCGGATATAGAGCAGCGTGACGACCAGCATGACGCCGCCGAACAGGCCAAGCGCGGCCCGATCCGCATCTGTGCGCAAGGCGACAATCAGCAGGCTCAACCCGACTAACAGCGACCCCAGATATCCGGCAGAGAGGCTGATAAACCGGTTGCCGCCCCGCCCCATGACCAGGCCACCCTGTTGCGGGGAAACCGAGAAGCTTTCAACAGAGCCGCCGGTCAGGACAATGGCCAGCGCGTGCGAAAGCTCGTGCAGGAAAACAATCAAAATCTTCAGCGGAAGAACGAATGTCGCATTCCAGAATACGAAAACCAGTGCGACGATGGCGATCAGTTGCCAGTGGCCTTTGATCAGGTTCGCAGCAGAGATCAGTCGCTGACGCAATTAACCTTCGCCCTGCGCCTCTGACCGGCTTTTGCCCGAGACGTTCAGGGCCAGCGTTGCCGCCATGAAACCATCAAGATCGCCGTCCAGAACCCCCTTGGTATCGGACGTTTCATGATTGGTCCGCAGGTCCTTCACCATCTGATAGGGCTGCAGCACGTAAGACCGGATCTGGTTGCCCCAGCCCGCGTCGCCCTTGGCTTCGTGGGCGGCGTTGATCTCGGCGTTTCTGCGATCCAGCTCTTGCTGGTAAAGCCGCGATTTCAGCGCTTTCATGGCAATATCACGGTTCTGGTGCTGCGACTTCTCGGAACTGGTCACGACGATCCCGGTTGGCATGTGCGTGATCCGAACCGCCGAGTCCGTGGTGTTCACATGCTGACCGCCCGCCCCCGACGAGCGATAGGTATCAACACGAATGTCGGCCGGGTTGACCTCGATCTCGATATTGTCGTCCACCACCGGATAGACCCAGACCGAGCTGAACGACGTATGCCGCTTGGCCGCCGAGTCAAAAGGCGAAATCCGCACCAGACGATGCACACCGCTCTCGGATTTGAGCCAGCCATAGGCGTTGTGGCCCGAAATCTTGTAGGCCGCCGATTTGATCCCCGCCTCTTCTCCGGCCGTCTCGGATTGCAACTCGACGGTATAGCCCTTTTTCTCGGCCCACCGCACATACATCCGCGCCAGCATCGAAGCCCAGTCGCAGCTCTCGGTACCACCTGCGCCCGAGTTGATCTCAAGGAAGGTATCGTTTCCGTCCGCCTCGCCATCCAGCAGGGCTTCAAGCTCTTTCTTGGCGGCTTTCGACTGCAGCTTTTTGATCGCGTCTTCGGCGTCGGTTACGACTTCTTCATCCTCTTCCATCTCCCCCAGTTCGATCAGCTCAATATTGTCGCTGAGATCGGTCTTGATGGATTCGTAGGTCTCGATTGCGTCGACCAGCAACTGGCGCTCACGCATCAGTTTCTGGGCGTTCTCGGGATTGTCCCACAGATTGGGGTCCTCGACACGCGCGTTGAATTCCTCGAGCCGGTGCGGCGCGGTCTCATAGTCCATGCGCTGCGCCAGCAGCTCCAGCGACTTTTCGATTTCCGCCACGATATTCTGGGTTTCGGCGCGCATGGTCAGGTCCCAACTTGCTCAATCAGGGTTGCGTGATAGCAAGAGGTGCAGGCCACCACAAGACGGGCGATATGGGAATACAAAACACCGCGGAAAAGTTTGCCGGCCGTTGGGGGCTAACCTTACTCTCGCAAGTCGCCGATACCGGCCATGCGCAGGTCTGGAAGGCAGAGACGGGCAATGGCCATGCTGCCTTAAAAGTTGGAGGTGTCCGCAAATCGTGTTGGTAAATTTCGTCGCACAATAAAAAAGCCTATATCATTCCACCTTTTGAGTGGAGAATGCACTTGCTACAACACGACTTTCGCCGTTTGCTCGATACCCTCGAAGAGTTGAACCCGGCCCAGATCGCGGACGCCCAGACGAAGATCCAGTATCTCCGACAACAGACGGAAGCGATTTCAGAAATCGAGGCACGGACTAACCGAGAACACGGATGTCCATTCTGCGGAGACGAAAGGCGTCAAAATTGGGACGCACCCGAACTAAGGTTCAGCGATATCGGTGCCACAGCTGCCAAAAGACGTATTCAGGTCGGACTGGCTCCACCATTGGTCGCCTCCATCGGCCTGACCTGTTCATGATCGCCTTGCAAGACATGCTGGGCACTTCTGCCCCTCAGTCGGTGCGCAAACTCGCGCACCGACTTGGGCTCAACAAACACACAGTCTGGCGCTGGCGGATGCTGGTTTTTTCGATCATCGAAAGCGGCTCGATCCCGAGCTTTTCTGGAATCGTAGAGGCCGACGAAACCTACCAAAGGGAATCCCGCAAAGGCTCACGAGAATGGGTTCGACACTTAGCCGATCCACAGAATGTCGCGCAGCCGCCGCGTCCAAGGTTGTGTGACTTCACGACGAAGGGAATGAAGATGATGCGCGGTCTATCGAAGTGGCAACTCCCCATTCTGATTGTTGCTGATCGTGGCGGAGCTCGTCTTTTTCAGCGGCTTCCGGACCGGAAGCGCTTGACACTGGAGCGGGCGATGCAGCCTCTCGTGCCGGGTGATGCTGTGCTCTGTTCGGACGGCGCCAATGGCTATGCGTCTCTGGCAAGGAAAGGTGGAATTGAGCATTTTGTCGTCGGCTCTAAGCCGGGCACACGCGTAGCCGCAGGCTGCTATCACATCCAGAGCGTTAACTCGCTCCATGCTCGCTACAACCGGTTCATCAGGCCGTTTTGTGGGCCTGCCACAAAGTATCTCAACGGCTACATTCGTTGGCTGGAGGTGCGGCTTGCTGGACTTGGACCCGCGGAGATCATTCAAGCATCATAGACCCGGCGCCGTAAACGGCTGCAATTTGGGTTCATTGCCCAAATTGTCTGTTGTTGCGTATCGACCAATCGTCTGTTCCTCGAAAGCTACGGGAAACTTGGCTCATACGTCCTTCACCTTGAAATGCTTCGGCAGGCGCAATCCCTGTCGTTTTGCTTCAGCCTGTAGTTCGTCTGAAAAGAAAACCCCTGGTTCGCGCAATTTTATTTCTCGCCAAAGATGAGCACTCCCGATTTCTTCTTTCGACAATGCCAATCCAACAATGCATTCTTTGAGATTGTACTTGGCACAATAACTATCTTCGACCAACTCATTAGGCGCCCACGACCCCTCAACACTATCATCCGGGCGGAAACTATCCCGAAACTGCCGGATTACGAGACCGAAATAGGGTTTGGGATAGTCCTCACTTTTTTGAGACGTAATCTTCAGCGGATAGAATTGATGTATTCCAGCCTCCAATCCTTCAATTATTGCCTTCATAGCCTCGTCGACGGCAAGAAAGCGGTTGCTAAGCGAAATCAGTGAGCCCAGTTTCTTGGGAAATTTTCGCGTTTCAAATACTCGTGGGCATTCTTCGGGCCTGACTGGCCCCATGTCAGTGACGAACTTTCGAGAAAATATATAGTTATCAATACTGTCGACCATATTCAGAGCGGCCTTGTCTGCCTCGGACATTTCCGTTTCGTAGTATTTTCTCAACGCATCATGCCAACCGACAAACCCACCTTGTGGTTCGGGCGACCACTCGCCGAATTGGGGCGGATTAACCATTGCCCAAGTCATCTCATTGTTCTCCTACGGAACCGCGACCTAATTCAGTCGCATTTGGTCTTCCAAGGATGCCGAAAACTGCTATCGGCTTCAAGGCGGGCTAAAGCTCAGAATTTCAACATTTCTTCGGCGAAGCGTCGACTTTTATCAAATAAAACTGAGCGTCTGCTTCATTGAGCAAAGCAGACCAACACGATTTACGGACACCTCCTAAAAGTTTACCGGCGCGCAGATCGGGGTAACGAGGCTGCAGGGACCGGTCTGCTCAAGCTCTGGCAGAATCGCGGAGCGGTCCGGGTTCTGGCCGACGCCCAAAATTCAGTGCTGACGGAATGGCTCGAGGGGCCATCGCTCGGAGATTTGGCACGGGCTGGACAGCCTGATTTGGCCATCGCAACACTGGCTGAAACCGCACAGCGTCTTCATCGCGCGCCGGTTATACGAACCCAGGGACTGAGACCGCTGCAAGATGTCTTTGAGCCGATATTCTCAAGCAGGTTTTCGCCCTGTTGCAGTTCCCGGCTTAAGAACGACATGGGCAGAGCCATCGATTTGGCGAAAGTCCTGCTCGGCAATCAACCGACTACGGTCCCATTGCACGGTGACCTGCATCCCGACAATGTGATTCAGACAGCCGCAGGGCCCCGGGTGATAGACGCCAAAGGATATCTGGGTGACCCTGCGTTTGAGCTTGCGAACGCGCTGCGACATCCGAACGGCATGTCAGCGCTGGTGCAACAACGTAGCCAGATCGAGCGATGCCTGAAACTCTATTCCGAGGCGATGAATGTGGACACGCACCGGCTGGCACAATGGGCCGCCGCGAAATGCGCGCTGTCAATATTCTGGCGCGCAGACGCTTTGATCCAGACCGACCGCGAAGCCGATCTGCTCCATTTGTTCTTGGAGATCGCGGGTCAGTAAAGCCCGCCGCCCTGCAGATCGCCCTGGCTTGCGTTGGGGCCAACCGTGATTGTGTTGCCGGTCGAGGTGGTCACCTGACGGCCCGAGCTGGCCTCTTCGAACAGTGGCAGGTCCGACCCCATCGCAAAACCACCGTCATAGACCCGGTCGATGAAACCATCCACGCCATCGCGGAAGTACTCGGCCACGACATAGTCGCCGCTGGCATCTTCGGGTAGACGCGCGCCACTGAACCGGTCGATCTTGATGAAATGCCCGCCCGGGGGAACTTCGAAGGGGCCACCGCCGTATTTCTCGACGGCTTTTTCCATGAAGCTCTGGAATACCGGGCCGCACAAAGTGCCGCCATAGGCCCCCCGCCCCATCGGGCGCGGGCGGTCGTAGCCGATGTAACAGCCCGCCACGATGTTGGACGTAAACCCGATGAACCACGCATCCTTGGACTCGTTGGTTGTGCCGGTCTTGCCCGCAGTGGGCACTGGCAGGTTGACGACCCGCGATGCGGTCCCGCGATCCACCACGCCTTTCATCATCGAAGTCAGTTGATAGGCGGTAATCGCATCCATCACCTGTTCGCGGTCGGTCACGATCTCCGGAGACTCGTCCGGCTCAAGCCAGGTTGAGTTGCAATCCAGGCATTGCCGATCGTCGTGGCGATAAATCGTCTTGCCGAACCGATCCTGAATACGGTCCACAAGGGTGGGTTCGACCCGTTCGCCGCCATTGGCAAACATCGCATAGGCCGCAACCATCTTGTAGAGCGTCGTCTCCTCAGACCCCAGCGAGTTCGCAAGGAAGGCACCCATCCGGTCGTAGACACCGAACCGCTCGGCATAACCCGCCACAACGGGCATGGTGATTTCCTGCGCGAGGCGGATAGTCATCAGGTTCCGCGACTGTTCAATCCCGGTGCGCAAAGGTGTCGGGCCATAGAATTTGTTGGTCGAGTTCTTGGGGCGCCACAGACCTTGCGGGGTGTTCACCTCGATCGGGGCGTCCACAACGATGGTGGCCGGGCTATAGCCGCTGTCCAGCGCGGCGGCATAGACAAATGGCTTGAAACTTGAGCCGGGCTGGCGCTGCGCCTGTGTGGCACGGTTGAACACGGTGTCCTGATACGAGAACCCGCCCTGCATCGCCAAAACACGGCCCGAGTTCACGTCCATGGCGACAAAGCCGCCCTGTACTTCGGGCACCTGACGGGCAGACCATTGCCCATCTTCGCCGGCCATCACCAGAATGACGTCGCCGCGCTTGAAGTTGTCCTGAAAGTTGCCCTGCATCCATTTGATGTCTTCGCGCGGGATGATGCCATCCGCCGGGCCGTCTTCGATGCCGACAGTCAGGGCCTGGTCGGCCACGTCCAGAACAACGGCCGGATACCATTGCGTCGGCAATACCACGTCACGCGGGATTTCCATGATCGCCAGCGCCTCGCGCCACTGCGCCTCATCCGCCAGCTTTTCTTCCGGGATCACTTCACCCGTGCCACGCCATTTCCCGCGCGAACGGTCGTATTTTTGCAGCGCCGTGCGCAGGGCCTTGGCTGCCTCGACCTGCATTTCCTCGTCCACCGACGCCCGGACGGTGAAACCGCCGGTAAAGAACTCGCCCTCACCGAAATCCTCGCTCAGCTGACGGCGGATTTCATCAGTAAAGTAGTCCCGCGGCGGCAGAGCGGTACGGAAGCTTTCGAAGTCACCATTCTGGACCGAGCGCAGAGGCATCTCGACCTCGGCCTCATAGGTTGCCTGATCGATATAGCCGTTCTGCTGCATCTCGCGCAGCACATAGTTGCGGCGGTTCAACAGGCGCTCTTTCTGCCGCACGGGGTGGTAATCCGACGGTGCCTTGGGCATGGCCGCCAGCATCGCGGCCTCATGCGGGGCCAGTTCCTGCAGGGTCTTGTTGAAATAGGTCTGGGCGGCGGCGGTTACGCCATAAGAGTTCTGACCCAGAAAGATCTCGTTCATGTAAAGCTCGAGGATCTGTTCCTTGTCGAGCGTATCCTCAAGCCGGGTGGCGAGGATGATTTCCTTGATCTTGCGCTCGGCGCGACGATCACCAGAGAGCAGGAAATTCTTCATAACCTGCTGCGTGATCGTTGACGCCCCCCGGACGTTCTCGCCCTTGGATCGCACCGCCTCGACACCCGCCGCTATGATCCCGCGGGGGTCATAACCCTGATGGGTATAGAAATTCTTGTCTTCCGCCGAGATAAACGCTTGTTTGACCAGATCGGGGATTTCCTCGGAGGGCGTAAACAGGCGACGTTCCTGCGCGAATTCGTCGATCAACTGACCTTCGCCCGAGTAAATCCGGCTGATCGTCGGTGGCTTGTATTGTGCCAGCGATTCATGGCTAGGCAGATCGCGCCCATACATCCAGAACACCGCGCCGACGACCAGCGCGGCCATAAAAATACCCAGGGTCACGAGGCTGAAAATCGCCCCGAAAAACGAAAGAATGAACCGGATCACGTTACTGCCTTTTACTCGCGGTGCCGCCTATATAGTGTCGCCCCCCCGCAGGGTCAAAACACGAAAGGCTACAATGGCCGTTTTGCGCCGCTACGTTATTGACCAACCAGTGATCGTTTCACCAGATCGTCCTGCCGCCAGTTCTCGAGCCCCAGCACCAGCCCGTGCGCCATGGAGGCCCGCCAGCCCGGATCACTGATATTCTTCAGGTCACGCGGGCTGGACAAAAACCCCAGTTCGACCAGAACCGATGGAATATCCGCGGCTTTCAACACCGAGAACGACGCAGACCGCAGCGGACGGCGATTCATCGGCCCGCCCTGTTGCGCCATGCCGTCGACCAGCGACTGCGCCAGTGCCGTGCTGCGCGGCTTGGTCTCTTGCCGGGCCAGATCCAACAGCACATCTGCGACCTGATCGTCCGAGCCGCTCAGATCAACGCCCGCAATCAGATCACTCCGGTCATGCCGTTCGGCCAGCTTTCGGCTGGCAATGTCCGACGCCTCTTCCGACAGGGTGTAGACCACTGCCCCGTGAGCGAGCCCTTCTGACAGGGAATCCGCGTGCAACGAGATGAACACGTCAGCCCCCGCGCGATGCGCCAGTGCAATGCGTCGTTCCAGCGACACGAACTGATCGTCAACGCGCGTCATCACCACCTCGAAGCCACCTGTACGCAGCAGCGCCTCGCGCAGTTCGCGGGAAAAAGTTAACATCAGGGTCTTTTCATTGGTGTCGGCAACCTCGGCCCCCGGATCAATGCCGCCATGACCGGGGTCCAGCATGACCCGCAAAGCCCGCGTACCGTCGCGCTGCGGCAACGCGGGTATCACCGCAGGTTCCGGCAGGTCCCACCCCGGCTGGCGGGGCGCACCCGCACTGGCCGCGAAACTGTCAAAATCGGTCCCTTTCAGGTGAAGGGACAGATGCGCGGCGCCCGTCGTCTCATCAACACGCAGATCGACGGTTTCGACCGCCAGCGGCGCACCAAGCTCCAGCACCAGACGCGACCAGCCGGGCACATAGGCCCCGTATTGGATACTGCTGATCCGACTAGTCCTAAGAAACGCCTCGCGGTTCAGCCCGGACCAGTCAACCTCCTGAAAGTCCAGCACGATCCGGTAGGGATCGCGGAGTGTGAACACGCGGTATGGCACACCCTGGCTGAGGCCAAGGTCCAGCCGCACCCCGGTATTGCCCTCATCGACGATGCGGCTCTGCTCCGGAAGGGCGCGTGCAAGTGCGCTGAAGTCCTGCGCGACAGCAGCACCGGTCAGCGCCCAGATCAGGGCGAGTGCGTAGAAAATCCTGCTCATGGCCTCAAGTTATCCCGAGATCGTTCGAGGCAGAGCCTATCGTATAACCCCGCCTTTGTGAACGCCTTAGGCCGTTTGCGGGATCGCGCCCCGCTCGGCCATAAAACGCTGCAGCCGATCCAGCCCATCCTGAATGTCTTCGGTCGAACGCGCATAGGAAAACCGCAGCGTCGTGTGCCCGCGCACCGGATCGAAATCCAGCCCCGGCGTGACCGCCACACCGGCCTTGTCCAGAATTTCGGCTGCAAAGGCACGGCTGTCCTGCGTCAAATACGAGACATCCGCATAAACGTAAAACGCCCCATCCGGCGGCGCGATATTGGTGAACCCGGCCCGGGGCAACCCCTCCATCATCGACAGACGGTTGCGGCGATAGACATCCAGATTGGCCTGCAGTTCCGCTTCGCAATCCATCGCAGCCAGCGCCGCAACCTGACTGGCATGGGGCGCACAGATGAACATGTTCTGGGCAATCCGCTCGACCACGCGCACCTGATCTTCGGGCACAACCATCCAGCCAACACGCCAGCCGGTCATCGAGAAATACTTGGAGAATGAGTTGATCACATAGCACTCATCCGTCAGCTCCAGCGCAGTGACGGCTTTGGCTTCGTATTCCAGCCCGTGGTAGATTTCGTCACTGATGAAGGATGCGCCCTGCCCCTGTGCGGCTTCGATCAGCGCCTGCATCGCCGCGTGATCCAGCATCGTCCCGGTCGGGTTCGCGGGTGAGGCAACCATCAGACCCTGCAGATCAAGCCCGGCAAAATCGGCAGGCACTGGTTGCAGGCGGTTTTCCGGTGCGGTCGGCAGATCGACCGGCACCAGGCCCAACGCCTTCAGAATTTGCCGGTAAGACGGATATCCCGGCGCCCCTATCCCTACCCGATCGCCACTGTCGAACAGCGCCGTGAAGGTCAGCAGAAATCCGCCCGAAGATCCCGGCGTGATCACCACCCGATCAGGGTTGAGATCGACATCATACCACTCGCCATACAGCCGCGCGATCCGTTGCCGGAGCGCGGGCAAACCCAAAGCCACCGTATATCCCAGTGGCCCCTGTTCCATGGCCTTTGCCAAAGCCTCGGTCGCCCCTTTCGGCGCACCGGTTCCCGGTTGGCCAACCTCCATATGAACGACATGCCGCCCGGCCTCTTCCGCCTTGCGCGCGGCCTCCATCACGTCCATCACGATGAAGGGATCGACCCCGGAACGGGTTGAGTTTCTCATGGCCATCTCCCATGTTGCGGCCATGGCTTTTGAACGCTTATCCCGGCTGGCGTCAATCCCGGCCGTGTTGCTGATGGTGGCGACATGGCTGGTTAGCGCAATGCAGGCCAGCGCCCAAAGCCTGATCCGCGATCCCGACATCGAACACGGGCTTCAAGAGCTTGCCTTTCCGGTCCTGCGGGCTGCCGGGCTGAACACCAACCGCGTCCGGGTTCTGGTCGTCAATGACGGCACGTTCAACGCCTTCGTGATCGACTATAACACCATCTATATCAACTACGGCCTGATCCTGAGCGTTGATACGCCCGAGATGCTGCAGGCCGTAATCGCACACGAGGCCGCGCATATCGCCAACGGCCATCTGGCGCGACGGTCGGAGAACCTGCGCGCGGCGCAACGCAATGCGCAGCTCGGGACGCTTCTGGCACTGGCTGCCGCCGCCGCTGGTGGCGGAGAGGCCGCAGCAGGCATCGCCGCAGGCACGCAAGCCTCAGCACTGCGCAGTTTTCTGGGCCATACGCGCGCCGAAGAGGCCTCGGCCGATCGAAGTGCTGCCAGTTATTTGCGCTGGGCCGGCATCTCTCCGCGCGGGATGGTGAACCTGCACCGCAAATTCGCAGGACAGGAACTGCTGAACCCAGTCAATCAGGACCCATACATGCGCTCGCACCCGACCAGTCGTGAACGCCTGCGCGCCGCAGAAGCGTTCCTGGATGAGTTCGGGGACAAGACGAAGCAGAACGCCAATGCCGACTACTGGTTCGCCCGCGTCAAAGGCAAGCTGTCGGCCTTTCTGCGATCCCCAACCTGGACGCTGCGCCGCGCGGCGGAAGAGAAGGATCGCGACATCCGCATGATGCGCGAAGCTTCGGCCCATCACCAGAACCGTGATTTGACCCGGGCTCGTGCCGCGATAGATAGCGCATTGGAAATCCGGCCAGACGACCCGTTTTTCTACGAGTTGAAAGGTCAGATATTGCTTGAGAACCGACGCGTGAACGAAGCTGTTGACGCCTATGGCGCGGCAGTAGAGATGGCACCTAATAATGCCCTGATTCTTGCGGGCTACGGGCGGGCCCTGCTGGCGGATGGGCAAACGAAGAAAGCCCTGCAAGTGCTTGAAAAAGCACGTGCTCGGGACTACAGAAACGCCCGGCTCATGCGTGACCTGGGCTCTGCCTATTCGCAGGTGGGCAACACTGGCATGGCGTCCACCGTAACGGCAGAACGCTATGCGCTGCAGGGCCGCCTTGCCGATGCAGGCATACATGCGAAACGGGCTGTTGCACAGCTCCCCGAAGGCTCTCCGGGTTGGCAAAGGGCGCAGGATGTGCTGATTGCCTCGGAGCGCGAGAAAAAGAAGAAAAAGAGGAATCGGAAATGATCCTGAGACATGCTGCACCGGCCCTGTTGGGTCTTTCCCTGATCACCGGCCCGGCGCACGCGCTGGATCTGAACGCGATGAGCGACGCCGAAAAGGCCGAGTTTGGCGCACAGGTGCGCGAATACCTTCTGGAAAACCCCGAAGTGATCATCGAGGCGATTAACATCCTCGAAGAGCGCAACGCCGCTGCCGAGGCCGCCGCCGACAAGGACCTCGTCGCCGCCAATGCGGATGAACTGTTCAATGACGGCTATAGCTGGGTGGGCGGTAATCCTGACGGTGACATCACTCTGGTCGAGTTCATGGATTATCGCTGCGGCTATTGCCGTCGCGCTGTGCCCGAAGTGGCCACTCTGCTGGAATCCGATGGCAATATCCGGCTTGTCATCAAAGAGCTTCCCATCCTTGGCGACGCCTCGGTCGTATCGTCCCGCTTCGCCATCGCAACCAAGCAAGTGGCCGGAGACGATGCGTACAAGCAGGTCCATGACGCGCTGCTGGCCTTCAGCGGTGAACCGTCCGAAGTCACTCTGCGCCGTATATCGGACGGGCTGGGACTGGACAGCGACGCGATCGTCGCCGCCATGGACAGCGATGAAGTCACCGAAGAAATAGCAAATACCCGCGCGTTGGCGCAAAAACTGCGGATTTCCGGCACGCCGTCCTTCGTTCTGGGCACCGAAATGCTGCGCGGCTTCCTGCCCGCTGACCAGATGTTGCAAATTGCAAATGGCGTACGCGCCGAACAAGGGTAAGGACAAAGGGGCGGCAGGCCCGCCCCGATTTCACGTCGATGCAGGAGCCGAACGAATTTCAAGCCCGGGCTCTGACCGAACGTACCGCTAGGAACAGGCAAATTATTGCCGGTCGATCGGCGGCCTCTTTCCACAGCGCACAAGATCGCCTTAAAACTTCGGCACCACTCAAACCGGCAATGAAGTTCCTTGCAAATCAGCATGAGCAAAGCGAATACACTTTGGCCGCTCCTGTCCGGCATCACCCGCGCGTCTGTTGTGCTGGGGTTGATTGCTCTTGTCTCGGCCTGCGCTCAGAACCCGGACGATGCGGATCTTGATCCGGAACGTCAGGCAGCAGCCCTGCAAGAGGTTTCAAGAAAGCACGCCCGGGGACAACGCGTGTGGTGCGTGCCTTACGCGCGGGACCTTAGCGGTATCCAGATTCGCGGAAACGCCAAAGACTGGTGGGGCAAGGCGCGCAACAGCTTTGGCCGGGGGAATGAACCGGTTGTCGGTGCGGTCATGTCGTTTCGCGCCACCGGAGGAATGCCCCTGGGCCATGTGGCCGTCGTATCCGACATTGTCACCGAGCGCGAAGTGATCATTAACCACGCCAACTGGCACCGCAACAAGGTCTCGTTGAAAATGGGCGTCAGGGACGTATCCAAAAACAACGACTGGACGCTGGTCCGGGTCGAAAGCCAACCGGGGCGGTATGGCAGTCACTACCCGGTAAACGGGTTCATTTATCCGAAGTTCGAAGAGTAGCTCAGCGTTTCTTCGCCTTAGCAACGCGATTGGCAGCTCCGTCCGCGTGCAGCCCTAGCAATCACCCAATCAACGGCCGCTATAACACGACGGTCCTACTCCGCCGCCTCGGCGGCCGCATCCAGTTCCGCCGCTTTCTTCTCGACCTCTTCTACAATGTGATCGATCATCTGGTCGTTCGACATCTTGTGGCTGGCTTTGCCCGCCAGATAGACCATACCAGAACCCGCGCCGCCGCCGGTGAAGCCGACATCGGTCATCAGCGCCTCACCGGGGCCGTTCACAACGCAACCGATGATCGACAGGCTCATCGGGGTCTTGATGTGTTCCAGCCGATGCTCCAGCGCCTCGACTGTTTTGATCACGTCGAACCCCTGCCGCGCGCAGGACGGGCACGAGATGATGTTCACGCCGCGATGGCGCAGGCCCAGAGATTTCAGGATTTCAAAGCCAACCTTGACCTCTTCGACCGGATCGGCGGACAGGCTGACGCGGATTGTGTCGCCGATCCCCATCCACAGCAAGTTGCCCAGCCCGATGGCGGATTTAATCGTGCCGCTGACCAGCCCCCCGGCCTCGGTGATGCCCAGATGGATCGGCGCATCGGTGGCCTCTGCAATTCCCTGATAGGCAGCCGCCGACAGGAACACATCGCTGGCCTTCACGCTGATTTTGAAGTTGTGAAAATCGTTGTCCTCAAGAATGCGGATATGCTCGAGCCCGCTTTCCACCATCGCCTCGGGGCACGGTTCGGCGTATTTCTCAAGCAGGTGCTTTTCCAGACTACCCGCGTTCACGCCAATCCGGATGGAGCAGTCATGATCGCGCGCCGCTTTGATAACCTCTTTCACCCGTTTCTCATCGCCGATATTGCCGGGATTGATGCGCAAACAGGCGGCACCGGCCTCGGCCGCTTCGATGCCGCGTTTGTAGTGAAAGTGGATATCGGCCACGATGGGCACCGGGCTTTCGCGCACGATCTCTTTCAACGCCTTCGACGATTCCGCATCGGGGACCGAGACCCGCACAATATCCGCGCCCGCCTCAGCCGCGGCCTGCACCTGCGCGACCGTGGCGGCCACATCGGTGGTCAGCGTGTTGGTCATGGTCTGCACGGCAATGGGCGCATCGCCCCCTACGGGCACGTTGCCGACCATGATCTGACGGGATTTGCGGCGATAGATATCGCGCCACGGGCGCACGTGATTAAGGGACATGAGGACGGGTCCGGATCAGTCTGAGTTGTGCTTTAGATAGTCCGGCAACCCACGGGTCGCAATGCCCGTATTACTCGGCGGGCGCTTCTGTCGCCTCGGTCTGCAGCTCGGCCACCAATTGCTTGAGCGCGCGGTTCTGTTCCGCCTCCAGATCGGCGACCGCATAGCTTTCGGCAACGGCATCTTTCGACAGAACGACGCCTTTTGTCACCGTACCGGGTGCGCCGACCGGGCCAAAGTGCTCACCATTCATCGAGAAATAGACTGACCCCGAGGCACCGGCACGCAATTGCGGCGGCTCTTCGGTCAGCGGAACTTCGAATGTGCTGCCCTGCTCGACCGTGCCGAGCGTGCCTTCGAAGATCACGCTGCCATCAGCCGCAGTGACCCGCATCCACGAGGGGTTCACGGCGACGATCTTCAGCGTTGTATCCAGTTTTTCCACCACCTGAGGTAATGCAGGGCGTTCGACCGTATGAACCTCGGTTACCTGAATCTGCGGAGGCTCGGGCGCGCGGAACGTTCCGACATTGCGTGGGTCAAGGGTAGATATCGGTGCGTCGCGTGCGACCAACACCGGCACATCAAGAGCCTGCGGACGATACAGACGATCCAGCGCCTCGGGACTTGGCGCCCCGGCGCTGGCAAGCTGATCGCGCTCAGGCCGGGTCTGAGCGGCGTCCAGCGGATCGAGATCGGTCAGCACGACAGGCGCCTGCTCGACCGGGCTGACCTGAACTTGCTGAATACGGTTCAGCACCGACCAACCGCCATAACCGATGCCGCCAATTACCGCGAGCAGCACCAGGGTCGATCCAATAGCGCGCGGTTCAATCTGGCTAACAACGGATTCGCGGCCCGGAATATATGGCGTGCTGGGCGAGATAAACGGATCACGCCCCATCGGCCCGCGCGTCGGCAGACCACCCTGAGGCTTCTTGACCACCGATGCCTCGGCCGACATGCCATGAGCGACTTCGAAACCGCTTTCCTGACAGAAAGTCGAGAAAGTCTCATCCGGGTTCATGCCCAGATAGCGGGCATAAGAACGCACATACCCCGCGATGAAGCCGGGTGTGTCAAAGGCATCGGGATCGGCATTTTCGATGGCGGCGATGTAGTTGGCCTTGATCCGCAGTTCGCGCTGCACGTCCAGAAGAGACTTGCCCATCGTCGCGCGTTCGCCGCGCATGACATCACCAAGCCGTACCTCATAGTCATCAAACCCCTTCGGTCTGACGTCCATGTCTTCTTCGGAATCGCGCTGTGATCTGCGCCCAATCATTCCTGCTGCCCCATCTTTGCCTGTCGCGTGTTACACGCCAACGGCGAATCGCCCCTATAACGATTCGTCCATCTCTTTTGTTAGCGTAAGCCTAACACGCAGCAAACTCGTTGCACACTTTGGCGTGAGGTTATCCGGCAAGTTCGGCGCGATTTAGCGCACAATGTGACCAAAGTTCGTCCATCGCCTGCACCAAACGGTTCATTTCGTCAGGCCCATGCACTGGTGACGGCGTGAACCGAAGCCGTTCAGTACCACGCGGAACGGTCGGGAAATTGATTGGCTGCACATAAATGCCATAGTCTTCCAGCAACCGGTCGCTGAGGATCTTGGTATGCACAGGGTTACCGACGATCACCGGCACGATGTGGCTGCCATGATCAATCAGCGGCAGCCCAAGGCCCTTCAGGCGCAGCTTAAGGATACTTGCCTGTGTCTGATGCTGTTCACGCAGTTCCGGTGTGCGCTTGAGATAAGCAACCGAAGCCGCCGCCCCTGCTGCGACCGCAGGCGGTAGCGACGTGGTAAAGATGAAGCCCGGCGCGTAAGACCGGATGGCGTCACACATCTTGGCGCTGGCGGCAATATAACCACCCATAACACCGTAGGCTTTCGCCAGTGTTCCGTTGATGATGTCAATGCGATGAGCCAGACGGTCACGTTCGGTAACACCACCACCACGCGGGCCATACATACCGACCGCATGGACCTCATCGATATAGGTCAGCGCGCCGAATTCATCGGCCAGATCGCAGATTTCTTCGATCGGGCCGAAATCGCCATCCATCGAGTAGACCGATTCAAAAGCGATCAGCTTGGGCGCAGCCGGATCATCGGCCTCAAGCAATTCACGCAGATGAGCCACATCATTGTGACGGAAGATACGCTTGGCACCGCCATTGCGACGCACGCCTTCGATCATCGACGCATGGTTCAGCGCATCGGAATAGATGATCAGGCCGGGGAACAGCTTGGGCAACGTGCTCAGCGTTGCGTCATTGGCGATATAGGCACTGGTGAACAGCAGCGCATCCTCTTTGCCGTGCAAATCCGCCAACTCGGCTTCAAGCTGTTTGTGGTAAACGGTCGTGCCTGAAATGTTGCGGGTGCCGCCCGAGCCTGCACCGGCGGCATCCACCGCCTCGTGCATGGCGTCCAGCACAACGGGGTTCTGCCCCATGCCCAGATAATCGTTGCCACACCAGACGGTGATATTCTGCTGCGACCCGTCAGGGCAGGTCCGAACCGCGTGCGGGAAATGCCCTTTGCGGCGTTCAATATCGATAAAGGTCCGGTAACGTCCTTCGTCATGCAGCCTGGCAATCGCTGTATCGAGCTGAGCAGTGTAGTCCAACGGACCCTCCTTGGATGCCCGGATAATACTATATCCGAACGACTTTTTTTGCCACTCAGCAAATCATGCGCTTACATGGCTTCGCGTTCCTCTATCCGGACTGCCTACAGCCGAACCGGTGAACCCAACTTTGATTTGCATCAAATACCGGGTAAGGCGCAGCACGACAAGTAAAGTTACGGCAACCAGACGCGAGGAAACGACGCAGGCAATTTCGCCCGCTTTGCAGGCAAAACGTGCTGGACGGCCCCGTCTGCGCTGCTAGGCTCTGCGCCAAAACCAGACCTTTCAGGAGAGCCCCATGTCGCTTGACGCCGTACTCAGCCGGATCGATACCGATCTGAACACCTCTATCGATCGCCTGATGGAGTTCCTGCGTATCCCCTCAATTTCGACTGATCCGGCATTTAAAGAGAATGTCGACAAGGCCGCAGATTGGTTGGTGGCCGATCTGCAAAGTATCGGCATCAAGGCGGAAAAGCGTGAAACTCCGGGCCACCCCATGGTCGTTGGCCATGTTGGTGAGGGCAGTGAAGGACCGCATGTCCTGTTCTACGGTCACTACGATGTGCAACCGGTTGACCCGCTGGACCTGTGGAACCGCGACCCGTTCGATCCGGCGTTGGAAGACACCGTGCACGGGCAAGTGATCCGCGGTCGGGGCTCCTCGGATGACAAGGGCCAGCTGATGACCTTCGTCGAAGCCTGCCGCGCGTGGAAAGCTGTTCATGGTACTCTGCCCTGCCGTATCACCTTCTTCTTTGAAGGCGAGGAGGAATCCGGATCGCCCTCGCTGGTGCCGTTCCTTGAGGAAAACAAAGCCGAGCTTCAGGCTGATCTTGCTCTGGTCTGTGACACCTCGATGGTCTCGCGCGGCGTGCCATCGATCGCGTCGCAACTGCGTGGTATGCTGAAAGACGAGTTCACGATCACCGGCCCGCGCATCGACCTGCATTCCGGCCACTATGGCGGCCCCGGTCTGAACCCACTGCGAGAGCTGTCGCGTATCGTCGCCTCATTCTACGACGAAGAAACCGGACGCGTGGCGGTCGACGGTTTCTACGAAGGCGTGCACGAGGTCCCTGCCGAGCAACTGCGCCAGTGGCAGAACTGTGGGTTCGACGAGGCGGAATATCTGAACTCGGTTGGCTATTCCGAGCCCCATGGCGAAAAAGGATATTCAACGCTGGAACAGCAGTGGGCACGTCCGACGCTCGAAGTGAACGGCCTCTGGGGCGGATACAACGGCGCCGGCTCCAAAACCGTGATCCCATCCGAGGCACATTGCAAGATCACCTGCCGCCTAGTCGGCGATATGGACCCGGATGCGCTGCGCAACAAAATCCGCAGACACGTCGAAGATCGGCTGTCTCCCGATGCCAAAGTGGTCTGGGACAACGATCTCGAAGGCTCGCCCGCCTCAGTCATGAATCTCGACCGCCCAGAATTCGAAGCCGCCCGCAGTGCACTTTCAGACGAATGGGAACGCGAGGCCGTTTTCACCGGTATGGGCGGCTCCATTCCCGTTGTCGGGTACTTCAATACGGTCCTGGGGTTGGATTCGATGCTGGTCGGCTACGCCAATGACGACGATGCGATCCATTCGCCGAACGAGAAATACGATGTCAAGAGCTTCCACAAGGGTATCCGCTCATGGGCGCGTATTCTGGAGGCCCTGACCAAGAAATAAGTCCGGGTCTTGCGAGGCTCTGCCTCGCGCTCCGGGATATTTATAGCCAGATGAAGAGCGGCCGCCTGCTTCATCTGGCCAAAAATACTCCGGGGGAGTCGCGGCTTGCCGCGGCGGGGGCAGAGCCCCCTTCCCTTACATGTGGATCACGCGCCCATAGGCATCCAGAACGCTCTCGTGCATCATCTCTGACAGAGTCGGATGAGGGAAGACCGTGTTCATCAGGTCTTCTTCGGTGGTTTCCAACTGCCGGCCGACCACATACCCCTGAATCAGCTCGGTCACTTCGGCACCAATCATATGGGCGCCGAGCAGTTCACCGGTCTTTGCGTCGAACACGGTCTTGATCAGCCCCTCAGGTTCACCCAGCGCGATGGCCTTGCCATTACCGATGAACGGGAAGCGTCCGACCTTGATGTCATAGCCCAACTCTTTGGCCTTGGCTTCGCTATACCCGACCGAAGCGACCTGAGGCTGGCAATAGGTGCAGCCTGCGATGCTCTCGGGTTTGACTGGATGTGCGTGCTTGCCGGCGATCAGTTCCGCGACCATGACACCCTCATGGCTGGCCTTGTGTGCGAGCCACGGCGCGCCGGCGATGTCACCAATCGCATACAGCCCGTCTACACCGGTGCGACAGAATTCATCCGTCACGACATGAGTGCGATCGATCTTGACGCCCAAAGCCTCTAGCCCGAGGTGTTCGACATTGCCGACAATGCCCACAGCCGAGATCACGGTATCGAAGTCGTGTTTTTCGACCTTGCCCTTGACCTCGATATGGGCGGTGACCTTGCCTTTGCCGCGATCCAGCTGTTTGACCATCGCCTTTTCCATGATGGTCATACCCTGCTTGGTGAAGGCCTTCTTCGCAAACGCGCTGATCTCGGCATCTTCGACCGGCAAAACGCGATCCATCACTTCAACCACGGTCGTATCCGCGCCCAACGTATTGTAGAAGCTGGCGAATTCGATCCCGATCGCGCCTGAGCCGATGACCAGCAGTTTTTTGGGCATCCGGGGCGGTTGCAGCGCGTGTTTGTAGGTCCAGACCAGATCGCCATCGGCCTCGAGCCCCGGCAGCTCGCGCGCACGCGCGCCGGTGGCCAGAACGATGTTCTTTGCGGTCAGTTCTTCCATGCCCTTGTCGGTTTTGACGCTGACCTTGCCCTTCGCGGGGATCATCGCCTCACCCATCACCACGGTCACTTTGTTCTTCTTGAGCAAATGACCGATGCCGCCGGAAAGCTGCGCCGCTACACCGCGCGAGCGTTTGACCACCGCGTCCAGATCATAACCGACCTTGTCAGCTTTCAGGCCAAAATCCTTGGCCCGCTCCATCAGATGAAACACTTCGGACGAGCGCAGAAGCGCCTTGGTGGGGATACAACCCCAGTTCAGGCAGATTCCGCCCAGATGTTCACGCTCGACAACGGCGGTTTTCAGGCCCAGCTGCGCCGCGCGAATAGCGGCCACATAGCCACCGGGGCCAGCCCCGATTACGATCAGATCATAGGATTGTGCAGCCATGTTTCCCTCTCGGCACAGATCGGTTCAAAAACTAGTTTACCGTTAAACTATTTTTTACAACGCATCAACATCAGAGCCCGCGACATATGTGACGCGGGGTAAGATCACCAATATCAAGCTGATTTCAGCCTATACCCGCACCCGCGCAAAGGCTAGAACTGAGACCTCAGCAACCATCTGTTTTTAACATTCCCGGTTTTCGAAAGGCGTATCATGGCCAAAACGCTCAAAGATTTACTGCTCGCTCTTTTGAACGCAACTTTGATCCTGCTGGCGTTGTGCCTTTTCCTGGGTTGGAAACTTGCGCAATCCGTCGACCATATCCGAACCGGGTTTGCGGAGAACCTGCAGCTGGTGGCACCGTTGCGCGAGCAGGCGCAGGGTATTCGTGGGGAACTGACTGCGCTGCGCAGCGATCTGGCCTCGCTCAGTCAGGGGACACAGCTTGATACGACAACCCGTCAACAGTTGGGCACCGCCCTGCAGCGGCTGAGCAATCTGGAAGGTAAGCTTGAAGATACACAGGCCCGTCTTGCGAACCTTGTCGACAACCCGGAAGACCTGATTGACTACGCCATCACGACGTCCGCCGACACCATCACCGATCAGCTTCTGACCGTGAAAGGATGCGAGCCCGCGACTTAAGTCGCGGCCTGCAACTCTCGCACTGTCGACCCGTAACCGCCATTGCTGACATACGCGGCTTCGTGTTCAGTGGTCGGGCGTTCCAGCGCATCGTTTCTATATGGGAAACGACCGAACATTCGGATCACCTCGCGATGCGCCCGGGCGTGCAACAGATTGCTGTCGCCGCCTTCCGGCATCCGCTCGATCATGAGGCGCACGCAGCGCTCCTGATCGCACAGGTTTTCCGAGTGCATCATCGGCAGGTAAAAGAACTGCCGCGCCGGTTCGTCGATCTTCAGATCCCAGCCCTTGTCGACCGCGCATTTCGCAGCCGCCAGCGCCGCCCGGTCCGATGCGAAGGCCTGTTTGCTTCCCCGGAACATGTTGCGAGGCAACTGATCCATAAGGATAATATAGGCCAGCGATCCGCTGGGATAGGTTAGCCAGAGCGAGAATTTACCCTCACACGCGGCTTCCCATGTTTTAAGAAATCTATCCCGAATCCGCGCGTCCAGCGCCTCATCTTGCAGGTACCACCCCTCGGGGCCAACCTCATCTAACCAAAAACTCAATACTTCTTCAGGACCAACCATTGCCCTAGACTCCGTAATTGTCCTCCCCAGGACGTAACGTCATTAAAATCTCTTTTACAGATTTGTGACAGTAACATATTGCAACACAAAAGTCACATTTCCGGCGCTCAAGCGGGTTCCTGCGCATCCTGCTCGTCCTGTGCCGCCTCGATGGCAACTTCTTGCGCGACTTCCAAAGCAACGGGCGACGATGTCGGATAGATCGCCGCAATTGTTCCAGTCTCATCCACAGGTTTGTAGACGCGCTGGGTCATCCGGTAGGCAGCATACGCGGCCATGATGAACATCAGTGTTGCTATAAACAGGAAAAAGCCTTGTGGTCCGAGCACGCCAGCCCCCATCAGCCAACCGGTGATAATTGGACCTGCGATTGCGCCCAAGCCGTTAATAAAGACCAGACCGCCTGAAGCTGCCGACATATCGTCATACTCCAGGTAGTCATTGGTATAGGCGATCAACAGTGAATAGAGCGGGCTTGTCATGCCCCCGATCATGAAGGCAGCTACGAGAAGCATGGTGAAAGTGACGCCCAGCATCATGCCGATCACAGCGCCTACCCCGCCGACGGCGGCGACCAGCATGATCAGCAGGCGGCGATCCATTCTGTCGGACATCCACCCCAGAGGATACTGCAGGACGACAGCGCCGATATAAAACACCGCGACGAAGGTCGAAATCTCGACCAGACTCAACCCCACCTGAGCGCCATAGACGGCGCTCATCCCGAATTGTGCCGAGAATATTCCGCCCAGCAAAAACATACCGACACAGCCCAGTGGCGATGTCTCCATCAGCTGGCGCAAGGTCATCGGTTTGGTCGTATCGAAGGCAGGCGTCGGAGAGATGGACAGCAGAATAGGCGCGAACGAGACCGAAACCAGAATCGATGCGATAACAAATGTCTCATATCCGGCGGGGTCACCGACCAGCAGCAACGCCTGCGCACTCACGACCCCGGTCATCTGCACCATCATATAGAGGGACAGCGCCTGCCCCCGGTTCTCGTTATTGGCCGCGTTGTTCAACCAGCTTTCGGCGGTCACGTACACGCCCGAGAAACAAAATCCGATCACCACACGACCCAGCGACCATGCAACCGGATCGGCCAGCATCGGATACATGATCATGACGGCAGAGATGAACGACGCCAGCGCTGCGAAAACGCGCACGTGCCCCACGCGCCGGATCATCTCGGGTGCCAAACGCGACCCTCCCAGGAAGCCGACAAAATAGGCCGACATCACGAAAGACATCTCGAAGGTCGAGAATCCCTCGATCTCGCCGCGTACGCCCAGCAACGTGCCTTGCAGGCCGTTGCCGACCATCAGCAATCCCATTCCAAGAAGAAGCGCCCAAGCGCTGGAAAGAACCTGAAGCATTCTGCCTATCCAAAATTGCTGACGTGGTTTTCTGTTCGCTTTGCAATCAATTATCATCCGCGTCGCGCCTGTCTACGACATTGTGGCGGCGCGGATGGTAAAGATACGACTACGGGATCAACAGCGACGCGTCGCCATACGAGAAAAAACGATACTCGCAGGCGATAGCGTGATCGTAGATCGCTTTGACCCGTTGCTGCCCCATCAGCGCCGAAACCAGCATAAGCAGCGTGGATTTTGGCAGATGGAAATTGGTCATCAAGGCATCGGCGACGTGAAACCGAAAGCCGGGGAAGATGAAGATGTCGGTCTCACCTTCCCACGGTTCAATCCTTCCGCTCCGCGCCGCGCTTTCGATCAGGCGCAAGGCCGTGGTTCCCACGGGGATGATCCGCCCGCCCGCCGCTTTGGTCGCGGCAATCTCGGCAGCGGCCTGCGCGCTGACCCGCCCCCATTCGGCGTGCATCTTGTGAGTGGTCACATCTTCGACCTTGACCGGCAGGAACGTGCCTGCGCCCACATGCAACGTTACATGGCTGAACGCGACGCCACGCGCAGCCAGCTTCGCCAACAATGCGTCATCGAAATGCAGTGACGCCGTCGGGGCTGCGACAGCACCGGAATTCCGCGCCCACACAGTTTGGTAATCGGTCTTGTCCTGTTCGTCCGCAGCACGTTTCGCCGCGATGTAGGGCGGCAATGGCATCGCCCCGGCCCGCTCCAATGCGCGGTCAAAATCCTCTCCGGTCAGATTGAAGCGCAGATAGGCCTGGCCGTCGGCGACCCGGGCCAGTGTCGCGCTCAGATCGTCCGAGAACACGATCTCTTCGCCGGGCCTGATCTTCTTCAACGGCTTGATCAGCGCAGCCCAGCAGCCATCTGATTGCGGGTCCAGCAACGTCGCTTCGATCGCGGCAGAGACCGGACCTTGTGCGCTGTCCCGGTGGCGGCGACCACTGAGCCGCGCGGGGATCACGCGGGTATCGTTCAGCACCAGACGGTCACCGGGCTGCAAAATGTCCGGCAGGTCGAACACATGCCGATCCATCTGGACATCGCCCTGCGCCAGCAGCAGGCGCGCCGACGACCGCGGACTGGCGGGCCGCGTGGCAATCAGGTCTTCAGGCAGGTGGAAATCAAAATCGCTGAGTTTCATGGCCGCGCCATACATCGGCCCGACAGATTCGGCCACCGCTCAGATCAACGATCCTCGCCCCGCGACTGGTGGGTCGGGTGCGGGTCACCGGACCGGTCGGGCGTTGCGTTCGGGCCATCCGAAACGGTTGGCGCAGGTTCGCGCAGCAGGTTGCGCAGAAACAGCGGGGCAAGACCCGACAGCGGGTTGACCGAAACCTGCGGGTCGGTCAACGGGCCGGTCAACGTGTAGTTGAAGGCAAAGATCCCCTCGCCCTTTTTGGTCAGCACGCTGCCGATCGCGTTGACCAGATAGATCGGCGAGATCGCTCCGCGCAGGTTCAGTACTCCGGCCACGGTGTTGACGGTGCCGTCAAAGGACAGCCCCATCGAGGGGCCGACGGCGCTGCCGCTCAACACTTTCACCTCGGTCGGAGTAATGCGCATTTTGCTGTCGATGGCTGAAAAGAAAATGCCCTGGCCGGCCATTTCATCCAGCAACCCCACCAGGCTGATCGCATTCAATATCGCGGCCATGGCCGGGGCGTCTGTGATCCGCGTGTTTCTGATCTTCAGGTCGACATCGTAATTTCCCGGCTCGGCGACCGGATCAAGTTGCAATTGCATCGACCCGCCGCGCGCCTGTGTCAGCACCCCGGCAGAACGCAGGACAGCACCCGCATCGTCCGACGTCAGCCCGACCGCTGATCGCGACGCACGCGGGGTGACCTGCCCCCGGAGTGGCGCGCCACCGTTGACTTGCGCGGCAAAACTTCCGGTCAGCCCTCCGGTGGTTTGGAACGAACCCGTCAAACCGGTTAGTGCGACCGTTTCAGTGACCTGCAACCGGTCCAGCGTCACATCCAGCCTTGGCCCCTGCCCTGATCCGCCAGCTCCGCCGCCGCCCTCGCCGATGGTGGATTTACCCAGATCGAGCACCCCGCCCAACACGCGGATATCCGGCAGCGCGGCGCCGCGCCCGACCAGCTCGGCCGGAACCGCAAGCCAGTCCCCCAGTTCGAACGAGCTGAACCGAACCCTGTCAAACGCACCGTTGCGGAATGAAATCGCTGCATTGGTCCGCAATCCCGCTGCCTCGATCCGCAGAGTCTCAACGCTGAGCAGCGCGCCCAAAGTGGCCTGGGCCGTCAACGTGCCGCTGACATTCGTTGGCTTACGCCAACCAAGCTCGGGAATGGCCAGCGCGACACCCACCAGATCAGACTCAGCCGTCAGGCGCGGGGGTTCACCCGCGCCAAGGCTCAGGCTGAAATCAGCGGTCCCTTCGCCCGTCAGCATCCCGCGCGGCAGACCCGCATTGATTTGTTCCATCAGCAGGGGCGACAGCTCGATCTGGCCTGTCAGCGTGCTCTGCTGAGGGGTTTCGCCGTCGATGGGCTGTCGCCAGAGGGCTTCGACCGGCACCGCCCCGAACAGTCCTTCGCCATCAATGGCGACTTGGGTCTGATCGCCGCTGAGGCTCAGGCGATCAGCGCTGACCTCAAATCCGGGCACCAGCTTACTGCTGTCCAGATTCGACAGTTCGCCGGTGAAATGGAACCGGGCCTCCTGGAACTTCAGCCCCTTTTTCAGAGGCAATGAGAGAGTCCCGCCAAGCCTGACGTGGCCATCCGCAAGATCAACCGGCAGGTTGGCCTTGGTCAGCAGTTGCAGCGGCGGCCTGTCCAGCAGAGACAGGGCGGCCGTCACACTGCCACTGGCCTGCACCCGCGCGATACCCGGCGTGGTTTTCTTGATGCTGGTATCCGGTATGATGAACGAGGTCCCCGAGGCATCAACCGTCCCCCCCTCATCCGCGACAACGATTCCCTTTTGTGCCGAAACCGTAAAACGGCGATTTAGCAGGCTGGCCTGCCCCTGCGCGTTCTGAATGGTCGGCAGCGTCTTGGCAAACCGAACTTCGGTGTTTTCGAACTCAAAATCCGCATAGATGTCGGGCTTTTCGCCGGGGCGCAGCCGCAAAGCAAAATCCAGATCCGACATCTCGCCGTAATACAGGTTTTCGGTAACCCAGAGGCGTGGTTTCGGCGCCAGCAGTTCGGGCCAGTACTTCAACAGCTGATCGGAGTTCATCTGATCGATCTCGGCATCTATCTCAGCCACCCAGCCATCGGACAGCCCCGCCAGAGACCCGCTCAGACGCGCATGATGTTCACCATCCTCGACAGTCATCTGCCCCAGCTGCATCCGAAACGGCGCCAGTTTCATCTGGAAATCCACATTTGCGCGCGTCAGGTTCAGCGCTTCGGGAAACAGATTGGCCGGGTTGATCTCAATCCCGCTCAGGCGAAACTGCCCCGACATGCTTTCCAAACCGCCAGCCTTGACCCCCTGAAGAAATGCCTTGCCGTCCGCCTGCACCGTACCCCAGGCAGACCTGATCGAAACCTCATTGAAATCAAGCGCCTGCTGATTTGGATCATATGTGAAATAGGTACGTGCCGCATCGAACTTGATCGGCGTCGTTTCGGGCGTTGGCTGCACCGCGCCCGCGCCTAGATTGAGCGTCGCAAAAACCGGCCCCAGCGCGCCCTCGGCATCAACGCTTCCACGCAATGCGCCCGAGATCGGAGTTCTGAGCACCTGCATCCAGGCCAGTGCCGGACTGTGACCAGCAATATCCTCGGCGGGCAGATCGGTAATCGACACGCCAAACCGCGCCGCCGGGCTGCCCAGTGAGCTGGTGTAGTTTGCCTCGATCGTGCTGACGTAATCCCGCCCGGCCAGTACCGAGAAACCTGTGGCCAGCCGAACCTCGCCCGCGCTTCGGGTGGCCTGCACGCGTCCGCCGTCCAGAACCCAGGACCGGCCCAGTCGCAGATCCTGATAGTCCAGCGTGATTGCGTCTAGCTCAACCGAGGTCAGGGCTGACAACGCGGGCGACTGGAATACGTCATCCGCGCTCTCGATCAGCTTCGCGAGGTTCGGAGCCTGGCCAACCGGAGCACTGCCGGCACCGACGGTCAGCGAGAGCGCCCCGTCAATGCCCCGCGTCAGCGCAATCTGCGCGCCTTGAAGGATAATCCGTTTTGGCCGCACGTGACCACGCAGCAGCGGGCGCATCGAAAGACTGGCCCGCAGGTCCGACACCTCGGCAATCTGCTGACCGGCCGCATCGCTGATGCGCACATCGGTCAGGCGCAATCGCGGACGCCAGCCTTCATGAATGATGAAACTGACGTCACCGAACTTTATTTTTACACCGCCCAGCGCCTGATCCAGCCTTGTTTCCACCCGGTCACGCAACCAGGCTGGCGCGTGCATACGCTGACCGATCACCATGAAGCCGGTAATCAGCGCCAGAAACACAAGGACGAAGACGCCGCGCAGCGTCCACAGCCCGGCGGTTCGACGCAGCGACCGACGGCGGGGATTCTTATCCGCCTTCGTGTCATCCTGCTGTTCTTGCTGGACCAATTTGCGTCCCACGCCTTTCAACCTGCCAACGGTGCCCTATGATAAATGACAACCGTTAATTTCTCAGCCGGAGTTCAAATATGCCCGAAGTCTCAGACATCGCCCCCGACTTTACTCTGCCCCGCGACGGCGGCGGCGAGGTATCCCTGTCGGAACAGCGTGGCCGCGCAGTCGTTCTGTTTTTCTATCCCCGCGATGATACGCCGGGCTGCACCAAGGAATCCATCGGTTTTTCAGAACAACTGCAGGCCTTTGCGGATGCAGGCGCTAACGTTTTCGGCATCTCGCGCGATACAGTTGCCAAGCATGACAAGTTTGTCGCCAAGCATGGCCTCACCACTCCGTTGCTGTCGGATGAGGGCCAGACCGTATGCGAGGATTACGGCGTCTGGGTGGAAAAGAACATGTATGGCCGCAAATCCATGGGCATCGAACGCTCGACCTTCTTGATCGATGCCGACGGCAAGATCGCTCGTGTCTGGCGCAAGGTAAAAGTCCCCGGCCATGTGGATGAGGTGCTGGAGGCCGTACGCGCACTCTGACCCTCTCGACCCGCGCGGGCATCAAGGGTATGACCCGCGCGGAAGGCAGCAAAGGCGGGAAAAGACGTGGCCAAGACATTAGCCCAAATGGCGACCGAGGTTCTGACCACTGCGGACGGGCGCGAAAAAACCGCATTGTCAAAACGACATGCCGCCGCCTGGTTCGCCGCCCGAAAGGGCGAAGCCCTTGAGATCGAGATTGGCACAGCCGAGCCTCCGCTATACCCCGCGCGACCAGAAAAGCCCGAACTGTTATCCCCACGCGACGTTCCACGCCGCAGGCCGGGTTCCGAAGCTGGTCGCATCGCCCTTTTACACGCCGTCGCCCATATAGAGCTGAACGCGGTGGATCTGCATTGGGACATTATCGCCCGGTTCGGCCATGTGCCCATGCCCATCGGATTCTACGACGACTGGGTGAAATGCGCCGAGGAGGAATCGCGCCATTTCGAGATGGTGTGCGACTGTCTCGAACAGATGGGCAGCCATTATGGCGCCCTGCCCGCCCATGCCGGTATGTGGCGCGCGGCCGAGGATACTGCCGAAGACCTGATGGGCCGTCTTGCCGTGGTGCCCATGGTGCTCGAGGCACGTGGGCTCGACGTGACACCCGGCATGATCGACATCTTCCGTAAAGCGGGCGTAAAGGACGCCATAGCCGCGCTTGAGGTGATCTATGCGGAGGAAGTCGGTCACGTCGCCTATGGCTCGAAATGGTTCCACTTCCTGTGCGGGCGCGAGAATGCCGATCCCAAGGATGTGTTCCACGCCCTTGTCCGCCGTTATTTCCACGGTGCACTGAAACCGCCCTTCAACGAAGAGAAGCGCGCCGAGGCCGGATTGCCCCCTGATTTCTACTGGCCCCTGACCGAAGACCTGCCACCACCCGGGGTTGTGTCAGACTGATAGTAGATGCGCGCTATCGGCAAGTTCCCGCCGATCACGCGCGGTAAAACTCCGTTCATAGCTCTTGATTGGTTAACAAACTTGCCCGAATGCCTCGACCGCTTTATGCAATCGCGTCAGGGAGCGGCTACTCACTCACGACCGGCTCCGGGATATGGGGACAATTGAGGTAGGACGCGTGCGGACACGTCTGGCAATCAAACTACACTCACTGCTTGAGCGGCACTTTCCAGAGCGCCGTGTCTTTCTGAAATCTGACAATGACACCCGGTTCATCCGACTGAGTTCGGAAACCCAGATCGCCGCCGTCGCCGGCGTCGCCGTCATGGTCGCCTGGACCGCCATTGCCACGTCGATCCTGCTTATGGACAGCATCGGATCTGGCAACTTCCGGGAACAGGCCAAACGTGATCAGGCCACCTATCAGGAGCGTCTGAACATCCTGTCGGAAGAACGTGACGCGCGTGCGGCCGAAGCTCTGGCCGCCCATGATCGTTTCAACGCGGCGCTGGAGCAGATCTCGGTCATGCAATCCGAGTTGCTGGAATCGGAAAATCGCCGCCACGAGCTGGAAACAGGTATCGAAGTCATCCAGACCACGCTGCGCGCCACGATGAAACAGCGCGAAGATGCCCGGACCGAACTGGCCGAACTGCAGCAAAGCACCGATGGTGACGCGGCTTACATGATGGCATCGGCCAATCCCGCGCAGATGGCTTTCATGACCGACGCACTGGCCCGGACAGCAGCCCAGCGCGATCAGATCGCCGCTGACGCTCAGGGCGCGCTGGACCAGCGCGACGAACTGGAACTTGAAATTCGCCTGATGCAGGAACGCAGTGACGAGATTTTCCGCCAATTGGAAGAGGCGATGGTGATCTCGGTCGAACCGCTGGACAAGATGTTCCGCAAAGCGGGTATGCCAACAGATCGTATCCTCGACGAGGTCCGGCGCGGATATAGCGGTATGGGCGGTCCGCTGACCCCTTTATCCTTCAGCACGCGCGGTGAGGAACTGACCCCCGACCAGATCCGCGCAAATATCCTGCTGGAACAGATGGACCAGTTGAACCTCTATCGCATCGCTGCCGAAAAGGCCCCCTTCGCCAGCCCGGTGCGTGCAGCGGTTCGCTTCACCAGCGGTTTCGGCACCCGCCGCGATCCCAAGACCGGTGGCCGCCGTATGCATAACGGCGCGGATTTCGCCGGCGCGCAGGGGACGGATATCTTTGCCACGGCGGACGGTGTCGTCACTCATGCCGGCTGGCAATCGGGCTTCGGACGGCTGGTCAAGATCCGGCACGCCTTCGGGATTGAGACACTTTACGCTCATAACACCAAGATACGCGTAAAGGTTGGCCAAAGGGTCTCGCGTGGGGATCATATTGCTGATATGGGTAGCACCGGACGGTCGACCGGCACGCACCTGCACTATGAGGTGCGCGTGAACGGAAAACCTGTAAACCCAATGACTTACATCAAGGCTGCGAGAAATGTTTTCTAAGAGCAAAATCAACGAACCCGGATCGAAAGAAACTGAGGCAGCGAAACCGGCAGCGCCTGCCACCCCGGCGGCCCCTGCACCGGCTGAAACCAAGGCAAGCACCCCGCCCAAGCCCAAGCCGCCCGCATCCGTGCTGTCGTCGGACCTGCACATCACCGGCAATCTCAAGACCTCGGGTGACATTCAGGTCGAAGGCACCGTCGAAGGCGACATCCGTGCCCACCTGCTGACCATCGGAGAGACTGCCACCATCAAGGGTGAAGTCACGGCTGATGACGTCGTGGTCAATGGCCGCATCGTGGGCCGCGTGCGCGGGCTGAAGGTCCGCCTGACCTCGACCGCCCGCGTCGAAGGCGACATCATCCACAAGACCATCGCCATCGAAAGCGGCGCGCATTTCGAAGGCTCTGTCCAGCGTCAGGACGACCCGCTGAACCCCGGTCGCGGCGGCAAATCCGGTGCCAACCCGGCGGCGGAAGTAAAGCAATAACGACAGATCATTCTGTCCCGATGAAACGCCGCGATCCCCATCGCGGCGTTTTTTTGTTTCTCGGTTGTCCATAAAGCCCTACACCAGCTGAGAACAATACGCTCACATGCAAGGGGACTCCATGGAACTGGCGGATATCGTTGACCTGACCACCTACCCGATCGAAGATCCGGAATTTCGTGCAAGGCTCAAACAGACCTATCAGCGCGACGGTGTGCTTGAGATGCCAGGCTTCGTAAAGGAAAACGCGATATCGGACATTCGGAGCGACGGTCTTGCCAACCAGGATCAGGTGTATGCAAAGACCGAGAAACATACGGTCTATCTCAGCCCGCAAGATACAGCCTTCGAACTGGATCATCCTCGCAACAGATTGGTGACATCGTCGAAAGGCTGCCTGACCGACGATCAGATCGCCGAAGCTTCTGCCCTGCGGGCGCTGTATGATTCCGACATATTCCGGGCCTTCCTGTGCGACGTTCTGGAAGAGGACGCGCTTTATGAATACGCTGACCCTTTATCATCGATAAACCTGCATTTCGCCGAGAAGGGACAGGAACTGGGTTGGCATTTCGACAATTCGTCCTTCGCGATTACGCTGATGGTACAGGCACCCGAACAGGGCGGATCTTTTGAATACGTCCGCGATGTGCGCGATGCAGATGCCGGAGAGATGAGCTTTGACGCGGTCGGTGATATCCTTGATGGCCGCACCCCGGTCAGTCAGCTTGATGCCGACGCTGGCACGCTGGTGTTTTTCCGTGGCCGGAACTCGATCCATCGTGTCGCGCCGAACGAAGGCGAACAGACACGTATCCTTGCCGTACTCGCCTACAACACCGAACCCGGCATTTCCCTGTCCGAGACCGCGCGCCTGACATTTTATGGCCGCACCGGCTAGTTTCCACGCTCTGCTGCGGGGCACATAAAATTCCCCGTAGTAGTCCGTTTCACAAAATCCGCTTTTTGAATTAGACTGAAAGCCATTGTTTTTCGGAGGACTTTTCATGTCATCAAAACTCATGGCTGAATTCTTTGGCACCTTCTGGCTTGTGCTCGGCGGCTGCGGCAGCGCGGTGCTGGCAGCAGGTGTGGCCGATGTTGGTATCGGCTGGCTGGGCGTTGCGTTTGCCTTTGGCTTGACCGTGCTGACCATGGCCTTCGCGGTCGGACACATTTCAGGCGCGCATTTCAACCCCGCGGTCAGCCTTGGTCTGATGATCGGCGGACGCTTTCCCGCCAAGGATTTACTGCCCTACTGGGTCGCTCAGGTGATCGGTTCGATTGCGGCGGCGCTGGTGCTTTACATAGTCGTCAGCGGCGCACCGGGATTCGAAGGCGTCGGCAGTTTTGCCTCGAACGGGTATGGAGACGCCTCGCCCGGGGGGTATTCCCTTATGTCGGCGCTTGTGATCGAAATCGTCCTGACAGCGTTCTTCATCGTGATCATTCTGGGTGCAACCTCCAGCGGTGTCCCGGCAGGGTTCGCGCCGATTGCCATCGGTCTTGGGTTGACGCTGATCCACCTGATCTCGATCCCGGTCACGAACACTTCGGTCAATCCGGCCCGGTCCACCGGGGTAGCGCTGTTCGCGGACGGTCCCGCACTGGCGCAGCTTTGGATGTTCTGGGTCGCCCCCCTGATCGGCGGTACTGTTGGTGCGCTGATTTGGAGAGTGATGGCGTCGGAGGACTGATCGCCACGCGGGGGATCATTTCCCCCGCAAACCGAATTCCTGAGCTATCATCCCCGAAAACCAGCGCCTGATCCGCGCACAAACAGGGAGATGAAAATGTTCCGATTTATCACGGCTGCAATGATGGCCTTGGCAGCGACAACGGTGCTGGCGCAAGAAGCGTGGAAATCGATCCCCGAACCACCTGCGATGCCCGAGGCTGAAACAAGTGGCACTGCCAACGTCAATGGCATCGACATGTACTATGCCACCTATGGCACGTCGGACGGAATACCCGTGCTTTTGATCCACGGCGGTCTGGCCCATGGCGATATCTGGGCGGCTCAGGTGGCCGATCTGTCGCGCGACCACAAGGTGATCGTTGCGGATACACGCGGGCATGGTCGCTCCACCAATGACGGCAGCACTTACAGCTATGACCTTCTGGCGCGGGATTATCTGGCCCTGCTGGACCATCTGGGCATCGACAAGGTGCATCTGGTGGGATGGTCGGACGGGGCAAATATAGGCTACACGATCTCGACCGGCGCCCCGGAGCGGCTGGCCAGCCATTTCGCGCACGCGGGTAACGTCACGCTGGACGGCATCGATCCGTCGGTCGAACACAACGAAGTCTTTGGCGCCTATGTCGGGATGATGGCCGGCGATTACGCCGCGATGTCCCCCACCCCCGATGGGTTCGAGGCGTTTCTGGGCGGTGTTGCGGCCATGTGGGCCACGGAAAAGCCTGGTGGTCTTGAGGGGCTGGCCTCGGTCACCGTTCCCACTCTGGTCGTGCAAAGCGCCCATGACGAAGCGATCTTGACCGATCACTCAAAGGCGATTGCCGAGGCGATTCCCGGTGCCGACCTTCTGATACTGGAAGACGTGAGCCACTTTGCGTCATTCCAGCAGCCCGATGCATACACTCAGGCGATCCGCGATTTCATTGACCAGTAAGCGAATGACCCGGCACCACATTTGGCGCCGGGCTTGTTGCTTATTCTGTGACCGTCACTTTTTTCATAGCATCCGGCTGACCGATAACCGCGCCGTTGGGGCCATCGCCGCGCTTGATCGCGTCAACCACGTCCATCCCGTCAGTGACCTGGCCAACAACGGTATACTGGCCGTTCAGGAAAGGTCCGGGCTCAAACATGATGAAGAACTGCGAATTGGCGCTGTTAGGGTCCTGTGCCCGCGCCATGCCTACGACACCGCGGTCAAAGTTGTAGTCCGAGAACTCGGCAGGCAGATCGGGGCGGTCTGATCCACCCGTCCCCGCGCGACGCATGTCCGAACCCAGTCGGCCATGTTCGACATCGCCGGTCTGCGCCATGAAGCCATCGATGACACGGTGGAACACTACACCATCATACTGACCGGCGGCAGCCAGAGCTGTGATCTGCTCGACATGCTTGGGCGCGAGGTCTTCGAACAAATCGACGGTAACGGTGCCGTTTGCACCCTCTCCTTCAATCTCGATCTCAAGGCCCGTTGCCAGCGCCGGGCCGGCCAACAGGGCAAATACGGCGGCCAGTTTATGCATCGGCGGCCACCTTGACGCTGATCATGCGGTCGGGGCTTTGCGGCGGCTCACCACGAACGATGGCATCCACATGCTCCATCCCGTCGATGACGCGACCGTAAACGGTGTACTGACCGTTCAGGAAATGGTTGTCCTTGAAGTTGATGAAGAACTGCGAGTTTGCCGAATCCGGATTAGCCGAGCGCGCTGCACCCAGCGTGCCGCGATCATGGGGCAGTTTCGAGAACTCGGCCGGAACGTTCGGCAACGACGAACCGCCGGTGCCCGCCATACGAATGTTGAACCCGTCTTCCATGTCGCCATGCTGCACGTCGCCGGTTTGCGCCATGAACCCGTCGATCACACGGTGAAAGGCGACGTTGTCGTACTCGCCACCACGCGCCAGTTCCTTCATGCGAGCCGAATGCTGCGGAGCCACGTCGGGCAGCAGCTCAATCACGACATTGCCGCCCTTCAGCTCGATGATGATCGTGTTTTCGGGATCTTTGATCTCGGCCATCTGGCCCTCCTGTCTTTGAAACTTGCGCAAATACCTAAGACGCGAACGCGCGAATGCCAAGTGACGCATTGACCTGAGGGCAAAATGCAGGAAAAGAACCGCCTGAAACAGGATGCAATGGGCGAGGATAAGCGCGATGGGCTGGAAATCTCTGGACGATATGGATCTGAACGGCAAACGCGTTCTGGTGCGCGTGGATATCAACGTCCCCGTTGCGGATGGCGTCGTTACCGACGATACCCGCATCCAGCGGATCGTGCCAACGGTGCGCGACATCCTCGACGCGGGCGGTAAACCGATCCTGCTGGCCCATTTCGGTCGTCCGGGCGGTCAGCATGTGCCCGAGATGTCCTTGAAACAGCTTTTACCCGCACTCGAAACTGCATTCGGCGTTCCGGTGCGTTTTGCTGCTGATTGCGTCGGCTATGAGGCGGAAACCGCCGCAGCCAACCTGGCCAATGGTGAGGTCCTGCTGTTGGAAAACACCCGTTTCCATGCGGAAGAAACCAAGAACAGTGTGCCTCTTGCGGAAGGCATGGCGAAGCTGGGCGATATCTATTGCAACGACGCGTTCTCGGCCGCGCACCGCGCCCACAGCTCGACCGAAGCTCTGGCCCGGCTGCTGCCCGCCTGCGCCGGGCGTTTGATGCAGCAGGAACTGAGCGCGCTCGAAGCCGCGTTGGGCGCGCCCGAACGGCCCGTCACTGCGGTGGTCGGTGGTGCCAAGGTGTCAACCAAGCTGGATCTGCTGGGCAACCTGATCGAGAAAGTCGATTACCTGGTGATCGGCGGCGGCATGGCAAACACCTTCCTTGTAGCAAAGGGGCTGGACGTGGGTAAGTCTCTGGCCGAACATGCCATGACCGACACAGCCGCAGAGATCCTGAGTAAAGCCGAAACCTCAGGCTGCACCATAGTCCTGCCGCGTGACATCGTGGTGGCCGAGGCTTTTGAGGCCAACGCCCCCCATAAGGTTCTTCCCGCTGACCACTGCCCATCCGACGCCATGATTCTGGACGCTGGACCAGAGAGTGTGGCTGCAGTCTCCGAGGTGCTTGAAAAGAGCCAGACCCTGATCTGGAACGGCCCTCTGGGCGCTTTCGAACTGACCCCGTTTGACGCCGCTACAAATGCCGCCGCACTCAAGGCCGCGGCGCTGACCCGCGACGGCAAGCTGACATCCGTCGCTGGCGGCGGCGATACGGTCGCGGCACTTAATGCGTCCGGCGCGGCGGATGACTTTTCGTATATCTCGACGGCCGGCGGCGCGTTCCTCGAATGGATGGAAGGCAAGACATTGCCGGGTGTCGCCGCTTTGGATCAATAAGCTCCCCGGATAAGCGGGCTCCAGCTTTTTGTTCTCAGGGGGATTCACAAGCCGAATCACCTGTGACATAGTGCGGTCAGATGCCCGCCAAGGGCACGTTTCTGAGGCAGTTTGTTGTACGGTGGTTAATACGGTGACCCGTTCCTATCGGCCCGGTTTGGGTGCGTTCATATTCTTCTCGATCGCCTTCATGCTGGGCGTGTATTTCACCTTTGCCGCCGTACAGGGTGATTATGGCCTGTTCCGCAGGGTGGAAATCGCCGCTGAACGCGACGCACTGTCCCGGGACCTCATGCAGCTCAACGATGAAATCGCACAGATGGAGAACCTGACCCGCCGTCTGTCGGACACCTATCTGGACCTCGATCTGCTGGACCAGCAGGCGCGCTCGGTCCTCGGCATGATCCGCGCCGATGAAATCGTCATTCGTTGATGCAAATCGGAAGAAGATTTTTCGCAGAAAAATCTCCTGCACAAAACAATCTTCAAGACTTCACCCGCCGCATCGAACCGGCGCTGCCCCCGCGTCACATTAACACTCGCCAGATGGCGCGAAATGCTCTATGAGATAGTTTAACGCTAAACTATCTGTCCGAGAGGGGGAGATCGCCACCATGGCTGCGCGAAAAACCACAAAGAAACCAAATGTTTCTGCGGAGGAACTCAAGACCTACTACCGTGAGATGCTACTGATCCGCCGATTCGAGGAAAAGGCCGGTCAGCTCTATGGGATGGGTCTGATCGGCGGGTTCTGCCACCTTTATATCGGACAAGAGGCGGTTGTCGTCGGGCTGGAAGCGGCCGCTGAAGAAGGCGACAAGCGTATTACCTCGTATCGCGATCATGGTCATATGCTGGCCTGCGGCATGGACCCGGGCGGCGTGATGGCCGAACTGACCGGGCGCGAGGGCGGACTGTCCAAGGGCAAGGGCGGCTCAATGCACATGTTCTCGAAAGAGAAGCATTTCTATGGCGGCCACGGCATCGTTGGGGCGCAGGTTCCGCTGGGGGCTGGTCTGGCTTTCGCTGACAAGTACAAAGAGAATGGCCGCGTGACCTTCACCTATTTCGGGGACGGTGCCGCCAACCAGGGTCAGGTCTACGAGACATTCAACATGGCTGCCCTTTGGGACCTGCCGGTGGTGTTCGTGATCGAGAACAACCAGTACGCCATGGGAACGGCGCAGGCGCGTTCAACCTCGACCAAGGATATCTATCACCGTGGCGAGGCGTTCGGCATTCCCGGCGAAATCGTCAACGGCATGGATGTCATGGCGGTCAAGGAAGCCGGTCAAAAGGCGGTTGCCCACTGCCGCGCGGGCAAAGGCCCCTATATCCTCGAGGTCAAGACATACCGCTATCGCGGCCACTCGATGTCCGATCCGGCCAAATACCGCACCCGGGAAGAAGTTCAGAAGGTCCGCGAACACAGCGATCCCATCGATCACGTGCGCGATCTTCTGCTGTCCGGCAAGCACGCAACCGAGGATGACCTGAAAGCGATCGACAAAGAGATCAAGGCGGTCGTGAATCAGGCTGCCGAATTCTCAAAAGAAAGCCCCGAGCCGTCTCTGGACGAGCTCTGGACAGATATCTACGCCTGAGAGGACGAATAAGACATGGCAACCGAAATTCTCATGCCCGCCCTTTCGCCGACGATGGAAGAGGGTACGCTGGCCAAATGGCTGGTCAAGGAAGGCGACACAGTCTCCTCCGGCGACATCATGGCCGAGATCGAAACCGACAAGGCCACGATGGAGTTCGAAGCCGTTGATGAGGGCATCGTCGGCAAGATTCTGATCTCCGAGGGCACCGAAGGGGTCAAGGTCAATACGCCCATCGCCATTCTGGTCGAAGAAGGCGAAGACGCCTCGGCCCTGCCCGCGGCTGCACCCGCAGCCGCAGCGGTGGCCGAGGCCGCCCCTGCGGCGGTTGAGGCCCCCGCTCCTGCCGCAACAGCCCCGGCTGCTCCGGTTGTGGACCTGTCGCCCGATTGGCCTGCCGACGCCGAGATGGCGCAGCAAACCGTCCGCGAAGCCCTGCGCGATGCGATGGCCGAAGAAATGCGCGGTGACGAAGATGTCTATCTGATGGGCGAAGAAGTCGCTGAGTATCAGGGCGCATACAAAATCTCTCAGGGCCTGCTGGACGAATTCGGCTCCAAGCGCGTGATCGACACCCCGATCACCGAGCACGGCTTTACCGGTATCGCCGTCGGGTCGGCCTTTGGCGGGCTGAAACCGATTGTCGAGTTCATGACCTTCAACTTCGCGATGCAGGCGATTGACCAGATCATCAACTCTGCCGCCAAGACGCTTTATATGTCCGGCGGTCAGATGGGATGTCCCATCGTGTTCCGTGGCCCCAATGGCGCGGCTGCGCGTGTTGCGGCCCAGCACTCTCAGGACTACGCGGCGTGGTACATGCAGGTGCCCGGTCTGAAAGTGGTGATGCCCTATTCCGCAGCCGACGCAAAAGGCCTGTTGAAGTCCGCGATCCGCGATCCCAACCCGGTGGTCTTTCTGGAAAACGAAATCCTGTACGGACGCTCATTCGACGTGCCGCAGGTGGATGATCTGACCATTCCGCTGGGCAAAGCGCGTATCTGGCGTGAAGGATCGGACGTAACCATCGTCAGCTTCGGCATTGGTATGCAACTCGCCCTGGAAGCCGCCGACAAGCTGGCCGAAGACGGCATCAATGCCGAGGTCATCGACCTGCGCACCATCCGCCCGATGGACACGGGCGCGATCATCAACTCAGTGATGAAAACCAACCGTCTTGTGACCGTCGAAGAAGGCTGGCCTCAGGGCTCCGTCGGCAGCTACATCAGCTCGGTCGTGATGCAGGAGGCGTTCGATTACCTCGATGCCCCCGTCATCAACCTGACCGGCAAGGATGTCCCGATGCCTTACGCCGCAAACCTCGAGAAGCTGGCGTTGGTGACGACCGACGAGGTGATCGCGGCTGTGAAACAGGTGACCTACCGGTAATGGAGATCAGGGGCCGCGATCCAGCAACCGAATGCTACCGCGTCGAGCTCAGCCTCGACGACCAGATCGTGAAGGCGCTTGTGCCCGAACGGCTGGCGGCGGATATGCGGTTGATTGGCGCGCGGCCCTCTCACCAGACCGCTTATGTCTGGATGGCCGAGAACAAAGATAAAATCGAGGCTGCGATTGCGACGCTCGCACGTGGCACGGGGCGTCCCAGGGCGCCTTTTGACCAAATTACTTTGATTGAGGAGCGCTGAGATGCCCACCGAAATCCTGATGCCCGCCCTATCCCCGACGATGGAGGAAGGCACCCTTGCAAAATGGCTCGTCAAGGAAGGCGACACCGTCTCCTCCGGCGACCTGCTGGCCGAGATCGAAACCGACAAGGCCACGATGGAGTTTGAAGCCGTCGACGAAGGCACCATCGGCAAAATCCTGATCCCCGAAGGTACCGAGGGGGTCAAGGTCAACACCGCGATCGCGGTTCTGCTGGAAGACGGCGAAAGCGCCGATGACATCGCGGCCACGTCCGCCAAGGCTCCTGATGCGGCACCAGCCGCCGCGGGTAACGAGGCCGCCGCCCCAGCGGCACCCGAGGCGCCCGCCCCTGCCCCAGCAGCACCGGCCAAAGCGGATGGCGGTCGTATCTTCGCCTCACCTCTGGCGCGCCGGATCGCTGCGCAGAAAGGCCTCGATCTGGCACAGATCGCGGGCTCAGGTCCGCATGGCCGTATCGTCAAAGCTGATGTGGAAAGCGCCACAGCCGCACCCACCACGGCACCGGCGCCTGCCGCTGCAACCGCCCCTGCAGCCGCTGCTCCCGCTGGTCCATCGGCAGACGCCGTGGCCAAGATGTACGAAACCCGCGAGTACGAAGAGATCAAACTCGACGGTATGCGCAAAACCATCGCTGCGCGCCTGTCGGAGGCCAAACAAACCATCCCGCACTTCTATTTGCGCCGTGACATCAAGCTGGACGCACTGCTCAAGTTCCGCAGCCAGTTGAATAAACAGCTCGAAGGCCGGGGCGTGAAGCTCAGCGTCAACGACTTCATCATCAAGGCCGTCGCCAATGCGCTGCAACAGGTTCCTGAATGCAACGCCGTCTGGGCGGGTGATCGGGTGCTGCAGCTGAAACCTTCGGATGTGGCCGTTGCCGTCGCCATCGAGGGCGGATTGTTCACCCCGGTTCTGCAGGACGCCGACACCAAATCGCTGTCGGCGCTGTCGTCCGAGATGAAGGACCTTGCAGGCCGCGCCCGCGAGCGCAAGCTGGCCCCGCATGAGTACCAAGGCGGCACCTTCGCGGTCTCGAATCTGGGCATGTTCGGCATCGACAACTTCGACGCCATCGTGAACCCGCCGCACGCCGGAATTCTGGCGGTTGGTACTGGCCTCAAGAAACCCGTCGTGGGCGATGATGGCGAACTGACTGTCGCCACCGTCATGTCCGTGACCATGTCGGTCGATCACCGTGTCATCGACGGTGCGCTTGGCGCTCAGCTGCTGCAAGCCATCGTCGATAATCTGGAAAACCCTATGGTGATGTTGGCCTAAGCCAGCTGGAATACGCACAAAAAAAGGCCGCCTCGAACCCCGAGGCGGCCTTTTTCGTCTACTAACTCTGATTTACTGGTCTTTCCCCAGCATATGATCCATCGAGATTGACGGCTGATCGCACCCGGCCTCGCCCACGATCTTGGCGGGAATACCAGCAACCGTCGTGCAAGGCGGCACCTCCTGCAGCACCACTGATCCGGCGGCGATACGGCTGCAGTGGCCGACCTCGATATTGCCCAACACCTTGGCACCGGCACCGATCAGAACGCCATCGCCAATCGTCGGGTGGCGCTGTTCTTCTTCCTTGCCGGTCCCGCCCAAAGTCACCGAGTGCAGCATCGAGACATTGTCGCCCACAACCGCAGTCTCACCGATCACGATGGAATGCGCATGGTCAATCATGATGCCCTTGCCGATCCGGGCCGCAGGATGGATATCGATCCCGAAAATCTCGGACGAGCGCATCTGGAAGAAATAGGCCAGATCATTCCGCCCCGTGTTCCATAGCCAATGCGCCACCCGATAAGCCTGCATCGCCTGATAGCCCTTGAAATACAGGATCGGCTGCAGCAGGCGGTGGCAGGCCGGATCACGCTCATAGACAGCCATCAGATCGGCACGCGCGGCTTCGAGCAGCGACTTGTCGTCGGCATAGGCCTCATCCACGATCTCGCGCAGCACCATCATCGACATTTCGTTCGAACACAGCTTAGCCGAGATACGATAGGACAATGCCCTCTCAAGGCTGCGATGGTGCAGGATACAGGCATGTACCAACCCGCCCATCAGCGGCTCTTTTTCGACGGCTGCATGAGCCTCGGAGGTGATACGGTCCCAGACAGGGTCCACGGGCGTCACTTGGCTGCGCGTTTCAAACATGGCTTTTCATCCTTTGCTGCGCTTAGAATAGCCATCTAGTGGCAAAAACGCCAAACGCAAACCCTTGATGTGCACTACAACAAAAAATGAACACAGCCGACCTCGACCATTTCCGGCGTCTCATTCACCAGCGTCTCAGCGATCTGGCCGCACAGTCAGCTGCCGGTCAGGATGCGCAATCGGTGGTGGAACTGGACCAGCAGGCGGTTGGTCGGCTCAGCCGGATGGACGCCTTGCAAAATCAGGCCATGGCGAAAGCTCAGCAGGTTCGGCGAGACGCCGAGGTGCACCGCCTTCAGGCTGCTTTGGTCCGCATGGACGAGGACGAATTCGGGTATTGCGAAGATTGCGGTGACGAAATTGCGCGCGGTCGCCTGGAACTTGACCTTGCAGCATCCAAATGTGTCAGCTGCGCGGCCGGTTAATGTGAAACCGGATCAGGCTCTGCAGAACCATCTCGAAACACTGACAATATTGCAGGTCATCAAATCCAGGCTCATCTGCCAGAACACGGCTGCGCGCGGCTGCCATTAATGAGCCGTTCCCATAGAACGGATGCAACCGGCCCGTCATGGCGACATGCCGGTCGGCCAGTTCGGCCTCAGCAATCATACGCGCGCTCAGACGATCGCGCTGGGGTGGCGACGCGGCCAGCAAAGCCCGCGCCGCCGCGCTGATATCTCCGTGCAGGATCGGTCTCACAGTTACCCAACCGTGAGATGGGCAAACGCACCGGGCCCATAGGTGGCCGAAACCTGCGCGACCGCGATGTCATAGGCCCCAGTCAGCCCATCCTCGGATTTCATCGCAGCGGAGTACTGCCAGATCGGCGCGTCAGAGACAGTCTCGCGCAGCAAAGCACCTTGGGCGAATATGCGGATCAGATAAGATTCGCTTTCTTCTCCCAGCGGTACCTCAAGCCCATTCCAGTCGTCTCCATCGATCCGGGTTCGACGTATCCATGTGATGTCATCTCCGGCACCCGACGCGGATACGCGCAAATGCACCGGCGCATAGGGTCTCAGGCCGTTGCCATCGAACGCCTCGACCAAATGCACATAGGCCGGGTCCTCGTAGCCACGCGTTGCAGGGCCGATACGATAGTGTTTCGCCACACGCCGTTCAGTGCGCAACAGCCCGGTCTGATAAACGCGTTCGTCCAGCAGAACAAAGGTCGACCCGTCCGGCCAGACGTCGGGCATCAGTGCATCCGTACCCAGTTGTCCACGCAACCGACCTGACAAGTTATAAACGCCGGTCTCCTGCAGGGCGGCCTCGGAGAACTGAAACAGTTCCCAATTGCCGGGTGTCCCATCGCCAATCGCCGCCAGATTGGCACCGCTCAGCAGGGCCGAGCGCGGGCGCGATTCCAACAATCCGTCGACCAGATTGACCCGCAACGCGGCCCCCTCGTCCCAAAGACCCGCACTCGCACGTCGCAGCGGGGTTTCCGTGAAACCGATCACCGCCTGCCCCGCAATCACCTGATGAAGCGTGTAATCCTCATCCTGCGCGGCCGAATAAACCGCTACGCTACCGGGCCAGGGCTCGGCCGAAATCGCCAGATAGGGCGCATGGGGCGCCTCGGACCCCGTGATCAGCGGCAGGTCCATGAACACCGGCAGGACAGGTACCGGAGCAATAAACGGCTTGGCCGCCGCGACATCATCCAGCACGTCAGACGGCGTATAAACACCCGGTTCGATCCTCACCGCATCGGCCAGTTGCATCTCGGCCTGTTCCAGCCGGTCGATCCGATACAGCGCGCTGTCCCCGGTTCCGGGCAGGCGCACCACATCCCCGGCTCCGATATCCAGCAGCGACGGCGGCAGTGCGAACCGGGCCGTCTCGCGCGAGATGCGGGATTCGCTCAGCCAACGTTCGACCGTTTGCCGCCCCTCGGCACGGGTCATCGACAGCGGCATTTCATTGACCGCAACCGCATGGGTTCTGTCATCCGGCAAGACGGCCTCCTCGGCGACCACATCGTGATCCGCATCGGATTGGACAAACCGCAGGCGCACGCGCCCGGTCATCTCGGCCTCGGCCTCGCGACGATGCTCGACCGGTCCGTCGATATCCGAGTTGATCGCGATCCGTTCGGGGTCCAGATCATGAGCACGACGTCCATCTCGGGTTCTGAACTCCAACACCCCGTCGCGCTCAATCGCATCGAACCCGTAGCGCAGCATCAGCGGCTGCAAAGCCTGCCGGGCGTTCATCACGTCCTCGACCGCATAACCACGCACGACACCATAGAGCGCCGAGACATCGATATCCGTGACCCCAGCTCCGTGGCAGATCTCGGTCACAACCGAGGCCAATGTCCGCGAGCCGGATCGTCCGTTCAACCAGTGCCCTCGCGCATAATTGTCACCATCGCTCCATTGCGACCGCAGGTTGGGGAAGGTCGGAAAGGGCCGTGCATCCCATGCCCAGACAAAAGCGTTTGTGAGATCCACCATCGGACCGTCGTAGATGTCCGATACCGGGTTGATCTGCGGGTCGCTCCAATATCCCAAAACCGCCCTGAGGTATTGAACCATAATAAAGTCGTCTCGTACCCCGTTGGAATAACTTGGCAAATCCGATTCCGACGATTTCGGGTCCAGAAACTTGTTCGGCTGGTTCGTACCCTTGTCGATGGCCGCGCAGCCCAATTCGGTGAACCAGATCGGCTTGGAACCCGGAACCCAATCCGTGGGGCTTTCCTGTCGCACGCCGCCGATCCGTTCGTGATGGCGGTTCGCCCACCAGTTGCGCACATCCTTGTACCGCCAGACCCAGGGCTCACCATGCGCGTCATCCGTGATTGGCGCCCTTATCTGCGCCTCGGCTTCCTCGGGCGAGGCGTAGTACCAGTCATACCCCTCGCCGCCTTCGATATTTCCGCGCAGATAGTCCAGATCGTAGATCGACCCGTTTGAGGCCTCAGCGTCCAGATGCGAGGCCCCGTCCCGCCAATCGGACAATGGCATGTAATTGTCGATGCCGACAAAATCGATATCTTCATCCGCCCAGAGCGGATCGAGATGGAAATACCGGTCTCCGCTGCCGTCCTGAGGCTGATATCCAAAATACTCGGTCCAGTCGGCAGCGTACCCAATCTTGGTTTCAGAACCCAGGATTGCGCGCACGTCCCTCGCCAATGCCCGCAGTTCTGCAACCGCCGCAAAACCCGATGCCCCGCGAATTTGCGTCAGCCCCCGCAATTCTGATCCGATACAGAACGACTCCACGCCTCCCGCCGCCTTGCACAATGCGGCGTAATGCAGAATGAACCGTCGCAATCCCCATTCATTGGGGCCGCGATAGATCACCTTGCTGCCGCTGGTCGAAAAATGCGACGCACGCGCGGTTCCGAAGAACGCCGCGACCTGCGCATCCGCATCGGCGCTCTGATCCGGCGATCCCGGCCGTCCCGGAGCCACATCCAGCGTAATCCGGCCCCGCCACGGCAAATGCGGCTGATCCGACGCATCTGACCACGGATCGGGCAGGCCATTGCCCTCTAGCTGCTCCATCAGAATGAACGGGTAAAACATGACCCGTTTGCCTTGGGCTTTCAGATGTTGGATCGCCTGCACGACTGCCCTATCCGCCGGTGTGCCGCCATAGACCGGGCGCCCGTCCTCCCATTGCACCTGGCCTGCCGCCGCGCGGGACAGGCCCGAAACGCTCCAGGGCATGTTTGCGCCTTCGATATTCTTGCGCTCGACCTTGGGCCGGATCTGGCATTCTCCGCAGCGCAGATCATCACCGAACCACGACACAATCAACGAGGCCGCCTCGCAGCCCGGCAATTCGCGGCTCAGCGCGTGGGTCGAGGTCACAAGATCGGATTTACCCGATGGCGAATTGACATTCGCCGCCCAACTACGTCCCCGGCCCTTAGTGTAATTAACCTGAGACGCCGCCAGCGCGTATTCACCCGTCCCCGGCATCAGCGCCACGCCCTTGATGATGCGCGACAGAGCATCCTCGGCATCCGGCATTCCGTTTTGCTCCTGCCGCACCACCTCGAACGAGAATTGCGGCACGCGATTGCCAAAGGGGGCCAGCGCCAAGTCTTCGATCACCACATAAGCCGTGCCGCGATAGGCGGGCACCGTACCTGCCCCTTCGACCGCCTCGATGAGGGGATCGGGCAGTTGCTCGTGATCGCCACGATAGATCCGCATGTTCAGACTTCTGCGCTCAACCTCTTCGCCATCGGCCCAGACGCGCGTGACATCCGCAACCTCGCCTGCGCCTACGGCAATCGCCAGCGACACCGAATAGCTGTAGCTATGTGTCGTCGTGGTTGTCGTCACCTCGACGGGCTTGGGTTTGCCTTTACCCCCGCCTCCACCACCAGAAGTTTGCGTCGTGGTGGATGTAGATCGGGTTTCCAGAAAGTCCGAGGCCCAGATGACCTGCCCTCCAACCCGCATCCGGCCGTAGACCGTCGCAACGGTCGCACCCTCTCCGGTTTCGGTCAAACGGAAACGATCCAGGCGCCCGGTCTCGACCACCTCGCTGCCGCCACCCATTACGGACTGGCTGGCCATCAGCCGGTTGTCGATCACCCGCCCCAGCGTCGCGCCCACCGCGCGGCCGATCACCGCCGTCGAGAGACCCGCAACCGTGCCCCCGATCGAGCCCCCAATCGCCGCGCCCGCGGCAGACAGAACTATGGTAGCCATCAGAGGTCCTCCAGCGGGAATGCGAAACAGGCGACAACGCGGCGACGCCACGGTTCGCTCAGCGTGTTTTCGACAACGCCATGCCCGGTATAGGCATGGATGAACCGCAACGGGTCCGGCGCACTGACGATGCCGAGATGCTTGGCGACCGCCGCATCCCGCATCCGAAACAGCAATACGTCCCCCTGGGCCATGTCCTCGGGCGATTTCTCGATCAGATGGCGGCGGGCGGCGGCCCACATGCGCTCCTCGCCCTGCGGCTCGGACCAGTCCATGCTGTAGACCGGCACAGCCTCGGGCTCATGCCCCATTACCCCGCGCCAGACCCCGCGCAGCAGGCCCAGGCAATCGGCACCCGCACCGCGCACCGAGGCCTGATGCACGTAGGGCGTGCCCAGCCATGCCCGCGCTTCGTTGACGATATCTTGCTGTGTCTGCATCACCGCCTGCTCCCCCCTTTGTGTTGGCTGCTGCGCTTGGGCACGGCCATGACCCAGTCTTCGTGTGGCAGGTCAGGGAAACCCTGAAAGTTCAGCATGTTGTTGAACTTCAACCGACAAGTGGTCATGCGCTTGTCGCACCCGGCGGTCAGCTGGACCCGGTCCCCCACCGCCAGCCCGCCGCCAATCGACGACCACAGCGTAACGTCGCGCCCATCTCGGACCGGTTCATCCAGCTTGATCGAAGCCCAAAGGCCTTGCGCAGCGCCGTCCAGCACATCAAGCCTGCCGCGTTCAAACCAACCCGCGTCAGAATTCTCATTTCCTCGCAAACGCAGAGCCGTACCGTCCAGCGCAACAATTTCAGCCTCGGCGCGATAGCCCGGCGTCTCCAGCGCAAAGCGGCACATCTTATCGCCCAGAACAGCCGTACAGGGCTTCTGGTAAATCCGCCCCAATGGCCGGTTCAGCAGATCGGTCAGCCCGCGCAATTCCGCATGGAACGCCCCGCCTGCGCGGCGCAACTCACCGATCGAGCCACGAAACTGCAGCATCCGCTGCTCGGGGTCGGCCCAATTGACCAGCCAGGCCCGCACCTCGGCCCCGTCAAAACGCCCCGCTTCGATATCCTCTTCCCGGACCGCGGCATCCGACAGAGCGCCCATCGCCTCGGTATTGTCGATCGACAAGCCTGTCGCCTGTTCGATGGCTGCCGCGGTCAGGCCGGTGCTGGCCTTGAAGGCCAGCCCGTCAAAGTTCAGTTCCATGTCGTGATCGGTAAAGCCAAAGGTCTGCCCATCGCTGCGCGTGATCGCCCAGCAGCGGCAGGTCGTGGTCAGACCGCTCTTTAGATGCGCCTGCAGCGCCTGTTTGTCGCCGCTCATCAGACCCGCACCTCGACCACCGGCACGTTCGGCACATCGCCTGCCTGAAAGCTGGCGACACTGGTCTGGATCTTGTCGGTATCGAACCGAACTGGGACGTCAAACTCGAACCCGGCGGTGATCTCGACCTGTTCGGGCGGAGGTGTGGTGAACATCACCCGCCCGGTCGCCAGATCGACCTCAAAATCGACGCCTTCGCGCTGCGCATCCTGATCCAGCCCCAGCGTCACGGTCCCCAGCACCGGCTTCAGGATCGGTCGCACATAGCTGAACCCGCCCGAGCTGTAGGTCTTGATCAGCTGAAAATCGGTCGTTTCTCCATCGCCCCGCGCAATGACCTGATCACCCTTGTCGACCTCAGCCGTTGCTGCGCCAGACTTGAAATCCGACCAGTCCTTCCAGCGAAAGCCAAACATCTGCCCCTGCCGCGCCTCAAAGAACGAGATCAACGTCTCGACATCGTCTAGCGACCGCATCCCCAGCCCGGCATCATAACGCCTGCGCGAATGCGCCCAGGGCGTGTTGCGTTCTTCGAACCCGTTGGCCAGCGTCACGATATCCGTGCGCCGTTCCGGTCCCCCGACCGAGCCGAAACTCAGGCTGGCGGGAAATCTCACCTCGTGGAAATTCATCACCTGCTCCCCTTACCTGTTGCGATTGCCACGGCCCAAGGCCCGGCTCATCTGCGCCGCGATCTGGCCCTGTGAGCGGCGGAATCCCTGCACATCGGGCGTGGAGATATTCATCACCACATTCACCGCCCGGCCCCCGCCCTGCGTCCGCACGCCCAGCTTGCCGTCAGCGCCACGCGCCAATGGCATAATCGCCTCGGGCCCCGCCTCACCCATCAGCCCCGTTCCACCGCGCATCGGAAACATGGTCGGACTGCTGACAACACCACCATTTGCAAAAGGCATCACCCGCCCTTGGGAAAAACTGCCACCATCCGCAAACGGCAAAATGCCCTGCACCAGACTGCCGACCCCATTGGCCAGCATCCCGCCAAAATGATCCGTCACCGGCTTGATCGCCGCCGAATAGGCCGTGCGGATCATCGAGTTCTTCAGCACATCCAGCGCGCCCGACAGGTTCATCCCGTCCAGCACCACGCCATCAAACGCCTTGCGCAGCCCGCCGGACATACCGCGTTCCAGTGTCGCCACATCCTTGCCGGTCTCTTCAAACGCGGCCTTGATCCGCCGCATCTGACCGTCAAACGCCGAGGCCATGGTGGCGGCGTCGCCCAGTGCATCGCCCAGCGCCTCTCCCCGCTCCTGCAGGTCGTCAAAACCCTCACGATCCGTCATCACGCTCTCCTTGTTCCTTGTCCGGATAGGCCGCCAGCAGCGCATCCAGCCCCGCCCGGTTCATCGCAGGCATCCCCGCGCCCTGCCCCAGCATCAGCCGCAGCTCAGCCGGGGTCAGACGCCAGAACTGATCCGGCGTCAGCCGCAGGCCGAGAAACCCGGCCCGCATCAGCACGGGCCAGTCGAACCCGCTCACCCCGGCACCATGAAGGCGCGCGCCAGCAGCTCTGCCGCCGCCTTGGCCCCCGCCATCGGCCCGCCTTCGATCTCTGCGTGCATCAGGTCATCGCGGGTCACCTGCGCCCCACCGCCGCGCAGCCCGGCGACAAGCAAAGCCAGCACATCGCCGCTGGAGTACGCCCCACCCTCAAACCGCTGCACCAGCTCAACCAGAGACCCGGCCTGCAGTTCTTGTTCCAATTCCGCCAAAGCACCCAATGTCAGCTTGAGCACCCGCTGCTCCCCATCGATGGTCAGCGCCACCTCGCCCGTCCACGGATTGGCCATCAGAGCGCCGTAAAGCTCAGCGCACCAGCGCTTGCCATGCTCATCTCATAGGTCGCCTCACCGTTATGTGAGCCCGCATATTCGATGCTGCTCACCTGAAACGGGCCTTCAACGATGCCAAAATCGGGGATGATCACCTGAAATCCAGGCGTCTCACCATCAAAAAACAACTGACGCGCCCGCTCATCCGTGCCTTCATCCTTGAACACGCCCGAGCCCGAGATCGCAGCCGATTTGACACCGGCCCCCGACAGCAGCTCACGCCATCCACCCTGACTTTCCAGGCTGGTCACATCGACACTTTCCGCATTGAAACTGATCCGCGTAGCGCGCAGGCCCGCGATGGTCTCGAACAGGCCGGTGCCGTTCATATCCACTTTGACCAAAAGGTCTTTTCCGTTCTGGGCAGCCATATGCTCTCTCCGTTGATTGCTTAGTCGTCTTCCACGCGGGCGCGGAATTTCAGATCTATCTGGCGGATCGCACCGCCGGTTCCCGTGCGCCGGGCGCTGGCACGCTCGAACCACAGCCCCACAAGGAGACCCCGGTCCAAACTCAGCGCCGCACCTTCCAGCGCGTCACACACTGCGCCCGCCAGCGTCTTGGCCGCGCCAAAGCCCGCCGCCTCGGACACCACTGAGACCGTGAACCGATGCACTGCGCCAGCGCCCGATCGGTCCGAAGCGTCGCGCACCTCCTCCGGCCCCAGCGTCACATAGGTCTGCGGCAACACCCCCGACGGCACCGCGTCATAGATCGCACCACCCGACAGGGTGCTGACTTGCGCATCGCCCGCCAATTGTTGAAACACCGCCGCCTGCAAAGCGGCTGCAACGCCATAGCTCATGCCGCCACCTCTTCATCTGCAAAACAGGTCAGGTATTGGCCACGCGGGTCGCGTTCAGCCACCGCGCGGATAACAAACCGGCGCGTCCCTTCGCTAAATCGTTGCTCGGGTGCGGGCCGCATCTGGGCCCCCTCGGGCGCGCCCCGCACCACGATCCGATACCCGACACGCGAAACCGAGGCGCCGCCAACCGCGCGTTCCGATCCGCTGCGCGCCGTCACCTCGGCCCAGAGAGAACCCAGTGCAGCCCATGTCTCGGTATACCCCCCCGCGCCATCGTCAGTGCGGACCGGAGCCTCCAACACCAGCTTGCGGTTCAGTCGCGGCGCGCTCATTGCGTCACCCCTGCGCCGAAGCGCACCGTGCGATAGCGCTGGATCAGGCTGGTCACGCCGAACGGCATACACCCGGCGCCCAGCGCCGTCTCATCGCGATATTCATAGTAATGCGCCGCCAACAGCAGCACCGCCTGGCCCAGATCAGCGAGCAGACCGCCCCAATCCCCGGCCATCCCAGCCGTGAAGCTGATCTTCACCGATCCACCGGTTTGCACCTTGGGCAAACACGCGCCCGTCGAACGCAACCGAGGGCGCTGCGCATCGCGCTCCAACCGGTACGTCCCCGCGTCCACCACGATCTCGGCCCCTGCCGCATCCGTCAGTGTCACCGCGCCGATCGCCCCCACCGGAGCCACCGGCAGCACCTCACCGGCAGGATCGCGCCAGCCATTCAGGCTCCACGAGAAGTCGCGCTCGATCAGCACCTTACCCGTACGCGCCTCAATCGCTGCAATAGCCGCGCGCAAAAAGCTCTTCAGCACCTCGTCTTGCACATTGTCTTCGGCAAACCCCGTGCCCAACCGCAGATGCGCCTTGAACTGATCCACCGGCAGCGCCGCATCCGCGATGGCGGTTTCTTCGATCAACATCATCCATTCTCTCCGCAATCTCGGACCCCTCCGGGGCCACTTCAGGAAAATGACGGGCACGCGCCGCCCCACGTTGCTCGGACGGAGGGGAGCAGCTAGACAACGCGGGGGATCTCACCCCGGCCCGCGCCCGCCGCCCGAGGGGCTTACGCCCCCCGGAGTCAGCCCGCTTTAGGCGGTGCCGAATTTCAGCAGTTTGATTGCAGCAAAATCGCTCACGTCGCCGCCCACTCGCTTGGTGGCGTAGAACAGGACATGCGGCTTGGCGCTGAACGGATCGCGCAGCACGCGCAGATCGGGACGCTCGGCAATTGTGTAACCCGACTGGAAATCACCGAAAGCAATCGAGTAGCTGTCGGTCGCCGCATCCGGCATATCCTCGGCAATCAGCACCGGATACCCCATCAGACGCGCGGGCTCACCCGCCGCCAGACCGTCGGACCACAGGAAGCGGCCATCGCTGTCCTTCAGCTTGCGGATCAGACCGGCAGTTTTCGAGTTCATCACGAAGGTACCGTTCACGCGGTACTGCGCGCCCAGCGCATAAACCACATCCACAATCGCATCCGCATCGACACCGCCGTCGATCCCGGTCGCGATGTAGCCCAGGCTATCCCAGCCCCAGCGGTCATCCGAGGTTGTCACGTGGTTCAGAATACCCTTGGGCTTGTCCACGCCATCACCGTTGATAAACGCCGCCGCCTCGGCGCGTGCGAACTTGTCGGCGATCCGACCGGCCAGCCAGCCTTCGACATCAAACGCGCTGTCATCCAGCAGACGCTGCGAAGCTTTGGGCAGGGCGCTCAGTTCGTGCAGCGGGATCGAGATTCGATCAATCGACGGGGTCGTCGTCTCAGCGGTGGCCGAAGACTCATCCGCCCAGCCCGCGCCCACATCGGTATGGTCAATCAGCACGTCAAACGAGTTCGCCTCGACATTCACCACCGACGCGATCGAGCGGATCGACGCGGTCGAATTCAGCACCGATTTGATCATCTCAGCGGTCTGCGGATCAACCAGATAGCCGCCATCGCTGTTGACGGCACTCGACAGCGATTTTACCTCCATCTCAAGCCCGCGCAGCCCGTCATCCTCGCCCGACCGCACATAGGCATCAAACGCCTTCTGATGCGGTGCGCCGTCTTCGTTGGATGCCGCAAGATGCGGGCGTGCCGCGATGGTTGATTTACGATCCAGCATGGTCAGTCGCTCTTCTGTCTGTTGCAGTTTGGTTTTAACTTCGCCCTTGAGGCCCTTGAATTCATTCACGAAGCCAGCCATCGCCTGCTTCACCTCCTGAACCAGGGGCGCACCCTCTCCGGTCAAGGCCGGGGTCTCGGTCTTGCTCATCAGCATGTCCTGTTCTGAGTGGGTATTGAGGCGCGCTACGTTCGCGCCAGCTCCTGCCGGGCGTGATCAAACACCTCGGCAATACTGCGCCAGGTGTTCTCGGCCTCAGGGTCCGCCCCCTTCGCCGCCACCCGCGCACTGGGCTGCATCGGGAAGGTCACCAAGGACACCTCCCACAGCTCCAGTTCGGTCAGGACCCGCTGGCCCTTGTCATTCTTCACGGCCCGCTTGGTGCGGTAGCCAATCGACAACCCATCCATCGCGCCCGCCCGGATCAATTCCGCCGCCTCACGGCCCTTCTGTGTGCTCTCCAGCAGGCGCCCCTTGACCCACAGGCCCCGGTCGTCCTCGCGCACCTCATCCCACACGCCGATAGGCTGCGCCGGATCGTGCTGCCACAGCATCTTGACTCGCTGACCCGCCTTGGCGAGCCCCTCAAGTGAGCCCCGATAGGCCCCACGCTGCACCACATCACTGCCCTGATCGACCTGATCAAACAGGCTAGCGTACCCCTCGATCACCGCGTCCTCGGTCACGGACAAACCGTCTCCGAACCGCGCGAACTTATGCTCTAAATCCATGAACTTCTCCATGTAACCAACTGAACTCATGGCGTTACTACCAATAACGACTGAAACGCCTGCGCCAAAATCACCGCCGCCACGCCGTAAACCGTCAGCCACAACCGCTTCTCCAGCCGCTCCATCATCTCTTCGATCTGATCCAACCTACGGCACAGATGCGCGTGTTGGATCTCGGCCACCCGCTCATGCGCGGCCAGCCTCAGCCCCGGCGCACACTCGAACGAGGGATAGTCACCCATCGCCACGCTCCGGCAGCCCCAGCAACGCGCGCTTCTCGGCATCCGTCAGGAACTCGGCCCCGCTCACACGCGCCCATTGCGCGTCGCGCTCTGCCGACAGCGCCGGCACCTGATCCAGATCGGGCTTCAGCACCAAATCCTCACCCGAGAACCCAGCCAGCCACTCCGACACCGCCGCCGCCACCCGCGTCACCAGAGGCAGCACGGTCAGGCGATAAAACGCCCTGTTGGCCTCCTGATAGTTCGAATAGGTCGCGTCGCCTTGTATCCCCAGCAGCATCGGCGGGACCCCAAAGGCCAGCGCGATCTCGCGGGCGGCGGCTTCCTTGGTCTTTTGAAACTCCATATCGGACGGCGAAAAGCCCATCGGCTTCCAATCCAATCCCCCTTCCAAAACCATCGGGCGGCCTGCATTGCGCGCCCCGCGATAGTTCTGCTCGATCTCGTCCGACAGGCGCCGGAACTGATCCTCGGCCATCACCCCATGGCCATCGCCCTTCCACACCAGCGCCCCCGAAGGCCGCGCCGCATTGTCCAGCAGAGATTTCGACCAGCGAGACGCGCTGTTATGTACATCAATCGCCATCGCCGCCGCCTGCATGGGCGAGAACCCATAGTGATCATCCTGCGGGTGGAACGATTTGATATGGCAGATATTCTCCGCCGCGAACCGGTGCTTCTTACCACCCACCGCGTAATCATATGCCTTGGGCCACCCATCCACCCCGGGCACCACGCTCATCCGGTCCGAGCGCAACACATGCAGCTCAACCGGCAGCCCCTCATCGGCCTGAACAGCCTCGACATAGGCATTGCCCGACAGCAGCAACTGCCCGAACAGGGCCTCCATCAACTCCGCCCGCCCCTGCGCCGCATTCGGACGACGCATCAGCGACAGGATCGGATGAGTATCAAACCGCTGCGCCTGATCCTGCAACACCAAGGGTAGAGCCGCCGCCGCCTCGGCAATCAGCTTGACCGAGCGAAACCCCACCGGGTTCCCAGAAAACCCCGTCCGCGTCAGCGACACCGCGTCCCGAGGGCTCCACGCCACGCGCCCGCCCGTCTGCCACGCCACCACAGGCCCCGCCGCGCTCGCCTTCGCCTCGGGCGCTGCCTCAGCCGATCCACGACGCAAGAAATCGAATACCATCTGTGCTCCTTTCTGCCGCCGCTCTGCCCGGCTTGTTGAAAGGAGTTATGACGGAAAGAAGTTTAAGCCTCGGGAATGGGGCGTACGGAGGGTGGGCAACAGTAACCTCTTTTGTTCGACCCAGATCAATCGCGACTTCAGACGGGTAATTAGTGCCCAATGCCGATAAGAATGACTAATTGCCAAAGCTGGCTAACGATAAACACCGAAAATTTTACATCCCAACAATCCGGCCGCCTCGTAGGCTGTTTTAAATCGAGCCACTTCGTTTGCCAAACCTGTTTGGGTCGCCTCAACACAAGCTTTCATTGCACTGTTTTTTGCTTCTATTTGTGAGGAATAATTGACGCCAAATCCTGTGTAGCCTGCTGGGTTGTTTGCAATCGCTAGGTAGTTGCCAGGCGCTGTATCTCGTTTTGCCTTGGTCAATGCACTTTTGTGCGTGTTGGGTATTGTATATGCCGTAGGTTTTTTTTGAGGAACAAACGTAGCGTAGAGGATACAGGTCTGTCGAGACACGATATCACAGTCAATCTTCGCCATTCGTTTTGCATCAAGCTCCGAATAGCGACCTGTAACTACTGCCCAAGAGCCACCATCTGGTCGAATGTAAAACGCTCCAAACGCTCCGTCTCCTTGACTCACGGCCTTTTCGAACGCATTTCTCACACGCGTGGTCAGCGGTTGGTCCGAGTGCTGCCGAACCTCGTAGGGGCCAAAAGTGGTCAGAGATTGTTTTGACGGTATAAAATTCCCGTCGGGTGTGGTTTCGACACATCCCGCCTGCGCTACAAGTCCAACAAATAAAATAACACTTTTAATTTTAGACACTTCGGTACAATTCCTCAATGATGAATGCTCTGTGCATATGAGCTTTATCGCTAGCTGCATCCGTCTGCCAGGTCAACATTCTAACCGATCTGCCCACCAGAAGGCCAAGCTCGCTGGCGGAAGCCAACATACTTCACAAACTCCGCACCCTCGGCCTTCTAAACACCCCCGCTGGTCCCACAACCAACTCATGCAGCGCCCAGACCAGCGCGTCGACCCGGTCGGGCGAGCCCTGCCCCTCGAACCCGCGCGCGGTCATCTGACACATCTGCTCCTCCAGCGCGTCCAGCCCGGCCACATGGCTCACCCGTCCCTGCTCGTACAACGCAGCCACAGGCTCCGCTCGCGCGACCTTGCCGCGTGAGGCCCGCACCGCGCGGAACGGGACCAGTGGCTCCACCTGCCGCACGACCTCTTCCACCAGTTGCCCGCCCTGATTGACCTCGGCCACCAGCCGTTCGGCCCCAAACTCGTCCATCGCGTCAATCGCCGCCTGCGCCCAGCCCGCCGGGCCAACGCCCTGCACCGTCCGGTCAGCCAGCACATAGGCCCGCCAATCCTCGGGCGGCCCCTGTAGCTGAGCGCCCACGACCACAATCCCGCAGGCATCCGCATCCGCCCCCGCCGTCACCGCCGGGTCCAGCGCCACGACGATGCGATCCAACGCGGGCACCTGCGCACAGCGCGCCGCCTCCAGCATCGAACCTGTCCACAGCGCCCCTTCAGCATCCGACAGCAGCACCCCGTCCAGCTCCTGCCGCCCCAGCCGCGTGCCAGCATAACGCGCACGCACCTCTTCCAGAAACGAGTCCGCCAGATTGGCCCGATTCGCCTCGGTCGGCGCGTGAGTCTGCACGGTGGAAGGCGACGCCAGCAAATCCTTCAAAACCTTCACATTGCGCGGCGTCGTGGTCACACAGACCCGGGGCTGATCCCCCAGCCGCAGCGCAAATTGCAGCATATCCCAGGTCTCGCCAGCCTTCTTCCACTTGGCCAGTTCATCCACCCAGGCCGCATCGAACTGCGGTCCTCGCAGCCCCTCTGGGTCATGTGCCGAAAACGCCTGCGCCTCGGCCCCGTTTGGCCAGACCAGTTTGCGCTCCGATGCCTTCCACGTGGGCCTGCGATCCGGCGGCGAGCACTGCAAAATCCCGCTGTCGCCAAAGATCATCACATCGCGCACCTGATCGAATGTCTCGCCGACCAAAGCCACGCGACACGCCTCTCCGCGATCCAAGGGCAAAGACCCCTCAACCACCGACCGCACCCACTCGGCCCCGGCGCGCGTCTTGCCGGCCCCGCGCCCGCCCATGATCACCCACGACCGCCAGTCGCCCTCGGGTGGCAACTGATGCGGCAGCGCCCAGAATTCGAACAGGAAAGGGAGGGCACACAGCCCCCCCTCCCCGATCTCACTCAGAAATCTGTCCTGCACCGCAGCAGGCGCGGAGGCGAGCCAGCCTGCACCCGATCTCAGATCGTGCCCGATCAAGGTCGAGCGCATAGCCCCCTTGGGCAATTCCGGCTTGTCTGTGATGTTGTTCGACAAAGCTTGTCTCCACTTTCTGGCAACTTCGGATCAGCCCCTCTAGCTGACCCAGTTGCTTGCCTGTTCCGGCAAGGTCTGCATCCTCCCCGGCACCGATCTGTTTTCGCAGTTCTTCCGCTGCTTGGCGCAGATCGCGAATGGACCGCTCAAGCGACTGCAACAAATCAGCCGTCTGGGAAATCCGCTCTTCCGGGGTAATCAAAGTCATGTTTGCGTCTTGACCTCATGCGTGAGTTTTTCCGCACGAGAGAAACGAAAAACGGCCGCCGGGTCGCCCCGGGGCCGTTGCCCACTTCTTCTAGCATGGCACAAGCTGTACGATATTAAGTTCGCAAAGTCAATGTGTTACGCAACGCAGACGCAACGGGCACCGTACGCTGTGTTAGGATCAACCGCCCGATAAATCCTGCGCCAGCATCATCGCATTCTGATCCGGATCATAGAATGTTGCGGTGCTGACCATTCCCTCAATCGTCTCGGTCTCACCATCAAACTTAACCCCGGCGGCCTCCAGCACCCCCCGCGCCTCGGCGATATCGGCAACCTCGTAGACCGGCACACAGTTTCCCGGCACAGGCTCTGCCTGCTCACCCAGGCCCAGGGTTACGCCCTCGACACTTGTACGCATCTCGCTCCAACCCGCTTCGTCAATGTGATGGCTCAGCTCGAACCCAAGCTTGTCGCTGTACCAATTCGCGCTGGCATGACGATCCCGAACCGAAATCGCGAAGGTGATCGTGTTTTTTAATGAAACGAGCGGCATCGATCTTTCCTTTTTCTGAAATTATAGCTACTATACTTTATGGACATTAACCTGCTTGTCAAGCTCACCTCCCGTGCATGGTCACTGAATATCCTAGCCCTGATGCACACGGGCGTTCCCGGTCGTCAGGCGCCCTTGCTCGCCAGGACCAGCGCCAGCCGAACGGCCTTTGCGGCCAGCCTCGACCATCTCATCAAACTCGGCCTGATCGAGAGAAACCCCGGACATGGCCACCCCCTTCGCCCTGAATTCCGCCTGACCGCCACCGGGACCCAAGCCGCACGGATTGCCCACGCGATCACCAGGGCTGTTCCCGAGGACAGCACCAACAAACTTCTCCGCAAATCCTGGACAGTTCCAATCTTGGCCCTGACCGGCACCCCGCATCGCTTTTCGGCGATCAAATCGGATCTGACCCCCATCACCGACCGTGCCTTGTCCTCGTCCCTGCATCAGCTAGAGGATCACGACTGGATCAGGCGTGATATCGAGACCTCTGGGCGGATGCCCTTCCCCACTTATTGCGCAGTGAACACCGGGTTTACGATCCATCAGGCTGTCGGGCTGAGGCACTAGGCGCTGCGGCGTTCTGAAAACAGCACTCAGAAAACACCACCCGACAGCTTGACAAATCCCCACCTAACCCGCATGTGCCCCTCAAACAGCGCTACCGCGTGAGCATTGGCGGACCTATTCCGCCCCACAGCGCCCGATTCACCCATAGTTCCCCATCACGCAGGGTTCTTGACGCGACAACCAGATGCTGCAGGAAACGCCTGCGCGTCCTGAGGTTTCGCACAACCCCTGCCGGTCGCGGATGCGGCCCATCACGACTCGCCCGTGGGCTATTGCCTCGGGCTGTAAAGGATAGTTATTTGTTCGACTTTGATATGCTGGGACTTGCGCCCGCTCTGAACGACGCGCTCAAGCGCGCCAATTTCACCCAACCCACACCGATCCAGAACCAGGCGATCCCCCTGGCTCTGAACGGGCACGATATTCTTGGCCTCGCCCAAACCGGCACCGGCAAAACGCTGGCCTTTGGCCTGCCGCTGATCGACCACCTGCTGGCCCAGCCCGGCAAGCCAGCGCCCAAAACGGCCAAGTCTCTGATCCTCGCGCCGACCCGCGAACTGGTTAACCAGATCGCGGACAGCCTGCGCGGCCTTACCAAAAAGACCAAGCTGCGTGTTGCAACCGTGGTCGGCGGCCAATCGATCAACAAACAGATCATGTTCCTTGCACGCGGCACTGACATCCTTGTTGCCACACCCGGCCGCCTCATCGACCTGATGGACCGCGGTGCGGTTGATCTGGGCGCGGTCAAGCACCTCGTGCTGGACGAGGCGGACCAGATGCTCGACATGGGCTTCATCCATGCGCTGCGCCGCATCGCGCCGGAACTGGGCACGCCACGCCAGACCATGTTGTTCTCAGCGACGATGCCTAAACAGATGGAAGAGCTCAGCCGCGCCTATCTGACTAACCCGCAACGGGTACAGGTCTCTCCTCCCGGTAAGGCAGCGGACAAGATCACCCAATCGATCCACTTCGTTGAAAAACCTGCAAAGCCCGCCAAACTGCGCGAGATCCTCTCGGCAGATATGGAAGCGCTGACGCTGGTTTTCTCTCGCACCAAGCACGGGGCCGAGAAACTGATGAAGGGGCTCGTCGCCGACGGTTTCAACGCCGCCTCGATCCACGGCAACAAAAGCCAAGGTCAACGCGACCGCGCGATCAAGGCGTTTCGCGCGGGTGAGATCAACGTTCTTGTCGCCACAGACGTCGCTGCGCGCGGCATCGACATTCCCGGTGTGGCCTATGTGATCAACTACGACCTCCCCGAAGTGCCCGACAACTATGTCCACCGCATCGGACGTACGGCACGTGCGGGCCGCGAGGGTGAGGCCATCGCCTTCTGCTCAGCGGAAGAGGTCGACCTGCTGATCCAAATCCAAAAATTGATGAAGATCGAAATCCCAGTCGCCAGCGGTGAGATGCCCGAGGCGGTCTCACCGAAGAAGACCCCGCGTCGCCCAAGCAACCGCCGTCGTGGCCCCAAACCTCAGCATTCGGGTGCGCCCAAACCGGGCGGTCAGAAACGTCGCCGTCCGCGTCGCGCCAAGGCGGCCTGAACAAGAAACGGCCCGGTCTCTTGACCGGGCCGTTTCTTTATTGGGGCTGGAATTTCGTGTTGTACAAGTCGGACAAAGTGCCGTTTCAAACCTGTACAACTCGGAAGATCGGCTCAGTTCCCTGAATTCCGCTCCGCCTCGATCTCGCGCCATTTGGCGACGTTGCGATTGTGCTCATCCAAGGTCTTGGCGAAGGCATGGCCCCCGGTTCCATCCGCAACGAAGAACACAAAATCGGTTTCGTCCGGTGCCACCGCAGCCTCAAGACTCGCAAGCCCGGGATTGGCGATTGGGGTGGGTGGCAGCCCTTCGATAACGTAGGTGTTCCAGGGCGTCGCACGGCGCAGTTCGCTCCGCCGCAGACCTCGGCCCAGGGTACCCTGCCCTTTGGTCACGCCGTAGATCACGGTCGGGTCTGTCTGCAGTCTCATGCCTTGATTCAGGCGGTTCACGAACACACTGGCCACCTGGCCCCGCTCATCAGGCACACCGGTTTCTTTTTCGATGATCGACGCAAGGATCAGCATCTCTTCGGGGCTGCTCAGAGGCAATCCGTCCTGACGCCCCTCCCATGTCGCATTGATCCTAAGTTTCTGTTTTTCCTGCATATCCGCAAGGATTTCATTCCGATCCTCACCGGGCCTGACCTCATAGCTGTCGGGGGCCAGCATCCCTTCGGCAGGCAGTTCGGCCACCTCTCCGGTCAGCACATCCATCGCTTTCAACGACTCCACAACCTGCCAACTGGTGACACCCTCGGCCAAAGAAATCCGATAACGCGTATCCGCCTCACCACGCTTTTCTGCGTAGACTTCGGGGGCGTCCTCTTCGCCGATCACAAAGGATGCAACCTCATCAAAATCCAACGTCGCCGGATTCAGTTCACGCACACGGGTTTGCATACGCGTCACGCCAATGCGGTATTCAATCTCGGTCCCGCAGGTGCTGGCGCCGCTGTGGGTAATGTCGTCGACGATTTGCTCCATCGACGACCCCTCACGCACCAGAAAGCTGCCCGCTTTCAATTGCTGAGATTTGTCTGTGTAATCAGCAGCTAAACGGAAAATCAACCCGCTGCTGATCGCCCCCTGATCCTCCAGATCGCGGCTGACTCGTGTCATGTTGGACCCCGGCTTTACCTGCAGGCAGATCGCGGTTTCCAGGGGACCTTCGGATTTGTATTGCGACTGCCCCCATAGGACGACACCGCCCATCAGGAACAGCCCAACGATTAGGACAGTCAAGGCGTTCGAAGCGAGCGCTCGCCACATTTAGCTGACCTTTCCGAAGATCACACTTGCGTTGGTGCCGCCAAAGCCGAACGAGTTTGACAGCGCCACATTGATCTCACGCTCGCGCTTGGCATTCGGGGCCAAATCGATCGGAGTTTCCACCGCCGGGTTGTCCAGATTGATCGTCGGTGGTGCAACCTGATCACGGATCGCAAGGATCGAGAAGATTGCCTCAATAGCTCCTGCAGCCCCCAACAAATGGCCCGTCGCCGATTTGGTCGAAGTCATGGTCGCGTTGCTGGCATGATCCCCCAGCAGACGCTCCACCGCGCCCAGCTCAATCGTATCCGCCATGGTCGAGGTGCCATGTGCGTTGATGTAGTCTAGATCCTTCGGCTCCAGCCCCGCGCTGCGCAGCGCTGCTTTCATCGAGCGTTCGGCGCCGTCGCCATCCTCGGAAGGTGCGGTGATGTGATAGGCGTCGCCGGACATGCCATAGCCCAGAACCTCAGCGTAGATTTTCGCGCCCCGGGCTTTGGCATGTTCGTAGTCTTCAAGAACCACAATGCCTGCACCTTCGCCCATGACGAAACCGTCGCGGTCGATGTCATAGGGGCGGCTCGCTTTCTTCGGGTCATCTGCATATTTAGTCGACAGCGCCTTACAGGCGTTGAAACCCGCGATGCCGATCTCGCAGATGCAGCCCTCGCCGCCGCCTGCGATCATGACATCGGCGTCACCCGCGCGGATGATCCGGCTGGCGTCGCCAATCGCATGGGCACCGGTTGAGCACGCGGTCACGACCGAGTGGTTTGGCCCCTTGAACCCGTGGCGGATCGACACCTGACCCGAGGCCAGATTGATCAGAGCTCCTGGAATAAAGAACGGAGAAACACGGCGCGGACCTTTGTCGCGGATCAGGTTTGCGGTATTGGCAATCGACCCAAGCCCGCCAATACCCGATCCGATCAGAACGCCCGTGCGCAGGCGGTCTTCTTCGTCCTCGGGCAGCCAATTCGCATCCTTACAGGCCATTTCAGCGGCCGCGATGGAATAGAGAATGAAATCCTCAATCTTGCGCTGCTCTTTCGGCGGCATCCAATCATCGGGATTGAACGTCCCGTTGCTGCCATCTCCGCGCGGGACTTCACAAGCGTAGGTCGTGGTGACCCCACTTGCTTCGGCATCGAACTGCGTGATTGGTCCTGCGCCGGATTCTCCATCCAGCAGCCGTGACCATGTTTCCTCAACCCCACTGGCCAAAGGAGTGACCAATCCAAGACCGGTTACAACGACTCTGCGCATGAAGTGCCTCTTGCCTGCTTCCTGTTATGAGAACCGCTCATACCCCGGCCCGGGGTCCGGGGGCAAGAGCAACGGCGTATTCTGCACCGGCGTCATGTTGCCATGACTCGATCAGACACTTCAGCAAGCGGGTTGAAATTGCCCCCGAAATTGAAAAACCCGCCTCGCGTCCAGTATTGAAAAGGCGGGTTCTTCTAGCGTGCGGTATCTACTGGAATTCGGCGACCGGCTCATGCGCCGACTTCGCAACTTCCAGAGCTTCGGACAGGTCGACGGTCTTGCGGAACAAAGCCCGGCCAACGATTGCGCCCGAAATATTCGAGATATAAGCAAGACGCGAGATGTCATCGGTTGTACGCACGACACCGCTGGCAATGATCGGTGTACGCGATTTCTCTGCCAGCCCCGAAATCAGACCCAGTTGCGCCTCGACATCCTCCATATCGCTATCGATATCCGTGACCAGAATTGCCGCAAACGGTGTATCCGAGAACGCTTCGACGAACGCCTCTGGCGTAAAGGCGCTCTGGCTGCGCCAGCCTTCGGTCATCACCTGTCCCTGCCAGACATCCACCGCCAGCACGATCTGATCAGGATACAGCTTGGCCAGTTCTTTCACCAAATTCGGGTCCCAGGCCGCCAACGTGCCGATCACGATTCGACCGGCCCCTTTGTTGATCCAGTACTCAACATGCTCGCGGGTTCGCATACCACCAGCCAGTTGCACCGGCATCTCAGCAGTCCGGATGATCTCTTCGACCAGTTCGGAATTGGTGTCGCGTCCTTCGATGGCGTCAAAATCCGTCAGCTGCATCCACTCGGCACCGGCCGCGGACCAACTGCGCGCCGTTTCGACCGGGTTCACATGCCAGATCATCGCCTCGTCCAGACGTCCCTTGTCCAGCGTAACACAACGACCGTTTTGTAGTTCCATCGTGGGGTAAATTCTCATGAGCTTTTTCCTCCGCTCACTCAAATGGCAATACCACGATAGCATATCGTCGCCGACCGGCCCATCATTTCCCGGGATCGGCAAAGTAAATGCCGTTTGCGGCATCGCTGTGTGGGATACGTTTCAGACCCGTGGCGGAGGACCATCTCGGCGAAACAGGTGAACCGGGGTGTCGCGATACTCTGCCTCGCGGAGTTTCTGGTACCCCAGCCTTTCGGCCAATCTCTGTGAAGCGGCGTGATCCGCATCGATCAGCGCAACCAGCGGACCGGGAATGACCCTGTCAAACCAGTCATGCGCAGCCTGTGCGGCCTCTTGCCCATAACCCTGCCCCTGCATTTCCGGGGCCAGAACCCAACCGGCTTCGGGGAAACCGTCAAAATCTTCGCCAAGCCCTCGGTTGCCATAGAAAAATCCGGCCTGTCCGATCAGGGTACGATTCGACTGCAGAACCACCCCCCACTGGCCGAACCCCGTCATCTGCCAGTGCCCGGCGTTGCGCAGAAATGAATCCCAGGCCTCGCCGCGCGTCTTGGGGGTGCCGCCAATATGGCGCACGACGTCGGGGTCACGCCATATCTCGGCGAACCGGTTAAAATCCTCAGGTCGCATCGCACACAAGGTCAGACGCGCCGTGTTGATCATCGGGGTGGATCTTATCATGCCCTTGCCCGCTTGAAAATTTGCCTCAGAGGTCAGAGTGCGAATCCTCGCCCCCTCAAAGCAAGCGCGAAATGTGGCAGAGCATAAAAAAACGGCGCCTCCGTTGCCCGGAAGCGCCGCTTTTCTATCAGTCAGGTCGGCTTAGGAAGCTTCGCTGATGAATTTGACCGCGTCGCCAAACGTCTGGATGGTTTCGGCAGCGTCGTCCGGGATCTCGATACCGAACTCTTCTTCGAATGCCATTACCAGCTCAACGGTGTCCAGGCTGTCTGCGCCCAGATCGTCGATGAACGAGGCGTTTTCAGCAACCTTGTCCTCTTCAACACCCAGGTGCTCAACAACGATCTTCTTAACGCGATCTGCGACGTCGCTCATGTCTATTCCTCATTTCATTTCAGGGCTGTCCGCCCGGTTCTGCCCTTGCCCGTTCGGGGTGGACTTGTTTTGCCCTTTCCGGGCGGTTTGGGTCCCGGGTCGCCGGGAAATCAGAGAACCGGCCCTTCGACCGGTTCCTGCGCATACGCGCCGCCTATAGCACAGACAACGCGCAAGGCAAACGCTTTCGCATCCGCCCCGAATTGCGATTACAACATGGCCATACCGCCATTCACATGCAAGGTGCTTCCGGTCACATACCCTGCTTCGGGGCTTGCAAGATACAAAACAGCCGCAGCGATTTCAGACGGCTCGCCCATGCGCCCTACCGGAACCTGCGTCAGGAGGCCGGACTTTTGATCGTCGGTCAGCTTGTCGGTCATGGCCGTGGTGATAAAGCCCGGCGCGACCGCATTCGCAGTGATTCCGCGGCTTGCCACCTCACAGGCTATCGATTTGGTCATCCCGACCATACCGGCCTTCGAGGCCGCGTAGTTCACCTGCCCCGGATTGCCGGTCGCACCTACGATGGACGAGATATTGATGATCCGCCCCCAGCGCGCCTTCATCATCCCGCGCAGCACGCCTCTGCACAGTTTGGCCGTGGCGGTCAGGTTTACATCGATCACGCTTTGCCATTCCTCGTCAGACATACGCATGAACAGGTTGTCGCGCGTGATGCCCGCATTGTTGACCAGAATATCAACCGACCCCATCGCCTCGGCCGCCTGTTTTGGCAGTTCCGCAACCGCCTCCATGTCGCTGAGGTTACACGGCAGAACATGCGCGCGTTCGCCCAATTCAGCAGCAAGCGCCTGCAAGGGCTCAACCCGCGTACCCGACAAACCAATCGTCGCGCCCGCGCTGTGCAAGGCACGCGCGATATCCCCGCCAATGCCGCCGGAAGCGCCGGTGATCAGCGCGTTCTTTCCTGTCAAATCAAACATTTCCAGTCCTTCTCTAACCGCCGCGTTGGGCGGCTTATCCGTTATCCGCCGCACCGGTCACTCTTTTCACATCATCCGGCGAGCCAACCGCCTGACATGCAAGGGCGCGATCAATCTTGCGGATCATGCCCGACAGCGCTTTGCCCGCGCCAATCTCCCACGCTTCGGTCACACCCTGGGCGACCATGTGTTGTACGCTTTCACGCCACCGCACCGATCCTGTGACCTGCTCGACCAGCAATTGCCGGATCACATCCGGATCGGTCACGGCCTCGGCACGAACGTTTGCGATCAGAGGCACGGCAGGTGCCTTGATTTCAACAGCGGCCAGAGCCTCCGCCATGACATCTGCGGCGGGTTGCATCAGCGCACAGTGGAACGGTGCGCTTACCGGCAACATAACTGCGCGTTTGGCACCTTTTTCTTTGGCAATCTCAGCCGCACGTTCGACGGCAGCCTTCGCACCCGACACCACGACCTGCGTCGGATCGTTGTCGTTTGCGGCCTGACAGACCTCGCCCTGCGCTGCCTCTTCGGCCACAGCGCGCACCGCTTCAAGGTCAAGGCCCAGAATCGCAGCCATGGCTCCTTCGCCCACCGGCACGGCGCTTTGCATCGCTTGTCCGCGTGTGCGCAGAAGACGTGCGGTATCGGCAATCGACAACGCCCCGGCAGCGGCCAGCGCGGAATACTCGCCCAGCGAATGCCCGGCCACATACGCGGCCATCGAAATCGACGCACCTTCCGCCTCAAGCGCACGCATCGCTGCCATCGATGTGGCCATCAACGCGGGCTGTGCATTCTGAGTCAGCGTCAGATCAGAAATATCGCCCTCCCAGATCAATGCGCTCAGCTTTTCACCCAAGGCTTCATCCACCTCATCGAAAACGGCTTGAGCGGCTGGATATGCCGCGGCCAGAGCCTTGCCCATTCCGATGGTCTGGGCGCCCTGCCCCGGGAAAACAAACGCGCGTGTCATTGGTGCCTCATGCGTGACGTCAGGTTGCGGCGGGGTGTAAACCGACTGACCGCGCGGCACAAGCATTGCCTGCGTTCTGCATCAGGACACCTTTACTGTGCATTTCTCTGCCTTGTGTCCGCACAACATCCATTTAACCTGTCCCCAACTCAGCAATGCGGAGAGCCCAGCAATGTCCCTGACGAACACCCACTCCAGCTATGGTGGTGTAACCAAAGCATTTCATTGGCTGACCGCCCTGCTGATCTTGACGGCTTTGCCTCTGGGCTGGTTTGCCAATGAACTGGCCCACGCGATCTACGATCCAAACATCCCCACGACCGAGGATGACATCGCCCGCGCAGCCCGGCTGTTCTCGCTACACAAAACCGTCGGGATCACGGTGTTTTTCGTGGCACTGGCCCGAATCCTCTGGGCCCTGACCCAGACCAAGCCGGGGCTGCTCAACGCCGATAACAAACCCGAGGCCTTTGCCGCTGAAACCGTGCACTGGTTGCTGTACGGCTCGCTGGTTCTGGTCCCACTCAGCGGCTGGATTCACCATGCCGCAACCGACGGCTTCGCCCCAATCCTGTGGCCGTTTGGCCAGAACCTGCCGCTTGTTCCGAAATCAGCCTTTCTGGCCGAGGTCAGTGCCGGCCTGCACTGGTTGCTCGTCTGGACCTTGGGCGGGTCATTGGTGCTGCACATTGCGGGCGCGCTGAAACACCATGTCGTGGACAAGGACAGCACATTGCGCCGTATGCTACCGGGCCGGTCGGACGCGCCTGAGCCTCCCGCTCAGCATCATTCGACAGCACCCGCATTCGCCGCTTTGGTCATCTGGGGCGCGGTGCTTGTCGGAGGCTGGTCCATAGGCGTGTTTGATGAACATTCCAAAGCATCCGCTGACACGGCTGAACTCGCAGAGGTTCAATCGGAATGGGAGGTCGAGGACGGTACGCTGTCGATCACGATTTCACAGCTTGGGAGTCCGGTGACCGGCGAATTCGCGGACTGGACTGCGGCAATAGCTTTTGAAGACCCTGCCGCACCAGGGCCGGCCGGATCGGTTGACGTCACAATTGCAATCGGCTCGCTAAGCCTTGGCACGGTGACCGATCAGGCCATGGGCGCGGATTTCTTTGACAGTAAGACATTTCCCACGGCTCAATTCAAAGCTGATCTGTTCAAGACAGAAACGGGCTATGAAGCGCGCGGGCCTCTGACGATCCGGGACAAATCGATGGATGTCGTTCTGCCGTTCACCTTGGAGTTCGAGGACGACGAGGCGACCATGTCCGGCAGTCTTGAGCTCAACCGCATGGATTTCAACGTTGGCGCATCGCAGCCCACCGAAGACTCATTGGGCTTCACAGTCGGTGTTTCCGTTGAATTGACAGCAGAGCGCGACGAGAAATGAAAAAACCGCCGGAGGATCGCCCCCGGCGGTAAAAAATGTGCTTCGACGTCGGCTTAGTCGGCCTTCTGTGCCTCGACTGAAATGCGAACTTCAACTTCATCGCTCACAAACGGCGCGAACTGGCCCAGATCGAAATCGCTGCGAACCAGTGTGGTGGTGGCGTCAAAACCGGCCCAGGGCTTTTTTGCCATCGGGTGATCACCGACCTGGTTCAGTTTGGCATCCAGAACCACCGATTTGGTGACGCCGTTCATGGTCAGATCACCGGTGATGTTCGCCGTGTTCTCGCCGGTCACTTCGATGCCGGTCGAGCTAAAGGTGACGAGATCGCCTTCGGCCGCACCAAAGAAGTCCTCGGTCATGAAGTGATCTTCGCGTGCCTTCCAGCCGGTGATCATTTCGACAACCGGCATCGAAACGGTCACGCTCGACGCGGCGGGATCTTCCTGATCAAACATGATCTCACCCTCAAAGCCCGAGAACATGCCATAGGTGGTTGAATAGCCCAGATGGTTGTAGCTGAAGATGACCTGGCTGTGGCTGGGGTCCAGAACGTACTTTTCTGCGCTGGCGAATGCTGTGGTCGCAGATACGGCGAGAGCAGCGGCAAGAAGGGTGGATTTCATGTCAATCTCCGAAAATTTTGTGGTCGCAAACCTATTGGGTTGCTCACCAACAAAAATGTGCCGCCCAAGGGCGGCACACAAGTCCTTTTGATTCACAAACTCTGTTCCTTTTTGAACAGAATAAAACTCAGGCGAAAATTGTTACGTTTTGGCTGAGTTGACCTTTCAGAGCTGAGCCAATATCCGCCGATTCCAGAGGTAGCTTCATCAAAAGGCTGCCGTCGACATCGAACAGCTCGACCTGATCATCCGCAAAACGTGCGCCGCCAAGCGAGTCATAGCTGCGGCGCAGAACCGTCTGCGGGCGACCGTTTTCGTTCTTCTGCAGAATGCGGACCTCGCGGCGGATCGGGTCAAAATAAGCATCGGGGCGAGTGTCCATGACCTCGATGGTCAGCAGGCTGACGCCAACGATCAGAAACATCAGCGACGCGACCAGCTTGATCGGCCACACCTCGGCACCCATGACCGAGCCGGGCATCAACCACATCGAAAAGGCCGTCAGGATCAGAAAGGCGCCCACTGCACGCAGCAGAAACATCCGGGCACGCCAGTTCGGAGCAAAAGTGATCAAAACGGGTACGGATTTATCAAATGCCGCGCGAGGCGCCGATTGCTCAAAGGTATTTGTGTTCATGACGGCCATTGTCTTGCCCTGTCTGTGTTTTCCGGGTCGCCGGGTTCTCCCGGTTTCATGAACAACCTCGGGGCGAAAAGCGTCAGGAATTGGGCGCACCAGTGGAAATTGAACGACTTCACCAAGGCATCCGTGGCAGGCGTCGCAGGGCTTGCCCCGGGCGCTCAAACGTGTATACGGGGCCATCCTTCGCAGGAGTTATGAATCGCGCAGCCTCTCGTGGCAGGGTCGCGAAGGACCATATGGCCCCGCCTTTGAAATGCGCCTTGATATAAACAGGAGTGCACATGCCACTGTATGAGCATGTAATGATCGCGCGTCAGGATCTGTCCAACGCGCAGGCAGAAAGCCTTGTCGAACATTTCGGCACCGTTCTGGCTGACAACGGCGGCAACGTCGTCGACAGCGAGTACTGGGGCGTCAAGACGATGGCTTACAAGATCAACAAGAACCGCAAAGGCCACTATGCCTTCCTGAAAACCGATGCCCCTTCGGGTGCGGTTCAGGAAATGGAACGCCTGATGCGCCTGCATGACGACGTCATGCGCGTTCTGACCATCAAGGTTGACGGCCACGAAGACGGCCCGTCGGTTCAGATGCAGAAGCGCGACGAGCGTGAAGGCCGCCGCGAGCGCCGTTGATCAACGCCTGAAGAAAGGACATTAAACCATGGCCGCAAAACCATTTTTCCGCCGCCGCAAGGTCTGCCCGTTCTCGGGTGAGAACGCGCCGAAAATCGACTACAAAGACACTCGTCTGCTGCAACGCTACATCTCTGAGCGCGGCAAGATCGTACCTTCGCGCATCACCGCCGTTTCGGCGAAAAAGCAGCGTGAACTGGCCCGTGCTATCAAGCGCGCCCGCTTCCTCGCCCTGCTGCCCTACGCCGTGAAGTAAGGAGAGACTGATATGCAAGTTATCCTTCTGGAACGCGTTGCGAAACTGGGTCAGATGGGCGACGTCGTTGACGTTAAGCCCGGCTACGCCCGCAACTTCCTGCTGCCCCAGGGCAAAGCGCTGAGCGCATCGAATGCCAACATCGCATCGTTCGAAGCCCAGAAAGCGCAGCTTGAAGCACGCAACCTGGAAACCAAGAAAGAAGCTGAAGCACTGGCTGAAAAGCTGGACGGTCAGCAGTTCATCGTGATTCGTTCGGCATCGGATGCTGGCGCTCTGTACGGCTCGGTCACGCCTCGTGACGCCGCAGACGCTGCAACCGAAGCAGGCTTCACCGTCGACAAGAAACAGATCGCCCTGATCGCTCCGATCAAGGAACTGGGTCTGCACTCGCTGGCGGTCAAACTGCACCCCGAAGTTGAAGTCGAAATCAAGATGAACGTTGCCCGTTCGGAAGAAGAAGCCGAGCTGCAGGCATCGGGCAAATCGATTCAGGAACTGGCTGCTGAAGAAGAGGCCGCTGCTGAATTCGAAATCGCCGAACTGTTCGACGACATCGGCTCGGCCGCTTCGGATGATGATGATCTGGTTGCCGAAGAAGCACCAGCCGAGGAAGACGAAGCCAAAGCCTGATCCGGCTGCATTCTCAAAGAACCGAGGGCCGTGCATTTTTTGCGCGGCCCTTTTCATTTGCTCTGGGGGAACAGGCAAAATTCAGCCCGATTGCGTTCCCGGTCTTGCGAACACGCGAAGGTTTCATATCATCGGCCTTCGCAATCCGGAGTATGTACATGACCTCTCTCCTTCGCCGCAGTGTCTTGACCTTCTTGCTGATGGCACCGTTTGCTGCCTGCGGCGGCCCCGATGTTTCAAGCGGCGACTCTTTCGATCCGCCCCTTTATCCCAATGAAACACCTGAACTGCGCGCCTCGATCAACAAATGGGCCGACCATTACGAACTTCCGCGAGAGCTGGTGCACAAGCTGGCCATTCGTGAAAGCACACACCGGCCCTGGGCGGTGAACCGGCCCTACTACGGTCTGCTGCAAATCCTCCCCGCCACAGCGCGCTCAATGGGCTATACCGGGAACGCCGAAGGTTTGCTGGATGCCGATACCAATCTGGAGTTTGCCGGAAAATACCTGCGCGGCGCTTGGCTTTTGTCCGATGGCGATCAACAGCGCGCCATCTTTCTGTACGCGAAAGGGTACTACCCAGAAGCGAAAGCCCGCGGGATGCTGGTCGAAACCGGATTACGACCGGCACCTTAGCTTATTAACCGCCAGTAGATACGGCACTTTAGGGTTATGTGGCAGAAAAGTGGCGAAAACGTTCTCTTACCTACAACATCTCCCTAAAAAGCACAGACAAAATTCTCGTTGTCTTGCCATTCAATAAAATATATGCTGACCTGCTTTCCGCGAGGTAAGTTAGGTTCATCCTAGTTAAGTTGCTGGTCCGAAGGCATCATTGGACTTAATTACAAACAGTAGTTCGTAGGCGCAGTATGGAGATAATTGATCTGAGCACACTGCCAGGTACAGAAGCTCGGTATACCGAGTTTCTAAAGCGGGTTTGCGACAAGTTTGAAATGGACCATGCCGCCTACGCCGGGATGAACCCGTCGGAGGGGAAAGTCGCAGGCCACGTTACCTACAACGACGACTGGAAAGAGCACTACCAGAAACACGATCTGGTCATGATTGATCCGACGCTGCATATGGCCAAGCGCAGCATTGCCCCGGTAGATTGGAGCCGTCTGGAACGCAGCCAGAATTTCCAACGCGTTTTCCGGGATGCACATGATTTTGGGCTCCCCAGTCAAGGGGTTACCATTCCTGTTCGCGGACCTTACGGCGATATCGGCTTTCTGAGCGTGACGCGTGACTGCCCCAAGGAAGAGTGGCGCAAGCTCTACACCCACGTCATCAGCGACCTGCAATCCATGGCCGTGCACATTCATGACAATGTGATCACCTCGGACGAATTTGCAGGCGCTCTCTATCACCCCAACCTTTCGACCCGTGAAGCCGAAATTCTTCAATGGGTCGCGGCTGGGAAATCGCAGCAAGACATAGGCGATATTCTCTCGATTTCGCACCGCACGGTCGAGGTGCACCTGCGCTCAAGCCGGGAAAAGCTATGCGCGCTGACGACTCCACAGGCCGTAGGACGCGCCATTGCAGTCGGGCTGATCGGCACGGGTTAAACACAGAAACCCCACAATCTGAACAAATACGGGAAATCCCCAATAGAATTTCGACCCCGAAACGGTAACCTTTAGCTTACCGAACGACCACTCGAAGGGGGATGAAAATGATCATCGTAGTAGATGGACTAAACAGACATTTGTTCAGCGAAGTTCTTGACGAAATGTTCGAGTTGAGAGCGCGCGTATTTGGTGAACGTCTCGGATGGGATGTCACAATCGAAGATGGAAAAGAGATCGATGAATTTGATCACTTGGACCCGACATACGTAATCGGCTTCGACGACAGGGGGAATGTCGTCGCCGCCGTGCGTGCCCTCCAGACCACCGGCCCTCACATGCTGGCGGATGTATTCTCGGCCATTCTGGATGGCGAACCGCCAATTCGAAGCGCAACCATGTGGGAGTCCACCCGCTTCTGCGTCGACACCCAGCGTTTGACGCGCGGCAAGGGCGAAAACTCACTGTCTTATGCCACTTGTGAACTGATGATCGGCTCTTTGGAATATGCCATAAACGCCGGTGTTCAGGACATCATCACAGTAATCGATCCGGTGATGGACCGGGTGCTGAGACGCTCAAATTGTGCGCCATATGACTATGTTGGGAAAACTGTGCCGATGGGCAAGGTTTCGGCCCTCGCGGCACTGGTGGACTGCACGGAAGAGCGCATCGCCAGCCTCCGAGAATTTGCGGATATCCAAGACAGCGTTTTTCTAGAAGAAGAAGAGGCGCTCGCTTTGTTCAACAGCAAAAAGCTGGTCGAACCGAGCGTTGCAAACCGCGATCACAAGCCACTGACCCAGCTTGAGAAATATTTTGTCGAACAGATGAATGCGGCAAAAACCGAGAATGAACGGCAAGATGTCCTGAGATTGATCGAGACGCTGTCCGACAAGTTCACGCCAGAGCAGAAAACTGCCCTGCTAGGAACCCCCCGTGCTTTTGCTCATGAGGCTTGACCCCCTCACCTCATAGTACAAAGCCACCCACGCGGAGCCGTCTAATTACAGGCGGCTCCGCTTTTTTGTGACCCCATGGGAAATGGGAAAGGAAGAGGATTATTCCTCTTCCAGTGCCTCAACGGCTTTCTGCAGATCGTCTTTGCTGACTTCTTTGTCCGCGACCTGAGCCAGCTCGAACACGTAGTCGACTACCTTGTCTTCAAAGATCGGCGCACGCAGTTGCTGCTGCATCTGAGCATTCTGCTGCACGAATTCGAAGAACTGGCGTTCCTGGCCCGAATACTGACGCGCCTGGTTCATGATCGCCTGGGTCATCTCGGCGTCGGTCACTTCGACCTCTGCCTTCTGACCCAGCTCAGCCAGCAACAGGCCAAGACGAACGCGGCGCTCGGCCAGTTTGTTGTGCTCATCGGTTGGCTCGACCGGATCGTGGTCGTGGCCTTCGACGTCGGGGTTTTCCTCGTGCCACAGCTGATGTGCGATCTGTTTGGCTTCGGCTTCCACCAGCGACGGCGGCAGGTCGAACGTCACTTTCTCATCCAGCGCGTCCAATAGGGCACGCTTCATGACTGCACGAGAAGCACCAGCATATTCGGCTTCCAGACGCTCGGCGATCTGCGCTTTCAGCGCAGCCAGATCCTCGGCACCGAATTTCTTGGCCAGCTCGTCGTCGACCTCAGCCGCGACAGGCTCTTTCACCTCTTTGATGGTGCAGGTGAAAACGGCGTCTTTACCGGCCAGATGCTCGGCACCGTATTCTTCGGGGAAAGTGACGTTGACGTCTTTTTCTTCCTCAGCCTTCACACCAACCAGCTGCTCTTCAAAGCCGGGGATGAAGCTGTTCGAGCCCAGAACCAGCGGATAATCTTCAGCGGAACCACCTTCGAACTCTTCGCCGTCAACTTTACCGACAAAGTCGAACACGATCTGGTCGCCGTCTTTGGCTTTCGAGCCCTTGCGGCGCGCTTTGAAGTTCTGAGCGGTCTCGGCCAGGTTGTTCAGCGCTTCCTCAACGGCTGCGTCGTCTGCTTTGACGACCAGTTTCTCCAGCTCGACCGATTTCAGATCAACCTCTGGAATCTCGGGCAGCGCCTCATAGGACATCGCTACTTCGACATCGTCGCCTTCTTTCCAGTCCTCATTGGTCATCTTGACCTCGGGCTGCAGAGCAGGACGCTCGCCGCTGTCCTCAAAGTGCTTGTTCATCGCACCGTCGATGGTTTCCTGCATCGCTTCGCCAAGCAGGCGCTGGCCAAACTGCTTTTTCAGCAGTGCCATCGGCACCTTGCCTTTACGAAAACCCTTCATCTCGACTTCGGGCTGCGCTTCGGTCAGCTTTTCGTTGACCTTGTCGTCCAGCTCGGCTGCAGTCACAACGATGTTGTAGCCGCGTTTCAGACCTTCGTTCAGCGTCTCGGTAACCTGCATTATGGTAGTCCCCATAGGATTCGGGGCGCGCAAAACGGGCGCGCCGGGCAAATTTGACGCCTTCTATTTGCCCAGCCGCCTGCGTGCAAGAGGCAATGGCCTTTTCAGCCCGGTTTTGCCCATATCACAGACGAAAAAATGCCCCGGCGCAGGCCGGGGCATTCGATCAACGCCGCAATGCAAAATCAGAACTTCCAGCGGGCACCCAGTACCCAGGCTTCGTTGTTGTCGAACGAAGCGCCATCTTCAAAGTCGTGATTGCGATATTTCAGGTAGGCATCGGTGTTGATGCTGTCGATACGCTGCACAACAGCGATACCCCATGCATCCGTGCTTGAGCCGTCATTCTCGAAATCAGAGCCCGAGAAGTAGTCGATACCGATGCCGGTCTTGCCCCAGGATATCCATTGATCCTCGTACGCAATCTTGCCGTAGAAGTAGTTCGGATCAGACGCACCATCAGCATCGTTATCGCGTGTACCGGCTGCAACGGTAAAGCTCAGGCCACTTTGCAGCAGTACTGAGGCCGACCCGATTGTATCTTTGCGATCCCCCGAGCCGTCGTCAGCCGAGCGAACCGCATAAGCCAATGCCGCAGCAAACTCGACCCCACCACCGAAGGTGTTGTTGTAGCGTACGCCGATGTCGTAATAGTCGTCGTCATCATCGCTGGACAGAATATTCTGACCGTATGCAATTCCACCCGTGAAACCGCTGAATGACGGCGTATCATAGCGAACGCGACCACGACGAGCGCCATCAAAGTTACTGCTGGAATCGCCCACGGTAATATCGCTCAGAATGCCGTCAGTGCCACGGTAGAAGAAACCGCCGTTTTCATCATTGGTGAAGGAATACAGGGCGGTTCCGACATAAGACAGATCCACTTCGGCAGCACCATCCGAGACCATGCTACCCTGACCGGCCGAGAATTTACCCCAGTCACCGGCAAGCGCAAAATCCACATGCCGGATGTCTTCACGGGTCCAGCCGCTGAAATCGGTGCCCAGCTGGTTCCACTCGCTTGAATTCGGCAGGCCAAGCCCGGTTTCAAAACGGAACGTGAAATCGTTATTGCCAAATGGCTGTAGCAGTTCCAGGCCAACCCGGCTGTTCGAAAGGTCGTTGTCCAGTACGCGGGTCTCGGTCTCTTCGCCGTCATCGACCGAGATCAGGGCCGGGTTCAACTGACCATAAAGCAGGACATAGCCGCCCGTATTGTTTTCATATTTCAATTCGGCGGCGGCGGGGATTGCTGTTGTAGCGGCAAGCGCCGCTGCTATCGAAGTCAGCTTAAAATTCACTGTCATATCATTCACCATAGATTGGTCAGTTTTTTGATATTGCCGATATGCTCACGAGGCGCATGGGTTCCAATGAGCACTGAACCTTATGAGCACGGCATTGCAATTCTGCCACAGGCCACGTCGAGATCGTCGAAGAAAACAATATATTATCAATATCTTGATCGAAGCTGAAAGGAACACTCAACGGTCCTGCAAGACAATTCTTGCGCTGTGCGTTGCGGCTTGCAAACATCGGCTATGCAGCCGAAGGGACAGAGCGGCGAAACCTTGCCGCTGTACCCTCCTATCGGCCAATTTCCGCTCATAAAGCTCGGGCAGCGGAATGTGTGAAAACTGCTGGCACCTGCTCTGGCAAATCCTCGGCAATCAATCCCGGCCCAAACAGCCTAGCGCACTCCACATGTAACCATGCAGCGGATTCAGCGGCGTGCATCGGGGTGAGCCCGCGCGCCATCAGGCCGGTAATGAAGCCGGCCAGCACGTCGCCTGATCCTGCGGTCGCCAGCCAGGGCGCCGCGCGATCATAAAACGCCGCGTTGATCGAACATCGCCCGTCCGGTGCGGCAATCACGGTATCTGGCCCTTTGTACAGAACCACGCAGCCTGCCCGCCTGGCTGCTGCGCGTACGGCATCCACCTTTGAATAGCCCGGCCCCCTATCGGGCTGCGCCGAGAGCTGTTCGGCGATGTCCGGGAACAGCCGGGCGAACTCACCCCCATGCGGTGTAAGGACACAATTGTCATGCAGGATTTCCAGCAATGCGGCAGGGGTTTCCGCAAACGCCGTCAACGCATCCGCATCCAGCACCGTCGGGCGCCCAGACGCCAGCGCCACGGGAACCAGTTTCTGCGCGCGTGCCAACCCCAAGCCCGGCCCAAGGCAGAGCGCATTCAATCGCGCATCCTGCAGTATCTCCGATAACTCTTCGCCCCCTTCGACTCGCTGCAGCATGACAGCGGTGATCTGACATGCCACCTCCATCTGTGCTGCGGGTGGCACACCCAGCGTCACCAGCCCCGCGCCAACCCGCAATGCGCCCCGTGCAGCCAGCCGAGCGGCCCCGGTTCTGCCAGCCCCTCCCGTCAGGACAAAAGCGTGGCCATGCGCGTATTTGTGACCAAAGCCACTCTTGCTAAAAACCGGGCCGGATGGCCGTTCAATCGCATTTGCGACCTCGGCGCTGCCAGACCCAGACTTCAGCCCGATATCCTTCACGACCAGTCGCCCACAAAATGAGGGTCCCTCACCCAGAACGTGACCCAACTTGCGCGCGTGAAAAGAAACCGTCAGTGCGGATCGGGCACATCGACGGCCATGCCGGGGGAATGCTCCCCCAAGCACCTTACCTGAATCCGAACAGAGACCTGACGGCAGGTCTATTGCGACCGTACGCGGCGGCACGATATCTGTTCCCCCGCCCTGTCTTCGCATTTCCCACGCATCTTCGGCATCGTCGTGGGCCCAAAGGTGCTCCCACACAGCCGGGTCCTCGATGGGCCGTGTCAACCCGGTGCCAAACAGGGCGTCAATCGAAACGTCGGGATGCTGAATTTCTGCCTGGGCTGTGTCCCACATACCAAGCGTCCGCCCGCTCCACCGTTCGTAATTTGCTCTTGCATCAGGCGGCAGGTTGGCCGGGTCGCCGCAAAGGAACACCTCGACCTTCCACCCCCGCTCTTGCAGCAATCGCGCCACCACAAAACCGTCTCCGCCATTGTTGCCCGGACCGCAAAGGACAACTGAACAACCAGTTGCTTTTCCCAGCTCCGGCCACTCCTCAAAAATTGCTTCGACAACACCCTGCCCGGCGCGCTCCATCAACTCCAGACCGGTCACCTGACCGGATTCAATCGCGGCCTGCTCAAGGTTCCGCATCTGCTCAGCGGTCAGCAGTTCCGACATCTCACCTCCTCGACCGATTCAATTGTGATTACTTTTTATGCAAGGCGATCAAAATTTGACACCACGCCCACTTTCCGTGCATCTCGCACCCAGCAATACAGCAATCAGATTGCCGCACAATCTTAGACGTGATCAGTGCGGTCCAGACAACCATGCAAGGTGAGCCGGAATGAAAAAGATCGAAGCGATCATCAAGCCGTTCAAACTGGACGAAGTGAAAGAGGCTTTGCAGGACGTTGGCGTCCAGGGTCTCAGCGTGATCGAAGTGAAAGGCTTTGGCCGCCAGAAAGGTCACACCGAACTCTATCGTGGCGCGGAATACGTTGTCGACTTTCTGCCCAAGGTAAAGGTTGAAGTCGTATTGGACGACGATCAGGTCGACGCCGCAATCGAGGCCATCATCGGAGCCGCGAAGACCGACAAAATCGGCGATGGTAAGATTTTTGTCTCCCCCGTCGAGCAATCCATTCGCATTCGTACCGGCGAAACCGGTTCGGACGCCCTGTAACAGACCCATCTTCAAATCAGAGGAAACAAGAGAATGAGCAAGGACGCAGTTCTTCAGCTGATCAAGGACGAAGGCGCCGAATACGTCGACGTTCGTTTCACCGACCCGCGCGGCAAGCTGCAGCACGTGACCCTGATGGCCGATCAGGTTGACGAAGACTTCCTGGAAGAAGGCTTCATGTTCGACGGTTCGTCCATCGCGGGCTGGAAGTCGATCGAAGCATCCGACATGAAGCTGATGGTCGACACCGAAAGCGCTTATGTCGATCCGTTCTACGCGGAAAAAACCATCTGTGTGCACTGCTCGGTTGTCGAACCCGACACCGGCGAAGCCTATGAGCGTGACCCGCGCGGAACCGCCCAGAAGGCCGAAGCTTACCTGAAAGCTTCAGGCATCGGTGATGTTGCCTACATGGGTCCCGAGGCCGAGTTCTTCCTATTCGACGATGTCCGTTTCTCCAACAGCATCAACAAGGTATCCTACGAAGTTGATGCAACCGACGCGTCCTGGAACACCGACACCGAGTACGAGATGGGCAACATGGGCCACCGTCCGGGCGTCAAGGGCGGTTACTTCCCGGTCAACCCCATCGACGAAGCACAGGACCTGCGTTCCGAAATGCTCTCGACCATGAAGCGTCTGGGCATGAAGGTCGACAAGCACCACCACGAGGTTGCCTCGTGCCAGCACGAGCTGGGTCTGATCTTTGACAGCCTGACCAAACAGGCCGACGAGCTGCAGAAGTACAAGTACATCATCCACAACGTTGCACACGCCTACGGCAAATCGGCCACCTTCATGCCGAAGCCGATCGCAGGTGACAACGGCACCGGTATGCACGTGAACATGTCGATCTGGAAAGACGGCAAGCCGCTGTTCGCGGGCGACAAATATGCCGATCTGTCGGACGAAGCGCTGTACTTCATCGGTGGCATCCTCAAGCACGCCAAAACGCTGAACGCCTTCACCAACCCGGCGACCAACAGCTACAAGCGTCTGATCCCCGGCTTTGAAGCCCCCGTCCTGCGCGCCTACTCGGCCCGTAACCGTTCGGGCTGCGTGCGTATTCCGTGGACCGAAAGCCCCAAAGCCAAACGTGTCGAGGCTCGCTTCCCCGATCCGGCAGCGAACCCCTATCTGGCGTTTGCCGCTCTGTTGATGGCCGGTCTGGACGGCATCAAGAACAAGATCGATCCGGGCGAAGCCATGGACAAAAACCTGTACGATCTGCCTGCCGAAGAGCTGGCCGATATCCCGACCGTCTGCGGTTCGCTGCGCGAAGCTCTGGAAGCACTGGCAGCCGATCACGACTTCCTGCTGCAGGGCGACGTGTTCACCAAAGACCAGATCGACGGCTACATCGCTTTGAAGATGGAAGAGGTCGAAACCTACGAGCACACACCGCACCCGGTTGAATACGGCATGTACTACAGCTGCTGATCCGGCTGCATTTATGACTGCTTCAAGGGCGCCTTTCGGGGCGCCCTTGTTTCGTTTGCCGCGATCTTCCACACTTGCTGAACCAGAGCCAAAGGAGGAACGCGCATGACCCCCGATGCTTCACCTGTTTCAGAATTCGCAAATCTTGTGACCTCCGAAGCCGAGCTCGAAGAAATATGTGGGCGTCCCTTGCCTCAAATCATTGCCAAAGAGCTTCCTGCACTGGACCAGATGTGCCGCGACTTTATCGCCACCTCACCATTTTGCCTGATCGCTTCGGCCAACCCGTCCGGATATCTCGATATCTCGCCGCGCGGAGACCCGGTCGGGTTCACCCACATCATCTCAGATACGATGATCGCCCTGCCCGACCGTCCCGGGAACAAACGCGTGGATACGTTTCACAACGTCCTGAAAGACCCGCGCGTCAGTTTGATTTTCTTCGTCCCCGGAAAAATGGAAACGCTGCGACTGCGCGGCACTGCACAGATTTGCGCGGACCCCAAGCTGCTTTCAAAGATGGTTGTCGGTGGTCACGCCCCTAAACTGGCGCTGCTGATCCATGTCGAGACCGTGTTTGCGCACTGCCCCAAATGCATCATCCGTTCGAATCTGTGGCAACCAGAAGACTGGCCGGAATCATCTCAACTGCCCAATATGAACGCGATGATGGTCAAACATGCCAAAATCAACAAAACCCCGGATGAATGGTTCGAAAGCCTGAAAGGCACAGGGGAACTCGACCTGTATTAAACCACTTTGCGGTATCCCGGACACGGCGTAGTCTAATCATGAATTTTTCAACCACCGGATTTCTCACATGCTTCGCCCTCATTGCTTCGCCGCACTCGCTTTTCTCCTGCCCTCGCTGGCGCTGTCCGCCCCGTGCGGAAACACCAGCAGCGGGTTCGAGGCCTGGAAAGCAGATTTCGCCAAAACCGCGAAACGAGCAGGAGTGAAGAAAAAGGGCCTGCAGGCGCTCTCGCAGACCCAATACGCCACGCGTACCATTGCGGCAGATCGCAACCAGAAAAGTTTCAAATACTCTTTGGACAAGTTCATGAAGGTGCGCGGCGCGGACACTATCGTTGCGCAGGGACGCAAGCGCAAAGCTCGCAATCCAGAATTCTACGCCGCGCTGGAACGTCAATACGGCGTACCGGCGGGTGTGTTGATCGCCATTCACGGCATGGAAACCGGCTTTGGAGGTTTCATGGGAGACAGCCAGATTGTTTCCTCAATCACAACACTGGCCTATGATTGTCGCCGTTCCGAGTTCTTCATACCGCACGCGATCGGGGCCCTAAAACTGGTCGACCAGGGCACCCTGACGATGGCGACAAAAGGGGCAAAACATGGCGAACTGGGCCACACACAGTTCCTGCCCGGCAATGCGCTAGCCTACGGCGTGGACGCCACCGGCGATGGCCGCGTCGACTTCTACAATGTGACTGACGCTCTGGCCTCGACCGCAAATTTCTTACGTCAGAAAGGGTGGAAGCCGGGTCGTGGCTATCAGCCAGGCGAGCCGAATTTCGCGGTGATACAGCAGTGGAATGCGGCCTCTGTTTACCAGAAATCCATCGCCATAATGGCTGCGCGAATCGATAACTAAATCGCAAAGCGGTCTGTGCCGGCCCAACCGGATTTCCGCCATATTCTTGCCACATAAATTTAAGGAAACCACGTTTTTCTTGGTTTCCAAAGCGTAATCAATGATGGAAAATACGAACTTTCTTCCATTTTCGTCAAATTTTGCACCATTTCGCTGGTTACTCTGTTGTGAAGTTTATTACGGCAAAGGAACATGCTGTGACTGCGAAACATACGTACCACGGTGGTCTCCAGTTCGACGGTTCTGCAGACGGCGCGCTTGAGCGTCTGTGCGAGGTCGTCTCGACCACGCTCGGGGACTATGGTCACCTGGTCGAGCGCAAGACGCTTCTCAGTTCATCTGAGGCCAGCGTCGTCAGCAGCCAGTACCTTGTGCGCCTGGCTTTGGAATCGGAACCTGCCCCGATCCAGCACAACCATCATGAGCGGATGGACAGAACCGCTGGCCTTAAAACCATGGCGCGTCCCGCTGTGACTTCGCCACGCAATCGGCTTACAATCGTGATTAGTCCGGTGTCGAAACTGCTTGATGACAGCGAGATTTCCGAATTGATGCTGGTCGTGATCCTCTACCGGATGGTCGACATCTGCACCACACGACGCGTCGAATGGCTATCCCCCAAGACGGTATTGACCGTAGAGCAGTTCATGAGCGCGTTTGATTCAATTGCCCCCCGCAATTCCCGAAACCGCAAGCAGATTTTCGAAGCGGTCAGCGGCCCCTTTGCGGGGCTCGATCTGCCCGATCCTGATGCGGTGTCCGCTGAAACAGAACAAACCAAGCCGCGTCCGATTCAACTGAGCGATGATCAACTTCTCAGCATTGCATTCCGTACCGAAACTGAGCCGTCCAAGCCCGCAGACACTCCTCGGCAAACTGAGGATGACGAAGAACGCCCAAGCGATATTCTGCGACTGACAAGCTGGGGCATGACCGGTGCCGTCGCAAGCATATCGACGCCGATTGCTCTTTCCTTGGCCGCCGTCAATCTGATCCGGGGCGAGGATTTCCGCCTCAACACTCAGGTATTGGCTTTTACGACAGCAATTTTCGGCCTGAACGCCACTAATGCATTTGCCGGGGTAGCCAGCGTGCTTGGCATGTAACCGAAATTACCGAAGACCCTCCTTGGAGGCCCCGCCGTCAGGCGGGGTTTTCCATTTTGGAGACCTGATCGGCGGCCATCACGTAGGTGTGGATCGCGAACACAACGGCCTTGGTCTGCGGCAGGCGCAAAAGAGTCTGACGTTCGCTGCGCAGGTAGCGAGCTGAGTTTTCGTCCCGCGGCTCGCGCCGATGCTTGGCGCTGCGCGGCTGGAACAATTCCGCATCATGATACCAAAGCGCGTTGAAGCGCCAGAGCGGACGGTCGGGCTGTATGCCATCGAACAGGCGCTGAACCCTGCGGGCGATGTTGGCATCGTAGACATCCACTGGCTCATGGATCGCGATGAGCGGGCGCATGAATTTTTCGGACAGCATCCAGCTTGCGGGAAAGCATAAAATCGCGCCCGTCAACACATGCTCATCCCCTCGTTTTTGCAGAATGCAGAAATCCTCCTGCACCAGTTGGCACAGTGATTCTAGCGGATGCGCCCTGTCAATTTCGACCCGTACACCGTCTGGTCGCAAAACCTGATCAGAAGCGCCCGGGTAGGCTTGCTGCAAAACCAGATCCAACAGTTCCTGCGCGGGCTTTAGCGCCTCAGGGCTCTGGGCCAGAACATCAAGCCCCTGCTGCGCCAACAGGTCAGCCCGCCGCTGCATCTGGGCGGCAAAGGCATCGTCCCGGTGCAGCCAGTTCCGGGGATCGGCCGGTTTTATGCCGGGCAGCGGATTCGGGGCCAACGGATCGTACGGAATGGCTTGCTGTAAAATCACGGTCATGACCGAGGCATATCACCCCGCTTCGGCCCTGTCGGTCAAAAAGCGACCCGAAGACGGTCGCAAACCTTTGAGACGCAGCGAGCGGAGCTTTGCAGGCTGGGCGGGCAAGCAGAAAGGCCCGCCCGTGAATACTCCCTATCGCGACACCCGCAAGATTGATCCGACCCGAGGCGCAACGCTGGGGGACGGGACCCCGAATGACAATGACCGGATTGAGATCGGGCCAACGCAGCTTGCCTTTGACGAGTGGGCTGCGGCGGGTCTGAGCCTGCCCAATCTGGAGCGGATGCGTGCGTATCGCTGGACTCGGCTGACGCAGGCCATCGTGCAACGCGATTGGGGCGGGGTCTTGCTGTTTGATCCCCTGAACATCCGTTACGCGACAGACAGCACGAATATGCAGCTTTGGAACACCCACAACCCGTTCAGAGCCGTGCTGGTTTGCGCCGATGGATATATGGTGATCTGGGATTACAAAAACTCTCCATTCCTGTCGGAATTCAACCCCTTGGTACGCGAACAGCGCTCGGGCGCGGATCTGTTCTATTTCGACCGGGGCGACAAAGTTGATGTCGCGGCGGATGTGTTCTCGAACGAAGTACGCGCGTTGATCGAGAAACATGGCGGCGGAAACAGGCGGCTTGGCGTCGACAAGATCATGCTGCACGGTCTGCGTGCGCTTGAGGCGCAAGGGTTTGAGGTTATGGAGGGTGAAGAACTCACCGAGAAAACCCGCGCCGTGAAAGGGCCGGACGAAATCCTCGCCATGCGCTGCGCCAGCCACGCCTGTGAAACCGCTGTCGCTGAAATGGAGCGGTTCGCACGAGCGAATGTAGGCGACGGGAAGACATCCGAGGACGACATCTGGGCCGTTCTCCATGCCGAGAACATCCGGCGGGGTGGCGAGTGGATCGAAACCCGGCTGCTGGCCTCGGGCCAGCGTACCAACCCCTGGTTTCAGGAGTGTGGTCCACGCATCACGCGGAAAAACGAGATCATTGCCTTCGATACCGATCTGATCGGATCATACGGGATTTGCATCGACATTTCGCGCACGTGGTGGATCGGGGATCAAAAACCGCGCGCCGACATGGTCTATGCCATGCAGCACGCACATGAGCATATCATGACCAATATGGAGATGCTGAAACCCGGTACAATGATCCCGGACCTGACCGCAAATGCCCATAAGCTGGACGACAAGTTTCAGGCGCAGAAATACGGCTGCCTGATGCATGGCGTCGGTTTATGTGATGAGTGGCCTCTGGTGGCCTACCCCGACAAAGCGGTCGAAGGGGCATATGATTATCCACTCGAGCCCGGAATGGTGCTGTGCGTCGAAGCGGCGGTTGGCGAGGTTGGTGGCGACTTCTCGATCAAGCTGGAAGATCAGGTGCTGATCACGGAAGACGGCTACGAAAACCTTACAAAATACCCGTTCGACGCACAGTTGATGGGGATTAGCTAAGTCTGGCGACTTAATTCGGCCAATAAGACCGCCTGACATTGCCGTGCCAATCCTCGGGCGCGACAATGGTCGGCGTGTCCAGAGGGCTTGTGGTCAACGGCCAGCTTTGTCCCAGCGCAAACCCGATTGCGCCTGTCAGCAGGATTACAAGCAGAACGCCGGGGTGAAGTGTCGGGCTCAGCGGTGCAGAAGTAGTGTGTGCCATTTTTGACCTCTGATTAGATTTCGTAGGGTACCTGCAAATTGGGGGCTGCCTTTAAATAAGTAAAATGAATGTTTAATCGAAATCACATCACAAATAATGATCAAACGGACGGTGGGGTTTGCGCAGCGGGACATCGAAATCTCGATCCCTCACCTTAACGTTACGCCGCTGACATAAGGGTTGAGCCAACTGCCTGCAGCACACAGTATTGTTCAAACCCCGAGCATCAAGGATTCATCATGCCCACCGAACGCATTACTTTCGCCGGTCACGACGGCAGCCAGTTGGCCGCGCGCCTTGATCTGCCGGACGGGCCGGTTCTGGCGACGGCTTTGTTTGCACATTGCTTTACCTGTTCCAAGGACATCCCGGCCGCGCGGCGTATTTCGGCCAGATTGGCAGCCATGGGCATCGCTGTTCTGCGGTTCGACTTTACCGGCCTTGGCCACTCGGATGGCGAGTTTGCGAATACGACTTTCACCTCGAATGTCGAAGACCTGATCGCCGCAGCGCATTACCTGTCCGGACGCAATATGGCGCCGGCGCTTCTGATTGGCCATTCCCTCGGCGGTGCCGCTGTTTTACGTGCCCGGGCTGGCATCCCGTCGGTCAAGGCCGTCGTCACCCTTGGCGCACCGGCAGACCCGGGCCATGTGTCCCACCACTTCGAAGCCGCCCTGCCCGAAATTCACGCGCAGGGCAGCGCAGAGGTTTCACTGGGTGGTCGCCCTTTCCGTATCGGCAGAGCTTTCGTCGACGACATTTCGGAAGCCGCGCTCGGCCCCGCAATCGCCGATCTGAAAGCAGCCTTGTTGATCCTGCACGCACCGCGCGACGAAACCGTCAGCATTGACAATGCCAGCACCATCTTCCTGGCCGCCAAACACCCCAAAAGCTTTGTCACCCTCGACGATGCCGATCACCTGATCACGCGCGCGGCTGATGCGGACTATGCTGCGGATGTCATCGCGGCCTGGGTTTCGCGCTACGTCAAACTAAGCCCTCCCGCCCCACCACCCGGGGCCCCCGAAGGCGTAGTTCGCGTGACCGAGGCAGACCCGTCGGGCTTCCTGCAAGACATCCAGTCAGGCCCACGCCACCACGCGGTCGCTGACGAACCTGCCTCGTACGGAGGAACGGATCGGGGAATGTCGCCCTATGGGTTCGTATCCTCGGGGCTGGGTGCCTGTACGTCGATGACCATTCGCATGTATGCCCGACGCAAGAAATGGCCGCTGACAGGCATCACGGTCGATGTCTGCCACGACAAGGTGCACGCGCAGGATGCTGGATTGGCAAGCGATGGCAAGGTCGATCAGTTCCGTCGCAAGATAAGGTTGCAAGGTCCGCTGGACGCCGATCAAAGAGCCAAACTTCTGGAAATTGCGGATAAATGCCCGGTGCACCGAACCCTCGAAGGCTCGGCCCACATCACCACTGAGTTGCTGGTATAATTACCACAGGAATATGATTGGCGGGGGTGCAACAGCACCCCCTTCATTCTAGCGGCGTCGCGGTGACGGTCGATGGATCGGTGGCCGTGCGGCCGGAGGGCGCGCCACCGGGGGGTGCGGACGCGACGGCGGCTTGGCGATCGGTGGTTTCGGCCTCTGCGGCGGATTGGGACGGACCGGTCGATCCGGGCGGTCGGGCCTGTCCGGGCGATTTATGTCCACGTCCACATCCACGTCGCGATCATGATAATAATCGTTCCACAACATCGAGTCGTAGAACGGGTCATAACCATAGCCCACACCGACCGATACGCCGTCGCAGGCAGATAATGTGAACGTTGCAGCTCCAAGGCCCAGTGCAAGGACAGACCGTTTGATCAATTTGCGGGTCATCCGGGCCTCCTTACTGCAAAGACCGGAACGACGCGAAAACGGCGTTCAATGCATCAACATATGACGGGTCAGCGCCATCCCGCAGGATCGCAACCCCGATAGCTACGCGGTCGCGCGGCAGATCGATCACGGTGGCGGTAAAATTCACCCCGCGACCATCCCGATTGCCGGTGCCGCGAACGACATGCGCGGGCAGTCCGCCAATCCGGGTGTCACTGGTGCTGGTCACGGTCGGGTCTTTGACGAGGAACTTGTCGATATCCTCAAGATAGCGCAGCCCCCCTTGAATGCTGGAAACCCGCGAAGGTGAGACAAAGCCCATCCAGACATTGTCATCGGTGACGGGCCTGATCCCCATAACACGGGACACGGCGCGGGCATCCCCTAGATTGGTATCCTCGATCTCACGCGGGCCACCGGTGCGCAGGGTCCAGAAGTCAGGAACCTCAAAGCGGAACAAAGCCCGTCCTTCGTCGGTATAAGTCACGGGCGTGTCTGCCTGTGCGGGCGCGCCGAGCAGCCAAGTCGCGGCACAGGCGGTCAGCGCCATACCTAGTAAATTACGCATATCTCAATAACCTGATCAGTTTTCTGCTGTCAGGTTGGCCCAAGCGAAACAGATTCGTCCAGTATCCTGTTCTGCCGACAACAAAAAACCGCGCCCGGATCGCTCCGAACGCGGTTGTGATCTTGTTTGATGCTGCTGGATCAGGTGCGCGCGTCGCCCAGCAGTTTCCACAGGCCGGGGATCAGCAGCGCTGCCAGCGCCAGTTTGATCGCATCACCCACCAGGAACGGAGTCAGACCCCATTCGAGGATCGGCTTGTCCCAGCCGTAAAGCTGACCCAGCCACAGCAGGCCGGGTACGTAGATCAGGACATTCGCCAGCACCAGCGCCAGCGCCAGCTTGCCAACCGAACGGTCCCAGCCGCGCGCGGCCAGCGCACCCAGCAGTACAGTCGCCATCAGGTAACCGACCAGATAGCCGCCGGTACCGCCCATCATGTAGGTCAGGCCAAACTTCTCAGCCGAGGAACCCGCAAACACATCGAAGCCCAAGGCTCCAACCAGCAGGTACCCCAGCATCGTGATCAGACCGAGGCGTGCGCCATAGGCGGTGCCGATGGTCAGCACGGCGAATGTGCCCATGGTGATCGGAACCGGCCACATCGGCACTTTGATTTTGGCTGCAACAGCCAGAGCAACGATACCCAGGGCAACCAGAGCCGCCTGCTTGACGCGCAGCGCTGTCCCCTCACGCGGGCCAAAAGCGTTGGCCAGTACGTTTGCGTTCATCTCATTTCTCCACATTCGGACTTATTTGCACCCGCAGCAATGCCCGTTCCGGTCCGTTGCTGCAAGATGATTACGCTATCGCAAAGCGTATTTGGTCTCCATTTCATAGGATTTTCGCGGTCCGGACACTTTCCAACGGACAGTCCAACGCGGCCATCCCGAGAAATCATAGTGTGCATCATAGCTGTCGGGCGGGCAATCGTGATGATCCTCGGCACGGGTTTGGCCCAGCCTGAGAGCGTGAAAATACCGATCATCGTCAAAGTGAATGGCGATTTGATCCCCGGCGGCACGCCAAAGGTATCGACGCGTTCCCGTCATCGCGGGCTGCCCCGGAATGCGCAGCGTGACCGTCTCATCATAGATCAGCCCCTGCGCATCTTGCTGCAGCTCCGCCTCACCCTCGGCCTGAATAATCTGACCTGCGCGCTCATCCCGGATCAGACGCGTCAAGCTCCAGACCCCTTTGAAATCCAAGATATTTCGAGGCCGGTTCACTTGGCGTAGGTTCCGTCAGTTGCATTGCCCGCATCGTCCACAAAGCGGATTGTATCGCCGTGTTTCTTGACCTCATAACAGGCCCAATAATCCGACGGCGGCCAGACCGAGCAATAGCGATCGTCGCGCACGGCCCATCGTCCCGAACTCGGGCGGCCTGAAAAATACTGCGTTAGCATGTTGCTATCGAAGGTCTGGGTGACCCCCTCGCCGTAGTCGAGCTTCTTGCCGGCAAGCGCCATCAGAATTTCATCGCCCGTCAGCAGCTGAAATTCTTCAGCGGCCACAAATCCGGGCCAGAGCAACAAAATCAGGGCAAACCGTCTCATTAAAGCACTCGCGCCTTGTTCCTCGGTGAATGCACGGCTAAACCCCGCGCCAACGCCTCATCCCAATCACAAAAAGGTGCTGCCGCCAATGATTCCCCGCTATTCCCGCCCCGACATGGTTGCCATCTGGTCGCCCGAGACCAAGTTCCGCATCTGGTACGAGATCGAGGCCCATGCCTGCGATGCCATGGCCGATCTGGGGGTGATCCCGCGTGAGAATGCCGAGGCGGTGTGGAAAGCCAAGGACGTGGAATTCGACGTCGCCCGTATCGATGAGATCGAAGCCGTCACCAAGCACGACGTCATCGCCTTCCTGACCCATCTGGCCGAACATGTCGGCAGCGAAGAGGCGCGGTTCGTGCATCAGGGCATGACGTCTTCGGACGTGCTGGACACCTGCCTTAACGTGCAGCTGACCCGGGCCGCCGATATCCTGATCGCAGACCTCGAAGGCTTGCTGGCCGCCCTCAAACGCCGCGCGATTGAACACAAGAACACAATCCGCATCGGCCGCAGCCACGGCATCCACGCCGAGCCGACCACCATGGGCCTGACCTTCGCCCGTTTCTATGCCGAGATGGACCGCAACCTGTCACGAATGCGCGACGCCCGCGCTGAAATCGCCACCGGCGCGATCAGCGGCGCGGTCGGTACTTTCGCCAATATCGACCCTCAGGTCGAAGAACATGTCTGCGACAAGATGGGTCTGGTACCCGAGCCGATCAGCACACAGGTCATCCCGCGCGACCGCCACGCGGCCTTCTTTGCCACGCTTGGCGTGATCGCCAGCAGCATCGAAAACATCGCCATCGAAATCCGCCACATGCAGCGGACCGAGGTGCTGGAGGGGGCTGAGTTTTTCTCGATGGGCCAAAAAGGCTCGTCGGCGATGCCGCACAAGAAAAACCCGGTTCTGACCGAAAACCTCACTGGTCTGGCACGCATGGTGCGCGCAGCAGTGATCCCGGCGATGGAAAACGTAGCGCTGTGGCACGAGCGCGATATCTCGCATTCCTCGGTCGAACGGATGATCGGCCCGGACGCCACAATCACGCTGGATTTTGCCCTCGCCCGGCTGACAGGTGTGGTCGACAAGATGCTGATCTTCCCCGAGAACATGCTTGAAAACATGAACAAGTTCCCCGGCCTTGTGATGAGCCAACGGGTCCTGCTGGCGCTGACACAGGCCGGTGTCAGCCGTGAGGATGCCTATGCCATAGTTCAACGCAATGCGCTGAAAGTCTGGGAGCACCGCACCGATTTCAAGGAAGAACTGCTGGCCGACGCCGACGTCACCGCCGCGCTGAGCCCGGAAGAGATCGAAGAGAAGTTTGACCTCGGCTACCACACCAAACACGTCGATACGATTTTTGCCCGGGTGTTCGGCGAGTAACTCAAATTCTACCTGTGCTTGGACAATGGCCCGGCTTGCGTAAATGCAGCCGGGCCTTGTTTCTTTGCCAGATTGGCAAAAATCAGCTAATCTGCAGGCACATTTTCCGCGAAAGGGAACCACGATGCTGAGAACTCTTCTATGCGCGATTGCTTTTGTGTGTGCAGGCACGGCCGGATTTGCCTGTAGCGGGCATACCAAGCAAACCCAGTCTTGCGCAGTTGGCACAGCTTGGGACAGCGAAAGTCAAAGCTGCATGAAAATCGTAAACAGCTGACATTTTTCTTTCCTGCTTGTGAATAAAAGCGAGGCCGCGATTGTTAGCCTTTCATCAAATCGCGCTATGCTTGATGAGAGCAGCCCAATGAACGGAGTAGGAAAATGCGCCTCGTATTAGTTTCAGCTATTGCCCTTCAGGCATTTGTCTTTGCACCGGCCGCATATGCAGCCGGCAGCGGCGGCAGCACCGCACCAAAACCGACGAACACTACCAAGAAATGCCTGTTCGGCCGGGTTTATGACGAGGCCGCCGGGCGTTGCGTGAAGCCGAACAAATCCAACTTTACCGAAGATCAGTTGTACGATGCCGTGCGCGAACTGGCGTATGACGGGCAGTATGAGAACGCTCAGGGCGTTTTGCGCGTTATGGATCAGGAAGACGACCGGGTGCAGACCTATTGGGGCTTTACCTATCGTAAAATGGGTGAGCTCGAGTTGGCCAGCACCTTCTATCAGAAAGCGATCGAGACCAATCCCGACAACATCCTTGCCCGCAGCTATATGGGTCAGGGGTTTGTCGCCGAGGGCAAAACCGAACTGGCCATCGCCCAATGGCGCGAGATCAAGGCCCGCGGTGGCGAAGGCACCTGGGCCGAAACATCGCTGCGCGAGGCCATTCGCACCGGGCTGACATACAGCTACTGAGTTTCAGGGTTTCTTTACCCGACTCTCGCTAATCTGCCTGCAACGCGAAACTGGCAATGCAGGCAGATGCAAGACTCAAACGTATTGGTACAGATGGCACCGGGCACGCAGGCACCGGCGACGGATCAGGAAACCGACGCCGGACGCATTGTGCCGCGCAATCTCAGCAACCGGGAAAAGGCTGCAGTCGTCGTGCGGCTGCTCTTGAATGAGGGGGCGGATATCGCGCTTGAAGAACTGCCTGACCTGCTGCAGGAACAACTGACGCATCAGCTTGGTCAAATGGGGCTGGTTGATCGTGTGACGCTGACAGCGGTCGCACAGGAATTCGCCGATGCGCTTGACGGTGTAGGTCTTTCCTTCCCACGTGGGCTGGCGGGCGCATTGGACGCCGTGAACGGAAAAATCGCCCCGGCCACAGCAGCCCGATTGCGCAAGGTCGCTGGCGTAAGACAGATCGGCGACCCGTGGCAGCGCCTGCGCGAGGTGCCAACCGAAGATCTGGCCGAAATGGCCAAGGCTGAAAGCACCGAAGTCGCTGCTGTCATGCTCTCCAAACTCGAAACCGCCAAAGCGGCGCAGTTGCTGGGTCACCTGCCCGGCCCGACGGCGCGGCGGATCACCTACGCGGTCTCGAAAACCGCCAACGTGACACCCGAAGCGGTGGAACGGATCGGCTGGTCGCTGGCGGCCCAGCTGGATCAAAAACCTGCCCCGGCCTTTCGGGATGGTCCGGGTGAGCGGGTGGGGGCGATCCTCAACCAATCCGCCGCCGCGACGCGCGACGGTCTGCTTACCGCGCTGGACGAAGAAGACGCCGATTTTGCCAATACGGTCCGGCAATCGATCTTCATCTTCGCGCACATTTCGTCCCGCATTCAGCCCCGCGACATCCCTGCGATTCTACGCGGCGTTGATCAACCCGTTCTTGTCACCGCACTCGCGGGTGCCAGCACCGAAAATGACCGCGCGGTGGTCGAGTTTATTCTGGCGAACATGTCCTCTCGTATGGCCGACAATCTTAGGGAAGAAATGACTGAGCGTGGCAAAGTCAAACAATCCGACGCCGAAGAAGCGATGTCCCAGATTGTAGCCGCGATCCGCACCCTCCTGGATGAAGGCGCAATCGCACTGGTCGAATTGGACGACAACGAAGAATAGCGCGGCCCCTAACGGCTACTTGTGATCGCACGATGGGGCCTGTATGTCTGATCGCGCAAGTCACAACACCCAGGTGTCCTTCCCCATGCCCGTTGAAAAGTCGGAACTGAGCCGATTTGAGCTTGGAAAATACTACGTCGCCAACCTGTTTTTGGCTGGTGTGATCGGCGGAATGCGCCTTTTGCCATATGAGCGCCGCATCGCCGCGATGGGCGCGATCGTACGCTGGCTTGCGCCCGTGGTCGGGTTCCGCACCCGCGTGCGCCGCAACCTGAAACTCACCTGCCCCGACCTGCCCGAAGAGGAGGTCAAACGCATCTGCCGCGCCGTGCCGGACAATGCGGGGCGGGCGATCATGGAACATTTTTCGGCTGACGGTTTCATCGAACGTCAAAGCGAGGCCAAAGTGTCGGGCACGGGCGTTGAGGCGTTTGACAAAGCCGTGTCCGAAGGACGCCCGGTGATGATGATCACCGCGCATTTCGGGCATTATCTGGCCGCGCGAGTCGCACTGCAGGCGCGCAGCGGTCAACCCATTGGCTGCCTCTATCGCCGCATGGCAAATCCCTATTTCAACGACATGTATGTGGAAGCCTTCTACCAGACCGGGTCGCCCATGTTTGAACAGGGCCGACGGGGTATGGTTGAAATGGTTCGCGCCCTTAAGAGCGGGGGGATTATCGCCATTGTGTCCGATCTGCACGCCCATGGCGGCGAGGAGCTGACCTTCTTCGGCAAACCAGCCGTAACCTCGGTGCTGAATGCGGAACTTGCGATCAAATACAAGGCCGTGCTGATCCCCTGCTACGCGGTTCGGCAGCCTAACGGGGTCGATTTTGAGATCGTTCTGCACGACCCGGTCCCCCATACAGATGCCAAAACCATGACCCAGTTTACCAATGACGATCTGGAAGCCATGGTACGTCAGCATATGGGACAGTGGTTCTGGATTCACCGCCGTTGGAAAGCGTGGAGAGGTTTGGGCGTTCAGCCCAAGGATATGCCCTGATTATTCAGCCCGCGCGGCGGCCACGATTGGTCCGTGCCCGGTTCGTTGGATCAGGACAACCGTAGGTAAATCCGATGGCAATGTCGCGGTGAAACTCTGCGGGGCCTGGCCATCCCAGCGACCGGCAAGCTGCCAGTTCTCAACCACATTCGCATAGTCCAACTCATGCCCCGCCAGTTCGCCGCGCCGGATCGAGGCGTGGCGCATCGGCGAATACTGTACGATCCGCACGTCGTATGACTGATTATCCGGCAACTCGACCGGCACCACAGTCAAAGCCACCTCGTTCGCCGTACGCGTCGCGCTGACCTCGGCCTCGGGTGCCGCAGTCAGATATGCATCGATCAACCGGTTCAGTTCGTGCGGCTTGGCCCCGACCACGTCCTGTTGTCCGTTCACGACCATCTGCGGCGTATAGATCATCGACCGTCCACCCTCGCGCGCATAGGCACGCTGACGCAGCGTGTGATCGGGATCGGCATACTCATCTTTCCATCCGATGTAATCCCAATAGTCTACATGCAGCGCAAGGCCGATCACGTCGTCCCGCTTGGCCAGTTCATGCATGATCCGATCCGCTGGCGGGCAAGAGGAACACCCTTGCGAGGTGAACAATTCGACCACGACCGGATCTTCCTGGGCCGCGACCGAGGCGGCAAGAAAGAGCGGAATGAGCGCGGTCGCGGCGGCTGATCTGAGCATTTTTTCTCTCGATTTTCGATGAGTGTTTAACAGGTTTAGATCGGAACCGGGTAAACTGCCAATCAAGGTTTCTTGAGACGAACGTCGCCAATTTCCGGCAAAATGTGTGCAATGGTATACAAAAAACCATGCAACCGACCCGTTGCACCTTGAAACGGCGGGTGCGGTGATGCAGATAAACCTTAGCGAATCCCAGAATCCAAGTCATTTGAGAGGGAGGCCATAGATGCCCATCAAGGTCGGACAAGACACCGCGAAGACACGCCGCAGCCTGAGCGTGAATGGCAAATCCATTTCCTATTACTCGATCCCCGCCGCGCAAGAGGCCGGTCTGGGCGATTTCTCGAACCTGCCCGCCGCGCTGAAAGTGGTGTTGGAAAACATGCTGCGGTTCGAGGATGACGGGTTCTCGGTCTCAGTTGACGATATCAAGGCATTTGCTGAATGGGGTGCAAATGGCGGTAAAAACCCGCGTGAGATCGCCTATCGCCCTGCCCGCGTGCTGATGCAGGACTTCACCGGCGTTCCGGCGGTGGTCGATCTGGCCGCGATGCGGGACGGCATCAAGGCGCTGGGGGGGGACGCGCAAAAGATCAATCCGCTTAACCCCGTTGATCTGGTCATCGACCACTCGGTCATGATCGACGAGTTTGGCAATCCCCGCGCCTTCCAGATGAACGTGGATCGCGAATATGAACGGAATATGGAGCGGTACCAGTTCCTTAAATGGGGCCAGAGCGCCTTTAACAACTTCCGCGTTGTCCCTCCTGGCACCGGGATTTGCCATCAGGTAAACCTTGAATATCTGGCACAAGCCGTCTGGACCGACACGGACCAGAGCGGTGAAGATGTCGCCTACCCCGACACACTGGTCGGCACCGACAGCCACACCACCATGGTTAACGGCATGGCCGTTCTGGGCTGGGGTGTCGGCGGGATCGAGGCCGAGGCCGCGATGCTGGGTCAGCCCATCTCAATGCTGATCCCCGAGGTTGTCGGCTTTGAACTGACCGGAGAAATGGTCGAAGGCACCACCGGCACCGACCTCGTCCTGAAGGTCGTTGAAATGCTGCGCGAAAAAGGCGTGGTCGGTAAATTCGTCGAGTTTTACGGCAAGGGTCTGGACCGCCTGCCGCTGGCTGATCGCGCAACCATCGCCAACATGGCACCCGAATATGGCGCGACCTGCGGATTCTTCCCAATCGACGGCGAAACCCTGCGCTATATGCGCAATACCGGACGTGACGAAGACCGGATCGCGCTGGTCGAAGCCTATGCCAAGGAAAACGGCTTCTGGCGGGATGAGACCTATGCGCCGATCTATACCGACACGCTGTCGCTGGACATGGGCACCATCGTTCCCGCGATCTCGGGACCCAAGCGCCCACAGGATTATGTCGCACTGACCGACGCCAAAGCCGCTTTCACCAAGGAAATGGCCGAGACCTTCAAGCGCCCTATGGGCAAGCAGGTCGAAGTCAAAGGTGAAGAATACGGCATGGAATCGGGTAAGGTTGTGATCGCCTCGATCACCTCCTGCACCAATACGTCGAATCCCTATGTCATGATCGGCGCTGGTCTGGTGGCGAAGAAAGCGCATGAGCTGGGCCTGAACCGCCAACCTTGGGTCAAAACCTCGCTGGCCCCCGGGTCGCAGGTGGTGTCCGAGTATCTTGAGGCTGCGGGTCTACAAGAGCATCTGGACGCGATCGGCTTTAACCTTGTTGGCTATGGCTGCACCACCTGTATCGGAAACTCTGGCCCGATCCAGAAAGAAATCAGCGAAGCGATTGCCGAGGGCGATCTGGTGGCAACCTCGGTTCTGTCGGGGAACCGCAACTTCGAGGGCCGGATCTCGCCCGATGTCCGCGCCAACTATCTGGCCTCACCGCCGCTGGTTGTCGTTTACGCGCTGGCGGGCACCATGGATATCGATCTGACCTCCGAGCCGATTGGCACCGACAAGAACGGTAACGATGTCTTCATGAAGGACCTTTGGCCGACCCAAAAGGAAATCGCCGATCTGGTTCAGGAAACCGTGACGCGAGAGGCGTTCCAGTCGAAATATGCCGACGTTTTCAAAGGCGACGAGAAATGGCAGGCGGTCGAGACCACCGATGCCGAAACCTATGACTGGCCGCCCGCATCGACCTATATTCAGAACCCGCCCTATTTCCAGGGCATGGGGCACGAGCCCGGCACAATCTCGAATATCGACGGCGCCAAGGTTCTGGCCGTACTGGGCGACATGGTAACCACCGACCATATCTCACCCGCCGGGTCTTTCGCGACAACGACTCCGGCCGGTAAATACCTGATCGAGCGTCAGGTTCAGCCGCGCGAGTTCAACTCGTACGGATCGCGCCGTGGCAACCACGAGGTCATGATGCGCGGCACCTTCGCCAATATCCGCATCAAGAACGAGATGCTGGACGGTGTCGAAGGCGGCTACACCAAAGGCCCCGATGGCGAGCAGACCTCGATCTACGACGCGTCAATGGCCTATCAGGCAGACGGAGTGCCGCTGGTTGTGTTTGGGGGCGAGCAGTATGGCGCAGGGTCCTCGCGCGACTGGGCTGCCAAGGGCACAGCGCTGCTGGGTGTCAAAGCCGTGATCGCCGAGAGCTTCGAGCGCATCCACCGCTCAAATCTGGTCGGCATGGGCGTCATCCCGTTCGAATTCACCGGCGGCGACACTCGCAAGACGCTGGGCCTGAAAGGAGACGAAACTGTCTCGATCCACGGTCTGGACTCGGTTGAACCGCTGCAAGAAGTGCCCTGCATGATCGTCTATGCGGATGGAACCGAGAAAACCATCACCCTGAAGTGCCGCATCGATACCGCACCCGAGATCGAATACATCGAAAACGGTGGTGTGCTGCAATATGTGCTGCGGAACCTCGCGAAGTCATCATAACGCGACCTACAAGAAATGAGCTCCCCCCCGGCCAACCGCCGGGGGGTTTTGTTTTCTGGTCATTCATTCAGAAATCTGAAACTGTTCAGCTAAGCTGTTTGAAGGAACCATCACCATGAAAAAGCCCAATGCTCTGTTGATGTGTTCACTCAGCGTCATTGCGGTGATCGGCATTTGGGGTGTCATTGACATTCAAAGCCTGGTGAACTGGGCGAATGGCATCGTACAACAAACCTTCCGAAGCCGCGGATGGTTTGTGATGCTTGCCGCCTCGGGCATGTTGATCGGCTGCCTCGTTCTGGCGTTTTCGCCCTATGGGAATATCCGTCTTGGACGGGACGATGAGCAGCCCGAGTTTTCAACCGTCACCTGGATATCCATGCTGTTTTCAGCCGGCATGGGCGTTGGATTGCTGTTCTGGGCCGTGGCGGAACCCCTGACACATTTCAGTTTTATCTCGGGCATGGCACCCGACTTCATTGCGGCTCAGCAAGCCATGCTGGCAACAAACTTTCACTGGGGATTACACGCCTGGGCCATATACGGCTCAACCGCGCTGACCATCGCCTATTTCAGTTTCAGGCGTGGAACCGGCATGATGGTCAGCGCCCCGATCAAAAGCTTGTTTCCCGGTGAAAAATGGGCTGAGCGGGTGGGCTGGCTGTCTGATTTCTTTGCAATTGTCGCCATTGCCATCGGCGTCGGAGGCTCGATGGCGATGGGGGTATTTCAGGTCGCGGACGGCATCGCCGTCATGGGTGGACGGGATGCGGTCGGTACATTTCTTATCGGCGCTGTTTTTGTGGCGATGGTGGCTGCATATGTGCCTGCGCTGCTGATCGATCTGGGTCAGGGTATGGCGCGCCTGTCTAACGCAGCGATGCTGATCGCCGTGGGCCTCGTGGCGTATACCGTGATCCTTGGCCCGACCGAGTATCTGTTAAATACTGTCTTACAGGGATTTGGCGACTATGTGACCAATGTCATCCCACGCGGGTTTCAGACCTACACGTTCTTTGGCGATGATGTCGCCAAGTGGTTCAGCGATTGGACCCTGACCTACATGGTCTGGTGGATTGCCTGGGGACCGTTCGTGGGCGTCTTTGTCGCCCGAATCTCCCGCGGCCGGACAATCCGCGAATTCGTGATCGGCGTTTTGTTCGCGCCTACCCTGTTCTCGGTCTTGTGGTTCGGCGCGTTTGGCGGAATTGGGCTGTTCGAAGCGCTTAACGGTGCCGGAGAGCTGCTTGCCCTCACACAAACGAATATCGAACGTGTTACCTTCGCCCTTCTGGAACGCCTGCCATTGTCGTTGCTCACCACGATTGCCACCGTATTGGCCGCGTTCCTGTTCATCGTCACCAGCGTCGTGAGTGCGGCCTTCGTTTTAGGCACATTTTCGACCGGCGGAGATGAAAACCCGCCCCCGCGCGTGCGCTTGCTTTGGGGCGCACTGCTGGGCCTTCTGAGCGTGGCCATGATCCTGTCCGGCTCGGTCGACTCGGTTAAAATCCTGATTTCACTGGGGGCGCTACCCTTTGTCTTTATCTCGGTTCTGTTGATGATCTGTCTGATCCGTGGGCTGCGAGAGGAAGGAAAGCACGATGCTGATCGGTGATCTTACAGACACGCTGATGAACCTGACTACCTTTGCCTTCATTGCCGCGATGATCTGGATTCTTTTGCGAAGGTAAGGCTGTACAAACGCTCAGGGCCGAGCGGTGGCTCGAACTGATGCTCGTCCCTTGAAGATCGGCATTGAAACCCGTGTGGTTTAACGATCTTCTACAGTGTATGAGAAGAGTTGCTTTGATAACCGGCGGTGCACGCGGCATCGGCCGTGCCATCGTCGAAGATCTGAGCCGGGATTATTTGGTCGCCTTCACCTGGCTATCGTCGAAACCCGATGTGACGCTGGCGCTGGGCGAAAATCTGTCGATCCGGTCCGATCTGACGGAACCCGGTCAGGCTACAGCCGTCATTGACCAGGTGATCTCACGTTTCGGGCGGCTGGATGTCATCGTGAATAATGCAGGTCTGGTAAAATCGACGCCGAAAGAGACCTTCCAACATGATGATCACCGCGCAATTCTCGATCTGAATCTTCTGACCCCAGCCGCATTGCTTGCTGCGGCCCTGCCCCACCTTAAGAGGGGGGCTTCGATTGTCAGCATCTCATCCATGAACGCCGTTCTGCCGCCCCGCGATGCGGTCACCTACGGCGCCAGCAAAGCCGCATTGAACCTGTGGACGCGCGCAATGGCGAAAGAGCTGGGGCCGGAAGGTATTCGCGTCAACGCGGTTGCACCCGGCGCGATCAACATCCCCGAGGCGCCGCGCCCCGATGATCTGACTGCTTTGTTTGTGGAACAAACGGCACTCGGGCGCGCCGGTAAACCCGAAGACATTGCCAGGGCTGTCAGGTTTCTGGCTTCTGATCAGGCAGATTTCATCACTGGTGAGGTTTTGAACGTGACCGGAGGCTACAGGCTGTAAATCAGTTCAATTGTCCCCGGCTGCCTTTTCCAATGCGGGTCGTATCGTGCTTTCGATCACCCGCTGCGTGATCGGCCCAGCAAAGCGCAGAATAATCGTGCCCTCACCGTCGATCACATAGGTTTCCGGAACACCATAAACGCCCCAATCCAATCCCATCCGGCCCTGCTCATCCCGTCCGATGGCTCGATAGGGATCGCCCAGTTCGGTCAGAAACGATTCCGCGTTGTCGAGCTTATCTTTGTAGTTGATGCCATAGATCGGGATGCCCTCATCCGACAGAGCCTGCAGATTGGGGTGTTCCACACGGCAAGGCGCACACCAGCTAGCCCAATAGTTGACCAGTTTGACCTCTCCGTCACGCAGGGTTGCGTCGTCGAAATCAGGTTTCCCGGCAAACTCCGTCAGCACCACCGGAGGGGCCGTCTGCCCTTCGCGCGCCGAGGGCAGCGCGTTCGGATCGTCGCGGAACATGCCCATCCCGGCCAATACAGCGAATGCGCCGAAGATCAGCGGCGGAGCGATCATCAGAGGAGAAACTTTAGCCATGGCGTGACATCCTCTGTTCCAGCTTATCCATCTCGGCCCGCACCTTTCGCCCGCGAAGAATACTGAACACCACCAGCGCTACCAGCAGAAGGATGGAAGCCGCATAGGCCGACAGGACCGTATCAGAGTATTTTCCCAGATCAGGTATCATCCGCTTACCCTTTCCCGCGCCAACAATGCCTTGATACGACGCGCGCGGATCTCTGTGCCAGTGCGATAAAACACCAATGCGATGAACAGCAGCACAAATCCGACGATGCACAAAAGCAGCGGATAGAAATATATGTTGCTGACCTTTTCCTCGGTATCGGCTCCGGTTACGGCAGCGGCCCGCATGACCGACGCCCCCTGATGCAGGCCCTGGTTCCAGAAATTCACCGCGTAACGGCTGAGCAGTGCAAAGACCGACCCCACAAGGCAAAGGACCGAGGTCAGGTCGGCGGCGGTATCAGGGTCTTCGATCGCTTCCCAAAGGGCGACATATCCCAGATAGAACAAAAACAGGATCAGGAATGAGGTCAGGCGTGGGTCCCAGGCCCACCACGTGCCCCACATGGGCTGACCCCAGATCGCTCCGGTTGCCAATGAAATCAGCGTCATGACAATGCCGATTGGCGCAGCAGCACGGGCCGCCAACGCGCTGACATGGTGACGCCGGACAAGCCAGACCAGCGAGGTTGCCAGCATCATCAGCCAGCAATTGATCGCCATCAGCGAGGCGGGCACGTGCAGGTAGATGATCTTGACGGTCGAGCCCTGCTTGTAGTCATCCGGCGTAAAGAAGAACCCCCAAGTCAGCCCAACGACCAGACAGACGGCCGAAGTAATCCAGAAGAACGGCAGGACACGCTCGCTGGTGGCAAGAAACTTGCGCGGATTGGCGTATTCCCAGAGGGCGTTGGCTTTGGCTGTGATTGACATGGGCCCTATCTAATCCGAGTCGGTATGGTTCTCAATTGACCTCAGTCAATCTTTGTTCACCGTTACCTAAGATTGATGCGCAGCACCGCAGCGCTGGCGAATGGCAAAAGCGCGACGGTGGCGGCGGTGATCCCCGCCAGCATCAGCAGCGGAGTTTGGGTTTCCATACCTGCCGCGCCGCGCCGGGCGACTTCCGCCCCAAATATCAATGTCGGAACATAGAGCGGCAGAACCAACAGCGACAGCAGCAACCCACCGCGTTTGAGTCCCACGGTGAGCGCCGCACCAAAGGTGCCGATAACGCTCATCGCCGGAGTACCCAGCAGCAACGAGATGACGAGCCACGAGAAACCGGGGGCAGGCAGGTTCAGCAACACGCCCAGAAACGGCGCGGCCAGAACCAGCGGCAATCCTGTGGTCAACCAATGCGCCAGCGCTTTGATCGTGACGACCGATTCCAGCGGCAGAGGCGCAGTCGCCAGCAGGTCGAGCGAGCCGTCCTCCCAATCCAGCGCCAGCAGCCGGTCGAGTGACAGCAGGCACGCCAGCAGCGCGCCCAGCCAAAGGACACCGGGTGCGATGGTTGAAAGCAGCGAGGATTGCGGACCGACTGAGAATGGCACCAGAACAGTCACGATCAGGAAGAAGGCCAGCCCCAGACCGAATCCGCCCCCCGCGCGGAAAGCCAGTTTCAGGTCACGCAGCAACAAGGCGATCACAGAAAACCTCCATCGAAGTCGTCAATGGGTTTGGGTTTGGCCTTGTTGGGACCCACGTCCAGAACCTCTCCATCCAGTCCGAGATCGATATGGGTCGCGATCAGTGCCGAACCGCCCTGCCCCAGATGATCCCTTACAGCATCCGCAAACATCTGCACTGCATTTCGGTCCAGCGACACCGTGGGCTCGTCCAGCATCCAGATCGGGCGTCCTGTAACAAGCATCCGCGCCAACCCCAGTCTGCGTTTCTGCCCTGCCGAGAGATTGCCCGCGTGACGATCCGCCAGTTCGTTCAACGCAAACGCATCAAGTGCGCGCTGAATATCATGGGTCCCGAAGACCGACGCCCAGAAGCTGAGATTTTCGACCACGGTCAGTGTTGGTTTCAAACCGTCGGAATGTGACGCATAAGCGATCTGATCTTCGGCCCCTTCGATCCGTCCCGCGAGCGGAGGCTGCAGGCCCGCCAGCGTACGCAGCAACGTGGTCTTTCCGATCCCATTGGGCCCCCGCAGGATCAGCGCCTTTCCGGCCTTTAGCGAAAAGCTCAGACCTTCAAGCACAGGAACGCCGCCACGGGCGATCGCCAAATCGGTTACAATCATTGTCATTGCGCCCGCTTAACGGATTGCGGGCGCGGGCAAAAGGTCGGAATTGCCGCAGAGCGGCGGCGTCGCTTCATATGACCCGGTCGGAGTGAAGGGCCAAAGAGGCGACCGAAAGGAACTTAAATGGTGAGAGCTTGGTAGATTTGATCGAGCATGTTAAGAGGCCTTGAAATGAGGGGCTCCGATTGGCGAGCAACCGATGATTAACACTCAACTGCTCTGCTTCCTGATGCACGCTGCAAGTTGTTTAGCCATTCCCGAGCAATCGCGAGGAAAGGATGCCCCGCGATCAGGGCCATAAGACTTGCCCCAGCTTTGACGTTGCAGTCATCTTTCCATTCCGACCGACGCAAAGAGCATAAGAACAACAGATATCCAAAGCGCTGCTTTGATCAACCGGTCCGATGATTGCGCCGATTATTCCCCAATGATCAATGATATCCAGAGTTCCTTAACATCAGGCTCGCGTCAAAATCATGGCCAGCCACACAACCTGCACAACCGCGTCAAATGGAATCTCCGATCATGACCTCAACAAACTAAGTGCACGGTCTAAGATTGATTTCATGCCTCCCGTCAGTGAGCTTCAAACCCCTTGAATGGAAAAGAAAAAATCAACATTTTAGAATCAAAAATGCCAATAACGCGTTCTGTCGAAAGCTACACAGTTAATTTGTTTTCAGCGGGATATTAACGACCGAACAGGCCGCGCGCTGGCAAGATCGGGAATATGATGCTCGGACACACTGCACGCCATGCATGGCTGATCGATCCGTGGTCGTATTACGAGTACCTGAACGTTGGTCTAAACAATGCCAAGACCCAAACCGATGGTCATTTTTACGGCCATTCCAAGCCGAACGCGTTGTCCATGTATCGCGCGTTTGACAAATCCCCAGCTGTCATTGGCTTCGCATCCGATGGGCTCCCGCTTTATGGGACGATCATTAGGGACTCGGAGAGAAAGAAACGCAGCACTATTTCCGGCTACTCGTTGAAAGAAGAAACACCCGTGCTCCCTAGCGGACCCGGCGGGAAGCCTGACGGCAACCATATCGATGAATATACCTTTGCAGTTCAGAGCGATCCGGACAGATACAATGGCACGGCAGTCGGCGAGCAATTCGGACACTACGGCACAACAATCTATCTGTGAATTATGAACTGCTGTGTCCGCACCCCCCATCCTTTGTTCGGAAAATAGACGATGGATGGCACAACAACTCGGGCCCCTCTTCCCCCGGACCACATCACCTGCCATAATAGGCAAAACTCAAGAACAAGAGCAGCACCCATGCCCGACGACCTTTTGACGCCAGAAGCGACCACCACCTATGACGCCTCGTCCATTGAGGTGCTTGAGGGGTTGGAGCCCGTGCGCAAACGCCCTGGCATGTATATCGGCGGCACGGATGAACGCGCGTTGCACCATATGGTCGCCGAAATCCTAGACAACTCGATGGACGAAGCGGTTGCGGGTCACGCCAACCGGATTGAAGTGGAACTGCATTCCGATTACGCCCTGACCGTGCGCGACAACGGGCGCGGCATTCCGATTGATCCGCACCCTAAGTTCCCCGACAAATCCGCGTTGGAGGTCATCCTGTGTACCCTGCACGCGGGCGGCAAATTCTCGGGCAAAGCATACCAGACCTCAGGCGGTTTGCACGGTGTGGGCGCATCGGTGGTGAATGCCCTGTCGGATTCGATGGTCGTGCAGGTGGCGCGAGACAAGCAACTGTTCGAACAGCGCTTTTCGCGCGGCATCCCACTGGGGCCGGTCGAGAAGATCGGCGCAGCCCCCAACCGGCGCGGTACAACCGTGACCTTCCACGCGGATGCCGACATCTTCGGCCATCACAAGTTCAAACCGGCGCGCCTGTTCAAATCCATCCGCTCCAAGGCTTACCTGTTCTCTGGCGTCGAAATCCGCTGGAAATCCGCCATCGACGACGGGGAAACCCCAACCGAGGCCAGCTTCCACTTCCCCGGCGGCCTGTCCGATTACCTGAAGGAGACGATGAACGGATCGTCGACCTATGCCGAACAGCCGTTCGCAGGCACCGTAGACTTTAACGAGAAGTTCGGCACCCCCGGCAAGGTCGAATGGGCGATCAACTGGACACCTTCGCGCGACGGGTTCATCCAGTCTTACTGTAACACCGTCCCCACCCCCGAAGGCGGCACCCATGTGGCCGGGTTCTGGGCCGCCGTCCTCAAGGGGATCAAGGCCTATGGCGAACTGATCAACAACAAGAAGGCCGGTCAGATCACCCGTGACGACCTGATCACCGGCGGCTGTGCGCTGGTGTCCTGCTTTATCTCGGAACCGGAATTCGTCGGCCAAACCAAAGACCGTCTGGCCACTGTTGAAGCGCAGCGGCTGGTCGAAAACTCGGTCCGCGACCATTTCGACAACTGGCTCGCCGCCGACACAAAATCCGCCGGCGCGATCTTGGATTTCCTCATCCTAAGGGCCGAAGAACGCCTGCGCCGACGGGCCGAGAAGGAAACACAACGCAAGTCCGCCACTAAGAAACTTCGTCTCCCCGGCAAGTTGGTGGACTGTAGTAGTTCAACACGCGACGGCACCGAATTATTCATTGTCGAGGGCGACTCGGCCGGTGGCTCCGCCAAAATGGGTCGGGACCGCAAGACACAAGCCCTGCTTCCCCTGCGCGGCAAAATCCTAAACGTACTTGGCGCGGCCAGTTCGAAGCTGGGCACCAATGCCGAGATCAACGACCTGACCCAAGCGCTGGGTGTGGGCCTTGGCACCAAGTTCAACGTCGACGACCTGCGCTATGACAAGATCATCATCATGACCGACGCGGATGTGGACGGAGCGCATATCGCCTCGTTGCTGATGACGTTCTTCTTCACCCAGATGCGCCCGATGATCGACGCAGGCCACCTCTACCTCGCCTGCCCCCCCCTCTATCGCCTGACCCAAGGCGCCAAACGCGTCTACTGTCTGGACGAGGCCGAGCGTGACGAGTGGCTTGAGAAAGGTCTGGGCGGCAAAGGTAGAATCGACGTCTCACGCTTCAAGGGTCTGGGCGAAATGGACGCCAAGGACCTGAAAGAGACCACGATGGACCCTGCATCCCGCAAACTGATCCGCGTCACCATAGACGAGGACGAACCCGGCGAGACCGGCGACCTGGTCGAGCGCCTGATGGGCAAAAAACCCGAACTGCGGTTCCAATACATTCAGGAAAACGCGCGGTTTGTGGAGGAGTTGGATGTTTGAGAATTTGAGATGAAAACCTTTGGTATTGTTTTTGCTATACTAATACTTGTCCTTGGTACCATCGCAGTTTCCTTTGTTGGCTATCATGGTATCCAAATTTCGCTGGCGGTCGTGGAAGGTGCCAAGACCCTCGAACCTAGTGTATATGTCCCATTGGTTGTAACCATTCTTTCGGCTGCTATTGGACTTTCCGCCACGCTATACACCCAAAGTCGAGCGCGAAAACGAGAAGTGGAAGCCGCTTTCCGAGAACGTAAAATTGATATTTATTTAGATTTCTTAGAAACTTATGAGCACCTACTTTTAGCAAGCAAACCAGAACTCGATATCCCAAAGGTTGATCAAAATGACCTTGTTGTTTCCTTAGTAAAAGTAAGAACGAAAGCTGTCCTGTGGGGGTCAACCGGTGTGCTTCGAGCATTGAATGAGTTCTCAAAAGCAAGAGAGCGCAGCGCACTAGAGACATTTCGCGTCGTTGAAAAGATTCAACGTGAAATGCGCAAGGACTTGGGTCTCTCCAACTTTGGACTTGAACAAGACTTTTTCTCGAAACTGATACTTTCAGACGAAAACGACTTCGACATTATTCGCAATGAGAACAGATAAACCAACTATATTTTTCAACCGGCAAGAGTAGCACAGCGACAAACACCTACTTTGCTTAGTCAAAACCCACGCGCCCGCCCTTAGAGGCGAGCGCAGGAGGTATCCGCACCCCGTAGGCCGGGCTTCAGCCCGGCACACCGCAAACCCCTTGCCTAACCCGTTGATCTCGTTCAAACTTACCCTCAACCCGTCATCCAAGAACGACATTTGAGGTTCCGAGCGTCCAAGACCCAATGAGACCAAACACAAGATTTCGAACGGGAGGACGACATGAAAACACTGACCCTCGGGCTGGCCCTGACCCTGCTGGCCTCGGCAGCGCCCGCGCAGCAGATGCTCAGCACCGCATCGCCCATTCCAGACGGCGCCGAGACGCGGTTCTGCTATTATGACGGCATGGCCTATTCGCCGGACTCATTCATTCTGCTGACCGGCGATAATACCGTGACTTCGACCGTCAACACGCGCGAAGAACGGTTGCTGCGCTGTCATCGCAATGACGATGGCTCTCTGAGCTGGAAACCGCAGAGCACGTTTCAGGTGAACAAGTAGGATGGGTTTTTAACCCATCACTGCGGAACAGGAGCGATGGGGTGAAACCCCATCCTACCCCAGCTTCTTCTCCAACCAATCGGCAATCTGCCCGGCGGGTCCTTCCCAGCCGGGTTCCATGAACAGAAAATGCGCGTGGTTTTCGACGGGCAAGAAAGTCGCGCGGTCTCCGTAGAGTTTCGCCAGCGCGCGGCAGGTGTTTGGGTTCACGGCCCGATCCTCGGTGCCCGATACGATCAGCACCGGGCAATCGACCTTGTCGATATCCACCTTCATTGCGTGGTGATCGTCGAACATCCAGAAGAACATCTCGAACATCACCCGCCCGCTTTCGGGGCCGAGTCGATCGAACACCGCGTGCTGCTGCGCCTCGGGCATCTTGTTCAGCGCAAAGGGGGCCATAAGGTCAAAATCGACGCGCATGGGCTGTTTCCAGAACGCCCCGCCCTCCATCAACGCGCGCGGCACGGCGCGTTCATCATCAGTTTCAGGCAAGGTGCCCCACGCAGCATTCGGGTTGATCAGGACAATGGCGCTGGCCAATCCGCGAGACGCCACCTGCTGTGCGACCACCCCGGCGATAGCATGGCCCAGTAGCACAGGCCTGCTATCCAATCCCTGCACGTAGTCGGCGATGTCATTGGCGTAATCGATGACGCTGGTATCAGTCAGACCCGGGTCGGGATCAGCCGTGGGGTCTCCACCATGATAGCGCAGCGCAGGGGTGTGAACCGTCCACCCGCGCGCATGGAAGAACTCCGCGTAATCCTGCATACACCACGGTCCGGCAAAGGCCCCGTGGATCAGAACAATCTCTTTAGCCATGAAAATCCCCCTCACCTCTGACCAGTATGAGAGGTGAGGGATGGGGTCTGCAACCCTGTTACAGTGCCGCTTTGAACAGCGTGGTGAGGTTGTCTTCGGTCAGTTCGATCGGATTGCCACCGCAGGATGGGTCGATGATTGCGCCCTTGACCAGTTCCGGGATCGCAGCCTCGGTCACGCCCAGATCAGAGAGCTTGCGCGGGATGCCCAAGCTGTCGTTGAATTCCTGAACAAAGGCACGGAAACCGTCGAAGCCTCCGTCGATACCCAGATAAGCCGCCGCCTGCTGGAACCGGTCGGCGATGACGGGGGCGTTGAACTCCAACACTGCAGGCATACAGACCGCATTGGTGGTGCCGTGGTGAGTGTTGAACACCGCGCCGATGGGATGGCTCATGGCGTGAATCGCGCCTAGGCCTTTCTGGAAGGCGGTGGCGCCCATCGCCGCCGCGCTCATCATCTGGGCGCGGGCTTCGATATCGGTGCCGTCGGCATAGGCGCGCGGCAGGTAGTCTTTGACCAGCCGCATCCCTTCCAGCGCGATACCTTGGGACATCGGGTGATAATGCGGGCTGGAGTAGGCCTCGACGCAATGCGCAAATGCGTCCAGCCCCGTGCCTGCGGTGATGAACTTGGGCATACCTACGGTCAGTTCCGGGTCACAGATCACCACCGTCGGCAGCACTTTGGGGTGGAAGATGATCTTCTTGACGTGGGTGTCCGAGTTGGTGATGACGCTGGCGCGCCCCACTTCGGACCCGGTCCCTGCTGTGGTGGGCACCGCGATGATGGGTGCGATGGCATCGGCATCGGCGCGGGTCCACCAGTCACCAATATCCTCAAAATCCCAGATCGGGCGCGACTGACCGCACATAAAGGCGACCATCTTGCCCAGATCCAGCCCCGAACCGCCGCCAAAGGCGATTACCCCGTCATGGCCGCCCGCGTTATAGGCCGCGACACCGGCTTCGAGGTTCTTTTCGTTGGGGTTCGGGTCAACGTCGCTGAACAACCCACGCCCCAATCCGGCGGCCTCCATGACATCCAGCGTCGCCGTGGTGATCGGCAGATCAGCCAAACCCTTGTCCGTGACCAGCAGAGGTTTCTTCATCCCCGCAGCGGCGCAGGCTTCGGGCAATTCCTTGATCCGCCCTGCGCCGAATTTAATTGCAGTCGGATAAGACCAGTTTCCAACAAGTGACATGTTTGCTTTCCTTCGTGTCAAAAGGCCTGCTCTGGCGAGGGGGTCAGTCCAGAGCAGGCCGTCGTCCTTAGCCCGTGACCTTTTTCAGGTGATAGGATTTGGGACGTGTCAGGTTGTGATAGCCGATGACGGACAAGCCACCACCGCGTCCGGTATTCTTACAACCGGTCCAGCACAGGCCGGGGTCAAGGTAATCGGCGCGGTTCATGAAAACGGTGCCGGTTTCGATCTGATCGCCCACCCGTGCGGCGCGGTCCAGATCGCGGGTCCAGAGGCTGGCGGTCAGACCAAACTCGCTGTCATTCATCAGCGCGATGGCTTCCTCGTCCGAGGACACTTTCATGATGCCCACCACCGGGCCAAAGCTCTCATCCCGCATCACCCGCATGTCATGGGTCACATTGGTTAGGATCTGCGGTGTCAGGTAGGCCCCGCCATCATCCTCTGGGAAGGTCTCGATGTGGGCCACCGCACCGTCCGCGACGGCCTCAGCGATCTGGGCCCGCACCTCATCGGCAAAGCGCACATTGGCCATCGGACCCATCGTTGTCTCAGCCTCCAGCGGATTGCCCAGTTTATAGCCCTTCACGATCTCCACCGCCTTGGCCACAAAGTCATCATAGAGGCTTTCATGCACGTAAATCCGCTCGATCCCACAACAGCACTGACCCGCGTTGAACATTGCCCCGTCGATCAGCGTATCCACGGCGGCATCCAGATCGGCATCCTCCATGACATAACCGGGGTCCTTGCCACCCAGTTCTGTGCCGACACCGGTAAAAGTCCCCGCCGCCGCGCGTTCCATCGCCTGACCGCCACCGACCGAGCCGGTGAAGTTCACAAAGTCGAACGCGTTGCCCGCGATCAGGTCATTGGTCACGTCATGACTCAGAAAGACGTTCTGGAACACGTCTTCCGGCACACCCGCCGCATGAAAGGCCCGCGCCATGCGTTCGCCCACCAGCAAGGTCTGCGTGGCGTGTTTCAACACCACCGTATTGCCCGCGATCAGCGCCGGAGCCACCGTGTTGATCGCCGTCATGTAGGGGTAGTTCCAGGGTGCCACTACAAAGACCACCCCATGCGGGATGCGCCTGACATAGCGTTTGAACGTCTCATCCTCGCCCACGGCAATATCGGCCAGCGCCTCTTCGGCAATCGCCGCCATGTGGCTGGCGCGTTCGTTGAACCCGCCAAACTCGCCGCCATAACGCACCGGACGGCCCATCATATGCGCCAGTTCCGGCACGATTTCATCATTCATCGCTCCAACCGCAGCGACACCCGCCATCACAAGATCAATGCGCTCCTGTAACGGTCGCGCCGCCCATTCAGCCTGCGCTGCCCGCGACCGCGTCGCCACCTCAAACGCCGCGTCCCGAGACAATACCTCTCGTTCCGCAAAAACCGATCCATCAATCGGCGAGACACATTGCAACATCTGCCCCATAGTCACTCCATCTCGAAAGACAGCAGGATTCCCTGCTTCATCTGGCCATAAATATCCCGGGGGTCTGGGGGCAGAGCCCCCAGCCTGACCCGATCTCAAGCCCGCTCGAACCCGCGGGCAATTTCCCAATCCGTCACCACGCGTTCGAACTCCTCGATCTCGACCTCAGCCGCGCGCGCATAGTGATCCACCACCTCATCTCCCATGGCCGCGCGCAACATGGCCGAGCCATGCAGCGCATCCCGCGCGGCGCGCAGATTGCCCGGGATCATTCCGGTCTCGCCCTGATAGACATCGCCCTGGGTCGGAGACTGCAACTCCAGTCCTTCCTCGATGCCCGCAATCCCAGCAGCCAGCATCCCGGCCATCGCCAGATACGGGTTCATGTCCGACCCCGGAATACGGCACTCCACCCGTACGGCCTTGGTGCCATCACCGCACAGACGGAACCCCGCGGTGCGGTTATCAACCGACCAGATGATCCGCGTCGGCGCAAACGTCCCCTTCATGAACCGCTTGTAGCTGTTGATGTAGGGCGCCATGAAACAGGTGTAATCGGCGGCGTATTTCAACAGACCGGCCATGTAGCTTTTCATCAGCGCCGACATGCCCAGATCGTCCTCCGCGTCAAAGAACGCAGGTTTGCCATCCGCCCACAGCGACTGATGCACGTGGCTTGAACTTCCCACCTTCTCATGGTGCCATTTCGGTAAGAACGTCGCCGCATGGCCATGCTGCCAGGCGATCTCTTTCACCGCATTCTTGGCGATCGAGTGATACTCGGCTGTCTCCATCGCTGGCGCGTATTTGATGTTCAGCTCTTCCTGCCCGGTCTCGGCCTCCCCTTTCGAGTTCTCGACCGGAATGCCCGCATCCCACAGATGGTTGCGGATCGGGCGCATCACATGCTCTTCCTTGGTGGTCTGAAGGATGTGGTAGTCCTCGTTATAGCCCGAGATCGGTTCGAGATCGCGGAACCCCTCCTTACGGATTTCATCAAAGCTCTTCTCGAACAGAAAGAACTCCAGCTCGGTCGCGCACATGGCGTCATAGCCCATCGCCTTCAGCCGGTTCACCTGACGTTTCAGGATCGAGCGCGGCGCATGTGGCACCTCTTCATGCGTATGATGATCCAGCACATCGCACATCACCATGGCTGTCCCTTCCAGCCATGGCACCGGACGCAGCGTGCTCAGATCCGGCTTCATCACATAATCGCCATACCCCCGCTCCCAACTGGTCGAGGCATACCCGTCCGGCGTCCCCATCTCGAGATCAGTGGCCAACAGATAATTGCAACAATGCGTTTCTTCCCAGGCACCGCCAACAAAATGCCCCGCATGAAACCGCTTGCCCATCAAACGACCCTGCATGTCAACCATGCACACCAACACAGTATCAATTTCGCCGGAAGATACCTGCGTCTTAAGATGCTCGAATGTCAGCATTTGCTACCTCTAGGATATGCGGGAATTTTCGAAGAAAATTCCTGGATCTCGTTGCGACCGGCCCGCCTTTAAGCGAGCCGGTCGTTTTCATCAACCGTAGCGGTAAGGCCGTCCGGCCTTTTGCATTTCGGCGTTATACTTCTTGAAGATTTCAACAACCTTCGCCTTGGTCTCGGATTCTGCCGCAATCTCGTCCCAGAACTTGACCGCCGCTTCTTCGACCTGTGCCCACTCGGCATCCGGAATAGTGGTAAGTTTCAGCTTAGTTCCGTTGACGCGCAGGTTGGCCTCACCACCCCAATACCACCACTGACGATAGTAGTGAGATTGATCACAGCAGACCTTGAACAGGGTTTGCAAATCTTCGGGCAGTTCGTTCCAGCGGTCCATATTGGCAAAGAAGTGCCCCGCCCAGGCGCCCGAGACGTTATTGGTCAGGAAGTAGTTGGTCACATCTGCCCAGCCGACCGTGTAGTCCTCGGTAATGCCCGACCACGCGATGCCGTCGAGTTCGCCGGTTTGAACCGCAACCTCGATGTCTTCCCAGGGCAGGGACACAGGCACCACGCCGAATTGCGACAGGAACCGGCCCGCCGTCGGGAAGGTGAAGATGCGTTTACCCTTCATGTCCTCCAACGAGTTGATCGGGTCCTTGGTGGCAAAGTGGCACGGGTCCCATGCACCAGCGCTGATGTGTTTGACGCCGACTTTTGAGTATTCCTCGTCCCAGATTTCGTTCAGGCCCCACTGGTTAAACAGTACGGGCACGTCGAGCGAATACCGCGAGGCGAAGGGAAAGTAGCCGCCGAACACTGTCACTTCGGTGGGCGAGGCCATCGAGTCATCGTCCGACTGCACCGCATCGATTGTGCCCTTCTGCATGGCACGGAACAGCTCTCCGGTGGGGACAAGCTGATCGGCGTAGAACAGCTCGATCTGCATCCGGTCGCCTGCGATCTTGTTGAACATCTCGATGGCGGGGTCGATCACATGCGCGGCCAGCGCGGGACCTGCATAGGTCTGCATCCGCCATGTGATTTTGCCCTGCGCCAGTGCCGGTGTGGCCAGAGGCGCAGCAGCAACCCCTACCCCGGCGGTTTTCAGAAACTTACGTCTTGTCGTCATATCAATTTCCTCTCCGTTGAAGTTTGAGTGCCCGTTTGCCGGGCCTTCTAGTTAATTTCCATAAACATATCCGGGCAGCCACAGGGCGATCTCGGGAAATATCATGATAATCGTGAGCGCCAGTACCATCACGCCGACAAAGGGAAAGATCGAGCGATAGATGTCTTTCAGACTGATCTCGGGCGGCGCCATTGCACGCATCAGAAACAGGTTATAGCCAAAGGGTGGCGTCATATAGGCGATCTGAGTTGTAATCGTATACAGCACACCATACCAAATCAGATCAAAACCAAGCGCTCCGACCAAAGGCACATAAAGCGGGGCCACGATGACCAGCATGGCGGTGTCATCAAGGAAGGTTCCCATCACGATAAAGCTCAACTGCATCAGGATCAGGATCATCCATGGCGACAGGCCCAGTTGTTCGGTGAACAGGTTGTCGATGGCTTTGACCGCCCCCAACCCGTCGAACACCGCACCGAAGCCCAGCGCGGCCAGGATAATCCACATGAACATGCAGGAAATCGCCAATGTCTGCTTGGTGCAGTCTTCAAATATCTTCCATGTCATCCGGCGTTTGAGGATCGAAGCCACCAGCGCCGCCAGCGCGCCTATCGCCGAGCTTTCGACCAGCGAGGTCCAGCCATTGACGAATGGCAGCATCATGGCCGCAAAGATGATCAGAGGCAGCGCACCTGCCCCCAGCAGCCGGATTTTTTCGGCCCGCGGCACTTCATGCGTGTCCTTCATGGCAGGGCCGAGTTCGGGCTGAATACGGCAGCGTATCCAGATATAGAGGATGAATAACGACGCCATCAGCAGCCCCGGTACAATCCCGGCCAGCCATAGCTGGCCCACCGGTTGACGCGCGATCATGGCATACAGGACCAGAACCACTGATGGCGGCACGAGTATCCCGAGGCTCGACCCGGCCTGGATAACCCCCGTCACCATGGTCTTGTCATACCCGCGCCGCAGCAGTTCCGGCAGCGCTATCGTCGCGCCGATTGCCATGCCCGCCACGCTCAGGCCATTCATGGCTGACACCAGAACCATCAAACCGATGGTTCCTATCGCCAGCCCACCATTCACCGGGCCCATCCAGACGTGAAACATGCGATACAGGTCATCCGCCAAACGGCTTTCGCTCAGCACGTAGCCCATGAATATGAACATCGGCAGCGTCAGCAACGGGTACCATTTCATCAGTTTCATCGCCGCCGAAAACGTGATGTCCTGCCCGCCGGTGCCCCACAACGCCAGCGCAGCGATCGTTGCCACCGCGCCGATGGCACCAAAGACACGCTGCCCGGTAAAGAGCATCAGCATCATCAATGCGAACATGAAGATGGCGATATATTCCTGACTCATGCCCGCTTGACCCCGATTTCCTGCCCGTTGATCCGGGCTATGTCTTTGAAAAATTCGGAAATTGCCTGCAGTAACATCAGGAAGAAACCGAACACCATGATCGCCTTGACCGGCCAGATATAGGGTCGCCACGCAGTGGACGAACGTTCCAGCCGTCCGATTTCCTCGCTTCCGGTCAATAGTCCGGTGAAATATGAAACGGGCTCGTCACCCCAATAGCCAAGACTATAGGCGGTCGAACCCAGCCCTCCGTAGAACAACACGCCCAGATAGAGGATAAGCAGCAGTACCGTACAGGCGTCGAACCACGCTTTCCGGCGCGGGCTCCAGTTATGATAGAACAGGTCCATGCGCACGTTCGAACCCAATTGGATCGAATACGGGCCTCCGACGATGTAGTAGGTCACCATGGCGAACTGCGCCATTTCCAGCGTCCAGAGCGATGGCAGGAAGAAGGTTTTCGAAATCGAGGACCACAACAGGATGCCCATCATTACGAACAGGCCCCACATCATAACCCGCCCAATCCGATAGTTCACCGCATCGACAATGCGTACATATGCGGCCATCATCTTCATCAGGCAACGCCCCTGCCCCGAATGGCATCCAACGTCCTGCCAATCCATGGCACCAGCGCATCGGCCATGGCCTGCTGTTGCTCGGGCGTTTGAATCAGGTCATTGCGGATTTCGATCATGACGTTCAGCAGTCCACGCGGTGCGGCATGGAAATCCAGCGTATGGGCCACTCCGTCGGCGGCCGAATACGGTTCGTTCAGGCGCGTTGTCAGCATCAGATTCGGGGCCGCTGTTTCCATCATCTCCAGCGCAAAGCGGTCATCCTCACCATGCAACACGCCCAGCTCGACGGACCGGCTCTGCCCGCGATACACTGGCGTGAAACTGTGGATCGTCACCATCAGCTCAAGCGTATCGCTGAAGCGATCGAGCATTCCCCGGAGTTCACTGCAAAAAGGTGTGTAGACCTCGGCGACCCGAGTTTCGCGTTCCATCTCAGACAGGTCGGCGTTACCCGGAATGACGATGTCCTCGCTTCTGGCGGGCATCGCATCGCTGGCCTCTGGCGGGCGGTTGCAATCGTAGACCAACCGCGACACACCGCCAAAGACCAACGCGGCTGACATCTGGTCGGCGACAGCCTGCGCCACCGGCAAGGCACCGGGGTCCCAGGCGATATGGCTGCACAGCGCGCTCTGGCTCAGCCCCATATCCCTCAACGCGTCCGGAATCCGACGCGAAGCATGTTCGCACACAACGATAACCGACGGGGCATCCGTCGGTTCGAGGGTATGAACTACCGTTCCAAAATCCGGGTGTCCGGCAGATGTGAGACTGTCATGTGATTCCATGCGGAAAAATCTCTACATCCAACCTTAACCTGTCAATATTTTTCCCGTAAAAGATTCTCCACACCTGTTTCGAATGTCAAAAATTACACATATGGTGGTCATCAACAAACGAAGGAGTATTCCGTGCGAGTGACTGAGAGACTCCTTGCGCATCGCGAGAAGATGACGCCATCGGAGCGGCAGTTGGTGAATGTGCTGCTGGACGATTACCCGATGGCAGGGCTGGGCAGCATAACAGAACTGGCCAGCACCGCCTCGGTCTCGACCACCACGGTCGCCCGGATGCTGCAGAAAACCGGATTTGGCGGATACCCGCAGTTTCAGGCCGCGATCCGGAGCGAGGTCAAAGAGATGATCTCGGGGCCCGTCGCCAAGCGCGATGTCTGGCAGAACGACCTGCCCGAGGAACACATCCTGAACCGGTACTCAAGGCAGGCGCTGGAAAACCAGCGACGTTCGATCGATGAGATTGACCCAGAGGAATTCGACAGCTTTTGCCGCCTTCTGTGCGACCCCAAACGGCGTATTTTCATCACCGGTGGGCGCATTACGGGCACGCTGGCGCAGTATTTGTACTTGCACCTGCAAATGATACGCCCTGACGTAAAGATTCTCTCGGATGCTGCTTCGTGGACACATGATTTGCTTGAGGTGCGGGAAGGCGATGTGCTGGTGGCGCTGGATGTACGGCGTTATGAGAACACGACCCTGCTGATTGGGCAGCTTTGCCACGAACGAGGGGCCGAGGTTATGCTGTTGACCGATCAATGGCGGTCGCCCATTCATCGGCTGGCGAAACATACATTCGCCGCGCGCATCGCAGTGCCTTCGGCCTGGGACTCCATGGCATCGCTTCTTATACTTCTGGAATGCGTAATCGCCGAAATGCAGGAGCGTCTGTGGGACAGCGTGAAAGAACGCACCGACGAGCTGGAACAGGCTTTCGACCGGACGAAGCTGTTCCGCAAGTTCGGCCAAAGCTCAGGCTCCTGACGTCGCTGCTGACGTTTCACAAGGTACAACTGCGCGTGAGCACTGTTGTCAGATGATGCGCAGGCCGTACACTCCGGCTCATGACATTCATTGCTGAAAACCAACTACCGCTGCTGATCCTGTTCTTTCTGATCGGATTGATCGGCACTGGTTTCCTGTTCCGTAAGCCAGCGGGTCATCGGGCGTGGAAACTGGCGGATCTGGTCTGGGTCGTGCTGGGTGGAATCGGTGCACTGGTCGCGGTGTTGGCCGGGCTCTATACATCGGACAGTTCGCGGCTGGACCGACAGATTGACGTCGCCTACGCCGCCACGCTTGCCTTTGATCGCGATGCCGCACGCTTTCGATTGCGGTTCTGTGATCCGGCATATGATCCGGACACCGCAGTGCTATGTGAAAAGGTCGAGTTCCTATCGGCTTCAACCGCCAGCAACGCGGATTTACCGTTGTTCATCGCCGTAACGAATGAAGTCGCGCCGCTGCAAGGGCTGCATTTTCTGTTCGGTCGCGCATCGAAGGACGACATGGAAGAGGCGCGTGACATGGCCGCCAAGGCCGATGCATTCAGTATCGAACAGTTCCTGGTCTTCACCTCGCTGGATGAGGCCACGCAAGAAGCCATTGACAACATGCGTCGCAAAGTGCCCGCCATCGCCGGGGACTACCTGATCCTCGCCCAGAGCTATGACGATCTGGTTGAGCAGGTCGGCAAGCTCAAGGATGAATGGGAATACCTGCAGGCCAATGCACATATATTGGTCTTGCAGATTATCGCGCTGTGCCTTGTCAGTTTCGCCGCGCCCTTCCGCCTTGGAAAATCCATTGTCGAACTGCGCACCGCGTTCAACGCCGATACGCCTGCGCCAGTTGATGAGGATCAGCCCCCAGAAAGTACCGCATCAGAGTCCAAAGGTTCCGCGCGCCCCGTCGAAACCAGCCCTGACGGATATAGCGTTCCGCACTCGTAACCGCATCCGCCTTCAACAGCACCGGGCGCGGTAATGCACGGATCAGTGCGACATCCTCCATCAACGGCTGATCCGGGAACCCGCCCGTCGAGGCATAGTCCTGACGGCGCACCAACAGCCCCTGATCGCCATAGGGCAATCCGAACACACGGCTGCGCAGATTGGCCCAACCCGCCACCCAACGCGCGCCGAAACCGCTGGCGCGAAACCGCAATCGGAAAGCTGCCGGACGGGCGGTTTTCAGATGCTCTGCCACCACGGTACTCCAACCCGGCTGCAGTTCCGTATCGGCGTGCAGGATCAGCAGCCACTCACCAGTGGCCTCGGCACAGCCCCGCCGCAACTGACCACCACGTGACGGTGGGCCTGATACGATCCGCGCGCCTGCTTCATCAGCCATCTCACGTGTCGGGTCATCCGAACCGCCGTCGGTTACGATCAGTTCCCGGATCAGGCCCTGATGCAGCCCCTCCATCAACGACTGCAGGGTTACTTGCAGAATGGGTCCCGCGTTCAGGGTCGGGATCACGATGCTGATCGGGGCTGACACGTCTTAAACCCTCTGGTCATGGCGGCGCGATCTCCTATATCACGAGGCCAGACGAAATGACGAGGATCAACCCATGCCCAATCGCCGCATTCTGCGCCTGACCGGCAAGGATACAGACAGCTTTCTGCAGGGGCTGATCACAAATGACGTAAAGCGGCTGGATGATGGGCTTGTCTACGCAGCCCTTCTGACTCCGCAAGGAAAATACCTAGCAGATTTCTTTCTGAAACGGGATGGAGATTCGGTGCTGCTCGATGTGGCTGAGGGGCTGGCGGACGGGTTGGCCAAACGCCTGACAATGTACAAGCTGCGCGCAGATGTTACCATCGAGGAGACCGACCTGAACCTGCAGCGCGGCACCGGTACGCCGCCGCAAGGCGCCCTGCCCGATCCGCGCAACCCCGATCTTGGATGGCGCGCCTACTCCACAGCGCCAGCGAGCGACGATGGCACCGACTGGGACGCGATCCGTGTTCGCCATTGCATCCCGGAGACCGGCATCGAACTCACGCCTGACAGCTATATTCTCGAGGCCGGTTTCGAGGCGCTCAATGGTCTCGACTTCAAGAAAGGCTGCTATGTCGGTCAGGAAGTGACCGCCCGCATGAAACACAAGACGCAGTTGCGAAAGGGGCTGCGGATTGTCGAGGCGACGGGTGACGCACCGGTCGGAACGGAGATTCTGTCGGACGGCAAGCCCGCCGGTGTGTTGTTCACTCAATCCGGCGGCAAGGCCATAGCATATCTGCGGCTGGATCGCGCCGGCGATAACATGCAGGCAGGCGACGCAACGCTAAAGCTGCCGGGCTGACTTTGTTGCCGAACCGGCACGCCCTTCTGTCCGATATGGTTTGCGTATTTGAACCGACCGGGTCGCACGCTATCACTGACAAAATGGCCTAACGGAATACGAGCATGTTTCGCCTCTACACCGCGATATGGCGCGTCAGCGCCAGACGTCAGATCATTCTCATTTTGCTCTCGCTGGCCGTGGCCGCCCTGGCTGCTGTACCGCTGGAGTTCCAGCGCGAGATCATCAACCATCTGACATCGGACAGTATCAAGGTTCCCCATCTGCTTCTTCTGGGGGCCGGGATGATGGGCGTCATCCTCTTGAGCCTGGCCCTGAAATGGGTTCTCGGGTACCGCGCGGGGACACTGGGCGAGGACATCATTCGCCTGATCCGGGGACGGCTGCTTGTCCGCGCAATCGATATCAGCGAAGAGGGACAAGACCTTCGTTCAGGTACAATGACCACCGCGATATCGGCTGAGGCTGAAGAGCTTGGGAAGTTCGCAGGTGGCGCGTTTTCAGATCCGGTCGTGCAGATCGGCACGCTGTTCAGCGTGATTGGCTACATCTCTTCCACCCAACCCGGGCTGGGGTTGATCGCATTCTCAATGATCGTACCGCAGATCGTTATCGTGTTGGCCTCGCAGCGCAAAGTAAACATCTTTGTGGCCGAACGCGTTCGTATCCTGCGCAGCGCGACCGACCGTCTGACCCATGAAGACATCGAGGCGGCCTCGAAGGCGATTCAGAAGGAATTCGACGAGATCTTCGATACGCGCCGCAGGATGTTCATCTGGAAGCTTTCTGCCAAGTTCCTGCTGAGCGTTATCAACGGAGCAGGAACAGTCGGAGTACTGATGCTGGGGGGCTGGCTGGTTTTACAGGGCAAAACCGATGTGGGCACGGTGGTCGCGGCGATCAGCGGCCTCAGCCGCATACAGGGACCGACGGCATTCCTGATCACATTCTACAGACAGGTCAGCGCCAATCGCATCAAATTCGATCTGATGCGGGAGCTGTTCGGCGATCACCCCGAGCGCTACCGAATCCGGGGCCATTAAAAAAGGGCCGCAATGCGACCCTTTTTCGAAGCCAACCCGAAGCGGATCAGGCGCGTTCGGAATATTCCATTGTCTCGGTATTGACCACGATCATCTCATCCTGACCGACAAAAGGCGGCACCATGACCTTGACGCCGTTGTCAAGCACTGCGGGCTTGAACGAGTTCGCTGCGGTTTGCCCTTTCACAACCGGCTCAGTCTCGACAATCTTGCAGGTGACTTTCTGCGGCAGCGTAGCATTCAGCGCCTCGCTTTCGTAGAATTCCACCACAATGGTCATGCCGTCCTGCAGAAACGGGCGGCGCTCACCCAGCAGATCTGCGGGCAGTTCGATTTGCTCATAGGTCTCGGAATCCATGAACACCAGCATACCATCGGATTCGTACAGGAACTGCTGATCCTTTTGTTCAAGGCGCACGCGTTCGACTTTGTCGGCCGAGCGGAAACGTTCGTTCAGTTTCGACCCATTGCGCAGGTTGCGCAGCTCGACCTGTGCAAAAGCGCCGCCTTTACCGGGTTTTACGTGATCCACTTTGACCGCCGCCCACAGCCCGCCGTTATGCTCAAGCACATTGCCGGGGCGAATTTCGTTCCCATTTATCTTGGGCATTACATAAATCCTTCACAAACGGTTGATGCGTCAGTTGTTGTCCCTATATCTGGCGTGACCACACCTGACAAGACAACGAAACCTAGTGCTGCACGCGCAGCAAGCTATGCAAATGACGCAACGCAACTATGCAATTTAGGTGTATCCGAATCGCATGTAATAGGTCATAAGGACCGTCACGCCGAAAATTGCAAGAGCAAGAAAAACAGGAAAGACGAGATGAGAGATTTCGTTGACGGCACTGCCTTTAACAACGAACAAGGCAATCGTGCACGCAAACTTTTCGCAGCCGTTGTACTGGCTGCGCTGGATGACGCCATCGCTGACGACAAGAAGTATGGCAACGGACCGGAACAAATCGCCCGCTGGGCCCGTTCGCGCGATGGGCGCGAGGTTTTGTCATGCGCCGGGATTGACCCCAATGAGCGGGTTGTCGGCGGATTGATGGAATTCGTTGGTCGTGGCGTACGGACGTCTGTGGCGTTGTCACGCGAAGAAAGCGAACGCCGGAATGCGGCTCAGCAGGCCGAAGCGGCCTGATTGATCCCCGCATCCGATTGAAAAAACGCGCCCTGAACAGGGGCGCGTTTTTCTTTTATGAGATCAGAAATACATGATCCATTGCCGCGCGACCCAAAGCTCGGCCGCCAGCAACAGCGCAAAGAACAGCTTTGACGACGCCGAAAGGCCCCGTTGCCAAAGGACCACATAGGCAACGCCGCACATTGCCATGGAAATCGGCGCGACCCACCCCGCATGATATGCGCTGTCCCAATAGCTGACCGGACTGTGAAAAACCCATGAACTGAACGGCCAGAACTGCGGCCGGCCGTCGCCTGCGTGCAAAAAGAAATCCATCGCCAGATGCAGCAGCCCTGCCGATGCTCCGATTATCAGCAAGCGCCATCCCCGGCACAGCCCAAGTCCGAGTGCGATTCCCCACAGCAGGAAAGAGTTGTCGATCGCGAACACGGTTTGCCATGCTGGCGAAAAGTACAGCTGATCGAACACCACCTGTTCCGGGATGTTCAGAATATAAAGCGATACACCGGCCATCACATACAACGACAGGTCCGGCAGCAGTGATCCAAGCACCGCTGCCCACAAAGCCGCGCCCCGGGCTGGGCGCGCAAAAGCAGCAGCGCCGATCAAAAGATGCGCAGGTGTGTTCATCAGGGGCTTTTCCTTTGCCCTTAAATCAGGTCATCTGCGGGTCAACATAGGAGACAGGCCATGGTGCGGTCCATCATGATTCAGGGCACCGGCAGCAATGTCGGAAAATCGGTATTGGTGGCCGGACTGGCCCGTGCCTACACGCGACGCGGGCTGCGCGTGGCTCCGTTCAAGCCACAGAACATGTCGAACAATGCCGCTGTGACCGAAAACGGTGGTGAAATCGGGCGGGCTCAGGCTCTGCAGGCACGGGCGGCGAAACGACCGACGCATACGGATATGAACCCTATCCTGCTGAAACCCGAAACCGATACCGGCGCGCAGATCATCCTTCAGGGTCAGCGCGCAGGTACGATGAAGGCGGGCGATTACCGCAAAGATAAATCCAGACTTTTGGACGCGGCGCTGGAGAGCTTTGACCGACTTTGCAGCGACGCCGATCTGGTACTGATCGAAGGCGCGGGCAGCCCGGCCGAAACCAACCTGCGCAAGGGTGACATTGCCAATATGGGCTTTGCCTGTGCCGCAAATGTACCGGTCGTTTTGGTCGGGGATATCCATCGTGGCGGCGTGATCGCTCAGATCGTAGGCACGCAAGCCGTTTTGAACTCCGAGGATCAGGCGATGATCTGCGGGTTCGCCATCAACAGGTTCAAAGGCGACGTGTCCCTGTTCGACGAAGGCCGAGACGATATCGCGGCGCGGACCGGCTGGCCCTGTCTTGGTGTGGTGCCTTGGTTCCATGACGCGTGGAAGCTGCCGGCAGAAGACATGATGGACATTCGCTCTCATACAGGAGGCGCTTGCAAGATCGTCGTGCCTCAGTTGGAGCGTATGGCCAATTTCGACGATCTCGACCCGCTGTCCGCTGAGCCGAACGTATCCGTCGAAATCGTGCCCGCAGGCCGTCCCCTGCCCGGAGATGCTGATATGGTGCTGCTGCCCGGCAGCAAATCTACAATCGGCGATCTGGCCTATTTCCGGGCGCAGGGCTGGGATATCGATCTTTATGCCCACGTGCGCCGTGGCGGTCATGTGCTGGGCCTGTGTGGCGGTTATCAGATGCTGGGCAAAACCATTTCGGACCCGGAAGGCGTCGACGGTCGCCCCGGAATGGTCGAGGGTCTGGGGTTGCTGGATGTCAGCACCACAATGGCGGGTGAAAAGCAGGTTATCCTACGCTCTGCAACCGCCCTGCCCGGCAAAGAGCCGGTCAGCGGTTATGAAATCCATATGGGCCGCACGGATGGCCCAGACTGTGTACGCGCCTGGCTGCAGATCGAGGGCCGCCCCGAAGGCGCGGCCAGCGCTAACGGACGTGTACGCGGCAGCTACCTGCATGGCATCTTCTCGTCAGACGCGTTTCGCGCCAGCTATCTGGCAGGATTGGGTGTCGCGTCGGAAGCCACTTATGAAGATGGCGTCGAACAGGTTCTTGATGACCTCGCTGACCACCTTGAGCAGCATATGGATTTGGATCTGCTTCTGTCGATGGCGCAGGCGCCACGTCAACGTTAAGGCTTAATCGATATCCGATGCGGCGATGGCCCGGGTGATCTCGCGCCGAACCATTTTGCGCAGGTTTCGCGTAATCCGCTCACCCAGTGCACCCTGCAGTTCTTCTCGGACGATCTGGGCCACAAGCTCACGCAATTCTGCCTCTCCGATCGTGACATCGGCCGGTTTCTGTTCCTGCTCTGCCACCACAGCCGGGTCGCGAATGAAAGTTGCCTCGGGTCCAGCTTCTGCCTCGGGTTCAGCCGTCTGAGACTGCGCGAATCCCTTTTCTACCGGCCATTCGACGGCTTGAGTCTTGGTGCCAGAGTATGCGTCATCACTTTCGCCATCAGGCTCCCACTGATCCTCAGTCCGGGCGATCGCGGCCTCCAACGCTTCGATCTTGGCGCTCAGACTGCCGGCAAGGTCACGCTTCGGTGTTTCGGCCTTGGGATTACCCGCGCGCACGATGTCACTGGGCTGCAATCGCATCGGCTCTGCGGGATTGCTGGGCTCATTCGCGGCCTGCTTCGATATCCCTTCGCGGGTAGTGTGCTGAGGCATCAGCTTCAACGGCGCAGGCTTCTTGGCGATCAGCGGTTCATCGCTGACGCGCAGCGCATCGGTCAAAACCAGCCGACCCGGCTTGGGCGCCGGAGCAGAAGGGACGAAAATGAACTCTGATTCGTCATGTGCGTCCTCGTCGACCATTCGCTTGACCGACGAAAGAACGTCCTGAATATTGGCGTTTACAACACGATCTGACATTATTTTCTACCGCTCTAACCTCGGTCCGATTGTAACCAATCGAACCGAGCGCCACAACAGGTAGCGATGCCCTTTAATCGCGGCGCAATGCCTTGAGCACCCTATCCAGATCGCGGCTTTGCTTGCTGACCTGCGAAGGCGCCTTCTTCACAAGGTTGTAGTACAATGTCGGGTCATAGATCTGCACGGCCAGTCCCAAACGCTCTGCCGTCAACAAGCCCTGCGCTTGCAGCAACTCATATGCCGCACGAGACCGCTCGGTCCGCGATGCAACCTCGGCCAATTGCGCATCCAGCAAATCCTGCTGAGCGTTCAATACGTCCAGGGTTGTCCGCGCACCAAGTGTCGCTTCTTCCCGAATCCCGTCGAAGGCAACCTGCGAGGCACGGACCCGTTCCGTTGACGCGCGCAGGCTGGCAGTCGCAGCCTGGAATGATGCATAGCGGTCGGCGACCCCTTGCGTGATGTCCTTCTGAACGTTCAACAGGTTCGCACGTGAAGCATCGCGCGTCGCCATCGCCCTGCGCACCGCAGCCGCCAAACCGCCCCCGGCATAGATCGGCTGGGTAAAGTTCAGCGAGATTCTCGCATCGTTGACATAATCGTCGTTGTCATAGCTTTCGGTAATGCCCGCATTAGCATTCAGGCTGACATTCGGGCCCAGATTTGCGCGCTGTTGCTGCACGATTAGATCCAAAGCGCGGACCTGATGCTGCGCCGAAAGAATCGCCGGATGATTGCGCTGAGCCAGATTGACCGCATCAGATTCCGAGCGCGGAAGACTTGGCAATTTGGGTTGGCCCGCTGTCCGCCCTGGCGCCTTGCCAACGGCATTCACATACTCAGCCTGCGCATTGCTCAGATTACCGCGCGCGACGGCCAAATCCGCCTGCGAACTGGCCAACTGCGCTTGGGACAAAGCGACGTCAGTCCGGGTGACTTCACCAACTTCGAAACGATCCTGCGATGCGCGAAGTTCTTCCGCCGACACTTCCACGTTGTTCTGGCGAATTGCTACAGTTTCTTCCTGCAGCAAAACACCCAAATAGGCATTCGCGGCCCGGATCAGAATCTGCTGTTCGATATCAACCAGAGATTGACGCGTAGACAGCACTGTTTCCTGCGCAGACTGTTTGCCCAGAACGGATGCCCCACCATCATAGATCAACTGGCTCAGCGTCAGGCCCGAGAAGAATGACGAGGGCTCGGTAGTGGTGATCGTACCGCTGGTACTGTTGCGCGTATAATCCTGACTGACTCGTGCCGTCCAGTTGATGATTGGGCGCAACGCAGAAAGTGCAATAGCCACATCTTCATCCGCTGCACGCAGCAAGGCACGGTTCTGCTCAAGCAGGCCGCTGGTATTGTAGGCGCCGATGAACGCGTCGGTCAGGTTGTCCGCCCAAACCGACCTTCCTGGCACCGCACTCAACGCCACACCAGCCGCCAAGGTCAGGCCTTTGACAAGCTTTCCTGTTGTCACCCTGCGCATAACCAAATCCTCTCAAATCGAAATTACGCAACCACCAAGGCAGTTTGCGCCGTTGCGTTCAAGTAATCAAGGCATCAAAAAACTTCTAGTCTAAACTATAGCGAAAATGCACACTCCTTGCAAAAAGCCGGTAAAATCGGGGCACTGGCATTAAAGGCATATCGCCATGAAACACGACCGGCAGACTTGAGACCGACCCGAACGGTACCAAGATCCCCCTCCATGAACAGGCAAACAATCCGCCCCCCATCCTTGAGCTGATCCAGCAGGGTGTCAGGCAGCCGTTCAACTCCACCCTGAATCATGATCACATCGTAGGGTCCATGCTCGACAGCGCCCAACTCGAGCATCCCTCTGTGAACAATGGCATTGTCCACATCCGCTTCCATCAGAAGAGTCTGGGCTTCCGCAGCCAGCGTTTCATCGGTTTCCACCGCAACCACCAGTTCTGCCATTCGCGCGGCAATTGCGGTCGAATACCCCAGGCCCGGAGCGATATCGAGAACCACCTCATCGTTGGAAATATTCACCGCATCCAGCATCTTGGCCAGCGTCCTGGGCTCGAGCAGGCAGCGTCCGCTACCCAATTCCACAAGATCGCCGACATAGGCCGCCTCACGCTGGGCGTCCGGCACGAAATTCTCCCGCGCCACGTTCAGCATAGCATCAATGATGGGAAACTTGGTCACATCGGACGGCCTGATCTGAGTATCAACCATCGTAAGACGCCGAGCTGCGAAATCTGTCATGTGATCACTCATTTCTTGTCATTCTGCTACGAGGCTTTTGCCACATCCATCTGTCAGCAGCAACGGGCCTGACCGCAAATAACGGCGCGGCAAAAACGTCCTATCATGGCGCGGTGGATTTCTCGGCGAGGCGGGAATATTCACACGCAAAGCTCTGGACGTTCATCCTGAAAGCTGTTAGAACGCCCACCACACCACGGCAAGTGATTGATATTACTTGAAAAGGCGAGTTGGCGGAGTGGTGACGCAGCGGATTGCAAATCCGTGTACACCGGTTCGATTCCGGTACTCGCCTCCACAAATTTCCCTTGAAAATTTCCCTTAAGTCGTTGATATAAAAGAATTAAAGTGAATATTCTCACGTTTCCAACTCGCTACTGCCGCAGTTACCGCAACATATCCCGCACTAAATCCCGCAACATTTCACCTAACTTGCCAACTTGTGAGACGCCTTTTTTAAGGCAATCTCAACCCTCGAAAACCATTGGAAAATACTATCCGAGTGAGCGCAAAGGAACTTAAAAAAACATTTTAAATCAAATATTTAATAAGAATTTGCTGCGCATTCTGGTTAGCACAGAGCAATTCAAACCTTAGTGTCGTCATCACTTATCGGTTCGAAATCTATGTCGAAGACAGAGAGCGTGATGTCCGACAACACAAGTATGTAGAAAAGCAAAACGATCATACTGAAAGCATTGACCGCCGCCTCTCCTGACGCGCCAAATACTATGAGAGGTTTCAATATCACGGCGACCAAGCCTAGTAGAAAACCACCGATCAACCATGCGGCGCTGCTTTTGATTTCTGCCTTTATTTCGTCGAGACCGTCATCACCAATTCGGGATTTCAGTTTACTTAGCGACAGATGCAATTGAGACAACGAGGCAAGTGTGATCGCGAGTATCACACCAAGGATATTCAGGTATTCATGGTTTACGAAGTTCTTTAAAAACTCGTTGTTATCGCTCAACCAATCAGGGCGGTATGCGATAAGGCAAATAGAAACCCCAACAGCGACGATCAGAACAACTTTTGAAGCCACCGGGTTCATTTCTTGAAGAGCCTTTCAATAATGCTTTTTCGAGCTTCGACTTTCTCGAGACCTAATTGGTCCTCCGTCTCTACCGTGACGGCTTTTTCATCGTCTGTGGAATCGTACACTTTTTTTCCGTTGGCTTTCAACTTTGTACTGCCACCACCTTCCGAGGTGTATTCCACAGCATCTTTAACTTCCTGTGAATCCAGCCTCAGATTACCCTTTTCATTTTCGAGAACCACAGTCACATGATTGGCGTTCTCTTCCGATTTGTAGTTCTTCAACCGATCATTAATTTTAGACCGTAGGCCCAAAACGTTGGGAGTCACATAACTAAACTCCGCACGGGTTATCTGACCTTTGTACTGTTCGGCTGCCTCCCAAAACGTAGTGCGTTCTGTAATCGCGTTGACACTCAGCTCCCAACCGCTGTCGGGATTAGCTTCATTTATGTGCTTAATCAGTGAATTCAAAATCGAAAGCGGCTTACCCACTTCCGGACGTTGCTGCATAGCGATCTTCTGGCCGTCATTGTAATTCCTGGTGTCGATCAAGAAATTCGACGCACGCCAATTGGTGATCACTTCGGGTTCAAACAATTCGTCTGGCGAAGCGTTGATACTTTCAGTCTTTTGACTGCCTATACGTCCAGAACAAACGGCACCATCTTCAAAATCATCTGTCGAAATAGGTATGTAGACAAGAAGTTTCCCCCAGTGTTCGAACTCGATCCTCGTTGAAAACACATCTTTTAGGTATTCTGTCCTGGTACGGCGGACTGGTGCATCACCAGTTGCAACCAAGATAGGTGGAACTTCGATCTCAACCGCAAACACGCGCAAGTAAGAGTACTTCAATATGGCCTCCAAAATTTCGGCGACCGTTTCAGCCTTTGGTTGATTCTACAACTCCAGCTCGCGCGATATTATGAAGCAAGTGGTTGAAATCTAACATCGAACACGCCTACAACTCCTGCGCCCTGATTAACCGCTGCAAGTTCCCGCAACAAATCCCGCAACATTCGGATACAGCGCTTCATCGAAAGACAAATCAAGTTACTGATTTTGCTTACTATTTTTTTCTCAAGGGTTCGATTTCAAAACAGGTACTCGCCTCCATTTAACTTCAAGCACTTAGCTCTTTCCTCTCTTTGCCCCATCGGGGGCGTTTACAATAGCGTTTACAGTTTTGCTCTCGGGGCGCTGCTTTTCGCGCTGCAGCAAGTCGAAGACTTCCGCGCTCTCAGCAGGCGATACAGCGGCATAGCCCCGGCGAGGCTTTGCTTCATCGGCTACGCGGTCTTTTAGTCTTGTGGCGATGTAGAAAATTACGAAAATCCACCCAGTCTGACCTTTGATAGAGTTCAGCGATTTTCTGATTATGCCAAGTACATGCCAGCTCGTGTAGGGACATGAGGCAATCGTCTCTCATCAAACGCGCCTTCTCCGGCAGGGCTTGCCGCCAGAGGGGGAGAATGGAACGGTCTTCAACGAGGTTGGCATTCATATTGTGCCAATAGGCTTCGGCCTGATCGTCGTGGATATGATTGGTCTTGCCGCGATCGCGCTTGACCAGAAACGATCCGATCGACCGTGTCACATAATGATGAAGGCGTGCAAAATCATGGCAATAACTGGCATTGGCACGCCAGGATACCGCTTCGGCGTCGAGCAGTTGTCCGCCGCCATCAACCCAACGAATCCCCGCCACACGTTCGGGCGCGACACCTTTGGGGCGATGCGGGCCGTATCGGGTAAACAGGCCGTTGTTGCGTGTTATACTCTTCAAACCACCAGCAACACCCGAATAGAACCCTTGCTCTGTGTCGCAGAGGGTAAACTGTTCGACCACAGGTGTGTCGGTGAATTCTTCGACACCTCCACATCCGAATAATTTCCAGGCAAAAGACGCAACATCGAAGGGTCCACCGGCTGTTTCCTGCAATTTCGCCAGCAAATTCTGCATGGACGGGTTGGGAAGACGGATATTCAGGTATTCATCAACATCCAGACAGAAGGTCCAGCCAGCATCCAGAAATCTGGGATGCGTGCGGACTCGTCTGAGCATCGTGTTCTGCGGGCTTTGCCCCGGCTTGACCGAATTGTCGACATGGGTTGCCACGCCCAGATCTTCGAGCCGTTTCGCGATCAGGTCTGTGCCATCGTCGCAATCGTTGGTGTAGATGAGAAAATGCTCAACGCCGAGCGACAGGTAGTACGACACCCAATCGACCATGAATGGGCCTTCGTTTTTCATCGTCGTGTAGACAACAATTCTGTCAGTCATTGCATGGCTCACTGCTAAACCAAGGTGACGTCGGGGTCATCAGCTATCCCATGCTGTGTCAGAAGGCCCCCAAAAAAGCTTGAGGCTAAAACCCGGTTGCGCGACCGGGCCAGGCGCGGCCTCATAATTGAGGAATAAAAGTGAATCGATGTCTTTGATTTCCAATCATATTCTTGCAGTTGTCCGACATCCTCGCTGACCCATTCCCGGCGACTGGCGAAGGGTAACGCATAAAGTTCCCGCTCAGGCAGCACCCGCTCAATCTCACCACTTTCCAATAGGAAATGGTAGGCGGACATTGGTCCAATAACCCCCAGTGGAAGCGCCGCGAAAGTTGCTTTCTTGCCGTATAGCCTTCGGTAAACACGGCGTGTCTGCCGATCCCACCAAGGAGGTAGGCAAGGCGTTGTTTCGACAAATTCCAACCAAGCCTTCAATGCTGGACTATCTTGAGGTAGCCGCAGAACACCGTTCGGCACTCGGCGCTGGCCATCCCGTCGCCCCGCAACCAGATAACCCTCGTTTGATTTAAATGGCTTTACCGCATAGGCATCGCAGTCCACCCAGATCTGATCGGTCTTCGCCATAAGATGAAGGCGGAAAAGATCCGCATGTACTGCAGGCGATTGGAAAACCGGGTCTACATAAATCCGGTCATTTGCGTCCAGCGGCAGAACATCCCGTGCATCGCGCACCTCGACATAGGGCGGAATGTTATCAATCGGATGATAACAATAAAGGATCGGTGTCTGGCCAATGTCATGGAACGACTTCAGGCAGAGCTTCTCAAGTATCGTCAACCGATTGCCAATCCACAGCGATGCCACCCGTTCAGCCAAAGGAAGCCCTCCGGCTCAGCCCACGGCCATACGGGGCACGCGCCGATCTGGCGACGGCACCGTTTTCCAGGCTCATTTTCTGTTGTGTCCACATAACAAACTCGGCCTCGTTCCTCAAAGTTTCTGAACCGCCACCTGAGCCCCCTTGATCGCCTTGAGGCGCAGCCCTGCAGAATGTGCCCCGAGGAATTCGTGGAAAGCACGCATCACACCATCTTTCCACCATCCGCGCTTGTGATAGTCGTCCAGCATAATGACGCCTCCTTCGATCATCTTCGGTAACAACGCATCCAAGTCCGCTTTCACGCCTTCGTAGGAATGATCGCCGTCAAGGTAGGCAAACCCGATGCTGTGATCTTCGAACAGACGAAGCGCAGGAATCGAAAAATCGCGAATAACTGAAACCTGCCCTTTCGCAATCTCGGTGCTGTATTTGTCTGTCACCGCTTCATAAATTCTGTCCATGTCAACCTGACTGCGGGCTCCGGCCAGCGATGCGCCGCCATCCGGGTCGGGCTGCACCCCCCAGGGATCAATAAGGCAAAGCTTTGAAGGACGCAGCTCTTCCAAAAGAATCTGCGAAAACTCTCCACGCCAAACACCAATCTCAACACTGAGCCTTCCGTGCGGCATGGTCCTGAGCATTTCGCGTCTCAGGGCATCTTTCCGCTCTCGCTGCTGCGCTTGTTTCTTGCGGCGGTCCGCAGCGGATGCAGGTTCAGCCATGAGTTTCTTCTCCGGTATAAGAATTCTGTAAAGCCTCTACCAGATCGAGCCAATCCGGTCTGGCCTTCAACTCTTCAGCTTTCGATCTATGCCATTCACATGCCTGGTGATGAAGTTCCGCCAGTTGCGGATCTGCCATCATCTCAGCCTTGATTTCATGCATCGCGGGCATGTGTTCGAGAATCGAGCGGTCTTCGACGTCGTTGTGGTTCATCACAAGCCAGTATTTCAGCCCCTGATCCTGCCCAACATGATTGGTGCGTCCTCGGTCACGCTTAACCAGAAAACTATCAGTGCTGCGTACGGCATAATGATGAATACGCGCGAATTCGTGGCTGAACCCGCGCCAGGCCTTCCACTTCACCAGTTCTGCTGACTGAAGGTTTCCCCCTGCATCCCGCCACAAAACCCCTTCGTAAGGCGCGTCGGGATTTGCCCCATGCTCGGGATCGATACGAGGACGATGGGCGCGAAAACGGTTGAATTTACCGTTGTTACGAAACAGTGTCTTGAAACCTTTTGCCCGATGATGGGGGTATCCCTCTTCAGGGGCGGCAAGAAGAAATGTCTCGGGCACGGGCCGGTCGACGAAGTCGTTTTGACCCGCATTCCCAAACATGCGCCAGCAGATTGAGATCGCATCCGCCTCACCGCTGGCGTCGACTAGGCTCCGGACATCGCCGTTTGGCAACCGAATATTGATGTATTCATCAACATCCAGGCTCATGACCCAATCGGACGAAAGATAGCTCGGATGGTCGCGTGCCAACGAGAACGCGCGATTTTGCGGCGTCGCCCGCGGACCCAGCCTGTTGCGTTCGTGATGTGCCCAGCCCAGCGCTTGCAACCGGTCACCCATGGCATCGGTACCGTCCGCACAATCATTCGTGTAGATCAGAATATCGTCAAAGCCGATTGCGCGGTTATAGGCCACCCAATCGATCATGAAAGGCCCTTCGTTCTTCATCGTGGTCACGATGAGAAAGGTCTCATTCGTCATAAGTTATACTCTTGCCTGTGCCGTTAGCGGATTATTGTCGATCTGTTTAGAATAGCCTCAGGATTTTGTCCAACTCAGCCATCACTTCTGCTGGCGCAATCTGTCGGGCCACGTTGTCCATTCTGGCCCGCGCCATTTTCCAGCGCGCACCCCCAAAATCCGAGGATGCACGCGCGACGCCTTCGCTGATTGCAGAGATTTCCGTGCTGTCAACGAAGTACGGGTAATCCGATCCCAGATAATACTCAGCATCGTGAACCTGCCGGTTCACAAGCACATTGGCTCCGACCACTGCAGCATTGAATCCTTTGGTAAACGGCTTGGAAGACAAGATTCCACGGGTAAGTGAGGGGCTTGGATCACGTGTGCATATGTGGAAATTGGCCTCTGACAAACGCGCGATGAATGCGTTCACATCGCCCTTGCCGTCGTAGCCGGGCACGACGGCCTGCTCTGCCAGCTTAGACGGCAGCACGACATTGTCAGGCAGCCCGAAGTAACCCAGCTTAAACCCGTTCTCAGGTGCCGATCCGAATACGAGACGCGGGTCCGCGTGGTGCCGCAGATGGCGCACTTGCGCGCCAGGTGTTGGGTCAAGCGCAGGCAGTCCTTTCCACAAATTCCGCTCGCTCTCATATGAGGCCGCGATGTGCACATCGACAAATCCCGGCTCGAACGGGCCTGCAACAACGTCGAGGTGGTCCACGCAGATGCCCGCGGCGACCTTCTTCAGGGATGCTCTGAATTCGGGACCCAGATTCGAAGCCGCACTTTTGTGAAAAATCACAACCGCATCTTTGCAGGATTCGACAAATCTTCGACATGCATTTTCCCGAGCGCCCTTGGGCGCCAAAGCTACCTCGAAACTGTAATCCGGTGACAGGTGTGCCTTGGCCATGGCGGACAGTTGATCGACCCGCATCGCCTTCCCACCCATGGTCTTCTGGCCGATGCGGTATGCAAGGATCACTTTCATCTGGGGCTGCCCCGCGCGCTCAAGTTACAGTTAATACAATCAGGTGGATCATCGAACACACTATATGGCGCCCGCGAGCCGCAATCATTCGCCGATGGGTCCGTAGTTTCAGGCCATAGGTAATGACAAGGTCGGATTGATTCCAAGATGTTAGACTCCCTCGCCTGTCCTCATACACGCCACCTCGATCAAGAGGTTCAGCCGCGCCGGGTAAAATCTCGCGATGTTGCGACGCCACGCAGCACATCACAAAACACCTGCAAATCAAAGGGGGTTCGCCCATCCTTCAAAAAAGATGGGCGACGCACCGAAAGGGTCAGGCATCCTGCCGATTTTGTGGAATCACCTCATAGCCCGGTTCCTCGGGCTCATCGTCCTGCATTTCAGGCGGGAAGCCCGGGGCCCGGATATCCAATCCGGTCGCGTCCTCCAGTCGCCTGATGATATTGGGCGACAGCTCACGATCACCATAGCGCGATATACCATCCTCGAATATCTTGATCATCACCGGATTTATCTCCAGTGGTACACCGGCGCGGTCGGCGACCTCCTGGAACAAGCCGATATCCTTTTTGACAAGGTCCATGGTGAACGAAATATCGCGGGACCCGTTCAGGATGACCTGACTTTCGGTTTCGTGCACGAAGGACGTGCCCGAGGAAATCTTGATCGCCTCGTACGTCGTACCCAGATCCATCCCGGCTGCCTTCGCGGTCACCAGCGCTTCGGCACAAGTGATCAGATTGGCGGTGGCCAGATAATTTGTCAGCACTTTCAGAACCGATGCCGACCCGAGATCACCTGTGTGTAGAACACGCCGCCCCATGGTCGTCAGGAACGGTAATATCCGCTCGAAGGTTTCCCGGTCGCAGCCCGCAAAGATCGAGATATTGCCCGTCGCGGCGCGATGACATCCTCCCGAAACCGGACAATCAACTGCTGCCCCGCCCCGCTCGATAACCATGCCTCCCAGCCGCTTGACCTCGGCCTCGTCGGTTGTGGACATCTCCATCCAGATTTTGTCGGCATTTACCTCTGGCAGCATCTCCCGCATCACCGCATCCGAGGCAGCGGGTGATGGCAGGCATGTAATTATTGCATCACAATCACGCATGAGTTGGGCGGGACCATCCGCAGCTTTGGCTCCCTGTGCCACGAACCCGGCCACCAGATCAGGGTTCAGGTCATGGACCGTCAGATCGATACCATTACGCAGCAACGAACCCGAAAGCTTGCCGCCGACATTTCCCAGACCGATAAACCCTACCTTCATAAGCCGCATCTCCCTGCTTGCGATTTGTGGATCATGCCACCACGTCAGTCCGATCAGATCATGCCGCGCAGCGACGCGGACAGGTCGCTTTTCACCCGCTTGCCTACCCGAACCCTGCGACTCGCTTGACAAGCTGCCCAGAGGTGCCGCATGTCCCACCCGTTGGTGTCTGCAGCAGCAGATGAAAAGGGAATGCGTCAACGGGTTTTCCGCCAAACGCAGCCGCCCCCGCGACCGTGACCGGAGAGGGTGCCCAATGCCACTGGCGAATGCCGGGAAGGCGGGACATCCGACAGAGGTTTCCTCTGACATCCGCAAGCCGGGAGACCTGCCAACGCCCGAAGATGAAACCGGACGGGGTGTTCCGGTGTGGGGTCAAAAGTGGCCCGCATGAAACCCCGTCCCCACGAAGAGGATTTGGGGGGATGAGAGACATGACCGAGACTGCACCGGTCGAACTGCTGGTCTGCACCACATGCCGTCGCGGGCTGCCTGTCGAAGATGATGCGCAGCGCCCCGGCACGTTGCTGCACAAGGCGCTTGAACAGGCGGATATGCCCGAAGGCATCACCCTGAAAGCCGTGGAATGCCTGTCGAACTGCGACGAAGGCTGCTCGATCGTTTTGCGCGGCGGCCCGGATCGATGGACCTTTGTCTATGAACATCTCAACGAAACCGACCATGTCGACGTGATCGTTGATGGCGCCACCAAGTACCTTCAGACCGAGGACGGTCTGGTCAAATGGCGTGAACGCCCCGAACACTTCCGCAAGAATTGCGCGGCCCGTATTCCCCCGATTGGAGCCCTGAAATGAGCACTCTTGAGAAACTCCCTGTCACCGTGATCACCGGCTTTCTGGGCTCGGGCAAAACCACATTGGTGCGCCACCTGATGCAGAACCCGCAGGGCAAGCGTCTGGCTGTCGTGGTCAACGAGTTCGGAGATGTCGGCGTGGACGGCGACATCCTGAAATCCTGCGCCATTCCGGATTGTCCTGCGGAAAACATCATGGAACTGGCGAACGGCTGTATCTGCTGCACCGTGGCCGATGATTTCATCCCCACAATCGAAGCGCTGATGGCGCTGGAGCCGCGCCCCGATCACATCCTGATCGAAACTTCCGGTTTGGCCCTGCCCAAGCCGCTGCTGAAAGCATTCGACTGGCCAGACATTCGCTCGAAAATCACCGTCGACGGCGTGATCGCGCTGGCCGATGCCGAGGCCGTCGCCGCTGGCCGTTTCGCGCCCAATGTCGAGGCGGTAGACGCCCAGCGCCTGGCCGATGACTCGATTGACCATGAAACACCGCTGTCCGAGGTATTTGAGGATCAGATATCCTGTGCCGACATCATCCTGCTGACCAAACCTGATCTGGCGGGTGCGGAAGGCGTAGCCAAAGCCAAAGAGATCATCGCAGCCGAAGCGCCCCGCCCCTTGCCCGTCGTCGAAGTCGCCGAAGGCGTCGTGGACGTGCGCGTTGTCTTGGGCCTTGAAGCTGCGGCCGAGGATGACATGGACGCACGTCCCAGCCATCATGATGGTCATCACGATCACGAGCATGACGATTTTGAAAGCATCATCGTGGAATTGCCGGAACAGACCGACCCGGCGGAATTGGTTAGCAATATCGAACGTCTTGCAAAAGAACTGAACATCCTGCGCGTCAAAGGCTATGCGGCGGTCGAAGGTAAGCCGATGCGCCTGCTCGTGCAGGCTGTGGGTGCCCGTGTACGTCACCAGTACGACCGCCCTTGGGAACCTGGTGAAGAACGCCGTTCGCGTCTTGTCGTCATTGCCGAGCATGACGATATCAAAGAAGCCCAAATCCGCGATATACTCGTGGGTGTAACAGAGGCCGCCGAGTAAGACCCATGCACGTCGTCTTCCGCGAAAGCCACGGGCTCGAAGAGACCGAGACCCCAACCGATCTGGGCCAGAGCCCGGCGGATCTGGTGGTGCTGTCCTTTTCCGACAGCGACCTTGGCGCTTTCGCGGCGGGCTGGCATCGCGGTGGCGGGCCCGAGGGGCGGATGCCGACGATGCGGCTGGCCAATTTGACGGCGTTGAAACACCCCCTCTCGGTCGACACTTATGTTGAGCAAACGCTCGAAGGGGCCAAAGGCATCCTGATCCGCTTGATTGGCGGCGTGCCATATTGGTCTTACGGCTTACAGCAGGTTCTGGCACTGGCGCAGGCCAAGGGGATCGCACTGGCTGTCCTGCCTGCCGATGGGCGTGAGGATACGCGGCTGGATGATTATTCCACCCTGCCCGTCTCGACCCTGCGACGGCTGGCGCATCTGTGCGATACCGGGGGCGAGGTCGCTGCACAAGCTGCACTGGCACAGATGGCACTCGCCGCCGGCTTGTATGCCGGGCCAGTGATGGGGGCCAAGACCCTGCCAGAGTGCGGTGCCTGGTGCCCGGATCGTGGCGTGATCCCGGTGGACAAGGCGTTCGCGAGCGACGCGAAGCGCATTCTCGTCACGTTTTACCGTGCCTACCTGACGTCAGCTGACACAGCCCCCATCGCTGCCCTGATCCAAAGCCTGCGCGCTCGTGGATACGAGGCCGTAGGTCTCTATGCGCCTTCCCTGAAAGCTCCCGCTGCCGCTGCGTGGTTGCGCGAAAACATCGTTGCGCTACAGCCATCGGCAATTATAAACGCGACCTCCTTTTCGGGAAAAGGCGCGTCGGGCACATCTCCTTTGGATGCGGCGAACGTCCCCGTGTTTCAGGTCGCGCTTGCCACCTCGCGCCGCAAAGCATGGGCCGAGGCGGAACGTGGCCTCTCACCCGCCGACCTTGCCATGCATGTGGTTCTGCCCGAGGTGGACGGCCGTATTTCGGCTGGCATCGCCTCCTTTAAAGAGCCGGGTAAACGCGACCCGCATCTGGAATATTCCCGGTTTGCCCATTGGGCCGAACCCGAACGGATCGAGGCCATCATTGACCGGGTCACAGGTTGGCTGAACCTGCACGACAAGCCCAAAGCTGATCTTATACCTGCCCTCGTGCTATCAACCTATCCCGGCAAGGATTGGCAGATGGCCCATGCAGTGGGTCTTGATGCACTGGCTTCGGCCGAGGCGATGCTGTCCGATCTTCAGGGCGAAGGTTACGACACCGCACCTGCTGCACCAATTGCCGAGACTTTGCTGGACGCCCGGATTGTTTGGCCTCTGGAGGATTATCTTGCCGCGCTGAAGGACCTACCGAACCAACTGCGCGAAGACCTGCAAACTGTTTGGGGAAATCCGGAGGACGATCCGGCCTACGTGGACGGCGCCTTTGAATTTGCTGCTGTACGTCGTGGCAAAGCAATCGTCGCGCTGCAACCCGAACGCGGCACACCTGAGTTGCGCGATGACGACTATCACGATCTTTCACGCACACCGCGCCACAGCTATGTCGCGTTTTATCTATGGCTGCGCAAAGGACTTGGTGCCGACGCGTTGATCCATATCGGCGCCCATGGCACTCTGGAATGGCTGCCCGGAAAATCGGTAGCCCTGTCTCATGAATGTTGGCCTGAGGCGCTGATTCGCGATCTGCCGGTGATCTACCCGTTCATCGTCAACGATCCCGGCGAGGCCGCACAGGCCAAGCGTAGGATCGGGGCCGTCACACTGGGCCATATACCTCCGCCGATGAAGGAAAGCGGCACGCCAGACCGTATGGTGCGGCTGGAATCCCTGCTGGACGAATTCTCAAACGCCGACGGGCTGGACCCAAAGCGCCGCGACCGTTTGCAAGACGATATCCGGGATGAAGCTCAGGCGATCGGTCTGGAAAGCGACCTCGGCCTCGATCAGGCCACCTGCACCGCCGAAGCGATCACTCGCATCGACCGTTTCGTCTGCGACATCAAGGAAAGCCAGTTTGGCGACGGGCTGCATGTCTTTGGCCGTGTACCGGAAGTGACCGGCAATTTTGACCCTGCCCCCTCGGCCAATGCCGAGCGCAGCGCTCTGATCGAAGCATTGGCAGGCAAACGGATCGAAGCCGGGCCGTCGGGGTCCCCTTATCGCGGACGGACCGATGTGTTGCCCACGGGACGGAACCTCTACACCACCGACCCGCGCTCGGTACCGACCCGAGCCGCCTATACTCAAGGTGTAAAACTCGCCGAGGAACTGGTCCGGCGGCACCTTCAGGAAGAAGGGGATTACCCCAAAGGGCTGATCGTCGATCTTTGGGGCTCTGCTACAATGCGTACGGCCGGAGAAGAATTCGCCATGGCGCTGCATCTTCTGGGCGTCAAACCGATTTGGGACAAGGGCTCCGAGCGGGTATCGGGCATCGAAGTGCTGCCGATCACCGACCTCAGCCGTCCGCGTCTGGACGTGACCCTGCGCGTCTCGGGCCTGTTCCGCGATGTGTTCCCGACGCTTTCGGCGCTTTATGGTCAAGCGGTACGGGCACTTTCGGCACGCGATGAAGCGCACGACTGGAATCCTTATGCTGGCCACGCCCCGGCGGCGCGTGTTTTCGGTCCAGCCCCAGGTAGCTACGGCCTAAACATGACCCAACTGTCGGAGACGTATACCGATGAAGCGCGTGTTCAGGCGGGCGAAGCGTGGCTGGAAGCCAGCTCGTTTGCTCTGGAAGGCGAACACATCGCGCAGGACAAGGACGGTATCACCCAGCGTGTTGCCAATGCCGACAGTTTCGTCCACCTGCAAGACCTGACAGAAACCGACCTGCTGTTGGCCAATGATTACGCCACGCATGAAGCAGGGTTTGCCGCTGCCAAAACCATCACCGGGGGGACAGCGCAGCTTTATCATCTGGACAACACCAATCCGGATAACCCCCGCGCGCGGACTCTGCCCGAGGAAATCAGCCGCGTCGTCCACGCGCGCGCCGCCAACCCCGATTGGATCACTGGGATGCGGCGACATGGCTTCCGGGGCGCCGCCGAGATTGCGGCCACCCTGGATCACATGGCATCTTTCGCGCATTTGTCAGGGACAGTGGCACCGCACCTTTTCGACCTCTATCACGATGCCACGCTGGGTGATGATGAGGTTGCCGCATTCCTGCAAGAGGCCAACCCACATGCGCATCAGGCCATGCAGGACCGGTTCCGCGCACTGCTAGACGCCGGGCTCTGGAATACCCGCCGGAATTCGATCCGTGCCGATCTGGAGGGATTGGGGTGAGCGCCCCTATCGTTCAGGGCTGGTGCCCCGGCGCTCATCGCCCAATGATGTCGGGTGACGGTCTGGTGGTGCGGGTGCGCCCCCGTCTGGCACGGCTTGATTCCAAGCAGGCGATAGGATTGTGCAAGCTTGCCGGCCGCTTCGGCAACGGCACCATTGATCTGACCAACCGCGCCAACCTGCAGCTTCGTGGCGTTTCTGACGTGGATCACCAACCTCTGTTGGCCGAGTTGGCGGCGCTGAATCTGCTTGATGCAGAACCCGGTATTGAGGTGCGGCGCAACATTCTGGTTTCGCCGCTTTATCAACAAGACGATTTGACATCGCGACTGGCACGCGAACTGATCGATCGGCTGGCAGACCTGCCCGCGCTGCCCGCAAAATTCGGCTTTGCGATCGATACAGGTCCCCAACTTTTGTTGACGCAGGATTCGGCAGATATCCGGCTGGAGACCGGCGCAGAGGGTCTGATTCTGCGCGCGGATGGCGCTGAAACCGGACGGCTGGTTTCCGAAGCCGAAGCCATCGACCAATTGATCGCGTTGGCAAATTGGTTTGCAGAAAATTACACGACCAGGACCCGCCGGATGGCGCGTGTTGTCGCAGCACAGGGCCTGCCTGCCGTTTGGCAAGGCGGTGCGCCCGGCCCCTCTGGTGAACCGCTTCGGCCCGGAGGCTGTGCACTGGGCACGCTCTACGGCGCGGCCTTCGGACAACTCCCGTCGCAAAGGCTCATGGACCTGATCGAGAACAGCGGCGCTTCGGCCCTGCGAGTCACCCCTTGGCGGTTGATCATTCTGGAAGGCGGAAGGTCTGTCCCTGCCCCCGATTTCGTCACAGATGGCGCCGATCCACTCATGACTACCGACGCCTGCCCGGGGGCTCCGTTCTGCCCGCAGGCGCAGGCAAAGACCCGCGAGATCGCCCGCGCATTGGCGCCGCGTGTTGGTGGCAGCCTGCATGTGTCGGGCTGCAGCAAAGGCTGCGCCCGAATGGGCCCCGCCGATGTCACTTTAGTCGGCCACGACGGACGATTTGATCTTGTCAAACAGGGCCGCGCGGGGGATGAGCCCGAAAAGCGCGGGCTGAGCCCCGAAACACTTATGACCATGGACCTGACCTGATGCCCTATGAATATGAAACTGATGGCGCGGCGATCTACAAGCAAAGCTTCGCCACCATTCGGTCCGAAGCTGATCTGGCCCGCTTCGATGCCGATGAAGAGCAGGTCGCCGTGCGTATGATTCACGCTGCCGGGATGGTCGGGCTTGAAGAATTCGTTCATTTCTCTCCCGGCTTCGTTCAGGCCGCCCGCACGGCGCTGGAAGCCGGAGCACCAATCCTGTGCGACGCCCGCATGGTCAGCGAAGGCGTGACCCGTTTCCGCTTGCCTGCAGACAATCAGGTGATCTGCACGCTGCATGACGAACGCGTGCGCCCTCTGGCTGCCGAGATGAACAACACCCGTTCCGCCGCCGCGCTGGAACTGTGGCGCCCGCATTTGGAGGGGGCTTTGGTCGCTATCGGAAACGCTCCGACGGCGCTGTTTCACCTGCTGAACATGCTGGAAGATCCCGACTGCCCGCGCCCCGCCGCCATCATCGGTTGCCCTGTGGGCTTTGTCGGCGCTGTCGAATCCAAGGATGCCCTGTGGGAGGCGCAGCCCGTATCGTCCTGCATCGTCAAAGGTCGTTTGGGCGGCAGTGCCATCACTGTTGCCGCGATCAACGCCATCGCGAGCCGCGCGGAATGAGCGCGGGCAAGATCTACGGCGTGGGTCTCGGCCCCGGCGATCCGGACCTGATGAGCGTCCGGGCGGACCGCCTGTTGCGCAATGCACGCCATGTGGCGTTTTTTCGCAAGCCCGGCCGCAGCGGACAGGCGCGCAAGATCGTCAACGGGATGATCCCCGGTGATGCCATCGAATTTCCGATGGAATATCCCGTAACGACCGAAATTCCGGTAGCGGACCCGCGCTATAATGAACTTCTTTCGGTATTCTATGAAGATTGCGCAACGCATCTGAAGTCCCTGACCGAGCGCGGCGAGGACGTGGTGGTTCTGTGTGAGGGCGATCCATTCTTCTACGGATCATTCATGCATCTTTACAGCCGGTTACGCGACAAATCTGATGTCGAAGTGGTACCTGCCATAACCGGCATGTCCGGCGCCTGGACCGCGACGGGCGACCCGATAACCTGGGGCGACGATGTCCTCACCGTTCTGGTTGGCACGTTACCCGAGGACACTCTGACCGAGCGCATGACCCAGACCGACGCGCTGGTGGTCATGAAGATCGGACGCAATATCGACAAGGTAAAGCGCGCCTTGAAACGGGCCGATCTCTATGACCGCGCATGGATCGTCGAATATGCTCAGATGCCGAACCAAAGGGTTTGCAAGCTGTCTGAAAATTGTGAGGGGATCACACCCTATTTCTCGATCATTCTGGTCCATGGCCAAGGCCGCCGGCCATGAGCGGTTGGGTCAAAATTGCCGGACTTGGGCCGGGAAACGAAGCCTTGGTGACACCCGAGGTGACGGCTGTTCTGGCCGATGCAACGGATGTGGTGGGTTACATTCCCTACGTTGCACGGGTGGCTGAACGTGACGGACTGACCCTGCACGCCAGCGATAACCGGGTCGAAATCGACCGCTCTCAACATGCCTTGCAGATGGCCGCCGAGGGCAAGCGCGTGGTTGTCGTATCCTCGGGCGATCCGGGGGTGTTCGCAATGGCCGCCGCCGTGTTCGAAGCGCTGGAAAGCGGGCCGGACGACTGGCGCGACATCCAGATCGAAGTGTTACCGGGGATCACCTCGATGCTCGCGGCATCGGCCCGTGCCGGGGCACCGCTGGGGCATGATTTCTGCGCCATCAACCTGAGCGACAACCTGAAGCCGTGGTCTCTGATCGAAAAGCGCCTGCGTCTTGCCGCGCAGGGGGATTTCGCGATGGCATTCTACAATCCACGGTCGAAGTCCCGCCCGGAAGGCTTTGTAAGAACACTGGAAATCCTGCGCGAAGAATGTGAACCAGAACGCCTGATCCTGTTCGCACGCGCAGTATCTCGCGAAGACGAGGCTTTGCGGATTTCAACTCTGGCAGAAGCCACACCTGACATGGCGGACATGCAGACCGTGGTGATTGTCGGCTCGTCCCTGACCCGCGTGATCGAGCGCGACGGCGCGCCGATCATTTACACCCCAAGGTTCACGCCAGCCAAGGATCAGGTATGAGCCAGCCAGTCCAAGACCTGCGCGACATTGGTCAGCTCGGTCCGCTGCGGCATCACCGGACGGTCGATCATCAGCACCGGAAGGCCCAGTGCACGCGCGGCGTCCAGCTTGGCGCGCGCTCCGGTGCCGCCTGCGTTCTTGGACACAACCAGTTGCGTCCCGTGGCGCAGCATCAACGCCCGGTCGTCTTCGACCGTGAACGGTCCACGCGAAACGAGGATGTCGCGATTGGGCAGCGGCACGGTCTCGGGCTCATCCACCAGCCGCAGCAGATAGTGGTGCTGGGGCTGAGCGGCGAAGTCCAGAAGATGCATACGGCCAACGGCCAGAAACACGCGCCGAGCCGGACCGGACAGCGCGTCAACCGCACCCTCGATATCCGATACATGCTGCCAATCGTCACCCTGTTGCGCGACCCAAGCAGGTCGGGTCAGCGCAGCCAACGGAGTCGCTGTCGTAATGCAGGCTTCGACCGCATTGCTGCTCATCTGCGCGGCAAAGGGGTGGGTCGCGTCTACGATATGGCTGATCCCATGTTCGCGGATGTAACGCGCCAGCCCCTCCGCTCCTCCGAAGCCTCCGACGCGCGTTGGTACCGGTTGCGGGCGGGGGCTGTCCACCCGGCCAGCATAGGAATAGGTGGCCGGGATGCCTTGCTCGGCGACGGATTTTACCAGAGCATTCGCCTCGGTCGTACCACCAAGAATCAGGAGGTTGGGCATGTCTGAAGCTCCGTGGCTGACCGTATTGGGTTTGGGCGAAGATGGACTGGATGGCCTGTCCCCCGCAAGCCGTCAAGTGCTGGATCGTGCCGAGGTCGTCATGGGCCCGCCGCGTCATCTGTCGTTGATCCCGGACGGCAAAGCCGAACAGATCGAATGGCCGGTCCCATTCGCTGACGGCCTGCCAATTCTGACTGGATTGCGCGGTCGGCAGACCGTTGTTCTGGCCTCGGGTGATCCGTTCTGGTTCGGGGCAGGTTCCGTCATCGCGCGTAATTTCGAGGCTGCCGAATGGACCGCTCTGCCCGGTCAGTCGACCTTTTCGCTGGCGGCGGCACGGCTTGGCTGGCCGCTTGAGAGCACACTGACCTTTGGTCTGCACGCCGCCCCCCTGACCCGACTGCGCCCACACCTGGCGCCCGGCCTGCGCGCCATTCTTTTGCTGCGTGATGGAAAAGCGGTGGCCGAGCTTGCGACCTACCTGGGCGAGACCGGTTTTGCCGACTGCGCCCTGCATGTGATGGAGGCTCTTGGCGGCCCCCGTGAGCGGGCGCGCAGCGTGTCTCTGACCGAGGCGCTGCTCGGAACATTCGAACACCCGGTCTGTGTCGGGCTTGATGTCGCCGGCGCAGGACGCGCCTTTCCGAAAGCCTCGGGCAAGCCGGATGATATCTTTGAAACCGACGGCCAGATCACCAAACGCCCCGTCCGAGCGTTAACGCTGTCAGCTTTGGCGCCTCAGCGGGGTGAGCACCTTTGGGATATCGGCGGTGGCACCGGGTCGATCAGCATCGAATGGCTGATGTGCGATCCAACGCTGACCGCAACGACCATCGAGCCGCGTGAAGATCGGGCCGAACGTATTCGCCGCAATGCCGATGCACTGGGGCAGGATCGGCTGCGCGTGATTCATGGCACCGCACCAGAGGCGCTGGTTGACCTTGACCAACCAGATGTCGTTTTCATCGGAGGCGGCCTGAGCGCGGAGCTGTTGAACTGGCTACACGCAAATCTCCGCGCCGGTACGCGGCTTGTCGCCAACGCAGTGACATTGGAAAGCGAAGCCTTGCTGGCTGCGTGGCACGACAAGCTGGGCGGAGACCTGTTGCGTATCGAATTGGCGCAAGCTGCTGCGCTTGGTCCACGGCGGGGTTGGAAATCTGCTTACCCAGTTGTGCAGTGGAGTCTTACGTTATGATCGTCGCCGGGCTCGGATTCTCGTCTTCTGCTACGCTGGCCAGTCTGCGCGCTGCCTTTGATCTGGCCTCGACAGGAAAAACAGTCGATGCTCTGGCAACCGTTGCAGGCAAGGACGGACATGCCGCACTTGTCGCACTTGCAGAGGCAACTGAGCTGCCGATTCATTTCGTCCCGGCACATGATCTTGCCGGGCAACGTACCCTCACCTGCTCGCCCCGCAGTCGTGCCACATACGGCACCGGCAGCGTGGCCGAAGCATCCGCTCTTGCTGCCGCCGGGTATGGCGCGCGGCTGATTTCACCCAGACAAATCTCGGACGACCGGCTTGCAACCTGCGCCGTCGCCATTGGAGGACAACCATGACCGTTCATTTTATCGGCGCCGGACCGGGTGCCGCGGACCTGCTGACTCTGCGCGGGCGCGATATCATCGCCTCCTGCCCGGTGTGCCTCTATGCTGGCTCATTGGTTCCCGAGGAGATTTTGAGCCACTGCCCCGACGGCGCAAAGGTCGTGAACACGGCTCCGATGGATCTGGATCAGATCATGGCCGAGATCGAAGCAGCGCATAAAGCCGGACAGGACGTCGCGCGACTGCATTCCGGAGACCTGTCTGTCTGGTCGGCGATGGGAGAGCAAATCAGGCGTCTGAAAGAGATGGGAATCCCGGTCAGCGTCACGCCCGGTGTCCCGTCTTTTGCCGCCGCAGCTGCTGCTCTGGGAACTGAACTCACCCTTCCGGGACTGGCGCAATCGGTTGTATTGACCCGGACGCCTGGGCGCGCGTCCTCGATGCCTGAAGGTGAGACGCTGAAAAACTTTGCTAAAACAGGTGCTACTCTGGCCATTCACCTGTCGATCGGAAATCTGGACAATGTCATCGCCGACCTGACGCCTGCCTATGGTGCGGACTGCCCGGTCGCCGTTGTCTACCGCGCCAGCTGGCCGGATGAACGGATCATCCGCGCGACTCTGGCCACGTTGAAAGAGGCGCTGGACGAAAGCATCTCGCGCACCGCACTGATCATGGTTGGTCCGGCGCTCGCAGGTGAAGGGTTTGACGAAAGCTGCCTGTATTCCAAGACTTATGATCGCCGCTATCGCCCTCAAAGCGCCGATAGCCCGTGGTCGAGCTGGAGTCACGGTGATGACTAACCCCCCGGGATTACTGATTTCCGCACCGTCATCGGGCACGGGCAAAACCACGGTCATGCTGGGGTTGCTCCGGGCGCTGGCCGAGGACGGATTGACCGTGCAGCCGTTCAAAAGCGGGCCGGACTACATCGACCCGGCGTTTCACCGGGCTGCGGCGGGCCGTGCGTCGTTCAATCTGGATAGCTGGGCGATGGGAGAGCCGCTGCTCAGCGCGATCTCAGAGCAGGCGACGGGCGCGGACATTGTCGTGGCCGAGGGATCGATGGGTCTGTTTGATGGCGTCGCCAAACCCGGAGAGCTGGGACATGGATCGAGCGCTGAAACGGCGCTGCGCATGGGATGGCCGGTCGTGCTGGTTCTGGATGTCGGCGGACAGGCGCAATCGGCGGCGGCGACCGCGCTTGGATTCCGGATGTACAATCCCGATCTGCCTTTTGCCGGTGTCATCCTGAACCGCTGCGCAAGCCCCCGCCACGAACGGCTGACCCGGCTGGGTATGGAGCGCGCCGGGCTACCTGTTCTGGGAGTGTTGCCGCGTCGGGGCGATCTAACGTTACCCGAGCGGCATCTGGGTCTGATACAGGCGGTTGAACATCCTGATCTGGAAAGTGCGATTGCCGGATACGCCGCGTTTCTGCGTGAACATGTTGATCTGGATGCGATCAAAAGGGCGGCCTCCTCAGGCCCTGATGGGCCATCGTCAGCCGCGCTGCCGCGACCTCCGGCGCAACGGATCGCGCTGGCCCGGGACGCAGCGTTTTCGTTCACCTATCCGCACCTTCTGGAAGGTTGGCGCAGGGCGGGTGCGGAGATTCTGCCATTTTCTCCTCTGGCCAACGAGGCACCTGCCGAAGATGCCGATCTGGTCTGGCTGCCGGGAGGATACCCGGAACTGCACGCCGGCCCCCTGGCAGCAGCAGACAGCTTTCTGACCGGGCTGCGAAAGCACGCTGAAACCCGGCCCGTGCATGGCGAATGCGGAGGGTACATGACTTTAGGGGAAGTTCTGATCGACAAAGACGGCACCCCGCATCAGATGGCAGGTTTGCTGGGCTTGCGGACGTCTTATCAGAAGCGCAAGTTCAACCTTGGGTATCGCAAGGCTGAGCTGCTGGCCCCGATGCCGGGGTTTGCAAAGGGCACCGCCTTGCGAGGGCATGAGTTTCACTATTCCTCGATTATCGAGCAACCAGACGCGCCGCTGGCCCGCGTATTCGATGCAGAAGGCGCCGAGGGCCCGCAGACCGGATCACAGCGCGGCAATGTCACCGGCACGTTCTTTCACCTGATCGCAGAGGCAACGGCATGACCGGGTTTGTATCCTTCATTGGCTCAGGCCCGGGTGATCCCGAGCTGCTGACGCTCAAGGCCGTAGACCGGATGCAGAAAGCAGATGCGGTACTGTTTGATGATCTCAGCAGCGGACCGATCCTGACCCATGCACGTGACGACGCTGATCTGGTTGGCGTGGGCAAACGCGCTGGTCGCCCCTCACCCAAACAGGATCATGTCAGCCGGCTGTTGGTGGAATATGCCCAGACCGGCCAGCATGTCGTGCGGCTGAAATCCGGTGATGGCGGTCTGTTCGGGCGCCTCGAAGAAGAGTTGGTTGCTCTACGGGCTGCCGGTATCGAATACGAAATCATTCCCGGCATTCCATCGGCCATAGCCGCCGCAGCGGCCGCTGGCATCCCTCTGACCCGGCGCCTGACTGCGCGCCGTGTTCAATTCGTCACCGGCCATGACGTAAGCGGCAAGTTACCGACCGACCTGAACCTGTCGGCCCTAGCAGATGCGGGCGCAACGACAGTGGTGTTCATGGGCAAGCGCACGTTTCCGTCACTGGTTGACGCTTTGCACACGCATGGCCTTCCCCTGGACACACCAGCGTTGATGGCCGAGTCGGTGTCGACGCCCGATCAGGAGCTGCATCGCTCGACCATCGGGGAGCTGTCAGAGAAGCTGCGCTCTGAGATCGGGACGGCCCCGGCGTTGATTCTGTACGGGCCGTTGGCGGAGTTCGATAATGATTGATCTGACACTGATCGGGATAGGCACAGGCAACCCCGATCACCTGACCTTTCAGGGCGCGCAGGCGATCAGGGCGGCGGACCTGATCCTGATTCCGCGCAAGGGAGAAAACAAGGCTGACTTGGCGGGGTTGCGTGAAGACATCATCGCGCAGGTCACCGAGACCCCTCCACAAATCGCGTATTTCGACATCCCCAAACGCCGGGCTGATGATGGCTATCTGCGGGGTGTTGATGAGTGGCACGACGCCATCGCCCTGCACTGGCAAGAGGCGATTTCAGCCCACCCTGACGCGCAGAAGGTGGCGCTGCTGATCTGGGGCGACCCTTCGCTTTATGACAGCTCGCTTCGGATCGCAGCACGTCTGCACCCGCAACCGAATGTCCGGGTGATACCGGGCATCACCGCACTGCAGGCGTTGACTGCGGCTCATGCTATTCCGATCAATGATCTGGGTGCCCCTTATGTCGTGACCACCGGACGCCGCATCCGCGAGGAGGGCTGGCCTGATGCAGCTTCGAAAGTAGCTGTCATGCTGGATGGAGAGTGCTCGTTTCAGAACCTCGAGATGACGGGTTACGACATCTGGTGGGGAGCCTATGTGGGCATGAAAGAGGAGATCCTGATCAAAGGACCTCTGGTGGATGTGGCGCAGGATATTCTCGAAACCCGTGCTCGGGCCCGCTCTGACCATGGCTGGATCATGGATATCTATTTGCTGAAAAAGCGTGATGCGTGACCCTGCAAGTCTGCGCCCAAGCACAAGATTGTGAGCCCGGTTTCAACGCTTTTCTGCCATCTATTTCCCATCCGACATGGAAGGGAAGAACATGAAAGCGTTCTGGGCTGCGATCTGCCTGCTGGCCATGCCCGCATGGGCCGACGGTATCGAATCGCTCTCTGGCTGGGCGGTTTACCCCAGCGACAAGGGCTTTGAGAACCTCGTGGATGACACAAAGGCGGCGGTGAAGGAAAACGGCCTGATCGTAGTGACGCAGGCTGGGCCGACCAAAGCCGCCGCCGCGAGAGGTATTACCATTCCGGGCAACCGGGTGATCGGCGTATTCAACAACGACTACGCCGTGCGCGTGCTTGAGACCTCGACCAATGCGATGATCGAAGCACCCATCCGGTTTTACGTGACCGAGGATGCGGATGGCAGCGCAACGCTGTCCTACAAGACCCCAAGCTTTGTCTTTGCGCCATACGCGGATGAAGGTGGAGAGCCGCTGCGTGAGATTGCCGCCGAATTGGACGCAACGTTCGAGATCATAGCGGAAAACGCCGTCAAATAGTCACACTGACGTGAACCTGCTTGCGTCCGCGCCTGTCCTCCGCAATCTGCTGCAAGAGTAATTGCCGGAGCTTGATTAATGCAGGACCTTCCCCCCCGCACCGCAGACTTGTTGGCCGAACGGTTGTATGAGGCCGGATGCCGCCACGCATTCGGTATGCCCGGCGGCGAGGTTCTGACGCTGGTGGACGCGCTGGAACGCGCTGGCATCACCTTTCACCTAACCAAACACGAAAACGCTGCCGGTTTCATGGCCGAAGCCGTGCACCACCGCGATGGCGCCCCCGCGATCCTGGTGGCCACGCTAGGCCCCGGTGCAATGAACGGGATTAATGTGGTCGCAAACGCCTTGCAGGACCGGGTGCCGATGATCGTGCTGACCGGCTGCGTCGATGCGGATGAGGCATTAACTTACACCCATCAGGTGATGGATCATGCTCAGGTCTACCGCTCGATCACCAAGGGCACCTTCATGCTGACCGCCAACGGGGCGGATATCATCGCCGACAAGGCGGTATCGCTGGCCAACCAACCCCGGTCCGGTCCGGTCCACATTGACGTGCCGATCTCGGTCGCTGACACCCGCGTACCGAACGTAAAACGCCGCAGGCTGATGAAACCTGCTGCTGTTGGACCCGAAGGGGAGTGTCTGGAAAAGGCACGCCGCTGGGTGGCCGAAGCCGAACGCCCCGTCGCGATCGTCGGTCTTGACGTTCTGTATGACGACTCGCGCTGCGTCGTGCGTGCTTTCCTCGAACATTTCGGCATTCCTTTCGTGACCACCTACAAGGCCAAGGGCGTGGTGTCCGAGGATCATCCGCTGTGTCTGGGCGGCGCGGGGCTTTCGCCACTGGCCGATAAACACCTAGTGCCATTGGTCGAGCAAGCCGATCTGGTGTTGTGTCTTGGCTATGACCCTATCGAGATGCGCCCCGGCTGGCGCGAGATCTGGGACCCGGACAACAAGCGCGTCATCGACATTTCAGCCGTTGCCAACGATCACTACATGCATCAGGCCGGGCTCAATCTGGTCGCAGATACGGGCGCGACACTCGAGGCAATCGCCAAAGGCAACCCGGCGCGCAGGACATGGCCGGGCGGAGAGCCGGATCAGGTCAGGGCGGCGTTAGCGGAAGCCTTCCCGCGTGAGGATGATTGGGGGCCCGCAGCCGTCATCGCGGAAACACGCGCGATCTTGCCTCCTGAAACGCTGGCCACTGCTGACAGTGGCGCGCATCGCATTTTGCTCAGCCAGATGTGGCAGTGCACCGAAGAGCGCGGGCTGATTCAATCATCGGCGCTTTGCACCATGGGATGCGCGGTTCCGATGGCGATCGGGTTGAAACTGGCCGAGCCGGATCGACCTGTCATCAGTTTCTCAGGCGATGCCGGGTTCCTTATGGTTGCCGGAGAGCTGTCGACCGCAGCCGAAATGGGCGGCAATCCGATCTTCCTGGTCTTTGTCGATGCCAGCCTTGCGCTGATCGAACTGAAACAGCGCCAGCGTCAGATGGGCAATCGCGGTGTCGATTTCGATCGCCACGACTTCGCCGCCATGGGTCGCGCTTTCGGCGGATACGGTCATACTGTACGCAACCGCGGCGAATTGCGGGCCGCTCTCAATGAAGCGTTGAAAGCCGACAAGTTCACTGTCATTGCTGCGGAAATCGACCGTGGAGGATATGATGGCCGCATCTGAAGGACCACTGAAAGGTGTCAAGGTACTGGACCTGTCACGCATTCTGGCCGGACCCACCTGCACGCAGCTATTGGGCGATCTGGGCGCAAGTGTCATCAAGATCGAAAACCCGGCGACCGGAGGCGACGATACGCGGCAATGGGGTCCTCCATATGTTGAGGACGCGGAAGGCAACCGCTCGGACCTGAGCGCCTATTTCATGTCATCCAACCGAAATAAGAAATCGGTCGCTCTTGATATTGCGTCACCCGAAGGACAGGCGGAAGTTCGGCGGCTGGCGTCCCATGCGGATATCCTGATCGAGAATTTCAAGCCCGGGGGCCTGGCGAAATACGGGCTCGACTACGCCACATTGTCCAGAGAGCTCCCCAGTCTCGTTTATTGTTCCATCTCGGGCTACGGACAGACCGGCCCCAACGCGTCAAAGCCGGGATATGACCTTATGGCACAGGGCTATGGCGGGATCATGTCGCTGACCGGCGATCCCGAAGGTACGCCGATGAAAGTGGGTGTCGGGATCGCTGACGTGATGTGTGGCATGTATGCTTGCGTCGGTATTCTGGCGGCTCTGCGCCACCGCGACCTGACTGGCGAAGGTCAGCAAATCGACCTCGCCTTGGTGGACTCTCAGGTCGCCTGGCTGATCAATGAAGGCGTGAACTATCTGACCTCGGGCAATGTACCTCAACGGCGTGGCAATGGGCATCCCAACATTGTTCCGTATGAGGTCTATGCAACACGCGACGGGCACGTGATTCTAGCGGTCGGAAACGATAGCCAGTTCAGAAGATTCTGCGGCTTCATCGAAAAACCGGAGCTCTCCGATGACCCCCGGTTTTCTACCAACCCGGCCCGTCTTGAAAGCCGGGATGCGCTGAATGCCGTTCTTCGCCCAGCGCTTAAGGCGCTGGATACCGATGAGGTGATCGCGGGGCTGGAAAGCCTGAAAGTCCCGGTTGGCCCGGTACGAACGCTTGATCAGGTTTTTGCTTCTGATCAGGTGGCCGCCCGGCAGATGCAGATTACCATGCAGGCCGCACCTGGTAAGGTTCAACTGATCGGGAATCCCCTGAATCTGTCACGCACGCCTGTAACATATCGCAGTGCACCTCCGGCCTGCGGGGCTGACACACAGGCCGTTCTGAACGCGGAAAACCCCTTCGAAGATTGAAACACTCTGCGCGTTTAGGCGGCAAGTTGCTGAAACATGCCCTTGAATCGGCGGTTTTTTTCGCGTTTTCCACACACGCACTTTCACCAATTCGAGAGCAGGGTCGATACTGTTACGACCCGGCCACACACTCTGTTACATCGAACAATGTAGACTACCGAAATCAGATTGGACCCAAGCATGAAACAAGACGTCTTTGGACAGATGAACACCCTGAGCCAGCCCGCAAGCGTCGAGGCGTGGGATGGTGTTCTCCTTGGGTTCATGGCGCACGCCGCTGTCACGCCGCAGCATCTGGGTAAGGTGTTAGAGCTTGAGCCGGACTTTGCGCTGGGCCACGCGGTCAAGGGCCTGTTCATGGTTTTGCTGGGTCGGCGCGAGATGATCGCGGTCGCGGCCGATGCGCTGACTGCAGCCAACGCAGCGATGGAGCGCCAACCGGTTTCCGCCCGGGAGCGGCTTTATGTCGAGGCGCTGGCATTTTACATGGCCGACCTGCCTTCGCAGGCCATACAGAAATTCGAGGAGATTCTACGGGCGCATCCCACGGATACCCTGGCCATGAAACTCAGCCACGCGACCCGGTTCGTACTGGGCGATCCACAGGGTATGCGCCGGTCGATCGAGCGCGTGATGCCAGCCTACGAACCGGATCATGCGGGTCGCGGGTATCTGTTAGGGTGCCATTCATTCGCTCTGGAAGAAACGGGCGCATATGAGAAGGCAGAGATCGCGGGCCGTCAGGCGCTTTGGATGGTCTCGGACGACGCGTGGGGTTTGCACGCCGTTGCGCATGTGCACGAGATGACGGGCAACGCACAGCTCGGCCTCGATTGGCTGGCCGGGCGCGAGGATGCCTGGGCGCATTGCAACAACTTCCGCTATCACGTCTGGTGGCACAAGGCACTGATGCATCTAGATCTGGGCCAGATCGATCAGGTGATGGAGCTATACGACCAATATGTCCGCCAAGACAAAACCGACGATTACCGCGATATCTCGAATGCCACGTCGCTGCTGTCCCGGTTAGAACTTGAGGGTGTCGACGTCGGCAGCCGTTGGGAGGAACTGGCTGACCTCAGTGCCGCCCGGACCGAAGACGGCTGCCTGATTTTCGCCGACCTGCACTATCTCCTGGCACTGACCGGTGACAATCGGTCGGATGCCACCACCCAGATGCTGCAGCGCATCCAAAAAGACGCCCAGCGCAATCAGGGCGATACGCCGATTCGCATGTCTGATCCCGGCGTTGCAGCCGCCAAGGGGCTTGAGGCGTTTGGAGAGGGGCTGTACGGCCAAGCCTTTGATTTCCTGTCAAACGCGCGCGGCAGTATGCAACTGGCGGGTGGCAGTCACGCTCAGCGTGATGTATTCGAGCGCATCACTATTGATTCCGGCCTGCGCGCCGGTCGCCTGGATGCTGTCGAGCGCATTCTGGATGATCGCCGCGCCAAGCGCGCTGGCGGTGAGGACAATTACGCTCTCGCCCGCCGCGCCCTGATCGAGGCCGCACGCGACAGCGGCGACGCGCAAAGCGTCCCCGCCGAATAAGAACAATAAAAAGACCAAGAAGGACAGAAACCGTATGGCGACTGCATCGCCCGCTTCTGATTTTGCTCCGGTGGCTTCCTCGGTGGCCACCCCTACCCGCACGCGCGACCCACGGCTGGATTTTTATCGCGGCATCGCGATGTTCATCATTCTGATCGCCCATATTCCAAACGACCCCTGGGCTAAATGGATTCCCGCGCGGTTCGGGTTCTCGGACGCGACCGAGATTTTTGTGTTTTGCTCTGGCATGGCCTCGGCCATTGCCTTTGGCGGGGCCTTTATGCGCAGGGGCTGGTGGATGGGCACTGCACGCGTGAGCTTCCGCATCTGGCAGGTCTACTGGGCCCATATCTGTCTGTTCTTCTTCGTTGCCATGACCATGGCCGCGCTGGATCAGTCGGGGTTGTTTGAGAAAACGTATATCTCATCGCTGAACCTGCAGCATTTTTTCAACGACCCGGCGTCGCAGATCATAGGTCTGTTTACCCTGACTTATGTGCCGAACTACTTCGACATCCTGCCTATGTATCTGGTGGTTCTGGCGATGATGCCTCTGTTCATGGGGCTATATCGCATCGGTTTCTGGGCGGTCGCGCTGGCCTCGGTCACGATCTGGCTGGTTGCGCAATTCGACTATTTTGACCTCCCTGCCGAACCCTGGTCCGAGCGTCAGTGGTTCTTCAATCCATTCGGCTGGCAGTTGCTGTTCTTCACCGGGTTCGCCTTCATGCGCGGCTGGATTCCGGCGCCTCCGGTCTCGAAAACCCTGATTTGGGCGGCGGCGCTGTTCCTGATCTTTTCGATGCCGTTTGGCTCGTGGAAAGTGTTCAGCTGGATCAATGCCGCAGCGCCCGATCTGGCCGATGAAATCCGCAAGGTCTGGCCAGTGACCAAGGAATTCCGTGACAAAACTGACTTTGGCCTGTTCCGCTACCTGCATTTCCTGTCGCTGGCCTATCTCGGCTGGGTCGCCGCCGGAGAGCACGGGCATCGTCTGATCGCCACCGGCCATGGGGCCGCCGCCCGGGTCTGGCAACTCCTGCTGACCGTCATCACCAAGGTCGGGCAGCAATCGCTTGCGGTATTCGTATTTTCCATGGCGGCAGCGCGGCTTATCGGCGTCGGACTGGATCTGAGTGGGCGGGATGTTGCCAGTGTCTTTGTCGCTAACATGATTGGCTTTGCCATGATCATCGGCGTGGCTTATCTGGCCGCCTGGTTTAAGTCGCACCCCTGGAAGACAATGAAATGAATTTTACACGCCGCGCATTCCTCGCCTCATCAACGGCATTGGTCCTCGTTCCAGCCGCCCATGCGACGGGTGGAAAGCAGTCATTTGACCGTAACACCGTGATTGAGATGGCCCGCGATCTCGCCAGCCGCCCGTATGCCGAACGTGAAATGGTACCGCAGGAGTGGCAGGATCTCAGCTATGAGCAGTACCGCTCGATCCGCTTTCAGTTAGACAAAGGGCTTTGGTACAATACCCAATCTCCGTTCGAGGTGGATTTCTTCGCGCCGGGGCTTTACTTCCCCCGCGCCGTGCAGATTGCGACTGTCGATCACGGTCAGGTGACACCTGTTGCCTTTGATCTGGACATGTTCACCAAGAGCGAAGATGTTCCCCAATTGCCGGCAGATGAAACACTGGGCTTTTCTGGCTTCCGCCTGCGCGCCGAGATGCACCGCCCCGGGATGACCGACGAATTCTGTGTCTTTCAGGGGGCCAGCTATTTCCGCGCCATCGGGCTGCACGAGGCCTACGGCCTGTCTGCGCGCGGTCTGGCCCTGAAAACCGGCGACCCTGATGGCGAGGAATTTCCCGATTTCATTCGCTTCTGGCTTGAAAAACCCGCACCAGGACAGCGGAACATGGTGGTTCACGCCCTGATGGACAGCCCCAGCGTCAGCGGCGCCTACCGGTTTGAAATCACGCCGGGCGAGGACACCATCATGGATGTCAGCGCAACGCTATTTCCACGCTCTGAACTGACCCATGTGGGCATCGCGCCGGGCACGTCGATGTTCCTGTTCGATCAGACAAATCACAGCCGGTTTGATGATTTCCGCCCGGCGGTTCATGACAGCGACGGGTTGCTGATCCGAAACGGCGCAGGCGAGGCCCTGTGGCGGCCGCTGGCCAATCCGACGCGCCTGCAGATTTCATCATTCGTTGATATGAACCCGCGCGGTTTCGGCCTGATGCAGCGCAAACGTGAATTCTCGGACTATGCCGACCTTGAAGCCAACTATCACAAGCGCCCAAGCTTGTGGGTCGAACCCAATGGAGATTGGGGCAAAGGCTCGGTCACATTGGTCGAGATACCCGCCGATCAGGAAATCTATGACAATATCGTCGCCTACTGGCGCCCGACAGAGCCCTATGCAGCAGGCAGTCAGGTCGATCTGTCCTATCGCCTGATCTGGGGCGAGGAGCCTCAGCGTACGCCGATGCCACGTGTGATCGACACCGCGATGGGAGACAACACCTTCGGCGAGGGCCGTCTTGCCGTTATCGATTTCGAAGCGAGCGAGTTGTTCGACGATCCCGAGGCCATCACTATTTTTGTGGATTCGCCCCACGCCGAAACATCCGATGGCGTTCTGCAGCGCAACCCCGATACGGGCGGCCTGCGACTGGCATTCTCGTTCGAACCGGGCGATCGGAACCATGTGGAACTGCGCGCTCAGTTGCTGAAAGACAAGCAACCGGCCTCCGAGGTCTGGCTGTATCGTTGGACCTCATGAATCGCGATCTTCATATCATGCCGCCCGAGGCCCCGCTTGCGATGCCAGCACAGAACTTTGCGCAAGGTTTCCGCGATGCGCAGGTGCCTGCGGGCCGTCGGAGACCTTCTGCCGGGTTCTGGCGCGCACTGGCCTTTTCTCCGGCGATGGCCGCCGCGCTTGGCCTGCTCTGGGTCATGTCCGACTGGTTCAGCGCCGAGGGGATCAACCTGGTCGAGGGCATCTTGCTGACGTTGATCTCGTTCAATTTCTTCTGGATATCTTTCACCGTCTGCACCGTGTTGCTGGGCATGATATCGTTGTCCCGGCAGGAACAACCCAGACGTGAGGGCAGCCCGCAACCCTTGCGCGTGGCGCTGTTGACCCCGGTCTATAACGAAGTGCCCTGGAACGTGCTGGGCAATGCCCGCACGATGCTTGAAGACCTGAAAAAACGCGGCGATCAGCATCATTATGCCATGTTCATCCTGTCCGACACGCGCGACCCCGAGATCGCGGCACAGGAACAGGCCAGCGTCGAGGCGCTGAGAACAACTTTGGCACCGGGGCTGGAGCTCTACTACCGCCGCCGCCCTGAAAACACGGATCGCAAAGTCGGCAACATTGCCGATTGGGTCAGCCGTTGGGGCGCAGACTGGGATGCGATGCTGGTGCTGGATGCTGACAGCCTGATGACCGGTCGCGCGATCACCCGCCTGACGGATGCGCTGGCCCGTGATCCTGGCGCTGGTCTGATCCAGAGCTATCCGCAACTGATCGGCGCGCAATCGGTCTTTGCCCGGATGCAGCAGTTTGCCAATGGCGTCTACGGCATCGCCTTCGCGGAAGGTCTTGCACGCTGGTGTGGGCAAGAGGGCAACTATTGGGGTCACAACGCCATCATTCGCACCCGCGCCTTCGCCTCCAGCGCGGGACTGCCCAAGCTGCGGTCGTACGGCGGTCAGGACAAGCTGATCATGAGCCACGACTTTGTCGAGGCCGGGCTGCTGCGCCGCGCCGGATGGGCCGTGCGCTTTTTGCCGCGCATCCGCGGATCTTATGAAGAAACACCACCCACGCTGATTGACCATGCCATGCGCGACCGCCGTTGGTGTCAGGGCAACCTGCAGCACCTGAAACTGCTGGGTTCGACGGGATTCCGCGCGGTCTCGCGGTTCCATATGTTCCACGGCGCGGTGGGCTATCTGATGTCTCCACTGTGGTTCGCGCTGTTGGTGATGTGGGCGTTGATCGGTCAGGGCAAAGAGGCCTCGGTCCTGCACTATTTCAGCCCGGACAACCCGCTGTTCCCGCAATGGCCCGAAATGTCCGAGACGCGCCACGTGCTGATCATTCTGGTGATGTACGCGATGCTGCTGGCGCCGAAGGTTCTGGGCGTGGCTGCCCTACCCCTCAGCGGTGTACGCTATTCCGATTTCGGGGGCGCACGGAAGTTCTTCACCTCGTTCCTGTCCGAAGTTGTTCTGTCGATCCTGTACGCCCCGATCCTGATGGTACAGCAGATGATCGCGGTCTTCCGAACCGCGCTGGGTATCCAAAAGGGGTGGTCCCCTCAGGCGCGTGACGGGGGCAGCTATGGCCTGCGCACGCTGATCCTGTGCCACGCGCTGGAAACCGTCAGCGGCGTGGCGCTAAGCGTTGGTATCCTTGCCGGTCTGGTCTCTGTCTGGCTGGCCCCGATCGCGATCAGTCTGGCGCTGGCGATTCCACTTTCGGCGCTCAGCGGCGTATCTGCGGGAACCGCACGCCGGATGGTCGGGATGCGCGAAGACTTCAGCGAGCCTGCCATTACCCGTGCGGCCCGACGTTATCGCAACGAACTAAAGGACCTGATCGAAGGCAAGGGCGTCGTCACTCCGGCGGAATGATCAACTGCCGGGCAACCCCTCGTACCAGTCGGCCATCATATCCGCCCATCCTGTCGGCACCGTATGGCCGCCCGGAAACAGCGCGAACTCCAGCGCACTGCCTTCGGCACACCCCATCCAGTTCCGGCGCATAAACTGGCCTGTGGTTGAAAACCCGCTGGGCTTGGTATCTTCGCACTCATTGGCGACCCGCCAGATTTCCAGCCCGGCAAAGATATCACCTTGATGAAAGCGACCGCCGCCCAGAATGCGCCCTTCCAGCGGAACCACGTTATCGGTCCAGCCATGGGTATGAAACAGGCGCACGGGGCCCTCGCACGTCTCCGGATGAGGCCTCCAGAAGCCGCCCGAGACCGGGGCGTAGGCCGAAAACGTGTCCGGCGCGGCACAGGCCAGATAGTAGACCATGAACGCGCCTGCGGAGAAACCGCTCAGCACCACATGATCGGGATCAATGCCAAAGCGGTTGGCTGCATCCTGTACGGCCTCGTTTAAGAAGGCTGCCTCATCGCGCCCTTCCCATCCCGGAAAGAAGTTCCAGCTTTGCCGCCCATTCCGCGTGGACCCTTCGGGGGCCATCACGGCGTAACCCCGGTCGAGCAGCGGCTCGACCATGGATCGGTTCTTCAGCGTGCCGGTTCCTGTGCCGCCATATCCGTGCAGAAACACGACAAGCGGCGGATTCTCGGCGGCGGGCAGCTCGATCTGATAAGCGCCCGCCTCTGTCTCGCACATCCCGTCTTCGTCGCCGCAGGTGGCAAGGGCGGTCTGCCCTACAAACGCCAGTCCGAGGGCCAGCCAGTGTTTCACACGCATCACGTATCCTCTTTGTAACCGTTGACGGGCAAACCCGCCCTTACCCAGCCGGGTCCTGCGGCAGAGCCCAGCATCCCTTCGGGAACATCGATTATATTGCTGAAACCGGCCTCGGTCAGTTGATTGCTCAACCGTGCCGAACGTACGCCGCGTGCGCAGATCAGCGCGATGGGTGCCGTGCGATTTCCGCCCGTCAACCGATCCAGCGCCTGTACAAAATCATCCCGACGCATATCGATTGGATGCGCCCCGTCGCCAACACCAGTTGATCGCCATTCGCGCGGCGTTCGGATATCGATCAGGTAAACCGCGCCCTCCTGCGCCTGCTGATGGGCGTTGGAAACCGTGATCTGGACGCCTGCATAGTTCTGCGGGATCAACCGGTATTCGCGGATGGCAAACCCACCGACGAGAGCGCCCCCCGCCCCCAGCAAAACCCACCGGCGGGCTCTGTTGCCTTGTTCCGCCACGTTGAGCCTCCTCATTTGTTCTCGGGTCATATCACAGCCCGACCCCCAATTCGCGGCTCTGTTTGCGATAGATGTTCAAGATCGTGTCATCGTCCTGCAATCTGTACCATGACAGCGACCACCTGCAAAAAATGGCCCAATCGCTGGACAGTTCGGGATTTTTCCTTACAAAATCAGGACTACCTTGACCGCCCAGACCGGAGTATCGCACTTGTCCCTATTCCTTATCGCGGCCCTTCCCTTTCTCGGAGCTGTGTTTCCAGCCCTCCTGATCCGGGCAGGACGAAACGCAGCAGCATCCGCGGCCGGGTTGACCACCTTCCTCGCCCTCATGGGGCTGTTGATCCACATCCCCAGCGTTATGCGCGGAGATGTTGTGACGGCACGGTTCGACTGGATACCGGGGCTGGGACTGAACGCGAATTTCATGCTGGACGGGCTGGGCTTTCTATTCGCGCTGCTGATTCTGGGCATTGGCCTCCTGATCATTCTATACGCGCGATTCTACCTGTCCCGCGAAGACCCAATGGGGCAGTTTTATACTTATCTGCTGCTGTTTCAGGGTGCGATGGTCGGAATCGTTCTGTCCGACAACGTCCTTCTTCTGCTTATTTTCTGGGAGCTTACGTCGCTTAGCTCATTCCTTCTGATCGGATATTGGAGGCATCTGCCCGAAGGACGTCAGGGCGCACGTATGGCGCTGGCGGTGACCGGTTCAGGCGGATTGGCAATGATCGCGGGGATGCTGATTCTGGGTAATATTGTCGGCTCCTACGACCTCAGCGTGATCCTGCAAAATAAAGACCTGATTCAGACATCGCCCTATTACCTGCCCGCTCTGATCCTCATTCTGCTTGGCTGTTTCACCAAGTCGGCGCAGTTTCCGTTCCACTTCTGGCTGCCGCACGCCATGGCCGCGCCGACACCGGTTTCGGCCTACCTGCACTCGGCCACGATGGTGAAAGCCGGTCTGTTCTTGATGGCACGGATGTGGCCAGTGCTGGCTGGCACCGACGCCTGGTTCTACATCGTCGCTACAACCGGGCTGATCACCATGCTGATCGGTGCCGCCATCGCTTTGTTCAAGGACGACCTCAAAGCACTGCTTGCGTTCTCGACTGTCTCGCACCTTGGGCTGGTGACGATGCTGCTGGGCTTTGGCACCAAGATTGCCGTAGTCGCTGCCATTTTCCACATCATCAACCATGCAACGTTCAAAGCCGCCCTGTTCATGACCGCCGGCATCATTGACCATGAGGCCGGCACACGGGACATAAAGCGGCTTGGCGGGTTGCGCCATCTGATGCCGATCACCTTCACCATCGGCACTGTTGCTGCGTTGTCGATGGCTGGTCTGCCTCCGCTGAACGGCTTCCTCTCGAAAGAGATGATGCTTGAGGAGACCGTGCACACCACCTGGCTGCACTCGCACTATCTGGTGCCGGGGCTGGCGCTGCTCGCGGCGTTGTTTTCCGCTGCCTATTCCTTCCGTTTTGTTGCGCACGTCTTTCTGGGACCCGAGCGCGAAGACTATCCGACACACCCGCACGATCCGCCCGTCGGCCTATGGCTGGCTCCGGCATTCCTTGTGGTGTTGGTCGTCCTGATCGGCCTTTACTCGGCTGCCATCGTTGGCCCGCTTGTTGCCGTGGTTTCAAGCGCGGTAGTCGGCGGTGAGAAGCTACCCTATTATTCTCTGAAGCTTTGGCACGGCTTTACACCCGCTCTTTATATGTCCGTGGTTGCGACGCTGGGCGGCTTGTTCCTGTTGTCGCTGCACAAGCGCGGTGAGCAAATCTGGAATGCACTGCCCCGCCCAGAGGCCAAGGTGATCTTCGACGCGATCATCGGCGCCCTCACCCGCCTCAGTTGCTGGATTACCGATGAGCTGCACAACGGCGTGATCAGTCGCTACGCAATCATCCTGATAACCTTCACCGTCGGACTTGGGTATTACGCCTATTCCACTGGTACGATTGGTGTCGAAACACGCATACCTCTGCCCGCGCAGCCCATTCCAATCATCGGCTGGATCTGTCTGGTGGGCGCGACACTGGCGATCATGTGGTTCCACCGTAATCGCCTGCTTTCACTGGTGTTGATCGGCGTCGTCGGCCTGATCGTTTCGATGGCCTTCAACTATCTCTCGGCCCCGGATCTGGCGCTGACACAGATTTCGGTCGAGGTGGTGACGATGATCCTGTTGCTGCTGTCGCTGAACTTTCTGCCGACCGAGACGCCATGGGACAGCAGCGCATCGCGCCGTTGGCGGGATGCCGCGATATCCGTTGTTGCCGGGATTGGTTCAGGCGCTTTGATCTATGCTCTGATGATGCGGGACTTTGCATTTCCGACCATCTCGGATTTCCATTTGGCGAATTCGTACAAAGGTGGCGGCGGCACCAATGTGGTCAACGTCATCCTCGTCGACTTCCGGGGCTTTGATACCTTTGGCGAGATCATCGTTCTGGGCATCGCCGCATTGATCATCTTTGCGCTGACCGAGGCGGTTCTGAGCACTAATGTTCGCGGCTACTTGCTGAACCGCAAACCGCATTGGCCGCAATCGGGCGACTCACACCCGCTGATGATGGTTGTCGCCACACGGGTGATGATGCCGATTGCCCTGATGGTTGGCGCTTACATCTTCTTCCGCGGCCATAACCAGCCCGGCGGCGGCTTTATCGCCGGCCTGATCGTCGCCATCGCCTATCTGATGCAATACATGGCAAGCGGGTACACATGGGCCATCGAGCGACAGCGGTTCTACTATCACGGGACCATCGGCTGGGGCGTCCTGATCGCCGCTGCCACGGGCTTGGGTGCATGGTTCAACGAGCGCCCGTTCCTGACCAGCGATTTCGGCTATATCCACTGGCCACCACTGGAGGAGTTCGAATGGGCCACCGCAATCCTGTTCGATACCGGGGTATTCCTTGCGGTTCTGGGTGCCGTGATGCTAGCGCTCGACAGTCTGTCACGCTTTGCGTGGCAGCCGGGAATGGCGCAGGAATTCCCGATGGATATCAACCCGCTGCGGGACGACCCTCCTGAAGAAGAACAAGAGAAGGAGCAGGCCTGATGGAAGCGCTCGTAGCCTCTGCCGTAGGCGTCATGACCGCCGCCGGGATTTTCCTGATCCTGCGCCGCCGGACGTTTCCGGTGATTCTGGGTCTGTCACTGCTGACCTACGCAGTGAACGTGTTCCTGTTCGCAACCGGACGGCTTGCACTGGATGCGCCAGCCGTTCTGAACAAATACGAGGATGTGCCCTATACCGATCCGCTGCCGCAGGCGCTGGTGCTGACGGCCATCGTGATCTCGTTCGGCATGACCGCAGTGATCGTGATGATCTCGCTGTCCGCCTATCTGTCCTCAAAAGATGACCATATCGACATGAGCGCAAGCGACAGCACGGACGCGCCGGGAGAAGACGCATGAACCACTGGATCGTTGCGCCGATCGTCCTGCCCGCGATCCTGGCCCCGTTCATCATCATGGTGCTGCGGTACCATTTGGATTTGCAGCGCATTTTTTCGGTCGCAGGTGTGGTTGGTCTTCTGGGTATCGCGCTGACCATTACCGCGCAGGCGACGACTGGTGAAATTCAGGTTTATGAGCTGGGAGATTGGCCCGCACCGTTTGGCATCGTGCTGGTGCTGGACCGTATGTCGGCGATGATGGTGCTGTTGACCGCTTTGCTGGCCCTGCCCATTGTCCTTTACGCCATCGGCTCGGGGTGGGATGACAGAGGCAAGCATTTCCACGCCCTGTTCCATTTCCAGCTCATGGGAGTATGCGGTGCCTTCCTGACCGGCGATGCGTTCAACCTTTTCGTGTTTTTCGAAGTTCTGCTGATCGCCTCCTACGGCTTGATGACTCATGGCGGCGGCGCGGTACGGCTGAAGGCCGGGGTGCAATACGTCACCTATAACCTGCTGGGATCGACCCTGTTCCTGTTTGCGCTGGGGACCATCTATTCCGTGACCGGCACGCTTAATATGGCTGATCTCGCGGTCCGTGTGGCCGAAATCCCGCCTGAGGATACAGCTCTGCTGCGTGTCGGCGCGGTACTGCTGCTGTTGGTTTTCTGCATCAAGGCCGCTGTGCTGCCATTACACTTCTGGCTTCCCGCCAGTTACGCCAATGCACCGCTGCCTGTGGCGGCTCTGTTCGCGATCATGACCAAGGTCGGTGCCTATTCTATCTTGCGGGTATACACGCTCGCTTTTGGACCGGATGTCGCGGTGACTGAAGGGCTGGTGGGCACATGGCTGCAACCAGCTGCCATGGTGACCCTTGCGGTGGGTGCCATCGGCATTCTGGGTTCGCAACACATCGCGCGTATGGTTGCCTTCTGCGCCATTACCTCGATGGGCACGCTTCTGATCGCCATCTCGCTGTTCAGTGAGGTCGCAACGGCTGCCGCGCTCTATTACATTTTCCACTCGACCCTTGCGACAGCACTGCTGTTTCTTGTGGCGGACATGGTGATGGAACGCCGCGGCGGAGCCATCGCGCCAACGGCACCGATGCCGCAAACCGGCCTGATCTCGGCCCTGTTCTTTGTTGGTGCAATAGCGATGGCCGGGATGCCGCCGCTTTCGGGCTTCGTCGGCAAGCTTCTGGTTCTGGACGCATCGCGTGGCGCACCGGATGCCACCGCAGTCTGGGCAGTTATCCTGATCGGGTCCTTCGTCACCATAGTGGGTCTGGCCCGTGCGGGATCGCTGATTTTCTGGAAGAGCCATGATGCTCAGGTCGTTCCCCCGCCGGAGCCAGAAGATGAAGAGGCAACGGACATCGCCGTCGCAGCACCTGAGCCGCATCCGGGCCTCGCGTTCAGCTCGGTCTTTGGCGCGGTGCTTGGCCTGATTCTGCTGACGCTGTTTGCAGGGCCGGCATTGCAGTACACCAGTAAGACAGCAGAGCAGTTGTTTACACCCGACAACTACATCTCGGCTGTGCTAGGGAGGGAAGAATGATCAAGCTGCTGCATCGGATATTCCCGCATCCTCACCTGACCATTCTGCTTACTCTGGTCTGGATGCTGCTGGCGAACTCGCCGTCATTGAACTCGCTGGTGTTTGGCCTGTTGCTGGGGATCATCATTCCGTTCATCACGCAGCCCTATTGGCCCGATCGGCCCAAGCTGCGCAACTGGCCAATGGTCGTTGAATACATGCTTGTCGTCCTGTGGGACATCGTGATGGCAAATATCACGGTTGCCCGGATCATTCTGTTCAAACGGGATGCCGACCGTCGACCGGCCTTTGTCAGCGTACCTCTGGAACTGCGCACGCCCGAAGCCATCACAGTACTGGCCGGGACCATCACCATGACACCGGGCACCGTCAGTTGCGATCTGTCCGCACAAGGGCACAACCTGCTGGTTCATTGCCTGGATGCGCCAAACCCCGAAGAAGTACGGGACGAAATCAAACGCCGCTACGAGCGCCGCCTCAAGGAGATTTTCGAATGATCGAATATGCGATTTCCTTTGCATTTGCCTGTTTCGGAGCGGCAATCATGATGTGCCTGTGGCGGATCATTACCGCCGATGGCGTTGGCACACGGGTACTGGCGCTGGATACGATGGTTATCAATACCATTGCTCTGATGATCCTGTACGGCCTGAGGCTGGGCACTGAGATTTTCTTTGAGGCCGCGATGATCATCGCCATGCTGGGGTTCGTCTCAACTGTTGCCTATGCGCGCTTCATGCTGCGCGGCAATATCATCGAGTGAGGGCGGTATGGAGTTTCTGTTTCAACTGCTCATCGCCTTCTTCCTGATTGTCTCGGGCATATTCGGCTTTGTCGGCTCGTTCGGCATGATCAAGCTGAAAGATCCCATGTCCCGCCTGCACGCCCCGACCAAGGCAACCACGCTGGGCGTGGGCGGCGTGTTGCTGGCCTCGATCGCGCATTCGGTTCTGATTGAGGGCAAGTTGTCTCTGCACGAGCTGCTGATTACGCTGTTTCTGTTCCTGACTGCCCCGATCACGGCCCTGTTCATTGCCAAATGGCACATTCACCGCCATGAAAAGCCCAGTGATCTGCCGGACGCAGGCGAGGATGAGCTTTGGGCCACCCACGCGGTCGAGCAGGTCGAGGACGTCCCGGACCACAGCGCGAACTAAGTACCATGCAGACACCTCCGTTGCCCCTGACCCGCGATCTGGTTTTGGTTGGCGGGGGTCACACCCATGCATTGCTGTTGCGGAAGTGGGGCATGAACCCGCTGCCCGGCGCGCGGGTGACCATGGTAAACCCCGGTCCCACAGCACCCTATTCGGGGATGCTGCCGGGTTTTGTCGCCGGCCACTATAAGCGGTCGGAATTAGATATAGATCTGATACGTCTGGCCCGCTTCGCCGACGCCCGGGTGATACTTGGCACCGTCGAGGGCATCGATCCAAACAAGCGTCAAATCCATGTTCCCGGACGCCCACCGGTGGCGTTTGATGTTGCCTCGGTCAATGTCGGAATCACGTCCGACATGCCCGCGTTGTCCGGATTTGCCGAACATGCCGTCCCGGCCAAGCCACTTGGCCCCTTCGCGGCGCAATGGGAAAGGTATCTTTCGGACTCCGGCCCCGCCTCGGTCGCCGTGATTGGCGGCGGTGTTGCCGGAGCTGAACTGGTCATGGCGATGGCCCACGCGCTGCGATCCAAAGGGCGCGAGGCGCAGGTCACGCTGATCGATAGTGCAACGGCCTTGACCGCAACTGTCCCCAAGGCCTCCGCCACAATCCGTCAGTCGATGGAGCGGCTCGGGATCGAGGTTCTGGAGCACGCGTCCATCAGGCAGATAATAGCGGGTCAAATCGAACTCAGTGATGGCCGTCAGATACCCGCCGATTTCATAACCGGCGCGGCGGGTGCGCGACCCTATGAATGGATATCGGATAGCGGCCTCGCGCTTCACGACGGCTTCATCAAAGTGAACCCGTACCTGCAGTCCAGCGATCCCGCAATCTTTGCTGCCGGAGATTGCGCCCACCTGTCGGAAAACCCACGCCCCAAGGCCGGGGTCTATGCGGTGCGCGAGGCCCCGATTCTGTATGACAACCTGCGCGCCGCGCTGGGTGCGGGACGAATGCGGCGCTATGTACCTCAAAAGGATTACCTGAAACTCATCTCACTGGGCGACAAATCCGCGTTGGCCGAACGGTTTGGAACATCGTTCAGCGGTACCCTTATGTGGAAATGGAAAAACCAAATCGACCAGCGTTTCATGAACCGGTTCCGCGATCTGCCTCACATGTCCGCTGCTGTATTGCCCCGGCAACACGCAGCTGGGTTGCGTGAGGCATTGGGTGAGAAACCCATGTGCGGTGGCTGCGGCGCCAAGGTTGGTCGAGGGGCTTTGCAAACCGCTCTGCAGGAAATACCTCGGCTGGAGCGATCCGACATCACCCCCCTTCCCGGCGATGATGCGGCGCTGCTGACAACCGGTTCCGTACGGCAGGTCATGACATCGGATCACCTGCGCAGCTTCACCAACGACCCCGCCCTGATGACCCGCATTGCCGCTGTTCACGCGCTTGGCGACATTTGGGCGATGGGTGCACGACCGCAAGCCGCGACCGCCACGATCATCCTGCCCCGCATGTCCGCCACGTTGCAGCAGCGCACAATGACCGAGATCATGCGCATCGCCAGCGAAGTCATGCATCATGCCGGAGCCGAGATCGTGGGTGGCCACAGCTCAATGGGGGATGAAACGACCATTGGCTTTACGCTGACGGGGCTTTGCGATGCCGATCCCATCACTCTGAGCGGAGCGAAACCTGATGACGCACTGATCCTGACAAAACCGCTGGGCAGCGGCGTTCTGATGGCTGCCGAGATGGCAGGTCAAGCGGAAGGAGCGTGGGTCGCCGCAGCCTTCCAGCAGATGGTGCAACCGCAAAGTGAGGCATCCAGGATTCTGCACAACGCTCATGCAATGACGGATGTCACCGGGTTTGGTCTGGCTGGTCACCTACAGGGTATGTGTGACGCGTCAGGTTGCGGGGCGACGTTGTCGTTGGACTCGATCCCGATCATGACAGGCGCAACAGAGTTAAGCGATCAGGGCGTCCGCTCGACGATCTACGCTGACAACCGGGCCATCGCGCCGGAACTTCCAAGCGGCGGCAAGACCGACCTGTTGTTCGATCCACAAACCGCCGGAGGTCTTTTGGCCGCCGTTGCAGCAGATCAGGCCGACGTTTTGTGCGACAAACTGCGGGCCGCTGGATATCCCGCTGCCCAGATCGGTCACATGAACAGCACGCCGGGGCTGCGCGTTCAAAGCTGATCCAGAACCTTTTCGATCCGGGCCGCCGTCGCTGACAGCCCGGTATGGTCAAGTGAAGGCGCATCAATCTGCGCGATCACTTCGGCGCGCTGCGCTTTTCGGGATTTGGCGTAAGCCGGATCGTAGTGTTGTTCCATCAAAGCCTGTGTCAGCCCTCGCTTATCCCCTGCATCAATCATGTCCAGCCAACCGTCAATCACCTCATGGCCGCGATGAAACCTCAAGGGAGACAAACGGTCACGCAGCCGTTCGCTATCGGACAGGATGTCGTCATAGGCAGAAACCAGATATGCGGTGCGCGCGGCTATCGGGGCAGTGATCTGGATGCGTGGCGCCAAACACAGGGCCGACCAAAGGCTGGGTGGAAGGATCAGATTCCCGATCTTGGACGATTCCGCCTCGACTATGACAGGTTGCGCCATATCCAGGCCAGCCAATGCGGCGGCCAAAGCGGATTCAAAGGCTTTCTGACTGGGCTGGCCACCCGGCATTTCCCCAAGCAGCGACCCTCGGTGATTAGCGAGCCACTCGAGATCCAGCACCTGCACACCCAGATCCCGCAGATGTCCCAGCAGATCGGTTTTGGCAGTGCCTGTATAACCGTCCAGCGCAACCAATCGATATGGCAGCGCGTCATCATACAGGAACTGCTTCACCAATCGGCGATAGGAACGATACCCGCCTTCCACGACCTCGGCCCGCCAACCGATCTGTTGCAGCATCCACGTAAAAGACCCCGACCGCTGCCCACCGCGCCAGCAATAGACCAGAGGTTGCCAGTCGCCCTCGTGATGGCTGAGGCTGTTTTCAATGTGCCCCGCCGCATTGCGAAACACCAAAGCGGCTCCTAACTTGCGTGCCAGAAACGGGCTTTCCTGAACGTAGATCGTGCCGACCCGCGCGCGTTCGTCATTGTCCAGAACCGGCAGATTGATGGCGCCCGGCATGTGGTCCTCGGCAAACTCCGCCGGACTGCGCACATCGATAACGGTATCAAACGTGTGGCTATAGAGCTGCTGCAAGCTTGAGAATTTCAACACCATGTCAGCGGTCTAACCCGCAAGTTATCGGAAGAAAAGCCGTGCAGCCAATAGTTATACCCGAACGCCGCATCGATGAGTTATTGCAAACCCTTCTCGGTTGAGTAATGAACCGTCGGTATTGGTTTCATTCTGGCATGGGACGTGCACTCATATGGCACAACAGACCGCAAAATCACTCAAGAGCAAAGCGTTGAGCGATCTGGAGGCGGGAAAGCTACCTCAGGCGTTGAAAAAGGCGCAACTGGGTATCAAGAAATTCCCCAACGATTCCGACTACCATGCCATCGCGGGTTTCGTTCTGACCGAAATGAAACGGTACAAGCAATCCATCCCGCATTTCGTCGAAGCGTCGCGGATGAAGCCTGACGATGCACAATTCGTCGAGAACTTGGCCAATGCGCTGATGCAGACGGGCCAGATACCCCGGGCCCTGTCTTACGCCGAACACAAGCTGGAACAATTTCCGAACAACAAGGAACTGGCCCGTGTCATCGACGAAATCCAGCTTAAAGGGCGAAATTGGCGCCTGATCATCGAGTATATCACGCAAAAGCTGGAAAAAGACCCCGACAACGCCGATCTGCTGTCGTCGCGCGCCCGTGCATATGGGGAAGTTGGATTTGCAGAACACAGCTCTCGGGACGTTTCACGCGCTTACGAGCTGGCGCCCGAAAAAGAGCTGATCGCGCTTTCAAAAGCCACGGATCTCCATCAATCAGGGGACAAGGAGGCGGCCAAGAGCATTTTGTGGTCCGTACTGGATGCAAACCCACGCAGTTCGATCGCACTCTATCGGTTGTCTATGATGGCAGACAAAGATCAATCTGAACAACTTTCTGCAGCAATTGATACAGCCCTGTCGGAAAGCGAGCACGCCAATTCGGTGCTTGAGTTTGCAAAGGCGCTTACGGTCTCGAGGCATGAAGGTCTAAGCGCGGCGCTGCCTCAATTCGCGCGGGCGAACGCCATACAGCACGATATCAACCCGTACGATAACGCACGCGAAGAAGAACGGTTCAACGAAATCTGCAAGATATTTCCTTTGGATGCACCGCCCCCGACATCCGGCCAGAGCGATACACCAACTCCGATCTTCGTAATCGGGCAGCCACGCTCGGGCACAACGTTGATGGAAATGATGCTCAGTTCTGCGCCTGATATCGCGGGGTGTGGTGAGCTGATTATAGCGGGTGAATTGTCACAGCAAATCATGGACGATGGCAAAACGTTCGACGCGGATGCGGCAGCTGAATTCGCCAGGGAATACCGCAGGCTGATGCCGCCGATACCTGAGGGCTCGACCGCGTTCGTGGACAAGATACCGCACAACTATCAGAGACTTGGATTTATTTTGTCGGCGTTCCCGAATGCCCGCGTGATCAACATGATGCGCGACCCGCGCGATGTTGGGCTATCCAAATGGATCAGGCGTTTCCACGCGCCGGGAATGCGGTATGCGTCAAATCTTGAATCGATCGCCCATTCCGCCAACCTGTACCGTCGATATCTCGCGCATTGGAACAGGGTGTTCAGCGGCCGGATTCTGACCATCGCGTATGAAGACCTGGTCGCCGATCCCAAGACCTATAGTCAGAAGGCCGCCGCATTCTGCGATATCGAATGGGATGCGCGGATGATGTCCCCGGAAAAAAACACCAAACAGGTCCGCACGGCCAGTATCGACCAGGTGCGTAAGAAGATCTCGACCAGTTCAATCGGTGGCTGGCGTGACGTAGCGGAACATATTCAACCGATGTTGGACGGCTTCGACCCAATGTTGTGGCCCGAATACAAATTCGACTGACCCATGAAAAAGGCCGCCCCGAAGGGCGGCCTTTGCGATTGTTGAGGCCGCATCACTTCTGTTTGATACGCCCATCCAGATAGGGCTGATACGGCGCATTCTCGGCTAGGTATTCAGCCGTGACATCGGCCAGATCAGGCCCGAAATCATAAGCGTTCTTGTCATCGCCTGAAAACACGCTGTATCCATCACCGCCATTGCGGACATAGTCGTTTGTAACAACCATATAGGTTGCCGCAGGGTCGATGGGCTCAAAACCATCGCCTTTTGCCACCATGACCTCGACAATCCGGCCCTCATTGGGTGCGACCGACGGGTCCCATGTAAAGGTCATACCCGCCACCTGCGGGAAACGGCCCTTGACCTCTTCAACCTGACTGACACCATTCTCCAGCGCGTCGATGACGCCCTGACCGCTGATCTCAAAGGTCGACAATGTGTTCTGGAAGGGCAGAACCGTCAGAACTTCACCCATGGTCACTTCGCCAGGATCGATCGAGGCCCGCAGCCCTCCCGAATTGGCAATCGCAAGTTGGACGCCCTGATCGGCAACCCGCGCCAGCATCGCGTCTGCGACCAGGTTGCCCATCTCGCACTCCTGAACACGGCAGACCGCACGATCGCCCTCGATAGATGCCGCCGTGTTCGCCACGACCCGTTTCTTCATTTCTTCAATCGGCGCCCCCATTTCGGCAACGCGCGCCGCGATTTCGGCATCCGGCACGACCGATGCATCAAGAAGAATCGGCTCGCCTTCGGCGGAGATCAGATTTCCATCATCATCAAATGTGAGGGTCACTTCGCCAAGATACTTCGAGTAGGCATAGGCCTGAACGACAGGAACATCGCCAACCATCAACGGATAAGATCCAGCTGCGCCCTCCTGGGTATTGGACAACAGAGTGTGTGAGTGCCCACCAATAACCAGATCAAGACCGGGTACTTTCTCGGCGATTTCGATGTCTTTGGCCAAGCCCACATGGGTGAGTGCAATGACGATATCGACGCCATCGGCCTGCAGCGCTTCGACATCGGCAGTCAGGCTGTCAATTTCGTCCTGGAACACCACATCTTTACCCGGGCTCGAAGTGTCCACGGTATCCGTAGCCAGCGCCGAGACGATACCTATCTTCTGCCCACCCAGTTCCAGAACGAGATGGTTTCCCACTTTGCCTTTCAGTTCCGCAGAAGTCGACAGATCGAGATTGCCCGAGATGACAGGGAAACTGACGGCATCAATAAACGCCGCCAGACCTTCCGGGCCGTCGTCGAATTCGTGGTTTCCGACTGCCATCGCATCATAGCCGATGGCGTCCATAAACTCGGCTTCGGCAGCGCCTTTGTAGGTCGTGTAGAACAGCGACCCCTGGAACGGGTCGCCTGCATCCAACAGCAGAACGTTTTCATCTGCCAGTTCGTCACGCTTCGAATCCACAATGGCTTTCAAGCGCGCGACACCACCGAAACACTTTCCTTCGGCCTCACCCTCGGCATCGCAGGTCGAATCGTACTTGTTGATCGACTCGATGCGGCTGTGAATGTCGTTTGTGTGCAGAATCGTGAGCTTATACTCGGCAGCCGCCATGCCGGCGGTCAGGCCCAATACGGCAGCCGAGGCGAGAAAACGGGTGAACATCTTGAAACTCCCTGTCGTTGTTTGGCGTGATCGTGCGCCTTGCATCGGAAAGAGTCAAAGGGGGAAATCCGGCTTGATTCCAGCAGCCGCGCGGGGCATCAGACCCATATGCTGATTTACAAGATTTTTCGGGCTGACGAATGGGCCGACTTGCAGGCGAATGGGGCCTCGGACGGTGCGCCGATTGATATCACTGATGGGTTCGTTCATTTCTCGACCGCCGAGCAAGCCGCCGAAACGGCCGCCAAGCACTTTGCGGGTATCGAGGGCCTCGTTCTGCTTGCCTGCAACGCAGAGGAAATGGGCGACGACCTGAAATGGGAGGTCTCGCGCGGCGGCGCGCTGTTCCCTCATCTCTATCGCCAGATTCGCATGGCCGACGTGATCTGGTCGTGTGCTTTACCCTTCGATGGTAAGCAGCACAAATTCCCGGAGCAGATGGAATGACCAGTTTTGTCGATCCGGATCGCGTTCAATTCGAAGCCTTTAAGGGGCTGAACCGGGATCATCCGATCGAGATGCTCAATCTGGTAAGGTTTCGCGCCAAAGCCGAATACCCAGTCGATCACGCGCTTGCGGATGCCGGACTGACCGGTGCTCAGGCCTATCGCAACTACGGGGTCGAGACCGCCCCGATCATAGAGCGCATCGGCGCATCGATCCTGTGGCGCGGGGCGTTTCAAACGACACTGATCGGTCCTTCGGATGAGGTATGGGATGAGGTGTTTATCGCCCGCTATCCCAACGCTCATGCATTTCTTGAAATGGTGACAGACCCGATCTATCGCAGCGCCGTGATACATCGGCAGGCAGCGGTCGAAACATCGCGCCTGATCCGCTGCGCACCAACCAAAATTGGAACTTCATTCGGATGAAACTGACCGAGAAACTTGGACTTGCCGCGCTGCATCGCCTTGACCCGGAAACCGCGCACGGGCTGTCGATCAAAGCTCTCAAATCCGGCCTCGCCCCGATGCCGGGCCCTGTGACGTCCGACCGACTTAAGACCGAACTGGCCGGGCTCAATCTGCCAAATCCGGTCGGACTGGCCGCCGGGTTCGATAAGAACGGTGAAGTTCTGGGGCCGCTGTCCCGCGTCGGTTTCGGCTTTGTCGAGGTTGGCGCCGTGACACCCCGACCACAGCCCGGAAACCCGAAACCACGCCTGTTCCGCCTGACTGAAGACCAAGCCGCGATCAACCGGTTCGGTTTCAACAACGAGGGGATGGAGGTGATGGCCACACGCCTTGCAAACCGCCCCAAAGATGCGGTGATCGGCCTCAATCTCGGGGCGAACAAAGACAGTGACGACCGGCCGGGTGACTTTGCCAAAGTGCTGGCCCATTGTGCCCGGCATCTGGATTTTGCCACGGTCAATGTTTCGTCACCCAACACCGAAAAGCTGCGTGATCTGCAGGGAAAGGCGGCGCTGAGTGCGTTGCTCAATGGTGTCATCGAAACCCGTGACGCGCTGCCGCGCCCGCTGCCCGTGTTCCTGAAAATTGCCCCCGACCTGACTGAGGCCGAGTTGCAGGACATTGCCGATGTCGCCCGTGAAACCGGCGTGGATGCGGTGATCGCCTCCAACACTACTTTGTCCCGTGATGGCTTACGCAGCGACCACAAGGATCAGGCAGGTGGCTTGTCTGGTGCACCGTTGTTCGAGAAATCGACCCGTGTGCTGGCGCAACTCAGCCAGCTAACGAACGGGGACATACCGCTTATTGGCGTCGGCGGCATCAGCACGGCAGAACAAGCCTATGCCAAGATCTGCGCCGGGGCGTCGGCGGTGCAGTTCTATACCGCAATGGTTTACGGCGGAATATCCCTTGCCGCGGACATTGCAAACGGGTTGGACAACCTTTTGGCCCGTGACGGATATTCGACGGTCGCGCAAGCGGTCGGCAGCAAACGGGAGGATTGGTTGTGATCGAGTATTGGCATAACCCGCGCTGTTCAAAGTCACGCGCCGGGCTGGCGTTGCTGGAAGAAAAAGGTGCCGTGGTCGAGGTTCGAAAGTACCTTGAAAACGCGCCTGCGATTGATGAAATCCATCAGGTACTGGCCTTGCTTGGGATATCGGCGATTGAAATGATGCGCACCGGCGAGAAACAGTTCAAAGAGCTGGGCCTGACCAAAACCTCACCCGAGGACGCACTGATCGCGGCAATGGCTGAACATCCGATCCTGATCGAGCGCCCGATAGCGATTGCAAGTGGCAAAGCCGCAATCGGGCGGCCACCCGAGATTTTGCTTGGTCTGCTTTAGGCAATCCGGGCTTCAAGCTTGGGGTATCGCCAACCCAGTGTTGCGCCCCGCGCGACGTTCAACACCATCAGCGCCGCCCACAGCCCGTGATTGCCAAAGATCGGGACAAGAATGAGCAAGGCGATGACATATATAGCAACTGACTGGATCATCGCGTTGCGCATATCTCGGGTCCACGTGGCCCCAATATAGATTCCATCGAACATCCAGCTTGCCACACCGATCACGGGCGCAAGCGCGGCCCAGAACAGATACTCCCGCGCGGCGAGCCGAACGTCCGGCGACGTCGACATCAGATCTATCAATGCAGGCCCTGCCAGATAGAATATCAGCCCCAGAGCAATGGCTCCGCCCACGCCCCATTGCGACGCCATAACCGAGGCGCGCCTGACCTGTAATCGGTTGCCTGCGCCCACAGCACCGCCCACCAATGCCTCGGCCGAGAAGGCAAAACCATCAAGGGCAAAGGCCGTGATCTCAAGAAACTGCAGCAGCACCTGATTGGCGGCCAGATTGACATCGCCCAGATCGGAACCCACGAACAAAAAGGTCGTGAACGCACCGGTGAGAAGAACTGACCGAACCATGATGTCTACATTCACCTGCATCATCCGCCGCAGTCTGTTGGCGTCGAAAACGCGTGGCCAGTCCCTCCACTGATTGCCGGCGAAAGCGGTGCGGCACAACCAAAGGCCAAGTGTGAGCCCCGACCACTCGGCAATCAGGGTAGCGATGGCAACACCTTCAACACCCCAGCCCAGGCCAAGGACAAACCACAGGTCCAGCGCGATATTCAAACCATTCATCCAGACCTGCAGGATGAACACACTTCTTGTCCGCTCGACGGCGATCAGCCAGCCGGTGACCGCATAAAGCGCGATGGTTGCCGGTGCGCCCCAGATTCGAATCTGCAGGTAATCCCGCGTCAGGGATTCAACTTCTGCACTGGCAGGCGACAAGGCAAACGCACCCAGAAAAATCCAAACCTGCAGGGCGACAAATAAAAGCCCGGCACTCCCTCCAAGCAACAGCCCGCGCGTCAGCAACGCACCCGTTTCGGCAGTATCCCCTGCCCCCCGCGCCTGTGCGACCAGACCGGTCGTTCCCATCCGAAGAAAGCCGAATATCCAGTAAATCGCCGACAGGATCACCGCGCCCATGCCAACGGCCCCTATCGGAGCGGCCTGCCCCATCTGACCCACAACGCCTGTGTCCACCGCCCCCAGGATCGGAACGGTTGCGTTGGACAGTACGATCGGTAACGCAATTTTCAGCACGCGCCGATGCGTGATGGGCGCGTTCGCGTCCTCCATGCTCACGCCTTGGGTGTCGGCGGCTGCGGCATCAGGAAATGCCCCGTACCCTGAGCAAACAGTTTGGCATGATTGTCCTGCCACGCCTCAACGCGAACCGACGCATAACGCCGCCCCGCGCGGTTGATGAAAGCACGGGCATAGGCATCCCGCGGCAGGCCTGAGCGTAAATAGTCGACCGTGAAATCTATGGTTTTCGGAAAGCGGATATTCTCATCCGTCAGAATCTCTTCAGCGCCGATCTCACCGCTTTCGATCCTTGGGAACATATGCTCCCAGCTCAGCGTGATCACGGCGGTGACTTCGAGAAACGCCGCCGTCACCCCGCCGTGGATCGCGGGCAGAAAGGGGTTTCCGATCAGTTTTTCGTCGAAATTCAGCACTCCGGTCAGTTCATCGCCCCTGCGGTCGAAGGTAATGTTGAGAAACCGGATATACGGCACCCCCTCGATCAGCGCCGTCAATGCGGCGTCACGGCGTTGCTTGACGACCTGCATGGGTTCGGGACGGGGCCGCGCCATCTCAGCGGCCTTCCACGGTGAAGGCTCCCGAAGCGGTCGCAACCGGCCGATCGCTGTCGTCATCCGTTGCCGTCGCCCGAACAAAGGCCACATTGCGAGTGATGTGATAGCAGGTCGCGCGGGTCCGGATGCTCTGCCCCGGCGTTGCAGCCCGCATATAGTCGATACGAAGATCGATGGTGGCTGTCCCTCCGGGCGCCGAAGGATGGCTCATCACCGCCGCGCCACAACAGGTGTCGAGCATGGCTGAAACCGCGCCGCCATGGATCACGCCAGTCCTCGGATCGCCGATCAACTGCTTATTATACGGCATGGAAATTTCCGCTTCTCCCTCACCGATATGGGTCAGGTCGAGCCCCAGAGCCTTGGCGTGCGGAATCGCCTGAATAAACTGGCGCGCTAAATCTGTCTTGTCGACCATGGGGTTGGGTCCTGTGTTCTTGCCTGCCCCTTTATGGGCTTGCACCCAAGCAAAGGGCAAGCCCGCCTGTTGCGCTTACCGCCACGACGCCCTAGGTTGCTGCCAAGGAGACCCCGGAATGTCCGACAACCGTTTGTCATTCAAAGAGATGTGCGCCGAGTTCGACGTAACTCCGCGCACTCTGCGCTATTACGAATACATTGAATTGCTGCAACCTGACCGCGAAGGCAGGTCGCGTTTTTATGGACCTCGTGAATGTGCGCGGATGAAGCTGATCCTGCGCGGTCGTAAATTTGGGTTCCCTCTGGAGGAGATTCGCCAATGGCTGTTGATCTACGAGGATCAGGGCAACCAGGCGCAGATGGCAACCTTCATCGAGATGGCGGATCGGCAGATGGAAGAGCTGCGCCAGCAGCGCGCACAACTGGATGAAGCGATGGATGCGCTGCAGCAATTGCGCGACCAGACGGTCAAACTGTTAAAGTAAACGCCCTTCCCTTACGGCAACAAAATTGCCGAAACACCTGTTTACGCGACCGGATGTTACGTCAACTTATTTGTGACGCAGCGTCTGCATTACGTAAACGTCACTTGTGTGTTGTAAAACGCTCATCGGCTGCGCAACTCAGGTTGCATGACGCCAGTGATGAGAGTTTGAACCATGACCGAAGATCTGCTGACCATCCGCGAGATGTGCGAGACCTATGATGTCACGCCCCGCACATTGCGGTTCTACGAGGCCAAAGAGCTTTTGTTTCCGATCCGCGAAGGCCAAAAACGCCTGTTCACCAAACGGGACCGTGCGCGCCTGAAACTGATCCTGCGCGGCAAGCGCTTTGGCTTCAGCCTGGAGGAAATCCGCCAGCTTCTGGACCTGTATCACGTGGGTGACCAGCAGCTGACGCAGATGTCCCGCACCTACGAGATCGCGTGCGAACGTCTGGCCGACATGGAATCGCGCCGCGAGGAACTGACCCAGGCCATCGACGAACTGAAAGAGCAGCTGCGCTGGGGCGAGAAGGTTATCGCCTCGATGAAACAGGAAAAGAAGGCGGCTGAATAAACCCGCCTCCGGACATATGAATTAAGGGAGCTTCACATGCCCGTCTACAACGCGCCAACCAGAGACACGCAGTTCATCCTGCACGACGTTTTGAAAGTCTCGCAGTCGGATATCCCCGGCTATGACGAACTGGAGGCCGAATTTACCGGCGCGGTTCTGGAAGAGGCTGGCAAGGTTGCCTCCAACGTATTGCATCCGCTGAACGTGGTGGGCGACACCGAAGGGTGCCGGTTGGAAAACGGCATTGTTTACACCCCTACCGGTTTCAAAGACGCCTTTGAGCAGATGAAAGAAGGTGGCTGGACTGGTCTCGACATGCCGGAAGAGTATGGCGGTCAGAACATGCCTTACGTGATGGGCACAGCGGTGGGCGAGATGTTCTCGGGCGCGAACCAGGCATTTGTGATGTATCAGGGCCTGACCCACGGCGCGGCCTCGGCCATTCTGGCGCATGGGTCGGATGAGCAGAAGAACAAGTATCTGCCCAACATGGTCAGCTGTGAATGGACCGGCACCATGAACCTGACCGAACCGCATTGCGGCACCGATCTGGGCCTGATGCGGACCAAGGCAGAACCGCAGGGCGACGGCAGCTACAAGATTTCTGGCCAGAAGATCTTTATCTCGGCTGGCGATCACGACATGGCCGACAACATCATCCACCTGGTGCTGGCCAAAATCCCCGGCGGTCCTGAGGGCATCAAGGGCGTGTCGCTGTTCATCGTCCCCAAGTTCATCGTCAACGAAGACGGCTCGCTTGGTGAACGCAACGGTGTCTCGGTCGGTAAGATCGAAGAAAAGATGGGCATCCACGGCAACTCGACCTGCGTCATGAACTATGACGAAGCCACTGGCTGGCTGCTGGGTGAAGAGCACAAAGGTATGCGTGCCATGTTCACCATGATGAACGAAGCGCGTCTGGGAGTAGGTATGCAAGGCCTGTCTCAGGCCGAGGCTGCGTACCAGAACGCCGTGGAATACGCCAAGGATCGTCTACAAGGTCGTGACGTAACAGGTGCAAAGAACCCGGACGGTCCCGCCGATCCGCTGATCGTTCACCCGGACATTCGCCGCAATCTGATGGACCAGAAAAGCTTCACCGAGGGCGCCCGCGCGTTCATCCTGTGGGGCGCGACCATGATCGACAAGGCGCACCGCTCGGGCGACAAGGACGCGGACGGGCTGATCTCGCTGCTGACACCGGTCATCAAGGGCTTCCTGACCGACGAAGGCTACGACATGACCGTACAGGCACAGCAGGTCTATGGCGGCCATGGCTACATCGAAGAATGGGGCATGTCGCAATACACCCGCGACGCCCGTATCGCGATGATCTACGAAGGCGCGAATGGCGTTCAAGCGCTGGATCTGGTGGGCCGTAAGCTGGCGCAAGACGGCGGTAAACACGTCATGGCCTTCTTCGAGATGGTCAAGAGCTTCTGCAAGGAGAACGGCGGCAAGGACGAAGCTTATGACAAAGCCTTCATCGAACCGCTGAAAGCCGCGTCCAAGGATCTGCAGGCCGCCGGCATGTACTTCATGCAGGAAGGCATGAAGAATCCAAACAACGCTCTGTCCGGGTCATACGACTTCATGCACATGTTCGGCCATGTCTGCCTGGGCCTGATGTGGGCGCAGATGGCAAAGGCCGCTCGGGACGCACTGGACGGCGGTGCCTCGGATAAAGAGTTCTACGAGACCAAGATCAATACCGGTCGCTTCTATATGGCCCGCCGCCTACCCGCGACAGCCATGCATCTGGCCCGCATCCAGACCGGAGCGGACACGGTAATGGCACTGGACGCGGCGAACTTCTGATCTCAGTGTGGGCTCGGGCGTAGTAACCCGAACCCACCCCTGGAGGAGACAAGATGCCAAAACGCTTTCGCCTTACCCGCCGATTTCCCGTCGCTATGACGGAAGATGGTTACCGCAAACTCCGCGGTTTCGCGCGAGAGGCGGGATTGGATGAAGGTGAGGCTTTGTCGTTCCTGTTTGAGAACTTCAACAGCGTGATCGATCACGAAAACCTGACGCACCGGCTGCGCATCTTCAACTCTGAGTTGGAAGCCAGAAAGCGCTAGATACGCAACACGCCTTTGGGAGGGGCGCCCACATGACCATAAAACTGCATTGCTTTGGAGAGAGCGGGAACAGCTACAAAGCCGCGCTGGCGCTTGAGATGTCTGGTCTGGACTGGGAGCCAGTCTTTGTTGATTTCTTCGGTGGAGCAACGCGTACCCCAGAATTTCGGGCCGAAGTGAACGAAATGGGCGAGGCCCCCGTCTTGGTGGACGGCGATTTTCGCACCAGTCAGTCCGGAGCTATCCAGGCTTATGTCACCGAGAACTCCGGTAAATTCGGCGGCAAGGATCGTGATGAGAATTACGAAATATTCAGATGGGTTCTGTGGGACAACCACAAGCTCAGCTCGATGGCCGGGCTGACCCGTTTCCTGATCAACTTCTTGCCCGAAAAGCACCGCAACCCGGATGTGATCGCGTTCAATCAGGGTCGCCTCAAGGCGGCTTATCAGACGCTGGACGCTCATCTCGAAGGCCGTGACTGGATCGTTGGCAACGGCGTGACCAATGCTGACATCAGCTGCTGCGGCTACCTCTATTACCCCGAACCATTCGGCTTTGATCGCGCCGACTGGCCCAACATTGACGCTTGGCTGACACGTCTCAGCGAACAGCCCGGCTGGAAACACCCCTACGACCTGATGCCCGGCAACCCGTCGGATCGAGCTTAAGGAGAAGACCCCATGACCGAAGCCTATATCTATGACGCCCTGCGTACTCCGCGCGGCAAGGGACGCAAGGATGGCAGCCTGCACGAGGTAACCTCGGTGCGCCTGTCCGCCCTGACCCTGAACGCGATGAAAGAGCGGAATAATCTGGAAGGCCACGCCGTTGAGGATGTGATCTGGGGCAACGTCACGCAGGTGATGGAGCAAGGCGGCTGTCTGGCGCGCTCGGCGGTTCTGGCCTCAGACCTGGACCAATCAATCCCCGGCCTCGCGATCAACCGGTTCTGTGCTTCAGGCATGGAAGCCGTGAACTTGGCCGCGAACCAAGTCAAAGGCGGCGCGGGCGAAGCGTATATCGCGGGCGGCGTTGAGATGATGGGCCGCGTGGCCATGGGCAGCGACGGTGCTGCGATTGCTGTAGACCCAACGCTGGCAATGGATACCTACTTCGTACCGCAGGGTATTTCGGCCGATATCATTGCGACCGAGTATGGGTTCAGCCGCGACGATGCGGATGCGCTGGCCGTTGAATCTCAGAAACGCGCCGCAGCGGCTTGGGAAGACAACCGATTTGAGAAGTCGGTGATCACCATCAAGGACCAGAACGGCCTGACAATTCTGGACCGCGACGAATACATGCGCCCCGGCACCGACATGCAGAGCCTCGGCGCGCTGAATCCGTCCTTTGCGATGATGGGCGAACAGATGCCGGGCTTCGACAAGGTCGCCATGATGAAATACCCGCATCTGGAGCGGATCAACCACATCCACCACGCAGGCAACAGCTCGGGCATCGTGGACGGTTCGGCCGCTGTGTTGATCGGCAACAAGGAATTCGGTGAGAAATACGGCCTCAAGCCGCGCGCCCGCATCAAGGCAACTGCCAAGATCGGCACCGACCCGACTATCATGCTGACCGGCCCGGTTCCGGTGACCGAGAAAATTCTGGCCGACAACGGCATGAAGATCGGCGATCTGGACCTGTTCGAAGTGAACGAAGCCTTCGCCTCGGTCGTTCTGCGCTTCCAACAGGCCTTCGATGTCGACCCGGCGTTGGTCAACGTCAATGGCGGCTCGATCGCGATGGGCCACCCGCTGGGTGCGACCGGTGCGATGATAATCGGCACGCTGCTGGATGAGCTGGAGCGTCAGGACAAGGAAACCGGTCTGGCCACGCTCTGCATCGCGTCCGGCATGGGGGCTGCGACAATTATCGAGCGCGTCTGATGCCCAAGATTGACCTTTCCCAAATCCCGTTTCGGAATGGTTCGGGTTATCCCGGCAAGCTGGCGAAAGCGGGCGACGACCGTTACGTCCAACCCTTGGGTGACGCGAACGGCCTGACGCAATTTGGCGTCAACATCGTGCGCCTCGAACCGGGCGGCCTCTCTTCACTGCGCCACTACCACATGGAGCAGGACGAGTTCGCCATCATGCTCAGTGGCACATGCACGCTGATCGACGACGATGGGGAACACGAGATGCTGCCGGGCGACTGCGCGGCCTGGCCCGCCGGTGAGGCCAATGGCCATCACCTTGTGAACAAGACCGATGCGCCCGCGACCTTTCTGGTGGTGGGCACACGGACCCCGACCGAGACCGGCTATTATAGCGACCTAGACATGATGGTGAAGTTTGACCCCGACGGTTTTGCCTTCACCCGCAAGGATGGCAGCCCGCTGACGGCTGACCAGATTGGAGATGACAATGACTGATTTCACCCTCAGCACAGACGCAGACGGCGTCGCCTTCATCACCTGGGACGCCCAGGGCAAATCCATGAACGTTCTGACCCGCGAGGCCTTTCAGGAGGTTAGCCAGCTGATCGATCAGGCGCTGGCGGATGATGAGATCAAGGGCGTCGTCATCACCAGCGGCAAGGAAGGCTCGTTCGCGGGCGGAATGGACCTCGGCACGCTTGCCACGATCCGTCAGGAAGCCGGGGACGAGCCCGCGCAGGCGCTATTCGACTTCGTCATGGGCGGTCACCACATCCTGCGTAAGCTGGAACTGGCGGGCATGGACCCCAAGTCCAAGAAGGGCGGCAAGCCCGTGGCCTGCGCCATCAACGGCACTTGCGCAGGGATTGGCACCGAGATCGCGTTGGCCTGCCATCACCGCGTGATGACCAGCAATCCCAAGGCCAAAATCGGCTTGCCCGAGATTCTGCTTGGCATCTTCCCCGGCGGGGGCGGCACCATGCGGTACAGCCGTATGGTCGGCGCGATGGCCGCAGCTCCGGTGCTGTTGGAAGGCAAGATGATGGACCCGAAGAAGGCCAAAGGCGCGCAGTTGATCGACGCGGTTGCGGATGATCCGGTTGCCGCAGCGAAGGAATGGGTTCTGAACGCCAAGGATGCCGATCTGGTCAAGCCGTGGGACGCGAAGGGCTATAAGATGCCCGGCGGCGCGCCTTATCACCCTGCTGGATTCATGACCTTCGTCGGTGCGAACGCGATGGTGAACGGCAAGACCCAAGGCGCCTTCCCGGCGGCCAAAGCCCTGCTAAGCTCGATCTACGAAGGGGCGCTGGTGGACTTCGACACCGCCCTTAAGATTGAGGCGCGCTGGTTCACCAACGTGCTGATGAACCCGTCGTCTTCCGCCATGATCCGGTCGCTGTTCCTGAACAAGGAAGCGTTGGAAAAAGGCGCGGTGCGGCCAAAGGATGTTCCCGATCAGCGGGTCAAGAAGATCGGCGTTCTGGGCGCTGGTATGATGGGTGCTGGTATCGCTCTGGTCTCGGCCCAGGCCGGGATGGAGGTTGTTCTGGTCGACCGTGATCAGGCCGCCGCCGACAAGGGCAAAGCCTATAGCGAAAGCTACATGGACAAAGGCATCAAGCGTGGCAAAGCCACGGCTGAGAAAAAAGAAGCCCTGCTGGCGCGCATCACCGCGACCCCTGATCTGGAGCATCTGAAAGGCTGTGACCTGATCATTGAGGCCGTCTTCGAAGACCCGGGCGTCAAGGCCGAGATGACCCAAAAGGTCGAGGCGATCATTCCCGAGGATTGCATCTTTGCGTCAAATACCTCGACCCTACCGATCACCGATCTGGCCAAGGCGAGCGTGCGGCCCGAGCAATTCATCGGCATCCATTTCTTCTCACCGGTTGAGAAGATGTTCCTGGTCGAGATCATCAAAGGCAAGGAGACCGGGGATCGCGCGGTGGCTAAGGCGCTGGACTATGTGCGCCAGATCCGCAAAACGCCGATCGTGGTCAACGATGCACGCTTCTTCTATGCGAACCGCTGCATCATTCCGTACATCAACGAAGGCGTGCGTATGATCGCCGAGGGCGTGAACCCTGTGCTGATCGATAACGCGGCGCGTCAGCTGGGCTTTCCGGTTGGACCGATCCAGTTGACCGACGAAACCTCGATTGATCTGGGCGCGAAAATTGCCCGCGCAACGAAGGCGGCGATGGGCGATGCCTATCCGGAAAGCCCCTCGGACGATCTCATCTTCTGGATGGAAGAACAGGGCCGTCTGGGCCGCAAGGCCAATGCGGGTTTCTTCGACTATGACGAGAAGGGTAAGCGCGTCGAATACTGGAAAGGTCTGAAGGACAAGTATCCGTTGGCTGCGGAGCAACCTGACCTGATCGAAGTGCAGGAACGCCTGATGTTCGCACAGGTTCTGGAAGCCGTCCGCGCGTTGGAAGAAGGCGTTCTTGAAGACATCCGCGAAGGCGACGTTGGCGCGATCCTGGGTTGGGGCTTTGCACCCTGGTCCGGAGGCCCACTGAGCTGGCTGGACATCATCGGTACGCCTTACGCTGCCGAGCGTTGTGATCAGCTGGCCGAGGCTTATGGCGAGCGCTTCACCTGTCCACCGCTGCTGTGTGAAATGGCCGAAAAAGGGCAGAGCTTCTATGGTCGCTTCAACCCTGAAGCGCAGGCAGCTTAACAAGATGACGCGGGTGCATGACATCATGCGCCCGCATCTTTCTCATAAATGTTTCATTGCAGCTGCCATTCGGACCGCAGAAACAGCACGGGCATATCGGGCCGCCCCGGACGCCCCGGTCGGCGTATCCCCAACGGAGGACGGATCGGGAAAATCGGCTCTGTGGGGATGGGTGCGGGCAGCGCCGCCAACGGGTTAGCCAACGCCGAGATATCGCCCTTGCTTACAACGGCCTCGATCAGGAGGTCGGCGTGCTCGGCATCGGCCACCTCGTAGGGCTCGGTATTTTGGCCAGATGCGGAAACCATGCGGCCGGACGGGCAATAGACCTGAAACCCACCTTCAATAAAAACCAACTCATCCTGATCGAAAAACAATGAAGTCACGTCGAATGTTTGCGCTGGTGTATCGGATTTCAGACGCCCTACCCCGCTCAGCATCCGGGCCGGGATGATCGAAATCCCCTCAATCCCGACGCCAAGTTTGCCCTGATCCAACGCCATTCCCTGTTCCGGCATCAGCCAGACAGGTCTTCCGTTAAACGCAGCACGGGATGGAACAAGAACCGGCAGATGCTCTGGTCGACGCTCATCTCCCGAAACGATGATCTGATCGGCGCGGACGCGCCTCAGTTCTTGGAACCCGTGATCCAGTGTCCGAACCAGATCGCCGGCGACCAGTCTTTCCACCAGCTTCCAGCCACTGGTTGTGGCCACCTTGGTTCCGTGCAGCAATCCCCCACGGCGCGCTGACGCCGCCTTTTCTGCAAAGGCCTGAACGCCTTTGACTTCACGTTTCGAATACCCCGAAACACTCACTAACTCTAACACGTGCCTTCCCCCTGTTGGCACCTTCAAATAACTCAGAAGGTTATAATTATTGTGCCCCAGGGTGACTTAGTTTTGCCACATTTAGGTCTAAATTGAGTCTTCTTCGCCTCAATTTCGCAGTTTTTAGTAAACAAATAAGCGCTTCAAAATAGCTTTAGACACCCAATGGAAACGACATCGGGGCCAATAACCGGTGACGAATCTGGGCTGCCCTCACTCGGCCGCTTGCGGCGTCGAGGATATCTGCCTTTCCCGCCAACCCAGCAACACCCCGGCAGCGGCGATCATGCCAATGCCGACAATCTGCATTAAGCCAACTGACTGTCCCAACGCCACCCAGGCAAACAATGGACCGAAGATCATGACCGAGTATTCGAAGACCGCGACATAAGATGGCTCTCCAAGCTGATAGGCTTTGATCAGCATAAATACGGCAATTGTTGAGCCCACCGCTTGAATCACAACCCAGGGCAACGCCTCCTGCATCGGCCAGACCCAGCCGCGCATAGCAAACCCATCCGCCCCCGCAGGCACCCCAATCGGGTAAAGCGCCAGCCAGATCAAACCGATCCCGCCCGCAAGCGCAAGGGTCACGACCATCGCTGCCAGCAGCGCAACAGTGCTTTCGTTCGCACAGTGGGTCCGTGTCACAACCGCGCTGAGCGCATAGAAGAATCCACCCGCCACGGGCAGCAGCGTCCTGAAGTCAAACGCCGTCGGATCGGGCTGCAGAACGCACAGAATTCCTGAGAACCCCAACAAAACAGCCCCAATTCGCCAAGGACCTATATGCTGTTTTAGTAACAGTGCCGAAACCAGCAGCACAAAGATCGGGGATGTAAACAATCCCGCCAATGCCTGCGCAATGGGCATCAACGCCAGCGCGCTGAAATAAAAAAGCATCGCCAGAGTGATAAGAACGCTTCGTACAGCAACGACGCCATATCGACGTGGCCATAGCGTTCCCAAACCCAACATTGAGAGCACGGCTATCAGCGGCAGCATCAGCAAAGCGCGGCTCAGGTGAAACTGCCAGAGCCCGATACTTTCGGCCACACGGATCACAAAGTTGTCGATCACCCCGATAATCGACATCGCCGCGACCATCAGCAACGACGCCAGTACCGAATGGGTTGGTTGTTGTGATTGCATCCTTGCCTCTGTCCCAGAACCGCAAGTTTCGGCTTGAACTCTGTCCGGCACAGTCAGCACAATTCGCCAACCATGCGCAACAGGTTTGCGCCTCTGGTTTTTGCCATGCTAAGCTTGGTGCAAAATAATACTCGAGCAGCATTACCCGATGACCGCACTCAAACAGTACCAGCGGATCGAAGCCACCGGTCTGTGGCGCCCCTCGCCCGACGAACAACGGCGCGAGGTCGTGGTCTCGATTGGTGAAGCGACTCTGACGATCTCGGATTTCAATGACAGCGCCCTTACCCACTGGTCGCTGGCCGCGCTAGAGAGGCAGAACCCGGGGGCCTACCCCGCTGTCTTCAATCCGGATGGCGATCCGGGTGAAACGCTCGAACTTGCGCAATCCGAATCCACTATGATCGATGCAATTGACCGGCTTCAACGCGCCATCGACCGCGCCAGACCGCATCCAGGGCGGCTGCGCTGGCTCAGCGTTGCCGGCGTGGTCCTTGCAGTGGTCGGCGTGCTGTTGCTTTGGCTGCCCAGCGCGTTGCAGCGGCACGTCGTTGCCGTGGTACCCGAGATCAAGAGGCAGGAAATCGGCGATACGATCCTGCATCGGATCGAGAGAGTATCCGGCAAGGCCTGTTCTTCGCCGGATGCGCAGGAGTCGCTGAATCGGTTGGCAAAGCGAACCGGTGTCCGGCAAATCGTGATCTTACCCGCCGGATTGCCCGACAGCCTGAGCCTGCCGGGTGGAACCGTCTTACTAAACCGGGCACTGGTCGAGGATCACGAAGACCCCGCCGTTGCTGCGGGTTACGTGATCGCCGCGCGGGCACGCGCAATGTATCAGGACCCGCTGGACGACCTTTTGGATCGCACAGGCCCAACCGCCGCATTCCGGCTGTTGACCACCGGAGAATTGACGTCCGAAATCGTAGACACCTATACCGAAGAGGTTCTCGCAGAACCTCAACCCGAGATCAGCGACAATGATCTGTTGGCCGTTTTTGCCCGTGCCGCCCTGCCCTCGACGCCCTACGCCTATGCGCGCGACATCACGGGCGAGACGGTACTGGGCCTGATTGAGGCCGACCCGATGGCGGGCCGCACTGTTGAGCAGGTGTTGCCGGACCGGGATTGGGTCCGGCTGCAGAATATTTGCGGTCAGTAGACCATCTATTTGGTTCCGAACATCCGGTCCCCGGCATCACCCAGCCCCGGCATGATGTAGCCCTTGGAATTCAGCTCACGATCCAGAGCCGCAGTGACAATGTGCACGTCCGGGTGAGCCTCTTTCATACGCGCAACGCCCTCGGGTGAGGCCAGCAGACAGAGGAAGCGGATATCCGTGGCACCGGCCTGCTTCAGAAGATCGATGGCCGCCGCCGAACTGTTCCCGGTAGCCAGCATTGGATCAACCGCGATGACCAGACGATCTTTCAGACCTTCGGGCGCCTTGAAGTAATACTGAACGGGCTCAAGCGTTTGTTCGTCACGATACAGACCGACAAACCCCACACGGGCCGAGGGGATCAGTTCCAGAACGCCATCCAGCATCCCGTTTCCGGCCCGCAGGATCGAGACCAGAGCCAACTTCTTGCCAGCAAGTATCGGCGCGTCCATCTCTTCCATCGGTGTCTCGATGTGCCGCGTGGTCAGTGGCATTTCGCGGGTGACCTCATAGGCCAGCAGCAGCGTGATCTCGCGCAGCAACTGCCGGAACGCGGCGGTCGAGGTGCCCTTGTCCCGCATGAGCGTCAGTTTGTGTTGCACCAGCGGGTGATCGACGACGGTCAGGTGATCGCTCATGATGTCTCCAGTCTTTTCTTGACCCGCGCGCGGGTCTCTTCATCGCAAAAGGCCGCGTTCAGGGCCGTTTCATTCAACGCAGCAAACTCCTCGGCCTGCCAGCCGAACGCTGCGCTCAGCATCTCATATTCGCGTCGCATCGTAGTATGGAAAAACGGTGGATCGTCGGTGGAAACCGTGACCTTCACGCCCGCATCGCGCAATCGCGCAATCGGATGAGCCGCAAAATCCGGAAACAGGCCGAGCACGACATTTGAACCCGGACAGACCTCAAGCGTGATGCCCCGGTCGACCAACTCGCGCACAAGGTCCGGATCTTCGATGGCGCGGACACCATGGCCCACGCGCTCGACCTCAAGATCACGGACGGCATCCCGCACACTTTCGGGGCCACCGAACTCACCCGCATGGGTGGTCAGCCGCAATCCGGCCTCGCGTGCGCAGTCGAAAGCCCATTTGAAATCGCCCTGGGTTCCGACGGCTTCGTTGCCGCCCATGCCAAAGCCGGTGATCCAGCTACCGGCGGTTTCAGCCGCACAATGAGCGCTGCGCTTTGCCTGTTCGGGCCCGAAATGGCGTACGCAGGTAATGACGCCACGAAGGGTGATACCAAACTTGCGCTCGGCCTCATCTGCGGCCTCCTGAATCGCGGTCAGATAGTCCTTCCACGCCTGCAAATCGCCACCGCCGCAGAAATCAGGGCTAAGGAAGGTTTCAGAATATACCACACCGTTTGCGGCACTCTCCTCGAGAATGGCCAGGGTCAGGCGGCGGAAGTCTTCCGGTGTCTTCAATACCTCACACGCAGCCTCATACACACTGAGGAAATGCGCGAAGTCACGGAAATCGTAGGACCCATCGGGCTTGAAGATCCCGCTCAAATCCACCCGCTTCTCATGGGCCAGTTGCCGGATGAAGGCAGGGGGCGCAGCGCCTTCATGATGCAGGTGCAGTTCGATCTTGGGTAGGTCGGCGACGGTCATATGAAGGTCCTTCCCGGCCCCTGTGCCGGAATATTCAGATGATGCGCGATACTGGCCGCGACATCGGCAAAATTGACCTGACCAATTTCGCCCGAACCTTGACCTGCGATCAGCACAGGCACTTGTTCACGTGTGTGATCGGTCCCGCTCCAACTGGGGTCGTTACCGTGGTCTGCGGTCAGCAGCATCAGATCACCCGGACGCAGCTTTTGCAGGATCATTCCGATCTCGCGATCGAACCATTCCAGCGCGCTTGCATAACCGCTGATATCGCGGCGGTGACCATAGAGACTATCGAACTCGACGAAATTGGCAAAGGTCAGACTACCGTCTTCGGCCTCGTCAACCAGATCGGACAGGTGGCACATCAAATCCGCATCGGAGCCTTTTCGCAGCGTGTCGATTCCCTGCATCGAGAAAATGTCGCCAATTTTTCCAACCGCATGAACATGGCGACCGGCGTCCTGTGCCCAATTGGTCAGCACCGGTGCCGGTGGAAGGATGGCAAAATCTTTTCGGTTATTGGTGCGTGTAAATCCGAGTTCCGGCGTACCGACAAAAGGCCGGGCGATGACCCGGCCCACTTTCATCTCGTGCAATCGTGGCGCAAGGGCGCGGCACATATCCAGCAACCGATCAAGCCCAAAGCTTTCTTCGTGCGCCGCAATCTGGAAAACGCTGTCGGCTGATGTGTAGCAGATCGGCCAGCCGCTCCGCATGTGCTCGGCACCCAGATCAGCGATAATTGTCGTGCCAGACGCGTGGCAGTTGCCCAAGATATCCTCGGTCCCAGCTGCCTGTGCGGCGGCTGAACTAAGCTCGGCAGAAAAAGCGGGCGTCGTATCCGGGAAGTAATGCCAATCCCACGGCACGGGCAAACCGGCCAGTTCCCAATGCCCGGAGGGCGTATCCTTACCCGGCGAATACTCCCGCGCGCAACCCCATAAGCCGGTCGGCTCGGCGTCGAGCCCAGGTGTTGGGGCACCCGAAGCCAATCGCGTCGCCGCACCCAACCCCAGGGCATCCAGATTGGGCAGATGCAACGGACCCGAACGCCCCGCTTCCGCGCGCCCTTCGGCACAGGCCTGTGCGATATGGGCCACCGTATTCGCGCCCGTGTCGGGTGTGGTTCCGTTGAAGAACTGACCAGCATCCTGCGCCCCGCCGATACCAACCGAATCCATAACGACAAGGAAAGCACGGCTCATGCGCAGATCCTTTCATGGACTTGAGGCGGTTGTCCGACCGGTTTGTCGCTTAAGGTAATGGCGCCCAGAACCGCCGCCGCAGCCCGCTGCGCGGCATCTTCTCGTCCCGCATGTACCACCGCCAGCGGCGCGCCTTTTGAGACCTTGTCGCCGAGTCTCAGGATGTCCGACAAGCCTACTGCCGGATCGATCTCGTCGCTTTCAACCTGTCGCCCGCCACCCAGCGCAACAACCGCCAAGCCCAGCGCCTCGCCATCAATGGCCGAAATATATCCATCGTCGGGCGCGTGCACTTCCTGAATCACATTGGCCTCGGGCAGGAACCGGTCCCATGTGTCGACAAAGTGCACCGGGCCACCCACGGCAGCCATCATGCGCCCAAATCGCTCGGCAGCGCGGCCATTGCGGATCACTTCGGCAATTCTGTCCCGCCCTTCATCGGCTGTTGTGCACATTCCGGCATCTGCCATCAGAACACCGCCCAATTCGGCCGAGATGTCGGCCAGCGGTGAATCGTGCCCGCTGGTCAGCATTTTCATCACCTCGGCCACTTCCAGCGCATTGCCCAATGCCGAGGCCAAAGGCTGATTCATATCAGTGATCACAGCGGATGTTTTGCACCCTGCGGTATTCGCGGTCTCGGTCAATGCCTGCGCCAGCCTGCGCGCATCGTCGAGCGATTTCATGAAGGCCCCACTGCCCACCTTAACATCCAGAACCAGTGCATCCGGGCTGGCTGCCAGCTTCTTCGACAGGATCGATGCAGTGATCAGATCAAGGCTTTCGACTGTCGCGGTGACATCGCGAACCGCGTAAAGCCGCTTGTCAGCCGGTGCGATCTGACCCGTTGCACCAACAATGGCCGCCCCGGTTTCTTTCAGCACCTGATCCAGCCGTGCTTGCCCGATCTGGGTCGTCACCCCCGGTATCGCCTCAAGTTTGTCCAGTGTGCCTCCGGTATGACCCAAACCACGGCCCGAGATCATCGGCACGTAAGCCCCGCACTCCGCCAGCGCAGGTGCCAGTACAAGACTGACACAATCGCCTACCCCGCCGGTCGAGTGCTTATCGATCACCGGGCCGTCCAGATCCCACGTCAACACCTCGCCGCTGTCACGCATTGCCACCGTCAGGTCAGCCCGCCCCTGCGCGCCCAAGCCGCCCATGCAGACGGCCATCGCAAAGGCGCCGGCCTGTGCGTCACTGACGCCACCATCGGCCAGACCTTGTGCGAACCATTTCAGCTCAGCGCCGGTCGGCACCTGGTGACGGCGGAGTTTGGCGATGATCGAGCGTGCATCCATGATGGTCAGACATCCTCCATATGCGAGGCGTCGAATGCCCCGGGCAAAAGGTCGCTAATTGTGGTTTTGGTCTCCACACCATCGACCGTTGCCATCGTAACGACCACATCCCCGTTGCCGAACTCGGCCAGTTTCTGGCGGCAACCACCACAGGGTGGCACCGGATGCGGGCTGCTGGCGACCACGTAAACCTCGATCAATTCCTTTTCTCCGGCAGCGACCATGGCCGCGATCGCTCCGGCTTCGGCACAGGTACCTTCCGGATACGCCACGTTCTCAACATTGCAGCCGCGATAGACCATGCCCGAACCCGACCGGATCGCCGCCCCGACCTTGAAATTAGAATAAGGCGCGTGGGCGTTTTCCCGTACGGCCAAAGCTGCATCTTTCAAAGACATGGCGATTCCCGATTTTTGATCATCTGGTCAGAATGCCATACCCTAATGGAAAGCGCCGGGGGATTTGAAGCCCCACGGCGCGTTTATCCACAGTCTTGTCAGTCCTGACCGAGCGTAGTGTTGAAGGTTCCCGGCAGAGTGACCTCCAGCAGTTCCACATCGTGCGACGGATCGGACAACCGGGTTCGCATTGCGGGCGGAATGACGAAGGCATCCCCCTGTTCCAGCCGGTAGGGATCGCGGCCCTCGCCCTCAAGCGTCACCTCCCCGTTCATGACAAAGGTAAAGTGAATATCGGTGTCGTGGCTGGCCCATTGAGGATTGCCCTCTCCCCGGCGCACGACCTGAACGCCCGCCACGCCTTTGGTGTTCTGGGCAATCGTCGTGTCGCGGCAAACGTAACCGGGCAGTCGGAACGGCACCCATTCGGCATCTTTGGCCTGATTGTAAACGAACCGCTGTCCCTGCCACTCCCGGTCCGGGCGGTAGTGCGGAGTTGGCAGGTCCATCAGATGATCGATCTCAGTTACATGCTCAGCCGGGACACCAATCTCGATCACCTGTACATTGTCCGAAGCTTCGAGCACGCGGTGGCGGATTTCGGGTGGCTGGATAAAGCAATCGCCCGCTGTCAGACGCATCTTTTCGCCCTGATCTTCGTAAACCACGTCAACCCAGCCATGGATACAGAAGATCAACTGAAACCCGACCTTGTGAAAATGCACCATATCCGGCACCGGCCCCCCATCGGGGATTCGGATATGACTGGCGATGATCGACCCACCCAATCGGTCCGGCACAAGATCGCGATAGTGCATTCCGGCGCGCCCGATGATCCATGGCGCCTGATCTTTGAGGCGGCGGACAACAAAAGAATGAACCGTGTCCGGCATGACCAGTGGCGGGTTCAAATCTTCAATCTCGATCCGGGTTCCGTTCGGCGCCGTAAGGGCACGCTGACCATCCGCAAAAGCATCGGGGTCTGACGTCAAAATACGCAGCGTTCCCGCCGCTTCGGGTGCATCCTTCTCGATCCGCAATCGCAGGCCGTGGCCTGAGAACACGGCGACCCGAGGATCATCGGCCGGGTAGATCATGTCCATCCGCATTCCCAGCACTTTGGTGTAAAAGGGAATATCGTTGCGTAGCTCTTGCGTCGGCAATCGGATTTCGGCTTGCGTTTTTGGGTCGCTCGGGTTGCTGGTCATTTCGTATCTCTTCGGACGTGGATTTTGGCCATCCGATCAGAACGGGCGCAAAAGCGCCAACCCAAAAGCGCATCGCGCGAAAGAAAAAGCACTTTGATGTCGGCATCCCGACAGGCGCCTTGCTAAGTGATTGCACGCGGACCTCGTGCTTGACCGGCCCCCGGGGCCCGTTCGCTTTCCGGTTTTGCGCCGTATATCGAACACCGGGCAAAGAACCCGACACACCTCGTGCCGCGTCTTGAAAAGAAGCAGAACTCGGCTGAAATCTGACCCGAAGTAGCCAACCCACAACAAATAGTTTAACCATCAAACAAATTCTGGAACGGAGTTGAATTGCCGATGTCTGATACACCGACCTTGCGACAGGCTGCACTTGACTATCACGCCTACCCAAAGCCCGGGAAGCTTGAGATCAAGGCCACGAAACCGATGGCAAATGGCCGAGACCTTGCGCGGGCCTATTCGCCGGGCGTTGCCGAAGCCAGCCTTGAGATCAAGGACAACCCTGCCAACGCCGAGACATACACCGCGCGCGGCAATCTCGTTGGGGTCGTCTCGAACGGCACGGCGGTTCTGGGGCTGGGCAATATCGGTGCGCTGGCATCCAAACCGGTGATGGAAGGCAAGGCTGTCCTGTTCAAAAAATTCGCGGGCATCGACTGTTTTGACATCGAGGTGAACCAGCCTGATCCCGAGAAGCTGGCTGATATCGTCTGCGCGCTTGAGCCAACCTTTGGCGCAATCAACCTTGAAGACATCAAGGCACCGGATTGTTTTATCGTCGAAAAACTGTGCCGGGAGCGGATGAACATACCCGTATTCCATGACGATCAGCATGGCACCGCCATCGTCGTTGGCGCGGCGGCCAAGAATGCTTTGCATGTGGCGGGCAAGAAATTCGAGGATATCAAAGTTGTTTCGACCGGCGGTGGTGCCGCGGGAATCGCATGTCTCAGCATGTTGATGAAGCTCGGCGTGAAGCGTGAGAATATCTGGCTGTGCGACATTCACGGGCTGGTCTATGAAGGCCGCGCCGAGGATATGAATCCGCACAAAGACCAATTTGCACAGAAAACCGACCTGCGTACGCTGGACGATGTGATCGGGGATGCCGATCTGTTTCTGGGGCTCAGCGGGCCGAATGTGCTCAAGCCTGAAATGGTCGAGAAGATGGCCAAGACCCCGATCATATTTGCCCTGGCCAACCCGACCCCCGAAATCCTGCCGCAAGCGGCGCGCGAGGTTGCGCCTGATGCGATCATCGCAACGGGCCGCAGCGATTTCCCGAACCAGGTGAACAACGTATTGTGCTTCCCGTTTATCTTCCGGGGCGCTCTGGATGTCGGCGCGACCGAGATCAACGACGAAATGCAGATCGCCTGCGTCGACGGTATCGCCGATATGGCCCGCGCGACGACCAGCGCCGAGGCCGCAGCTGCGTACAAGGGCGAACAACTGACTTTTGGACCCGACTATCTGATCCCCAAACCCTTCGATCCGCGCCTTGTGGGGGTTGTTTCGTCATCGGTCGCACAGGCAGCTATGAAAAGTGGGGTCGCAAAACGTCCCATCGACGATCTCGAAGCCTATAAGGAACGCCTGAACCAGACCGTATTCAAATCCGCTCTGCTGATGCGGCCCGTGTTCGAAGCCGCCGCCGTCGCATCGCGCAGGATCGTCTTCGCAGAAGGCGAGGACGAGCGTGTATTGCGGGCGGCGCAGGCCATACTGGAGGAAACCACGGAGACTCCGATCCTGATCGGGCGACCGGATGTGATCAACGCACGGTGCGAAAGACTTGGTCTGACGGTCCGACCGGGACAGGATTTCCAGATTGTGAACCCGCAGGACGATCCGCGCTACTACGACTACTGGAACTCGTATCACCAGATCATGCAGCGGCGGGGGGTCACTCCGGATCTGGCCAAGGCGATTATGCGCACCAACAACACCGCTATCGCGGCAATCATGGTGCATCGCGGCGAAGCCGACAGCATGATCTGCGGCACGTTCGGTGAATACCGCTGGCATCTTAACTATGTCGAACAAGTGTTGGATGATGGTGATCTGCGACCCCATGGCGCGCTTTCGCTGATGATCCTGGAGGATGGTCCTCTGTTCATCGCCGACACGCATGTCCGGCAATTGCCAACCCCGGAAGAGCTGGCGGAATCCACCATCGGCGCCGCCCGCCATGTGCGGCGGTTCGGGTTGGAACCCAAGATCGCATTCTGTTCGCAATCGCAGTTCGGCAATCAGGCCGAGGGGTCGGGCAAGCGCCTGCGGGCTGCGCTTGAGATCCTCGATTCCGAGCCGCGCGATTTCAGCTACGAAGGTGAGATGAACCTGGACTTGGCTCTGGACCCCGAACTGCGGGCACGAATTTTCCCGAATTCACGTATGGAAGGAACCGCGAACGTCCTGATCTTCGCCCATGCGGATGCGGCAAGCGGTGTGCGCAACATCCTCAAGATGAAAGCGGACGGGCTTGAGGTCGGTCCGATTCTAATGGGGATGGGAAACAAGGCTCATATTGTAACGCCATCCATCACCGCCCGGGGGCTACTGAACATGGCAGCCATCGCCGGCACCCCTGTGGCGCATTACGGTTAATCCAGCGGTTACGCATAGGCGGGTGCCTGATCAGGTGCCCGCCTTGATTCTGTTAGCGACAACGCTTTTGCAGGGGTGGATTTGCAGATTTGCAAAAATCTCAGATTTCCCACCCATAACAACAAAAATCCAATAAATTTGCAACAATTTGCAGGCCAATCCGAAAGGTTCTGCAAAGATTTTGCGATAAACTGACGCGCCGTAATCCGCTTTGCTTGCCCGGAGCATCTGCGATGCCTAACACATAGCCCAAGGATTTTGGGAGGAGGCCATCATGGCATATCAGGACGTCTACGAGAGCTGGAAGAACGACCCCGAAGCATTCTGGATGGATGCTGCCAAGGGGATTGATTGGGTTCAGGAACCCAGCAAAGCTCTGTTTGACGACAATGCGCCTCTTTACGAATGGTTCTGCGACGCCAAAGTGAACACCTGCTGGAACGCCGTTGACCGGCATGTGGAAAACGGTCGTGGTGAGCAGACCGCGATCATCTATGACAGCCCCATTACGCACACGAAACGCGAAATCTCTTACGTTGAGTTGCGGAACCGCGTCGCCAATCTGGCTGGCGCGCTAAGAGCAAAGGGCATCGGGAAAGGCGACCGCGTCATCATCTACATGCCGATGATCCCCGAAGCACTGGAGGCGATGCTGGCCTGCGCCCGGCTGGGGGCGGTACATTCAGTGGTATTCGGTGGCTTTGCTAGCAACGAGCTGGCGGTGCGTATCGACGATGCGAAACCCAAGGCGATCATCGCCGCCTCGTGCGGGATGGAGCCGGGCCGCGTCGTGCATTACAAACCTCTGTTGGATGGTGCCATCGATCTGGCCACCCACAAGCCCGAGTTTTGCGTTATCTTCCAGCGCGAACAGGAAGTTGCGCAACTGGTCGAGGGTCGGGACGTCAACTGGCACGGCTTCCAATACGGGACGGAACCTGCGGAATGTGTGCCGGTCAGCGGCAATGATCCGGCTTATATTCTTTATACGTCCGGTACGACCGGTGCGCCGAAAGGTGTGGTGCGCCCGACCGCGGGCCATCTGGTTGCGCTGAACTGGTCAATGAAGAATATCTACAATGTCGATCCGGGCGATGTGTTCTGGGCAGCTTCGGATGTCGGTTGGGTCGTGGGCCATTCCTATATCTGTTACGCCCCCTTGATTCACGGCAACACCACCATCGTTTTCGAGGGCAAGCCGGTTGGCACTCCTGACGCCGGGACCTTCTGGCGGGTGATTTCCGAACATAAGGTCAAGAGCTTCTTCACCGCCCCAACGGCCATTCGCGCCGTCAAACGCGAAGACCCGCAGGCGGAGTTGATGTCGAAATACGATCTGTCCTGCCTGAAGGCTCTGTACCTCGCGGGAGAGCGGGCAGACCCTGACACGATTATCTGGGCACAGGATGCGCTGAATGTCCCGGTCATCGATCATTGGTGGCAAACCGAAACCGGTTGGGCCATCGCAGGCAACCCGCTTGGGATCGAGGAACTTCCGGTCAAACTGGGTTCGCCAGCAAAGCCCATGCCGGGCTATGACGTTCAGATTCTGGATGAAGGTGGTCATCAGATGAAACCCGGCGAACTCGGCGCGATTGCAGTCAAGCTTCCGCTGCCACCAGGCACTCTGCCGACCCTGTGGAATGCCGAAGCCCGGTTCAGGAAATCGTATCTGGAGCATTTCCCCGGCTACTACGAGACCGGAGATGCGGGCATGATCGACGAAGATGGGTATCTCTACATCATGGCCCGTACCGATGACGTGATCAACGTCGCGGGCCACCGCCTGTCGACCGGCGGTATGGAGGAGGTGCTGGCCGCTCACCCCGACGTGGCGGAATGTGCGGTGATCGGAGTATCGGATCAGCTCAAAGGTCAGATTCCGGTAGGGTTCCTGTGCCTCAATGCCGGTTCGGATTGCAGCCACGAGGATGTGGTCGCCGATGTGGTCAGGATGGTCCGCGACAAGATCGGCCCTGTCGCTGCGTTCAAGAAGGCGGTCGTTGTGGATCGTCTGCCGAAAACACGCTCGGGCAAGATCCTGCGTGGAACGATGGTGTCGATTGCGGATGGCAAGGAATACAAGATGCCCGCCACAATCGATGATCCTGTCATTCTGGACGAGATCACCTCGGCCCTGCAGAGCATCGGATACGCGCAGTAGTCTCACGGTATAATCCAGAGGTGCGCCTTACGGCGCGCTCGATTTGCGCTGACGCGCCTGTGCGAGGCCCTGCCTCGCGCTCCGGGATATTTTGAGCCAGATGAAGGGCGGACCCATTTTGAGATGCCGGGACTTGTCATTGGTCGCGCCTCGCCTCAGGTTGAGGCGAGGAGGAACAGCATGACAAATGGTGACATCTGGCGTCTTGGTGCAACCGAACTGACCACGCTGACACGAACGGGCGATCTGAGCGTGGAGGAGGTCGTGCTGGACGCGTTGGAGCGGATGCATCAGATAAATCCCACCCTGAATGCGGTGGTGGAAGACTTGAGCGCCGCGGCACTTGAGCGTGCCAAAGCGTTGGATACTGCACGGGCGAGCGGCGCAGCAGTGGGGCCTCTTCACGGTGTTCCGGTTACCATCAAGGTGAATGTCGACCAGAAAGGCCATGCCACCACAAATGGCGTGGTGGCCTTGAGAGATGTCATCGCACCCGATGATGCGCCGGTGGTTTCCAACCTGCATAAAGCAGGCGCTATCGTCATCGGGCGCACGAACACGCCCGAGTTCTCGTTCCGCGCTGATACGGACAACCCGCTTCATGGGCGCACGTATAATCCGTGGGGGCGCCACGTCTCGCCGGGCGGCTCGTCCGGGGGGGCTGGGGCGGCTGTAATGGCAGGTATCGGCGCGCTGGGTCATGGCAACGATATCGGTGGCAGTCTGCGTTTCCCCGCAGCAGCCAGTGGCGCGGTTACCGTGAAACCGGGGCTCGGTCGTGTACCGGCCTGGAACCCGAGCCAAAAGGCCGAGCGCGGAATGCTGGCGCAGTCGATGTCGGTGCAGGGGCTGATCACGCGGACAGCGAGCGATCTGCACCTGTCGATGCCCAGCCTGATCGTCCCGGATGCACGCGACCCGTTTCATGTGCCGATGCCGTGGCGCGGTGAGGAGCCGGACGGACCGGTCAAGGTGGCCTTTACAAGAAATACCTTCGGCTATGCGCTGCATCCTGAAGTGGACAAGGCGCTCGATACCGCTCGGGATGCGCTGGTCGATGCCGGATATCTGGTTGAAGAGATTGACCCGCCGGATGTGTTCGAATGTGGGCGCTTGGGCTACCGCGCACTGATGGGTGAAGTGCTGACGCTGATGAAAGGCGATATTGAGGCCGCCGGGTCGCAAACCATCCGTGATATATTCGAGGTGTACTTCCAGGAGTTTCCCCCGATTGTCGGCGACGGTCTGATTCAGGCGCTGGCGCAGCGCAGCCACTATGCGCGCGAATGGTCGCTGTTCATGCAGGATTACGCCCTGGTGCTGTCCCCTTTCCTACCGCAACCTTTCTTCAAACCGGACCGCGATACCGAAGGCGCCCAAGGTGTTCATGAGGTTTTGGGCTGCGCCGTCTATTCCTACGCGATGAATTTCCTTGGGCTGCCGGCCGCCAGCGTTCCGTCGCGCCTGGCCGAATTGCCGAACGGGCCGCAGCCTATCAACATTCAGATTGCGGCGCGGCGCTGGCGCGAGGATATGGCCGTGGATGCCGCAGCCGCCATTGAAGAACGCGTGGGACCGATGGCACCGATTCTGTGGGATCGAATGGCTCAGCAAACCTGAGAGGTCGCCGCGCCCCCTTTGCACACATAAAATAGACCCCGGGGTTTTGTACCCGGGGTCCGCATACTAAAATATGCCCGGATTTCAGATGACGAGCGTAGCACCACCCACCCTCGCCAGCGCTTAAACTGCGCAACCATTCGAAAACACCGTTAGATGGCCACTCACTTCCACCATGGCGTGTTCTCCGGGCAGGTTGAAGTTAACAAATGGTTGTGCTGCTGCATGTGAACTGGTTCACATAAGCGAAAAGAAACACACAGCCCTCGCAGGTTTATGTGAACTGTTCCGAAATCAGCCGCTCTTCCAAACCATGTCCGGGGTCAAACAGTATGCGATGCTGAATGGTGGTTTCCGACCTGATTTCAACCCAGTCGATATCCGGAAACGAAATGGAATCGGCAGCAACGATGACCGGCCGCTTGTCGGCCTCGATCACATCGAACCTGACCTTTGCCAACTTCGGCAGCAAGGCTCCGCGCCACCGTCGTGGCCGAAACGCTGCAATCGGCGTCAGCGCCAGTACATCCGCGCCAATAGGAACAATCGGCCCGTGTGCGGAGTAATTATAAGCCGTTGAACCGGCCGGAGTGGCCAGCAACGCGCCGTCGCAAACAAGCTCGGCCATGCGCTCCCGTCCATCCACGCTGATCCTGAGCCGCGCGGCCTGAGGTCCTGCGCGCAACAGTGAAACCTCATTGATCGCCAGTGCTTCGTGCTTTTGCCCAGACTGATCCATCGCGGTCATTGCAAGCGGGTTGACGACCTCTTCCTCAGCCTCTGCAAGTCGGGCCATCAGGTCGGTCTCGGCATATTCGTTCATCAGAAAGCCAATGGTCCCGCGGTTCATTCCGTAGACCGGCGCATCCAGATGCTGGATGCCCTGCAGCGTTTGCAGCATGAAGCCATCCCCGCCCAGCGCCACCACGACATCCGCATCCCGCGGCGCCGCATGTCCATAGCGTGCCACAAGAGCGTCACGGGCGGTTTGCGCCACTTTGGCATCGCTGGCCAGAAAGGCGATTCTCTTGGTCATGTTTTATGGTTTCCAGTGCTGCACATTTGGTTCCGAAACAAACATACCTTTCCGGATTAGGCCAGAGTTGACGCCATAGCAGGCCATTTCGTCGCTTTACAGCCTTTCTGACTTCCGTCGTTTCCGATAGGAAATCCGCCAGATACACCCCAGCCATGCGGAGCGCACATGAACGCCAACCTTCGTGATACCGGTTTTTTCACCCAGCCCCTCGCGGATCGTGACCCCGAGCTGTTCGGTTCGATCACATCCGAGTTGGGCCGCCAGCGCGATGAGATCGAGCTGATCGCCTCGGAAAACATCGTCTCTGCCGCCGTGATGGAGGCACAGGGCTCGGTTATGACCAACAAGTATGCCGAAGGGTATCCGGGCCGCCGGTACTATGGCGGTTGTCAGTTCGTCGACATTGCCGAGAACCTGGCCATCGACCGTGCCAAGCAGCTGTTCGGATGCGACTTCGCCAACGTGCAGCCCAACTCAGGCTCTCAGGCCAACCAAGGTGTCTTTCAGGCGCTGATCAAGCCGGGCGATACCATTCTGGGCATGTCGCTGGATGCAGGGGGTCACCTGACCCACGGCGCCGCCCCGAACCAGTCAGGCAAGTGGTTCAACGCCGTTCATTATGGCGTACGCAAGCAGGACAACCTGATCGACTATGATCAGATCGAAGCGCTGGCGAAAGAGCATCAGCCCAAGCTGATCATCGCAGGTGGCTCGGCCATTCCACGTACGATTGATTTCGCTCGTATGCGCGAGATTGCCGACATGGTTGGCGCCTATCTGCATGTAGACATGGCCCATATTGCCGGTCTAGTTGCCGCGGGTGAGCATCCCTCACCCTTCCCGCACGCGCATGTGGCCACCACCACAACGCACAAAACCCTGCGCGGCCCGCGCGGCGGCATGATCCTGACCAATGACGAAGCGATCGCCAAAAAAGTGAATTCCGCGATCTTCCCCGGCATTCAGGGCGGCCCGCTGATGCATGTGATTGCTGGCAAGGCCGTTGCCTTTGGCGAGGCACTGCGCCCCGAGTTCAAGGACTACATCAAACAGGTTGTCGTGAATGCGCAGGCACTGTCGGATCAACTGATCAAAGGCGGTCTGGACACCGTGACGCACGGCACCGACACCCATGTGGTTCTGGTCGACCTGCGCCCCAAGGGCGTCAAGGGCAACGCCACTGAGAAAGCTCTGGGCCGGGCACATATCACCTGCAATAAGAACGGTGTCCCGTTCGACCCCGAGAAGCCCACGATCACCAGCGGTATCCGTCTGGGCTCTCCTGCTGGCACCACCCGTGGCTTTGGCGAAACCGAGTTCCGTCAGATCGCCGATTGGATCATCGAGGTCGTCGACGGTCTGGCCGCCAACGGTGAAGACGGCAACAGCGCCGTCGAGGCAAAGGTCAAGGCAGAAGTCGCAGACCTGTGCGCAAAGTTCCCCATCTATCCAAACCTCTGAAAGGTTTAGGTCAGAAATGCAGAAAGCGGCGCCAAATCGGTGCCGCTTCTTTTTTTTGAACTTGTTCCCTTGCAGTGAGGAAGTGTCTAAAACACCGGGTCCACGCGGCGCTTGCCAGCGCAGCCGCAAAGGAATCAGATGTCGGATTTTGGGTCTTTCAGAACCTCTTCGAGCAGCTTTTCGTTCCGCGCCTCTTCGATGCGATTGATGCGATCTTCTGCAGACCGGGCGTCGAACCGATACTTTACCACGTTGATCAGGCTCAGTGTCAGCAAGACAACCCCCATTCCCCAGTAACCTTTCGTCGCCAACGGAACGTCGGTGGACATATAAAGCGAGATACCAAGCAGGGCGTAGGCCACAACAACACCGGCACCGTTCAGCATCAGGATCAGCGTATTTTCATTACTGTTGTTCATGTCAGGTCTCCTATCTCAATTATCGCGGTTGAATTAATCATTGGTCCGGGACTGGATACGGGCCAGAATATCTGCTGCCGTAGCACGGGTTTTGGGGCCATATCCGGCATCTTCCATCCGGTCCGCTATGCTGGTGTGATCAAGCCCGGTCTCTATGTCCCGCAGGATCTCGGATTGCTCGAACGGGTCATCCTGCTGCATCACCCGATTGATCAGGCCTTCGGCTTCATCCATTGGGCTATCGCCGCCCAGATGCCGGTTCAGGCGGGCCTGAAGCCCCTGCTCACGCCGGACGGCACGGGCAGAAATGGCGCCCTGCTTCAGATCGAGAATGCGACGGTTTGCAGTCTCAACGGTCTGGCGCAACCGAAGGATGCGCGTTTCAAGTCGATCGGTCGTCTGAGACCGCAAAACCGCTTCATTTTCCAGATCCGCAACTGCCTGAGCCGCACTTAGAGCCAAATCTTCACGATTGTCCTTGAGCGCCTGAGCCGCCCGAACCATGAGATCATCAACCCGAGACTTCAGCCCGTCAATTTGGCGGGTTTCACTGCGCTGGCGTTGGATCAGGCTCGCCAATGTCAACTTGGCGGCCTTGAGATTTTGTTCCGCCTCGCGGATTTTCTGATCGATCAATTCGATCGAATATGCATCACGCAGGCGGTCCTCGGCCCGGGCATTTGCGCCGTTTATCAAGGTCTTCAACGTACCGAACATGCATTCCTCCAATCATGAACATCGTTCATAAATTGGATATAGCAAGCACCTGAACCGCGTTCACAGCTAAGCGGATATGCCAAACGTCCCTGTCAGATCAAGCCGCGTGACCTGAGAATGAAAATCGACACCGCCGTCAGTACCAACAAACCCAGAGCCACAGAGCCCAGAAAGCTCAGAAACCAGCCCCAGCGCCGGTCAGCAAGGTTGATCGCGCTGAGGTGATTCTGCACATCATCCGAGGCTTGTTCGAGCTTCGGAGTGTCCAGCACAAGTCGCAACCTGGGATGGACCGCCATCTGCTCGGCCTGCGCCAGCACCATCGCCTGTTTGTAGATTTTGCGAGGCAGACGCCGTTTCGCCCGGCGTACGGATGCAGTCAGCGTCTTGTCACGCACACCAAGCTTCTTACGCAGCAGCATAATGGTCTGCGCGATCCGGGTCTGAATATCGATTTCCTGCGACATTGGCGCCTCCTGACGGGACAATGTAGCCGTGTGCGGCACGGGCGACAATGGGGCTGGTTGTTCCGCGTGGCGGCGAGTATCACATGGTCATGCTCAACACGATCATCCATGGCGACCCGACTGACCATCCCCCCTTGTTGATAGCGCACGGCCTATACGGTTCGGCCCGCAACTGGGGCGTTATCGCGCGCCGTTTGTCCGATGAGCGGCAGGTGATCGCCGTCGATATGCGCAATCACGCCTACAGCTTTTGGGACAGTCAGCATGGCTATCCCCAACTGGCGCAAGATTTGGCCGAGGTGATAGACAGTGCCGGCGGCGTTGCGGATGTAGTCGGGCATTCGATGGGCGGGAAGGCGTCGATGGTTCTGGCGTTGCAACACGGCGACCATGTCCGCAAACTGGTAGTGGCCGACATTTCGCCCGTCGCCTACGGGCACAGTCAGATCAAGTATATCGAAGCGATGCGCGCCGTTGATATGTCGCGCGTCCAACGTCGCTCGGATGCAGAGGCTCAACTGGCCGATCAGGGCGTTGAAAAAGCGCTTCAGAGCTTCTTTACGCAATCTCTGGACGTTGAAAACAAAAAATGGCGACTGAATCTGGATGTCCTGGCCGATGAAATGCCCAGTATCATGGGCTTTCCGAATATGGCTGGCAGTTGGAACGGCCCTGCGCTGTTTCTGTCCGGTGCTGAATCCGACTATGTGCTGCCCGAACACCGCGACCGGATTCGCACACTGTTCCCTGCCGCTCGTTTTGCCAAGATCCCCGGCGCGGGCCATTGGCTGCACGCAGAGAAACCTCGCGAATTCGAGGCCGCTGTCAGAGCATTTCTGAATGCGTGATCAGGTGCCTTGATAAAGGCGCTTTGCAACCAGCAATGAAATCGGCGCTGCCACAACCGCCCCTGCGGCTGCGGCATAGATGATGGCCATGGAAGTGACCATTCCAGCGGCCAGAACCGCGATTACGGCAGAACCGGCAATTGCGGTGGCGATCAGAGAATAAAGCATGGCTGCTAGGCGAAACATGGCCAGTCATCCTGTCTGTTGGCTTCTGACCTTTGCATTACAGCAATGGAATATGTGTGACTTTGATTTGGGTCAGATCGCGCGGTTACATTCCGCGGTCCATGGGTCCGATAGCCTCGCCGCCGCCATTCACCCAATCTGCAAACCCACCGAGGTTGTAGACATGCGAATACCCCATATCCTTGAGAAGCTTACCGGCCAGCGCCGCCCTGCCGCCCGACGCACAATGCAGGATGATCACACGATCCATGCGTAACTCCGGATCGTGAGACGGCAAATCCGGGTCAGCCCGAAACTCCAGCATCCCGCGCGAAATATGATGTGAGCCGACAGCACGGCCAGTCCGTTCCAATTCAGGCGCGTCCCGAATGTCCAGAAGCAGCGCGCCCTGCCCCAGCAGTTCCTTCGCCCTGCCCGCATCGATGCGTTCAACTACGGCGTTCGCGGCCTCCATCATTTCTTTCACGGTCAATGGCATCAGCGCCCCTCCTGCACATGAATTTGCGGAAGGGTAACATGCAAAAATTGGAAGATGTAGTCGCCTCGATCCGCGCGTCGCGAAATCAGTGCTCTCGGAAAGCGCGTGACATGCTGTCGACCACCGGCTTCGCGATATAGGCCGCAAAGGTGCGTTCCTCGGTCTGGATCATGATCTCGGCAGGCATACCAGGCGTGGGCACAAAACCCCGCACGCGGCTCATCTCATCTGTGGTCAGCGAAATACGCGCCAGATAGACCTCTTGCGGCATACCCGCTGAATCCTCGACCAGCGAGTCGGCCGACACGTAATACACTTCGCCCTCCAGAACCGGAGTCGTGCGCTGATTGAGCGCGACAAGGCGCACGGTGGCAATCTGCCCGGTCACGACACTGTCAATCTCGGTCCGGGGGATTTGCGCCTCGATAATCAATGGCGCATCGGCGGGCAGAATCTCGGCAATCTGTTCGCCGGTCTCAATCACGCCGCCGGGGGTGTGGTGATGCAGACGCACCACCGTGCCGGTTACCGGAGCGCGGACCACAGCGCGGGCCAGAACGCTGCGGGCCTGACGGGCCTTTTCACGCACACTTTCCAGATCGGCCTCGATTACGCCCAACTCGTCAAGCGCGGCTTCGCGATACGCCGAGCGGGTCCGCAAAATCTGCTCTTCGTATTTCAGCAGCATCTGATTGACCTCAGCTGTTTCGGCCCGCAAGCGTGCCAACTGGCCTTCAGCTTCGGCCTGCACCCGGCGGATCGTGTTCAGATCACCTTTGCGCACCAGCCCCTTCTCGAACAACGAGTATTTGGTTTCATATTCTTCCTTCAAAATGTCCGAGCGCCGCTCCATGCTGATCAGCTGCGCTTCGAACCCCGACGCACGAATTTTCAGCGCCTCCATATTGCGCTGAAGCAGAGCAATATCGTTCAACAATGTCTTGCGCGACACATCGAAGCTGAGTTTCTGATTGTCGAGGATCGTCATGACCTCGACGTCATCCGAAGCCTCGATCAATCCGGGCGAAAACACCAGGTTTTCCTGCTCGCTATGCTCGGCCAGAAGCCGTTCGGTCATGGCCTGAAGGCGGATTTTGCGAATGAACAGCTCGCGCTCATTTGCCTCGGCCGAGGTCTGGTCCAGCGTCATCATAATCTGACCGGCCTGAACCGCTTCTCCCTCGGCAACCAGAATGTTCTCGATGATTCCGCCTTCAAGATGCTGAACGATCTTGTTGCGGCCAGTGGCAACAAAGCTGCCCTGTGCGATGACAGCAGCCGCCAGCGGTGCACGAAACGACCAGACCCCAAAACCACCGAAACAGGCGATGAGCATGACAAGCCCAATCACGATGAATTTGTTGATCGAGCGCGGAACCTCGGCATACCAGAGACCGGATTCGTCGGTGCGTGACACGTCGTTCATCGCTTAATCCCCCTTGCCCTGTATTTCGGGCGGTTGCTGGCGCGGCCCGTTAAGCTGCTCAAGCACTTGTTCGCGCTGTCCGAACAGCGCCACGCGCCCATCGGTGAGCAGCATGATCTTGTCGACAACGTTCAGCAGCGTCGGTTTTTGCGTAATCACGACCACGGTAATCTTGCTCTCCCGAGCCTGTTCAATCGCCCGCGCGAGCGCCTTGTCACCCGCCACGTCGAGGTTCGAATTCGGCTCATCCAGAACAACCAGCCGTGGATTTCCAAAGAAGGCCCGCGCCAGAGCGATGCGCTGTTTCTGGCCTCCTGAAAGGGGTGACCCATCTGCAGCCACCACGGTTTCATAGCCCTGCGGCAGCGTGGCGATCATGTTGTGGACATCGGCCAGAACAGCCGCGTCGTGGATTTGCTCATCTGTCGCATCGGCGCGCATCCGGCCAATATTGTCCTTGATGGTGCCAGGGAACAGTTGCACATCCTGGGGCAGATAGCCGATGTTTTCTCCAAACTGACGCGGGTCCCAGTTGCGGATATCCATCAGGTCCAGCCGGACACTACCCGCAGTCGGCAGGATCGAACCCACCAGCGTTTTGCCCAGCGTCGTTTTACCTGCTCCCGAGTTCCCGATAATCGCCAGAGTTTCCCCCGGGTTCAGCGCAAAGGTGATCCCGTTCAGTACGACACGCTTGGTGCCGCCGGGCACATAGAGCAGACGTTCCACATCCAGCCGTCCCTCGGGACGTGGCAAACGCAGCTTCTCGTATTGCAAAGCCGAATTCGACAGCAGAGCCTTGATCCGTCCGAAGGCGCCGCGCGTCAGCAGGAAGGTATTCCAACCCTCAATCGACCCTTCGATCGGCGCGAAAGCCCGTCCCGCGATGATCGAGGCGGCGATAACCATACCGCCTGTAATTTCACCCTGAAGGGCCAGAAAGGCGCCCCAGCCCAGAATGCCGATTTGTGTCAGCAGACGCACGGCGCGCGAAATGGCGGCGAAGATCACGTTGCGATCCTGCGCCTTGACCTGCCAAGTCAGCGACTGTGCGGTGTCCCGCCCCCAGATGCGCACGGCCTCGGGGATCATCGCCAAAGCGTTGATGATCTGGCTGTTGCGCGACATCGAATCCAGATGCTGGTTGGCCAGCGATTGCGCCTGATTGGCTTTGGCAAAGGGCTTGGCTGTCATTTTCTGGTTTACCAGCGCGATGACCATCAGGATCAGGGCAGTCGTCACGACGATCATCCCCAGTTGCGGATGCACCAGAAAGATCATCAGAATAAACAGCGGTGCGAACGGCACGTCGAGAAATGAAATCAGCGTGCCCGAGACCAGAAAGCCACGCACCTGCTGCAGATCACCCAAGGTCTGATATTCACGCCCATTCCCATGGAGCGAGGCGTGGGCAGCTGCGCTGAGAACCGGGGCTCCGAGACGCGCGGCCACCTCGACCGCGGTGCGCATCAGCATGAAACGCCGGACCGCGTCGAAGGCGGATTGAAAAATGACCGCTCCGGCAACGATAGCGGTCAGCATGATCAATGTATCCAGTGACCGGCTGGTCAGAACCCGGTCGCTGATCTGAAACAGATAGATCGGGATCGCAAGGATCAGGATGTTGGTCGCACATGTCAGCACCAGCACGAAGGCCAGATTGCGCCAGATCGCGCGAAGCGACGTGCGCAACGTCTTCTGGAAATCCTCGGGTGGGGTGCGTTTGTGGAAGGTTTGGGGTGGCCCCTTGCCATCGCCACCACCCGTTCCCGGGCGCAGCAAGGGTTGGTTGGCCTTGGCCTCGATCGTGGTGCCCATGCGGTCTTTGCCGTCCGACGACGCAGAGGGGGTCATGCGCGCAGTCGATTGATCGGCGGTTTCACAATCCGAGGCTTCGGCATCGGCCACCCCAGTGTCGCCACCCACAGGATCCTTATCTTGCGTAGGCCGCGACTGCGCGCGCCGAAGGGGAGAGCCAGCGCGCGGTTGTGAGGTTCGATCTCTCTGCTCTGCCTGCTTCTGCCCCGAACCGGCCGGTTGTGCCGCTGCCCGAGGTGCTTTTGCTTGCTCCCTCGAACCGCTCGCCGGCCCGGCGACCGGAGCGCCGGTTGTCTCTGCAACATCGGGTTTGGATTTCGACCCCGCCAACTTCATCTCACTGGTCAGACGCAGACGGGATACCGTTTTGGACACGCTACTCTCGCTTGGTTTTGCTACGCGGTCACGCGGTTCCAGGGTCAACGGGCCTCCACCGCCATGCCGGTCCAATGGACTTGCAAAACGGGTGCGGCGCGACGAAAAAACGATCGACATAAACTAACCTTCCGGTCACTCGTAAATCAGGAAAGATCAGGCCAGCATAGTTTGCAGGCCATCAGAGGAGTTCGCCATTTCGCTCGGCGTGAGATCATTGCCCTTCGGACCAATACCGCTTTCGTAACCGGGCATCCCCGCCTCTTCCATGATGGCGGCAATCGCCTCGTTGGTCATTTCGGCGATGTCCTCGTTTGTCGGCATGTCGATCAGGCTTGCCTGATGCAGCAACAGATCGGAATACGATCCGTCCTGCGCCATGACGACGGAATCCACACCTGCCTTGGTAACGCTGGCGGCATTCAGCATCGCGTTGCTGCCCGCCAGAACCTCGGTTTCATCAGCATGGGGCCCTTTCAGGTGAACGTCATCCTGATCTGCAAGGACGGTTGACTGCTCGGCCACGTTGACCTGTACAAGCGAGCCGTCGACCTTGAGAACGCGCATCTGTTCCATGCCTGCGAACATCGGGTCGTTCATCAGCGCATCTTCCAGCGCCGCCAAGTCATCCTCACCCAGGGCCATCGCTTCGGCCATTGAGTCATGCATTACCTGATGCGTGTCTTCGCCTTCGGTCTTGAGCGAAACCTCGTTCATGACCAGATTCTCGTCCGATCCGTCGATGGGCTCGGGCAGTCCGCCCGTCACCACATCGTCATCCATCAATACATGTGTCTGGATAAACGCATCGACCGAAATCATATCGCCTTCGATCATGATCAGGTCATAGTAGCTGCCAAGTTGTAGGATGTTTGTGACATCGACCAACTCGTTGTCACCCAACGCGTACAGCGTGGTCGTTGCGTTGATCTCGGCATCGATGTGATCGATATCCGTCGCGTCGATGTCCTGCTTGACAAAATTCGCAACGATCAGGTCGGTGGTGATCCAGTCGACATGAACGAATGCTGGTGCATCATCTTCGCTGGAACCCTGTTTCAGCCACGGTGCCGATTTGCCTTCGACCTCAATCGTCGAGGAATGCACCACATTGGTGCCCGATCCGCCGTTCGTACCCTTATCGATGTCCGATACAACGGCAACCTGACTGACCATGGTCAGGTCGATCGACTTACCGCCTACCGCAATGTAAGGCGCATCAACCCAGGCTATGGTCGCATTGACTTCGTTGATCGCGAGATTGCCACCCGCGATCACCGTGTGGCCATCGGCGAATTCGGAATCGTCGTCGCGATCCCATTCGGCGGGCATCGCATCGGGCGTGTCGTCTTCCTCTTCCTCATCAGGCTGATGATGCTTGGGCAGAAGATCTGCCCAGACAGGCGCTTCGTCCACATGCTCACCATTGACGATCACGCCCATGGCTTCTTCGCCGTGGAACTGATAAACGATCGCGCCTTCAACCTCGACGTTGATCGGTGCCAGCATCTGTTCGGCCAGTTCCTCGACATACTCGATGGACAGGTAGTCCGAGATCGAAATTGAGGGCACCGAGAAGGCGTGCATACTGGCCGCAACCTGCGCCGCCGCTTCAGCCAGTGCAATGAGTTGATCGACGTCGCGGAACTCTCCCTCTCCCACAACATCATTGTCGCGCAGGAATATCGTCTGGAACGTATAGGTCACGGCAGACCCGATGAGCTCTGTCACAATCTCGAGCTTTTGTTCGATTACAAATGTTGCCGCAACGCCGGTAAATCCTTCGGGCAGCGGCGGACCGGATGACGGCGGAGGCTCAAGCGCGATGACCGTCTCAAATACAGGACCATCGGATGGGGGTGGAAGTTCAGGAGTGGCGGGGGGG
>NZ_JWLJ01000001.1:1575475-1778672 GCF_000813985.1 Ruegeria sp. ANG-R
GAGTGGCGGGGGGGGTGTCAAACCGATAAGGCAGTGGACCATACTTGCCCGGGTCCAGTTCCAGATCTGCCTTAATCCGGATCTTTGCGGGTTCTTCCAGTTCGTCCAGTTCCGCCTTGCGCCGCATGGCGGTGAACTCTTCGTACTGATCCCTCAACCGGGCTTTTTCAATCGTAAGATCAAAAGATCCAATAAAGTGTGCAATCTTTTCGGTAACACTATCGAATGACATTTCGATGATCCCTTACCCCCTTACCGGCGATAATTTCCGGTTCGGGCTTATCTGGGCCAAGGCCACATCGCGCGGCCCCGGCGTTTTCATTGAACGAGGGCCGGTAATGCGGCCCTCGCAAGTTGGTCTTAGACCTCAGTGTCGTCGCTCGAGTAAGTCGAGGTCATCGAACCACCAACCATGGTCGTATCGACCGAGTTACCAAGCACGTTGGCACCCATGACGATCGATTGGTTGAAGGCCGACGTATCGACCACTGCGGCCGCCGATGCATAGGACTCACCGTTGACGATACCATCGCCACCGTTGTTCGAGCCCCAGGTCCCGGCATTTCCGCCCGCGCCGCCAGCACCGGAATACGCACCAGATGCTTCGCCACCAGTATTCATCGCACCCGTGGTATCGCCGCTGGTCGCAGTACCCGAGACCGCGCCGCTGGTTCCGCCTGCCGACGTTCCCGCACCTCCGGCACCACCTGCACCCGAGTACGCAGTGCCAGTTGCACTACCTGTACCGGTCGAGGTTGCGTCGTTGTCCGAGTTGGCTGCGCCGCCGTAACCGGCAATCGCTTCGGCCAAGCTATCAGCCGTTCCATCGGTATCAGCTGTTGACCAGACCTGACCCGCACCGCCGGCACCGGCTGTGTTGGTCGCGTCAGCCGAACCCGCGCCGCTACCAGCGGAACTGGATGTCGGCGTGGTCGTGCCGCCAGCACCAGCGGTACCATCAGCGGTCGCCGCACCAGAACCCGAACCCGTGGACATGCCATTGGTCGAGTTGCTGCCACCATCTCCACCCGAACCGTCTGGGGTCTGGGTATTGTTGGTCGTGCCATCGATCGGGCCAGGTGTCTGGTCGATGTCCGGGCTACCGGCCGTCTGATCACCAACGCCCTGTGCATTGGCATCGGTGTCAACGTAACCGCCACCAGCACCACCGGTACCTGTACCACCAGCACCAGGTCCACCAGTACCTGTACCACCAGTACCTGTACCACCAGTACCCGTACCACCGGTACCTGTACCACCAGTACCTGTACCACCAGTACCTGCACCGCCAGTACCACCGTCACCGCCAGTACCATTCGAGTTTCCAGCTGCCGCTTCTTCTTCAGCTTCCGGTTCTTCTTCCTCGACCACTTTCAGGAACGGGAAGGCTTCTTCGACTGTGCCAGAGTTACCACCGGTACCGTCGCCACCATTGGCATTACCCCCAGATCCGGCACCGCCAGAACCAGCACCACCGGAACCTGGGCCACCAGAGCCCGGGCCACCAGAACCTGCACCACCAGAGCCAGGACCACCTGAACCAGGACCGCCAGTACCGGCACCACCATCGGCATCATTGTAGCCGAGCGCGCCAGCACCCGCGAGACCCAGACCCAGGTTGCTACCTCCAGTAGCACCATTCGCCTGGTTGCTGCCAGAGCTGGCATTGTCTGCAGTGCCATTGGTTTGTGCGTTACCGTTTCCGGCATTTGAACCCTGTGCAGATGCGTCAGTGCCAGCAAGACCAAGGCCCGTGCCTATCGCACCCGAACCCTGATCACCGCCATTGGCGTTGCCGCTTGCAGACGAACCCGACAGACCAAGACCAAGACCAAGACCAAACGATCCTGCTTCGCCGCCTGCACCACCGGTACCCGTGCCACTAGAGGTCGAAGAACCGGTATTGTTTGCACTTGAGTTGCTGCTGGCGTTACCACCATTGCCACCAGTGCTCGCGCCATCGGCGTGCGCACCCGAAAGGCCAAGACCCAGGCTCGCATTGTGTGCGCCACCCGAAGCTCCACCGTTTCCGCCGGTTGAATTGGCATCCGCATTTCCGGAATGCCCACCAAAGGCCAGCGCATTGCTACCGTGCGTACCGCCTGATGCGTTACCGCCATAGCTCATGCCGCCCTGACCCGACGCGCCACCATCTGCTTCGGCGTCGATGCCTTCTTCAGAGTAGGCAGATCCACCGCTTGCGTTTCCGCTCTGGGTGAACGTTCCGCCGTTCGATACGCTTGCGCTTGACAGCGTGTCATTATCGTTCAGCGTAGCAGCTTGGTTGTTGATGGATGAGAAGTCGTTGCCCGGCCCGTCCAGTGAGATATCAAGATTGATATCGTTGCCTGGATCGTAATCCAGATCATCGCCAGCCGTGATCACATCACGCGTCGAAGCGTAATCCGAAACGTCGACGTCGACTTTATCGTCGTCGCGCGGAATCCATTCACCGCCGCTGAAGTCGATATCTACCCGGGCATTACTGTTGTTGGTGTTGCTGTCATTACCGCCATTGGTCTGAGAATTAGAGTCATTACCACCGTTGGTATTGCTGTCATTACCACCGTTGGTGTTGCTGTCATTACCACCGTTGGTGTTGCTGTCATTACCACCATTGGTGTTGCTGTCATTACCACCGTTGGTATTGCTGTCGTCACCCTGCTGCTGCTGTTGCTGCTGCTGGACGTTGATATCTTCAACTTCGGCGATCTCTTCTTCTACCTGAGGCTCATCTACGACAGGATCTTGATCATCGATAACTTCTTGGACGTCAGTTATTGGAGTGTTTCTGCGTACCATAATAAATTCCACTTTTACTGAAGCACCGGACCGCCATTCATCTACAAAGCGGTTACTGGCGCGGTTGAAACAGATTTCGCGCACCAAGTGTCAAACTGGACACTCGCGCGGCAGCGATCATCATCTGTCTGGTTGCCCCCTCCTTTCTCGGCTAAGCCGATTCCATGACCACGGGTATTTCGCTGAAATAAGCGGTCCGCAGGCACGTCAGGTTCAAGTACGCTTCACAAATTGAAGCTTGGTCATGGTCGCAGCGATGGCAGGGTGTGAATAGCTGGCCGAAAGCATTAATTGATATATCTATTTGTAAGAAAACGATTTTTTCTGGCTTTAGCCTAAAATCGTATCAACAAGACCAGGAAACAATCTCACTCAAAAGAGCAACATTATAAACTCAGACATATCATCAGGTTACGTGCAAATCGATAAGGTCATACCTGATCAAAGGTTCTAGTACCAAGCCCCCGAAACCGGGCTTCTGGTTGCTGAAACACGTACTTTCCGCTATGATAAGGTAGTATTTGAACGAAAAAGTTAGTGTTTCGCGCCACCCAATTCTGTGCCCGATTTTTAGATTTCAGAGGGTGGCGTTTGTATTAGTGGGGGAAGATCAGTGAATATTTCATTGCAAGACGACGCCCGTGGCCAAATTGAATACCCCGAAGACCTGTCGATCGTATTTATCGGCAAAGAGTTGTTCTATTCGAACCAGACCCTGAGAAGTGTTCAAAACGAATTCGGCGTTCGTGCATCGCGATACGATAGTATCGATGAATTTCTGGCCGAGACCGAAAATCCAGGTCCGTCGGAACGTATTGTTGTCGTGGATCAGATGATGCTTGAGGATTTGCTGGCACGGCCTGCCGACTATTCCCGACTAGCCGAGGCGGGCTGTCTGGCCTTCGCATATCGCAAGAAAAGCCCGGCCCGGACGCTGTTCGAACGCTGGGACCGCATCCGTTTCGGAAACATAGGGTATTTACCGATGAATGTGGCTCCGGACGTATGGCGAGCCATACTGCGCCTGCTTATGCATGAAGAACTACATTTGCCCTGCTTTCTGGCCGATAGTATGCCAGCCACGCCAGCCGCACCGGGTATACCTGTGGAAAAACAGCCTGCGACCAGAACCCGGTCACCCGAGAAACTGCTGCAATACGCCAAACTGACGCGCCGGGAAAAGCAGGTTTTGCGGCTGGTTTCGCAGGGCCAAAGCAATAAGGCGATCGCGGCTAAGCTGGGCATCACCGAGCACACGGTCAAGCTGCATATGCACAACGTCTCGGGCAAGATCGATGTGAGCAACCGGACTGCGGCCGCTCATTTCTACTTCGAGGTCGCGCCCAACGAAGCGCGCAGCGCCCCCGTTGGATGAGGCTTTCGAATCCCGGTTTGACCGGCTCATCCTTCTGGTGGGTCGGCTCAACTACATGTGGACGAACACCGAAAGCCTGCTGATCCATCTGATTGCCGGGCTGACCGGAGCCAACAAAGATGTGGCGGTGATAATATTCCTGACCTTGAACACGACGCGTGCGCGCATCGATCTGGTTGAACGCCTCGCCAAGATGGAGGGGCGCGCACCTGAAATCCGTGATCCGATACTTGAACACACACAGCGGCTGTCGCGTTTGTCGTCCATTCGGAACAAGTACAACCACTGCATCTATTCCTTCGATCAGGAAAGCGGAAATCCAAAGACCATCCTGATGCGGATTGCCGACCGCAAGACCGACATCAAACTAGGCCGTGAAGACACAGTGGACGACAAGGCCATGAAAGAAATCGAGGACGTCGTCACCCAGCTTTCGGATGCCAACAAAGATATCTGGAAGCTGATTGCCCGTCTCGGTTTCCCGGTCTGAGGCGACACTGGTGCGGGCGGTGGGACTCGAACCCACACGGCACTAAGGCCTTCGGATTTTAAGTCCGATATGTCTACCATTCCATCACGCCCGCACGTCACGGGACAGGTCCTTTCGGGCCACGCCGATGACGTTCGCAAACACTTACAACCAACCAAAACGATTGAAAAGATACTCATTCATCGAAGCCAGCGATGCGTAGGCAAAAAATGCGCACACCTCGGGCCCGGACTTGCAATAACACTGAGCTTGACAGTGTGCAGCCAAATCGGTCACGTCAGCGCACCAACAAATCACGGAGCGAGAGATGAAAGTAGTCAGCAATCCGTTTCGAAATGGGTCGAAGCTTGCAGATTCAGTTCCCTATCCTTCGGTCGAGACGGGCCGGCTGGGGCAGCATCGCTCTTTTTGTCCCGATTTTGTTGAAACACCCCTGGCTGACGCATCAGCGCTTGCGCCCGTCGCTAAGCTCTGGGTCAAGGACGAACGGACCCGTATGGGTCTTGGGTCGTTCAAAGCACTGGGAGCCGCATATGTCATCGCGTGTCAGGCTAACGATATCGCCGCGACGCCGGATGGAAACACCCTCAATGGGCGTACCTACGTCACCGCCAGTGCCGGCAATCACGGGATGAGCATGGCCGCCGGGGCACGCGTCTTCGGAGCCAATGCGGTTGTCTATATCGCCGAGACCGTTCCCGAAAGCTTTGCGGATCGTCTTCGCGCGCAAAATGCGCAGGTGGTTCGGGCCGGTACGGATTACGCAGCCAGCATGGACGCCGCCAGTCAGGCGTCGCAGAAGAATGGCTGGACCCTACTCTCGGACAGTTCTTGGGAGGGATATACCGAGCTGCCTCACCTGCTGATGGAAGGCTATTTGCAAATGGCTGTCGAAGCGGCCGCGCAATGCCCTGAGGCGCCAACCCAAATCATTCTGCAAGCCGGTGTTGGTGGTATGGCCGGGGCCGTTGCCGCCTATGCGCGCGAGGTTTGGGGCAACTCACCACAGATCATCGTTGTCGAACCTTCATCTGCCCCTGCCCTTCAGGCCAGCATCGAGGCCGGACGCTGCGTCTTTGCCGATGGTCCGGACAGCATCATGGGCCGGCTGGATTGCAAAGAGCCTTCGCTGATTGCGCTGAATGGGCTTGCCAGAGACGCCGATCTGTTTCTGACGATGGACGACGCCGAGGTGGCGGCGCAGCTTCAGGTCATGGCCGAGGCAGGGTTAGAGACCAGCGCCTCGGGTGGTGCCGGTATAGCGGCCGTACTGGACGATGCCATCCGCACCAAACTGAGCATCGGCCCCAATGACAAAGTACTTTGCATGTTGACTGAGCAACCTGCATGACCGGTTTCGCTCCAGAGGAATTCGCAGCACGGGTTAAACGCGCGCAGCACCGGATGGAGGCTACTGGCCTCTCGGCCCTGTTGCTGACCACCGAACCCGAATTGCGCTATTTCACCGGCTATCTCACCCGGTTCTGGGAAAGCCCGACCCGGCCCTGGTTTCTGATCGTACCGGCCAGGGGAAAGCCAGTCGCGGTGATCCCTTCGATCGGCGCAGCGCTGATGGCACAGACATGGATTGACGACATTCGGACCTGGAGCGCGCCCGACCTTGAAGATGACGGGGTGTCTCTGCTGGCCGATACGCTGAGCGAACTGACTCCGGATGGTGCCGATATCGGCTGCCCCGACGGGCATGAGACCCATGTAAGGATGCCGCTGGCCGACCTGAGACGCCTGCAGGCAGGTATCGGCACACGCCGCGTCACCGGTGATCATGGTATTCTGCGCGCTCTGCGCATGGTGAAGTCCGATGCTGAGATCGCCAAGATACGCGCCGCCTGCCAGATCGCCGCCCGCGCCTTTGCGCGTGTGCCCGAGATCGCCTCGGCCGGGACACCGCTGGATCAGGTGTTCCGGCGCTTTCAAATGCTCTGCCTCGAAGAAGGTGCCGACTGGGTACCCTATCTGGCCGGAGGAGCTGAACAAGGCGGATATACGGATGTGATCTCTCCTGCGAAGCAAGCACCGCTTCGTTCAGGCGATGTGCTGATGCTCGATACCGGTCTCGTGCGCGATGGTTATTTCTGCGACTATGATCGAAACTGGTCAATCGGCCCGGCCAGTACGCCGGTGCGAGATGCGCATACAAGGCTGATCGAGGCTTCGGATGCCGCGTTTGAACTGGCAAAGCCCGGTGCGACCGCATCGCAGCTTTTTCACGCAATGAACGCGGTTCTGACCGATGGCGGCGAAGGAACCGATGCCGGACGCCTTGGGCATGGGCTTGGCATGTCTCTGACCGAATGGCCTTCACTCATCCCCGATGACCACACCGAATTACAGGCCGGGATGGTGCTGACGCTGGAGCCCGGCATAGCGGTGAACGGCAAGATCCTTGTGCATGAGGAAAACATCCTGATCACCGAGGGCGCACCTGAGTTCCTCAGCCCCCGTTTGGGATCGGAGATTGTCGAGCTATGAGTACGCTGCCCTACACGCTCGATCCCGACGACCCATCTGTCGCACCGATGGGGCTGATCGTGCTGCAGGCAGACGAAACCATCGAGCCCGAGTTCCGCACCCTGTTTTCCGAAGACCAAAGCCCGCTCTATGTCAGCCGCATTCCCAGCGGGGCCGAGGTCAACACCGATACGCTGGCGCAGATGGAAACCGACCTGCCCGCTGCCGCTGACCTGCTGCCCAAGGCTCGGCCCTATCGGGTGGTGGGCTACGGCTGCACTTCGGCCAGCTCGGTGATCGGGTCCGAACGGGTCGAGCAGATGGTCAAACGGACATGCGATGTTCAGGTCGTGACAAATCCCCTGCGCGCTGCCGTTGCCTGCGCCGGACATCTGGGCGTGTCGAAATTTGCCCTGCTCTCTCCCTACATTGAAGAGGTCAACACCCCCTTGCGCCGCGCGTTTGACGAACAAGGTCTCTCGATGGATGTGTTCGGCACATTCGGCGAATCCGAGGAAGCCAAAGTCGTACGCATATCGACCGGCTCGGTGGTCGAGGCGGCGACACGGCTGGGCGCGGATTCAGCGGTCGATGCGGTGTTTCTGAGTTGCACGAACCTGCGCACTCTGGCCGCGATTCCCCAGATCGAGGCGCGGATCGGCAAACCGGTCCTGTCCAGCAATCAGAGTCTGGCTTGGCACATGCGACACCTGAACATGTCGCAAAATTAAGCAAAAGTGACGCTACGGCCAGTCCAACCGCTTTACGGACTTGCAACCATTTGTTAGCCTCGGCTTCAATGCACGAGAAGATCAATGAAATCCGGACCAACCGGGTAATCATTCGACGCAACAGGGGGTCTTGTGACCGACATAGATACCGACGCCGCGTTTGTTGAATTTCAACGCGTTCAAAAGTCTTATGATGGCGAGAATCTCGTTGTCAAAGATCTCAACCTGGCAATGCCAAAGGGCGAATTCCTGACCATGCTCGGGCCGTCCGGATCAGGCAAAACGACCTGTCTGATGATGCTTGCCGGCTTCGAAACAGCCACTCATGGCGAGATTCTGTTGGATGGCAAACCCATCAACAACATTCCACCGCACAAGCGCGGCATCGGGATGGTGTTCCAGAATTACGCTCTGTTCCCGCATATGACCGTCGCGGAAAACCTGTCCTTCCCGCTGGAGGTCCGCAAACTGGACAAGTCCACGCGTGAAGAAAAGGTGAAACGCGCCCTGGACATGGTGCAGATGGGGGCCTTCGGCAACCGCCGCCCGGCGCAGCTTTCGGGCGGTCAGCAACAGCGGATCGCACTCGCCCGCGCGCTGGTGTTTGAACCGGAACTGGTTCTGATGGACGAACCGCTGGGCGCGCTCGACAAACAGCTGCGTGAACATATGCAGTTCGAAATCACCCGCCTTGCGCATGAGCTGGGCATCACCACCGTCTACGTGACCCACGACCAGACCGAAGCCCTGACCATGTCGGACCGGGTCGCGGTGTTCGACGATGGTCGCATTCAGCAGCTTGCGCCGCCGGATCAGCTGTATGAAGAACCCGAGAACAGCTTCGTCGCGCAATTCATTGGTGAAAACAACACGCTGGAAGGTGTGGTGAAATCCATCGATGGCGATACCTGCGTTGTACAATTGGACGACGGCTCGGAAATCGATGCTGTGCCGATCAATGTGCACAACGCGGGCGAGCGGACCAAGGTCTCGATTCGGCCCGAGCGCGTGGAATTCAACAAGGACCGCCTGCACGCTGATGCGCATACGCTGAAAGCCACGGTCAAGGAATTCATCTATATGGGTGACGTGTTCCGCTTCCGCATGTCGGTGGCTGGCAACGACGAGTTCATCGTCAAAACACGAAACGCCCCCGACGCCATCCGCCTGCAACCCGGTCAGGAGATCGAGATCGGCTGGCTGGCACAGGATTGTCGTGCGCTTGACGCATAGACCAAACCGCGCGGCACAAGCGCGGTTTCACTGAGGGACCGGCTGGCGAGATCCCGTGCGTCAGCTGACCATACAACAAACGGGAAGTACTGGGAGTAACACATGAAACCAACAAAGACACTGCTGACCGCAGCAGCCATTGCGACGGCTGCTGGCGGCGTTTCGGCCGAAGAGATGACCATCGTCTCCTGGGGCGGCGCCTATTCCAAATCGCAGCTCAAGGCGTATCACGAGCCCTATTCGGAAAAGACCGGCGTCACCATTCTGAACGATGACAGCTCTGCCGAAGCGGTGGCCAAGCTGCGCGCGATGAACGAAGCGGGCAACATCACCTGGGACGTGGTTGACGTGGTCGCATCGGACGCGATCCGTCTGTGCGACGAAGGTCTGGCGATGGAGATCGATTTCGACACCCAGCTGGCCGCCGCGCCGGACGGAACGCCTGCTTCCGAGGATTTCGGCGACCTGCTGGTCAGCGACTGCTTTATCCCGCAGATCGTGTATTCGACCACATTCGGCTATCGCACCGATCTGGTCGGCGACAATCCTCCGAGCGATATCTGCGCCATTTTCGATCTGGAGAACTACCCCGGCAAGCGCTCGCTGGAAAAGCGTCCGATCAACAACATGGAATGGGCGCTGCTGTGTGATGGCGTTGCCAAAGAAGACGTCTATGACGTTCTGGCCACACCGGAAGGACAGGAACAGGCGCTGAAAAAGCTGGATACCATCAAAGACAACGTTGTCTGGTGGTCAGCGGGTGCCGACACACCGCAACTGCTGGCGGATGGCGAAGTCGTCATGGGCTCGACCTATAACGGTCGCCTGTTCAGCGTGATCGAAGAGCAGAAGCAGCCCGTCGCCATGCTGTGGGATGCGCAGGTGTTCGATCTGGACGGCTGGATCATCCCGGCTGGTCTGAGCGAAGAACGCAAACAGCGCGCGCTGGACTACATCATGTTCGCAACCGACACTCAGCGTCTGGCAGATCAGGCCAAGTACATCTCGTACGGCCCTGCCCGTGCGTCGTCGGCGCCGCTGGTAGGCCAGCACGCCGATCTGGGCATCGACATGGCGCCGCATATGCCGACCGATCCGGAAAACGCCAAGAACACGTTCCTGTATAACTACGAGTTCTGGGCGGACTACCGCGACGACATCGATGCCAAATTCCAGGCATGGCTGGCGCAATAAGCACTTGATTTTTAAGATTGTCGGGGGCGATCGGTCGCCCCCGACCCCAAAAACACCCAAGGGGCACCGATGACTGACGCAAGCCAAAACGCCGGACCCATGCTGGCCGCCGACGGAACGCCGCTCAAGCAATCGCTGGCGCGGTCGCTGCGACGCCAAAAGCTGCGGGCGCTGCTGCTGGTGGCCCCGTTGCTGCTGTTCGTCCTGTTCTCGTTTATCGTGCCGATTGCCTCGATGCTGTTCCGGTCGGTCGAAAACAGCATCGTGCAAGAGACCCTGCCCCTGACCGTCGAAGCCCTGCAAAGCTGGGATGAAAACAGTGGCGAGTTGCCTGACGAGGCCGTCTATGACGCTTTTGTACGCGACATGGTCGTGGCTGTTGACAACAAGACACATACCCGGCTGGGCTCACGCCTGAACTACGAAGAGACGGGCATGTCCTCCATGTTCCGCCGCTCGGGTCGGAAAATGGGCAAGCTGGACCCCGAAACTGATGGACCCTTCAAGGCTCAGGTGATCGAAATTCACGAGGGCTGGGGTGATCCCAAGACATGGGCCGTCATCAAGACACACTCGCCAGCAGTCACAAACGGTTACTTCCTGAACGCCGTCGATATGCGCCGCACCCCTGAGGGCGCGCAATCGCAGCCCGAGGACAAGCAGATCCTGATCAAGCTGTTCGGGCGCACGCTGTTCATGTCGCTGGTGATCACCGCGTCGTGTATCCTGTTGGCCTATCCGGTCAGCTACCTGTTGGCGACCTTGCCAATGCGGGTGTCGAACATGCTGATGATATTGGTCCTGCTGCCCTTCTGGACGTCCCTTCTGGTGCGGACCTCGGCCTGGAAGGTGATGCTGCAGCAACAAGGCGTGATCAACGAAACGCTTGTGTGGCTCGGGCTGGTGGCAGATGACGCAAGGCTTGTGATCATCAACAACCAGATCGGTACAATCATCGCGATGACGCATATCCTGCTGCCCTTCATGATCCTGCCGATGTATTCGGTGATGCAGACCATTCCGCCCTCCTACACCCGTGCCGCGAAATCCATGGGCGCAACCAACTGGACGACCTTCTGGCGCATCTATTTCCCACAATCCATTCCGGGCATCGGCGCGGGCTCGATCCTCGTGTTCATTCTGGCGATCGGTTACTACATCACGCCCGAGATTGTCGGGGGCACCAAAGGTGTCTTCATCTCGAACCGGATCGCCTATCACATCTCGTCCTCGCTGAACTGGGGACTGGCGGCGGCATTGGGGACGATCCTTCTGGGCGTCGTGCTGTTGCTCTACTGGGTCTACGACAAGATCGTGGGCATCGATAACGTCAAGCTGGGATAATCGACATGGCCGCACTTACTCCGATATCCCGCAAACCTCTGTCCATGGTCCTGCCCAGCGTCGCGCTGGCAGGAGCGTTCGCTGGCATCTTCGTCGGCGCGGGCAATGGCTCGGTGTTCCTGGGCATCATCGCCGGAGCCGCGCTGATCGCCGCGCTGGCCTGGGTCTACATCACTGTCCTCAAGAACGAGAAACTGGCGCGCTGGATCAACATCGCGGGCTTCGGCATCGCGGGTTTTCTCCTCTCGGGTCCAATGGGCGGTGTTCTCGGGCTGCTGGGCGGCTGGTTCTTCGCCTGGTTCACCTACTGGCTGTACGAAGGCCGCTATCGCCGCAAACTGTTGCCGTATCTGACCGCGAAACAGGTGTTCTATCACTACCTGTTCCGCGTAATTTGCGGTGCGATCTTTGTCTTCCTGATCACGCCGATCCTTGTGGTCCTACCGCTGTCATTCAACGCACAGGACTTCTTTACCTTCACGCCCGAGATGCTGCGTCTCGACCCCGAGGGCTATTCGCTGAAGCACTACCGCGATTTCTTCACCAACAATGAGTGGCAGCGCAGCTTCAAGAACTCGCTCATCATCGCACCTATAGCGACCGTTATCTCGGTCTCGCTGGGTACGCTGGCGGCCATCGGCCTTAGCCAGAGCCATGTTCCCGGCCGTCGCGCCATCATGGGCATCCTGATCTCGCCCATGATCGTCCCACTCATCATCTCGGCCACTGGCATGTTCTTTTTCTACAGCGATATCGGTCGCTTTATGGAAAGCACGCTGGGCATGAACAAGAACTTCGTGGGCTACGTGAAGGTCATTCTGGCCCATGCCGTTCTGGGCATCCCCTTCGTCATCATCACCGTGACCGCCACTTTGGTAGGCTTTGACCGCTCGCTGACGCGGGCGGCGGCGAATATGGGCGCGGGGCCGGTGCGGACGTTCTTCAAGATCCAGATGCCTTTGATCCTGCCGGGTGTGATCTCGGGTGGACTGTTCGCCTTTATCACTTCATTTGACGAGGTGGTTGTGGTGCTCTTTGTCGGCTCTGCCAGCCAAAAGACGCTACCATGGCAGATGTTCACCGGCCTGCGCGAGCAAATCAGCCCGACCATTCTGGCGGTGGCCACGATCCTCGTGGTGATTTCCATCGCGCTGCTGACCACGGTCGAGCTGCTGCGCCGCCGGTCCGAGCGTCTGCGGGGTCTCTCCCCCGCTTGACGCAGGCCCGCGTGTGATCTAACGATTCACTCGTTCTTCCCAGCCGCGATGGCGTCGCGGACGCACTGGGATGATCGGCTCTCGGAACCCGAGACCGCCTGTCCTGAACGCCGGGACAAGTGGCCGGGTTTGCCGCCCGGCAAAGATGAGAGACCTTGTGATGACAGACACACCAAAACGCCCTGAATTCTTCACTTGCCACAATGGCGACAAGGCCCCCTTGCCGTTCAGCAAAGGCGAGTATGACCGCCGCCTTGGCGCCCTGCGCGCCATCATGGCCAAGCATGACATCCCGGCAGTCCTGCTGACCTCGATGCAGAACATCGCCTATTACTCCGGCTTTCTATATTGTTCCTTTGGTCGCCCTTACGGCTGCGTGGTGTCGCAAGACGCCTGCACCACCGTCTCGGCCAATATCGATGCGGGCCAGCCGTGGCGGCGCTCGGTCGAAGACAATGTCATCTATACCGACTGGAAGCGCGATAATTACTGGCGCGCCGTGGCCAACCTGATCGGCGGCGCGAAGCGGATTGGCGTCGAAGGCGACCACATGACCCTGGCGGCGCGTAACACGGCGCTTGAGATGCTGGGTCAGCCGGAACTGATCGACATCGCACCTGACACAATGTTCGCCCGCATGGTGAAATCCGCAGAAGAGATCGAGCTGATCAAAGGCGGCGCGCGTACCGCCGACGTGGGCGGGGCAGCCATCCATGCCGCCATCCGCGAAGGTGCCACCGAGATCGAGATCGCCATGGCGGGTCGCGACGCGATGGAAGAAGAAATCGCCCGCGCCTACCCGGACGCCGAATACCGCGACACATGGGTTTGGTTCCAATCCGGTCTGAACACCGACGGTGCCCATAACCCGGTTACCAAACGCGCGCTGCAAAAGGGCGATATCCTGTCGCTGAACACCTTCCCGATGATCTCAGGCTACTACACTGCGCTGGAACGCACCCTTTTCCTGGGTGAACCCGATGCAGACAGCCTGCGCCTGTGGAAAGCCAACGTCGCGGCACATGAGCTGGGCCTGAGCCTGATCAAACCGGGTGCCACATGCTCGGGCATCACCGCTGAGATCAACCGTTTCTTTGCCGATGAAGGCCTGCTGCAATACCGCTCATTCGGATACGGCCATTCTTTCGGCATCCTCAGTCACTATTACGGACGTGAGGCCGGTCTGGAACTGCGCGAGGATATCGACACGGTGCTGGAGCCCGGCATGGTCGTCTCGATCGAGCCGATGCTTTGGATTCCCGAAGGCCAGCCCGGCGCGGGCGGGTATCGCGAACACGATATCCTTGTGGTGGGTGAAGACGGGGCCGAGAACATCACCGGTTTCCCCTATGGCCCCGGTCACAATATCATCGGCGCGTAAGTCACAGGTGGGGCCGCCTGGCCCCACCCCCTAACGCTGGGCGCGTTCGTGAAAGATGAAGCCCAGAAAGTTCAGCAACAGTTGGGCGGCCAGAATCTGAGTACTCTCGGTCGGATCATAAGCCGGGGCGACCTCGACCAGATCGATGCCCACAATATTGCCGCGCTTGGCCAGGCCCTGCAGGATTTCCAGCACATCGTAGTAGAGAAACCCGCCATGGCTGGGCGTCCCTGTGCCCGAGGCAATCGACGGGCAGAAGGCATCGATATCGATGGTCACATAGTACCGCGCCCCTTGCGGAATGCGTTCCAGAACCGCCTCGGCCCCCAGCTTGCGTACCTGCCGCACCGACAGGATATCCGAACCGCGCCTTCGGGCGTCTTCGTACCCTTCCTTCGCGGTGGATGAGACATTGCGAATGCCAAGCTGAGTCATGCCTGAGACATAGTCTTTCTCAATCGCCCGCCGCATCGGGTTGCCATGCCCTGCGGTCACTCCGTGGCGTTCGTCAACAAAATCCAGATGCGCGTCGATCTGGATCACATGGATCGGCCCGTTCTGTGCGCAATCCTCGGCAAAGGCGTTGATGCAGGGGATGTTGATCGAATGATCGCCCCCGATGGTCACCGGCAGAGCTCCCGCCTGCAGAATCTTGCCCACCCCCAGAGCGATATTCGCGTGACTTTCTTCGGTCTTGGTATGGATGATATCCGCATCCCCAAGATCAACCATCCGCACCGAGCCATCCAGATAGGTCGCGTCATCCTCATGATCATAGGCCCCGGCATGGCCGAAGCTGAACAGTGTCGAGGCCTCCCGCACCGCCCGCGGCCCGAAGCGTGCCCCGGGACGCCACTGAGTGCCGAAATCAAACGGCGCCCCCAAGATGGCTACGTCGGCATCGATTTCGTTCCAGTTCTCGACGTACGGAGATTTAGCGAAGGTTGAAATACCGACAAATGGCAGATTCAACCGCCCGGATTCGTAGCCATGATCCTGCATGGGAATTGTCCTCTCCGAATGATATCTCTGCGCCAGTCATCCCCCGCGTCCATACTGGTTCAAACCATCACATTCTTTCATAATGATCACCTCAAGCATCAATGTCGAGACACAGAACCGCGAAGACCACGCCCCGAAAACACCAAGCAGGAGTGCGTTAGTTACATAGCCACAAAAGCGCTTGCTCACGTGATCGAAAGTTGACCGTTCAATCTTGGCAACACCTGAGATACCCTTGGAAAACGAGCCACCAACCAGCGGTGTTTTGGCAACATCTGACATGATAGTTAGACACTGGGGAGCACAGCAATCTCGAGGCATGGCAGGTCTTTGAGCGTCAAGCAGGAATAAAGCACGTAATGAACAACAATGATACTTGGACACGATTTCGACCGGCAAGCTTGTGGTTGGGTCCTAGGTTGAGTTTCGTCGAGGTCTTGTGCCTGAATTCATTTGTCAAACATGGAATGCGACCGATTTTGTATTGCTACGAGGATGTGGCCAATATTCCGGTCGGAGTAGAAGTGCGGAACGGAAACGAGATCCTCTCGAGTGAGCGGCGGTTCGTAAATCTGGAGCGCAATTCCCCTGCCCCTTTTTCGGATGTGTTTCGTTATCACCTTCTAAAAAAGACCAACCTGTATTGGGTCGATACAGATGTGTACGCACTAAAACCTTTTGAATTCAAAAATGATTGTATCTACGCACTAGATATCCCAATCATTAACAATGCTGTTTTGGGCCTGCCAAAAGACGCCGAAGCACTGCGGTATTTGCTGGATTGGACAGCGCAACCAAACATCAATCACCCCTATATCAAGCGCAATGCATTGACGGCATTGCGCCCCCATGCAGCAGCGGATGGCAGTCTTCCCATTGAACGCCTCCCCTACAAGGCGCTCGGGCCCCTCGCTCTTACGCGGGCGTTACAGATGACCGCATTGGACACTGCTGCATTGCCAGTCGAAACATTTTATCCCCTGAGACCGCGCCATGTGTATCGGTCCTTCAGAAATGTGTTCGGCAATTTCGATCTTAGCCGTTCCCTCTGCATCCACCTTACGACAGGGCAAATCTATGCAAGGGCAAGAAGCGACGATGGGCTTTCATTAACCCCCGACACGTTCCTTGGTGGGCTTCTAAAACAGGATGGGGTAGACCCAAAAGCATATCCGATCATATGACAGTTGGCGTTAATCTGATTTTATTCCGTCACCACGCACAAAGAAAGTAACACCTGAATGTTAAAAAGAAAATTCGCTGTACCCGAGCAGTCAGTATATTCGTCGGCGCGACCGTTTCCTCATGCGGTGATGAAAGATATCTGGTCCGAAGAAAAACTAGATGAAGTCCGTGACGCAGTTGAAAACAACACCAACTGGGACGGAGAAAAGAGTTTTTACGGCTCCGTCGGAAAACGCTGGTGTTCCACATGGTGGAAACTGCCACGGCCTGTTGTCGATATGATTCAAGTCGCCTCCCAACCCCCATTTTTACGTATGCTTGAGAAGATGACCGGCGAAACGGGCCTGATCCCCGATCCTTACCTCAAAGGTGGAGGGATTCATTCAACTGCAGGTGACGGCTTTCTTAAGATGCACGCAGATTTCAACTGGCATGGTGAAATGCAATTGTATCGTCGGCTAAACCTGCTGGTTTATCTCAACCGGGACTGGGACGAAAACTGGGGTGGAAACCTGGATCTGGCACGGCGCGATGCATCCGGGAACCTAAATGTAGAAGCAAGTGTTTATCCCCATTTCAACACGACGGTCGTTTTTACAACCGATGACACCTCGTTTCACGGACAGCCGGACCCGATGACGCTGCCCGAAGGCGTCGCAAGAAACTCGATCGCGCTCTATTATTACGTAGCTGAGAAACCTCAGTCATTGGGTGAAAGACGCTCTGGTACTGACTATCGCAATTTGGCCGGTTCAAAACTGAACCGTCGAAACCCCAACTAGGTCGGGTAGAAAAAACACAGGCAGTATAGGCAGCAGCAGCGACACCGCTCACAAAACAGGCACTTCCGCTTCTCTTGGAAGGTGGTCCTCCCGATCTAGGAAAATGCACTAACCGCTCTACGGCGCACGCCCGCGCTATCGAAGCCTGCTCACGCGAGTGTTGCGTGAACGTGAGCGGGTTTTTCGGCAAAATCGGACATGGACCCAATCGGAGGACACCATGTCGATCACACGTCGCAGCTTTGCCAGCCTACTGGGGGCTGGAGCAATCGTGCCGACTGCACTTTGGGCGCAGGACGACCCTGTTTACAAAGCCGTGCGCTCTAGCCTGTATGGCGGGCGGACAGATTTTGAGGCCGGGATGACCTTCCTGACCCAACGCGGCAACCCTGATGTTGTGCCTGCACTTCTGACCGCAATGCGGTATGGCAGGTCGCGAGAGCAGGACATCGCCCGGGTTATGGAAACGCTGACAGGCGCGCGTCATGGCACCGATTGGTTCGAGTGGATGCTGTGGCAAGAGCAGAACCCCCAGATCATACCGCACCCATCCTTGGTACCGTTCAAGCGTGAGGTGCTTCTGGGGATTGATCAGAACTTCGACATATTCCTACGCCCTGAATATCTGCGGAGGGACAGGATGAAGATCCGGCTGGAGGAGATCGCCTGGGGCGGCGTTGCCAAGGATGGAATCCCATCGCTGGACAATCCAAAACTCATCCCGGCTGCGCACGCGGACTATCTGAAAAACGATGATCTTGTTTTTGGCGTCGCAATCAACGGCGATGCACGCGCCTATCCGCTGCGGATTATGGGTTGGCATGAGATGTTCAACGACGTGATTGGCGGCGTGCCGGTGGCGCTGGCCTATTGCACCTTGTGCGGGTCAGGAATTCTGTTCGAAACACAGGTTGAGGGACGGAGGAAGCCGCTGATCTTCGGCTCGTCCGGATTTCTGTACCGTTCCAACAAGCTCATGTTTGATCGCGAGACACATTCCTTGTGGAACCAGTATACCGGCAAGCCTGTGGTAGGGCCGCTGGTAGAGAGCGGGATTGCGTTGAAGCAACGTCCTGTGGTGATCACGCGGTGGGACAGTTGGAAGGCTTCGCATCCCGATAGTCAGGTTTTGTCACTTGAGACGGGACATCGGCGAAACTATGGATCGGGCGTAGTGTACCGCCAGTATTTCGCCTCACCCGAGTTGATGTTCCCGGCACTGGTGGATCAATCGACGCATCGGCAGAAAGACTACGTGTATGCCATACGTCAATTCGGGGCAGCGCGGGCATGGCCGCTCGAGGCATTCAGGGGCAAGCCGGTGATAAACGACGCCATTGGCCAGCAGCCGCTTATGCTGATGGGCGACCCCGACAAACGCAGCGTCCGCGCCTACGAGCGTGGATCTCACCGTTTCAAGGCAACGACGGATGGTGGTCTGCTGGACGAGGCAGGCAACAGGTGGACCGTCACCGAGGAGGCCCTGGTGGCCCCGGACGGCAAGCGACTACCGCGTGTGGCCGGGCACATCTCCTACTGGTTTGCCTGGGATAACTATCTGGGCGACGCGGCCAGCGTGTATGGCGGATGATCAGGAGTGCTCTTCGGCCGCTGTCGCGGCAAGGGCGCGGTTGTAGGCTTTCAAAGCATCAATATGGTACAACGCGCCGACGGGGTTCTCACAGCCATCTTTGTCAATAACGACAACCGGAATGCAAGGGATATCGTCGCGGTCAAAATAGGGCATCGCGGCTTCTAGCGTGGCGCTGGCCTTGACGCAGAGCCCCTGATCAATCAGTTCCTGCGCCTCGTCCCTGGTGATCGAGCGCGGGTCGCCCAGCGGGCGCATCACAGCCCCGGCCCGCAGCATCGCCAGCAGATAAGCCTGAGGTCCTGCGGCGAGGTGGACATTGCGGCGTTCAAGCTGTGTCAAAAAGAACGACCGGTCCACAAGGCGCGAGGCCAGTGCGGTCGACATCGAGACCGAGGCCATCACGGCAAGACCGATCTGCCAGTCGCCGGTCAGTTCGAATACGATCAGAGTGGTCGATATCGGCGCGCCAAGAACGGCCGCTGCAACAGCTCCCATCCCTGCAAACGCATAAAGCGTATAAGTGCCTGACACATCCGGCAGCAGCCCGGTGGCGATGAATCCAAAGGCAAGCCCGGTCAACGCACCGATCATCAGGGCCGGAGAAAACACACCACCACCCATACGTCCACCCATGGTGATGGCCACGGCAATGATTTTGACAATGGTCAGAACGATGGCGGTGCTCAGCAACATGTCTCCGGTCAAGGCACGTATCGTGGTCTCGTAGCCGACCCCGATGATGTGCGGAAACCAGATCGCAAGCAGGCCCAGCATGGCTCCGGATATGCCGGGGCGCAACCAACGGGGAAGCGAGAGGCGACTCTGAACATGATTGCCAATATCTTCGGCAAAGAAGATCAAACGCATCAACACCAACGCCACCAGCCCACAGAGCAGGCCAAGGATCAGAAAGGCCGGAAGTTCGACGTAGAATTGCAGCGAACCCGGCGTGTCCAGCGTGAATTCGGTCACGTCGCCATAGGCAAGCCGGTTGATCACCGTACCCGCGATCGACGCGATGACAATCGGTGCAAAGGCGTGGACGGCGAAGTGGCGCAGCACCACTTCAAGCGCGAACAATGCCCCGGCGATAGGCGCGTTGAAACTGGCCGAGACAGCGGCAGCGACACCGCAGCCCAACAAGTCGCGACCAGTAATACCATCGGCGTGGATACGGTCGCTTACCCAGGTCGAGATCACGCCTGCCATATGCACGACCGGCCCTTCCCGGCCCGTAGACCCTCCGGAACTGAGTGTAATCAGCGAGGCAAACAGCGAGGCAACCCCCGCCCGTTTCTCGACCCGGCCATCGGTGAGCGCCGCACCCTCGATCACATCTGCAACCGAACGAACGCGACCATCATCGGTAAATTTGTGCAAGATCACACCGACAACCAGCCCTCCGATCACGGGGGTGATGAAAATCCAGAACCAGTGCAGCTTCTCGGCATGGCTGTGTAGAAACAGAATGTCTGCGGTGTTGTAGAGGTAGGCTTGCAGGGACGAGACCCCCATCCGGAACCCAAGCGCCATAAACCCGGCCGCAATTCCGATTATCAGAGCGATGAACCAGAACTGAATCTGGCTGGGTCCTCGGTGCCGCATCACCCGCCACGCATCCCGCAGCGCCGAGAGGGCCTGATTGAGCTGATTGCGCAGCACGGTGCGGGTCGATTGGGTCATTTGCCCTCGTAGAGGTGATCGCTGATCCTTAGTAAGCTACACAGCGGGCATAGAAAAGTCGCTTCGCGACAAGACGCGCACAGAATGCGCGTCAAGCCTGCAGCAGGGCACGGGCTGCAGCACGCGCCTCGTCGGTGATGGTGTCGCCCGCGACCATCCGGGCGATTTCATCAACCCGGTCTGGTTCGGCCAACGGGATAACGGTCGATAACGTCTGATCCCCCGTCACCTGTTTCTGCACCCGCCAGTGATGCGCCGCGCGGGCGGCGACCTGTGGGGAATGCGTTACTACCAGCACCTGTCCGCCTTGTGCCAATGAGGCCAGACGGCGGCCAACCGCATCGGCCGTGGCTCCGCCCACGCCCCGGTCGATCTCGTCAAATATCATCGTCCGGGCACTGTCATCGCCAGTCAGGCAAACCTTGAGTGCCAGCAGGAAGCGGCTGAGCTCACCGCCCGAGGCGATCTTGTTCAGCGGGCCAGACGGCGCGCCGGGGTTGGTTGCGACAGTGAAGGCCACGGCGTCGATCCCTTCGGGGCCGGGATCGGACAAGGTGATCTCGGTCCGAAACACGGCGCGTTCCATTTTTAGGGGTGCGAGTTCGGCCATGACCGCAGTGTCCAGTGCGCTGGCAGCAGCCTGGCGTGCGGTGCTGAGTGCGCCAGCCGCCGCGTCATAGGCGAGCTGTGCCGCATCCACGGCGGCGCGTTTGTCCGAAAGATCGGCGTCGCCCGCTTCCAGCCGGTTCAGACGGTCACGCAGCGCGTCCGCAAAGCCGCCCAATTCGTCAGGGGCCACTTCGTGCTTTCGGGCCAAGGCGCGAATCGCAAAGAGGCGTTCTTCGGTCTGCTCAAGTTCCGCGGGATTGAAGTCCAGCGCCTGCAGGCAGGCATTCACGCCGTCTTGCGCCTCACCCAGTTCGATCAGAGCGCGGCCCAGTGCGGCAATCGGTTCTTCCAACTGACCGCCCGCATTGTCCGACACGCCTTCAAGCCATCGTACGGCATCCGCCATCGCACCTTCGGCGCCATCCCCACCCAGCAGGGCGAAGGCACGGGCCACATCGTCGCGGATGCGCTCGGCCCCCTGCATCATGCGGCGGCGGGCGTCGAGTTCGCCATCCTCGCCCGGCTGAGGGTCAAGCTGGTCCAACTCGCCGACCGAGTGGCGCAGGAATTCTTCCTCGGCGCGCATGGCAGCAAGCGCGGTTTCGGTTTCAGTCAGCGCCTTGCGCGCGCGGGACATATCGGACCAGGCGGCACGTACTGCCGCCAGGTGATCCCCTACCCCAGCATAAGCATCCAGCATCGCGCGGTGGCCGCGCGGGTTCAGCAGGCCGCGGTCATCGTGCTGGCCGTGCAATTCGATCAGGGTTTCCGACAACGCACGCAGCACTTCGCCCGAGCAGCGGCGATCATTGACCCAAGCGGTCTTGCGCCCTTCGGCAGTGTTGACACGACGCAGGATCAGTTCCTCACCACCGGGCAAACCGGCCTCGGCCAGCACCGCATGGGCTGGATGATCGTCGGATAGTTCGAACTCGGCCACAACCTCGCCCTGCGCGGCCCCCTGACGGACCAGTTCGGCGCGCCCGCGCCAACCCAATACGAAACCCAGCGAATCCAGCAGGATGGACTTGCCCGCGCCGGTCTCACCCGTCAACGCGTTCAGTCCCGGCTGGAAGATCAGTTCCAGCCGGTCAATGATCAGCATGTCGCGGATATCAAGGGCGCGCAGCATCGGGTCTTTAGCGTCCCACGCCTTCAATCATGGCCGTTACAACCACTCACCCTTGATGGTCTGGCGATAAATCGTGCTGAGCCAGTTGTTGCCGCGGCTCTTGAGATCAAGACCACGCGAGGTCAGCAGCGTATAGCCCGCGTCATACCATTCCGAGGACTGATAGTTATAACCCAGAATCGCACCGGCGGATTGCGCCTCATCTACCAGACCCAGCGCCAGATAGGCTTCGATCAGACGATAGAGCGCTTCTGCGGTGTGGGACGTGGTCTGAAAATCCTCGACAACAACGCGGAAACGATTGATGGCGGCGGTAAAGTGATCCTGACGCAGGTAGTAGCGCCCGATTTCCATCTCTTTGGCTGCAAGATGATCAAAGGCCAGATCAAATTTCAGGACAGACGACGAGGCGTATTCGCTGTCCGGGTAAACTTCGATCACCGTACGCAGGGCCTGCAGCGCCTGAAAAGTCAAGCCCTGATCGCGGCCAACTTCGTCAATCTGATCATAGTAACTGAGTGCCAGAAGATACTGTGCATAAGCGGCATCTTCATCCGTGGGATAGAAATCAATGTACCGTTGCGCGGCTGCACGGCTTTCTTCGTAGTTCTGGTCGGCGTGAAACGAAAACGCCTGCATGATCAGCGCCCGTTTTGCCCAATCGGAATATGGGTACAAACGCTCGACCTCAGAGAAATACCAAGCCGCGTCGTCCGAGCGATTCTGCGACAGTTCGTATTCGCCGCGGGTGTAAATCTGTTCGGGTGTAAAGCCTTCGAGGTTCTGGGTGCGGTCTGCACCCTTGTTCCCGAACAGGCCACCGGCATTGCCACATGCCGTCAAAGTTGCTGCCAGAAGAAACGCGCCTGCGATTCTGACTGCCGCTTTGGTGCCAACCATTCCGCCCATCCTTGTCGTTTTTACTTAGCGGGGTTTACCCCTGATCGGGCCTCGGTCTAGCACATAAAATTCCAGTGCAAAACGCCTTATCCGCCCTCATGGCGCAAATGTCGCCAGAGTTGATCGGATCACGCAACCTGTGGGATTTCGCTGCGAACAAGGCCCTGTCCAGGCAACCGTGCGGCTTGTTCGGGGGTGCACAGTATCGGACGAACGGCACCGGGCGTCTCGAACAGCTTGCGCAACAAGGTGTTGGTCATCGAATGACCTGACTTTTCACCAACAAAGCGTCCCAGAATCGGGCCGCCTGCCAGATAGAGATCACCCAGAGCGTCCAGCATCTTGTGGCGCACAGCTTCATCCGCGTGACGGAAACCACCCGGAGTAAGAACCTCATCGCCCTGTACAACGACCGCGTTATCCAGTGTACCGCCCAAGGCCAATCCGTTTTCGCGCATCGCTTCGACGTCGGTGCGACGACAAAACGTGCGGCTGTCACAGAGTTCGCGTGCGAATGAACCATTGCGCATGTCCAGAACTTTGGTCTGGCTACCGATGGCGTCATCCTCGAAATCGATATGGAATTCGATCTCCAACCCTTCGGCAGGTGCAATCGAGGCTCTTGCGCCCTCACGTTCGACGGAAACAGGCTTGAGCACCTCATAGGCCAGAACGGGACTGGCCTGACGACGTACACCTTTGGCCATAATGCCCTGAACGAATGCAACGGACGAGCCGTCCATGATCGGAACCTCAGGGCCATCAATCTCAATCAGCGCATTATGGATACCACAACCGGCAAGAGCAGCCATGATGTGTTCGACGGTCGAGACCGATACGTTCGCCTCATTCACCAAGCGGGTGCAAAGAGGTGTACGCTCGACAACATCGTAAATCGCAGGGATCAGTGCATTGCCCAACTCAATATCGGTCCGCTTGAACCAGATCCCGTGACCGGCAGCCGCCGGCTTCAGGACCATCGTCGCAGGCTTGCCGCTATGCAGCCCGGTGCCCTTGAACGTGACCGAAGATTTGAGCGTATGTTGCAATGTGAGCCTCTGCGAGTTGTGTCCAGCCTGCCGGGGGCTGTGTTGCACCCTCAACTAAGGAAGGGGGCGTCAAGGCTCAACTCACTCTTTGCAACCGAATGAAACATGAATGTGACACATCGGCAAATCCCTGCTTACCCACACCTAACGCTTTGCTATTCAACGAAAAAGGGCCGCGCGATGGCGGCCCATTGGGATGATTTTGTTACCGCGATCAGTTGGCTTGACGCCGCAGGAAGGCCGGAATTTCGATACGTTCCTGATCTGGATCGGCGTCATCCTGTACGGGTGCTGTGGCGTCAACAGACCGCATAGCGGGCTGCTGGCGCACCGGCTGGGCCGGAGTGTCGGCGGCGTGGCCGGTCATCCGATCAATCAGCCGGTTGAACCCGAAACGGGGACGATCCTCGGCCGTTTGCTGCGGCTGAGGGGCTGGTTCCCGGGGGGTCTCGGTGGCCGCGCGCAGCCGGTTCGAGGGCACTTTCTGCACCGCCGCCTGCAGTCTCTGCATCGCCTCCGGCGACGGGGTGCCAGGGGTTGCAGCACGCGAGGCAGCGTAAGGTTCAGTTGTCTCTTCGACTTCGGGCTGCGGCTCGAACTGCGCCACCTGCGGCTGGTAGGCGGGCGGCGGAAGGCCATCGTCATCCTGTTCCGCAGCAGGTTCTTCATGCCAGCCTTCGTTCAGTTCGACATCCTCGATCGATTCAAACAGTGTCGGGGCAATGTTTGTATCTTCAGCGGCAGGGGCCTCATCCGCAGCAACCTGTTCCGGCGCCGCTTCTTCCGCCGAAACCGTACGGGTCAGCGGTGCCGACATCGAGCGGCGCGCAACCGGCACGTCGTCGGTTTTCTCACTCGCGTCGATGCCGGTGGCCACGACCGACACGCGCATACCGCCTTCCATCTCGGTATCCAGGGTCGAACCGACAATGATATTGGCCTCGGGGTCCACTTCCTCGCGGATGCGGTTAGCCGCTTCGTCCAGTTCGAACAGGGTCAGGTCGTGTGCACCGGTGATGTTGATCAGCACGCCCTTTGCACCCTTGAGGCTGATTTCGTCCAGCAGCGGGTTGGCAATCGCTTTCTCGGCGGCCTGAATAGCGCGATCTTCGCCAGTCGCCTCGCCGGTGCCCATCATCGCCTTGCCCATTTCGTCCATCACGGCACGAACGTCGGCGAAGTCGAGATTGATCAGGCCCGGACGCACCATCAGGTCAGTCACCCCTTTGACGCCCTGATAGAGGACATCGTCAGCCATCGAGAACGCCTCGGTAAAGGTGGTCTTTTCGTTGGCCAGACGGAACAGGTTCTGGTTCGGGATGATAATCAACGTATCGACGACCTTTTGCAGAGCGTCAACGCCGTCCTCGGCCTGACGCATCCGCTTGGCGCCTTCGAACTGGAAGGGTTTGGTGACAACACCAACCGTCAGCACACCCAGTTCCCGCGCTGCCTGCGCGATAATCGGAGCCGCTCCGGTGCCGGTGCCGCCGCCCATACCGGCGGTGATAAAGCACATATGCGCACCGGCCAGATGATCCACGATCTGCTCGATGCTTTCCTCGGCAGCCGCGGCCCCCACCGTCGGACGCGCGCCTGCGCCCAGCCCTTCGGTGACCTTCACGCCCAACTGCACCCGCGCCGAAGAGCGGCTTTGCTGCAGTGCCTGTGCGTCAGTGTTGGCGACGACAAATTCAACGCCGTCCAGCTGCTTTTCAATCATGTTGTCGACGGCATTGCCGCCTGCCCCGCCAACGCCAAATACGGTAATCCGAGGCTTGAGTTCGTCGTGCCCGGGCATCGAAAGATTTAATGTCATGCTCTGTCCGCCTGTTTTATATGTTGCCGCAAAATGCGGTTTTTTCTGACCTATCCACAGATTATTTTACTGTGTCGTTTCGGAAACGTCACCAGAAAAATCGCGAAAAACCACAAAATATGGAGGAAATAAGGCAGCAAACTGCGTCATTTCGCTGTGATCGCCATATGTTGCGGCACAAGCTTCGCACAGCACTACGCACCGAATAAACCCACCCACCTGACGGAGGGTGTGAAAACCGGTGCATCACATGTTCTGGTCGCGGAAAACTGCTCAATGTCCTGCCGCTGGGCCTCTGCCGGGCCTTGTAGATATCTTGCGGGATTCCGGTGTGGGCTGCAAGCGATTTCTTTAGCTTAAAGGAGCACTTGGGCAATTCAGGCTGTCATCCGAAATGCTGCGGACCTCCTGAGTTTCACTGTCGACGAACCGGGCCAGCCGCACCATCAGGCGATCGTTGTGCACAAACGGCCACCAGCAGACCGGCAAGCCATCAGGCGCATCATCGTAGAGAAAGCAAATCTGGCCGTTGGGCGTGGTAATCTGGCCGTAGACGCAGCCCCGCCCCTCCATCCGCCAGACCGAGAGAGTCGAGCTAAGGAACTCCTCGGTTCCGACCAGCATTCCGCTGCGGATTTCGTGGAAAGTGATGGTTTTACCAACCACGGCGTCCAGAAACGCCTCGGGCGCGATCAGGGTTTGGGCCGGCGCCATGACAGGCCAGAGGGCGGTGCCAAGGACGATCCGGCGCAGAGCCTTACCAGTTGTCACGGAACCAACGCACGGCACGCTTGAACGGGCGCGCGGCATAGGTGTCGACGGGAATTTCGAAGTCCCACCATTCGTCCTGAGGGTGCGCGGCAAACAGGCTGAGGCCGACAGCAGACGAGAACCCCGGCCCCGTCGCTGACTGCGGCAGGCCATGCACGCGCAACGGTCGGCCAAGGCGCACACGCTGACCCAGAATGCGGCTGGCCAGCCCATCCAGCCCCATGATCTGACTGCCACCGCCGGTCAGAACGATCTGCTGGCTGGGCAGGTGATCAAACCCGGCAGCGTCCAGACGGGTACGGACCTCTTCCAGAATTTCTTCGACGCGGGGACGCATGATTCCGATCAGCTCGGCCCGGCTGACGGTGCGGCGGTCGTGTTCCCAGTCGCCGGTATCACCACCGATATCGATCAAGTCACGATCATCCGCCCCGGTGGCGTGGACACCTCCGTTAAAGGTTTTGATCCGTTCAGCCACCGCTGCGGGTACACCGAGACCCATCGAGATATCGCTGGTCACATGATCGCCGCCCATACGCACGCAATCGGCATAGATCATGTGTTTCTTCATGAAGATCGAGATGCTGGTGGTACCGCCACCCATGTCGATACAAGCGGCACCCAGTTCCTGTTCATCCTCGACCAGAGCCGAGATGCCGGACACATAGGCCGAATTCGCAATCCCGGCCAGTTCCAGATCGCAGCGTTTGATACAGCGCACGATGTTCTGGATCGCCACCGCATCGACGGTCAGCATATGCATATCCACCGCGAGGCTTTGCCCCAGTTGTCCGCGCGGATCGATCAGACCCGAGCGGTTATCCAGCGCGAAATTCACCGGCTGGGCGTGCAGCACTTCTCGCCCTTCCCCATAGTCGGGCACATCGCAGGCATTCAGAACGCGGCCGACCTCGGCCTCGGTGACCAATTGCCCTTCCAGATCGACCTGCGCGTCCAGCCCGTAGGAACGTGGATTAGCCCCCGAAAAGCTGGCAATAACGTGATCGACACGGATATCGGCCATCTTTTGCGCCGCCTGCAACGCGGTACGGATGGCGCGTTCGGTTTCCTGCATCGCGGTGACTTCGCCGAACTGCACCCCGCGCGAACGGGTGGTCGCGGCGCCGATGACACGGAACCCGGTCTGACCCGCCATCGAGCCGATCGAATTGTCCTCGGACAACCGCCCGGTCCCGTCAAAGCGCAGAACGAGGCAGGCGATTTTGGAACTGCCCACGTCCAGAATGGCGACAACGCCGCGTTGCATCGCCTGCCGGCGCATCTGCCGCATGGCCCGTTGGGACTGATAAAGGTCGGTCATCATGGTCGTTACTGCCCGCTACTCACATCTACTTTTGCGTTCCACCAGTCTTCGCTGGCTGTTTTGTTCATTCGGATGGTTGGCCGCTGTCCGAGGCGCATATCCACCGCCACCACGTCGCGTTCCAGAAGGTCCTGCACCTCGTTCACCGCCAGCACGCGTTCCAGCGCACGCACAGGGCGTTCGGTTGGCAACATGATGCGTTGGTTGCGATCCAGCACCAGATCCCAGCGGCGTTCGCCGACGCGCACCAGACCGCGCACCCGTTCGCCCAGACTGCGGGCGGTGGTCAGGATTTGCATTGCCTCGGGGACATGTTTGTCCGCACCCTTGCCTGCGATCAGCGGCAGGGTCGCGTGATCGGCACGCGCCGCAACCATGTCGACATGAGCACCGGTTTCGTCCAGCAACTCGACCCCATTGCGGGTGCGCCAGACGATCACCGGCTGGCGTTCCACCACATCGACCTGCAGGATGCCTCCGGGCCGGATGCGCACGGTGGCTGATTTCACCGGGTCCAACCCGGTAATGGTGTCGCGGATTTGCTCGACATCCAGATCCCAGGAACTGAGCGGAAAGTCGAGCGGCACGACCTCGCGGATATCCTCGGACAATGTGGTCCCTGCCCCATCGATGGCCATCAGGTTGACCATGAATTCGGGACGTTCCTGAATCGAGGTCTTGATGTCGGCGATATAGGTGCTGACGGCCTCGCGGCGGTCTTCCGATGCGAAATAGCCGCCCACTGCGCCGACTAGGGCCAGCACCGGCAGGCCAATCTTCAACCCGCGACGAATGCCGGGGGTGAGCATCCAGCGCTGAAAACGGTAGCTGAGGCGCGACGGCGCGGGGTCGGACAGTCGAGCACCGCCAAACAGCCGCCCACCACCTAGGCGCAGTTTGGGTTCGGCTTTGGGCTCTGACCGAGGCGCGGCGGCAAAATCCGCATCCGGTCCGGCAAGGGCTTTGGTCCGGTGGATCACCGGCGCGCGGGTGGCGGTCAGCGGTCGCATGAGGCGTCCTCCACCATCCAGGCGCAAAGCTGGCCGAAAGTCATGCCGATATGCGCTGCCTGTTCGGGCACCAACGAGGTCGGGGTCATACCGGGCTGCGTATTGGTTTCCAGCAGGAACAGGCCATCGGCCCCCATGCTGTCATCCCAGCGGTAATCGGTACGAGATACGCCGCGACAGCCCAGAGCGTTGTGAGCTTTCAACGCATAGCTCATGCAGCGGTCAAAAATGTCCTGCGGGATGTCTGCGGGCAGCACATGCCACGAACCGCCCGGCTTGTATTTGGCATCGTAGTCGTACCAACCGCCATCGGTCATGATTTCGGTCACCGTCAGAGCACGGTCTCCCATCACGGTCACAGTCAGCTCCCGGCCCGCCACGTATTTCTCGACCATGATGTGTTCTGGCATATCGTCCGATAGCTGCGGAGGTCCGTTCGAGCCCTCATGCACGATATAGATGCCAACGCTGGAGCCTTCGTTGTTGGGCTTGGCCACGTAAGGTGGCTCCATCACGTGGACTTCGATCACCTCGATCTTGGGCACAATCATGCTTGGGACGACGGGCAACCCTTCGGCCTGATAAACCTCTTTGCTGCGCTGCTTGTCCATCGCCAGCGCCGAGGCCAGAACCCCGGAATGGGTATAGGGGATGCGCATCCACTCCAGCAGGCCCTGTACGCATCCGTCCTCGCCCCAGCGGCCATGCAGGGCGTTGAAAACCACATCCGGTTTGACCTCCAGAAGGCGCGCGTAAAGGTCGGGACCAGCGTCCAGTTCGACCACTTCAAAGCCTTCTCCCACAAGGGCGGCCGCGCATTCGCGCCCAGAGCTGAGAGACACCTCGCGTTCCGCCGAGGGGCCGCCCATCAATACCGCCACTTTGGGGTTTGTCCTGCTCGACATACCCAATGTGCGCCTCAATGTCCCCGGACCTTATGTAGTGGTCCGTACTGCGTTTATGCCTTTGATCCGTCGCCTTAATTTGCCTGTTATGGTCTGACGGTCGGGGCTTTATTCTTTCAGCGGATCACCGACCCGCATGATTTCCCACTCTAGCGTGATGCCGCTTGTTTCGTAAACCTTTTTTCGCACCTCTTCGCCCAGACCTTCGAGGTCGGCGGCGGTGGCGGTGCCGGTGTTGATCAGGAAATTCGGGTGCTTGGGGCTCATCTGTGCGCCACCCTTGGTCGCGCCACGCATCCCCGCATCGTCGATCACCTTCCACGCCTTGAGATCATGCACGTCATCCGCCTTGCCGGTAGAGGAAAACCCGGCGGGGTTGCGGAAGGTCGACCCGGCACTGCGTTCCTTGGTAGGCTGGGTCTCGTCGCGTTTCTTAAGCTGCGCTTCCATGCGGGCGTGCAACTCGGCGGGATCACCCAAGGGTGCTTGGAACGTGGCCGAGACCAGCACCGCGCCTTCGGGAAGGTCGGATTGTCGATAGCGGAAGTTGAGGTCTTGCGGAGCAAGGTCCACAAGCTCTCCTCTCCGCGTCACGACGGTGGCCTTTTGCAGCACATCCGCCGTGTAGCTGCCATAGCAACCCGCATTCATTCGCACCGCCCCGCCGATGGAACCGGGGATCGTACGCAGAAAGGTCAGATCCACACCCGCATCCGCTGCTTTGCGCGCCACATGGGCGTCCAGCGCCGCCGCACCTGCGGTGACGGTGTTGCCAGCAACCGAGATGCCATTAAATCCGCGGCCAAGCCGGATCACCACTGCCCTAAGACCTCCGTCGCGCACGATGAGGTTCGAGCCAACCCCCATGGGGAAGACCGGCGTTTCTTCGGGCAAGTCGCGCAGAAAATCCTGCAGATCCCGGGTATCGGCTGGCTGGAACAGATAATCTGCCGGGCCACCGACGCGCAGCCAGGTGAGGTCGTTCAGCGCGCGGGTCTGAGATATTCGGCCCCGAACGGCGGGCAAGCTGATCATGCGGTCACTCGCGCGGCCAGGCTGCGGCCTATTACTCCGCCCATGATCGCGGCGAACAGGAAGGGCAGAACTCCGCCCGTCAGCCAGACGAAGGGGCCGAAGGCCCGTTCTTCCGCGCCGGTTTCAATACCGGCCAGCATAACGATCAGAACCAGCGCAACCGCAGAGGTCAGGCCAATCAGCCAGAACAGCCCCCTGATACCGATCCAGCGACCGGCAACAAAGCCTGCAACGATACCGAAAACCAGCGTAATCAGCGGCAGATATGCGAATGTGGCGATGTCGACCATGATGACCTCCTGAAATGGCCGTTACTTGTTGATCGCCTTCATGCCCTGCATTTTCGCCTTTGTCCAACGGGTCAGATAAATCACCGGCCAGCGCAACACAGACATGCCCGCCGCCAGCACGACCAGCCCGATCCACGGGCCGTTTTCGTAGGTCACATAGCCCAGGATGGGCACGCCCACGGCGATCAGGATATAGGCGCGGGTCCAGTGGTTGTCTTTGCTGGGGATCATCGCCAGAATATTGGCGACCAAACCCCAGAGACCAGCAAGCGCAATCGACCAGTTCATTCGTGGACCTCTTTACCCGTCCATTTACGCCAGTAATAGCGGATGGGATTGCGAAACATCGAGACGAAACCGGCAACGGCCAGCACTCCGATGAACCAGCCATAGTCTAAACTCAGCCACAAAATCAGTGCGGGCGCGCTGGCAAACAGTACCACACCCGGGGGGAATTGCAGGTGCATGGGCAACAGCGCCACGATTGTGGAGGCGAAGACCCAGCCGCAGGCGATTATGAGTGACAACGCCACGGGGCTAGCTCGCTTTGGCGATCAACCGGTCGGGCAGCCCGTTGGCCCAAGTGCTGATCGTACCCGCGCCGAGGCAGACGACCATGTCGCCGGGGCGCGCCTGTTCGCGGACGAGGCGCGCAAGGTCTTCTTCGTTCAAGATCGCCCGCGCATGACGGTGGCCGTGCCGGATCAGGCCCTGTACCAGCGAGTCTCGATCAGCCCCTGCGATCGGGTCTTCTCCGGCAGCGAAGACCTCGGCGATTGCGACCACGTCGGCATCGTTGAAGCAGGTGCAGAAATCATCGAAAAGGTCGGACAGGCGCGAATAGCGGTGCGGTTGGTGCACGGCAATGACGCGGCCCTCGGTTGCCTGACGGGCGGCCTTCAGCACGGCGGTGATTTCCACCGGGTGGTGGCCGTAGTCATCGATTATGGTAACGCCGTCAACCTCGCCGACTTTGGTGAAGCGGCGATTTACACCACCGAAATTGGCCAGTGCGTCCCGTATCTCGGCCGTCTTCATGCCAAGATGGCGCGCTACCGCCACTGCGCTGAGCGCGTTCGAGACGTTGTGATCGCCCGGCATGGGAAGGGTGCAGCCCTCGATCACCTTGTCTTCGTATTGCAGGTGGATGTCGAAATGGGCGACGCCGCCCTTATAGATCAGATTGTCCGCCCGCACATCGGCCTGCGCGTTAAAACCATAGGTGCGCACGCGGCGGTCGGTGATACGCCCGACCAGCGCCTGAACCTCGGCATGGTCGGTGCAGCAGACGGCGAGACCGTAGAAGGGCAGGTTCGAGAGGAACTCGTGGAACCCGTCGCGCAGTTGGTCGAAATCACCCCAATGCTCCATATGCTCGGGGTCGATATTGGTGACGATGGCGATGGTCGCAGGCAGGCGGTTGAACGAACCGTCGCTCTCATCCGCCTCAACCACCATCCATTCGCCCTGCCCCATGCGCGCGTTCGAGCCATAGGCGTGAATGATGCCACCATTGATGACGGTGGGGTCGAAGTCCCCGGCGACCATCAGCTCGGCCATCATCGTGGTCGTAGTAGTCTTGCCATGCGTCCCGGCGATGGCAATGTTGGATTTCAGCCGCATGAGCTCTGCCAGCATATCGGCGCGGCGGACAACGGGCAGGCCCTGGGCACGTGCCTCGTCAAGTTCCGGGTTGCCCGGTTTGATCGCGGTCGATGTGACAACCACGGCGGCGTTCTGCAGGTTTTCAGCGCGCTGGCCTTCGAATATCTCGGCCCCCAGGGATGCCAGACGATCCGTGATCTTCGAGGTCTTCAGATCCGACCCCTGCACCCGATAGCCAAGGTTCAGCAGCACCTCGGCGATCCCCGACATCCCGATCCCGCCGATACCGACGAAATGGATCGGTCCTACGTCCTGCGGCAGTTTGGTTGCTGGGGTCATGGGGTCTCCTTCTACGCCAATTGCTCGACAAGGGCTGTCAGACGTTCGGTAGCGTCCGGCGCCCCGACGGATAGCGCGGCATGGGCCATTTGCTGTGCGGCTTCGGGGTTTGTCAGAACCGTGGTCATTTGCTGTGTCAGCGCAGGAACGTCAAGAGCGTTTTCCGGGATCATGATCGCACCACCCGCCTGCACCAGCCCGCGCGCATTGGCGGTCTGATGATCGCCAGCGGCAGCGGCGAACGGGATCAGGATCGAGGGCCGCCCGATCACCGAAATATCGGCCACGCTAGAGGCCCCCGAGCGACTGATGACAAGCTGCGCGTCGGACATACGCCGGGGGACGTCGTCGAAGAACGGCTCAACATCGGCCCGGATGCCACGGTCGGCGTAGAAGGCTTTAACCCGCTCGCCGTCCTCATCCCGGGCCTGATGCGAGACGCGGACATGATCGCGCAGCCCCTCGGGCAGCGCCGCGATTGCATTGGGCACTACGTCGCTGAGGATGCGCGCACCCTGACTGCCACCCATCACCAGAACCGACATTGGATAGTCGCCGGGCGGAATAAAGGGCGCTCCGGCGCGCTCCAACACGGCAGCCCGGACCGGGTTGCCGGTGTGAACGCCTTTGGCTCCGTCGGGCAAATCCGTGGGCCAGACACCGCAGGCCACCTGCGCCACGCGAGTGGCAAACAGTCGATTGACGCGGCCCAGAACCCCGTTTTGTTCATGGATCATGCGGGGGATTTTCAACAGAGTCGCCGCGCCCAGAGCCGGGATCGAGGGGTAGCCGCCAAAACCCACCACCACGTCCGGCTTGTCACGCAGCATCTGAGCCGCCATGCTGGTGACACCTGCGGCGATCCGCGGGCCGACCAGCGCCTTGGCGGCCAGACCGCCACGGGCGAAAGTGGCCGACGAAGCCTCGACAATTTCGGTTGCTTGCGGGAAAGCACCGGTATAGCGCGCACCTCGCGGGTCGGTGGACAGGCGCACGCGCCAGCCCTTGCTCAGCATGGCCTCGGCCAGCGCCTGTGCGGGAAACATATGGCCCCCGGTGCCGCCCGCCGCAATCAATAGGTAAGGTGTGTTCATCAGCCTCGTCCGCGCAGAATATCGCCAAGCTCACCCTGTGGGCGAGAACGGGTGAAGGCCAGCAACATGCCAACTGCAATGCCGCCCGCGATCAGCGATGAGCCGCCATAGCTGACAAACGGCAGCGTCATGCCCTTGGCAGGCAGCAGACGCACGGCGACGCCCATATTGATCATCGCCTGAACGCCGAACATGCAAGCCAGGCCGGTCCCGGCCAGACGGATGAACATGTCACGTTCGCGCATCAGCCGCAGCAGCGAACGCACGACGATCAACGAATAGAGCGCGATGATGATGAGGACGAGGATCAAGCCATACTCCTCAGCGGCGACAGCGATGATAAAATCGGTATGCGCGTCGGGCAGAGACCACTTCACCTGCCCCTCTCCTACGCCAACGCCGAACAACCCGCCCTCGCGGATGGCATTGGTGGCATAGCCAAGCTGGGTGGTCGGGTCGAGTTCCTGATTTAGGAAACCGTCGATACGGCGCGCGAAGTGTTCCGAATTCGAGTAAGCGAACATACCGCCCAGAACCACGGCCCCGGCCATGCTGACCAACAACAGCATCGGCGCCCCGGCGACGAAATACATCACACCCCAGCCGAACAGAACCAGACAGGCTTGTCCGAAATCGGGCTGCATCACCAGCATCGCGACGATCGCCATACACAGCGCAAAGGACCACAACCGCCCCGGGGGACCGTTGATCTCTTGTGAGGCGGCCAGCAGCCAGGCTGCAACAACGACGAAGCCGGGTTTCAGAAACTCGGAAGGTTGCAACGACGCGAAACCCAGCGAATACCAGCGTACCGCACCCTTGCCAAAATCGGTGCCGAAAATGGGCAGGAAAGCCAGTGCCACGAAGGCACCCAGAAATCCGAGCACTGCCAGTCGTCGCACCAAAGTGGGCGACATCATCGAGGTTAACAGCATGGCGATCAGCGCCAACCCGCCAAACAGGGCTTGCCGTTCGACATAGTGAAACGGATCGAACCCGTTGCGTCCGGCAAGCGGTGGCGATGAGGCCAGACCCAGCAAAAGCCCGATGACAAACAGGATCAGAACGCAGGACATCGTCCAGCGATCAATCGTCCGCCACCATTTTGGAAGAATCGGTTCGCCGCGCTGGTCCTGAACCGCGCCATACACCATCTCAGTCATGAGATACCGCCACTATCTGCCTCGTTAACGTCCCGTTTTCGGGATCTGGTTGAGAGTCTACAGCGGTTTTGCCATTTGGGCTAGTAGGCAGTGGCAATCTCCTACGCATTAACTAGATCGCAGACCAACTTGCCGCGGCAAGCTTGATCCATTAGCCCTTGGTGGATGTTTGCCAACGCTTCAAGCTGCAGATCGAACCAACAAAGAAAGTGCCATGAATATAGAACAAGAGCTTTATCACAACGCCACTGAGCTCATAGTAAACCGTTACCCCAAAGGATGGGGTGGTGCGGCCGCCATTCGGCTGGTGAATGGAGACATCGTCACCAGCGTCGCCCCCGAAACGGACTTCGATGCACTATCTGTATGCATGGAGCTCGGGGCATTTCTGGAGGCACATAAAAGAGACCAGAGAGTTACTCATAGCCTTTGCGTATTCCGTGACCACGAGACATCAGATTTCAGAATTCTAACCCCCTGCGGGATTTGCCAGGAAAGACTGCGATTTTGGGGGATGGACACACTCGTCGCGATTACAAACCCCGAAAACAAACTGATCTTCCTGCCGTTGCGCGATCTACTGCCCCATCACTGGCTTCCCGCTTATTCGTAAAAAGATAGCAGGACGCCCCTTGCCATCACCGCCAATCCTCTTCATCCCCCGCTCATGACCTATGACACGATCATCCTTGGCGCCGGAGCTGCCGGTATGATGTGCGCGGCGCATTGCGGCGGGCGCGTGTTGGTGATTGATCACGCCAAGGTTCCGGGCGAAAAAATCCGAATCTCGGGCGGCGGGCGTTGTAACTTCACCAACATGTATGCGGGACCGAACAACTTTCTGTCGCAGAACCCGCATTTCTGCAAATCCGCTCTGGCGCGGTATACGCAGTGGGACTTTGTCGATCTGGTCGGTCGCCATGGCATCGCGTGGCACGAAAAAACACTGGGGCAACTGTTCTGCGACGGCTCCTCTAAGCAGATCATTCAAATGCTGCTGGATGAAATGGACCGCGCCGGGGCCGAGCTTTGGATCGGGACCGCTTTGAAAGATCTGCGCAAAACCGAGGGCGGATTTGCGCTGGAGATTGAACGTGAAGGGCAGCGTCTGGGTCCGACCTGCACCAACCTCGTGCTCGCCACAGGTGGCAAGTCGATCCCCAAAATGGGCGCGACCGGTCTGGCCTACGACATCGCGCAACAATTCGGACTGCGAATGACCGACACCCGCGCAGCATTGGTGCCGTTCACCTTTTCCGATGGCAAGTTCAAGGATTTGTCCGGGGTTTCAGTGCCGGCTCGTCTGTCAACTGGTCACACCAGCTTTGACGAGGCTCTGCTGTTCACCCATCGCGGGCTCAGCGGGCCGTCGGTCTTGCAGCTTTCTTCTTATTGGCGCGAGGGTCAGGAGATCGGCGTTAACCTGATCCCCGACCTGCCCCTGCTCGATCTGCTACGCCAGCAGCGGCAAAGTGGAGGTCGCAAAGCCCTGACCACCGAACTGGCGCGCCATCTGCCCGCGCGGCTGATCGATTACCTGAGCCTTTTCATGCCAATGCGGGGCAATCTGGCCGATCAGTCCGATACAAAACTCTCAGAGCTTACCTCGGCCCTTTCGGATTGGCGTCTGACACCGTCGGGCACCGAAGGATATCGCACCGCCGAAGTGACTTTGGGCGGTATCGATACCGATGATCTGTCTTCAAAAACGATGGAGGCCAGGGATGTCCCCGGCCTCTATGCGATCGGCGAAGCGGTGGATGTCACCGGCTGGCTGGGCGGCTACAATTTCCAATGGGCGTGGTCGTCGGGCCACGCCGCAGGTTGTGCCATCGCAAGCCGTTAGCCAACGACGTTATACCCACGCCCGCGCATACAGTTGCGCACGATCACTTCTTTGTTCTGGTTCTTGTTGATCACGTCAGCGCCCGCGCCAACCAGAGCGCCGGCCACGGCTGCGCGTCCCAGATTGTCGCTGCTGTCCTGAACGATCCCGGTGACGGCGGCGGCACCTGCGGCACCGATAGCCGCGTTACCGGCGGTAGACCCGTCCACGCTGGCTTGTGATGCGGCAAGTTGCTGACATTGTTGCAGATCGACGTTGTAGTTCGGGCCGACCGGGCCGTCGATCACTGGCTGATAGTTGGCGCCAGTGTTGGTGCAGGCACCGGCCACCAGAATGGCAGGAAGGATCAGAGAGAGTTTACGATTTGGCATATTCCATGACCTCGTTTTGAATTTTCCGAAAGCAAAACCAATAAGTATGGCGCGTCAAGCAGACAGGCGTACAGATTGGCCAAACCGGCGGTCAATTGCAAACTCAGCTTTTTGAGAGCCGTGATTGCACCTCGGCAATGAAATCATCGCCACGCTGTTCAAAGTTGTCGTACTGATCAAAACTGGCCGCTGCCGGGGCCAGCAAAACCGTCTCGCCGGGCTGCGCATCAGCCATGGCTTGTTCAACGGCCTCCGCCATAGTCGTACAAACCTGTGCATCCGCCGAAAGCCTCATGGCAAATCCAGCGGCCTCGCGCCCGATCACGTAGGCTCGGATCACCTGATCCGCCGCCCCGTTCAAAGCATCCAGACCACCCTCTTTCTCAAGCCCGCCACAAATCCAACGGATATTTTTGAATGCGCTCAGAGCTTTCAGGGCGCTGTCCACATTAGTGGCCTTGGAGTCGTTCACATAGGTCACGCCATCTGTCTCGGCTATGATCTGGCTGCGATGCGGCAGTCCCGGGAAACTGTGCAACGCGTCTTCGATTATCCGAGGCGCAAGGCCAAGCGACCGACAGGCGGCATAGGCCGCACAGGCGTTCTGGTGGTTATGCGCGCCGGGCAGGCCCTTGATACCTCGCAGGTCGATCGAACCCGCCTGACGGCCTTTGCGGTATTCCGCGAGATATCCCTTCCGGGCAAAAACCTGCCAGCCCGGCCCGGTCAGTTTGCGCGCAACCGAGATTCGGATCACCCGGTCGTCCGTCGGCCCTTCGGACATCTGTCCGGCCAGAAACGCCCCCTCAGCCTCGTCTACGCCGATCACCGCACGGTCCGGTCCACCCTCAGCAAAGAGGCGGCGCTTTGCGGCGAAATACCCGCCCATACCCCCATGCCGGTCCAGGTGATCGGGCGAGAGATTGGTGAACACCGCCACATCAGGGGTCAGTGCACGGGCCAATTCGGTCTGATAGCTGCTGAGTTCCAACACCACGACCGCGCCATCGCCGCCCGGATCGATATCCAACACGCCGCGCCCGATATTGCCTGCAAGCTGCGATTCACGGCCCGCTTCGGTCAGAATATGATGGATCAGTGCGGCGGTCGTCGATTTACCGTTCGATCCCGTCACTGCGATGACGCGCGGAGGGGTGTCGTAATTGTTCCACTCCGCCCCCGCGAAGGACCGGAAGAACAGTCCGATATCATTGTCGACAGGAACCCCCGCCTCCAGTGCAGCAGCAACCACCGGGTTCGGAGTAGGATAAAGATGCGGAATACCGGGCGAGACGATCAGCGACGCGATGTCATCAAATATGCCATGCCGGCGCAGATCGGCGCAGGTAAAGCCTTCGTTCTCAGCGGCCTCGCGCGCAGCGGGGTTATCGTCCCAGCATATCGGTTGCGCCCCGCCCGCCCGCAGGGCCCGCGCCGTGGTCAGACCGGACCGGCCCAGCCCTAGAACCGCGACCTTCTGCCCTGAAAACCCTTTGACCGGGATCATGCCACCCACCTTCTTTGACTTGAAATTTGCGCCACACTGCACCGAAGGTTTTCCCAAAGGCAAGGGCACGTTCAGGCTCGCGCGGCAGCGCGAGCCGGGCCCAACGGGTGGCAGGGGGCCCGCAGGGCCTCCGAACCCGGCGGGAGCTTTATCGGACCTTAAGCGTCGCCAGCCCGATCAGCGCCAGAATCAGCGAGATGATCCAGAACCGGATCACGATAGTGGGTTCGGCCCAGCCCTTTTTCTCGTAATGGTGATGAATCGGGGCCATCAGGAACACACGTTTGCCGGTGCGTTTGAAATACAGCACCTGGATGATCACGCTCAGCGCCTCGACGACGAACAGCCCTCCGACCACCGCCAACACCAGTTCGTGCTTGGTGGCAACGGCAATCGCGCCCAGCGCTCCACCCAGTGCCAGTGACCCGGTGTCGCCCATGAACACCGCCGCCGGAGGGGCGTTGTACCACAGGAATCCCAGCCCGCCGCCAAACAGCGCGGCCGTGAAGATCAGTATCTCTCCGGTTCCCGGCACATAATGCACATCGAGATATTCCGTAAAGTCGACCCGCCCCACCGCGTAGGCAATCACACCAAGGGTCGATGCTGCGATCATGGCGGGCATGATGGCCAGCCCGTCCAGCCCGTCGGTCAGGTTCACTGCATTGGCCGCACCCACGATCACGATCACCGCAAAGGGGATATAGAACAGGCCCAGATTGACCAGCGTATCCTTGAACACCGGAAGCGCCAGCTGGTTCTGAAGATCCGCCGGGTGGTGCAACGTCGCCCAGAGCGAGGCCAACACGGCGATGATCACACCAAGCGCAAGCCGCATCTTGCTGGAAACGCCCTTTGTGTTCTGTTTCGAAACCTTGGCATAATCATCCGCAAACCCAATCGCCGCATAGGCCAGTGTCACGAACAGCACCATCCACACATAGGGGTTATCCCAGCGCGCCCAGATAAGGGTCGAAGTCACAAGCGCCCCAACGATCAGCAAGCCGCCCATGGTGGGTGTTCCGGCCTTGGACAGATGCGCCTCGGGTCCATCATCGCGGATCGGCTGGCCCTTGCCCTGCTTGCGGCGCAGCACGTTGATCAATGGTTTTCCAAACAGAAACCCGAAAATCAGCGCGGTCAAGAAGGCGCCCCCCGCCCGGAAGGTAATATAGCGGAAGAGGTTCCAGAAATCCCCTCCATCCGACAGGGCGGTCAACCAATAGAGCATTCCAAAACCTTTCTCGCACGGGCATCCGCAGCGCGTATATCACTCAAGCGCGCCCCCTTGCCCCATTTTCCGCAGACCGTCAACAATGCACGCCAGCGCCATGCTCAGCGAGCCCTTGGCCAGCACCGTATCGCCATCACGGATCAACTCGGGCAGCCGCGCAGCCACGTGCGCACTGGTCTCGGTCCAGAGCCCGCGCTTGTCTTCGGGCAGAGCGTCATGCAACGCCCGCATCAAAGGGCCGATGCAGTGCACCCGATCGATCTGCGCCATCGCGGTCACGTCCGCCATCGCAGCGTGCATCGCCTGCTCCTGCGCACCCAGTTCCTTCATATCGCCCAGAAAGGCGATTTTGCGTTTTCCAGCCGACGCAGCCAATACATCCAAAGCGGCCTCCATCGAGGTTGGGTTGGCGTTATAGCTGTCGTCCAGCAGTTCGATCTGACCTCCAGTCGACAAAGCGATCACTTCACGCACGCCGCGCCCCTTGACCGGCGACCAGCGACGCAGGCCAGCAATGGCCTGATCCAGATCGACGCCCATTTCGACGCAGGCGGCCAGAGCGCCCAACGCGTTCATTGCGAAATGGGTACCGGCAGACTGAACGTCAAATGAGATGACTTTGCCGTCGGCAACCCCGTGCGCCTGCACGCTGTTCGGCCCCTGCGCCACGTCTGTCAGAGTGTAATCCCGCGCATCGCGGCCAAAGTCCACGACCTTCGCATCCCTGTCCCGGGCACAGGCGCGCAGGATGTCAGCATGTTCGATATCGGCATTCACGATGGCCGCGCCTCCCGGCGTCAGCCCGTCAAAGATCGCGGCTTTTTCACGGGCAATGCCCGCGACGTTCTCGAACGCCTCCAGGTGGACAGCTGCCACTGTGGTCACCAATCCCACATGCGGCTGAGCCTGACGAGCCAGAGGGGCGATCTCGCCGGGATGGTTCATACCGATCTCGATCACGGCAAATTCGGTGTCGCGAGGCATCCGGGCCAGCGTCAGCGGCACACCCCAATGGTTGTTATAGCTGGCGACGCTGGCATGGGTTTTCCCTTGCGTTTCCAGAATGCTGGCCAGCATTTCCTTGGTCGAGGTCTTGCCGACACTGCCGGTCACCCCGACAACACGCGCGGCGCAGCGCTGCCGGGCGGCTTGCCCAAGCGCTTCCAGCCCGGCCTGCACGTCATCGACGATCAACAACGGCGCATCCTCGGATACGCCTTCGGGAATATATGAGACCAGTGCCGCGCCCGCGCCTTTCTCCAGCGCTTGTGCCACGAAATCATGACCGTCGCGAGCGGCTTTGAGAGCCACGAACAGGTCTCCGGGTTGCAGGGTGCGGGTGTCGATGGAAACGCCCGTCGCCTCCCAATCAGCGGTGGTGCGCCCCTTGGTGGCCTCGGCGGCCTCGGCTGCGGTCCACAGTGTCATGCGACCCTCCCGTCCAAGGCGGCGACCGAAATGCTAGCCTGTTCCACGTCATCGAAGGGCAGAACCTGATCGCCGACGATCTGGCCGGTTTCGTGCCCCTTGCCCGCGATCAGCAGAGCATCGCCGGGTTGCAGGGCGTCGATGCCACGCAGGATGGCCTCGGCGCGGTCACCGACCTCGGTCGCCTCAGGTGCGCCCAGCATGACGGCAGCCCGGATGGTGGCCGGGTCCTCGCTGCGCGGGTTATCGTCGGTGACAAAGACCAGATCGGCGTTTTCTGCCGCAGCCCGCCCCATCAGCGGGCGCTTGGTGGCGTCGCGGTCACCGCCAGCGCCGACGATGGCGATCAGGCGGCCCATGACGTGCGGGCGCATCGCCTTCAGCGCGGTGGCGACGGCGTCGGGGGTATGCGCGTAATCGACAAACACCGCCGCGCCGTTTTCGCGCGTCGCGGCCAACTGCATCCGACCCCGGACGGTGGTTAGATGCGGCAGGGTTTCGAACACGCGGTCGGGGTCTTCTCCGGCGGCGATGACCAGGCCGCAGGCCAGCAGGACGTTTTCGGCCTGAAACCCGCCGATCAGGTTCAGGCGGGTTTGATGAACCTTGCCGCGCCATGAAAAGCGCAGGTCCTGTCCGGTTGCGTCAAAGCGTTGTTTCAGCAAGCAAAGGTCAGAGCCCTCAGGCCCCACTGTAATGACATTCTGACCGCGCGCTTCGGCGATCTTGCGCATCTCTGCGCCCTTCGGATCGCTGAGGTTAATCACCGCGACACCATCCTCGGGCAGCACCCGGTCAAACAGGCCCGCCTTGGCGGCGAAATAAGCCTCGAACGTGTCGTGATAATCCAGATGGTCTTGCGTGAAATTCGAGAACCCGGCAGCCGTCAGATGCACACCATCCAGACGGCGCTGTTCGAGGCCGTGGGACGAGGCCTCCATCGCCGCGTGGGTCACGCCGTTCTCGGCGGCTTCGGCGAGACAGCGGTGCAACGTGATCGGCTCGGGCGTGGTGTGGGCCAGCGGCGCGGTCCATGCGCCCTCGACCCCGGTGGTGCCGAGGTTGACGGCGGCCAGATCAAGCTCGGTCCAGATCTGACGGACGAAGCTGGCGATCGAGGTTTTGCCGTTTGTGCCGGTAACGGCCACGATGGTTTGCGGCTGCGTACCGAACCACAGAGCCGCAGCGCCGGCCAAGGCCTGACGGGGGTCCTCGGTCACGATCAGCGCCGCGTCAGAGGCGGCCAGTTCTCCGGCGGCAATTTCTGCCCCTTCTGCATCGGTCAGAATGGCGGTAGCGCCCATGCGCAGGGCGTATTGGATGAACTCTCCGCCATGAACGCGGGTGCCGGGCAGCGCTGCGAACAGGAAGCCTTCCCTGACCTCCCGGCTGTCAACCGCCAATCCGGTGACGTCAGGATTCGCCCCGCCCCGCGCGGTCAGGGCCAGTTCGCTGAGTTTCTTTGACCGATTGCCCATGACCCACCTTTCGCCGGACAGCCTAATTTGAGGTCAGCGTTATAGCAGCGCGCGCCTCAGGCTCAAGCCGAGGTCTGAGGCCCAACAGCGGCGCGACGCGCGCGATCAGTTCGGCGGCAACAGGCACGGCGGTCCAACCCGCTGTACGGCGCTTTTCGCCGTAGGCCACGATGGACGGCTCATCGAGCGTGACGATCAGCACATATTTCGGGTCGTAGGCCGGGAAGATCGTCGCGAAGGTGGCGATGACCTTATCATCGTAATAGCCACCACGCGGCTTGGGTTTGTCGGCGGTGCCCGTCTTGCCAGCCACATCATAGCCTGCCACATCGCCAAAGCTGGCGGTGCCGTCGGTGACAACTTTACGCAGCATCTGTTGCGCCTGACTGGCCGTGTTTTCAGACATCACGCGAGGACCGTATTGCGGGCCATTGCGGCGCAGGATGGTCGGGCTGACATAGTGCCCGCCATTGGCAATCGCGGCGTAACCGGCGGCCAGATGCATCGGGCTGGTCGACAGGCCATGGCCGTACGAAATGGTCACGGTGCTCAGTTCACCCCATTTCTTGGGCTTTAGTGGCTCGCCGCCCTTGGCCTCGACAATTTCGAACGGAGTCGGGTCGAACATCCCCAGAGACCGCAGGAACTCCTGCTGCCGCTTCCCGCCGATCTGCAGCGCCAGACGACCGGTGCCGCGGTTCGAGCTGTGTACGATCACATCCGCCACGCTGATTTCGCCGTAGTTCTTGCCGTTGAACTCACCAATCGGAAAGCGTCCGATTTTCATCGGGCCGGATGTGTCGATGATGGTCTCAGAATTCACCAAACCAAGCTGAACTGCTTGCGCCGCCGTGAATATCTTGAACACCGATCCCAGCTCGTACACGCCCTGCACATACCGATTGAACAGCGGGCTGTCCGAGGGATCGAAGCCCGAGGTCGGCGGGCGCGGTCGGTCGTTCGGGTCAAAGGATGGCAACGAGGCAGCCGAGACGACCTCGCCCGTATGCGCATTCATCAAAACGGCCGAGGCCCCCTTGGCGTTCATGATCTTCATGCCACCATACAGCACCTGTTCGACCGCCGCCTGAACGGTCAAATCCAGTGACAGTTGCAGCGGCTTGTTGCCGTTAGCAGGGTCGCGCAGATAGTCGTCGAACTGTTTTTCGACGCCCGCCACTCCGATCACCTCGGCGGCGCTGACGCCTTCGCGACCAAAACCCGAGCCGCCCAGAATATGCGCCGCCAGCCGGCCGTTGGGATAAAGCCGCATTTCGCGCGGCCCGAACAGAATGCCCGGATCACCGATGTCATGGACGGCCTGCTTCTGCTCGGGCGATATCCGTTTCTTGATCCACAGGAACTTGCGCTTGCCGGTGAAGTCCTTGACCAGACGCTCTTTCTCCAGATCGGGGAAGATTGCGACCAGTTGATCGGCGGCAGCGATAGGGTCGATCATCAGGGGGGGCTGTGCGTAGACCGAATAGGTGTCCAGATTGGTCGCCAGAATGCGCCCCTCGCGGTCAACAATATTGGCGCGCTGCATCGCTATGGACGCCCCCGGCGCATTGGCCAGCGGTTCCTGCGCTTCGGAGGTGGCCAATGCGCCCATGCGGAAGCCCACGACCGAGAACGCACAGAAAAAGAACAGGCCCAGTACCAGCAGGCGACCTTCGGCACGCGCACGCGCGCGGTCCTTCATGTCTTCGTGACGCTGGCGGATATTCTCGCGCTCAATCGCCTTCGGGTTTTCACCACGGGCACGGGCGTCAAGAATTCGGGCAAGCGGACGGAGCGGTGTGCGGGTCATGGGAACTGCACCTCGCCCAGTGCTTGTGTCTCGGTGATCGCCTGCAGTTCAATCGGGTCAACGATGGGCAGGTCGGGGTCCTCGCCATAAGCGATTTGATCCGCGCGCCCGAACTGTTCGGCCCGCAACGGCAGCAACCCGAGGCGTTCGAAATTCAGGTCGGCCAATTCACGCAGGCGGTCGGGCCGGTTCAGATAGGCCCATTCTGCATTCAGCACCGCCAGCCGCGCCTGCGCTACACCAATCTTTTGCTGCAGGGATTGCGTTTCCCTTACCACCTGCTGCGTGCGGTAGTTTTCCTGATACGCCCAAAGCGCCAATCCGAAAACGGACAGAGCAGTCAACACATACAAAATACTCTTCATCTTGCCCTTCCCCCCAGTTGCGGCATACCGATAGCGCGGGCCTCGATTTCCCCCGCCGGAGCATCCGTACGCACCGCGACGCGCAGCTTGGCCGAGCGTGCGCGTGGGTTTTCCTGCAGTTCCTGTTCATCCGGGCCCACGGCCTTACGGGTTTTGAGCGTGAATTGCGGCTTCTCCTGCTCCATCTCAGGCGCATAGCGATTGGCGCGTCCGGTTTTACCAGCGCGAGACTGGAAGAACCGTTTAACCATACGGTCCTCAATGGAGTGGAAGGTGACAACCGCCAATTGCCCGCCGTGCTTCAAGGCGCGCTCAGCCGCCATAAGCCCTTGAAACAGCTCTTCATATTCCGCATTCACCGCGATGCGCAGACCCTGAAAGCTGCGCGTCGCCGGGTGTGATTGGCCGGGTTTTGGCCGCGGCAGGCAGGATTCGATAATCTCAACCAGCCGCAAAGTCGTTGTGATCGTTTCATCAGCCCGCGCTTTGACGATGGCTTTGGCAATGCGACGGCTGGCGCGTTCTTCGCCGAAATGAAACAGGATGTCGGCCAGTTGCGCCTCGGTTGCCGTATTGACCAGATCAGCGGCGCTCTCACCCTCCTGGCTCATGCGCATGTCCAGCGGGCCATCTTTCATGAAGGAAAAGCCGCGTTCTGCTTGATCCAATTGCATTGAAGAAACGCCAAGGTCCAGCACGACGCCGTCCAAATTTTTCGCATACTCATCCATGCGCGAAAACACGCCCTGCTGCATCACCAACCGATCACCGTATTCACCGGCCCAATCCGCAGCCATTGCAAAGGCCAGTGGATCGCGATCCACACCAATGACCTTCTCGGCCCCGGCCTCCAGCAGGCCACGGGTATACCCGCCAGCGCCGAAGGTGCCGTCCAGCCAGACACCGGACACAGGCGCCACAGCGGCCAACAATGGGCGCAGTAGAACAGGGATGTGAGGTTTATCCGATGAAGTCTGAGCGCCGGCCATGCCGTCACCCATCCCCGATGCCGTCGAGATACTGCATAGGATCGAAATCCTCTGGCAGATCGTCCAGCCATTCCTCGGTCGTGGCCAGTTCTTCGGCCTCGTATGTCTCGGGTTTCCAGATCTGGAAAGTGTCACCCGCGGCGATAAAGAAAGCCTCTTTCTCAAGATCGATCTTGTTACGCAACTTGGCAGGCAGAACCAGTCGGCCGGTTTCATCCACATTGGTCGGAAAAGATTGCCCGTGGAATAAGCGCTGCAACATACGGCGCTGCATCGAGCCACGCGGCAGCGCGTCGATCTTGGCGTCCACCTCGTCGATCGCTTCCATCGTATAGCACTCAAGGTATTTGCGGCGGTGGTCGCCATAGACAATCACCAGTTCAGGATTGTCACCGGGCTGCCAGTTGGGATCGGACGCTTCAAGCACACGGCGAAACGAGGCCGGGATCGAGACCCTGCCCTTCGTGTCCACCTTATGGTGGCTTTCACCTCTAAACCTGCGCGCCAAGACGACTGTCCCTTTCGCTTGCGCCCCACCTCAAAATTCACGTTCCCCCGGATGAAAAACGGCGGGTTGATCTGCTGCCACTGATCAACCCGCCGCATTGACCCGCTGTGCGGGATGTCCAGCTGCGCGCGCCACCTGGGGGGATGTCTGCTCGCCCGCGCGCCGGATCTGTTGAGTGATGAAAGCGAGATGCCTGTATGAAACCTGTTTTTGTATTTTTGGTTCGGGGTCGTTTGGCGCCCCTTAACTGTCCTCGCCCTCATCGGGTACACAAGGGATGCCATGGGAATTCATGGAAATCAATAGAATTTTTTTCCAAAAAGATCGCTGTACCCATCGAGGCAAGGACGGATCAATCAAATTCAAGAAGAAAAGCCCTACAAATTGATCCAATTGTAAAACAATACACCATATATATGCAAAATAGAGCCAAAGAACTTCTTCCCACGATTTCCCATTAATTTTTCATACCGGCAGCAAATTCACGAGAATACCCAACAGAACCCAGCCACAAAGGACGAATCACAGATGCATGACAGGCCATTCCCACGCCTGACCCATACTTTCCCATATCATCGCTGTGTCACCGACCGGAGCAGAGACAAGAGATGCTCCCTCCTACTGAAAACCGACGAAACATGCCCAAACAAACGCCAGTCCCGCCTAAGGTATAGGCACCCTTAATCAAAGCCTCAAAACGGCCAAACCCCATCCGCACGCGAAAACCTATATTTTCAAGGCAATTATTAGGGCTGGCCGGAATATCCCGACAATCCATGCGCTTGCTGCATAGCAGCATTGACGACGCGAAGTATTGTGCAATCGCAGCATTTGCCTATTTTCACCGTCAAGCAAGCGCCGAACGATGTCGGTAGCAACAAGAACAAACGGATGACGAAGATGGCAGTCGCAAGCACACAAACCGCGCTGAAAGGCGCCCCGGCGTTTGGTATCGCCGCACTGGTTGAAACCGTGAAAACCCGTTTCATACGGTATCGCCTGTACCGTCAGACGGTTAACGAACTGTCGGCCCTGTCGGATCGCGAACTCGCCGATCTGGGTCTGCACCGCTCGATGATCCGCAGACTGGCCCAGCAGGCCACGGAAGACCAGATCGCGCAATAAACGCGCACGAAACATCGAGATCAGGTCCGTCCTCCTCCCTTTCGGACCTGTATTTCCGCGGCAACGTCCTTCCTCCTCCCTGACGTTGCCGCACCCTATACCGGCCCTGACCGCCGGAACCTGATACATCGGGGCTCTCCTCCTCCCTGCCTCGATGTTGAAAGCGCGCGGCGACGTCCTCCTCCTCCCTGACGTCGCCGCGTCTTCCTCATACCGGGATCAGACCCGGGTTCGGATACATCGAGGCCTTCCTCCTCCCTGCCTTGATGTAGAAAAGAACGGCGGTTCCCCTTCCTCCCCCCTGGGAACCGCCGTTTTTCTTTGACCAAACCAAAAAAGGGCGCGAACGCCCCCTGCTTCACCTGGCCTTAAATATCCCGGAGCGCGAGGCAGAGCCTCGCAAAAACTCAGAACGGCACGTCGTCCTTTGCGGTCAGAAAGCGCGAGACCACTTTCTTCACCCCCGCCTTGTCGAAGTCGACTTCGACCTTGTCGCCCTCAATCCCCGTCACCGCGCCGTAACCGAATTTCTGATGAAATACCCGCTCACCCACCGTGAAGCTGGCCACAGCGGTCGCATCAATCACCGTATTCCGGCTTTCTTTGGGTTGAGACATCCCGTATTGCCCCTGCCGCGCCTGCATCCGTTTCCAGCCCGGAGAATTATAAACATTCGCCTCGGCCGCGCGGGTTTCAATGCCAGTGGTCTGCTGACTACCACCATATAGCCCCGACGCCGTCAGCACCTCGACATGATCCTCGGGCAGTTCATCAATGAACCGCGACGGCATCGAATTCTGCCACTGCCCGAACACCCGCCGGTTGGCGGCAAAGGAAATGGTACAGACTTCTTCCGCCCGCGTGATGCCCACATAAGCCAGCCGCCGCTCCTCTTCGAGGCCCTTGATCCCCTGCTCGTCCATCGACCGCTGCGAGGGGAACAGCCCGTCCTCCCACCCCGGCAGGAACACGGCGGGAAACTCCAGCCCCTTGGCCGCGTGCAGGGTCATGATCGAGACCTTGGCCCCGTCGCCGTCCTGCTCATTGTCCATGACGAGGCTGACATGTTCCAAAAACCCCTGCAGGTTCTCGAAATTATCCAGCTGGTTGACCAGTTCCTTGAGGTTTTCCAGTCGCCCCGGCGCTTCGGGCGTCTTTTCGTTCTGCCAGTGTGCGGTATAGCCGGATTCATCCAGCACGATCTGCGCCAGTTCGATATGCGTATGCTCGGGTTCGCCGTAGCGGATCGGCGAGACACCGTCATCGATCACCGTATCGTCATCCACCTCGATCCGAGGCCCTCGCGTCATCGCGTTCCATCGCGCCAGCCCGTCGACCAACTCACGCAGCGCCTTGCCGCCCTTGCCCTTGATCAGACCATTCCGAACCGCGATCCGCGCACCCTCAATCAGAGACACCCCGTGTTCACGCGCGGTCACCTGAATCGTCTGCTGTGCCTTGTCGCCGAGGCCGCGCTTGGGCGTGTTCACGATCCGCTCGAACGCCAGATCATCCTCGGGGCTGACCACCAGCCGGAAATAGGCCATGGCATCGCGAATCTCCATTCGCTCATAGAACCGAGGGCCACCAATCACCTTATAAGGCAGTCCGATGGTCAGAAACCGATCCTCAAACGCGCGCATCTGGTGCGAGGCGCGGACGAGGATGGCGATTTCGTTGAGATCGAATCTTTGGAAAGGAGCTTCCAAGGAAAGCCCCTCTTGTTGCCTCATTGTTAACTCCCAGACGAGGTCTTGGTTACTTTCTTCCGCCCAAAAGCCCTCTTCCGCAAAGTAGCTCTTGTGCTCCTTCAAATGATCAAGAACTTGCTCTCTACTATTAAGCTCTCGTAGTGCGCCCAATTCGTCGAGACGCTCCACCTCTTTCATCATTTGTTCTGATCGAGAGTTTTGCCTTCGTTTAGCGAAAGGTGAACTACCGTTGGCAAGGTCCTCGATCTTCTCTCCAATCCAGCGAGCTTCCTCCTCACCATCCCAATGACCGATCAGGCTGACCTTTTCTCCACTCGTTGCAGCCGTCCAAAGCTCTTTGCCCAGTCGGCTCTCATTGCCACGAATGACATTGGACGCAGCCGCCAGAATATGTTGAGTCGAGCGATAGTTCTGCTCCAGCTTTACGACCTCTGCCCCAGGGAAATCCTTCTCAAATCGCAGAATGTTTCCGACCTCAGCCCCACGCCAACCGTATATCGACTGATCGTCATCTCCTACGCAACAAATGTTCTTGTGCCCTCCGGCTAGCAGGCGCAGCCAGAGATACTGAGCGACGTTGGCATCCTGATACTCATCGACGAGGATGTACCGGAACCAGCGCTGGTATTGCTCCAACACGTCCGGGTGCGTCTGGAAAATCGTGACCATGTGCAGCAAAAGATCGCCGAAATCCGCTGCATTCAATTCACGCAGACGATTTTGGTACTGGGCGTAGAGCTCAATACCTCGGTTATTAAAGGCTCCGGCGTCCGCAGCGGGAACCTTGTCCGGTGTCAGTGCTCGATTCTTCCAATCATCGATGATTCCTGCCAGATGGCGCGGCGGCCAACGCTTCTCATCGATATTGTTGGCCTTAAGCAACTGCTTAAGCAAACGTAGCTGGTCGTCGGCATCCAGAATTGTGAAGTTCGATTTTAGATTGACCAGTTCCGCATGACGACGCAACAACTTTGCACTGAGGGAGTGGAAAGTGCCCATCCATCTGATCGGGTGATCCAGTTCAAATGGGGTCTTCGCCAATCTTTCTGCCATCTCACGCGCAGCTTTATTGGTGAAAGTCACCGCAAGTATCTGATGCGGAGATGCGTGATTATGTTTGATGAGCTGCGCCAATCGCGCCATCAGAGTTTTTGTTTTCCCCGTCCCTGCACCCGCAAGAATCAAAACCGGCCCAGTGATCTGTTTAGCGGCTTTCTCTTGCGCCGAGTTCAAGTCACTCAAATGACGGTCATCCGGTGGTGACCTGCGAACCATCGCCCGCGCCGACAGCGATGCGCCTTCGAAGGCGTCCATTTCGTCAAAACTGCTCATGACTTCAAACTACGCCGGATGGGCGCTAAGGGAAAGGGGTGTTCACGGCTTGTTCGCAGAGGATTTGTCGCGCGGTCCGCTCAATTCTAAACAAACGTCTCGGCGCCATTAACCCCCTGTCAAACCTTGCCAATGATGCTGACGCAAGAGCTGTGGGAGCACGGGATATGAAACAGAGTGACAATGTGGGCCGGACGTCAGGCCTGAAGATCGCAGGCATCTCGCTAATGCTCGTGGCACTGACAGCGCTGGCGGGTTGGGGAATTTACGCGATCCCGGCCCCGGTGGTCGACCGGATGCTGGAATCGGATTTGCGACACCGCGCGGCGCAGTTGAATCAGCAGGTCGCGTCCCATCTGCACGATGTCGAGGCGACCTTCAAACACGGCATTCTGGACGATCACGATCAGGAATTTCTGGAGCTTCTGCCCGAAACTTCGGACATTTACCGCTTTAAACTGTTCGACAGCGAGGGCCGTGTTTTTTGGTCAACACGCGCCGCAGATATCGGATCAGTCAACGCGAAACCCTATTTCTCCGAAATCCTCGCCGCTGGCGGCTCGTACTACAAACACGAGGAAAAACCGATTTCCGAAGTCAGCGGGCTGAATCACGAGGTGATGGCGGGCTCGGGCAAGAAGACCTGTCATGTGGCTGAGATTTACACGCCGGTCATCAAGGACGGACAGTTTCTGGGCGCGATCGAGTTCTATACCGACATCACGCCTCAGAGAGATTTGTTCATTACGCGCGTCCGATGGTCTCTGGCCGTTTTGTGCGGCGTGGCCCTGCTGGCGCTGACGGCGGTGATTCTGGTGATCTACCGCGCGAATCGCACGCAGGTGCGCGACCTGCGCATTCGCGCGGCCAAGGAACGAGAACTGATGGACGATCAGTTGCGGCTGGCGCGCGAAGTCCGCTTGTTGGGTGAGTTGAATGAATGGCTGCAATCCAGCCGATCTTTGGACGAATTGTTCGACATGGTGTCGCGCTTTATGACCCATATCCTGCCCGAAGCCGAGGGGAGCGTGTATGTCTATTCCAACTCGCGCGATGTTCTGGACGGGTGCGCCAGTTGGAACGGCGGATCGCACAAGGCGCATATCCACCCCGAGGGCTGCTGGGGCCTGAGGCGCGGGCGGACATATGAATTTGGTGCATCAGAGATCGATTTTGTCTGCGAACATGCCGAACCGCATGACGGACGGCCGTATTTCTGCTTTCCAATTCTTGCCCATGGCGAAACCGTTGGCCTGCTGCATCTGCGCGCTCATGAGGGCAGTGGAGAGGCGTTTCATGACAGCAAAAAACTGGCGCAGCTATGTGCGGAACAGATCAGCATGGCGATTGCCAACGTGCGAATGCGTGATCAGCTACATGACCAATCGGTGCGTGATCCGCTGACAGGGTTGTTCAATCGCCGCCATATGACCGAGACGTTGCGCAAATCCATCGGTCGGAGCCAGCAGACCGGTGCCCCGTTGAGTCTGATCGCGGTGGACGTGGATCATTTCAAAAAGTTCAACGACACCCATGGGCATGACGCCGGGGACATGGTGCTCCGCGCAGTTGGATCAGCCTTGGAACAGGGATGTGACCGGGATGAAATCGCCTGCCGAATTGGAGGTGAGGAATTCATGCTGATCTTGCCGGACAACACTCCGGACGACGCCATGACCCGAGCCGAGCAGATACGGCAGGCGGTTGAGGCAGTCTCGGTCCGGTATGGTGAGAAATCTCTGCCGCGCATCACCATCTCGGTCGGGGTAGCGCACTATCCAGCGCATGGTGTGATGCCTCAGGACCTGATGCGTGCAGCGGATGACGCGCTATATGCCGCCAAGGACAAGGGGCGAAATCAGGTACAGGTGGCGCGATCCGGGACAATCGTCGAACCTACGGCTAACAAGGGTCGTGAGAACGCGCAAACAGCTCAGCCCGCGCCCAAGTGCTCAGCAGCCTGATCGCGACCGGGGAAACCGCACCGGATTTGATCCGCATCGCATTCCTCACGGCATAAGGCATACGTTAGGTTTGCGGTCTTGATGGTCAATTGATGCGATCCCTGCAGGCCCCGATTCGTTTGACGGGGCGTGCGGTCTTCAAGTCGCTCATGGAATGCCCGGCGCTGACCGGTTCCATCCGAGATTCATATCAGCGATGTCAGTGCAGTGGTATATTCCAGGCGATTTTTTTGCGACTGTTCCTCAGGATGGCTCTGAATCCTGCAACATCCGAAACAGATCATTTGTGCCAACAAAAATACAACATTTGATGCTGCGGCGCAGCATGTGTAAAAGAAAAGCGCCAAAAGGCGGCGTTTGCGAGCGATAACATGCCGGTTCTACCCAGAACTACAGATGTACGTGGCCGTATTGTCCGCCTAATCACTAGGCCACACCTATAAAGACCGGGACCTGCCATGACTGACTTCAACAAGATCCTCATCGCCAATCGCGGCGAGATTGCCATACGCGTGATGCGTGCAGCCAACGAGATGGGCAAACGCACCGTCGCGGTCTTCGCCGAGGAAGATAAGTTGGGCCTGCACCGGTTCAAGGCGGACGAGGCCTATCGCATCGGCGCGGATCTGGGCCCGGTCGCCGCCTACCTGTCGATCGATGAGATTATTCGTGTGGCCAAGGAATGCGGCGCCGACGCGATCCACCCGGGCTATGGCCTGTTGTCCGAGAACCCGGATTTCGTGGATGCCTGTGTTCAGAACGGGATCACCTTCATCGGCCCCAAGGCCGAGACCATGCGTGCGCTTGGTGACAAGGCCAGTGCGCGGAAGGTTGCGATTGCCGCCGACGTGCCGGTCATCCCCGCAACCGAAGTCCTGGGCGACGACATGGAGGCCATCAAGGCCGAAGCAGCCGAGATCGGATACCCGCTGATGCTGAAAGCCAGCTGGGGCGGCGGCGGACGCGGGATGCGCCCGATTCTGTCCGAGGATGAGTTGGAGGAAAAGGTGCTGGAAGGCCGCCGCGAGGCCGAGGCCGCCTTTGGCAATGGCGAGGGGTATCTGGAAAAGATGATCACCCGCGCCCGCCATGTCGAGGTGCAGATTCTGGGCGACAAACATGGCGAGATTTATCACCTCTATGAACGCGACTGTTCGGTTCAGCGCCGGAACCAAAAGGTCGTGGAACGCGCCCCTGCCCCTTACCTGACCGATGAACAGCGGGCCGAAATCTGTGAGCTGGGCCGCCGCATCTGCGCCCACGTGAACTATGAATGCGCGGGCACCGTCGAATTCCTGATGGATATGAACACCGGCAAATTCTACTTCATCGAAGTGAACCCACGCGTTCAGGTAGAGCACACCGTCACCGAAGAAGTCACCGGCATCGATATCGTGCAGGCTCAGATCCTGATCGCCGAAGGCAAGACACTGGCCGAGGCCACCGGCAAAGCCAACCAGGATGATATCCGCCTGAACGGCCATGCGCTGCAAACGCGCGTTACTACAGAAGACCCGCTGAACAACTTCATCCCGGATTATGGCCGTATCACCGCCTATCGCTCGGCCACGGGCATGGGTATCCGTCTGGATGGCGGCACCGCCTATGCGGGCGGTGTGATCACGCGCTACTACGACTCGCTGTTGACCAAGGTGACTGCCTGGGCACCGACCCCTGAAAAGGCCATTGCCCGAATGGACCGGGCGCTGCGCGAATTCCGTGTACGTGGTGTCTCGACCAACATCGCCTTTGTCGAAAACCTGCTGAAGCACCCGACGTTCCTGTCGAATGAATACACCACCAAGTTCATTGACGAGACGCCCGACCTGTTCCTGTTCAAGAAGCGCCGCGACCGGGGCACCAAGGTTCTGAACTATATCGCAGACATCACCGTGAACGGGCACCCCGAAACCAAAGACCGCCCGACGCCGCGCCCCGACCTGAAAGAGGCACGCCCGCCCGCGCCGAAAGCTGATCCTCAGATGGGCACCCGCAACCTGCTGGAGCAAAAAGGCCCGCAGGCGGTGGCCGACTGGATGAAGGCACAGCGCCAGCTGCTGATCACCGACACCACCATGCGTGACGGGCACCAGTCGCTGCTGGCGACGCGGATGCGTTCGATCGACATGATCAAGGTAGCGCCAACCTATGCGGCCAACTTGCCGCAACTGTTTAGCGTTGAATGCTGGGGCGGCGCAACCTTCGACGTGGCCTATCGCTTCCTGCAGGAATGCCCGTGGCAGCGCCTGCGTGATCTGCGCGAGGCGATGCCGAACCTGATGACACAGATGCTGCTGCGCGGTGCGAACGGAGTTGGTTACACCAACTATCCCGACAACGTTGTGCAGGAGTTCGTGCGACAAGCTGCGCAGAACATCGATGTATTCCGCGTGTTCGACTCGCTCAACTGGGTTGAGAACATGCGTGTCGCCATGGATGCCGTCGTTGAAAACGGCAAAATCTGTGAAGGAACCGTGTGTTATACCGGCGATATCCTCGACCCGGATCGTGCCAAGTACGACCTGAAGTACTATGTCGGCATGGCGAAAGAACTGCGCGACGCGGGCGCGCATGTTTTGGGCCTGAAAGACATGGCCGGCCTGCTGAAACCAAGCTCGGCCCGGGTTCTGATCCGCGCGCTGAAAGAAGAGGTTGGGCTGCCGATCCACTTCCACACCCACGACACGGCTGGTATCGCCAGCGCCACCATTCTGGCAGCCTCCGAGGCCGGCGTGGATGCGGTGGATTGCGCGATGGATGCGTTCTCGGGCAACACATCTCAGGCGACGCTGGGCACCGTGGTCGAGGCCCTGCGTCATACCGAGCGTGATACCGGGCTGGACATCAAGGCCATCCGCGAGATCAGCGATTATTTTGAGGCGGTGCGCGGCCAGTATGCGGCGTTTGAATCCGGGCTGCAGGCCCCCGCGTCCGAGGTTTATCTGCACGAAATGCCAGGCGGCCAGTTCACCAACCTCAAGGCGCAGGCGCGCAGCCTGGGGTTGGAAGAGCGCTGGCACGAGGTTGCCCAGATGTATGCCGACGTAAACCAGATGTTCGGCGATATAGTGAAGGTGACGCCCTCATCGAAGGTTGTTGGCGATATGGCTCTGATGATGGTCAGCCAAAACCTGACCCGGGCTGACGTGGAAAACCCCTCGACCGACGTGGCGTTTCCGGATTCGGTCATTGATATGATGCGCGGCAATCTTGGTCAGCCTCCGGGAGGGTTCCCGGATACGATCATCAACAAAGCCCTGAAAGGTGAAACACCAAACACCGAACGCCCCGGAAAGCATGTCGAAGCGGTTGATCTGGAAGCCGCCCGTGCCGATCTGTCAAAGCAGCTGGACGGCAAGGAAATCGATGATGAGGATCTGAACGGGTATCTGATGTACCCCAAGGTCTTCCTGGACTACATGGGGCGACACCGCAGCTATGGCCCGGTCCGCGCGCTGCCCACACGGACCTTCTTCTACGGCATGGAGCCCGGCGAAGAGATCACTGCCGAGATCGACCCTGGCAAAACACTGGAAATCCGGTGTCAGGCGATCGGTGAAACCGACGAGAATGGCGAGGTACGCGTCTTCTTTGAACTCAACGGCCAACCGCGCGTGGTCCGGGTGCCTAACCGTCTGGTCAAAGCAACAACCGCGCAGCGCCCCAAGGCCGAGATTGGCAACGCCAATCACATCGGTGCGCCGATGCCCGGTGTCGTTGCAACCATCGCCGTCTCCGCCGGTCAGGAGATCAAAGAGGGCGATCTGCTGCTGACCATCGAGGCCATGAAGATGGAAACCGGCATCCATGCCGAACGTGACGCGGTGGTCAAGGCTGTCCACGTCCAGCCCGGTGGCCAGATTGACGCCAAGGACCTGCTGGTCGAGCTGGAATAAGCCGGATATCAATCTAGGATAAACAGGGCCGCGCGGATCTCTGCGCGGCCTTTTTCATTTCCAAGCGGAGACCTCGGATGCTGACCATTACCCCTATCTACGCTGCGCTGATCGCATTTTTATTCGTTGCGCTCAGTGTGAACGTGATCCTGCAACGTCGGAGGGGTAAGATCTCGGTCGGGGATCACGGGGACAAGGCCATGATCAAGGCGATGCGGACGCAGGCGAACTGCGCGGAATATGCACCCTTTGCGCTGTTGCTGATCGCAATGACGGAACTGCAGGGCGCAGGCGGATGGCTTGTGAACCTGCTGGGGCTGATGCTGCTCGCAGGCCGGGTGTTGCACGCGTATGGTTTTGGCAAGACGCCGCAAACCATCATCCTACGACAAATCGGAATGGGTCTGACCTTCGTCGCGATTCTGGTCGCGGCCATCGCATGTCTTGTTCTCGCAGTTTGACCCAACTGCGAGAGATTATCCCAGTACCTGATGCAACCCCGCCCGATCGGCAGTTGCAAGATGAGGGCTGACACGCTCATCCTGGCCATCCTCGAATTTCGACACCACAATCGCCAGGATGATCATTAGGCCCAGGACCATGGCCTTGATATCTGAGACTCCGATCATTGTTTCACCGCCCTATTCAAGTTGTTTGCGTTCTAATTGCTGTTGAACGCTTCAGGCTCGGGTTTCCGTCGAAAGAAATTTGCCGACGGCCCGCATTTTCCTCTTGCAGCCCTGCGTGGGAGTTTATACATCCCTCCTCACTCAACGGCGCGGGCGTAGCTCAGGGGTAGAGCATAACCTTGCCAAGGTTAGGGTCGGGCGTTCGAATCGCCTCGCCCGCTCCATTGAGAGGTCTTCGGACCAACATATGTATCTGATGCGGGCGTAGCTCAGGGGTAGAGCATAACCTTGCCAAGGTTAGGGTCGGGCGTTCGAATCGCCTCGCCCGCTCCAGATACCAAACTTTCCGAACATGCTGGTCCTGTCGAATGCTTTGCGCCATTGTGGCCATGATTTCACTCATGCACGGAATTCGCCCATGTCGGACTATGTCATTCGCCCCCTCACCGCTGCCGAGGTCCAGCACGCCGTGGATTGGGCCGGGCGCGAAGGATGGAACCCGGGAGTACATGATGCCGAATGCTTTCGCCCGACCGATCCGGACGGATTTCTGGGCGGGTTTCTGGGCGGCGAGATGATCGCATCCGTATCAGCGGTGAACTACGACGACGCGTTCTCGTTCCTGGGTTTCTACATCGTAAAGCCCGAATTTCGCCACCACGGCCATGGTCTAGAGATCGCCCAACAGGCAATAGCGCATTGCGAAGGGCGCAATATGGGTTTGGATGGCGTGGTCGAGCAACAGGACAATTACCGCAAGTCCGGCTTTACCTTTGCCTATAACAACTATCGCTTTGCCGGAACAAAGCGCCGGATGCTGAAAAAGCTGGAACACGGGCGCGACGATCAGATCACCGATCTGGCTCGCGCTTCCGACGAGTTGAAGTCCTATGACCGCAAACTGTTTCCTGCACCACGCGATTTGTTTCTGGAAAGCTGGCTGAGCGCCTACAGCCATGTGTCTAAAGTCTATACCGAGAATGGCAGGGTCAGGGGCTACGCAACCCTGCGCCCCTGCCTCACGGGGTATAAGGTTGGCCCTTTGTTTGCAGATACGACCGATATCGCGCAAGCTTTGCTGGGCGCGATACTGACCGCAATCCCCGAAGACCACAACGAGCACGAAGTGTTCGTCGATATGCCCCAGCCCAACCGGTCGGCCTTTGCGCTGGCCGACGAACTTGGACTGGACAAGGTCTTTGAAACGGCGCGGATGTATTCAGATCACGAACCGGACATCGATCTGGATCGCATCTTTGGCGTTACGACGTTTGAACTGGGCTAAAAAGCCTTGAACGTCATTGTGGTCAGCGAGCGTTCGATGTCGGGAATCACCAGCAGGTTTTCGTTTATGAAATGACCCACATCCTCGGTCTGAGGGATGTAGAGTTTCAGCAGCAGGTCGTATTCGCCGCTGGTGGAATACAGTTCCGAGTGGATTTCGCGCAGGGCAATATCTTCGGCCACCTTGTAAGTGGTGCCGGGTTTGCAACGGATCTGGATGAAAACGCAGGTGGACATGGGCCGGGCCTTGTTGGTTCGTGTTGCCCGCAGGCTGGCACGGGCCGCCTCCGGGCGCAATCCCCTGCAACAGTTTGCATCGATAGCTTCAAGCAGTCTGGATATGCCTGCCTTTCCGCGTCTATAAGCGCCCCTGTAGCAAAAGGAATTCGCCCATGCGCAGCGCAAAGATCAGCCGTCAGACCGCCGAGACCGAAATCTCGGTCGAGGTCAATCTGGACGGCACCGGCAGTTATGACAACCAGACCGGCGTTGGCTTCTTTGACCATATGCTGGACCAACTGGCGCGCCACTCGTTGATCGACATGACGATCCGTGCCAGCGGGGATTACCATATCGACGACCACCATACTGTCGAGGATACCGGCATTGCTCTGGGTCAGGCGCTGACGCAGGCGTTGGGCGACAAAAAAGGTATTCGCCGGTACGGAGAATGCCATCTGCCCATGGATGATGCGCAGGTGCGCTGTGCGCTGGACCTGTCGGGCCGTCCGTTTCTGATCTGGAACGTCGAGCTGCCGACCGCAAAGATCGGCTCATTCGACACCGAGTTGGTGCGCGAGTTTTTTCAGGCGCTGGCCACCCATGGCGGGATCACCCTGCATATCGACCAGTTGCATGGTTTCAACAGCCACCACATTGCCGAGGCCGCCTTCAAAGCGGTCGCCCGTGCTTTGCGCGATGCGGTCGAGACCGATCCGCGCAAGGCGGACGCGATTCCGTCGACCAAGGGCGCGCTGTAGATGCTGACCGCCATCATCGACTACGAGAGCGGCAATCTGCACTCGGCGGAGAAAGCGTTCCAACGCATGGCGCGCGAGCTGGACGCGGGCGAAGTCGTCGTGACCTCGGATGCTGACGTTGTGGCGCGCGCAGATCGGCTTGTGCTGCCGGGTGATGGCGCCTTCCCGGCCTGCGCAACCGAATTGCGAGGCCACAAGGGCATCTATGACGCAATGGTAGAGGCGGTCGAGCACAAGGCCCGCCCGTTTTTGGGCATCTGCGTCGGAATGCAACTGATGGCGACCAAAGGCCACGAATACAGCGAAACCGATGGGCTGAGCTGGGTGGCCGGAGATGTCGTGAAGATCGAGCCGTCGGACAGCGCGCTCAAGGTGCCCCATATGGGCTGGAACGATCTGGTTCTGGAAAGCGACCACCCGGTCTTTAACGGCGTGAAATCAGGCGATCACACCTATTTCGTCCACTCCTACCACTTCCGGGTGACCAATCCGGCGCAACGATTGGCGTATGTGGATTATGGGCAAGAGGTCACGGCCGTGATTGGCCGCGACACCATGGTTGGGATGCAGTTCCACCCCGAAAAAAGCCAGGACGTCGGCCTGCGCATGATCGGGAACTTCCTCACCTGGACCCCGTGACGGGTTATTGAACTCGGGTCCAATCCTGCCCGCGACAGATCAATCCGCCCGCAACGCAGCCCTTCACGGTCAGTTTGTTCTGCCCATTCAGGGACATCTTCGAGTTGTAGGTCTTATCGCGGTCCGGAGCCCAGATTTTGCCGCCGCTATAAGCGCCACCACCATCTGGCACCATGTCCCAGATGATCTGCTTGCCGAGGTTTTCGTATTCCAACTGCTGATTGCCATCGGCATCGAACGCGCTGTCGATGGTGCCACAGACGGCGCTGCCGCATTCGGAAATCGACACATGCAGATAGCCGCCTGTATCCCCCGGAGCGGTTTTCCACAGACCATCCACCGGATCGGCAGCAAAGGCAGTCGTGGCCATCGCAGCGAAAACTGCTGCTAGAGTATATGTCTTCATGGTTGTCTCCCTGTCTTTCCGGTCAGTCTGACCTGACGCCGGGCACCGGGCAAGATTGACTTTGCGTCGCGTTGCGCCCCTGCCCCGCCTGTGCGATATCCCGCGCGTGTAACAGAGATATAGGGCCGCCCGACATGATCCTCTACCCCGCCATCGACCTCAAAGACGGCAATGCTGTGCGCCTGCTGCGCGGTGAAATGGACAAGGCAACGGTCTTTAACGAAGACCCGGCGGCGCAGGCGCGCGCTTTTGTCGAAGCGGGTTGTGAATGGCTGCATCTGGTCGACCTGAACGGCGCCTTCGCCGGAGAGCCCGTCAACGCCGCCCCCGTCGAGGCGATTCTGAAAGCCTGCGACGTGCCCGCGCAGCTGGGTGGTGGTATTCGCGACATGGCAACAATCGAGACATGGATCGAAAAGGGGCTGGCCCGCGTCATTCTGGGCACCGTTGCGGTCGAAGATCCGGATCTGGTGCGCGAAGCGGCCAAAGCCTTTCCCGGCAAGGTCGCCGTCGGCATCGACGCCCGTAATGGCATGGTCGCCACCAAGGGCTGGGCCGAAGAGACCAACGTGCAGGTCACCGATCTGGCCCGCAGCTTCGAGGACGCAGGCGTCGCCGCGATCATCTACACCGACATCAACCGGGATGGTGCGATGCAGGGCCCGAATATCGAAGCCACGGCAGCCCTTGCGCAGGCGGTTTCCATTCCGGTGATTGCCTCGGGCGGCGTCAGTTCGCTGGACGACCTGATCGCCCTGCGCGATTGTGGTGTCGAATTGAACGGCGCGATCTCTGGCCGCGCGCTCTATGATGGCGCGATTGACCTGAAAGAGGCCATTCGCGCCCTGAACTGAGTTACTGAGCTGCGGCAGCAGTCAACTTCGCCAAAGCACCGCGCATCTTTTCGATGACGGGGGATTTCTCGACCTCGTCAAGCTCATCCATCGTCTCTTTCGGATCTTCATAAGCCAGCCAGACCCGCCCGTTCGCATCCTCGTAGGCCTGTACCTTCAGCGGCAGGAACAGCCCGGCACGAGGGTCGATCTGCATTGCGGGCGTGCCCAGAGCCGGGTTGCCAAAGATCAGCACCTGATTGGGCGGGATGGGCGTACCGACCTTTTCGGCCCCCGCCGCGTGGTCCACACGTGCAAAAACCGTCGCGCCCGCGTTGCCCACAGCGGCTTCGAGTGCATCCAGTGCCTCGGCTACGGATTTGTCGGTTTCCACCTTGATGATATCGTCAGCCATGGCGGACAGGGTGCCTCCGAAAGTTAGTATTGAAGCCAGCAGAAGATGTCGCATGTCAGAATTCCTTTTCGCGAATTTCATCCCTAATTTCCATGGCTTCGCGACAGATAACAATCACAAGTCTGGCATCGGCGGGGCTTTGCCGGTAGAGGTGCCCCGAGCAAAGGAAAACCCATGCTGAAAACCCGCATCATTCCCTGTCTGGATGTCGCCGATGGCCGCGTCGTCAAAGGCGTGAACTTCGTCGGCCTGCGCGATGCCGGTGACCCGGTGGAATCGGCCAAGGCCTACGATGCCGCCGGAGCGGATGAAATCTGTTTTCTGGACATCCACGCCACACACGAAAATCGCGGCACCATGTTCGATGTGGTGCGACGCACCGCCGAGCAGTGCTTTGTCCCTCTGACCGTTGGCGGAGGTGTTCGCACCAAGGATGACGTGCGGGCGCTGCTGCTGGCGGGGGCTGACAAGGTCAGCTTCAACTCGGCTGCAGTGGCGAACCCGGATGTGATCGCCGAGGCTTCGGACCAGTTCGGTAGCCAGTGCATCGTCTGCGCCATCGACGCCAAGACGGTCAGCCCCGGCAAGTGGGAGATTTTCACCCATGGCGGGCGCAGACCCACCGGAATCGACGCGGTTGAATTCGCTGAAACCGTCGTCGCCAGGGGCGCGGGCGAAATCCTGCTGACCTCAATGGACCGCGACGGGACCAAGGCCGGGTTCAACCTGGCTCTGACCCGTGCAATAAGTGACGCGGTTGACGTACCGGTGATTGCCTCTGGCGGTGTTGGCAATCTGGATCATCTGGTCGAGGGCGTGACCGAAGGCAAAGCAAGCGCGGTGCTGGCGGCCTCAATCTTCCATTTCGGCGAGTACACGATTCGCGAGGCCAAGGAACACATGGCTGCCGCAGGAATTCCGATGAGGCTGACATGAGTATTCTGCACGATCTGGCCACAACCATTGAGGCCCGCAAAGGGACCGACCCGGAAAGCGGTTGGACTGCCAAGCTGCTGTCCAGGGGCCCTGAAAAATGTGCCGAGAAATTCGGCGAAGAGGCGATTGAAGCGGTTATCGAAGCCGTCAAGGGCGACAGGGCAAAACTGACCTCTGAGGCCGCTGATGTGCTGTATCATCTGCTGGTCATGCTGGCAGCGCGCGACGTTGCACTGGAGGATGTGCTGGCCGAGCTGGCCCGCCGTCAGGGCACCAGCGGGCTCGCGGAAAAGGCAGCACGACCGAAGGACTAGCCGCCCGACTTCCGTGCGCTGACACCACCCGCTATACTCCGGGTTCGGGTGCATTAAGGCGAAGGGCACAGGCATGATCAGAGCTTTGGTGTTTGCAGCAGCGCTTGCCGCCCTTACCGCCTGCGCCACGCCACCCCCATCCTCGGGGGATGAGGTGCAACGTCTGGCGGCGGAAATCCAAAGTCTCGGGTCGGATATCGACCCTGAGGAAGCCAATCGCGCCGCCCGCATCACTTACGCCTATACAGCGCAGTTGGTTACGGAATATCAGATCACCGACCCACCCCTGATCCACAATGCCAAGGTCAACAAGGGCCTGCGTCCGCGCGGCCTGTGCTGGCACTGGGCCGAGGATATCGAACGGCGTCTGGACCAGGAGCAGTTCAAAACGCTTGAAATGCACCGCGCCATTGCCAACGCGGACAACCCGTTCCGCATCGATCACAGCACCGCCATCATCAGCCGCAAGGGCGAGAGCATGTATGAGGGCGTCGTGCTGGACCCGTGGCGCTATGGCGGAGTGTTATATTGGGCTCCTTTGCTTGAGGACACGCGCTATGATTGGGTCCCGCGCGAGGCAGTACTGGAGAAACGTCGCAAGGAACAGGTGGCGAAACTGACACCGCGCGTTGACGGCTGATCTGGTGCCTCTCAACATCCCGTTCTGGCCGGATAAAGACGTCAGAGCGTATCGAAACCGGGCCTACTCGGTCAAACTGCATCGGAACAAATGCTCAGATGTGTTCCCCTGCAACTTGCCGCTCGTAGTCGGCGCTGTCATACCAGCCCAGCGACTTAACGACTTTTAGATCGTCGTCCAGATCCCATTCTTCCCACCCCGAAAAACGCACTTGATTTCCAGTCTCTTTGTGGTGCCCATCAAATGTCCACGCATAGATCATGTGGTGATCGGCAACGAGCACTGAATCCAGAGTCAAAACAAGATCGGGAAAGTCGGCCATGAACCCTGCCGCCATGCTGCCAATATCCGACGGCCCCGTCAGTGGGGCGCCCCCGTTCATGATCATGACTGCATTTTCGGCATATCGGGATGCAACAAGGTCGGGCGCCCGGCCCGTCCATGCAGCACAATGATCTTTTGCTAAGCTTCGGGCAGTCTCGCGGTCTGGCGTCATGAGCTATCCTTGAAAAACCCTAGAAAAATAGGCTTCTGGATTCGTAACGAAACATATATACGCAATCAAGGTCCCCACGATGGCCACCTGATCGACTTGCAAAGCGTTGATTTCTGCGCTGCGCAATCACAGCTTGGACGAGATCACGCCGGTGGCAAAGCCGCCCATCCGAAGCTCTCCGAACAGGCGCTGATATTCGATCTTGGGGCAACGGTTCATCACCACATCAACCCCGCGCGTCTGCGCCGTGGCCGCCGCTTCGTCATGCTCAACGCCGATCTGCATCCAGATGGTGCGCAGGTCAGGAAACGCGGCCAACGCCTCGTCAACGATGGGCGGCACGGCCTCGGACCGGCGGAAGATATCGACCATATCCACCGGCTGGGAAATCTCGGACAATGAGGCCCGCACGGTCTGCCCGAACAGGAATCTTCCCGCATGGCCCGGATTGACCGGTATCACCGTATAGCCCTTGAGCGACAGATACCGCGCCACATAATAGCTGGGCCGCACCGGGTTCATCGAGACCCCGACCACGGCCACAACCTTGGTACGTTTCAGAATCGTTGTCAGGTGCGCGTCGGTATAATCAGCCATGGGCGCAGCCTAACCGGCCCTCTGACAAGAAAAAAGCGCCCAAGTAAGAACCTGAGCGCCAGTTGTTGGAACGAGGGACAGTGAAATGACCCGCGGCAGTTCCATTCCGCGGTCACTGTGACATTTAAGCATAAGTTTTTTGAAAAAAAGGGGTCGCGCGCATTTTTGTGATGACAGCTCACAAAAAGAGGATTTCCGCCGATTACTGGTACAGAACCTCAGGCCAATGCTGCTCGGCTTCACGGATGTTTTGAAACACGTTCTGCTTCCATATGCGCTCAATCGCTTCGGAATGGGTCAGGTACAGCCTTCCATCCACGATCTGCCAGGCTTGCGGGTCGGTGCTGCTGAGCGTGCCCTTCGCCATCGCATAGGCGCAATACCCGCCAAACTGCGGCGCAAAGGCGCGCGGATTGCGTTCGAACCGGTCGCGATTCTCCTCAGAAGCAAACCGCCACGTTGCGCCTTTCCACATCAGGGCAATGTCGGGACGTCCCGGCACAGGCGCCCCAATCTTGAAATAGGAAACGGCATCATAGCCTGAAACGGCCACACCATCGTCGGCATAGAACACCGGCATTTCCTGTGCGCCAACGACAGGAGCAAATGCGATACAGGAAAGACTTGTCAAAAAAGAACGTCGGGACAGCATACGTGATTCATTGGTTCGCTTTGAGAGGGCTTCAAGATGCATATTTCCAACCGGAACCGAAACCCCCATGACGCCGTTGTGAACGGGCGTGCAATCTTCAATCAAAAACGTCCTCAATCACATCCCACGCTTCATCCAATACCTTCGAGAACAATCCACGCTTTTTCTTCTTTTTGTTCTTCTTGTACTTCTGTGCCGGGTTGTAGTTTCGCGCCGGTCGCTCGGTCAGCTTGGCCTTTGGCACCATCTTGAGATTGTGCAAAGGCGCGCCACAGCTTGCGCAGCTCAGCTCGTGCTGTTGTTTGCCTTTGAGAACCAACGCTGCGCGCGTACCGCAATAGCAGCAGGTGGCAATTTTATGTGGAGTCGAAATGAGGGCCTCCTGTCATCTGGGCTGTGACGCATATAGTGCAATCGCTGCGGCATTTGAGACATTGAGTGACCCAAATCCCCCCGCCGCGTCAATTTTAACCAGTTGATCCACGGTCTCTTTGGTCTTTTGCCGCAGTCCGGGCCCCTCGGCCCCAAGCACCAAAGCCACAGGGCGATCGCGTTTATCGCTGAGTGTGGTTTCAATGGTCTCGTCGGCTTCTCCATCCAAGCCAAGCACTAAATAACCCATGCTCTGTAGTTCGATGATCGTATCGGCCAGATTGCGGACACGCAGATACGGTTGCCTCTCAAGTGCACCGCTGGCGGTTTTGGCTAGTGCACCGGTTTCAGGAGCCGAATGGTGGCGGGTGCCAATCACGGCGCTGGCACCCAATACCTCGGCCGAGCGTAGAATCGCCCCAACATTGTGCGGATCGGTCACCCGATCCAGCAGCAGCACACGCGGGTTTTTCTGCCCGATGCAATTCTCGGTAAGCCCGCCCCAATCCAACGGCTTGACCTCAAGCGCCGCACCCTGATGAACCGATCCGGGATCAATCGGCGCGGTGAATTTTCGCGGATCAGCCATCTCAGGTGTGATCCCTGCAAATTCAATGGCTTCCGCCAGCTTGTCGCCCGCGTTTCGGGTTACGATCAGGCGCATCTTTTTTCGCTTGGGGTTCATCAGCGCGTCCCGAACGGCGTGCAACCCGAACAGCCAGACGGTTTCTGCCGCAGCAGATTTGCGTGCCTGTTCCTTCTCAACGACCCACTTGGGTTTCTTCATTTTACGGGCCTCCGGGCCGGGGATAAGGTTTCCTGCGTCAAAGCGGTATTTTCCTGTTGACGCCCTTTAGACGCGCTAGTAATCACGCCTCCACGTCAGGTGCAACGCCTGACAGTGGGCGACAGGCCGCAAGGTGTGGCAGGGGACTGTAACTCCCTCGCGGAGACGCACGCCTGGTTCGATTCCAGGGTCGCCCACCACTTTCCTACCTCAGATATTTGAGCCCTTCCTTCCATGTGTTGGCAGGCAGTTACCCTAACGCGGTCGGGTATTTTAACGTCCAGGCTATTCTGACGTTGGCCCGAATGACAGTGACATCTCCTCGTTCTCATCGAAACGGTATGGGGCGGTCAGCGTCACCACTTGGGTTACGTCGACGTCTTTCGGTGTCTTCTGGCCTGCGTCCCAAACCCGCAAGTTAGCGTCGGGCGCAGTTATATCGCGATCACTGTAGATAGGATGCTGTGGCGCGAAATACGCCATGTTACCTGCCAGCCAGTTATCGGCAACAATCACGCTGTCAGGCGAGGTCTGCGCCAGTATCCGAGCGGTCAGTTCGGCAAAGGGTGCCGCGCGCTTGGCGTCTCCGGCAAGATTGTGATGAAGCATTGCCAACCCGATAACCCCTGCCAAAACAGCACTGATTTGGGCAAACCGCCGGGCGCCCATCGAGCCTGTTCGAGGCAGAAGCCATAGAACCAAGGCGGGACCAGCGTAGATCAGAATCGGTTGCAACCAGCGATCTTTTACGTTTGTGCTCCCGCTGAGAAGAACGACAAGCGCCATTAGCACCAACGCCCAGAACAAAGTGCGCCATATCAGTCGCAAAAGATCATCGGCTGCGACTGCTGTCCCCTGCCGACGGTAAATCAACCAAAGGGCGCCCATGACGACGAACAGGAGCGAGACAAAGCCAAACGCAGCCAGGGCCAGCTCTGCAATGCCCTGCGCTGCGATCCATGCGGCGAGGCCATCGCTGCTCATGTCCAGCTTGCGCGCACTTGCCAACGCCTGCTCGGGATTATTCAGTATCCAAAGCATCGGAGGCGCAACCAGCATGACCGCAACGCCCATGGACAGCAGTAGCCAGGGTGACCATAGCGGCTTTCGTGTAGCGGGATCGCTGAAGGCGGCCAGCATCATGGCCAACAGCGCGACTACGTAGTTGTATTTCGACAAACCGCCCATTGCCACGACAACGCCCAGCAGCACGAAACCCGAGGCCGTCGGCTTACGGATCAGACCCCAGATCACCGCAAAGGTCAGCACCGAACAGAAATTCGCCAGAACCGAGTGTGTTAACGCGCGTTGTGCCTCCCAGCTAAATTGGTAGAGCATAAGCAGCGACAAAACCGACAGCCCCGCCATAAGCGACGTTTGTCGCGTGCGAATGGTCAGGTAAAGCGTCACAACGGTCGCCAACAACAATCCGTTCTTCAGTAACGAAAGGCCAAGCAAACCGGGCCCCGTTATCTGAAACACCGCCCATTGCAGCCACGCATAAAGTGGCAGTTGCGGGCCGTAGCCCCACTGAAGGTGGCGCGCGTCAAGAAGAATTTCGGCTTCGTCCAGACCAAGTGAACCGCCCGTTGCAACGCGCAGCGCGACATGCAGTAAAAAGTAGCCCGCAAACAGGCAGATCCAGAACCGATCAGTCGACAGCAACCCTTTGTTCAGGGCTTCATTCACTGGCGAGCTATTCGCCTGAGGTTCGCTTTCCAAAGATAACTCACGCTGACGCTGGATCATGGATAAGCCCATCTTGTCGGCTTATGCACAGCTTGTGTGGCCGCCGGGTTGCAACTTCGGTCAAAGCTAGAACCGAAGACGGGGCACAAGTCCACCGTTATTGCAGAAGGCGAGCACACCCGATGGCACGGAACCGTCCCTCCTGCTGCGGGGTCGTCTCTGTCCCTAGCCGCCGCAAGAGGTGGCGCGTTGGGCGTGGGCCTGAGATACTGTGTCCAGCCAGTCGGTCAGGCTCCCGACGTCGGGTTCAAGCGCCTGGGCCATGCCGCCGGCAAACTCCTGGAACCGTTCGATATTAAGCTGGTTGACGCCCACCAGAACCGGAATGTCGCGCTCCAGGGCGTCGGCTATGATCGGTCGGAAACCGCGCCCGTCGGCCTCGTGTTTTCCGAACTTGTTGATGATCAACAGTTGTGGGGCACTGTCGAGCGATCGTGTGACCAGACCGACTGCGCGTTCCAGCTCGGCCGGGTCCAGACGGCATCCTCGCGCATTCTTACCCAGCGATTGAGAGATGCGGATGGTTTCGCCCGTTGGTATCACCTTCAGGTCCATATCGCATTTGTAGCCTTCCGCGCATTCGGTGTTTGTCTGCACCACACCGGCAAGCGGTGTTCCGGCGCTCATAAGCCCATCCGCAAAAGCGCTGAGCAGGCGATCGGTCGCACCGCGATCAGCGGTCGTAACATAGGCCAGATGCATTTTGGGACCTCAAGAATTCAAATGGTGACGCTTCAGATAGCACGGGTCGGCCTGTCGGGCTACCTCATGCTGTTAGGGCAGCGGAGAGAGCCCGATCACAGATGTGTGCAGATGGAGAAGAACCGCATAAGCGGCAATGGCGGCCAGCCAAACCCAGGGGCGAGGCCAGGGATGGGGTGCGCGCAGCGACAGGCGTGCTGTGTTGCGCGACAAGCGTATCCATTCCGAGCCCAAGTTACGCGCATTACGGCGGTCGATCAGGGCCATGCCCATTGCGGCAAAGCCCGCGAACAGTCCGAACAAAACGACATGCGACAGACTGCCATTGGCCAATAGATGTGCCAGCGCCCAGAGCATCAGCGCCAGAAGGATCGGATGGCGCGTGGTGCGCAGGATACCGGGGCGATCGGGGTCAAAAGCGGTGTGCCCCAGCCCGCCGAACGAAAACGGGTTCTGAATCGAGAGCCCCGCAAGCGCCAACCAGCAGACCACAGGCATGACCAGCAAAGGCACCCATCGAAAAATCGGAAGCGGCGGAATAACTTCGACATATGGTGCGTTTGCCGCAGCGATGATCAGCCACCCCAACACGACCAGAGAGATCACCGAATAGGTGGCAAAATACACCCGCTTACCCATTACTCCGATAAGCCAACCGCGCACAGCGGGGCGCGCCGGGATCATGTGGCTGAGAAGAAAGGTGGCAAGTGCTGCGAGGAAAAGGCCCCAACCCGTCATTGTATTCTCCGATCGTGCTAAACCCGGATTACTCTGCGGTGATCGGTTGGTCTTTGTCCGAAATCAAGTGGAGCCAAGGGGCGGGTTCACCGCCCCCTGCCCTTTTTACAGGCCTAGCGCTTTACGCCGTTCCTCGGCAAAGCCCTGCACCATCCGGTCGGCAATCAGCGCAAGAATAGCCATCGCAGCACCCGCTGAAATACCCAGACCCACATCCGCCTGCCCCAGCGCCAGATAGATCGACTGGCCCAGCCCCGTGGTACCGATCAGCGCCGCGATCACGAGCATCGCAAACGCATACAGAATGGTTTGGTTCAGACCCAGCAAGATGGTCGGCGCCGCATAAGGCGCGCGGACGTCGCGCATGATCTGCCACTCGGTTGCGCCGCTGGAAATTGCGGCCTCCATCATCTCGTCCGGCGTGTTGACCAACCCGTGCCGCGTGTAGCGTATCATCGGGACAATTGCGTAGGCGCAAATTGCGAGGAACGCCGAGAACTCGCCAATCTGAAATACCATCAACACCGGGATCAGGAACACAAACAGAGGGATCGTCTGCAACATATCGCAGATCGGACGGACCACTTTCCAGACCGGCACCCAGACCGCGCTGGCCAAACCGATCAGCCCGCCGGCTACGGCGCAGGAAAATACCGCAGCCCCACTGAGGTAGAGCGACAGAAGCGCCCTCTCCCACAGGCCCGAAACGAGGATGGTGCATAGCAGACCCACAGACAGCGCCGCCAGACGCCAGCCCCCTGCAACCCAACCCAGCGCAGCCGCGCCGGTCAGGACAAAGGGCCAGGGCAGGTTCGAGATACCGGTTTCCAGCATTCCGATCAGGATGAGCACGATCAGCCCTCCGGTCAGGTGCCCACTCCATGCCATAAGCAGCGCGATCACCGCGCCGGTAGCAAACAGGCCGAAGCTCATCGCGGGCGTCCATTGGAAGCCCCAGGTGAAAGGCAGCACGGCCTGATCCAAACCGATCCGAAGTGGCAGCAGCACGTAGAACAGAGAGTTGTTCTTGAGCGCATCAAGCCACGGCCCGTTGGCCTGCGTGAATGCAGTCAGGCCGCTGTCAATCGCTTCGGCCATCGGGTCCAGAACCGTCAGCTCCGACGGGTTCGGAAGCCATGCCCGGAAGGCGACGGTGAATATGACGGCAAAGGCCAGCATGGCCCAGACGACTCTGCGGTCATAACGCTTGCGCTCGGTTGCCAGTGTGCCGCTCATCCGGTCAATCACCACGGCAAAGACGACGATAACCAGACCGGCCATCAGGGATTCGCCAAACTGCGCTTTGCGCATGGTCAGCAGGACCTCCCAACCGATGTCGTTGAAGCCGCCGATGACGGCGGCGATGATAACCATCGACAACGCCGCCATGAGGCACTGGTTCACGCCAACCATGATCTGCGTCGTGGCGGCGGGGATTTCGACCTGAAAAAGCTGCTGAAAGCGCGTCCCACCAGACATGATCGCAGCCTCTTTGATCTCGGGTTCAACCCGCTCCAACCCCAGCATCACATTGCGCGCCATCGGAGGGGCCGCGTAGATGGCCGAAGCGATCAGCCCCACGACTGGACCAAACCCAAAGAGCAGCAAAAGCGGTGTGAGATAGGCAAAGGTCGGTACCGTCTGCATAATATCCAGCACGGCCTGAACAAACGCCTTAACCCTGGGTATTTCATTGGCAAGAATGCCGATGGCACCGCCCATGATAAGCGCAACAGGCACAGAGACCGCGACGAGAGCAAGCGTATTCATGCTCTCAGCCCAATACCCCGACGCGAGCACAAAGCTGAGACCAAGAAAGCCCAGGGTGGCCATTGGAAGCCCGCCCAGATACCAGCCCAGCGCGGTCACAATGCCAATCAGGATCGGCCAGGGCGTGTTCCCCAGCACATAGTTGGCCCAGTTCATTGGATAGGCCATCAGGTCCGAAAACAGCCGTGCTGCCGGTTTGATCCCGTTCAGGAACCAGTCGAGGAAAGCCCCCACCCATTGAGTTGCGGGCAGTTCCCACGCGGCGGGCCATTTGACCAGCCACGGGGCGACCCCCTCAAGCGCCAGGCACACCGCACCGACAATTACGGTAATCAATGCAGCTTGCGCGCCTGCGGTCAGGCGGGCCGCGCTCGGCTTCGGTACGTCGGTAACCGCAGTCATTCGTCATCCACCTGCAAAGCGGCGGCCAGATCGGACGGGTGGACCGTGCCGACGACCGCGCCGTTTTCGTCGCGCACGGGCACCGGCTCGTAGAGTTCCATGCAATGCGCCAGCGCTGCGTCGAGCGTCATTGCGGTGGTCAGACCGGGATCATCCGGGCCGCACTCCGAATCGTCACGCATTACCGAAGCGACTTTGGCGTGCTGGCCCTTCGCCACGTCTTTCGAGAACTCACGCACATAATCATCGACCGGTCGCAGAACGATATCCGTAGGAGTGCCGATCTGCACAATCTTACCATCGCGCATGATGGCGATGCGGTCGGCCAGTTTGAGCGCCTCCTGAATATCGTGAGTGATAAACACGATGGATTTCTTCAGCGTCGCCTGAATACGCAGAAACTCATCCTGCAACTGGCGACGGATCAGCGGGTCCAGGGCCGAGAAGGGCTCGTCCAGAAACCAGATATCGGGGTTCACTGCCAGCGAACGTGCAATCCCGACACGCTGACGCTGACCACCGGAAAGCTGGCGAGGGAAGCTATCTTCACGCCCCTCAAGGCCAACGAGTGAGATAACTTCCTGCGCGCGCGCAAGCCGCTCTTTTTTGCCAATACCCTGGACACGAAGCGGATAGGCCACGTTTTCCGCGACAGTCATGTGCGGAAACAAACCGAAATGCTGGAACACCATACCCAGCTTTTTACGGCGCAACTCGGTCAGGGCTTTCTTTGAGGCGCCGATGACGTTCTCGCCATCCACGTGAATCTCGCCACCCGTACCGGGCAGCAGTTGCGAAATACAGCGGATGAGCGTGGATTTTCCCGAGCCCGAAAGCCCCATGATGACGAATAACTCGCCCTCTTTGACTTCGAAATTGGCATCCTGAACGGCGGGGATGAACCCGTGTTCGCGCAAATCGGTGGCGGCTTGATCGGCGTCATTCCCTGACCGAGACAACGCGTCGGTCAGGGCTTTCTCAGCGCCGGGGCCAAAGACCTGCCAGAGATTCCGGCAGGCGATGGCTGGCGTAGTCGCGTCAGTCACTGATGACAGCTCACTGCGTCGCGGCGTCGACAACGGGGCGCCATTTGCCTTCGTTCTCGGCCATCCATGCGGCGACGACCTCTTCGACCTTCCCGCCATCGACATCAATCGCGCCCATCATCGGCTGCTGGTCTTCTACCGCCAGCTGATAATTGGTCAGGATTTCATAAGCAGCAGGCCATTTCTCCTCCATGCCGCTCCATCCCGCTTTGAAGATGCGCGAGGGCGAGAAATCGCAATCGTTGACGGCATTGGGATTCGGACCCCAGGACGGATCGTTAAAGCAAGCTTCTTCCCCGGCGGGCAGATCAACAAACTGCACGTCGTAGGCCGACATCGCCCAGTGAGGCTGCCAGAAGGTGATCAGCAACGGTGATTTCCGCTCGGTCGAAGCGCGCAGCTCTGCGATCAGAGCCCCTTCAGAGCCGGCAGGAACGGCTTTGAACGGCAGATCAAGCCCGGTCATGCGGTCCGCTCCGGGCGTACCCCAATCTGCCGGGTAGTCCACCAAGCGACCGCCCGGCAGCGTTTCCGCCGTGGCAAACACTTGGGCACAATCCTTAAGCGCCTCCCAGGCTGGCAGGCCCGGGCACAGCTCGGCAACATGGGCCGGATAGGCGATGCCTTCTTTGGCGTCCAGGCCCAGATCGCCGATCTCAACCACGGTGCCTTCGTCGATCTTCTTGGCGTATTCGTCGGATACATTCGACGACCAGATTTCCAGCGTTGCATCGATGTCGCCATCGGCGAGCGCCTGGAACTGGTTCATCATGCCTGCGGTGACATATTCGACGTTGTAACCCGCAGCCTTCAGCATCTCGCCAGCGACATGTGTGGTGACATGCTGGCCGGTCCATTCGTTAATGGCCAGTTTGATCGGCTCGTCCACCGCACCCATATCCGCCGCATGGGCCGATCCGGCAACGGCGATGGCCAATAGGCTTACGCTTAACTTTTTCATAGTTATCAACTCCCTGTTTGTCTGTTTGTCCCATCGCGGGGTCGAGCCCGCTCAGGAATATCCGTGATCACAGTACATATCGCAACATGCACAAGTTCGGCCAGAAAAGGAAAGGGCACACTTGCTTCGGGTTCGACTTTCTTCGTCAAACAGAAAACAGCGACCCCGCTCTACCGTACCTGCCTGCCATTGCGTTCACTCAGCACCGTTAGTCAAACAAAGTGAGAGATATTGATTGACTAGTCAATATAAAACATTGACGTCAGAACGAGGCCGGATTTCCCCTTGTCAAACCGAACCAGAACGGCAGCATCTGGATAAGGGAGGACCCGGTCGATGCATCACTTTGACGAGATTTACAAACTGGCGGCAGACCGTCACGGCGGACCGGACGAGCTGGAAAGCAAGCTGAGCAAACCAACACCCGTTACCGAATTGGCTGCGATGTCCGATGACCGCTGGTTGTCAATTATTACAAAGTCTGTGTTTCAGGCAGGGTTCAACTGGAAAGTGATCGAAGCAAAATGGGATGGTTTCGAAACAGCATTCGACGGCTTCGACGTCGGGCGCTGCGCATTTATGGATGACGAGAAGTTCGACGCCCTGCTGCAGGACACCCGCATCGTGCGGAACGGAACCAAGATCGCCGCCGTGCGTGACAACGCTGCTTTTCTTCTGGAACTCCGCGCTGAAGGTGGCGTTGGGCAAATCCTGGGCGGATGGCCGTCGCAGGACTATGTCGGGTTGCTGGAGATGCTGGCCAAACGCGGATCACGTCTGGGCGGTGCTTCGGCACAATATGCCATGCGATTTGCCGGACGCGACAGCTTCATCCTGTCGCGGGACGTGACGGCACGTTTGATCGCCGAGGGCGTTATCGACAAACCTGCAACCTCTAAAAAGGCCATGGCCGCCGTACAAGCAGCTTTCAACAGCTGGATGGAGCAATCGGGACGATCGTTAACGGAAATCAGCCGGGTATTGGCAATGAGCCTTTGAAAACGGCTTGCAGCGCCGAGCCGTCGCATTAGGCTTATTGGTATGGTCCGCCCCCTGCTGATTTCAATCCTGTTACTGTTCGCATCCTGCGGTCGCCCGCTGACCGAGCATGAGCGGGCCTTTGCAGGCAATATCCACGGCGAAACGCTAAACCTTGATCGCGTGCGTTTGGTCGAAGGCGCGCCCGTTGCCGCGATAACCTATACCCGCAAAGCCCGCCCCCGGATCGCCTGCCGCGAGAGGATATTACCGCCCGTCAAAGAAGAAACCGTCACCGGAAAACCAGCGGGTGTTGCCCTGTTCAACCACGTGTATTTCACGAAAGACTGGTATCTGGACGATTACATGAGCGCGTATCCCGAACAGGTGAACCTGATCGCGGCCATGTTGCTCGCTCATGAGTTAACCCATGTCTGGCAATGGCAGAATCGCAAGACCACGGGCTATCACCCGTTAAAAGCCGCTGCGGAACATGGCGGGAAGGATGATCCTTACCTGTTCGATCTTGAAACCTCGCCCGATTTTCTGGCCTACGGCTTCGAGCAGCAGGGCGCGATTGTCGAGGAATACGTCTGCTGCCGCGCATTGGACCCGGATGCGCCGCGCACCAAGCGGCTGCACGATATGCTGAGCGCACATTTCGACGTTTCAGCGCTTCCCGGAAACCGGCGCGAAAGTGACGTGCTGCTTCCTTGGTCGGGCGCGAAAGTGCAGGGTATTTGCCGCTAACGCCTTCAACCCTGCTGTAGGGTTTTCAGGTAGGCCACCAGATCTGCGATTGGTTTACTGGTCAGGATCGGTTGACCTTCGGGGGTTTTGATCGCGGTGTCATTACCTTCGAAATAAGGTCCATATACAGGCATCGGGCTACCATGACTGACCAACGGATCGCGCCCGTCGATCCGCGCCACGACACGCGCGGTTGGAAACACCCCGTCAGCATCCGCCAGCGCTTTCAGGTTTGTCGGCTGGATCACCAGCACCCCTGCCATCGGGCCATGGCCCGTCGCGTCCAGCCCGTGACAGGTTGCGCAGTAATGCTGATACAGCTCGGCCCCCGCCTCGGCGTCCTGTGCGGGCGCGGACTGAGGCACCCCGGTCAGAGCTATCAGCGAGACCGCTCTAAGTATCGATCGGATCATCGGTTTTCTCCCTTTGGCCGCGAACATCTAGACTTGCCCGATGAGCTCGGTGGCGCAATGATCCAGATCAACGATATCAACTCAGAGAGTTCGGGCAATGACACAATACGCAGCCATCATGCTGGCCGCCGGGATCGGCGTGCCCATCCTCGCCGCGCTGAACGCCGCTCTTGGTCGGCTGATCGGATCGCCCAACGCGGCGGCGGTCATTCTGTTCGCCATCGCCTTTGTCGCCTCGGCCCTTGCGCTGCTGGTGCTGGGCGGAGGCGACGCGTTCGCTAAACTCGCTGGGGCCCCAAAACATTTGTTATTGGGCGGCGTTCTGATTGCCTTTTACGTGCTCTCTATCACCCATGTGGCGCCGCATTTCGGGGTGGGCAACGCAGTGTTCTTCGTGCTGCTGGGTCAGTTGATCAGCACCGCGGCGATCGACCATTTCGGGCTGTTCGGCGCGCAGGTCACGCCGCTGACGCTGATGCGCGCAGGGGGCATTGCGGTAATGGCGCTTGGCGTGGCGATCACGCAACTGGCCTAAGCACGCCCCCGTCCAGCCGCATCATCCGGTCCATCCGCGCCGCCAGATCAAGGTTATGCGTGGCGATCAGCGCCGACAGCCCCTCGTCCCGCACCAGCGCCATCAGCGCGGCAAAGACCTGATCCGAGGTCTCGGGGTCCAGATTGCCGGTCGGCTCATCCGCCAGCAGGACGCGTGGTTTGTTGGCCAGCGCCCTGCAGAATGCCACGCGCTGCTGCTCCCCGCCGGACAGCGCAGCGGGTCGGTGACCAGCACGCGCGGCGACACCCACACGATCAAGCAATCGCATCGCGCGCTCCTGCGCGGTTTTCTCTGGGGTGCCGTTCGCCAGTTGTGGCAGCACGATATTTTCCAGCGCTGTGAATTCGGGCAGCAGGTGGTGGAATTGGTAGACAAAGCCAACGTCCTGCCGCCGGATCGCCGTGCGGGTGCGATCGCCTTTGCCGGTGGCACCCTGCCCCGCGATCTCGACCGTGCCCGTATCGGGCGTATCCAGCAAGCCCGCGATATGCAGCAGGGTCGACTTGCCGGCGCCTGAAGGTGCAACCAGTGCCACGGCCTCGCCTGCGCGCAGCTCCAGATCAGCCCCGCGCAGCACCTGAACTTCACCGGGGGTGCCCTGTAGGTAGGTCTTGGTCAGACCGCTCAGCCTTAACGTCACATCATTCATAGCGCAGCGCCTCAACCGGATTCAGCCGCGCCGCACGACGGGCCGGGAAATAGGTGACAAGGAATGACAGGCCCAGCGACAGGCCGATGGCCTTGAGGACGTCCGACAGGTGCAGTTCGGCAGGTAAGGCATAGATGCCGCGAATGGACGGGTCCCAGACACCGCCGCCCATGACGTAGTTCACGAACGAGAAGATCGGATCGATATAGATCGCGAACAAACAGCCCAGAATGACGCCCATCGCCGTCCCGATGATCCCGGTAAAGGCCCCGCAGATGAAGAACACCCGCAGTACCGATCCTTCGCTGAGCCCGATGGTGCGCAGGATGCCAATATCGCGCCCTTTGTTCTTCACCAGCATGATCAGGCCCGAAACGATATTCATCGCCGCAATCAGCACGAGGATCGACAGGATGATGAACATCACGTTGTCCTCGACCTCCAGCGCACGCAGAAACCCGCCCGAGGCATCCTGCCATGTCCAGATTTGACTACGTTCTCCGGCTGCCTCGAGGATCGGGATCAGGATTGGTTTCAGCTCTTCGGGTCGCTCGACCATCACCTCGATCTCATCGGCCACGCCTTCGCGGTTGAAAAAACTCTGCGCCTCGGCGAAGGGCATGTAGACGCGGGTGCGGTCGATGTCGTAACGCCCGGCGGAGAAGACATAGACCACCTCATAGGCATTCACGCGGGGTGAGGTGCCAAAGGCGGTTTTCACGCCATTCGGCGAGGTCAGCTTGACCCGATCCCCCACCGTTGCCCCGATCGCTCGCGCCACGCCCGAGCCGATGGCGATGCCATCCGGGAACCGTGACAGATCACCATAGGCCTGTTCGCTCTCGGCGATGCCCGGCAAGTCGGCCAGATCATCAGGGCGAATGCCAAAGACCTGCACCCCGGCGCTGCGGTCCGCATTGGTGATCAGCACCTGCCCTTTGACGAGCGGGGCTGTTCGTTCGACCCCGGGCACCTGGGCAATCCGCCCCGCCATGTCGTCGAAATCGGCGATGGTGCGATCCAGTTGCCCCTGTGCATTGAGTTCTCCGGCTGAATACACGGTGACATGTGCGTTGGCCCCCAGAATGGTGCCGACAAATTCCGACCGGAACCCAGACCGGACAGCAAGTGTCGCGATAAGCGCGAACACGGCCAGCGTGATCCCGACCAGGGAAATCCATGTCATCACACTGACACCGCCCTCGGCCCGGCGGGCACGCAGATAGCGCCAGGCGATTTTCCACTCGAAAGGGGCGAAGGGCGGGGGAGATTTGGCCATTCCTGCCTCAGGTTCTGATTTTTCGCGACCCTCTCGACATTTGGCCGGATGGTCAAGCCGGATATCGCGCAGATGGCCAGCCGGCACCAGCGCGTGGGATTCATCCGCCTTAAGAACAGTCTGAAACGAATCAATTCGCTTCATGACTGGCGCTTCACCGGCAGAACGAGAAACCTCTTTCTTGCGGATACACCAGTGGTTGTGAACCCCTTCACAGACAAGGGCTTATTGTTTCAGATATGAAGTCAATGAGAGATATCAGCGCCTGACTGAGTCACAATCGCAACATTTGGGTGCGAAATATTATTTCACAAATTGATTATTGTGAGAAATTTTGTCACCCTTTTTACGTGGGGGACACATTTTAAGAGTTTGAGAGCGGAGGTTCGCTCATGGGTATTCAAGAACATATGGACGGCACGGGTCCGATTTTAGCCCGTCCACTATCAACAGAACTGGATTGCGAGAGCGCCGCACTGTTGCGCGCAGCAATCAGGCCAATTTTCACAAGTGCAGCGAGCTGGGCCGGATTGTCGGACATTCTGCGGGACAAAGGCTATCGCCTTGCGTTCCGGCAAGGGCGACTGTGCATCACGGATCGCAGCACGGACGAGCGCATCTGCGGCTTGCGGTTTCTGGGTTTCGAACTGGCCGAGCTTGTGCGTCGCTTCGGTCGTCCGATCGTTGTCGCTCGTGGCAGCGAAGCGGACGGCGATATCCTGACCGCGCGTCCGACCTCAGCCACCTGAATTGAAATTCAGTCAGTTGCACCGCCTTGGTCAGGCGATGCCTTCATAGATTTCTGCCATCTTGGTGACTGCCGCCTCGGGGCTCAGTTCTTCGCTCTCACCTGTGCGGCGACAGGTCAGTTCGACAACACCGTTCTTCAGACCGCGCGGCCCCACAGTGATCCGCCAGGGCAGACCGATCAGGTCCATAGTGGCGAACTTACCCCCTGCCCGCTCGTTCCGATCGTCATAAAGTGGCTCAAGGCCCAACGCGGTCAAAGCCTTGTAGATTTTGTCACACGCCGCATCCGCCTCTTCATCCCCCTGTTTCAGGTTGACGATTCCACAATGGAACGGAGTCACACCTTCCGGCCAGATGATGCCTTTGTCGTCATGGCTGGCCTCGATGATCGCGCCGATCAGGCGACTGACACCAATTCCGTGACTCCCCATGTGGACGGGCACCGGCTTGCCATCGGGACCTTGCACAGTCGCTCCGAGAGCTTCGGAATACTGTGTTCCGAAATAAAAGATTTGCCCTACTTCGATACCGCGCGCCACGCGGCGGCGATCTTCGGGGATCTGGTTGAACAGGGCTTCGTCATGGGTTTCGTCCGTGCGGGCGTATTTGGAAGTGAACTCTTCGAGGATCGCCTGACACTGTTCGCGGTTGTCATAATCGATCTCGCGATCGCCGAAGGTCAGATCAGTGACGGCGCTGTCATAGAAAACCTCGGACTCGCCGGTGTCGGCCAGCACCAGGAACTCGTGCGTGTAATCGCCCCCGATAGGGCCGGAATCCGCGCGCATCGGGATGGCCTGCAGGCCCATCCGCTCGTAGGTGCGCAGATAGCTGACCAGATGGCGGTTATAGGCGTGCAGCGCATCCTCTTTGGTCAGGTCGAAGTTGTAACCGTCCTTCATATAGAACTCGCGCCCCCGCATCACGCCGAAACGCGGGCGAATCTCGTCGCGGAACTTCCACTGGATTTGATAGAGGGTCAGCGGCAGGTCCTTGTAGCTGCTCACATGGCCCCGGAAAATGTCCGTCACCAATTCCTCGGCGGTGGGTGTATACAGCATGTCGCGGCCATGGCGGTCCTGCATCCGCAGCATTTCCTGCCCGTAATCGTCATAGCGCCCGGATTCACGCCACAGGTCCGCCGATTGCAGAATCGGCATCTGGATCGCGATGTGCCCTGCCCGCGCCTGTTCCTCGTGCACGATGTTTTCCAGTTTGCGCAGAACCTTGAAGCCCATCGGCAACCAGGAATATATCCCGGCGGCGGCCTGTTTGATCATCCCGGCCCGTAACATCAGCCGGTGGCTGACGATCTGAGCCTCGGAGGGGTTTTCCTTGAGAACGGGCAGAAAGTAACGGCTGAGGCGCATGACGTAACCTTTAAGGGTGATATTTCAACAAAAAGGTGATTATGCCAAAGCCCCGCCGGGGGCAATCATGCATTGGCGTTTTTACGACCTCTGCGGCGTCGGTTTTTCGGTTGACCGTAACGCCGGGGTTATCAATGTTGGCGCAAACGTCCAACTGCGAGGCCGCGATGCAGACAATCACAGAACCCGCCCGCCAGATTCCCGTTGTTCACCAGACCGACGTATTGGTCGTAGGCTCCGGCCCCGCAGGGCTATCAGCCGCGCTGGCTGCTGCGCGCGCAGGGGCCGAGGTATCACTGATGGACAGGTTCGGCTGCATGGGTGGCAATATCACCGCCGTCGGTGTCGAGGGCTTTGCCTGGTACCGCCACGAACAGACCGTCGAGGCCGGAGGCATCGGCCTGGAATTCGAAACCCGCGCCAAAGAGATGGGCGCCGCCGTACCCGAGAGCCAATCGCTCAGCTACGAACTGGATAGCGAGGGCTTCAAACTGGTGGCCGACAAACTGGTCGAAGAAGCTGGCGTTCACCCGATGCTGCACCGACAGTTCGTTGCCCCGATTATGGAAGGCGACCGTATCACCGGCGTGATTACCGAATCCAAAGCGGGACGCGAGGCCATACTGGCAAAAGTCGTTATTGACGCAACTGGCGACGCGGACGTGGCCCATCGCGCCGGTGCTCCAACCCACAAAACGCCGCGCGAGGATATGATGGCGGCGTCGGTCATGTTTCATCTGGCCGGTGTCGACAAGCGCGCCTTCATGGAAGGTGTCAAAGCCGACCCGCAGACCTACAAGGACTGGGGCGGCGGTGGCGAATGGAATATCGAAACCTCAGGCAAAGAGGACGACATGTTCTCGCCCTTCGTCAAGAAACCCTTTCAACAGGCGATTGATGAGGGGCTGATACCGGCACACCTGAACACCATCGCGGGCACATGGGGGGCGATGCACGATACCGGAGAGCTGACCTATATGAACTTGATTCATATGGATGAAATTGATGGGACCGACCCGGACAGCCTGACATTCGGCGAGATTGAGGGTCGCCGTCAGGCGATGCTGGCCATTGATGCCCTGCGCCGCTTCATGCCCGGTTGCGAAAACGCCCGGCTTCGGAATTTCGGGATGACCATAGGCATTCGCGATACGCGCAAGATCGATGCCGTCTATAACATGACTGAGAGTGACGCCCGCCATCAGGGTCGTTTCGAGGACTCCATCGGCATCTACCCCGAGTTCATCGACGGGTACGGTATTCTGATCCTGCCGACCACGGGCCGGTACATGCAGATCCCCTATCGCTCGATGCTGCCAAAAGGCGTAAAGGGTCTGTTGGTCGCGGGCCGCTCGCATGGGGCGGATCGGATCGCTCACGCTGCGACGCGCAACATGTCCTGCTGTGCGGTGATGGGCCAGGGTGCAGGGATTGCAGCGGCGTTGTCACTCAAAAGCAATCAGGAACTCGACAACATGAACCTTGCCCCGGTTCGCAAGGAACTGGAGCGCCAGGGGGTCAGGATCACCTGATGGAGCACATCCCCACCATCGACATAACGCCGCTGGCCGATCCGACGGACCCTCGGTTCGGCGCCACGGTTGCGCAGATCATGGGGGCCTGCACAAGCATCGGGTTCCTGTCGATTACAGGGACAGCGATCACATCTGAAAGCGTCGATGACGTACGCACCTGCGTTCGGGCCATTTTTGATGTCACGGAACAACGCAAATGGGATCAGGCGATCACCCGTGACAACTATCGCGGATATATCCCGATGGGGTTCTTCACACCCAACGACGGTTCGGGACCAGCGGATAAATACGAAGGCTACAAACTGCACCAGGAGGTGGCGCAGGATGCGCCGATCCGACAGGAGTGCGCGCTTTACGGTCCAAACCTGTGGCCCGGAGAAGTTCCGCAGGCACGGGACATTCTGCTGGGTTACTGGACACAGTTGGACCGCGTGGCAGACCTGCTGCTTGGCGCGCTTGAGGTTGGCTTGGGCCTGAAATCAAGCGCGCTGCGCGACGCTTTCCGTATGCCGATGACCAATATGACATTGTTGCACTATCCGCCGCAGGCCCCGGATGAGAGTGGTTACGGCATCCACCCGCACAAGGATACCGACGCTCTGACCATCATCGCCCCTGACCCGGTCGGTGGGCTTGAAGTGCAGACCCGCACCGGTCGCTGGGTCACACCCGATTGCCCGCCCGGTGCTTTCGTCGTGAATATCGGTGACATGCTCGAGCTATGGTCCGGGGGACGGCTGAAATCGACACCACACCGCGTGGTCAATCGCTCGGGACTAGAGCGCTATACCTTCCCCTATTTCGCGGTTCCCCGTCATGACGTGGTCGTTGCGCCGCTGTTGCCGGCCCTACCCGGTTTTGATCGCCCCGCAGTTCACTGCGGTCACTGGTCGGCCGAGATTTGGCGCACCAATTGGCCAGACGAAACAGCGACAAAGGATACCCCTGAACTGGGCACACTGGCTGACTGATACGCAAAAAGACCCGCCCCATGAACCGCTTGCATCACGCCGCGTGATGGGCCAAGAACACAGCAACGCTGCGCAAAAAGGGAACGCGCCATGGCTTTGCCGGTGAAGGATCAGCTTAGATACTGGGGTATTGCCGCCACGATTTTTGTGGTGCTTATGTATCTGCTGGGCGACGTGCTGCTGCCCTTTGTCATCGGCGGGGCGATTGCTTATTTCCTTGATCCCGTTGCGGATCGTCTGGAAAGACTGGGCCTGTCGCGCATGGCCGCCACCGGGATCATCACGGTTGTCGGAGTGTTGGGCTTTGTGCTGATGATCCTGATGGTCGTACCCGCGCTGATCACGCAGCTTCTGGACTTGATTGACGTATTACCAAGTCTTTTTAAAGAGCTGCGCGCCTTCGTCGAAAAGCAGTTCCCCGCGCTGCTGGATCGGGAATCAAGCACGCACCAGATGCTGGTGTCGTTCGGCGAGACGCTGAAATCCAAAACCGGGGATGTATTGCAGACGGTCCTGACCTCGCTGGGGTCGGCAATCAACGTGGTCGTCCTGCTGGTGATCGTCCCCGTGGTTGCCGTCTATCTGCTGATGGATTGGGATCGCATGATCACCCGGATCGGAGAACTGCTGCCCCGCGATCACGCCCCGACAATCAAGCGTCTGGCGCGCGAAATAGACGCCGTTCTGGCCTCGTTCGTTCGCGGAATGGGGACGGTCTGCCTGATCCTTGGCACCTACTATGCGGTTGCGCTGATGCTGGTTGGCCTGCAATTCGGCCTGATCGTGGGCTTCATCGCCGGGCTGGTGACCTTCATTCCTTATCTGGGCGCCCTGATCGGAGGCACTCTGGCCATAGGTCTGGCCCTGTTTCAATTCTGGGGGGATTGGGCACATGTCGGTCTGGTCGCCGGAGTGTTCGCCATCGGACAGGTGACCGAGGGGAACTTTCTGACCCCTAAACTCGTCGGAAGCTCCGTCGGCTTGCACCCGGTCTGGCTGCTGCTGGCATTGTCGGTATTCGGCGCGCTGTTTGGCTTTGTGGGGATGCTGGTCGCGGTTCCGGTTGCGGCTGCACTGGGCGTTCTGGCAAGATTTGCGACCGAGCAGTATCTGAACAGTCGTCTTTACACCGGGCTTGAAGGGCTCAATCAGGAAGACGAATAAATGGCCACGCAGCTTAGCTTTGACCTGCCGTCCAAGACCGCCTTGGGCCGCGAGGACTTCTTTGTCTCGCCCGCAAATGCGCTGGCCGTAGCAATGATCTCGGCCACGTCCTGGCCCGGGAACAAGCTGGTGCTGAGCGGTCCGGCTGCATCCGGGAAAACTCATCTGGCCCATGTGTGGGCGGCGGAAACAGGCGGGCGCATCGTGCAAGCCGCTGCGTTGCGTTATGAAGAGGTGCCGGAGCTCTCGCATACCCCGGTTGCGGTAGAAGATGTCCCGTTGATCGCCGCTGACGTTGAACAGCAGAAAACACTGTTTCACCTGCATAATCTTGTATTGGCCGAAGGCCAGGCCCTTTTGATGACAGGACGTACCGCGCCAAGGCTATGGCACCTGCCGCTGGCCGATCTGCAAAGCCGGGTGGAGGGGGCGCATCATGTAGCGCTGGATGCGCCGGATGATGCCCTTTTGGGGGCGGTCTTGGCCAAACTGTTCACCGACCGCCAACTTAACCCCGGCCCCGACGTCATCGCGTATCTGGTCAAACACATGGACCGCAGCTTTGAAACCGCTGCAAAGGTCGTCGCTGAACTGGACCGCATCGCTCTCGACGAAAAGCGTGACATCACCCGTTCGCTGGCGGTGCGTCTATTGAACACAGATACCGAACAATCCGCGACCCGCGATTGACCGGGTGAAAGCGATCCCGCATCCTGCCGCCAAACCATCTGGGGACACCATGACACAGACAGTCGAGACTGATTTCCCCGACCACGGGCTTTTCGAAAAGCCCTTGTTCGAAGATCCGGGCGCCCGCGCATTGTCTCGGGTTGGTGTTGTCGATATCGGATCAAACTCGGTCCGGATGGTTATCTTTGATGGCGCGGCGCGTTCACCTGCCTATTTCTACAATGAAAAGGTCATGTGCGAGTTGGGCGCCGGTCTTTCCGAAACCGGCCGCCTGAACCCGCTGGGACGCGTACGCGCACTGGCGGCATTGCATCGTTTCAAGTATCTGGCCAACGATCTCGGATTACCCACCCTGCACGCCGTTGCCACCGCTGCGGTGCGCGAGGCCAAAGACGGGCCCGATTTCTGCGCACAAGTGAAGGCGGAAACCGGTCTGATCATCAATGTCGTCGATGGCGAGGAAGAAGCCCGCCTTTCGGCCCAGGGCGTGCTGTTGGGATGGCCGGGTGCCTATGGGCTGATCTGTGACATCGGCGGTTCTTCGGTAGAACTGGCCGAGATCGGAGGCGGCAAGGTCGGACGTCGCATGACCTCGGCACTGGGGCCACTCAAGCTGCGTGACATCAAAGGCGGGCGTCGGGCGCGTAAGGTGCATATCAAAAAAACGCTGGAAGAAATGCGCGACAGGATGGGTCCGCAGCGCGACCGGCTGTTTCTTGTCGGCGGCAGTTGGCGGGCCTTCGCCCGGCTGGACATGCTGCGCCGGGGTTATCCGCTGAACGTGCTGCATGAATACCGCATGACACAAAGCCAGGTACGCGAGACTATCAAATTCATCGAACAGAATGACCCGGACGAGCTGCGCACATTGGCCGGTGTGTCGGGATCACGCATGGCATTGATCCCCTATGCGATGGATGTGCTGTCGCGGCTGATCCGTACCTTCAAGCCCAAGGATATCGCAATTTCAAGCTATGGCATCCGTGAGGGGCTGCTTTACGAGCAAATGCCGCAGCGCCTGCGCGACCGCGACCCCTTGATCGAAGCCAGCCGCTTTGCCGAAGCCAAGGATGCACGTTTGCCCGGTTTCGGAAAGCACCTGTTCGATTTTGTCATGCCGTTGTTCCGTTCCGCTCCTGAACAAAAGGTGCGTCTGATCAAGGCCGCCTGCCTGCTTCATGACGTAAGCTGGCGTGCGCATCCCGATTACCGGGCCGAGGCCTGTTTCGAATATGTCACCCGCGCCAACATGAGTGGGATCAAGCATTCCGAGCGGGTCTTTATCGGCCTTGCCCTACAACACCGTTATCGCAACAAACGCGAGGGCAGCCGCTTTACCAAGCTCTACGAATTGCTGGACGAACGCGGCCAGGAACAGGCAGAAATCCTGGGCAAAGCGCTTCGATTCGGCGCGATGCTTTGGATGCAGCACGACGCTGCCATGGGTAAACTGCGCTATTATCCGAAAAAGCAAAGGCTAGAACTGCGCCTGCCCAAATCAGCCGGTCCTTTGTTCAACGAAGTCGCCGACGCGCGGTTCAACTCACTGGCTGCCGCACTGAAATCCGAACCCAGAGTGATCCTGCGGGGATGATCAGATATCGGTCACACCGTCAGAAGGTGCGTCATCTCGCGGTGCCGATTCATCAGGTTGTTCCCGAGATGTCTTTTTGCGGATGATGATGTCTCCGTTGGGCAGCATCTCGGGCACCTCGTAAGCGCTCCAATCCTGTACCTGAGCAGCCAACTCGGCCAGCGCAGGCCCCATTTCCTGCATGAACGACTGTAACGCTGGACCGAACTGATCAGCGAGCCCGCGCAAATCTTCGATGGCGGGCTCCATCTCCTGCCGCAGTCCTTCCAGAAACAGTTCAGCGCCCCGCTCCATCAGGGACTTGCCGCCGTCTTCCTCGGCATGGGCAGGAAAGGCTGTTGCGGCGCAGGCCGCACAGATTATCAGGACGCGTTGCATACTGGAAATATAGGAGATGACGCCTGCGGTTGAAAGGTTACAGATCAATATCCAGCGTCACCGGAAAATGGTCGGATGCAGTCAGCAACGCAGCGCGCAATTCCGCATTGCCCCAGCACGCGGCATCCCGGAAGGGGTGCCAGATACGCCAGGCAGGGCGCCGTTCGCGCAGGTCGCCGCTGATCATGATATAGTCCAACAGCGCTTCGAGGTATCGCCCTTCATCCCGACGCTCGAAACGCGCGGTTGCGGGAACAGAGCCGGGACGCGGCCGATGGGCCTGTGCCGCGTGGGGATCGTAAAGCCCGGCCTGCAACAGAATCTCGACCGAGGAGCGTCCGAACAGATGCTCGAATTCGTCAAGGCCCGGGCCGTCATTCAAATCACCAAGCAGGATCACCGGCTCATGTGCAGCGACATGGGTCTCAATCCGTCGCGCCAGCCAGACCGCCTGTGCCAGCTGTTTGCGGCGGTTGGCGATCGAAAGGCGGATCATTTCGTCTCGTGATCCTGCACCATGGGGTGCTTTGGATTTTAGATGTGCACCGATCAGACGCACTGTCGCACCGCGCTTGGTCTCGACTGCCAGTTCCATGGGCGGTTTTGAGAACTGCACCTGATCTTCGGTCGCATCCACATCCAGATCGATACGGAACACGCTGTCAAACCGCGGCGCGGCTTTGTCCTCGGGGTGTGCTATCGGATCATGGCGCGCTGCGAGGGTGTCCGGGTCAAACAGCAATGCCAGTTCCTGATGGGTATCATTGGCAAACCCCATCACAGCATGAGAGGTGCGCAGATCGAAGGTTTCAGCAAATCTCTGAAGTGCACGAACCGTGTTCTGCGTCTTTCCCGTGTTAGGAGCCTCGACGATCAGTATCGCATCGGCATCTATTGCCGTCAGAACCTTCGCCACGGCCTCGATTTGCTGGGCCTTCGTAACGTCCCGACGCCCTGACCAGCTGTCATCGACTATCAGATTGTCATCGCGGTCGAACAGATTGGCGAACCATTCGATATTATAGGTCGCCAGACGCATGGCTCAGACACGGGCGCCGTTGATCTCATCCCAGGCGCGATTGATATCGATCATCTTTTTCTCAGCTAGGCGCACTGCTTCCTCGGGCACGCCCCGCGCCATCATCGCGTCGGGATGGGTGTCACGCACCAATTGCCGCCAAACCTTGCGTATCTCGGTCAATGGCATATCGCGGGCGACCCCCAATACCGTGTAAGGGTCCTTCGGCGCATCCGGTACAAATCGCGCACGGAGGGCCATGAACTGCGCATCGGTCTGGCCGAAGATGCGACTGACCTCTTCCAGAAATTCGTTCTCGTTCGGGTGATAGAACCCATCGGCCATGGCGATATGGAACAACCCCTCCATCAGGTCGCACAGGGTGGTGCTGTCTTCGGCGAACATCCGGGCGATCCGGCGGGCATAGTCCTGATACCCCGCGACATCGGTACGGGCCATATCAAAGACCCGCGCGGCGCCATCCTCATCCTCGGGGGCGATCTGGAAAACCTCGCGGAATGCCGTCACCTCATCCCGCGTGACCTGGCCATCGGCCTTGGCCATCTTCGCGCCAAGCGCGACCACGGCGATCGCGAAAGCCACCGAGCGTTCGGGCGGCGTTCGCAGCTTCTCGAAAACTGCGGTCAGGCTTTCGCCCTGGGCAAGCGCGCTCAGCGCATCGGCTATTCGGGTCCAGATCGACATGGGCGCACCCTAACCTGCCCCGACGCGCCTGTCAGGTGCGACAGATCACTGCGGGCCAATAATTTTCTGCATCAGAACAAGGTCCAGCCATTGATCCCGTTTGCGACCGACCTCGGGCATTCTGCCTACCTGATGAAAACCAATGGCGGAATGAAAATCGATGGCTCCGGGGTTGGCCGAAGAGATACCTGCAACCAGAACATGCACCCCATCCTTGTGGGCAATTCGTTCCAATACGGACATCAGGGCCCGTCCTATCCCCTGTCCCCACGCGATACGCGACAGCTGGATCGTATGCTCGGCGGTTCGAACATATCCCGGCCCCGCCCGAAACGGACCATAAGTCGCGAAACCAACAACCTGCCCGTCCAGCTCAGCCACGAGATAATGCGAACCACGCATTTCGATATCTGCGACAATCGAACCCAAGCTGCGCTCGGTTGTCGTGAAAGTCACAAGCGTGTCGCGAATAATCGCATTTGTGATCGCTGCTATACCGGACGCATCTTCGGCTCTGGCTTGCCGAATGATCATTCCAACACACGTAACCCGTGCGCTGTGTCGAATTCGGCACGCAGCGCGACAGGGCCGGTATCAAACACAACGCGGTCCAGCGCACCCAGGCTTTTCGCCAGATCCAACGCATCTGGGTGACAAACGATCAACCGCCGCAACTGGCATCCGCTGTTCTGCAACATTTGCGCAGGATGCAGGTCACCCTGCCACTGAATAAGTGCCGGAAACAGGTTGTCGAAAGGTAAGCGCCCATTAGGGGGGACCGCCATGCGCCACCTCAGCGCCCCTCTGCCCAAGTCTACAGGCTGCCCGACACCGTCCGGGAACACTGAAAGCGAAGCCTCGATATCCGAGACACGGCATATCCAATTGCTGAGGCGGGGCGAGCCCTCAAAGCGGTCCAGATCGAACCACCGGGCTCTTTGAGGAACCTCAGCCTGCGGATCGACAGAGATCGCTTCAAGATACAGCCCGTCACGCAGGCCAAGCAGCCGGTTGTGGGTGCCAAACCTTTCGTGTTTCCCGCCATCCTGCAACTGCACGCCCAGCGCCTGTTCAATATGCGCCGATGCCTCCTCAAGCGTTTCACCAGCAACCGCCAGATGATCCAGCAGCATGGGACATCCTCCTTCGAACCGCGCTCAGACCGGTTTGCGCGTGTGCAATGGTCTGAGCGTAGTTTTCATCCAAAGGTCTCGGATCACAAGATTTTTCGTCGAAAAATCTCGGGCGGCGGCCTTCGGTGGGTCAGCCGCGCGCATCTCCGATCAGTCGAAGGATATCCTGCGCCGCTTCGGGGATGTTCGTTCCCGGACCAAAGATCGCCTTGACCCCGTGATCATAGAGGAACTGGTAATCCTGCTGCGGGATAACACCGCCGCAAATCACGATGATATCCTCGGCCCCCGCTTTTTTCAGCTCTTCGACCAATTGCGGTGCAAGTGTTTTGTGGCCTGCCGCCTGAGACGAGATGCCAATCACATGCACGTCGTTATCCACCGCATCCTGCGCCGCCTCGGCCGGTGTCTGAAACAGAGGACCGACATCCACGTCAAATCCGATATCAGCAAAAGCCGTCGCGATGACCTTGGCGCCCCGGTCATGCCCGTCCTGACCCATCTTAACGACGAGGAGACGCGGGCGGCGCCCCTCGGCCTCGGCGAAATCTTCGATGGATTTCTGGATCGCGGCAAAGCCCTCGTCGCCTTCATAGGCTGCGCCATAGACGCCAGCCAGGGTTTTAACCTCGGCGCGGTGACGGCCGAATTCTTTCTCCATTGCCATGCTGATCTCTCCTACGGATGCGCGGGCGCGGGCGGCCTCGACGGCGGCGGCCAGCAGGTTTCCACCCTCGCGGGCGGTGGTGGTCAGCGCGTCGAGCGCCTGTTGACATGCCACCTCGTCACGGGTGGCGCGGATACGTTCCAACCTTGCCACCTGCGCCTCGCGCACGGCGACATTGTCGACGTCCAGAATATCGATCGGGTCTTCCTGTTCCTTGCGGTACTTGTTGACGCCGACGATCACCTCATCGCCCCGGTCGATCATGGCCTGACGGCGGGCCGCGCTTTCCTCGATACGCAGCTTGGGCATTCCGCTGGCGACGGCCTTGGTCATGCCGCCCATCTCCTCGACCTCTTCCATCAGAGCCCAGGCCTTCTCGATCAGCTCATTCGTCAGGCTTTCGATGTAATAGGACCCGGCCAGCGGATCGACCACATCGGTTACGCCGGTCTCTTCCTGCAGCACCAGTTGCGTGTTCCGCGCAATGCGGGCCGAGAAATCGGTGGGCAACGCAATCGCCTCGTCCAGAGCGTTGGTGTGCAGCGATTGGGTGCCGCCCAGAACCGCGCTCATCGCCTCATAGGCGGTGCGGATCACGTTGTTATACGGGTCTTGCTCCTGCAACGACACGCCCGAAGTCTGACAGTGGGTGCGCAGCATTTTCGAGCGTTCGGATTTTGCCCCGAACTCGGTCATCACCCGGTGCCACAGCGTGCGAGCGGCGCGCAGTTTAGCGATCTCCATGAAGAAGTTCATACCGATGGCAAAGAAGAAGGAAAGACGGCCCGCGAACTTGTCCACATCCATGCCCGATTGCGTCGCGGCACGCACGTATTCGCGACCATCCGCAAGTGTATATGCCAGTTCCTGCACCAGATTGGCGCCGGCCTCTTGCATATGGTAGCCCGAGATCGAGATCGAATTGAACTTGGGCATCTCGTTCGACGTATAGTCGATGATGTTCGAAATGATCCGCATCGAGGGTTCAGGCGGATAGATATAGGTGTTGCGCACCATGAACTCTTTCAGAATGTCATTCTGAATGGTGCCGGACAACACGGATTTATCGTGCCCTTGTTCTTCGCCAGCGACAATGAAACTTGCCAGGATTGGGATCACCGCGCCGTTCATCGTCATCGAGACCGAGACCTTGTCCAGCGGAATGCCATCGAACAGGATCTTCATATCCTCGACACTGTCGATGGCCACTCCGGCCTTGCCAACATCGCCAACGACGCGCGGGTGGTCGCTGTCATAGCCTCGGTGTGTCGCCAGATCGAAGGCGACCGATACACCCTGCTGACCCGCCGCCAGATTGCGGCGATAAAACGCGTTCGATTCCTCGGCCGTCGAAAACCCTGCATATTGGCGGATCGTCCATGGACGCCCTGCGTACATCGTCGCCTTCACGCCGCGCGTAAACGGACCGAAGCCGGGCAGCGACCCCATATGCGGCAGATCAGCTGTATCTTCCTGCGTATAGAGCGGTTTGACGTCTATGCCTTCGAGCGTCTCTTTGGTCAAATCGTCCAGGGGACGTCCGCGTAGCTCTTTTTCAGCCAGCACCTGCCAGTCGTTGGTGTCGGTCATGTCGATTTCCTCTGTTCAATTCTGGGTTCCGCGGGGGTCGCCCCGCGCGCATTGGTTTCTGTCCGGCAGATCAGTTCGGCCAATCCATCGGCACCGGAGGCCAGCCATTCCAAATCATCGGCATAGTCGGCCCAAAGCTTCATCGCCTGCTCAGCATTCAGACCATGAGGCGCAGGCTTGGGCGCAGCGTTCAGCGCAAGGCCATCGCTGGTTTCGGGTGCGGCGCGTTCCGTCAACGCTTCAAGCTGCGCTCGCTGATGACCTGCAAAATCCTCAAAGGGCAGGATAAGCAAAGGAACGCCCGGGAACGCGCGGCTCATGTCGGTGATGACATCGCGCCAGCTTCGCGTGCTCTGCGCGATACGTCTCCACTTTGCCGGCTCAACGGGATCACTTCCTCGTTTGAATTTATAGGCCGCCACGGAAGACCAATACATATCCAACGCCCTGATATTCAGGGCAAGTTTGCCGACCCGGCCATCAAAAGCCTGCGCCAGAAGCTGCCCGCGTTCCCACATGCCGGGATAAAGCGAGGCAAACGCGATGTTGCGCTCCATCGAGCCCACGAAATTCTCCTGGCTGACCAGAAGCTGCCTTGCGCCGCCGCGCTGACAAGCATCCAGTTCGCGGCGCAGTGCGTCACAGACATCCGGCGTTAATTTATTCAGGCTATTCAATCCGTTGGACTGGGTTCGCTCAGGACCCCAATACACCAGCCCTTGCTCGGAAAGCGCCTTTTCATTCCTGCTGAGGTAGTTTTGAAAGCTGGTGCTTGCGCAACGATGAGCACCGCAATGAAGGATCACTTCCATCTGCCTACACTCCCGACGAACGGACCGAAAGATCGGCTTGTGATCCATGCCGCCAGACGGCTGGGTATAAGACAGCGCCACGCGCGAGGTACAATTTTTTGATGGCCCCGGACATTTCGCCGGTCGCATTCGCGCGATCAGAGGCTATATTCAACAGAACAGGAGGCCATATGACACGCACGCTTGCCCTTGTTTTTTCGGCACTATTCCCGTTGGCCGCCATGGCAGCCGACGCCACCGCACCTGCGGATGACAGCTTTGTGCGTCCCGTAGATGACAGCGATCTGAGCGATTTTCTCTGGACACACCGCCCTATCGTAGTCTTCGCCGATACCCCGGCGGACCCGAGGTTCCAGCAACAGATCGACATGCTGCTGGAGGGTGAAGTTGCGATGAGGGATCGCGACGTGATCGTTCTGACCGATACCGATCCGGCGGCGCGATCACCGATCCGGGCAAAACTGCGCCCGCGCGGGTTCCAGATGATATTTGTCGATAAGGATGGCGTCGTCAAACTGCGCAAGCCCAGCCCGTGGAGCGTGCGTGAAATTGGCCGCTCAATCGATAAGACCCCGCTGCGCGAACGCGAGATTCGTGAACGGCGCCAAAGCAATTGACGGAAAACAGCCCCAGCACGCTCTGGCTTGAATTCTTTAACCCCAAAGCCTATATTTGTTGCCGAAGGACACGCAATTCGTGCAAGGAGATAAAGACATGTGCATCCATATTGCTCCGCATCCCCGCGCGCCGGTCGAAGGAGAGGGAAACCCCCTGATCTGACAGGGCAGCCTGTCACGCGCGTACTCATCATCCCAACCGCCTGATCCAGCCCCGAAATGGGGCTTTTCTTAGGACATCAGCCGCTTTTTTGCCGGTCGGGGCGACTTTTTCCTGTAGCTTCAAATATCTGATGATCGTGGCCTGGCGACGCTCCCAATTCAGCGCGGAAAATCTTTCTTCGGACATGCGCGTTTCCATGGTTTCCAAACGGTCAAGCAACTGAAAGAAATCCGTCACCGGCATGATCTGATCGTCGCGCAGAATCTCGATCTGCCCGGTCAGGCGCTTGAGGGCGCCAAATTGATGACCATAAGCAACAAAGACAGAATAGCGCGGGTCATTGTGAAAATTCTGGCGCATATCCTGTTCGGCTTCGTCCCAATTGATCGGGCGTGACCAGTCCACGATCAGGTCAATTTCGGCCAGCACTGCCCGGATCATATCCCGGCGGCGTTCCTGCTCTTGATTGGTTTGCCGCATTTCCGCGGTAACAAAGGTGACAACCCACCCTGCGGCGACGGCAACTGCGGCGATCAGAGCCCTCGTTTCGCCATCATCAAACAGCGTCGATTCGGTGATCTGAGCCACGATCAATGCCGCCAACGCTGCAACCGGCAAAAGGGCCAGCAACGCCCTGAGGAAGATCGTCACCAACGACATCCCGGCCAACAGGTAGTAGACGCATCCCAGCGACAGCAACCAGAAGGCAACAACCAGCCAGTAGGGCCCTCCCAGATCGAGCCCGGTCAGGCCGGCCAGAACCGCGACGATCGCCGCTGCTATGACACCAAACTGAAAGGTCACTCAGCTTCAAACTCCATAATCACATCGTCAACAGCAAGACTGTCGCCGGGGCCTGCGTTGATTTTGGAGACCACGCCTTTCCTTTCCGCGCGCAGGATGTTCTCCATCTTCATCGCCTCAACGGTACAGAGCGCCTGCCCTTCCTGCACTTCCTGTCCGACCTCAACGTCAATCTTCACGATCAGACCGGGCATCGGGCAAAGCAGCATTTTCGACGTATCAGGCGGCAGTTTTTCAGGCATCAGCCGGGCCAGTTCAGCCTGGCGCGGGGTGCGAACGTGAACCTTGAGATCGGCACCGCGATTGCGGATGCGGAACCCGCCCGAGATCTTGCCGACCTTCAGAACCAGCGGGCTGCCGTCAACGTCAAGCACCGCAAGCTGGTCGCCCGGCGTCCAGTCGGAAGACACGCGCAGAGAGGAGCCGTCCTTGAATTTGACCGTCGCACCCTGTTTGTCAGCCTTGACCTTAACGCTGAATTCCTGCCCCTGCAGGGCGACATTCCAGCGTTTTCCGACCTTACGCTCATGGTTGTCCATCCGTCCCGACACGCGGGTTCGCCGGATTTCGGCAACCCGGTGCATGGCGGCACAGGACGCTGCGATACGGCGCAAATCATCCTCGGGCAGTTCTACACCTTCAAATCCCTCTGGATATTCTTCGGCGATGAACGCGGTCGTCATGTCTCCGCTCACAAATTTCGGGTGATCCATGACCGCCGACAGGAATGGCAGATTGTGGCCAATGCCTTCGACCTCGAAACTGTCCAGCGCGACACGCATCGCCTCTATCGCCTGCGCGCGGGTCGGGGCCCAGGTACATAGTTTGGCGATCATCGGGTCATAGTACATGCTGATCTCGCCGCCCTCGTAAACGCCGGTATCGTTCCGTACAGCGGCTTCGCCTTCGGGTGCTGTACCCTGCCATTTATCATTGATCAGCAAGGGGCCAGCAGCGATTTCCTGCGGCGGGCGATAACGGCTGAGACGGCCAATCGAGGGCAGAAAGCCACGATACGGGTCCTCGGCATAAAGACGGTTTTCGATGGCCCAACCGGTCAGGGTCACATCATCTTGGGTGATGGTCAGTTTTTCCCCTGCGGCCACGCGGATCATCTGTTCCACAAGGTCAACGCCAGTGATCAACTCGGTCACAGGGTGTTCCACCTGAAGGCGCGTGTTCATTTCAAGGAAATAGAAGTTCTTTTCACCATCGACGATGAATTCAACGGTCCCCGCGCTGGCATAGTTCACGGCTTTGGCAAGCGCCACCGCCTGCTCGCCCATCGCTTGACGCGTCTCGGGGTCAAGGAAGGGTGATGGTGCCTCCTCTACAACCTTCTGGTTCCGGCGCTGGATCGAGCATTCCCGCTCACCCAGATAGACGCCGTTGCCATGGCTGTCACAAAGCACCTGAATCTCAATATGGCGCGGCTGAGTTACGAACTTTTCAATAAAGATACGATCATCACCGAATGAATTCGCCGCTTCGTTCTTGGATGACTGGAACCCCTCGCGCGCTTCTTCGTCATTCCAGGCGATCCGCATCCCCTTTCCGCCGCCGCCGGCGCTGGCCTTGATCATCACCGGATAGCCGATATCGTTGGAAATCTTCACCGCTTCATCGGCGTCCTCGATCAGACCCATGTATCCGGGAACCGTAGATACCCCGGCCTCCTGCGCGATCTTCTTCGAGGTGATCTTGTCCCCCATGCTTTCGATCGCCCCCACTGGAGGGCCGACGAATGCAACGCCCGCGGCATCCAGCGCTTCGGCGAACTTGGAGTTCTCGGACAGGAAGCCGTAACCGGGATGGACCGCCTGCGCGCCGCTTTGACGAATGGCGTCCATGACCTTGTCGATGACAATATAAGACTGGTTGGCGGGCGGCGGGCCGATATGCACGGCCTCATCCGCCATCGAGACATGCAGGGCGTTCTTGTCAGCGTCTGAATAGATGGCAACCGTGCCAATGCCCATCTTGCGGGCGGTCTTGATGACCCGGCAGGCGATCTCGCCCCGGTTTGCGATCAGGATCTTGTTGAACATGGAACGTCCTTTGGCTTGATGTTCTGGAAACGCAAAACGCCGCCGCGGGGTGTTGACCCCACGACGGCGTGATACGCAATGACGGACGGTGCCTCGAAGGCCCCTGTGATCTCGGCGTTAGTTACAGTTGTGCTGGGTCTTGCAGTACAGCACGTTGCCCGCTGCCCCGACGGCCGCCCCAAGCAGCGGGTCCGCACTGAGGACCGCAGCCCCCAGTGCCCCTGCACCGCCGCCAAGGATCGCCTGTTCACCTGTCGAACCACCACAGGCCGCAAGGCCCGCGCAGGTCGCCAACGCAAGGAAAGTTCGTGAGATTCGCATGATTTCTGCCCTTTTTGGTTTTTCGAAGTCTTTGAGAGCAGATGCCGATTTCGCGCGTTGTTATGCAATAACAGAGGTTGCGGACATGCGAATTGCGCAGTTTTTTGCCGCTTTATGCCTATCGGAGACAAAAAGAAAACCGCGGACAGCACTTTGTGGGGAACACAAGCCTGCCCGCGGAAGGAAGGGGTACGGAATAGTAGGTGCTTGTGCGACGCAGGCAAAGTAGAGCCGCACGGCTCATTCACTGTGCACAGCACAATTCTGGTCGCCAACCCATCATTGTTTCCATTTGAGATTCCGGCTGAAATCTGCCCATCCGGCAAAACATCGCGCAAATTTGCGCCGACTTGGCGAAAAAAATCGGCACCCGCGCGTCGCGCGAAACCAGAGATTTCGGTTCGTAGTCGGGGCCGGATCGGCTTGCATCTGGTGACGCGGCAAGGCTGCGGCCCCGCCGTGCCGGCACTATGGCAGGTGGCATCTGTCTGCTCGAAAAGAACGGCCGGATTTCCGGCGATATATTCAACGACGACCGCATCCGATCGCCCCCGCCTCTCTGCAGCTGATGCATATATTTCTCTCCACGCAGTCCTGCGAAGGGTGCCACTGGTGTGGAACATCTGGGCGTTATGGAGAGAAGCCCCGAACAAATCAGAGAACCCCGCCAAAAATGTCTGGAAATGAGGCCCGAGCAGCGTCGAGGTCGATCACCAACAAGGCATCATAGCTGGTCGGATCGAATGGATCTTCGGCGGCGACAACCTCACGGCCGAACAACCAGCTCAACCGACCTGCGTCCAGATTACCCCGCTCAAAGGGCTGATCGCCAAAATGCTCCCAAAGCGCCTCCATGAACGCGACGTCTGCACGCTTGTCGGCCGGTTTACGGTCCCGGAAACGCTCACGCGGTGTCAGCGGTGTCACGCCTTTGGGATTGGCGCGCCGAATGGTGAACTGAAAGTCGGTGCCGGGCAGACGCCCGGGGAAACCCCGATGTTTCAACATGGCGAAACCTCTCGGATCGGGTTCCTGAAAAGGCAAGGAATCAGACATACCTGTGGGCTTGAAGCGGTCATGCGCACCTCCGGAGCTGCATCGTTGTGTCGGGACACTCTGAGACCGTTGCATTGTGTATCATGGTCAGAGCCCCTCCCAGATACACTGGGATTTCTCCAACCGATAGGCTTCGAAAAACTGGGTCGCATCGGGTTCGGACGTACCGAATTCAAGCGGCCTGTCCGAGAAGGAAATAACCACCCGAGCGGGCACCAACTCGTGCTGCGCTACATAAGGAACCGCCAGCGTTTCACACAAATGCTCCATATCGACTACGGCGATGTCGTACGTGATACGTCCTGCAGTTGACCCGATCTTTGGCGCAATGAACCGAAACCTCACCCAAAGCTCGCCCGGATTGGTATCCAGCAGGACGTCGCTGAGTTCCACCGGTTGCCCCGACGGTACGGGCAGCAGGTTGGTGGCCTGTGCAGAGCCAGATGCCAACACACCCACAGCAGCAATCGCCAGCGCACATACCCAGCCTTGCATCAAACGACACCTTTCCCCGGGTGTCGCCTGCGCTGCATCCGATAACGACGCGAACTTATGTCTGACTGGGTGATGCATGTGTCAAAACCGGTTGTGTGCCTCATCTCCTCAGAGCGGGATATTGTCGTGCTTTTTCCAGGGATTCTTCAGTTGCTTACCCCGGAGGCTGGCAAACGCACGCGACACCCGGCGGCGGGTCGATTGCGGCATGATCACCTCATCGATAAAGCCCCGCTCGGCGGCAACGAAAGGATTGGCGAAGCGATCCTCGTAATCCTGCGTATGCTGCGCAATTTTCTCGGCATCACCCAGATCGGCACGGTGGATGATTTCGGTCGCACCCTTGGCGCCCATCACCGCGATCTCGGCCGTGGGCCACGCATAGTTGAAGTCGCCGCGCAGGTGTTTTGAGGCCATAACGTCATAGGCGCCGCCATATGCCTTGCGCGTGATCACGGTGACTTTCGGCACGGTCGCCTCGCCATAGGCAAACAGCAGTTTCGCGCCGTGCTTGATTACACCACCATATTCCTGGCTGGTCCCCGGCAGGAAGCCCGGAACATCCACAAGCGTCAGGATCGGGATTTCAAAGCAATCGCAGAACCGCACGAACCGTGCCGCCTTGCGGGAGCTGTCGATATCCAGGCAGCCGGCCAACACCATCGGCTGGTTGGCCACAACACCGACGGTTTGCCCCTCAAGCCGGATAAAACCGGTGATGATATTCTTGGCGTAGTCCTCTTGAATCTCATAGAAATCACCCTCGTCCGCGACTTTGGTGATGAGTTCCTTCATGTCGTAAGGCGTGTTCGGATTATCCGGGATCAGAGTGTCCAGCGAGGTCTCGACCCGGTCGGGGCTGTCGAAGAACGGGCGGACCGGCGGCTTCTCCCGATTATTCAGCGGCAGGAAATCGACCAGGCGACGCACCTCGGCCAAGGCTTCCACATCGTTTTCAAACGCGCCATCAGCGACCGAGGATTTCTTGGTGTGAGTCGAGGCTCCGCCCAGTTCTTCCGCGGTCACAACCTCATTGGTGACGGTTTTCACGACATCAGGACCGGTCACAAACATATAGGAGGTGTCTTTGACCATGAAGATAAAGTCGGTCATCGCGGGGCTATAGACCGCGCCACCTGCGCACGGACCCATGATCACGCTAATCTGAGGAACCACACCCGAGGCCATGATATTGCGCTGGAACACCTCGGCATATCCTGCCAACGAGGCGACGCCCTCCTGAATCCGCGCGCCACCCGAGTCGTTGATGCCAATCACGGGTGCTCCGTTCTGAACCGCCATATCCATGATCTTGCAGATCTTCTGCGCGTGGGTCTCGGAGAGCGAGCCCCCAAACACGGTGAAGTCCTGACTGAACACGTAAACCATCCGGCCATTGATCGTGCCCCAACCAGTGACCACGCCATCGCCCGCAGGCTTTTGTTTTTCCATCCCGAAATCGGTGCAGCGATGGCTGACGAACATGTCGAACTCTTCGAAACTGCCCTCATCCACCAGCAACTCGATCCGTTCGCGCGCAGTCAGCTTTCCGCGCGAATGCTGCGCGTCGATGCGCCTTTGCCCGCCCCCCAATCGCGCATTGTCGCGACGGCCTTCAAGCTCGGAAAGGATGTCTTTCATGTCGGTAGTCTCCCATGAGATTTTGCGCGACCATAAAGGCGCGGGCACATAGGCCAAAGAAGTTTTCAGCAAATTTGCAAATACTTGAAAACACAACCAAGGATAACTGCAAATTTGCTAATAAACGCCGCAATCCAAGACTGCTGATAGCATTTCCTGCGTGCAGCCTCTAAGTGTGAACCATGCAGTTCAGTTCATCCTCCGTCAGCCGCACCCCGCCCACGCTCGCAACACTTGTATTGTTGTCGGGACTGTCGGCGCTGAGCATGAATCTGTACCTGCCCAGCCTGCCCTTCATGGCAACTTATTTTCAGACTGATTACAAGGTGATGCAGCTTTCGATCGCACTGTATCTTCTTGTTAATGCGGTCCTGCAGATCCTGATCGGCCCTATTGCCGACAAGGCAGGTCGCAGACCCGTTCTGCTGTGGGGACTCGCTCTGTTTCTGCTGGCAACATTGGGGTGTATCTACGCCCCGAATGTCGAAACGTTTCTTGCCTTCAGAATGTTCCAAGCCGTGATTGTCGTAGGAGTGGTGCTGAGCCGTGCCGCCGTGCGGGATATGTATGAACAAGACCAGGCTGCCTCAATGCTCGGTTATGTCACCATGGGTATGGCGGTGGTCCCGATGATTGGCCCCGCGGTCGGCGGGTTGCTTGAAGAAGCGTTTGGCTGGAAAGCCAATTTCTGGCTTCCCTTTGCCCTGGCGGGGCTGGCGTTGCTGCTTACCTACTCGGACTTTGGCGAAACCGCCGCGGCAAGCGGCAAGACGCTGCTGCAGCAGTTTCGCGAATACCCCGAGTTGCTGATGTCGCCCCGCTTCTGGGGGTACTCATTGTCTTCGGCTTTCTCGTCGGGTGCATTCTTCGCTTATCTTGGCGGAGCACCGTTTATCGGGACGGAGGTATTCGGCATGACCGCAGCCGAAGTCGGTGTGTATTTCGGCGCGCCCGCGATTGGATATTTCTTCGGGAACTTCATCAGCGGGCGGTTTTCGGTACGCATCGGCGTCAACCGAATGGTGCTGTGGGGCTGTTGGTTGAATGCAATCGGCGTGGCCGTGTCAGCCGCGCTGTTTTTGGCGGGCCTCGGAACGGCGCTCAGCTTTTTTGGCCTGATGACTTTTGTTGGATTGGGCAACGGCATGGCGATCCCAAATGCGACCGCCGGCTCGCTATCGGTGCGCCCCCACCTAGCCGCCACCGCCTCGGGCTTGAGCGGCGCGATCATGTTGGGCGGCGGCGCTGCACTCAGCGCGCTGGCGGGCGCGTTGCTGACACACGAAACAGGCGCAATGCCTTTGCTCTGGCTGATGTTGGCAACCGCCGTTCTGGCGATTGGTTCCATCAGCGTCGTCATCTGGCGCGAGCGGCAATTGGGTCTGTAGACGACTTGCCCCCATGAGTTTGCAAAGTTAGCTTACTGATTCAGGAAAGCTGCAAAGAACCGTCATGGCCACCCAGAAACTCTATGCGGGCGCAAAGCTGCGCGAGATGCGCACCCGCTTGACTCTCACGCAAAAGGACTTCGCCGCAAAGCTTGGCGTTTCCCTGCCCTATCTGAACCAGATGGAGAACAACAACCGTCCGATCTCGACAACCGTTGTTCTCGCTCTGGCGCAGGAGTTCGGTATGGACGTAACCGAACTCAGCACCGGCGATAGCGAACGTCTGGTCTCAGACATGCGCGAAGCACTTGCCGATCCGGTATTCGCCGACACGATGCCCCCCTTGGCTGACCTCAGGCTAACCGCGTCGAACGCCCCGGCCCTTGCGCGGGCCTTTATCGAATTGCACCGCGCCTATCGTCAGACACATGAACGCCTTGCTTCTCTCGACGAAGCTCTGGGCCGCGAAGATGCCCGTATTCAGGCCAGCCCATGGGAAGAAGTGCGGGATTTCTTCCATTATTGCGACAACTATATCGATGCGGTCGACCGCGCCGCCGAACGGTTCGCAAGCCGTGTTGATGAAACCAGCGATATTCGTCAAGTCGCTTTGAACAGCCTGTCCGAGCGCGGTATACACGTTATCTTCACCGAAACGGATACCTTGCGTAGCTTCAGCACGAGCGACAAAACCCTGCGTCTCTCTTCACGTGCCGCACCGCAAACGCAGGTCTTCCAGTTGCTGCTGCAGGTGGCACTGATCAGTCAGGATAAACTACTCGAGGCAACGCTCGACTTTGCGCGTTTTCAAAGCGATGAAGCCCGCGCCATCGCCAAAATCGGCCTCGCCAACTATTTTGCGGGCGCTTCTCTGATGCCCTATGGCGCCTTCCTGTCGGCCGCGCAGGAATATCGTCATGATCTGGAATTGCTCAGCAACCGCTTCGGGGCATCGATCGAGCAGGTGGCGCACCGCCTGTCCACGCTACAGCGCCCCGGCGCAAAGGGGATTCCCTTCTTCTTCGTCCGTGTCGATCAGGCCGGAACTATTACCAAACGCCATTCCGCCACACGACTGCAATTCGCCCGTTTCGGCGGCGCCTGCCCGCTTTGGAATGTCCATCGGGCTTTTGAGACACCAGGGCATTTCCTGCAACAACTTGCCGAAACCCCGGACGGTGTTCGCTATATCTCCCTGGCGCGCGATGTCTCTAAATCCGGGGGATCATTCGGCGCGCCTGTCCGCCGCTACGCCATCGCACTGGGATGCGAGGTACGTCACGCCGAGGCACTGGTCTACGCCGACAACCTCGACATCAACAACGCCAGCGCTTACGAGCCAATCGGCATTTCCTGCCGCATCTGCGAACGCCAGACCTGCCACCAAAGATCAGTACCGCCGCTGGAACGCCGCCTGACCATCGACGCCCACAGCCGGGGCACCCTGCCCTACGAGGTCACCTGATCTTCATCTGGCCAAAAATACTCCGGGGGCACGGGGGCAGAGCCCCCGTCTTACTCTCAGCGTTTCGACAAGATCGCCCAGATCTCATCCTTGAGTGCCGCGCGTTTCTTACGCAGTTCGACCTCAGCCAGTTCTTCCATCGGTTCGACATTCGTCTCGGCCCGATGCACGACGCGGTTGACCTCATGATACTCATCCGCAAGCCGGGCGAAATGCGCATCCGTTTGCTTGAGCTGGCTCATCACGTCGAGCTTGTCGGGGAACTCTTCAGCCAGTTCATGCGGGGTGTGGGACATCCTGTTGGCTCCTTGTTTCTGCGTTACATCCCAAGGCTAAACATGACTGTCTCACTCCGCTTTGACGCCGATCAAGTTCCGCACGAATATCCACAGGTTTCAGAGGGCTGCACCGTGCGCGGCGAAATAGATCAACGCTGCGCCGTCGCCCATCTCGGGCTGATCCACGGCCGGTCATTGGCCTTGGGCAGCGGTTCCTTCTCGAGCAGATGATCCGACATCTTCTCACCGACCATGATCGACGGCGCATTCAGATTGCCATTTGTGATCTGCGGAAAGATCGAGCTGTCAGCGACGCGCAGCCCATCTACCCCGATCACACGCCCCAGCGGATCGACGACTGCATTTTTGTCATCCGCACGGCCCATTCGGCAGGTCCCGCAAGGGTGATACGCGCTTTCGGCATGCTCAGCGATGAAAGCGTTCAGGTCTTCGTCCGATTGAACGTCCGCCCCCGGCTGTATCTCTTTACCCGCAAAAGGTTTGAACGCCTCCTGCCCGAAGATTTCCCTGGTCAGACGAATGCAGGTTCGGAAGTCTTCCCAATCCTTATCATGGCTCATGTAGTTGAACCGGATCACCGGCGCATCCTCGGCTTTGGCGGAACGCAGGGTCACCGCACCGCGTGACGGCGATCTCATCGGCCCAACATGTGCCTGGAACCCATGCCCCTCCGCCGCTGCCTGCCCATCATATCTCACGGCCATCGGCAGAAAATGGTACTGGATATCAGGATATTCCACACCCGGCTTCGAACGAACGAATGCCGCACTTTCGAACTGATTCGACGCGCCGAGGCCGGTCTTGGTGAACAGCCACTGCGCCCCAATCATGCCTTTACTGAACAGATTCCAATGCTTGTACAGGGTGATCGGCTGCAATGAAGCCTGCTGAATATAGAGCTCAAGGTGGTCCTGCAGATTGGCACCGACGCCGGGCCGGTCCACAACCACGTCGACCCCATGTTCGGCCAGATGTGCCGCAGGCCCGATACCCGACAGCATCAACAGCTTCGGTGAGTTGATGGACGAAGCCGCCAATACCACCTCACGCCGTGCGCGGATCACCTCCCGTTTGCCGCCCCGGATCAATTCAACCCCGGTTGCGCGACCGTCTTCCATGACCACGCGCGCCGCAAGACCCCGGACAATTTCGCAGTTATCGCGTTTGAGAACAGGCTTCAGATAAGCGTTCGCCGCTGACCAGCGCCGTCCTTTCCAGACGGTCTGCTCCATCGGGCCAAAGCCCTCTTGCTTTTCCCCGTTATAGTCTCCGGTGACCTCATACCCGGCCTGCTGACCGGCATCGACAAAGGCTTTAAACAGTGGGTTTTCGCGAGGTCCGCGAGACACATGCAGCGGTCCGTCAGTGCCCCGCCACGTGCGATCGCCACCATGACCACCATCATGCCAGGTTTCCATACGCTTGTAGTAGGGCAGTACATCCGCATAGGACCACCCATCCGCACCCATATCCGCCCAAGTGTCAAAATCCCGCGCATGGCCGCGCACATAGACCATCCCGTTGATCGAGGACGATCCGCCGATCACCTTACCCCGCGGACAAGCCAGACGACGGTTATTCAGATGCGGCTCGGGCTCGGACCTATAGCCCCAGTCATACCTTGACATGTTCATGGGATAGCTAAGCGCGGCGGGCATCTGGATAAATGGTCCGGCATCGGTGCCGCCATGTTCGATCACCAGAACCGAGGCCCCGGCCTCGCTCAGACGATACGCCATCGCACATCCCGCGGACCCCGCGCCTACGATGACAAAATCTGCTTCCATATTCGTGTCTCCATTTCCGCGCGGGAGAAGATTTTTCGACGAAAAATCTTGTCGCTTCCGGCGGGTGTATTTTCAAAAAAGGTGAGAGCTTACTCGCCACGCGGAAAGCGTTGGCTTTCCTCGACATCATTCAGATCCATGTGATTGCGCATATAGCGCTCAGACGCTTTCTGCAGTGGCTGATAGTCCCACGGATAATAGCCGCCCTGCCGCAAGGCCTCGTACACCACCCAGCGACGGGCCTGACTGGCCCGTACATCCGCATCAAAGCGATCCAGATCCCAGCGTGCCTCAGACTTGGCACGCAGGCTCTGCAGGGTCCCGGCATGTTCCGGCCGGTCGGCTAGATTTTCCAACTCGTGGGGATCGCTTTCGAGATCAAACAGCTGATCGGGGTCGAGCGTACAGCGGTTGAGCTTCCACTTGCCGTAGCGCAGCGACACCAAGGGCGCGTATGAGGCTTCGGCCGCGTATTCCATCGCAACGGGCGCGGTCCGATCCCCGCCTTTTGCCAAAGGCACAAGATCTTCCCCATCCGTCCACGGAGCAATTTCGGCCATATCGACGCCCGCAAGAGCGCCAAGGGTGGGCGTCACATCAATTGTCGAAACGGGCGTGTCGATCCGACCGGCGGGCAGATCGGGCGCGGAAATCATAAGCGGAACGCGGGAAGACCCTTCGAAGAAAGTCATCTTGAACCACAATCCCCGCTCCCCCAGCATATCGCCGTGGTCGGACACGAAGAGAATGACCGCCTCTTGCCGCGTGGTTTCCAGCACCTCCAGTATCTCGCCGATCTTGTCGTCCAGATAAGAGATATTGGCGAAATAGGCACGGCGGGATTTGCGAATATCCTCAGTCGTAATGTCGAAACTGCGCCAGTCATTCGCATCGAAGATGCGTTTGGAATGCGGGTCCTGATTGTCATAGCCCAGGTCCGCGATCTGCGGCTCAAGATGCTCACAGTCCTCATACAGGTCCCAGTATTTGCGGCGTGCAACATAGGGGTCGTGCGGATGAGTAAAGCTGACGGTCACACACCAAGGGCGATCATCCTTCCCGCGCGCCAGATCATAGAGTTTGGCCTTAGCGTTATAGGCAACCTCGTCATCATACTCCATCTGGTTGGAAATCTCGGCGACACCTGCGCCGGTGACCGATCCCATGTTGTGATACCACCAGTCAATCCGCTCACCTGGTTTACGATAGTCCGGCGTCCAGCCGAAATCCGCCGGATAGATATCGGTTGTCAGTCGATCCTCGAACCCATGCAACTGGTCCGGGCCGACAAAGTGCATCTTACCGGACAGGCAGGTGTAATATCCAGCGCGACGCAGGTGATGGGCGTATGTTGGAATATCGCTGCTGAACTCAGCCGCGTTGTCATAAACGCCGGTGCGCGACGGCAATTGACCTGACATGAAGCTCGCCCGTCCCGGCGCACAAAGCGGCGACGCCGTATAGGCGTTGGCAAACCGCGTGGATTTTGCGGCCAGCTTTTTCAGGTTTGGCGCGTGCAGCCAGTCGGCGGGACCGTCGGGAAAGAGGGTTCCGTTGAGCTGATCCACCATCAGGATCAGAATGTTGGGCTTTGTCATTTTTCGGCCTCTAGGAAAACGCTCATTACCCGCAGCGCGTGATTGACTGCCAATTGGGGCTCTTGCGGGGCATTCAGAGCAGCGTGAATATACAACCCATCGATCAGGGCGATCATGTCTTCCGCCGCTTTGGTCGGGTCGCGCATAAGCGGACGCAGCGCGTGGATAAGATTCGACCGGATGCGGGACTGATAGATTTGCCAGAGCCTCAGCGCGTCATCGTTGGTTTGCGCCAGCACATAGAAAGTCATCCATGCGGCGATCACGTCCGGTGTGAAACATGACGGCGCGAAACAGGCGCGGATGATGGCCTGTGCCCGCTCATCCGGCTTGGCAGAGCTGAGCTGCACGCGCGCCTCGGCCCCGAAATCCGATAGGATACGGCGCATCGCGGCCAGGAAAATCTGCTCTTTGCCGCCGAAATAGTGGTGTGCAAGTGCGCTGGACATTCCCGCGCGTTTGGCGATCTGGCTGACGGTTACATCGAGGGATTTCTGCACTCCAAGCTCGGCAATCGTCGCTTTGACGATCGCATCGCGCCGGATCGGCTCCATTCCGAGTTTTGGCATCTTCGCCCCTCTGCCATACCTGAGTGCATGAGAGGCTAAGCGGTTTTTATTGACTCGTCAATCAATAACGTTTCAACGGGTGGCTGGCGGTGTCTCTGACCCTTGTGGTGGTGTCGGCTGCTGCGCCCCGCCCCGGCTTAGCACGGCTTCGCGCCAGGTGATGAAACTCACGGCTGCCAGGATCAGCGTGCCTCCGGCAATTACCCAAACATCAACGCGCTCGTGAAATACAATAGTGCCAAGTAATGTGGCCCAGATCAACTGCAGGAAGGTGACCGGTTGAGTTACTGCGACCGGAGCGGCCTGTAACGCAAGCGTCATGAAATAGTGACCGGCCGTGGCAAAACTGGCGATCACGAACAAAACGCCCAGATCGCGCGGGCTCGGTGGCTCCCAGACCGCAACTGCGAAGGGCACCAGCGCGATTGTGACCCAGATCGACAGATGCGCCACCACGGCCGCAGGGCGAATGTCGCGCACCATTATCTTGGCCAACAGATATGAAACCCCAAGTGCCAGCGCCGTGCCCAACATCGCCAGATGACCCGGCACCACGTCCCGGAAGCCGGGGCGAAGAATGATAAGTACGCCAATAACGGCAACCGCAATAGCAGCGATACGGCGGAAGGCCAGCTTTTCCCCCAAGAACAGCGCCGCGCCTGCCGTGACATAGATCGGTGTCATGTAGTTCATCGCGGTCACCTCGGCCAGCGGAATGCGTGTCATCGCATAAAACCACAGCATGACTGCAATGGCGTGAACCACGCCCCGCACTCCGAACAGTGTCAGATTGCGACGGGTTAGCGGTGTTTCAAGGATTGCGTGCATAGCAGGCAACAGAAACACCAGTCCAAAAACATAACGCAGAAATGCCGCCTGAATGGGGTTCATGCTGGTCCCCAACATCTTGACCAGCGCATTCATGCCCACAAAGGACAGCCCGGCAGCAAACATCCAGAACATGCCGACAAGCGGGCGTTGCTGATCTTTGGGTGAAGTCATACGGACGGTTGAACACCGAATTCCGACCCGGGACAACCCTTCACATGACAACAAGTTTCAACGCGATCGCCAGCATCACGACCCCAATCACCACGTCCAGAATTTGCCAGGCACGGGGGCGGGCAAAGATCGGCGACAGAACTCTGGCCCCATAACCCAGCGAAAAGAAGAAGACGAAGCTTGAAGTCATCGCGCCGACCGCGAACCCCAGACGATCAGCGTATTGGGCCGAGATCGAGCCGATCAACACGACAGTATCCAGATACACATGGGGGTTAAGCCAGGTGAAGGCCAACACCGTCAGCATGGCGGCTCGCAAACTGGTGCGCTGCCCCGCGCCGGCTTCCATCACTGAACCGCCCTGCCAGGCGGCCCGGAAACTACGCATGGCGTACCAGGTCAGAAACACTGCGCCACCATAGCGCATCACAGTTTCAAACCACGGCGCCGCCTGGGCCAGCGTACCAAACCCTGCGACGCCCGCCCCTATCAGTATGGCGTCGGAGACCGCACAGGTCAGGCATAAAGCGAAAACATGCTCGCGCCGCAGCCCCTGGCGCAGAACAAAAGCGTTCTGAGCACCAATGGCCAGTATAAGGCTGAAGCCTAGAGCAAATCCGGCGATCATTGATGGGAACATGCGGCCTCCTGTCGTTGGGCGTTGACTACATGGCCATCGCAGCCCTATCAAATTAATGTTAGTTACCTCAGTTAAGATTCACTAATGTTGCTCGACCCCCACCATCTATCGGCCCTAGCGGCAATTTTGCGTCATGGCAGTTTTGAGGCCGCCGCCGCAGAGCTGTCCGTAACGCCATCCGCCATTTCGCAGCGGATCAAGGCATTGGAGGACCGGGTGGGCGCTGCCCTGATCCACCGGGGTACGCCGTGCACCGGAACACCTGCGGGCCTGCGGATCGCCCGACATGCCGAGGACATCGGTTTACTCGAGGCAAAGCTGGCACGCGAGCTGACACTCGATCAGCGCGAAGGCCCTGCACGCGTGCGCATCGCGCTACCCGCCGACACTCTGGCCACATGGTTCATCGGCGCGATGGTTCAGACTGGCGATGTTCTGTTCGATCTGGTGATCGACGATCAGGATCACTCGGCCGACTGGCTGCGGCGAGGCGAGGTCAGCGCGGCAATCACGGTCGGAGGTCAGGCCGTCACCGGATGTGACGCAATTACCCTGGGCACGCTGCGTTACCTGCCAACCGCCAGCCCGCCCTTCATGCGGCGGTGGTTTTCCGAGGGTGTTTCAGCCAGATCACTGGCGTGTGCGCCCTGTCTGACATTTAACCGCAAGGACAATCTGCAGAAGACATGGATCACGGCCCTAACAGGTAACCGCCTTTCGCCGCCGATCCATTTCCTGCCCTCTTCCACCGGTTTCGTCGATGCGGCGATTGCTGGGATGGGCTGGGGGATGAACCCGGAAGGCCTTGTACATCAGGCCATTGCAGACGGACGACTTTGCGAACTTATCCCCGAGGCACCGCTGGATATAGAACTGACCTGGCAAATCGGGCGCGTACTTGCCCCCGCCCTAGCCCCCTTGACCAAAGCGGTCCGTCGCGCTGCAGCCGAACACTTGATCCCGCCCGCCTGACCCGCTTGGTCCGGCGCCTCATCAATCTCTTTCGGCGCCCCACCCCCCATAACTGAGTGCTATGGCTAAGACAGGACCGTTTCGTCGAACCGGCTTTTGGCTGTAAGCCTGAGACAGAAAAACCCGGCCACAGGGCCGGGTTTTCAACATCAACCAAAGGTCCGGCGCGTCAAAGCTGCGCCATGACCTCGTCTGTCGCTTCGAAATTCGTGGTCACGCGCTGAACGTCGTCGTCATCTTCCAATGCATCCACGAGCTTCATCAGCTTTTGCATGTCCTCGAGACCCAGTTCGGTGGTCGTTGTGGGTTTCCAGACCAGCTTGGTCGATTCCGACTCGCCCAATGTGCCTTCCAGCGCGTTCGAAACCTCATTCAGATCCGTGTCCGCGCACCAGATGATGTGCCCGTCTTCCGAACTTTCAACGTCTTCGGCACCTGCTTCGATGGCCGCCTCGAAAATCGTGTCCGCATCACCCGCAGTTTCCGGATAGACTACCTCGCCCTTGCGCTCGAACATGAAGCCGACCGACCCGGTCTCACCCAGATTGCCGCCATTCTTCGAAAAGGTCGAACGTACGGTCGAAGCGGTTCGGTTGCGGTTGTCCGTCATGGTCTCGACAATCACCGCAACGCCGTTGGGGCCATAGCCCTCGTACCGGATTTCTTCGTAGTCATCGCCCTCACCTGCCTGCGACTTCTTGATCGCGCGGTCGATCACGTCCTTTGGGACCGAGTTCGACTTGGCCTCTTTCACCGCCAGACGCAGGCGCGGGTTCTTGTCGGGATCGGGGTCACCCATCTTGGCGGCGACGGTGATCTCTTTCGACAGCTTGGAAAACAGTTTGGACCGCGCGGCGTCCTGACGTCCCTTGCGGTGCTGGATATTGGCCCATTTGGAGTGGCCTGCCATGGTGCGTCCTCGTCATTCGTGATTTCGTGTTCGGCGCTCATATAGACGTTTGCGGCCCCAAGGATCAAGGGATCGACTTGCCCCAACGCTGGCGCTGGCTATGGTGGCGGTATGACGACAGATCAGATCATTCTTTTTTCCCTTTTTATTGCGGTCTTTGGAATGCTGCTGTGGGGGCGGTTTCGATATGACCTTGTGGCCTTCACCGCCCTGATGATCGCGGTCACTCTTGGTGTTGTCCCGGTCGACAATGCCTTTGCCGGGTTCGGGCATCCCGCGACGATAATCGTTGCCCTGGTGCTTGTGGTTTCCGCCGGTCTGGTTCGGTCGGGCGCGGTGTTCATGATCACGCGAACCCTTGTCGACGCATCGCGCGGTTTGGGCGCACATATCGCCCTGATGGGCGGGATCGGCGCAATCCTGTCAGCATTTATGAACAACGTGGCGGCGCTGGCCCTGCTGATGCCGGTCGACATTCAGACCGCGCGCAAGGCCGGGCGTTCGGTGGGCCTCAGCCTGATGCCGCTGAGCTTCGCGACCATTCTCGGGGGGATGGCAACGCTGATCGGCACGCCTCCCAATATCATCATCGCCTCGATCCGGGCCGAAACGCTGGGCGAGCCCTTTCATATGTTCGACTTCGCACCCGTGGGCGGGATTGCCGCGATTGCGGGCCTTGCCTTCGTCGCATTGATCGGCTGGCGCCTGATCCCTAATCGCGGCGTGGAAGAGGAAACATCCGAAGTACTTGCCGAATACATTGCTGAACTGACGATCCCCCCCGAATCGCCTCATATCGGCAAGCGAGTCAGTGAACTCTATGAAGCTGCAGAGAAGTCCGACGTCGCCATCATTGGGCTGATCAGGGACGGCAAACGACGCTATGGCCGGTCGACCCACGCCACGTTGCATGAAGGAGACGCGCTGGTTCTGGAGGCGCGCCCCGAAGCGCTGGATGAATTCCGTGCGGCGCTCAACCTGGATTTTTCGGACACCCGCAGGCAAGAGGTCCTGACGGCCGAGGGCGACGGGTTGGAGGTGGTCGAGGTTGTCGTCCCCGAAAGCGCGCGGATCGCAGGGCGAACGGCGCAGGCGCTGGGGCTGGCCTGGCGGCAGAGCACGGTTCTGATGGGCATTTCACGCCAGGGTCGCCGCATCACCAGTCAGGTCCGCAAGACCGAGGTTGAGCCGGGCGACATTCTGCTGTTGCTCTGCCCGCGCGACCGGTCGCCGGACGTTACCGACTGGCTCGGATGCCTGCCGCTGGCCGAACGCGGCCTGAACGTGACAGCCAACGAAAAGGCGTGGTTGGCCATCGGCCTCTTTGCCGCTGCGGTACTGGCGGCCAGCGTCGGGCTGATCTATTTGCCCATCGCATTGGGCCTCGTGGTCGTTGCCTATGTGCTGACCAAGATCATGCCGATTGCGGATATCTACACTCACATCGAATGGCCGGTGGTGGTCCTGCTGGGTTCTATGATTCCGCTGGGAAGCGCACTGGAAACCTCAGGCGGTACGGAACTGATAGCCAACGCGCTTATTCAACTGACAAATGGGTTGCCCGCTTGGGCGATCCTGACTGTGCTGATGGTTGTGACGATGACCCTTTCGGATGTGTTGAATAACACCGCTACCGCCATTGTCGCCGCCCCTGTCGGCATTCAGATGGCGCGCACGCTTGAGGTGTCGCCAGATCCCTTTCTAATGACGGTAGCCGTTGCGGCGTCGGCCGCGTTCCTCACGCCGATTGGGCATAAGAACAATACTCTGGTCCTTGGCCCCGGTGGATATCGCTTCGGAGACTACTGGCGAATGGGCCTGCCACTGGAGGTTCTGATCATCGCCGTGTCTATCCCCGCGATCCTTGTGTTCTGGCCACTTTGACGGGTAAAGGCATCGCATGAAACGATTTCTGATCCTGCAGTTGCGCCCGGAAACCGATGCCTCGGACGCCGAGTATGCCTCGATCCTGGATAAAACCGGCCTCACGCCCGAACAGACCCATCGCATTCGGCTGGATTGCGAAGACCTTCCCGATGGGTTGGCCGTCACCGATTACGCAGGTGTCATCGTGGGCGGTGGTCCAGGCTGCGTCAGCGACGATCCTGCCACCAAATCTCCGCTGGACGCAAAGATCGAGGCGGCGATCATGGGGCTGATGCCTCAGGTCACCGCGCAGGATCACCCGTTCATGGGATGCTGCTACGGGTTGGGTATTCTCGCAGCACATCTGGGCGGAGACGTCAGCAAACGGCAATTTGGCGAACCGGTCGGGCCGTCCGACTGCCGTTTGACCGAGGACGGCTCACGCGATCCGTTGACTGCGGACCTGCAGCCGCAGTTCGAGGCTTTTGTCGGACATAAAGAAGCCGTGCAGACGCTGCCGGAAGGCTGCGTTCATCTGGTCGCCTCGGACCCCTGCCCGTTTCAGATGATCCGCTGGGGGCAAAATGTCTATGCCACGCAGTTCCATCCCGAAGCAGACGCCAAGGACTTTGAACAGCGGATCAACATCTACAAGGACCACGGCTATTTCCCGCCAGAAGATGCGCAAAGCCTGATCGATATCTGCCACGCCGCCGACGTCACGCAACCCGGAGAAATCCTGCGCAGGTTTGCACAGCGATACGGGTGACCCAACGGCGTTGTTGCCTGATCAGTGACCCCTCGCATAGGCTGGCCCGAATGACTTTGGGAGGAGTTGTTCTTGGACCTGCTCATAAACGTCGGCCTGCCCGTTTCGCTGGCCATTATCATGCTGTCGCTGGGCATCGGGCTTGAGGCGGCCGATTTCCGCCGCGTTCTGACGCGCGGATACCCTTTCGCGATTGGAGCCGTCAGCCAGGTTGTGCTGATCCCACTGGCTGCTTTTTTGACAGTCACACTGTTCGGGCTGCCCGCCGAGATCGCCGTTGGCGTCATGCTTCTGAGCTTCTGCCCCGGCGGGGTAACCAGCAACATCCTTGCGAAATTCGCGAAAGGCGATGTGGCGCTGTCAGTCAGTCTGACGGCAGTGATCAGCCTGCTGTCGATCGTGACGGTACCGATTCTGGCCGCATGGTCCATTGATCATTTCATGGGTGAGGCCGCCCCCGAAGTATCCATCGGCACCCTGGCCACCGCACTGTTCCTGATCACCACCCTTCCGGTCGCAATTGGCGTCAGCATACGCCACTTTGCAAGGGGTTTTGCCATTCGGATCGATAGCCCCCTTTCGACACTTGCTTCGGTGCTGTTCGTCCTGATCGTCATTGCGGCGCTAGCAGGCAACTGGCAGTTCTTCGTTGAAAACCTAAGCTCGATCGGGACCGCGTTGATCGCATTGAACATCGCTCTGCTACTGATCGGCCTTGGTCTGGCGCGCGTCGCCAATCTAACGTGGGACGAGGCGAAAACGATCTCGGTCGAAACTGGCATTCAGAATTCGGCGATGGGGATTACTCTGGCAGCGTTGATTACTGGCACCACAACGGGCTTCAGCCCGCTTGCCGTACCCGCCGCCGTTTATGGTATCACAATGTATGTGGTCGTGACCCCGTTCATCCTTTGGTTCCGCAGCCGCTGAAAGGACACCAGATGACCAGCAACACAGCAGACGCCATTGTAATCGGAGGCGGCCTTGCGGGCTTGACGGCAGCGGCCGAGTTGGGAGACCGGGGCAAACGTGTAATCGTGCTGGATCAGGAACCCGCTCATTTTCTGGGTGGGCAGGCATTCTGGAGCCTCGGTGGGCTGTTCATGGTCGACACTCCCGAGCAGCGCCGCATGGGTATCCGCGACAGCCACGAACTGGCGCTGCGCGACTGGATGGGAAGCGCCCAGTTTGACCGCGACGAGGACATCTGGCCCCGCAAATGGGCCGAAGCCTACGTAGAATTCGCCGCTGGCGAAATGCGCCCGTGGCTGCACGAAATGGGATTGCGGTGGTTCCCCGTGGTCGGCTGGGCCGAACGGGGGGGGTCATTTGCGGATGGCCACGGGAACTCGGTCCCCCGGTTTCACATCACATGGGGCACAGGTCCGGGCGTGCTGGAACACTTTATCCGCCGCGTTCGTGCACATGTCGACGCCGGATTGATTCAGTTGAAGTTCCGTCACCAGGTCAGTCACCTCATTATGCAAAATGGCGCCGCCAAAGGCGTTTCAGGAGAGGTTTTGGCTGATGACGGCGCCCAAAGGGGCGGCAAGACCAACCGAGACGAAGTTGGCGAGTTCGAGGTCTACGCCCCTTCGGTCATCGTAACCTCCGGCGGGATCGGCGGAAACTTCGAGATGGTGCGTAAGAATTGGCCCCGCGACCGATTGGGCGAACCGCCAAAGGATATGGTGGCCGGAGTGCCGTTTCACGTCGATGGCCGTATGATACCGATCAGCGAACAGGCGGGCGGGCATGTCATCAACGGGGATCGGATGTGGCACTACACCGAAGGCGTGCGCAACTGGGACCCGATCTGGCCCTCACATGGTATTCGCATCCTGCCCGGCCCCAGTTCGATGTGGTTTGATGCGCGCGGCAATCGTCTGCAGCCTCCCTGCCTGCCGGGCTTTGATACTCTGGGTACGCTACGCGAGATCCTTAAAACCGGTTATGAGTACAGCTGGTTCGTTCTGACCCAGAAAGTAATCAAGAAGGAATTTGCCCTGTCGGGTTCCGAGCAAAACCCCGATTTCACCTCGGGCAGTTGGAAAGAGGTCATTCGACAGCGAATCCTCTCTGGCTCAAAGGCGACTGGTCCGGTCGAAGCCTTTAAGGAGAAGGGTGAGGATTTTGTTGTCGCCCGCACGCTGACCGAACTGGTCGGCGGCATGAACCAGTTGGGCGGGGGGCTGATCGACGAAGCGCACCTGCGTGCACAGATCGAGGCACGCGACTCGCAAGTCGATAATCCGTTCTCCAAAGACGCTCAGATGATGGCAATCCTCGCCGCGCGCAATTACCGCGGCGACAAGCTGATCCGCACGGCCAAACCCCATAAATTCCTCGATCCGTCAAACGGCCCTCTGATTGCAGTCAAACTGCACGTGCTGACCCGCAAGACGCTCGGCGGGCTGCAGACCAATCTCGACAGCCAGATGGTCGGCGAGGATGGTCAGGTCGTCCCCGGCCTGTTTGCAGCCGGAGAGGTCGCGGGCTTTGGCGGCGGCGGATACCATGGCTACAACGCACTGGAGGGCACATTTTTGGGGGGCTGCATCTTCTCGGGCCGCAATGCGGGACGGTCCCGCGCCGTGGCCTGACTACGGGGCACGCACAAATTTCAGAACCGGTTCGCCTGCGGCGTCGAGCAGAACCAGACTGTCCCCGGCAACCGCATAGGTCGTCACCTTCTGCAAGGCGGCAAGAAACTGGTCCTCGACCTTGTCCAATTCTGGCGGGCACGCCATCAGAGTGGCGGCCATGTTGTCCGGGAACTCAATGCTGTTACCCTTGATCTCGGCTTGCCCCGAGAACCGGTTACAGCCACCCGTGCCGCCAAATGCTCCGCCTTGCGCGAAGGAAAGCTGCGGCGGGCGTTTCGTGTCCAGAACGGCCCCGTCAATCCCGATGGCGGTCCATTCGGTCCCCTCCAGCGACGCGACGCTCTGGCCGCCTGCCTGTACCAGCACGAGGTCGGCCGAATTGCCCTCTCCGTTGGTCAGTACCGGGTGAATCGTATCTGTCGTAAACAGCAGCTCCTCACCACGATAGATGGCTCCCTGTACAGCGTAGGTCATTCCTTCACGGATCAGGGCGTCATCAAATGACAGCTCAAATTCGGAAGGCACCCCGTTCAACGCATATCGCTGCGCCGCCAGTGTCACGGCGGCGGCATCCGCGCGCGAGATATCCTGTAGTTCGACATACAATGTAGCATCCGGCGGCAGGGCAATGCGTTCGCGATAGGTCGCGGTGCCTGTTACCGATCCGGCGTGGCTCTGGCTGCCCAATAAGGCCAATACAACTGCTCCGGCCACAATGGCCTGTCCGAGTCTTGGAAAAGGCATGATCCCATCCTTTCTCATTCATCTTTATCGAAAAGATTGTGGCCGGATCGGCATTTACAAGAGCAGTGCGCTCAGGTCGGCGAATCCGTGCCGGTGTCAGAGCGGCCAGATGAATGGGATCAGCAGCGAGGCTAACAAACCGACCGTCAGGTTCAGCGGCACACCAACCTTTAGAAAATCAGTGAACCTGTACCCGCCGGGGCCGTACACCATCATATTGGTCTGGTACCCGATGGGCGTCGCGAATGACGCCGACGCCGCCACCATCACCGCGACCACCAGCGGACGTGGATCGATGCCCACCGCCTGCGCCAGCGAGATCGCGATCGGCGTGACCACAACGGCGACCGCATTGTTCGAAACCAACTCGGTCAGGACCGAGGTCAGCAGGTATACGGCCCAGATGATCAGGAACGGCGGCAACATGCCCAACGCAGGGGCGACTGCCTCGACAATCAGTGTGACCGCGCCCGACTTGTCGAGCGCGGCACCAATTGCGAGCATGGAAAAAATCAACGCCAGTAATCGGCCTTCGACAAAGGAAAACGCCTCATCCGCGTCGATGCAGCGGGTTAGCAATACCACCGCCACCGCCAACACCGACAAGAGCAGGATCGGTGCGACGCCCAGCGCTGCCAGTGCCACGATCCCGGCCAGAGAACCGATGGCAATGGGCGCGTGGCTGCGACGGAAGGCACGCGCCGAGGGTTGCGTCACATCGACCATATCCATATCGGCGGCCAGCTTTCGGATGTCTGTCGGAGACCCTTCCAGCAGCAGCGTGTCGCCGACTCGTACTGTCAGGTCCTCCAGCTGGCGCCCGATATTCTGGTTTCGGCGATGGACAGCCAGCACGTAAACGCCGTACCGCCTCCGCAACCGCATCGCGCCCAGGGTCCGCCCGACCATCCGGCACCCCGGCGTGATCAGCACCTCAACGGTCTTGGTCTCAACAGCCGAGACCTGATCCACGCGTTTCAGTTCTTTGTTGCTTTGCAAGCTCAGCAACTCGGTCATCTCGGTACGCAGGACCACCCTGTCGCCCACTTTCAGCGTTACACCCTTGAGGTTCCGGCGCAGCGAGTCATCGCCCCGGATCACGTCAATCAGGCGTACGCCTGGGCGCTTGAACAGTTGCACCCCGGTCACTTCACGATCAATCAGGTTGCTATCGGGCGGGATGACCGCCTCGGTAAAGAACTTCATCTTGGACCGGTCGCTGAGCATCTCAGCCATGCTGTCACGCTCGGGCAGCAGACGCGGCGCAATGAAGCGCAAGTAAACCATGCCGTAGATGACCAGCGCGATACCCAGCGGGGTGACCTCGAAAATCGTAAAGGCCGTCATGCCCTGCGCCCGTGCCACACCATCGACCAACAGGTTGGTCGAGGTGCCGATCAGGGTCAGCGTTCCCCCAAGGATCGCCGCATAGCTTAGCGGGATCAACAACTTCGACGCCGAAACATTCAAGGTGCGGGCGATCTGGATGAATACAGGGATCATCACAACGACAACCGGCGTATTCGACACCACCGCCGATGCGAATACGACAAAAGCCATCAGCAGCCCGATAGCAAATCGTGGGTTCACCTGTGCCTGCTTCTGCGCAACCGACGTGAACGCATCAAGCGCCCCGGTTCGAACCAGCGCGCCCATGATGATGAACATCGCCCCGATGGTCCATGGTGCGGGGTTGGACAGCACCGCCAGCGCACTTTGATAGGGCAGAATGCCGGTCGCCAGCATCAGGGCCGCACCGCCTATGGCAACGACTTCGGCCGGATAGATCTCGCGCAGGAACATGATGAACATGCCCGCAACGATCATCAGCGCCAGAATCGCGCTGCCCGTCTCTGTCAGTTGAAGGAATTGCATTCTTGGTATTCTGTCCGAACCCTGGCCTGGCACACGCGCCTGACAGGTAGTTTCACGTATTGTGTACCTCAGGGCAAGTCTGACGTGCGTTTCAGGGGGTCGCCTGCTGCAACCGTCCGCCAACGCGAACCATCTGCACAGATTTTGCACTTCCGTCCCGGTCGTCGGTTTCGACGAATATGCCGCTCAGGGTCGCCTCACCATTCGCGGGCGTGAACCGGGCTTTCGGCATCCCGGTGATGAACCTGCGCATCGGTTCCTGCTTGTCCATGCCGATGACCGAGTCATAGTCACCGCACATCCCGGCATCGGTCAGGTATCCCGTCCCGCCCGGTAAAATCTGAGCATCCGCCGTCGGCACATGGGTATGCGTGCCCACCACGAGGCTGGCGCGTTTGTCGCAATAGTGACCCATGGCCATCTTCTCGGATGTCGCTTCGCAATGCATATCGACGACGATCGCCTGCGCCTGCCCTCCGCGCGGGTGCGACTTCAGGATGGGTTCAATGGCCGAAAACGGATCATCGAATGGCCGCTTCATGAACACCTGCCCCAACACCTGAACCACCAGCACTTTACGCCCGCCCGGGGCGGTGAACAGCCGGTGCCCCCGCCCCGGCGCGCCTTTGGCAAAGTTCACCGGACGCACAATGCGTGGCTCTTTCTCGATGTACTGCAGCATGTCCTTCTGATCGAAGGCATGGTCGCCCAAAGTGATACAATCGGCCCCGGCGTCCAAAAGCAGCTTGGCGTGATCGCCGCTCAACCCCATCCCGTTCGAGGCGTTTTCGCCGTTGACCACGACGAAATCCAACCGCCACTCATCGCGCAGACGCGGCAGATGCTGCTGAATGGCGGCGCGACCCGAGCGCCCCATGACGTCACCAAGAAACAAAATCTTCATGAATGCGGTCCTAAGGGCCGCAAGTGGCAATAACAAGGCAGAACCGGACCATTGCCTGGTGCGCGCGGGTTCAGAAGGTCAGCACCCGGCTTTCGGTGATCACCATATCCAAGGGCTGATCTGTGGGCTCCAGTGGCAGTTGCTCAGCCTCTTGCGCATCAAAGGCGAAGCCAATCGCAAGAGTCGGGCGTTTGGCGCGCAGCCTTTCAAGCGTGCGGTCATAAAAGCCACCGCCATAACCCAAGCGACCACCTTGCACATCAAAAGCAACCAGCGGCACAATCAGGATTTCCGGGTCAAAGTAATCATCTTCCTCAGGCACTTTCGCGCCGAAAGGCCCCTCTTTCAACGCGCCTTCGGGGGTCCAACGCGAAAAGCGCAAGGGCTGCCCGGCGCCTTGAATGACCGGGACACCGACAGCCCCATAAGCGGCGGCTTCGGCCATCGCGGGCAACGGATCGATCTCAGTGCGGATTGGCATGTAACCGGACATCGGGACGCCTCGATGGCCCGCCAGAATTTCAGACAAGCGCCCTGCCGCCCCTGGAATGCGCGCATTGAACGCTGCCTTGCGACGTGCAAAAGCTGCCTTGCGGGCTGCAGCCTTGATTTCGGTCAGATCAGTTGTCTCGGTCACAGTAGCACCACGCTGGCAAGCCCCAGAAAGATGAAGAACCCCATGACGTCCGTCGTCGTGGTCACGAAAGTTCCGGATGCCAGCGCCGGGTCAACGCCCAGACGATCCAGCACCACCGGTACTACCGTACCCGCAAACCCCGCGATGATCATGTTCACGACCAGTGCCGAGCCGATCACGACGCCCAACAGCGGAGAATCGAACCACATCATCCCCACAGTCCCCAAAATGATGGCGAAACACAGCCCGTTGAGCATTCCCACCAGCAACTCCCGCCGGATCACACGCCCCACGTTCGAGCCAGTCAGGTCGCGCGTTGCCAGCGCCCTTACAGCTACGGTCAGCGATTGGGTTCCGGCATTCCCCCCCATCGAGGCGACGATTGGCATCAGGATCGCTAGTGCGACAAGCTGATCGATCGCGGCCTCAAACTGCGAGATTACCAGCGATCCGCAGATTGCGGTGACCAGATTGACGCCGAGCCACGGCAGGCGCCGCTTACTGGTCGCTGCTACGCTATCGGACAACGAGCTTTCGTTCGAAACACCCGCCAGGCGCAACATGTCCTCTTCGTATTCTTCGTCCAACACCACCATCGCATCGTCGATGGTGATCACGCCGACCAGTCGCCCGTCGCCATCCACCACCGGGGCCGAGATCAGGTGGTACTGGTTGAATGCATAGGCCACATCCTCTTCATCCTGATCGACGGGAATTGCGTGAAACTCCTCTTCGGCGATGTCGTGCAGCGGTACCTCGCGCCGGGTCGCCATCAGCTTGCCCAACGTGACCTGCGCGACGGGTTTCAATCGCGGATCAACCAGAATGACATGGTAGAATTGCTCGGGCAGATCGTCATTGGCCCGCATGAAATCGATAGCCTGCCCCACCGTCCAGTGTTCGGGCGCCATGACAACTTCGCGCTGCATAAGGCGCCCGGCGGAGTTTTCGGGGTAGGACAGCGCTTGTTCTGCGGCGATCCGTTCGGAATCCTCAAGCGCATCAAGGATAGTTTCCTGCTGCGGCTCTTCGAGGTCTTCCAACAGGTCAACGACATCGTCGCTTTCCATATCCCGGACGGCTTCGGCCAGAATGTCCGGTTTCAGGACCTGGATCACTTCTTCCCGGACGGATTCATCCAGCTCTGACAGGATATCCCCGTCAAATTCCCTGTCATACAGCCGGATCAGGCGGGATCGGTCATATGGGTTGATCTGCTCCAGAAGGTCGGCAATGTCGGCCGCGTGCAGCGGCTCCATCAGCTCGATCAGCTTGGCGCGATCTTCGACATCCACCGCATAGAGGATTGCCGCAACAGTCCGCCGATCCAGCGCATAGGCATCTTCTTCACGGGGCAGATCGGGTCTGGCTTCGTCATTGCCTGTCGTCATGCGCTGCCCCTTTGGTCTCGTCGATTGCCCCTAGATAGAAGAAGCAGCTACCGGAAAACAATGACAATGGTCCAATTTACCCACATCTTTCGCGCCCCTATGCTGGATGGCGGCCCCAAACAGGCGGAGAACACAGCAAATGGCGCAAAAGACGCTTTTGAAAGGGCGCGTACTAAGCTTCAACGGATCGCCGTTCGAAGCTGAGCCCACCGACGCGACCGAAGTGCACGAAGCGGTCCTCATCGAGGATGGACGCATCGCGGCTATGGGTTTGGCATCCAATCTGTCTGACACGCATCCCGACGCCGGGGTAAGAGATTACGGTGATCACCTGATCATGGCCGGTTTCATCGATCCCCATGTCCACTATCCGCAGACAGCAATGATCGCGAGTTGGGGAAAGCGGCTGATTGACTGGCTCAACAGTTACACATTCCCCGAAGAGATGAAGTTCGGTGACCCCGACTATGCCGCCGAAATCGCCAATCGATATCTGCAACTGACAACATCCCATGGCACGACAACCATGTGCAGCTTTTGCACCATTCATCCGGAAAGTGTCGACGCATTCTTTGCTGCCGCACAGCTGCGCGGGCAACGGGTGGTTGCGGGCAAAACCTGTATGGATCGCAACGCGCCCGAAGGGCTGCGCGATACTGCGCAAACCGGCTACGATCAATCCAAAGCACTACTTGAGAAGTGGCACGGGGTTGATCGGATTTCCTACGCCATCACGCCTCGTTTTTCGCCGACATCAACTCCGGAACAGCTAGAGGCGATGGGCGCGCTTTGGGCTGAGCATCCCGACTGTCTGATGCAAACCCATCTCAGTGAACAGACCGACGAAATCGAATGGGTCCGGTCCCTGTTTCCCCAGGCGCGCGACTATCTGGATACGTATGAGCAATTTGGTCTGCTGGGGGGAAACGGCCTCTATGGCCACGCGATCCATCTGGAAACCCGCGAACGTGACCGCCTGCGCGAGGTCGATGCCGGACTGATCCACTGCCCCACGTCGAACACGTTTATAGGGTCGGGTCTGTTCGACATGAATGGTCTGATCCGTGAGGGGCACAGGGTTGGCCTTGCCACCGACACCGGCGGCGGCTCGAGCTTCTCGATGCTGCGCACGATGGCCGCAGCCTACGAGATCGGTCAGTTGCGGGGCCATCCCTTACATCCGTCGCAGTTGCTTTGGCTCGGGACGGTGGGATCGGCGCGTGCCCTGCGTATGGATGATCGCATTGGAAATATCACCGTGGGTATGGAGGCCGATCTGGTGGTGCTGGACCTCGCATCGACTCCTGCCATCGCCCAGCGCGAAGCGCATTCTGACGATCTTTGGGAAGCGGTATTCCCGACCATCATGATGGGCGATGACCGCGCGATTGCGGATGTCTGGATCGGTGGGCAGAGAGTATCTGACTGATCGGAATGGGCCTTGGCCCATGCCTCCGGCGGGGATATTTTTGGCCAGATGAAGGGCGGACCCGCTATTCCGCCAACGTCCGGGCGAGCCGGTTCTGGGTTTCGATAGCTTTCGGCAGGTCGATGGTGGCGATCTGACCGTCACGGACAATCTGGCGCCCTTCGACGAACAGGTGCCTGACGCGAGTCGGGCCCGCCAGAAGCAGCGCAGCGGGGTCCCAACTGCCGGCGCTTTCGATACCTCGCACATCCCAAATCGCGATATCCGCACGTTTTCCGGGCATCAGTCGGCCACAATCCGGCCTGTTCAACACATCCGCCCCGCCGCGGGTGGCAATTTCGAGCGCTTCGCGAGCAGACATGGCATCAGCACCGTTTGCGACCCGTTGCAACAGCATGGACTGGCGCGCCTCGGCCACCAGGTTACCGCTGTCATTGCTGGCCGAGCCATCGACACCCAACCCGACGGGCACACCGTGATCCCTCATGCGGCGGATAGGGGCGATGCCGGACCCAAGCCGGCAATTTGAACACGGGCAATGCGCAACACCCGTTTGGCTGCGTGCGAACAGGTCGATCTCGGCCCCATCCAGCTTGACACAATGGGCGTGCCAGACATCCGACCCGGTCCAGCCAAGATCCTCGGCATATTGCCCGGGACGACATCCGAACTGGTCTTGCGAGTAGGCAATATCCTCATCGTTTTCCGCCAGATGTGTATGCAACATCACACCCTTGTCGCGCGCCAGAAGCGCGGCGTCGCGCATCAGGTCTCTACTGACTGAAAACGGGGAGCAGGGCGCCAAACCAATCCGGCACATCGAGCCCTCGGATGAGTCGTGATATGCATCCACAACGCGAATCATATCTTCCAGAATCGCTTGTTCCGCTTCGACCAGAGCATCGGGGGGCAAGCCGCCGTCGCTTTCACCGATACTCATCGCACCGCGTGTGGGGTGAAAACGCAACCCCAACTCGGCGGCCGCATGGATCGTATCTTCCAGCCGAGCACCGTTAGGATAGAGATAGAGGTGATCAGAGCTCAGTGTGCAACCGGAAAGCGCCAGTTCTGCCAAACCAATCTGAGCAGAGATGAACATCTCGTCGGGCCCAAAGCGCGCCCAGATGGGATAGAGCGTCCGCAGCCACCCAAACAACAACGCGTCCTGCCCACCGGGCACCGCGCGTGTAAGAGTTTGGTAAAGATGGTGATGCGTGTTCACCAATCCGGGTGTTACGACACATCCGGTGGCATCATGAACCTCACCGTTACTACTCAGACCCGGGCCGATCTGCGCAATCTTTCCATCGCGAACCAGCAGGTCGGCCCCTGCAAGCTCTTGCCGGTCATCATCCATCGTCACGATCATGTCGGCGTTACGGATCAGAAATTCTGTCATTTTAGGGCACTCCCGCATCTGCCCGTCTCATGCATGGAGTGTTAGGCTGGTGGAAAACGGGCACAAGAACCAGCCGCGTTCAATGTAAAGCGGCGACAGGGCTGCGGCAACTTGTTTTAGTATTGCTTTAGAATTTCCAGCGCAGCCGCGTGAATGTCCGCATTGGCCGCCGCGAGCGCGCGACCGCCGTTATGTGCCGGGGCACCCTGCCAATCGGTCACGATGCCTCCGGCGGCTTCGATTACGGCAATGGGGGCTTGAATGTCGTAGGCGTTCAGGCCTGCCTCAACCACCAGATCGATTTGCCCGGCAGCCAGCAAAGCGTAAGCATAACAATCCATTCCGTAGCGCGTCAGCTTTGCCCTCCGCGAAACGGCCCTGAATGCGGAGGCCTCGGTCTCGCTGCCAACCTCTGGAAAGGTCGTGAAGATGATTGCCTGGTCCAGAGATCGCGTTTCACGCGTTCCAAGCGCTGCCCGACCCATCGGCCCTTTGACAATGGCTTGATCCTTGTCACCAATGAAGCGTTCACCGATATATGGCTGATCAATCACACCAAGTGCCGGTCCGGTGTCATCACTCAGTGCAATCAGCACGCCCCATGTGGGCGTGCCGCTGATAAATCCACGCGTGCCGTCGATAGGGTCCAGGACCCAGACCCGTCCGCTTGTACCGACGCTCTGACCAAATTCCTCACCCAGAATCCCGTCTTCAGGGCGGTGCTTTGCCAGCACCGCACGCATCGCTTTTTCCGCTTCGCGATCGGCGATGGTGACAGGATCGAACCCTGAAAGACGTTTATTGTCGGTTTTCAGGTTTGACTGACGGAAATAAGGAAGAATGGCCGCCCGCGCTGCGTCGGCCATTTCCTCGGCAATCTCAAGATCACTTCGTGGGATGTTTTGCATGGCTTACCCGTGCGTCCAGCACCCCGCGAAGTCAAGTGATTGTATCAGGCGACGTCGCTCAGCACCCGGGCCAGCTCGAACAGGCGGCGGCGCTGATTTTCCGGAATCGCATAGTATGAGCGAACAAGATCAAGCGCTTCCTTGTCGCCCATCAAATCTGCGGGGACCGATTTCTTGTCGGCGTCCGTCTTCTGGGCTTCTTCCAGACCCTCGAAAAAGAAGCTGACTGGAACATCCAATGCCTCGGCAATGTCCCAAAGGCGCGACGCGCTGATCCGGTTGGCACCCGTTTCGTACTTCTGGATCTGCTGAAACTTGATACCAACTTGCTGCGCCAACTGCTGCTGGGTCATGCCAATCAGCCAGCGGCGATGCCGGACGCGTTTGCCCACATGGACATCGACGTGATGGGTCATTGGTAGTCTCCTTTACACACAAACACCTGTTCGGGAAACGGCGATAGCAGCCCTCTCCGCCAAGCTAGCGGGTTGCTGCTTAAGAACTCCCTAATTCCGGTCGTGCCCCCCGAACAGCACTATAGCGTAATATTGCCGCAATAGATTTTTTTTTCAAGTCGGTTGAATCAAGGAATGTCGACAGTGGTTTGCGGTTGTGCCGCCGAAATCGGACATCAGAGTTTCCAAATTGGGAACAGGTCGCTTCTCTTTCCCGCCATCTCCGGAGCGACGCTTACGTTTGGAATTGACAAATGTGGACGCCACGCGGCCTATGTCGGAAAAAGAGCGGAGAGCAGTGATGCAGGCATTTCGGGTCGAAACCAAAGGGGCACCTGCGCAGTTGCGCGAAACGCTGGAGGCGCCCCTCAACGACAATCAGGTCCGCATTTCAATCCGAGCCTGCGGTCTGAACTTTGCGGACCTTCTAATGCAGAAAGGGACCTATCAGGACACGCCCGAACCACCCTTTACATTGGGCATGGAGATCGCGGGTATTGTCGTTGAAATTGGAAACAATGTCACGAATCTGAAGTCGGGTGATCGCGTTGCCGTTTATTCGGGCCAGGGGGGGCTGGCCGAATCAGGTGTCTTCGACGCGGACCGGGCAATTCCTCTTCCCGACACCATGAGCTTTGAAGACGCCGCCGCGATTCAGATTGCCTATGGCACCAGCCACATCGCCCTTGAGCATCGGGCGCGCCTGCAGTCAGGCGAGACATTGCTGGTCACGGGGGCCGCAGGCGGTGTCGGTTTGACCGCTGTTGAGATCGGCAAACTGATGGGGGCCAGGGTCATCGCGCAAGCGCGGGGTCGGGACAAGCTGGCCGCAGCGCAGAAAGCCGGAGCGGACTACCTGATTGATGCGGGTGAAGACCTGCGCGCACGCGTACGCGCGCTCGGCGGAGCTGACGTGGTCTACGACGCCATTGGCGGCGACGTTTTCAAGGCTGCATTCCGCGCAACCAATCCCGAGGGTCGCATTTTGCCCATCGGCTTTGCCGGAGGGGAAGTTCCTCAGATCCCTGCCAACCATCTTCTGGTCAAGAACCTGAGCGTTATCGGCGTCTATATCGGCGGTTATCTGAAATTCCGGCCCGAGATCGTGCGCGACAGTTTCAACACTCTGTTTCGCTGGCATTCGGAGGGGCGGATCAAACCTCACATCAGCCACGTCCTGCCCCTGCAGGCCGCAGCAAAAGGCCTGGAGTTACTGCGCGACCGCAAATCCACCGGCAAAGTGGTGATTACTGTCAACTCGCCACTTTAAGTGGTTGTGCACTCGGACGGGTGAAATTCTGGCGCAGAAGATTGGCAAGCTCAGCCACATATTCCTCTCGCACCCGCTCGGCGCCATAGAGGTTGATGAACTGCACCGGCAATTCCGGAAGGACACCAGAATGATCAATCAGCTCCTGATGACCGGGCTGGGTTCCTTCCAGCAAAACACCCACCGCCAAATCGGCGCTGACAGTGGCTTCGACCGTGCGGTCGGAATCGCTGTCGATGCTCATATCCCATTCGATCCCCGCGTCATCCAGCGCGGCAGTCGCAACCGGACGGAAAATGCAGTTGCGGCAGAACCCCAGGCGCAACGGTTTTTGCCGCCACGCTGATCCGTTCAGCGCGCCCACCCAGCGAAGTGGCATATGATGCAAGGTTTCCGCACCCTCGCCCGCACCCGATTCCGTCGTCACAATCAGATCGAACCCTCCGCGTGCGAACTCTTCCTTCAATGCACGCGTGTTGGAGGTAACGAGATTCACGCTGACTCTGGGGAAACTGGAATTGAAACGCTTCAACACCCGCGGGATGAACGGGTGAACGACATCATGCGGCACACCCAGCACCACCTCGCCCTCGTAAGCCTGATCCGTCAGCCGGCCAATCACCTCGTCGTTCAGCGCGATCATCCTCCGCGCATAGGCAAGCAGTTGCTCCCCGGAGGCGGTGAGCGCAATGGTCCGGCCAGATCGATCCAGAAGTTCCAGCCCCAATAGCTCTTCAAGCCGCTTGAGTTGCATCGAGACAGCAGATTGCGTGAGATGAAGAAATCCGGCTGCACGGGTCACGCCGCCGTGGTCGGCAACAGCTACGAAAGATCGTAAAGTAGTGATATCCAGATTTCGCATTTCAATATTCCTTATGAGTTGCGTCATAAATATTCATTTCCAAAATGTGTCAGATTGCCCCATATAGATCAAGGAAATTGATTGAAGCATCGCGTTTCATCAAGCAACCATGAAAGGGCAATGATCATGACCCATATAGCCATCTCAACCCCTCAACGCATCAAACGTAAGGCAATTGGCGCACGGCTGCTTGACCTGCTTAGCCTCGCACGGCAACGTCGCACGCTCGCCCGGCTTGACGATCGTGCACTTAAAGACATTGGCATAACCCGCTCTGAGGCACGTGCCGAGGCAGCCCGCCCGGTCTGGGATGCACCCGAGAACTGGCACAAACACCTGTATTAATTTAAAAATACCGACGATTTGGCGACTTCAACCGAGAAGTCGCCAAATTTTTTGCGCGAGTCGCAAAATTTGCTGACAGTTTTGCTGAGATTTGGTCGCAAAACCCTTGAAACGGGGGCCGTACTCTCCGATATTTACTGAGAAACCGACCTGCAATCGCAGGCCGGGCCTAGAATATTGAAGGGAGACCCTTAAATGGCACAATTCGACACGATCCGGACGGCCTCCGGCGCGCGCGCTGCCGAGATTGACGAGGGCCTGCGCGCCCATATGAACAAAGTCTACGGCACAATGTCCGTGGGTATGCTGATTACCTTTGCTGTGGCTTGGGCCGTTGGCTCTAGCCCGCAGCTGCTTTCGATCTTCCGTGATCCAGTCACGCTAAGCCCCAACATCCTGGGCTGGATCGTGATGTTCGCTCCCCTCGCGATGGTGTTTGGCTTTGGCGCCGCCATCAACCGTCTGTCGGCTGCCGGTGCACAGCTGTTCTTCTATGCCTTCGCAGCTGTCATGGGCTTGTCGATGAGCTGGATTTTCGTGGCCTTCACCGGCCTTTCGATTGCACAGGTATTCCTTGTGACATCGATCGCGTTCGCGGGCTTGTCGCTCTACGGTTACGTGACCAAGAAAGACCTGTCCGGCATGGGCACTTTCCTGATGATGGGTGTGATCGGCCTTATCGTGGCCATGGTCATCAACATCTTCCTGCAATCGCCAGCGATCATGTTCGCAGTGTCGATTCTTGGTGTTCTGATCTTTGCGGGCCTGACCGCCTATGACACGCAGAAGATCAAGACGACCTACCTGCAGATGGCCCATGCAGGCGATCAGGAGTGGCTGGGCAAAGCGGCGATCATGGGGGCGTTGAACCTGTATCTGGACTTCATCAACATGTTCATGTTCCTGCTGCAGCTGCTGGGGAACAGAGAGTAAAACTGTACTCATACAAAACGCGAAAGACCCGCCTAACGCTGTGTTAGGCGGGTCTTCTTTTTTGGGGACTTGGTTGGCGGCAGAGCGTAAATTTCGATCAAACGCACAACAGATTCCGTAAAATCAGGCTGAGAAGAACAGCTTCCAAAACCCATGGCTCGCGGGAAACAGAGGCCACAATCACCCGGTGAACTTTCCCAATCGACTGCCCTCAATCTATACCGCCACCTCTGCTTTCAATGCCGATGGCGACATGCGCGGGAGCAGTCTCGATATTGTTAGGTCACAAAAGGGCCGCTCGCTGGCGCGCTGGCTGATATACGAAGTATGATCGCAATTGTCTAAAAGCGCATCTGCTCCATTCTCAGAATCAAAAGCACGAAAACGCGGTAATTTCGGGTTTCTTCATTCTGGATCGGTGCTTACGCGCTTTTGAGAGCGAAAGCTCGCCCCCGAGAAACTCTTTTCTGGTATTTGATGGCTTGCAACACCAAGCTCAGCTCTGATTTCTTACTTAAGAGCAAAAAAACCTGCCGCGATGATCGCCGCAGGTTTTGTGTTTGAATTGCCCAACCGCACCAGATGCCTCACTGCAGCGGCACGGTTCCATCGAGAGATTTTGCGATCAGCTACAGTTTAGCGGGACCGCAAAGCCCGAGCTTCGTTTTGATGATCCTTTGCCATAGACCTCTCCAGCAGGGAGGCAACCGGTAAACCGCTCGGTTTCGTTGCCGAAGATGGTACCAATGGAATTGTCGACCCTGGTGTCTCCCTCCTCGGTCCGCAAAACACCGAACAAGGTACCGTTTACACTGACCGTGCTAAGCAAGAGGTTGGTGCTCTGACCTGACATCTGAACGGCGCTGGTGTCGGTACGACCGCCATTTTCGATTGCGACCTTCGCCATCTTGGAGATTTCGGTGTGATCGGATGCGACCTGAACCGTGGGCAGTTTGGCGAGTTCCGCCGGAATGTTGGTTGCAGGCGGCACGAAGGCCACGGCGCCTTTCACGTCGGAAACCGTACGCGGTTCACCATCTATCCCGGTGAAACCAACGCCTTCGCGATTAAAGGGATCTTCGCAGGCTGCCAAAGTCAGTACAGCGATAGCGGGCAACAAGATTTTTTTCATGGCGGTCAACATTTTGGAAAGGTTACCTCAAGCGTAGCGGCAGGGTGTACGAAAATGCAAGCCGCCTGAGTCCAGAACGGTCAACTGGCTGATGCGCCCGTGCAACGCCCGCCTTCGGCGAGTCACATGATCTGTGATGGCGTGAGGGTTGCGAATTACCGGTGGCAACAAAAAAGGACCTTGCCAAGGCAAAGTCCTTTTCAGATGTTCCGATCAAGAAAGCAGATTACTTGATCTTGCCTTCTTTGTACTCGACATGCTTCCGAGCGACCGGGTCGTATTTACGAATGGTCATTTTCTCGGTCATGGTGCGCGCGTTCTTTTTGGTCACGTAGAAGTGGCCCGTGCCCGCGGTCGAGTTCAGACGGATCTTGATTGTCGTCGGCTTCGCCATGGTTATCTCCTGCGTCCGAAAAGGCAGGGGCCTTTCGGTTGAATCCTTATGAGCGTGCGCTTTTACCTGCTCATGCGCCCAAGTCAACCGGATTCGCCGCACTCGGGGAACAATTCCTGACGCTGCTTCAAGAGCAGCCGATTTGGTGCGCTCACGATTCTGTGATAGGGTCACGCCAACGCGCGAAACCAGCTTCGCGGATCGAGATAATCACCAGCCGGATGCGAAACCCGGCGCCCAAAACCACTCACATCAATAGTTACGCCCGGCTGCGACCCTGTCCGGGTTTTTCGATTTGCACGCAATCCTGCGCGCAACATGGCCATGGAACCGGCCTGTCTTGGGGTTCCGAATTAATAACCAGTAAGGGAGAGAAATATGCCTGTTTTCATTACCTATGCGTCTTATTCCCAAGATGGGGTCAAAGGAATGTTGGCGAAGCCGGAAGATCGCACCGGGCCCGTCAAGGCCTTGCTTGAGAAAGCAGGCGGCAAGCTGATCTCTTTTTACATCACCACCGGCACCAATGATGTCGTCGTCATCAGCGAACTGCCCGAAGGCAGCGATGCTGTGGCAATTGGCATGGCCGTCGCGGGTACAGGTGCGGTTGCCAGAATCGAGACCGTTCGCGCTTGGTCGGCACAGGAATTTGTTGCCGTCGCCGAGAAGGCCGCGGCACTCGGTGGCACCTACACTCCCCCGGGCGGGTAACAGGATATGCGCGGAGGGCCTGTAAGCCGGATCCTGTTCCGGGGTTGCCCCCTTCGATGACCATTCCTCTAGGCCGCGCATTGCTGCGCGGCTCGAGCTGCCAACCCGGTCCCTCTCGGCCAAGGCGTGCCTAGCGGCGGTATCGGTTCACACCGACCGGCCCGCGCGGGGACCCTATTCGGCATTGCTCCCGGTGGGGCTTGCCGTGCCACCGCTGTTGCCAGCGGCGCGGTGGGCTCTTACCCCACCGTTTCACCCTTGCCCTGGACCGAAATCCCGGGCGGTCTGATTTCTGTGGCGCTTTCCGTCGGGTTTCCCCGCCCGGGCGTTACCCGGCACCGTTGCCTTGTGGAGTCCGGACTTTCCTCTCGGGCCATGCGGCCCCAGCGGCCATCCGGCCCTCCGCGCCTGGGCTGGGTATGCTTTGGGCCGGAGGGCGTCAAGAGGAGAGCGTGCAAAGGGGCCAGCCCCTTCTTTGCCTGCGGCAAATTCATCCCCGGGATATTTTTGGCCAGATGAAGAGGTGGATCAGGTCCAGAGGGCAGCGTGACCCAATGGGGTGAAATCCGCAGGCTCAAGCGAACCCTTGGCCCATGGGCGGTATCTCAGGCGGACGGCAGCGAGAAGTTCTTCATCGTTGATATCTGCGGTGAAACCTGCATCTCGGGCTATCGCGCGGAACAGCCCGCTCAGCGGATCAGACGGCCCCTCATCATACCCCCGGCGGGCGGCCAGGCCCTGACGCTCCAGCCGCTGCCAGTCGAATCGAGCGCCGGGGTCGAATTTTCGGCCCGGCGCCATGTCTGAATGGCCAATCACACCCTTGGGCGCAATCGACCAGCGGCCCATGATATCTTTCAGAAGCTGTTCCAGTTTCGCCATCTGCACCTCAGAGAACGGATGATCACCGCGATTGTCCAGTTCGATACCGAGGGAGCGGGAGTTGATGTCTGTTTGCCCATGCCACTCTCCCGCCCCGGCGTGCCAGGCGCGATCTTCCTCGCGTACGAGTTGCCAAAGCGTGCCATCGGAACCAATCAGGTAGTGGGCTGATACCTCGGGACCGGGGTCGCAGAGGCGCTCGAGCGCAGCGGAAGCACTCCGCATCGCCGTATAGTGCAGCACGATCAGCGAGGGTTCCAGCCCGTCCCGGCGGGGGCCGAAATTGGGTGACGGGTGCCAGATAGGTGAGAGGTCAGTTGTTGACGGCACTGCGGAACGGGCTGGGGTCCCAGCTGCAGGCGTAACCGTCACCATCAGGGTCCAGCCCCTTGCGGTCGCGTTGGGGGCCGCCGTTGGACAGGAATGCGATCTGAGCCTGATCGGGCGAGGCGAATTGTGCGCAGTTGCGCTGTGCTTTTGCCTCCAGATTAAAACCCGCTCGGCTGTAGAGCTGTGTGCCCACCGGGTTAGAGGTGCTGAGTGCGTATTGTACGACGTTCGGCTGACCATCCGACCCGCGCTGGGGTACTGCGGTTGGCGCGACGACCTCATAGGTCTGGCGGTTTTGCTCGATCCGCGCGGCATCGGCGTCGATGCTGCGGCGGTTCGAAACGGCATCGAAATCCTGTTCGTCAGAAATACCGGCGTTATTGGCAACGGAGGCCGCAGGTACCGGTTTACCCGACGTGCTGGCCAGCGCAGCTGCGGTCTGGTTTGCGATATCAGCGGCACTGCCATTGTTGACTGGCGTAACTGTCCCCGCGCCTCCTTGCGCCGACAGCGGCTGCTGCGAAATCGCCTCGGGAGGCAGCAGCGGGTTCCCCGATTGCCCTTGCCCCGCCAGTTGCGCCTCGCGCTGCGCCTGATATTCCGGAGTATTGAATCCGGTTCCGGCGACAGGTGCGACGGTGTCACAAGCCGCGATAAGCCCCAGTGCGGGGATCAGAAGCAATGTACGCATTTGGCTGCTCCGTCTTCTTGTTGTTCTGCGGGTCAGAGGATTACCACCATTTACCCGGCTTGGCCACAAACCCGGCGGCAGTCTCCAGCGCATAGGCGGTGTTGAGCAGTTCACCTTCGTCCCACGGGCGCCCGATCAGTTGAAGGCCCAGCGGCAGGCCCTGCTTGTCCAGACCGGCGGGCACCGAAACGCCAGGCAGACCGGCCAGATTCACGGTCACCGTAAAGACGTCGTTCAGGTACATCTGAACCGGGTCGGCCTCGGTCATCTCACCCAGTCCGAAGGATGCGGATGGGGTCGCGGGTGTCAGGATCGCATCGACTCCGGCGGCGAAGACATCTTCAAAGTCTTTCTTGATCAGAGTGCGCACCTTGCGGGCACGGTTGTAATACGCGTCGTAGAAACCAGCCGACAGCACATAGGTGCCGATCATCACGCGACGCTGCACTTCAGGGCCGAAGCCTTCCGCACGAGTTTTCTCGTACATTTCAGTGATGCCATCGCCCTGCGCCAGATGCGCGCGGCGACCGTAGCGGACGCCGTCATAGCGGGCGAGGTTCGATGATGCCTCGGCAGGCGCGATCACGTAGTAAGCGGGCAGCGCATATTTCGTATGGGGCAGCGAGATATCGACGATTTCGGCGCCTGCGGCTTTCAACATCTCAGCGCCATCAGACCACAGCTTTTCGATCTCGGCAGGCATTCCGTCCATGCGGTATTCCTTTGGGATACCGATCTTTTTACCTTTGACATCGCCGGTCAGCATCGCCTCGAAATTCGGAACCGCCAGTTCGGCACTGGTCGAGTCCTTGGGGTCGTGGCCGCACATGGTCTCCAGCATAATCGCCGCATCGCGAACGTTCTTGGTCATCGGCCCGGCCTGATCCAGCGAAGACGCAAAGGCCACGATACCCCAGCGCGAGCAACGGCCATAGGTCGGCTTGATGCCGGTAATGCCGACAAACGCGGCAGGCTGGCGGATCGATCCGCCGGTATCGGTGCCAGTCGCGGCCAGACACAGATCGGCAGAGACTGCCGAGGCAGAGCCACCTGACGAACCGCCAGGGGTGAGTTGCGCGTCATCGTTCCCGCGCCGCCACGGGCTGACGGCGTTTCCGTAAACAGAGGTTTCGTTGGACGAGCCCATGGCGAACTCATCCATGTTCAGCTTGCCAAGCATCACCGCGCCCGCGTCGGCCAGTTGCTGCGAGACTGTGGATTCATATTCCGGCCTGAAGCCTTCCAGAATCTTGGACGCAGCCTGCGACGACACCCCCTTAGTGCAAAACAGATCCTTGATGCCGATCGGAAGCCCACACATGGATGGCGCATCACCTGCCTTGATCCGCGCGTCCGCTGCCTTGGCGCGTTCCAGCGCGATCTCGGGCGTTTTGTGGACAAAAGCGTTCAGCGCGTCGGCCTCATCAATAGCCTTGAGGCAAGATTCGGTCAGTTCAACCGAGGTCACATCACCCTTACGCAGCGCGTCGCGGGCCTCGGCCAGGCCCAATTTATTCAGATCGCTCATGTCTTACTCCACCACTTTGGGGACTGCGAAAAAGCCTTCGCGGGCGTCAGGGGCATTGGCCAGCACCTTGTCCTGCTGGTTCCCGTCGGTAACCACATCCTCACGACGCTTCAGGCGCATCGGCTCGACCGAAACCATCGGTTCGACGCCGTCGACATCCACTTCGTTCAGTTGCTCGATGAACCCAAGGATGGTGTTAAATTCGGACGCCAGCGCGGGCAGCGCGTCATCCTCGACCTTGATCCGGGCCAGTTTGGCCACCTTGGCGGCGGTGCTTTGGTCAATCGACATCGGAAAACCTCATATGCGTTAGGGGGCGTTTACCCGTCTGCCGCAGCGGTCGCAAGACCAGCGGGCTGCGGACGTGGATTCAAGCCCCGGATCGCGGCCTGCCATGCATTTTTGAATGCCTGATATGCAAATAAGTAAACCGATTAGTTCACTTTTAGCATTGAAAACTGAACCGAACTGTTCATTTCAGTAACGTGACCAAGTTAAGAAACCGGAGACAACCCATGAAAACTCTACTCCCCGCCCTCATCTTGTCCGCTGCAGTTCTGACCTCTCCCGCACTGGCTTTGGGAATTGACATGAACAACCTGACCCGAAATCTGAGCTTCCCCGAGCCCGTTTCGGAACCTGTCACCAAAGACCAGACCCGGGCTGGGAAATAACTCAGCCCGCACGCCGGATCGGCCCGCCCCCCGCCGATCCGGCGCTTTTTCCACAATTGACGGCTGTACCCGCCCCGACAAGTCGCTAGCATGGTACCAGACCACAAACCGAACCACCCGCCGGGTATCGTTCGGGCAAGCTAACGGAGCGGAATATGGGCACACGCAAGCAAGCAGTTCTGGACGCGATTGACGCGGCTAATGCACAAGACCCTCATATGGAGGACGGACAGCCATCAGAGTTGCTTTATGGCCAGCGCATGAGTGCGGAACTCGACCGGCTGTTTCCCAACGCATCGGACGCCTTGCAGATCGCCGCCCGGGGACAGCATGTGGAACGCTGGAAACTGAAACGCACAGAATACCCCGAGGGCCGTGCGGGGTATCTGGCGTGGCGCAAAGCGCAGGGCGTATATCACGCGGATGTCGTGCAGGGATTTATGGAGCAGGCCGAATACCGTGCAGATCAGATCGAAGCCGTCGGTCAGATGCTGCGAAAGCAGGGAATCAAACGCAACGCCGAGGTGCAGGCGCTTGAGGATGTAATCTGTTTCGTCTTTCTGAAATGGTATTTCGCACCTTTCGCAGCCAAACATTCAGACGAAAAGATACAACGCATCGTCGAGAAAACCGCATTCAAGATGTCTGCCGAAGGCCGGGCCCGTGTTCTGGACGAATTCGACCTGCCCGAAGCTCTGGCCGGAGCATTCCGGGACTGACACACACGACACATCTGTTAACCGTTGTTAACCGTGCGTTTACCAATTCCCGGCTTTCTATGAATGTCGCAATAGCGTTTGGACAGCTCGGTCATGCACAGATTGCTAGTTCTGCTCGGATGCCTTGGCCTTCTGTCATGCTGTCAGGAGATGCCAGCCAACGCGCCCGACGCCAGGATCATCGCGGTCGGTGATTCCCTGTTGGCCTGGAATGCCACATCGGGCAACTCAATCCCGGATGTTGTCGAACGGTCAATTGGTGAGCCTGTACTGGATCGCTCGGCATCAGCAGCCTGGCTGCGCACGGGGTTTGGCGTCGATGGCTCTCCGGAGTCCGGTGTCCAAGCTCAGTTCGTGCCCGGGGAATGGGATTGGGCGATCGTAAATGGGGGCGGCAACGACCTGATGCTGGGCTGCGGCTGTATAAGATGCGGCGGTGTCATAAGCACCATGATCTCCGAAGACGGGCAACGGGGTCAGGTACCGGACTTTCTGCGCCGGATTCGTGATGGAGGAACGCAGGTCATCTATGTCGGATACCTGCGCAGCCCCGGTCTGATTACGCCAATTGAACATTGCAAAGATGAAGGTGATGAATTCGAAGCTCGCATCACCAGACTGGCGCAGATGGAAGACGGGATTACCTTCGTCTCGGTTCAGGACGTCGCACATCCGGGCGATGCCTCGTATTTTTCATTCGATCTGATCCACCCGTCCCGCAAATCCAGCCGCATCATCGGGGAACGTATTGCTCAGATCATCAAGCAGACTCCGTCCTGACCGCACGCCGGTAGACCTCGATCATCCAACCCAGCATGATGGCATTCAGGATATGCCACATGAAATGCGTTCCCATGGACAGATACCCGCATATCGGGCCATCCAGCGCCCGAAAGGTGATGGACACGATCAGGATACATGCTCCGACCGCCAAACCGCGTGCGGTGTCCGGGGCGGTCCGGCGCAACAAGAAAGCGTAAATCAGGATCAATAGCGGGACCGGTGCGTAAGCTGAGGAATCACCAAGCCCCGGTACCAATTGAAACAGCGGGATCGTCAGCGCCGCATAAGGGATAAACAGCGCCGTCAGGCCAAGCGCGTACCTGGGGCTCAGCCCCCAGACATCGCGGTTCACCGCGTAGATGTAGACGAGAATGAAAAGCAGGATTGGCGTCGTATCCGCGACCGCAGCCCAAACCTGCGCATGGGTATGAAACAGATAGCTGCCAATTCCGATCATCGCCAGAATCGCGACCAATACCATCGCCAGCGGCGCACCCTGCCCGCGCACCCTGCGCCACATCACAAAGGCCGCAATCAGGAACGCGGCATTGGTTACCGCGTTTATCGGCTCGGCCCAATACGCGGGCGACAAGCGCTCGCAATAGCCGTCAATTTCATGTGTCCAATCCATGGATTTTTACATAGCCGATGTTAGGCTGACGCCAAGCGGTAAATGGGAGGATTCCTTATGAATATCATCTGGCTGGGACATGGCAGCTTTCGTATCGAAACCGAAGGGCAGGTTCTGTTGATCGATCCCTGGCTGACCGGGAACCCCGCTTTGGCCGAAGATCAACATGATGCGGCAGTCGCCGGTGCGACACATATCCTGCTGACCCATGCCCATTTCGACCATGTTGTTGATGTTCTCCCGCTCGCAAAACACCTGAACGTGCCGGTGGTCGGCCAATACGACCTGATGGGGTACTGGGCCGAAGCCGAGGGTCTAGAAACAGTTGGGTTCAACAAGGGCGGCACGGTGGATCTGAATGGCCTCAAAGTGTCGATGGTGCCTGCCTCGCACAGCTCGACGTTCTCTACCCCTGACGGTCTGCGCACGGGCGGCACCGAAGTCGGATATATGATCGAGACCGAAGGGCACATGGTATATGTCTCTGGCGATACGGATATCATGGCAGATATGGAGTGGATGGGGGATTACTACAAACCCGACATCGGAATCCTGTCGGCTGGCGGCCATTTCACCATGGACATGAAGGGCGCCGCCTATGCGGCTAAACGATACTTCAACTTCAAGACAGTTATCCCCTGCCATTACAAGACCTTTCCGATTCTCGAACAGTCGGCTCAGCGTTTGATCGATGGTCTGCCGGGGGTCGACGTGATCGAGCCCGAAGTGATGAAGGCGATCTCTCTCTGATGCCCGCCTCGGATTTCAGCACGCAGGAATATGCAGACCGTATCGCAAAGACCCGCGCCGCGATGGGGCAACAGGGGATTGAAACTCTGCTGATCACCGATCCGTCGAACATGGCATGGCTCACGGGTTACGACGGATGGAGCTTTTACGTGCCGCAGATGGTGATCCTTCCAGCCAACGGATCGCCACTTTGGTGGGGGCGGACGCAGGACAAGGCCGGCGCGGCGCAGACCACCTGGCTTGATGCCTCGGAACTGCTGGATTGGCCCGAAGAACATGTCCAGCACCCAGATCACCATCCGGTCGACTCGCTGGTAGGGGTGTTGCAAGAGCGTGGCTGGACATCCGGGCTGGGCGTGGAGATGGACAATTACTATTACTCTGCCGCCAGCCATCGCGTTCTGCAGCACGCGTTCGGAGAGGCCGCGCTGTCGGATGCCACCGGTCTTGTAAACTGGCAGCGGGCGGTCAAAAGCGACACAGAGGTCGACATGATGCGCAAAGCAGGACGACTGACTGCGCATATGCACGAGGTGTTGCGTGACGCCTTCCACGAGGGTCTGCCCAAAAACCGGTTGGTTGCCGAGGTTCAGGCCGCTGGTATTGCCGGGTTACCGGGGTTGGCCGGGGACTATCCGGCCATCGTTCCCATCGCCCCTTCCGGGACCGAAGCTTCGGCCTCGCACATCACATGGAACGACAGGCCGCTCAGCCTTGGTGAGGCGACCTATTTCGAAATTTCGGGCTGCTATCGCCGTTATCACTGCCCTGCCAGTCGCAGCCTGTTTCTGGGTGATCCTCCTGACGACATTCGCCGGGCCGAAGCGGCGGTACTGCAGGCAATTGAGGATGCTTTGGCTGCGGCACGCCCGGGCACGACCTGCGAGCAGGTCGCCGCCTGCGTCTACGACAGTTTTGCCCGCGCCGGTTACGTCAAAGCCAACCGCACCGGCTATCCGATTGGTTTGAGCTATCCCCCTGACTGGGGCGAACGCACCATGAGTTTGCGGCCCGGTGACACAACAGAACTGAAGGAAAACATGACATTCCATTTGATGCCTGGCCTGTGGACATCCGAATGGGGGCTGGCCATTACCGAAAGCTTTGTGGTCACCGAAACAGGCGGCGAACCCTTAGCCGACATACCACGTGAGTTGGTTGTAAAACCGGCCTGATCTATCCGCGCTGCGCTGCAAAGAACTGCTTAAGCAGCGCAGCGGCCTCATCTGCGGCGATACCATCATAAACCTCGGGCCGGTGGTGCGCTTGCGGGTGGGAAAACACGCGTGCGCCATGCGCCACGCCACCCGATTTGGGATCAGATGCGCCGTAGTACACACGTCGAATGCGTGCAGCAGCTAGCGCGGCGGCGCACATGGCGCATGGCTCCAGCGTTACGTAAAGATCGTGATCGGGCAAGCGTTCCGACCCGGCTGCCCGGCAGGCGGCACGCAAGACCAGTATCTCGGCATGAGCTGTGGGATCGTTCAACTCGCGCGTCCGGTTTCCATCAGCCGCAACAACCTGCCCGCCCGGTCCAATGAGGGCTGCGCCCACCGGCACCTCACCCCGGTCCGCCGCCGCCTGCGCCTGCTCCAGCGCCAGTTTCATGTGAGATCTGAACTCCATGCCTCTGACTGCCTCAGAAACCCGCCTTTCGCAAGCCGCCGGGATGCGTTATGGCCGAGGGATGAGCAACACCCCTCCTCCCGGCGACCGGATCGCCAAAGTGCTGGCCCGCGCCGGCGTCGCCTCGCGTCGCGAAGCTGAACGCATGATCGAAGCAGGTCGCGTGACCGTTAATGGCAAGGCGATCAGCAGCCCAGCGCTGAATGTAACAGCCAAGGACAGGATCACCGTCGATGGCAAACTGGTGTCCGAACCCGAGCCTTCACGGCTTTGGCTCTATCACAAACCACCGGGCCTCGTGACAACAGCGCGCGACGAAAAGGGGCGGAAGACGATTTTCGACGACCTGCCCGAGGACATGCCGAGAGTCATGAGTGTCGGGCGGCTCGATCTGAACTCGGAAGGCCTGCTGCTGTTGACCAATGATGGCGGGATCAAGCGCAAGCTGGAGCTCCCTTCGACCGGATGGCTGCGAAAATACCGGGTGCGGGTAAATGGGCGTCCAAAGGACGAGGATTTCGCACCTCTCCGCAAAGGGCTGGTGATTGAAGGTGAGCGGTTCCAACCGATGACAGTCTCACTGGATCGTCAACAGGGCGCAAACGCCTGGCTGACAATCGGTTTGCGCGAAGGCAAGAATCGGGAAATCCGTCGCGCCATCGAGGATATCGGTTACGTGGTGAACCGTCTTTTGCGTGTCTCTTATGGCCCGTTCCAGCTGGGTGATCTGAAACCCGGTGAGGTCGAGGAAATCCGCCGCCGTGTCATGCGTGACCAATTGGGTCTGGAAACTGAGGAACGCGGTAAGCCAGCTGCAAAACGTCCCTCCTGGCCTCAGCGCAAAAGACCGGCCATCGGCAAGAAACCTCGCAAGTGACGCGGGTTAAGCAACCTTCCCCCTAGCGCCAAGCCCTCGCATCGCCTAAATTTTCCGTGACAGCCACAGTTGGGGGGCACCATGTCCGGGACCGGAGTACAAAAATTGGCCTATGCAGCGCTGCTGGTGCTGTTGTTCGGCGTCTGTACCGGTGTGCTGGGGGGCTTGTAAGGACATGGCCAAACGGTTCGGCGGGAAATTCAGCCCTCAGGGAGCGCCCTCAGATCAGGATCAACCCGCCCGCGGGCAGTTCGACGGGGCGCGGGTCGAACCGGCGGGCGCGCGTGCGAATGTGCTGTTTGTCCCGGCAATTCCGCTGGTTTTCTTATCCCTGAATGACGGCGCGATCGGCATGACCATCGGCTTGGTTGCGGCGGGGCTGTTAACGGCGGCAGCGTTTCTGCTGCGCGAAGGCTTGCGCGCCGAAGCCGCCTATAATGCCAAACGTTCGGCACGCCGACCCGCCTTTCCCCGCAAGATATTCTCCAGCGTCCTGACGGGCCTCGGCGCGGCTTTGGCCTCGTACCGGACTGAGTTTCTGGATGCCGAAACTGCTGCGCAGGCCAGCCTGCTGGCACCGGTTCTGTTTGGCGTCGTCGCGACAGCGCTGCATTCCGTGTCCTTTGGCCTGGACCCCATGAAGGACAAGGGCATGGAGGGCATCGACACCTTCCAACAGGACCGCGTTGCGCGTGTTGTCGAGGATGCAGAATCCCATCTTGACCAAATGACGGACGCGATCAAACGGGCCGGAGACCGGCAGATCGAAGCACGTGTCGAGCGGTTTCAGGACACCGCCCGCGATCTGTTCCGAACGGTCGAAGAAGATCCGCGCGATCTGGCGGGAGCGCGAAAGTACCTGACGGTCTATCTGCAAGGTGCGCGCGATGCGACGGTGAAATTTGCAGATGTCTACGCCCGCACCCGCGACGCACAGGCGCTGGCTGACTATTCGGCCCTGCTGGATGATCTGGAACAGAATTTCGCGGCCCGGACGCGAAAAATGCTATTGGATGACCGCAGTGATCTGACGGTTGAAATTGATGTGCTGCGCGACCGGTTGCAGCGCGAAGGCGTCCGGTTGGACTGACCGGCTATTATATGAGCGAGGATTACCCCATGTCCGACAAGGTCAAAAACAAAGCGGTTGAAGCCGAAACGCTGGTACAGGAAGTCACGGCCGTTGCCCTGCCCGAACCACAGGCCGAGATCGTCCCCCTGGAAGAGGCCGACGAACCGGTTGGCGCCGAAATCCGAAAGCGGATGGGCGAGATCGACATGGGCGACACCAATTCGATCGTCTCGTTCGGCTCATCCGCGCAGGCGGAACTGCAGGAAATCAGCCAGGCGATGCTGGCCGATGTCCGCAACAAGGACGTAGGGCCAGCGGGCGACAGCCTGCGCAACATCGTGACGACGATCCGTGGCTTCTCGGTCAGCGAGCTGGATGTTCGCCGCGAGCGGAGCTGGTGGGAAAAGCTGTTGGGCCGCGCCGCGCCGTTCGCCAAGTTCACAGCGCAGTACGAGGATGTACAAAGCCAGATCGACCGCATCACCGACGATTTGCTTGGACATGAACATACGCTGCTCAAAGACATCAAATCACTTGATCTTTTGTATGAAAAGACGCTGGAATTTTACGACGAACTGGCGCTCTATATCGCGGCGGGTGAGGAAAAGCTGACTGAACTGGACAGCCACGATATTCCTGAAAAAGAGGCCGAGGTTCAGGCCGCGCCAGAAGATCAACAAGTAATGAAGGCGCAGGAGCTGCGCGACCTGCGTGCGGCACGCGACGATCTGGAACGCCGGGTCCATGACCTGAAACTGACCCGTCAGGTGACCATGCAGTCACTGCCCTCGATCCGGTTGGTGCAGGAAAATGACAAGTCGCTGGTGACAAAGATCAACTCGACCCTCGTCAACACCGTACCGCTTTGGGAAACGCAGCTTGCACAAGCCGTCACCATCCAGCGCAGCGCCGAGGCCGCCGCGGCTGTGCGCGACGCAAATGATCTGACCAACGAGCTGCTGACCTCGAACGCGGCCAACCTGCGCGAGTCCAACAAGATGATCCGCGAGGAAATGGAGCGTGGTGTCTTCGACATCGAAGCCGTCAAACAAGCCAATGCGGACCTGATCGGCACCATCAATGAAAGCTTGGCGATTGCGGACGAAGGCAAAGCCAAACGCGCCGCAGCCGAGGAAGAATTGAAGAAGATGGAGGCCGAATTGCGCGATACGCTCGCCTCGGCCAAGGCGCGGCAGGACGGGATCGGCGACAATGCCGGAACGGCCGTCCCCGGATAATGGGAATAGCGGGCGTGCGGCCAGTTCATCGCGCTAGAACTGCAGTATTGGGATTGTCGCTGCTGGCTTTGGCTGGCTGCGATTCTGCGTTAACCACGTCCATCGTTCCCGAGCCGCGCCCGGCCCCGCCGCAGGGGCTGAGCAATGCGTATCAGGCGCCTTCCCCGGCCAGCCTTGACCTTGCGCGCTATTACGAAGGTGTTCAGAACAACCTGTTGACACGTGGATTGCTGCGAACGGATGGGGGCGGGCCAGACACGCCATACGACGCCGACGATCTGGCACGAAACTTCGAAACCATCGCCTTTTACAATGAGTATCCCGGGCAGGCGGTTTCGAGCGGCAGCGGTCGTACCAGCCGACAGCTCAGCCGCTGGTCCGCGCCGGTGCGTATCCAACCCGAGTTCGGCCCCTCGGTCGCGCCTGACGTGCGTCAGCAAGAGGCAGCCCGTATCGATGCCTATGCGAACCGTTTGTCTCGGCTGACCGGCCATTCGGTCTCGACCACAGCGCGGAACGCGAATTTTCATGTCTTTGTGGCCGGTGAAGATGACTCCGCTTACGTTCAGGCCCGGCTACGGCAACTGATCCCGGGCATCGGACAAGCGCAACTGGACCTTTTCGACAACCTGCCCCGCTCCTTCTATTGCTTCGTGTTCACGTCGGCTTCGAACAGCACACCGCAGACATACACCCGCGCGGTTGCCCTGATCCGGGCAGAACACCCGGATCTGGTGCGCCTGAGCTGTATTCACGAAGAGATTGCGCAAGGATTGGGACTGCCCAATGACAGCCCCTCGGCGCGCCCGTCGATCTTCAACGATGACGACGAGTTTGCCTTGCTCACCAGCCATGACGAGAAGCTGCTGACCATTCTGTATGACCCGCGCCTCAAGCCGGGCATGACCGCGGACGAAGCCCGCCCGGTGGTCCGTATCATTGCACGTGAATTGATGGGGCAGTCGCTCTGACCCCGAAGACAGGAGAAATCCAATGGGAATATTCGATTTTCTGACCGGAGAATTCATCGACGTCATCCACTGGGTCGACGATACCCGGGATACTATGGTCTGGCGGTTCGAACGTGAGGGCCACGAGATCAAATACGGTGCCAAGCTGACTGTGCGCGAGGGTCAGGCTGCGGTGTTCGTGCATGAGGGTCAACTGGCGGATGTCTTCACGCCGGGTCTCTATATGCTCGAGACCAACAATATGCCAATCATGACCACTCTGCAGCACTGGGATCACGGGTTCCAATCGCCTTTCAAGTCCGAGATATATTTCGTCAGCACCACCCGTTTCAATGATCTGAAATGGGGCACGAAGAACCCGATCATGCTGCGCGACCCCGAGTTTGGCCCGACCCGCATCCGGGCGTTCGGGACCTATACGGTGCGTGTGAAAGATCCGGCGAAATTCCTGGTTGAAATCGTCGGCACCGACGGCGAGTTCACGATGGACGAGATCAGCTTTCAGATTCGAAACATCATCGTTCAGGAGTTCAGCCGCGTCATCGCCGGGTCTGGGATACCGGTTCTGGACATGGCCGCAAACACCGCTGATCTGGGCAAGCTGATCGCGGCCGAGGTCTCACCCGTTCTGGACGGGTACGGGCTGGAGATGCCCGAGTTCTACATCGAGAATATCTCGCTGCCGCCTGCGGTCGAGGCGGCTTTGGACAAGCGGACCTCGATGGGGTTAGCAGGCGATCTGGGGAAATTCACGCAGTATTCCGCAGCCGAGGCAATGACAGCAGCGGCCAACAACCCCGGCCAAGGCGGCGGCATGGGTGCCGGTCTTGGGATGGGAATGGGTATGGCGATGGCGCATCAGATGTCGAACATGGCAGCGGGTCAGCCGCGCGGCCCATGGGGCGGTTCCGCACCCGCTGCTCCGCAGCCGTCAGCGCACGCCGCCCCGCCGCCACCTCCGCCCGTTGAACATGTCTGGCACATTGCGGTGGATGGTCAGACCAGCGGACCGTTCTCCAAAGCTAAAATGGGTCGTATGGCAACGGAGGGTGAGATCACACGCGATACGCATGTCTGGACTGCCGGTCAGGATGGCTGGAAAAAGGCTGGCGACGTTCAGGAACTGGCGCAGTTGTTCACGATCCTGCCACCTCCGCCACCCGGTGCCTAAACGGGCGGGCGGCAACCGATGATCGGGGTTCTGTAATGGCGAAAGACGAACACCGCTTTCCCTGCGAGCAATGCGGAGCGGATTATCGTTTCAATCCGGGTGACGGGACGTTGACGTGCGACCATTGCGGTCATTCCGAAGCCATCGGCGCTGGCCCGTGGGGTGGTGCCAGTTTGCGCGAACTGGATTTCGACGCAGCCATGGCGGACCGTTTGCCCGACAGCGAGATTGAAGAAACCCGGGTTCTCACCTGCCCAAACTGCGCCGCACAGGTTGAGTTCGATCCGAACACCCACGCAGCCGAGTGTCCGTTCTGTGCCACTCCGGTGGTGACCGATACCGGTGTGAGCCGCCATATCAAACCACGCGGTGTTCTGCCTTTTGCGCTGGACGAACGCTCGGCGCACAAAGCGATGGGCGACTGGTTGGGGCGGCTTTGGTTTGCGCCCAACGGATTGAAGGAATACGCCCGCAAAGGCCGCAGGATGCAGGGCATTTACGTGCCGTACTGGACCTTCGACGCCGATACGAAATCAACCTATCGGGGCGAGCGTGGCGTGGTTTATTACGAGACGCGGACCGTCATGCGCGACGGGAAGCGTGTCCAGCAACAAGTTCCCAAGGTGCGCTGGACACCAAAATCCGGCCGCGTGACGCGGTTCTTTGACGATGTGCTGGTGCTGGCGTCTCAATCCTTGCCCAAATCATATACTGACGCGCTGGAACCATGGGATTTACCTGCGCTTGAGCCCTATCAGCCCGAATATCTCGCCGGCTTCCGTGCTGAGGCCTACACGATCGAACTGCAGCAAGGATATCAAGAGGCCCGCGCACATATGGCGCGGGTGATCGAACGAGATGTGCGGTTTGATATCGGTGGCGACCGGCAACGCATCCACGCCGTCGATACCGAAGTGCGCGACGTCACATTCAAACACATCCTCCTGCCGGTTTGGATGGCTGCCTATAAATACCGTGGCCAGACCTATCGCTTCGTAGTCAATGGACGGACCGGCCGCGTGCAGGGTGAACGACCCTGGTCCGCAATCAAGATTGCAATCGCGGTGGTTCTGGGGCTACTCGTAGCGGCTGGTGTCGGATATCTGGTCGCCACCGGACAGCAATAGCGTTCATGAGTATTGACAGGGCACCTCGCGCCCTCTTGCACATGCCCGTACGCGGGCGCATCCTGCGCGGCGTGCCAGAAGGGAGATGGCGAATTGCACCTTAACGCTCTGAACACTCTGCTGACCGAGCACCATTCGTGCCGCGCTTTCCGGACAGAACGTGCCCTATTGGATGATGTCGTCGACTGGTGCGGATAGGCCAGCAAACACGCGAAAAAGCGAAACAGGAACAGTATATGCGAGCGCTGCTTCAGAGAATCTCCAATGCCTCGGTCACAGTCGCTGGAACGGTGATCGGGCGATCCGGTCCTGGATTGATGATCCTGGTTTGCGCGATGCAAGGCGATGGAGAAACTCAGGTCGCGCAACTGGCCGAAAAGATCGCAAAGCTTCGTATCTTCAAAGACGATGCGGGAAAAATGAACCGGTCGATACTGGATATCGGGGGCTCGGCGCTGGTCGTCAGCCAGTTCACACTGGCGGCCGATACATCCCGCGGAAACCGACCCGGCTTCTCCGAGGCAGCCCCTGCGGCGGAGGGCGAACAGCTCTATGAGGCGTTTGCACGCAAACTGTCGGATCAGGGCATTCCGGTCGAAACCGGTTCGTTCGGAGCCGACATGGCCGTAGAGCTGGTCAATGACGGGCCAGTGACAATTTGGATGGAAAGCTGATGCAGGGTTCTCGACAGGTTCAGGATATTTGGCGCGCAGGTGTCGCGGCGGTTGATGGCTATCGCGCAACGTTGGAGGCGATCCAAGCGGTTGAACGGCCAGACCAGATTCTGGCCGTTGGAAAGGCCGCAGGTGCCATGGCCCGCGCAGCGACCGAACGCTTCGGAGCTCTGCCCACTTTGGTTGTTACCAAAGATGGCCATGGCGACGACCTGCCCCGGCATGTGATGGTCATCGAAGCATCACACCCGGTGCCCGATGCCCGCAGTCTGGCGGGAGGCCGGGCTTTGCGCGAAGCGGTTGAGGGCATGAAACACGACAGCAATCTGTTGCTGCTGGTTTCAGGCGGAGCTTCTTCGCTGGCCGAGGATCTTGTGCTGGGCAAAACACTGGATGATCTTGCTGCCCTCAACCATCGATTGCTCGGCGAAGGGCTGGATATCGGCGCAATGAATGCCGAACGGCGCAAGCTGTCTCGGATCAAAGGTGGCGGATTGTTGTCGCTTTTCCCCGGAGCAAACGTGACCGTTCTGGCGATCTCGGATGTCCCCGGAGATGAGCTGGGCGTGATCGGATCAGGAATCGGGTCGCTGCCCGACAAGCCGGGCTTCGCCGCCCGGACCTCGATCATCGCATCAAATGCACATGCCCGGAACGCTGCGGCATTGGCGGCCGAGCAAGCCGGGTTCGATGTCCTTGCGAACGAAGAAACGATGCACGATGATTACCTCTCGGTCGCAGCGCAAATCGGCAAACGCCTGCGAAACATGCCCAAGGGCGCCATGGTGTTTGGCGGAGAACCCACCGTTGTTCTGCCCGACACGCCAGGACGCGGCGGACGCAATCAGGCCCTGGCGCTTGCACTGGCGCACGAGATTGCAGGGCAACCGGATTTAACCGTGATCGTTGGCGGGACCGATGGCACAGACGGACCCACCGACGCGGCCGGGGCAATCGTTACCGGTGAAACATGGTCGGAAAAAGCACAGGTTTACCTGAACACCGCAGATAGCGGCAGTTTCCTAGACAAGGCAGGCGCACTACTGATCACGGGGCCGACGGGCACGAACGTGATGGATTTGATGATCGCGATCCGAAGCTGACCCTATGTCCTGACCCAATCAATGTCGCCTGCAGCAAGCCCAACACGCGACTGCCAAGCCCATCGCATCTATGCAGCCGAGTTCGGCAAGCTGGTCTCGACCGCCACCGTATACGTGACAGAGACGATCCACGAGGCCGGCTCGTGCTTTCGTTACAGATGCCTCACCAATAGAATCAATAAACAGCAATTCGGTGCAGTTTACCCGTGCCATGCAGGGTTTTGCGCAAGATGATCTGACGCCAGTCAAATTTTTCGTTCGGTCCAGAGTAAGTGGCTATGAAAACGAGCTTTTGGGTTTTCCTAAGGCCTCTGAGGATGCCACCCAACACAGTCAATTGTAGGATTCCCTTCTTTTTCCAAGAGATTTTCACTTGCCCGTCACCCTGAAATGCTCCTACTTTGACTCGTGCGTCAATAAAAAGCCCTTCAACGGGCTGACTATCCAAACAACTGGGAGAATTCTGGATGAACGAACAACTCACTCACATGTCAAAGCAGGTCACGGCCGGAAAACTGACCCGTCGTGAATTCATGGGAAAAGCGGCGGCCCTGGGTGTTTCCGCTGCGATGGCCAGCACAATGTTCGCGGATGCCGCACGCGCGGCCGGTCCCGTCAAGGGCGGCACAATGAAAATTGGTATGCTGGGCGGCGAGAGCACCAACACACTGGACCCGGCAGTGGCTGCAACGCAGGTCCCCGGCATGGTTCTGCGTCTGTATGGGGAACAAATCGTAGACGTCACAGCCGAAGGCGAGATCGACTATCGACTGGCTGAAAGCGTCGAGGGTTCTGCCGATGCCAAAACCTGGAATTTCAAAGTTCGTCCGGGCGTGGAATTCCAGAACGGCAAAACCGTTACTGCCCAGGATTTCCTGCGTACGGTCGAACGCCACGCCAACGAAGACTCCAAATCCGGTGCCTTGGGTGTTCTCAAAGGTATTAAGTCGATGAAAGCCGAGGGGGATGTTTTCACGGTTGAGATGGAAAACCCCACTGCTGACCTTCCCTATCTTATGGCGGATTGGCACCTGGTCGTTCAGCCCGACGGCGGGTTCGACAACCCCAACGCCGGCATCGGCACCGGGCCTTATATCATCGAAGTCGACGAACCGGGTGTGCGCCACACATTCAAAAAGAACCCGAACTATTGGGACGATAGTCTGGGTCACGTGGACGAGGTCGAGGTTCTGGTCATCAACGATGCCACGGCCCGTATGGCGGCGCTTCAATCCGGCCAGGTACACATGGTCAACAGTGTCGACCCCAAGGTGGCCAGCCTGCTGGAGCGTGCTCCGAATCTTGAGATCAAATCAGTATCAGGCCGTGCGCACTATGTGTTCCCGATGCACACGAACACAGCTCCGTTTGACAACAATGACCTGCGGCTTGCGCTGAAATACGCCGTCAACCGCGAAGAGATGGTCGAGAAAATCCTGCGCGGCTTTGGTTCGGTCGGCAACGATATTCCGGTCAACGAATCGTATCCTCTGTTCGACAACACGATTGAACAGCGCAAATATGATCCGGAAAAAGCAGCCGAACACTATAAGAAGTCCGGGCATGATGGATCTCCGATTGTTCTCTATGTGTCGGATGCCGCCTTCGCGGGTGCCGTTGATGCGGCACAGCTGTTCCAGCAATCCGCAGCGGCTGCCGGGATCAACCTCCAGATCGAACGCACCCCGTCCGATGGCTATTGGTCCGAGGTCTGGAACAACAAACCGTTCTGTGCCTCCTACTGGTCAGGTCGCCCGGTTCAGGATCAAATGTACACGACCGCTTATCTGTCATCTGCAGATTGGAACGACACACGGTTCAACGATCCCGAATTCGACAAGCTGTTGTTCGAAGCCCGTGGTGAACTGAATGTCGAAAAGCGCGTCGAGCTATACTCCAAAATGGCACGAATCATTCGGGATAAGGGCGGTCTGATCGCCCCGATGTTCAATGACTTCGTTGACGGTGTCTCCACCCAGGTTCAGGGCTACAAGAACGACCCCAATGGGTTCCTGATGTACTCGTGGGCACCGATCAAATGCTGGCTGGATGCGTAAAGGACAAACATGCACCCCATCCTTAAACTGGTTTCCCAGCGCCTCGCGCTGGGAATTCTCCTGCTGCTTGGTGCTTCGGCCCTTATATTTGGTCTGACCGAAGCACTTCCCGGAGACGCAGCGCAAGCCGTCCTGGGGCAGTCCGCCACTGCTGAATCTCTTGCCAACCTCCGTGAAGAAATGGGCCTGAACCGCCCGGCCCTGACCCGCTATTTCGAATGGCTGGGCGGAATTTTTCAAGGCGATCTGGGTCAATCCCTGACCAACAAGCTTGATATTTCAGAGAGCATCGGAAAGCGCCTTGGGAACACACTGTTCCTTGCCTGTGTGGCCGCAGTCGTCTCGGTTCCGCTGGCGATCTTTCTGGGTCTGCTGGCCGTTCGGTTTCGCAATCGCTGGCCCGACAAACTGATTTCCGCTGTCACGCTGACAACGGTCTCGGTCCCCGAATTCCTGATTGGCTACATACTGATTTACTTCATCTCGGTGAAACTGGGATGGTTCTCGTCGCTGGCGATCATCAACAGCTCGATGTCCTTGGGGCAAAAACTGTACGCTGTCGCGCTTCCTGCCTTCGTGCTGACGCTGGTCGTGCTGGCACAGATGATGCGGATGACGCGTGCGGCCATTCTGAACCTGATGCAATCGGCCTATATCGAAACCGCTGAACTGAAGGGCCTGAGCACGTTTCAGGTCATTGCCCGGCACGCGTTTCCCAACGCCATCTCACCGATCGTAAACGTCGTGATGCTGAATCTGGCCTATCTGGTCGTAGGTGTTGTCGTGGTCGAGGTTGTCTTCGTCTATCCCGGTATGGGCCAGTATCTGGTGGATGCCGTGACCAAGCGCGACGTTCCAGTTGTTCTGGCCTGTGGCGTGGTGTTCGCAGCCGTCTATATCGGCCTGAACATGGTCGCAGATATCGTGTCAATCCTTGCCAATCCAAGACTGAGGCATCCGAAATGATAAAGAACATTCCTGTTTCGGCACTGATTGGCCTGATGTTCACCGGCGCTTATTTCTTTGTGGCGATCGCAGCCCCATTGATTGCGCCATATGGAATGGCCGAAATTGTCGGTGATGTCTGGGAACCCCCCAGCCCCGAGCATCTGTTGGGTACCGACAATATCGGTCGCGATCTGTTGACGCGCATGATCTATGGCGGGCGCACGACGATCTTCATCGCCGCTGCTGCGACATTGCTTAGCTTCCTGACCGGAACCTCGCTTGGTCTGCTTGCCGCGGTTCTTGGTGGATGGGCTGATCAGGCCCTCAGCCGCGCGGTCGACCTCGTCATGTCAATCCCGACGCTGATTCTGGCGCTGGTCATTCTGGCGATTGTCCCCGTGACCGTTCCGATCCTGATCCTCGTGATGGGCCTGCTGGATGCCACACGTCCCTATCGCCTGTCGCGATCCGTCGCTGTGGACATCAATGTGATGGACTACGTCGAAGCCGCCAAACTGCGCGGCGAAGGACGTGGCTGGGTCATCTTCCGGGAAATCCTGCCCAACGCTCTGTCACCGCTGGTGGCCGAGTTCGGGCTGCGTTTCATCTTTATGGTGTTGTTCATTTCGACCCTGTCGTTCCTAGGTCTGGGCGTTCAGCCACCACTGGCTGACTGGGGCGGCATTGTGAAGGAAAACAAGGACGGCATCGTCTATGGCATCGGCGCGGCGCTTTATCCCGCTGTGGCCATCGCAACCCTGGCGATCTCGGTCAACCTTGTGGCTGACTGGGTCCTGAACCGAACCACTTCGCTGAAAGGAGGCCGGGGATGAGTGAACCGCTTCTCAAAGTTCGCGGGCTGAAAATCGGCGCGACGGTATATCCTCCGGGCGAAAAGCCCCACGACATCGAGATCGTGCACGGGATCGATTTCGACCTCGCGCCCGGCAAGGTGCTGGGGCTGATCGGCGAATCCGGTGCGGGCAAATCCACCATTGGCCTGGCTTCGATGGCTTATGGCCGTGGCGGCGTCGAGATCACCGGTGGCGAGATTTGGCTGAACGGACGTGATATCCTAAAGTCTTCCTTTGGCGATATCCGCAACCTGCGCGGGGGGGAGGTAACCTATGTCTCGCAATCCGCCGCCGCGTCGTTCAACCCTGCCAAGAAGATCATGGATCAGGTGGTCGAAGCAGCGGTCGAGCACAAGAAGTTTTCGCGCAAAGAGGCCGAAGCCCGCGCGCGGGAACTGTTCGCCAAACTCGGCCTGCCCGATCCGGACAATATCGGAGAACGCTATCCGCATCAGGTGTCAGGGGGTCAGCTGCAGCGCTGCATGACCGCGCTGGCACTGTGTCCTGAACCCGATCTGGTGGTGTTCGATGAACCCACCACGGCGCTGGACGTGACCACGCAGATCGATGTTTTGATGGCGATCAAAGAGGCCATCGCCGATTCCGGCGTCGCAGCTTTGTATATCACCCACGATCTGGCCGTTGTTGCACAGGTCAGCGACGACATCATGGTTCTGCGGATGGGCGATACGGTCGAGTATGGCAGCACCGATCAGATCATCAACAACCCGCAAGAAGAGTATACTCAGGCTCTGGTCTCGGTGCGCTCAATTGAGCATGAAGAGAAAAAGCCCACACCAGAAGCGGTGCTGAGCGTTGACGGCATCACCGCGCGCTACAAGGGGCTGAATTTCGACGTGCTGCACAATGTCAATGTCGAGCTTCACCCGGGGCAGACGCTGGCGGTTGTGGGGGAATCCGGCTCGGGTAAATCCACGCTTGCGCGGGTGATCACCGGCTTGCTGCCACCGCGCGATGGCGAGATCACCTTTGCAGGCCGCAAGCTCAGCCCCGACCTGAAAGGGCGTACGCGAGAAGATCTGCGCGAATTGCAGATGATCTACCAGATGGCGGATGTGGCAATGAACCCGCGCCAAACGGTCGGCACGATCATTGGTCGTCCGCTGGAATTCTACTTCAACATGCGAGGCGCCGAGAAACGCAAGCGGGTCATTGAGTTGCTGGATGAGATCGAGCTTGGTGAAAAGTTCATCGACCGTTATCCGGCGGAATTGTCCGGTGGTCAGAAGCAGCGTGTCTGTATCGCACGGTCACTGGCGGCCAAGCCCAAGATGATCATCTGCGACGAGGTGACATCGGCGCTCGACCCGCTTGTGGCGGATGGCATCCTGAAACTTCTGTTGGATCTGCAGAAAATTGAGGATGTGGCGTACCTGTTCATCACACACGATCTGGCGACGGTCCGGGCCATCAGCGACAGCATCGCGGTGATGTATCAGGGCCGCGTGGTCCGCTATGGCGCCAAATCTCAGGTGCTGAGCCCCCCCTTCGACGACTACACCGACCTGCTGCTGAGCTCGGTGCCCGAGATGCATCTCGGCTGGCTGGAAGAAGTCGTCGCACATCGCAAGATGGAGAGTGCCGGGAACTGATCCGGCACTTAGGTGAAGTCCAGAGATCCCGGCATGTTGTCTGATGACAGGTGTCGGGATTTTACTATTTAGGGCGCAAACGTGCAGCCATGAATAGACGAATCTCATAGGGTCGCCTGCAACAACACTCTGTAACAAGGGCCGGAATATGGACCGCAAACTGCTATTGATCATTCTGGACGGCGTCCCCTGGCGCAATTTTCGCCGACTGTTCGGCAATCTCGAAGGCTGGGTAGATAGCGGTGACGCGCAGGTGTGGAAGCTGCGCGCTGTGCTGCCATCAACGTCTGCCAGTTGCTATGCCTCGATCCATACGGGCGTGACGCCTCAGGAGCATGGCTGCACCGGAAACGGCAACGTGTTCCGGCTAAGTCACAAAGACGTCTTCAGCCAGGTGCGTGAGGCAGGCGGCGTGACCGGCGCTGTCACACACAGCTACTGGTCGCAGTTCTTCAATCGCCACCCCTTCGACTACGTTCGTGACGTCGAATATGACGAGCCCGACAGCATGACCATCAACCACGGTCGGTTCCACTCGATGACAGGGTACGGCAAAGCCAATCAGATGACGCCATCCGACGTGGATTTGTTTGCCTCACTGACAAATCTCTGCCTGCGGTTTGGACTGGACTACGGCATACTGCACACCTGCACGCTGGACAGTATGGGGCATCGGTTCTTCCACGATTGTGAAGAAATGGACCACGCCTGTTTCGTCATGGACGAAATGCTGGCCCCTTTCATCCCGCGCTGGCAGCAGCTTGGCTATGACGTCATAGTGACTGCCGATCACGGTCAGGACGAACGTGGCCACCATGGCGGACGTAGCCCATTGCAGCAGGAAACAGCGCTTTACTATTTTGGCAACGCTCAGGGTCCTGCGGCGGATACCGTGATCGACCAGCTACAACTGGCACCCACCATCCTTCATCGGATGGGCGCGCCCGTAGCCGACACCATGAAGGGCAAACCGTTTCTGGTGTGATCTGATCAGTCGTAAGACCAGATCCCCTGCCCCAGCGCCTCAATCGCCACCGAGATGCGCTCAAAGCTGTCAGCGGCGCGCCTGACCGAGGTTCGGGCGCGCAAATACCCGTGGACCAGCCCCGGCTCGTTGATTGAATGTGCTTGTCCACCTGCGGCCACGATCCGGTCGCAATAGGCGGCTCCATCATCCCGAAGCGGGTCACAATCTGCGGTTACCACGACTGTCGGCGGAAGGCCCGAGAAGTCATCATCCTGCAACGGAGCGAAGGTCGGGTCGCCATCGGGCGCGGAGCCTTCGCAGCGGACCGTCTGATAGAACCGGATATCGTCCAGTGTCAGCAAGGGTGCATTGGCATGTTCAAGATACGATCCCCGAGACATATCTCCGCCCAAACCGGGATAGATGAGCACCTGACCCAGCACCTTATCCAGTCGTCCCCGGCCATAATGCGCAACGGCTGCCGCCAGATTGCCGCCCGCGCTGTCCCCGGCCAGCACGATCGGATCGTCGTATTCCCTGACCACCCAGTTCGTGGCGGCCCAACTGTCCTGAAACTGCGCAGGGTGCGCGTATTCGGGGCACAACCGATAGTCTATGGAAACGACCCGATAGCCCGTCTGCGCGCACAGTTCCGCACAGACATCGTCATGACTGTCCAATCCGCCAACGACGAAACCGCCGCCGTGGAAATAGATCACAGTTCGCGTGGGATCTCCGGCTGTATAAATACGAACAGGCACGCCATCGGCGGACCTGTCCTGTACATCGATGCCCGGTGGGCGCGGCTGCCGGAAGTCCTGACACATTGCGTCGTATACACGACGCTGGTCGGCAATGGACATTTCGACCGTATCATCGGGATAGCTCTCGGTCGTGCGCCGGATAAAATCCCAGGTCTCTTCGTCGATCAGACGTTCATAGTCCATTATCCCTCCGGATTATTCAGACCACTCCCACGGCCGGGTAAACGAATCCAGCACCTTTGAGACATCGTCCCCGGAGGAGCCGTTCGCGTCAAGCTGCGCGACAAGCCCGCGTTTCTTGTCGTCAGTGACCGAGACAACCCGCGCCGACACACCAGCGGTTTCAAGCGCGCCATTGTAGATGCGGGTGATCGCATGTTTGCGCAGATCGGGCTTGAACACCTTGCCGACAGCGGTTTTTGGCAACTCGTCCAGAATGGTTAGATGCTTCGGCTGAGCCGCGCGTTCGTGGACGTGTACCTTGCAGTAGTCCATCAGCTCTTTTTCCGTGGCCGAGGCCCCGTCGACCAGTTCGACAAAGGCACAAGGCAGCTCGCCCGCATGTGCATCCGGCTGCCCAATCGCCCCGGCAAAAGCGACCGCCTCATGGCCCAGCAACGCCTCTTCGATTTCGGCAGGGTCAATATTATGCCCGCCCCGGATGATCAGGTCCTTGGCCCGACCGGTGATCCACAGATAGCCATCTTCGTCAAACCGGCCCAGATCACCTGTGCGCAGATATCTGTCGAAGTGGTAGAGATTCGTGTTCTTATCGGCCTCGGTATAGGTGTTTCCCGCGCAAACCCCGGGGTTCGAGATGCAGATTTCACCGACCTGATCAGCGCCGCATTCGGTCGGACCGTCCGGCCCGTCCTGCAGGATTTTGACATCCGTGTAGGGGAAGGGAATACCGATCGAGCCGATCTTTTTCTCTCCGTCCACGGGGTTGCACGAAACCAGACAGGTTGCTTCGGTCAAACCGTAACCTTCGACGATGGTCACGCCTGTGGCTTCTTCGAAGCGGCGGAACAATTCAACCGGCAGCGGGGCAGAGCCCGAAAAGGCCGTTTTCACGCTTGAAATATCGGCATCGACCGGACGTTGCATCTTGGCTGAAATCGCGGTCGGAACCGTGATAATGAACGAAACCTTCCAGCGCTCGATCAGCTTCCAGAAATTATCGAACACTCCGTCCCCGCGATATCCGGCAGGTGTCGGGAAGATCACATGCGCCCCCGAGGACACCGCAGCCATCACGATCACATGCACCGCAAAGACATGGAACATCGGCAGAGGGCACATGATGACATCGTTTTCATCAAACAGCAGCGTCTGCCCCAGCCACCCGTTGTAGATCAGGCCCGAATACTTGTGCTGCGCCACCTTCGGCATACCCGTGGTGCCGCCGGTGTGGAAATAACAGGCAACGCGATCTTCCTTGCTGTCCTCGAAGGTCAACGTTTTCGGGTGTTTGTTCAGCTCGGCATTGAAATTCTTGTATGTCGCGTGAGCCAGCTTTTCCTTGTCACCCATCTTTGGGCGCAGGAACGGCACCAGCCAGGATTTGGGTGGCGTCAGATAGCGGTTCAGGTCGATTTCGAGAATCGTGTTGACGCTTGGCGCGTGCCGTACGGCCTCTTCCACTTTCTGGGCCACATCGGTCTTCGGAAAGGATTTCAGCGTGACCACAACCTTCGCCCTGGTCTCACGCAGGATCGCGGCGATCTGTTCCGGCTCGAGCAATGGATTGATCGGGTTCACGATCCCCGCGACGGCGCCCCCCATCATGGTAACCAGCGTCTCGTTACAGTTCGGCAGAACATAGGCGACCACGTCATTTTCGCCGATGCCCAGCGAGCGAAACAGGTTCGCCGCCTGATTAACCTTGCCCAACAATTCCGACCACGTCAGCGTCTCGGCCTTGTCCTTGGGTCCCGAGAGCAACTGAAAGCTGATCGCCTTGTGGTTCGGGAACCTGCCTGCGGTCCGCGACAAAAGCTGATGAAAGGTGACAGGAACATCCCGATCCTCCCACGGCATCTCCTGCTCCATACGTGCCTTGTCTTCAAGTCCCACAAAGGCCATGTGGCTCCTCCCCTGTTCTCTCCCGTGTCATGCGCGGGTTTGTTGTCGCCTCCAAGATGGAAGCAAAACACACCGCACGCAAGCAAGGGCTTAGCTGTCAGGTCAGAGAAAATGTAGAATGACGCTACGGCGAAACGAGATGTGCCGGAGCGTCACTTTATTCCGCGGCGACACCGTCGGTGAATTGCAGGCGCGCCAAACGGGCATAGAGACCGTCCTGCGACACCAGATCCTCATGCGTGCCCTGCGCCACAATGCGTCCCGCCTCAAGCACCACAATCCGGTCCGCTTTCTTCACGGTTGCCAATCGGTGCGCCACGATCAGTGTCGTCCGCCCCGCCCGCATCTTGTCGACGGCACCCTGTACAGCGCGCTCGCTTTCCGCATCCAGCGCCGAGGTCGCCTCGTCCAGCAACAGCACCGGCGCGTCGCGCAGGATAGCACGTGCGATGGCAATGCGCTGTTTCTGACCGCCGGATAGCATCACGCCCCGCTCACCAACGAAGCTGTCATATCCTTCAGGTAGTGCCGAGATGAACTCGTGCGCCGCAGCCGCGCGGGCGGCGGCCTCAACCTCGGCATCCGTTGCATCCAGCCGGCCAAAGCGGATGTTTTCGCGCGCCGAAGCAGCAAAAATCACCGGGTCCTGCGGGACCAATGCCATGTGTTGACGGAAATCCGAACGATCCATCTTACGCAGATCCACGCCATCCAGACTGACCTGCCCCGCATCCGGGTCGTAGAACCGCTGGATCATTTGGATCAGAGTTGTCTTACCGGCACCGGACGGCCCGACGAAAGCCACCGTTTCCCCCGGTTTGACCAGCAATGAGAGGTTGTCCAACGCAATTATGTCCGGCCGCGCGGGATAGCGGAAAGTCACGTCGTCGAAACGAATTTCCCCGCGCAAAGGGGTGGGCAGCGCTTGCGCCTGTTTTGGGTCATTCACGGTATCTTCTGCGTTCAGCAGTTCGACCAGCCGCTCGGTCGCGCCGGCGGCGCGTTGCAGCTCGCTCCAGATTTCGGACAAGGCCGCGACCGACCCAGCCATGATGACCGAATAGATCACGAACTGGATCAGAACCCCTTCGGTCATGATCCCGTTGCGCACGTCATTCGCGCCCATCCACAACACACCGACGATGCCCGAAAACACCAGGAAGATTACGATAACCGTCAGGATCGCACGAGTCTGAATACGGAGCAGAGATACCGCATACGATGTTTCGGTCATTTCGCCAAATTGCGCGCGGCTGGCGGTTTCGTGGGTGAATGCCTGAACAGTCTGAACCGCTCCAAGCGCCTCGCCCGCATTACCTGAAGAAGCTGCGATCCAATCTTGATTTTCCCGGCTGATGGTCCGCAACCTGCGCCCCAACACCAGTATGGGAACAATCACCGCCGGGATGAGCAACAGCACCATCCCGGTCAGCTTCGCCGATGTCAGCAGCATAAGAACAAGCCCGCCAACGAACATCAGCAAATTGCGCAGTGCGATCGAGACCGAAGACCCAAGAACCGATTGAATCAGCGTCGTGTCGGTTGTGATACGGCTAAGAACCTCACCGGTCATGATCCGTTCATAAAACTCGGGGCTCATGCCGATGACACGGTCGAACACGGCCTTCCGGATGTCCGCGACAACACGTTCCCCCAGCCGGGTCACCAGCGCATACCGGATACCGGTTCCGATCGCGAGAATGCCCGCAATTCCAAGAGCGGCCAGAAAGTACCAATCCAGCAATTCGCCGTCTTCGATGCGAAAATTGTCGACCACGCGACGCACCGCCAGCGGCAAGGTCAAAGTCATGCTCGCCGTCAGGATAAGCGCCAGTGTCGCGCCTGCCATCAACAGCCGATAGGGCTTCATAAATGGCCAAAGCGACGCCAGAACACCTATTTTTCTGGAGCTTGCACGCTCTTCCTGAGTACCCGGAGCCGGTTTATTCGCTGGGCTGGCGGAGCTTGTTCTTGCCATGTCTGGCCCTTGTGTCTTGGTCGGTCGCCCTGATCGGACGTCAATCACAGCTTCTTGGCGTCACAGGCGGTTGGGGTCAAGCTGCAGGCACGGCTTTGCAGCCGATTAAGGCCATTTGACGCAACTGACATGGGGGACAAGCTGGAGAGAGTGGCGGGAATCGAACCGACGTCATTAGCTTGGAAGGCAAGTGTAAAAAGTATTAATTATTTAATATTATTAGTGATTTAACGTGATGCAGGAAACCACTTTGCTGGCAATGTGTCCGAGAAGATTATTTTGGAGCGGGTAGACGGAATCGAACCGACATAGCCTGCTTGGAAGGCAGGGGCTTTACCATTAAGCTATACCCGCTCAATGTTTCGCCTTCCTATGTGATGGCTAAGTGGGCGTCAAGAGCGAACCATCACTTGGGTAAGTTGACCTGAAAGAAAGGAGTTTCTGATGTTTGCCGGGTAGGTGTGATCAAAGGTGTTCTGCTTGATATCGCAGGTGTTCTGTATCAGTGTGGCGAGCCGCGACCGGGTGCTGCGGAGGCGGTCTCAGCCCTTCGAAACACAGAGCTTCCGGTTCGCTTTCTAACGAACTCAACCCGACGACCGAAACGCGCTATTCTCGATAAGCTACAAGGCTTCGGAATAGACGCAGATGCCACCGAATTCCTGACACCAGCTGCGGCCTCCTGTGCTTGGTTGGAGGAAAACGGATTTGAGCCACATCTGCTGATCCATCCGGATCTAGAAGAGGATTTTGCAGCGTGCTCGGAGTCCGGCGCCAAGAGCGGTTATCGTTGGAGATGCCGGCCGCTATTTTACGTATGAACGGTTGAACGCAGCCTTTCGACTGATCGAAGACGGAGCTCCCTTTCTTGCATTGGCGTCGAGCATGATATTTCGCGATACAGACGGCGAATTGAGCCTTGATGTTGGCGCTTTCGTCCGAGCGCTTGGCTATTCAAGTGGAACGAAAACTCTTCTGTTTGGGAAGCCTTCGCCAACGTTCTTCCATTCTGCCGCGCAAAGCATGGGGCTGGAGCCTTCTGACGTAACAATGATTGGCGATGATGCAGAATGTGATATCGCGGGCGCTTTGAAGGCGGGCTTGGATGCGGCCATATTGGTTCGCACTGGAAAACACCAACTGGACGACAAAGCGCGCTATGAACCGAGACCTACTGCAACCGCAGACGGTGTCCGCGCCATGGTGGAATTTGTCGCCGAGCGACGTGATTGAAAGCAGTCGAACGTGCCTTACCCCGCAGCAGCCGGTACGCCCGAGACGGATAGGTTCGGCGTAGTGAACGGCTGACCGGCCGATATTTTAATTCAATACTGCGTTAAAACATTAACTGTGCAAAGATTGAATAGCTGCTCGCGTTGAGGGCACTGGAAAAGTCAGCCAAGCGCAGAAAGCGGACTTTGCAAAGTCGGCTTCGCTTCGCGAATGCAAACATAGGTCCCGAATGTCTTTAAAGCGCACTGATTCCTTAAATTAGTGAGACCCGACTGCTCGGTTGCCCCCGCAGTTTTTATCAGTCAGGTGCATCGAAATTAAACACATTGCAGCCTATCATCCGCCAGCGCCCGAAACCATCATCCCGATAGTTCGTAGTCCGTTGATGTGCTAACATTCAACTTGGATCAGCCAGATGAGGCTACCCAACGTGTATCCCACCCTCCCCAAAAGGATGAACAAGCTCTGAATTTTCACGAGCCCCGCCGCGGTTCAAGTTCATACCGAAATGCTTTAGCTCCAACGAACGATGTGAATTCCGCGCTCACATTACTGTATCTTCTGGAGCTACATTTGTGTCAGGTTAGAGCGTTAAAGGCCTCTAAAATAACTTCTTGTGAATGGCGTTCGCTACTATCCGATAAGTTTGGCGCAGATCGCGGTCTCAAGGGGCCGGACACAAACTCTACAATTTCGTCGCTGCTGACAAGTGCTTTAAGTGTCCCATTCTGAATCAAATGAGAGAAATAGGCTGCCCCCATTTCTGACCATACCGCAGTTTTCAACCCTATATCCTGCGACCGGTAGACTATCGTGGATGCGTCTGTAAGCAATATGTCCATCGGTGCCATGGCCTGATATTCGGTGCAATCGCTAAACCTGAGAATCTCTTCAGCGCTGATATCGAGCGCTTGCATTGCCTCCGCCATGCGATCTCTGCCCGCAGGATGCAGCCGAAAATACCAAGCCACGCTTGTTTTGGTTGTTTCGTAAGCCTCTCTTACATGTGTCGGTATCAGCTCGTTCTTTCCATATTGAAGTGCGACCAGTACCCTTGGTCTTCCATCAGTGGACCTGGGTGGCAAATCAGGAGCAGATGCTGGATCCTGCAAAGCGCCTTCTATGGCGCTTTTCGGATTTCCCCCAACTATTGTGCGATGATAATTTGCAATCGTAGATGAGATCCATTGCGAACTATCCTCGGACCAACACCAGAACACATCTGGCAATAGCTCATAACCCCGCTTAGGAGTGTGAGCCCAATTTGCTGCCAGAGGATGGTCAGGGTACATGCCTCCGTGCTGGATATCGACGACGGTCACTCCCAGACGACGCGCGGCTGCGCATACATAGTTTGCACCAGAGTAGCTGCTTAAGAACACGGTTTTTGGGCGAACTCTTTTGAACAATGCCGTATAATAGACCATCTCAAAAGCCGTACGTTCGAGGCGATCAAGGATTGAGAACTCATTCAGCTGCAAATCTGGCGCTGCTTGCTCTAGTATATTGTTGATTTCCTTAAGCTTCACCAAGACATTTTGGCGCGCTCTATAATCCCGCCTGATCTTGGGTTTCACTAAAGCAAAAGGACGAATGCGTTTAGTCTCAGGTTGAACCTGAGTTGGGATTAGGAACTTTTCACCTTGTTCTCGCGGGTCTTGCCTAGTCAATGTCAGCTGAGACTTTTCCGATTGGATAATCCATCTCAGACCATCGGTAAGTGGTTGCAGGGCCGTATCGCCGAACCTGCGGTATTGGGCTTCACGATTCAGGTATAGAATATCAGACTGAGGAACATCATCGAAAATATCGCTGGGAAACGCGTCAAGCGTTTCATCTAGCCAGCGCAATTCATCAGCATAGATCCAAAACTGTGACAACCAATCAGACCATAGACCCTTGAGTTTCTTGGACTTAGGCTTCTTTACTTCTGGTAGATCACGCTCACCTGCAATAAATCCGTTTCTTCGCTTGGCGTTAATTTGGAAACGGAGAATTGGCCAATAGTTGAAGCCCATGATCCTGCAGGTGGAAGGCTGGATCTCTTTTTCAATCTTATTCAGCAGCTTAACGAACTCGGCCCCCTCGGGGATAAAGCCATTGCTTTCAGGTAGCGCTTCCTGTTGCAGTTGAGACGACGTCATTATTAAGATTACTTTTCAAGCAGGAACCATGTGATATTGTCCTGCGGAACCAACTGGTCACGTTTGTAGAAGAAACCGTAGTCCACCAGTTTCATATCGAATCTATCGATCAACTCACCCGCAAAATCGCGCTTGAACAGACGGTCCGTGTGACCCCGATAGGGAATCGCGACAGGATTTGGATCAAAGTACTCGGCTACAAGCACGTATCGATTGCTGTTTCGAACCAAATTCTCATATACGGTAGGCAGCTTGTCAGGGTTGATATGAATAAGTACACCGGCCGTGAACGTCAAATCTGAGGGCGATAGCCCCAAGGGATCGGTGATTGTTCCCACCCTCACCTCCGCCCCTTCTATCTTCTGTGCTTCCGCCGCCGCGGCCTCATTGATCTCAACGCCTTGCAATTTAATCCCGGTTTTCAGCTTGCTGAGCGCCAGAAGGTTCAATCCAATATTACAACCCAATTCAGCTGCCGAATTTAGCTGCGCGCAAGTTCTAAGCATCTGCGACCATGCGGCTATCTTAGGAACGAGCAGACGTTCGGCTTGGTTGCGTTGAATGTATTCATTTCCGAATTCACCGGCCCAAAACGCTTCTTGCGGTGTCGAATACTTGCTGCTCTTCGTCACGCGACTCTCCTCAGGCAGTGGTAATCCTTAGTACGTGCAGGCGGGATTTGTACAAGGCGCTGACGAACTTTGCCACCGCATAGCGCGTTGTAACAGGTCTTAGCAAGGCAGTTCATGCATTTCATTCGGCGCATAAGTCGCCATCATGATCAGAGGTTTAAACTTTCAGTCACGACCAAATGGAAACTCACACTCAAACGGCAATTCCAAGTGTCTTGGCCCATTGCCGAATTAGATGCCCTAAGTCGAACAGCGTATCTGATCATAGATCTGTCCGTTATAGAACGGGTGTTTCGTGCTGAGGGCTTTACAAACCTGTCTATCATCCGCGAAATCCACCGTCGCGAAGGTCTTTTCGAAGGCCGTTAAAGATTTCTGTTCGTTGAGCAAAACAGCTTCGTCCCCGAGCGAACCAGAAACCGCGCCCACGACTTTGAGTTCCACACCAGTCGGAAAAAATGATCGAAATATGAAACCTGTTCTTTCAACGTGATAATCTGATGTCACGACCACCAGATCGCGAATACGCATGGGTATGATCGCATTCCTTCGTAAAAAGTATGCGTCCCCAACAGTGTCACGCGAGTTAGTGTCTACGACGATTTTGCTACGGTCGATTGCATAAGTAGTCTGCAGTTCGTCGGCCATTACGGCTCCGATCTTCTGAGTGCAGTCTTCCCGATAGGCCCATCCAGAAGTGAGGAATAAATCGAAGGGACTTTCATGATGCAATGCGGCTGCCCGCTCTAAACGTGCCCGGGACTCGGAGCCCAAATTTGCATCCGCATCCATGTGATGCGCCAGGATTGCTACTGCTCTCATGTCGGTAATCGCTTCGGCGCCTTACGTTTTGACTAGCACATCTTCGGTGACGCGGTCACCTCGCTTGACGGCATGGGACACTCTCTGACCGATTATCTGTTCAAAAAACTTTGGAGGCATACCAAATCCGGGTCGTATCCGCCTGATATGTTTGCTTGAAATTGTCTCACCCGCTGCCAGATCTTCGACAAAGTACAAAGAGCGTCGAAATATTTTGTTCGAGTGTTCTGCAGGCGATCTCGAGAAGTCACCGTCTCCCAGCGCAGAGAACGCCGACCGCGTATCTTCCATCAATGAACTCATCTCATCTGGTTCCAGAGAAAATGTACTGTCCACACCCCCGTCTGCACGCGAAAGCGTGAAATGTTTCTCGATCAGCGTCGCACCGATCGAGGTCGCAACAACGCTCGCAAGGTTGCCCATTGTATGATCGGATAGGCCCACTTCGACGTCAAACTCGCGTCTGAGCAGTTTGATGGCACTAACGTTGGCTTGATCTAGCGGCGCTGGATAACTGCTTATGCAATGAAACAATGCAATTTCGTTACAGCCATTTTGTCTGGCCGTTTCGATGGCTTCACCAACTTCAGATAGGGACGCCATACCGGTTGACATCAGCATTGGTTTTCTTTGTTTTGCAATGTAGGCAATCAGCGGCAGGTCAACCAACTCGAATGAGGCAACCTTGTACGCCGGTGCGTCCAGGCTCGCGAGCAAATCCACAGCTGTCTCATCGAACGGAGACGAGAAAAGGGTCAGGTTCAAAGACCGGGCATATTCGAATATCCGTGCGTGCCATTCAAATGGTGTGTGTGCTTCACCATAAAGATCATAAAGCGTACGACCTTTCCACAATCCATCTTCGATCATGAAGTCCTTGGCCGTCGAATTGATCGTCATAGTATCAGGCGTATAGGTCTGGATCTTGACAGCATCGACGCCGGCTTTGCTGGCTGCCTTGATGGTTTCCAGGGCCCGATCAATCGACCCGTTGTGGTTCGCTGAAACTTCGGCAATCACATAAGGTGGATGCTCTGCACTGATCTGTCGACCATTGATTGAGATAGGGTTAAGCATTGTGGTTCCCGGTAATCTGACGCAGTCGCTTTATCTCATCAACGATTACAGAATTCCAGCCAGCGAATTCGACAGGCAAGTCGCATAAGTTGTGTTGAGTTCCAACTCCAACCTGTTCTTGTTCAGTCCAGTTGCCTGCGATGATCGCAGGAAGCCTGCCGATAAAGAGGGCCTCAATCTCTTTAAAGAGCCTGTCATAAGTCTGAGCAAAGGTGATCTCATTCGCGGTGAACACAACGCGTTTTTGGAACAGGATTGGGCCGGTATCGATACCCTCGTCAATCAGATGGATCGTCACTCCTGCCGGTGTTCCATCAAAGAATGACCAAAAGTTGGGATGCGCACCTCTATTATAGGGAAGGTAAGAAATATGCAGATTGATGATCGGGCATCCGAGGCTCTCAATCTTCGATTGCCGGATCAGGTGCCGATAACCGAAGCTTATCACTAGGTCGTACTGAGTATCTGGAATTTCGTCCTCTGTATGGTGGACTTCGCAATTGGCGACAAGCAGAGCGTCAATTAACGTGGTGTGGTCCCTGTCATATCCCAAAAAAAGAACAGTCTTCTCGCGGGTGCCAATGGGCTCGAAAACTGTGGGTATCGATATCGGCTTCATGGATCATTTCTTTAAATTAGACTTCACTATGCATCGCTTGATCTCAGACGTTGCCATACCGCAGATTTCGCACCCGGGATACTGCAGATGAAGATGGTGGTGTACGATTTTTTTTTGTCCTATCACGTCTCAGGTACTGGACTAGTCACTGGAATTATCAATATGGGGCGTTTCATAGTGAAGAAGCGAACAATTTCATGGCTTCCAGAACCATGTGGACAAGACTAAGCAAAGCTGTGGGACAGTGTTCAGTGACTTTCGGATTGCAAATTCGTTGCATTGGATTTGAGAAAAACCAAGTGATGCAAACAGCTGAAGGAAAAATTCTATGTTGAACCATTTTGACGGCAGCACCATTCTGGTTACCGGTGGTACGGGTTCCTTTGGCAACGCCTTTGTGCCGATGACCCTGGCAAAAACCGATGTTGCAAAGATCATAATTTTTTCAAGAGATGAGATGAAACAGTGGGAGATGGCCCGCAAGTTCCAGGGCGATCCCCGTGTTCGGTTTTTCATTGGCGACGTTAGGGATCGTGAGCGGCTGTACCGTGCCTTCGACTCGGTTGACTATGTCGTGCACGCTGCGGCAACAAAAATCGTCCCCACTGCGGAATATAATCCGTTTGAATGCATCAAGACCAACGTTAATGGAGCAATGAATGTCATCGACGCGGCAATCGATAAGCGGGTCAAAGGCGTTGTAGCGCTTTCGACAGACAAGGCGTCGAGTCCGATAAACCTGTATGGAGCGTCAAAGCTCGCATCCGACAAATTGTTTGTCGCTGGAAATTCCTATTCCGGCAGCCACGTGACTCGGTTCTCAGTCGTGCGATACGGCAACGTTATGGGGTCTCGCGGATCAGTCATTCCATTCTTCATGAAATTGCGTAACGAAAACTCTCTGCCGATCACCGATACAAGGATGACGCGGTTTATGATCACTCTGGATCAGGGTGTAGAGCTGGTTTGGCACGCGTTCGAGGACATGGTGGGTGGCGAAATCTATGTCAAAAAGATCCCATCGATGAAAGTAACAGATATCGCAAATGTGATCGCGCCGAACGCAGGCACGGAAGTTGTTGGGATACGGCCCGGTGAGAAAATTCACGAGCAAATGGTTGGCGCCGAAGACGCCCCGTTTACGTATGAATACGACGAACACTTCAAGATCCTGCCTTCACTGCACAACTGGTCACAGACCGCGGATCGCATCAAAGATGGTGTTCGGGTCGCAGAGGATTTTGTGTATTCCAGCGATCTGAACACGGAATGGATGGAAAAGTCCGAACTTGCCACCTGGATTGAACAAAACCGAGCCGAGTTAGAGAAACCCTTATGATCCCTTACGGGCGACAGAATATCGACAAGGACGACATAGATGCTGTCGTCGAGGTCCTCAGGTCTGATTTTCTGACCCAAGGACCAGCTATTCCCGCCTTTGAGGAGGCGGTGGCCAAGAAGGTTGATGCGCGATACGTGTCTGCTGTGAATTCGGCTACATCAGCCTTGCACATTTCTGTTGCTGCACTGGGGCTTGGGCCCGGTGATATTCTGTGGACCTCGCCGGTCACGTTTGTCGCTTCGGCCAATTGCGCACGTTATTGTGGTGCCGATGTGGATTTTGTCGATATCGACCCCGACACTTTCAATATGTGCCCGAAAGCGCTCGAGCAAAAACTTATTGAGGCCGAGAAATCAGGATCGCTCCCAAAGATTATCGTGCCTGTACACATGTGCGGTCAATCACCGGACATGAGGCAGATAAGTAAGCTGGCGCGGAGCTATGGGATAAAGATCGTTGAAGACGCAAGCCACGCAATTGGTGCTTCCTATGATGCTGCCCCGGTCGGATCGTCCCAGTATTCCGACATCACCGTGTTCAGCTTTCATCCGGTAAAGATTGTTACCTCCGGTGAAGGTGGCGTTGCGGTTACAAATGATCCTGAAATAGCGTCCCGGTTCGAGTTGTTGCGCAGCCACGGGATCACCCGCAATTCTGACCTTATGACCGGCGCATCCGATGGCCCGTGGTATTATCAGCAGATAGAACTGGGCTGGAATTATCGCATTACAGATATCCAGGCAGCGCTTGGGCGCAGTCAGCTAACTCGCTTGGAGCGGTTTGTCGAAAGACGTAACGCGCTGGCCACGGAATATGATCAGCTATTGAAGAATTCCGAGATCGTTCTGCCTGGCCGCGATCCTTTGGCGAGATCGTCCTTTCATCTATACGTAGTACGGTTGCCTAAAGCTGACCCCAAGCGCCACAGATCAGTATTCGAATCTCTGCGTGCGTCGGGCATCGGCGTGAACCTCCACTATATCCCAGTTCATCTTCAGCCCTATTACCAGCGACTTGGATTTGCTTCTGGCGATTTTCCGGTCGCGGAAGATTATTACCATCGCGCAATCAGCATACCGCTCTACCCGGACCTGACTGAAAAACAGCAGGACCATGTGGTGAAGTCGTTGGAAGTCGCGCTAGCGCTCTGATAGGAAGCACCGCAGATAAAGGAGATCAGTATGCCCTCAGTCAAGCTTGGAAGTCGCCTCATTGGAGACGCACAGCCCATCTATTTGATGGCGGACTTGGGATTGACCAATGGCGGCGATATGGGTCGCGCAAAAGAGCTGATCCATATCGCCGCCGATAGCGGCGTGGAGGCGGTAAAATTTCAGATGCTTGAGGCAGAGAAGCTGCTTGGGGATCACAGCATCGAATACACTTATCCGACGATGAAAAACGGCCCTCGAACAGAGAATATGGTCGAAATGTTTAAGGGCCTTGAATACTCAGACGATCAGTGGGCCGAGCTCAAGCAAACGGCTGAAGGCCGAGGCCTCGATATGATCGTGACGTGCCACTATGAGGGCGGGGTCGAGCGTACAAACCGGCTGAATCTGATAACGAATAAAATCTGCACCTGGAGTCTCAGCCACCGCCGAATGATCGAGCAATTGGCTGCAAACGGCAAGCCGCTCATTTTCGACACAGGTACCATAACGCGAGCTGATCTTATCGCACTTGAAGATGTCTACAAGAAAGCGGGCGGTGGGGAATTGATCGTTCTGCACGATTTCCATACCGACGTCGAAGCCGAGATGAACTTCCGGGCAATGGACGTGTATCGCCAGCTTGGGATGGTGGCTGGCTACACACCGCAGGGGCGCAGCGATTGGCTGGATTTCATGAGCGTTGGCATGGGCGCAGCGATATTAGAGAAGCGGCTGACCACGTCGCGGGATATCCCTGCCAACGGGCACTGGAAAGCACATGAGCCAGACGAGTTTGCCGAGTGGGTCGAACGCATCAGGCGATGTGAGCGTGCGATGGGTAACCCGGTCGTAGAACCTACGGCCCGAGATCAGCAAGACGCCAAAAAATACTACAAGTCTGCCTATCTTGTTCGGGATGTAAAACGCGGTGATCCGATCCAACAAAGTGACTTTGTTTTTAAGCGTCCCGGCACAGGTGTAAGCTCTTGGCTGGTCAGTGAAAATTACCTTGGACGCCCCTACCTCCGCGACTACAGGTCGGGTGAGATGCTTGAACAGTTCTAGGCTTTGAGCAGATGCCGTTCGAACGCAAGCCGATTGCCATAATCCCCGCACGTGGTGGTTCAAAAAGGATACCGCGGAAAAACATAGCGGATGTAAACGGAAAACCTCTGTTAGCCTATCCGGTCGAGACATGCCTCGCCTCTGGCCTGTTCTCAGAAGTGGTCGTTTCGACAGAAGACGAAGAGATTGCCGATGTTGCGCGCCAGTATGGCGCAAGCATCGAGCTGCGCCCTGCCGAGTTAGCACAGGACACCGCGCCTGCGTCACTGGCGTGCAGGGACTTGCTGTTGCACCGCTACGAAGAGGACAACCGGCCCGACCGTTTCTGCATGATCTACGCGATGGCCATATTTCTTGAACCCGCTGATCTGGTTGAAAGTTTGGACAAGCTGGATGGCTGCGATGGGGTGCTGGGTGTGTCGGACTTTTCGATCCACCCCTACAAGGCATTGGTCGAAAAGGACGGTTACCTGACAGCTCTGTGGCCCGAGCTAAACCTTAAGCAATCGCAGCATTACCCACGAACACTTGGGTCAAACGGCACGTTCTATTGGGGTAGAACCAGCAGTTTTGTTGAGTCTCCCGGTTTCTACCCCACCCGCCTGAAATCTCATGTCATTCCACCTTGGAGGGCAATCGACATTGATACGCCGGACGATTTAGAACATGCTCGTCGCGTAAAAAGGCGGGAACTGGATCAACGCTGACAGGATTGCATCAATTCTAAGAGTAAGCTTCTGACAGAACGAAACCGAATAGACTGATCATGTATGGGATGAAGACGAACGTCTCTAAGTCGAAGTTTTTTCACTTACTTAGGCATGGATAAAGCGACTACTCGGCATTGAGCAGGCAGTGTGATCTGCGCTTCATCAGACAGAATAGGTTAAAGGAAAAGAAATGGCGTTAAGCATCTTTCGAAAAAAATCTAAACGTGTTGACCCCGAACCGAAATCGATCATAGCCACCAGGGAACTGGATAACGCTCATGAAGTCTCAGATCCGCTCGCGGGACGCGTGATTTCCAATCCCGGCGGCGACAATGATCCGGCAGAAATTTCTGCTGACAAGAGTGCTTCAATTGCCAGCAATGATACTGAGCTTATGGCCGAGATTTCGGCCCGCATTGAGCGTGCAAAGTCGATCGGTATGGACGAGGAGGCGTTTCTCGAAGCATTCACATTCCACCAACCTGTTTCTCAGGCAAAAGTGCTTGAAAGCTTGCGCACATTTGGACTTGCGATTTTCCCGGCCATCTATGACTCAGACAGACTTTCGCGGATTACCAAAGAATATGATGATCTAATCGAAAACGGCGAGACCATGGCCAGCACGGTTTCCGCGCGCGAAGATACGCCGGCCAACAGCTATGCCTTGTCCCTAGTGCGGGACAATCTTGACCGCAACCGTTTTCCAGAAACAATGGCGCTCTTCGGCTCGCCTACGATCAAACAGATATCCGAGAAGTATTTTGCTGGTCAGGAGTTTGAATTCAACTCGGACCTGTTTGTTCAGTGGACTGATCACACTGACGTGCCGGCCTCCGGCAAGCTGCATTGGGACAAACAGCTGACGCTCAAGTCATGGCTGTATGTCACTGACGGTACCGAAGGGTATGGTGCAATGCGCGCTGGCGCCGGTACTGCGGCCTGGATGCGCTATATTCGTGAGGACGCCATGTTCGACGGCATCCCATACGGAAAAATCGTCAATCAGGTTGAAGAGGGTGGGTTTCCTGTTGTGTCAACGGGCGGTCCAGCGGGCACATTTTTCCTGTTTGTGACCGATGTCGCTCATGGTGCCTCTCCTGTGGCACCGGGCAAACGGCGCAATATCATGCGCTCGCGATCGCGCCCCGTGCGTGTGCGGCAATGGGCGAGTTGGGCAAGCAAGCTTTGAACGTAAGCCAAACTGCTTGAAGTCCAGCAAATTGGCGCGGTCGCAGCTTGTTGCTCTGGATGCAAGTCATGGCCACGATATGCGGCAGCCAACGGCGAGACAGCGCAAGTTTCGCAGTTGGCTGTTAGCCGCGCGGCGCTAACAATGCATGTAGGTATCAATCAAAAAATCATAAACAGGCTTTGGAACAATCTTACGTATACCTTCGAAGTCTTTTTCCTTTAGAAGCTTGCGAACGTATGACGCGCTCACGATCCTGTCGTCGATGCTGATCCGCTCTATCACATCCAGCTTGATGCCATAGGTTGGCAATATTTCTGCCATCTGATCATTGTACTGCCTGGTAATCATGCAGTGAGGTTCATTGCCTAGGAAACAAGTTTTAATTCCGAGGACCGGTGCGATGTATTCGCAGAAATAACTTGCCTCTTCCGCGGCATCAGCCTTGGCATCATTTTCTGTTTCTTTGGTGTAGTACTCTGGGTAAGTCAGTTCGGTACAAATAAAACGACCACCCTTTAGTACCTTGACGTTTTTGAGGTGTGCGACCGACTGCGTTACAAGCTCCAATCTGTCAGCGAAGCTAAAAAAGGATTTGTCCTCTTCGATGACGAAGACATAGAGCTGATCAACCGACCGCGCTGCATACTCAAGAAGGTGGAGGTGGCCCAGAGTAATCGGATTGCAGTTAACCGCCACACTGCCAACTGTCCCTTCGCAATCTACGGCATTCTCTCTCAGATATTCTTCATAGCTCTCTAGGTTTCCGCACTCCGTTTTTGTCGCAGTGCGATAGTAGTGTAGATACTTGACGAGTTCTACTGCACCTTGAGCAGCCTCAGTCCGTTCATGTCCTGGGCGCTCAGATAGATTATCTTTTACTTCGAAAGCACCCAAAGCGTGAACACGCGACAAGATTTCGCGTGCGGCAAACTTGGTTCCACGCCAATTGAAATGGTTTTCATCCATATAGATTTCACCCAAGTCGTGTGGCCTGGGAAAGCCAATGACTTGAGGGGACAATCCTGGCACTTCTCCAGCGTCCAGTCGATGTGTTCCGACAAATACTACGACATCGCCTCGCTCGATAGTGGTCGCAAGTAAATTGAGGATAATATCAGTTGTTGACGCACCTCTTATTCCGCAGTTTTCAACGCGAAATATCCTGCCAAAGTCCTCTTGGGCGAACAATTCCTGAACGCGGCTCGGCAATGTATGAGCATCTTCAACGCCCGTACAAAAGACATCTGATGTACCGAATAGAAACAACCGGTTGTCGAATTTATTCGGAGCGTTTGGAGTAACGCGGCGACCGTTCTTTACATTGACGTATTCACTAGAGTAGCTCTTGAGTGTAATCCTCGAGTTCTTGACTACGTTTTTTGGGCCAAACAGAATTTCATTCCAGTAGCGATTATCGAATTGCGGTAGTTCGGAATACATCTGAGTAATGTAGTCAGGGCAAGACATCAGCCACTCTTTGTAGTCCAGCTCACCAGTCAGACTACGAAGGTGAGCCTCAACAATCTGCTTTTCGATTTCAGATTTCTCACCGCCTTGCGCAAGGCGATCAAAATGAACCAAAATGAACTGACCGCCTTGAGATTCTACATAGTTCTTTGCTAGTTCAAGGAGTTCTGCATAAAGGTAGTCTTCCAGTGTCTCAGCAGCTTCTCGTGTGAGCGCCGCATTTACAGAAAGACTGGGCACCAGAAAGAACTTGTTCAATTGACCTCTAGAAACCCTTCCAATCGCCCCGGAAATGGCTAACGCAGCGACTAAACTTTTGCGTCTGAAAGAATCTGACAAAATCTCAGGTAAGACCCGTTCATATTCCTCCGCAATCCGTTGGGCTTCGTCGAGATCGGGTAAAAGCAACAGACAGTGCAGCAACTCAAATACGAACTCTGATGATTCAGGAAAGTGAGCTAGTGCTTTTTTCGCGGTACCAATTGCTTCAGTATGACGACCAAGCTGTTTGAATACTTCTATGAGCTTTGATTGGGCTTCGCGGTCTCGAGGATCATTCGCAATGGTGCTAGTTAAGATCTGAATAGCGGCTCGCGTCCCGAGCGAATGCGTTCCATTTTCGTTTGGCTGCAGTCCATAGCGTTCGAGAACCTTATGTGGGTAGGTGACGGTCTGCTGGCGACTGCTTTCTTGGCGCGGTGGCGTCTTTGAAGTTTCTTCCGGTTGGTATTTCAAACGTTCTGATCTAGCTTTGCTTTTGAAACCAATCGTTAGCTTGTTTCCCACTTTGCCTGCTAGTCCTCGAGATCTTTGTCTCAAACTCATTTTATATCTCCATTAGCGCGCAAGCCTACCTGTTGGTTAGTTCTACAAGGAAAAAAATTGTAACAAGGTCATGTCTACAAATGGCGTTATCAGAGTCGGATTGATGTGTTATCGATGAATCCGAGGTGATATTCGGCGATCCCATCATTGTGGGTGGCGACACGGCGGGCATTCTTCTTCATCTTATTGAAACATCGTTCCGCCAATCTGCGAAGGTGATAGCGCAAGCGGCCGGCACCATCACGCTTCTTGCTTGAATTGCGAATGGGGATGGCTGGCAACACGTTGTACTTTTTATGGTTTTGCGAGTGCTATCGGTGTTATAGCCGCGGTCAACCAGAAATACGCTCGGTTGAGCTACGCAAAGGCTCCGCTCAGCAGGCCTTGACCGCAACCTAATCAAAAGAAAGAAGCAGGACGGATTCTACATCCAAACGGCCCGGATGATTGGGCTGGGTCATGGGCCATTCAAAGAACGCACTGCACTTGCCAAGCAGAACAAAAAGGTCCCGCCGACCCGAGGGGGTGAGCGGCGTCCCGGAATTCGTCCAGTGGACGAATTCAGCCGCGAACGGGCGAAGCCCCGGGGCGCAAACGCGTCTGCAACGGCTGATCAACAGAACGGAGGGCAGCGCCGGCCCGAGGGGAGGCGCAAACGCGCCGCCCGTTTTGCCGGAGGCAAACCTACGGTTTGACGGGGGCGGGTCGGCGCGGCCCGGCGGTGCCGCCGGGCGAGTTGCGTAATCTTGAAGACGTGAGAACGCCGACAAAACCCTTCGCAAATTGTTAGTGTAGTCACAACACCGGTAGAGGTGGCAGGTCAGGTATCACTGATCGCAACAATTCATAAGCCGCCCTAATAGAACCGGGTGACGCGATTTCGACGATCCCAGCTATAGCAGCTACGTTTGAACCATGGGTCAATATGGCACCTGTTGTTCGCAGCAATAGCCTACCGATCAAGAGCGCGCCATGAAAAGCGGCAACTTTCAGTCTTGCGACTCTCATCGAACGGGTATTGGGGTCATTTGCTTGAGATGCTGCAAGTTCAAGCTCTGTGACTTCCTTCCCAACATCAGATACGATCGCCACTACATTTGGATCGATAGATGCTGAACCTGCCCCGAATTTCCTCCAGTCGGCGCGTATGCGCTCCAATTGGGCTACCGCATCATCGAACGGGCTGGACGCCACATCGAGAACATCGTCGGAGACCTTCTCTGAACTGATTTGCCGCGCAGCTGACAATGCCTCGCCGAAGAGGCCTCTCATTAGTTCATTGTGGATGTCAAGAAACTGTTCGATCTCTTTCAAAAGGAACGGATTCACTGAATTCGAGATGTCCTCACTAGCATAGACATAGCGTGTTAGACCGCCCTTACGTTCGAGAATTCTGGGATTGGGGATCGCTTCCTTACACTGTCTTGCGTAGTCTTTCAGGGTATCCGAAAGGTACCTCTGCTCTATATTCACATCTTCCAACTTCGAGACAATCGTCTCCGCCGCATCGATTGCATCATCCAGAAGACCCTTTACTGCAGCGCCATCTGCCGCTTCGAAAAGAGCTAAGTCAGAATAGAACGGTGCGGTTACGAGCGCACGCGTGTCACCATCATAGCGAAAGTCAGTTTGGGCCGCTTTCAGCACCGAACCTGAAAGAGTTCGCTCAATACTGAGCAGTTTTGATTGATCACTTTCAACAGGTGATAGCTGAAGGGACCTAGCGTAGTCTTCGATGATACTTCTAAGTCTATCGATATCAATTCCACGGGCTAAACGGCCCAAGTCGGGGGAAGCTAGATGATCCAGTATTCCCCACAACGTCTTGCTTTGCGGATTGGCTTTACCGTTCTCCCAACTGCGGACAGTGTAGTCGCTAATAGCGAGTATTTGAGCCATATCTTTACGCGTTAAGCCAGCAGCTTGCCGGAACTCACGCAATTCGTGAGAAAAATACAATGTACTCATGGTGACATCTTTGCCCTGTCACCAACCCATTTTCAATAGTGGTCAGATAGTTAGCCCCAGCGATCAGCAACACGCATCGTACCTTTGACAATCGGTAATAAGAATGGACAGCCTTCAGCTATCCATCTTCAACGCTGAAATAAACGCCTCCTGCGGGATATCTACCTTCCCGAACTGGCGCATCTTCTTCTTACCCGCCTTCTGCTTGTCCAGCAGTTTGCGTTTCCGCGTGGCGTCGCCTCCGTAGCATTTGGCGGTCACGTCCTTGCGCAGGGCCGAGAGGGTCTCGCGGGCGATGACCTTGCCTCCGATGGCGGCCTGGATCGGGATTTTGAACATGTGGCGCGGGATCAAGTCCTTGAGCTTTTCGCACATCGCCCGGCCCCGCATCTCGGCCCGGTCGCGGTGAACCATGGTCGACAGCGCGTCGACCGGTTCGTCATTCACCAGCACCGACATCTTGACCAGATTGTCCTGCGTATAGCCGGTCATCTGATAGTCGAACGAGGCATAGCCCTTGGTCACCGATTTCAGGCGGTCGTAGAAGTCAAAGACAACTTCGTTCAGCGGCAGGTCATAGACGACCATGGCGCGGGTGCCGGCATAGGTCAGGTCCAGTTGGATGCCGCGGCGGTCCTGGCAGAGTTTCAGCACATCGCCGAGGTATTCATCCGGCACCAGAATGGTCGCCTTGATGCGCGGCTCTTCGATATGGTCGACCTTGGAGGGGTCGGGCATGTCGGCGGGGTTGTGCAGCTCGATCATCTCGCCGTCTTTCATGTAGACGTGATAGATCACCGAGGGCGCGGTGGTGATAAGCTCGATATCATACTCGCGTTCGATGCGGTCGCGGATGACCTCAAGGTGCAATAGCCCGAGGAAGCCGCAGCGGAAGCCAAAGCCCAGCGCGGCCGAGGTTTCCATTTCAAAGCTGAAGCTGGCGTCGTTCAGGGCCAGCTTGTCGATCGCGTCGCGCAGGTCTTCGAATTCGGAACTGTCGACGGGGAAGAGGCCACAGAACACCACCGGCTGCGCGGGTTTGAACCCGTCCAGAGCGTCTTCGGTGCCGTTGCGGTCGTTGGTGATGGTGTCACCGACGCGGGTGTCACGGACCTGTTTGATCGACGCAGTCAGAAAGCCGATCTCACCGGGGCCAAGCGAGTCGACCATCTCCATCTCAGGGCGGAAGACACCGACGCGGTCGACATGATGCAGGGTGTTGTTCGACATGAACTTGACCCGCATCCCCTTTTTCAGCGTACCGTCCATGATGCGGACCAGAACGATAACGCCGAGATAGGCGTCGTACCAGGAATCCACCAGCATCGCCTTGAGCGGCGCGTCCAGATTGCCCTGCGGCGCGGGCAGTTGCTGCACGATAGCCTCAAGCGTCTCGTGGATGCCTTGCCCCGTCTTGGCGGAGACCTGGATGGCATCGGTGGCATCGATACCGATCACATCCTCGATCTGTTCGGCCACGCGGTCACAATCCGACGCGGGCAGGTCGATCTTGTTCAGCACCGGCACGATCTCATGATCTGCGTCGATGGCTTGGTACACATTCGCCAGCGTCTGCGCCTCGACCCCCTGGGTCGAGTCCACAACCAGCAGCGACCCCTCGACCGCGCGCATGGACCGGCTGACCTCATAGGCAAAGTCCACATGGCCGGGGGTGTCGATCAGGTTCAGCACGTATGCCTCGCCATTATCGGCGGTATAGTCGATGCGGACGGTGTTGGCCTTGATGGTGATGCCGCGTTCGCGCTCGATATCCATGCTGTCGAGCAGCTGTTCCTTCATGTCGCGATCCTTGACCGTTCCGGTCTCTTGAATGAGCCGGTCAGCAAGGGTGGATTTGCCATGGTCGATATGCGCGACGATGGAGAAATTGCGGATATGAGCGAGGTCTGTCATGGGTTGGGGATATGTAGAGGAATCGTGGGTTGGTCAAGGTGGCACGTTTAGTGATTTAAAGCCTGAGCCAACCCAATTAGGACTATTATGACGCAAGTTGATTATGATGAGCTGCTGGATGCCGAATTTGAGACACAGAGTACTCAGAAGTGTATTAGCGCGGCGCTTCGAGCGGCATTGAGAGACTTTCCGACGGTCAACTTGCAAGGCAATCGCGACGCAACCAGAGAATTATTGTTCCCAAGTGCTCGATTACTCATAAGAGCTATTACTCATTGGCACTTTGATCGCGATGAAACGCACGATGCATTGGAGCGTGGACTACAAAACATCAAACAAAACAATATCCTCTTGCGCGGCAACTCCGCTCACATAGCTGCACAAAGCGCCTACAGCCGTAGTAGCCAACTTGCGCAGCAGGCGACCGAGAAATCCATGGTCTCTTTTGCATCAGCTGCCGACACAGAAGAGACGCTGTATGACGAGGCTTCTCATTTTAGGTCAACACGGCTCGCCTACGACAGTGCCTTCAGCCTGCTGTATAGAAACAGTTTGGAAGATTTCAAAACCCCGTCGGATCGCGCTTTTGATAAACCACTTTGGAGTGAGCGGTTTGAACCAGTCGTCCCCCTTGAAGAGCGGGGCAATTTTGCAGAGTTTTTTCGAGGTCCAAGTTTTGCATTCTGGAGAGAGTGGCGCCAGGGTTTCATTGATGGACGGCCGGTTGAATGGGAGCTTCAACGACGGATCGCGCTGATCGATGATGGTATTTGGAACGTTGGAGCCGACGCAGTTGCGGATGAAATTGAACAAATTCAAGCTCGATGGGAGGTCGAAAGAGCACTATCTGGCCTAAAAAATGGACTAATAGTCCAAACCACTGCGCGCCACGGCATCGGAGGGAATAACCCTCCCGAGAGCATTGAAGATGAGCGTCTATCGGGCGCGATCACGCTCATTTGGGAAGCCGAAGAAGAGCTCTCGAACGCGCTGGAACAGGAAAGCCCTACTAAAGAATGGATTGAGGCAATCTTAGGCAAGCTCAAGTCAGGCTTGGCGTGTCTTCTCAAATGGTGTGCGGGGAAGGTCAATCTGGCTATTGGCACCGCGGTCGTAGTTGGAACCACCAAGGGCTCCACCCTCGTTGTGGATACTTATGTCGCCAAACATCCAGAGAAGATTGAAGCTTTAATTGAAGCCTTGGAGCGGTGGCTGCCTTTTCTGGCCTGACAGGTGCCGGGCTGAAGCCCGGCCTACGGGGTGGGGTGTTTCCGACTCGTGTATTCACTTTTTCGCACCACCCAATTGATCCCGAATCCAGTTTGATTCATACTCCGCCGCAGACCGAGAGGGGCAGAAGACCCGTCCGGGCAGGCAAAAAACGAGGCTCGAGTATGAAACAGTTCCTCCTTATCGCATTTTGTGCGGCATCGCTGACGGCGGTGGCTCCGGTCGTGGACGCAGCGCAGATCAAGCGGGCGTGTTTGGCGTCAGACCGTGAGGCGGCGACGCGGGCGCGGTGTTCTTGCATTCAGCGCGTGGCGGATCAGGCGTTGACGCGTGGTGATCAGAAGACCGTGGCAAAATGGTTCACCGACCCCCACCAGGCGCAAGAGCTGAAGATGTCGCAATCTTCGCGCGATGATGCGCTGTGGGATCGGTATCAGAACTTTGGTCAGATGGCGCAGGCGATCTGTAGCTAAGTCCGAGGCAATCCTTGACCTGATGCACGCTGCGCCTCAGAAATGGCGCAGCGAAAGGTGTGTGCGATGGTGATGAAAGGGCTGACCCTGCGGGGCCTTGAGGTATTCGAGGCGCTGGCACGGACGGGATCGGTGGCGCAGGCCGCCGAGATCACGGGGCTCAGCCAGCCCTCGGTGTCTCAGCAATTGCGCAATCTAGAAAAGGCTCTGGGCACCGATCTGGTGGATCACGGGCGGCGGCCGATGCGGCTGACGCAGGCCGGGCGCAGTTTTCTAGCGCGCACGCAGGCGGTGTTGGGCGAGCTGCAAGTGGCCCAGAGCGAGCTGGCAGTGATGGATCTGGGGCATCTGACCACGCTGTCCATCGGCCTGATCGACGATTTCGACAATGACCTGACTCCACGGCTGGCGACGCTGCTGGCCGACAGTCTCACCCGGTCGAAATTCAAGCTGATCACCCTGTCGAGCCTCGATCTGTTTGAGGCGCTGGAAGCCCAACGCCTGCACATGGCCGTTTCGGCCCATTCCGGCGAGGTGCTGGAAGGTGTGATCGAGTATCCTCTGGTACAAGATCCCTTCATTCTGGTCGCGCCCAGCGGGGCCGAGCAACCGATGCAGGAGCTACCCTTTCTGCGCTATGCCCGCGACCAGCTGATCAGCCGTCAGATCGAAGGCCATCTGGCGCGCCATCAGATGGAGTTCGAGGAACGGTTCGAAATCGGCTCGCACCTCGCGCTGATGGCGATGGTCGCGCGGGGCTTGGGCTGGGCGATCACCACGCCGCTGGGTTACATGCGCGCCGCACGGTTTCATGACGGGATGGAGGCGCACCCCGCCCCGTTTGGTGCATTCGCGCGTACGATCTCACTGTTCACCCGCTCAGATTGGTCGGATCAGGTGCCACAGGAGGTTGCAGACATGACCCGGCGACTGATGCAAAGCCAGATCGTCGACCCCGCGATTGCGCAGCTGCCCTGGCTCAGTGGGCAGTTGAAGGTGATGGGGTAACGAATGCCTGCGTCTAGCGGGGGAAAGGTACGCCTTCACTGCGTTCGCTCGAATGTCGGCTTCTGGCAGCGGCAAGCAAGTACTCTACCGCTTGAAAGGCCCCATGCTAAACCCTCAATCAAGCAGTTCTCTGTAAGAGCGAACCACTTGTCCAAAGTGATGTTCCCAGAGCTTTATACCAAGTTGGCCAGACCTATCCAGACTGGAGCCTACGACAGCATCTGCAACGATAGTCGGATGCAAACCGGAATCGAACAACGCAAACCCCGCCGCCAATACGCAGGTTTCCGCCTGGATGCCGCAAACAAGAACGCGCGCCGGGTTGAAACTCTTGAGTAAATCTATGGCTTCGGTGGTCGGTCCGTATCCATGTTTGATCACCACATGATTTGCCTCGACCAGAGACTGATCGTCTTTCGCTGGATGCCAGCCGAGTTGTCTCTGAAACGGGACGATATCCTCGTCATGGCGCTCGACAGTCGCGACCGACGGGAAAGCGGCTGAAAGAAGGCTCGCGCGCTCAACAAGCCAGGTCGGCGGATCAAAACAGGGTTGAACATCGACGATCAGCACCGCTTGTTTCAATGACCTCGTCCTTTTCCCAGGGATTGGCGTTTACATCGGGCCGTTCAAGCACTTGTTCGCAGCATAGCGTCCAGCTTAGCAATCTGCGCCTGTGACCAAACATGGATTCCTGCATTGCACAACGCTGTCGCAGTCGTCCCCATTCCGGGAACCCCAGTCCCTGAGAATGTGCCGTCATAGATGAAGCTTGATCCGCATGAGGGTGACCCGTCGGTCAAAACGGCATGAGAGCATCCATGCTGCCTTGCCAGCGCCACTGTTTTGTCGGCTGCCTTGAGATATAAATGTGTCACGTCCGCACCGGACTTTTCGAGAACACGGGCATCTCCACTCAAGACGTCTTTGCCTTGCGAGCGAATGTGAGAGCTTTGGGTGTTTCCAACTATTTCAGCGGGCGGACGAGGGGTCGGGAATCCTACAGCCACCTCCGGGCAAAACGGTATGAGGCGCTCTTCGCGCGCCCATCGAGTGAGAACGTCCGCGTGTTCATTTGGCTTATCGGTTCCGTTGTAGCGAACCGGCTGACCGAGCAGGCAAGAGGAAACCAGTATGCGTTCTATATCAAACCCCCATCCGTGACCGATGACTCGAAGTTCAATGGAACCTATCGATTTCTGGGTGTTAATACAAAGCTCCGGCAAACAGAACTCGTTCTCGTAGTGTTGGGACGGTCGGTTGAAGACCGGACTTTCGTGCCGAGCGCAGCGTCGATCGATATAGGTTCAAAGCCGCCACGCGCCCGAACTGGGAGAAAAGGTCGTTCTAACCGAGCACTTACTGCCGCCCTCGCAGGTGCGCCTCCAACCCCTCCACCGCTGCCTCAATCAGATCCAGTGCGCCGACGAAATCGCGAGTGTAATACGGGTCGGGCACGTGATCGGCCCCTGTATCAGGCGCAAAATCGGTCAGCAAGCAGACGGGGGTGTGGTTGCCCTCGGGGCGCAGGGCCTCGATTCCCGCAATGTTGTCTGCATCCATGCCGATGATCAGGTCGAAACGCTGGAAGTCCTCGGCCATAAATTGACGTGCGCGCAGGTCGCTGAGGTCGATATTGCGGGCGCGGGCGGCCTTTTGCATCGGGCCATAGGGCGGATCTCCGATATGCCAGCCCGAAGTTCCGGCACTGTCGGTTCGGTGATGCGGGGCGCGGGCGCGAAAAACGCCCTCGGCCGCCGGAGAGCGGCAGATGTTGCCCAGACAGACGAAAAGAATACGGTGTGTCATGGGAACGGGTGTAGCGCGTGAGGCGGATATGGAAAAGATCGTCATTCTGACCGGGGCCGGAATTTCCGCCGAAAGCGGGTTGGGCACGTTCCGCGACGAAGGGGGGCTGTGGGCGCAACACCGGATCGAGGACGTGGCCACGCCCGAAGGCTTTGCCCGCAATCCCGCGTTGGTTCATCGGTTCTACAACGCCAGGCGGGTGCAGGCAGCCAAGGCGCAGCCCAATGCCGCGCACAAGGCGCTGGCGCGACTGCAGAAGGACTGGCCCGGAGAGGTGGTCATCGTTACGCAAAACGTAGACGGCCTGCATGAGGCCGGCGGCGCTGAGAACGTGATCCATATGCATGGGGTTCTGGCCGGCGCGTTATGCGCCACCTGCGGGCATCGGTGGCCATCCCCACCCGAGATGGAGGTTGGCGAACCCTGCCCCGCCTGCCGCAGCCCGACCGCCCGGCCTGATGTCGTCTGGTTCGGCGAGATGCCTTACCAAATGGATGAGATCTATGACCATCTGGCGGGCGCTGCGCTGTTTGCCGCCATCGGAACCTCGGGTCAGGTCTATCCGGCGGCGGCCTTTGTGCATGAGGCGCAGGCCGCAGGGGCGCGAACGGTGGAACTGAATCTCGCGCCTTCGGCAGGGGTGTCGAGCTTTGACGAAACACGTCTGGGGCCCGCAACCGGGACAGTGCCGCGCTGGGTCGAGGAACTTTTGGGGGAGCGCGGTGGTTGATTAGAGCAGACACCGGATGGTTTCCTCGTCTATGCTGTTGAAAAACCACAACCCGTGAGAAACAGATGACCGATCAACCTCCCCGGCAGAGTGAAATCCTCGACGACGACAGTATCAACGCCCGCGACGCATTGAGCACCAATCTGGCCAGCCTCTGGTGGACTTTTCTTCTGCGTGGCGTGCTGGCCGGACTGGTTGGTATAGCGGCCCTGTTCTGGCCGACCGGCAGCATCTCGTTGCTTCTGCGGCTGGTGGGCGCGCTGCTGATACTGGATGGCGCGCTGACCTGGTTGGGCTTTGGGCGGCGTGGTGTGATTGGCGGATTCGGAATCGGCGCCGCACTGATCGGACTCATCCTGCTGATCTGGCCACAGGGCGTGGCATGGCTGGCGTTCACCCTGATGGGAGCGATGGCGCTTTTCGTGGCCATTGGCTCATTGATGGCGCTGCCTCAGATGCATCCGCAGGCCCCCGAGCGCGCGACGGTGCGCAACTCGGGCATTGTTGCCCTGATCATCGGTCTGGTCCTGATCTTCTGGCCCGGCAGCGGGATGGTGGCATTGGGCTGGGCAATCGCCTTCTTCGCGCTGACCTCGGCGGTGGTGATGTTCTTTCTGGCGGCACGGTTCAAGAAAGCCGCAGACCGGCTGGGGATGCGTACCATCAACCACTGACGCAACAGGCCGGGCAATGCCCGGCCTGACGCATGGATGACGGCCACCGGAACGGTGGCCCGAAGACAGGCGTTAGTCCGAGTGCGAGTGTCCGTGCGACCCGTGGCCGCCGTCGTCCTTGCGCTCCAGATCGACCGGAATTTCAACAACGATCTCACCAGCCTGTTCGAAGATCAACGTGACGGGCACCGTCGCCCCCTGCTCGAACGGTGCTTTAAGCCCCATGAACATGACGTGATCGCCGCCGCGCTTCAACATGTGAGTTTCGCCGGCGGGGATGGCAAAGCCTTCTTCGACCTGCATCATCTTGGCAACGCCGTTTTCATCGATCTTATGCGTGTGCAACTCGACGCGGCCTGCCACATCCGACGTGACCCCGATCAACCGGTCATCATTGTCGCTGTGGTTCTCGATCATCATGAACGCCGCACCGGCCTTGGCGGATTTGCCCGAGGATCGTGCATAAGCATCTTCAACAACGATGGCATCAGCGGCCAGCGCGCCTGAAGCCAGAGACAGGGTGGTCAGGGTTGCAAGCAGGGTGGATTTGAGGGTCATTGCGCCTCTCCTTATTTAACTGTCTGATTATCTTTAGGATTGGATCAGGCAGTTACAGGCGGCGCACGCGCGGGTCGTTGCGGCAGCGGGGCAGAAATCTGGCTTTCGGAACGGCGCAGAAATACGGGTTGCGTCAGGGGTGGGGCCAGAGGCACATCAATCTGCGCCTGATGAACCGCCCCCAGCAGACTCAGCGCGTAGTCAGGGCAGTAATGGGGCGCCCGTGTCGGCTGGCCGTCTTCGTCCATGTAGACCACGACAGGCCCGCTACCGGTACACAGCACCATCTGCCCGACCGCACGGTCAATCCCGCGCGACTCGGCTATCCCCAGCCCAGTGAAGGCCACGAGCAGAGATAACGCAAAAGGCAGTAAGCTGCGGAAAAAACCTGTCATTGCAGCCCGGGTATACGTCCGCCCGCCAGTCTGCTTCAAGCGGAAAGGCGGGCCTGAGACAGTATGCCCAACCTAGGGTTTGGGCGGTTTGACCGTTGTGGCGTTTATTCCGGTATGCAGACGGTTCACCCGCCGTTGCATCTGTGTGCAACGTGCCAATACAGCTGCAATCGAAGCGGGCAATATAGACAGAAAACTCTTTACTTTTAATGGCATGAGGTCCCCCTCCTCAAAGATAATATGCACAAACATATGAAGCGTGCCCTGATCGGTCTGTGAACAAAATCACGGAAAGTGAAATTTAATGTTCGAATTGAAAACAATCAGGGAGAGGAGCTTCGCACCAGCACCAAAAAAAGCCCCGTACCGCAGGGTACAGGGCCGGGAACTTGCGTGTAAGGAAGGATCAGGCCGAGGCTTGTGCCTTGGCGATTTCCTTCTTCACTTTCAGCGCGTTGGCGGACAGTTCGTCATCCTTGGCTTTCGCCAGGAACGCGTCCAGACCACCGCGGTGATCAACCGAGCGCAGGGCAGCCGCCGAGATACGCAGCTTGACGCCACGACCCAGGGTTTCCGACTGCAGGGTGACGTCGTTCAGGTTGGGCAGAAAACGACGACGAGTTCTGTTTTTGGCGTGGCTGACATTGTTGCCAGTCATCGGGCCTTTTCCGGTCAGTTCGCAACGGCGCGACATGGTTTCTTCCTTTGTTTCTGGAGGCCGGGTACAAGACCCTCGGCCAAATCACAAGGGGCACAACCCGAAGTCGCGCCCGAAAACTGGTTGGATGCGTTTAGTGGGAATCGCGCATAGGGTCAAGACGGCTGCGGCGAAATCTTTGCACCCGAGTCGAATTCCCTGGAAGTTCAATTCGGGGGTATCCGCAACAGCGGCTTGTTATTCTTCAAATGCCGCGTGATCAACTGCGCCTGCAGCCGCCCACGGGGGATCGGGCGCGCTGGATCGGCACGGTAATCAAGATCGGCCAACTCGGGAAAAATCTCGAATATCTCGCGGCGGGACTCAGCGCTGAGTGCCTTCAGCGCCTCGGGGCCGGTATAGAGGCTTTCGGTCGGGGCGTTCTCGGCATAGATTACCTGATGGCGGTCGAACAGCAGATGAAAGTACTCAACGCGATCGACGCTTTCATCGACATAGATACCCGGCATCGCGGTAAGTTTGATGGCCGGAATCAGGACCTCGGTTGCGCCAAACATGCGCTGAGCGATTCTGGATTGCACCAGCATCCGGTGCTGGCGCGAGACCAGCAGGTCGCGACCGGGTAGCCCGCCTCCGAGCGTACCTGCCGGGATGCGCACCGGCCAGAGCCGGGGATTGTCCTGCAATGCCTTGCGATCAAAGCTTCGATTCCCGATCCAGCGGATCGGGCACAGCCCCCGCCCCAGGGTGGGGATCAGATCGCCGGGGCGCAACGTCTGGATCACCTCCGGCCCAAGCTGCGTCGTGATCCGCGTATCGCGCGTAAAACAGGGCATTCCGGTGCCATTTTCGAAAGCCGAATACGTAACCGTCGTGCCAGAAGGCAGCGTAAAGGTGCCGCTGGAGACCGAATAGGCAACCCCGTCTTCAACCGTGATCGTCCCGAATGTATCATCCGTGATCACGGTACCAACGGGCAGGTTCAGCGTATCGGTGCCGCTGCCGCCACGAATGTCGCCCGAGACAGATGTGCTGATGAAATTCAGCGTGTCATCACCACCACCCAACCGGATGTTACCCACGGTCGAGCCGCTGATATCAACTGTGTCGGCATCCGACCCGCTTGCGACACGCCCGCCCACGGTACTGCCGGTGATTGTAATCGTGTCGGTGCCCGCGTTCCCCAGAACATTGTTGGCGATGGTGCTGTCGGTGATGTCGATGTCATCGTTGCCGCCACGGCCCCGGATGTTATCGATCGGAGTACCTTGCGGCGTGCCGTTCAGCGTACCGTTGTCATTTGTGACATCGATATCGTCATTGCCGTTCGTTCCGTTGATATTGGGCATCTTGAAATGTCCCGTTCATCTGGCCATCCGGTGACATATCAGAGCACTGCGAACTCTGCTTGACGCAACTTAAAACTCGGCAACCCGTCATGAAAGCATAGCAATAGATGTAGAGAAAATACACCATTGGAACCGCAGCCAGCCGCCTTACCCTTACCGCCCCGTCAGGTTGTCAATGCCCGGAAAGGTCGGAAAGCATCTGCTCGGCGGCTGCCGAAGGGCTGATATTGCCCGAGCTGACCTTTGCGCCGAGTTCATCCATCCGATCACGCATCTGCGGTGTTGACAACCGCGCCAGCAAGGCATGGCGGACTTCCTGCTCGAACCAGTATTGCGCCTGCGTCGCCCGGCTGGTTGCCCAATGCCCGGCCTCGCGCCGCCAGGCGGTGAGGGTCTGCATCTCGGCCCATGCCTGTTCCAGCCCGTGTTCTTCAACCGCCGAGACAGTCATCGCTTTGGGGAACCCATCTGGGTCTTGGGGGCGTTTGCGCAGCAGGCGCAGCGCGCCGGCGTAGTCAGCGCAGGTGCGGGTGGCGGTGGCCTTCAGATCGCCATCGGCCTTGTTGATCAGCACCATGTCGGCCATTTCCATGATACCGCGCTTGACGCCCTGCAATTCATCCCCGCCTGCCGGGGCCAGAAGCAGCAGGAACAGATCGGACATCTCGGCAACCACGGTTTCCGATTGACCGACGCCAACGGTTTCAATCAGCACCACGTCGAACCCGGCAGCTTCACACAGCGCGATCGCCTCGCGCGTGCGGCGGGCAACGCCGCCCAGATGGCTTTGGCTGGGAGAGGGACGGATAAAAGCGTTTTTCTCGCGGCTCAGCCGCTCCATCCGGGTTTTGTCACCGAGGATTGAGCCCCCGGACCTGGCCGAGCTGGGATCGACCGCCAGAACCGCGACGCGTAACCCCTGCCCCGTCAGCATCATGCCAAAGCTTTCGATAAATGTGGATTTGCCCACACCCGGCGTACCCGACAGCCCAATCCGCAAGGCTTGTCGCCCGGCCCCGGCCAGTTCATCCAGCAACGCCGTGGCCTGCGCGCGGTGATCGGCCCGCCCGCTTTCAACCAGCGTGATGGCACGGGCCAGCGCCCGGCGATCTCCGTTCAATATCCTGTCAGCAAGGCTGTCTGTCTGCATTCCGAAACCATTCTTCTGCGGCACGACTACTTGCCGCCCTCGCGGGGGATTTGTCCAGAGCCAAGCTGCCTCGGGATCAGGGGAACTGGACCTCCGCCCCCAGTTCGCTGATAAAGCCCTGATGACACCACGGCTGCCGATAGATGATGCCCTTCCCGAATTGCTGGAAGCCCTGAAGACCTCGGGCCGGGCCGTGCTGCAGGCCCCTCCGGGCGCGGGCAAGACAACACGCGTACCACTCGCGATGCTGCAGGCCGGGCTGTGCAAAGGCCGAATCGTGATGCTTGAGCCGCGACGGCTGGCGGCGCGGGCCGCAGCCGAGCGTATGGCCGAAACGCTGGGCGAGCCGGTCGGCCAGACCGTCGGCTATCGTGTGCGCGGTGATGCAAAGGTATCGAAGACCACGCAGATTGAAGTCGTGACCGAGGGGATTCTGACCCGAATGCTGCAATCCGAGCCTGATCTTCCGGGCGTTGGAGCCGTGATCTTCGATGAGTTTCACGAACGATCCCTGAATGCCGATTTGGGCCTTGCGCTGTGCCTTGAGGTCACCGGCGCGCTGCGCGACGATCTGATCCTGCTGGCGATGTCCGCGACTCTGGATGCCGATCCGGTGGGTCAATTGATGGACGCGCCTCTGATCACCTCGGAAGGGCGCAGCTATCCGGTCGAGACACGGTGGCTGGATCGACCGCTGGGCGCGCAGGCGCAGCGGTTGGATGCGCTGATCGATCTGGTGGTTCAGGCCGAGCGGGAAACAAAGGGCGGAATGCTGGTGTTTCTGCCGGGCGAAGGGGAAATCAGACGCGCCGAGGCCGCTTTGGCCAGCCGCCTGCCCGGCGATTGCACCTTACGGCCCTTGTTCGGCGCATTGCCTTTCGCCGCCCAGCGCGCCGCTATTGCACCGGTGAAAGCAGGCCGAAAAGTCGTTCTGGCAACCTCGATCGCCGAAACCTCGCTGACCATACCGGACATCCGTGTGGTGGTGGACATGGGGCAAGCCCGGCGGGCGCGATTCGATCCGGGTTCGGGCATGTCGCGGCTGGTGACCGAGCGGGTGACGCGGGCCGAGGCAACCCAACGCGCGGGCCGTGCCGGGCGCGTGGCGGAAGGCGTGTGCTACCGGCTGTGGTCCAAAGGCGAAGAGGGCGCGCTGGCCGCCTACCCGCCTGCCGAGATCGAAGCCGCCGACCTGACCGGGCTGGCACTGGAACTGGCGCTCTGGGGTGCTGAACCGGGCGATCTGGCGTTTCTGACCCCTCCGCCCGAGGGTGCACTGACCGAGGCGCGGTCTTTGCTGACGATGCTGGGTGCGCTGGATGGCAAAGGGCGGATCACCGAACATGGGCGTGCTCTGGCCGCACTGCCGCTGCATCCGCGTCTGGGGCACATGCTGGTGCGCGCGGGGGGTGAAGCAGCACCTTTGGCGGCACTGATGGCTGAACGGGACCCGCTGAAGGGGGCGCCGGTCGATTTGTCGCTGCGGCTCGAAGCTCTGCGCGATGTGCGTAGGTTTCAGCGCAACCGCGTCTGGCAGGTCAACATGGCCGCGCTGGATCGGATCAAGGGTGAGGTAAAACGGCTGCGTGCACAAGCCCGCGACGCGGGCGATCTGAGCCCGGCGGCGATGGCGGCGCTGGCCTACCCTGATCGGATCGGGCAGCGGCGCAAGGGCGACGTGCCGCGCTACGTTCTGTCCGGGGGAAAAGGTGTCGTACTGGAAAGTGACGACACGCTGGCGGCAGCGCGTTATCTGGTGGTGAGCGATACAGACGGAAACCCGCGCGAGGCGCGGGTGCGGATGGCGGCGGAAATCTCGGAGCGCGATATCCGCGACCTGTTCGGCGATCAGGTCGAATGGGTCGACAGCTGCGACTGGTCGAAACGCGAGCGCCGGGTGGTGGCCCGGCGGCAGGAGCGGTTCGGGGCGATCACGCTGGATGACCGCGTCTGGAAGGATGTGCCAGAGGACGCCGTAGCGCGGGCGATGCTGGACGGGGTGCGCGACCTGGGTCTACGGCTTGAGGGCGCCTCTGCACGGTTGGCGGCCCGGGTCGAACTGGTGCGGGCCGAAGGCGCAGACCTGCCGGATTTCTCGGAACCCGGGCTGATGGAGACGCTTGAGGAATGGCTGCTGCCGATGCTGACCGGCATCCGAAACGCAGACGGCTGGAAGCGTTTCGATCTGCTGCCGGCCCTGCGCGCCCGGCTGGACTGGGCCCAGACGCAGGAGTTGGATCGTCGTGCTCCGGGCTCGTTCGTGACACCATTGGGCCACAAGGTGCCGATCGACTATGGCGGGGCGGTGCCCGAAATCTCGATCCGTCTGCAGGAGCTTTTTGGCGTGACGCGGCATCCGGTGGTTGGTGGCGAACCTTTGAAGATTACACTTTTGTCCCCCGCTCAGCGACCGATCCAGATCACGCGCGATCTGCCGGGGTTCTGGGCCGGGTCTTACGCGGATGTACGCAAGGACATGCGGGCGCAATACCCCAAACACCCCTGGCCCGAGGACCCGACACAGGCCGATCCAACCCTGCGCGCGAAACGTCGAAAAATCTGAAATCACCCCTTGATTGCGTTTATTGCGGCAGAAAGGCGTGGCGTAAACTGCTCATAATGTTGCAGAAACATGCGAATTTCGATGAAATTCGACCACATTCCCCTGTTATCCGGCGGGTGTATTGTTAACTCCGCAATACATGATTATGTAACTTTTCCAACGTATAAAAAAACTCAAGCCCGAGCAGATTGAACATGACGAAATGGATACGCAGCATCTGGGAAGAGGTCGCGCGCCCGCTGATCCAGCGCCCAAGACGGGTGCAGGTGGCAGCCCTGTGCACGCGCAGCGCGGGCCCGGGGGATGATGTTTTACTGATTACCAGCCGCGGGACCGGTCGATGGATCATCCCCAAGGGCTGGCCGATCGATGGGCTCAACGGGCCTGAAACCGCCTTGCAGGAAGCCTGGGAAGAAGCTGGTGTGCGGGCAAGTGATGTGCAGAAAGATCCGGTAGGCCATTACTCCTACGACAAGCGATTGGACGACGGGACGGCGCAACAGGTTGTCACCAGCGTTTACCGCATTCAGGTGACGGATTTGGCCGACGACTATCCCGAAGCCGATCAGCGCAAGCGCTGCTGGGTGTCCCCCAAAGTAGCCGCCGAACGGGTGCAGGAGCCTGAATTGCGCGATCTGTTGCTGCAGATGTAGCGAATCTACGATTATTTGATGACATCGCGGTTGCCGCTGGCACCGGAAACAGATAGCGGCGGGCGTCAAACAAAACGGCCCTTGTGTACTGATGTCAAATCTACCCAAAAAAGCCCGCTGGCATGCGCTGGACAGCGACCTTCATCGTATCTCGCGCATTGAGTATGCCAATGCCCATGTCGCACGCCCCCTGCTGGCGCCCGGAATTGCATTGGCCTTTATCGCTCTGGCAGGACTGGCCGCAGCGGTTCTGTTCGGACAGGCAGATGGCGGGCTAATCGTTGTCGCGGCGGCCGCGTTCGGGGCCTATATGGCGATCAATATCGGCGCCAATGACGTGGCCAACAACATGGGGCCGGCGGTGGGTGCAAACGCGCTGACCATGGGCGGTGCCATCCTGATCGCCGCCATTGCCGAAAGCGCAGGGGCGCTGCTGGCGGGGGGCGATGTGGTCTCGACGATCTCGAAGGGGATCATCGACCCTGCCTCGGTTCAGAATAGCAACGTCTTCATTTGGGCGATGATGTCGGCTCTGATCTCATCAGCGCTGTGGGTCAATCTGGCCACCTGGGTCGGGGCGCCTGTATCAACCACGCATTCAGTTGTGGGCGGCGTGATGGGTGCGGGCATCGCCGCGGCAGGTTTCAGCGCCGTAAGTTGGGGCACGATGAGCGCAATTGCGGCCAGCTGGGTGATCTCACCCGTGCTGGGTGGCGTGATCGCCGCAGGATTTCTGGCGCTGATCAAACACAGGATTCAGTATCAGGACGACAAGATCGCTGCCGCGCGCCGTTGGGTTCCCATTCTGGTCGCGGTGATGGCCGGAGCCTTTGCCACCTATCTGTCAGTCAAGGGCCTGAAGCGGATCGTCAAGATCGATCTGGAGTATGCGGTGCTGATCGGGCTGGCTGGGGGAGGTCTTGTTTGGGCCGCGACGGTACCGTGGGTGCGGCGAAAATCCGAAGGGCTGGAGAACCGGACACGGTCATTGAAAACGCTGTTCGGCCTGCCGCTGGTGATCTCGGCAGCGTTCCTGAGCTTTGCACATGGGGCCAACGACGTGGCCAACGCGGTGGGCCCGCTGGCTGCGATCGTTCACGCGGCCGAGTTCGGAGATTTTGCCTCGAAAGTGTCGATCCCGACCTGGGTCATGGTGATCGGAGCGTTCGGCATTTCCTTTGGCCTGTTCCTGTTCGGCCCCAAGCTGATCCGCATGGTGGGCAGCCAGATCACCAAACTGAACCCGATGCGAGCGTTCTGCGTGGCGCTGTCGGCAGCCATCACCGTTATCGTGGCCAGTTGGCTGGGTTTGCCCGTCAGCTCGACTCATATCGCCGTCGGGGCAGTCTTTGGCGTCGGGTTCTACCGGGAGTGGCACGCCGAGCGGCGTTGGAAGTACTCGAACCGTCAGAGGCCTGCCGAGCTGCGGCTGGCGCGCGAGGAGCGTCGGCGGCGCAAGCTGGTGCGCCGGTCGCATTTCATGACCATCGTGGCGGCCTGGGTGATCACTGTTCCTGCGGCAGCGATCATGTCGGCGGCGATCTTCTGGCTTTTGACCGCGTTCAGTTGATCCGGTTGTTTTGCGAGGCTCCGCCTCGCGCTCCGAGATATTTTTGGCCAGATGAAGCGGCGGGTCAGGGTGCAATCTGATAGGCTGAGAGAGATGTGCCCGGGGCTTGCGCAATCAGTTTGTAGACGCGGCTGTTGATCGGTGTCTCGATCGCGTGCAATTGGCTGAGCTTGATGATCTCACCCTGCAGGCTGTCAATTTCCGTCGGGCGGCCTGCCATAAGGTCATAGGCCATCGAGGTTCGCGCATCGGGATCAATGGTCAGCATCCGCGCTGCGATGCGCGAGAATATCGGCGTTGGAAGCCGCAGGATGTGTGGTGTCATCCATGCTGGCAGCGGCGTAGTGGAAGCTACATCGATGCCTGCCGCTTTCAGAACGCTCAGCGCTTCCGCCATCTGATCAGCCATCAGACGCCGCCAGTCCCGGTCAAGCAGTTGGTTTTGCAAGGTTAGCCCTGACAGGGCGTTCAGCGCGTTGTTGAGGTTGATCACCAGCTTCCCCCATTGTACCGCCTCAATCCTGCCGCTTTCAGTGACAGGCAGATTAGGGGAGCTGAGGTGATCGGCCAGCGCACCCGGACCGTGTTCGATGACGATCTCACCCGAAGTGGCACGATGATAAGTAGCTGTGTCAGATGGCACCACGTTGAAGGGGACCATACCGGCCCGCACATCACGCCCGGAAAGCGCGGCGCGCAGGGTGCGGGCATTCTCAAGACCGTTCTGCCAGGACAGAACCGGGGCTGTGGCTGGCGCGTTAGTTGCAATCAGTCTAGCCATCTCAGCCGTCGCCCCGGATTTCACGGTCACGATGACCAGTTCTGCGTCGCCGAGGCAGGCGGGATCGTCGCTCAGTCTCAGTTGATTGGCCGGGACGGTGACATGTAAACCCGAAAAGTCGGTCACCGTCAGACCTTGTTCGCGGATCGGGTCCAACACTCGGGCGCGGCCCAGCAGAGTGACCGCATGACCCGCATCGGCCAGCAATGCTCCGCAATAGCAACCTATGCTACCTGCGCCCGCGACGACAATATTCATGGCGATCCTCCGCTATACGCTCAAGGATCACCGGGATTATTCAGCGGGGCAAATGTGACGTCAGGTCATACGCGGGCTAGCCTTGGCCGGGTACGTTCAAGCTCTTCCGGGATGGGAATGAACTCCTGATCGTCGCCGGGCGGCAACTGGAAGGCTCCTTTAGCCCAATCGGCGGTGTTCCATTCGCGCGTCGCAGTGTCGATCTTTTCCTTCGAGGAGGAAACGAAATTCCACCAGATATAGCGATCCTCATTCAGGGTTGCGCCGCCCAGCAGCATCAGCCGTGCGCCAAAGGCTCCTGCCTTGACTGACAGTTTGTCACCGGGTCGAAACACCATCATGCGCCCTTCGTCGAATTTGTCACCGGCCACTTCGATCGAACCTTGCGTGACATAGACGCCGCGATCTTCGTGATCGTCAGGCAAAGGGAACGACGCGCCGGGGGCGAGTTGCACGTCGACATAGAAGGTCTCGGACAGCATCGTCACCGGGCTCGTTTCGCCATAGGCCGAGCCGAGGATCAGGCGAGCGTCGACGCCATGGTCTTCGATTTGAGGCAGTGCACCCTGCTTATGGTGTTCGAAATCGGGAGCCATGTCTTCATGCGCTTCCGGCAGGGCGAGCCATGTCTGGATACCGAACAGCTTGTTTTGTCGTGCGCGGGTTTCGTCGCTTGTGCGCTCGGAATGTGTCACGCCACGGCCGGCGACCATCCAGTTGACCTCACCGGGATAAATCATCTGGTGCGTGCCGAGACTGTCACGATGTTCAAACTCACCCTGATACAGGTAGGTGACGGTGCCCAACCCAATGTGAGGATGCGGGCGAACATCGATCCCGCCTTCGGTGATGAACTCTGCCGGGCCCATCTGATCGAAGAATATGAAAGGACCGACCAGTTGTCGCTTAACCGATGGAAGCGCGCGGCGTACCTCAAACCCACCCAAGTCACGGGCGCGCGGGATGATCAAAGTCTCAAGCGCATCGTTTTCAGAGGCGCATTCGGGGTTATGGGTGGGGTTCCAACTCATTCCTGATCTCCCTTTGCTCGATCAAGTCGGGCGGCGCTCTGTTCGCCATTGAACGATATATGGCTGGATCGAATTCAGAAAAGCGCAAATTCGCACAGTGATCGTGCGATCTGCTCCTTGCATTGCCTGCGACTTAATAAATTCCTCACACAGCCGTGAAGCGGATCGCACTATACTCTGTCTGCTGGTCCTCGGATTCTCGGGCAATCGTGCTATCCTTTGTTATCGGGTTTCGCCGGTTCGCAAAGACTGGCTTCAGACAGGGTTCGATTGACGGGAATGTATGCGATGACACGACTACAGATGACGCGGCGTTCGTTTATCTCAACCGGGGTCGGAACGATCGCAACCGGGATATCTGGCCTGATTGTACCCGCCCGCGCCGCGGGTCTTGAACCGACACCTTCTATGCGGGGCGGGTCCAACAACTACCGGCCCGGCGCGCCCATCGTCGACCGGATCGGAGGCGGTGGTTTCTGGATGACGGGCACCGTACGGCGTGCGGGGGATGGCGCCCCATTGCCCGGTCAACGCATCCAGATATGGGCGCATACGACCGAAGGGCATGAACGCGACCAACGCAGCCATGGCGCAACTCTGACCGATGCGAATGGCGAGTTCCGGTTGGAGATGCCCCAAATCGTGCCAGCCTTTGGTCAGGCACACGGACATCTTGCCTATGATAGCGGTGAGTTCGAGACGGTGTTTCTACGCCCCGTCATGGCGCGTTCAAAGGATAAGACCCTAGCCGCTCATTTCGTCTTGCGACCTGTCTGACACCAGTGCGCCGCGCCTATTTCGCCTGGGCGGGTCTGTTCGCCGCGCTGACAGTCCCGTTGATCGCGGCGGCAACAAGCCCGCTGCTGGCATGGCGTGACCCGGTATACATCATTGCCGGGTTTGCGGGGATTATCAGCATGGGGTTTTTGTTGCTGCAACCGCTTCTGGCTGGACGAGACCTGCCGGGGTTATCCCCGATGGCAAGCCGGCGCTTGCACAGATTGATTGGTTTGAGTTTGGTCGCCGCCATCCTCATCCATGTCGGTGGCCTATGGGTAACAAGCCCCCCGGACGTGGTGGACGCGTTGTTGTTCGTGTCCCCAACACCATTCTCTGCCTGGGGTGTTGTCGCAATGTGGGCCGCGTTTGGGGCGGCCCTGCTGGGGATTTTCCGGCATCGTCTGAACCTGCGGTTCCGCGTCTGGAGATTGGGTCACACTGCCTTGGCCAGCGTGACTATCCTTGGCAGCGTGGTGCACGCCATGTTGATCGAAGGCACGATGGAGGTCATGACCAAGACGGCGCTTTGTGCGCTTGTGGTGCTGGCGGGGGCGGCGACGCTGGCAAAGCTCCGAGTCTGGGATATCAGGCGGCGCAACTGAACGCGGATGCGCCGCCGGAAGCCGGGCACCGACTATGGCCCGGCCAGCCGTTTGGCATAGGACGCGCGGTTCATCTGAACGTCTTGCACCGTGATACTGCCGACCTCGGGCATCGCTTCGGCCAGCACATCCAGAATGAGGGCGTTAAGCGCCGTGCGCGTCGCCTCGTCGCGCCCTTGCATAAGCATCAGCGTGGCGTGGACAAAGCTCTGAGGCTCTGAACCGATGCGATAATACGCAACGGGCGTGGCGCGGATTTTGATCGTGTTGGCGTCGAATTCCCGATGATCTGCCAGCACCGAGAACAGCCGGTCGCAGGTAGCCTGAACATCATGGATCTGTTCGATACCTTTCGAGAATTCCAGTTTCACATGAGGCATGGTGCTGCCCTCTTACACGCCCAGACACCAGCGCATCACCGCCTTTTGCGCGTGCAACCGGTTTTCAGCCTCATCGAAGATGACCGAGTTGGGGCCATCCATGACCTCGGATGTCGCCTCTTCCTCGCGATGGGCAGGCAGGCAGTGCATGAACAGTGCATCAGGTTTGGCATGAGACATCAGTTCAGCATTGACCTGATAAGGGCGCAGCATGTTGTGGCGGCGTTCCTTGGCGGACTGGGAATCGTGCATCGACACCCAGGTATCGGCAACCACCAGATCAGCGCCTTCGACGGCTTTGTGCGGATCGCGTTCGATGACGATTTTTGACCCTTGCTGGCGGGCAAGCCCCATGAACTCTTCTTCCGGGTCCAGCTGGGCCGGACCGGTGAAGGTAAAATCGAATCCGAACTGACCGGCAGCGTGCAGGAATGAAGCGCAGACATTATTGCCATCGCCAGTCCAGACGACCTTTTTACCGGCGATGGGGCCGCGATGTTCTTCGAAGGTCAGCACGTCGGCCATGATCTGGCAGGGATGCGTGCGATCTGTCAGGCCGTTAATTACGGGCACGTCGGAATACTCGGCCATCTCGGTCAGGATGGTTTCATCAAAGGTCCGGATCATGATCATGTCGACATAGCGTGACAGCACGCGGGCGGTGTCGGCGATAGTTTCACCGTGGCCCAGCTGCATATCCTTGCCCGACAGCACCATGGTCTGCCCGCCCATCTGGCGGACACCCACGTCGAAAGATACGCGTGTACGGGTCGAGGGTTTTTCGAAGATCAGCGCGACCATGCGATCCTTCAGCGGCTGCTCGTCATCGGGCGCGGCTTTGGGGCGGCCGAGACGGGCCTGTTTCATGGCACCCGCTTGATCGATCATGCCCCGCAGGGCGGTTGCGTCAGTTTTGTGGATATCAAGGAAGTGGTTCATATTTTGTCGCTTTTGTCTGTCGACGGTCGGGGGCACTGCCCCCGGACCCCCGGAGTATTTTGGAAAAGATGCAGCTCAGGCGGTCGCGAGCTGGGATTCGATCTGTTCGGCAGTTTTGTCGAGGCGGATCATGGCTTGGGCGATATCGTCCTCGGATAGCGTAAGTGGGGGCAGCAGGCGTATGACGTTATCTGCGGCGGGAACAGTGATGACTTCATTGTCATAGCCTGCGTTGACCACATCGATATTGGGTGCCTTGCATTTGATGCCCAGCATCAGCCCCGCCCCGCGGACCTCTTCAAAAACCTCGGGATGATCGGCGATCAGGCCTTCGAGTTTCTGGCGTAGCAGGCCGGCCTTGCGGTTGACGCCTTCAAGGAATGCGGGCGTGGCAACCTGATCGATCACGGCGCAGCCCACCGCGCAGCCGAGCGGGTTGCCGCCATAGGTCGAGCCGTGGGTGCCTGCGGTCATACCGCTGGCGGCCTCTTCGGTCGCCAGAACCGCACCCAGCGGGAAGCCGCCACCGATGCCTTTGGCGACCATCATGATGTCAGGCGTGATGCCTGCCCATTCATGCGCGAAAAGCTTGCCGGTCCGGCCCACGCCGCATTGAACCTCATCAAGGATCAGCAGTAGGTCGTTGTCATCGCAGATCTGACGCAGGGCCTTGAGTTCTGCGTCAGGCACAGGGCGAATGCCACCTTCACCTTGAATCGGCTCGATCATGATGGCCGCGGTCTTGTCGGTGATTGCGTTGGTGACGCCGTCGAGGTCGCCGAACATCACATGCACAAAGCCGGGCAGCAGCGGACCGAAGCCCTGGGTCATCTTTTCGGACCCGGCGGCGGCGATGCCAGCCGAGGAACGCCCGTGGAAGGAGCCATCGAATGTGATGATCTCAACCCGTTCGGGCTGGCCTTTGTCATAGAAATACTTGCGGGCCATTTTGACCGCCAGTTCGCAGGATTCCGTACCGGAATTGGTGAAGAACACTGTATCGGCAAAGGTATGCTCCACCAACTTGTCAGCCAGCGCCTGCTGCTGCGGGATGTTGTAGAGGTTCGAGACATGCCAAAGCGCATGGGCCTGTTCCGTCAGGGCCGCAACCAGTGCCGGATGCGCGTGGCCCAGCGCATTCACCGCTATCCCCGCGCCGAGGTCCAGAAAACGTCGGCCATCCGCCTCGGTCAGCCAGGCGCCCTCGCCCTTCACGAATGTCAGGGGCGCGCGGTTATAGGTCGGCAGAACGGACGGGATCATCGGATCATCCTTTTCGAAAGATTAGACCTCGTGAGTGATACACGAAGTGCGGGTTCGTCAACTGATTTGGTGGGATTTACGCCAATTTGCAGGCCGCAATGGATCAAACGGGCCGGTTACGCGGTCAGGCGTCGGCGTCGGAGGCGCAGGATATGTGCGTGTTTGATCATGCTCGCCGTATAGCGGGGCGCGTCGCATCTGAAAAGACCGAATATCATTGGGTGTGAAATTTCGCTCTGATCGCTGTCGCTTGCGCATTTCGCGCTTGCTATTCCCTGCCTGCTGCCGCACCGCTGGGGCATGTTCATCGCCAAGCCCCATAATCCGCCGCTGGCGGCGTTGTTGATCTTTATTGCAAGCGCATTTCTAGCCGCGACGACCCTGTTGGCCAAAGCGCTGGGCACCGACGCGTTGGGGCCACCACTGCATCCAATGCAGATCAGCCACGGGCGTTTTCTGTTTGCGTTTCTGGTGATTGTCACTGCGGTCGGTATTTTGCGCCCGCAACTGCGCCGCCCCCATTGGGGGCTTCACATCGGGCGGACGAGTTTCGGATGGCTGGGGATTACGCTGATGTTCGCCTCGGTCGCGTTCATCCCTATGGCGGACGCGACTGCCATTTCCTTTCTGAATCCGGTTTTTGCGATGGTTCTCGCGATTCCATTGCTGAAAGAGGGTGTCGGACCGTGGCGCTGGCTGGCGGCCGCCGTAGCGCTGACTGGCGCGTTGATTCTGCTTCGGCCGACACCCGAAAGCTTTCAGCCCGCCGCCTTGCTGGCCCTGACTGCGGCTGTGGTGATCGGAATGGAGCTGATTTTCATCAAGAAACTCTCGGGCCGCGAAATTCCGATCCAGATTCTGCTGGTGAACAATGCGATGGGGCTGACCATCGCCTCGGTCGCGGTGAGTTTTGTGTTCCAGATGCCCACACCGGCGCAATGGACCGCTCTGGCAGGTATTGGTGTACTGATGGCCTGCGCACAGGCCTGTTTCGTGAACGGGATGGCGCGGGCGGATGCTTCGTTCGTGGCGCCTATCAGCTATGCAACGCTGATCTTTGCAGCCCTCTACGACTTTGCCGTATTCGATGTGGTCCCGGACAACGTCAGCCTGATCGGGTCGGCCATCATCCTGACAGGCGGGCTGATCCTGGTCTGGCGTGAGGCGCGGGCACGGAAGGCGCAGTAGGGTCTGAAACTCACCGGCTGGTGATTTTCAGGTTCTCAACCCGGGTCTGTCTGGGCTGCATCCATTCGGAAATCCTGTGCGGATGAATCGGGGCAAGCGCGTTCACGACATACTGGCCGGGCCGAGCTTCCGGATGCGACTTGCGCAGATCGTCAAGCGCCACCTCGCGATACTCGTTTCGCATCGCTTTCACGACTTTCAGAACCTGCGCAAGCTGGACCGTTCCATCGGCTTTTATCTGCGCCCAGAACTCATATTCTGGCCCATATTCAGCCTCGGCGGCGCGGACATACGAGGCTTCGACTTCCCGGATCGCGACTTCTTGAGGAATGCCTTGTTCTTTCGATATGGCCCCTGCCAGCGCCAGCAAGCTTCTGTCAGCTTCCAGAACCAGTGGTTCCGCAATCTCGACAATCGGATCTTCAGTCATGCCGAAAGCTCCACTGCCGGTTTGCTATTCTGCACCAGGCGTTCGCACAGCCGATCAATTTGCTTCCGGTGGGAATGCAGGGCGCGCGCAGGCACGGGGTGGGCGTGATCGTCAAAAAGTTCCGGGAACAGGAGCGTCAGTTCTTCCATCGCCTCGGACCCAAGCACTTTCAGGGCCTCGGGCCCGAAATAAAGAGATTCTGTATAGGCCTGCTGTGCCACCACGATTGAATGCTGTTCCAGTGCAAAGTGGAAATACGCGACCTCCTCGCAGGTTTCGACGACATCAACACCCGGCAGCCGCGTGAGTTTCCGCGCCGGTATAAGTGCTTCGAAATCACCCAGAACCCGCTGTGCCACTTTCGAGCGCACCATTAAACGGTGCTGAGGTGAGACCAGCAGATCCGCATTCGGCATCCCCGGACCCAGCGCATCCTTGCGCACCATTACCGGGCGCATTTTCGGATTGGCCAACAGGTCAATGCGATCCAGCTTCTTTGATCCGATCCATTGAATCGGCTGGGGCGCGCCGTCCAGCGTTGTGACAAGGTCACCGACCTCAAGATCGTCTATTTCAACCTCGCCCTCAGGTGTGAGGATTCTGGTGCCCGAGGTGAAACAGACCATCAGCGACACGTTGTCGAGGATTGTCCCCAGACTGTTATTGTTACCCTGCTCGGTGAACCGCAGGGTATACGTTCCCTCGGCGCCGAAATCGAACTCAAACTCGACCCGGTCGAAGCTGCCCACGGTGGTTGGGTTTACCGTTTGCGCGAAGACGACATTGTTGCCGGCATCCAGCACCTGAACCAGCACCGGATCTGCGGTGGTGCCGCTGGTGTTCCGCGCCCCGATATCAAAGCTCAGCGTCGCGCTTTTGTCATCACCAGCGACAAAAAAGCTCTGCTCGACAACCGAGGTAACGCCGGAATTGCCATCCAACTCGATCACAAGGTTCGACCCGTCCCCACCCGAGAAATATAGCGATTCCTCGCCAACCTCGACCTCGGTGCCGGACCAGGCACCATAAGAGTCCGCGACAATGTAACCGCCTGTCACGCCGGGCGATTGAAAGTCGCCGCCAGCTATGAGTTCGATCGCGGGCATGTTCAGGTCCTTTGAAAACTGCACATGTTCGGGCTTGTGGAAACGAACCCGACGAAAGCCGGTGCAATAATCGTTTCGGATAAGAACGTTAACATGAGATTACGTTCAGGCCTTTAACCTGTAGCCGGTGCGCAACATCTGCCAGATCAGGCCACAAATCAGCACGGTTGCCGCACCGCAGACCGCAAGGCCCAACAGCGGAGAACTGTCTGAGACACCAATCATACCATATCGCAGCCCATCGATCAGATAGAAGACCGGGTTCACATGGCTGAGACGGTTCAACAGGGGTGGCAGCGCCTCGACCGAGTAGAACGTGCCCGACAGGAACGCCAGGGGCGTGACGATGAAATTGGTGATCGCCGCCATCTGGTCGAACTTGTTGGCAAATATCCCGGCCAGAAGGCCCAGCGCACCCATGAACGCGCCGCCCATGATCACAAACACAACCGCGACCAAAGGGTTCTGCGGCAGCAGACCCAGAACCAGCGCAAAGGCAGCAGCGACAACCAAGGCGATCAGGACGCCCCGGACGACGCCTCCGGCAAGATAACCCAGCAATATCTCAAGCGGTGACAACGGCGGCATCAGCGTGTCCACGATATTCCCCTGTACCTTGGCAATGACCATCGAAGACGAGGTATTGGCAAAGGCGTTCTGAATCACGGTCATCATCATGATGCCCGGCGCCAGAAAGGTCAGGAACGGCACGCCCATCACGTCCGGGCGGCCCGGCCCGATGGCAATGTTGAAGATCAGCAGGAACAGCCCCGCCGTGACCAGAGGGGCCAGCAGGGTCTGTGTCCACACCGCCAGAAAGCGCAGGGTTTCGCGCTGCGCCAGCGTATAGAGGCCCATCCAGTTGACCGCTCCGAAGCGGCGCGAGTCCTGATTCGAGAGATTCTGCATGATCTGCCCCATACCTGATTCGAAGACCGCTTGTAACTCGGCCCGCAGTGATTAAAATAGGGGGCTGAGACGATTTCCCAAGGCGGCCCGAATCCGGGGCCGCTTTCCGCTTTTGAAAGGCAAATGATGTCCTGGACTGACGAGCGTGTAGAGCTGCTGAAAAAGATGTGGGGCGAGGGCCAGTCGGCCAGCCAGATCGCAAAAGAACTGGGCGGCGTAACCCGCAACGCGGTGATCGGCAAGGTGCACCGTCTGGGCCTGTCGAACCGCGCCACCGGCGCGAGCCCCGCCAAGGCCGAGCCCAAGGAAAAACCGGCCCCCGCGCCCAAGGCTGAGGCCAAGCCAAAACCCGCGCCCAAGACCGAACCGGCCCGCCCGGCCCCCGCGCCCGAGGCCAAACCGGTCACCCCGGCCCGCCGTCCGATCATCCCCGCCGGTCAGCCTCTACCCCCGCAACCTTCGGCCAATGAGATCAGCCCCGAGGCGCCGGCCAAGGTCAACGAGGTCGAGAAGAAGGCCAAGAAGCTGACGCTGATGGAACTGACCGAGAAAACCTGCAAATGGCCCGTGGGGGATCCCG
>NZ_JWLJ01000010.1 GCF_000813985.1 Ruegeria sp. ANG-R
GGGTAAGGCTGCACGATCCATTCCAGCAGCCTAGGGTCAGGACTCATAGCCAATTGATAACGAGTGCTGCGAGGGCGATTGCTGACAGGAAGACCTTCGGGCACCTGTCGTAGCGGGTAGCTACACGCCGCCAATCCTTCAACCTGCCGAACATGATCTCGATCCGGTTGCGCCGTTTGTAACGACGCTTGTCGTACTTAGCCGGTTTCTTCCGCTGTTTCGGGCCAGGGATGCAGGCGCGTATCTCTTTGTCTTTCAACGCTTCCCGGAACCAATCGGCGTCATAGCCACGATCCCCGAGCAGCCAATCGACATCCGGCAGGCCGCTCAGCAGTGCCCGCGCACCAATGTAATCGCTGACCTGATCCGGCGGTGATGAACAGGTTGAGCGGGCGTCCCCGGCTGTCGCAGATGGCATGCAACTTGGTGTTCATGCCGCCCTTGGTGCGACCGATCAGGCGTCCACGCCCCCTTTTTTGACGCCCAAACTGGTCGCGGTACGGTGGGCCTTCAGGTAGGTGGCATCGATCATCACAGTCTTCTCTTCGCCGTGTTCGGCAGCCAGACCGGCCATCATCCGGGCGAAGATGCTCTTGTCGCTCCACCGCTTCCAACGGTTATAGAGCGTCTTGTGTGGGCCATACGCCGAAGGAGCATCGCGCCATCTCAACCCATTGCGATTAATGAAGATAATGCCGCTCAACACACGTCGATCATCAACGCGTGGTTTGCCGTGGGACTTGGGGAAGAAAGGCTCAAGACGCGCCATCTGCGCATCCGTCAGCCAGAAAAGATCAGACATGGTTACCGCTCGATTTTCGAACCGTGAATCACGTAGCCAAGCGGAAATCAATGGGTCCTGACCCTAAAACCAGTGTTCCTAGGAGCGATGATCTGTCCTTTACGGATCATGTGCGCGGTTTCGATACCAGCCAGCGTCGCAGTTGCTGAGTGGAATGCCTTGAAGCCAAGCGTTGGGCGCGTGATCCGCTTGATGAAACGGTGGTCCTGTTCGACCATATTGTTCAGATATTTGCTCTGCATGATCCGGATCAACCGCCCGTTGCCGGTGAATTTGCGGATCACATTCACTGCCTGAAGCCCCGCCAGATTTGCTCCGCTCTTGTCGATAGCAACGCGGTCAGGCACGCCGTTTTTTGCGACCGCACGTTTGAAGAAACGGTGTGCGGCAGCCTTGTCTCGCTTTGCAGACCGCATGAAATCAAGGGTTCTGCCAACCCGATCAACGGCCCGGTAAAGGTAGGCGACCTGGACATATGTTTCATCCATGCGCCACGAGCTGGCTGTCAGACTCTTTCTCTTTTGTGCCTCGGCCGCGATGCCTGTTGAAAACTTCACCACCCACCTGTTCAGTGTCGCATGGTCGACGTCTACGCCCCGCTCGGCCATGATCTCCTCCAGGTCTCGGTAAGAAACCGCGTATTTGACATAGAAGTACACCGGGTAAAGGATCACGCTTTTGGGGTGATGTACCCCTTTGAAATCGACCGCCATTTTGCCTGCCTGCTTTTTGTGCAACCCATATCTCTCCTCACGCAAAAACAGAACTACATAATTTGCGACAGAACCCGTATGTAGCGATGAAACGCGGGACAAAGTGAACCTTCGCTGCTGCTGACGCAGCATTCCTTGGTAGGCGCGGCACTCGACACCAATCCGGTCATTCGCAAGACTGCTTCAGCGGCTCCAAGCCAGTTCTAGTCTGTTTACAGCGCACTTCTCTGAAGCAGTTCCAACATCACTCCAATAGCCAAGACCGTGGAGAACCCCACAGGAATAGCGATCCAGTGAGCAAACCTATCTTTGCCAGCTGTAGGTGCGAATCGCGTAAAGGATCATCGTGTTTGCGCCGATATGCGGAGCGAAGGTTGTGTATGTTCAGATTGAGTTTTTGCCCGCTGGCTCGCAAATCCGCGTATTCGTCGCGAGCAACGAAGCGCGAAAAGGAAAACGATACCATAGGTATAACCAAGACTGCGGCTATATTTACTAAGAAATCCAAGCTGTCGGTCCTCTGAAACAAGGTCTTCGATGGCGCGGGCTATCACATAGCTGCCTTTGCTTCTTCTGGTAAGTGGTTGCATCGATAACGCTTAGCTTCGCACGAACTTCCATGCTGCGAAGCTAAGCATGGCTAGGCCAAGTAAACCCAACGGTGCTGCAGTTCGCAAATCGGTCATGAGGCAACAGTCGCTATACGCTGCCAAAAACGTGTCATCCCACTCTTCGAAGCCGCTGTGGGTGAATAGTACACCTTTACCAACCTGAACAATCAGCCAGGCTGCAATGATTAGTACAATTCCAAAAATGAGGGCGATCCATTTCATGATTGCTGTATAGCCGCAATGCAGAGAGGAGCAAGTTCGGGTTGATTTTGTTCTATTCGTCTCTGGTCTTTTACAGCGGGGCAGTCACAGCTTGCCTGCGCCGCGTGATACGTCTCCTGAAAGCGTTCCCAAAGAAAAAGAGAGCTTCAGGAATTGCGATTCAGGTCAATGGATCGAGTTCAAAGGAGCACCCGATGGAAATCACATTCAACCGTTCAACGATGGGCGGCCAAGCTGAACCGACAGACGGCCACCTGTTTCTGATTTATCAGGAAGGACAGGCTTACGCACTTGTCGCACATGCCATCAAAGGCGGCTATGCGATCTCTCATCTCCCCTCCGGTAGGCGCGTCGAAAACTGCGTCGCCTCCTTGCAGGAACCTGTTAGTCTGGATGAAGCCATTTCTGGCTTTCGAGCCCAGGTGGACATTGGTGTCACAGAATTGAATCTTATCGAAGACCGCGCGGCAAACTTCCCGGTCGTAAACAGGGACTGGAAGCTGCAGGTTGAGCGACGGGCAACCGGTGTTCGGGAATTCACTGAACTGTCGACGGTGCATTTGCGTCCTAAAGACCTGCAGGCCGTTGCCAATCTCATCGCCGGCGAAGAATGGGAATCCGGCTTCAGCGGGTCGACAGGCCTATTTGTCTGGCGCGGGTATAAGACCAGCGAGTTCTGTCCTGATCCGCTCAGGATCATACTGGAGGATCTGGATACGGACTACGTCATGTTTGATCGGGACGCACCCGTGCACCCCCGGTTCAGGACTTTCGAGGATAGCTGGAGCTAGTTTTAGAACGGCAGATTCACAGTCCTCAAAGCAAATCTGACATCTTAGCGGCCCTCTCGTCGAAGGAAGAGTGGGCCGTTTGTCTTTGCGTGAACGAGCAAGGGACCAGACAATGCCTTCAGGCAACGATCTCATTAAACAGGATGCAATTGAGGAATTGAACTCAATAGTAAGCCCATCCTATATTATATAGCAGAATCCAAAAACCCGGTAATGATGCACAGAGCAGAATAAACCAAGCTATTATCTGAAGCCAGTTATGTTGCGTATGATCGGAGATTTTGCTCAAGAAGATTGATGTCACGCAAGCGATTGTCGTTAAAAACATGACTTTTGCAGGTAGACCTGGACATGTTGCCGCCTCTAAGGCAACTAGCAGCGAAGCTATCAGAGTAAGACGAAAAGCGGTCAACTCGCGCCTTACTAATTCTGCTTTTCGGCCGGATCGTTGGATCTGCCTTTATGAGTCCTGCGTCTCAGCATTTAATCAGATGTCCTTTTGCATCTGTTTCCTCCGACATTCGACGAGAAATCACAGTGACACGGAGTAGTAACGGGGAAAAATTGGTTGTTTTCCTCCCGCCGCTGGACGCTAGCTCACAAGCAACTGATCACGTATAGAGGGAATGGCAAGTTTAGACGCCTCCAAAAACTGGCTACCTGGTTTTGACGATAGGTGAGTTGTAGGTCGCCGGTAAATTTGACCTTCCGCGCTTTTCGGGCCCTGCCCGGTAGAACAGAACTCATTCCGGTTGGAGGTTTCTGGTTACAGCGCATTATCTGACGACATCGGGCAACCATCACAGCTGCTGTGTGGAGGTTGAGGCAGCAGACATAACCTCAGCCCATGATGCCGGTATCCGCATGATCAAGACTGACAAACGACGCCGCTATGCCGGAAAGATGGATTCCGATTGCGTCGAGCTCGGCGATCCCTCCTGACCGTTTCGCGGCCGGAAGGGGAAAAGAGAAAGAATGCTTCTGGTTTTTATGTCCCTGAACAGGGGGATGAGAACCCTCGGCCAAATGGCCACACATCAACATCCAAACTGGAGATACGACAATGCTGGACGGCAAACTGACAAAGATGGACGCAGACAACGCATTCGCAGGTGAAATCGCCTCGATGAGCTTTGATTTCCCTTTCACCATGCTGCCAAATGAGCACAAGCGCAAAGACAGCCACCCCGATTACATCATCGAGGCGCGCACCCCCAAGAACCGTGCGATCCGTATCGGGTCGGCATGGGAGGCAACCAGCAAGGCCGGCAATGACTACTTCTCGCTTGCACTGAACCTGCAGCAGGGCGTCGTGCGGGCCAACGCGGTGAAGGACGAAGAAACCGCAGACGGTGAGTTCCGCATCATCCCGCTGCTGCCGGCTGCGGCGTGAGCCTGCGCAGCCAGCGCGTCGGATGGTGCGCTGGCGCATCCACCCAACAAAGGAGAATCCACATGGCCAACTCGTTACACCCCAAGGTCAACTTCACAGTCGTCTCCGACCCGGGCCACGCCTGGCTCATTGTTGCACCGCAATGGGTTGGTACTGTCGGACTGAATGTAGGTGCCTTCAGTCATTACAGCTATGTCGGAGACGATGGGACGCTGGCACTGGAAGAAGATCGGGATGCCAAGGTGTTTCTGGATGCCTATGAGCGCAATTTTGGCAACACCTATGATTTGCAGGACGTTTACGAACCTCGCGCCCAGATCCGTGATTGGGTTGGCCTTCAGCAAATAGCAGCTTGATCTAGCTGTCGCCGGATGGATTCACCATGCGCCAGATGCCGTATAGTCCGGCGGCAGACCCACAAATGATCAACAACAGGCCTGTCGCGGTAAAGCCAATTTTGTCGATGACCCAAAGCTGACCGTGAAAGGCGATGCTATCGATGCCCCGCATGGCACCCAACGGCTGGTTGATTGCGATGAAATACCCCGCATAGCAAAGCACGCCAGCCAACGCCAATGCCAGAAGCGAGTTCAATGCCTTTTCCATTTCCATACCATTCACCCGATCACCAGGAACGGCGCCTCATATATGTCGACCCCGGTAAGCGGCAACCGGTCTACGATCACATTTTCCGGCGGGAGATAATTGTCCTGTTGTCCGCCGACCGTGCCGGCCGGCATCCAACAGGACCGGCGCCGCCGCGCAGGCGGCCGCAATGCGGCCATGGCTCGATGAGACCGTCACCGGAGCTCGCACATTCAGGATCTGTTCCGACCTGAAGAAAAATTGCCTCGGCTGTTTACCCCTGCGCTGCTCCCGCAGCACAGGGGGCCGAGAACCGGGCGCCAGGTCGCACCGCGATCATTCATCCTGTCGATATCCACCCAGTATTGATGTAGCGCCTTCACTTTCAAACGCACATCCATCAGATATTGCACATTGAAACGCTGCTTCTCGCTGCGCTCGAACGCGTTTAAATGCACTCATTTTTTAGATGATGGAAATGCGGAATTGAGGGGGTGAGCTGCCGTTCTGGCAGAGGTCAGCCATCGGGCCAAGGATCACAAAACTTTTGCAGACGCGGATCTCGATCATGCCATGAGTGGCCCGGGTGTCCGCTTCGGTCACTGACGCTCTTTGGCGTCAAGGGTGAAGCGCACCGCGCGTGCCGCGCGGCCCTTGACCCCAAAGGCCTTGCAGGCACGGCGTCGCTTCCCTGCGCACACACCCGCTGTTTCGTGTTGTCCGATCATCTCGCCTGCGGCCCGCTGCAAAACTTTTGCGCCCGGAAAGCCGGTGCCTGCGGCATCCTTGTCCCGCTGTCTGCCCTCAGCCCGCCCGTCAGCACACCCCCGCAATAGGGCGGGTCGATAGGGTAGGGAGCCAAAACCCATGTATGACACATAGACAACCGCATATGACCAGATTGAACTGTTCGGCCTGACCGAAACCGCCGACGACTTGCCCATTCCGAATGACGACGAATTGCGCGATAAGATCATCCGCGAACTTTTGAAGCCCTGTTCTTGCGCATGGTCAACACCGGGTTGCATCGTGAACTCGAACCCATTGCACATGGGTTGGCATCACTTCTGTTTCGTCGCAGACAAGCGGTGGATAAGGAACTGTCCGCCCATTCAGACACGCTGCGCGGTCTGATCCGGGCGGAGGACGGGTCCGAGGTCGTCACGATGCAGATTGAGGACACGCAAGCAAAGGCTGACAAGGCCCGTGATTTGCTGGACGCTCTCGACATTATGGCGGAAACCGCCGCCCAATGTTACGAGCTTCAGACTGGCGCGGCTTTCCTGCCCGCCTCTGGCGGGCGCAAGTCACGCCTTGCCTACGAATCCGGAGCCGTGTTTGAGGCGCGCCAATGGCTGGAAGCACATGAGCGCCAGCAGGCAGAACAGTTTGTAATTGAGGGAACACCGCTTGCGCTGGCCGGTGATCGGGATTGGTCCGATCATGAATATATCTGGCAAATGCTCGACAAGATCAGGGTTCGGTTCCGCGAGAACTTTGCATCCGAACTGATCCTGTACCACAAGGGCGACAAGAAAGGCGTGGACGCCATCGCCGCCGCGTGGGCGCGCAGTCGCAAGGTGCCGCAAGTCACCTTTGTTCCAAACTGGCGCGCATTTGGTAAAGCCGCAGGCTTCAAGTCCATTGATCAGATGCTGGACACGCCAAAACCCCTTGGCGGCGTGGTGATATTCGGAACAACGGGCATCGCCCTGAACCTTGCCGACAAGGCCGAAAAGAAAGGGATCAAGGCCATGCGCCTCACCGATCCGAAGAAAAAGACCAAAACTTGATCCAGAACAAAGAATATCCGTCCCGACCATCCGCCGGGGCGGGTAAATGAAACCGAATCTGGTAAAGCACTCACCAAACCACTATATTCATACAGGAGAACACACCCATGAGCGACACAAGCATGACCGCAGCAGAACAAACACTGGCAGATGACAAGATGCGGGCCGAAATCGCAAAGTTGATTGCAGAGTCAGCTAAAATCAATGCCGAAGCGCGTTGGTATCCTATCGCGGTTGGCACAGGTTTTGCCGGTGTGCTGCTGACCGCCGGTGTTGCAATGGCAAAGCTGTTTTTCGGCGCATAACCTGATTTTCCTCGGAAACTAACCCCGTTTTGTGCGGTTTTTTTTGTGGCCCAATCCCTTGCAATTTGGCAATCGGTAAAGGTAGTCCTCTGGCAGCGCGGGGCAAAATGCCCCGCGCTGCCAACAGGACGGGGCGCTTCGCGCAGAGGCGGCAGTGCCGCCCGGCCGCGCGTTACCCACAGATCAGTCGTCCGCATTTTGGGGTGCTTCCTTTGTGATCTGCTGCGGTGCGGGAACGATTACGCTCATCCCGGCTAAAGCGCCGGTATGATCTTCTCCTGAAGTCGAAATCCCCCACACTGGATAACGCGCGACCGACGCGAGCCGTGAGGGCAGCACAAAAAATGAGGGCCAGCCAAGGAAAGGGGAGGCTGGCCCGTCGGGGAGTTTGCTGTGTCGGTGATAGTAGTGTTACCAACACCATCTCACAGCTTGAGAATAAACTGTATTGAGGGTTTCCCGTAGAAGAGGCGTGTTCGGGGTCGATTCAGGCTCAGTGCAGGATAGGGCGGTAAGGAGTTTTTCAAATAGGTTGGTTTGAAATCGACCTTTCCCCGCGCCAAGCCCGAACTGGAAAGTCGCGGGACAGAGCGGACACTCATCAAGCGATCTTGAAAAGGCGCTTTGTCCCGCGTACCTGGCTTTATTAACTCGCGTAGCCGACGGTCGAAATGCGGGCGTTCTGTCGACACTCCGTTAACTCGCAACTCCAAGGACCTAAGCGATGTCAATATTCACGAAAAAGCAAATCGCCGCTCTCCTGACCGCAGCGCTTTATCTGGTGTTGGTCATTGGGGCTGCGCATATCGACACTCAGCGGCATCCGGGCGCGGATATGACCCAGACGCTTCTTAGAATCTGGTGGGTTTATCCCGTGGCCGCCGTCGTGATCACTGTATTTATGCGTCGCTACTTCACATGGGCCGAGGTTGGGTTTCGCAAACTGAATTGGCGGCAGATGGGGTGGATGCTTCCCGTCATCCTGATTCTTGGGGCGGTTTGGGTTTCGTTGATTGTGCAGGCGTCGGGTGCCGCGCTCACACAAGGGCAGTGGATGACTCTGGCCACGCTTGCGGTGTTGACGATCTGTGTGGGCTATTCCGAAGAAATCCTGTTTCGCGGGATGATCCTGCATTCGTTCCTGGAAACGCGGGGCAAGCTGGTGGCGGTTCTGGTCAGTGGTGTTCTGTTTGGGCTGGCTCACAGCTCCAATGCATTCGCAGGGCTGTTGCCGTTGGGGGGGGCCTTGGGGCAAGCAGCCACCGCAATGCTGTTTGGATTGTTATTTGGGCTGCTGATGCTGCGGATCAATTGTATCGTTCCGCTGATGATTTATCACGCGCTTTGGGATCTCAGTCTATCCAGTACAACCGTGATGACCACGAACCCCGTTCAGGCGTATCAAGTGATCACAGCTATACCCATGGAGCTTGTTCTAACGGTGATCCTGATGGTTCTGCTGATACGAGAAACGCGGCGCGAGTAAACTTTAAAGAGCTACCGGGTTATACTGTGTAGCGAACATACTACATCCGTTTATTGGCGGTACGCCATGACGTTTTCCGAACCCGTCGCGCCTATCGAAAACGGACTTGCGCGCATTGCGCAGCATCGGTCTCTAAGGGCTCTTTTTCCTCTTTCGTGGCGTGATCTATGAACGGCTGCTCACAAGAAAGAGGCTTGCAGTGTCATTTCGCCCCGGTATGCAAATGACCCCGCTTTGGTGATCGTGTCTCAATGAGTGTATAAGCTGAGACGGTTCGCCCGTCGGGTCTCCTTCAATGTCTCATTGGGTGTTTCTGGCATTATTTTAGAGATATTGAGACACTTGACGACGCACTGTCGCAGAAAACTCCTTACCGCCCTATCCTGCACTGAGCCGGACTCGACCCCTGTTCTATCGACGGTTCGTCGCGGGTCCTGTTTCCCGCCCGTAAATGCCAGCTCCAGAAGTTCATTCGGCAGGGGCTTTTGAAGGGAAGCCGCGTCCTCTGCCGTGCCGATCAGCCAGGTCTCGAATTGTTCCTCGGTGTGAAGAACGACCGGCATGGCTTTCGGGTGGATCGGTGCGACTATACTGTTCGGCTCTGTCGTCAGAAACGCCATGGCCGTCACCTGATGTCCCGCATCCCGCAACGCCTCATCCGCTTTCTTGCGCAACCCGTCCTGTTCCCAGCCCCAGCGTCGCATCATTCCAGCAAATGCAAATGGCGGCCGAGCGGCTTCGCCCTGCAGGCGAAACCAGCTCGCCGCCTTGATCGGTGTGCCGCGCGCACCCGGTATCGTCTCACTCGGATGATACTCCGAAAACGACGACGCCGGTACAAGGCACCTTTGCGATCGCTCCGAGATCACATGTTGCCAGGGCCAGCCATCCAGATTCCGTACATTGGTCAGCCACGTCTCGTGCTTTTTGCCCCGGAACCTGACTTTCTTCCAACCCCAGCGGGCATATTGCAGGCTCCGCGAACCGGTCTCATCGGCGGTGACGATCGCGGCATCACCATCTTGGGAATATCGCCGGCTGCGCCGACATCTTCCCAAGATGGTCCCGCGATGGCGCCACATCAAACAGTTGGCGCATGGCCTCTTGAGTGGTCGTATTCGAGTACAAATTGCACATCGAACCACGCTAGGCCGACAATTCGATTTGGACAAGCCTGTCTGTGTTCCCTATATGTTCTCATCATACCAGCAGCCAATCCACCCGTTCGAGCCCATCCCGGCAAACCGTTTCGCACGCTCAGGGATGCCGCTCGCGATAACCAGCTCATAACCTTGCGGTGCAACCTGTGCCGCAAGCGGATCTCCTACATCGCGTCGGATCTGCTGGGCATTGTCGCGCCGGATTGGCCTGTTCACATCCCGCCCTTCGGGTGCCATCAACACGGGCGCGGATACGTGTCCGTCAGACTCTGGCACCCAAGCGCTGAGCATTTCGGGAAGGTTGCGGTCAGACGGCCGGGCCGCGTGATACAAACATGGCGCACCGTCATGTTGGGGGACTGACAAAACCGTCACCGCAGACCTGACACAGAAAGGGGCGGCACTGCCGCCCCTTTCACCTAGCCAGCCAACAAACGCTCACAGGTGGTCACAACTGCGTTGAACCGCCAATCCCGGCTTGATGCTGGTCATCGTGGATCTTACTCCAAATACAGCACGTCCGAAGCCAGCCTTCGGAACTGCTCACTCAAGGTCCGCCGCAGAAAATTTGTTCATTGCACTTCCCATTGAGACTCCGGGATCTGCCTCTCAGACCCCGGTTTTGTTGCGGCGGGCGCTTTCTTCTCTCAAGGCCAATCTCGTTCTCGTGCTGGTTGATCCCCATGTGAATACCAATGATCGGGTGTAGCTGGGCAAATCCGGAACCTGGCCGCGGCGCGTCCAGTTCCCGGACCGTGTGCTACGCGCCAGCCCGCTGCGCAGGCTGCCTTCCCGAACCAACCAGGCACGATCTCCCTTTGACCACATGCGCTGAAACCTGTCTCCTTCGAGCCAGTTTTCAACGTGGTCAAATGGTCGGCCGCACCAAGTCGTTTCGGCGCTGCGGGTGACGCCCATCCGGCCGGACCGGATCATGATGGGAGAGCTGCGCGGTGCGGAAGCTTATGACTTTCTGTCCGCGATCAATTCGGGCCATCCCGGCGGGATCACCACTGTGCACACGTCCTCACCCGAAGCTGCTCTGTCGCGCCTGGCCTTTATGGTCATGCAGGCGAACACCGGGCTCACCTATTCCGAGATTGTCGAATACTGCCGCACAATGATTGACGTGATCGTGCAGTTTCGGAAAACTGGAGATCACAGGAGGCCCGTCGCAGTCAGGGTGCTCAGAAAACCATAATGTAAAGAAAGAGGTATAGTGCATGGCAACAGTTTGTGGATTTTGTGGGAATGGCATCAATGAGGGCTACCAGACCTGTTCAGCCTGTGGAGCAGAATTACGTCGTCCGCCCTTGAGCAGATTGGTACTCAATCTATTCCTGTTGCTGATAACGGTGGGCGTCATCACCCAGGTAGGAATAGCGGTTAGGAGCGTTATGCTACCATATTCGGAATTTCTCGCCAGTCTTGTTGGAATCTGTATTCTAACGTTGCTTCCATTGGCAGCTGTCTGGTTTTTGGTGAAATATCACGTTCAACGCCGCTGGTACAAAGTGAGCGTTCCACGCTGAATATGATTGGCATTGCAGCAAGTCGATCCAGCCATAACATTGATGCCCGGCCAATCACTTTTCTCTGAAGATGCTTTGAAGTGAGGTATTTAATCAAACCGGGTCCGTGCGCGCTACATCGACACTCCCGCAACAACCGCGCCCAGGAGGACCCCAATTGCGGTTGGCCCGTCCAGATGACCGCGTATTGCAAGCTCATCAATCATTATCGCGCCTGTCCACGAAACCGTTCCGCTGAGGAGAAGAGCGTAAATAGTATCAAAGATTTTCTGCGTGATAAGAACAGCGTAGCTTAGGCCTCCGACGCTTGCAATATGGCGCTGTATTTCAATTGAGTTATGGCGATCACATCGCAAGCCCTTGAATGTGCCTGTCAGTATCTGATATTATTCGACATGCTAAAGGAGGGCTCTATGCCGAACGTACATCTTACACAACCGATGCAGGACTATGTTCAAAATCAGATCAAGTCCGGGGCTTATGCCAACCTCAGTGAAGTTGTCCGAGCGGGAATCCGACTGCTGATGGAGAAAGAAGGCGCGAGGCAATTCTATAACTTGAAAGCCGATCTCGAACACGCCGTCGAGCAGGCGGAAAGCGGCCTGTTTGCCGAGTTTGACCCGAAAGCCTATGAGCCAGACGCGTTCAATCAATGAGCATACTCCTTTCTGACCTGGCGCAATCCGACCTAGATGAAATCCGCCAGTACACCATTGAAACATGGGGGCGCTCGCAATGGCTGAGATATTACCGCGGCCTCGTAGTTGCTTTTGAGCGGATATCTGAAGACCCGGGGATTGGGCGTGACAGGCGCTTATTTGTGGCCGGGATGAGGTCTGTGAACTATGAAAAGCATACCATCTTTTTCAAACCACTCGATGCCGCCGGTGGCGCGGCCGTTATCCTGCGTATCGTTCATCAGCGTCGTAATATGCCCGCCTTGGTTTATTATGAGGATTTGGACAGTCAATGAACTGGGATATTCAAGAAACGCGCTTCCCATGTCATTGAGGCCAACACAACCTCAACGGGGCAATGAATCATTATGAAGAGTCCAACTTTCCAAATTACTGCACGGCGGCTAATATCTTTTACCGTTTGATGTAACATCGGGTTTCGAGCTATGTTTACACCCTACGACGAGAAAAGTAATTGCGATTGAAGAGCCCTCTCGAACAGGGAGTCAAACAAAAAAACCGGGATAGCGGAGGCCGCAAGATTTGTGCGGACAAACCGACTAGGCCGTGTTGACAAAAGGGATTCACATCGGGCTTTGAGCATGATTCAAGCTGGTATCTGCAATGGAGACCAGCTTGGCACGAGACCTTATGTCAGACGAAGAATGGGCGTTTTTGAACGTTTCATCTTGGCGGTCCGCGCCCCGAATGGACGCAAACCGACCAACCACCGCCTTGTTCTAGATGGCATTTTCTGGATCGCCCGAACGGGTGCTCCATGGCGTGATCTTCCAGATGAGTTCGGCAAGTGGTCCAGTGTCTACCGCCAGTTCCGGCGTTGGACGCTGGCCGGGCTGTGGGAGGAGATCATGGAGGTTTTGAACCAGAGTGGGGCCGTGCCAGACGCCCCTCAAATGATCGACAGCACGGTGATCCGCGCCCACCATCAGGCAGCGGGTGCTAAAGGGGGACACCGCGACAAGGTTTTGGCCGTTCTCGTGGTGGTTTCACGACCAAGATCCACCTTCTTGTCAACGCCGCCGGGCTGCCCATGAGGACGGAAATCACGCCGGGCCAAACATCTGACTATCTCGGGTTCGACCTCGTCATGGCGGAGAATTTGCCCAAGCCGAGCGTATTGCTTGCAGATCGTGGGTATGACGCTGACCACATCCGGGCAACCATGGATGCGCGCGACGTGTTGCCCGTGATCCCAATGCGGAAATCCCGCAAGAAGCGCACCGCCGTGGACCGGTCGCTCTATCGTTTGCGTAACTTGGTCGAACGCTGCTTCAACAAGCTCAAGAATGCCCGCCGTGTCGCAACTCGATACGACAAGACCGCAGAAAGATACCTCGGATTCATCGACATCACATCGATCCGCCTATGGCTGAGGCATTTGTCAACATGACCTAATGCGTCCCCAATCTTCGGCAGTGATGGCCAGTTTCCAAAGAACTTCTTCGCCGTACACGTCGCTGTTCGAGAGTGGAACTGCTGAGTAAAGGGTGAATTCGTCGTGTCTGCCCAGAGTCAAGAAAACGTCTGAGTCATCACTGCCCCGCAACAGACCAAGCAAAGCCATTGAAAACTTCACGGGTTCTCGGTCTGGGGCCTTTGTTGTAAACCAAAAGGCGATCTCGCGCAGTCGCTCCGCGTCCAGAACTTGCTCTTCAAGAATGAGCTCAATCAAAGGATCGATAACGCCAAGTGCTGAACTGTCGAGAATCAGTTTGTACAGTGTCTGAACATGGTGATCAGACGCGCTTTGACATGCAGAAACCAGAGTCGAATGAAGGTTTCGGATGATCTCGTCATCTGACCTATCAGAACCATGATGACGGAGTACTCCGTCCATCGCACCGGGGCGAACGAGATCGAGTTGGGATCAGCCTCTGGCTCATCCGAAAGCCTGTAGCCTTCCTCTGAAAGGCCCTGAGTACGCCCCGGTTTAATGTGCGCGGCTATATGATCAAAAATAGACTTCCTTTCGCCCCAAGGTGGGTTTTGGAAGTTTTGTGGCCAGACAGATTTCTTAAATAAATTGAACATTGGGGAACCTAATAAACTTTTCGGCCACAACGGTTTTGGCTTCGCTGTAACTGGTATCTTTAGGAAAGTCTCCCAAACCAATAAGTTGATTGTGTCACGATCATAAAGCCGACTTTCCGGGCGTGCGCAGCATTCCGTAGATCTGGGCTCTCTCATTGAATCCGCCGGGCAATAAATGAACGGCTGCTTCACCAAAAATCTGCTTAGACCAGATGAGCGTTT
>NZ_JWLJ01000011.1 GCF_000813985.1 Ruegeria sp. ANG-R
AAAATACCTCCGCCGGAGGCTTGGCTTCTTTGAAGCCAATCAGCTCGCAGGTGTCGACGATACGCCGACCTGCGCCGGACGCAGCAAGCGGTCATGCAACATGAACCCTTCTGCGGATACCTGAATGATATCGCCCGCTCGCGTGCCCGGCACCGGAGCTTCAAACATCGCTTCGTGCACATTCGGATCGAACCGGTCGCCCACTTCGGGCGTGATCACCTCGATCCCGTGCTTCTGGAATACGTCCTTCAGTGCACGCATGGTCAGTTCGACACCTTCGATCAGGCCAGCGGCAACCTCTTTCTGTTCATCCGTCGCAGCTTCGAGCGCGCGTTTCATGTTGTCGTAAACCGGCAGCATATCGCGGGCCAGCTTCGACCCGCCGTACTGTTCCGCATCCCGACGCGCCTTATCGCCGCGTTTGCGCGCGTTTTCGGCATCGGCCAGCGCACGCATGAACTTGTCTTTGTAATCATCACGCTCTGCGCGCAGTTGATCGACCTCAAGCGCCTCATCGCTGATCTCAGCAAATTCCTCGGCAAACTCTTCCGCCTCGGCGGACATGATGTCGTCCAGAAAATCTTCGTTCTTGGGCTCTGCCATCTCTTACCCTCTAGCTCCGGTCGGAAATCAGCTTGCCGACCAGTTGCGCCGTATAATCCACGATCGGCACGATCCGTCCATAATTCAGACGTGTGGGCCCGATGACCCCAACCGCACCGATTATCTTACGATCAGCGTTCATATATGGAGACACCACCAAAGAGGAACCCGAAAGTGAGAAAAGTTTGTTCTCAGAGCCAATAAAAATGCGCACACCCTCGCCTTCCTCGGTCAATTCAAGGAATTCAGCGATGTCACGTTTGCGCTCGAGGTCATCAAACAGGGTTCGGATTCGATCCAGCTCCTCAGTCTGACCAGGCTCATTAAGTAGATTCGCGCGTCCGCGTACGATCAATCGGGCCGAGTCGCTGCCATCCCCGTCCCACGCGGCAATGCCGCTTTCGACCATCTCACGCGCCAGAATATCGATTTCCTGCTTCCGCGCATCTATCTGCGACAACATCTGACGACGCACTTCGCTAAGCGTACGCCCTTCGATCAGCGCATTGAGAAAATTCGCAGCCTCACGCATCGAGCTGGGCGTCTGCCCGGGCGGAGGCGTAAACAGCCGGTTTTCTACCTGCCCGTCCGAAAACACGAGAACCACCAAAGCCCGGTCATGACCAAGTGAGACGAACTCAATATGTTTGATCTCAGCCTCGTGTTTGGGTGTCAGCACCAGCGAGGCGCCTTGTGTCACGTGTGACAATGCCGAACCCACACGATCCAACATTCCACCAACATCGCCTGCGTTAGAGCCTAATGTTTCGTCCAGTTTCTGACGATCATCCGCGCCCAGATCGCCCATTTCAAGCAATCCGTCGACGAACATCCGCAACCCCTGCTGCGTCGGAATCCGACCAGCACTGACATGCGGGCTGTCCAGCAAACCCAGAAATTCCAGATCCTGCATCACGTTACGCACGGTCGCCGCGCTGACTTTTTCCGAAAGCGTGCGTGTCAGAGTGCGGCTGCCGACCGGCTCACCGCTGTCTAGATAGCTTTCGACGATCAGCCGGAACACCTCACGTGACCGGTCGTTCATCTCGCTCAGAATTTTGCTCGCTTCGCTCATCGGCAATCCTGTCTTGGATCGTCATTAAATAGCAGGCACAAGAAAGGTCAATCGGGGTTGCATCGTAACGCTGCAGGGCGGTATCCCCAACCCAGCAAACAAAGGATTTTCCATGCGACCCTCAGGACGTGATCTAAACGAAATGCGCGCCGTTTCAATTGAAACCGGCTTTACCAAACATGCCGAAGGTTCCTGCCTGATCAAGATGGGTGACACCCATGTACTGTGCACCGCCACGATCGAGGATCGCGTACCGCCCTTCATCAAGGGTTCGGGCCTGGGCTGGGTCACCGCCGAATACGGGATGTTGCCCCGTGCGACCAACACGCGGATGCGCCGTGAAGCGGCAAGCGGCAAGCAAGGCGGCCGCACTGTGGAAATCCAGCGCCTGATCGGGCGCGCATTGCGAGCCGGTGTGGATAGAGTCGCCTTAGGCGAACGTCAGATCACCGTTGACTGCGATGTCATTCAAGCCGATGGCGGAACGCGTTGTGCCTCAATCACCGGTGGCTGGGTGGCGCTGCGTCTGGCGGTAAACAAGCTGATGAAAGCAGGCGATGTGATCTCTGATCCTCTGGTTGATCCCGTTGCTGCCGTATCCTGCGGGATTTATGCCGGTCAGCCGGTTTTGGACCTCGACTACCCCGAGGACAGCGAGGCCGGCGTCGATGGCAACTTCATCATGACCGGATCTGGCAAACTGATCGAAGTGCAGATGTCAGCCGAAGGCTCGATTTTTAGCCGCGCCCAGATGGATCAGCTGATGGATCTGGCCGAGAAAGGCGTAGCGGAACTGGCGGCTGCCCAAAAGGCCGCGACCGCATGACCCGCAAGTTCGACGGAGACCGGTTGCTGGTCGCCACGCACAACAAAGGCAAGCTTGAGGAGATGGCACATCTCCTCGAACCCTTTGGTGTTTCCGTCGTGGGTGCTGGCGAAATGGATCTGCCCGAACCAGAAGAAACAGAAGACACCTTCGTCGGCAACGCCCGGATCAAGGCCCACGCCGCCGCTCAAGCCACCGGCCTGCCCGCCCTGTCGGACGATTCCGGGATCACCATCGACGCGCTGGATGGCGCGCCAGGCGTCTACACCGCCGATTGGGCAGAAACCGGCAATGGCCGTGATTTTCAGATGGCGATGAACCGCGCACATAACGAGCTGGAAGCGAAGAATGCTGCCCACCCTCGCACAGCGCAATTCCGCTGTACGCTGGTTCTGGCCTGGCCTGACGGGCATGACGAGGTGTTCGAGGGCGTGGCCCCCGGCCATTTGACCTGGCCGATCCGTGGCAAAGACGGCTTTGGATATGACCCGATGTTTGTCCCCGAAGGGCACGACATTACATTTGCCGAGATGGATCGCTGGGAAAAGAACAAGATCAGCCATCGTGGCCGCGCGGTGGAGTTGTTCGTGAAAGGCTGCTTTGGCGGATGATTGGCGCAACGGTGGCTTCGGCCTGTATGTGCATTGGCCTTTTTGCGAGGCCAAGTGCCCTTATTGCGATTTCAACAGCCATGTTTCAAAAAGTATAGATCAAAAACAATGGCTTAACTCCTATCTAAGCGAATTACCCCGCTCTGCTTCCGAGACGCCGGATCGGGTACTGAACACGATTTTCTTTGGTGGTGGCACGCCGTCATTGATGGCGCCTGAAACGGTTTCGGCAATAATTGACGAGGCCCGCGCGCTCTGGCGACCCGCCAATGATATGGAAATCACACTCGAGGCCAATCCGAGCTCAGTCGAAGCCGGACGTTTCGCTGCCTATCGGGATGCGGGCGTAAATCGCGTATCGATGGGTGTGCAGGCGTTGAACGACGATGATTTGCGCCGTCTGGGTCGCATTCATACCGTGGCCGAGGCGCGTGCCGCATTTGACATTGCCCGCGCCTGTTTTGAACGCGTCAGTTTTGATCTGATCTACGCCCGCCAACACCAAACTCTGGATGATTGGCGTGCAGAATTGACCGAAGCGCTATCGATGGCTGTCGATCATCTGTCGCTTTACCAACTGACCATCGAAGACGGCACCGCCTTTGGTGACCGCTATGCAGTGGGGAAACTTCGCGGCCTGCCCGAAGATGACAGCGCTGCGGATATGTATCTGGCCACACAGGAAATCTGCGAGGCACACGGCCTACCCGCCTATGAGGTTTCAAACCACGCCCGTCCCGGAGCGGAGTCACAACACAATCTGATCTATTGGCGCTATGGTGATTATGTTGGCATCGGACCCGGTGCACATGGACGGATCACCCTCGATGGTCGAAAATACGCGACAGAGACTCACCTGTCCCCGGCTAAATGGCTAACTGCGGTCGAAAATGGTCTGGGGGAAAGCGGTCGATTTGAGCTAAACCACAAAGAACAAGCATCTGAATACCTTATGATGTGTCTTAGGCTAACCGAAGGTCTATATATAGACCGATACGAGCGACTATCTGGTGACGTGTTACCTGAAGGAAAGCTCGACACTTTGATCGATTCAGGCATGATTGCGCTTGATGGTGACCGATTGCGCACCACCGCAAATGGACGCGCAGTACTCAATGCAGTGATCCGAGAGCTATTGGAGTAGCAGATGCAGTATCTCTGGGCCGGATTGGGGTTACTGTGCGTCGCGTTAGCCATGATCGGAGTTGTTTTACCGCTGCTGCCAACGGTGCCATTTCTGTTGCTGGCCGCCTTCTTTTTCGCCCGGTCTTCATCCAGATTGCATAACTGGCTGCTGAGCCACCGAACCTTTGGGCCACTGATTGTAGATTGGCAAAGCTCGGGCGCGATAAGACCCAGCGCGAAAAGGGCGGCCACCATATCGGTTGCCGCCGTATTCGGTCTTTCAATTCTACTTTCTGTGCCCTCTCACGTCCTGGTCATTCAGGCGTTCGTGTTAAGTAGCGTCATGATCTTTATCTGGAGCCGCCCTAACGGCTGAGCTTGGCGCAAAGATCATCCAGTTGATCAAGGTTTTCATAGGCCAAAACCACCTGACCGGATTCCGCACCAGCCTTGTGATTGATGGTTACCTTCATTGCCAGAATTGCCGATAAGTCCTTTTCGAGCGCACGCGTATCTGCGTCTTTCCCGACATTCAGGTTCTTAGACTTTGGAACTTGTTTCTCAGCGCCGCCCTGCTGTTTCTTGACCAAAGCCTCGGTTGCGCGGACAGAAAGCCCTTCGCACACGACCTGTTTAGCCAGACCTGAGGGATCCTCGGCCGTGATCAGCGCTCTTGCATGGCCGGCAGACAGTTTTCCCTCGATCACGAGCGATTGCACATCCATCGGCAAAGACAGCAGGCGCAGCAGGTTGGCAATGTGGCTGCGGCTTTTGCCCAACGCTTCGGCCAGTTTCTCCTGAGTATGTCCAAAGCGATCCATTAATTGCTTGAATCCCGCCGCTTCTTCAACCGCGTTCAAATCGGCGCGTTGGATGTTTTCAATGATCGCGACTTCAAGCACCTCTGTATCGTCAAATTCGCGAACAATGACTGGAATATCATGCAGTTGCGCCATCTGAGCAGCCCGCCAGCGGCGCTCACCAGCCACGATCTCGTATTGTCCACCCGCAATGTTACGGACGATCAGTGGCTGGATGATCCCCTTCTCTTTGACCGAGGCCGCGAGCTCATCCAATTGCTCCTGAGCGAACCGGCGTCGTGGCTGATCAGGGTTCGCCTGCAGTTTCTCGATAGGAACTGTGAGATCCGGGCGACGAGGTTCAGAGGCAATTCGACCTTCCGCCTCAGGTGCAACATCGGCCATCAGCGCCGACAGCCCACGACCTAACCCTCGGGGTTTTCCTTTCCTGGCGTTCATTATGCCCTCCTCATGACCATTTAGATGGCTACTTTGTTGTTCTTGTGCATGACTTCTCTGGCCAGATGCCGATAAGCCATCGCCCCGAGTGAGCCCGAGTCATATTGTAATACAGGAAGCGCGTAGGACGGCGCCTCGCTGACCCGTACATTTCTGGGTATCTTGGTTTTAAATACCATCTCACCCAGATTGTCACGCGCATCCTTTTCAACCTGACGAGACAAGTTGTTGCGGTTGTCATACATGGTCAACACAACACCTTCGATTCTCAAATCAGGATTTGCTGTCTGTCGAACCTCACGAATTGTCAGCATCAACTGAGACAAACCTTCAAGAGCGAAGAATTCGCTTTGCAATGGAACAAGGACCGAATGTGCCGCAACCATGGCATTTACGGTGAGCAAGTTCAAAGATGGCGGGCAATCGATCAGCACGAAATCCAGATCGAAGGCATCGATGGCAGTCTGGCGCAGCGCGTCATGCAATAAGTAGCTGCGTTTTTCATTCGATATCAGCTCAATATCCGCAGAGCTGAGGTCGACGGTGGCCGGAACCACAAACAGGTTACCGATTTCTGTCTCCTGCACCACGGCTTCCAAAGGCGCATCGTCCAGTATGAGATCGTATGTCGTCCAATCCCGGTCTTCGACGCCCAGTCCGGTTGATGCATTTCCCTGAGGATCAAGATCAACCACCAAAACCTTGCAGCCAGCCTCGGCCAATCCGGCCGCCAGGTTTATAGCTGTTGTGGTTTTTCCGACCCCGCCTTTCTGATTGGCAACCGCGATAATCCGAGGCCCGGCAGGACGAGACAGATCAACCACGTGTAACTCCTTTGATTTTCAGGATAACAGACTGGGGTTCCGTTAGACTTGTAATGGGTTCAGCGTCAAATTTCCATTCCTTGCGCGCATCAGAAAGTTCTTTTTCCCAAGTCGCGCCTTTCGGCAACAAAGCCGTGCCATCTGCGCTTAAGTGCCTGTCACAAAAAGACATTAGTGTTGTCAGATCGGCAAGCGCCCGTGCCGATACAATATCTGCACCAAGCGGATCGACAGCCTCGATTCTTCGGGAGATCACGGTGCATCTCGCACCACACTCTCTGGCCACATTTCGAAGGAACGCGGATTTCCTTTGGTCGCTTTCAACCAGCGTAAATCGTGTGGCGGGTGCTGCTTCTATCGCCATGATGGCGCAAACCATGCCGGGAAAACCTCCGCCGCTGCCCAAATCTACCCAATGATCTACCGATTCAACACACCGGAAAACTTGAATCGAATCCAGTATGTGGCGAATCCAAATGTCCTTAAGGCTATTTCGTGACACCAGATTAATCTTGGGATTCCAGCGTTCGAGCAAAGCAACATAATTGGAAAGACGCGCAAATGTTTCACGTGAAACATCCAACGAGTCTGCCGTTACAGCGTTCTGGGCATTCATGCTCTTAGGGCTTTCATATCGCGCCTGAGCTTCGCCAGGACCAGAGTCAAGGCAGCTGGTGTCACCCCTTCGACCCGACCCGCCTGTGCGATGTTGGCCGGCTTCGCCTGCGACAGCTTTTGCTTCATTTCTGCCGACAGCCCATCAAGCGCAAAATAGTCGAAATCCCGAGGGATTTCATGCGCTTCATCTCGTTTCATCGCTTCGACATCTCGTTGCTGTCGCGCAATATAGTTGGCGTAAAGCGCATCGCGCTCGACCTGTCGACGGGTTTCACCATCGGTGTCCGAAAGTCTTGGATCAAGCGGGATCAAGTCTTCGAACGTCACATCCGGGAAGGCCAGCACCGCCATACCGTCACGCCGGTTTCCGTCCTGATTGACGCTAATCCCAGCTGATCGGATTTCTTTGGGTGTATAGGTTTGCGCGGTCAGCCTGTTTTTTGCGACGGCCAACTTTTCCAGTTTTTCCCCAAACACGGACCGACGGTTTTCACTTATACAGCCAAGTTCTTCACCGATGGGCGTTAATCGTTGATCAGCATTATCAGCACGCAGCGACAGCCGAAACTCCGCCCGGGACGTGAACATCCGATAGGGTTCAGCAACCCCGCGGGTTGTTAGATCATCTACCATCACGCCGATGTAACTGTCCGACCGTGTAAAGTACGCCGGCGCACGACCCTGTACCTCTAGTGCGGCATTCAGCCCAGCGACAAGACCTTGGGCAGCCGCCTCCTCATACCCCGTGGTTCCGTTGATTTGACCCGCGAGATACAAGCCAGAAACATCAGGCACCGACAACGACGCTGACAGAACTCGCGGATCGACATAGTCATATTCAATCGCGTATCCCGGTTGCAGAATCTTGGCATGTTCCAGCCCCAGGATTGATTGAACATAGTCAACCTGAACGTCCTCAGGCAGAGATGTTGAAATCCCGTTTGGGTAGACCGTATGGTCCTGTACACCTTCCGGTTCCAGAAAAATCTGATGTGAATCCTTATCGGCAAAGCGTACAATCTTGTCTTCGATCGAGGGACAGTACCTGGGACCGACCCCATCAATATGGCCACCATACATGGCGGACCGGGACAGGTTTTTCTCAATAATCTCATGTGTTTTCGCATTTGTATGCGTGATTCCACATGAGATTTGCGGGGCAGATACAGTACTGGACATAAATGAAAACAAGGTCGGTTCGGGATCACCGTCCTGCCGTTCCAGAATATCCCAGCTAATTGTCCGTCCATCCAGCCGGGGCGGTGTCCCTGTTTTTAAACGCGCCATGGGCAATGCAAACTCATCCAGGCGCTCTGCTAACTTAACCGACGGGCGACCCCCCATACGCCCGCCCGGCCTTGAGACATCTCCGATATGAATTACACCGCGCAGAAAAGTGCCCGATGTCAGAATAACGGTGCGGGCCGGTACCTCGGAATTGTCCGCCAACTTCACTCCGGCCACCCGATGACCATCCATCAGGAAATCAACAACTTCTCCAGTAATAACAGATAAGTTGTCTTGTCTGCGTGTTACATCTGACATCGCTTCCCGGTAAAGAGCGCGGTCCGCTTGTGCCCTCGGGCCCTGAACGGCAGGGCCTTTGCGCCGATTTAACAGTCGGAACTGAATACCTGCGCGGTCCGCTACGCGGCCCATTACCCCGTCAAGCGCGTCGATTTCCCGGACCAGATGTCCCTTACCCAATCCGCCTATTGCCGGATTACAGGACATAACGCCGATGTCTCGGCCAGATAACGTAACCAAAGCGGTATTCGCACCCATGCGTGCTGCGGCATGTGCAGCCTCAGTGCCTGCATGACCCGCACCGATGACAACCACATCAAACTTCGAATGTTTCACGTGAAACACTCCCTATTTTCCCAGGCAGAAACTCGCAAAAATCTCATCCAGAAGGGTTTCGACATCTATTCTGCCAACCAGAGACTCAAGAGACCGAATGGCGGTCCGTAATTCTTCCGCGGCTATATCATACATATCTGGACCTGATTCCAGAACCGTCTGCGAAGCAGCAAGCGATTCGACCGCGTTTGTCATGGCGATGCGATGGCGTTCCCGCGTTGCTATACCATGGCTAGTAGTTCGTTCACTCAGGACACGCGATATATCGTCTATCAGCTGATCAATTCCCTGCCCTGTTTTACCGGAAATCCCACCAGTGGACTCATCGCGTAAATCAGATTTCGGAAAAACATGAATGTCATCGACTTGCATCGAAACACCCAAGATATCAGGAGTATCCGTCAAAAAAACGCGCAAATCAGCGGCTTCTGCCCGTTTACGGGCCAGCTCGATCCCCAGATTTTCGACATGATCCTCAGTTTCGCGTAAGCCAGCCGTATCCAACAGAGTAACTGGTAAACCAGCCAGGTCCATCCGAACTTCGATTATGTCACGGGTCGTCCCGGCATATTCGGATGTAATCGCGGCCTCGCGCCCTGCTAATGCGTTCAGCAATGTCGACTTACCCGCGTTCGGAAGACCAACAATGGCAACTTCAAAACCCGAGCGAATCCGTTCGGCGATCCGAACGCCCTTTGCCTCACGAGTCAGGTCTTCCATGACACCCGAGATCAGCTTGCGAACCTCCGGCGTTACATCTGTCGGAACGTCTTCATCCGCAAAATCTATCACGGCTTCCAATAACGATGCTGCACGGATCAAGTCTCGCCGCCAGCCTTCGGCCAATGTGCCCAATGCGCCAGCCAATATGGTCTGCGCCTGTTTCCTTTGCGCTTCGGTTTCCGCGTCGATCAGATCGGCAAGGCCCTCGACCTGCGCCAGATCCAGCTTACCGTTTTCCAATGCGCGACGCGTGAATTCGCCCGGTTCGGCCAGATGAACATCATTCATATCCGAAAGGCATCCCAGGACGGCGTTCACCGAAGCCATACTACCGTGAATTTGAAGCTCGGCCACATCCTCACCGGTAAAACTGGACGGGGCTTGAAAGGTTAAAACCAAGCCCTCATCCAACCGTGATCCATCCGGCGCGTTCAGTGTTCGAACAGACATCCCGCGTGATGGCAAGCCACCTCCGGCCAACAGGTTCGCAACCGAATGCGCCTGCGGACCGGACAGTCGGATCACAGCAACGCCTGCTTTACCCTGGGCGCTGGCCAGGGCGAATATCGTATCCATTGATAGCCCTCGCGTCAGTGCCAGAACCCTATCAGGTGTTCATCGAATCGAAGAACTCGCCGTTCGTCTTGGTTTGTTTCAACTTGGACAGCAGGAACTCGATCGCGTCGGTTGTGCCCATCGGGTTGAGAATACGACGAAGTACGAAGGTCTTGGCCAGATCGCCCTTGTCGACCAGCAAGTCTTCTTTCCGAGTACCGGATTTGAGGATGTCGATCGCCGGGAACACGCGCTTGTCTGCAATCTTGCGATCCAGAACGATTTCCGAGTTACCGGTGCCTTTGAACTCTTCAAAGATCACCTCGTCCATCCGGCTGCCGGTATCGATCAGCGCGGTGGCGATGATGGTCAGCGAACCGCCTTCTTCGATGTTCCGCGCCGCACCAAAGAAGCGCTTGGGACGCTGAAGCGCATTTGCGTCTACACCACCGGTCAAAACTTTACCCGAGGATGGCACCACAGTGTTAAATGCCCTACCAAGTCTTGTGATCGAATCGAGAAGAATAACAACATCTCGTTTATGCTCGACCAAACGCTTCGCTTTTTCGATGACCATTTCCGACACGGCCACGTGGCGAGTCGCCGGTTCGTCGAAGGTCGAAGACACGACCTCACCCTTCACCGAACGCTGCATATCCGTCACCTCTTCCGGGCGTTCGTCGATCAGCAGGACGATCAGATAACACTCCGGATGGTTCTGTTCGATGGAATGCGCGATGTTCTGCAGGATCACTGTTTTACCGGTCCTCGGTGGCGCCACGATCAGCGAACGCTGACCTTTACCAATCGGCGAGACCAGATCGATCACCCGGGCCGACTTGTCCTTGATGGTGGGATCTTCGATTTCCATCTTCAGACGCTCATCCGGGTACAGAGGCGTCAGGTTGTCGAACAGGATCTTGTGCTTGGCTTTTTCCGGATTCTCAAAGTTGATCTTGGTGACATTGGTCAACGCGAAATAGCGTTCGTTTTCATCGGGTGCTTTGATCTCACCTTCAACCGTATCTCCAGTGCGCAGCGAATGCTTACGGATCATGTCAGGCGAAACATAGATGTCATCCGGACCCGGAAGGTAGTTCGCCTCGGGCGAGCGCAAGAAACCAAAGCCGTCCTGCAGCACTTCCAGCACGCCATCGCCACCGATGGTCCAGCCCTCATCCGCGCGTTCACGCAGAATCTGGAACATCATTTCGCCTTTGCGCATGGTCGAGGCGTTCTCGATCTCAAGCTCCTCGGCCATGGCGAGCAGGTCTTTGGGGCTTTTGGCCTTCAGATCGGCCAGATTCAGAGTTTCAGTTGTCATGATGATACGAGCCTTGGCCGCTTGCATCGCGGCACCAGAGTGGAATTTCAGAACGGAAGATACCTCGCCCGGACGGGCGCGTTATGCGATAGATAAGCGCTTACTCAAAAAGAGTCAAACAGGCCCTCAGAACTTCAGAACAACCGCCAGGACGATGATTACCATCAGAATGGTCGGAACCTCATTCATCATGCGGTATTGCCGCCCAGTGAGCTTATTTCGCCCCTCTGCCAGGTCTTTGCGCCGTGCCATCAGCCAATGATGGAACCAGGTCATCCCGATCACAGCTGCACCCTTGACCCAGGGCCAACTCCAGTCCCATCCGACAATACCGGGCGTGAAGACCATGATCAGCCCGCAAACCCAGGCCACGATCATCGCCGGGCGCATGATCACACGCATCAGCTTTTCTTCCATTTCAAAGAAAATCTGTTGCGCGCCATCGACGGCCTGCGCTTTTTCAACGTGATACACGAACAATCTGGGTAAATAGAACAACCCTGCCATCCATGAAATCACAGCCATGATGTGCAGGGATTTGACCCATGGGTAGATCGTGAAAAGAAGATCGGTCATCGGGCTTTCCGGATTTGCCTGAAACCCTCCTAATAAAAAAAATAGAAAAGAAAAAGGATGATGGTTTTGTAGAGAGATCAAAATCCGTGGATTACTTTTTTGTCCTGCTCTTTTCCCCAGGTGGACAAAAAAGTGAGATTTGGATCTGGATGTGTTGGCTAAATTGAAAATATAATTATTACAAATACTTATGATGGTTTTATGCTGTCTTGATTGTGGATAACCTGTTGAGCAACGCAGGATAGTTCGCTTATCCGAAGTTTCCAACTTATCCTTGTCCCGTCTGGACAGGAACCGGGCGACTCGGGGAAGTCTTACGTCAAATTCCCGGGGTTGCGTGTCAACCGGAAAGCCATACAAACCGTCCAAGAACGTTCAATGATTTGCACACGGGGTTTTCCACATGACTGTCCCCATACTTCTTGCTTCGGGTTCTGCGATCCGGGCGCAGCTGCTGGAAAACGCAGGCGTGCCGTTTTCAGTCCAGGTCGCCCGGGTTGATGAAGAGACCGTCAAACGCGCCCTGCTGGCCGAGGGCGCTTCGCCTCGTGATATTGCCGATGCGCTGGCTGAGATGAAAGCACGTAAGGTCAGCGACAAGGTTCCCGGCGCGATGGTTTTGGGATGCGATCAGGTGCTGGATTTCGAAGGGCAGCTGTTGTCGAAACCGGAAACGCCCGAGGATGCGCTGGTTCAGCTCAAGTCCATGCGCGGCAGGCGTCATATGTTGCTGTCCGCCGCGGTGATCTATCAGGATGGTCAGCCGATCTGGCGCCATGTCGGGCAGGTGCGTCTGAGGATGCGGGCTAGTTCGGATGCGTATTTGCGTGATTATGTGGCACGGAACTGGGACAGTATTCGGCATTCAGTCGGAGCATACAAACTGGAAGAAGAAGGCGTGCGCCTGTTTGCCACCATTGACGGCGACTATTTTAACGTCTTGGGTATGCCTCTGTTGGAGCTGCTCAATTTTCTGGCCGTGAAGGGAGTGATCGATCAATGACGGAGCATCGAATTCCTCTGGCCGGGGTGATCGGGCACCCAATTGCCCATTCCCGATCTCCCAAGCTGCATGGTCATTGGCTGAAAACATACGGGTTGGCTGGCCATTATGTTCCGATGGATGTGGCTCCGGCGGATCTGGAAACCGTTCTGCAGACGCTACCGAAAGCCGGGTTTGTCGGTGCCAATGTAACGGTGCCGCATAAAGAGGCTGCGCTACGTCTGGCGGATCATGCCTCGGATCGTGCCTCGGTGATTGGTGCGGCGAATACACTTGTGTTCCGCAGGGATGGCTCGATTCACGCGGACAATACGGATGGGTATGGCTTCATGGAGAACCTGCGCAGCGGGGCGCCGGATTGGAACCCTCAGGATGGGCCGGCGGTTGTGTTTGGCGCAGGCGGTGCAGCGCGGGCAGTCCTGCAGGCGCTGGCAGAGGCCGGAGTGCCCGAAATCCTGCTGACCAACCGCACTCGCACCCGTGCCGATCATCTGAAAGAAGAGTTCGGGCAACGGATTACAGTTGTCGACTGGGTACAGGCGGGCAATGTGATCGAGGATGCCGAATTGGTGGTTAACACCACGTCGCTCGGGATGCAGGGGCAGCCGGAATTGCGCGTTCCGCTGGACGGATTGCAACCCGGTGCCGTTGTAACCGATCTGGTTTATGCGCCGCTTCAGACGCATTTGTTGCAACAGGCAGAAGAGGCGGGATGCACCACCGTCGATGGTCTGGGGATGCTGCTGCACCAGGCCGTGCCCGGGTTCGAACGCTGGTTTGGCGTGCGCCCCGAAGTGGATGCCGAAACCCGCGCGGCGGCATTGGCATGAGTTTTGCACTCGGGCTCACCGGATCAATCGGGATGGGCAAAAGCACGACCGCTCTGATGTTCGCGGATGAAGGCTGCGCGCTGTGGGATGCGGATGCCGCTGTACATCGGCTTTACGCAGAAGGAGGTGCCGCAGTTGGACCCATGCGAACGCTGTTTCCTTCGGCTGTCGTCGACGACTCGGTCAGCCGCGAAGGGTTAAAGCGGATCATCGCCAGGGATTCCACCGCGCTGAAGACGATAGAGAGCATTGTGCATCCCCTTGTGGCGGCGGACCGCGCAGCGTTTCGTGCAGCGGCGTCTGCCGATATTCTGGTTTTTGACATCCCGTTGCTGTTTGAAACCGGTGGCAATGCCGCGATGGACGCCGTGGCCTGTGTCCGGGTCCCGGCTGACGAACAAAAGCGACGAGTCATGGCGCGTGGCACGATGACAGAGGCGCAGTTTGAGCAGATCCGCGCCAAGCAGATGCCGAATGACGAAAAATGCGCCCGGTCCGATTTTGTGATTGAAACGGATACACTGGACCATGCCCGCGCACAGGTGCAGGATATCGTCAGGCAGATACGGGCAGGAATGGCAGATGCGTGAGATTGTACTCGACACCGAAACAACCGGGTTCGATCCCGAAAGCGGCGACCGGATTGTTGAGATCGGCGCGGTCGAGCTGTGGAACCATGTGGCCACGGGTGAAACCTATCACGTCTATATCAACCCCGAGCGTTCAATGCCGGAAGAGGCGTTTGGTGTGCACGGCATCGGACCGGACTTGCTGGAAAACCCGCGCCCGCCGGAAAATGGCGAGGTGACGCTGAAAGACAAACCGGTCTTTGCCAAGGTCGGGCAAGGATTTCGCGATTTTGTAGGCGACGCCAAGTTGGTGATCCACAATGCCTCGTTCGACATGAAGTTTTTGAATGCCGAGCTGGGGTGGATGGGTGTGTCACTGATTCCGATGGACCAGGCAATCGATACGCTGGCCATCGCCCGCAAACGGTTTCCGGGTTCTCCTGCTTCTCTGGACGCGTTGTGCCGACGATTTGGCATCGACAACTCGAACCGGGTGCTGCACGGCGCGCTGCTCGACTCGGAAATTCTGGCAGAAGTGTATCTGGAGTTGATTGGCGGACGTCAGCCCGATTTTGGGCTGTCGCCCGTCGCCTCAGGTGCGGCGGGCGGTGGTGAGGAATGGCGCCCCTCGGCGCGTCCCACCGTGCTGCCGTCCCGGATCACCGAAGACGAACGTGCGGCACATCAGCAATTTGTCGGGAAATTGGGCGAAAACGCCCTGTGGACCCGCGCCTGATCCAGATCACGCGCGGGTCTCAAGGTGATCAGGCGTCGGCCTGTTGTGTCTGTGCAGCGGCCTGGCGCCGCGCCAGTTCGTTGCGATAAAGCGCCACGAAATCAATATTATCGAGGTTGACCGGCGGATAGCCGCCATCACGTGTGATGTCGCTGACGATACGACGCAGGAACGGGAACAGCATACGCGGGCATTCGATCATCAGGAACGGATGCATCTGATCCTCAGGCACACCTTCCACGTGGAACAGGCCGCAGTAATCGATCTCGCACAGGAACAGAATGTCTTCCAGACCTTTGGCCTTGGACTTCAGGTTCAGTTTGATCGAGACCTCGTATTGATGATCTGTCGGGCGCTTCTTCGCGTCCAGGTTCACCTGAACCGAAATCTCGGGCTGCACATCACCCGAGACACCTTTCTGCGCCATGACGTTTTCAAAGGACATATCGCGAATGAATTGTCCCAGAACGCGCATCTGGATCTGTGGGGCAGCCTGTGCCGCAGTGTTTTCTTGGGGGCTTTCGTCAGCCATGTAACTACTCCGGAAATGAAATTCGCCACTGCTTAACAAGTTGAGCGCGGTAGCTCAATGCTACTGCGGGCCTTCGACCCATTTAGACGGCTTCTCCGGGTTCTGGCGGGGCCTGACTTCGGTGTACTCGCCGTCGATCACGTCATCATTATCAAACGGATTTGGACGTGATCGAAACTGCGCGCCCGTACCCATCTGGAAATGCGTGATTGTCGCCTTCGACTTGAGATAGCGAAATACCGCAACGCGAATGCCCGGTATAAGCAATGCGAAACCAATGGCATCGGTGAAGAATCCGGGTGTCAGCAGCAACACGCCCGACAACAGGATCATCGCGCCATGGGCCAGCGGCTCGGTCGGATCATCCAGTTCAGCGAAGGATCGCTGCAGATTGGCCAGCGCCATGCGACCTTGTGTCCGCACCAGAACGGTGCCCAAAACCGCCGTTAGAACGACAATTGCAAGCGTCGGCCAAAGCCCGATCAAACCGCCAACCTGTATGAACAGGGCGATCTCGATGATCGGAACCAATAAAAAAGCCAGGAACAAGTACATTTGCGGTATCCTTTAGCATGTGCCGGGCTGTGGACTTGCACCCAACTGTCACCTACATAGTGGCAGAGGGCTGCGTATACAAAGCCCGGGTTCTGAAAAGAGGACGAAATGAACTCACCCCTGATCCAGCTTCTGGTGCTGGCCGGAATTGCCGTTTTCCTTATCCTGCGTCTGAAAAGCGTACTGGGTACGCGTGAAGGTTTTGAAAAACCTCCGCTTCAGCAGCAGCCGGATACCAACGGTGCGCGACGTGACTTCGAAGTGATCGAAGGCGGGCCGGATCACGACATCACCGACCATGTGGCGGAAGACAGCGAACAGGCGCAGACCCTGGCCGCGATGAAGCGGGTCGAACCCAGCTTTTCCGTCAGTGAATTCGTGCAGGGTGCGCGCGGCGCGTATGAGATGATCGTGATGGGGTTCGAAAAGGGCAATCTGGACGAGATTCAGCCTTTCCTGTCCGAAGAGGTGTTCGACAGCTTTGTTTCGGTGGTTGCCGATCGCGAAGACAAGGGCCTGACCATCGAGGCCGAATTTATCGGCGTACGCGAAACCACGCTGGCCGATGTGTCGTTCGACAAGGACAGCAATCAGGCCGAGATCACCATGCGCTTTATCGGTGAACTGACCTCGGTCGTGCGCGATCGCGGCGGGGATATCATCGAAGGCAATCCCAATACCGTCAAACGCCAAAAGGACAGCTGGACCTTTGCCCGCGTCATGGGCGCGGACGATCCGAACTGGCTGCTTGTTGCCACGGACGCATGATTGCAGCGCTCCGGTCGCTATTTCTGGGGGTCGTCATGACCACTGCCAGCGCCGCCGGAGCCGAGGCGACGCGATCCATCCTGTCATTCGATGACCTTGATGGCTGGGCTGCCGACGATCACGGGGCAGCCCTTTCCGTATTCCTGAACACCTGCGGTGATCTGAAAGACCCCGATTGGCAGGCATTGTGTGGCGTTGCCCGGACGTACGAGTCCGAGTCCGCCCGATCGTTTTTTGAACTGTTTTTCCGCCCCGTTCTGGTTGAAGACGGAAAGGACGCGCTGTTCACCGGATATTTTGAGCCTGAACTGGATGGCTCGAAATCTCCATCTGGTAAGTATCGCTATCCGCTCTATCGGATGCCGCCCGAGGCGCGCGGGGTCGACCAGTGGCTCAGCCGACGGGATTTGCTGACCGGAGATGCGATGACGGGCCGGGGGCTTGAAATCGCATGGGTCGATGACCCGGTCGAGCTGTTCTTTTTGCAGATACAGGGCTCGGGCCGTATCCGCTTGCCCGATGGCAGTGCGCTGCGGGTGGGGTATGGCGGTGCCAATGGGCATCCTTATCGATCCATTGGTGCTGAACTGGTGCGGCGTGGTGCGCTGGGTGCGCATGAAGTCAGCGCCCAGATGATCCGGGCGTGGGTGCGCAAGAACCCCGAAGCCGGGGCTGAGTTGTTGTTTCACAACCCGTCTTATGTGTTTTTCCGCGAAGTGACGCGGGTCGCGCCCGAATTCGGTCCGCTGGGTGCGATGAACCGCTCGGTCACCACAATGCGCAGCATTGCGGCCGATCCGGCTTATACGCCGTTGGGGGCTCCGGTCTGGGTCGAGAAGGATGGCAAGAATCCCTTGCGGCGGTTGATGATCGCGCAGGATACCGGTTCGGCCATCAAGGGCGCTCAGCGGGCGGACATTTTCTTTGGCACTGGGGATGAGGCGGGACAAGCTGCTGGCCGTCTGAAAGACCCGGGCCGCATGGTTGTGCTTTTGCCGATCCAGCGGGCCTATGCCCTGTTACCGGATGAATTCTGATGACACGGCGCAAACTGACGTCAGACGAGATCGAGCTGTGGCGCAAGGTCGCCAAGCAGGCTGAGCGGCTGCATCCTGAACTTCCGCAGACAGTTCATCCCACAACTCTACCCAAACCCAAGCCGACCAAAGCGCCAATAGCACGGATCGATGTTTTCGAACTTGGCCAGACCGCATCAGCCAAACCGGTGCGGCACAATCTGAAACCCTCTGTGACAGAAGGCCTGCGGGCAAACCCGGTGCAGATGGACACCAAAGCATTTGGTCGCATGAAGCGTGGCAAGCTCAAGCCCGAGGGCAAGCTCGACCTGCACGGGATGCGGATGAATGCAGCCCATCCCGCGCTGGTGCGGTTCATCCTGACGGCGCAGGCGCAGGGCAAGCGGCTTGTTCTGGTGATCACCGGCAAGGGCAAGGATCGCGATGAGCCCGGCCCAATCCCGACGCCACGCGGTGTTTTGCGAAATCAGGTTCCGCACTGGCTGTCTATTCCGCCGCTTGCGCAAGCAGTGTTGCAGGTGACCCCCGCTCATATCAGCCATGGCGGCGACGGCGCCTATTACGTTTATCTCAGGCGCATTCGTTAGGTGTTCCGCAGTTAAGGATGCCGCGGCCCATCTGGTGTGATCATCCAGTTCGACAGGGTTTTGTCCATGTTCCGCATCCGGTGGCGAAGCATGTCGCGTGTCATGCGTGCAAGAGTTGCAGCGTGTTCGGGGCGTTCGGCTACGTTCTCCAGCTCTCCCCGCCCTTTGCCGTCGAATAGTAAAGGCGGCAGATCGGCCGCAAATTGGATCAGCGTGAAACGGTCATCGCGCAGGATGCTCAGGCAGCTATCCTCCAGCCCTGTCTCAAGATCGCGCTGCCAGTGCGTTGGGATCAGCGGATCGGCGAAATCCAGTTCGGAGAACGAATAGCGGCGCCAGTCCATTGGTGGAGTTGGATCGTCATTCTGAACGAACGGCGTTAGCGAACGTCCGTTCATGGAATCCGGTACGGGCTGACCAACCCAGTCGAGAATTGTCGGTACGATATCGATGGATTCCGTCGGCGCCTCTACACGCTTGCCTTGGGCACCGCCGGGCACGCGCAAGATCAGAGGCGTATGGTATGCAGCATCATAAACCGACATCTTGCCCCAGCTGTGCCGATCACCCAGCATCTCTCCGTGATCGGCGGTGATCACCAGCAGCGTATTATCATATTGTCCGGTTTCTTTCAGGAAGGACACGACGCGGCCGATATGATGATCCACTTCGGTTGCCAGACCCAGATAAATCGCGCGCAGCGTCTGCACCACCTCGTCTGTGGGCTCAAGGTCCGGGAAGCCTTCGACGAACCCGGCAACGGTAGTGTTGGTTCGAGCCGGTGCAAAAAACGGATGCAGAGCATCTTCTGCCGCAGGCGTCGGCAAGCGCGATGGCACGGGCAGCGAGGCGGGGTCATACATCCGGTTGTATGGCGCAGGGGCGACCAGCGGCGGATGTGGGCGCAGATAGGTCAGATGCGCAAACCAGCCCCGGTCGTCATCCGCGTAAGCCGGCATGGTGTCCAGAAACCGGTCAGTCAGAAAGGCGGTGTCACTGTCTTCGGCTGCGTAGAAAGCCGGATCATTCAAAGCAGGTGTTCCGCCATCTGCTGCCACCGGTTTGAATACATCGAAATAGGTGTCGAACCGATAACCCCGGTTTTTCAGATGCGACCGCCAGGGAAATGACATCTCCATCCGCATCTCGAGCATTTCCTGAAAACCGGCCATGTGGAATTCATATGATCTGAGGGCCGGATCGCTGGCATCAAACACACGCGGGTCTTGCGAAGTGTCGGTATATCCAAACAACATCGGTAAATACCCGGCCTTGCGCATTTCACTTGCGATTGTTGGGGTATCGTGACGCAAGGGTGTGCCGTTTCGTACAGACCGATGGTTCATCGCGTATTGTCCGGTCAGCAATGAGGCACGCGATGGCCCGCACGGGTTGGTGACCGAAAAATGCCGGGTGAACGAAACGCTGTCCTCCATCAATGCGCGCATATGAGGCAGATCCACATGCGATGCCAACGCTCCGAACAGGCAATCTGCCCGCATCTGGTCGGTTATGATAAACAGGACGTTGCGTTTGTCTTTCATGTCCCGGTGCTCCTGATCGCCGGACCGAATCCTGGTGTCCGGGTGGTTTTCCTGCTTGGCATGTCCTGCGGTATTGCCCGCTTTGCCCATGATTGCGATGCCCAACCCTGAAAATCCACAAAAGGCGGCGCGATTCAACTAAAAACGGAATAATTCAGTTGAGTAAGTTGGTTTTTGTGGGTTAATGTTGGTGTGCTGTGTGGAGATTTGCGAAATTGATACCTCAAATGTGCTGCCAAATGCAGCGTTTCAGAGTGACAATACAACCGGGAAAGCCGTGTGCAACGACGATCCGTTACACATCCCGTTTGTCCGTATCATGAAAGTGCTTCGGAATACCGGACCTGACATTGCGATGAGAGGTGAAACCAGATGCTGAATTCACCCGACGCTGTTGCGACGCCTGACAACACTGCAGATATCGCGACCCACGCGAATGAAATCGCCCGTATCGCCGCAGACGCCGCGCGCGGGTATTTTCGCGGAACACTGGGCGTCGAATTCAAGGCGGATGAAAGCCCGGTCACACAAGCGGATAAGGGTGTTGAAGCCGTGGTGCGGCAGTATCTGGCGGACAAATTCCCCGATGACGGCATTTTTGGTGAAGAACAGGGGTTCGAAGGGCTGGATCGGCAAAATGTCTGGATCGTCGACCCTATAGATGGTACCCGCTCTTTCCTGTCGGGGCATCCGTTGTTTGGGTTCCTGCTGGGGTATCTGACGGACGGGGTACCTCGATTGGGTGTTATCGGAATGCCGGCGCTGAACGAAGTTCTGATCGGCATGAAGGATCAGGGGGCGACGCTGAATGGCAAGCCCGTCAGCGTCAGTGGAACATGCCGGCTGAGCGATGCTGTTCTGTTCGTCAACGAAGGCGATAAGATTTACCGGGATCACCCGGCGCTTTTTGACCGGTTGATGACATCAGGACAGACCCGGCGGTTTGCGTATGACTGCTATCCACATGCGCTGCTTGCGATGGGTCACGTGGATGCGGTGATCGACTATGATCTGCAGCCCTACGATTATCTTCCTGTCACTGCCGTTGTCGAAGCCGCAGGCGGTATCATGAGCGATTGGGACGGAAAACCGCTGGATCTGAATTCGGATGGCCGGGTGATATCGGCGGCTACACCACAATTACACGCAGAGCTTCTTGAATTGGTGAACGGATAGCGGAATGGCGATCGTCAGTTTTCTCATAAGCCTGGCCGGAGCAACAATGTTGCTGCTCTATGCCGTGCGCATGGTGCGCACGGGGATTGAACGCAGCTATGGCGCATCGTTTCAGCGGGTGATGACGACGCAGCGCAGCTACGCGCAGGCGTCGATGGTCGGTCTTGCAATGGCGGTCGTGCTGCAAAGCTCGGCGGCGGTTGCATTGCTGACTTCGGGGTTTGCGGCGGGTGGAATGCTGGCCTTTCCAGCCGGGCTGGCGATGGTTCTGGGTGGGGATCTGGGCTCGGCGCTGATCATTCAGGTGCTTTCATTCAAACTGGATTGGCTGGTGCCGATGCTGCTTGCGGTCGGCGGCTATCTGTTCGTCAAGACCGAGGCGAAGAAGTCGCGCCAACTGGGCCGTATTCTGATGGGCGTCGCCTTCATCCTGATTTCGCTCCGGTTCCTGCGCGAGGCGATGGACCCGATCCGTGACAGTGCGTTTCTGCCTGCCATAGCAGAGTATCTTGCACGCGATTATATCACTGCGTTTCTGGTCGGCGGTGCGCTGGCCTTTGTCATGCATTCGTCGGTTGCGGCGATTTTGATGTGCGTGACGCTGGTGCAGATCGGGGCGATCCCCTTTGCCGCGGGATTGTCGCTGGTGCTGGGGGCAAACTTCGGATCGGCTTTCATCCCGGTCTGGCTGACCCGTGGTATGGCCCAGTCGGCCCGGCGCATCCCCTTCGCCAATCTGGCGCTACGGGGCAGCTGGTCAATCGTTTCGCTGTTTGCGGCGAATCTGGCGCTGCGGGCCGGGGTTTTGGGGGATCTGCAAGGCGGGCAGATGCTTGTGAACGCGCATTTGATGTTCAACGCCTCACTTCTGCTTCTCGCGCTGCCATTTTGCGGTAGGTTGCGCGCCCCGTTCGAACAATTGCTGCCCGATCCGAAAAGCCCCGAAAGCGGCGCACAACCCGGGCAACCGATCAGCGCGCTGGATATCGATACAATCGGCAGACCAAGTCAGGCTCTGTCCAGCCTCAAGCGCGAGCTTTTGCGGATGAGCGACATGGTTGGCTCAATGTTCCGGCCCGCGCTGGACCTCTATCGCAGCGGCGACAAAGAGCAGATCCGCGCGATCCGGGATATGGATGCAAATGTGAATGATTGCCTGTCCGGTATCCGGCGATACGTCGCGGCGATCCCCGCTGACGCGTTTGGCAAGGAGAATGCCAAGATCGCGCGGGACCTGATGGAATACGCCATCCGGCTGGAGACTGCCGGCGACGTGGTGGCCAAGCGCCTGACCGCTCTGGCGGACGACATGCGCAAAAAGGGGGCCTCGTTCTCCAAAGAAGGCTGGTCAGAACTGGTCGAGATGCACGAGGGCATCCTTGCCAATCTGAAACTGGCCTCGAACGTGCTGATTTCGGACGATCTGGAAAGCGCACGCCTGCTGAGCCTCGAGAAGACCGAAATCAAACGCGCCGAGCGCGACAGCCGCAAACGTCACCTGAAACGCCTGCAACATGGCAGCGCAGAAAGCTTTGAGACCAGCGATATCCATCTTGAGACACTGCGCGCCTTCCGTGAATTCAACAGTCACATCGCGGCTGTCGCCTATCCGATCCTGTATCGCAACGGACAATTGCTCGAAACCCGGCTGATTGAAGAATTGCCGCAGATGGAACAAGACGCAGAGACCGAGGTCAAAGGGTGACAAGCGCGGTCACCGACCCGCCTTGCGGGAGCACCCGGGTTGAGCTGACAGTGTCTTTTTCAGGGGCAGTCTGACGGTGAGCATCAGCATTGTCTTCATAATCCTTGCCGCGGCTTTGCTTCATGCGATCTGGAACACCGTTGTCAAAACGGCCGCAGACCGAACTGTTACGCTGGGGCTGGTCGCTCTGGGGCATGTGATACCGGGGGTGTTGATGGTGGCGGTGTTGCCGCTGCCCGGTATCGAGAGCCTGCCCTATCTGGCGGGCTCCACGGTCGTGCACTTCGGGTATTTCTATATGCTGAACCAAGCCTACCGGCACGGTGATCTCAGCGTTGTCTACCCGATCGCGCGCGGTGTCGTTCCCGCACTTGTCGCGCTTTGGGCCGTGATCTTTGCGGGTGAGCATCTGCCCATGCAGGCGTGGGTCGGGATCGCAGTAATCGCCATGGGTATTCAAATATCCAGCTGGTCGGTTCTGAGACAGGGGGTCGGCAGGGCGTCGCTCGTTTTTGCATTGGGAACGGGATTCTGTATTTCCATCTACTCGCTGGTGGATGGTCTGGGTGTGCGGCTGTCGGGCAATATCCTCAGCTATTGGGCATGGCATTCGGTGCTGCACATCTTTGTTGCCGGTTTCGTCGCAATCCGCAGAGGCGCCCTTTTGCTGCAACTGCCGCTGCGGACCTGGGCCGTTGGGCTGGCAGGCGGAATGGTATCGATGACCGCCTATGGCCTGGTGCTTTACGCCAAGAATTTCGCGCCACTTGGCGTTGTATCGGCCTTGCGCGAAACCTCGGTGATCTTTGCAGCTCTGATCGGGTTCCTGTTGTTGGGTGAAGGCAACCCGATGCGTCGGTTGCTGGCGGCGGTGATGATGGCGGCGGGCGTGACAATGATCGCACTGTCGTCATGAACCTATGATGATCTGAGTGCGCTGATTCTTGTGATGGTCTGGAGATTCATCTGCCGTATCGGGTGTGGAAGTAATTTCAACATGCAAAATTGACCGAAAAAGTCAAAAAAACCAAAATTGTCGCAAAAGATTTACATTTGTTGTGGATTTTTACGCGAAAATATGACCGAGTCTAAACATGGATGATGACAGCTTAACCATCCCCCATCGCGGCCGAGAGCTGCTGGATGTGCTGGCGCGGCTGGGCGGTTCAGCGCGCAACACTCAGATCGCCCAGATCATGGACGTTTCTGAGGAAACTGTCCGCCGTCTGGTCAAGGCATTGGCGCGGGCGAACAAGGTCGAGCGCGTGCATGGCGGCACCTATCTGTCGCGTGCGCAGGACACGCCCATGTTCTCGGGCGCGCTGGAATACAACGCCGATGAGAAAACGAATATCGCCAAACACGTCAGCGGGCTGCTTGAGGACGGGATGGTGCTGTTCATTGCTGTTGGATCGACCATGACTCATGTGGCTGAACAACTGCGTGAATTGCGCGGCCTGACGGTTGTCAGCAACTCATTGTCTGTGGTTGCATCTTTGGCCGATCACAATGGTACACGGGCTGTTCTGGCAGGAGGTGAGGTGATCCGGTCTGAACGCGGCAGTTTTGGCCGTGCGGCTGAAGAACTGGCGTGTCAGTATAGCTATGATGCGGTGATCTGCGGCGCGGATGCGCTGTCACTGGTCGGTGGTGTCCTGGCGTCCAATCCGCTGGAGGCAAACTTGACTCGTGCCCTTCGGGGGAATGCGCATCGCATGATTGTTGCGGCGGACCACACTAAGTTTGGCGCGAGGGCAGCCAATGTTTCCTGCCCGTTCGACAAGGTGACGGATCTGGTGACAGATCTCGTTCCGCCAGATGCGTTTGTCCCTGTCTTTGATGAGGCCGGGGTTAAAGTGCATATCGCCTCGGATAACGGAACCGGAAACAATAAGGTGGCCGCGGATACCCGGCTTGAGAAAGTCGCGTCGCGGAAGCGAGACAAAAACAGAGAAGCCACCAAAGGCAAAGCTGTCAAATCGGGTTCTCGGAAACGCAAAAACACAATGAAAGAAACTTAGGGAGAAAACATGAAAAAGCTACTTATGTCTGGCGTGGCCTTTGCCACACTTGGGGGAGCGGCCTGGGCCAATTGCCCCGCAGCAACTGTTGCCGATATGCAGGGCGTATCTGCTGGCGCCTATCCTCAGCAATATAATCTGTCCGAGTTTCAGACGGCCGCAAACTGCACGCTCAGTTTTGCCGAAAACCCGGCGATCGGCGACCTGAATGGCATGATCCGTGGCAATGGCGACTTGCCTGCGGTGGCGGACCGTCTGCCTGCCGAGCCGCTGGTTGTGGTGCCATATGACTCGATTGGTCAGTATGGCGGTGTTCTGGACGCGCTGTCCAACGCCACCGAAAGCGGCACGTCGGACTTCCTATCGGTGCGCCACGTGAACCTGTTCCGGTATTCGGACGACCTGCAGACTCTGGTGCCCAATGTGGCGAAATCCTGGGAATGGAACGACGACTTTACCGAGCTGACCGTAAAGCTGCGTGAAGGCCACAAATGGTCGGACGGTGCGCCCTTTACCTCAGCGGATGTTGTGTTCTGGTACGACAACCTGATGATGGACACCAACGTCATCGCCGAGGCAAAAGACTATGCGTTGGCAGGCGGTGAACCCATGAAGGTCGAGGCGGTGGACGATACCACAGTCCGCTTCACCCTTGCGGCCCCCAAGCCGGGTCTGACCGAGACATTCTCGTTCACCTATGTGCAGCCCTATCAGCCCAAGCATTTCTTTGAAAAGTTCCATCCGGCGCTGGACGAGAACGCCGATGCAAACGCGCAGGCGCTTGGTTATGAGAACGGGTATGAGCTGATCAAAGCCTATTATGGCAATTCGGACTGGATGGATACACCCTCACCGATGCTGACAGCGGGTGACAAGCTGGCCGGTCTTCCGACCGATACAATGCCGACGCTTGAAAGCCACATCCTGGTGAAGGAGAGCACCGAGGGTCGTCACTATGTGGCCAACCCCTATTTCTTCCAGGTCGATACGCAGGGCAACCAGCTGCCTTACATCTCGGAAATGGATGAAACCTATGTTCCGGATGAAGAGGTCCGCACGCTCAAGCTGCTGAACGGCGAGGTCGATTACAAGTCGCAGGGTGTGAACCTGACATCGGCTCCGGTGCTGCTGGAAGGGCAGGAGAACGGAAATTACACGGTCGAGGTGATGCCTTCGATCGGCTACCCGGTTTTGACCTTTAACGTAACTGCGGAAGATGAAGCCAAACGCGCGATCTTCAACGATATCCGGTTCAGAACCGCGATGTCCGTCGCGATGGATCGTAACCAGTTGAACGAGGTTGTCGCCTTTGGTCTGGGTACTCCGACTCAGTACATTGGCTTCTCACCGCGACCTGATTTCATCGATGAAAAGTGGTCGAACCATGAGATCGCCTTTGATGCTGATCGCGCCAATGCGTTGCTGGACGAAGTCGGATTGGTCGATCAGGATGGCGACGGTTTCCGCGACTTGCCGAACGGTGACCCGTTCGTTCTGGACTGGCAGTTCTCTACCCAGCCCGCGTCGGCGCAACTGGTGGAACTGATTGCGCAGAACTGGAAAGACGTTGGCGTCAATACCGCGATCAAAGAGGTCACCTCGGACGAGTTCCGCGCCGCGCAAACGGCGAACTCGCTGGATATGGGTCTGTGGCTGAAAAGCCAGCCTGCCGGGTCGATCCTTGGAGATGGCGAAATCTGGGTGCCTCCGTTCGATGGTTATTTCGACGTGCGCACAGGGATGCTCTGGGCTGAATACATCAGCTCGAACGGAGAAAACGGTGTTGAACCCCCGGCTTGGGTCGCTGATCTGAAGGCCGCATTGGATACTTATCAGTCCAGCGCGCCGGGCTCTGATGCCTCGAAAGCCGCCGCACAGAAGATGGTTGAGATCATGACCGGCGAACTGCTGTTCCTGGGCACCGTCAACGCGCCTGCGCCGATCTATCACTCGAACAACCTGCAGAACTTTACCGAGTTCAAAACGCAGTCCTACGAGTTCTATCGGACCTATCCTTACCGCCCCGCCCAGTGGTGGCTGAGCGAGTAAGGTATAGAAGATAAGAAGGTGGGCGCCCGCGCCCACCTTCGCGCATCCTGCGGGGACAGATATGTTGCAATTCTGCAGATTTGCCGCCACCCGGGCGGTTATGGCGTTGGTCACTCTGGTCATCGTTTCGCTGATTGTTTTTTCGCTGATGGAGCTGGTGCCCGGGGACTGCGCCGAGCGCTATTTGGCGTATAAGAATACTCAAGGTTCCGCGATCACCGTTGCAGATGTTGCAGCCGAACGCGCCCGGCTGGGGCTGGATCAACCGTTCCTGACCCGATGGGCCACATGGCTGTCCGGGGCATTTCGTGGCGATTTCGGCGAAAGCTGTATTCTGCGCGTGAATATCGCACAGCTTCTGGGCGACAAGTTCTGGCTGTCGCTTTGGATCTGTCTTGGCGCTTTGACGCTGGCTTATGCCATTGCCATACCTGTGGGCATCATTTCCGCCGCCTCGCGCAGTGCCGCGCTGAACAATTCATTGCGGATTGTCAGCTATCTGGGCCTGGCAATGCCGAACTTCCTGTTGGCGCTGATGGTGATGCTGGTTTCGACCGTCTATTTCGGCGAAACGCTTACAGGATTGTTTTCACCCGAATACAAAGAGGCGCCATGGTCCTGGGGGAAATTCCTTGACTTGCTGAAACACGCCTGGCTGCCGATCTTCATTCTGGGCTGGTCGGCCACCGCCTTTGCGTTGCAGACCGTTCGCGCGCTGATGTCGGATGAGATCGGCAAGCTTTACGTCACGGCTGCCGCCGCGCGGGGCATCTATGGCCGCCGTCTGTTGTGGCGTTATCCGGCCCGTCATGCGCTGGGGCCCATCGTCAACAGCCTTGGATTTGACCTGAACCGGATTTTCAACGAGCTGCCCATCGTGGCACTGATCCTGACATTGACCGAAGCCGGGGCGCTGTTGCTTGAAGCGTTGGCGCGGTCCAATGACCAACAGCTTGCGGGGGCCATCATTTTCCTGCTGACAGCATCAATCGTGACGTTGAATTTCTTCACCGACATTCTGCTTGCGGTCATCGATCCGCGCGTCCGCAAAAGTATCCTCAGGTGACCAGATGACTGCGACAATCGACAACCAAAAGGCAAAAGAAGCCTATTTCACCGCCTCGCAGCGTCAACTGATCTGGGCCCGGTTCAAGAAACAGCGCGCCGCGATGATCGCGGCCACTGTTCTGGTCGTGCTGATCCTGTCGGGCATTTTTGCGCCGTTCCTGTCGCCTTATGATCCGACGGCGGCAGGGCGCGACAAGGACTATCTGAATGGTGCTCCGCAAATCCCTCAGTTCTGTGACAAGAACGGATGTTCTGCCCGTCCGTTCCTGCATGGTGTGACCCGAGAACGCTCGCTTGCGACGAATTTCCGCTGGGTCGAGAAAGTGAACGAAGACGAGCGCAGATATATCCAGTTCTTCGTGAGAGGCGACAAATACAAGCTGTTCGGCTTCATTCCTGGTGATATCCACCTGTTTGGCGTCGATCAGGGCTATGTCCATCTGTTCGGAACCGACAGTGCCGGCAAGGATATCTTCAGCCGTACGCTGCACGCGGTCTGGACCTCGCTGCAGGTCGGAACGCTCGGGGTGATGATCTCATTCGTGCTGGCGCTCGCGATTGGTGGGGTTGCCGGGTATTACGGCGGAATGGTGGATAGCGTGATCCAGATGATCACGGATGCGATCCGAACGGTCCCGGCCATTCCCCTGTTCATGGCGATTGCGGCCTTCATCCCGCCGGAATGGTCGGCTGAGACAAGGTTCTTTGTCATCACGGCCATATTGGGATTGGTCGGCTGGCCGACGCTGGCACGGCGTGTGCGCACTCATCTGCTGACCGAACGCAATCAGGAATATGTGCTTGCGGCAAAGCTTTGCGGCGCCTCGCCCGGTCATATCATTCGCCGCCATCTGCTGCCCAGCTTCACCAGCTATATCATCGTCGATCTGGTGATCTCGTTCCCCTACATGGTTCTCAGCGAAACTGCGCTCAGCTTTATCGGATTGGGGTTGAAAGACCCGGTCAATTCGCTGGGTGTGATGCTGCAGAACGTAACCAAGGCGGATGTTCTGCTGAATTACCAATGGTACTTCATCCCGGTCATCTTCTTCGTCGTTCTCGTGATGTCTTTCGTGTTCGTCGGCGATGGCCTGCGTGATGCGGCTGATCCTTATTCGGAGACCCGCAAATGAGCTTGATCGATGTTGAAAACCTGTCCGTTCAGTTTAAAACCGACGAAGGCTTGATCACGGCGGTCGAGGACGTTTCGTTTTCACTCGCCCCGGGCGAGGTTCTCGGGCTGGTCGGCGAAAGTGGATCGGGGAAGTCGGTGACGGCAAAATCGCTGATGAAGCTGAACCCGCCCAACGCGATCTATGCGCCGGAAAGCCGGATCGATCTGCATCTGGACAGCGGTCCGGTTGATGTCATGGCGCTGAAGCGGCCCCGGGACATGGAGATTGTGCGCGGCGGTGCGGTCAGCATGATTTTTCAGGAGCCAATGGCCAGCTTTGCCCCCGCCATCACCATCGGCAAACAGATGGTCGAACAATTGTTGATCCATACGGACCTCAGCAAGAAGCAGGCCAAGGACCTGTCGATCGAAATGCTGGACCGGGTGGGCATCCTTGAACCGGCGGCCCGTTTCAACCAGTACGCGTTCGAACTGTCGGGCGGGATGCGTCAGCGGGCGATGATCGCTATGGCGCTGTCGACCAAACCCAAACTGCTGATCGCGGATGAGCCGACAACGGCGCTGGACGTGACCATTCAGGCACAAGTGCTGGACCTGATGAAGGATCTGGTGGCTGAGTTCGGCATGGGCATCGTCTTTATCACCCACGACCTGAGCGTTGTCGCCCAAACCGCCGACCGAGTTGCGGTGATGTATCTGGGCCGGATCATGGAGAGCGGCCCGGTGCGCGAAGTGATCCGTCACCCGGCACATGCCTATACGCGCGGCTTGCTGAACGCATTGCCCAAACTCGACGATCTCGACGCACCGCTGACCCCCATTCCCGGCGACATCCCCTCACCTCTGGAACGGCCATCAGGCTGCGTGTTCCACCCACGCAACCCGGAACTCAAACCCGGATCGCGGTATGAGACCGAACGCCCGCCCCTGACCGAGGTCAGCCCCGGTCATTTCGCAGCCATTTTCCCCGAAGACGTACCGGGTCAGTCATGACAAACGCACTCATAAAAACAGAAAACCTGTCGGTCGAATTTCCCCTTGGTGGCGGGCTATTTAACAAGCGCACGTTGAAGGCGGTCGACAATGTGTCGATCGAAATCCCGCAAGGGGCTTTTGTTGGTGTCGTGGGCGAATCCGGCTCGGGCAAGACAACGCTTGGCCGTGCGTTGTTGAATGCGGTTCCCATCACCAGCGGCAGCGCAAGCTATGACGATGGTGAAGAGCAGTTTGATCTGACCAAAATGTCTGCCACAGACCTAAAGGCTTATCGCCGCCGGGCACAGCTGATTTTTCAGGACCCGTACGCGGCGCTGAGCCCACGCATGACCGTGCGCGACATCATCGCCGAACCGCTGGATGTGATGGGTCTGACCGCATCGCGAGAGGAAACTGACGCGCGGGTACGTGAAATTGCGGGTAAATGCCGTCTGAATCTGGAACATCTGCGCCGCTATCCGCACGCGTTTTCAGGTGGTCAGCGTCAACGGATATCAATTGCACGGGCCTTGGCGTGCAACCCGCGTTTTGTGGTTGCCGATGAATGCGTGGCGGCGCTGGATGTGTCGATTCAGGCGGATATCCTGAACCTACTGAAATCCCTACAGCGGGACATGGGCCTGACCTTCATGTTCATCAGCCATGATCTGTCGGTTGTGGCCCACACCTGCGATTTTGTAGTTGTGATGTATCACGGCAAGATCGTCGAAAGCGCCCCAACGCGCGAGCTGTTTGCCGCGCCAAAGCAGGACTACACCAAGCGCCTGCTGGACGCGATCCCATCGCTGGACCCCGATCACCGGATGCGCGCCTGACCAAGACACGCCAGGGCGGTTTCGCCCCAATGTGATCACGGAGTGCTGACCTGCGCCTGACCGGTTTCGGTCAACACAATCTCGGTCGCGCCATCCCTGCTGCGTTCGCTGGGTGGTACAAGGACATCTATTCCGGGTCGGTCAGGGCCAAAGGTGCTGCTGACCCGGCGGACCGAGCTGAGAATGGCCAGCAATGCGGGCGAGGTCGCGGCCACAAAGTGCGACGAGCCCGCATCGCTGTTGAACGCGGTCGTGTCGATGACGTTGATCGGATATTCGGCCAATGCGTCGACAGAGCTGATATTGCCCAACCTCTCGCTGTCTGCCGTGCCGCGCAGACGGGTTGAGATATTCAGGATCTTGTCCTTCTTCGACACCATCACGACAAACGGGTTTGGCGGATCTGTGATACTGTTCATCTGCGAACGGAACAGGTCCACATCCAGATCGGGTGAAATCAGGATGACCCCTTCCAGATTGCGTTTTGACCAGCCGGGTTCGCGCAGCTCGGCGGTCCGCATCATCTCCATTGAAAGGGCGCTGCCCATCGAATGGGCAATCAGGACCACCCGTTTCACGCCGATTGACTTGAGATATCGGATGGTCTGCTCCAACCCGTCGCGGGCAAACAGCATACTGTCCAGATCATAGGCATACCCAAGCCCGCGCGCCTGGCTGGGCCAGGAATAGATCAGGGTCGTGCCCGGAATGCCGATATCGTGGCTGAGCTGCGCCGCGCGAAAAGCGGTCTCGGTCTGTGTGGCGTTATAGCCATGCACAAAGATCACCACGTCGTCCACGCCGGTCAGACGGGATTTCAGCTCCTGCGGTCCCGCGAATTCGGTGACATCGGCAACAACAAACTGCTTGTTCGGATTTGGATTGGCGTAAGAGAACTCCAGCTCGCCGGGGGTGTGCGAGGGTGGGATCGAGACCGTCAGCTCAAGGTATCGCAGCCCGTCGGCGCGCCTGGAGCCGTAAGAGCCATCCGGTTCGCGCGCACGGGTGGTGGCGGCAAAGATCGTAGCGGGGGTGCCGACTTTCAGCGCATTCGGCATGATCTCGGTCACGGACCGATCCACACAGGCGGTCAGCAAGAACAGGTTCGCGATGATGATCAGATAGCGCAACACGGCCTGCCCTTAAACAGTTACAGGGCCACGCTACCTTATTCCTGCTCCGCGTCCAGTCACAGGGTGCGGGTCGCCGGCAAAAACCGGCTGGCCCTGTTACAAAACGTAACGGCTGAGGTCGGTGGACTTTGTCAGCTCACCCAGATTTTCGTTCACGAATGCTGCATCAACGGTGATCTCGGAGCCGGCCTTATCGGGCGCAACAAAGGACAGGTCTTCGAAAACGCGCTCCATCACGGTGTAAAGCCGCCGCGCGCCGATGTTCTCGATGCTCTGGTTCACATCCGCGGCGATCCGGGCCAGGGCCGCGATCCCGTCTTCGGTGAAGCTGACGGTGACCTCCTCAGTGCCCATCAAGGCGGTGTACTGGAGGGTCAGGGCGTTGTCGGTTTCGGTGAGGATGCGAACGAAATCTTCTTCGGTCAGCGCCCGCAGTTCCACGCGGATCGGCAGACGGCCCTGAAGTTCGGGCAACAGGTCCGAGGGCTTGGCAATGTGAAACGCACCGGACGCGATGAACAGGATATGATCGGTCTTCACCGGGCCATGTTTGGTGCTGACGGTGGTGCCTTCGATCAGAGGCAGCAGGTCTCGCTGCACCCCTTCGCGGCTGACATCGCCGCCGCGCGCGTCCGAGCGGGCGCAGACCTTGTCGATCTCATCCAGAAACACGATGCCGTTCTGCTCGACCGATTCCAAGGCCACGCGGTTGACGGTCTCATCATCCAGCAGTTTGTCAGCCTCTTCCCCGATCAGGGCATCATAGCTTTCGGCGACGGTCATGCGTTTCTTGACCGTGCGCCCGCCAAAGGCCTTGCCGAAGATATCGCCCAGATTCATCATCCCCATCTGGCCACCGGGCTGGCCCGGAATGTCGAACATCGGCATCGGGTTCGAGGTATCGGACAATTCCAGTTCGATCTCGGTATCGTCCAGCTCACCCGCTTTCAGCTTCTTGCGGAACATTTCGCGCGTGGCTTCGCGGGCGTCCGTGCCAGCGATGGCCTCGATCACGCGATCCTCGGCGGCCTGATGGGCGCGGGTTTTGACATCCTCACGCATATACTCGCGGGTTTGCAGGATTGCGGCGTCAGCCAGATCACGCACGATCTGCTCCACGTCACGGCCGACATAGCCGACCTCGGTGAACTTGGTGGCTTCGACCTTGATGAAGGGCGCGCGGGCCAGCCTGGCCAAACGGCGGCTGATCTCAGTCTTGCCAACACCGGTGGGGCCGATCATCAGGATGTTTTTCGGATAGACCTCATCGCGGATGTCATCCGGCAACTGCTTGCGCCGCCAGCGATTGCGCAGCGCGACGGCGACGGCGCGCTTGGCGTCTTTCTGACCGATGATGAAACGGTCGAGTTCCGAGACAATCTCGCGCGGGGTCAGGTCGGTCAAGGCGCAGTCCTTTCGGTCGGCAGGGCTAAACTTGGGCTTAGGTAGTTACCGTTGGAATGAAAACAACAGCGGCAGCGTTGGTTAGCAACGCCCCATCCGGTTTGCAAATGCTTTCCATAGGTGAAACGCGCGCCCTCTGATACTGTGTTATCAAGGTGTTGAGGGTCGGGAGAGTGAAAATGACGAAAATAGCCAAGATCACCCTGTTGTTTGTGGTCTTTGTCGACCTGATCGGGCAAGGGCTGGTGTTTCCGATAATCAACTCACTGCTCATGGAAACAAAGTCGGGATTCCTGCCCGAAAGCACCGCCATGGGGACCCGGCATTTCTACTATGGTTTGGTGATCGGCTGCTTCTTTTTGTCGTGGTTTCTGGGGGTGGTCTATGTCTCGAAGGTCTCGGACTCCATCGGGCGCAAAAACGCGCTTTTGGTCTGTCTGACCGGAGCGCTTATCGGCTATGCCCTGACCATCGCCGCGCTTTATATGAACAGCCTGCTTTTGCTGATCATCGGCCGGTCGATCACCGGGTTCACGGCTGGCAATCAGCCCATTGCGCAGGCGGCAATGATCGACGGCAGTACCGACGCAGCTGACCGAGATCGAAACATGGGCTATATCGTGACCGGCGTCAGCTTTGGCCTTGTGGGCGGCCCGATCATAGGTGCGGTCCTGTCTGATGCCGCGCTTCTGGGAAGTGCCGCGACCTTGAAGACACCGTTCTATGGGGCCTTTGTTCTGGTCCTGATCGCCATCTTCCTTGTGACTACATTCCTCAAGGATACCCGAACCGATCGCGAGCCCTTTGTCTTCCGGCCCCGCGACATCACCGATAGCCTGATTGCGGTGCGAGGGCACCCACTGGTTCTGAAGATCATGCCAGTCTATGCCTTGTTCATGGTCGCTAACGTCACCTTTTATGTGTTCGTCGACAACTTTCTGACCAGCGCCTGGGGCTATGGTGTGATCGGAGGCAGCATGGCGATGGTGGTGATCGGCGTTGCACTGGCCTTTTCCAGCACTTTCCTTGTGAAACCCGCACAGGAAAGGTTCAACAAGCACCAGATCATCTATGCCTCACTGGTGATGATGGTGATTTGCGGCTTTGCTTTCGCCTTCAGCCCCAGCGGGGTGCTGAGCTTTGTTCCGGTCTTCTTCTTCTACTTCTTCTTCGGCGTGTCCTACCCGACGCTGTTGGGCCTGTTCTCCTCCAGCGTTGCCGAAACCGATCAGGGCTGGGTCATGGGCGTGACCACAGCCGTGTTCTGCCTTGCGGGCGGCATCATGTCCCTGATCGGAGGTGGATTGATGAGTATCGATATCCGCCTGCCCTATTACATCGTCATCGCCACGGCCTTCATGGGCCTGATCGGGATGCACATGCGCTGGAAAGGGAAAGAGATCAAAGCGCTGCTGGCGTGAGGATATTGAAGAGTAGGTTTCACACTTGGTCTTCTTCTATTTCTTCCTGCTCCAAAGCCCGTAACTCTTCTTGAAGCGGCGCTCGCTCAATAAGAGCCCAGCCTTCTTTCTTGGACTTTTTCATCCTGGCTCCGCGCGCTTTTAACTCGATTAGAAGGGTGCGTGTTTCGTCAGGCGTGCAGCCGATGGTCCGACTCAATTTTTCAATTGATTTGAAGCGATATTTTGGATCTTCCAGCATAGATTTAAGAAGCGCCTTTCGCGGCTCTTTCCATTCTTTTCGATGCTTCTTCGATTTGTATTCGTCCAGAACAATCGGCCCAATTACACCACCAACCAGTCCGCCCAGTATAGCTGCAAGTACAGTAGTCATTATCCTATTAACTCCACCGTCAGATTGCCGTTGGTATAGACGCAGATATCAGCTGCAATCGCCATGGCCTCGCGGGCCACATCCTCAGCCGGCTTGTCGCTGTCCATCATCGCGCGGGCCGCGGCGAGGGCAAAGTTGCCGCCCGATCCGATGGCGGCCACGTTATGTTCGGGCTCAAGCACGTCCCCTGCCCCGGTGATCACCAACAGGTCCTTGCCGTCGGTGACAATCAGCATCGCCTCAAGCTTTTGCAGATATTTGTCCGTCCGCCAGTCCTTGGCCAGCTCGACCGAGGCGCGAGCCAGTTGGCCCGGCGTCGCCTCGAGCTTGGCTTCCAGCCGCTCCAGCAAAGTGAACGCATCCGCAGTCGATCCGGCAAATCCGGCGACCACTTCGAACCCGCCCGGTGTCAGGCGACGCACCTTGCGCGCGGTGCCTTTGATCACGGTCTGGCCCAGGCTGACCTGCCCGTCCCCGGCGATGACAACCTGCCCGCCCTTCTTGACGCCAATGATGGTGGTGCCGTGCCATCCGGGAAAATCGCTGTCTGCCATGAATGCCTCCGTTATCTGTGGCGGTATATATGGGCCGGGTGCGGGTTCGGCGCAACCGGTTCTCAAACCGCCTAAAAGATATGCAGCAATTGCAGACCGGGGCTGTCGAGTCAGCATTTGTGAGACTCAGCCACCGGAGGTACACGGGGCCTACAACCGACAACGGGTCGGCTGTTTCTGTTTAAAGGACTAAGCACATGGCCAAAGCTATCGCAAAAACCCATGCGCCGCTCGGAGCAGTCACCATCCTGCACGCAGTGGACGCAATCTCGCACACCTTCGAAAACGTTGTCGAATGGTACCAATCGCGCAAGACCCGCAAAGAGCTGGCGCGTTTGACCGATGCGCAATTGGAAGACGTTGGTCTGACCCGCGCCGATATCGGAAAATTCTGATCTAGTATCAGGACAAATCGTAAGATGAGCCGCTCGGACGAGCGGCTTTTTCTTTTTCAGCTTTCGACAAATTTACCTGCCAGATCGGGTAGATATGCCTCAATCGCCGCAGTGGCGACAACATGGCGCCTGCCCGCTTCGGTATCCTCGACATCCAGACCACCTTTGACGGCCCGGACCAAGGCACGCCCCCTTGGCAGATCAGAGGCAACCAGATCGCAATCGACCGCCTCGGGCTGCTGAACACCGATTGTGACCTGAACGCGCATTTCCTCGTGGCTGATGCCCAGCTTGGAAAACAACGTGATCGACGAGTGATGCAGCGCGTCCTGAACGGCGCGGCGTGCGGCCTTGGTATAGTCCTGACCGTAAAGATCGTTCCCGGTGCCCATCTCCAGAATGATGCGTTTGTCGGTCATTGGGCGGGCTCCATATCGAATGAGACCACGATCGCGGCGTTGGCGATCACCGTGCGGCCTTCGGTGTGCGGCTTTTCAATATCCAGCCCACCTTGCGTAACCGTGATGTTGGGTTGGCCGTAGGGAAACACGGCTTTCAACGCTTCGGTATCCACGCGGCCCGGCTGCTGTACTCCGATCTCGGCATCAATGATCATTGCTTCTTTCGGAAATCCGAACAGTTCCGCCATGTTGATCGAGTTATGCCAGAGCGCATCCTTGACGGCGCGCAACGCTGCTTCGGTATAGTCCTCGCGCCGCAGCGAGGTTCCCATCCCGAACTCGACCAGAACCCGTGTCTTTGCCATTGTTGTTCCTTATCAAGTAACACGCTTAAACAAAAAAAGGCGCCCCGGAAGAGACGCCTTTGATCATCTTAAACCACACCGGCTCAGATCGACTCGTCGATCCAGCTTTGCAGGGCTGCCTTGGGCGCAGCACCCGCGCGGTTCGAAACAACCTGACCGTCCTTGAAGATGAACAGCGCCGGAATGCCACGTACGCCCATAGCGGCTGCGGCGTTCGGGTTGCTGTCTACATCGACCTTGGCGATCTTGACCTTGCCGCCGTATTCGGTGGCCAGCTCTTCGAGCGCGGGACCGATCTGTTTACAGGGGCCGCACCACTCGGCCCAGAAATCCACCACAACGGGGATATCGGAATTCTTGACTTCGGCGTCAAAGGTATCGTCGGTAACGGCAACGGTCGACATGTCTGTCTCCTGAATGGGAATGCTTGGGCACAGAACGTAGGTCCGGTGCGGGGAGAGGTCAAGATATAGGGTAACGCGCCAGCGCGTCTCTCACCATATCGTGCGGAAGCCACATCAGATGTGCGGTCCGGGTCCACAGGATCGCGGTGCGGATACGGTGATTGGGATAGATTTGAGCCAGAGCATACGCGTAAGCCCCCATCTGGCGCAACAGTCCCTCGGGGCAGGTTTCCGGCCCGTCCGGGACGGTTGCATTTGATTTGAAATCAACCACATGAACCTCGTCGTCAGAGACGATCAGCCTGTCGATAACGCCATGCATCCGTGCGCCGTGCAGATCGGCGGACACCGGGATCTCGGCCAAAGCGTCGGGTGCAAACACGGGTTTCAGATGTTCTGCGGTCAGTACAGCGGTCGCCTCGTTCAACACCTCGGTGCGTTCCGCGCCCTGCATATCCGCCAACAGCCGGTTGCAGAGCTGCGGCCATTGGTCTCGCGCGACATCAGGCAGATGCTCAAGCAGCAGGTGCAGCCGTGTTCCGCGGCGCTTTGCCGCCTCTTCATCTTGTCCTGCATCTCCGGGCAACGCCTTGGCGCCCCCAAGATCAGACGGGCTGAGCGTCTCAGTCGGTGCTTGCGGCTGCGGCGCGGTCTGATCGAAAAACTCTGGCAGATCTTGCCCGGTTCTCAGGGTGCTTTCACGTTCAACAACGGGCAACGCGTCCCAGTCACCATGCGCCAGCCGCGTGATCTGGGTGCCGGGCACCTGTGTGGCCCCGGCCTGTGCCATCGCGGCCGCGACCATCTGATACCAGCTGCTGCCATCTTTCCCGACATCCCCGGTTGCCGCTACAATCAACCACTTTTCAGCCCGTGTTAGAGCCACATATAAAAGCCGCAATCGCTCATTTTCTTCGCGTATTCGCGCGTCCGCCCGCGCGTTCGCAATCAAAGCCGGAGAGGCATCGGCGGGCACTTTCCACAATGGGGTTTCCCCGGCCATCATGATCTCGGCATCACGCGGAGGCTGTCGTTTGCCGGTATCTGGCAGGATCACGATCGGCGCTTCCAGACCCTTCGAGCCATGCACGGTCATCACCCGGATCATGTTGCCGACACCGCTCATCTGGCGCTTGATTTCAAGATCATCGGTTTGCATCCAGACCAGAAAACCCGTGAGGCTGGGAATATCCGTCCGCTCATAGGCCAGCGCTTGCGACAGCAAGGCGTTGATGCCATCCTCGGCCTCGGCTCCCAGGCGGCCCAGCAGTTTGCGTCGTCCGTCATGCCGGGTCAGAATGCGTTCGATCAGATCGTAGGGGCGCAAGAAGTCGGTTTGCCCGCGCAGATCGTTCAAAACGGCCAGCGTTTCGGGGAATTCCTCGGATCGATTACGCAGAGTGGCCCACAGGTAGGTTTCTTCTCTGCGATGGGCCAGATCGAACAGCTGCTGTTCCGTCCAGCCGAACAGCGGGGATTTCAGCACGGTGGCCAGCGACAGGCTGTCTTCGGGAGTGGCCAGAAAGCTCAGCAGGGCGGCAAGATCCTTGACCGCCAGTTCCGCGCCCACTTTCAGGCGGTCAGCGCCTGCGATGGGCAGATCAGCGGCTTTGCAGGCCCGGATGATCTCGGCAAACAAGTCCGAGCGGCGCTGGACGAGGATCAGAAAGTCTCCGGGTTGCACCTTGCGCCGGACAAAGGTGCCGGGGGGGTCGCCATCTTCGGGAATGGATTCGCCCCGTTCAATCATATCCTTGATGGAACGCGCAACCTGTTGCGCTAGAATGACCGTGTGATGCCGCGCACTGGGTCGGTCCACCGGGTCAGTCCAGTCGGAGTCATCGTCGTCTTCGACCTTCTCGACTACAGGCCACAGATCAACGCGGCCCGGAAGACCGGTTTTGAACGCGCGATGTAGTGCCTCGTCCTGAAAGCCAGCCTCAGCATGTTGCTCGAATAGGACATTGACTAGAGACAGGATCGCACTGGAAGATCTAAACGAATACTCCAGCTCCATTTTTTCCAATTTAGAGCCTGACTCTTGCAGTTTTCTACCAAATTCAGCCCGCATACGGTCGAAGGCTTGCGGGTCGGCCCCCTGGAAGGAATAGATCGACTGTTTCTTGTCGCCGACCACAAAGATCGTGCGCTCAATTCCTGACCGAGCCCCCTCTCCGCTGGTGAATTCCTGCGCCAGTTTTTCGATGACGTCCCATTGGTCCGGGCTGGTATCCTGTGCCTCATCCACCAGAATATGGTCGATCCCACCATCAAGCCGATAAAGCACCCATTCCGCCACGGTCGGGTCGTTCAAAACCCGCCGCGCGCGCAGGATCAGGTCGTCGAAATCCAACCATCCGCGCACTTGCTTACGCCGCTCATATTCTGGCAGGAAGGCAGCGGCAAAACGATGTAAAACATGGGTTTTCTGGGCTGCGACCAGCGCCAGCCGCTGTTCCCGCGCGGCCTCAACGCGCAGCATCAGTGCCTCAAGCTGTGGCATCCGATCAGCCAGAGCGCCTTCGCGCAGTGCCTTGGTCGGGAAGCTGTTGAGTTTGGCTGTAAACGGCTCCTTCGCGCCCTTGCCTGTCAGCAAAACGCTTTCCAATACCAGCAGGTTGCTCAGTCGAGCCTCGGTAAAGCCCGCAAGCTTGTCAGCAGCTTTGGCGTTGTTCCCACCGCTTTCATACAGCGCAGGCAGCATGGATTGGATCAGATCGGTCTCACCGCCCAGAAAGATGGTCTGCAGCAAGACCTGTTCATCGAAACCTTCCGGCAGACCAAACCGTTGCAGAAGGTCCGGCCATTGCAGAACCCGCTCAAACTGATTGCGCCTCTGTGCGATGGCGGCGGTTAGCTTGTCAAAGCCGGTATCCGTGACGAAGCGGGCGACATCCTCGATTAACGCCGCTTGGGGGCCTTGGGCGAAATCCTCGACGATCTCTTCGCGCAGCAACGCGGCGGCGCGGTCCTCCATTTCGGCGAACTGAGGGCTGACGCCGGCCTCCAGCGGGAACCGCCGCAGCAGCGAGGCGCAGAACGAATGGATCGTCTGGATTTTCAGGCCACCCGGCGTCTCGATGGCGCGTGCGAACAGAGTGCGCGCTTGCGCCAGCCGGTCCGGGTCGATCACGCCCGGCACGCCAAGCTCGACCAGCTCGTCCTGAAGGGCGCCGTTGTCCAGCATCGCCCATTTTCCGAGCCGTTTGAACAGCCGGTTCTGCATCTCACTGGCGGCGGCCTTGGTATAGGTCAGACACAGAATGTGCTGCGGCTGTACGCCGTCCAGCAACAGGCGCGCCACGCGGTCGGTCAGCACCCGCGTCTTGCCCGACCCCGCATTGGCCGCCAGCCAGGTTGATGCATCCGGGCGCGCGGCCTGAACCTGCCGTTCGGTTGCGTCATTGCGGAGACTCATCTCAGTTCCTCCGGGTCAGTCTGAGCCGAGCGGTCCCACTCTCCAAACCGGGCAAGATGATCATAATCACCGATATCCGTGTCTTTGTGCAGCATCCGGCGTGAAGAAAATCCCTGATCAGGCTCTAAATAAGCGGAAACAAGTTCTTTCAGTTCTGCCAGAACCTTGTCGGCGGGCTCTTTTTGCAGCGGTGCGGGCACCTCTTTGTACGCTCCGCCCATGCCTATGAAGATCGCCTGCGCAACAGGGAGTGGGTCGAAGCCTTCAATCCCGCCCTGCTCTGCTATCGCGGCCTCGATCAGCAGTTGCTTGTCGAACTTGGCCTGCTGGCTTTCGGTGGGCGGCGCGCCGGTCTTGTAGTCGATGATGCGCAATGCCCCGTGCCCGTTTCGGTCGATCCGGTCAGCGCGCCCGGAGATGGTGAAGTCCAGCGGCGCAAGCGTTATGTTCATTCCCACTTCAAAGGCCACGGGTCCGCCATCGGTGCGCCGCTGAATCTCGGCGGACAGAAAGCTGTCGGTGATCCGTTCCAGCCGCGCCAGCCACAGTTTTTGCGCCGTGGGCCAGGCAACATGTTCCGCAAGCAGCGACTCAGCCCGTTTCAGGAAGTTCTCGCGACTCAGCAAGGCAGGGTCCAGAACGCTGTCGCGAACGAACTGTTCCATAACGTCGTGGATGACGATACCGCGCAACAGGGCGTCAGGGGCCTGAACCAGCGGGTCAAGCGGTTTCAGTCTCAAGACATGCCGGGCGTAGATGGCGTAAGGGTCGCGGATCAGGCGCTTGATCTCGGTTACGGACAACCGCCGGGGCCGCGCAGAAACGGGTGGCCGTGGGGACGGGCGGTGTGCGGGGGCGATCCGGGATGCCTGTTCCAACGTTTCCGCCCAATCCAGCCAGTTCCGGCCCCGCGCACGCATCGCCGCCAGAGCATCCGTCCCACCTTGCTCGGGCAAGCCTTGCAACAGGTTCGTCATGCGGTTCAGCCATCTTGATGGCACGGTTTCCGCATCATCCGAGCGGGTTGCGCGGGTCAGAAACACTTCTGATGCGCCCGCCGCCTGCTGAAAGTCATGCGCGGACAGACCGATCCGGCGTTCGGGCAGCAAAAGACCGGCGGCGTTGCGCATTTGCCGGTTGAGCCAGGGATCGGGGGCCGCAGCCTCGGGCCAGCTGCCTTCGTTCAGGCCGCCCAGAATTAACAGATCTGCGCCCTGTACGCGCGCCTCAAGCGTGCCCCAGATCATCAGATGCGGGTGGGGCGCGTCACGGTCGCGCACTTCTTCGCCTGCCAGCAATGCCCCCAGAAGGTCGGCGAAATCATGGGCTGTCATCGCGCCGCCATGCTGTGCCTCGTCTTCCAGAGCGGTCATGACGGCAAGCGCCTTTTGACCTGCGTTCTTGTCCCACAACGTGCCGGTTTCACCGGTCGCTCCCGCCGAGATCACCTCGGCCAGCGTACGCAGCTTGCCGACCCAATCCGTCAGCGGCCGTTCGCCCGGACTGTACTGATCGCAGAACGTCTCGGTCACCCAACGAACCCAACCCTCGGGCGCCTCGGCGCGAATGGCGAAGGCGCTCAGGCTGGTGCTGTCGGGGAAGGGCGGGCCGTGGCGACGCAGGTCAAGCTCAAGATCACGGGTATGCAACAGATGGCTGCCCCGATCACCGCCATCGTGGCACAGAGGATGTTTCAGCAATGTCAGCAGCCCCTCACCATCGAGACGGCGCGCGAACAACCCAGCGACATGGCGCAGAAACCGCCCCGGCGGAGACAGTTGCAGCGGCAGGCCAGCGCTGTCGTCAGGTAGGATATCCCATCGATCCAATGCTGCGCTGACCTGTCGGGTTAACATCCGGTCAGGTGTAATCAATGCAGCGGTTTGTCCGGTCTCAGCCGCCTGACGCAGACGAAGCGCAATCGCCAAAGCTTCGGCCCGGGGCGAAGACGCCTCGATCAACGTGACATCTCTGGTGGCGCCGTTCAGATCAGGCAGGCGTGGGCCTTCGGTCATCCAGGCGTCAGTCACCGGGGCCGGACGTAATGCAAGCGAAATCAGCTTGTTACGGGCGGGAGACGGTGCCTGATCTGTCGTCCAGGGCAGGATGTGTTCCGGCTTCAGATCTAGCCCGAGCATCAGTTTGCGAAAACGGTACTGGGGGTGGTCCTCGGATGTGAGTGCGTCGTCCAGATTGCGCCAGACGTGGTCGGGCTGGTCGAAATCAAAACCCGGCAACACCAACGCCCCCTGTGGCAAGCGCGCGACGGCCTGCATCAGCATCAGGGTGGTGCCGCGCGATCCGGTAGAGCCTGCCAGAATGACAGGGTGCCCGGGTGGAGCGACCTGCCAGCGTGCGATCAGGTTCCCGACCACCCGTCGTTGCCGCGCCTGAGCGTCAAGCGCATCCGCGCCGGAATGCATGAACTGATCGGCGATGCCGATAAAAGCCTGCGCCCTTGCCCAATGACCGGACATGTCGCTGACATCCAGTTGTCTGATTGCGTCGGGTGAGACCCCTTCCCCCTGCATTTCGTCGATCAGCGCGGCCAGGCTGTCGGACAGATCGAACAGTGACGATCGTGCGGCCAGATCGGGTTGCTGGTCCAGAAGTCTGGCGATCAGCTGGGTCAGCTCCAGCCTTCGGCGCAGGGGCGGGATCGCCGGCGGAACCTGTGCCAGATCCGCGCTTTCCCCGAGATCGGTGACCAGAGACACTCTCGGCAGCAGGCAAGCGGGTCCCTGATCGAACAAATCACGTACCCGGCGCGCCATGCGACGGGTATTGACTACAAGCTGAACTCTGGCCAACGCGTCGGGCGGCTGTCCCTCAAAGCGCCGATGCAGCCCTTCCACCAATACCTTGGGGAAATCCGCACCCGGTGGTGCGGCAAAAACCCGGGGCAGGGCGCTGGGCTCAAACATCGGCGATCAGCCCTTCGGCAAGTTCAATCCCTTCGGGCCGTCCCACATCGCACCAACGCCCGGGGTAAGCGAGCGCAAACAAACGCCTCTGCCGAAGCATCTGATCCCACAGCTGGTTCAGCGAAAACGCATCTCCCTCGATGCGATGCAAACCATCGGTCTTCAGAATCTGCGCACCGCCATAAATCAACCCTGCACCGCGGGTAATCCGTCCGGTGCTGTCTTGGGTGAAGTCGCCGGGGCCTGCATGGCCAAGAGTTTGCCCGACTGGGACACACATCAGCAATGCATCCATTTCGTCAGGATTCCAATGGTCTCGCAGCAGGTGCAGCGGGTTCGGCCCGGCCCAGATCGCATCGCTGTTCAGGGTAAAGACCGGCCCGGAACCAAGCAATGGCAGTGCCGCGCGCAACCCGCCGCCGGTCTCCAGAATGCGCGGTTCTTCCCGCGACAATGCCACGTCCTTGTCCGCCAGATAGTCGGCGAGCTGGTCGGCGTGGTAGTGCAGGTTGGCAACAACGCGCAAGGGCCGCAGCGGATCGACCAGATCCAGCGTATGGTCTATCAGAGGCCGCCCGGCGACCTCGATCAGAGGCTTTGGCCGGTCTTTGGTCAGGGCGCCCATGCGGGTACCAAAACCGGCAGCGAACAGCATTGCAGCTTCGGGCGCGTCGGTCATTGCGATCTCAGCTTTGCCAGGTTTTCGCGGTTTGGATGGGGCAGCGCACCGCGTAGAAGATCGGCCACCGGTATCAGCGCGGGATGTTCAAGGTCGCGCATCAGATGCGCCCATGCCGCCGGAATCAGGTCGACGTAATGAGGTTTTCCATACTCCGTCGCCAGACGGGCAAACCCGCCCAGGATACGCAGGTTGCGCTGGGCGCCCAGCACAGCATATGCGGTGCGGAAGTCATGCCCGTCAGCACCGGATGCGGTGATGTAGCGATCGATCATGCGCATTTCGATCCCGGTGGGAACAGCCCGGCGCACATCCTGCAGCAACGACATCAGGTCATAGGCGGGATGCCCGAGCATTGCGCTTTGGAAATCCAGCAGTCCCACGCGCGCCAGACCTTCGCGCTCGGGCAGCCAGATCAGGTTCTCCGCGTGATAATCACGCTGCACGACAACCCGTGTCCCACCGGTTTCACGGTGCAGGATGTCGGCAAAACGCAGTTCGAACCGGGCGCGGGCCTCTTCGTCATGTGCCCCCAGAATGCCCTGAGCATATTTTGTAAACGAGAGCGCAGCCAGCTCAGTCATCAGGGCAGGGTCGTAACTGTCGAGCGAGATTGTCGGTGCTGCGTGCAGGTGGACAAGCACATCGGTCGCGGCATCATACAAAGTGCGCTCCAATGTGGGATCGTCCCTTAAAACGCGGGCAAAAAGGGCATCGCCCAAATCTTCGAGCAGCAGAAAACCGTATTCGCAATCCTCGGCATAGATTTCCGGCGCGCTCAGCCCAATGGAGCGCAGATATTCCGCCATGCGCACGAAAGGTTCGATGGCCTCTCCCTTTTCGGGCGGGGCGTCCATTAATACGGCGGTCCGGCCGGTGGCCGGATCGGTCAGACGCTCATACCTGCGGTTCGAGGCGTCACCGGCCAGAGGCGTATGTTGGGCTTCGGCCCAGGGGGTTTGCGCGATCAGCGCTTCTGCCAGAATGGCCCGGTTCGTCATTGGATCATCTCCAGCTTGGCATTCCATTTCGGGTCCGACCACGACAGTACAAGATGTCGCGTGTCCTGATCGCCGGGGTCGGCACTGAACCGGATCAGCAGGGCGGATTGCGGCATAAGCGGACCCAGCTTTTCCGGCCACTCGATCAGACAGATGCCGGTGTCGAATGCCTCGACCAGCCCCAGCTCCTCGACCTCTTCCATGGAAGTAAGCCGATAGAGGTCAGAGTGCCAGACCTCGCCAATCTGAGTCTCGTAAACCTGAACAAGGGTAAATGTCGGCGAGGGGACGTCTTCGGGCGCCGCCAGGACCGATTGAATCAACGCGCGCGCGAAATGGGTCTTTCCGCCGCCGATCACCCCTTCAAGCAGGATGGTATCGCCCGTTTGCAATGCGCCACCCATCCGGGCGGCGATATCGGCGGTGTCCTCAGGGGATTTCAGGGTCAGTTCAAGTGGTGCCTTCATGGCGCCACAATGAACCTGCGGTTTGTCGGCTGCAACCCGGTTCAGGCGCTGATTTTCCGCATTTCCGCAATGTCTTTAGCAGCGCTGCCGGGAACGAAACGGACAATGGTCGCCCCGTTCTGCATAGGGCTGACGGTGCACGTCATCGAGCCGCCGGATTTGAGAGTTAGTTCCCCCGACCATTCAGCCCGGTTCTCGCGCCCGGTCACGAATTCCCGGATTTCGCCGAGGATCGGTGTGGCGGTGCAGTGCTCTTGCCACTGGCGGGTAATCTCAAGAACCGTAACCGGCTCAAACCCGGCTTCATCGCTGTCTCCCCACAGCATCTGATAGGCGTAGTTCGTAGTCGCCAGGGTCCCGTCATCCGAGAAAACCGCGATGGCATCGGCCAGCTTGTCCAGAATGGACTGCATCAGATCCATTTCCGCGCGGAACCGCCGGGTTAAGGTGATCTCGGCGGTGATGTCCTCGAACAGGAAAGCGACGGCGCCATCGGGGTGCGGGCGTCCGCTGACCGAATAAACCGAACCCGAGGGAAGCGACCATGTTTCCTGATAGTTGCCGTCTTGGGCGGCCTCAAGCAGATCATTCATCTGGCGCCGCCAACTGCGATAGTTCTTGGGTTCGGGCATCATGTGCTGATCGCGCAACCGGTCGAAGAAGCTGGACAGGCTTGGGCGGAGGCTCAGAAAATCCGGCGGCAGGGTGGTCAGATCGACCAGGGCCGGGTTGAAAAGAGCCAGCTGCCGGTTGCGGTCGAAGATCGCCAGGCCGATCGACAGCTGAGCGAAGGTCTTCGCCATGGTCTGCACGAACTTGCGTTGCGCGGTTTCGGCTTCGACGATCGCATTGATGTCGACCGCGTAACACAGCTGATCCTGATCCCGGGCCACGCGGGTCAGATCAAACCATATTTTGGCACTACCGCCCCTGACCGGGATCGAGACCCGGGTCTTTCGGCCCAGTTGCGCCTCATCTGTAAGCGAAGGAAATAGCGGGTCCGTCAAATCTGCGTCCTGCCCGACGATTTTGCGAACCAGCGAAACATATGCCGCGTTGCACCACTGCACTTTGTTTCGGTTGTCCACCAACCAAACGGGGTAGGGGGCCTGCTCCATTGCCAGCCGGATCGGATCATTCGGGTCGCGTCGCGGATTGGACGCAGTCCCTGTCAGGTCGCGCAGCTGAACCCGGATGATGCCGTCGATCCATTCACAAAGCACTTCCCGTTCGACCGTGCAGTCTATGGCCGAAACGGCTATATTCCCCTCAGACCGCACAATCTCGGGTGTTTCGGGGAAGGCAGGGAAATCGCGTTGCAACAGGCGTCGCAGGTCAGCCCAGTTGCTGACGGATTCGTATCCGGCCAATGCAACATCTGAGTGGCTGATCAACCGGTCGCCATCAAACAGAAATACGACGTTGAACAGCGCCCCGGGTGCCGACAAGCCATAGTCACCCGCTTTGGGCTGACGGCGTGGCAATAGCCATAGTATTGCAAAGCTGGCCGAAACCACGCTGATTGCGGCCAGAACGATCCAATCGGCCATTGGTCCAAAGTCCCTGTCAAAACAACCCGGTCTGTATGAACCGCAATGGTTAACGGGGTCTTAACTCAGATTTGGAAGGGCTGGTTGGCGCCTGACGGTACCGGAGTATCGCCGGTTTGCGCGTCGATCAGTTTGCGCGGCCAGACCACCTTGACAATCGCTCCCCGGCGTTCCGGCTGATCGGTCAGGGTCTGATAGGGGTCTGCACCGTTGGCAAAGTAAAGCTCGGCGCCGCTGCGTTCCAGCAGAGTTTTGGCGATAAACAGCCCCAGACCCATGCCTTCGTATTCAGGTCGGCTGCTGTGATCGGAGCGGCGCCGCCGCATGAAAGGATCGCCGATCCGTCCGATGACATGCGAGGGATATCCGCGCCCGTCATCCATGATCGAGACGCTGATCCGGTCCGAGGTCCACTCGGCCTCGACCCATACATTCGAGCGGGCAAAATCCACCGCGTTCTGGATCAGGTTGCGCAATCCATGGATGATCTCGGGTTTGCGCAGGATCGAGGGTTGCTGCACATCGCCATCGGCGACGGGCCCCTCGTCGAAACGCACTTCTTTGCCCCGGTTTATATGGGGTTCCGCCGCTTCATGGATCACCGTGGACAGCGGAGCCTGACGCAGGTGCAGGTCATCTTTCCCGGCGCGGCCCATATCGCGCAGGATATCGCGGCAGCGGTCAGCCTGTTCGCGGATCAGGGCGGCGTCTTCCCGCAACTCGGGGCGGTCGTCCAGCTCTTCGATCAGTTCCGAACTGGCCAGCTTGATCGTGGCCAGAGGCGTGCCCAGCTCATGCGCGGCAGCGGCCACCACACCGCCGAGATCGGTCAGCTTCTGTTCGCGCGCCAGCGCCATATGCGTTGCCGAAAGCGCTTCGGACATCGACTGAACCTCGGAACTGATGCGGTGGGAATAAGCCCCGATGAACACGATGGCGATGATGATCGCCGCCCAGTTGCCGAACAGCAGAACATCGGGGATATCCAACACAAGCCCCAGATCGGTACGCAACGGCAGGTGAAACTGCGCCAGCAACGTGGTCAGGATCACCGCAACGCTGCCGATGATCAGGGTCGAGCGTGTGCTCATCACATTCGCGGAAATCGTGACGGGACCCAGCAACAGCAGCGCAAACGGATTGTTCAACCCGCCTGTCAGGTACAACAGGATCGACAGTTGCAGCAGGTCGAACAGCACCATCAGAAAGTTCTCGAACTCTGACAGGCGCTTGTTTTCGGGGAACAGCAGGATGGCCGTCAGGTTGCCCATCACCGAAACGCCGATGGCGGAGTAGCACAAAGCCAGCTCAAGCTGGACGTGGTAATATTGCTGCGCGACCGTGATTGCGGTGAACTGGCCGATAATGGCGACCCACCGCAGCAGGATCAGTGTGCGCAACCTGATCCACGTACTGCGTTCCTGCCCACGCCAAAGGCTGGTGTTGGAATCCGTCATCTGTCGATTATGTCCTATTGCGTCGGTCCATCATGTTGATAGGTGTCCCGGCAGAAACGATCAATAACCCCCTTGGTATCAGGATATCCGCCATGGTCCGCCTTTACGCTATTCTCGCAACCGTTGTTCTGGCTGTTGGCCTTGGAACCATGTGGCTGCTGACGCGCGGAGGTACGGACGACAAGTTCGCGCAATGCCGTTCGTCTCAGATCGCAGGTGGAAGCGCAGCCATTGGGGGCCCGTTCGAACTGGTCAACGCCAAGGAAGAAACGGTGACCGACAAGGACGTGATCACCGAGCCCACGCTTGTCTATTTCGGTTACACCTTCTGCCCGGATGTCTGCCCTCTGGATATGTCACGTAATGTCGAAGCAGTTGATCTGCTGGCGGAACGCGGCCAATCGGTAACGCCGCTGTTCATCTCGATCGACCCGGACCGCGACACGCCCGAAGTCATGGGCGATTATGCCTTCAACCTGCACGAGCGCATGATTGCGCTGACCGGATCGCCCGAGCAGGTCAAGGCGGCCAGCAAGGCTTATAAAACCTATTACAAGGCGCATGACAAAAGCGACGAGTATTATCTGGTCGACCATTCCACCTTTACCTATCTGGTCACGCCCGAAGACGGGTTCCTGGAGTTTTTCAAACGGGACGACACGGCCGAGCAGATGGCGGACAAGGTTGGCTGCTTCCTCGACCAGATCTGATGCGCAACAGTCGGTTTGACCTTTGGAATGGCGCTGCTATTACTCATGTTTAAGCCAAGAGGCATGAAATAGCGGAAAGACCCACATATGGCAGACAGTTCCCAGCTTGAAATCGGCCCCGACAAATCGCTGCTTCTGGTCGATGATGACGAGCCGTTTCTGAGACGTCTGGCCAAGGCCATGGAGAAGCGCGGCTTCGAGGTTGAAACCGCCGGGTCCGTCGCCGCAGGCCGCGCCATTTCCACTGCCCGCCCGCCCGCCTATGCCGTGGTCGATCTGCGGCTCGAAGATGGCAACGGGCTCGATGTGGTCGAAGTCCTGCGCGAAAAACGCCCCGACAGCCGGGTCGTCGTTCTGACCGGCTATGGCGCCATTGCCACCGCCGTTGCCGCAGTCAAAATTGGTGCGACCGATTACTTGTCCAAGCCTGCCGACGCCACGGACATTACCAACGCGTTGCTGGCCAAAGGTGACGAGTTGCCCCCGCCGCCGGAAAACCCGATGAGCGCCGACCGCGTTCGCTGGGAACATATCCAGCGCGTCTATGAGTTGTGCGACCGGAATGTTTCCGAAACTGCGCGCCGCCTGAACATGCACCGCAGGACCTTGCAGCGGATTCTGGCGAAGCGTAGTCCAAGGTAAACCTGCAAACTCAGCTGTGCGTGTTTTTTAGACCGTTCCTGACGACGTTCAAGTCGAGTTCTGCGCCTCAGTTTGCAGTCTAAGCGCGTAATGCTTAAGGCAGGCAGAATGCGCGCTACCAACCTCGGGCAATGACAGCAACTCATCCATTTTTGCCTGCAGCCGGTCGCCCATTGCCAACATTCGATCATCCACGACGCTGTTCTGGTTGTACTTGTTCCAGTATCTTTCGCGAAATCGGCTGGACCGGTTGGGTGCATCTGTCGCTTTTGTGCCTTGCCCGCGCTGCCGCTTGAGCGCGAAACTGTCGCGCGTTTTCACCGGGTAGTGAAAGACGGCAGCCCAATCATGTGTGGACAGATGTTCTGGTGCTGCACCCAACGCATGTCTTCGCCGTGATCCCGATCGATACATGTGTTCGTGCATCGGCAGGCCCGCGGCATTTACAAATTGCGATCCATCGTTCCGAAAGTCTGGCCGCAAGTGGGGCCGGTGCAGGCCAAACCCTCTTATTTTATCGGATTTTCGAAAGAGCGTTTTGAAATAGTGATGCAAGTTATGTTCGGTAGCGGCGCGTCTTAAGAACTGTTGCGTAACCAGCCCCGGTTCCCACTTGTCGTTGCCACCATCCCCAAAGATCAACCAATTCACCGCGATGCCCTCGGCGATATCGGAACAGTGCTCAACGAGGTCTGCGACTTGATTTTCATCGTTTGCGCAGAAAAGAAACTCATCGCTATCAAGCCACATCAGCCAATCGGCATCGTCAAGCGCAGGATGTGCATAGGCTGTTTCCGCCGCGGTATGCTGCGGTGCCTGCCCCGGTTTCAAGTCCTGCAGAACATGGGAAATGATCCCGTTCTTATCCAATGAATCCAGCAGTTCGGTGGTGCCGTCCGTCGAGTCATTGCTGTAAATCAGGATCGGATCGAATCCGATCAGCAGATGATATGCGACCCACTCAAGAATAAACGGCCCTTCATCCTTGGCGCAGGAGAACAAACCGACGTTCATATCGGCTCGACCTGAAGGGGTCTGATCATGATCGCGGTTCTTCCTGGCACGGCCTATCTTCTGAAGATGATATTGCGTTGGGTTTGAAAGACATTTTCATATCCGCGATCAGAAAGCGAGGCAAACAGGCCTTTGGCGCTATCGCCAAGATTTACAGTTTCCAGCTGCATGTATTGAGGGAGCGCTTCGTCTTCTGCGGCCTCAAGAAACGGCATGAGAATGCACGCCTCGTGTCCTTCGACATCAAGCTTGGCGAAATCGGCCCCATGCAGATGTGTAAGCTCCAGAAGCGTTCTGGTTTGGACCTGCATAGTTTCGGAATTTGTTTTGTCCGTGGATGCCGGATCGTTGGTCAATTGCGCCTCGCCCAGATTGGTGGCCGTTTCGCCCCGAAGTTTTATGGAAAGCGTTGCTTCTCCGGTATCGCCTGAGATGGCGAACCTGTTCAGATTCACATTGTCGAAACCGTTCAGGCGGCAGTTTGTCGTTAAACGTTCGAACAATATCGGGTTGGGTTCGAATGCATGAATCTGGGAATCTGCGCTGAGAACAGATGCGAGAAAAAGTGAATACAGGCCAAAATTTGCCCCGATATCCAAGACCTTCAAGGATCTACCCGCAAAAGTCTCTTGCAGCCAGTTCAATTCAAGCTCTTCCGGGGTTCGGCCCTTTCGCCAGATCGCAAACTCACTGAAATTGTCATGGGGGTGTAGGTGGATTTTGCAGCCCCTGTATTCGACCATCTGCGGCAGCAACGACTTTCGGATCAGATTACGCACCCGTCCCCGACCTGCCAGGTTGTACGCTTCACGCAGGCAGGCATTGGCATATTGCAACTGCGTGTCCGCGATCTGGCTGTATGCGTCGCTCATTTGAAGCTGTGCCCGAGGATAGTCTTGTTTTAACATGAAGTAGCATAGTCAGAGACGCCGATCTATCTTCAACCTGCCGTCAGCTTGGACCGTCGAAACCTAGACGGTGCGAGCCAGCTATGGGGCGCGATGACAGTGTTCTCTCGAAAACTACAAAGCTACATGTTGTTTATCAGGGCTTGATGTCGCTGGGTGTATGCCCGCCGTACCTCGACAGGCGGGCGCAGTTTTATCTGTAGCCCCTCCAAAATCGCTTTATCGGGGCGACCAAAGAACCTGCTGGCCTCGGCTTCGGAAAATCCTGCGATCTGGGTGGCCTCCATCCAGGCGCTTATCCTGTCAGCCTTCTTGATCTGGCGTTTCACAGTTTTCGGCACCTCTGCGGGCAACCCAAAGCGGATATGGATCGCCGCAGTCAGCCGGTCGTCCAATGCGCCGTAATCCGGGCCTACGGCGGATTTGACCGGTGAAATCATGTCTCCGATCACATATTCAGGTGCGTCGTGTAACAGCGCCGCCAATCGCCATTTCACAGGCGCCTTGGGGGCAACGCGGCCAAAGAGCTCTTCGACCAAAAGCGAATGTTCGGCCACGGAATAGGCAAAATCTCCGGCTGTCTGGCCGTTCCAACGTGCCACAAAGGCCAATCCGTGGGCGATATCTTCGATCTCGATATCCACGGGCGTCGGGTCCAGCAAATCGAGCCGGCGACCCGACAGCATTCGTTGCCACGCTCTGGGTTGTGTTGCCATTCTGCCATGCCTTGTGAAGTTGGACACATTGGTTTTTCGTTTTTGTGCTATGATGTATCTGTCTGGATCACATGCTGCCAACATTTTCTTGAGCATTCGTGCTTTGAACCTACACGATACGATCCCGACATTAAGGACTGAGGGGGGTGCAGACTCCTCCCGGTTGCGCCCCTCTCGAAACGAAACCCGTATCGAAAGGAGCTTGCTATGTTCAAGCGTTTGTTTGCAATAACCCTGACCTTCGGAATGGCCGCGACCGCGCCACCCGCCTTTGCCCAAAACTGTGCAGAACGTGAGCACGTGATTACCAAACTGCAGAAAAACTATGCTGAGGAATTGACCTTTGGCGGCCTGCAGAAATCGCGCGGCGCGCAGTCGGTCATGGAGGTTTGGACCTCAAGGGAAACGGGAAGTTATACCGTTCTGGTGACCCAGGCGAACGGCATTAGTTGTATTGTCGCCGTTGGCACCGATTTTTTTGAAGCGATACCGAAAATCAAGGCAGAGGGTACGCCAAGCTAATATTTTGATACCCGACTTCCCGTTTCCGGCCATCCACATTGCCACCTGTCCCAAGGAATGCTAGGGGCAGCCCGGATCAGTAATTACCGGAGTGGAGCACCTGATGGCCGGGGACTATATCGTCAAAGACATTTCACTGGCCGGGTTCGGTCGCAAAGAGCTGGATATCGCTGAAACCGAGATGCCGGGCCTGATGGCCCTGCGCGCCGAATACGGTGACAGCAAGCCTTTGAAGGGTGCGCGGATCGTTGGCTCTCTGCACATGACCATTCAGACCGCCGTTCTGATTGAAACGCTGGTGGCGCTGGGCGCGGATGTGCGCTGGGCGTCGTGCAATATCTTCTCGACCCAGGATCACGCAGCGGCCGCAATTGCCGAAGCAGGCATTCCGGTCTTCGCCATCAAAGGCCAGACGCTGGAAGAGCATTGGGATTATCTGGACAAGTCCTTCCTGTTCGAAGACGGCCCCAACATGATCCTCGACGATGGTGGCGACGCCACGCTGTACATCCTGCTGGGTGCTCGCGCCGAAGCGGGCGAGGACATCATCCCCGTTCCGGGTTCGGAAGAGGAAGAGGTGATCAAGAAGCAGATCGTCAAGCGCATGGCCGCGTCTCCAGGCTGGTTCACCAAGATGCGCGACCAGATCCAAGGCGTGTCAGAGGAAACCACTACCGGCGTGAACCGTCTGTATCAGCTGGTGAAAGAGGGCCACCTGCCATTCCCCGCGATCAACGTGAATGACTCGGTCACCAAGTCGAAATTCGACAACAAATACGGCTGTAAAGAATCGCTGGTCGACGGTATCCGCCGCGCCACCGATACCATGATGGCCGGTAAGGTTGCCGTGGTTTGCGGCTATGGAGATGTTGGCAAAGGCTCAGCCGCTTCGCTGCGCGGCGCAGGCGCCCGGGTGAAAGTGACCGAAGTTGACCCGATCTGCGCCCTGCAGGCCGCGATGGACGGGTTTGAAGTCACACTGCTGGAAGACGAAGTCGCATCTGCGGATATCTTCATCACCACCACCGGCAACAAGGACGTGATCCGCATCGAGCATATGCGCGCGATGAAGGACATGGCCATCGTCGGTAACATCGGCCACTTCGATAACGAAATCCAGGTGGCGAGCCTCAAGAACCACAAGTGGACCAACATCAAGGAACAGGTGGATATGATCGAGATGCCCTCGGGCAACCGTATCATCCTGCTGTCCGAAGGCCGCTTGCTGAACCTTGGCAACGCCACCGGACACCCGTCTTTCGTGATGTCGGCGTCCTTCACCAACCAGGTTCTGGCGCAGATCGAACTGTTCACCAAAGGTGATCAGTACGAGAATAAGGTCTATATCCTGCCCAAACATCTGGATGAGAAAGTCGCGCGCCTGCATCTGGACCGCATCGGCGTGAAACTGACCCAGATGGACAGCGAACAGGCCGCCTATATCGGCGTTGCGCCCGAAGGCCCGTACAAACCGGAACACTACCGGTACTAATTCGGGATCAAGTGATCCGGAAACGGCGACCAGTTTTGGTCGCCGTTTTTTATCGCAGCGGTGGTATGAATTCACCCCGGCCATCTGGTGTGAAATCCAGCAGATTCCACAATGGCCATGCCGCATCGACATGTCGGGGATGCCATTCGCTGGGCTCAAAGAACATCTCGGAACTCCAGAAATGATGGATATCTGTCGCGTTCCTTTGAAAGACGTTCAGGATTGGGAGCTGACTGCCATCGGCTGACTCGGCCAGGTAATCGCTCTGATATCCGGTTCCTAATGCCGAATAGATCGGCAGGGATGTCCACCCCATTGCCTGCTTTAAAGCTAAGAGCTTTTCGGGCGTATTCTGCGCCACGACTGCGACTGAGACCATTTTTGACAGATGATCGACCTGGCTGTTTAGCGCGTCCAGAAAGGCCGAGCACATCGGGCAAGGCGCGGTGGCGTCCGGCCCGTACATCAGGGAATAGACGATCAGAGAGTTGTGTGCGCCAAACAGGGATGACAGGGGCTTTACTTCATTCTCCAAGTCTCGGAACGCGTAGTCTTCGGGAATTTGACCACCTGACGGCAGTGCGCGTCGCAAGGCTGCAACCTCTTCGATCTTTGTTCTCAAATCGATTTCGGCCGCGAGAAGTGCGTTCCGGGCCAAACGGTATTCGGTGGACTCATTCGGGAGTGAAACAGTCATTTAATGCCTCCAGGTCTCCTTAATTAACGTAAATGTTAAATAATGGTATGCAGAAAATCAAATCCGGAATTTCTGCGGGTATTGGCCAAGGGGGAAACCTGTGGATTTTTCCCTTTGTACAAATAAACAGTACCGCTACCGTGCTGCCTGTATGGGGAAAGCCAAAAACAAACCAGGAGACGACAATGGGAAAACGCGACGAACTGATTGCCAAATACGCGGATGATCTGAAAAGCAAATGCGGGATGGACCCCGATATGGACCTGCTGACCAAGGTCACCATCGGTTGCGGTCCGGCGATCTATGACGCGGATGCATCGACCGTAGCTGCAAGCCAGGAAGGTGAACTTGAGACCGTCAAGAACAACTTCCTCATCAAAAAGCTGGGTCTTTCGGATGGCCCCGAGCTGATGGAAGCGATCAACAAGGCCATGGAAACCTATGGCATGTCCGAACGCAACAAATACCGCGCTGTCGTCTATTACATGCTGACCAAGCATTTCGGCAAAGAGTCGGTCTACGGTTGATCCGACCCTGTATCACTTCAGCACCCGTCGGTTTCACTGGCGGGTGTTCTGTATTTGAATGAAAATCAAAATACTTGGCGTTTGAAACACTGGGTTCAAATCGCCTAAGGTCAAAACATGACCAGGACGGTCAGAACCAACAGAATTCCGAATGCGTGTGGTGAGTTTGGGAGCACGCGGGGTAGGGAAGGTTCTGCAGCCGTCAGGACCTTCCCTTTTTCAGTAGGCACAAGTGCGCGCTTGAAAACAAAAGGGATCACCCGATAGGCTTTAAACACCAGAAAACCACAGGTTAGAGCCGAAAATGCCGCAGTCAGACAAGCCCGAGGGTGATCGCCCGGGCATTTGGATCAAAGAGACAGGCAGTTTCTTTGCGGGCGGACGCAGGGTGACCCTGACCGGTCAACCGATTCAGCAGGTGCAGGTATCACAGAACGCGCCCACCCGTACGGTCGATATGAACGGCGAAAATATAACTGGCCAGTGCTATGTTCAGTACCTGCGTCAGGAGGCTCCCGGTTTCGATACACCATTGATGTTCTGGCACGGCGGCAGCATGACAGGGGCTACATGGGAAACTACGCCGGACGGGCGCCCGGGGTGGCAGAACTTCTTCCTGCAGGCCGGTTTCGATACTTTTGTCTGCGACGCTGTCGAACGTGGACGGGCGGGCTGGTCGCCGTTTCCTCAGATCTACACAGACGCGCCGGTCTTTCGCACCTTGAACGATGTGTGGGCGATGTTCCGCTTTGGCCCGCCTGAGGGGTATTCGCCCGACGCCGCTGCGCGCAGGCCGTTTCCGGGTGTCAGATTTCCGCTGGGCTCGTTGGACGGGTTCGGGTCACAGTTTGTTCCGCGCTGGACGACCCATGCGGAAATGACGCTTGCGGCGTATTATGACGCGTTGCGGCGTACCGGCCCCGTCTGGCTGATCGCGCATAGCCAGGGGGGACATCTTGCGTTGGATGCGGCGGCGACTCACCCGGAGTTCTTCAAAGGCGTCGTGATCATTGAACCTGCTTCGGTTCCGCGCGGAACGGGCCGGGCCGCGCGGGTGCCTCATTTGCTGATCTGGGGTGACAATCTGAACGAACATGCGCTTTGGCGCAGTTATCGGGCCAAGGCAGATCAATACGCCGATCAGCTGCGGTCAGAGGGTGGTGAGGTCGAAATCCTGGACCTTCCTGCGGAAGGGATTACCGGGAACACCCATGCGCTGATGATGGACGACAACGCCGAGCAGATCGCCGCAAGAATCCTCGACTGGATCAAAAAGACCGGCTAGTTCGCTTGTGTTTCCCCAAGTGCACAGATCAACTGCCATTCCGCGTCACTGACCGGTTGTACCGACAGACGGGAGTTCCTGACCAAAACCATCTCGGCCAACCGTTCATCCGCTTTGATCTGGTCCAGCGTGACCGGAACGGTAAAGGAGCGTATGGCTTTGATATCCACGCATTCCCAGCGCTCATCATCGGTAGTGCTGTCTTGATGCGCTTCCGCGCACACCTCGACTATACCAACAATCGCCTTGTCCTTTTGCGAGTGGTAGAAGAAGCCCCGGTCGCCGACCTGCATCTGACGCATGAAATTGCGCGCCTGATAGTTGCGCACGCCGTCCCATTCTTCACCCGCATCCGCTTTGGCGACCTGTTGATCCCAGCTCCAGGTCGAAGGTTCGGATTTGAACAGCCAGTATGCCATCAGCCGATCACCTTTTTCCACGGGATCAGCTCGACCGCGTCGAACAGTCCTGCCAGAGCATAGGGGTCATTGGCGGCCCAATTCTGTGCGGCGGCGAGATCCTCGACATCCAGAATGATCAGTGAGCCAATCATAGAGTCTCCGTCCAGCAGGGGGCCTGCCTGCGCTACAACCCCGGTTTCCTCGATATAGGCCAGATGGGCCGCGCGGTTGTCCAGACGGGTTTGCAGCGCGCCGGATTTGTCGCGGGCGATCAGGGCGATGAGCATTCTATTCCTCCTTGAGTGGGCGACCCAGCAGGGACTGAATCGCGTCGGTCACACTGTAGGCACCGCTGCTGAGTTTCGCCACCGTTGAACTGATGGGCATATCCAACCCTTCACTCGCGGCAATCTCGGACATGGCTTGCGCGGTGGCGACGCCTTCGACAGTTGTCGCGCTGTCAAAGGGCCGATTCAGACCCAAACACAGGCCAAAACGGTAATTTCTTGACAGTTCGGATGAGCAGGTCAGTACCAGATCGCCTAGCCCTGACAGCCCCATCAGGGTATCGGGCCGCGCGCCGCGCAGGGTGGCAAAGCGCTGCATCTCGGCAAATCCGCGTGTAATCAACGCGGCGCGGGCGCTGTCCCCAAGCCTTGCCCCAATCGCAGCGCCGCAGCCGATTGCCATGACGTTCTTCAGCGCGCCACCCAACGCGGCCCCGACCGTATCGGTGGTTCGATAAAGACGCAGGTTGGTGGTCGTGAGTTGCTGCTGAAGGTCCTGCCCCAGCGCCGCATCGGCGCAGGCCAGCGTCAGCGCCGTGGGTAACCCGCGCGCGATATCGTCGGCAAAGCTGGGTCCGGTGAGCAGCGCCGGGTGCGCATCCGGAACCGTTTGCGAGATAACGGCGATGGGACCAAGCCCCGAGGTCAGTTCAATCCCCTTGCAGCAGGCCACCAGTGTTTTGCCACTTAGCCGGTCTGCATAGAGGGTCAGCGCGTCGCGCAGCTTTTGCATCGGCACCGCCAGCAACAGCACGTCGGACCGCGCCGCCTGCTCGAAATCGGCGGTCGCCAGTATATTGTCAGGCAGCGTTACCCCCGCCAGACGGCTGGGATTCTCGCGCTTCTGTCGCATGTGCCGTGCATGTTCAGAATTCCGCGACCAGAGCGTAACCGGCCCATTCCCTGCCAGAGATATGGCCAGAGCGGTGCCAAAGGCCCCTGACCCGAGCACGGAAACGCTCATGCCTTGGCCCCTTTCTTGCCGCCACCCAGCATGGACGGGCTGGTTTGATCTAGTGGCCATCGGGGCCGCGCGGTCAGGTCCAGACCATCCCGTGCGCCAGTGCGAAAGCGTTCGATACCAGCAAAGGCAATCATGGCGGCATTGTCGGTGCACAAGGCCAGAGGTGGGGCTGTAAATCGCGCACCCATTTCGCTACAAACAGTCTCTAACGCGGACCGAATGGCAGAATTTGCTGCGACTCCTCCGGCGACTGCGATGACCGGCTCTGGTGGCGAGCCCTCAAGGTAAAGCGCAATCGCACGGCGGGTTTTCTCGGCCAAGGTATCGACAATGGCCTGTTGAAACCCGGCACATAAATCGGCGCGGTCCTGTCGTGTCAGCCCGTTCTTTTCCGCTACAATCTGATCCCGCATGCGCATCAATGCGGTCTTGAGGCCCGAAAATGACAGGTCGCAACCGGGACGATCCAACAGTGGACGTGGAAAACGGAATCGTTCGGGATCACCCCCGCGCGCCTCAGCCTCAACTGCGGGGCCTCCGGGCTGTGGCAGTCCCAACAGGCGCGCGGTCTTGTCGAACGCTTCGCCGGGGGCATCATCGATCGTTCCACCAAGGCGGGTGAACTGCTCCGGCCCGTGCGCGATCAGGTATTGGCAATGGCCGCCCGATACCAGAAGCATAAGATATGGAAAGGCGATCCCGTCGGTCAGGCGCGGCGTCAGGGCGTGCCCGGCCAGGTGGTTCACTCCGATCAGGGGCAGGCCAGTGGCGGCGCTCAGGCCCTTGGCACACATAACGCCCGACATCACGCCGCCTATCAGGCCCGGACCGGCGGTGACCGCAATGGCGTCCAGATCGCCGAGAGACGTATTTGCCTGTGTCAGAGCCTGTTCAACGCAGATATCCAGCTTCTCGGCATGGGCACGGGCCGCGATTTCAGGGACGACACCGCCATAAGCGCTGTGCAATTCGGTCTGGCCATACACCACCGAAGACAGAATCTCGGCTTGCGCGCCTGGGCTCTGCCGCACGACGGCAGCAGCTGTATCGTCGCAGCTGCTTTCCAGCCCGAGGACGGTAAGTGTTTGCACCATAGGCCTGATCCGTTGCATCATGATTGCCAAGCGGGGTATCACTCCGCGCGGACGCAAACAATCCCAAGGCCGAAGGCGCCGACCGTTGTATTTGTTGATGACCCGCCCTCGCGCCGCCTCGGACAGGTTCGTTGCGCATCTGCCTGACCGCATCAGGTCAGAGGTCGAGGTCATTCATTCACCATTGCTGGAGATCAAGCCGCTGGCGGTACCGGTTAAAACCGATGGTATTGCCGGATTGATCTTTTCATCGGCCAACGGCGTGAATGCCGCAGCTATATTAAATGTGGATCGCGATTTGCCCGCCTATTGCGTCGGCCCCGCGACGACGGACGCCGCAAGGGGGGCCGGTTGGCAAGCGCAAATGCTGGGCCTGACGGCCGAAGAGTTGGTGGCCGACCTGCTGAAACGTGCGCCGGAAAGCCCCCTGCTGCATCTGCGTGGAGAGCACAGTCGCGGTAACGTGGCTGAGCATCTGACCAATTCTGGCCTGACAACCCGCGAACAGCCGATTTATCGGCAGCAGCTTCTGCCTCTGACCGATGAGGCGTCGCTGGCCGCTGAGCGTGATCGGCCCGTTATTGCCCCGCTTTTCTCGCCTCGCACAGCGCGACAATTTGCCGATGTATGGGCGGGAACCGCGCCTTTGTGGCTGGCTGCGATCAGCGAGGCCACCGCTGAACCCCTTAAAAACTTGCCCTTTGAGCGGTTGAAGATCGCGCGCGAGCCCACTCCGGATAAAATGCGGAAAACCGTTAAAAAACTTGTGAAACACGTGATGCGGGTTGAGAGCGCGCCGGGTGCGGATTAACTTGGTCTGGTCTGTTGTTCATGTTTTTTGGGAATCGATAAGGGGATTAACGCGGTGGCTGATAAGAAGAAACCCGATCAGGAACCGATCGAAGACCCCAGCGTCGAGGAGGTGGCGGAAGCCACCGATACCAAAAACGATGCGGTGTCTGAAGAGAAGTCTGTTGACGTTCAGGACCCTGTCGACGAGGTGACTTCCGAAGCCGAAGCCGAAGCCGACCCTGCGCCCGCAGAAGAGAAGGTGATCGAACGTACCGTGGAAAAGCGCGCGGGGTTCGTTCCGGCGCTGCTCGGTGGGGTTGTTGCTGCCGGGATCGGGTTTGCCGTGGGCAGTGGCGGGTTTTTGTCCCAGGGCACCAACGGTTCCGACGCGATTGCCGCGCTCGAATCGAAACTGACAGAACAATCCGATCAGATCGCCAAGCTGACCAAATCCCTGAGCGACAGTCCGGATGTCTCGGGTCTTTCCGATCAGATCAAATTGTTGTCCGACAAGCTCTCGCCGGTTGAAAGCGACCTGAGCAGTTTGAAATCCAGTGTTGATGGTCTGACAAATCAGGTCGACCCTCTGGATAAACGCCTCTCCGCGCTTGAGAAAAAGCCGATCGAAGCGAATGTTTCGCCCGAAGCGACGGCAGCCTTCGAGGCAGAGCTTAAGAAACTGCAGGATTCACTGGCTGCTCAGCGCGGTGAAGTGGAAAAGATGGTCTCGGACGCTCAGGCGCTGGAAGCCAAGGCTTCGGCCGAGGCGCGTGCAGCGACCAATGCCGCCACCCTGTCACGTCTGCGTGGTCAGCTGGAGGCCGGTCAGCCTTATGAGGATTTGGTCGCTGAGTTGAAAGCCGGAGGTGTCGATGTGCCCGACGCCCTGACCGCTTCCGCGAAGGATGGGGTTGAGACGATTTCGGCCCTGCGCTCCGCATTTGCGCCGGCAGCGCGCACGGCCCTTGCCGATGCGCGAGATGCCGACAAAGGCACCGGGCTGGTTGCCTTTTTGCAGCGTCAGACCGGTGCGCGTTCGGTGACGCCGCAAGAGGGCGACGACCCGGATGCGATCCTGTCGCGCGCTCAGGCGGCGTTGGCGGATGGAGACGTCACAAAGGCGCTGACCGAACTGAAAACCCTGCCCGAGGCGGCGCAGACTGCATTGGCGGATTGGGAGCAGGCGGCGCAGACGCGGGTCTCTGCCGTCGAGGCCGCAAATACGCTTGCTTCAAGCCTGAACTCGAACTGAAGGACCTGCCATGCTGTGGTCATTGTTAAAGATCCTTGTTTTTGTTGCGATTATCGGCCTGCTGGCCATGGGCGCAGGGTACCTTATGGAATCGTCGGGCGGCGTGCAGATCACCGTCGCGGGCACGGAATACACGCTGGGGCCGCTGCAATCGGTGATCGCCCTGGGCATTCTGGTGTTTGCGGTCTGGCTGTTCTTCAAGCTGCTTACCCTGCTGATCGCGACGCTGAAATTCCTCAATGGCGATGAAACTGCGCTGACGCGCTATTTCGACCGCAGCCGCGAAAAGCGCGGATATCAGGCGCTGGCCGATGGTCTGATGGCGCTGGCCTCGGGGGAGGGGCGCGTGGCGATGACCAAGGCCAATAAGGCCGAAAAGCTGCTGAACAAGCCGGAACTGACCAATCTTCTGGTGGCACAGGCTGCCGAGATGACCGGCGATACCAAGAAAGCGTCCGAGACTTACAAAAAGCTGGTCGCCAACAACGCCACGCGATTTGTCGGCGTGCGCGGGATTATGAAACAGAAGCTGGCCGAAGGCGATGATGAAACTGCGCGCAAGCTGGCCGAAAAGGCGCTGGCCCTGAAACCCCGGCATGAAGAAACGCAGGATGTGCTGCTGAACCTGCAGACCAAGGCGCAGGACTGGGCCGGGGCGCGGTCCACGCTGTCCTCCAAGCTGAAAGCCGGGTACTTGCCGCGTGACGTGTTCAAGCGGCGCGATGCGGTCTTGGCCCTGTCCGAGGCCAAGCTGCTGCTGGACGACACGGCAACGGTCGAGCAGCAGGAGCACGCGATCGAGGCGAACCGTCTGTCCCCCGATCTGGTCCCGGCGGCCGCCATGGCCGCGCGGGCCTATATCGAAAAAGGCAAGGTGCGGGCCGCGACCAAAATCCTGAAAAAAGCATGGGAGGCTCAGCCACACCCTGATCTGGCCCATGCCTTTGCCGAGATCGCGCCGGATGAAACACCCGAACAGCGGATCAAGCGGTTCACGGCGCTGACCCGCATTCACCCAGAAAATATGGAAACGCGCCTGATCCTGGCCGAGCTGAACATCGTTGCCGAAGACTTCCCCGAAGCCCGCCGCGCGCTGGGCGATGTCGTTGAAAAACAAGGGGATGCACGGGCCTACACGCTGATGGCCGCGATTGAGCGGGGCGAGGGGGCCTCGGATGCGGTGGTTCAGGGATGGCTGGCCAAGGCGCTGAACGCGCCGCGCGGGCCGCAATGGGTCTGCGACAATTGCCACGACATACAGGCCGAATGGGCCCCGGTCTGTCAGAACTGCGGCAGCTTCGATACGCTCAGCTGGCAGACGCCGCAAACGCCCGAGATTGCCACCGCGACCGGTGTCCATATGCTGCCGTTGATTGTCGGAGCGCTGGAAGATCAGTCGGAGACCGAAGAAGCGTCAGATACCGAAGAGGTTGAGGTGGACGAGGTGATCGATGCGAGCGCCGAGCCCGTTGACGCCGGGGACGAGAAGCGGGCCTAGCGGTTCACAACCGCTCTGCAGAGCCCGTGTAAGTCCAGCGGTACTTTGGCGGGGTGGGTCCTTTGTTGCGCCCGCCCTGCTGCATTTGCTCCCACGCATGGGCCAGAATCCCCACCGATCGCGACAGGCAAAACAAGCCGCGCGCAAGAGGTGGCGCAAAGCCCAGTTCAGCGTAGATGACGGCTGTGGCACCGTCGATATTCATCGGAACCGCTTTACCCTTTCGACGCGCAAGCGCAGACTCCACCGCTCGCCCGGTTTTCATGAAGCGACCCTCACACGCCCCTTCATCCACGGCTTCCCGCACCATATCCATCAGCCGAGGCGCGCGCGGGTCCGTCGGTCTATGGAATCTGTGGCCGAAGCCAGGCAGGATTTTTCCATTCGCCGCGATCCAATCGTCCAGCGCGGTGTCCAGATTTTCGGCATGTGCGCCAACAAAGTGGTAAAGCTCGACGGCTTGCTCTCCGGCACCGCCATGGACGTCACCGAGCATGTTCACCGCGCTGGCCATGGCATTGTTCAGCGACACTCCGCAGGTCACCGCCATCCGTGCCGTTGCGATCGAGGGGGCTTGAGGGCCGTGATCAACCGCCGCAACCAATGCGGCCTCGAACAATCGGGCCTGCGCAGGCGTCGGTGTGTCACCGCGTACCATCAACCAGATCATTTCAGCGAATCCGAGGTTCCCGATCAGATTTTGAATCGGTCGTCCGCGCAGCTCGATACGACCGGGTGCCATATCGATGATGGCTGTCTGCCACCAATCGGCTACGTCGCTCATATGATCCCCTCCTTTCGCAGCGTATCGATTTCGGCCTCCGACATGCCCAGTTCGGACCAGATCGCGGAATTGTCGGCACCAAGGGCCGGCGGCGCGGCCTGAGGCATCTTGCGTTCGCCATTCATGACCACCGGACTGCCGGCGAGGCGCATGTCTTCGCCGTGAACCGATAGCTCTCCGATCAGCCCCCGTCGGTCCAGTTGTTCGTCCGACAACGCCTGGGGCACCGATAGTACCTGCCCGGCTGGTACGCCAAGCGCATTCAGTTCGCGAACCCAGTCGGCGGCTGGGCGGGTGACCAGAGTACGCTCCAGCTCCTGCCGAAGGGAATGGCGGTTTTGCTTGCGGTCTTCCCGCGTCCGATAGTCTGGATGAACCAGCAAGTCCTCGCGATCCAGATGTTCTGCAAGCGCCTGCCATTGTTCATCCCGATTGGCCGCGATGTTAATCGGGCTATCGGATGTGGCGAAGGTTCCGGATGGGGCTGACGTGGTGTTTTCGTTGCCGTGCGCGGTGGGTGAAACCTCACCCAAAAGGTAGTTCGAAACAACCCAGCCCATGGTCGAGACAACGGCCTCGGTCATGGCGACATCCAGAAATGCGCCGCGTGGATTGGCATTTAGGGCGGCGCTGATGGCAAACGCTGCGGTCAGGCCGCCGACGGTGTCTGCCAGTGGATAACCCACACGATATGGCGCCGTATCCGGGGCACCCGTGATGGACATGACGCCGCTGATACCCTGAACGATCTGGTCATAAGCCGGATCATTTCGCCGCGGCCCGTCCTGACCGAACCCGCTGATCGCGCAATAGATCAGGTTCGGGTTCTCGGCCCGCAACACGTCATACCCCAGCCCCAGCCGATCCATGACTCCGGGGCGGAAATTCTCGACCAGTACGTCGGCGCTCTGCACCAGTTTTCTGAGCAGCACCTTGCCCTGCGCGGCCTTCATGTTCAGCGTGATCGATTTCTTGTCCGCATTCTGCGCCAGAAAACTGATTCCCATCCCGGCTTTGTTCCGGTCGGGATCGGCACCCAGCACGCGGGCCAGATCACCGCTGCCGGGGCGTTCGACCTTGATTACCTCGGCCCCCATCAATGCAAGCTGATAACAGCAATAGGGTCCGGCCAGTACGTTGGTCAGGTCAAGGACCCGGACCCCCGACAGCGGTTCAGTCGCCATCCGCGATCCCGGCCGCGCGGGCTTTGGCCCGACGCGCACGATAGCTTGGCAACAGGACCAGAAGCACCGCGATCACCAACAGGCCCAGAGTCATCGGACGTTCCCAGATAAATGCGATACCATCGTAGAGCTGCATGGAACGGGAGAAGTTGTCCTCCATCATCCCGCCCAGGATAAAGCCGATCAGCAGCGGAGCGAGAGGATAATCTGCAAATTTCAGCGCCGTCGCGCAGACCCCGAACCCGACAAGTATCAGCAGTTCAGTGGCATTGTTCTGACCGATATAGGCCCCCATCAGAGTGAAGAACAGGATGAATGGAATCAGATAGTTGCGCGGTACCGCCAGCACCTTGGCGATGTAGGGGATCAGCGGCAGGTTCAGGATCAGCAACACGAGGTTGCCGATGAACATCGACATGATGACCGCCCAGAAGATCTGTGGCTCATCAATCATCAGACGCGGGCCAGGCGTGACATTCAAGGCGATCAACGCCCCAAGCAGAATTGCCGTGGTGCCGGACCCCGGTATGCCCAGTGTCAGCAGGGGTACGAAAGAACCGGTACACGCTGCGTTATTTGCCGCCTCCGGCGCTGCAAGACCCTTGATCGAGCCTTTTCCGAACTCTTCCTGCTCTTCTTTCGGGGCAATGTTGCGCTCGACCGCATAGCCGAGGAAGCTTGCGATGGTTGCACCGGCCCCCGGCAGAACCCCGATGAAGAAACCCTGCGCGGATTGGCGCCCGATGACCGGCGCGATTGCTTTGGCCTCGTCTTTTGTAATGCGCAGGTCGCTGATTTTGCCGTCATCCCCGTGCAGGTCCTTGGGTTTGAGGACAAGGAACAGGGCTTCTGGCAATGCGAACATCGCCATGGCCAGCGTGATGAAGCCAAAACCGGATTGCAGGTCCATGATACCCATGGTGAAGCGCGGCAGATTGAACAGTGCGCCTTCGCCGACGGTGGCCATGATCAGGCCCAGGATGGTCATGATCAGGGCCTTGGACACTTGCCCCGAACCCGCGAAAGCGGCGATGGCAGACAAGCCTACAACCATCAGCGCGAAGTATTCCGCGGAATGGAACAACAGCGCGACCGACGACAGGGCAGGGGCGAACACCATCAGCAGAACAGCACCCAGGGTACCGCCCGCGAAACTGGCGATTGCGGCGATGGTCAGGGCCTTCCCGGCCTTGCCCTGCCGCGCCATCGGATAGCCGTCAAAGCTTGACGCCACCGTGCCCGCGACCCCCGGCGCGTTCAGCAGGATCGAAGAGGTCGAGCCCCCAAAGATTGCGCCATAATAAACGCCCGCCAGCAGGATCAGAGCGGCCGAGGGGTCACCCATCGAGATCGCGACCGGGATCATGATCGCGATGATCGACATCGGGCCGAGCCCGGGCAACATGCCGATGAATGTGCCGATCAGGCAGCCTGCCACAACCATTAGCAGATTCTGGAGCGAGAATGCCGTTTGCAGGCCAATCAGAAGTCCTTCGAGCATATCAGCCTCCGAACACGCCCGGTAGGGGACGCATGTAAATTCCAAGAACCTGCTGAACCAGATACCAGACCGCTCCGGTCGCGATCAGGGCCACCGGCACCATGACGTGCCATTTGCGCTCACCCAGGATGTATGAGCCAAGGATAAGGAAACCGGAAGTCGCGATCAGAAACCCGACCGGACGCAAACACAGCGCATAGACGACCATCAGCACCAGCAGGGAAATCGCCTGCCCCAAGTGGTAGTCGCCAAGTCTGCGATAGTCGATATCCGCCTCTTTTACTTCGCTTTTCTCAAAGCCCAGAAGAATGATGGTAGATGCAATTATGCCCAGAACCGAAAGCACTTTGGGAAACGTACTGGGCCAAATGGGATTTCTTTGCATGAAAGGGGGCAGACTGCCGTCCATGGTGAACCAGGCGGCATAGCCATATGTCAAACATGTTCCCAGCAGAACAAGCGCGATCCAGCGATCCAGCGCCATGATGTCCCCTCCCTAGTCGCTTTTTTTGTTGGTGATGATGGCAGAGCGGTTGTCCGCTCTGCCAAAGGTGCGATTAGAGGAAGCCCAGCTTCTTCATCAGATCGCTGATCTGCTGTTCCTGATCTTCGAGGAATGTTTTGAAGTCATCGCCCGAGTTGTGGATGTTCACCCACCCGTTGCGGGCACGTACCTCTTCCCATTCGGGCGTGTCGTACATTTTGGCGATGGCGTCCTGATAGGCGGCCAGCTGGTCTTCGGGCAGACCGGGTGCCGCAAAGAAACCACGCCAGTTTATGAAGGTGGTGTCGATACCCTGTTCCTTCATGGTCTGTGCGTCTGGCGCCGCATCGACGCGTTCCTCGGACGTTACACCGATGATTTTCACCTCGCCCGCATTGGCCAGATCAACCGCTTCTGAAAAACCGGTCGACAGTGCTGCGATCTCGCCGGACAGCAGGGCTGCCATGGCCTTTCCGCCTGCGTCATAAGGGATGTATTTGACGCCGAGCGCGTCCTTGCCCGCGGCTTCCATCACCATGGCTGCAACCAGATGGTCCATGCCGCCCGGTACCGAACCGCCGCCGATGGCCGTGCCGCCCGGATCTGCGTCATAGGCCGCCAGCAAATCTGCCATCGAGTTGATCGGGCTGTCCTTGCCAACGACGATCGCTGCGTAGTCACCGATCGTGCCCGAAACCAGGGTCAGATCGCGGAAGTTATGCGGGAACACGCCGGTCAGAGATCGGATCACGATGGGCGTCGAGTTGACCATCAGCGTTCCGTGGTTGCTTTCGGCGTTTTCGATCAGATAGCCGATGGCTTTACCGCCACCTCCGCCCGACATGTTTTCGTAAGATGCGGTGCCGACAAGACCTGCATTGGTCAGCGCCTCTCCGGTACCGCGCGCGGTACCGTCCCAGCCACCACCGGCGCCGCCGGGGATCAGGAAGTGGATGCTGTCGACCACCTGATCCTGTGCCAGCGATGGTCCGGCCAGACCGAATGCAGCCACGGCTGCGATCAGGGCGCGTCGGCCCAGTTTGAGTGTTGTCATGATGTCCTCCCATTTGACAACCGGCCGCGTGGCGGCTCAGATTACTCTGAACTTTAATCACACGAACCTGACATCAACCTGTCATGCGCAGAGATACTTTCCGAGTCTCATGAAATTCCTTCTGGTCGAAGATAACCTGGATCTCGCGGACGCGATGTGTGCCCGTATGCGGCTGGACGGACATGTCGTTGATCATGCAGCGAAATTGGAGGACGCAACGGCCTATGCCGAGGTCGAGGAATATGATCTGATCCTGTTGGATATCATGTTGCCGGACGGCGACGGGCGGGACTTTCTGGAACGTCACCGGGCCCGTGATCCTGACACTCCGGTCATCGTTCTGACGGCGCGCAGTCAGGTTTCGGATCGAATCGGGTCGCTGGATCTGGGGGCGGATGACTACGTGACCAAACCCTTTGACCATGCCGAGCTTGAGGCCCGGTGCCGGGCTGTCCTGCGCCGTAAATCCGGGATCGCCAAATCCACCATCGAGGTCGGCGGGATCGTGTTCGACCCGGTGGCCGGTCATCTCACCGTCCGGGGTGACACGATATCTCTGCGCAACCGAGAACTGCGGATGATGGAGCTTTTCATCAACGCGCCCGGTCAGGTCTTTTCGAAACAGAAGCTTGCCGACCGGCTGTTTTCTTACGACGATAACGTCTCGGACAACGCGATTGAGGTCTATGTGGGCCGGCTGCGCAAACACCTTGAGAATTCGGAACTGAAAATAACCACCTTGCGTGGGTTGGGCTACAGGCTGGACCATGACGGTTAGCCCGGCTGTTTCAGGATCACTGAGGAACCGGCTTGTGCTGACGTTGATCAGCGGGGCAGCTTTGCTGGCCGTTCTTTTGTTTTTCGCGGTGCGAAACTATGCGGCACAAGTGGCGCAACAGGGGCAGGACAATATCCTCGGCGCGTCGGCCGCTTCGATCCTCGATGCGGCGGCGTTGCGCGATGGGCAGCTCGAGATCGACATTCCCTACGCCGCGTTTTCGATGTTGGCGACGCCATCGGATGATCGCGTGTTCTATGCGATCTTTCAGGATGGCGCGTTCATATCGGGTTACGACGACCTCCAGCTGACGCAGGGTGCCGCCGATGGTAATCCGACATTTGAGGAAACCGAAATGCGCGGAGAACGCATTCGCCAGGTGAATGCCGGCCGCACCCTTGTTGGTCTCGGTCGTCAGACAGAGATTGAGGTTGCGCTTGCGCAGACACAGGACGCTCTGTCTGAGACGCTGGATCAGATTTCACGTAACGCGGCCTTCCTGGGGCTTGGATTCTTCGTGCTGACCGCCGCTTTGTCCTTTTGGGTCACGTCCGCGACAATCGGTCAGCTCAACAAGCTGACGACCTCGGTGACCCGCCGGGGACCGCAGGATCTGAGCCCGTTCAGAAAACCGGTGCCCAGGGAAATGGCCCCTTTGGTGAGGTCCTTGAATTCCCTGATGGGGCGCCTGGATCAGTCTCTCAGTCAATCAGAGGATTTCATAGCCGAGGCGGCGCATCGGGTGCGGACCCCGCTGGCGACGGTTCGGTCTTATGCCGAGGCAACATTGCAGCGGGTCGAGCGGAAGGAAAATCGCGAAGCCCTGCGCGCGATGGTGCGCGCCATCGACGAAAGCTCTCGCGCGGCGGGGCAGTTGCTGGATCATGCCATGATCACGTTCCGCGCCGATCATCTCGAACGCGAGGCAATCGATCTTGTTGCGCTGACCCGTGAACTCGTGCAGCGATTGACACCCATCGCTGAAATGAAAGATCTCTCGCTTACGCTGGCGGGCGATCCGTCCGTGACCTACTCGGGCGATCCGATCCTGCTGCAGAACGCCGTGCGCAACATGGTCGACAATGCGCTTAAATACGCGCCACCCGATAGCACAGTCGAGATCAACGTGGCGGCAAAGCCGAATGCGCAGATCAAGGTCAAGGACTCGGGTCCCGGTTTTCCTCCCGATGAGATCGATATGCTGACACGCCGGTTCGAGCGGGGCCAGAACGCTGCGGGCACCATCGGTTCGGGTCTGGGTCTGACGATCGCTCAGGATGTGGCGACGGCACATGGCGGCACACTTGTCCTGACCAACCAACCAGAGGGCGGCGCATGTGTTATCTTATCGCTTTGATCCTGTTGCTTCTTCCGCAGGTGGCAGCGGCAGAAGACTGGGAAGATCGTCAGGTGTTCAACGATACGGCGAATGGTGTGCAACTTCGCGTCATATCGAGCACCGACACCGTTCTGTTTGCGCCGTTTATCGAAGATTTCGTCGCTGCGAACCCTTCGGTCAGTGTCGAATATCTGGTATCCGGGACCGCCGATATCTACGAGCGTGTTCGCGCAACGCCCGAAGCATTCGATGTCGTCATCTCCAGTGCAATGGACCTGCAGCTGAAGCTCGCCAATGACGGTTTCGCACTGCCTCTTGAAGACATGCCGGTTCCCGCATGGGCGCAATGGCACGACAGCCTGTTCGCCTTCACCTCGGAACCCGCGACCATCGTCGTCAACCGCGCAGCGTTTGAGGGCCAGCGCATTCCGGAAACGCGCCAGGGTCTGATCGAGGCGCTGCGCGAACGGCCCGAGACGTTTCGCGGCAAGGTCGGAACCTATGATGTTCGGCAGTCTGGGCTGGGGTATCTGTTCGCAACACAGGATGCGCGTGTTTCCGAAACCTATTGGCGGCTGATGGAGGTCATGGGAGGTCTGGACGTCAGGCTGTATTGCTGTTCCGGGGATATGATCCGCGACCTTGCCGATGGGAAAATTCTGGTCGCATATAACGTGCTTGGCAGCTACGCAGCGGTTCAGACCGAAGGTCAGGACACGCTGACAATCATATTGCCGTCTGATTTTCAGACAACAATGATGCGTACCGTTATGGTCTCGGTCGCGACGCGTCAGCCCGAGGCGGCTGAGCTGCTGACCCGCTATCTGGTCTCTAACCCGACGGGGTCGTCCGAGAGTATTCCGCTACCCGTTCTACCGAAGTCAGGGGAGAGCGAGCAGGAGGCGATTGGCCTGAACCCGGCTTTGCTGACCTATCTCGATGTCCTGAAAAGAAGAAAATTCATCTCGGCATGGGAAAACGCTGTTATCCAATAGTGATGTCAGCGCCGATTGTCCCAGCCGAATGCGTTTGCTAACGTCACCGTCGCGTCGGGGAGGGCGTTAACACCCAAATGCTGGATTATTCGCATAACGCCTGGCTTGTGGCGGCCTCGTTGGCCGTGGCATTGATGGCGGGTTTTACCGGCCTGTATCTGACGCATGGTGCATCCCAGTTGGACAGCCAGCGGCGTAAGCTTGTGGTTGCTCTGGCGGCGGTCATTCTGGGCGGCGGTATCTGGTCCATGCATTTCGTCGCCATGCTGGGCCTGCAACTGCCCATCCTGTTCTACTATGATGCTCTGATCACTCTGATTTCGGCCCTGGTGGCAATCCTGATGGTCGGGTTGGCGCTGCTGCTGCTGCATTTTCGCCCGCGGACGCACCGTACGATGATCGGGTCGGGCGTAATCGTGGGTCTGGGGATCGTGGTGATGCACTATATCGGCATGGCGGGAATGCAGCTGTGCCGCCCTGTCTACAATGCGCTGGATGTGGTTCTGGCGGCACTGGCCTCGGTGATCCTGTCGGTTGCGGCTATCTGGGTCGCCTATGGTAATCGCACGCAGCGCAACATTCTTTTGGGCACCGTTTGTTTCGGACTGGCTGTGTTTACCATGCATTTTGTGGCCACCGGGCTGACCGATTTTGTCGCCAGCGACAGCGCTGGCGGAGCGGGGCCTGTGCTCGACAATCAGGTGCTGGCGATGGGGGTCACTGTCTCGGTCTTTCTGATCTGTGGAGCATTTCTGCTGACCGGGATTTCGTTCATCGAACCAAAAGAACAGCCCGCAACCGAGCCCGCGCCTGAACCGGCGACATTGCGTGCCGGTGTCCCGTTCGAACGTGAAGGCCAGACTTTTTTCGCCGAACCCGGCCGCATCGCCGCCATCCGGGCCGAGGGGCACTATACGGTGTTATATCTGGATGCCGAGAAATTGTTTTGTCCGTGGTCGATCACCGAGGCCGAAAGCCGCCTGAAGCCAGATGGTTTTCTACGGGCCCATCGCAGCTATCTGGTGAACCCGAGGCATGTCTCAAGCTTTGAGCGCCACAAGGATAACGGAACCTGTTACTTCGATGGTTTTGATGCGCTGACCAAAGTCCCGGTCAGCCGGTCCCGTCTGACGGACATTCGCGAGGCGCTTGGCCTTTGATCGCATCTCGTGCAGCTTATTCGCAGTTGGTGAAACAGGCTGCGCGCCCTGTTTCCGGTAGCTGGAACGCCTGATCCCACCGCTCTTTCCTAACCTCAGGTCCCCCAAGGCATACCGCTCGGACCCAGGGAGGAAAAACATGATACCAGCCGGTTTTGAGTATCACCGGCCAGGCGATATCGCCTCGGCCATCGGCATCCTGCAGGAACACGGAGACGAAGCGCGCGTGATCGCGGGCGGGCACAGCCTGATCCCGATGATGAAGCTGCGCATGGCCGAGATGGGTCATCTGGTCGATCTTCAGGCCATTGACGAATTGAAGGGTATCGAGGTCGGTTCCGACACGGTGACCCTGGGTGCGATGGTCACGCAGCATGAATTGATCACCCATGACGGGTTGGCCACCGCCATTCCTTTGATCCGCGAAGCCGCATTGCAGATCGCTGATCCGCAAGTGCGTTATATGGGTACGGTTGGTGGCAATGTCGCGAATGGAGATCCGGGCAACGATATGCCGGGATTGATGCAGTGCCTGAATGCCTCGTTCGAATTGTCCGGCCCCGACGGCAAGCGCAGCGTCGCCGCGCGTGACTTCTACGAGGCTGCCTATTTCACCGCGCGCGAGGATGAGGAAATCCTGACCCGTATCTCGATACCAGTCCCGGGCGCAGACGTTGGTCAGGCGTACGAGAAGCAAAAGCGCAAAATCGGAGATTACGCCACGGCCGCGGCAGCAGTGATGGTTGGCAATGGAACAGCCTCGGTCGCGATGACCAATCTGGCCGACACGCCGATCTGGTCTGAAGAGGCGGGCGCATGGCTGGCGGGTGGCAATGTGGATGGTTGCGTCGCCGCGATGCTCGATGCCATCGACCCGGTGGCCGACAACCGAGGTCCCGTCGAATTCAAGAAACACGTGGCCGCCGTGGTGCTGCGCCGCGCCATCGACCGTGCGCAAAGCCGCGCGGGTTGAGGGGAGGAAGCAATGTCGAAAATGCACGTCAAACTCACCGTGAACGGCAAGCAGGTCGAAGGTCTGGCCGAGCCGCGCACGCTGTTGATCCACTTCCTGCGGGAAGATCTGAAAATCACTGGCCCCCATATCGGCTGCGAGACCAGTCATTGCGGGGCCTGCACCGTGGATATCGACGGTAAGTCGGTTAAATCCTGCACCACCTTTGTGGCGCAGGTGAACGAAGCCGATATTACCACTGTCGAAGGACTGACCAATGACGATGGCAGCCTTGGCGTTCTGCAGGAAATGTTCCGCGAACATCACGGGCTGCAATGCGGATTCTGTACCCCGGGCATGATCACCCGCGCGCACCGCCTGCTGCAGGAAAACCCGAACCCGACCGAAGAGGACATCCGCTTTGGCATGGCTGGCAACCTTTGCCGGTGCACCGGGTATCAGAACATCGTCAAGGCGATCTCGGCCTCTGCCGACATGCTGAAAGCTCAGAAGGAGGCTGCGGAATGAACGATCAAACCATGACCCCCGAAGAACGCGCCGCCAATCTCAAAGGAATGGGCTGCGCCCGCAAGCGCGTCGAGGATGTGCGCTTTACCCAAGGCAAGGGCAACTATGTAGATGACATCAAGTTGGACGGGATGCTGTTCGGCGCATTCGTCCGCTCGCCTTATGCCCATGCCCGCGTTGTCAGTGTGAACAAAGACGCCGCGCTGGCCGTGCCCGGTGTGGTTGCCGTGCTGACCGCCGAAGATCTGGCTCCGCTGGGTTTGCATTGGATGCCGACGCTGGCGGGTGACAAGCAGATGGTTTTGGCGGACGGCAAGGTTCTGTTCCAGGGCCAGGAAGTCGCCTATGTCGTCGCTGAAAATCGGTACATCGCTGCAGATGCAGCAGAGCTGGTTGACGTCGAGTACGAAGAGCTGCCCGTCCTGACCGACCCGTTCGAGGCGCTGAAATCGGACGTTGTTTTGCGCGAAGACCTCGCAGGTCAGACTGAGGGCGCACACGGACCGCGCAAGCATCACAACCACATCTTCACGTGGGAACAGGGCGACAAAGACGCGACCGAGGCCGTTCTAGGCGAGGCCGATGTCGTGGCCGAAGAGATGGTCTATTACCATCGGACGCACCCCTGCCCGTTGGAAACCTGCGGCTGTGTGGCCTCGATGGACAAGGTGACTGGTAAGCTGACGCTCTACGGTACGTTCCAAGCCCCTCACGCGATCCGGACCGTTGTGTCGCTGATCTCGGGGCTGGCTGAACACAACATCCGGGTGATCAGCCCTGATATCGGTGGCGGCTTCGGTAACAAAGTGGGCGCTTACGCGGGCTATGTCTGCTCGGTTGTTGCCTCGATTGTCACCGGTCAGCCGGTGAAATGGGTCGAGAACCGGATGGAGAACCTCATGTCGACCGCCTTTGCCCGCGACTACTGGATGCGGGGCAAGATTGCGGCCACGAAAGCCGGCAAGATCACCGGTCTTTGGTGTCATACGACCGCGGACCACGGGGGGTTCGACGCCTGTGCCGACCCGACCAAGTTCCCGGCCGGTTTCATGAACATCTGCACTGGGTCGTACGATATTCCTGTCGCCTATTTGGCTGTGGACGGCGTCTACACCAATAAAGCGCCTGGCGGTGTGGCATATCGTTGCTCGTTCCGGGTGACCGAGGCTGCCTACTTCATCGAGCGGATGATCGAGGTTCTGGCCATCAAGCTGAACATGGATGCAGCCGAGCTGCGCCGGATCAACTTCATCAAGGCCGAACAGTTCCCGTACCAGTCTGCTCTGGGCTGGGAGTATGACTCGGGCGACTATCACACTGCCTGGGACAAGGCGCTGAAGGCGGTTGATTATGAGGGTCTGCGGGCGGAACAGGCGCAGCGGATCGAGGACTTCAAAGCCGGAAAGACCCGCAAATTGCTGGGGATCGGTCTGACGCACTTCACTGAGATCGTCGGCGCAGGCCCTGTAAAGAACTGCGATATCCTCGGGCTGGGGATGTTCGACAGTTGCGAAATCCGCATCCACCCGACAGGGTCTGCCATCGCGCGGCTGGGGACGATCAGCCAGGGTCAGGGCCATGCCACGACCTTTGCCCAGATCATCGCCAGTGAAATCGGCTTGCCTGCCGATGACATCACTTTGGAGGAAGGCGATACCGATACCGCGCCTTATGGTCTTGGCACCTATGGGTCTCGGTCGACACCTGTGGCCGGTGCGGCAACTGCGATGGCCGCCCGCAAAATCCGCCCCAAGGCGCAGATGATCGCGGCTTACCTGCTTGAGGTCCATGATAACGATGTCGAATGGGACGTGGATCGGTTCGCTGTCAAAGGTGCGCCCGAGCGGTTCAAGACCATGAAAGAAATCGCCTTCGCCGCATATAATCAGGCCATTCCGGGGCTGGAGCCGGGGTTGGAGGCTGTGAGCTACTATGATCCCCCGAACATGACCTATCCGTTCGGAGCTTATATCTGTGTCATGGAGATCGACGTGGATACCGGCGAATGGGAGGTTCGGCAGTTCTACGCGCTGGACGATTGCGGCACCCGGATCAACCCGATGATCATCGAGGGGCAGGTCCACGGTGGCGTGACCGAAGCGCTGGCCATCGCGATGGGTCAGGAAATCGCCTATGATGAGATGGGGAACGTGAAGACCGGCACGCTGATGGATTTCTTCATCCCGACGGCGTGGGAGACGCCGAACTATACCACCGATCACACGGTGACGCCGTCTCCGCATCATCCGATCGGCGCGAAGGGCGTTGGGGAAAGTCCGAATGTAGGTGGCGTGCCTGCGTTTTCGAATGCGGTGCATGATGCGTTCCGTCCCTTTGGCTTGGTGCAAAGCCATATGCCGCATGATCACTGGCGGATTTGGAAGATCGCCAATGGATTGGGGATGCACGGGTAATCGGGTTCGAACCGGCTGACGCCGGTCCGACCGAGCGGAGGGGCCCCTGCCCCCTCCGGACCTCCCCCGGGATATTTACGGCCAGATGAAGATTGGACCCTGGTTTTGACTTTAAGTGACGTGCAAAATGGATTGGCCAAGCAAGGCTATGTCGCTGACGATAGGTTGGCGATGGCGTTACATCTGGCGCAGGCGCTGGGGCGGCCATTGTTACTGGAAGGGCCCGCGGGCGTGGGAAAGACCGAGGTGGCGAAGGCGCTGGCCGCTTGGCGTGATACTCGTCTTATCAGGCTTCAGTGTTATGAAGGGTTGGATGCCAGCCATGCCATCTATGAGTGGAATTACCAGCGTCAGCTTCTGGCAATCCGTGCAAGTGAAGCGCAGGGTGGCATGGGACAGGCGCAGCTGTTCTCTGATGACTATCTTCTAAAGAGACCTTTGTTAGAGGCCATTTCTGAAGAAGAACCGCCGGTTCTGCTGATTGACGAGGTCGATCGCGCGGATGAAGAGTTCGAAGCCTATCTGCTGGAGATTCTTTCAGATTTCCAGATCACGATCCCTGAACTGGGAACGGTGCAGGCGCGGGCACGACCGATTGTGATCCTGACCGCCAACGGAACCCGCGACTTGTCGGACGCGCTGCGTCGTCGGTGTTTGTACAGCTTCCTCGACTATCCTTCGAAAGATGCGGAGACGGCAATTCTGCAGGCGCGGATGCCAGAGCTCGAAGGGATTCTGGCCCGTCAGATCATCGGAGTCGTTCAGGCGCTGCGTAAGGAAGACCTCGAGAAGATCCCGGGTATTGCCGAGACGCTGGACTGGGCGGCGGCTTTGTCGGGTCTCGGGGTCAATGATCTCGCCAAGTCTCGGGATGAGGTGCAGGCGACGCTGGTTTGCCTGCTGAAGACTGCCGCCGATTATGATGCCGCCCCGCCTGAGGTGATGGATCGTTTGATCGGGAAGGTTGCGTAATGCAGGTGACCCGCTTTCCCTCCCGGGCGTCGGGCCCTTCAGACCGCATGTCGGGGTTTATTGCGCATCTTCGCGTGAACGGGTTGCGTGTCGGGCCGAAGGAGACCGAGGATGCGCTGACGGCTTTGTCTGTTGTTGAAGCAACGGACGCCGATCAGGCCCGGCAGGCATTATGTGCTCTGCTGGCCGGAGATGCCGAGGATTGGCGGCGCTTTGATGAGCTGTTCGATGCCTATTGGTTCAACGCGGGAAAACAACGCAGGGGGATGGCGCAGGACACGCACGTGCGTGTGCAATCCGCAAAACCGATGATCTGGCAGAGTTCGGGGCAGAACACGGAAGATGCGTGGACCGATAGCGTTCAAGAAGCCTCCACTCCAGATTCCGGCGATGGTGAAGCCGAAGGGATGGATGGGAAGCTGATTGCGACCCGAACAGCCAACCTGTCGCGTCGGGATCTGAGAGAATTGATGGATGAACAGGCTCTAAAACGGGCTGAAGCGGCTGCATTGCGGATCGCGAACGCGATTCGGGATCGTCGTTCTCGACGACGCAAAAAGGCGCAGCGCGGGCCCGTTCTGGACATGCGGCGTATTCAGCGGGCCAGTTTGGCGCGCGGGGGTGAGCCCATTGATCTGTACCGCCGCGCTCGCCCACCGCGCCCGATGCGGATCGTGGCCCTTTGTGATGTCAGCGGTTCGATGACTGTTTACGCTCGGGTGTTTCTGGCCTTTCTCAAAGGATTGATTGGCAGCGGAACCGATGCGGATGCGTATCTTTTTCACACCCGGCTGATGCGTGTCACCGACGCGCTGCGCGACCATGATACGCTCCGGGCAGCGGGGCGCTTGTCGCTTATGGCCGAAGGTTTCGGAGGCGGCACCGACATTTCTGGTAGCCTCGAGAGCTTTCTGAATGGGTATGGCGCGCGGGCGTTGAATGGGCGGACGATCGTACTGATCCTGTCCGATGGCTATTGCAGTTCAGAGCCCGAAGCGCTGGGCGCTGTTCTGGCTCGGATCAGACGCAAGGCGCGGCGGATCGTCTGGCTGAACCCACTTAAGGGCTGGGACAGCTACGAGCCCGTGGCCGCCGCCATGCAGGCTGCTCAACCACACCTCGATGCGCATCTGCCCGCCAATACACTTGAGGCGCTGGCCGCGCTGGAACCCCAGTTTCGCAAATTGTGAAAGGAACCCTCATGCCCGGTTTCGACATATTCGACACAATCGAAAATCTGCGCCAGAGCGGGGACAGTTTCTGTGTCGCCACTGTGTTGCGCACTGCGGATGTGACCTCGGCAAAGGCTGGGGCCAAGGCGGCGATTACACGAGATGGCCGAATATTGGGACATCTCGGCGGGGCCTGCGTTCAGCGGGCAGTCAGGGCATCTGCCAAGGCCGCGCTTGAGAGCGGCCAACCAGACATCATCCGCGTGAAACCTTCGGACAAGGTGGTGGCCATGACGGACCCTGACGGCGTGCAGACTTATAAAAGCGGCTGTCCCAGCGGTGGGACCGTGGACCTGTTGGTTGAACCCTATCAGCACGCGCCGAGATTGGTGATTTTTGGTGACTCGCCGATCGCGTCGGCGTTAGCTGCGCACGCAACCCTGGCAGGTTTGCGTGTCTGCGTGCCAAGGGGGGCAGAAGAACCTGATCAGGTCGGATTTGATCCGGATGATTTACCTGCGCTGGGTCTTGAACCCAGAGATTTCGTTGTTGTTGCGTCGCAAGGCAATGGGGATGGCCCGGCGTTAAAAGCGGCTTTGGAGTCTTCGTCACGCCGCGTGTCCATGGTGGCCAGTCGACGCAAGGCCAAGGTGCTGTGTGAAAAGCTGATCGAGCGCGGAATGGAAGAAGGCCGGGCTGCGCAGCTTAAGGCGCCTGCGGGGCTGGATATTCATGCGGTCGATCCTCATGAGATCGCGCTTTCCATCCTGGCCGAGATCGTGCGCTGGCGAAACACTGATACCTCAAAGGAGAGCTGTGATGACGAAAAAATGGCGTAGCTGGATACGACGCTTTTGGCCGGCTCGTCCGGAACTGAGCGCAAAAGAAGCAACGGAAGAGGCGCTACGCGTCTATCCAAGATGTTGTTGATCAAAAGGAAACAGGAATGGAACTAAGTGACGAAATCCGCATCAGCGCCCCGCGCGATGTCGTTTACCAAGCGCTGAATAACGTGGATGTATTGCGCGAGTGTATCCCGGGTTGTGAAGAACTGACTCAGGCAAGTCCGGATCAGCTCGAGGCCAAGGTCGTGCTGAAAATCGGACCCGTTAAGGCGAAGTTCGCGGGTGAGGTCACGCTGGATACGTCGAACGCGCCAGACGGGTTTTCGCTGATGGGCGAAGGCAAAGGGGGTGCTGCCGGTTTTGCCAAAGGCGGAGCGGATGTGACCCTGACAGAAGATGGGGACGAGACCATCCTCAAGTACACCGCCAAGGTCGATATCGGCGGCAAGATTGCGCAATTGGGCAGTCGATTGATTGCTGGGACAGCCAAGAAGCTTTCGGGCAAGTTTTTCACCAAGTTCGGAGAAGTGGTCTCGGAGCAAACCGTCTCGTAACGAGCCACTCTGTCGAGGACCGATACCGGGCATGTTCGGTGCATTTGGGAACTGTGCAAAGCACCGAAGCCGGTTGTTACACCATGAAATCAGGCGTGTTCAGGAGGGTTTGGTACTGCGAGATATGACTCTTCGGGTATCCGCACGACCCCTCTCAGCCCAAGAGCTTTCCGGTCCGACGGATCGAGTTGTTCGATGCCCGACTGGACAGCTTCAAAGATCGCCGCCGGATCGTTCCCCTGTGCGGTGATCAGGGGCAGTCCCGGCGTGGGCTTTGTCCAGTCCAGCACACGCAGATCCGAGGCGAAGCTCTCATGGGCGCACATCAAGCGCCATGAGACCGCATCCAACGCGGCAATATCAGCACGACCTTCGGCAACGGCCTGCGCCGATCTCAGATGCCCCTCGGTTTGCACGCGATTTTCGAACCAGAACCCGTGTGGCTCAAGGTGCCAATAGGGTGCGGCATAGCCGGATTGCGAAAAGGTCTGGTTGTAGGCAAATATCGCATCCCGAAACGCAGCCAGATCATCGCGCGGGTCATCGGCGCGGACGACGAGAGCGCTGCGATAAAAGCCGGGCGGACACCCTTCGAGACCGTAATCAGGCGTTCCGACCAGTGAGACCTGATCGTGCAGCCATGTCCGGTAGGGCATACCGCAGGTTTGGCTCAGAACCAGGTCCGGGTGACGCCAAACATAAAACTCTTCGGCATCCTGTGACAGATGCTCAGGGCAATCGATCCCCGCGCGGTCCAGATTGTCCCGGATCAGTTTCCAGTATCGCTGATGTGCCTGATCGAGCTGAGGGCGGGCGTACATCATCAGGCTTGCGATCATTGCATCTGTCCGAACAGTTCATAAAGTTCGATCGTGGTTTTTACCCCGACCTTCTGCTGAATGCGTCCCCGGTGAATTTCCACGGTACGGGGGCTGATACCCAGTTCTGCGGCAATCTCTTTGCTCGAGGTGCGCGCGGGGTGGGTCAATATATGCTGCAAAACCTGTTCTTCGCGCTCGGTCAAAAGGCCGCGTTTGTCGGCAAGCATCTTACGTCGCGCCTTGTCGCTGCGCAGTTGTGCGCCAACTTCGAACGCGGCCTGTATCCGCTCGATCAACACTGCCAGATCGAATGGTTTTTCCAGAAAATCGATCGCACCCGCTTTTGTGGCGCGCACTGATTCCGGAATGCCCCCATGCCCCGATATGAAAATGACCGGAATGGTCGAGCCCTGCCGGTTCAGATGGTCCTGCAGCTCCAGCCCGTCCATGCCGGGCATCCCGTAATCCAGGATCAAGCAGCCTTTTGCGTCCTCATGCACCTGATTCAGAAATGCCTGAGCGTCTGCAAAGTGCTCGACACGCATACCGCGTTTGCTGAGTGATCGTGACAGGGCGATGCGTACATCCTCATCGTCGTCGACGATAAAGACGACCAGCGACTCAGACGTCATTCCCGCTCTCCCCCAGGCTGGTCACTGCGGCGCAGCGTAAAACAGAAACGCGCACCGGATGTTTCGGTGGGTTCATACCATATCGTGCCGTCATTGGCCTTGATGATGGTTCTGCATATGGACAGGCCCAGACCCATACCGTCCGCCTTCTGAGTATCGAATGTGTCGAACAAGGTGACATCATCGCTGACGCCCGGCCCGTTATCCTCGACGCGCACCTCGACAAGTTCATCGGTAACCCTTGTGGTGATGGCGATCCGGCCCCCTGCGATCGGATCACGGGCCAGCGCGTCGATTGCGTTGCGCAGCAGATTGACCAGAACCTGCGCGATCTGTGTTCGGTTGCCTGTGACGAAAGGAAGTTCGGTTTCATCATAATGCAGCTTGATCTCGTGTATCTTTGCCTCGGAGTCCATCAGGCTGACGGTTTGCCGGATCAGCCCGTTCAGTTCAAACGGGGCCTGACGCCCGCGATCCTTACGGATCACCTCGCGCAGGGCGCGGATGATATCCCCGGCGCGGCGCGACTGACGGTCGATATCCGAGAGGATCTCGGTCAGCTCAGGGTCGGGGTCGCCGATTTCATCCAGGGTGATCTTCGCCGCGTCGACGTTATAGGAAATCGCGCTGAGCGGCTGGTTCAGCTCATGCGCCAACCCCGAGGCCATCTCGCCCATCAGATTGACCCGCGCGACATGGGACAGATCGCGGCTGAGGCGGCCCGCTTCGTCTTCGGCTTTTTTCCGGTCGCTTACATCATCGACAATGGCAACGGCGTGATCGGGAACGCCGTTTTCGTCCCGGATCAGGATTGCATTGACCCTGAGCCATATCGGTGACCCGTCTTTTCGGATAAACTGGTTTTCCGCGATGAATTCGGAATCCTGCAGCAGAGTTTCGCGGAACTTGACCGCGATCTGTTGCCCGTCTTCAGGCAGAATGTCGGCCAGCGTCATCTTTTCCAGCTCATCCGGCCGATATCCCATGATATCGCACAGTTGCTCGTTAACCCGCTGGAACCGCCCCGTTTCCGGAGAAATCTGCGCCATCCCGCGCGAGGCCAGATCGAAGGTGCGGCCATAGGCGGTCTCGAACCGTTGCCGTTGCCGCACCTCCTGCGCCAGTGCCGCGCCGGTATCTTCCAGTTCGCGATAGGGGCTGTGCAGGCCCTCTTCCGGTGTGATCTCTCCGCTGGACAGTTGCTGGCTCTGGCTGGCAAAGGTGCGCACCGGGGCGTAGATCCGGTCTGCCATGGCCAGCCCGATCGCACCGGTCAGAATGGCGATGGCCAGCGCGATCCAGACGCCTTGTGTCCGGTTTTTCTTGATCTCGCCGATAAAGTTGTCCTCGGCCGCATACAGGCCGATCAACCAGCGCAGTCCCGGCTCTGACACCTCGATCAGCATCGCCACATAGTCCTGACCGTTCAGCTGGAAATCCGTGTGGACCGGACCCTGGGCGTCGCTGAGGCCGGTTTGCACCACGTCCCCGAACGCCTTTTGTGCAATGGGGTCGGCGATTTGATCCACCCGTGTCAGCTCGGGCGCTTCCATATGGGCTTCCTGCCGGATCAGCACCAGCGTCGGATGTGCCAATACGGCGCCATCTTCGTTCAGAACCAGCGCCGCACCGCGCCGTTCGGACCAGATGTCCAGCAAGAACCCCGACAGGGCGTCGATCTGGATATCAATGCCCAGAATTGCCCGGATATCCCCGTCCTCGTCCAGGATCGGCACGCCATAGGTGAGCCCCGGCTGTCGCGTCGTGAAGAAGATATAGGGTTCGGTCCAGATCGGCGCTTTGGTCTCGGACACCATCCTGAACCAAGGCCGTGTACGCGCCTCATAGGTGTCGGTCCGGGTGGTGGTCGTTTCAAGCAGGGTGAACTGATCGTTGCGCCATTGAAAATCGGCCGGGTGTTCTTCGGTGCCGGGGGGGAACGGAGGAACGAACTTGGTGCGATAGCGCCCGGGTTCTTCCGAGCGCATGACATAGACGAACCGCCCGGTCTCGTCCGCCAGATACATCCCGGCAAGCTGCGGCGCGACCTGTAGCTGCTGAAAAAAATGGCTTTCCAATACGGCAGGATCGCTGATGTCCAGCACGTCGTTTTCGGCAAGCCGCCTTGTGGCGTCCAGCGCCTGCCGCGCCGGGTTCAGAAAGCTTTTGACCTGACCGATGACATTGACGCTGACCTCGGTCAGCGAATTTCGCGATTGCCGCAGCAGTGCGTCTTCCGAGCTGACAAAGGTCGACAGGATCACCGACAGGATGGCAAGGAACTGCAGCCCGCCCAAACACAACGCAAGCGTGGCGCGCAACGACCTGCGCCTGCGGGCGGGCTCAGTTTGATCCTGACGTATTTCTTGTTGCCCTGCGTAGTTCAATTCTTGCCCAAACGACCTTCTGCACGGGTCGGTACCACAGCCACAGAATGTGATCAGTTACCCTTGTTCCCCTATCTTCGAATCCAAGCCTATACGTAATCTACCGTATAGACACCTGCTGTTTGGTTTCGCTTTCCTCTTTACCATCGGGGGGCCTGATTCCAGTGCGATTTTTTCTGTTGTGTTCTGAAAGGTTTCGGGCGCCCCACAGATCAAAGAAGACTGACAACAGGAGTGTCAAAGTGTTCAAGAAAACCTCAATCACCGCATTTGCCGCGGCGGCCCTGATGGCACCAGCGGCATATGCAGAAGAATTTATCACGATCGGAACTGGCGGAGTCACGGGTGTCTATTACCCGACGGGTGGCGCGATCTGCCGTCTGGTCAACAAGGGCCGGAAAGAACACGGGGTCCGGTGTTCGGTGGAGTCGACTGGGGGGTCGGTTTACAACATCAACACCATTCGCGAAGGCGAGCTTGAGTTTGGGGTGGCACAGTCGGACTGGCAGTACCACGCTTTCAACGGCAGCTCGAAATTCGAAGAAGCCGGCCCGTTCGAGAACCTGCGTGCCGTGTTCTCGGTACACCCCGAGCCGTTCACCGTTGTGGCGCGTGCCGATTCCGGCATCACCAACTTCGAAGATCTGAAAGGCAAGCGCGTCAATATCGGCAACCCCGGTTCCGGTCAGCGCGGCACCATGGAGGTTCTGCTGGGCGAGATGGGCTGGACCACCGATGATTTCGAACTGGCGACCGAGCTGAAGGCGGCTGAACAGTCGGCAGCTCTGTGCGACAACCAGATCGACGCGATGGTCTACACCGTTGGTCACCCCTCGGGCTCGATCCAGGAGGCAACCACCGCCTGCGACTCGGTTCTGGTGAACGTCAGCGGCGACGCGGTTAACAAGCTGGTGGACGACAACTCGTTCTACCGTACGGCGACCATCCCCGGCGGCATGTATCGCGGTTCAGATGGTGATACCCAGACCTTTGGTGTTGGCGCGACCTTCGTGACCTCGGCAGACGTGTCGGACGATGCGGTCTATGCGGTTGTCAGCTCGGTTTTCGAGAACTTCGATGACTTCAAAAAGCTGCACCCGGCATTCGCCAACCTCAAGCCGGAGGAGATGATCGCGGACGGCCTGTCGGCGCCGCTGCATCCGGGTGCCGAGAAATACTACAAAGAAAAAGGCTGGATTCAGTAAACCAGACCTGACGCGGGGCGCCCTGTTTCGGGCGCCCCGATTCACATCCGGGGCAAACCGGTGACAAGAAGGCCGCAAAAACCAGGGCCAAGGACAGGGAGATTTCAGTATGAGTTCCGACACGCAGGGCAATCGCCCTTTATCCGAAGAAGAGCTTCAGGATCTGGTCGCCTCGTCTGATGCGGGTGCGCGCAATCCAGCAGGGAAAGTGGGGCTGTTTCTGGCGATTGTTGCCGTGTTGTGGTCGGTGTTTCAGGTGGTGCTGGCGTCTCCGATATCGAACTATGTGCTGCCGGGCAGTGTGGTGAACAACGCGCGTCAGTTTCACCTTGCCTTCGCGATGTTTCTGGCCTTTTCGGCCTATCCGGCGCTCAAATCCAGCCCGCGGGATTACATCCCGATTCAGGACTGGATCATGGGCGTCGTCGGCGCGTTTCTGGCGCTGTACGGTTATTTCTTCTACCAAAAGATCGTTGATGCGGGCGGCCTTGCGGACGACACCGACAAATGGTTTGCCCTTGTTGGCCTGCTGCTGCTGTTTGAAGCCGCGCGTCGCGCGCTTGGCCCCGCGATGGCGATCATCGCAACGATCTTTCTGGCCTATGTCTTCTTCGGCTCGTCCGAATGGGTACCCGAGGTAATCCGCTGGAAAGGCGCAAGCCTGCAAAAGGCGATGAGCCATATGTGGATCACCTCCGAGGGCGTCTTTGGCATCGCCCTGGGCGTGTCGACCAAGTTCGTCTTCCTCTTTGTTCTGTTTGGCGCGCTGCTCGATAAGGCAGGCGCGGGCAACTACTTTATCAAGATGGCCTTTGGCGCACTGGGGCACCTGCGCGGTGGCCCGGCCAAGGCGGCTGTGGTCGGCTCTGCGGCGACCGGTCTGATCTCGGGTTCTTCGATTGCGAACGTTGTGACGACCGGGACCTTCACCATCCCGCTGATGAAGCGGGTGGGCTTTTCCAGCGAACAGGCGGGTTCGGTCGAGGTCGCCTCATCCGTGAACGGCCAGATCATGCCGCCGGTGATGGGCGCTGCTGCCTTCCTGATGGTGGAATATGTCGGCATCTCCTATGTCGAGGTGATCACCCACGCCTTCCTGCCCGCCGCGATCTCGTACATCGCGCTGGTCTACATCGTGCACCTAGAAGCCGTTAAGCGGAACATGCCGACGCTGGGCGACCGCGTCGTGTCGATGGGCCGCACAATCGGTGGAATGGCGCTGTTCTTCGTGGGCTTTGCCGGGCTGTGTTATGGCATCCAGTACCCGATCAAGGCGATCATAGCGCTCATGCCCGATGCGTCGGGTCTGGTCCTGTCGGCTCTGATCGTGCTGGCCTATCTGTTCCTGCTGAAACTGGCCTCGGGGGTCGAGGATCTGGTCCCCGATGATCCCAACGCCAAAGAGATCGAGCTGCCGGTGATCGCCGAAATCTACAAGGCCGGCCTGCATTACCTGCTGCCGATCATCGTGTTGGTCTATTTCCTGATGATCGAGCAGAAATCGCCTGGCCTATCGGCCTTCTGGGCGACTTCGCTGCTGTTTGTGATCCTGCTGACGCAGAAGCCGCTCAAGTCTATCTTCCGGGGTGAGAGTGACACTGCCAATGCCTTTATGGCCGGTGTCGCCGATCTGTGGAACGGTCTGATCGATGGCGCGCGCAACATGATCGGTATCGCGCTGGCCACCGCCACCGCGGGTGTGATCGTGGGCACCGTGACGCTTACAGGTGTGGGCCAAGTGATGGCCGATCTGGTCGAGTTCCTGTCAGGCGGCAACCTGATCGCCATGCTGGCGCTGGTGGGTCTGCTGAGCCTCATTCTGGGCATGGGCCTGCCGACCACGGCGAACTATATTGTCGTCAGCTCGCTGATGGCGGGTGTGGTTGTCGAGTTGGGCGCGCAGGATGGTCTGATCGTCCCGCTGATCGCGGTGCATCTGTTCGTGTTCTACTTTGGCATCATGGCCGATGTGACGCCACCTGTGGGGCTTGCGAGCTTTGCCGCCGCCGCTGTGTCGGGTGGGGATGCGATCAAGACAGGCTTCACCGCCTTCTTCTATTCTCTGCGCACCGTGGCACTGCCGTTTGTGTTCATCTTCAACACCGATCTTCTGCTGATCGATGTGGGCTGGATACAAGGTATTCTGGTGGCCATCTCCGCCACCATCGCGATCCTGATCTTCACCGCCGGCACCATGGGCTGGTTCCTGACCAAGAACCGGATTTATGAAAGCGTCGCGCTGATCCTGATCGCCTTTGCGCTGTTCCGCCCGGATTTCTTCATGAATCGCATCGCGCCGCCCTTTGCGCAGATCGAACCGGCACAGCTGACGCAGGCCGTGGGTGAGGCTGCTCCCGGAAGCACCATGCGGATCGAAGTTGAGGGTCCGGATTTCGACACCGGCAACATGACCGAGACCACTGTTGTGCTCACTATCCCGGATGGGGCCGATGGTACGGCGCGCGTCGACGCTCTGGGTCTGATCACGCTGGATGAAGATGGTCTGGTCAAACTGGACGAGCCTCTGTTTGGCACACCGGTCGCGGACGAGCTGGATATGTTCGACTATTATGCCGATGAGGCTGTGCGCATCACCAGCGTTCAGGCCCCGCAGAGCCAGCCCCCGAAAGAGCTGATCTTCATCCCGGCGCTGATCCTGTTGGGTCTTGTCGCCTTCCTCCAGCGCGGCCGCGCCGCAAAACAGGGAGAACCCGCATGACCAAAGCTATTCTGTGCGCCGTGGATATCAGCAATGGCGATCTTGATGTTGCTGTCCTAGAACGCGCCGCAGCGCTGGCCGAAATGGATGGCGCGCGGCTGGATGTGGTGACGGTGACGCCCGATTATGGAGAGGGGTTCGTCAGCAGTTTCTTCGAGCCCCACCACCACGAAAAGGTGATTGAAGAGGCTCATGAAAAGCTGGTCGCCCTCTGCGCCGCCACACTGGGGGAAGAGCGTAACGCCAAGATCCGTCATGTGGTGGCCACCGGCAGCGCGTATCAGGAGATCCTCAAAACCGCGGAAGGTGCGGGCTCGGACCTTATCGTGATCGGTGCGCATAAGCCTGATTTGAAGGATTATTTGCTTGGTCCGAATGCGGCGCGGGTCGTAAGGCATTCGCACACGTCAGTATATGTTGTGCGGTAAGTCGATCGGATTTAAGCTGAGAGTCTGCCATTTGACCTTCGTTACTCAGTAGCCGATCACGCAGACCCTTACCGGGAGATTTCTATGATGAAGACGTTCATGACAACCGGCGCCGCTTTGGCGCTGGGTATTATCGCCTGCGCGGCCAGTGCGCAGGACCCCGCGCCGGAATACGGCTATGGTTGGGAAGATAAGAACTCGGTGACAGGCACGGATTTCATGGTGTCCGCCGCCAATCCCATTGCCGCACAAGCCGGATATGACGTGCTGGCTGCGGGCGGCACTGCAGCCGATGCGATGATCGCGGTTCAGCTGATGCTCAATCTGGTCGAGCCGCAATCCTCGGGGATCGGTGGCGGCGCCTTCCTGCTGTACTGGGATGCCTCATCCAGGACACTGACGACATTCGACGCGCGCGAGAAGGCACCCGCCAATGCCACGCCCGAACGCTTTCTGTTGCCAGATGGCGAGAAGATGCCGTGGACCGAGGCCATATCGGGTGGTCAGGCCGTCGGCGTGCCCGGCATCCTGCGCCTGATGGAGGTGACGCACAATCTCTATGGCAAAAAGGACTGGGCGTCGCTGTTCCAATCCACCATCGAACAGGCCGAGCAGGGGTTCGAGGTCTCGCCCCGCATGGCAAACTCGATCCTGAGTACGGTTGAACGCGATCGATCTGTCGGCGTCTTCCCGGCGGCCAGAGCGTATTTCTTCAACAAAGATGGTACTCCGCTACAAGCCGGGACTTTGCTGAAGAACCCGGAATTCGCGCAAACCCTCCGCAACTTGGCCGATCAGGGGGCGGGCGCCTTTTATAGCGGCCCAATTGCCGAGGATATCGTGGCTGCCGTCGATGCGACGTCGAAGGTTGAAAACAACATCACGCTTGAGGATATGGCCGCTTACCGGGTTAAAATCCGCCCCGCCGTCTGCGCGGAATATCGGGATTATGACGTCTGCGGCATGGGCCCGCCGACCTCGGGTGGTCTGACCGTAGGGCAAATTCTCGGGATTCTGAGCAATTTTGACCTCAAGGGCACCGGCTGGAATGCCGAGATGGCGCATCTCTATGCCGAGGCCGCCAAGCTGGCCTATGCGGACCGCGCACTTTACATGGCCGACAGCGATTTTGTCGATGTGCCGGTCAAGGGTCTGCTGGACACGGACTATCTGAAGCTGCGCTCCGAGATGATCGACCCCTCTGCGGCCAGCGAGAAGCGTCAGGCGGGTGAGCCGCCCCGCGATCACACCGCCCTGTTTGCACCGTCCCAAAACCCCGATCGCCCCGGCACAAGCCACATCGTGATCCGTGACCAGTATGGTAACGCGCTGTCGATGACGACCACCATCGAGACCGCCTTTGGCAGCCGGGTTTTCGTGCGGGGATTCCTGCTGAACAACGAACTCACCGATTTTGACCGCGCACCAAAGGATGGCGACCGTTTGGTGGCCAACCGCGTTGAGGGTGGCAAACGCCCTCGCAGCTCGATGTCGCCAACCATCGTGATGAAGGATGGCGCGCCCTATCTGCTGATCGGTTCCCCCGGTGGCAGCCGCATCATCAACTATGTGGCCAAAACGATCATCGCGATCGTGGACTGGGAGATGGACCCGCAGGATGCCATCGAAACGGGGCATTTCGTGCACCGCAACGGGTCTTCGATGGATCTGGAGCAGGGAACATCCGCTGCCGAGTTCGCAGATGCTCTGACCGCCAAAGGGCATGAGGTGAAAGAAGTCGATCTCAACAGCGGGTTGCATGCCATCCTGATCAAGGACGGGCAGCTGATCGGCGCCGCTGATCCGCGTCGCGAAGGCGTGGCTTTGGGCCAATAATCATGAACTGGAAAAGGGCTGCTGGACAATTGTACCACGCAGCCCTTTTCTCTTGCTTTATCAGCATACTCGTCCGATAGGGCGGTATGTTCAAAAGCCGCGCCATAACCTTCATTCTGATCACACTGATGATCGATGCCATCGGTATTGGCATCGTGTTCCCGATCATGCCCGATCTGATGGAACGCGTTGGTGCAGGCGATACCGGGCAAGGTGCCTTTTGGGGCGGGCTGTTGATGGCTGCTTATGCCGGAGCGTTGTTCCTGTGCGGACCTATCGTGGGCAGCATTTCGGATGCGGTTGGCCGCAGGCCGATCCTGATCGCGGCGCTGGCCATGTTGGCACTGGACTATGTCATCATGGCTTTGGCCGACAGCTTCTGGCTGCTTCTTCTGGGGCGAACGCTCGCGGGGCTTGCAGGGGCGACCTATATCACCGCAACGGCTTACATCGCTGACATATCCTCACCGACTGAGAAGGCGGCGAATTTCGGTCTGATCGGGGCGGCCTTCGGGATTGGGTTTGTGCTTGGCCCGGCCATCGGCGGCATCGCTGCCGGGATCAGCATCACTGCGCCGTTCTGGATTGCCGCGGTCTTGTCCGCCGCCAACGCCCTGTTCGGAGTATTCGTCCTGCCCGAAAGTTTGAAACCAGAAAAGCGCCGCCCCTTTGGCAAGCGTGACCTGAACCCGTTCAAATCGATCTTTGACGCCTTCCGCTTTCCGGGGCTGGCAGTGCCGCTGCTGTGCATTTTCATCTTTGAATTTGCCAACATGGTCTACCCGACCCTCTGGGCCTTCTGGATACGAGAGGTGTTTGGCTGGTCCACGCTGTATATCGGCCTGTCACTGGCCGCATACGGCGTGCTGTTGGCCTTCGTCCAAGCCGGACTGATGCCGGTCTTCATTCGCTGGATCGGCGATTACCGGACCCTGCTGCTGGGGATGGTATCGGCATTGGTCGGAATGATCGGCTTTGGGTTTACCGTAACGGTTACGGCCCTTGTCATCTTTATTCTGCTGGCCGCGCTGTCCGACCTCGTGCCTGCCTTGATCACGGCTATGGCCTCGAACCAGGCGGACGAAGACCGGCAGGGCGTTGTGCAGGGGGTCATCGCGTCACTGTCTTCGGTCGCTGCGGTTCTGTCGCCTTTGGTGATGACCGGCATCTTTCAGGCGTCGGTCGATGGCGAAGGCACTTATCTGCCCGGCGCACCGTTCCTTTTCTCGGCTGCGCTGGTGTTGATCATGATGCCTTTTGTGTTCCGCCTGCGCGGGCACGCATCGGTCTGAAACGAAAAACGCACCCGCAGTGGGCTGCGAGTGCGTCAAAATTTCGAGGCATTGGGTGATTACTGAATTTCACCCATGCAGAGATATTTGATCTCAAGGAAATCCTCGGTCCCGTATTTCGAACCCTCTCGGCCCAGACCCGATTGTTTGACACCGCCGAACGGGGCAACTTCGGTTGAGATCAGGCCGGTGTTGACGCCCACCATGCCAGACTCAAGCGCCTCGGCCACGCGCCAGACACGTGCCAGATCACGGCTGTAGAAATACGAGGCCAGACCGAACTCGCTATCATTGGCCATGGCAACCACGTCGTCTTCCTCTTCGAACTTGAACAGGGGCGCAACAGGGCCAAATGTTTCGTCCTTTGCTACAACCATGTCGCGGGTCACGCCGGTCAGAACGGTGGGTTCAAAGAATGTCCCGCCCAGAGCCGAACGTTTACCGCCCAATGTGACCGTTGCACCTTTGGATACCGCGTCCGAGATGTGTTCCTCGACCTTGGCAACCGCTGAGTCGTTGATCAGCGGGCCTGTAGTGATGCCATCACCAAAGCCGTTGCCAACGTTCAGGGCTTTGGTCTTCTCTGCCAGCTTGGCAGCAAACTCGTCATAGACACCCGCCTGCACATAGATGCGGTTGGCGCAGACGCAGGTCTGACCATTGTTGCGGAACTTGGCGATCATCGCACCGTCCACAGCGGCGTCCACATCTGCGTCGTCGAACACGATGAAGGGTGCATTGCCGCCCAGTTCCAGCGACATCTTCTTGATGGTGCCCGCCGCCTGACGCATCAGAATCTGACCCACACGGGTCGAACCGGTGAAGGTGATCTTGGCTACCTTGTCGTTGGTGCAAAGCTCGTTACCTACGCCTGAGCTGTCGGTGCCGGGGATCACGTTCAGCACGCCTGCCGGGATACCGGCACGTTCGCCCAGTACTGCCATCGCCAGCGCCGAAAGCGGCGTCAGCGTCGCTGGGCGCGCCACAAAGGTACAGCCCACGGCCAGCGCCGGGCCGACCTTGCGCGCGATCATCGCGTTGGGGAAGTTCCATGGTGTGATCGATCCCACCACACCCACAGGCTGTTTCAGTACCACGATGCGTTTGTCGCGCTGGTGACCGGGGATCACATCACCATAGATGCGCTTAGCCTCTTCCGAGAACCACTCGATGAACGATGCGCCATACAGAATCTCGCCGCGCGCTTCAGCCCAGGGCTTGCCCATTTCGGCGGTCAGGATCGTGGCCAGATCGTCGGCGTTCTCGACCATCAGATCGTACCACTTGCGTAGGATCGCGCCGCGTTCCTTGCCGGTCTGCGCAGCCCATTCTTTTTTTGCAGCGTAAGCCGCATCGATGGTGCGCTTAGTGCCTTCGATGTCGATATCCGTCACATTGGCGATCAGATCTCCGGTGGCAGGGTTGTGAACGGGAAAGGTCGCCTCACCTTCAACCCATGCACCGTTGATATAGGCGCGGGTTTCCAGAAGGCTGGGATCTTTCAGCTCCAGCTTGGTCACTTTGGTATCCAGCATGTTCAGGCTCCTTTGGCAGCGTCGACCGAGGCTTCGAGGATATCCATGGCCTCGGCGAAGATCTCGTCTTGCACCGTTAGTGGTGCGAGGAAACGAATTACGTTCCCATATACGCCACATGTCAGCAGGATCAATCCACGCTTCAGTGCCTCAGTGCGTACAGCGTTCGCCATTTCCGGGTTTGGGGCACTGCCATCGGTGGTATTGAACTCGGCTGCAATCATGAAGCCGGGGCCGCGGATGTCCACAATCTCGGGTGTGCGAGCACGGATCGATTCCAGCCGCTGTTTCAGGCGCGAGCCCAGCTCGTTGGCGCGGGTGCACAGGTCTTCTTCCTCGATCACATCCATCACTGCATGAGCGGCGGCGATCCCCAGCGGGTTGCCACCATAAGTGCCACCCAGACCACCCGGGTGCGCGGCATCCATCAGCTCAGCACGTCCGGTGACAGCTGCCAGCGGCAGGCCGCCCGCCAGTCCCTTGGCCATGGTGGTGATGTCTGCAGCCACATCATAGGCGTCCATCGCGAACAGGTTGCCGGTGCGGGCAAAGCCAGTCTGAACTTCGTCGGCGATCAGAACGATGCCGTGCTCGTCGCAAAGCGCACGCAGGCCGCGCATCAGCTCAGCGGGCGCAGGGTAGAAGCCACCTTCGCCCTGAACCGGCTCGATGATGATTGCGGCAACACGGCCCGGGTCCAGATCGGCCTTGAACAGTTTGGTCAGCGCGCCCAGCGAATCCTCGACCGAGGTGCCGTGCAGCTCGACCGGGAACGGGACGTGATAGGTGTCGGGCATCATCGCCCCAAAGCCCGCCTTATAGGGCTGCACCTTGCCGGTCAGCGACATGCCCATGAAGGTGCGGCCGTGAAAAGCACCGCCAAAGGCAACTACAGCCGGGCGGCCCGTTGCCGCACGGGCGATCTTGACGGCATTTTCGACCGCCTCGGCACCTGTGGTCACAAAAACGGTCTTCTTGGTGAAATCGCCCGGCACCTTTTCGTTCAGGCGTTCGGCCAGACGGATATAGTTCTCGTAGGGCAGTACCTGATGGCAGGTATGGGTGAAATTGGCTGCCTGTTTCTGTACGGCTTCCATGACTTTGGGGTGGCAATGGCCAGTGTTTACGACGGCAATGCCTGCGGCGAAATCGATGTAACGCGTGCCCTCGACATCCCAGACCTCAGAGTTCACGGCGCGGTCCACATAGACCTGTGTTTGCATTCCCACGCCCTGCGCGATCGAAGTGTTGCGGCGTTCAGCAATCTGAGCGTTCAGCATATTGCGTCCTTTCCGGTTATCGGGCACCCGCGCCCGTATGTCTGACCGCGTGACTGTAGTGGTTGGCGTGGCAGACGAAAGCCTGTTTCTTGTGAATCATAAGCCCTTGATTTACGGTCCCCGCACCCCTCAAGTGTTGCGGATACTGAACATGAAGAACACCAGCCAAGATGATCTGACCCTCGGATTGCGCCTGCGCACCCTGCGCGAACGGGCGGGCCTGTCGCAACGGGCGCTGGCAAAAAAGTCGGATGTACCGAACTCGACCATCTCGTTGATCGAGTCCGGCAAGATGAACCCTTCGGTTGGTGCGCTGCGTCGGATTCTGCAGGGTATCCCGATTGGCATGTCCGACTTTTTCTCGTTCGAGATCGAGCCCGAACAGACAGTGTTCTACGCCGCCGAAGAGCTGACCGAGATCGGCAAAGGTCAACTCTCGCTGCGGCAAGTGGGTTCGAATCTGCATGGGCGCGCGATGATGATCTTGCAGGAAACCTATGATCTGGGGGCTGATACCGGTCGCGTCATGTATGGGCATGAGGCGGAAGAGGGAGGCGTGGTGATCTCGGGCCGGGTCGAGGTGACGGTCGGTGACCAGCGTAAGGTGCTTGGACCCGGCGATGCATATTACTTTGACAGCCGCACCCCACACAGATTCCGGCAGGTCGGCCCTGAGGTCTGCCGGATCGTCAGCGCTTGCACGCCGCCTACATTCTGAGCATCCCGACAGAAATTGCAGCACTATGCATCATAGTGTTGCAGTATCTTCTGGTTTGATCCACAGTATGGTGCATAGTGCGGGAAATGCCTGCAGATAATCCAGGGCGACAGCCGCCCAATTCGGAGAGTACCGGAATGAAAAAGAAGCCTGCCACCTTGCCACGTGGCTATCGCACCTGCACCGCATCGCTTGCCGTCGCCGATGTCGATGCCGCGCTGGCTTTCTACGAAAGCGCCTTTGGTGCGACAATTCAGGCCTATGACGCGGAAGAGGCCCCCGGCTTTGCGTCGATCAAGATCGGCAACTCGATGCTGTTTGTCACCGCCGGATGGGGTGCGCATGGTCCGATGATACCGGGTACGGTCACGCCGGTCGGCCATCACATGTATGTCGAAGACACCGACGCCACTCTGGAGACTGCGCTGGAAAACGGTGCCCGGCTGATCGCTGAGGCCACGGACACCTATTGGGGCGAACGCTGCGCAACGATTGCCGATCCGTTCGGGCATGTCTGGACGTTGGCGACGCGCGTCGAAAACCTGAAGCCAGCGGATATCAGCGAACGGCGCAAGGCGTTGATAGACGCGACACAGACCGAGGCTGCATGAGCGACGCCCCCCTTCCCACATTCACGATCCGTCAAAACGATCTGGGCATTCTTGCAGCTGAGAACCGCATCGGTGACTACCCCGTCGCCGTACGCACGGCGCGTGAGGTGGTCAGCGGCGGCTTTGCCAACCACTCGGCGCATCCCAATACCTGGACTGTGTACTTTCTGGTCGATGGTCAATGGGCGCTGGTCGAATCTACGCGCGGGCTGCGGCGGGAGTGGTCCAGCCTTGATCGGCTCGAGAAATGGTTGCGCAGTTGTGGATTTCGGTTCTTCTGGGTTCGCAACGACATAGATTTTGTGGAACCGTTGGCAGAAGACGTCGCTGAGGAAGCGGCTCTATGAAGGCAAAAACCATAGAAAACCATGGCCTGTGGATAGCGGGCTTGCGTGACCACACAGTTTTGTGTTCCGATGAAGAACGCCGGATAACAACGGTATTCGCAATCGGCAAGAAAATGAGAAGAAACAAAAAATGACCCCTTTTGCGATAACCGGAATCCAGATGCATGTCGGTGCGTTGCAGTCGAATGTCGACGCGATGCTGCATCGGATCGACATCATGATGGCCCGGTTCCCCTGGACCCAGATGGCGCTGTTCAGCGAGTTGGCACCTCATGGCCCGCTTGACCGCTTTGCACAGCCCTTTCCCAATGACGACCTGTCGCGCTTTCAGGATGCGGCGCGGCGCTATGGGATTTGGCTGATCCCCGGCTCGATGTTCGAGAAACGCGAAGACGGGCGGATTTTTAATACCTCGGTGGTGATCAACCCCGAAGGTGAGATCGTCTCGAAATACTCCAAGATGTTCCCGTTCAAACCCTATGAACAGAACATCGCTTCGGGTACCGAGTTCTGCATCTTTGATGTGCCGGATGTGGGCCGTTTTGGCCTTTCGATCTGCTATGACATCTGGTTCCCCGAAACCACTCGCCACCTGACCAGTCAGGGGGTCGAGGTTCTGCTGCACCCGGTTCTGACCGGCACCACCGACCGCGAGGCCGAACTGTCGATCGCCAAGGCGACCGCCGCGCAGTTCCAATGCTATGTGTTCGACGTAAACGGGCTGGCCGCCGGGGGCGTGGGCCGCTCGCTGGTCGTCGACCCGTCGGCCACTGTGCTGCACCAGTCAGCAGGTCAAGAAGATATTTTCCCCATCGAGATCGATCTGGATCAGGTTCGCCGCCAGCGCGAGGTCGGGTTGAAAGGTCTGGGTCAGGTTCTCAAAAGCTTCCGCGACCGCGAGGCGGATTTCCCGGTTTATGACCGGACCAGCGGGGCGGATGCCTATTTGCACACGCTCGGCCCGTTGCGCATTCCGCAGAAAGGCGACGTTGCGGGCGTCGCCGCATCCGATCCCAGAACGGCGCTGGGATATACCGAAGACGCCGCGACCAAGCCCGACAATCTGTATCTCTACAAAGGGCGCTCTGGCACAGACTGATACCAGCCCAACTTTTCGGTATCGGCAGAAAGGACAAATTTCATGCACGGCTTATCCGATAGCGAAAAGCTCCACACTATCTCGGACTACTACAGCGCCTCACAGCTGAGGGCAGACCGATGGAGCGCGCTGCGGGAAACAGCCGAATCTCTGGATCAGAGCGGCGAAGACAAGGACCGGGACCGTGCGCGGCAATTGTTGCAGGCGCTGGCCCCGATCGAGATGTATTTTGCCTTTCCCGGCGGGTCTGCCTTCGACTATCTGCGCCGACTGCTGGATCATGGCAATTTCGCCGATTTCTCGACCGCTGTGCGCCGGGTGTCGCGGGCGCTGACCTCCGGGGCCTTTCGGCGCCGGTCTATCCCTCTGATCGCCGACGAAACCGAAGGCGACGAGTTCGAGGACGAGGCGGCACAGACCCTTGAAGCGCGGGCGCTAGGCAGGCCATATTTCGAAGTGATGATCGTCGACAACGTAAACGAACATCAGGAGCGGTTTCTGCAATCCAGCCTGCAACGGATGCGCCGCAGCGAAGATTCGTTCATCTATGAAACTGTGGTGGTCCCCAGTGTCGAAGACGCCCTGATTGGGGTGCTGTTCAACCAGAATGTGCAGGCCGTTATCGTTCGCCCGGGTTTGACCCTGAAGTCCAAGAACGAAACCAATGTGTTGGGCCGTTACGTCAGCCTGTATGGTGAAGGGGCCGATCTGGACGCGCTGTCGCCCTCGGAATACGGCCCCGAGACCTGCCGTCGTATCGGCAAGCTGCGCCCGGAACTGGATGCCTATCTGATCACCGACCGCTCTGCCGAGGATATCGCGGGGCTTGATCTGGGCCTGTGTCGACGTGTGTTCTACAATCAGGAAGACTTTCTGGAACTGCACCTGAACATCCTGCGCGGCGTGCAGCGGCGGTACAAAACCCCGTTTTTCACCGCGCTCAAGGAATATTCCAAACAGCCGACTGGCGTGTTCCATGCGATGCCGATCAGTCGCGGTAAATCGATCAGCCGCAGCCACTGGATTCAGGATATGGGGGCGTTTTACGGATCGAACATCTTCATGGCCGAAACCTCGGCCACCTCGGGCGGGTTGGATTCGCTGCTGGAGCCGCGTGGCCCGATCAAAGAGGCGCAAGAGGCCGCTGCCCGCGCATTCGGCTCTAAACAGACGTTTTTCGCCACCAATGGCACGTCGACCTGTAACAAGATCGTGGTGCAGGCGCTGGTCCGGCCCGGCGATATCGTTCTGGTCGACCGCGACTGCCACAAGTCGCACCATTACGGCATGGTGCTGGCCGGGGCGAGCGTCGTCTATATGGACAGCTATCCACTGCATGACTACTCGATGTACGGCGCGGTACCGATCCGTGAAATCAAGCACAAGCTGCTGGCTTTGCGGGCCGAGGGCAAGTTGGACCGCGTGCGGATGGTGCTGCTGACCAACTGCACCTTTGACGGCATCGTCTACAACGTGCAGCGGGTGATGCAGGAATGTCTGGCGATCAAGAAAGACCTTGTGTTCCTGTGGGATGAGGCATGGTTCGGCTATGCCCGCTTTGCGCCCAATACCCGCGTGCGCACCGCCATGCGCTCGGCCAACCTGCTGCGCGAACGGTTCCGCACGGCGGAACATGCCGAGGCCCATGCGGCGCAACAGGCTGAGTTGCAGGGCGCGGATGACGAAACCCTGCTGAACACCCGCCTGATCGCGCCGCCTGATGCACGGGTACGGGTTTACGCCACGCAATCGACGCATAAAACGCTGACCGCGCTGCGGCAGGGCTCGATGATCCACGTCAATGACCAGCAGTTCAAAGGCGCGGTGGAAGAGGCGTTTCACGAAGCCTACATGACCCACACCTCAACCTCTCCCAACTATCAGATCATCGCCTCATTGGATGTGGGGCGCAGGCAGGTCGAGATCGAAGGTTATGAATTCGTCCAGCGACAGGTCGAAAGTGCGATGGCGATCCGGCGGGCGGTGACGACCCATCCCTTGTTGAAGAAGTACTTCAAGCTGGTCACGGCGGGGGACATGATCCCCGAGGCGTACCGCGAAAGTGGCATGACCAGCTATTTCGATCCCGGTCAGGGCTGGGCCGATGTCTGGGATTGCTGGGCCAATGACGAGTTCGTTCTGGATGCCACCCGTATCACGCTGCATGTGGGCGCGACTGGTTGGGACGGCGACACATTCAAGACCAAGATCCTGATGGATAAGTATGGCATCCAGATCAACAAGACCTCGCGCAATACCGTGCTGTTCATGACCAATATCGGCACCACGCGCAGCTCGGTCGCCTATCTGATCGAAGTGCTGGTCGAGATCGCCAAGGAGTTGGACGATCTGATGGATGACGCATCCAAGATGGAGAAGCTGGCCTTCGAAAAGCGCGTCAGGAACCTGAGCGAACATGTCCCGCCGCTGCCCGATTTCAGCCGGTTCCACGATGCGTTCCGCTGCGAAGCCGGGACCGAGGCGGGCGACATCCGCACCGCCTTCTTCCTGTCTTACGACGAGGACAATTGCGATTACGTGGAACCCGACAACGAAATGCTGAACCGGTTGGAGGCGGGCGAGGAAATGGTCTCGGCCACCTTCGTGATCCCCTATCCTCCGGGCTTTCCCATTCTGGTGCCGGGGCAGGTGATCAGCCCCGAAATTCTGAAGTTCATGCAGGAACTGGACGTCTCGGAAATCCACGGATTCCGCGCCGATCTGGGCCTGCGCATATTTACCGAAGACGCTTTGAAATCAGTAAAGAACCCCTAAGGGGTCAGGGAGGACAACAATCATGCCAAAGAAGGTGCTGAAAAACATCTCGGAAATCCGCCGGTATTTCCATACCAACAAGGACCCGATCTATTTTGTTTCGGCGACCAATTTCAACCTGTTGGGGCTGGATGAATGGGTGATGAACTTCACCTATATCTGCTACATGGATTGCTTTGATGGGCGACATCCGAACGTGTTCGTGCCCTCTGAGATGCCGCATGATGAGTTCCAGTCGATCGAAGACATCAACAATTATCTGCTGCAGCACAAAGAGGTCATCGATCTGGTCAAGCGGCGTGGTGGAAAGCCGAAGTTCGTTTTCCTGATGTTTGACGAGACGACCGAGAAGCTGGTCAAGGAGCTGGGCGGTCAGCTGTGGTTCCCCAAGGCCAAATTGCGCACCAAATGCGACAACAAGATCGAAACCGTCCGTATCGGCAACAAGGCGGGTGTGCCGTCCGTGCCCAACACGCTGAGTGTTGTCAAAAGCTATGATCACCTGAAGAAAATCTGTGAAAAGGCCGGGCTGGGGAACGATCTGGTGCTGCAGTCAGCCTTTGGCGACAGCGGCCACACGACGTTCTTCATCAAGTCCGAGGCCGATTTCAACAAGCACAAAGACGAGATCATCGGCGAAGGCGAAATCAAGATCATGAAGCGGATCGACTGTCGCGGGGCGGCGATCGAGGCTTGTGCGACCTCGGAAGGTACTATCGTTGGACCGTTGATGACCGAGCTTGTGGGCTTTAACGAACTCACCCCCTATCGCGGCGGCTGGTGTGGGAATGAAATCTTCTCGACCGCCTTCCCGCCCAAGGCCCGCGAACAGGCGCGGCAACTGACCTTCCAGTTCGGGGAAGAACTGCGCAAATCCGGATATCGCGGTTATTTCGAACTCGACTTCCTGATCGATAAGAAAACCGACGAACTGTGGCTGGGCGAATTGAACCCGCGGATCACCGGCGCCAGTTCCATGACCAACCACGCGGCCTTTGCTCATGCTGACGCGCCGCTGTTCCTATTCCATTTGCTAGAATTCTCGAAGAAACCCTTTGAACTGGATGTCGAGGAACTGAATGCCCGCTGGGCAGACCCGGACATGATCGACAGCTGGTCGCAGATGGTGATCAAACACACCGACGACAGCGTCGACCGGATCACTCAGGCCCCGCAATCGGGCATTTACAAGATGCTGGAAGATGGCCGCGTGGTGTTCGACCGGTTCGATTATCACCGCCGCGCTGTGGGTGAGAACGAAGCGTTCTTCCTGCGTATTTCGAATGTCGGTGATTACCGCTATGAGGGCGCTGACCTCGGAATTCTGGTAACGCGTGGACGGTCGATGACCAAAGGCTTTAAACTGACGGACAAGTCGAAAAAGTGGATTCACGGCATCACCTCTGCCTATGCCGCCGAACCGCTGCCCGCAGCACAGCCGATAGAAGACCCAGCGTTCAAAATTATGTAGAAAGCCCCATGGCGCTTGTTTTTCGGTCAATCGACGAAGCGCAGCCCGGTCCCAAGCTGGCCGGGCTGTTTGCCGAATACTGGCCCGCCTACCGCAAATGGTGGGCGCAAGAGGGGTATTCGGCCCGCCCCACCTATCGCGAATGCCTGCGCGCCTTGCAAAAGCACATGCCCGAAATCATGCCGCTTTATGAAGAGGTCGTCGAACTGGTCGGCGGCAGCGACAGCCAGGCGCGGTTTCTCAGCTTTTACTGCCCGCCGAAATACCTGTCGGGCTGCAGCCAGGCGATCTGGCGCGGCAAGACTCCGTTTCTGGTGCGCAACTACGACTACCATCCAAAAACCTTTGATGCGGCGCTGCTCAAAACCCACTGGGACGGGCGCGGCGTCATCGGGATGAGCGACGGTGTTCTGGGTCTGCTCGACGGCATCAACGATGCCGGTCTGACGGTCTCGCTCACCTTCGGCGGACGGCGCGAGGTGGGGGACGGGTTCGGTGTTCCGCTGATCCTGCGCTATATCTTGCAAACCTGCGAGACCACGGCCGAGGCTGTCGACTGTCTGTGCCGCATTCCGTGTCACATGAGCTATAACGTCACCGTTCTGGATGCGAAACATAACCACAGCACAGTGTATCTCGCCCCGGACCGACATCCGCAAATCTCGGACCAACCAGTCGCGACAAACCATCAGGGTCATGTTGAATGGTCCACTCATGCACGCTTTACGGCCACCGTGGAACGTGAGCGATTTCTGTTGAATCGCCTCAATCAAAACCCGGAAAGCGAGAAACGCTTCATTGACGCATTCCTGCGGCCACCGCTTTATTCCACTGCGTTCAAGTCTGGCTTCGGTACGCTCTATACAGCGGTCTATCGGCCTGCGAGCAGGCAGCTACAACTACTCTGGCCCGGCGCGAACTGGGACCTGTCGTTCGATAACTTCAGCGAAGGCGAGTTGAGCTTGTTGCTGCCGGAACATGCCGAGCCAGCGGTATGAGCACGTAAACGAAGCTAGCGTGACAGGACTCTTTTGACGAACTGATAGATCATTACGAAGAACACCGGCACGAAGATAACACCCAACACGGTTGCCGAAACTACTCCGCCCATCACGCCTGAACCCATTGCTGTTCGGCCTCCGGCTCCGGCACCGGTGGACAGAACCAGAGGGAGCACGCCCAGCGAGAACGCCATCGACGTCATCAGAATGGGTCGGAACCGTTGGTGCGCTGCGTCCTTGACGCCCTGCAACAGGGGCTCTCCGGCTGCGACCTTGTCACGGGCGAACTCGACGATCAGGATCGCGTTCTTGCCCGTCAGACCAATCACCGTCAGCAGCGCGACCTGAAAATAAACACCGTTCTCAAATCCGCCGAGCCAGGCTCCGACCAGTGATCCGGTTACACCGATGGGCATGGCAAGCATTACCGCAAACGGGATGGTCCAGCTTTCATACAAAGCAGCAAGACACAGGAACACTGCCGCAAGCGAGAGCGCATACAGCATCCCTGCCTGATCCCCGGATTCCCGTTCCTCAAGCGACAGGCCGGTCCAGGCGATCTGATATCCGGGCGGCAATTGCTGCGCGAGTGTCTCTATCTCGGCCATGGCTTCGCCGGTGGTGAACCCGGGGGCAGGACTGCCCTGCAGCTGAATCGCCGATACACCATTGTATCGATACAGCCCCTGCGGGCCGAACTGCCAGTTCGTGGATGAGAAATTAGACAGTGGTACCAGCCCTCCGGAATCGTTGCGAACCCGCCAGGCCTCGATATCTTCGGGTACCATGCGATAGGGCGCATCACCCTGAACATAGACACGCTTGATGCGGCCCCGATCGAGGAAATCGTTCACATACCGACCGGCCCATGCAACCGACAAAAGCTCGCCCACTTCTTGCGCGGACAGCCCCATGGCACCCGCGGCTCGCCAGTCCAGGTTGATGTTGAATTGGGCAGCATCCTCAAGCCCGTTCGGGCGGATCGACGCAATCTTCTCGCTTTGCCCGGCAAGGCCCATCAGTTGATTTCGTGCCTGCACCAGCGCTTCATGGCTTTGGCCATCACGGGCCTGCAGGTAAAAATCGAAACCGCTGACGTTGCCGAGCTCGATCACCGCAGGAGGAACGATTGGAAACACAAAAGCCTCCTGAATTTGGGAGAATGCTCCAAAGGCCCGACCCGCGATGGCCTGAGCACTGCGCTCAGGGGTTGTTCGTTCATCCCAATCCTTCAGACTGACAAAGGCGATGCCCATGTTTTGGCCCTGCCCCGCGAAACTGAAGCCGCGCACGGTAAAGACCGACGTGACATTGTCAGCCTCATTCTCCAAATAGTACTTTTCGATTTGCTCAAGTACGCCCTCGGTCGCGCCAGCGGTAGAGCCTGTTGGGCCCTGAACCAGAGTGAAAAGGATGCCCTGGTCTTCCTCCGGCAGAAATCCGGTCGGTGTGCGGGCGAAAAGGAAAACCATCGCTGCGCCGATCAGCAAATAGATCAACCCGACGCGCAATGGGCGCCGTATCGAGAAGCCTACCAGTGACGAATAACCCTCGGTCAGCCGATCGAACCCGCGGTTGAACCAGCCGAACAGTCCGCGATTGCGCTTGTCATGATCAGGCTTGCGCAACAGCGTGGCACACAAAGCGGGTGTCAGGGTCAGTGCGACCAAAACAGACAGTGCCATGGCCGAAACGATGGTGATCGAGAATTGCTGGTAAATGACGCCGGTTGATCCACCGAAGAAGGCCATCGGTATAAACACGGCTGACAGCACCATGGCAATACCGACCAGCGCGCCGGTGATCTGACCCATGGATTTCTTCGTGGCTTCGTAGGGGGAAAGACCCTCTTCCTCCATGATGCGTTCAACGTTCTCTACAACAACGATTGCGTCATCCACCAAAAGCCCGATGGCCAGAACCATTGCCAGCATGGTCAGCGTGTTGATCGAAAACCCAAAGGCCGAGATGATCGCAAAGGTGCCCAGCAACACGACCGGCACCGCAAGCGTCGGGATGATCGTTGCGCGTAAGCTCTGCAGGAACAGAAACATGACGAGGAACACCAGAACGATGGCCTCGATCAGTGTGTGAACAACCTCCTCGATCGAGATTTCAACAAACGGGGTGGTGTCATAGGGAATGACATATTCGACGCCCGGCGGGAAAAAGGCCGACACCTCGTCAAGTTGATGTTTCACACGTTCCGCTGTTTCCAGCGCGTTGGCGCCAGACGCCAACTGGATCGCCATACCCGCTGTTGGGTTTCCATTGAACCAGGCCGATGTGGTATAGCTTTCGGCTCCGATCTCGACCCGCGCCACGTCGCGCAGCAGAACAAGCCCGCCATCGGTTTCCGCCCGAACTACGATCTGTTCGAAATCCTCGGGGGTGGACAATAGCGACTGCGCTGTGATCGTTGCGTTCAGGGCCTGCCCTTCAACTGCAGGCAGCGAACCGAACGACCCGGCTGAAACCTGTGCGTTCTCTTCGGAAACGGCTTGTACGATGTCGGACGGGGTCAGTTCGAACGCGGCAAGCTGTTCGGGGTTCAACCAGATTCGCATGGCATATTGCGCACCAAACACCTGAACGTTGCCGACGCCCTCGAGGCGGCTGAACTCATCGACCATGTTCGATACCATGTAATCCGACAGATCCACCGCATCGAGGCGATCATCCGTCGAGACCAACGCCGCCACCAACAGGAAACCGCCTGACGATTTCTGCACCGTAACACCCTGACGCTGCACCGTTTCCGGCAATAGTGGGGTCGCCTGGCTCAGCTTGTTCTGCACCTGAACCTGCGCGATATCCGGGTCGGTTCCGGTTTCAAATGTCAACGTGACCGAAGCCTGGCCGGTCGAGGTTGAAGATGAGTTGATGTATCGCAGCCCGTCCAGCCCGGTCATCTGCTCTTCGATTACCTGCGTTACGGTGTTGTTCACGGTTTCGGCCGAAGCGCCAGAATAAGATGCGTTGATCTCGACCGTGGGCGGCGCGATCTGGGGGTATTGTGCGACCGGCAAACTGAAAACGGCCAATGTGCCGATGCCCATCAACAGAATCGAAATGACCCAGGCGAAAACGGGTCGATCAATAAAGAAACGTGCCATAAGGAACTTTCACATCTGTTTGCGATTCAGGCGTCTCGGCCCATCAACGCTATCTACGATTCTGGTTTTTCAGTTGGTGAAACAGTCGCACCAACGCCAATTTTTTGCAGACCCTCAACGATTAACTTGTCCCCCGCTTCAAGACCCTTGGTCACGATCCACTTGTCGCCCTGGGTACCCCGGACTGTCAGAAGCCGTTCGGCAACCGTATTGTTGTCATCGACAATCATCGCGGTTGGCTGACCGCGCCGGTTACGCCCGACGCCCTGCTGCGGTGCAAGTACCGCACCCTGTAGAACCTCGATCGGCAAATGGGCGGTCACGTACATACCAGGCAGAACGATTTGGTTGGGATTCGGAAACTCGATGCGCAGAACCGAAACGCCGGTCTGCGGATCAACTTGCGGCTCTGCGGCAAGCACCGTACCGGTCTGATCGAAGGTCGAGCCATCCGCAAGTGTCACAGTCACGGTTGGGTCAAGCGATTGAAGTGCCGCGGGCCGCGCTACCAAGGCCCGGTTAAAGCGCAGCACATCCTGAGTAGACACGGCCACATCCACATAGATTTTGTCGATTTGCCGGATCACGGCCAGTGGCTCTGCCTGCTGCGCGGTCACAAGAGCACCCTGAGTAGCCAGAGCACGCCCGACGCGGCCCGCTAACGGTGCACGGACGACTGTGTGTTGCAGGTCGATTTTGGCGGCTTGAAGCTGCGCTTTTGCCACGAGTAAGGCAGCCCGTGCCGCGTCTCTTTCCGCAACCGCACTGTCGACCGCTTGTTGGCTTGCCACATTGCGCAGCAACAGCTCCGCCACGCGCTTTTCTTCCTTTTCAGCTGCGGTTAGCCGGGCCTCGGCCTGAGCGACATTCGCAGTGGATTGCTGTACCTGGGCGTCATAGACGTCATCATCAATACGGTACATTGCATCGCCATCTTTGACGGTGCCGCCTTCCTGAAACAGGCGCTCAACAATTATACCTGAGACCTGAGGCCTGACCTCGGCCACGCCCAACGCGGCCACACGGCCCGGCAGTTCAGAAAATAAAGTTACATCCTCTGCGTCCAGGGTCACGACGGTTACGGGCACAGGATTTGATTGAGCCTGAGCGGCAGACGTCATGCTCGAGAGCAGGACTGTCAGTGACATGAATACAAAGCACCGGGTCCTAAACATCATCTATCTCCACTTGATGCGGACCAGTATCAAACAACATTTGGTCTTTTATGAAAATAGAAGACTTTCGTATGGAGCTGCTCGCGCGCTTCTTCGATCAGAATTTGAACTCGTAGAAGCCGATGCAGAGTTTTTTGCTCAGCACTTAGTTCCGGAGGTGGCAGTTCAGGTCGTTGAAACGTGCGCCTCCCAAGAGATTTCCGTCGTCATATATGCTGTTTCGGCACCGGTACCAGCAAAGCTGCGGGCAACGCCATCGCGTTAGAAAAACCTTGCCAGATGCTGCGAGAAAGTAAATGCCCCCGTCCAAGGGCTCTCGAAACGACAAAAAATCGAGTTCGCAGACCCCTTTTAAATGCCTTGCCCTCAAATGGGGGACGCAATAGTTGAAGCATGTCGTGTGGCGGTTTCACAGATGCCCCGGCAGGTTGAAAATCATACATGTGTACAGCGTGATGGGACCAGATAAAGCATGACCGGAAACTCCCCAGTTTGGCAAAGATCGCTTCCCTATATCGCCACCGCCATGGTGATGGTTGTGGTTTGGGCGTGGCACCTGACCGATCTGGGGGTCGGGAACATCTATCATTATGATGAATTCTACACCTATGACCGCAGCACAGGGTTTGCCCGGAATGGCGACTGGCTGGCCGTCTATTCCAATAACGAGCCAAGTCTGAAAAAGCCGCCTGTTCAATATTGGATGTCGGCGCTGCTGATGGAGTTCGGCGTGTCAGATATTCTGGCCCTGCGCCTGCCGTCGATGATTTTTGCGCTGGGCGCCCTGATGGCGACCGCATTGCTGGCGCGGGTCATGATTCCGCAAAGTCCCTGGGCCATGCTGCCCTCGGTCCTGTTTGTGGCGAGTTCGCTTCAGTTCTGGCAGCACGCCACGTCTGCGATGCTGGATACGGGCGCGGTGTTCTTCTCGACCTTAAGTATTGCGGCGCTGCTGGCCGCGATTGAAAAGCCGAGATACTGGCCTTACTTCGGCGCGACCATCGTTCTGGCCGCTTTGCAGAAAAGCCCGACACCGCTGGCCTTTCTGGCGCTGGCGCTGTTGACGTTAAAGATCACCAACAGATGGCAGGCGGAACCGTTTAGTGAGATCTGGCGGAACAAGACGTTTCGCCGGACGCTTAAGATTGCGATCCCGCTGGCCTTCGCGTGGCCGATCCTGCAAGAGCTTCGGTTCCTTTTTGGTGACTCTTTGGACGGGAATATCAAGGGCGAAATGCTGGATCGCTTCCGCCCGTCGCTCAGCGATCGGGGGTTTGGGAAACTCTATGATCTGATCGTCGCGGGCGAACCGTGGTTGCGCCTGTTGGGCTTCGTCGGCATCTGTGCACTTCCGTTTGTGCAAAAGCGCCCCAGACTGCTGGCGGCGACGGGCATTGCGGTCTTTTTCGTTATCATGATGTGGGCCGCGGCGGGGAAGGTATACGCAAGATACACGCTGCTCATACTTCCGATGCTGATGGTGGCCGCAACCGGCCTGCTGTTTTCGGTCAAGCGCCTGCGCTGGGCTGGTATGGCGGCGGCGCTTGGGTTGAGTGTTCTGGCAGGTGGCCCGTTCTATGATCGTGTGGCAACGGATTTGGGCAAGGGAAGAGTACGCCTAGGCGTGCCCGAGGCGGAGATTCTGACACCGCTCGGCGCGATGTTGCAGCCGGATGAAACGCTGCTGATCTGCGCGCATGACCGGAAGATGCGTGTGCCGCCGGGGGCGGCGTCGGTTTTTGCATCAAATGGCAGGCCCTTCATTTACCTGAGACGTTTGCAGTTGAAAAAATATCTGGAGAGATTCGGCTATTCTTCCGGTCCCTTGCGGGGGCTTTGCACCGAGGCGGAACTTTCCGAACTGGCGCCGGAACTGGTCGGGCTGACCAAGGAACCTACCGCAGTCGACGGTCTGGTCTACTGGTCGGCGACCGGGGTCAAGGGGCTGTCTGAATAGGCGAATTAACGCGATTCAGCGAGCGTCAGGGTGTTGCGCTATGGCTTGCGGTGCGGTCGCCACTTGAATTTCCATCGTTGATCAATCAAAAGCCACTGTGACGGAAACAAACAAAGTTTATCACGATGCATGCTGATCATGATGCCAACGCTGACAATCGACCTACGGTGTCGGTCGTGATTCCCATGCATAACGAGCAGGGGGCCGTTGCCGGTCTTGTGCAGGGCATTTGTGCTGCAGCTTCGGATTTGCCTGCGTTCGAGATTATTGCGGTGGATGACGGTTCAACTGATGGAACCTACGAGGCGCTTCAGGCAATGCAGAAGGATTGCCCGCAGCTGCGTATTTTGCAGCACAAGACTGCCGGGGGCCAAAGCGCCGCTGTCCATTCCGGTGTCAAAGAGGCGCGTGCCGATATCTGCTGCACGCTGGACGGGGATGGTCAGAACCCTCCCGAAGAACTGCCCAAGATCTGGGCGCCGCTGGTGTCCGGCGAAGACGACACCATTGGCCTTGTGGCCGGGCAACGGGTTGGCCGGAAAGATACCGCGTCAAAGAAGCTGGCCTCGCGCTTTGCAAATGCACTGAGGGGCTGGATGCTGAAAGACGGCACCCGTGACACCGGGTGCGGGTTCAAGGCGTTCCGGACACAGGCGTTTCTCGATCTGCCCTTTTTCAATCACATGCACCGCTACTTGCCGGCTCTGTTCAAGGCCTACGGCTGGAACATTGCGTTGGTCGATGTGGCGCATCAGGAGCGCCTGTCGGGCCAGTCCAAATACACCAATTTCGGGCGGGCCATGGTGGGTATCTGGGATCTGTTCGGCGTGGTCTGGCTGACCCGCCGCGCCAAGTCCGTCTCAGCAACCGAGGCATCCCGGTCATGAAGGAAACCATTCTCGAAATCCTGCATGTCGACAGCCCGACCGAGGCGCTCTGGGTCTTTATCGGGTTGGCCGGGCAGTTGATGTTCAGCGCCCGCTTCATCGTTCAGTGGATCACATCCGAACGGGCCAAGAAATCGGTTATCCCGATGGCGTTCTGGTATCTCTCGATCGGCGGTGGGCTTATCCTGCTCAGCTACGCGATTTACCGCCGCGACCCGGTCTTCATTCTTGGCCAGTCGATGGGATTGTCGATCTACCTGCGCAACATCTTCCTGATTCGCGCCGAGAACCGCTGATCAGGCAGCGCGTCTGAAACAATCTGCCCCGCACGGTCGTCCGCCGGTTTTACCCGTTCAGCGGGTTCAAGCCTATGGATTTCTTGTGTGAACAACCCGTTCTTGTTTCTGAGATTTTTATGCTAGTATCGCGCGAATAGATTTTAATATTTGTTGTCGGAGGCTTTTTTCTCTTGCCCGATACCTCATCCAGGCTGTTCAAGCTGCGCCCTCTGGAAAAGACTGATCTCGATACCATCGCCCGCTGGTTTCAGGATGTTCATGATCTGGCCCTGTTCGACCGGACTTTGCGCATCCCGCCAAATCTGTCGCAGACCGAGCAGAACTGGCAGGACGCGGTTTGCCCTTCACGAGAGTGTGACAAGTGCTGGTTTGCAATCGAATCCGACAGCGGCGATCTGGTGGGAATGACAGGACTCGAAGCGATTTCAAGCATTAATCGGGACGCGGTGGTTCCGGTGTTTGTCGACAAGTCCATTCGGCGTCACGGAGTGGCGGTGCGGGCGGTTGCCCTGATGCTGGACTTTGCGTTCCGACAGCTGGGGTTGAATCGCATCACCTCGTATTACAGGGCAGACAATCACAGCAGCCGCGATCTGATCCGCCGGGTGGGCTGCGAGATCGAGGGGACCATGCGTCAGGCCTGGTTCGCTGATGGGCGGTTTCACGATATGGTTGTTGTTGGTATGCTGCAGCAGGACTGGATGGCGCAGCGGCAGGTTCTTGCACGGGAGCTGGGCCGGGAAACAGTGGTCAGTTTTGATGCTTCCGGCTGGTCCTGGCCCCCTGATGTTGACGCGGATGCCTGAAAGGTTGCGAATTTTGCGTCAAATTTTGCTACAACAGTCCTGTCGGATTCGACGAGACAACCCAATCGAGTATTGCCAGTGAACACGACCGGTTCGGACCCATCAATCATACAGAAACTCGGAGCGGTGCTTTTTGCCGATGTCGTCGGGTATTCGCGCCTGATGAGCGAGAACGAGATTGATACGTATAACGCGTTAAAGTCGTTGCTGGCGCAGCTCGAGACGATCTGCTCGAAATACCAGGGCAAGATCATCGAAGTGCGCGGTGACGGCATTCTGGCCCTGTTCGAAACAGCCACCAGTGCAGTCGAATTCAGTATTGAGTTGCACCGGATCGCAGCCCAGCACAACACGAGCCGTTTGGACAACGAACAGATCAAGTTCCGTGCGGGCGTCCATATGGGTGAGGTGCTGATGGATGAACGCGGCATCCATGGCGACAACGTCAACATTGCCGCACGGCTGCAAGAGATTGCCGAGCCCGAGCGGGTTTATGTCAGCGCTGCGGTTTACGAGCAGATTCGCAACCGCCTGCGTTATGGCTATGAATTCCTCGGGCCCAAGCAACTCAAGAACATCATGTCGCCGGTGGCGACCTACTGCGTCCGGACCGAGGTCGAAGGTGCCACGATGGCGGCGACCCTGCGCCCCGAGATGCAACTTGAGGTGCTGGAACGACCCGATATCCCGTCTGTCGCGGTGTTACCCTTTGCCAGTCAGGGTGGAGACGAGGATGACAGTTGGGTCGCCGAAGGGCTGACCGACGACATCATCATGAACCTGTCCAAGTTCCGTAACCTGTTCATCATCGCGCGGAACTCGTCGTTTTTCTTCAAAACCCAGTCAATGTCGCCGCAAGAGGCGGCGCGGCGCCTGAATGTCCGCTATGTGGCACGCGGCAGTGTCCGCCGATCATCCAGCCGCATTCGCATCACGGCCGAGCTGATCGACGCCAACACCGAACGCACAATCTGGGGTGAGCGGTTTGATCGCAAACTCGACGATATTTTCGACATTCTGGATGAGGTGACGGAGTGTATCGTGGCGGCCACCGCCGTGATGATCGAATCGCACGAGAAACAGCGCATGGTGCAGGCCATCCCGTCAGATCTGCGGGCCTATGGGTCGGTGCTGCAGGGTCAGCATCATATCTTCAAGTACACCCGCAACGATAATCGTAAGGCGCAGCATTGTTATGAATCCGCGCTGGAGCGTGACGGCGGATATGCGCGGGCCGCGGCAGCACTTTCACGCACGCTCAATATCGACTGGCGTTATTCCTGGGCGAAAGACCCGAGCAGCGCGCTGGACAAGGCCCTGTCGCTGGCGCAGCGCGCGGTTGAACTTGATCCGACGGATGCGCGCGGATTTGGTGAATTGGGCTATGTACAGCTTTATCGCAAGGAACATGATTCCGCGATCGAATCCTACAAACGCGCCTTGCAGCTGAACCCCAACGATGCCGACATGCACTCGGACTACGCTGATGCGCTGGCCCATTCGGGGGACAATGAGACCGCGATCAAGCATCTTCAGCAAGCGATGCGGTTAAATCCCTATTTCCCGGATCAATATCTCTGGCACCTGGGCGGAGCATATTACAATCTCAAACGCTATGACGATGTCATTACTACGGTCAACAAGATGAACAACCCGACCGAGGGGCAACGCGTTCTGGCCGCAAGTTATGCACATAAGGGTGACATAGATATGGCCCGCCAGATTGCCGACAAGCACAAGGCGGCGCACCCGAATTTCTCACTGAAGCGCTGGGCCACTGTTCAGCCTGACTTACTGACAGACGATACTCAACACTTCCTGGAAGGTTTGAAGAAGGCCGGATTCTGATCGCGAAAAGCGGCTTAGCTCTCAGCGCAGATGTGTTCCGAGAACGTCCTCCAGCAATTCTTGAAATCGGGGGCACTCCAAGTGCGAGGGGGCCGTACAAGCGGCGACGTGTTCCAGCAGGTCCGCCGTAGCCAGCAATTCTTGTGCCTGATCACGCAAATTGGTTGCCTGGCTTCTCAGTTCTTCGCGACTGACGTCCAGCTGTCCTCCTTGTGGACGAAAGAGGGTCGCAATTTCTTCCAGCGAGTAGCCAGCCCGCTGGCCTAACGCAACCAGTGCAAGCCTAGTGAGCACGCTGTCATCATATTGGCGACGTAGCCCGTGTCTGCCATCCGAAACAATGAGGCCTCGCTTTTCATAGTAGCGCAAAGTCGAGGGGGACAAGCCGCTGCGCCGGGCAACCTCTGCAATATCGAGACGGAACATGTTGACTTAAACCTTGCTTCAAGTTGCACAAATTTTGCGGGATTCTTTTGAAGAAGGAAAGCACATGAATTTCGTCGAATTACTGAGTTTCGGGGCCGTCGTTGGACTTGGCGCGACTGTCTTCACCGATCTTGTCGGAATTTTCCGTCAGGGGTGGGCGGCGACAAATGGATTTTATAGCCTCGTCGGGCGTTGGATTGGATCGATTCCCGACGCTGGTCTTGTCCACAGCGACATCCGCAATTCTGCACCGGTAAGTTCCGAGGCTGCGCTGGGCTGGAGCGCGCATCTCATTCTTGGGGGCCTCTTCGGCATCGGGTTTGTCTGTCTGTTTGGCCCAGCCTCACTCAGCGCGCCGAAAGCTTGGCAGGGTCTGAGCTTTGGCTTGCTTACGGTCCTGGTACCATGGCTCATCTTTCAACCGCTCTTCGGTTGGGGTGTTGCCGTTTCAAAAGCACCTGAATCTTGGAAACTGCGTTTGAGAAATCTCGTCACACATTCTGTTTTTGGGCTGGGGCTTTGGCTAAGCGCATTGCTGGTGCAGATAGAGCTCTGACGTTTGTTGCAATGCGGAGATCCGGAAATCTGGGCTCATTCCGGTTAATGAGATGTTGCTGATCACATACCTGCAGGCATGTGACCAGCAATACTTTTTGAGCTCATTCGCCGCGCGCTTTGGCGCCGGACACCTTGGCTCCGCTGACTTTGGCACCGGACACCTTGGCCCCGCTGACCTTCGCGCCGGACACCTTGGCCCCGCTGACCTTGGCTCCGGATACTTTAGCGCCACTGACCATAGGGGCGTCATATTCGAAATAGACATCCAGCAGCACTTCTTCGATCTGACCGGCTGCAATATCCATGCGGATGGTGTAATCGGCCTGATCGTAGTTCCAGACACGAATGTCGCTGGCCATCTGGTAATCCGCCGCTGCCACACCCGAGACCGATGGGTTCATCGGAGCACGCGCTGTCTGCTGCGTGGTGTCGTCTCCGGCTTTATCAAGCTTGAACCCATAGGGCAGGTTGCCGCCTGTGGCACTTTCGCCGTGGCCATGGACCAGAAAGATCGTGGGTTCGGGCATCTCGTAATAGGTGCCGTCGTAGGCGAAGCCGTAAATCCGGGCCAGCCGTGCATCGCCTCCGAACTGGTCTCCGATAAAATTATTTACGCCGCGACCCCTCCTGCGGTCATCCTGTTCGATGAATAGCTGATCCTTGTGCCGGTTCGCGGTTTGCTGCCAGTAGGTATTTTTGAACTGACGACCCCGGCGGATATAGACAAACGAGTCGTGCGAGACCTTCTTGCGCTTTTCGAATTTGAACTTGCCGCCGGTCGCTTTGACCACTTTGTAGATGCCGGAATACTCGTTCGCCGCATCACCCACCTGAACCAGAACACGGTCGTCTTCTCGAACGGGGACACCGTCAATTTTCAGGAATGAGTTATTCAGGTCGGTATGGCTATCAAGCTCTTCTGCAAGACGGACAGAACGTTGTTTCAGTTTTAAATCGCTTAACTCTCGCCCAAACAATAATACCTCGGAAAAACTGAGTAAGGACTCAGACATATCACTTTCTCCCTATCGGGGGTCGACGGTGCCCAGGGCCACGCCTGTCCCAAGTTTACGCAATTGTTGCGCGTCGATTGCCAAAATTATCACCCCGTGCGTGTAAAATGCCATAAAGTTTCGCCAAAAACAAAGACTTTAAGGCTCGTTTGCTTCTGGCGACAACGTCCGAACCGAAGCGGCATGGCTGGACCCGTCCGGCTTGGTCAACCGTGGCCCCGGACGTGTCAGCCCGATCTCGCGCATCCGGAAATTACTTTCGATGATCTGACGGAACGCACCGCCGGTTATCTCCTGATCAACCACGACCAGTGCACGTTCGACACCGAAGTAACTCAGCATGTCCGCATCCAGCATCTCCCATGCGTCGGCAAGATACGAGCCCAGCAAATCCCGGGCTTCGATCAAGGCGACGCGAAAGCCTTCGGGATCGGCGGCGTAGTGCGTGTCGAACAGATCCTGCATGATCTCGTTATATTCGTCCGTTCCTTCCAGCTCGTCCGACAGGTCCTCCATCTCCGGGTCGATCACGTCATGGGCGACCAGCCTTTCGTGATAGATGTCGACCAGAATATCGAACATTGCGCCGGTCAGAGGTTCTGAAAGCGCGTGTTCGCTGGACCAGCCATGCGCGAAGTCGGACAGCGTCCGGTCATTGGCGGCGATGCGGATCTGCGCGTTCTGTGACAGCTCCGCGAAGCGGCTGAGTCGGTTGTAGGTATACAGGTTCCCGCGCGTGTTTTTCAGCAGCTCGTCCACGACCGATCCGAAATGCAGCGAGGCCAGCAGCGCGACCATATCTGCGGCCGATTCATGGAACCCGTAATATTCACCTGTCGCGTCCTCTTCTGAAGGCAGGCCGATAACGCTGTAGATGATGGCGTGCCCGATCTCATGTGCCACGACGTCAAAGTTCAGGCTGTAGGGGCGGTATTCGTCGCCGTGTTCGCGGGTGCCGCCGGTTTCCAGAAACCCCCAGCCGATATGCGCGTTATCCAGGCTGGGCAGCAACGACAGCTCCAACCGTTCGAAGTCGCGCGCGAAATGCCAGGGGATCGGATGGCCGAAATACCCCTCCCAGACGTCCATGGTAAAATGGGCGGCCCCGAACAGATGGGCGGCCTCGAAGGCCGGGTCGTCGGGATCGATATGGATGAAGTTCCCGAATTCATCCGGTTCGGGGGGTGGCTCGATATAGCCATCCCACGCGGGCAGATACATCTCGGGGCCATCCTCGCCCTCGATCATCGCCCCGTAAGGTATCGTCTTGCCGACCGGGTTCATCGCATACATGCGCGGCCCCGAGGGGCCCGGGCCGATGGTCCCCTGAGGCGCTGAAATCTCAACCAGTTCCGGTTTCGAGTTCGGCTCAAGATACGGCGACTGCGGATACAGCAGGAACCGGGTGCCCGGGGGTTCGTTCTCCGAGTAGTCGGGCCAGATCGTCATTGTTCCCTCCCGTTATCCGTCCGGTTGTATGCCCGCCGTCACGTCGGACCCCTGATCAGCCGGGTTTCTGTCCAACTGACAAAACACGAACTCTGCTTCAATCAGATCGACAAAGGCATCGCGCCCCTCAAGACCCAGTGCAATTGCGTGTGATTCAAGATCATCCGGCACCGCCTGGTCAAGACGCGTTTCAAAATACCATATCAGCGACTGCGTTCGGTTCGCCGCGCCATTGGCGCTATTCGGTCGCGGCATCTGCTCGGCCTTGCGCCGGGCGCGCTCGCGCAACGCGCTATAGTCACCCGCGCGCCGAAGTTCGGTAAGCAGCGCGGCATCCAGCTCATCTGCCAGACCTTCGATTGCGATATCAACGCGCGATCTGTCAGCCAGCATCGTCTCGTATTGCGCAAGCGTCAGGTCGTTCTCTTGCAGCCATTGGATAAGATCGGCGTGGCGGGGCAGCCGGGCCCCCAGCCTATGCTCGGTCATCTGTTGCAGCAACGCCTGTTTGTCAGGTTCCCGGCCCTGTCTGCGGGCCGCGTCCTGTGAAAGCAAGCTCAGCGCGGCGCGGTCGCGCAGTTCGGCGTAACGCACGGGGTCAAGCCGCAACTCATCCACCAACGCCCGCGCGCCGGTTTCCTGCTGTGTGGTTTCGGTATCGACGCGAGTGCAGAGTTCGCGCCAGGCCAGCGTGCGCTCGACGCGCTGAGGATCGGGCGCTGCCGCGCCTTCGTCCAGACACCGGGCCATTTCGGTCAGCATCGTGCGCGCGTCATCGCCTTTGGTATCGACCCGCCCTTCCGGCAGCCAGCGTTGGAAGCCCTCCAGGCCGGACGGTGGCGTAGCACCCTCCATGATCCTGTCCCACACCCGATCACGGTAATGCAATTCCTTGGCCGTCCGCAGCAGGGCAGAGCCCGCCGCAGATTGCAGAACCCCCTCAGTCCGCGCTTGCGCAATCGTGGCGCGGATCGACACCATCGGCTCGCTCAACGGCGGAAAACCAAGCTCGGCAGGGCCATGCAGGACCGCCACCTCATCGTCATCCTCAAGCGCGCCGCTTAGATAGTCCTCGAATACCTGCCCGATTCCGATCATCCCGAAGTCAGCCAGCTCTGCCGCCCGCAGCGCGCCCATGCTGGCGCTGCCAAAGACCGGGATACCTTGCTCGATCGCCCACAGGATTTCTTTGTGCCAAACCGAGGGCACCCCGTCGAAATAGCCGTCGATAATCCCGATCGCGGGCGGTTTGTCCCGCACCGCACGATATACGTCTCCCTGCTGAACCGGCGGCAGAATGGTTGCATCGAGCAGTTCCCGAACCGTATCTGCCCGCAACGTGGGCCCGACAAAGACGACCGCTTTCATGATGACACCGCCTGAGCCCGAGGTCCGGCGATGAAATCAGGGTCATCATGAGGTGCCTCCAGCCCCGGAATCACGGCACGAACCACGGCGATGTCGATCTCGGGCCGCGACAGATCAACCGTGATCACCTGATCTATTCCGACAGCCGACAGGCGTGTCTCCAACAGGGACAAATCTTCCGCAAAAGATTCGGTCACATGCGTCGGGCACGCGGTGAAATCGCCGGTTATGGCCGAGCCATCGATCAACGCGCGGATATATCCGTTGCGCCAGTTCCGGGCAGTGTCCGAGAATTCTTCGGGGTCCAGATCGTCCCGCGCGCCCGAGATATAGGTCAGCCTTGTCTGTGCCGCTTCGGTCAGCGCCCGCAGCAGGGCGATGGCGCGGTCCGGGTGGCAGCCATCGCCGATGCCGATATGACCCGTTGCGCCACCAGTTTCGCAGACCGCACAGCGAAAGCTGGCGATGCCAACATCCGAGGTTGTGTCCCATATCCCCAGATCCAGCCCCGCCGCCGCAAACCGATCCATCGCCTGTTGGCAGCGCGGATCATCCACCGTGTGGGGATCGACGCGTGGCGTCACCGCCCGGTGATGCCACAGCGTGGTCGCGTCGCGCTCGACCAGCTCGCAGATCGCATGGCAACTGGCCTCGGTTACATCGTTGCCCGAAGCCAACCCGTTGGTGGTTCTGGGAAAGGCGCGCTGCCCGCCCACGGGCGACGTGGTGTAATCGGTATCCACCATCTCATACGGCACCCAGCAGGGCTGATCCGAACCCAGGTCGCGCCCCTGCACCCACAGCATCGCGTGATGCGGATCGAACCGACCGCCGGTCACGCGCGGCAGTCGGGCCACGTCAACAACGTGATCCTGTGCCAGATCGATATGGCTGGACAGACGCAACGGCAGTTCGACCCGTTCTGCGTGCCACGATTCAATCGCCTCCATCACGCCCGAGGCCTGCGCAGCGCTCAGTGATAACCCTTTGCCCAGTGATACCGCGACCGAGCGGGAATTGGGCCGTGTCACCATGACCGTCGGCAACCCGACTCGGTCGAGCCCGGTCAGGTTGGCAATTCGGGTAATGCCCATCTGTCTGAGAAACGGTTTGACGATAGCAAGCGTCTGCTCCGGGTCCCGCAGCCGGTGTGTATCCAGCACGTAAGTCTTCTGCGAAATCCCGGACATTCAAATGACCTTGCCAAATACCTGATAAACCAACCGAACCCGACGGACGGATCAGGTCCGCGTCAGGATGCGGGATGATTGCGAACCGGTCAACAGCAGGCTGATTGTGCGATCCGCACTTGCACGACCTGCGTCCTGCGGTTAATTCGTCTACTGCGTCGACCCAATAGTCAGTTTGTAGAGCAGGTCTTTCGTAAGTAGCGGGTCCATCCGCAATTGACGTTCGAGGCCAGTAGGTTAGAGAAGGCGCGTGATAACTAGTAGGGCCATAGTAGGGCCGCGAAAAAAGAAGGATGCCGCTGTAGCTCAGCTGGTAGAGCACGTCATTCGTAATGATGGGGTCGTAGGTTCGAGTCCTATCAGCGGCACCACCCTTCTTCTTAATCAATTGTTCTAAAACAGTGATCACTTCCGCGCTGCCAGCACCTTTAGTTTTAACAAGATATCTTTGTCAGTCACGGTGAAGGCAACGTGCTTATCGTCGGAAAACATCGCGAGATATGCGCCTTGGTGTTTCTTCTTCGCATCCAACGCCGCCCCTGCGACAAGGCCAACACCACCCGTTAGTATACCACCGGCTATTGCGCCAACGGCCATTTTCCCGGGAGAACGTGATGACTCTGACCCAAGAGCCTCGAAAGCCTACAATCTCATGCGTGAGGTAGTTTTTTCCTCGCCCCATGCTTCCAGATGTGAGGAAAGCTAATCGCTGCCCATTGTTGCCACCAAGTTCGATGGAAAGAGCACTGATGCCCGGTGAGCTTTCAATTATCTTTGCCTTAAATGTCTTGCCTTTCACCATATAGCCGCAACTCCTTTCTTGCACACCCAAACCGCCGCGCCAAATAATGCCAACTGCTCTTGGGCTGTGGTTCCACTTTTGTCAGAATAAGAACTTAAAGATCTGAATATCCAAAACAGGTGGTTATGATTTCTAGATTTGAGAAGTTCTTCATCTGAATGATGCTATCCATGGATAGCACGACAGACCTGAGGGAAGTTTTTGGGACAAACGTTCGGCATCACCGCCGTTCGCTTGTCTGGACACAGGAGCATCTCGCAGAACGTGGTGGAGCTACCTATGAAACGATTGGTAAGATCGAACGTGGGGCGGCTGCACCATCATTTGATACGGCATCCAGAATTGCGGTTGAACTCAAAGTAGATCCGTCAACTTTGTTTGGTGCTATTGCTGTTGTCGAGGGCGCTCGCGGAAAACTGCTTTCACAGATCCAGAAGTCGCTAGCGCGCATGAATGAGGAGCAACTTGCAAGGGCATCGAAGATGCTGGATGCGTTCATTGGTCGTTGATCGGGAACTTATTGTACTGTGTTTTTGCGGACTGCAGGGTTATACGTGCGCAAGTAGAGCACATTGCCCAGCGCAACGGGCGTTAAATGCCCAGAGAAGGCCGTACAGGCTGCGGCTGGCATACGCACGGCCCCAAGCCACCACTAATGGGATGTCGTCAACAGCGCGGCGCGTAAGACGTAGATTTGGCATTATCGACCTCAGAGGGCCGCAGCCTTTTGGGACTTGCGCATGTCGGGAGGACGGTTCGATTGTGTTGCTGGTAGGTAACAGCGTCTTCGGTGACGGCTGGTTCTACATATGGAGTTGAAATCGCTATATTTACTTCGCCTCAAAACTGAACAACACACTCATGCGTAGAAGAGCTCCTTATGTGATCGCCTGCTTGCTCGTCTGTAGGCGCTAGTAAGAAGCAGCGTTTCACAACGCTTCGTAGTTGGCAAACCAAACAAGACAAGTGCTCAGTTATAATGCAAGACATTGAAGAAGAAGCAAAAAAAACAGAAAGCCAGCTTGACTGAAGAGATTAAATCACGCGCTAGTCAACCGGGATGGGAGGCAATTGTTGAAGTTCTGAATTTGATTCAGGCTGAAATCGACGAGGGTCGACCAAGGTTAAGAAAAGTGAACGTAAAAGAGAATATTGGTAGTGACCGACTTGCTAGCGGTGTTCAAAGAAGCCAGACCACTAGTGCCGAATTGGTTGTAAGCGAACCTTTCTCCGACGTTGAATCCTTAGATATGACTGCAGAGGCATTAGCATTGGCATTTATAACTCCCACAAAAATGGCCTCACGGTTGATTACGACGGTTAACCGCTTGCGCGGAGATAAAAAGACTTCTGAAGAAGAAACGACGGTGAAATTTGTCGATCCCAATTCTCCTGAAAACAAGCCTTCAAGAATAATTTCACTTCAGGAAGTTAAGAGTTCCCGCAACAAATTGAATTCACTGGCACAAAGCTTAGAAAAGCTTGTGCTTGGCCTCGAAAAAAGTAAGCGGCGCATAGCCTTTGACCCTGTGAGTGAAGTCGATGCCGATTGAACAAGATCTGTGGGCTCAAATTGTTGATGCGCTTGGGCAGTCCCGAGTTCAAACCTATCGTCTGCTTCCGCCGGAGACGACTTGTACGAGGCCTACATTTGGTCACTAGTATTGGAAGCAGTTGAACGAGAGGGCGCTACGATCTCGCTCCGAGACAACGATGGCAATACACCTTCGAGCTTTTGGTTCAGATCTAGCCCATCTGGTATAGCTTCCAAAGCCCACCCATTTTGTCATGCCGAAATTGAATTCGACCAATGCCCTCCACTTGAGGCACACATCGGGATATACGTTTCCGGCAGGTCCAAAGTGCAACATGAATGCGATGTTGCGGTGTTGTTCAAGAGCGAAGCTGATGCAAGTCGAGCAAACAACGCACATCCTCGTTTTAGCAAGACGCTTCTGACAGTCGAGTGCAAGTTCTATATCAATTCCAATGTCGGCATTGGTTTGGGCAGATCTTTCTTGGGTCTGATCCACGATATCCAAAATGGAGAACGCTATTTTGTTTCAACCCGCGCAACTAAATCAGTTTCGCAGCTATTTGCAAAGCACAACAAGGAGTATGAGATTGGTCTTTCGCCCATGGAGCCAGATTTAGAAGTTCGACTTCGAGGCTCGTTTGAAAAGGCCTTTAGAGACTTCAAATCTGAATACTATAAACCGTAGTGTTATTCTTTGCCCAAGCTGACTGCGGGTTTTGTTTACATAATGGACCTTACGCGGAAATTTTTGGGTTGCGTTTATTCGAAACCAGCTAATGCTAGGGATAAATCTTCTTAGGCAACTGTTGCTAGAACCAACTGAGCACGACCGTGGGAGGTTCCATGCAGCAGGATTTCGGAGGTTTTCTTCGCTATGGCGGGAACGGACAGTACGTGGTGACTCGGCGAGAAAACCGAGTGATTGGGTATCGCTCGGCCATCTCGATCAAATCTGTTTTCCCAAACTATTCATCGTTGCTGTCAGACTTCGTGAATCGTTTGGACGAGGTTGTCTCTGAAAATAGCAGGATGCTGCTGAATGCGCTTACGTCTCCCGATAGCGTGCCGATTGTTTCGGAAGCAGACCTCTTCGATGTGTCTGAAGCCAAGGACGAAGCCCTAAGACAGTGGGGTGCACGTCTCCCAAGCATTTTCTCGGAATATCACACCCACCCTCAGCGTCTCCGCCCTCGACGAGTTAGCATGGAGGAACGCCTTCTTCGTGCATTTGCAGCTTTGGTAAACCAATTGCTGCAAGATGCTCTCGGCATTGAACAGTATATCTGGCGGACACGCGATGACGCCAAGGTTCGAGATAGCCATGCGGAATACGATGAGCGAGTATTTCGATGGGACAGTCCTCCGGAGGGAGGTCATCCGGGGCAGACGCATAATTGCCGCTGTGTCGCTGAGCCAATTCCACCCGGAACGCAAAACAATGTTGTTTGGCTGACTTTGCTGCGACCGCCGATAGCTTCCCGAGCAACAACGGTACGGTCCGGCGCTTGGCGAATGGCCTGTCTGCCAGATCACCAGCTGGTTTGGCTGCATATGCAGCGTTGGAGGCGAGCAATCAGCTCCAATCATTTATTCCGCATATGCCAGCCAGCATTCGCTAAGCGGGCATAAACAGGCAAGAATGGGTCGGGTCTGGTTGTGGTTATTACGGGGAGGCCAGCCGGGTCGTAGCTAACGGTGATTGATGTGTCGTGTATCATCCAGTAGTAGGTGACCAGCTCCAAACAACAAACCCTAGCAATGCACCGATTGACGGGCTAAAGCTTTTCCATGGCTAACCTACCTCACCCGATCCCGTATCAAGGTAGTAAGCGCAAGCTCGCGCCGATGATTGACGACTACCTGCCAGAAGGCATCAAAACCTTCTATGAACCATTTTGCGGTTCCGCTGCGATGACGATTTACGCTGCTTATCATCAGCGCGCAGATCGCTTCGTGATAGCCGATAGCCTTGAGCCGATGGTGGCGCTGCTGCGTTCAATCGTCGAGGAACCTGACGTAACGGCGGCGCGGTATGCTGAGCTGTGGCATGGTCAGCGCGAGGGCGAGACCGGATATTTCAACGAGGTGCGGGACCGATACAATGCCGATCGGCAACCAGTGGACCTGCTCTACCTTATATGTCGTTGCGTTAAGAATGCGGTTCGCTTTAACCGCGAGGGACGGTTCACCCAGTCGGTGGACAAGCGCCGCCTCGGGATGCGCCCGGAGAAGTTGAGCAACGCAGTGCAGGGTGTCTCACGGATTTTGCGTGGCAGAACTGAGTTCCGGGTAGGTGACTGGCGCACGACGGCATCTGACGCAGGTACGGCTGACTTTGTTTACATGGACCCGCCCTACCTCGGGACTTCCATGGGGAGAGACAAGCGCTACCATCAGCAGCTCACACAAGAGGAGTTATGTGAGGGACTGCAAGAGCTGCGCGCGAGGAATGTCCCCTTTGCGCTTTCCTATGACGGTATGACCGGCGGACGCGAATATGGCCCGCCTTTGCCCGACAACCTAGGGCTCACTCGCCTGTTGCTCCATGCCGGAACTTCATCTCAGTCCACCTTGTCGGGGCGGAAAGAGGAGACGGTCGAAAGCCTATATGTGACGCCTAGTCTAGCCGAACCGGTTGAGGGGGTGATCCGTCCGAAGGTAGCGCAGGCCAGCCTAGCCATCTAGCAACCGCTTAGCGAGAACCTGAACGGTCACGCCTTCCCGCGCGGCGCGATCACGCAGCTTGTCGAACACCGAGGTCTCATCCGCGCGCCATTCAAGGTCAAGACGGCGAACCTCCTCAAGTGCCACGTGCGTGTAGCTCTCGGGTGACGCCCAGAAGCAGGCACTGCAGACATCCTCACTCCGGTCTTGCTGAGCGTTGCGGCAGTTCTCGCAGGACCAAGACTTGGCTCGTTGGCTTGAGGCGTCGATGAGCATGTAGGTCTCGGGGTTAGACTCATCGAACGCTGCATCACCAGCCACTTGATATGGCACCCGATGGTCGATCTGGAGGTAGCGCGGCGCGAGCACTTCTTGCGTAAAGGCTTCCCGCGAGTTGTAGTGTTCAACCAGTCGGTTCTTGAAAGCCTTCGAGAACGCTTTGCGCCCGTCTATTCGGCCCGCTTTAATGTCGCTCGGGTTGCCAAAACGATACACCCCGATCTTGCGACCAGTCTTCGCCGAAACGCGGTCGCGTGTCATCACAATCGGGATTCCCGCTTCCTTTACGTCGCCCGCGACACGAGGTGGGTGGTCATATCCCAATTCATTCAGGTCTTCAGTCGAGCACTCACCGTACTCCAACAGGTAGTCAATGAGTGCTCGCGCACGCTTCGCGGTGACTTTCTCGCATAACGCGAGGATTCGAGGGTCAACATTCTGATTCGGCATAGAAATCACGTTGCCATACGTGACAGTGCAGCGAAAGCCGCAGCTCGACCAACATATCCGCAATTAGTTGTTCGGCTTTGCTGTGGTTGGGGCTCTGTTGCGCAAATCGGGTGAAGACCGAGCTTCCCCTTTCCCCGGAGGTACTTATCCTGCGGGCTCTGTGACGGGTATGCCAAGAGCTGTGTAGCGGTTGAGAACCGCGATCGGGACCTGCAGCTCAGCAACTTGCCGACCGAAGTCCCTCGCCATGAGGCCTTGGCCAAGTCGTTTGACGCAATTCATCTTTGCCTCTGCGCGGCTCCGGCGGTGATAGCCGGTCAGCTTTCGTCATAGGGCCGGCCCGAGATACTTGCAGGCTCTCACGGCTTCGTTAGCCCCCCGGAATGAGCACAATTCGCACGTTCCGGGCTTTCGTCCTTTCGGGTCGGCACTGTCCTCGAGAGGACAAAAACCTGTCGTAAAGGAACGATCAGGTGTCATTTGTCACTTTGAAAAAAGTGGTGAGCCGTGCAGGATTCGAACCTGCGACCCACTGATTAAAAGTCAGTTGCTCTACCAACTGAGCTAACGGCCCACTCTTTTTGTTGGATCTCGGCGATCCGTGGTGCTCTGTAAAGTATTTTCCCGACCGGGTTCAAGACCTTATTTCACACCTCGTTTCGCCAATGCCCAAGACATATCCGGCGACCCGATAGGCGGCCTAATTAGGCAGGTGGCGCAGGGGGGTCAACCCCTTTTTTTAGGAATCTGCGCGACAGGGTGGATTCATGTTGTGACCGGGGTTATATGCCCGCCATGCGACCCATAAACGATATCGGTTTGCCCTTCATGAAGATGCACGGGCTGGGCAATGACTTTGTCATTGTGGATACACGTGCGCAGGCTGTGCCGATTACTCCCGCACTGGCCAGAGGAATCGGGCATCGGCAGTTCGGCGTGGGATTTGATCAGCTGGCAGTGATCGAAAGCGGGGAATCGGACGCGCATCTGGTGTTCTACAATGCCGACGGATCGACCTCTGCCGCCTGCGGCAATGCCACACGATGCATTGCGCGGTTCTTGATGGAGGAGACGGGCAAATCCGATCTGACTTTGACGACCGAACGTGGCTCTTTGTTGGCGCGTGACGCAGGCAATGGGCTGACATCGGTCAACATGGGCCATCCGCAGCTTACGTGGCATGAAATTCCCCTGGCCGAAGAGGTGGACACCCTAGAGCTTCCCATCGAGGGCGGCCCGACAGCAACCGGTATGGGCAATCCGCATTGCACATTCTTTGTCGATAAGGCCGAAGCCATCCCGTTGGAGGAATTTGGCGCGCGCTACGAACTCCACCCGCTCTATCCTGAACGCACCAATGTGCAGGTTGCGCAGATCACGGGGCCGGATCAGATTCGGATGCGCGTTTGGGAGCGCGGTGTCGGCATCACCCTGGCTTCGGGGTCGTCGTCCTGCGCCACCGCTGTAGCGGCTGCCCGGCGTGGCCTTACGGGTCGTCAGGTGCAAGTGGATCTTGACGGCGGAACGATCTGGATCGATTGGCGGGAGGATGGAGTCTGGATGACGGGACCCACAGCTCACGTCTTTTCCGGCACGCTGACCCCGGAGTTTCTGAGGTCATTGGGATGAACCCGCCAAAGTTCACCACTCTGGGCTGTCGCCTGAACGCCTATGAGACCGAAGCGATGAAAGAGTTGTCGCAGCAGGCAGGGCTGAGCGATGCCGTGATCGTGAACACCTGCGCAGTGACGGCCGAGGCCGTGCGCAAGGCCCGCCAGGAAATCCGCAGGCTGAGGCGGGAGAATCCGGATGCCCGCCTGATCGTCACAGGCTGCGCCGCACAGACCGAGCCCGAGACCTTTGCCCGGATGGATGAGGTTGATGCGGTGATCGGCAATACCGAGAAGATGCAGCCCGAAACCTGGAAGGGGATGGCCGCGGATTTCATCGGTCAGACCGAGGCCGTGCAGGTGGACGATATCATGTCGGTCACGGAAACCGCAGGGCATCTGATCGATGGTTTTGGCACACGATCGCGCGCCTATGTACAGGTGCAGAATGGCTGCGACCATCGCTGTACCTTCTGCATCATTCCTTACGGCCGCGGCAACTCACGCAGCGTTCCGGCCGGTGTGGTGGTAGACCAGATCAAACGGCTGGTCGACAAGGGTTATAACGAGGTTGTTCTCACTGGCGTGGACCTCACATCGTGGGGCGCTGACCTGCCTGCGCAGCCGAAACTGGGCGATCTGGTCATGCGCATCCTCAAGCTGGTGCCTGATCTTGCGCGTTTGCGTATCAGCTCTATCGACTCGATCGAGGTGGATGAGAACCTGATGCGCGCCATCGCAACCGAGCCGCGCCTGATGCCTCATCTGCACCTGTCATTGCAACACGGCGATGATCTGATCCTCAAGCGGATGAAACGCCGCCATCTGCGCGATGACGCCATTCGCTTCACCGAAGAAGCGCGCAAGCTGCGCCCCGACATGACGTATGGCGCAGACATCATCGCCGGTTTCCCAACCGAGACCGAGGCGCATTTCGAGAACTCGCTGAAACTGGTAAAAGACTGCAACCTGACATGGCTGCACGTGTTTCCGTATTCCAAACGCGACGGCACGCCAGCCGCCCGTATTCCGCAACAGATAAACGGGTCCGTCATCAAAGATCGCGCCGCCCGTCTGCGGGCCTCCGGGGATGCGCAGGTCGCAAAACACCTGTCAGAGCAGATTGGCAAACAGCACACGGTACTGATGGAAAACCCGCATATGGGCCGGACCGAGCAGTTTACCGAAGTCGCCTTTGCCGCACCTCAGCCCGAGGGCCAGATCGTCTCGGCGACGATTGTCGGGAAGTCGGCCACTCAGTTGCAAGCCTGATTTAATCAGCCGCTTCATCTGGCCCCTTACATGCCGCTGTAACGAAAAACCCCCGCAACCGTCAGGCGCGGGGGTAAATTTGTGGATCGCGACCGACTTAATCCAGCCGCTTACCTTTGACGGGTGCCCAAAGGCGCTTGTTGACCAGATACAGAATCACCGACAGGACGGTCAGGAAAAGAACGCCAACAAACCCGGCACTCTTGCGCTCCATCATCTTCGGTTCAGCCGTCCACATCAGGAAGGCTGCAACGTCTTCGGACATAGCCTCGACAGTTGCAGGGTGACCATCGGCGAATTCAACCTGATCATCCGACAGCGGCGGTGCCATCGAAATCCAGCCACCGGGGAAGGCGGTGTTCTCGTACAGGATGGAACCCGCCTCTTCCTTTTCATGACCGGTATAACCATCCAGAAGCGAGGCAATGTATTCCGCGCCGCCCATACCTTTGAACAGCTGGTTGATGCCAAGACCGTACGGACCATGGAAGCCCGCACGCGCCTTCGCCATCAGGCTCAGGTCCGGCGCGCCCACACCGTTGTTGGCCGGGAAGTGATCCGTTGGCTTGGCCGGGCGGAAATCGTCCTCTTCCGGGTCAAAGACCTCGAAGTTGTCGGCCGCGTAGGTGATGACCTGCTCTTCCGAATACCCCAGCGCTTCAAGATCACGCAGAGGCACATATTTCAGACCGTGGCAAGCCGCGCAGACCTCGGTATAGACCTGCAGACCGCGCTGAAGCTGGTTCATATCCCAGGTCCCGAAAGGCCCTTCGAACGAGAAGTGGAAATCCTCGATGTGCTGCTCACCGCCACCTGCCGCAAAGGTCGAGGCGGGCGCAAGGGCCAAAGCAAACGCGGCACCGATTGCAAGTTTCTTGAACATGTTCCGTCCCTTTTCTTACTCGGCCGGCGTGGCGTCGGCGTTAGCCTTGCCATAATGCGCGTTAAAGTCTTCTTCGATGGTTTCCGGCTGCGCCTCGGGCTTTTCGATGACACCCAGGATCGGCAGGATCACGAAGAAATAGGCGAACCAGTAGGCGGACGCGATCAGTGAGAAGGACGCATAGGGTTCTTCAGCGGGCATCGCCCCCAGCCACATCAGGGCAAAGAAGTCGATGATCAGCAGGTAGAACCACCATTTGAACATCGGACGGTACTTGCCTGACCGCACGGTCGAGGTGTCCAGCCAGGGCGCCAGGGCCATGGCCAGGATCGCACCGAACATCGCCAGAACACCAAAGAACTTGGCGTCGATGATGCCGCCGGTGATGAAGCTGGCGAATTGCACAACCCAAACCTCGCCGGTGAAGGCACGCAAGATCGCGTAGAACGGCAGGAAGTACCATTCGGGAACGATGTGCGCAGGCGTGACCAGCGGGTTGGCCTCGATGTAGTTATCGGGGTGGCCCAGATAGTTCGGCATGTAGCCAACGATGGCCCAGAACACGACCAGAATGACCGCCAGAGCGAACAGGTCCTTGATCACGAAATAGGGCCAGAAGGGCAGGGTATCTTTCTCGGCCTCGGCCTTTGAGCCCCGGCGCACTTCAACACCTGTGGGGTTGTTGTTGCCGGTGGTGTGGAAGGCCCAGATATGCACGATCACCAGCGCCGCAATGACAAACGGCAGCAGGTAGTGCAGCGAGAAGAAGCGGTTCAGCGTGGCATTGTCCACCGCCGGTCCGCCCAGCAGCCAGGTCTGGATCGCGTCACCCACGAACGGGATCGCACCAAACAGGCCGGTGATCACGGTCGCGCCCCAGAAGGACATCTGGCCCCAGGGCAGAACGTAGCCCATGAAGGCAGTGCCCATCATCATCAGATAGATCAGCATCCCGATGATCCACGTGATCTCACGCGGGGCTTTGTACGAGCCGTAGAACAGGCCACGGAAGATGTGAATGTAGACCGCAACAAAGAACAGCGACGCGCCGTTCATGTGCAGATAGCGCAGCATATAGCCGCCATTCACGTTGCGCATGATGTGTTCGATGCTGGCAAAAGCCAGATCCACATGCGGGGTGTAATGCATCACCAGAACGATACCGGTGACGATTTGCAGCGCCAGACAGAAGGCCAGGACGATGCCCCAGATCCACCACCAGTTCAGGTTTTTCGGGGTGGGAATCATCAGGGTGTCATACAGCAGGCCGACAATCGGCAGGCGGCTGTTCAGCCACTTTTCGCCGTTCGTCTTCGGCTCGTAGTGATCGTGGGGAATGCCGGACATAAACTGGGTCTCCCTTAGCCGAGTTTGATGGTGCTGCTGTCCACCCACTCAGCGGGCGGCACAGGAAGGTTCTCGGGCGCGGGGCCCTTACGGATACGGCCCGCCAGATCGTAGTGCGAACCATGGCAGGGGCAGAACCAGCCGCCGAAATCACCGGCGTCGCCCAGAGGCACACAGCCCAGGTGGGTACATACGCCCATCTGGACGAGCCATGCGGCGGCCTCTTCGCCTTCGGGCGACGGCATCACGCGGTTGGCATCCGTTGCGGGCGCATCGGCGGCCAGATTGAAGTTGCGTGCCAGCGGATCGGGCAGTGCATCGACGCCGTCGGGGTCCTGCTCACCAGCGCGCTGAATCTCTTCGCCAGTGCGGTGGCGAATGAAAACGGGTTTACCCAGCCACTTCACGGTCAGCTGCGTCCCCTCTTCGACACCGCTTACATCAACGCGGATCGAGGACAGCGCCTGAACGTCTGCCGATGGATTCATTTGATTCACCAGGGGCCAAACGGCAGCCCCGGTGGCAACGACACCTGCGCCGCCAGCGACGTAGTAGAGGAAATCTCTGCGGGTGCCTTCGTGGTCTTCAGCGTGGGACACGAGGTTATCTCCGAATTGTCTGGCGCCCGCGAACGGGCATAAAGCTCGCGCACCGCACAAGTGCGGCGTCTTAGAGGGGGTATCTATCGGGGAGAATAGAGTTCGTCCAGCGCTGTTAAACGCGCAATACGCCGCATCTAAGCATTCATGTCACGGTGAAGGGGTAAAATTTCAATATCAAATGCAGATTTTGACCCTCAAAGTATCCGAATAACGCCCCGCAGTTGGAGTGTGATTCGGTCTCTGACTGCACCCCTGTCGGTTTCGAACCAACGCAAATCGAGACCGTGACGACACAGTCGGCATTTTTGAGTTTTCTGTCGCAAATTCGCCCGCCAAAGCTCCGGCCCAAACCGATTCTGATGCACTTAAATCATTCATATAAAATAGATATTTCAAAAATCTGTAGTCCATCGAAAATATGATTGCACTTTTAACGGGAATGTCTGAAAGACCGGTAAACACCACCTCTCAGCCGGAGATTTCCAATGCCAAAGATTGCAGCAACCGCAGTTCTTTTTTCTCTTCTGACCACTGCACAGGCCTTTGCGGTCGGTGATCCGGCGAAAGGTGAGCTGCTCTATAACCGGTGCTCCTCCTGCCACGCGATCATCAAAGATGGCGAAGTTCTGGTCAAAGGCGGTATCACGGGGCCGAATCTGTATGGCGTCGTTGGTCGCGTCGCCGGGTCCGAATACGATTATCGCAACGGAAGCGAGCGTTTGCCCATCGGAATGTTCACCGATGACATGATCCGGGCGGGCCAGGAAGGGCTGGTCTGGACAGAAGAAAACATCGCCGCCTATTCGCAAGATCCGGTCGGGTTCATCAAAGAGTATCTGAATGATGAAACGGCTCGCCCCAACATGAGCGTGAAACTGAAGAAGGGCGCGGACGACATCGCCGCCTATCTGGCCACCTTCAGCACTCAGTAAACAGGGCACACATGTACCTCAGGCCTCGCGCATAAGCGAGGCCAGCCGTTCGACCTCACTCCCAACCCCCGCAGATCGCATCTGATCAGCAGCTAGTTTACGCGCGGCTGGGGGCTTGTTCTGATTCAGCTTCCACGTGCCATCGATGTCAGAGATATTCAGGCGGAATGGCACGATCATGCGCATCATCCGATCCAAGGCATCCTGTGTCATTTTCGATACCAGCCAAGGAGGCTTTGGCAGCAAGCGTTTTTCGAAATCGGCCGCCTGCCGGTCCAGCAGGGCACGCAGCTCATCCGCTGGACGCATCTCAAGCTCCCCGGTCAGATGAACCGCCACATAGTTCCAGGTCGGGACCTGATCATCGATTCCATACCAATCGGGAGAAACATACCCATCCGGCCCCGAGACGGCGATCCGCGCCGGTTGCGGCTGCTTCAGTTGCCTGACGACCGGATTTGACCGGACCAGATGCAAGTCGGCCCATGCGGCATCCTCGTTCAGCAGAAAGGGAACATGACTCAGCAGCGGTGCATCCGGTGCCGACACCGCCAGAACGCCAAAGGCGCGGGCGCGGGCAAATTCTATATTACGCGCGGGGGCCTCGGCCCTAAAGGCTGGATTGGGGTGCATTTCGGTCCTCCTGCCAATTTCTCTTGCAGAAGCGATGTCGCCTTGGCAAGGTCCCATTCGTTCTCAGGGCGGGGCGAAATTCCCCACCGGCGGTATGCGGGCATGACCCGTAAGCCCGCGAGCGGCCCCGCCTTCGGGGTGACAAGCAGATCTGGTGAGAGGCCAGAGCCGACGGTTACAGTCCGGATGGAAGAGAACGTGCAAGTCGCGCCGGTGATACGGTGCGATTGCTCGTGATCGCCTTGGGTGACGTGTCTGTTTACTTAGGAGATCTCGATGACACACACCCGCTATGCTTTTGTCAAAGCCAACTGGCATTCCGATATCGTCGACCGCGCGCTGGACGGGTTTCAGGACCTCATCCCGGTCGACCAGATCGACGTCTTCGACGTACCCGGCGCATTCGAGATGCCGTTGCTGGCCCGCGATCTGGCGCAGACAGGGCGTTACGCTGCGATCGCCTGTGCCGCCTTCGTGGTGGATGGCGGCATCTACCGGCACGACTTCGTCGCACAGGCCGTCGTCGATGGGCTGATGCGGGCCGGGCTCGAGACGGGTATTCCTGTCCTGTCGGTCTCACTGACCCCACATCAATATCAGGAAACCGACCACCACAACGCAATCTATCGCGACCATTTCGTGCAAAAGGGCCGCGAGGCCGCACAAGCTGCACTTGCGATCACCAAAACCCGCCAATCGCTGCAAGCGGCAACCTGATTCGCTTCATCTGGCCAAAAATATCCCGGGGGTGAATTGAGCCAAAGGCTCAAGAGGGGGCTGACCCCCTCCCCCGCTGCGCCGAAATCCGCTTGAGGCCAAAGGCACTCCCCGCTAATCACATCCCGCAAAGGAGCACGCCCATGTCGATGAACAGCTTTGGACACCTCTTCCGCGTCACCACCTGGGGTGAAAGCCATGGGCCCGCCCTGGGCGCTACGGTTGACGGGTGCCCGCCGGGCGTCACCATCGACGAAGCCATGATCCAACACTGGCTGGACAAGCGCAAACCGGGGCAGAACAAGTTCACCACCCAGCGGCGAGAACCCGATCAGGTGAAGATCCTGTCTGGTGTGTTCGAGGGCCAGACCACCGGCACCCCGGTTCAGCTGATGATCGAAAATACCGATCAGCGCTCGAAAGACTATGGCGATATCATGGACAAGTTCCGCCCGGGCCATGCGGATATCACCTATTGGCAGAAATACGGCATCCGGGACTATCGTGGCGGCGGGCGCAGCTCGGCCCGTGAAACCGCCTCGCGCGTCGCCGCAGGCGGTCTGGCACGCGAGGCGATCAAGCAGATCGCGCCCAATGTCCAAATCACCGGCTACATGACCCAGATAGGCCCCCACAAGATCGACCGGGACAAGTTCGACTGGTCCCAGATCGAACAGAACCCGTTCTGGACGCCTGATGCGCAGGCGGCCGAGGACTGGGCCGCCTATCTGGACGGGTTGCGCAAATCTGGCAACTCAGTCGGCGCGGTTGTTGAGGTCGTCGCGCGCGGCGTTCCCGCCGGGATCGGCGCGCCCATTTATGCCAAGTTAGACACGGATCTGGCCGCCGCGATGATGTCGATCAACGCGGTCAAGGGCGTCGAGATCGGCGAAGGCATGGCCGCCGCCGAACTGACTGGCGAGGCCAACGCGGATGAAATCTTCATGGGCCAGAACGGCCCGCAATACAGCAGTAACCACGCGGGCGGCATTCTGGGCGGCATCTCGACCGGGCAGGACATTGTGGTGCGCTTCGCGGTCAAGCCGACATCTTCTATACTGACCACCCGCAAGACCATTACCAAATCCGGCGAGGAAACCGAAATCATCACCAAAGGCCGCCACGACCCTTGCGTCGGCATCCGTGCCGTGCCGGTGGGTGAGGCGATGATGGCCTGCACAATCCTCGATCACCTGCTGCTGCACCGTGGCCAGATCGGTGAGAACCGTGGACGGATCGGCTGATCTGCGCACAAAGCTGCGCGCGGTCGTCGACCAGCGAATGCAGACGGACCCGGCGCATGATCTGGCGCATCTGGATCGGGTTTGGATCAATGCGCAGGCCATAGCCGATGATGACGCCAACACGCGTGTCTTGCTTGCGGCCTGTTATCTGCATGACCTGATCAACCTGCCCAAAGACGACCCGAGCCGCCATCTGGCCTCGATACGTTCCGCGAAGGAATCAGAGCCTGTTCTTGCCGATTTCGGCTATTCCACCACTGAAACCGAAGCTGTTCAGCACGCTATCGCCGCACATAGTTTCTCGGCCAACATCCCGCCCGAAACACCTGAGGCACGTATATTACGCGATGCCGACCGGCTGGATGCGCTGGGTGCAATCGGCATAGCGCGCAACTTTTCCGTATCGGGCGCTTTGGGGCGCACGCTTTATGATCCGTCAGATCCGTTTGCCGAAAACCGTTTGCCGGATGACCTGCATTTTTCGATCGATCACTGGCATGTAAAACTGTTGCGACTGCCCAATGATATGCTGACCGCAAAAGGCAAGGCGATTGCGCGGCACCGGGCGGCACGGATGATGAGATTTCTACAGGACCTGTCAGAGGAGATCGGGGCGCAGCTTCCCCCGGATTGGTCAAATCTCTGACGCAGGACTTTTGGCGAGTTGATCTTTTCGCCTCAAAAGCGCAGGTTCACAGCCATGGCGAAATCCTTAACATCGCATCGTCCGGCATTGGCCGTGGCGCTCAAACTCAGTGCGCTGGTTCTGTTCACGTCAATGTCCGCTTTGGTCAAGGCGCTGTCGGCCGAATTCCCGCCGGGTGAGATGGTGTTTTTTCGCTCGCTCTTCGCGATTCCGGTCATCATCGCCTGGCTGACCTGGCGCGGAGAATTGGCGCAGGGCTTCGTTGTCAGGAAACCCATGGGCCATTTCTGGCGCGGCGTTCTGGGCACATCGGCCATGGGCCTGACCTTTACCGGCCTTAGCCTGCTGCCGTTGCCCGAGGTCACGGCCATCGGCTATGCCACCCCGATCTTTACGCTGATCCTGGCCGCGATCATGCTGGGTGAGCGGATACGGATGATCCGCATCGGCGCCGTCGCCATTGGCCTCGTCGGTGTTCTGATCATGATCTGGCCCCGTCTGGGATCAGGCACGTCCGAGACCGCCGCAACGATAGGCGCGCTCTGCGTGTTGGCAGCCACCGTTGCACGCGCCTTTGTTCAGATACATATTCGCCAACTGGTTCAGGTGGATCATCCCGCTGCGATCGTGTTCTACTTTTCTCTCACCGCGACCTTGCTGTCCGGTCTCACCGTGTTTTGGGGCTGGACCGTCCCAAGCTGGGAACAGGCGGCACTTCTTATAGCAATCGGCCTGATCGGCGGGGTGGCGCAGATTCTGGTGACCTCATCCTACAGGTTTGGACAAGCTTCGATGCTGGCACCTTACGACTACACCACAATGCTGTTTGCCATCATCATCGGTTACATCTGGTTCGATGAGCTTCCGACGCTGGTGATGCTGGGCGGTGCGGCGCTCGTGATTGCAGGCAACGTCGTGGTAATCCTGCGCGAGCGTCAGCTTGGGCTGGACAGAACCAAGGCGCGATCCGCCACAGATCCCAAGGCCTGACTTTACCTTTCACAAACTTCCCCTAGTTTGGGCGCGATACTCCAATGAGGTTTCCCGATGAGCGACGCACAAGACCACAAAGAAAAGATGCAAGAGGTGCAGGCCAAGCACCGCAAGAAAGTCTCGGAAGCGGTTGATCCCGGGCGGGGGCTGGTGCTGATCAACACCGGCAAGGGCAAAGGCAAATCCTCGGCCGCTTTTGGAGTGGTGATCCGGGCCTTGGGATGGGGACAGAAAGTGGCCGTGGTCCAGTTCATCAAGGGCAAGTGGAAGACGGGTGAGCGGAGGTTCTTCGAAGAACGCGATCTGGTCACCTGGCACACAATGGGCGAAGGGTTCACCTGGGACACACAGGACCGTGAGCGCGACATCGCGGCGGCGACTTCGGCCTTCAACAGGGCGTGTGACCTGATGAAAAGCGGTGACTATGATCTGGTCGTTCTGGACGAGATCAACATCGCCCTGCGTTACGAATACCTACCTGTAGAGACTGTTATCGAGGGGCTTCAGGCGCGCTCGGACAAAACCAGTGTGTTCCTGACAGGTCGGGACGCCCCGCAAGCGCTGCGCGACTATGCGGATCTTGTGACCGAAATGACCGAAGAAAAGCACCCCTTTCAGGCCGGCATCAAAGCCCAGCGTGGCGTGGATTTCTAATCCCGCAGCCTGCCTTCGTTCAGCGCACGCATTGATGCGCGCCTGACGGGATGCGGCTTTTCCGAAGACCTTTCCTCATGCCGGCGGCAGCGTTCGGCATCGCAGGTCTTGTGATCGAGATAAGCTGCGACATCCGAGGCCAGCGCGTCGCAATCGCACGACGCGCAGCAGGGATCGGCCATCAGTTCTTCGAAACGATCGCGCAAGCGCGTTCTCCCTTTGGTCGTTCCCGGGGCGATGGTCGGCCTTCACATCTGCATTGCTGAGCCCACAGATCGCCCCGGAACCCTATGCTTGATGTTCGTCATCTGGCGTTACCCTATATCTGATTGTTTTTGTCGGAATATTCAAGTCCGAAAAACCAAGATAACAGAGCCGGTGCATGGGGCGTATTTTCCCCGATTAGGGTCTGATATGGCAAGGGCCATCCGGCATCGCGCATGGCCCATCACCGCAACTTGTTGCGAATCTGGTTGGTTAGGCAACCGCACTTTGCTCGGGGGCGCTGAGCGATATGACCACCACGACCGCCGCGCCGTTCACCCAATAGAACAGCGCATCAATTCCCGAGAAGCCAAACAAGCTAGGGGCCAGCAGGAAGGCGATGCCGACAAGCAGGTCAACTGCAAGGTGGAACTTGTAGGGCAGCACTCGCCAAATCCCGAGATGATGGTCCGTCAGAACGGTCAGCGCAAAGGCCGCAGCACCGGTAGCCACAGACAGCCAAAGCGCCAAAGCGTTGGACTGGCCAAGCCCCAGAACAAAGGGCAGGACCATAAGCGCGACCGCAACCGGGTAGTCGAGATAGGCATGGACGGAGCGGGTGACGAAACGCAGGGACATCTGAACTTCCTTTCTTCAATCAGTGATGATCAAAGATTAGGAGCAGCAGTTCGAACGAACCATTTGAGAACGTCCTGCATATTGTGCAGATCGTTCACTGAATTCGTTTGATCAGTGAATCGCACGGTAAGCAGCGGGTGACAGGCCAACCTGCTTCTTGAACACGCGCGAAAATGCAGCCTCGGACGCATAGCCAACCTCGGCAGCCGCATCCGCGACAGTCCAGCGATTCTCGGTCAGCCCGTGGCAGGCGATCTGCATCCGCCAATCCGTCAGGTACTGTATCGGAGTTGTCCCCATCTTCTGAGCAAACAGCTGGGCAAATGCGGTGCGCGACATCGCCGCCTCGCGGGCAAGCGTCGCGACACTCCAGTCCTGCGCCGGAGACTGATGAAATGCCGTCAGCGCCCGCGATATGCGCGGATCTGCAAACCCGGCCAACGCAGCATCATCGGGGCTTTGATGCTCAAGATAGGCGCGGATCGCCTGTGCGAACAGCACCTCGGACAGTTTCAGCGCGATCAAGTCACCACCAATGCGCGCACCGGACACTTCTGATCCGATCATGCGCAACGTCGCCTCAATCCAGGCGCCGGCGTCTTCACCGTAGTTCTCGATCAGAATATAGGGCGGTAGCCGGTCAATCAGCATGTGCCCCGCCCCGTTCCGCCCGGCAGGGCCGGTAAACGAGAAGTGCCCGCAGATCAGTTGCGTATCACGCTCTTCTTCGGCGCCGCCATAGACCAGCACACCATCGCCTTTGTAGCCCGACAGTTCCAATACCTGCTCAAGCGGCAGGGCATCGAATGGTTTGACCTCATTGCACAGCAGTGCGTGCGGCGCGCCATGGGGGATCAGGATCAGATCGCCCTGCCGCAACCGCAGTGTTTCGCCCGTCGTCGGCAGATGAACCTTCAATTCGCCGCGCTGAACAAAGTGAAACCGGGCCACGTTTTCGAAGCCCGGCACCTGTATTCCAAAAGGAGGAGTGAAAGATGTGCGGAAATAGAACGTGCCCTGCAAAGACAGGCGGGTGAGAATATCGCTGAGAAGATCCAACATAGGCCTAGGCTACAGCCTAGCGCGAAAACGTCCACACCTCGGGACGATCTGCATGGAAGATTGCACGATCTGCAATCAAAACCCCCGCCTGAGCGGGGGTTCAAAGCGGTGTTAACTTACGCGCGGACTAATTTCTCGTAGTCGTCGGCGATTTCACGGGTCAGGTCGCCAACCTCGAACGTGTAATCTCCGATCTGCCCTACCGGTGTGACTTCGGCTGCTGTTCCGGTCAGCCAGCACTGTTCGAAATCCGCCATTTCTTCGGGTCTGATGCGGCGTTCGTGGACAGTGACGCCCTTGTCTTTCAGCATCTGAATGACTGTCTGACGGGTGATGCCGTTCAGGAAGCAATCGGCCAGCGGGGTGTGTACTTCTCCGTCTTTCACGAAGAAGACGTTGGCGCCCGTCGCTTCAGCCACATTGCCGTTGTAATCCATGAACAAAGCGTCCGAGCAGCCTTTGGCCTCGGCCTTATGCTTTGAAATAGTACAGATCATGTAAAGGCCCGCTGCCTTGGCATGGACCGGAATGGTTTCCGGGCTGGGGCGTTTCCACTCGGCGATGTCCAGCTTGGCGCCTTGCATCTTTGCGTCACCGTAATAGGCCCCCCAAGGCCAAACAGCGATGGCCATCCGAACCGGGTTCTTGGCGGAGGCCACACCCATATCTTCACCCGAGCCGCGCCAGACCAGCGCCCGCACATAGGCATCCTGAAGACCGCTGGCTTTCAGGGCTTCTTCCTTGGCGGCCTCGATCTCATCAACTGAGTAAGGCATCGGCATGTCCAGCGCCTCGGCCGAGGCGATCAGGCGTTCGGAATGTTCGCGGCTTTTGAAGATCTTGCCGTTATAGGCGCGCTCACCCTCAAACACCGAGGACGCATAGTGCATCGCGTGGGACAGGATGTGCACATTGGCCTCGCGCCATGGCACCAACTTTCCATCCATCCAGATGACACCGTCGCGATCGTCATATCCCGCCATGCGAAACCTCCTGAGCAGGTCATAATTTCCGAATGTTGCGCCACATAGGTCCGCATCGGACACAATGTTGCGCAAAAACTGCGATTCGATACCTGCGCGCTCTTGGAATGTCAATAAGGCTGACATAAAGTCGGACCATATTACGAATGAGGCCCGACATGTCCGATATCCGTCCTGCCCCGGTCTTTGGCGGAGAAAGCCTGTTGTTTCTGACAGATGAGCAACTGAGGCAGGGTATCGAGGCCATGTTTTTTGCCTATCGCGGGTTCACTGCCGATCCGGACCGCATCCTGTCCGAAATGTCCTATGGCCGGGCGCATCATCGGGCCATTCACTTCATAAACCGAGCGCCGGGAACAACGGTCAACAATCTGCTGGCCATATTGGGCGTTACCAAGCAGTCGCTGAACCGTGTTCTGCGCAGTCTGATCGAGGATGGGCTGGTCGAAAGCCGGGTCGGAACAGTGGACAAACGCGAACGCCACCTATTTTTGACGGATAAGGGCAAGGCGTTAGAGGCCAAACTGTCCGACGCCCAGCGCGCCCGGATGCGCGCGGCCTACAAGGATGCGGGGCCCGAAGCAGTGGCCGGGTTTCGCAAAGTGCTTGAAGCGATGATGGATGCTGATATGCGTCGTGCATATACCAAACTGCGGGATACGACTTCATGAGCGATATGGACGCCCATCTTCTGATCGTCGACGATGACGAGCGCATTCGCGATCTGCTCAAGAAATTCCTGATGCGCAGCGGGTTTCTGGTGACCTCAGCGCGGGATGCAGCCCACGCGCGACGGGTTTTGTCGGGGCTGGATTTCGATCTGATCGTGCTGGATGTGATGATGCCCGGTGAGGACGGTGTGAGCCTGACCCGATCCCTGCGCGACACCCATACCACCCCGATCCTGCTGTTGACGGCCAAGGGCGAAACCGAGCATCGGATTGCCGGGTTGGAGGCGGGCGCGGATGACTATCTGGCGAAACCGTTCGAGCCCAAAGAGCTGCTGCTGAGGATCAATGCCATTCTGCGCCGGATGCCTGAGACGCCTGCGCAGGACACGGCGGCGAAGATCCTGCATCTTGGGCCCATTCGCTATGATATCGAGCGCGGCGAGATGTGGCAGGGTGAAGACCCGGTGCGTCTGACCGCAACGGAAAGCCAACTGATGAAGATATTCTCGGCCCAGCCCGGTGAACCGATCAGCCGCGCCAAACTGGTCGAGGATCTGGGGCGTGACAAAGGTCAGGCGCAGGAACGTGCCGTGGACGTGCAGATCACTCGGTTGCGTCGGAAGCTGGAACAGGACCCGAAGCAGCCACGCTATCTGCAGACGGTGCGCGGTGCGGGTTATATGCTGGCGCCGGATTGATTTAGCCGCTGCGCGGCGTTTTCATGCCTTCGGCGAGGATATTTAGAGCCAGATGAAGATGGGATTCCGATGAAAACAGCCCTTTTGACTCATGCAGATTGCCTCGATCACGTTACACCGCAAGGCCACCCGGAGCGTGTGGCGCGGCTGGAGCACATTCTTCATGCGCTTGAGGACCTTGATCTGCAGCGCGTGACCGCTCCGATGGCGGCGGATGACGATCTGCTGCGCATTCATCCGCAGAGTTACATCAGCGACATCCTCGACAGCAGGCCCTTGGATGGGTTCAGGCAGATTGACGGCGACACGTTCATGTCGCCGGGTTCGGTCGATGCGGCCTATCGCGCGGCGGGTGCCGCGGTGCGGGCTGTCGATATGGTGCTGGGAGGCGAAGCGCAGAACGCGTTTTGTGCCATTCGACCTCCGGGGCATCATGCCGAGACCGAAACGGCCATGGGGTTCTGTCTGTTTGGCAATGCGGCGCTGGCCGCCAAACATGCGCTGGAGCATCACGGGTTGAGCCGCGTGGCCGTGGTGGACTTCGATGTGCATCACGGCAATGGCACGCAAGACCTGTTGTGGGACGAAAAGCGCGCATTGGTGATCACCAGCCAGCAGATGCCGTTGTGGCCCGGCTCTGGCCGTCCTGATGAAACTGGCGCTTATGAGACGGTTTTGAATATTCCCCTGGCTCCGGGCACGGGTGGAGCGGAGATGCGGGTGGCCTATGAAACGCAAGCCTTTCCACGTCTGCGGGCATTCAAACCAGAACTGATCATCATCTCGGCCGGGTTCGATGCGCATCAGGATGATCCGTTGGCGAATCTCAACTGGTCCACGGGTGATTTCGCATGGATCACGGCTGAGCTATGCAAGATTGCCGATGAGGTCTGTGACGGCCGTATCGTCTCGACTCTGGAAGGCGGGTATGATCTGAACGCACTGGCCGAGGCGACACGCGCCCATGTGGAAGAACTGATGAAGGCAGCACGATGACCGAGACCCCAGTCGAACAGATGACCTTTGAACAGGCGATGAAAGAGCTTGAGGCCGTGGTCGGCCAGCTGGAACGCGGCGATGTTGCGCTGGATCGGTCGATCGAACTCTATGAACGCGGTGCAAAGCTGAAGAAACGCTGCGAGGATGAGTTGAAGCGGGCCGAGGAGAAAGTGGCCGCAATCACTCTGGACGCCGATGGGCAGCCAACCGGAACGACACCTGTCGAAGGTCAGTAAATGTTTCGTGAAAGACTGGCGCAGGATGCCGCCCGTATTCAGGATCAGTTTGATCTTGTTCTGGGCGCACTGGACGATCTAGATGTGACCCGCGCGATGACCTATGCCACGCAAGGCGGTAAGCGCCTGCGCGGGTTTCTGGTTCTGGAAAGCGCGCGGATTCATGGGATTGGTCCGACTCAAGCAATCTGGCCAGCGACGGGGATCGAAGCGTTGCACGCCTATTCTCTGGTCCATGACGATCTGCCCTGCATGGACAACGACGATCTGCGGCGCGGTCGCCCGACGGTCCATGTGAAATGGGATGACGGCACCGCAGTTCTGGCCGGGGATGCGTTGCAGACTCTGGCCTTTGAGCTATGTACCAGTGCCGAAGCCGGTACTGCTGAGATTCGTGCTGAGATGGCTTTGACACTGGCCAGAGCGAGCGGCGCGCAGGGCATGGTACTTGGCCAGGCGTTGGATGTCGCGGCTGAGACGGCGGCGTCACCACTGACACTGGAAGAAATAACCCGGTTACAGGCAGGCAAAACCGGCGCGTTGATCGAGTGGTCTGCCTGCGCGGGCGCGCGGCTTGCGCGGGCAGATACGGGGCCCTTGCGCCAATATGCCCAAGCTCTTGGCCTTGCTTTTCAAATCGCCGATGACATCTTGGATATCGAAGGCGATGCCGAAAAGGCGGGAAAACGCCTGCAGAAGGACACGCAAGCGGGCAAGGCGACATTCGTCTCGCTTTTGGGTCTGGATGCGGCCAAGTCCCGTGCGGCGGAGTTGGTGGATCAGGCTTGTGCTGCATTGGATGGGTATGGTGCGCAGGCTGAAACCTTGAAGGACGCCGCCCGCTTCGTTATTGCCCGGGACAGCTAAGCCGCAAGGAACGCGCTACAGATGACATCCGACCGTCCGCACACCCCTCTGCTGGATCTTGTGAACCGCCCTGCGGACCTCAAGCAGTTCTCGGATGCGCAGCTGCATCAGCTGGCGCGCGAGTTGCGGGCCGAGACGATCTCGGCGGTATCGGTTACAGGCGGGCATCTGGGCGCGGGGCTGGGTGTTGTTGAACTGACGGCTGCCTTGCACGCCGTGTTCGATACGCCACGCGACAAGATCATCTGGGACGTGGGCCATCAATGCTATCCCCATAAGATTCTGACGGAACGCCGTGATCGCATTCGGACCCTGCGCATGAAAGATGGCCTGAGCGGCTTCACCAAGCGCAGCGAAAGCCCCTATGACCCGTTTGGTGCCGCGCATAGCTCGACCTCGATCAGTGCCGCGCTGGGATTTGCCGTGGCCCGCGATCTGGGCGGTGTCACGCCCGAAGGTCTGGGAGATGCGATTGCGGTCATCGGGGACGGTTCGATGTCGGCGGGTATGGCGTTTGAGGCGATGAACAACGCCGGACATCTCGGCAAACGCCTGATCGTCATCCTCAACGACAATGAGATGAGCATCGCCCCGCCCGTGGGCGCGCTGTCTACCTATCTGTCGCGCATCTATGCCGAAGAACCGTTCCACGATCTGAAAGCTGCCGCCAAAGGCGCGGTGTCGCTGTTGCCCGAGCCCTTCCGCGAGGGCGCCAAGCGCGCCAAGGACATGCTGAAAGGCATGGCTATGGGCGGAACTCTCTTTGAAGAGTTGGGGTTTTCCTACCTTGGGCCAATCGACGGACACGATCTGGATCAGTTGTTGCCGGTTCTGCGGGCGGTCAAGGCCAAAGCGGCCGGACCGATCCTGATCCATGTGCTCACCAAGAAGGGCAAGGGTTACGCACCGGCGGAACAGGCCCGGGACAAAGGCCATGCGACGGCGAAATTCGACGTGGTTACCGGCGAACAGAAGAAAGCCCCCTCGAACGCGCCGTCCTACACGTCGGTGTTCGGCAAGGCTTTGGTCGAGGCGGCGGCGCGCGACGACAAGATCGTGGCAGTGACGGCTGCGATGCCGGATGGCACGGGGCTGAACCTGTTTGCCGAGAGATACCCATCGCGTTGCTTCGACGTGGCGATTGCAGAACAGCATGGCGTGACCTTTTCCGCCGCATTGGCGGCCGGAGGAATGAAACCCTTCTGCGCCATGTATTCCACCTTCCTTCAACGTGGCTACGATCAGGTGGTGCATGACGTGGCAATCCAGCGCCTGCCGGTGCGCTTCGCCATCGACCGCGCCGGGCTGGTGGGTGCGGATGGCGCCACCCATGCCGGATCGTTCGACATCGCCTATCTGGCCAACCTGCCGGGTATGGTGGTCATGGCGGCAGCAGACGAGGCCGAGTTGATGCACATGGTCGCGACCGCCGCGGCCCATGACGAAGGCCCCATCGCATTTCGTTATCCCCGAGGTGAAGGGGTTGGTGTGGACCTGCCCGAGACCGGGAAGGTGTTGGAAATCGGCAAGGGCCGTATGATCCAGACCGGTGCCCGCGTCGCGCTTCTGTCCTTTGGCACCCGACTGGCAGAGGTCCGGAAAGCTGCTGAATCACTGGCGGCCAAAGGGATCACCCCTACCATTGCCGATGCGCGCTTTGCCAAGCCGCTGGATCGGGATCTGATCCTGGATCTGGCTGCGAACCACGAGGCGCTGATCACGATCGAGGAAGGCGCGGTTGGCGGGTTCGGCAGCCATGTGGCGCAGCTTTTGTCGGATGAGGGCGTGTTCGATCAGGGCCTCAAATACCGCTCGATGGTGCTGCCGGATACGTTTATCGATCAGGCCAATCCCGCCGATATGTACGCCACAGCTGGCATGAATGCCGACCAGATCGAGGCCCGGGTCCTGTCTGTTCTGGGTGTCACTTCCATCGGTGAGAAACGCGCCTGAATCGGCAATTGCATCGCCTGTGATCCAGGCTCTTCAAATTAACATCGATACAAATATATGAAATTGTGCATTTTATGCGCATGATTTTCGTGTTTCCAAAGAAAATAACAGCTCTGAAAATGACATAGGTCAATATCCCGGGGTTCAAGGTACACTAGAACCCGACTCAGGGCAGGCCCAAGCGTTGCCCTTTATGCATAAGGTCGCAAGCGTATGAACAAGCTAGCCAGCCGCCGTGCATTCCTTAAGGGAAAAGTGCTGCGTAATGATCGGACAGCCATCCGCCCACCCGGAGCGGATGAAGCGGCATTTCTTGATCTGTGTACGCAATGCGACGAATGCCGCGAAGCTTGCCCCGAAGATATCATCAAATTCGACGCTCAGGGTTGGCCGGTTGTAAAGCTGGACGAAGGTCCCTGCACCTTCTGCGGCGATTGCGCCCGCGTTTGCCCGACTGGTGCGCTGGACCCTGAACAGGTCGAAGATTGGCCCTGGCGGGCAACGATTGCAACCTCGTGCCTGTCCATGAACGGTATTAGCTGCCGGGTCTGTCAGGACGTCTGCGACCACAGCGCGATCCGCTTCCGACTGCAGCCGGGAGGCCGCGCCGAACCCTCGCTCGACGCCGACAGTTGCACTGGTTGCGGGGCCTGCGCCAACGCTTGCCCCGCCGGGTCCGTCAGCTTCGAACGCCGCGCGCCACATAATCAGGAGGTCGCCCTATGAACATCTGCGGTTGCCTCATTCATGTGATCCCCGAAACCTCCGAAACCGCACAGGCTGCGATCGCGCGAGTGAACGGGGCCGAAGTCCACGCCGCGGCCGAAGATGGCCGCCTCGTCGTGGTTGTCGAGGACACGCCCGAAAAGCTGGCATCCGAGACGATCATGGATCTGCATCAGATCCCGGGCGTCATCTCGTTGTCGCTGACCTATCACCATTTCGAAAATCCCGCGGAGCAAACTCCGCGTCCAGACGCTTCTAGCCAGACAAACAGCCGGAGACACATGCCATGACCATCTCTGAATCACGCCGGACCTTTCTGAAATCGACTGCAGCGGCGGCAACCGCCTCGGCGGCGGGACTGCCGCTGGCCACCGGACAGGCTAACGCACAGGCTGCAACCCCGGACATCCGTTGGGACAAAGCCCCCTGCCGGTTCTGCGGCACCGGATGCTCGGTCCTGATCGGCACCAAAGACGGGCGCGTCGTGGCCACCCAAGGCGATCCGGATGCGCCGGTGAACCGGGGTCTGAACTGTATCAAGGGCTATTTCCTGTCCAAGATCATGTACGGCAAGGACCGTCTGACCACGCCGTTGCTGCGCAAATCGAACGGTCAGTACGACAAGAACGGCGAGTTCGAGCCCGTTTCGTGGGACGAAGCCTTCGACGTGATGGCCGCCAAGTGGAAAGAGGCGCTTGCCAACAAGGGCCCGACCAGCGTCGGTATGTTCGGTTCGGGCCAGTGGACCGTTTGGGAAGGGTATGCCGCCGCCAAGATGATGAAGGCCGGTTTCCGGTCGAACAACATCGACCCCAACGCGCGCCATTGCATGGCATCGGCTGTTACCGGCTTTATGCGGACCTTCGGCATCGATGAACCGATGGGCTGCTATGACGACCTCGAGGCGGCCGATACCTTCGTGCTCTGGGGGTCGAACATGGCCGAGATGCACCCGATCCTGTGGTCGCGGCTGACCGACACCCGTCTGACCAAACCGGGCTGCGAAGTACACGTGCTGTCGACCTTCGAACACCGGTCATTCGAGCTGGCCGATAACGGGATGATCTTTACCCCTCAGGCCGATCTGGCCATCCTGAACTATATCGCCAACTACATCATCGAAAACGATGCGGTGAACTGGGACTTTGTCGACAAGCACACGAATTTCACCAAAACCGCCACCGATATCGGGTACGGTCTGCGCCCCGAACATGAACTGGAACAGGCGGCCGCCAATCCGGCACATTCGGGAAATCACGGCAAGATCGAAAAAATCTCGTTCGAGGAATACAAAGACTTTGTGTCCGAATACACGCTTGAAAAAGCTGTGGAAATCTCGGGCGTTCCCGCCGAGAAGCTGGAACGTCTGGCCCGACAGTACGCCGATCCGAACCGCAAGGTGATGTCGCTCTGGACCATGGGGTTCAACCAGCATACGCGCGGCACCTGGGTCAACTCGCTGATGTACAACGTGCATCTGCTGACCGGCAAGATATCGGAGCCGGGCAATTCGCCGTTTTCGCTGACAGGACAGCCTTCGGCCTGTGGTACTGCCCGCGAAGTCGGCACATTCGCCCACCGCCTGCCTGCAGACATGGTTGTGATGAACGAGGAACACCGCGACATTTGCGAAAGCTTCTGGGAAATCCCGAAAGGCACCATTCCGCCCAAGCCCGGATATCACGCCGTGCTGCAGAACCGAAAGCTGAAAGACGGCGAGCTGAACGCCTATTGGGTGATGTGCAACAACAACATGCAGGCCGCCCCCAATATCAATGAGGAAGGCTATCCCGGGTATCGTAACCCCGAAAACTTCATCGTCGTGTCAGACCCTTATCCGACTGTGACCGCGCTGACTGGCGACCTGATCCTGCCGACTGCCATGTGGGTCGAAAAAGAAGGCGCCTATGGCAACGCCGAACGGCGCACCCAGTTCTGGCGTCAGCAGGTCGACGCACCGGGCGAGGCCAAATCGGACCTGTGGCAACTTATGGAGTTCTCCAAGCGTTTCACCACCGACGAAGTGTGGACGGAAGAGTTGCTGGCCCAAAAGCCCGAACTGCGCGGTAAGACCCTGTTCCAGGTGCTGTTCGAGAACGGCAAGGTCAACAAGTATCCGCTGTCGGAAACAGCCGAAGGGTTTGCAAACGACGAAGCAAATGATTTCGGCTTCTACGTCCAGAAGGGCCTGTTCGAGGAATATGCCTATTTCGGACGTGGCCACGGCCACGATCTCGCCCCCTTCGATACTTATCACAAAGCTCGCGGCCTACGCTGGCCGGTGGTCGACGGCCAGGAAACCCTGTACCGGTTCCGCGAAGGCTATGACAGCTATGTGAAAGAGGGCGAAGAGGTCCGCTTTTACGGCAAGAAGGATGGCAAGGCGAATATCATCTTCGCGCCATTCGAGGTTCCCGCCGAGGTTCCGGACGAAGAATTCAACCTCTGGCTGGTGACCGGGCGCGTTCTGGAGCATTGGCATTCCGGCTCGATGACCCGCCGGGTGCCGGAATTGCACCGCGCGTTCCCAGCGGCTGTGGTGTACATGCACCCGCAGGATGCCAAAGACCGGGGACTGCGCCGCGGGCAGGAGGTCACCATTTCCTCGAAACGGGGCGATATGCAATCGCGGGTCGAGACACGCGGGCGCAACAAGCCACCGCGCGGCGTGGTGTTCGTGCCTTGGTTTGACGAAGGACAGTTGATCAACAAGCTGACTCTGGACGCCACCGACCCGATTTCCAAGGAAACCGACTTCAAGAAATGCGCCTGTAAGGTCGAGCGCGCGTAAAAGGCTGGCAAGGCAAAGGTCGTCCCCATGTCTCGTGTTGGCACACCCCTTTCGCCGCAGCGGCGCCGGTTCCTGCAGGACTCGGCGCGCGCAGCGGGTGGCTGCGTGGCAGCCGGGTCCCTGTTGGCCTGGCTGGCGCGAGATGCACGGGCGTTGCCGGCCGAGGCCCTGCGCCCCCCCGGAGCCTTGCCGGAAAAAGACTTCCTGTCAGCCTGTATCCGCTGTGGATTGTGCGTGCGGGAATGCCCCTATGATACGCTGAAACTGGCTGAACTAGGCGTTGACGCGGTGGCCACCGGTACGCCGTATTTCACCGCCCGTGATGTACCTTGCGAAATGTGTGACGACATCCCCTGCGTCGCGGCCTGCCCGACCGGTGCACTGGACCCCGGACTGGACAATATCGACGACGCCAAGATGGGTGTGGCTGTTCTGGTCGATCAGGAAAACTGCCTGAACTTCCTCGGCCTGCGTTGCGATGTCTGCTATCGGGTGTGTCCCGTGATTGACGACGCCATCACTCTGGAAACCGAACACAACGCCCGCTCAGGCAGTCATGCGATCTTCATTCCAACCGTTCATGCCGATCATTGCACCGGATGTGGCGTTTGCGAGAAAAGCTGCGTTCTGCCCGAAGCTGCGATCAAAGTTCTTCCCACCCGATTGGCCCGGGGCAGCAGCGCTGATCATTACCTTAAGGGCTGGGAAGAGAAAGAAGCCAGAGGCGCGCCCGTCGTCGAAGGCATTATCGACCTGCCAGACCGCTTGCCGGGACCGGGGACCGATAACCTTGTCGCACCGGGCGGGTTTGAGCCCAGCTTCAAGTTGCCGGAGGTCACCCAATGACCGCCCGCACAAATATGCCACTGGGTCAAGAGGCCATCGCTAGCAAAGGTTGGTTGAGTGCCCATAAATACCTGCTGCTGCGGCGCGCCAGTCAGCTGTTCTTTCTGGTGCTGTTTCTGCTGGGCCCATGGTTCGGGATCTGGATCGTGCAGGGCACTCTGGCCGGGTCGCTGACGCTGGGCGTGCTGCCCCTGACCGATCCGTTTGTTTTTCTGCAAAGCCTGATCGCCGGGCACTGGCCCGAGCTGACTGCCGCCATCGGTGCCGTCATCGTCCTGGTTGCTTACGCGTTGATCGGAGGTCGCGTCTATTGCTCGTGGGTCTGCCCGATCAACCCCGTAACCGACGGCGCGCATTGGCTGCACCGCAAGCTGGGCCTGCAAAAAGGCTGGCAACCCAAACGTGGCACTCGGCTGTGGATCATGGTCACTGTACTGATCGTGTCCGGCCTGAGCGGAGCCATCGCGTGGGAGCTGGTCAACCCGATCACCATGCTGCATCGCGGGTTGGTATTTGGCATGGGCTTCGTCTGGGCGATGGTCGCCGCGATCTTCCTGTTCGACTTGTTTGTGTCGCGCCACGGATGGTGCGGCCATGTCTGCCCGGTGGGCGCGTTCTATGGATTGATCGGCACCAAAGCAATGCTGCGGGTCAGCGCCGCCAACCGCTCCGCCTGCGATGACTGCATGGACTGCTACGCGGTCTGCCCGGAAAACCACGTGATCTCTCCGGCGCTGAAAGGCAAAGACACCCCGTTGATCCTGTCGCCCGACTGCACCAATTGCGGGCGCTGCATCGATATCTGTGCCGAAGACGTTTTCAAATTCACCCATCGGTTCGACGCCCTGACCGTCGCACCACCGGAACCAACCGCCGCGCCTCAGCCGCGCGCCTCAAGACCTTTTTGAAGGAGTGAGAAGATGAAAAAGCCGATCCTAGTGGGCCTTGCCCTGATCCCGCCGCTGCTCCTCGGTGGCCTGGCCCTTGCACAATCTGCCGAGGTCAACAGCCTGCGCGGCGCCGAGGTAGATGAACCTGCCGTTCTGGATCAGGTGCATCGCACGGTCGAAGGCCGTATGCAGCGCAACTATCGCCAGCAGCCGCCGCTGATCCCGCACTCGATCGAGCAATACCAGATCGACCTGCGCACCAACCAGTGCCTGTCGTGCCATGACTGGACGAAGGCGGGTGAGCGCAATGCGCCGACGCTGTCGATGACCCACTATCTGGACCGCGAAGGCCGTGAGTTGGATCAGATCGCAGGCACTCGGTATTTCTGCAACCAGTGCCACGTGCCGCAGGCCGATGCGCTCCCGCTGGTCGATAACACTTTTGAACCTTCCTCCGGAAACTGAACTCAGGTCGAAAAGGAGAGCGCGACATGTCCGACTCCCAAGAAAAACAAGGGCTCATCCGGCGCCTCTGGACCTGGTTCTGGAGCCCGATCGCCGTCCTCAGCGTTGGCTTCACCCTGCTTGCTGGATTTCTGGCAGGCATCCTGTTCTGGGGTGGGTTCCACTGGACGCTGGAACTGACGAATACAGAAGAGTTCTGCACCTCGTGTCACACGATGGAGGTCAATCTAGGCGAATACCGTGAGACGATCCACTACAACAACCATTCGGGCGTGCGGGCGATCTGTTCGGACTGCCACGTCCCGGACGAATGGAACCACAAGATCAAGGCCAAGATCATGGCCGTGAAGGACGTCTATCACGAGCTGGCAGGTACGATCAGCACACCCGAGAAGTATGAGGATCATCGTCTCGCTATGGCGACGGCCGTTTGGAAGAAGATGAAAGCATCCGACAGCCGGGAATGCCGTAACTGTCACAACTTCGACTATATGGACTTCACGATTCAGGAAACCCGGGCCGCCAATGAACACCAGCGCGCAATCGACACCGGCATGACCTGCATCGATTGTCACCAGGGCATCGCACACAGCCTCCCACCCAACTATCTGGAAACGTATGAGAAGATTGCGAAAGAGATAGATGGTGAGGTTCTGCAGGAACACGCAGCCGCTTCAGGAGACGACATCCGCGCGTTCCTGAACAAAAGCTCGGATTAAGGTGGGGACAGACATGTTAGAGATACTTGGAACCATCGGCGGCAACGTACTGGGCCTGCCTGGCATTCTTGGATTGGCGCTGGGCATGATGACGCGCCAATACTGGCTGGGTGCCCTGTTGGGCGGTCTGGTCGGCCTGATCGCGCCTCTGCTCTTTGCCGGGTGGCAGTTTTCCCACGTCGGGACGATGGCGCTGTTGATCGCAATCATCGTCGGCCTCTGCGCCGGCAGTCTGGGCACAGCGATCCGCCGTAAGGGCGCAACGGTCTGAGACCAAACGGTCCGGCAGAAATGCCGGGCTATCGGCCCCAGTTCTCCGCCGGGTCGCTTTCAGCATAATCCCGCAACAACGCGATATCCGATATTTCGGCGTGGTTGCGGTTGATCTTGACCCCAACCGCCTTGAGCCGCGAAAAGGCCCGGCTCAGGCTTTCGGGCTTCATCCCCAGACGACCGGCGATAAGCATCTTGTCGTAAGGCAGCGATACTTCGCACTCACCCGCATCACTGTCACAGAGGTTCAGCAAAAACTCGGCCACGCGCTGTGCGCCGGTCTGCGCCTTGAGCTGTTCCAGCTGCGCAACCAGAGAATGCAGATGGGTGAAGGTCGCAGCCAGGATCGAGATCCCGATTTCGGGATCTTCTTTCATCAACGAAATCAGAATCGGACTGGGAATGTGCATCACCTCGCAGGCCGACACCGCTTCGGCCGAGACCGGATAGGGGACGTTCCGAAGCGCTACCGCCTCGCCAAAACTGTCACCTCGGGTAAAGACGCTGACGACCGCCTCGGCACCGGTTGGGGTCATGCGGAACAGCTTGACCCACCCCTCAAGCACGACATGGATGGCCTGCGCCTTTTCTTCCTGCAGGAAAATCGTCTCACCACGGTCGTACTGGCGCCAGATCGCGTGGCTCAGCAGGGTTTCCACATGCTGTTCCGGCAAACTGCGCAGCAGCAGCGACTGCCGTGCGATCGCTTTTTGTGCTTCGTGAGCCAAGAGAACACCCCTGTTACTTCCTGCCGGCGCTTGCGCCCGGTCGGTCCACCCCTGTTTCACGCTATGCCAGAGCCGGCGGCCATGCACCATAGTTTTATGTTGCGTGAACTTGACAATTGTCATGTTGCGGGCTGCTCCGCCGCCCTATTCTCTGCCCAAAGCCAGTATTCCGGGGAGCAAGTAAAATGGACTACGAGCGATTTTTTACCCAGAGCCTCAACGCATTGCGGGACGAAGGAAACTATCGTGTCTTCATCGATCTGCAACGCCGGTGCGGTGCGTTCCCCAACGCGCGTCAAACCGATGGGTCGGTGCAGCGAGATGTGCGCATCTGGTGTTCGAACGACTATCTGGGGATGGGGCAGCACACTGCAGTCATTGGCGCCATGCACGACGCGCTGGATCGCTGCGGCGCGGGCGCGGGCGGAACACGTAATATTTCCGGAACCACCCATGACCACGTCTTGCTGGAAACCGAACTAGCCGATCTGCACGGCAAAGAGGCAGCGTTGCTGTTCACCTCCGGTTACGTGTCCAACTGGGCTGCGCTGGGAACGCTGGCCGCAAAAATCCCCGGGCTGATCGTTTTCTCGGACGCGCTGAACCACGCCTCAATGATCGAAGGCATCCGCCATTCGCGGGCGCAGAAAGTGATCTGGAAACACAACGATCTGGAAGACCTTGAGGCGAAACTGGCTGCCGCAGATCCGGATGCCCCCAAGATGATCGCCTTCGAGTCGGTCTATTCCATGGACGGCGACATCGCCCCGATCAAAGAGATTTGCGATCTGGCCGACAAATACGGCGCGATGACCTATCTGGATGAGGTCCACGCCGTTGGTCTCTACGGCCCACGGGGCGGCGGTATTGCCGAGCGCGAGGGCCTGATGGATCGCCTGACCGTGATCGAGGGCACGTTGGGCAAAGCGTTCGGTGTGGTTGGCGGCTATATCGCGGCTTCGGCGGCCTTGTGTGATTTTGTGCGCAGCTTTGCCAGCGGGTTCATCTTCACCACCGCTCTGCCGCCCGCGATTGCAGCAGGGGCGGCCGCCTCGATCCAGCATCTGAAACACTCGAATGCGGAACGTGATCTGCAGAAAACCCGTGTTGCGCAGGTTCGCGCCCGTCTGGATGCGGAAGGGATTCCTCATATCCCCAACCCCAGCCATATCATCCCGGTGATGGTCGGCGATCCGGTGAAGTGTAAGTTCATCTCGGACACGCTGCTGGAAGAGTTCGGTATTTACATTCAGCCGATCAACTACCCGACGGTTCCCAAGGGGACCGAACGCCTGCGCATCACGCCGTCTCCGGTGCATACGGATGAGAATATCGACCATCTGATCGGTGCGCTTTCCGCCTTGTGGCAACGCTGTCAGATCGCACGGATGCCGATGGCTGCCCAATAAACAAAGCACCTCCCGTGCCTAAAAAACTGCCGCCTCTCAGAGGCGGCTTTTTCATTGATCAGAGCAGGTAAAGGGCAAACACCAAAATCGCGAAACCGGTCAGAACCATCGTAAAGCCACGTAACCACGAGGGGCTTTGGATCAGGTCCAGATACCGCGCAAGGATCACCCGGGCTTTGATCAGCGCCAACAGCAGGATGCCCGCACCGATCAGTTCCGCCGGCGCGTGCAACATGGTCAACAACGCGGATGCGAAGCTGAGCGCCAGAAGCGAGAGCCAGGCGCGGGTCAGGGAACCCGGTCGCCTGCGGCAGGAGTATTTGGGAAAAGATGAAGGTGCAGACATAGTCATTATCCCAGCAGGTAAATCACTGGGAAGAGCATGATCCAGACCAAATCAACCATGTGCCAGAACTGCGCGCCTGCCTCGATATTCCGGGGATCATCGCGCCAGGCGACCAGCAGCAGGATGCCGACCCCGGCAAGCACATGGGCGGCGTGGAATCCGGTCAGCAGGTAGTAGAACAGGAAGAACGGGTGCGTCTCGTAGGTGATCCCTTGTGCGGCTTTGCCTGCGTATTCCACGCCTTTGATGACCAGAAACACGACGCCCAGCGCGGCGGCGGCGATCAGTGCCAGACGGGCGGCGAGCCGACGCGCGATCTGCCGCCAATGCAGCGCTTGCGCCGCCAGATAGCCTGAGGTCACCAGCACCGCCGTATTGAGCGCCGCTCCGGTACGATAGAGATGCGATTGTGCTTCGGCGAACCCGGCCGGATCGGTCAGCCGAACGCCCATGAAGGCAATCAGGCCAGCGCCGAATACCAGCAGTTCCGAGATGATCAGAACCCACATCAACAACTCGCCCGGAAGCTCGTCGATTAAAGAGGCATCACTCATGCGCCGACCAGTTGGCGGTAGATCTGCGGCAGGGCCATGGTCAGGCGATGCGGATCGGGGATGACGGCGAATCCGCCTTGGCCGAACATCCGGGGGAACCAGCTTTTACCGGTTTTGTCGATGGTAACGCCAAAGACCGATTGCCCGGCCCGGCGCGCTTCGCGGATCGCTTGACGTGTGTCTTCGATACCGTGGCGGCCCTCGTAGTGGTCCAGATCGTTGGGTTTGCCGTCGGTGATCACCAGCAGCAAGCGGCGTTTTCGGGTCTGAGTGGCGAGTTCGGACGAGCAATGGCGGATCGCCGCGCCCAGCCGCGTGTAGTGGCCCGGGCGCAGCGACGCGATGCGCTGTTCGACCTTTGCACCCATCGGCTCATCGAACCGTTTGCAGCGTTGCACATAGACCCGCTGGCGTTTGAGCGAGCTGAAGGCGTGGATTGCGAAATCGTCGCCGCAGGCGTTCAGGCCCCAAGCGAGCGCGGCTAGCGCCTCGCGTTCGATGTCGATCACGGCGCGACCGGTGACGGCGCTTTCGGTCGAGCGGCTAACATCCAGCAGGATCGAGACCGCCAGATCGCGCGCCTCGGGGCGGGATTGTTGCCAGATGCGTTCGGTGCCCTCGCCATTGGCACAACGATCGACCTGCGCCCGCACAGCGGCCTCGATATCCAGTTGATCTCCATCGAGATGGCCGCGGGTCATTGCGCGACCGGGGCGTAGCGCTTCGAATTGGCGTTTGACGGCGCGGATGCGGCGGGCGGTGGCGGGGTCTTTGCCGAATTCGGCAGCATCCTCACGAATATCGGCATCCGAGATCAGGACGTTGACGTGATCAGGCAGGTATTGCCCGGTGCGCACATCCCATTCGGGATAAAGGATGCGGCCAGAAAGACGCTCGCGATTCACATCCTCGGGCGCGAGATCCAGATGCAGTTTCAACTTGGTCGGCGGCGCTTTGGAGATCTGCCCCAATCCGATCTCTTCCTGATCGTCAGCGGCTTTCTTCGCGTTGTCGGGATCGTCATCGTCGATGCGCCGGTTGATATTCAGGAACTCGGCCCAGCTGAGGATCGCTTCGAACTTGTGCAGAATGAAACTGTCACTGCGGTTGGCCTGATCCGATTTACGACGTCGGGCACGGTGGGTTTTCTCGTCGGATTCTTCCGGTGGGCCATCAGTGTCGGGGTTTTCTACTTCGTTATGTTCGGAAAACCCGACAGCGCGCAGTTCGGGCCACAAGGGGACAGGGCGGAAATGCTGATAGCCGCGCGGGGCGGCGAGATTATCATCCAAAGCCAAATAGAGTTCGGCCTTTGGTGACAGCGTTGCCGGATCACCCAGCAAGTGGCGAACCAATTCCTCAACAGTTGCTTCTGCGGGAGGCAGGCCGGGGATATCGCGGTGATGCAGAACACCTTTGCAAAGTTCGGTGTAAAGCGGGCGCAAACCAGGGGCGTTGTCCAAAGCTGCCTGGACCATCTCCTGCGCGGCGATCAACGCGCGCAAATCAGCGCGCAGCGGATCGTCTTCATCAATACGGGTTCCGGCATGGGCGGCAGCAGCGGCCAGCCAGACATACAGCGCGCCGTTTGCCTCGCGCGCAGGAAAAACGGCCAGCCGATCGGGTAGACGCAAAACTTCGCCATCGAAAGACGCGCGCGGCATAAGTTCGGCTTCGGTTCCCAGACGGCGGCGCCAGCCCAACCGGTGGCGTGAAATCTCGGGTGAGACCGGGCGCAATTCAACGCCCGGGCTACCCCCAAGCCCTCGAAAGAGGACGGCCAGCCGCCCCGCGACCTCAGAGAGGTCGACCGCGGCTCCATCATGCACCTCAGGTGCATCGAGGCGGCTGGCAAGGGTGTGCCACAGTTTCCCGATCGTTTCTTCGGGTTCCCATGGCTCAAAATCGATCCTGACCATCGGCCGGCCTCACCCAAAGACAGCCGTGACAAGATCGAGGAGCCCGCGTTTGATGTCCTCGTCATCCGTCAGAGGTTCAATCATAGCGGCAAGGATGGCGCGATCGGTGGACATGCCCTGTGCGATCAACGTCGCGGCATAGACAACCAGACGGGTGGAGACGCCTTCCTCAAGGTCCTGACCCTTGAGCCCGCGCAGCTTGTTCGCCAGCCGGATCAGGGGCTTGCAGCGTTCCAGCGCCAGCCCGCTTTCCTGCGCGACGACTTCGGCCTCCATCTCGGGCGATGGGAAGTCGAATTCCAGCGAAATAAACCGCTGCCGGGTCGAGGGTTTCAGGGTTTTCAGGATATTCTGGTATCCGGGGTTATACGAGGCCACCAGCATGAAGCCGGGCGCGGCCTCAAGCTCTTCGCCGGTGCGATCGATCGGCAGGATGCGCCGGTCGTCGGTCAGCGGGTGCAGCACGACGGTCACGTCCTTGCGGGCCTCAACCACCTCATCCAGATAGCAGATTGCGCCTTCTCGCACCGCGCGGGTTAAGGGGCCATCGACCCAGACGGTTTCGCCGCCCTTCAGCAGATAACGCCCGATCAGGTCGGCGGCCGCCAGGTCATCGTGGCAGGCCACGGTATAAAGCGGGCGGCCAAGTTTGGCGGCCATGTGGGCCACAAAGCGGGTCTTGCCGCAGCCCGTCGGCCCTTTCAGCAGGACCGGCAGGTCGTTGTTGTAAGCGGCGGTGAAAACATCGCATTCATCGCCCTGCGCGAGGTAGAAGGGGGCGTTTGCCGCCCCCTCGTTCAGTTTCATGGAGCCATCCATATCCATCACTCCGCCGGGGTTTCAGCTGCGCCAGGTTCAATGACCTCTTTCCGGGGAACCCAGATCGAGTAGATGAACAGCAGCGCGCCAAGGACCACGACCACACCAGATCCAAGACGCATCCAGTAGAAGACCGCAATCTGGTCCTGCACGTCCATGAAGTAGTCTCCGACCACACGTTGCATGTGCGTCTGCACGGTACCACCGAAGGTCAGGACGAAGGTCATGAAGACCATGCCACTGGTCATCAGCCAGAACGAGCCCATGTTCAGAACCTGATTATAGGGATCACGGTTCTTGAGGATCGGCATCGCGTAGCTAAAGATCGCCAGGTTGAGGCAGACATAGGCGCCATAGAAGGCCAGGTGACCATGCGCGGCGGTGATCTGCGTGCCGTGGGTATAGTAGTTCACTCCGTGCAGTGTGTGCAGGAAGCCCCAGACACCGGCACCGAAGAAGGCCAATGTGGCACAGCCCAGCGACCACAGCAGTGCAGCCTTGTTCGGGTGGTCACGGCGGCCCTTCCAGACCATGACGAAGGCAAAGGCCATCATCGCGAAGAACGGGATCACCTCAAGGCTCGAGAAGATCGAACCGATCCATTGCCAGTACGCAGGCGTACCGATCCAGTAATAGTGGTGACCTGTCCCAAGGATGCCCGAGAACAACGCGGCGGCGACGATAACATAGAGCCATTTTTCGACGACCTCACGGTCCACACCTGTTAGTTTGAGCATCAGGTAGGCCAGGATCGAGGCCATGATCAACTCCCACACACCTTCGACCCACAGGTGGACAACATACCACCAATATTGCTTGTCCAGGGACAAGTTGCCCGGGTTGTAGAAGGCAAACAGGAACAGTAGCGCCAGACCCCACAGACCCAACAACAGGATGTTGGTGATGGCAGTTTTCTTACCCTTCAGAACGGTCATCGACACGTTGTAAAGGAAGATCAGCGCGGCCACGACAATACCCATCTTGACCCATTTGGGTTGCTCAAGGAACTCGCGCCCCTCTTTGCCCAGCAGCCAGTTGCCTTCAAACAGATTGAAGACATAGGTTACCACCACGCCCAGCGTGCCAACCACAAGAATGATCAGCTGCAGATAAGCCAGCTTGGGTGAATGGATTTCACGTTCCGCCTCTTCCGGGATCAGGAAGTAGGCCGCACCGAAGAAGCCAAGGATCAGCCAGACGATCAAAGAGTTGGTGTGCAGCATCCGCACGATGTTGAACGGTAGAAGCTCACTCAGAAAGTTCGGGAATACATAGATGAAACCGGCCAGAAGGCCGCCGATCACCTGTATCGCAAACAAGGCCATAGCTACCGCAAAGTAGGCATAGGCGATTTTTTGGGATTCGTATTTCATAGTCCTTGTCCCCTCTCAGCCTGCCTCGTTGGGCGGCCAGTCCTGAGCGTCGATATTGTCTGTCCAGATCAGGAAGTTTGTCAGATCGCGGATTTCTTCGTCGCTGAGGTTGAATTGCGGCATCTGCCGGCGACCGGGAATCCCGGTGGGTTGCGCCTCCATCCAGCCCTTGAGGGCTTCAAAAGCCGAGTCCGGGTCGTCCAGTACATCCCACCGGGTCATCACATTGGCGACTTCGGGCGCAAAATAGGCCCCTTCACCCATGATTGTATGACAGTTGATACAGGCGTGCTTCTCCCAGACATGCTTGCCCCGGACCACGCTTTCATCAAGCTTGGCCGAATTCTCGGAATTCACGATGTACCAATGGGAATGGGCCGACAGGGCCAGAAAGATAAGAATGAAGAACAGTGACCCGCCATAGAATATATTGCGGGCCATGCTCTTGGTCATGACGTCTCGCATTGCGCTCTCCTTTGCGCCGCTTTGCTGGTGCAGGCAAAATGACGTCAGAGCGCGTGAACTGCCTTAACGAAAGTCAAGACACTGGAAGATGGCTTTGGACATCCGGCCAGGTTGGTTTGCGAACCCGCAGGTGTCACACTTCGGTGATTTTGGCTGTAAAACTGCGAATTTGCCCAGATAAGCCCCGAATTGATCGAATTTCCGCCTTGAAAAGTGCATTTGGGACGGTCAGGGTTGGCCCGATATTATCGTCGGTCGGGCTGTGTGTTTCGGCATGTGGTGAGTTTAGGTAAAGCGGGTAAACAGTATGGCAATCACAATCTATGGCGCGTTTCGTTCCGACTCGACCATGACGGATTTTCAGGCGCGACTCTATCAGGTCAATACAACCTTCCAGATCTCTCAATACAGCCAGATCACAATCACCGACGGCGCCGACCCCACGGTTATCGACGGCGACGATCAGGTCAACGAGGTCCCCAATGATCCGACCCAGACTTACCTGGGACGCGCGTTCGACTGGGACTACACAATTCGCGTCCGGGATGAGGATGGCAATACCCATCAGATCGGGATCATGGATTGGGACACCAACAACAACGGACAGATCGATACGTTCTCCAGCGAACAGGGTTACTTTCTGGGCTTCATCGGGGGAACTGTCCCGCCCCTGAACTCGACGTTGACGATCATCGAGCTGACCGACAACGGCCCTGACATCGACGTGGATACGGTCGTGCCATGCTTCTGCGCAGGCACACAAATCGAAACGACGTTGGGGGCCCGCGCCATCGAAACCCTTTCAGCCGGGGATAAGGTTGTGACTCTGGACCATGGACCGCAGAGCATTCGCTGGATCGGCGCGCGATCGCTTGATGCGTCCGATCTGGCGTGTAAGCCAAAGCTGCGCCCGATACGGATCGCAGCCGGAAGTCTGGGCAGCGGCCTGCCACATCGTGATCTGCTGGTCTCGCCCCAGCATCGGATGCTGATACGTTCGACCATTGCGGTGCGAATGTTCGACAGCGAAGAGGTCCTGGTGCCGGCCCACAAGCTGGTCGGTATTCCGGGCATTACGGTCGATGAGGCGGCGCAGGGCGTGGTCTACTATCACATGCTGTTCGACCGGCACGAGATTGTGCTGGCGGAAGGCGCGCCGTCAGAAAGCCTGTTCACAGGCAAGCAGGCCCTCAAGGGCATCCACCCCGATGCGCTGGCCGAGATCGCCGCGCTCTTCCCGGAGGTGACGTCGCCCGATCATCATCCCGTGGCCGCGCGGCAAATTCCAGAACGGGGAAAGCAAATCCACACCCTGCTGCGACGGCACATCAAGAATGACAGGGCGTTGATCCGGTCTTCATAACCGGAACCCGCCCGTTTGCCATGGATCAGGACGCAAGACGCGGTCCTGTCAGCGCGGGCCACATGGCGAACAGATACAAGACGATGGCGCTGATCCACAGGCCGTCCGACACCAGCATCGCGGTCAGATAGCCCTGGTCAAATGTCGAACCGACCCAGCGGCAAACCGCTGCAGCCGCCATAAGCCCATAAGCGACCGCCATGGGCGGAGGGGCGACAAGTGCCCGGCCACTGTGACCAAGGGCGGCGCGGCTCATCACGGCCAGAGTCATGCCCCCGACGCAGCCGATTCCCAGAACGTGCAGAGCCCCGATCTCATTGCCAAAACCCAGCACGGCAAGGCCCCACAGGATCAGTCCCAGCGCCAGCATACCCAGGCCCAGATGCAGGGCGATCAGGATCGGCTGACGCATTGCCCAGCGCGCACGCCAGCGCACCATGCGCAGAATCTGCAAGATGCCAAGGATCAACGCAGTACCTCCCGCGACCGGACTCAGACCGAAGATGAGCACGCTCAGCGGCAACAGCAGCGCCACTATCATACCGGCTTTGTCGAACGCCCCCACCGAAACCGGCCAGGCGGATTCAGGCTCTCCCGCTCGCTTCATGGCGTTCCGGGTAAAGGCGGGCGTGATACGTGCGCCGAGTATCGCGATCATGCTGCACAATGCGAACAATCCAGCACGCAATCCGGTGTTCAATGTACCGCCGGTCACACCCATCCACTCGAGATGCGTCAGCAGATTGGCGACCCAGATATAGCTGAGCAACAGCAGGAATATCATGTTCTGTGGCTTGGGGCGGCGGATCAGCTGGGTTGCGATCTTTGCCGCCAGGATCGGTACAAAGGCCAGATCGATCACAGCGACCAGACCCGGCGACAGCGCGCCGGAAAACCACATCGCGATCCGACCGGCCAGCCACAGGCCCGCAGTCACCATGATATAGTGCGCCCGCGCCTGCGGTGTGCCGGTCCAATTCGGAACCGCAGTCAGAAAGAACCCGCCCAGAGCTGCGGTGGCATATCCAAAGATCATCTCATGGGCGTGCCACATGGGTGGGCTCATGGCATAGGTCGGAGCTTCGTACGGGATCAACCCGATCTGCGTCGTCAGCCAAAGGCCCCAGGCACCACCCGCAAATAGACCGTATAGTCCCGCTGACAGGAAAAAGACGCGAAATCCTTCTCCCAGTACCCGTGCGATCATTGCCGACATGCCCGCTCTCCTCGGCCTCATTGCCTGTTGGGTCCGGTCTAGCAAAACCGACTCGGGCGGGACTTAACCGAAATCAAGCACCCGGAAAAACATGACCCCAAAACACAGGTTTTTTCCTTGATTTTAAAGGCCGATCCGCTCGTTCATTTTCCGGATTGCGGCCTTTCCGTTGACTTTCGTCAAGGCGGGTCGGGCGCGAATGTTTCACTCTGCAACCTGCCTCACCACGCAAATGGAGAGTGATCATGTCACTTGGAATCAGCTACGATAAGACCGGCCGCGCCTTTGGGGTCGGTTTGGCAATGCTGCTGGGCTCTGTCGCCGCACCAGCATTTGCCGAAGAGCCAACATTGAGCGACGAAGCATTTGAGTCGTCCAAGCAGCTCTACTTTGAACAATGCGCAGGTTGCCACGGCGTTCTGCGCAAAGGCGCAACCGGCAAGAACCTTGAACCCCATTGGAAAAAGACCGCAGCGGACGGCACCGTCACTGAGGGCGGTACGCTTCAGCTGGGTCAGGAGCGCCTTGAAAAGATCATCGCCTGGGGGACCGAAGGCGGGATGAACAACTTCTCGGACATCATGACCGAGCAGGAAATCAAGGATATGGCGACATACATCATGATGGAGCCGCCAAAGCCGCCGGAAATGTCGCTGGAGCAGATGAAGGCCACCCGCAAGGTTTATGTCGAAGAAGCCGACTATCCGACCGAGCCTCTGCATGGCCGCAACTGGGAAAACTTCTTTGTCGTCATCGAACGTGACGTGGGCAAGGTTGCTGTGATCGACGGCGACACCAAAGAGGTTCTGACACACATCCCGACCGGTTACGCCGTGCACGTTCTGAAAGCGTCCGAGCACCATTCGCTGGAAGAGCCGGAACAGCCCGGGCGTTTCTGGTACACCATGGGCCGCGACGGCAAGATGACCAAGATCGACCTCTGGCAGACGCCGGACAAGATGCTGGTTTCCGAGGTCAAGATTGCCTATGACGCCCGCGATGTCGCCGTTTCCGGCGATGGCAAATACGTCATCGGTGGGGGCTATTGGCCGCCGCACTTCGCAATCGTCGACGCCCAGACGATGGACCCGGTCAAGGTCGTATCAACCCGCGGCGTAAACGTCGACGGCGAGTATGTGGAAGAGGCCCGCGTGGCCGCAATCTACACAACTCCGAACGAACCCACCTGGATCGTCGCGGTGAAGGAACTGGGGCAGTTGTGGCAGGTCGACTATACCGATCTGGACAATCTGCGTATCGACAAGATCGACAGCGCCAAATTCCTGCATGACGGGTTCTTCGACCCGACAGGCCGGTACTTCCAGATCGCCGCAAACGCGTCGAACAAGATGGTGGTTGTCGATACCGAAACCCACAAGCTGGAAGCGATGATCGACACAGCCGCGCTGCCGCACCCGGGTCCAGGCGCCAACTGGGTCGACCCGAACTGCGGTCCCGTTGCTGGCACAACCCACCTTGGCGTTGGCACCGTGACCGTATGGGGGAACGATCCCGAAGGTCACCCGGACCAGGCCTGGGAAACCTGCTACGAAGTGGAAACCGACGGCCCCGGCCTGTTTGTCCGTACCCACCCGAATTCGGATTACATCTGGGCTGACCAGACCAAACATCCGGAGCCGGAAGTACAGCAATCGGTACAGGTCATCTCGAAAGAGACCGGCGAGATCGTGAAAACGATCCAGATCACCGAAGACGAAGGCAGCGCTGCCGTTCACTTCGAGTTCAACGCCGACGGTACCGAGGTCTGGGTGTCCAAATGGAACCTGTCGGATTCGAAAGAACCCAATGGTCAGATCGTGATCTTCGACGCCAAGACGCTGGAAGAAATCGGTCGCATCGAAGGGCTTTATGCTCCGACCGGCAAGTTCAACGTCTACAACCGCTCGAACCACGTCACTTGACGGGTTTTGAACTCAGCACCGGAAAGGGCGGGCCCCTCGCCCGCCCTTTCCTCGTTTGACCCATCAGCCAAACTCACCGGCCTGCCATCAAAGGCCAGATAAGAAAGCCAAAACGGAGCCCGGATATGACCTCCGAACCGGATAAGAAAAAACCGATCTGGCGCCGGTATTTCCTGTGGGGAATGCCTGTGGCCGGTATTGCCGCGGCCTTTGTCGGCGGCATCATCTTCTGGGGCGGGTTCAACACCGCCATGGAAGCCACCAACACCAAGGATTTCTGTATCTCGTGCCACGAGATGCGCGATTTCGTCTATGAGGAATACACGGGCACGATCCATGACGTGAACCGTTCCGGCGTGGGGGCGGTCTGTTCAGACTGCCACGTGCCCAAGGACTGGACCCACAAGATCATCCGCAAGATCAAGGCGTCCAAAGAACTGTACGGCAAGATGGTCGGCACCATCAGCACCCGCGAAAAATTCGAAGCCAAACGCGTGCATCTGGCGATGAACGAATGGGAGCGGATGAAATCCACGGACTCACGCGAATGCCGCAATTGCCACGATTTCGAATCGATGATGCCCGAGTTCCAGAAACCCCGCGCGCGGCAGCAGCACCTGAACGCGATGACGGTCGGCCAGACCTGTATCGACTGCCACAAGGGGATCGCGCACTCGGATGCCCGCGACCGGGCCGACGAAGAGTATCTGGAAAAGCTGGAGGCTCCGAATCCGGCCTTCATCCGTGAGATACCGCCCGAGTATCTGGCCAGCCTTGAACGGATCGAAGCCAAGGAAGCCGCCGAAGCCGAGGACGAGAAAGCCGCCAAACAAGCGCAGCATGAGGCCGTGCAGGCGCAGATTGCGGCGGCGGTGGATGCGGCGGTGGCCGAGGAACGCGCCAAAGCCAACGGCGAAGAAGCTGCGGCGCCCTCCGGTGGAGGCAGCGATGTCGGCGCAGATATCGACTGGAACGCGGTGGCCGCAACGGATCTGAAATTGTTCTACCCCGGTCAGGCGTCGTTTGAATGGGTACAGAACGGCAAGTTCCACGGTGGCGCACGCCCGCTGACCAAAGGCGGCGACCAGTGCACAACCTGCCACGCCAAAGAGCTGGACACGATCGGCAACAAGATCGTGGCCGGTGGTGAACTGGAACCAACCCCGATCCCCGGCAAACGCGGCGTAATCGACGCGACCGTCCAGGCCGCGCATGACGATCAGAACCTCTATGTCCGCCTGCAATGGCCGGATGCGGGGCACAATCCCGCGCCCTTCGTCGATGGTGGCAAAATGGACCCCGATAACCAGATCAAGGTTGCCATGATGATCACCGGCACCGGGATCGAGATGGGGGATCAGGTGGGCTGCTGGGCTTCGTGTCACGCCGACAACACCTATATGCCCTTCGCCCCCGAGGCGGACGCCATCGCGGGTAACGCCGATGTGGCGGGTCGTATGACCACGCAGGACACCGTGACCAAATACATCAGCGAAAGCCGTACCGATGTCGAAGTCAAAGGTCGTCGCGGTAAAGCTCTGGGTGGTTGGGACAAGCTGAAAGCCGAAGAAGAGATCGCGCAATATCTTGAGGATGGCACCTATCTCGACCTGATGCGTGTTTATGCCGACGGCAGCGCAACCAACGGCTATCTGCTGGAGCAACGCGTGGTCAACGAAGGTGAGATCGCCGCCTCGGCCAGCCTTGATGGAGGCATGTGGACGGTTGTGTTCTCGCGGCCTCTGAACTCGGGCACTCCGGGGGATGTCCCGCTTGAGCCGGGCCAGACCTACACGGTCGGCTTTGCGATCCACGACGACTTTGCCGCTGCGCGGTTCCACCACGTGACGCTGAACACCAGCCTGGCCCTGGATGACGACAGCGCCGCAATCAACGTGGTGAATCAGTAATGGTCGGGGCCGGGTTATCCGGCCCCTGCCTTTTGGAAAGGAGACCTGGACCATGAGACCCCAAAGCCTTCTTCCCGCAGCGTTGTTGCTTTTCGCGGCAACACCTGCCTTGGCGGCGGACGAGGAAACCGCGGCCATCTGTATCGAAGCCGAAGAACGGTATGTCGAGTTATTCGGCCAGCCTTCAGCCTCGGTCGATGATGCCGAAGTGGTGCTGATGTACAAATATAACTTCTGCCCTTTCGAACTCACGATAAAGGCAGGCACAACGGTTCGTTGGGTCAATGTCGATAAGCGCACAAGTCACAGCGTGCTGTTGAAGGATGGCAGCGAACCAGAAAGCGACAGGCTGTTCCCCGAAGAATCGGTCGATATGACTTTCCTCACTCCCGGCCCGCAGGATTACCTGTGTGGTCCGCATTGGGAGACGCAGAACATGATCGGAATGATCACAGTCGAACCCTGAGCCGAGGCAGATATACAGGCAGGATCTAAGGAGCGCGGGCGCAAATCCCGCGCTCCTTAACTTATGTCAAGGAGGTTTGTTTACGACTGCGCCAGTCTGCGCCCATGACACGCCCGGCCCACCCAGCAACGTCACGAATGTCCAACGGATTCGCGCGCGAGGCCTGCCGGAAAAACCGGGCTCAGACGACATTCAGAGCAAGCGAGTTTGACCATGAGCGGTAAGGTTTTTCTGATTGGTGCCGGCCCCGGCGATCCTGAACTGATGACCCTGCGCGCCCTGCGGATGCTGCAAGCAGCCGATGTGGTTGTCTATGACCGCCTTGTCTCGGATGAAATCCTTGCCATGCACGCAGAAGGCGCCCGGCTGATCCCGGTCGGCAAGGCCCCGAAATGCCACACCGTGCCGCAGGAACGCATCAATGAGATCCTGCTGGAAGAAGCCCGCGGCGGTCACACCGTTGCCCGCCTGAAAGGGGGCGATCCGATGATTTTCGGACGTGGCTCGGAAGAAGCTGCTTACCTGAACGCCCATGATATTGCCGTCGACTACGCGCCCGGCATCACTGCCGCGCAGGGGGCATCAAGCTCGTCAGGCGTGCCGTTGACGCATCGCGGGCTGGCGACTTCGGTCCAGTATGTCACGGGCCACCGACAGGCCGACAAGGTTCTTGATCTCGACTGGAAACGCCTCGCCGATCCGGATTCGACCCTCGTGATTTATATGGGTGTCGCCAATATTGGCCAGATTGCCATGGGATTGATGACCGAAAACCTGCCCGGTTCAACCCCTGTACTGGCGGTCGGGAAGGCCACCACGCCTGACGAGCGCCGCCTGATATCCCGGCTGGACCGGCTGGCGGCGGATGTGCGCGAGGCCGAGTTAAAGGCACCGACGCTGTTCATCATCGGCCAGGTCGTCTCGCTTTATTCCGAAAAGGCGCTCGACCAAATTCTGGAGCAAGCCCATGGCTAGCCTAGCCCATATGCAACTGGGGTTACGCACGGCGAAACCCGGAAATGCCGCAGGGCGCGCAGGCTGGGCCGCTCGTGCGGTGCTGACCACTGCCGTCGTATTGGCCACGTCCGCCTTCGCCGCCGACACGCTGGACCCGAACGCACTGAAACGGCTGGTCCATCAGGATTGCGGGTCATGCCACGGGTTGTCACTGAAAGGGGGCCTTGGCCCCGACCTGCGCGCCGAAACATTGGAACACTACGATGCGGACATCCTCACCGGTGTGATCCTTGATGGCATTCCCGACACCGCAATGCCCCCATGGCGTCCCCTGATCTCTCAGGAAGAGGCCGAATGGATTGCCCGCTATCTTCTGGAACCGGAGGCACAATGAAACAGCTCATCCTTGGCCTGGCCGCCACCCTGCTGATGACGGCAGCACATGCCGAACCCACCGCGACCGGAGACCTCGGGCTGGTGATCGAACGCGCCAAGGGCTCGGTTCTTCTGGTCGATCAATCCGACCGCGCCGCACTGGCCCGGATCGAAGGGTTGGGCGATCTGTCCCATGCCTCGCTGGTCTATTCGCCGGACGAGCGTTTCGCCTACGTGTTCGGACGCGATGGAGGACTGACCAAGGTTGATATCGTCACCCGCCAGATCGTGAACCGTGTCGTACAGGCAGGGAACGCAATTGGCGGCGCGATTTCCGATGACGGGAGGTTGGTGGCGGTATCGAATTACGAACCCGGCGGCGTGCGGGTCTTTGATGCCGATACGCTGGAGATGGTCGCGGATATCCCCACCGACAGCAAAACGATCGGTCTTGTTGATGCGCCGGGCCGCCGGTTTGTCTTCACCATGTGGGACACGGGCGAGACGTGGATTGCAGACTTTTCCAAAGGCGACCCGGCGATCACCAAAATCCTCGATATGGGCAAAAACCCCTATGACGCACTGATCACCTCCAATGGCCGTACGTATATCACCGGTCTGTTCGGCGAGGACGGACTGACGGCGCTCGATCTTTGGGCCGAGACGCCGGAACCGATCCGCGTGTTGCCTGACTACGGACGGGGACAGGAAGAGATGCCTGTCTACAAGATGCCTCATCTGGAAGGCTGGGCGCTGACGGGGCGCGAGTTCGTACTGCCTGCCGTCGGTCATCACGAGGTTCTGTGGATCGATGCCGACACACTGACCGAGACCGGACGCACGCAGACACACGGCCAGCCGGTCTTTGCCATGGCCCGGCCCGATGGGCGACAGGTCTGGGTAAACTTCGCCCACCCGCTGAACGACACGATCCAGGTCATCGACAGTGTCAGCAAAGAGGTCGTCCACGAATTCAAACCCGGCCCCGCGGTGCTGCATATGGAGTTCACGCCCCGCGGGCATGAGGTTTGGATCAGCGTCCGCGATGCCAACAAGGTGATGGTCTACGACACGCAAACCTTTGAAAAACTGCGCGAGATCGAGGCAGACAGCCCTTCCGGCATCTTCTTCACCGCCCGCGCGCACAAAACGGGGCTTTGAGACGATGGACCACATCACCGACCCGATCGACCGCCGCCTGCTGGACGAGTTTCAGCGCGACTTCCCTATAACCGAGCGTCCGTTTCAGGTTTTGGCGTTCACGCTGGGGCTGGACGAAGCCGAGGTGATCGACCGCCTCAATCGTATGCGGGCCACCGGGAGGATTACACGCGTCGGCGCGACCATTGCTCCGGGCGCGGTCTCGGCCAGTACATTGGCCGCAGTTGCCGCCCCCGAACATCGGTTGGAAGAGGTCGCCGCGCTGATCGACGCCGAGCCGGGTGTGAACCATAACTACCAGCGTGAAGATGACTGGAACCTCTGGTTCGTCGCTACTGGCCCGGATCGTGCGCATGTCGACGACACGCTGGCCCGTATCGGCCAACGTTCCGGGCTAAGGGTTCTGGACCTGCGCCTTGTGCGCCCGTTTAACGTCGATCTGGGCTTTCGTATGTCGGGCAAAACACGCAATGTCCCGGGTCCTCGTAAGGTGGATCGCTCGGCCATGCAGGCCGGGGACCGCGAATTGCTGCAGGCGCTCAGCTCGGGTCTGACCCTGACGGACACCCCCTTTGCCGCGTTGGCACGTACACTGGACCGCGATGATACCGATGTGATGGGGCGCATCGAAGCGCTGCACAAAGCGGGCATCATCTCGCGCCTCGGGGTTATCGTACGTCACCGGGCGCTTGGCTGGTCAGCCAATGCAATGGTGGTCTGGGACATTCCAGCCGAGCAGATCGGTACCGCCGGTCCAGCGCTTGCCGCCCATCCCGGCGTAACCCTGTGCTATGAGCGGCGTCCGGTCGAGGATATCTGGCCATACCGCCTCTATTCCATGATTCACGCCCGGTCGCGCAACGAAGCGCTGGACGTTTTGGGCAGTGCCTCAGCTCTGCCTCAACTGTCGGGCGCGCGGCATAAGGTTCTGTTCTCGACCCGTTGTTTCAAGCAGACCGGCGCCCTGATCCAACCGAAAGAGGTGGCGGCATGACCCTGGACGCAACTGACCGCGCGATCCTGAACCGGATGCAGGATGACCTGCCTCTGACCGCGCATCCCTTTGCCAGCGTGGCCCAGGAACTTGGGATTACCGAAGACGAACTCTTGTCCCGTCTCGTACGGATGAAAGAGCAGCGGATCATCACACGTTTCGGCCCGTTTTTCGACGCAGCCGCAATGGGGGGAGCGTTTTGCCTGTGCGCCATGGCCGTGCCAGGGGATGAATTCGAAACCGTCCTGACCAAAGTCAATGCGCACCCCGAGGTTGCTCATAATTATGAGCGTACGCACCGGCTGAACATGTGGTTCGTGCTGGCCACCGAAACGCCCGAGGGGATCGAGGCCGCCGCTGATGCGATCGAACGGGAAACGGGGATCGAAGTGCTCCGTTTCCCCAAACTGCAGGAATTTTTTATCGGCTTCCGGGTGGCAGCATGATCGACGCCAAGGACAGAGAGATTATCGAAGCACTGCAGGGCGGTCTGCCGCTTGTGCCTGCACCTTATGCCGCCGTTGCGGAAACGCTTGGGCTGGACGAGGATGCCCTGCTGTTTCGGCTGGCCGAGCTGAAATCGCGCGGCGTAATTCGCCGCATCGCCGCCGCTCCGAACCACTACAAGCTGGGGATGACGGCAAACGGGATGACCGTTTGGGACGTGGAGGACAGCCAGATCGCGGAATTGGGCACACGGATCGGGGCGCTGCCCTTTGTCACCCACTGCTACGAACGTCCCCGCGCCCTGCCAGATTGGCCCTATAACCTGTTCGCCATGGTCCACGGCTCTGACCGGGACGAAGTCGAGGAAAAACGCGCCGAGATCACCGCAATTCTGGGCGAGACCTGCCGGGCCAAGGACATCCTCTATTCCACGCGCATCCTGAAGAAAACCGGGTTGCGCCTGAAAACGAAAGGCTGAGACATGTTCCGCCTGACCGAATACATGCACCAACTCGTCAAACCGACGCCGGTGCGCAAACGCCGGCCCGGCCCGGTAAAGCCGGTGGTGATCTGGAACCTGACGCGGCGCTGCAATCTGAAATGCCGCCATTGCTACACCGTTTCGGCGGATGTCGCGTTCCCCGGTGAGCTCAGTCACGAGCAAGCCATGGTAACCCTTGAGGATCTGGGCCAATTTCGCGTCCCGGCCCTGATCCTCTCGGGTGGGGAACCACTGGATCGGTTCGATTTCTTCGACATCGCCAAACGCGCCCGCGAGTTGGTGCCGATGCTGGCACTGTCGACCAACGGCACGCGGATTTACGACGAAACCGCCGACATGATTGCCGACGTGGGCTTCAACTATGTTGGCATCTCGCTGGACGGGATCGGGGCCACAAATGACTGGTTCCGCGGCGTCGAAGGCGCTTTTGCCGACGCCCTGCGCGGTGTTCGCGAATGTAAGAAACGCGGCATCAAAGTGGGTCTGCGGTTCTGTCTGACCGAGGGCACACAACACCACCTGCCTGACCTGCTGCAGCTGTGTGATGATGAGGGGGTCGACAAGTTCTACCTGTCCCATCTCGTCTATGCCGGGCGCGGCGACAAGAATCGGGGTGAAGATGCCGAGCATCTGCGTACCCGTAAGGGTTTGGATTTGTTGCTGGAACGCGCGTGGGAGGCTGCGTCTGGCGGTCGTTCTCTGGATATCGTGACCGGTAACAACGACGCCGATGCCGGATATTTCCTGAACTGGGTGCGGGCGCATTTTAATGATGCCAAAGCCGCGCATGTGCGGGAGCATCTGGCCGCGTGGGGTGGGAATTCCAGCGGGTTGGGTGTGGCCAATATCGACAACCTGGGGCGGGTGCATCCCGACACTTATTGGTCCGATTACACCGTGGGCAACGTAAAGACCCAATCGTTCTCGGACCTCTGGACCAGCGATGACCCGATGCTTGCCATGCTACGCACCCGTCCGCGTCCTTTGAAAGGGCGTTGCGGAGCGTGCCAGCTGAAAGACGTCTGCGGTGGCAACACCCGCATCCGCGCTCTGCAACTGACCGGAGACCCTTGGGCCGAAGATCCTGCCTGTTATCTGTCAAACCAAGAAATCGGCGTTACGGACGCAGGCGAGCGTCTGCAGGTCACGCCGTTCCGGGGGAAAAGCCATGATCCGGCGCATCAGTTCTTTTGACACTCTGAAAATCGGAACATTCTGTTCGTTGATGCTGGCTGGCACGGCATGGGCCGATGCCCCGTCGGACTACGCCGAGCATTGTGCGTCGTGTCACGGCGAGAACCGCCTCGGTGGAGTCGGCCCGGCACTGATCCCCGAAACGCTGAAACGGATGCGCGGCCCCCGCGTGGCTGCCGTTATTGCTGAGGGGCGCACAGCCACGCAGATGCCTGCGTTTTCGCACGAACTCGACGCCCTGCAGATCGAGGAACTGGCGGGCTGGCTGAAATCTCCGCTGGAGACCAACCCCGAATGGGATGAGGCTGATATCATGGCCAGCCGCACGCTGGACGAGGATTATGCGCCGGTCGACGCGCCTGTCTGGGACAGCGATCCGATGAACATCACATTGGTGGTTGAGACCGGCGATCACCATGTCAGCGTTCTGGATGGCGATACGTTCGAGGTTCTGGACCGGTTCGAAACGCCGTTCGCGGTTCATGGCGGCCCGAAATTCAGCCCGGATGGACGGTACGTCTTCATCATGTCCCGCGATGGTTGGGTGCAGAAATACGACATTTGGGCGTTGCAGCAGGTGGGTCGGGTGCGCGCTGGTCTCAACAGCCGCAACATTGCCATGTCGGGCGACGGGAAATGGGTGGCTGTCGCAAACTATCTGCCGAACTCTCTGACGCTGCTGTCGACCGAGGATCTGTCGGTGGCAAAGGTCATTGAGATCAAAAGCAAAAAGGGCAACCCCAGCCGGGTCTCAGCAGTCTACCAGGCACCACCGCGCGAAAGCTTCGTTCTGGCGCTGAAGGATGTGCCTGAGATTTGGGAGGTCTTTTACGGAGCCAACCCACCGCAGTCCGGGCTGGGGCATGATTTCCGCATCGAGGGTCAGTTCAAGAACCCCGACCCCTTCCCCGTGCGAAAGATCACGACGCCCGACTATCTGGACGATTTCTTTTTCGACCAGAGCTATGAATACGTGATGGGCGCGTCTCGTGATGGCAAGGGCGGGCAGGTGATCGATCTGGTGATCGGTCAGAAAGTAGCCGACCTGGATCTTCCGGGGATGCCTCACTTAGGTTCGGGGATTACCTGGAAACATGGCGACAGCACCGTGATGGCCACACCGCATCTGACCGATGGCGCGGTGTCGGTGATCGACATGGACAGCTGGGAAACGGTCAAACGGATCGAGACCGAAGGCCCCGGGTTCTTCATGCGCAGCCATGAGAATTCACCTTATGTCTGGGCCGATGTGTTCTTTGGGCCAAACAAGGATGCCATGCACGTGATCGACAAGCAAAGCCTTGAAATTGTTAAAACTTTGCGCCCGGCACCGGGCAAGACCGTGGCACATGTTGAGTTCACCAAGGATGGTAGCTACGCATTGGTTTCGATCTGGGAAGATGACGGCGCGGTAATCGTCTATGACGCGCAAACGCTGGAAGAGGTCCGCCGCCTGCCGATGCGCAAACCATCTGGGAAGTATAATGTCTGGAACAAAATCACCTTCTCGGAAGGCACCAGCCACTGAGGGCAGATGGCCGGTCTGGAAACTGGCCATTCTGCTTTATCCGGCCACGGCGCTGACCGTAGCCATCAACCTGTTTCTGGCCGGGCTGATCCTGCACAGCGCCGGGTTTGGCGCCATTGGCCCGATCCCCGCAATCCTGTGGTCGATCCCCTTGGGCGTACCTGCGGCGTGGCTGGCCGGGCGCTGGGTGCGTGGGTTGATGGACGAGGCAGATAGCTGATTTTAAACACAAAAATCAGAATTTCACGGCACCTGACCTAAGTCAAGTATAGCCCAACCCGAATCCCCTAAAACGCAGGCATAGCTTCCCGAGTCGGAGTCTCCATGCCTGCCCTCGTCCCTTTGCACAATCTCTCTGCCCGCGCATTCCGCGCGGCGGCTGGGTTGGCGGGCATCTTCCTTTTGGTGTTGCAGACCGTCGCACCGGCGCTGGCGAGTCCCGGTGAAAGTGTCTGGGTGGAGATCTGTTCGGAAGGCGGCGCGGTCTGGGTCGAAGTTGACCTTGAAGAAGGCGGTGAAGACCCGACCGCGGCCTGTCCGAAATGCGCCGATTGCGCACTGTGCGCCGTCACCAGCGCGGCACCTGTGCCCGAGCTGACGCAAGTGCCGCAAATCGGAATCTTCCATGTTGTACAGGTTCTAAACAGCAAATCTTCCGTGTTGTACAACTCGGATCGACTGTGGCCTGAAACCCGGGGACCCCCGTGCCCGACCCAAGAAACAACTGAACGCGCCCTGCGCGCGTCCATGGCGTCCACCCTAACTATCGGAGGTGCGCCGTGGTCGTAAGTCGCGCAATCCATTTTCTGCTGGCCCTTGTTCTGTCCTGCCTGATGGCGATCAGCGCCCATGCCGACAGCCTTGCCAGCTTCCTGCCCGAGATTGATCCCGCCGATCTGGCCCCCGGTGCCGATGCCTTTGGGCCGGTCCGCGATGACGTTCCGGTCGCCCCCGTCCTGAAGGGCGGTGAGACCGTGGCCTGGGCCTTCCTGACTTCCGATTTCGTGGGCACCACCGGATATTCCGGCAAACCCATCCATGTGGTTGCGGCCATCGATGGCGACGCGGTGTTGACCGGGGTGCAGCTGGTCAAACACTCGGAACCCATCGTTCTGATCGGCATCCCCAATTCGCGCATGGTTGAACTGACCGAAGGCTATGCCGGGCTTGATCTGAAGATCGAAGCCGAGACCGGTGGTGAGGGGCATGACCTCGACATCATCTCGGGCGCGACGGTCACGATCATGGTGATCGACGACAGCCTTGTGCGCGGTGGTATCAAAGTGGCGCGCGCGCTGGGGCTGGGCGGATTGTCTCCGCTACAGGCAGACGGGCCGAAACGCGAAGTCGATATGGCACAGGATGCCGTTTACGACTGGACAACGCTTTCGGGTGACGGCTCGGTACGGCGGCTGACACTGGATATCGGTCAGGTCAACGCGGCGTTTGAGGCCACTGGCGATCAGCGCGCCATCAAGCGGCCCGAGCCGGGCGAACCCGATGACACCTTCATCGACATGCACATGGCGCTGGTCTCGGTGCCGTCGATCGGCAAGTCGCTGCTGGGCGAGGCCGAGTATCAGAACATGGTGAACTGGCTGGATGAAGGCGAGCAGGCCATTCTGGTTCTGGGGCGCGGCGCTTACAGCTTCAAGGGATCGGGATATGTCCGGGGCGGTATTTTCGACCGGATTCAACTGATACAGGGCGACAGCTCGGTTCGGTTTTTCGACAAACAGCAGCGCCGTTTGGGTACGGTTGCCGCGCCGGATGCACCCAGTTTCACAGAGCTGGATATCTTCAAGATTCCCGCCGATGCCGAGTTCGACCCGGCCGAGCCGTTCCGCCTGCAACTTCTGGTGCAGCGCGCCGTGGGTGCAGTCGAGAAAACCTTTCTGACCTTCGATCTGGGCTACAAACTGCCCGAACAATATCTGCTGCCGGTCGCGGCCCCTGTCGTGGTGGATGACGCAACCGGTGAAGCCGCCGCCAAAGCCGCGCTGTGGAAACGTATCTGGAAGGATCGCACGGTCGAGATTGCTGGTCTGGGCGTCATGCTATTGGTGCTGACTGCGACCTTCTTCTTTCAGTTCCACGCCACGATGAACGCCCGGGTCTTCTACTGGTTCCGCATCGGATATCTGACCCTGACCCTGTTCTTCATAGGCTGGTACGCCAATGCGCAGCTGAGCGTCGTGAACCTGATGGCGCTGGCGGGCAGCCTGCGGACCGGATTCAGCTGGGATGCCTTCCTGCTGGACCCGCTGGTCTTCATCCAATGGTTCGCCGTCGCTGCCGCGCTGCTGTTCTGGGGGCGCGGGGCCTATTGCGGCTGGCTGTGCCCGTTTGGCGCGCTGCAGGAGCTGACCAACAAGATTGCGCGGGCCTTACGAGTCCCGCAATGGACATTGCCCTGGGGTCTGAATGAGCGCCTCTGGCCCGCGAAATACATGGTTTTCCTAGGCCTTTTCGGGCTCAGCTTTGTCTCGATCCCGCTGGCCGAGAAATATGCCGAGGTTGAACCGTTCAAGACCGCGATCATCCTGAAATTCATGCGCGACTGGCCCTTCGTGGTCTTTGCGCTGGCCCTGCTGGGGATTGGGCTGTTCGTGGAACGGTTCTATTGCCGCTACCTCTGCCCTCTGGGCGGCGCGCTGGCGATCCCTGCCCGTATCCGCATGTTCGACTGGCTGCGCCGCTACAAGGAATGCGGCAGCCCCTGTCAGACCTGCGCCAATGAATGCCCCGTTCAGGCCATCCACCCAACCGGTGAGATCAATCCGAACGAGTGCGTCACCTGCCTGCATTGTCAGGTGCTTTACCAGTCCGAGGACAAATGTCCCGTCGTTATCCGCCAGCTCAAGCGGCGGGCCAAGACAGGGTCGGTCAACCTCAAGACCCCCCTCGGGCAACCACCGGCGAACCATCCGAACGCCAAACCGCAAACCGTTTCCTAAAAGGAGGAACGATCATGTCGGAACATGACAAGAAACTGAACATCACCCGCCGCGGGATGCTGGGTGCAACCGCCACCGGCGCGGTGATCGCCGGGACGGGTCTGGGCTCGACCCTGATGACCGCGCGCGAAGCCAGCGCTGCCGCGAAAATACATCTGGAGCCCGGCGAGCTGGACGAATATTACGGCTTCTGGTCCTCGGGCCAGACCGGCGAGCTGCGCATTCTGGGTGTGCCCTCGATGCGTGAGCTGATGCGGGTGCCGGTGTTCAACCGCTGCTCAGCCACAGGCTGGGGTCAGACCAATGAATCTCTGAAGATCATGACCGAGGGTCTGCTGCCGGAAACCAAGGAATATCTGGCCGCGAACGGTCAGGTCACCTATCTGAACGGCGACCTGCACCACCCGCATATGTCCTTTACCGATGGCACCTATGATGGCCGCTATCTGTTCATGAACGACAAGGCCAACACCCGCGTGGCCCGCGTGCGCTGTGACGTGATGAAATGCGACAAGATCATCGAGATTCCGAACGCGATGGACATCCACGGGCTGCGTCCGCAGAAATATCCGCGCACCGGCTATATCTTTGCCAATGGCGAACACGAGGCCCCGCTGGTCAATGACGGCCAGATCCTCGACGATCCGTCGCAATACGTGAACATCTTTACCGCGATCGACGGTGACACCATGGAGGTGGCGTGGCAGGTGATCGTCTCGGGCAACCTCGACAACACCGATTGCGACTATCAGGGCAAATACGCGTTCTCGACCTCGTACAACTCGGAAATGGGCATGAATCTGGCCGAGATGACCGAGAACGAGCTGGACCATGTGGTCGTGTTCAACATCAAGGCCATCGAAGAGGCCGTTGCCGCCGGGAACTATCAGGAGCTGAACGGCGTCAAGGTCGTGGACGGCCGCAAGGGGGTCGAGGGCGACCTGACGCGCTATATCCCGATCCCGAACTCGCCGCATGGTGTGAACGCCGCGCCTGACAAGAAACACATCATGATCAACGGCAAGCTGTCGCCGACCGTTTCGGTGATCGATGTGGAAAAGGTCGACGCGCTGTTCTCGGACAACGCCGATCCGCGCTCGGCGGTGGTTGCCGAGCCGCAGCTGGGTCTTGGCCCGCTTCACACCGCGTTCGACAACCGGGGCAATGCCTATACCACCCTGTTCCTGGACAGCCAGGTGGTGAAATGGGACATCGCCAAAGCCATTGAGGCTTATGCCGGTTCCGATGTTGACCCGATCCTTGACAAGGTGGATGTGCAATATCAGCCGGGCCACAACTCGACCTCTATGGGGGAAACCGCCGAGGCCGATGGCAAGTGGTTGATTTCGATGAACAAGTTCTCGAAAGACCGCTTCCTGAATGTGGGTCCGCTGAAGCCTGAAAACGAGCAGTTGATCGACATCTCGGGCGACAAGATGAAGGTGGTGCATGACGGGCCGACCTTTGCCGAACCGCACGACTCGATCATCGTGCATCGGTCCAAGGTGAACCCGGTCAATGTCTGGGACCGCAACGACCCGATGTGGGAGGATGCCCGCAAACAGGCCGAGGCCGATGGCGTCGATCTGGAATACGGTGCGGATGAACCGATCCGGGATGGCAACAAGGTACGGGTCTACATGACCTCCATCGCGCCGGTGTTCAGCATGGAGAAGTTCACCGTCAAGCAAGGCGATGAAGTCACCGTATATGTCACCAATCTGGACGATGTGGACGACGTGACCCACGGATTCTGTCTGGCCAACTTTGGTCTGGCGATGGAGGTTGCACCGCAGGCGACCGCCTCGATCACTTTCATTGCCGACCGTCCGGGCGTACACTGGTATTACTGCCAGTGGTTCTGCCACGCGCTGCACATGGAGATGCGCGGCCGGATGTTCGTTGAGCCTCGGAGCGCGTAAAATGCGTTGGCCCCTGCTCATACCGCTCCTGCTCGGCTCGCCCCTTTGGGCGGCGGATTGGGATGTGCCCAACCGGGCAGGGGCCATTAACGAGATACTGGCGCAGGCGGCGGATGGGGACACCCTCCGCCTGAGCCCCGGCGTTTACACCGAAACGCTGGTTCTGGACCGGCCCGTTACCCTCGACGGGCTGGGACAGGCCACTATCGACGGACAAGGAAACGGTAGCGTCATCACCGTGACTGGGCCGGGCGTGACGGTGCGCGGGCTGACGGTGATTGGCTCGGGCTCAAGCCATGACGGGATCGACAGCGGCATCCAACTGACCAAAACGGCATACGCGCCGGTGGTCGAGGATAACGTGCTGCTGGGCAACCTCTATGGCGTCGACATTCACGGGGCCAAGGACAGCATCGTGCGAGGCAACCGGATCGAAGGGCGGCAGGACCGGCGGATGAACGACCGCGGCAATGGCGTTTATGTCTGGAACGCGCCGGGTGCAGTGGTTGATGGCAATGACATCCAGTACGGGCGCGACGGGATCTTTGTGAACTCGTCCAAGAAGAACACCTTCACCAACAACCTGTTCCGCGATCTGCGTTTTGCTGTGCATTACATGTACGCTGATAATTCTATTGTCAGCGACAACGTCTCGATCGGCAACGATCTGGGCTATGCGGTGATGTTCACGACCAATGTGACCGTGGCCAACAACGTCTCGATTGATGACCGCGAACACGGCGTGATGCTGAACTACGCCAACAAAAGCACCATCACCGGCAATGTGGTGATCGGGGCCGAGGAAAAATGCACCTTCCTCTATAACTCGAACAAGAACGAATTCACCGACAACTGGTTCCAGGGATGCGGCATCGGCATCCACTTTACCGCCGGGTCTGAGCGCAACCGCATCGTTGGCAATTCATTCATCGGGAACCGGACGCAAGTGAAATATGTCTCGACCAAGTGGGTCGAGTGGTCCGAAGACGGGCGCGGCAACTACTGGTCCGATTTTGCCGCCTATGATGTGGATGGCAACGGCATTGCCGATGCCCCTTATCGCCCCAATGACAGTATGGACCATGTGCTGTGGACCCAACCCGCAGCCAAATTGTTGCTCGGCTCCCCCGCCGTGCAGCTGGTGCGCTGGTCGCAATCCGCCTTCCCGGCGCTGTTGCCGGGCGGCGTGATGGACAGCAACCCATTAATGCAAGCCCCTGAACCCCCAGCTATGAAAAAGGTGCCTCATGACGGATAAGGCCCTGTCAATCGACCATGTTCTCAAGGACCGTGGAAAAACCCGCGTTCTTGACGATATCACACTGTTTCTTGACCCCGGCCAGCGCGTCGCTCTGCTGGGCCATAACGGCGCGGGCAAGTCGACCCTGATCAAATCCATCCTCGGCTTGACGCCGATCCATGGCGGAGCCATTCGGATCGGGGATGCCACTCCCGGCAGCGCGCAGGCGCGGCGCGAGACGGCCTACCTGCCCGAAGCGGTGTCATTCCACCCGGCACTGACAGGCCGCGAGCAACTGACCCTGTTTGCCCAGCTTTCAGGCGCGAAGGCGGATGTACCCGGTCTGTTAGAGCGGGTCGGCCTGAGCGACGCTTTGGACCGCCGGATCGGAGCCTATTCCAAGGGGATGCGGCAACGTCTGGGTCTGGCGCAGGTGCTGCTCGGCCAGCCGAAAGTGGCGTTGCTGGATGAACCCACATCGGGCTTGGACCCAATCTCGCGGCAGGATTTGTATGCCATCATCGATGAGCTGGCCGGGCAAGGCACCGCCGTTCTGATCGCCAGTCACGCGCTGACCGAGGTTGAGGCCCGCACCGACCGCATCGCCATCATGCGCAAAGGTCGTATGGTGGCCGACGACACGCTGACCAACCTGTCGGCGCTGGCCGGTCTGCCGATCCGCCTGAAGGTACGCGCTAGCGCCAATCCTGATGTGCTGGCTGCTGAACTGGGCGGTAGCCGGATCAACGGGGCATCCGTTGAATTGCTCTGCACGCCCGAAGACAAGATGGAGGCGCTGCGCCAGATCGCCGGGTTGGGCGACGCGGTAGCGGATGTGGAAATGACACCGCCCAAGCTGGAAGACCTTTATCGCCACTACGCACAGGAGGATTTGCAATGACCCGCTTCCTCGCCATCACCCGCACCGAAATGCTGATCCTGCGCCGCAACCGCTGGCTGCTGGTCGCCACGCTGATCATGGTGCTGTTCGCCTTGGCGCTGACCTTTGCGGGCAGCGCGCCAACCGGCACGCTGGGGGTCGACATGCTGACCGTTTCGGTGGCCTCGATGACCACGCTGTCGGTCTATCTTGCGCCGCTGCTGGCGCTGATGATCGCCTTTGACGCCATCGCTGGCGACGTGGATCGCGGCAGCCTGTCCCTGCTGCTGTCTTACCCGGCAGGACGCGGAGAAATCCTGTTGGGCAAGTTCACCGCCCATCTGGCCGCGCTGGCCTTTGCCATGACCATCGGGTTCGGCACCGCCGGCGCAGTGGCTGCCTTCTTTGGCGGCGCGGGACCAGAGAGCTTGATGGCTCTGGCGCGTCTGATCCTCACATCCATCCTGCTGGGCGCTGTCTTTCTGGCGCTGGGATACCTGCTGTCCGCCCTGGCTAAGGGCGCCACGGCGGCAGCGGGGATGTCGGCCGGGCTCTGGCTGGTCTTTGTCGTCCTCTATGATCTGGGCCTGTTGGGGGCCGTCGTCATGGACAAGGGCGGCACCTTCACCCAATCCGTCTTTCCTTGGGTGATGGTGGCCAACCCGGCCGACGCGTTCCGTCTGTGGAACATTGCCGCAACCGAAGGCGTCGCGATAGCCTCCGGAATGACCGGGGCTGCGCAAGCTCTGCCGGTCTGGGCTGCGCCCGTTTCACTGCTGATCTGGCCGGTGATAGGCTTTGCCCTCGCCCGGGTCGCATTCTGGAGGGTCGAGCCATGAAGCGCCTCGCCCTGATCGCATTGGTCGCGCTGGCGGCCTGCAAAGAAGAGGTCGCCGAGGCCCCCGATCCGGTCGACCTGACCCAGGATGCGCTGAGCTATTTCTGCCAGATGAACATCGCCGAACATGGCGGGCCCAAAGGTCAGATTCATCTGGAGGGATATCCCGCACCGCTGTTCTTCGCACAGGTGCGCGACATGCTGGCCTATCTCAAAAGCCCCGAACGGGATGCCGACATCACCGCCGTTTATGTCAGCGACATGGGCATTGCGCCCAGCTGGCGGCAACCGGGCATCTCCAACTGGATCGCCGCCGATGGCGCGACCTTTGTCGTCGGCGCCGATGTGGCGGGCGGTATGGGTGCGCGCGAGGTTGTTCCCTTTGCCGATCCCGCCGATGCCCAAGCTTTCATTCTCAGATATGGCGGTTCTGCCCTGCCTCTGTCCGAGGTCCCCGATACCGAGGTCCTCGGCCCCGTCGATCTGGACCTGATCCTGGAGACCCCCGCATGACCCTTCTGTCCCGCCGTCGTTTCCTGACCATTTCAGCCGCCTGCGCTGCCGTCCCGGCACGGGTCGCGCACGCCGCTGCGCATTGGTCGGGCATCGCCCTGGGCGCGCCTGCCAGCCTGCGTCTGGAAGGTTTGTCCGACACCGAAGCCGCGCCCATATTCGCCGCCGTCGAAGCCGAGTTGAACCGGCTGGAGGATATCTTCAGCCTGTACCGTCCCGACTCGGAAATCAGCCGCCTGAACTAGGCCGGTGTTCTGACCGCACCGGCCCCCGATTTGCTGAACGTGCTGAGCCTGTGTTCTGCCCTCCACGATGCCTCGGGCGGAGCGTTTGATCCCACGGTACAGCCGCTCTGGCTGGCATTGGCAAACGACGCGTCGCAAGCTGAGATAGAGCGGGCGAGACAGGCAATCGGATGGAATGAGGTCAGCGTCGGAACAGATGCGATCCGCCTGCCGCATCCCGGGCGCTCGGCGATCACCCTGAACGGGGTCGCACAAGGGGCAATCACCGACCGGATCGCCGCGTTGCTGCGATCTTTCGATCTGCGCGATGTGCTGGTCGATATGGGCGAGGTCGCGGCCCTTGGTCGGCGCAGCACCGGAGAGCTCTGGCGCGTCGGGCTGGCAGGGTCGGATGGAACGGTCGTCAAACGGATCAGAGTGCAGGACCGCGCGATCGCAACCTCGGCCCCTGAAGGCACCAGGTTGCGTGGCGATCAGGGGCACATCCTGAGCCCGCAGGGCCACGCTCCAACATATCAGGCCGTATCCATATCCGCACCTCAGGCCGCGTTGGCCGACGGGCTGTCCACCGCCCTGTGCCTGACCCCGGCTGGCGCGATAGACAAGATTATCTCGCGTTTCCGTAACGCACAGATCGAGATGCTGATCTCAATGACCACAGATTGACTGTCTTTCAGTCAGCTATGCGCTTGGCCCGGCAACCGCTGAATCCAAGCAACGATGTTTGGCACCGATGCGTAAATTCTCTGATGTATTGATTGCTCTTCCGTTTTGGGATGATTCATGCGCGCATTCCAGAAAGCGGTCAGCGCACAAGCTTCAAACGGAAATCACGCGAGAGCGTGTATCAGTCTCGCTTCGTCACATTCATATGACCGATATCAATACGCTGGCGGCTCCGGCAAAGCCCGCCAAAGCAACTATACTTGCAAGAAATATGCAGACAACTTCCAATGCACTGAACTTCATTTTGGTCCTCACCAGAATGGTCCGCCGGGCTTAGAACAATTTTAATGAGGCGCAAAGAGCGTGGAGCTTAACGTAGCGGAAACCTGCTGCGCACGCGGCACATATTCGCTCAGTTCCAAGGCTCAAATGAACGTGACAGCCGATTTGGGTATATTAGAAGCTTGACCTGTAGACTTACTGCATCACCGTGAATGTGAGTAACGAAAGCACGCGAGAAGCAGTGTAGCGACCGTCGGGCGATGAAAGTCCGCAATCTGCGGGTGGGGACTTGCACGGAAGGTGTACTTGGCCGGCCAAACGGACTCCACAAGCAGGTAGTCCTGCCCAAGGCCGATGGCCTATTAAGGAGAAGCAGGCGCACTTGGGTTCGCCTGCTGTACGGTAAACACTGCGGCGGCAAAGACGATGAGCTCCAAAAGTACGATCAGAAAGCGGGTGAAGGCGCGTGCAGCCGAGACTATTAGGTTTTTCAGTTTATTGCTGCCCATAGCGGTTCCTCGACTAACGAAATCGGCCACCAGAGTTTCCTCTGGCAGCCGGGGAGTTAGTAAGCTGCCGCAAGACCGCCGCGTTGGCCTTTAGGCCGGAGCCCTGGACATACGCCAGTGCCTGACCGACCATAGAGTTCGAGGAGGTATCGTTGCGGTCGATACCGACCGCTGACGGCGGGGTCGCCAAAGCAGGTTTCACGACCGCCCACATATCTGAACGCGCCAATACGGCTGGTGCGAGATTGGTTGGCCGCCATCGGGCTGGAACCCAGCGGATACGGCACTCATTCGTTCCGCCGGACCAAGGCGGCGGAGATTTACCGCAAAACCGGAAATCTCAGAGCAGTTCACCTCCTGCTAGGATACACAAAGGTTGACAGCACCGCCATATATCTTGGGGTCGAACTCGAAGATGCACCGAGCATTGCTAAGCAAATCGACATTTGAACCACGTTGGCGGACGGCATCTGCCGTTCGCCAATCCGGACCGGACTTAAGGTTGCGCTGCAGAAGTTGACCGGACTGTGTCCATTCTTCCGGATGCTGCGGACCTTTTGAACGGCTGCAGTTGTGGTCACACTTTCTGCAAATCTCCATATCATACTATTGAGTATGATTATTGTTGACTGATATGTCGAATCCCCATAGTCATACTAGAAAGTATGATTATGGGGCCGCTTATAGTTGGTTCCCTTTGCAACACCGAAGGGTTTGACAATGCCTGAAACAACAATCGCCCAACCAAATCGAAGCCACCGGCTAAAGGGGATGGTAATTGCGCTCGTCGGAGCCGCTCTGATGAGTCTGGATCCGGTTTTTATCCGGTTTTCCGGGGTCAACGAGCTTGAAACAACGTTCCTTTTTGGCCTGTTTACAGCAATCTCCATGTCCGTCGTGATCCGGTTGAATGACAAACGCGGTCTGCTCAAAGTCCTACTTGAAAGCGGATGGCCCCTGCTGGTGGCGGGTGTTCTGATGCTAGGCAGCAGCACTGGTCTGGTGTTTGCCATCAAGAATACTTCTGTCGTTAACACATTCCTGATTCTCAGTTCCTTGCCAGCCGTCGCCGCACTGTTCAGCTGGATTTTCCTGCGTGAAAAAGTTTCCAAGCAAACCATGTTTGCGATTGTCGGCGTTATTCTTGGCATAGGTGTGGTCGTGTCTGGCTCTGGTGCCGATGGTACCAGCAGCTTGTACGGTGACATGCTTGCCATGTTTTCGGTTGCTGTTCTTGCGCTGATGCTGACCCTGCTTCGCAAATTTCCAGACGTCAGCCGTATAGGCGTTGTGGGTTTTGGCGGATTCCTCGTCGCCGTCGTGATGATATTCTTCACTGAGCCGTCTACGTTCAGCCTGAACACTTGGCTGATCATGGGTGCAATGGGTCTGTTCACAGCACCGTTTGGCCGAGTCCTGTCGATGGTCGCTACGCGCTATGCTACGGCTGCGGAAGTGTCGATGACGCTGATGCTTGAAACCGTTCTGGCACCGATCTGGGCCTATATCTTCTTTACCGAAGTTCCTGGTGCAAACAGCTTGATTGGCGGAGCTATCCTTCTGATTACGATCATTGGGTACACCCTGCATTTGACTAAGGAAGAAAGCTAAGGACGGAGGCGAAAGCCCCGCTTCCCAACATAGCTCACAAAGAGGCAACAATGACGAAGACTAAAACCGTGGGCTATGATCTTTACCCATTCCACCAGCCATCTAAAATCACGCTCAACGAAAAAAGTGCCGCTTTTACGGTCACCTATATCGAGCCAGATGATAATCCCGGGTGGGTAGTTAAGGTCTCATCCCGAGGGGCAACACCGTTCTTGCTGGTGGATGGTGAAGCGCTTCTCGAATCTGTTGCTTTGAACGAATTCGTGAATGGGGTGACCGAGGGCGACCTTCACCTTGAAGACGCGCTCCAGAAGGCCCAAAAACCGCATGTGGGTCAGCCACAGCCATGAACTACTCGATCATGTCTTCGAGTTGGAGACTGCGGATGACCACGCAGTTTATGAGGACGAAAAAGGAAAACTAAGGACCACGCTCCTTGCTTTGAACAAGGAGATTGGCGGAAATCCCTTCGTTGATGGTAGTGAGTTTTGTTTGATCGACTGAGCCTTTGCCCCGTTCTTAGGACCATCGCTATATTGGATAATCAGTTTTCAACCGGTCTGCTCGATGGGCTCGCAAATGTTGAAAGATGGTCGAGTAACATCCTCAACAGGCCATCAGTTCTGGTGTCAGTCGTTGATGGCTTCGATAAAAATCTGGTGCGAAGATTGTAGCTAGTGGGGCACTTCTGAGCCGACGATATAGAAGCGCGGCGGCTTGAACGGTGAAAGTTCAGAGTTCTTTCAGGTTGGCGAGCAACAACTGCGTTGCGGTCTCCGCGAGCCGGACGACTTGTTGGTCGTCCGGTTTACCTCTTCCAAATAGGACGTCATCTCGGAACGCTGACAGCACCGAAAAAAATATAAGCATTGCTTCGTCGGGGTTAGTCGCAGAGAGACGGTCTTTTAGGAAGCTCGATAGGGCCGCATGTGTTTCGTCTGGAGCGGCCAAGAAGAATGTCTCAACTATTTCGGGCGACTTGGCGCTTTCGGCGACGAGCAGTCGGAAAATATGTAGCGGTTCGTCCTCAATATGCCACCGGATAAATCCCTGAGCGAAGCCAACCAGTGCCTCGTGCGTGTCAGGATGCTCAAGGTTGCGGAGGAAATCTGCATGGCTTGATTGTCCAAGAAAACGGATGGTCGCTTCAAAAAGCTCTATCTTAGAAGGGAAATAGCGGTACACAGTCTGTTTGGTGACTTCAGCGAGTGACGCAATTCTATCCATGTTAGCCGCTTCATAGCCTGCCGACAAAAATTCATCGCGCGCTGCGTTCAATATTGAAAGGCGTTTCGCTGCTCTCTTGTCATCCATTTTACCCATGTCGAAGTGCCTACTCCAAAAACCATCCCAATCAGGATGAGACTTTTGTCTTAAGTTCGCATGAGATTATACATACTGAATAGTATGATCAACGGAAAGGCAGATGGCAGACTTAAGATTTATCTGCAACGTCGAGACACCTTACACAAGGTTGGAGGATTGCCCGAACAATGTTCGGCCGGACGGACCTGAGTGCGAGATTGTACTTGAGCCAAAGTTCGCGCAGGGGATTTCTGGTCCGCGCGAGGGTCAATCGGTCTTGGTTCGAAGGTATGGACCGCACGCCAGTGACACAAATGCGGTGTAAGAGCGACCATTCGTGCCGGCCTCAGCGAGATTTCATCGGGCAATGAGCAATACTCGAACAGATCGCGAATTCGCTGCGTCGTCACCTATGTCCGGATTCGATGGTCATGCGGCGGATCAATGCCGCTGGTAGGAGCCGAAGAACTTTTCCATCTTCAGCGCACCAAAGGAGATCTCTCCGGGCATCCAAGCTATGAATTCGCTCACTCCGACGGATTGATAATCTCCGGTGGGTCGACCTGCTGCAGGTAGACCGATCTTGCTGGGAACGCGAAACCCGATCCGGCCCCTTTCACGATGGGGATCATGGCAAGGGCGAAGTCCTCTTTGATGGCCAGCCAATCGGCCCAGACGGTGGTTTTGGTGAAGCAGTAGATCATCAGGTTGATCGAGCTTTCCCCAAACGAGTCGATGCGTACGAACAGCGACGCTTCTGGTGGCTGACAGATGCGCCGGTCATTCTGCAGCCAATGTTCCACGCCTTCACGGATTTCTTTCAGTTGGTCCGGTGCCGTGCCGTACTCCAGCCCCACCATCCAGTTGATCCGGCGGTACGTCATCCGTGAGAAGTTGGTCATTGCGTTGTCTGCCAGCAGCGAATTTGGCACATAGACCGGGCTCAGATCGAAGCGTCTGATCCGCGTCGATCGGAAGTCGATGCGCTCAACGGTTCCCTCGACAACACCATCCACCTTGATCCACTCGCCGGGCCTGAACCGCTTTTCAGTCATAATCAGAACGCCGGAAATCAGGTTGCTGAACAGATCCTTTGCCGCCAGACCCACGGCAATTCCGAACACCCCAAGACTGCCGATCAGCGGTGCAATCGGGACGTTCCACATCTCCAGGATAATCGCAGCTCCACAAGCGGTAATCAGTGCCTGAATACTGCGTCTGAGCCATTCCTTTGGCGCATCGTCAAGCACCATATTCATTCGGCGTAAAGCTGGGTCGACATTTCCGCCAAGGCGCGCAAGCGCCCAGAAGATCATCGCGACGAGAAGAGATTTCAGAACCAACCCAGCGACGTCAGATGCTTGCCCCTTCAGGTGCAGCACATGTGCCGCAAAATACACCCCAAGTATAATTGGAGTCGCCCTCAAAGGAGGCATCACAGCGCGGGCCACCGGGCCAGTGCGCGCATGGGTGTCGCCTATGTGATGGCGGGATATTCGGCGTAACACCGGCCGGACCAGTGCACTAATGACTAAGGTCAAAGCAACGATGAGACAGGCCTGAAGATACTCCAGAAACGTGATGCCTAAATAGGATTTAGCCAGGAATGTGTTCAGGTCAGAGATCAGAGTTTGCTGGTCCAATATCGTGTTCGCTCTTTTTGTAGCCTTGAATCACCGTGCTCGTTTGTTGGCATACCAGCGTGCGCCTGGTAACGCACTGGTGCCGCGCAGTAATGCACTGATCCAAACGGCATTCATTGCCAGTTGCAGGATCGGGTTCGCGTATTCATGGTCGATTTTGTCCACGAGCAGAAGCGCAAAAGTGCGGTTGCCAGCTCGCGCGGGCCGAACCATCCGAAAAACCGTCGTATTATTCCGCTTGCGTCGGTCCCAAGCAACGATAGCCATACCGCCAATGGCCTGACAAGGAAAAGCGATATCAGGATGATCGCCAGCGATTGCAGGCCAAATGCGGCAGTGCCTCGGGCACAAGAACCAGCCCCATGGCGAAGAATGCGATCCACGCTAGCCCTTTGCCTTCCGCTTCGGTGAATTCGAACAAAAAGGCGCAACGCCCTTTGAGAACGCTTCCAAACAACAGGCCTCCGAGAAATGTGGCAATGAACCCGTTGTCGCCGATGGCGCTTGCGCAAAGATAGCATAGGCCGCCGCTGCAAGCGTGCCAACGCCTTCCAATACCTGCGAGGTGAGTTGTCTGTTACGCGCTGCGCTCATCAGCGCTGCGGCTATCGCACCAACCGCAACGCCGAAGCCGAGAAACAGCATAGCGCAGTCAGGATCGTCCGATCCAGCCTGTCGGCCAGCATGGCATAGGCGAATATGAGAACGGAAAGGAGGGGTATTCCAATGGTCAAGCTGAGCCTCCTTCCTAATGCCGATTCACAGCCACGCTATAAACACATCGCCCAGGCCGCAAATTGCCCGGTTGCGAAACGCGCACGCTTATCCGGCGTCTTTCATCTCGATAAGCTGAATAAGGTTCCCACAGGTGTCATCAAAAACCGCCATCAGAACCGGCCCCGCATCCATCGGCTCGCGCACAAACACGACCCCCAGATCGACCAGCCTTTTCCACTCGGCATCAAGATTTTGCACCTGAAACGAGTGCGCCGGAATGCCGTCAGTCACGAGGGCGTCCTTAAATGGCTTAACCGCTGGATGATCGCTTGGCTCAAGCAGCAATTCGGTGCCGTCAGGGTCTTGCTCTGACACTACCGTCAACCAGCGGTTTTCGCCCAGGGGGATGTTGTTTTTAACCCGGAACCCAAGGATGTCAGTATAGAATGTCTCTGCCTTGTCTTGGTCGTCGACAAAGATTGTCGTCACGTAAATCTTCATACTCTGTGTCCCTTTGCACCGTCGCGGTTCACACAACAGATCGCGCGTCAAGAGTGGCCTGTGCCATCGTCCTGCACCATCAACCCGTTTTCAAGCCGCGATTTGAGGCGGCCAATGACCTTCTTGGTGATTTCGACGTCGCCCGGCGACAGCCCTTCCGAGAGCCCATTCACCCACGGGATTTGTAGCGCCATTGCTGCCTGGAACAGATCTTGCCCCTTCGCGGTCAAGATCACCAGATGCGCCCGTTTATGGTGCGGGTTGGGCTCAAACGCGACAATCCCGTCTTTCTTCAACTCATTGACAATACGCTGCACACCCTGGCGGTGAACCCCCATGGTGCGTGCGTGCCACGCCACGGATTCAGGGCGTTCCGCATAAGCGATGGCTCCAAGCACCTGCCAGCGGGCACTGGTCAGCCCAAGCTCGGCCACAAGCCGATCACCGGCCAAAAGCAATCGCCCGTTCAGTCGAAACACATCCAGAATAAGCGTGGTCACGGCTTCACCCGCCTCCGTCCATTGACCGTTTGGCACATCATCTCCATTTATGTTGACAACATATTGTCGTCATGACAATTATGCACCGATTGGATTCGTCTTTCAAGGAGCAAAAAATGGTCACCGTCAAACCTCTCGATCCCGAATTTCCGATCCAGCAGCAGCTTGGCATCGATGCCGGGCCCGTGGTTCTGGTGAATCTGTTCACCGTTGATCCGGGCGATCAGGGCGCGCTGGAAGAAGCCTGGCGCAGCGATGCGCTTTGGATGAAGAAGCAGCCGGGTTACATCAGCACACAGCTGCACAAAGCCATTGGCGAAAGCAGCATGTATCTGAACTACGCCATCTGGGATTCCGTTGCTGACTTCCGCGCGGCATTCGCAAATCCGGAGTTTCAGAACGAGCTCAGCCATTACCCGTCAAGCGCTGTCACCGCACCGCATCTCTTTGAAAAGGTTGCGATTGCAAACTTCTGCACAGCCTGAACGCGCCGAAACACTTAGCGAACCCAAGGGGCATAGCCATGAAGACACGTATCCACGCCATTGCGGGCGGCATCGGCTTTCTGATGATCCTGATGTTCTGGACATCCACGATCATCACCGAGCTTTTCACCAGTCATGAGACCATTGCTGCAACAAAAGCAATGATCCTGCGGGGGATGTGGATACTCATCCCGGCCATGGCGATTGCCGGGGCCTCAGGCATGGCCATGGGTCGAAAGCGGACGGACCCGCTGGCGATGGCAAAGAAGAAACGTATGCCGCTCATTGCGGCGAATGGCATCCTGATCCTTGTCCCCTGTGCCTTTTTCCTGGCTGGAAGAGCCGCCGCCGGCCAATTTGATGGAGTGTTCTACGCGGTGCAGGGCTTGGAGCTGATCGCGGGCGCTGCCAACCTGACCATGATGGGCCTCAACATCCGCGACGGCCTGACCATGACCGGTAGAATCGGGACGGGTGCGGTCGCTGCCGCTACAGCACCTACCGACAAACATACCCCTGTGATCGAGGAACGTCCTTCTGGTCCTCTCGTGGCCAAGGCCATTCCACGCCTTACGGGTGCCAATGGCGCGATGGAGGCGCAACCGGTCATGGCGCTGTGCCGGTGTGGAGCATCCAGGAACAAACCGTTTTGCGACGGCACACACAGTGAGATTGGTTTCACCTCCGACCCATCACCGGACCGCACACCGGACAAGGTGCGGGTCTACGAGGGTGAGAACATCAACATCCACTACAACCGCTTGCTCTGCTCGCACGCTGCCGAATGCGGGGCGCGTCTGAAACCCGTCTTCGACAGCAGTCGGAAACCCTGGATTGAGCCGGATAATGCCACCCCGAAAGAGATCAAGGATGTCATCCGTGCCTGCCCTTCAGGTGCTCTTTCGTTCAGCGAACCCGGAGGAACTGTGCAACAACTGGTTGACGGCGAACCGGGCATCACGATTGAACCAAACGGTCCTTATCGAGTGACCGAAATCCCGCTCGCTTCGGGCGTCCACGCGGAAGGTGCATCGCCTGACAAGTATGTTCTGTGCCGCTGCGGTGCCTCAAAAAACAAGCCTTTCTGCGACGGGTCTCATGCCGACATAGGGTGGTCAGACTGATGCTGAAGTCGATGTTCAACATATTGGCAATCTGTGGCTCTGCCGGATTTGCAGGGGTAATGCTGTGCATCGGCGTCACCCTGGGTGGTTACTGGCGGAGCTTGCCGTCTTCGGACTTTCTAAGCTGGTTCGCTGCGAACAATCACTTTATCTCAAACACGATCCCAATCATCGTCGCGCCAACCCTGATTGGTCTTGTGGGATCGATTTGGATCGCTTGGGGCACGCCCAACGCATCGCTGTGGATCGCCAGCGGTGTGTGTATGGCGATCGTTATTATCCTGACCGGCGCCTATTTTGTTCCAGCGAACAGTGCTTTTGCAGGCGGTGCGATGCCTGTCGACGAGGTTGCTGGCAAGCTCGCGCAATGGATAAAGGTTCACTATGCTCGGATCGCATTTGCGATGATTGCAGCGGCACTTGGGGTTATAGCGGTCGCGAAATAGCTCAGACTACTGGATCAAACAGACGTTGGCTTTAACCTGGCCAACGCCCGTTGCCACAATCGGGATCAGGGCTAATGCCTGAACCACCCGACCTGAAATAATGTGAATGTCCACCCGAAGGTCTTGAGAAGGGTGGTCCATTTTTTCACATTTTCGGCCCTGTTCGCACATTCGTTTGACGATGAATTGCCAACCAGCACACACCGATCAGCGCAAGTGCAAGACAAACCTGCCCAACGATGTCGATCGGCTCAGTCTTGATGCCCATTGCTGACTTGCCGTCCACAACAAACCGCCACAGCCCAAACCACGTATAGGTCAGAACGGCGCCGGTCGCGGCGGCAACGATGTGTGTGGCGTTCCAGCTTGCTTGTCTCGACCAGAAAGAGAGGAAGAAGAGCGCAATCACGTCGATACCCAGAAAAACCGCGAGCCCGATAGATGAGTTGATTTTGTGATCAGGTGCATAGTGGAACCAAATCATGAAGGCAGACGAAAGCGCGAACGCAAATACAATCACCATCCAGGTTTTTGATCCATGGTCATCGGTGTTGCTGGGTTCGGCGAAGCCAGGTTTACGCACAATGCGAAATGCCAGAAACGTCAGGATCAGGATAAGAACCACAACCGAGCCGTATTGCAACGGCGACGATACAAACTTGTATCGTTCAATAGTCGATGCAGTTGTCCCGGCCAGTCCCAGCAAGGCAAGCAACCCGGTCCCGGCCAGCAGCGGTCGATTCAGCCACGGTTCGCGCGCCCGCTCTCCGGCAAACCCTTCGGCAATGGCGATCGGGGTGCTGATGCTCCAGACCGTGTGCAGAGTCAGAATGAAAGCAGCATAGTTGAACGACGTTCCGAGGGCTTCCACGTAGCCATATTTCAACAGGTCCGCACCGGCGAAATGAGGGTTGAAGAGTGTCTGATTGACCAATCCTTCGTAGATGAGCCCGCAAACAAGCGCCATCACCAGCATACTGACCCATCCGCGTCCAGAACGTCGAACCAGTTCACGAACAAACAACGCCAGTGCGCCGTACAAAGGGATAAAAATTCCAAGGTAGGCAAATTGCCTGACATTGAAATCACCCAGAAGAAATTCGGCGATCAGCGGTGAAATGATCAGCAAAAGCAGCGCCGGTGCAAATCGTTGCAAGATGCTCATTTCCGGCTCCTCAGAGTGATAAGCGCGAAGGTTGCAATCGTAACGATCACGAACAGCTTTGTCGCGGCGCTTGTGGAACTTTCAACCGAACTGCCCAGTAACGAGGAGATGAGGATGAACAATCCACCGGAAAGCAGACCCGCGGCGATAGATGTGATGATACGACGAAGCATGAGAATCCTGTTACATTTTCTGGGTTTGACTGAATCAAAGTGAGATTCGTGACTTTTGCAAGTGGCGGTAGGCATAGATCGTAGCGTTGAACGGAGTCGCTATGCTTCCGTCTCAAGGGCCTTCTGTATTTCACGGGCGGTCGTTCGGGCCGTCTTTTGCACGCCAAAGATCGTGGCCGAGGCGTAGCCGGTCCAGCCTCCATAGCCGACGAGCCAAAGATTGGGATCTTCGACACAGCGCGTCCCTTCTGTTTTGATGCGGCCATCGACGGTCATGCCGAGTTCTGAAAGGTGATCAAGGTTCGCTCGGAATCCAGTGCACCAGATCATCGCATCAAATGGCGTTTTGCTCCCATCATTCCAGATCACGCCCCGGTCATAGAACTCCTGAAAAGGCCGGACGGAATGCAGAACATCGCGTGTTCTGGCCTCTCGCACAGATTCAACCATCACCACATTGTTCAGAGAGACCTTTTCAGCTCCGTCCTGATCGAGCTCACCTGTTTCTGCGGTTTGCAGAAATTTCTGCGTGGCTTTGTCAAACAGATACCGACCGTCAACTTCATCGGGCATGAAATGAGGTTCGGACAGCGTCACCCAGGTTGTATCAGCCACTTTGGAAACCTCAGCCAGAACCTGCGCTCCCGAGTTCCCGGCACCAACTATCGCTACACGCTGATCCTTGAAGGGATCATTGGTTCGATAATCGACCGAGTGCAATTGCGGGCCATGAAACAAATCCCGGCCGGCATAATCCGGAATGAACGGGTTTTGAGCGGTGCCGGTCGCGCTCACCACGGTTTTTGCGTGGTAAACACCCTTGTCGGTGTCAATGTCATAGGCAGCTCCATTCCGGCGAACAGAGTTCACCCTTACAGGGCGCTCGATCTGAAACCCGTAGCGTTTTTCATATTTCGAGAGGTAGTCAATGAACTCGTTCTTGTGCGGGTATTCCTGATCGCCTTTGGGCATCTGCCAGCCGGGAATCGAGCTATATTCGGTCGGCGAAAACAGGCGCAAACTGTCCCAGGTGCGCTGCCACGCTCCACCGGGCTTGGGCTGATCATCCAAAATGATGAAGTTCACCCCAGCACGACGCAGATGGTAGGCCGTTGCAAGGCCAGCCTGGCCTCCGCCAATGATGATTGTATCAAAGATAGTCACTTTTAATTCCATCCTCAGCACCAGCGGTTCAGTTGATCGGAGTAGGGCGTGATGTCACCCAAGTTCTCCGCCACCCAATCGGGATTGTAGTAAGTGTCGAGATATCGGGTTCCGCTATCGCAAAGCAGGGTGACGATTGAGGCATCCTGTTTTTGCCTCATCAGTTGTTCGGCAAGTTGTAGCGCACCCCACAGGTTCGTACCGGTCGAGGCCCCGGCTTTACGACCGATCAGCCGTTCGAGCCAGTGGATGGTAGCGACGCTGGCGAGATCCGGCACCTGCATCATTTTATCGATCACATCTGGCTGAAACGACTTTTCGACCCGTGGTCGTCCGATGCCTTCGATCCGGCTGGATGCCTGTATCGTAAGATCCGGGTCCTTCCGGGTATAGCCATCGTAGAAAACGGAATTTTCCGGATCGACCACCACCAGCTGAGTATCGTGGCCTTGATAACGGATATAGCGACCAAGCGTTGCAGACGTGCCCCCGGTACCGGCGCTCATGACAATAGAATGCGGAATCGGATGAGGCTCCAGTTTCATCTGCGCGAAGATGCTTTCGGCGATGTTGTTGTTGCCGCGCCAGTCGGTTGCGCGCTCGGCGTATTTGAACTGATCCATGAAATAGCCGCCGGTTTCCGCCGCGAGCTTCACTGCGGCACCATGCATATCGGTGGCCTTATCAACAAAGTGGCACTTGCCACTATAGAGCGCGATTTCGTCGATTTTCCGTTGAGCGGTGCTGCGTGGCATCACTGCGATGAAGGGCAGCCCAATCATCTGGGCAAAATAGGCCTCAGACACCGCAGTGCTGCCCGATGAGGCCTCGATGATCGTTGTCGTATCCGTCAATTTTCCATTGCAAAGAGCATAAAGAAACAATGAGCGGGCCAGACGGTGTTTCAGGCTACCAGTCGGGTGGGTGCTTTCGTCCTTGAGGTAGATGTCGACATGTTTGAGCCTTGGAATAGAGAGCTTGAACAAATGCGTGTCTGCAGAGCGCTGGCTGTCAGCCTCGATCTTTCTAAGCGATTCCGAAATCCAGTTTGACATTTCAAAGCCTTTCTCATGTGCTTCGCCATCTATCCCAGTGACGGTCTTGGTTCGATTGACCAGTTCGTCATCTGTTCGACGCTAGGAATTCCCGGAGGCAGAACCTCCGGGACCTTTGTCTGTCATGCACCCAAAGGTGTCAGGGCGTAAAGGAAGCCTGCGCTGACGGCCATGGTAAGGATGACCACAAGGAAGGCGATGATCATCGGCATCTTGAAGATCGAGCGCAGCAGGATCACTTCGGTCAGGCTGGCCCCGGCAGAACCGATGATCAGGGCCATAACCGCGCCAAGCGACATTCCTTTTGCAACCAATGCGGCGCTCAGCGGGATCACCGCTTCGGCCCGGATGTAGAGCGGGATGCCAATGACCGCTGCGATGGGGATCGAAAGCAGATTATCCTGACCTGCATATTCGCTGACCAGATCAGTAGGCATGAAACCATAGATCATTGAGCCGATGGCTATGCCGATCAGAAGGTAGGGCAGTACGCCCTTGAAGTCCTTCCACGTCGATTTCCAGATTCTGACCCACTTGTTCTCAACCGGTGCGGAAGCACCTGAGCAGGATGAGGCGCAGCTGGTGGTCTCAGGTATGACATAGGCTTCTTCCTTAACGTGTTTTTCGAATCCAATCATGTCCAGCACGACACCCGCCACGACCGACACCATGAGTGCGATCAGGAAGTAAACCAGAGTGACCTTGATGCCGAAAGTGATGGCAAACAGGCCGATGATGACCGGGTTCAGCAACGGACTGGAGAACAGGAAGGTCAGCATTGGGCCAAACCCGGCTCTGGCGCGCAGAAGACCTTTGAGAAAGGGAATCGTCGAGCAGGAGCAGAATGGGGTGATCGCGCCCATCAGGGCCGCCACGATATAACCCTTACCTTTCCGCGCGCTGAGAATGGCCTGAATCTTGGCGGGCGGAATGTATTCCTGCAGCACGCCAACGCCGTAGCTGATGAGCAGGAACAGAAGGGTCAATTCCGTCGCAAGGAACAGGAACATTCCAGCGGCATCTTGAATGCTTGTAGGCAGTGTAATCGACATTGTCGATCTCCATTACGATATTACCAATAAAGCAGTAATATGGAATCAACCCCCTTGCGTCAAGACATTACCGGTATTATCGTAATGAAAGTGAAGGAGACGCGCTATGGATGTAGATGATGCAGCGTTGGTTCTGAAAGAACTCGGCCACCCGCACAGGCTAAGAATTTTCAAGCGCTTGGTGAAGTCGGGCTTTGATGGCCTGCCTGTCGGAACCCTAAGAGATGAGCTTGATATCCCAAACTCTTCCATGACCCATCATGTAGCGAGCCTCGTGAAAGCTGGATTGATCATACAGGAACGCGACGGGCGAACGCTGCGCTGCGTCCCACAATATCCCCGGTTGTGGAACGTCATTTCATTCCTTGAAAGCGAATGCTGTTTGGAGTGTGAGAGCACATCCGCTGGCGATGAAATTTTGTGAGCTAGGCGTCAGGCAGCGGGAAGTAGCGCTCGATTCTACGGCATCTCTTACATCTTATTTGTTCAAGTTAGGCGTGGCGGAGGGCTTTGAACCCAAGTGTCCAGAAAAGTCTTACCGCGCATTTCTAATTCAGCCTGTGTCAATTCCATGTACGACAGAGTTTCCCCCGGTGAGGTCTTCGACCAGCGCACTCAACAACTGGGATTTATTGCCATACCCTGATTTCCGGTAGACTTGGGCTGCCTGCGCCTTGACCGTTCCCTCGGCAGTGTCACGAATATTGGCGATTTCGCTGTGGGAGCAACCCTTGAGGATCAGGATGAATACCTCTTTTTCTGCAGCGGAAAGCGCCCAGTTCCGGGCATAATCGTCAAGCGTTGCGCTGATCGCAGCGGTTGATGCCTTAAGTCGCGCATCCATGTTGTGCATTTTTCGACGCATCAGCAACAACTCGTAAGCAAGCACGATACCGGCAAGCGCGTTCAAATAGGCCCATGGATATTCCCAGAACTCATTTGCCGCATCCCGCCAAGCGCCACCAGCAGCCCAGGCAAGTTCACCAAGCAGATCAAGAAGCGCATATAGCGCCAGATAGGAGGCGGCAATGATGAAGCGACGGCGCACTTGCATGAGCGTTCTCCTCCGTGTGAGACATAAACCAAGGTCATATCTCATATAAACCAAAGAGGAAGCCTGCCGCCATATCACCATGCCATCCTGATGGAATCCACATTAATAATGGATATATATCAATTGCTTATATTGTTTTTTGTGCGCGCTGACCGATATCGGGACCGGGTTTGACACAGGCGTCACCTTGAATAGTTCCGTGGTGCAAAGCAACGCAGGAATGTGCACTGGATATCTCTGCGCGTCCCAAATGTGGTTTACGGGCAGAAGGAGCCTTGAGATGACTGAAGACAAACTTGGCATGACTGCACCGATCAGCCGCCGCCAATTCATCAATGGGGTGGCCGTGTCGATTGGGGCTGCAGCCACAACACCCTGGCTGGCAAAACCCGGCATGGCGGCAAGCGGGAATGCCGCTTATCCGCCTGCTCTGACCGGGATGCGCGGTTCACATCCGGGCTCGTTCGAGGTCATGCACCGGATTGGCCGCGACGGCGAAGATGCACCCCAAACGGACAAGATCAGCGGCAAATACGATCTGGTCGTGGTGGGGGCGGGTCTGAGCGGTCTTGCGGCGGCGCGCAAGTACCAGCGCGACCATCCGCAGGCACGTATTCTGATCCTGGATAACCATGACGACTTTGGTGGCCACGCCAAGCGGAATGAGTTTACGGTCAACGGTCATTTCCTGATTGGCTATGGTGGAAGCCAGACCCTTGAAAACCCGCAGGAGTTTGAAAGCGAGGTGATGGATTGCCTCAGGGATATCGGTATCGATATTGACCGGTTTGAAACGGCCTATGATCGAGGGTTCTACGAACGACTGGGTATGCAAACCCGGATGTTCGCCGAACAGATAGGTACCGAAAAAGACGTTCATTTTCCCTTTACCGTGGCGAGTGGAGGCGGACGCCGCGAGAAACCAACCCCCGCGCAGATCGACGCCTTGCCGTTGACAGCCGAAGATCGGGCGAAACTCAAAGAACTCATGCTGTCACCGCCGGATTATCTGAATGATGTCTCTGACAAGCAGGAGATTCTCGAAGGGACGCCCTATACCGACTACTTGCGCGACTATTGTGGCCTGTCGGAAACCCTGATCAGCCTCTTTCGCCAGTCCACCAACGGAGGGTTTGCTGTTGCCCCTGATCTGGTGCCAGCGGGCGCAGCCTGGCTTTATAGCGGGCTGCCAGGCTTTGCCGGGCTGAAACTGGGCATAGCTGGTTGGTTCATCGACCGGCCCGAGGATTCCGAAGGCGAACCCGAGACTTATATCCACCACTTCCCGGATGGGAATGCCTCGGTTGCCCGGCTTCTGGTGCGCAAGATGATCCCCGGATGTGCCCCAGGCAACACAATGGATGATATCGTTCTGGCGCGGTTTGACTACGACAAGTTGGACTTGCCCGAAAATAAAGTGCGGCTGCGTCTGGATAGCACTATGGTGAACGTCCGGCCCGGAGATGAGGACAATCCGGCGAAAGTCACTTATGTGCACGGCGGTGAAACCTATGCGGTAGAGGCGCGCCATTGCATCATGGCCTGCTACAATATGGCGATCCCCTATCTGATCCCGGAAATGGAAGAGGCACAGGCTGAGGCGCTCGCCTCCAATGTCAAAGCCCCGCTGGTCTACACCAATGTTGCCCTGACCAACTGGCGCGCCTTTCACAAGCTGGGTGCCAGTGCGCTTTATTGCCCGGATGGGTTTCACGCCGAACTCATGCTGGATTTCCCCGTCTCGATGGGGGGATACGAGTTCTCGCGCAACCCGGATGAACCCATAGTCCTGCACATGGAGTACTGTCCTGCCCTATACGGAGAGGATCTGGATATGGTCGATCGCTTCCGGATGGGTCGCTATGAACTTCTGGAGCTGACTTTCGAAGAAATCGAAAGACGCACGCGCGAGCAATTGAACCGCATACTTGGACCCTACGGGTTTGATGCGGCCAGCGATATTGCCGCGATCACGGTCAACCGCTGGCCCCATGGCTATGCAGGTGGTCAGCATCACGGGGTGGCGAGACAAACCATCGGCAACGTGGCAATCGCAAACTCCGATGCCTCCGGCCAGGCAATGGCCGAAGCTGCGATATTAATGGCGTATCGGGCGGTCGATGAGCTGTCTTAGTGCTTGCAACCCGGTAGTACTCTGGCAGGCCCAGCCAGTTGCCGAGAACGCAATTCAATAACCCGCGCAGAGGATTTCTTACCTGTCAGCACCGCGGCGCACAAACGAGATTGCGGACAATGATCCGTTTTGGGGCAACTAGTGAACTGCATTGCTACCTGCCATTGGTACTTGGACCGATCACCCAAAAACGGGCAAATCAAACTTCCTCTCGCATCTAGAGTAATTTTAGACGCGAGAGGATCGGATCAAGTGCAATTCGCAGAAAATAGGCAGCTTGTGTTTCCTCTATTCAAGGCAAGTCAGGCGAGCGCAAAGTTGAATTCATCTGCTTGCAGGCGTGTAAATTCGATAGCGTCCACACTGAACTCTGTATTTCCTTCGGCCGCGATGTAAACCTCGTCAAAGGTTTCGCCATCAGCAAGCTCATAGGTCAGTCTGCCATCCACAATCTGGGCTACTGTGGCATCGACCAATTCACCGTCGTCGAAGAACTGTAGTTTCACCTGGTCGCCGCGGCGGACTGAGGCAAATTCGAACTCGACGTCGATTGCGTCACCAAAGCCACCGCTGCCATCAAGTGCGAATCTCAGCGTCTCTTCGTCATCCACCCGGCGGGCTTCCGGGCGCCAGAAGCGATCACCGAACAGTGAATAGACACCTAGCCCAACGCCAGCAGTGGTGATGAAATCAAAGCCCCACTTCTCGCCATCATCAGACGAAATGGTAAGGCCCCCACCTTTCACAGTGATCTCATCCTGAATATACCCCAAGCGCTGTGAAGATTGTTTCTCATCATCTACCGAATAGATCAGTTTGTCGCGCCAGCGGCCTTCGACGATCTCATAACGTGTTTCGACGGTTTCCATCGCTGGGGCCATCACGTCATCATCCAGAATGTCGACGGTGGTTGAACCGTTGATAATCGCCGCATCACCCGAAATCAGGTCGAAGCTGAAGGTGACATCCTCGTTGGATTCAACATCAGTATCACCCAGAACTCCAATTTCGACAATGCCCGCCGACTGACCAGCAGCCAAGGTCAGTTGCCCCGGCATCGCCCCCGTCAGATCCTCTGCATCGGCGCTGCCACCGAAGCTATAGGCAATCTCGACTTCTTCGCTCAGATCTCCGGTGCGATAGATTGTGAATACCAGGCTTTGAACGCCATCCTGCCCTTCGACAATTTCGGTTTCCGAGGCCAGAACACCAAGCGCCGAGGTTATCTCGGGCGCGTCTGTAACTTCGGCCATAGCGCTGGGTGCCGCGACCGTTTGAGCCGAGGCTATAGCAGTCTCTACGTCGCCTGTTGCGATCGCGTCAAAGATCGCGGCTTCGCGTAGTATCGGATCGTCGATACCGGCCACCGCCTCTTCGATTATCGCGCGCAGTTCGTCCGGGATTGCGTCCATGGACAACTCACCAACCGGGAAGCTGAGATCGGTAAAGTTGTCTGTGCTTTCTCCGGGCGCGTAGGTGAACAGAGATGTAGCATCGCTGATCCGCCACGCATCGGCATAGACACCATACAGATCATCAAAGCTGATCGGCTGTGTCAGCACTGTGCCGTCAGGCAGCGCCAGATCGTTCGAGCTGTCGCCATCACCGTTGCCCAGCAATCCGCGAACCTCTCGACCTTCTGCAAGGAAAACAGAAGCGTTCAGGAAGCCTTCGAATAAATCGACGCGCAATTGCTCACCAGTGGCATAAACAACAGTGATCGCCTCACCATCAAAGTAGACTTCACCATCTCCGACCGAAAGGCCACCAACCGCATCACCGGGGTCGACCGATACTCCGTCGATTGTCAGCAATGCTGGCGTACCGGCTTCGATCATCACCGCGACACCGCCAAGCCGCGTCGCAATAGCCTCGGTCTGGCTTGCGATGTCACTGCCGGGAACTGCCTGATAGCGAACCTGAACAAGCAGATCAGCGCCGGATGTGGCCTCGATCAGGGTAAATTCGCCGACGGCCTGGAAATCGTATCCGAGACCATCGAGCGTCACGATATGCGGGTCGCCGTAAGACCACGCACCTGCGCCAGCCGGGACTTCGCCGGGAACGCCGTCGTCATTGCGAATGCTGCCGGTTGCTTCGCGCACGCCGATATCGAGACCTGCAGGCCAACTTGCGTCGGTCTGGATCGCCGCGATCACATTGTCATGCAATTCGGCAACATCGTCGGCAACGATTTCGACATCAAAGGTGACGCTGCTGGCCCCTGCCGGGATCGTTACCGTGCCCGATTGCGGCAGTCCGCCGACAAGATCATCCGCCTCGGCACCCAGCACCCCTTCAGCGGTGCGGATGGTGTAAGGTACGGTGATTTCATCCGAGGTATCGCCGGTACGCGAGACGGTGAAGGTCAGAATGCCGCTGTCTTCTTGTGCATTCTCACCCGTGATGTCGACCGTCGCGGGCTCATCATCATTCAGAATGCGCACGAATGTCTGGCTTCCGGCAAGCTCGGCAGGAACCGCCCCGTCAGAACCGGGATTCGAGAGGGTCAGAGACAGAGCCTCTTCCCCTTCAATCGCCGTGTCCCCGGCAACCTGAATCGTGAAGGTCGCCTCGCGCTGACCCGGTAGGAAGGTAACGGTTTGCGGTACTCCTAGCGGTGTCACCACATCCGACCCATCGGCCGGTGTTACACCGCTACCCGCCAGTGTTACGTCCACCGTTGCAGTTGAGAATATGTCGCCGCTGCGGCGAAGGGTCATTGTCCCTTCGCTTATTCCAGGGTCACCTTCCGTGATCGCCAGCCCAAAGCTGCCCGCACTGTCAACAGAAATCACTGCCGGCTGCGGCCCGCCAACAGGACCGCCTTCGGAGTTGACAGGACCGGAATACCCGTTGCTCAGGGTCATCGTGGCGTCGGCTGCACCGTCTCCGTCAATATCAATACGCAGTTCGTCACCAACAATCGTCGCATCGGCACCGATCAAATTGAAGTCGTCGTCGTAGACAGCAATGCGATCTTCGAAGGCAAAGTCGGTGATTAAGTCACCGTCAAGCTCAGCAATGCGCCCACCGATCAGGTCGGACCCAGCGCCGCCGGTAACGGTATCAATACCGAAGCCCGCGAATATCTCGTCATCGCCGCCACGCCCATCGATACTGTCGGCCCCGTCGAGCCCGATCAGAACATTCGCTTCGTCGCTGCCGTCAAGCGTATCGTCCTGATCTGTCGAGATCACTTGCTCAATGCTGGTGAAGGTTTCGTCATTGCCGAACCCATCCGTTGCGGTACCGGCTGCAAGGTCAACGGTCACACCGGCCAGCCCCCCGCGATTGTCGTCGAAGGTAAAGCTCAGCCGATCCTGACCCGTGCCGCCTGTATAACTGTCGACTCCATCAAGACCCTGATAAATGGCGATTTCCTGATCGCCGCCGATGAAGGTATCGTCGCCGCTTGTGCCCCGCGCAGCTTCGATATTCACGAACGTGTCGGTCCCGGCAAAATCGCCTGTCGCGGTTCCGGTCGAAAAATCAACGGTGACAGACGTTTCATCGTCAGTGTCGTAGATCAGCCAGTCGCGATCACCACCGCGGCCATCGATAAAGTCGTCTCCGGGTGAAGTAAAAAACTCCTGCCGCTCGTCTGCATCATCGCCCAGCAGAGTGTCGTCACCATTGCCGCCACCGATGTTGCGGATATTGGTGAACGTATCGACGTCACCACCCGCCAGTTCGGTTGTTCCCAGTGCGGTGTCGATTGTCAGAGATTCTCCGGCACCGAAATACTTGATACTGAAGAAGCCTTCTGTTCCCCCGATGATCGTGTCTGATCCTAGACCCGGGTTTGCGCTGCCGCCAACACCGAAGAAAGTGATCTCGTCATTGCCGTCGCCGCCTTCGGCAAAATCATCGTCTCCGCGTGCAAAAATTATATCGTTGCCACTATCACCGCTGAGCGAGTTGTTCACGCCGCCGAAACGTCAATCGTATCGCCGCCATCGAAACCGCTTAGTCTGTTGCGATTGCCGTCCCCGACAATCGTGTCGTCAAATCGCGACCCGCGAATCCGTTCGATATTGGAATAAGTATCTGTATCGCCATAGGTATCCGTTCCGAATCCGGCTGCCAGGCTTACGTCGATTCCAATTTCAAGCGAGCCCAGTTCAGCAGCGTCGCGGCGATAGTCGACTTCGTCGTTGTCACCCGCGCCACCATCGAAATCATCATCACCACCAAAGCCGCGGAACCTCTGCCTTCCTTCTGCGCCGATAAACGTATCATCGTTATTTGTTCCCCGGACACGTTCGATGTCGGAAAAGGTATCCGTTCCACCTTCATAGTCGATCACAGTGCCTTCTTGTTCACCTGTAAAGGTTGCAATAATTCCGCCGGTCGTTCCGCTTTCGATGCTCGTGAAAATATATGACAGCTCGTCAAAGTCATCCGACGGACCGATATCGCCACCCGAGACAGTATCGTTACCAGTGCCCGGCTGCAGGAAATCGTCACCCGCGCCGCCGTCGATTATGTCATCGCCATCGCCGCCGGATAGATCATCGTTGCCATCGCCACCGGTTATGTCGTCGTTGCCATCGTTCCCGTCGATATTGTCATTGCCGCCACGTCCCTCAAGGGTATCGTCGCCATCCATGCCCCTAAGGCGGTTATCCTCATCGTCACCAAAAATGGTATCGCCAAACCGAGTTCCATTGACCTCTTCGACAGATGTCAGCGAGTCTGTGTCACCCCAGCCGTCGATAGCTGTTCCCGCAGCCAGATCAACGCTGACTCCCTGAAAGATTGCACCGGCACTGTCGCCGCCATCGTCCTCATAATCAATGGCGTCAAAGCCGACCGAACCGATATAGGTATCGTTGCCTGAACCGGCACCGAAGAAATGACCTTCCGCATCGGCATCTTGCGACGCAACGACAAGGTCGTCGCCTGCGCGATCGAAGGAGTATGATCCGCCTGCGCCGACATAGATGATGTCATCCCATTCCGAACCGTGAAACGCTTCGACATCTACCAGGGTATCCGTACCAAATCCGCGCTTGTCGGTGGTAAAGGCGGCTACACCGTCTTGTTCTGTGTCGGTGTTGTTGATCGTGACGCCCGACGTAAATCCCCAGAAATCATAGAATACGACATCCAGCCCGTCCCCACCATCAACCGTGTCATCGCCATAGCCAGGGGCGAAACTGTCATCACCAGCACCGCCTCGCAGAATATCGTTTCCAGTGACTTCAAAATCGTCGCCTTCAAGGTAGTCGTTCCCATCGCTCCCGTCGATTGTATCGTTGCCGGCGCCGCCCTGCAGAAAATCATCCCCGCCACGGCCATCAATCGTGTCATCACCATCATTGCCCGAGAGGTTATTGTTCCCATCATCTCCCAGAATTATATCACCGAACCGGGTTCCACTGACATCTTCGATCGACGTCAGCGAGTCGGTATCTCCCCAGCCATCAATCGCCGTGCCAGCGGCCAGATCGACTTGCGCTCCCTGCGTGGTTGCCCCACTGCCATCAAAACCATCGCTGAAATAGTCAACAATATCCTGATTGACGGTTCCGACATACGTGTCGTTCCCACTGCCCGCAGCAAAGAAGTGGGAGCCAGTCGCGTTAGGGTTTTGCGAAGCGATAACGGTATCGTCACCTGCGCGATCAAAGGTGCTGGTCCCGCCCAGACCACCGACATAAATTGTATCGTCGTTGTCGCGGCCATGGAAGTTTTCGACATCAACCAATGTGTCGGTACCGCTTGGTCCCTTGTTGACCGTGAAAGCGAGCACGCTGCCAATCGCGGTGTCAGTGTTGTTTATGAAAACGCCGTTGGGAAAAAACTGGAAATCATAAAATACTGTATCGTTGTCGGCCCCACCGTCCAACACATCATTGCCTGAACTCGCGATTAGCCAGTCGTCGCCAGCGAAACCGAAATATTCATCATCTGTTGCAGTACCACTAAGCAGAAACCCCTCTTGATCGTCTCCCGGCGTCCCGTTGATGATAGGCATAAATTTTCCCCCCAAAAATATGACTGGTTTTGTTTTTCTCGTGTGAAGTTCAACGAGAAAAACAAAAGTCTAAAAGGACGCTCATCAACTGTGAAACACTGCAGAGTTGCGAGTCATCACCCAAATGGGTTTGAAATTCACATATTTTTTGTTGTGTTAGTTATCGCTATGGGTGCCGAAATTGAACTCGAACAAGTTCTAAATACAATTCGAAGGGCCGCCTTGGAGCCCGAGCTTTGGACCAAAGTACAATCCGAAACAGCCGCTTATTTGGGTGCTCCGGTCTCGCAAATTGCTGTCGCAGAACATACAGGTGACAGGAATTTCATAAGTCACACGCTAAATCTGCCGGAATTGGACCAGGCGCTTCCCGAATGGGCACCTCAGTCCGAAATCGTAACCCATGCCGCCTCTAACCGGAACTGGCGATATATTGTGGATTATGACTATATCGACGAAGCGGGCATGGCACGGAGCCCCTTTTATGCATTCAATGACGAATACGACATCCGGTACAGGTTGGTTTTGCGCTTGCTGGACACACCTGACAGGTCTGAAGTTATGCTTTGGGCGTGGCCCCAAAAACTTGGCCACCCGCAATCCGAGCATCTTGAACGCCTAAGTCACATTCAGGAAGCGTTGCGAACATCAGCCTATGTCTGTGACGCACGATATCATTCTGACTCTGAAAACACGGAAATCGAGCAAATTCTTGAAGGTTTCCTGTGTCCGGCGATGGTTGTTGATGGGCAGGGACAGTTGATCGGTGCGAATTCCATTGCTAAGCGTCATCTTGGAATAAATTGGGGATTGACGCTGGAGAACAATGTTCTTGTGCCCCTCATGTTGGAATCCCGCACACCCTTCAAATGTCTGATCGCAGATTGTAGCAAGCAAGCGGCGCATGGCAGGCCAAGTGAAATGGCTTCCAGTCTTATGCTTGAAATGCCGCAGTTGTCAGACAAAATGATAGTTCGCGCGCTGCCGCTTGCAACGCGCCAGCATTTTCTGCACTCCGCACGCCATCAGGTGCTCCTGTTGGCAACTTCGACCTCCCCTTTAGAGTTCTCCATTGAAAGCGTCGCGCACGTTTATGGCTTGACCCTTGCGGAGACGGAAGTCTTGTCACTATTTCTTTCAGCGTCCTCAATACCCGAAATTTCTTCATTGCGCGGTGTGTCAAACGAAACAGTTCGACGACAGATGAAAGCTATCATGTCCAAGGTGGGCGTATCTCGGCAAGCGGAACTGGTACTAGCGATTACGTCAATCTCAAATGGTTTTTCGATAGCGCCATGAGACGTTTGTTGGTGGACGGATTCATTGTTTAAAAAATGTTGTGGATTTGTTGCTTGATGAAGCGCAAAGGTTTTTTAGTCAGCTTGCATTGATTGTGACCTGCTCCCCTGAAATGTCCTCGACTTGAGGTTAGTCTGTTCTCCAACTGAGGAGACAGACGATAAAGAGAAGCCGTTTCAGGCAGCTCTGCATCGCTATCCTGATTGTTTTGCTGATCCATGAATCAATGTGCCTTTCGTGATTCAAGCGTGCTTTTTGTAAACGGCGGCAGATGCGTTGCGCTTGGTATGAACTTCGCTGGGTATGATGTGTTTGACGATACGGATGGCACCTGTTTTGTCCTTGGCCTTCACGGGAACGGTCCCCATAGCCTTTGTCATCTCGCAGGACTAACGCGCCTTGGTTTTCAAGATGCGTCCGTGCCGCCTCCGGTGTCAGCGTCGGGTCATTGAAAGTTGCCTCACGAACCACGTGGATGCTGGTAAGGTAGGAATGCGCGCCCTTGAACGCTTCGACCGCTGGGGCGACAAACACCGCAGTGTCGTCATCCACGCCGTCGAGGCGCATCACGGTGTCGGGGTGTAAGTCGGCGCTCACTGCCGTGTTAATACCGGTTGCATTTTGTCCTCGGATAATGAGTAGAACTTACGCTTGTCTTTGCGGCGAGGGGTTTTCGCAAATAGGTCCGATAGGATTTTCTATTTCGATCAATTGGTTGCATCAACTCAACATGGTGTTGACGGGCTGACCACACATCAAACGGTCTGGTTGACCACGACCTTACCATGTGGTCAGAAGAGATAGGTTGGCATCTCCACCGCCCCGGCAGGCGCAACAGAACGGAGGGCGTTGCAAATTTGGGTCTAGGCCCACGGCGCGCTCACTGCTACCATCAGATCAAAACGTGAACAAAGAGCGGAGCGAGCAGTGCATCAGCGAACCAAGGATCTATTTTCGAACGGTGAAGAAGCTGTTGTGCCCACACAATGCAAGGAGCACGCAACGAAGCTGCCCGACTTCAATATTGCAGAATTCGTTGAGGGGGATGGTGAGCCGTTCTTCGTGTCATCGCACGGCGCTTTGTTCGACGGGGACTGCACTGCCTTTCTGCGGCGGATCAAGAGCGAGGCTATCGACACTGTATTCGCTGATCCTCCGTTCAATCTCGACAAAAAATATGGTGCAAAGTCGAACGATAAGTTGCCCGAGGCGAAGTATGTAGCATGGTGCAAGGAATGGTTGGACGAGTGCATACGTGTGCTAAAGCCAGGTGGCTCACTGTTCGTCTATAACTTGCCTCGCTGGAACATTGTTCTGGGCGCATTCCTGATGGAACAGGGTATGATGTTTCGCCACGACATAACGGTTGAAATTAAGTCATCGCTACCCATCGCCGGCCGCCTGTATCCAGCTCACTATTCGCTGTTGTACTTCACGAAAGGTAAGCCCAAGACCTTCCGCAAGATCCGTACCCCCATTGAAACGTGTCGTCACTGCGGTGGCGAAATAAAGGACTACGGCGGCCACCGCCACGCAATGAATCCGCTAGGCGTGAACCTGAAGGATGTTTGGACCGATATTCCCCCCGTTCGGCATTGGAAATTCAAGTCAAAGGATAGGCCCGCCAATGCACTCTCCACCAAGCTACTTGACCGTGTGGTGGAAATTAGCACGCTTGAAGGTGACATCGTGGTCGACCCCTTTGGTGGATCGGGAACCACGTTTGCGGTGTGCGAAAAGAAGAACCGATATTGGATCGGCAGCGAGCTCGACTTTTCTCAGCAGATCAAGGAGCGGCTGCTAGACAGGGAGATCGCACACCACGCAAACACGGATCACGTGGAAGGCTAGCCCTTGTTTACGAGGGCGGCGAGCATCGCCTCTTTTGCACGCCCATCCTTGCCCTTCGGTATTCGGGGCACATCAGTGCTTTCGCCGTCCTGCTCGATGACCACGAGTTCAAGGACACCTTCTGCGACACTGAGGTTTTCCCAAAGCGGGATATAGGGGCGGATTTCTTCGATGTTCCCAACCCGGTCGGTGAGATACTGCGCCAACTGCATGTTAGGAATGATCAACACGCCTGCGACGCACTTCTGCGTGACCAAACCGAGAGCCATTTTGTTGATTGCACGGTGGGACGAACTGACGTTGCCAGTCTCCCATTCCACGACAACCAAACCCTGATCGAACTGCTTAGCCGCGTCAATGTCACCCGGGCGCGCGCCCTTCTTTCGGCCTTTGGCCGTCGTGCCAGTCTTGGTGGCAACGCCCCACTTGTATTCGAGCGTCCATCCATTGTCTTTCAAGACCTTCATGGGCATAGCCTTGATCGGCACAACGCCATTGCCCTGACCAGACTTTTTGCCGCTTTCGGGATATATAGTGAATGCTCCCGACCCCACGGGCCATTCGGCTTTCGTAATGGCGTCGTGAATCTCATCTCGGATCTGCGCCCATTGAGGGGATGCAGCAAACGCACCTCGGTTTAGGAGAACAACTGTTTCTATAATTTTCATGGGCCTGCCTTTCGTGGCTCGACCTTATGTCGTCACCCTTGTCAAGAGAACGATTCTTTGCTGCGTTGGCATCGCGCTCCAACAACGCACCCGGCGGCGGGTCTTACGCACACCTTGCCGCCCGCGATCACCACATGACATCTTTAGTGAGGCAGCGTATGTAAGCGCCTATATCCTCGGCATTAGCGCGGGATCGCTACGCGGAGGTCGTGAGTTATCGCGGGGGCGGCGAGTAGAGTCAGAATGGCGGCTCGGATCATGCTGCACGCTCCTGTGCCATGGCAGGGAGGTTGCTGTTGCCATCAAGGAATTTGAACGTGAACGTGTTGCCGGAGAGCTTCCATCCGCCGTCATTCACCAAAGTTAGGACATAGCTGCCATAGACGATCCATAGCTCACCGCCTTCAGCCCCCGCGATATGGTGGGTCGCGGTAACATAGGCGCGGACGGTTGCTGAATTGCCGTTCTGCGTGATGTCTAAGGGGCCAAGTTGGTGGTGCGTGTGGTCAAAGCCTGGCAGCATTGCTTGCCAGCCAGTCAGAATATCGGACGGTGCAAGTTCAGCGCCTTCTGGCGCGCCAAAACTGGAATAGTCCAGATAGAACGGGTTGGTCATAAGGGCTTCGGCCTCGTCCCAATCGCGTCCATCCACTGCGGCAAAGAAACGCTGCACGGTGTTGCTGATGTCTTGCATTGTGTCTTTTCCTCACGCTTTAGCCGCCAACTGATCCAATAGGCCAAAGCCCTTGGCTGCCGTCACGGGGTTAAAGATTTCGACATATTCGATGATCTCGCCCGCGTCGTTGAACTTGAAGGTCGCGTAGTAGTCGTTCTCATACCAGCCTGCGTCTTCCTTCAGTTTGATCTTGCCAGTGAAGCGAACGAAGACCCCATTGCCTTCCATGTCGAGCATTTCATGGATCGGGAACGTCATCCCGTCGAAGTTCGGGAAGGTCGGTGCCCAATAGGCTTCAATGGCCTCTCGGCCTTCCGCGCCAGTTGGGAAAACACCGCAGTTGTAGGGATTGATGTGTTTGCCGCCCTCGGCAAACAGAGCGGCAATGGCTTTGGCATCCTCCGTTTCCAGTGCTGCGAAGAACGCATGGACTTTGTCTTTGTTTGTCATGAAGGTATCCTCAGGCAAGGGATCGAGGGCGATGCCCCGGCCTGCTAGTTTATGATTGGAAGAAGTCCGCGACCGCATCGGCTGAGGCTTTCACAGCATCTGCCCGGTCGTAGAAGTCGAACTGTGTTACATCATCGCCCAGCCAGACCTTTTCCAGGGGCGCTTTGGTCCGCGCCTCATAGGCTGCAGCGCCAGCGGGCAAGGCAATTGACGCCGAGCCAACCATCATCATCGGTTTGGACAAGCGATCTGCAGAGGCTTGGCTGTCATAGGTCAACCATGGCTTCCAGGTTGCCACCGCAAACTTGTTGTCATAGGCGGCAATGAGACCCCGGTTTTCTTCGGTATAATACGGCGCGTTGAACATCGGCGCAGTGTTGTCGGTCGTGCTGGCGGCTGTCAGAACTGCGCCATCGTCGGATTCGCTGGCCGCGATCAGACCCTTTGCCGCTTCAGGACCACCGTAGATACCTTCGGCCATTTCCGGATCATGGAGCCACGGGGCTACCAAAGCCAGCTTGTTCAGGCGATCATCATCGGCCACCGCTTCGGCCATATAGCCAGAGGAAGCACAGACGCCGAGGCCAGAAAGGTCAGCAATATCATCCCGACCGGCCATATAGTCCGTCGCTGCTTTGATGTCGGCGGTCTTCACCGCCGGGTCTTCAACGTAGCGAGTTTCACCACCGCTCTCGCCCCAACCGGTGAAGTCAAAGGCCAAAGCTGCCATGCCGCGCGATGCAAGCTCACGAGCATAAGTGCCCGGCATCTGTTCCTTCACGGTGGTCCAGGCGCCTGTGACGATTGCTCCGGGCAGTGCACCAGTTGCGCCTTCGGGCTTGAAAAGCGTGCCTTTGAGTGTGACGCCGTTGCTTTCAAAGCTAACGGCTTCGGACGTAACGCCTGCTTTTGTCGGTGTGTTCTGCAAGTTGATAAGGGTCATTTTGGACACTCCCATTTGCCAAGAATTGATGTTGAAGAAAGAGATAATTGATTCACATTGAGATGATAATATTGTCACTTTGCACAACTAACATGTATTAAATCGAATAATGCGCTTACCTCTTTCAACCCTTGAAATCTTCGATGCCATCGCCCGTGAGGGCTCTTTCAAAGGTGCGGCAAACAGGCTTGGACTTCAGCCATCCACCGTGAGCCATCAGCTAAAGACGCTGGAGGCCCAACTTGGGACTGCGTTGATCATACGAACCACGCGGTCCCTGAGCCTGACCGAAGCCGGGCGGGCTTTGCTGCGCGGTGCCGGGCCAGCTTTTGACCAACTCGCCGACGCCGTAGAAAGCGCCAAGGCAACCGGTCACGAGGCTCGTGGCAAATTGCGGTTGGCGATACCTGAATTTGCCTACAAGCTTCTTGTCGGCCCGGCAGTGAAATCCTTCCGTACAGCTTACCCCGAGATCGAGTTGGAGTTTTCCTTCACTGATGCGTTCTCGGACATACTGGGCGAGGAACTCCATGCCGGATTCCGTCTTGGCGACCGCATCACCCAAGACATGGTGGCAATTCGTCTGACTCAACCTTTGAAACTCGGTGTCTTCGCCAGCCCTGCCTATTTGGAACACTATGGCACACCCGGACATCCGGGCGATCTCTTGAACCACGAGTGTATCCGCTATCGGTTTCAAACATCAGGCAACCTCGCCCCATGGACCTTTGTGAACGACGGAACAGACTACGATGTAGAGGTGGGTGGACATCTGACGGTGAACACCCTGCCTGCAATGGTTGATTTGGCGCAGCAGGGCCAAGGTATGATCTGGACTTTCAAGAATTATTGCAGAGAGGAAATCGAAGCCGGTCGGCTTACATCTTTACTTGAAGCACATCTTGGCGAAACACCTGGGCTCTATATCTACTTTCCACGCGAGTATCGAACGATGATTCCGCTTAGATTGTTCATTGAACATCTTTCGAAAGTTCGTGAATAGCAGCTAAGCAGTGATTGGCCGCTAAGCCGACCGGGAATTATCGCAAACGCGATCAGAACAAGTCATCCATGCATCTTCGCTCCCTTGGTGATCTTGTCTACGATCTTCTTGTCAGCGCGCAGTGCGATGCCAACAGTATTGGCCTCGTCGGGTCCATGTTCCGCAAAAACCGACCGATTGGCGTCGTCGTGCCCTGTGGCAAACATTTCCTCAATGTATGCCACAGTTTCGACACCTCTGCCGCGAGCCCTATTCCGGATGTTCGTCAGCACATTGGCTGCGCCTGACAAAACGATCACAGGCTGAACACTCATCGGCAGATGCGTGTTGCCGTCACAGTCTTCGTAAGGTTTGCCGATCAGGTCAGGATTGGCCCCGGTGATACCGCTCATCAGAAACGCGGTGACGTTCAATTTTTGCCATGTGGCCAGGTCTTCACGGACGATGATGGCGATCTTAGTATCGAACATGTTTGTGTTCCTTTTCAGATAATCGTGATCATGGATGCGGCGATGCTCAAGCCAAGGGCATAGTTGAAGACCCGTGCGGCCATTGGGTTCTGTAGTAGCTTTCGCAGAGCGGCCCCGCTGGCAAGCCATGGGAAACATCCCAGAATAGCAGCAGAAATGAACACCGCGCTGAGCGTGCCCGCCTGTAAAAAGGCAGACCCGTCTGCGGCCATGAACGCCCCGACAATCGACACCGAAACAATCCATGCCTTGGGGTTCAGCCATTGAAGCAGGAACGCAGGCACAAAGCCTAAGGCCTGTGCGTTGTCCGGTTTTGATGCGTCTGCAACAGGTGCGGTTGCAATCATCCATGCCAGCCAGAGGATCGCTCCCATCCCGACGATGCGTAGCGCAGACAAGACCATGTCGTGCTCCAGAATGGTCGTGCCAAGACCGAACCCAACGATGAACAGAACGAGGCCAGTGCCCACTGCCGTTCCCAGAAGGGCCGGCACGCCGCGCAGAATACCCATCCGTGCGCCAACCGTCGTAAGTAAAACATGCGATGGCCCCGGCGTGACTGACGCTATGAACGCGAAGGCGAGGAAAGTTGAGAGTTCCATCTCGCATCTCCTTTCTTATTTTGTAAAAATTTACATATTGCCGAATATAGTTCTGTGTTACGGCTTAATTGACGTTTATCATCCGACTACTGTCAGTGCCATCGAAGCGATTTCGGGAAGAAGGGGTCAAAATGGAAATCGACCGAACAGATCAACGGATTTTGGCGCTTTTGTCGAAGAATGCACGGATGACCAATAAGGAACTGTCCTATGAGGTCGGCCTGTCAGCCTCGAGCGTACATGAACGGCTGAAGCGGCTGCAGGAAAGCGACTTGATTGCGGGAACCTACACGGACATCCGTTTGGATCGGTTGGGACTATCATTAAAAGCGCTTCTTTTCATCCAGATGGCCGAACATCAGAAGACGGAACTTGATCGGTTTCTCAGAGAAATCTTGAAAATCCCAGAGGTGCGCGCGGGTCGAATGATCGGCGGGCGCTTCGACGCCATTGTCGAAGTTGTGACGCGGGATACGTCTCATCTGCATAGGCTGGTTGTAGAGCGGTTTTCCTCTCGCGAGGAGATCAGCCGCATTGAAACATCAATCGTCTTTGAAAGTGTTGAGCAGCGGGATCTGGCAGACACGCTTGAATTGGCCCACCAACGCTCTTGAGAAGTAGAGCACCAAGCAAAACCTTGGAGCAGCCGCAGCGAACTAGCGCTTCGTCTAGGATTTTTTTGATGCGAGCCAAGTGTTTAGGTTGGGCTTGGCGAGACCGTACTTGAAGTCATTGCCGGAACCACACTCAAAGTGTTTTCGAATTATACAACGCACATTGTGTATTGGCCTCGGTGAAGTTCTCGATCTGCCTGACGCGCCTACTTCATCAGCAAGAGTATCAATTTTCGATGTACAGTTTCGACGGAGGTTCCGCACGATCGCTTCTCGTCGGGGTCGAATGTTCATGAAGAACTCGTAACACAAAAGGTGTCAATTTTTGGCACCGTTTTGATCTACACCGGTTGAAGCATCGCAACTAAAGGAAAAGGCAACATGGAGCGGACAGCGCTAAACCCTTGGGAAGGATCGATTAAGCTAGGCTACAATCAAGCCGAAGCGATTGAGGACGCAACGCGTGCGGTCATCTGCGCAGGGCAGACCGCCTTGGCCCTAGACAATCTCGAAGCCCTTCTCAAAAACACCGGCATGGATCTGAGCAATGTCATCAAACTGAGTTTATATGCCACCGACGTTGATGACGCGCTGAAGAACCTCGATCTGCTGGGGGTGCGTTTTGGCCCGCATGGAGTCGCCCCGCCGATGACCTTACTGGGTGTCACACGCCTCGCCGTCCCCGGACTGCTGTTTGAGATTGAAGCAACCGCAGCGGAATAGGATAAATGATAGCGGCCATATGGTTTCGGGCTGATTGTACATTGAGCCCTGACCTTAGTGCGACCTCGACGGCTTGCTGTGGTGCTGACGTAAAACGCAAAGCACTTCAGCCTTCAATTCAAAACCGCTCGTTGTACGTTGCCAACACTGCCTTATCAAATCAACCTTAACCGCCCCAAGGGACCAAGCGTTAGAAAATTGATCTGGTGGACGCAATTTCCTTATCAGGATAGGATAAGCGGAGTGGGGCGTGCTATTATATTGATCAATTCGTTACGTGTGCTGTCTGATCAAACCGATTTCCAAACGGCCGTATGGTAGATTTCGGCGAAAAACTAATCGTTCTGCCAGACGCCAGTTGAATAGAAAATAATATTCTTTGAGACAATTTCGACCGGGGAAACAAGATGGCGGGCATCAGGACATGGTTAGAAAGTATCTCGCTCGAGAAATACTATGATGCCTTCGCCGCCAACTCGATTGATCTGGACCTTGTTGCCACACTCACCGAAAACGATCTGATCGAGCTTGGCCTCAATCTGGGTGACCGAAAACGCATGATGCTTGCGATCGAAGATTTGCACACGCATCAATACGCCAATTCAGGTGGTGAGTTCGATCGAACGGCAAAGCCCGATATCCTTCGTGCGATAAGACCCGGCACCTCGGATCACATTCCCGAGCGTCGCTACCTGACACTTGTCTTCATCGATCTGGTCGGCTCCACATGGCTCTCAAGCCAACTTGATCTGGAAGAATACCGTGCGGTTCTCCACGACTATCAGGCCTTGTGTTTTGAGATTATTCGCGGACATCAGGGGCACATCGCCCAGTTTATCGGAGACGGTGTCGTCGCTTATTTCGGATATCCGACGGTCGAGGAAAACGACGCTGAACGGGCAGTTGCCGCAGGATTGGAAATTTGTGGCTCGATCGAAAAGATCAAACATGGGGACGGGCAGACCATCGGGGTTCGCGTCGGTGTTTCTTCCGGTGAAGCCGTGGTGGACGGTCACTCCACTTTGGGTGGATTGGTATTTGGCGAAGTTCCGAATTTGGCTGCCCGCGTTCAGGAGTTGGCCGATCCGGGAACCGTTGCTATCAGCGAACACACCAAACTGCTTATCGGCAAGAACTTCGTCTGCGAGTGGAAGGGAAAACAAGAGCTTAAGGGGTTCGAGAAGCCTGTTGGCATTTGGCAGGTGCTAAGTTCGGAAGTGCCGGAACTGCGTTTTCGAGCCCGTCAGAGAACTGCCGATGCACCATTTGTCAACCGAGTTGACGAAATAGAGACCATCATGAAGCACTGGCGCGCAGCGCGACGCGGTAACGGCCAAGCCGTAATGCTGTGTGGCGAGGCAGGGATCGGAAAATCGCGCCTTGTAGAAGCCGCGACACGTGGTTTTGGCACCCGTCAGTGCCTGCAACTTAGCTTTCAGTGTTCGCCCAACCATGAACGCAGTGCGCACTTTCCCGTTGTAAGCTGTATTAGCCATATGGCTGATTTCCGCAGGTCTGATAGCGTTGACCAGAAACTCAAAAAACTGAGGCAGTTATTCGCGGAGTGGTCAGAAGTTTCCGAAAAAAATCTGCCTCTCTTTGCGAATGCTATGTCGCTGCCAATAGCCGGCGACGACGAGTTGCCCAGGCTGCCATCTGATCGTCTGAAGACGCAATTTCAGGATGCGATGGTGCAAACCGTGGTGGAACTCTCCCGGCGTCGCCCGGTGCTGTTGTTGTTTGAAGACCTGCACTGGATCGACCCGTCAACTGAAGAAATCGTCGAGTTGCTCATCGAGCGCCTCAGATCAAGGCCCGTTTTGATCGTCTGCACGTTTCGCCCGACCTATCGCCCACCCTGGACCGACAAGAGCGGCGTGGTTTCTTTGCAGATTTCACGGCTCGACCGGGATCATGTGCATCAAATGCTCGATGAGTTGTTGCAGTCTGAGCAAGTCACGCAGGAAATGAAAGATCAGATTGCCACCAGAACTGATGGTGTACCCCTGTTTGCCGAAGAAATGGCGCGGATGGTCGATAACCGATTTGCCGAACCAGGCGACCCGTCGACCCACCAGAACAAATTGGCTTTGCCATCCACGCTCAAGGAACTGTTCTGGGCAATGATCGACAAGTTGGACTCAGCGCGCGAGATTGTCCCGATCTGCGCCGCTATTGGACGTAACATCCTGCCGGCGATGGTTAGTACAGTCAGCAATCATTCGATAGAAGCGACCCTGAGTATGCTGGACGAGTTGGTTGAGGCACATATACTCGTGCGGCGCGGCGTTCGCTCCGAAGGCACATATTCGTTTCGTCACGCGCTGATACGGGAAGCGGCTTATGATCTGATGCTGCCCAGCCGCGCACGGGCTGTGCACAGCCGCATCGCGGATGTCATGGCAACGTCTTTCAGTGATTTGGTCGGACAGAACCCCGAGTTGCTGGCGCAGCATTATGGCCGTGCGGACTTGCCGCGACAGGCTCGGGATGCCTGGAGACAGGCGGCCGTCGTTTCAAATGATCGTTTTGCTAACGAAGAGACGATACACCACCTCAACAAAGCCCTGTCCGAGAACGCAAAGATCGAGCCCAACCCGGACGGCGACCAACAAGAAATCGCCTTGCGCAAGATGCTGAATGTTGCCCTCAGTACCCGGGCCTTTGGATCGAAAGAAGTTCTTGAGAATTTAGATCGCTTTCGCCATCTGCTTGACCGGTCCGCGGCCAGTTCTGAAGACGCGTTTCTGGCGGTGCATGTTCAGTTTGGCGCACAGCTCACACTGGGCGATCCTCTCGGCGCACGAGTCCTCTGTGACTATCTGGACGAAGTTGCCCAGCGGGCTGAAAGCTCTACGATGGCAGCGCTTGCAGCGCACAACACCGGGATGAGCAATTTCATGCTGGGTAATCTGGATACAGCAATTGCTGCATTTGATCGCGCGATCGCCCTGCGAGAGCAAGCTGGGTCGGATGATTTATTCAATTATCATGAGGCCGACATACATTTCGTCGATCTTGCAATGCGGTGCTGGGCCAAAGCACTGAAAGTCGGAGAAAGTGATGAGCTTCGAGATGAAATAGCAAAGCTGTCCGCTTTGATTGGAAACGAATCTCATGATTTCACAAGGTGTTATGGTCTCAACATTCTGGCCACCGCCTATCAGGTACTTGACGATACAGAAGCCCTTTTGGAGTTGGTCAACTGCGCCATTGAGATCAGTCAGGAACGGGAATTTCACTATTGGGCCGCGTGGGGCCGAATATTGAGAGGTTGGGCGCAAGCGTCGGATGGTCACCACGCAGACGGGATTGATGAGATCAGCGCAGGCATTGAAGACTACCTTCAGACCGGATCAACCCAGATAGTGCTTTATGCCCAGACGTTACTCGCGGACGCACATTTTTTGGCGGGCGAAATATCTGAAGGTCTGAAGGTCATCGAGCACGTCAGATCGGGTGAAAAGTCATGGAGCGTCCGATATCAGCGTCGCTTCACAGATCATGTTGAAACAAAACTGCTTGGTGCTCGGCCTGAAGACACTTTGAAGTGAACAGGGAGCTCTGACAACGCGGGGTTTTCAGAGCCAATGTGTCAAAATTAGCTCTCGGGCAAGGCAAGCTGATGCCACAGCGGTTAACGAGAGGCGGCCTGATATTTGCAAAAATAGAAAATTTATACAATAATACCCCATATTGTTTCCAATATAGCATCAAGTTCTTGGGGGAAGTTATGTTTAGAAAGAGTGCTTTAGGCGTTTCGATTATTAGTGCGGCCTTGTCGCTTGCATTCCAAAAGCCACTTCTGGCGCAGGAAATTTGGTCCGAAGACGGAACCGTGGTGTTCGAAGACGGAGTCCCGCGCTTCTCTGGCGGCACCGAACTGTTTACATTTCAGTATCACCCAATTGTCGACGAGAGCGATCCCGAGAACCTGCTATTCTCTACGCCACCTGAAATAGTGCCATTGAATCCCGTTGAAATTTTCAAGGAATACGAAGGCGCTCGTGTTCTGGAGGCGCCTGGGATGTCTGAATTGATAAGCCAGTCCTTGGAAGGTGGGTTTGCGGCTTCGTTCTCTGACATGGTTTTAACAGAGCTAGCAGTCCTGCAGAAGAACTGCGTCGTCGACGGCGCTCCGATAGGTAACGCAACTATCATTCCCGTCTACAGTGATATACGTCTTCACACCAACCCGGTTAGAACCAATGCAGTGCTGAATGTATATTCGCATAAGAAGCTGGAATGTGATGAAGGCGGTGTAGTCGTTTCCATCCCGCTGAAAAGGAGATGGGTTATTGCGATTGAATCTGGTTTGGAACAGGGAGAAATCGACAAGACAATAGGTGGGGTCAAGATGACCTACAAGATGTTTGCGAAGGGTAAATCGGTCAGATTGTTGGCCTACTATTCCAACCTCACCCTGACAGGAGAGAGATGGCAAAGTGATATGCAACTGATCTCTGGATTCGATGAGTTTGGAAATGTCGATCCAAGGAACAAATACTATAATCCGAACGCAAACAGTTGCCTTGATATCGATTTCAAAAACAAACCAGCGAATGATGTCGATATCGTATCTATAGCTCCAGGCGATATGAGGTTCTGCGCGCGTGGATGTATTCCTGGAGATGTCAGCGCCACCAAGTAATTTGCCGCGCTGCAGCGAACTAGTCGTAGGATGCACTGATCTCTGCAGCGTGGTATGCTCATTGGTTCGGAACACGGAACGGTTGCGTAGTTTAAGAAGGCCGGGATCTCGCGGGCTGGTCAAAAAATCTAAGGTCGTGGTGTCGTCTGCCAAAGGTTCCCCAGAGCGAGTCCGACCGGCAGAAACCTTGCCGCTGAGTGCAGTAAACTCGAGAATTCGATTATCATACGCTGGGGTTCTTTATGAACTCAGAGAGCTTCTTTGATACTGGTATCAAGGACGGTTCGGTTGCGTTGACCATCTTTCTGGTGTTCCCAAAGTTTATTGTTTGAGCGCGCGGCGCGCGTGTAATTAAAGGCACAAGTCCTTGCAGGCTTCGTGTCGGGCCCTCGCATCATTCCAATGTCAAAAACAAATGGTCGGCTTGGAAAACGAGTGACAACCATAAAAAATTAATCTTCCAGACACATTCCAGACATCTCATGCAGATACCAAACAACTACGGCGCGCCTAGAAGACGTCTGACGATTTCCTGAGGGGGTACGAGTTTGGCGCGTCGTACCTTTCTGCCGGGCGGCTCTCAATCTACCGTGAGCGCTTTGCCCTGGGTAAGAGAATCCGCAGCCGCATCAGCTAAAACCTGTGCCCGCAAACCGTCGACGATGCCGGGGTACAGAGGTTTGGATTCCGCGACTGCGGCGACGAAATGCGCCATCTCAGCGCGGTAGGCGGCCTCATAGCGCTCCAGAAAGAAGTGCTGTGCCGGGGCTTTGCGGAACCCGGCAGGCGTGGCGAGCTCGACCGTGTTTTCCAGCATGTTCTCGGCACGCAACATACCTGTTTCTCCATGCACCTCGATACGCTGGTCATAACCATAGCTGGCGCGGCGAGAGTTCGATATCTGGCAGATTTTGCCGCTGGCTGTGGTCAGCGTAACCGCAGCGGTATCGACGTCCCCTGCCTTGCCGATCTCGGGATCGACCAGCGATGAGCCAACCGCGTAGACGCTGACCGGCTCCTCGCCCAGTAAAAAGCGGGCCATGTCCAGATCGTGGATCATCATATCGCGGAACAACCCGCCCGAGCTTTCGATATAGCTGATCGGTGGCGGGGAGGGATCGCGCGACAGGATCGTGACAATCTCGACGTTTCCGATCTCTCCATTGACGATGCGGGACCGGATGTTGGCGAAGTTTGGGTCAAAGCGCCGGTTGAAGGCGGTCATGAAAGGCACGCCCGTGGCTTCGACTAATTTGATGCAGTCGCGGATGCGGTCGGCGGACATGTCGACCGGTTTCTCGCAGAAGATCGCTTTGCCTGCGTTGGCCGCTTTGTGGATCAGGTCGTAGTGGGTGTCGGTCGGTGTGCCGATGACAACAGCATCGACATCCGCACTTTCGATCAGGTCGTCCGCCGACAGGACCTGCGCGCCGGTTTTGTCGGCCAGCATCTGAGCCGGTTCTGCAAACGCGTCTGCCACCGCGCTGACCCGTGCGCCATCAATCTGCCCGATCGAACGCGCATGGACCTGCCCGATCCGCCCGCATCCAAGTAGCCCGATATTCAGCATGTCATGCCCCTTTGAATGCTTTCAGTACCCGGCGCGTCGCCTCGACAACCGGTTCGTGTGTCTCTTTCAGTATTTGAACGCGGTCGAACCTGTCCGGGTCTGCATTCACAGCCGCGCGCAAGGCGGTCCCAAAAGCCATCCGCAGCTCGGTCCCGATGTTGAATTTGCAGATTTTCGACCCGCGTGCCAGCGCAGAGCGCTGTGCAACCGGCACACCGGAACCGCCATGGATCACCAGCGGCACCTCGGTTACGGTTTCAATGGCTCGGATACGGGCCTCGTCCAGACCGCCTTCCTTGTTCTGCTGCAGATGGACGTTGCCGACCGAGATCGCCATCGCGTCGACGCCGGTCTCACGGGCGAATTGTGCGGCCTCATCCGGATCGGTGCCGTCCGAGCCCTCGCCACCGGAATAGCCTACAAAGCCGATTTCTCCTTCGCAGGAAACACCGGCAGCATGGGCCATTTCGGCAATCGCGGCGGTCTCGGCGATGTTCTGCGCCAAAGGTTTGCGCGAGCCGTCGAACATGACTGAGGTGAAGCCACTGTCGATGGCGATGCGGCAGTCTTCATGGGTATAGCCATGGTCCAGATGGGCCACGACCGGCACGCTGGCCCCCTCGGCCAGATGGCGGAACATCTTGCCCAGAACCGGCAGCGGCGTGTGTTCGCGGCAGGACGGCCCGGCCTGCAGAATGATGGGCACGCCTTCGGCTTCGGCGGCGGCCACATAGGCGCGCATATCTTCCCAGCCCAGCGTGACCAAACCGGCCACGGCATGGCCGTCACGCAGCGCGGGTTGCAGCACGTCCGATAATGTCACAAGGCTCATTTGAACTTGGCCACCATGTCCATGATGCCCGGGATCGTGTGCAATTGGGCTGCATGGGTCGGTTGGAAATACTGCTTCAGCGAGCGCTGGCTCAGGCCGCCGAGGATGGTGAAATAGTACATCTCGTACCCCGGCAAAACCGCGCAAGGGTGATAGCCTTTGTCGATCATGATCGTTGAGCCATCCATGATGTGATAGGCATCGCCCGGTTTGTTATCCTCGCGCTGCAGCATTTGAATGCCCGAGCCATAGTTGGGCCGGAAGCGGAAGTTGTAGGTCTCGTCATGGCGGGTCTCGATCATCTCGCCATCGTCACCTTTGCGGTCGGTGTCATGTTTGTGGCTAGGGAATCCGGACCAGCCGCCCTGACCCACGGTGTAAAGTTCAGACACCAGCAAGCGGCCCACCTTGTCGTGGTGGTTTGCGCCAAGAATGTGCTTGATCTTGCGGTGTGTTTTGGTGTCGTCCGAGCCATACTGCACCAGATCCAACTCGGGCACGCGGACATCAAAAGGCTCAAGCACGCGGTCGAATTTCGCGCCTGCGATGAAGGTTTCGGTCTCGTCCGTCACGCAGGTGATGCGGACCTTGGCGCCAACGGGGACGTAAACGCCTTCGGGGTCGCCATCCCAGACGTCGATCGTGCGGTTGCCGAGGTTGGTATAGATCGCGCCGTCTACATCCACATCAACGGTACCAGTCGCAGGCACGATGCAGGTCTCATAGCCCGGCACGGCGTATTCGAACACTTCGCCCTTTTTCAGTTTGACGATGTTGAAATAGTTCAGCGGCACCAGATCATTGTCGGCGTCGACGATGGGTTTGTTCTGGTTGTCATGGGGCGCGATATGCATCTGCGTCTCCTTTCAGGTATCCGTGGGGCCCGGGTGTCGGGCCAGAAATTCGTCCAGTTCGGGCGTTGTCGGCATGGCCCCGGCACAACCGGGTTTCGACACGACAATGGAGGCGCAAGCCGAGCCGCGCAGCACCGCGTCACGCAAGTCATGCCCTGCGGCGATCGAGGCGAGAAGACCGGCCAAGAAGCTATCGCCTGCGCCATTGGGCTTCACGGCGGTCACCGGATAGATGCCGGTGCGGATCTCTTGCCCGTCGGTCAGGGTGATGGCCCCTTGGTGGCCCATCTTGTAGATCACCATTTTGCCTTTTGCAGCCAGTTCGCGGGCCTTGTCCAACCCCTTTTCGATGCCGCCCGCCATAAATCCGAACTCTTCGTCATTGCCGACGATCAGATCACTTTCGTTGCCTGCTCGGGTCAGAACCTCTGAGGCCACTTCGGGCGATGGCCAGCTATAGGGGCGATAATCGATGTCGAAGATTACCGGCAATCCTGCAGCGCGTGCATTTTCAAACGCGCGAAACGTAGCCGAGCGTGAAGGCTCTGCCGCAAATACTGTGCCTGCCGTGATCAGGGCAGAAAACGAGGTATAATCCACCGCATCCATGTCAGCTTCGGTCACCTGAAAATCGGCGGCACCATTGCGGTAGATGACGTTCTGGAAATCCTCGATGCAACTTTCGTAGACCGCCAAGGACGTGCGCGCCTCGCCGCCCACAGCACGGACATATCGCGTTTCAACGCCATAATCCCGCAGCCGGTTCACGCAGAACCGCCCCACAGCGTCATCCGAGACCGAGGTGACCAGCGCCGCTTGCGATCCCAGTTTCACCAACCCGGCGCAGATATTGGCGCTCGATCCGCCCAGATCTGCACGGAACTCTTTTGCATCCTCGCTTTTGGTTCCGATGGGATCGGCAAACATGTCCATTCCGGCCCGTCCGAACACCGCAAAGCGGTTGCCTTTTATGCCTTCGATCAGAGTCACGTGCGCCCCTCAGTATTGCCTGCCCGGGCGGCATCAAGCACCTCGGGGTAGGGATAGTTCAGACCCAGCAATTGCCGCATGTCGGGGCTTGCTTGATCTAGGAAATTGTGCGGCAACGCGGCGGGCATATCTTCCATCGGTTTGACCCATTTGGGCAGGTACTGGATCAGGATCGCGCTGCGGTCGTGATCCGCTTTGTTCGGCATCGCGCAATGCCATGTCACGCCATAGAACAGCGCGACATCACCGGGTTCGCCGGTCATCTGCTCGTATCTGTCATAGAACTTGTCTTCAGGCGTGGGATACCGCAGCTCTTTCTGCGACCCGGGCACATAGCCGGTCGCGCCGCTTTCCTTGGTGAACGGGTCCAGCAGAACCGAGACCTGTGCATTCATCGGAAATGACCCATTCAGACCGACGGGATGCGTTTCTGGACTGTGAAAGTCCCAATAGGGATAATCCACATGCGGCTCCTGACCCGGTCCGCCCGGCAGGATGCGGTTGGCGGCGATTGAGCCCATGATGAACTCGGTCCCCAGAAATTTACGCAGGATTTTCATCAGAACCGGATGCGCGGCCATGCGGGAAAACACGTCACCTTTCGCCAACAGGTTCCAGACCCGGCGTTGCAGGTTCAGCTTACCATCTTCTTCTGCAGCGCCTTGAAAATGGGTTACCTTCTCTGCCGCCGCCTCGGAATGCTCCATGACGATCGCACGGGCCTCGGCAATTTCCTCGGGCGTGAACAGGCCTGATATGGCAACCGCTCCGCCGCCATTCAGCAACTCATCGACGATGATGTCAGGATCGGCTGCCTCTGCTGTAAATCGTTTCATCAGATACCCTTACGCTGTTTTTCGCGGGTGGATTCCCATTCAACATGGGCATCGCGCACGCGCGCATCGGCCGAGGTATGGGGGGTTCCAACTTCCCACCATGTGTGGCCTTCGGTGGTCCAGCCCTCGTAGGCGTCCACATCCATGACGATCACATAAGTCTTGTCGCTGGCCTTGGCACGCTTGAATGCTTCGGCCAGTTCTGCCGGGTTCGCGACTTTTTCGCTGGAGGCTCCCATCGAGGCCGCGTGGGTCGTGAAATCAACGCCGAAGGCTTCGGGGATGGTTGGGCAATCTTCCAGCAGGTTGTTGAAGCTTTCGTTGCCTGTGTTGTTCTGAAGCTTGTTGATGACTGCAAAGCCGCCATTGTCCAGCACCAGAACAATCATCTTTTTATGGCTCAGGACCGAGGAATAGATGTCGGAGTTCAGCATCATGTACGAGCCGTCACCGCAGAACGTAATCGTGTCCTTGTCCGACTCACGCTCGGATTGGGCAATGCGCGCGCCCCAGGCGCCTGCGATCTCATATCCCATGCAGGAAAAGCCAAATTCGACATCGACCGTGCCAATATCCAGAGTGCGCCAGTTGGCGGTGACCTCGGCGGGCAAACCACCGGCAGCAGCGACCACGCGGTCGCGCGGGTCGCACAGCTCGTTTACAACGCCAATGGCTTGAGCGTAGGAATTCGGACGGTTTCCGTAAGAGACATTCTCGGCCACATAGGCATCCCATTTGCGCCGTTCTTCCTGTGCCAGCGAGACCCATTCGGCAGGAGCGGTATAGTCAACCGCCTGTGTCAGAGCCTGAATCGACAGCTTGGCATCCCCAACAACGGGCAAGGACATGTGCTTGCCCGCATCATGCCGCGCAGCGTTGATCGAGATGAACTGAGCGTCCTTGGCAAAGGCCGTCCATGATCCTGTCGTGAAATCCTGCAGCCGGGTTCCGATGGCAACGATCACATCGGCCTGTTCCGCAATCGCGTTGGCGCTGTCTGATCCGGTTACGCCGAGCGGGCCAATGTTCAGCGGATGGGTCGCCAGCATATTCGCGCGGCCAGCGATGGTTTCGACCACCGGAATCTGGTGCTTTTCAGCAAATTCGGTCAGCTCGGCAACGGCTTGCGAATATTGCACGCCGCCACCCGCGATGATCATCGGGCGTTTCGCGCTTGCCAACGCGGTAGCGGCATCGGCGATTTCATCCGCATCCGGAGATTGGCGGCGAATGCGATGCACTTTTTTCTCGAAGAACTTCACCGGGTAGTCATAGGTCCAACCCTGCACGTCTTGCGGCAACCCGAGGAAAGCAGGCCCGCAATCGCCCGGGTCCAGCATTGTCGCAATGGCGGCGGGCAGCGATTGAATAACTTGCGCCGGATGCGTGATGCGATCCCAATAGCGGCTGACCGGCTTGAAGGCGTCATTCACGCCAAAGGTCGGGTCATAGTAGTTCTCCATCTGCTGCAGAACCGGGTCAGGCAAGCGGGTGATGAAGGTATCCCCGCAGAGCATCAGCATTGGCAGGCGGTTGGCATGGGCCAGCCCGGCGGCAGTCAGCAGATTCGCAGTACCGGGCCCGGCGCTGGCGGTACAGAACATGAATCGCTGACGCAGCCACTGCTTAGCATATCCTGCGGCCGCGAATCCCATGCTCTGTTCATTCTGCCCACGATACAGCGGCAACTCATCCCGAACGGTATTCAGAGCCTCGCCCAGACAGGTCACGTTGCCATGGCCGAAAATCCCGAAACCTCCGCCACATAAACGATATTCCTGCCCGTCGATCTCGATGAACTGGTTCGACAGCCAGCGAATGATCGCCTGCGCCGTTGTCAGGTAAACGGTGTCATGTTGCGCGGACATGTCTGCGGGCTCCTTTAGGAAAATTGAGGTGCAATGCCGAATGCAGCTTGCGAGAGTCCTATTCTCACGATACAAGTTTTGCAACCGGTTGCAAATGGTTTTCAGGAAAAAGCGGAGGAGGGCGTCGGAATGGCAGAAATCGGCATTGGCATTCTGGGCGGCGGATATATGGGCAAGGCCCATGCGGTCGCCATGTCTTCGGTTGGGGCAGTGTTTAACACCGCTTTGCGCCCGCGACTGGAAATGGTGTGCGCGTCATCCCCGGAAAGCGCCGAGCGGTATCGCCAAGCGTATGGATTCGCCCGCGCGACCGATGATTGGCGCGAGTTGGTGAACGATCCGAAGGTCGAAGCCATCGTGATTGCTACCCCTCAGGAGACGCATCGCGAGATCGCGCTGGCGGCGTTCGCCCTGGGCAAACCAGTGCTGTGCGAAAAGCCGTTGGGGTCATCGCTGGAGGATGGGGCTGCGATGGCGGCTGCTGCCGACGCCTCGGGCAAGACTAACATGGTCGGGTTCAACTATATTCGCACGCCCGCCAGCCAATTTGCCCGCCAGTTGATCGCCGATGGCAAAATCGGCGACATCACGTGGTTTCGGGGCGAGCATACGGAAGATTTCTACGCCCACCCGCAAGCGCCTGCCACCTGGCGCACAACCGGAATGTCGAACGGAACGATGGGCGATCTGGCCCCGCATATGATTAACGCAGCGTTGGCCCTGATCGGACCAATCGAGCGCGTGATGGCCGAGGTGGAGACCGTGCACACAAGCCGTCCCGGTGGGGAGGTGGACAATGACGATCACGCTCAGATGATGGTGCGATTCGCCAATGGTGCGATGGGATCGATGTATTTCAGCCGCATCGCGACCGGACGTAAGATGGGCTATGCCTATGAGATCAACGGCACCGAAGGCGCGATCCGCTTTGATCAGGAGGATCAGAACGCGTTATGGCTCTACCGCATGGACGGCCCTGAGGCCGAGCGCGGCTTCCGTAAAATCCTGACCGGCCCGGCCCATCCAGACTATGAACCGTTCTGTCAGGGTCCGGGGCACGGCACAGGCTATCAGGATCAGATCATCATCGAAGCGCGCGATTTTCTGCACGCGATCGAAACGGGCAAACCGGTCTGGCCGACCTTCCGTGACGGGCATGAGGTCAACCGGATCGTCGCTGCGGCGCTGGCGTCGGCAGCGGACGAGAACTGGAAAAACATCGAAGATTTCTGAGCATCGGAGACAAGACAAGATGAGCATCAGAATTGGCAATGCGCCCTGTTCCTGGGGCGTGGAATTTGCGCAGGACCCGCGCAATCCGCATTGGAAAACCGTTCTCAGCGAATGCGCGGAGGCCGGGTATAAGGGTATCGAACTGGGCCCTGTGGGCTTCATGCCCGAGGACCCTGCGGTTCTGGCCGACGCGCTGGCCGAGCATGACCTTGAGCTGATTGGCGGCGTGGTCTTCCGTAATTATCACGATCCGGATGCGTGGGAAGATGTGCTGGACGCCACCCACCGTACAGCCCGCGCATTAAAGGCACACGGGGCGCAGCATCTGGTTCTCATCGATGCAATCTCTCCTCGCCGCGCGCCCACCGCTGGCCGCGCCGAAGAGGCCGAGCAGATGGACAAGGCGGAATGGGCGGCTTATCGCGACCGGATTGCCGAAAGCGCACGGATTGGGTCCGAGGAGTACGGGTTGACAGTGGGCATTCACGCCCATGCCGCAGGTTTCATGGATTTTGAGCCGGAACTCATCCGATTGCTGGATGAGGTTGATGAAAATCTTCTGAAGATATGCTTCGACACAGGGCACCATTCCTATGCCGGGTTCGATCCGGTGAACTTCATGCAGCGCTACGTTGACCGGATCTCGTACATGCATTTCAAGGATATTTCGCCAACCGTGAAGGCGGATGTCATTGCCAATCGGACGGGCTTCTATGACGCCTGCGGACAGGGGATTTTCTGCAATCTGGGTGAGGGCGACGTGGATTTTCCGGCGGTCCGTCAGGTGCTTCTGGATGCAGGCTTCACCGGGTGGTGCACGGTCGAACAGGACTGTGATCCGACGCTTGATCCCGATCCGGTGGGCGATGCACGGAAGAACCGCGAATACCTCGAATCCATTGGTTTCAATTAAGGAGGCCCGGGCGATGACCAAGCTGAAATGGGGTATGATTGGCGGCGGAGAAGGCAGCCAGATCGGACCGGCGCATCGCATGGGTGCTTTGGCGGATGGACGGTTCGACTTCACCGCCGGGGCGCTGGACCACCGACCCGATGTTGGTCGCGAATACGCCCAACGGTTGGGCATCGCGGCAGATCGCGCCTATGGCGATTGGACCGAGATGCTGGCCGGTGAACGCGGGCGCGAGGACCGGATTGATCTGGTGACTGTGGCCACACCGAATGCGACGCATTTTGAGATCACCAAGGCTTTCCTTGAGGCCGGGTTCAATGTGCTGTGCGAAAAGCCCATGACCATGACCGTGGAAGAGGGTGAAGAAATCGTCAAAATCGCCGAGAAATCCGGGAAGATCTGCGCGGTAAACTATTGCTATTCTGCCTATCCGATGGTGCGTCAGGCCCGCGCGATGGTGCGCGCAGGTGAGATTGGCAAGGTCCGTCTGGTCGTCACCAGCTTCAGCCACGGCCATCACGGAGATGCCACCGATGCCGACAATCCGCGCGTCCGCTGGCGCTATGATCCGGCGATGGCGGGCGTTTCCGGTCAGTTTGCCGATTGCGGTATCCATGCGCTGCACATGGCCGGTTTCATTGCCGACGATGAGGTTGAAACCCTGTCGGCGGATTTTGCATCGACCATCCCCAGCCGAGAGCTGGAAGATGACGCGATGGTGAATTTCCGCATGTCGAATGGTGCGGTCGGGCGTCTTTGGACCTCCTCGGTTGCGATCGGCCGGCAGCACGGGTTCGACATTCAGGTGTTTGGTGAAACCGGCGGGCTGCGCTGGGCGTCCGAGCAGCCCAACCAATTGATTTATACACCTGTGGGTGGTCGGACTCAGATCATCGAAAAAGGCGAAGGCGGCTTGCACGAGGAAGCTCAGCGCCTCAGCCGCGTGGCGATTGCGCATCCCGAAGGGTTTCCGCTGGCCGTTGCCAACATCTATTGCGATCTGGCGGATGCGATTGCCGGGGAAGCCCGTGACGGTCTGCCCAACGCGGCAGACGGTGTGCGTTCGATGGCTGCCGTTCATACTGCCGTGGCCTCGGCGAAAGGGGGCGGTGCTTGGATGGATGCCCGGCCACCGATGTTCCGCTGAGCTTAGGGAGCGGGGCGCAATGTGCCCCGTTCGATCACGGAACAGGGAAATATCCGTGCCTCGGGATATCGATCAGGCTCGTTCAGTGTCGCCACCATCAACTCGATTGACGAACTGACGATCTGGCGGATCGGCTGATGGATGGTGGTGAGATTAATATTCTCCCATCGCGCCATTTCCATGTCGTTCAGGCCGATGATCCCGATATCCCCCGGCACATCCAGGCCGCTGTCCAGGATCGCAGAAAGCGCCCCGATGGATAGCACGTCGTCGCCGCAGAAATAGGCTTCGGCTGGTTTGCAGTTCAACAATCGCAGCATCTCGCGTCGCCCCGCGTCGAAGGAATAAGCGTCGGCGAATGAGCAGGCCACCTCGATCTGCGGGTGCTTTGCCAGTTCTGACATGAACCCGGAATGACGGTCCTGCGTCGAGGTTGCAGCTTCGGGTCCGCCAAGAAAGGCAACCTTCGAATATCTGCGGGCCACCAATTCACGAGCGGCCATGCGCCCGCATTCCACATTGTCGATACCGACGACATGGACCTGAGGCGATGAAGATGATCGGCCAAAGCTGTGTACCACCGGCACACCCGCATCCCGGAACGCCTTGGAAAACCCCGGCGGCAAGGTAGAGGACGCGACGACCACGCCATCGACGGAATACTGTCGCAGCATCCTTACGGAATTCGCGGGGTCGACCTCGTCCGTCAAATTGACCAGCAGCGGACGCAGGCCGCGATCCTGCAAGCCGCGGGTGAACTGGTCGAAAACCTCCAGGAAAATCGGGTTATGGAAGTTGTTCGAAACCAGCCCGATCAGCTTGGTCCGCCCTGTGGTCAGTGACGACGCCAGTGCGTTCGGGCTGTAGCCCAACTCCTGTGCGGCCTTTTCCACCTTGCGGCGCATCTTGTCGGAAACCGAGGCCCCATCCGTGAAAGTGCGCGACACGGCAGAGCGGGAAACACCCGCGCGTTCTGCAACCTCTTTCAACGTGACAACCATGCTCTGTCCGGCCTTCCTAATCCTTTGTGGCAGCCCTTCTACCCATTTTCTCTGGCAGATGCAGTATGAAACACTCTCAATTCAAATTGCAACCGGTTGCAAAAATTTGACAGATATGTTCTAACTCGAGTCGGAAAGGTGCAGAGGACCGCCTTGTTCCGGAACAACGACGAGTTTTTGGGAGGACATCATGACTTCACTGACGAAAAAGCTGGCGCTGGCAGCAGTAGTGGCGGTGACGCCGCTGATCGCGGCCACTGGAGCAGCGGCGGAAGGTGAGAAATACATTCTGGTCAGCCATGCGCCGGATAGCGACAGCTGGTGGAATACAATCAAGAATGGCATCGCTCTTGCGGGTGATCAGATGGGCGTCGAGGTCGAGTATCGCAACCCGCCCACCGGTGACATTGCGGATATGGCACGCATCATCGAACAGGCCACAGCCTCAGGCCCGAACGGCATCATCACGACGCTGGCGGATTATGATGTGTTGAAAGGCCCGATCACGGCGGCGGTGGATTCCGGTATCGATGTCATCATCATGAACACCGGTACTCCGGATCAGGCCCGCGAAGTGGGTGCCCTGATGTATGTGGGACAGCCCGAATATGATGCCGGTCTGGCGGCTGGCCAGCGCGCCAAAGGCGATGGCATTGCCAGCTTCCTGTGTGTGAACCACTCGATCCAGCAGCCGACGCTTGCCGAGCGCTGCCAGGGCTTCGCGGATGGTCTGGGTGTGGAACTGGGCAATTCGATGCTCGACAGCGGTACCGACCCGGCGGAAGTTAAGAACAAGGTGCTGGCCTATCTGTCGGCGAACCCCGAAACCGACGCCATTCTGACGCTTGGTCCGGTCTCGGCAGACCCGACCGTTGCTGCGCTGAATGAAAACGGCATGGCCGGCGACATCTATTTCGGGACTTTCGATCTGGGTGAGGAAATCGTCAAAGGCATCAAGGATGGGACCATCAACTGGGGTATCGACCAGCAGCCCTTCCTGCAGGCTTACCTGCCCGTGGTGATCCTGACCAACTATCACCGTTACGGCGTATTGCCGGGCAACAACATCAACTCGGGCCCCGGTTTCGTTACGGCTGACGGCCTGACCAAAGTCGAGGAATTCGCGGGCGAATACCGCTGATCCTCATGGGTGGTGCCTGAACGCACCACCCACTCGATCCCCCATAGTTTTTTTGTGGAGACACCCCATGTCCACCACCAGTCAAGTCACTGACGAACGCGTCAAGGAAATGTCAGCGCTGCGACGTTGGCTGATCCGGCCCGAACTGGGCGGGATCGTCGGAACGGTCGCCGTATTCACCTTCTTCCTGCTCTTTGCCACCGATTCCGGCATGTTCAACGCACAGGGCATCATGAACTGGAGCACGGTTTCGGCGCAATTCGTCATCATCGCCGTCGGTGCCTGCCTGCTGATGATTGCAGGTGAGTTCGATCTGTCCGTCGGCTCGATGATCGGGTTCTCGGGTATGCTGATCGCGATCTTCCTTGTGATCCTCGGCTGGCCGGCGTGGATGTCGATCATCGTCACCTTCATCCTGTGCATGTTGATCGGCGCCTTCAATGGCTGGATTGTCATCACCACCGGGCTTCCCAGTTTCATCGTGACGTTGGCATCGCTGTTTATCTTGCGTGGCTTCACGATCTACCTGCCCCAGACGATCGAAAACAAAACCATCATCGGCGGCATTCGCGACGCAGCCGAAGGCGACTGGCTTGCGCCGGTCTTCGGTGGAAAGATCGGTCAGGGCATTTTCCAGTGGATGGGTGACAATGGGTGGATCGCGGTATTCGAACGCGGCTCTCAGCAGGGCAAACCGGTGGTTGAAGGCGTCCCGATGCTGATCGTCTGGGCAATCATGCTGGTCATCATCGGGCATATCGTTCTGACCCGCACCCGTTTCGGCAACTGGATATACGCCGCAGGCGGCGACGCGGAATCGGCCCGTAACTCGGGCGTCCCCGTGAACCGTGTGAAAGTGACAATGTTCATGTTCACCGCATTCTGCGCGACTGTTTTCGCCACCTGCCAGGTGATGGAGTTCGGTTCGGCCGGTGCTGACCGCGGCCTATTGAAAGAGTTCGAGGCGATCATTGCCGTGGTCATTGGTGGTGCGTTGCTAACCGGCGGATACGGTTCGGTTCTGGGCGCAGCGCTTGGCGCGCTGATCTTTGGGGTGGTCCAACAAGGCCTGTTTTTTGCAGGCGTGGAAAGCTCACTGTTCCGCGTGTTTCTGGGCGTGATCCTTCTGGGCGCGGTGATCCTCAACACCTATATCCGCCGCATCATTACAGGGGAGCGCTAAGATGAATCCCGAACACGCACCCATTATCCAGATGAAAAACATCGAAAAGCACTTTGGCAGCGTTATTGCGCTGGCAGGGGTGTCGGTCGATGTTTTTCCAGGCGAATGCCACTGTCTGCTTGGTGACAATGGCGCAGGTAAATCGACCTTCATCAAAACCATGTCCGGTGTGCATCAACCCACCCATGGCGAAATCTTGTTCGACGGCAAACCGATGCATTTCGCCGACCCGCGCGATGCCATCGCTGCGGGGATTGCGACGGTCCACCAGCATCTGGCTATGATCCCGCTGATGTCGGTCAGCCGGAACTTTTTCATGGGTAATGAGCCTGTGAAAAAAGTCGGTCCGATCAATTTCTTCGACCATGACTATGCCAACAAGGTCACGATGGAAGAGATGCGCAAGATGGGCATCAACCTGCGCGGGCCGGATCAGGCCGTGGGCACGTTGTCTGGTGGCGAGCGTCAGACGGTTGCGATCGCGCGGGCGGTGCATTTCGGGGCCAAGGTCCTGATCCTGGACGAGCCGACCTCGGCGCTGGGCGTGCGACAGACTGCAAATGTTCTGGCGACCATCGACAAGGTGCGCAAACAGGGTATCGCCGTGGTATTCATCACCCACAATGTCCGTCACGCGCTGGCGGTTGGCGACCGGTTCACTGTGCTTAACCGGGGTCAGACGCTGGGCACGGCGCAACGGGGACAGATTACCCCGGATGAGCTGCAGGACATGATGGCAGGTGGTCAGGAACTGGTTGAGCTTGAGGGGAGCCTTGGCGGCACCGTCTGATCCTTTGCACCTCGCTGGCCTTGCTGGCGGGGTGACTATTTTTTCTCGAAGAACAGAATAACCTCGCCCAGCCGCACGCCATAGCGCGAGACGTAGGCCCGGTTCAGCAGCCGGTCATCGGACAAGAGCCACATCCAGTCATCGAAATTCACCCGTATGGTGCCGTCTTTGACCGGCAGGTCGATCTTGTATGTCCAGTTGAACGTATCGCCCCGCTCAATTCCGCTGGCTGAACCCAGTACACCGGGCGCAGTGCCGGTCCAACTGTCCTCTCCGGTCTTGGTCAGGGTCCAAACGCGCTGTTCGGTTGCGCCGTCGTCATAGACGAAATCCTCGACCAACGTCAGCGTTTCACCGTCCCATGTTCCGTTGATGTCGACGGTGAAGCGACGTGGGACATTGCCCAATACATCCTGAAACTGGCCATATGCGACAGTCTTGCCCTCAAAGAACTCTTCAAGGTTCAGCTGACGGTCCGACAGGAACGTCTTCGGGACGCGTGGTTTGGCCGAGCAAGCGGCAAGCACCGCCAGCCCGACGAGAGTGACGATTGCAACAAGAGAGCGGCGGGCCATCATTGCAAAACCCTCAGTTCAGAGTCTGTATCGTGGCCATTTGCACCGTGCAGATGAGTCGATTTTACCTCGGGGGCCGGGCGCATCGTGGCGACCAGTTCGGCAACCTTGATGCCGAACTTGCGCATCTCGGATCGGTTCATGATCGCTCCGTTATCGGTCAGATACATCCAGTCGGTCACATCCAGCGTATGCCCGCCGGCGTCCTCGGGCAGGATGATCCGATAAGTCAGTTTCACGGTTGCGCCCGAGATCACGCCCTTGCCCTCGCCTACGATGTCGTCCGCAGTTGCAGTAAATGTGTTTCCCGTGCCCAGCGTCAGATACCATTTGCGGGTCATCTGTTTGCCGTTGGAATAAGTGAAATACTCGGACAATGTGCCGGTATTCCCGTCCCATTCGCCCACCATACGCGCGACAAAGCTGTTCGACATCTTGCCATTGGGACCGTAGATCAACCCTTCCGAGAGGATCTCGCCGTTCAGGTTCTTTTTCAGCGAAAATTCGGGCCCGGTGCCGCTGTAATCGGTTGGTGATTGCGACCGGAAGCTGAGGAAACGGTTTTTCACAGCGAACACAGCAAAAATGGCAAGCAGACAGAACAGGAGCGTTTTCATTTGGCAGAGACCTCTGTCGGGAGGGTCAGGACCAAGCCAAACGCTCCGAGTTTTAAGATGCAGGGCAGGACAGCATAGGCGAGCGTGAGAGTGTTCAAAGCCTCAGCCGAATTGGCCTGTCCGGGGGTGAAGCCGCTGCGTTCCAGCAGCGGCAGCGTGAAAAAGGCGGCTAAGGCGAGCCCCAGCTTGCCCGCGAAGGACCAGATGCCGAATGCGGCAGACGCGTTCAGCCCGGCGCGGGTCAGAACAACCGAGAACATGGCGGGCAGGACAACCATATCCGCGCCAAGCGCCGCACCCGAGGCGAGGCAAATGACCGCGAATCCGGTCAGATTGCCGGGCGCCAGCAGGGCGGCCCCTACAAAGCCGAGAATGGCCAGGGGCATCGCGATGATCAGAGTCTGTTTCGGGCCAATCCGGTTGCTGAGCCGCGCCCAGAACGGAACGCTGAGCCCGGCGCTGAGGAAGAACAGGATCAGCAGCGGCCCCGCTTTCCCCGGCAGTTGCAGCCGGTCTTCGACAAAGAACAGAAAAAGGGTTGAGGTGATCGCGACGGGCAGGCTGTTGATCAGCGCGAGGCTCAGCAAGCGCAGCGCCCCTGCCTGCGCCAGCCCGGTGTAGGACAAGCCTTGACCGGTGATCGGTGTACGCCTCCACATGGGCAAGGTTATGGTCAGTATCACGACGGCCAGAACGCCAAGGAACAGGCCGAAGGCAGGATAGCCCTGCGCCGTGGCGCCCAGAGCGACAAAGACGGCAGGTGTAGCGGCTGCGATGATCACACCTGCCAACTGGCCGCCCTCGCGGAAGGCCGCTTGTCTCATCAGCTCTTTCGGGCTTGCCTCTTTCGCAAGCGTCGCGCTGCGACCGTAAAGCAGGATGGTTCCAAGGCTGTACGCTGAGAACAGCAGGATCAAAATAGACACTAATACGGTAATATTTGCCCCATCCGGCAAACCAAAGAGCAAAGGAAACCCGATTGCCAGACCCAACGCGGCAGTGGCGGCAAACAACATCTGTCCACCGGGCCAGCGGTCAATCGCCCAGCCAATCAGCGGGTCTTGCACCAGATCGACCAGCCGGATGACCAGCAGAACGGTCCCGATCACACCCAGGCCGATGCCAAGGTTCACGGCAGCAAATCGCGGCAGGTGGATGTAAAGCGGGATACCCGCCGCAGCCAGCATCAATGCATAGAGGCTGACGCGCGGGTACAGCATCAGTTGCCTCGCAATGACCGCGTGAAGGCCGCCGAGCGGGTGTTGTCGCCCAGAAAGATCGACATGAAGCTTCGTTTGATCCCGGGATAGGATATGGTGCAGACTTTGCGCCCGTTCAGCCAGAAGCCGACCTTGTTCGGCCCCTGCGAGATCGCGAGATAGCGATCACCTTTGCTGACGGCGTCGAAACAGACCTCAAGCTGGGCGCGCACCGGGGCAGCGCGGCCGATCCGCTTCATCTCGTCCAGCGTCGAGTTCACAAGGGCCTTCTTGGAGAGTTTCCGGCGATACCGCAGCTCAAGACCGAAGTCTTTGCTCCAGTTCAGAGGTGTGCCTCCTGGCGTGAAAAGCTGCGCATCATAGATTGGGAAACCCAAGTAGCGGAAGGTTGCGGTACCGCGTAACTCGGCATCGTTGAGGGCGCCAAAAACGGGTGACGCTGCCAGTCCTCCAGGGGCCAGCAGCATCAGCGACACCAACGTCGCGGTCAGATTAGGCCGAGGCAGGAACGGCGAGTTCTTTCTCAGAAATACCATTGTCAGCTCCGATTATTTGCGGGGTGCCGGTGATGCGCTCGACCACGTGCATTGCGCTGGCAATCCCGTCTTCGTGAAAGCCATGCCGGTTGTAAGCTCCGGCGAACCATGTTCGGTTCTGTCCCTGTATCTCGCGGATTTGCCCTTGCGCACGCAAGGCGGCTTTGTCGAACACCGGGTGGGCGAATTCGACCTCGTCATAGATTTTGTCCGCGGGAATGTCTGAGGCGGCGTTCAGTGTTACAAACAGCGGATCGCTGTCGGGGATGTTCTGAAGCCGGTTCATCCAATATGTGACCCCAACATTGCCCTTTTGTGACCGGTAGGTCCAACTGGACCAGCAAGCGCGCCGACGAGGCATCTGGCGAGGATCGCAGTGAAGGATGGCTTTGTTCGGTTGATATTTGATCGCGCCGAACGCGTTTCTTTCGGCCTCGGTCGCGGCATCGCCCAGAATGGCTAGCGATTGATCAGGGTGGGTGGCCAGAATGATTTCGTCAAATAGAACGGCCTCGCCGCCCGAATGAACGGTCACACCCAGATCATGTCGTTCGATCCGCTGCACCGGAGAGGCGAGACGGATGTCAGCACCACGCGCACGCAGTGCGGCCTCGATCCGGCGCACATATTCGATGCTGCCGCCCTTCACCGTGTACCACTGGTGCTGATTGGCACGGCCCGACGCCAGCAGCGCATGGTTGCGGAAGAACTGCACCAGCGAACGCGCCGGGAACTGATCGACAAACTCAACAGGCGTTGACCAGATCGCGCCGCACATCGGCATCAAGTAATTGTGCCGGAACCAGTGGCCGAGGCGCAGTTGATCCACCAGCTCTCCGATTGTGGTGTCATCGTCCTGGGCGGCGTCGGGGGCCTCTTTACCAAAGCGCAGGATGTCGGCAATCATCTTGTAATAGGCCGGGCGGGCGAGGTTGCGTTTCTGAGCGGTCAGAGTGCGCAGGTTGTTCAGACCATATTCGATGCGGCCATTGTCGATGGTTGCACCAAAGCTCATTTCGCTTTTGGTGACTGGCACGTTCAACTCGTCAAACAGCCGGGTCAGATACGGGTATGTGGCATAATTGAAGACGATGAATCCGGTGTCGACCGGCTGATCGCCTTTGCGCCCCGCCATCACTGTTCGTGCGTGGCCACCCAGTCGGGGCTCGGCCTCGAACACGGTAATATCATGGTTTTCGGAAAGGTAATAAGCTGCGGAGAGACCTGAAATGCCTGCGCCTATGACTGCGATTTTTTTGCGTACGCCCCGGGTTTCGTCGAACATTCCATCCTCGTTATTCGGCTTTTACAATAGGATACGCAGGGAATGAGTCTCTGGATCAATCGGATTAGAAGTTTTTTTCCAATGCGCTATGCTTTGAGGTCTGGCCACCTGAATGCTGTACCGAAGGTCGGGCGTGATCCAGAGCGGTCAGCGGGTCGTAATGGTCTCAGAAGTATCGCTAAGGACCGGGTATGAGCAGCTTTGACGGAAAGACCTATTGGATCATCGGTGCCAGCGAAGGTCTGGGCCGGGCGCTGGCCGAAGCGCTGAGCCGTCGGGGCGCGCATCTGATCCTGTCCGCACGCAACGTGACCCGGCTTGCCGAAATTTGCGAGAAGCTACCTAACGCGCGCTCGGTTCCGTTTGATGTAACCGATTTAGAGGCTGTGCGCCGTGCTGTGGCTGATGCCGGTGCCTTTGATGGTCTTGTTTACAACGCAGGTGCCTATGAGCCGATCAATGCGGCAGATTGGAATACCGAAGTCGCTTTGACCATCAGTGACGTCAACTATTCGGGCGCATTGCGCGTGCTGGGCGAAACGGTGCCCGGTTTCGTTCAAGAAGGGCGCGGGGATATCACGCTGATCGGATCGCTGGCCGGATATCATGGGCTTCCCAACGCAATTTCATACGGGTCCAGCAAGGCCGCCCTGATCTCGCTGGCCGAGACCATGCGGCATGATCTGGCGGGCACCGGCGTCACCGTCCGGATCGTCAATCCCGGGTTCATCAAGACCCGCCTGACCGACAAGAACAGCTTTAAGATGCCCATGCTGATGACGCCCGAAGACGCCGCCGACCGCGTTCTGCGCGCCATGTCACGCGGCCGTTTCCGTACGGATTTCCCGGCTCCGTTTTCGTGGCTCGTGCGTCTGATCGACTATCTGCCCGACATTCTGGTGTACCGGGGAAAGTGAACTTACCCGCAGGTTAGTCTCTGAATGGTGCCCGCGCCGTTCACATAAACGTTCAACCGGTCTATGCGATAATCCTGTGTCGCTATGTCATCCGGCCCCAGAACGCGCGACCGCTCGGGAAGCTGGGCCTGAATGGTCGAAACCGGCTGACCAATCGTATCAGCGAACGGTTCACCCTTGCAAAAAGCCAGATCGACCGGTGCTTCTTCCGCTGCAAGCCCCGCTTCTTGCGGCGGCGGTGTTTCGGAACATGCGGTCAAAAGGATCAGGATCGGAAAAAAGCGGTACATTGGCGCAGGACTTTCTGGTGATGTCGTTTCTGAAATATCAAAGATTTAGCCAACCTGTCATGAAAGCGCAGTTGAAAAAACCCTGTATTTGACGCAGGGTCGGGGCAAAACAGACAGGGAGACAAGCCGAATGCGTACCCGTGCAGCCGTCGCCGTTCAGGCAGGCAAACCGTTGGAAGTGATGGACGTAAACCTCGAAGGCCCCAAAGCGGGTGAGGTTTTGGTCGAGATCAAGGCCACCGGCATCTGCCACACCGATGAATTCACCCTGTCAGGTGCCGACCCCGAGGGCCTGTTCCCGGCCATTCTGGGCCACGAAGGTGCAGGCGTGGTGGTCGAGGTCGGCCCGGGCGTGACCAGCCTGAAGCCGGGCGATCATGTGATCCCGCTTTACACTCCTGAATGTCGTGAGTGTGAATACTGCCTGCACCCAAAGACCAACCTGTGCCAGGCGATCCGTGAGACGCAGGGGCAGGGTCTGATGCCCGATGGCACCTCGCGTTTTTCGACTCTGGATGGTGATCCGATCCTGCACTACATGGGCTGCTCGACCTTCTCGAACCACACCGTCCTGCCCGAGATTGCGCTGGCCAAAGTGCGTGAGGACGCGCCTTTCGACAAGATCTGCTATATCGGCTGCGGCGTGACCACCGGCATCGGTGCAGTGATCAATACCGCCAAGGTGGAAATCGGAAGCCGCGCCATTGTGTTCGGTCTGGGTGGTATCGGCCTGAACGTCATTCAGGGCCTGCGCCTGGCTGGGGCCGATCAGATCGTCGGTGTCGACCTGAACCCATCCAAAGTGGAAATGGCCACCAAGTTCGGCATGACCGATTTCGTCAACCCGTCCGAGGTCGAGGGCGATCTGGTGCCCTATCTGGTCAATCTGACCAGGGGCGGCGCAGACTATACCTTTGATGCCACCGGCAATGTTGGCGTGATGCGCGCGGCACTCGAGTCGGCCCACAAGGGCTGGGGTGAATCGATTATCATCGGTGTGGCCCCTGCGGGCGCTGAAATATCGACTCGTCCGTTCCAACTGGTTACGGGCCGCTCATGGCGTGGCACCGCGTTCGGCGGCGCGCGTGGCCGGACTGACGTTCCCAAGATCGTCGATTGGTACATGGACGGGAAAATCGAGATCGACCCGATGATCACCCACACGATGGGTCTGGATGACATCAACCATGGCTTTGACCTGATGCACAAAGGTGAGAGTATTCGGTCGGTCGTCGTTTACTAGGGTTCTAAACCAATCGAACATGCCAGTAGCGGCGCACTTTTCGGTGCGCCGTTTTCATTCTCCCGGTCTTGACGCTCCGGTGTCCGACCGAGGCGACCTGACCCGCAACACCGGCGTGTTGGTCGAGGTCGTGTTCGACCGGCTCTCGCGCCAGACCACGAAGACACCTGACGCGATGATGATACTCGCGCCGATTGCGACCCAGATGTCCGGGTGCTCGTCAAAGAATAGTACGCCGAAGATCGTGGCCCAGATAATCTGACTGTACTGGCTGGGAGCAACGACCCCGGCAGGAGCCGCGCGGTAGGCGAGAATGATCAGATGTTGCGCAATTACCGAGAACACGCCGACCAGCGCCATCATCGCCAGATGCAGCAGCGATGGCGGTTGATAAACGGCCGGTTGTGCGATGCTCATGACGACGATAGCCAGAAGCATCGGATAGAGGATCAGGACCGCAGACCGCTCCTCGTTCCCGATCTTGCGGACCAGTACCGAGGCGAATGCGCTGCAAAAAGCCGCCGTTAGAGCCGCTAGATGACCCAGCGTGATCTCGGTCGTGCCGGGGCGCAACACAATGAGCACACCGATCAGGCCAACGCCGACGGCAGCCCACCTTTGGGCACGGACCACCTCACCCAGAATCGGGATCGAGAGAACGGTGACGATCAGCGGGAAGGAAAACAGCAGCGAATAGACTTCGGCCAGGGGCAGAACTGAAAAGGCATAGAACGCACAGGACATCGCAGTAACCATCAAAGCCGACCGCAGCAGCACCAACCACGGGTGGCGCGGCACGAAGTTACCGGTCGTCCGGTCCGCCAGAATGGTCACCGCCATCGGGACAAACGAAAACAGCGTGGCAAAAAAAATGATCTGCAATACCGAATATGTACCGCCCAGCACCTTGATCAGCACATCATGGGTGGCAAAAACGGCAAAGCCCATGAACGCAAAGGCAAGCCCACGAAGGGTGGTGTTCTGAGCGCTCATCGCAAAGCCTCAATCATGGTTGATTCATTTGGGGTGTTTAATGCCTGCTTAGACCCAAATTGATGCGACGGGTAGCCCTAATTTTACCGCTAACATTCCCTGGCAAGCAGTGTTGTGGAATTTGCAATGCGCAGGAAACGGGTCGAGCCTGAAACCAGCGATCGTCATGATCACCTTGAATCAAGGAGAGACGTCATGCACAGGATTTCAGCTTTATCGACCAAACAGGTTCAGGCCTATCGCGCGGGCGCGCCCGACAGTTATGGGAACCCGCCAGAGCGTGCGATTTCTGACGGCGGGGGAAATCCCTGCCGCCATTGTCTGAAACATATACCGGCGGGCAAAGAGATGCTGGTGTTGGCGCACCGGCCATTCCCGGAAACGCAGCCCTATGCGGAGACCGGCCCGATCTTCCTGTGTGCCGATCCGTGCGCACGCTTTGAAGATGACGAGATGTTACCCGAGGCGCTGACCGACTCGCCCGACTACTTGATCAAGGGGTATGGACCGGACGACCGGATTGTCTACGGAACCGGGATCATCACCCCGCAAGCGCAGCTGCATGAGGCGGCTGACAACATCTTCTCCCGCGCCGACGTCACGTATATCCACGTCCGATCGGCGCGGAACAACTGTTATCACGCACGGATCGATCGCGCCTAAAGCTTGACGCGGTGCATTCCCCGATGCGGCTGGTTCGGGTCGTTGACCGAGACGTCGTCGGCCCGGCTTGAGGTCAGCGCAAGGAACACATCCTCAAGATCGGCCTCTTCCGTGCGGACGTCCCGGATGCGGATATCGGCCTGACGCACCGCCTCGAGCACTTGTTCGGCCGTCGTCAGGGTGCTGTGATATTGCAGCACAAGATCGCCGTTCTCGCGTTGTGTCGCGGTTACGTTTTCGGTCTCTGGAAGAGTCTGCACAGGGCGATCCGGCACGATCACCATGGTCCGGCTGTCCATACGGCCCAGCAGATTGGCGGTGCTGTCCTGTGCAATCTTCTCGCCGTGATTGATGATGGCAATCTCGTCACACATCTCCTGTGCTTCTTCCAGATAGTGCGTGGTCAGGATGATTGTCATGCCCTGTTCGTTCAGCTTGCGCACATTGGCCCACAGCATCTGCCGCAGTTCGATATCCACACCTGCTGTAGGTTCGTCCAGCACCAGAATCTTGGGATGATGTACCAGCGCCTTGGCCAGAAGCAGACGCCGCCGCATCCCACCCGAGAGCGTCCGCGCATAGGCCTCGGCCTTGTCCCTGAGGCCAACGAGGTCGAGAATCTCTTCGCTGCGCCGATCTGACTTGGGAATGCCATATAGCCCGGCCTGAACCTCCAGCGCGCCGCGTGGCGTGAAGAACGGATCAAGGTTCAGTTCTTGCGGCATCACGCCAATGGCCGCACGCGATTGGCGCGGGTTCCGATCCTGATCGAAGCCCCAGATCGACACGTTACCGGATGTTTTGACCACCAGACCCGCCAAAATGTTGATCAGCGTCGATTTACCGGCGCCATTCGGGCCAAGCAGGCCGAAAACCGAACCCTGGGGAACCGTCAGATCGATCCCCTTCAGCGCCTGTTTCTCGGGCTGGCCTTTGCCGCCGCGATAGGTCTTGCGCAGTGCTTTGATCGTGATTGCCGCATCGGCCATGTGGCCCTTGCCCCCGGATTGCTCATCGCTCATAAACGCACCTAATACATGCCCGCGAGGCCGACAACCAAAGAAGGATCGCCAGCCGTGACCATCGAAGCGCCGGAAACCAAGATTGTCGACAAAACCCGTGTCGCCTGCGACGGCGGCGAGGGTGCACTGGGCCATCCGCGTGTCTGGCTGCAGATCCCTGAAGACACAGGCTGGGTCGAGTGCCCATATTGCGATTGCAAATACGTGCTGCGCGGCACTGTTTCAGAGCAGGGCGCATAAGAACCGCCAGCGTAAGCGCGGTTCGGTGCCGGCGAGGATAGACAATAATGCTGTTCACAGCCAAGACGATAGACCTTTCCGACAGCCAGCCAATTGCCAACGGGACCGTACGCAGTGTCTATGGTTTTCCCGGTCACCCCGACCTTCTGATCAAAGTGTTCACCCGGTCCGAGGACCGTGTGTCGCACAGGCTTGGCAAGCGCCTTGCCTGGAAATTGTTCCCCGAGGCGCAATTTCGCAGCACTCTGAAAGAGCTGGAATGCGAACTGCGCGTTTCCCTGAAGCTTGGCACAGGTATTGAGCACTCGCCCCTGTCCAGAATGTTGGGTGTGGTTCAGACCACGCGCGGGGCCGGAGTGGTCGTGGAGCGTATCGCCGGCCTTGATGGTGGTCTTGCGCCCAAGCTTTACGAAGTTTGCCGCAGCGGGTTGGACGACCCGGTGCTGGGTGCGCTGAATGCATTCGTGGGGCAGATGTTCGATCTTCATATCGTCGCGCGTGACGTCAAAAGCTCGAATATCGTTTACGGGACACGGGGCGCAGGGCCGGCATTCTTCCTGATCGACGGATATGGAGAGCGGAACCTCATCCCGCTGCGCAGCCTGTCCCGCCGTCTGAATGATCGCTCGCTGAACAAGCAGTTTGCATTGATCGCGCAAAAAGCGGGTTTGGCGTGGAGTGCGGATAAGCGCACTTTTTCGAATAGCTGAAACCAGACCTCGGGGAAATTAGGTCGGAACGAATTGGTCAAGCGGCCTCGTCTTTCGTTCTGCCCTTCGGTACAACTTGGCGCAACACAGCGCAGGAGCCTCATATGACTAGCACCCAATTCGGAAAAGGCTGCCATCTGCATCTGATTGATGGATCGGCGTTTATCTTCCGTGCCTACCACGCGCTGCCTCCGCTGACGCGCAAATCGGACGGGTTGCCAATCGGGGCGGTCTCGGGTTTTTGCAATATGCTGCAAAAATATGTCGAGGATAACGCGGGGCCGGATGCGCCGACCCATGTGGCGGTGATATTCGACAAGGGGTCACACACGTTCCGCAACGACCTTTATGACCTCTACAAAGCCAACCGCGAGGCGATGCCCGAGGATCTGCGCCCTCAGATGCCCCTGACGCGCGAGGCGACGAAAGCGTTTAACATCGCCTGCAAAGAGCTTGAGGGTTACGAGGCCGACGACATCATCGCAACCCTCGCCGTGCAGGCGCGCGAGGCGGGCGGCCGCGTGACCATCGTGAGTTCCGACAAGGATCTGATGCAGCTGGTTGGCGATGGGGTCGAGATGCTGGACGCGATGAAAAACAAGCGCATCGACCGGGATGGTGTTTTCGAGAAGTTCGGTGTCGGGCCTGAGCGTGTTGTGGATGTTCAGGCGCTGGCCGGGGACAGCGTGGACAACGTTCCGGGTGCTCCGGGGATCGGGGTCAAGACAGCGGCGTTGTTGATCAACGAATATGGCGATCTGGAAACCTTGCTGGACCGTGCCGAAGAGATCAAGCAGCCCAAGCGCCGTCAGACCCTGATCGAAAAACGCGACCAGATCGAGCTGTCGAAGAAGCTGGTGCAGCTGGACGAAAACACCCCGCTGGATTTCACGCTGGACGATTTGGAGGTGAAGGACCCCGAGCCGGACACCCTGCTGGCGTTTCTGGCAGAAATGGAGTTCCGCACCCTCACCAAGCGGATTGCCGACAAGCTGGGCGCTGAGGCTCCGGCCATCGCGGACACCCCCGCACCGGTTGACGAACCAGAGGCCGAGGCGATCCCGTTCGACGCTGCGAAATACGAATGTGTGCGCGATGCAGCAGCTTTGCAGAAATGGATTGACCAAGCCTATGAGCGGGGATGGATCGCGGTCGATACCGAGACCACCGGCCTGAACGAAATGATCGCCGATCTGGTCGGCATTTCCCTTTGCATTGAGCCGGGCGAGGCTTGCTATATCCCGCTGACCCATCGTGAAAGTGCAACCGACGACCTGTTCGGTTCGGATGCGCTGGCCGAGGGTCAGATGCCGCTTGATGAGGCTCTGACCCTGCTTAAGCGCATGTTCGAGGACCCCTCTATCCTGAAGATCGGGCAGAACATGAAGTACGATGCCAAGATATTCGCCCGCTATGGCGTGACCGTGGCGCCGATCGACGACACCATGCTGATGTCCTACGCGATGCATGGGGGTGAGCATGGGCATGGGATGGATACATTGTCCGAACGGTATCTGAGCCACACACCGATCCCGATCAAACCCCTTTTGGGGTCGGGCAAATCGGCGATTACATTCGACAAGGTGCCGATTGATGAGGCCACTGCTTATGCCGCAGAGGATGCGGATATCACGCTGCGCCTCTGGAAGCTGTTCAAGCCGCAATTGCATCAGGTTCAGGTGACCACGGTTTACGAGACGCTCGAGCGCCCACTGGTCCCTGTACTGGCCGAGATGGAGATGCATGGCATCAAGGTGGACCGCGATGTACTCAGCCGCATGTCCAACGCGTTTGCACAAAAAATGGCCGGGTTAGAGGCTGAAATTCACGATCTGGCTGGCGAAAACTTCAACGTCGGCTCGCCTGCGCAGCTGGGGGAAATCCTGTTCGACAAGATGGGTCTGGAAGGCGGCAAGAAGGGCAAGACCGGGAAATATTCGACCGGTGCGGATATTCTGGAAGACCTCGCGACCGAGCATGAGCTGCCGCGCCGGGTGCTGGACTGGCGGCAGCTCAGCAAGCTCAAATCGACCTATACGGACGCGCTGCAGACCCATATCAACCCCGATACGGGTCGCGTGCACACATCCTATTCGATCACCGGGGCGAACACGGGCCGTCTGGCCTCGACCGATCCGAACCTGCAGAATATTCCGGTGCGGACCGAAGAGGGGCGGCGCATTCGCGAGGCATTCATAGCCGAGCCGGGGAACGTGCTGGTCAGCCTCGATTACAGCCAGATCGAACTGCGTATTCTGGCGCATATTGCTGATATTCCGGCTCTAAAGCAGGCATTTGCGGATGGCTTGGACATTCACGCCATGACCGCATCCGAAATGTTTGATGTGCCGCTGGACGAGATGACACCGGATATCCGCCGTCAGGCCAAGGCGATCAATTTTGGTGTCATCTATGGTATCTCGGGTTTTGGTCTGGCGCGCAACCTGCGCATCCCGCGGGCCGAGGCGCAGGGGTTCATCGACCGTTACTTCGAGCGTTTCCCGGGCATCCGGCGCTATATGGACGATACGGTCGCATTCGCAAAAGAGAATGGCTATGTGCAGACTCTGTTCGGGCGCAAAATTCACACGCCCGAGATAAATGCAAAAGGTCCACATGCGGGATTTTCGCGCCGCGCGGCGATCAATGCGCCGATTCAGGGGACCGCAGCGGATGTGATCCGGCGCGCGATGGTGCGGATGCCGGGGGCGATCAATGGTCTGCCCGCCAAGATGCTGCTTCAGGTCCACGACGAATTGCTGTTCGAAGTGGCCGAGGACTCGGTGGATCAGGTGATCGGCGTGGCGCGGGACGTCATGGAGGGCGCTGCAGATCCCGCGGTGAAACTGGATATCAGATTGGTGGCAGACGCAGGGCGGGGCGCAAACTGGGCCGAAGCGCATTGATCGCTGGCACGGCAAGGGTGCCCGTCATCAGGCCCGGCGGGCCCTCTTCCCGGCAGGTCAGGTCTCAGACCTGACCAGTCGATCGATCATCCGTTTCACGATCGGACCCAGCGTCAGGATGACGGTGAAGGCGATGGGCCAGCAGAACGCCCACGAGGCCATCCAGTCGCCAAAGGTTGAAGGGCTGAAACCGATTGCCTTCACCGTGGCGATTCCGGTCACGACACAGGACATCAGGCCGGACATGATCAGGGCGAACAGAGCGTGCGCATATCGGGCTGGAATCATCGGGTATCGTCCTCAGTCTGTCTGGTCATTCATATGCGTGAATTGATATATGATGGCCGGTATTGATACCGGCCCTATTGTCGCATCCAGCCCAGCGATGCCTCGGTTCGCGACGTTGAGGGCGTGTATTCGGCACTCACCCAGCCGGAGTAACCGCAACAATCCATTGCATCGAACAGCGCTGGGAAATCGGTATCGCCGCGCCCGGGTTCGGAACGATCCGGCGCGGCGCCGATCTGTGCGTGGACGATGCGGTCGTGATGACGTTGCCAAGCCGAAAGGGCATCGCCATGGATCATCTGGGCGTGAAAACTGTCGTATTGCAGCCCTATGTTGGGCCGGTTCACCTGATCCAGCACGTCCGCTGCCAGATCATAGTCATTCATAAAATAGCCGGGCTGCGAGACCGGATTGAGTGGTTCAATTGTGAACTGCTGATGCGGTGCGAAATCTGCAGCCCATTGCAGGTTCTGAACAAAACAGTCAAAGGCTTCGGGCCCCTCGGCATAACCTGACATCACGTGGATCAGATCGGGGCGCAGTACCTCGGCATAGCGCAGAACACGGCGGATATCGGATTGGAAGCGCGCCCTGCCCTCAGGTACAGCCGCATAACCCGGTTCGCCACCCGCATAGTTCGGAGGAGGCGCGTTGATCAGTATAAGATCCAGGCCATTCGCCACCAAAGCGCGGCGGGTTTCTTTGGCGGCAACATCGTAGGGAAACAGAATCTCGACCGCGCTGAACCCGGCCCGCGCGGCAGCCTGAAACCTTTCGAGATAGGGGAGCTCGTTGAACAGCAGCGAAAGATTGGCGGCAAATCGGGGCATTGGGTGTTCGGTCTCCTGTTGCATGAAGCTTAACGGCCGAGCTGACCCGGTAAAAGAGACTGAAAACGACAGATTGTCGAAAATCGGCCAGATCATTGACCTCGAATCAGGAACCCTTTGGAGATGCGGCGCTCCGGTGCAGGCGTGCCGTGCTAACAGAAGGTGTGAACACGATGGCAATGAGCCCCGAACCCGTGCGCGGGCATACCCTTGCTATATCCCGCGGGCGTCAAACCGCGTTCACCGGGAATACGTTGGCGGTTGCGTCAATGCTGACATGGGCGGCGGGTTTCCCGGCAGCCGAGCTATTATTGCAGAGCTGGCCGCCTGTTGCGTTATTTGCCGCGCGCATGGTTCTGGCGGTGTCGGTTATGGTGCCGATCTGGATGTTGCTTGATGGACCCCAGCGGGTACTGCGCGCCCGCTGGGGGCACGCGCTGTTTGTGGGCGGTCTGGGGATCGGAGCCGGGATGTTTCTGATCATCGTGGCGCAGAAGCTGACCGACCCGGTCACTGTTGCCATCATTGCCTCTTGCGCACCGTTGATCGCGACTCTGCTTGAGCTTGCGGCGGGAACACGGCGGTTGCGGTGGAATTTTGCGCTCGGCATGGTGATCTCGGTCATCGGAGGGCTGATCGCCACCAGTGCGGTGGCACCGGCGCAGCTGGGGCCGGGGGCGGCTTGTGCGGTGGTGTCGACCGCATTGTTTTGTTGGGCCAGCATGGCCACGGCACGCGATTTTCCCGAACTCAGCCAACTGGGCCGCAGCACCATCACGCTGGCCGGAGGGCTGGCGACCGCAGCCGTGCTGGTTCCGGTCGCTTGCCTGCTGGGGTTCGACGTTATGCCTGCGCGGTCTGTCGATGCCGCGCAGATGGGGATGTTGGTGTTCTATGCGTTGTTTTCGCTGGGCCTCAGCCAGTTTTTCTTTATCGCATCTGTCGGCAAGCTGGGCGTCGCGCTGGCCTCGTTCCACATCAACACCGCGCCGTTCTACGTGATGGTGATCATGTTGGCTGTGGGAGAGGACTGGAACTGGACCCGGGCGCTGGGTGCGGCGCTGGTGGCGCTGGCGGTGGTGCTGGCGCAGGACCGTAAACCCAGACCGGTTCAGCCCTCGAGCGCCTGAGATGCGATGAGCGGAAAGAACTGACCGTCTGACCAGACCCCGAACCAATTGTCGTGATGACTGCCAATCTCGACCAGCCGGTAAAAGCTCTTGCGATCGATGCGGGCTTCAAGATTCGCGCGAACCAATACGTAGGGCGATGGCTCATCCGTTTCTGTATCGAGGACAATGCGGATGGGGTGCTCAGGCCCGGCGACGGCTGTGTCGCCCACCTGCGTCGTGAAAGTCAGGCGCTGAGCCTCACCTTCGCCGTTCTTTTCGAAGTCTGTTGCGATAAACGGCGCATCCTCGACGGTGATTCCCACCTTTTCAACCGGGGTAACCAGATAATACTTGCCGTCTTCTTTCTTAAGAATTGAGGAAAATAGCCTCACAAGCTCGAACCGGTTGATGGGTGAGCCTAAATAACTCCAAGTACCATCTTTTGCGATCCGGATGTCCAGATCGCCGCAAAACGGAGGATTCCATAGGTGAACGGGCGGTAAACCCTGTTTTTGGGCCGCTTTGACCGATGCCGCCAGACCGTCGGGCGAGGGGGTCACGGGTTTTTGTCCGCTCATTGCTTTTGCCATTTCCTCTCAGCGCGATACACTTCAATCATAACAGTCCACGGAAGGGAACCTCATGTCCGAACCTGCCGACCTCGTGTCCGAGATCGAAGCGCTGGAAAACAAGCTGCAAGAGGCCAAATCCTCGATCACCCGCCGCTTTATCGGGCAGGAGAAGGTTGTGGACCTGACCCTGACCGCGCTTTTGTGCGGTGGTCATGCCTTGTTGATCGGTTTGCCGGGCCTGGGCAAAACGCGGCTGGTCGAGACGCTTTCGACGGTGATGGGGCTACACGGCAACCGCATCCAGTTCACGCCCGACCTGATGCCCGCCGATATTCTGGGGTCCGAGGTGTTGGATACCGCCGAAGATGGCAGCCGCCATTTCCGCTTCATTTCCGGTCCGATTTTCTGTGAACTTCTGATGGCGGATGAAATCAACCGCGCCAGCCCACGGACACAATCGGCCCTGCTGCAGGCGATGCAGGAGCGCACGGTGACCGTTGCGGGAGAGGATCGCGAATTGGGCGTGCCCTTCCATGTGCTGGCCACGCAGAACCCGATTGAGCAGGAGGGGACCTATCCGCTGCCCGAAGCGCAGCTTGACCGGTTTCTGGTGCAGGTCGATGTGGAATATCCGGATCGCCAGACCGAGCGTGACATTCTGTTGGCTACCACAGGGGTCGAAGAAGCAGAAGCGCATCAGATTTTCACCAAGGAAGAATTACTAGCTGCGCAGGTTCTGTTGCGCCGGATGCCTGTAGGAGAGTCGGTTGTCGAACTGATCCTCGATCTGGTCCGTGCCTTCCGCCCGGATGAGGCGAGCGCGTCAGAGCGGGTGAAAGAAACGGTTGCCTGGGGTCCCGGTCCACGTGCTGCGCAGGCGCTGATGATGACCGTACGGGCCAATGCAATGCTGCAGGGCCGCTTGGCCCCGAATGCCGAAGATGTGCTTGAGATGGCGCGCCCGGTCCTCAGCCATCGGATGGCGCTGAACTTTGCAGCGCGGGCACGCGGCGACAGCTTGTCTGACCTCATCGAGTCCACCGCCGCCGGTCTTGTCCGAACCGAGGCTGCGGCGTGAACGCCGCCCAGACCTTACGCGAAAGATCCGAGGCCGAGGCGTCCCGGCTACCGCCCCTGTTGGCGCGTGCCGAACATCTGGCCGGGACCGTCTTGCTGGGCGACCACGGGCGCAGGCGCTCGGGTCTGGGGGATGATTTCTGGCAATACCGTCCTGCTCAAATCGGCGACAGCCGCCGTATGATCGACCACCGCCGTTCTGCGCGGGGCGATCAACAGTATGTGCGTGAGCGCGAGTGGCAGATTGCGCAGTCGATCATGCTCTGGGTCGATCAGGGCGCCTCAATGCGGTTCGCTTCCGATAGAAACCTGCCCACCAAAGCCGATCGTGCGCGCCTGCTGGGGCTGGCGACCGCGATCCTGCTGGTGCGCGGAGGGGAACGCGTGGGGCTGACAGGCACCACGTTGCCGCCCCGACGCGGCAATGCTCAGATCATTCGGCTGGCGCAGGCTTGGTCTGAGGATTCTGCAACCGACTATGCCCCGCCCGAGCATCGCGCCATGATACCGCACGCTCGCGCGGTTTTTATCTCAGATTTTCTGGGTCCGCTGGACGAGGTTGAACTGGCCCTGACCAAAGCCGCTGACCGAGGTGTGCGCGGGGTGCTGTTGCAGGTGCTGGACCCCAGCGAGGAGTCGTTTCCCTATGCGGGCCGCACCATCTTTGAAAGCGTCGGCGGTACGGCCCGCCACGAGACGCTAAAGGCGGCGGACCTGCGAGACCGCTATCTGGACCGGCTTGCGCGGCGCAAGGATGCGCTTACGCAGCTCTGCCATGCGACGGGTTGGCAGATGGGGTCGCACCATACTGGCGACAGCGCGCAATCGGCTCTGTTGTGGCTCTATCGTGCTTTGGATGGGGGTGCCCGATGACGGTTTTGGCAGGCATCGGCTTTACCGCGCCATGGGTTTTGCTGGGTTTGCTGACCCTGCCGATCCTGTGGCTGATCCTGCGCGCGGTCCCCCCCGCGCCGATCCGCCGGCTGTTTCCGGCGGTGACCCTGCTGTTGGGTCTGAAGGATGATGAAAGCGTTTCGGACCGCACCCCTTGGTGGCTGTTGCTGCTGAGGATGCTGGCGGCGGCTGCGATCATCATCGGATTGGCTGGGCCGGTTTTGAACCCGTCACGCGACGAAACCGGATCTGGTCCGTTGTTATTGGTTCTGGACGCAAGCTGGGCGGGTGCGACCCGCTGGTCGGCGACATTGGATCAAATCGACGCGCAATTGACCGAGGCGGGCCGGGCAGGCCGTCCCGTATCGATTCTGCGGCTGACCGAGCCCGAGGCCCCTGTGTTTCAGGCCGCAGAGGCGTGGCGGGGCCGTTTGCCGGGCCTGACACCGATGCCATGGCAGCCGGCAGAGCCGCAGATCGCGCAGATTCTTGCGGCGCTGGATCAGGTGGATGGCGGGTTCGACACCCATTGGTTCAGCGATCGCCTCAGTTATGGTGGCCATGATCGACTCGTCACTGCGCTACAACAGCGGGGAGATGTGACGGTGTATCAGTCTTCGTCCCCGGCAAAAGCGATCCTGCCCGCCGTCTATCAGGACGGGGCGATCCAACTCCGCGTTCTTCGGGCCAACCCGGGTCCGGCGGAAACGGTTACCGTTCTGGCGCAGGGCCGCGACCCGGCGGGTGCCATGCGTGTGTTGCAATCGACCGATGTTGAGTTCGAAAGTGGCTCTAAACTGGCGCAAATAGACCTCGCGCTGCCTTCGGAGCTGCGCGCGCGCATCACCCGGTTTGAACTTCAGGGCCAGCGCTCGGCGGGTGCAGTGACCCTCACCGACGACAGTTTGAGGCGGCGCGAAGTGGCTCTGATCGCGGGCACGCTGGACCGCGAAGGGTTGGAGCTGTTATCGCCGCTCCATTATTTGACACAGGTTTTGGTCCCGACCGCAGATTTCGTCGATGGTGGTCTGGGCGAGGTATTGCCCGCCAACCCGGATGTCATTGTGTTGGCGGATGTGGCCAAACTGTCTGAACCCGAACAGGTGGAGGTTATCGAGTGGGTCGAACAGGGTGGCCTGCTGCTCCGCTTTGCAGGCCCCCGTATGGCCGCCAGCGATCTGGGTCGGGATGAAGAGGATGCCCTGTTACCGGTGCGGCTCCGCAGTGGTGGTCGTTCTGTCGGTGGCGCGATGAGTTGGGGTGAGGCCAAGGGTCTGGCGCCATTCCCCGAAAGCTCTCCTTTTTATGGGTTGGCAATCCCCGAGGATGTGACGGTGACCACGCAGGTCATGGCGCAACCAGACCCTAATCTGGCTGATCGGGTCATTGCGTCCCTGTCCGACGGCACGCCGCTGGTCACGCGCAAACCGCTGGGGCTGGGTCAGGTGGTTCTGTTTCACGTGACCGCCGATGCGGAATGGTCCAGCCTGCCGCTATCCGGGCTCTTTGTTGAAATGCTTGACCGGCTGGCGGTCGCCTCAGCCGCCAAATCAAGACAGGAAGCGCAGTTGCTGGGCACGGTTTGGGAACCGATTCAGATACTGGACGGGTTCGGCACCCTGACCGACGCCGGTACATTGGCGGGTGTCGATGGGGTCCAACTGGTGTCGGGCGCGATCGGGCCGGAGTTGCGACCGGGGCTCTATGAAAGCGGCAAGCAAAAGCTTGCGCGGAACGTACTGACCGAGGATGCCGTGCTCGACCCGGCAATCTGGCCTGCCGGTATTCCGGTCCGTGGACAGGAGATCAGCACCGAAACGCCACTGGGCGGCATTCTGCTAAGCATTGCGATGGTTCTGCTGACGATTGATGTGGTCGCGTCGCTGGCCCTCTCGGGGCGGCTTGGACTGGCCCGCGCCGCGGCGGTTGCACTTGGTGCGCTGATCGTTGCGCCTGAAGTGCGGGCTCAGTCGCCCGATGAAATCGACTTTGCCTTAGGGGCAACGCACGAACTGGTTTTGGCCCATGTGCTGACCGGCAACGCACAGGTTGACGAAATCGCACTTGCCGGTTTGCGCGGCCTTGTGCAGACATTGCATTACCGCACTTCAGTAGAGCCCGCCGATCCCATTGGGGTCGATCTCGAACGGGATGAACTGGCATTCTTTCCGCTGCTATACTGGCCGATCACGCCTGATCAGCCGCAACCCTCGGCCGAGGCTTATGCCAAGCTCAATGCCTATCTGCGCTCGGGCGGGATGATACTGTTTGACACGCGCGATGCCGATATTGCCGGTTTTGGCGCCGCAAGCCCGAACGGACGCAAGCTGCAACAGCTGGCTGCACCGCTGAATATCCCGTCGTTAGAGCCTGTTCCACGCGATCATGTGCTGACCCGCGCCTTTTACCTGCTGCAGGATTTCCCGGGCCGTCATTCCGGTGCCGAAGTCTGGGTCGAGGCTGCGCCGCCAGATGCCGAACAGATCGAAGGGATGCCATTCCGCAACCTCAACGACAATGTGACGCCGGTGGTCATCGGCGGCAACGACTGGGCCGGTGCCTGGGCGGTGGATCGCAACGGGCAGGCTCTGTTACCTGTTGGGCGAGGCTATGCGGGCGAGCGTCAGCGCGAACTGGCCAATCGATTTGGCGTCAATCTGGTGATGCATGTCCTGACGGGCAACTATAAGTCCGATCAGGTTCATGTGCCCGCGCTGCTGGACAGGTTAGGACAATGACCGGAACCGTCATCTTTGATCCGCTGATTCCATGGCCTGTTCTGGCCGCTGTGGCTCTGATCGCACTGTTCGGGGTCGTTCTGGCGCTTTGGCGCGGTCTGTCGGGCTGGGCCCTGCGCGCTCTGGCGGCCTTGGTTGTTCTGGCAGCGCTGAGCGGGCCCGTCTATCAGGTGGAAGACCGCGCACCGCTGACTGATATCGTGCTGATGATCGAGGATGAGAGCGCCAGTCAGACCCTTGCGGATCGTGCCGAACAAACCGCTCTGGCAGCCGAGGAGCTGGCGACCGAAATCGAAGCCCGCGACAACACCGAATTGCGTCGTATTCGCGTTGGTGACGGGGACGGGGATGAGGGCACGCAGGTCATGGCCGCCCTGAACGCCGCCCTCGCGGAAGAACCGCGCGCGCGCGTTGCGGGGATCATCGTGGTCTCAGACGGCATTGTACATGACGTGGAACAAGCCCCTGACCTGCCCGCACCGATGCACCTGCTGCAGACCGGGCGCGCATCCGATTGGGATCGCCGCCTGATCGTGCGAAATGCGCCTGCCTTTGCCATTATCGGGGAACCGGTAACCCTGACCTTGCGGGTCGAAGATACCGGCGCTGCACCTGCAGGCATCACAAACGCGCCGCTGGAGATTTCGGTTGATGGCGCCGCGCCCGAACAGTTCACCATTCCCATCGGTCTCGATGTCGAACTTCCGATAACGCTGCCTCATGGCGGACGGAACGTCATCCAGTTCTCGGTGCCGCAGGCCGAGGGCGAACTGACAGATCGCAACAACACCGCCCTGATCCAGATGAATGGGGTACGGGACCGCCTGCGCGTCCTGTTGGTTTCGGGCGAACCGCATCCGGGCGGGCGCACATGGCGCAACCTGCTGAAATCCGACAGCTCGGTCGATCTGGTGCATTTCACCATTCTGCGCCCTCCTGAAAAGCAGGACGGGGTGCCCGTCGATGAGCTCTCACTGATCGCTTTCCCGACGCGCGAACTGTTTCTGGAGAAGATCAACGATTTCGATCTGATCATCTTCGACCGCTACAAACGGCGCGGCATCCTGCCGGCAATCTATCTGGACAATGTCGGTGACTATATCGTCAATGGCGGTGCGGTATTGGTCGCCGCAGGGCCTGATTTTGCCACAGCGGACAGCCTCTTCCGATCTCCGCTTGGTCCGGTTTTACCCGCAAAGCCCAGTGCCCGCGTCTATGAGGAGCGTTATGTGCCGGAGGTTACCGAACTGGGTCAGCGCCATCCGGTGACCACCGATCTGGGTGATGCAGAAACCTGGGGTGCCTGGCTTCGCCAGATCGATGTCAGCCAATTGTCCGGCGATCTGTTGATGACCGGGGTGGATGACCGACCGTTGCTGGTGCTGGATCGCGTGGGCGAGGGGCGGGTGGCGCTCATGGCCTCGGATCACGCCTGGCTCTGGAGCCGTGGCTTCGAAGGCGGCGGCCCGCAGTTGGAACTGTTGCGCAGGCTGGCGCACTGGATGATGAAGGAACCCGAGCTTGAGGAAGAGGCGCTGTGGGCCGAGGCGAACGGCCAGTCCATGCGTATCATCCGCCAAACGCTGGAGGATGAGGTCGGTCCCGTGACCGTGACCCGGCCCAACGGCGACACGCTGGAAATCACTCTGGATGAGGTTTCGCCCGGCCGGTTCGAAGCGCAGTATTTCGGCCCCGAGATTGGCCTCTACCGCCTGGAGGAGGGTGATCACTCCGCCGTGATCGGCCTTGGCCCTGCCGCGCCAAAAGAGTTCGAGCGTACCATTGCGACGGATGAGATACTCAGCCCGGTTCTGGCCAGCCTGCGCGGTGGTGCGATCCGGCTGGAAGAGGGCCTGCCATCGATCCGCAATGTCCGTTCGGGCCGGCCGGCGGCGGGTCGCGGCTGGATCGGTCTGACACCGCGCAATGCCTATGAAACCCGAGATGTCACCCAAGCCGGGTTGTTGCCGCCCTGGCTGGTTCTGTTGCTTGCCGGCGGCTTCCTGCTAGCCGGTTGGTTGCGCGAGGGACGTCACTAGCGCGACTTAAGCACTTTTTCATCCTCACTCGTGATGCTGGGTGCAAAGTATCGCGGGAAAAGCAAACATGAGCCTTGCAGAAAAACTGGCACAGGAACGGCGGGCACGTCTGGCTGCCGAGCGGCTTTTGCACCTGAAACAGGCCGAGTTGTCCGCCGCCAATCGCAAACTGGGCCGCCATGCCATCGCTCTGACGCGCCAGATCGACGAAACGCAGGCCGAGGTCGCCACGGTTCGTGACGAAAACGAAAAGGTCAAATCCGATCTGACCGTTGCGAATGCAAAGGTTGAAGTCGCCGAACGCCGCCTGTGGCACTCGGTTCAGACCATCCCCGACGGGTTTGCCTTTTTTGACGGCAGCAACACGCTGATCGGAGCCAATGCCGCGTATCTGAGCGTGTTTGACGGCATGGACGAGGTCGCGCCGGGCATCGCCTATGCCCGTATTCTTGAAATCCTCACCCATGAAGGAATCGTTGATATCGGGACCGAGCCGGTGGCTGACTGGCAGGCCCGTATGCTGGACCGCTGGGCCCAACCGCACCCTGAGCCTGAGGTGATTCAGCTATGGAACGGTCAGTATATCCGGCTGATCGATCAGCGCGGCCATGGCGGCGATGTCCTGAGTCTGGCGCTGAACATCACCGCTTCGGTCCGGCATGAGGCTGAACTGAACGCCGCCCGCGAACGCGCCGAGGCCGCGAACCGGGCAAAATCCGCCTTTCTGGCCAATATGAGCCACGAAATCCGCACGCCGATGAATGGTATCGTGGGTATGACCGAACTGCTGACCGAAACCCCGATGAACGAGGAACAAAGGCTCTATGTCAGCACAATCCGCAATTCCGGCGAGGCGTTGCTGGTCATCATCAATGACGTTCTGGACTATTCCAAGATCGAGGCCGACAAGCTGACATTGCATCCCGAACAGTTCGATCTGGAGCGCTGCATTCTTGAAGTGGCAATGCTGCTGCAGCCCAGCGTGCGCGACAAGGGGCTGACGTTGCTGGTGGATTATGACCTGTTTCTGCCAACGCTCTTTGTGGGTGATCCGGGGCGGGTACGTCAGATTTTGACCAATCTGGTGGGCAATGCTGTGAAGTTTACCGGGCAGGGCCATGTTCTGATCCGGGTAACCGGGGTGCCCGACGCAGAAGCTGAGAATTGCGATATCCACGTGGCGATCGAAGACACCGGCATCGGCATCGAGCCCGACAAGGTTCCCCACATTTTTGGCGAGTTCAATCAGGTCGAGGATGCCCAGAATCGCCAATTCGAGGGTACGGGTCTGGGGCTGGCGATCACCAAGCGCCTGATTACCATGATGGGCGGGACTCTCTGGGTTGAAAGTGATGCCGGCAAGGGATCATGTTTCGGGTTCCGCATATCGCTCCCCACCGCAGAAGGCCCGCAGCCTGTTCCGCCCGATCTGGCAGGGCAGTTGGGCCATGTTCTTGTAGTAGAAGATATGGCCGTGAACCGCGCCATCCTGACAAAGCAGTTGGGCCGACTTGGATCGCTGGCGTTAACCTGCGCGACGGGGGCCGAGGCGCTGTCGATTGTGGATGACACCATCGATCTGGTCCTGTGCGATCACGATCTGCCGGATATGGACGGTCTGGAACTTGCCACGACGCTTCGCGACAAAGGGTGGGAAAACCTGCCGATTGTGGTTATGTCCGCCAACCCAGGTGTGATTCACGCCGATCCGGCCCATCGCCTCATCGATGGCGTGTTGCAGAAGCCGATCCCGCGCGCCGAGCTGTATTCCCGCCTGATGGCGCTCGGCGCGCCTGTATTCAGGCCGGACCGCAAAGACAAACGTAACGCAGAACCAATGGTGCAAACGCATCTATCGCAGGATCAGAGGCTGATGCGCGTCCTTGCGGCTGAAGACAATCGAACCAATCAGCTGATCCTGAAGAAGATGACCAAGGATCTGAGTATCGATCTGAAATTCGTCTCCAACGGGTTGGAGGCGGTCGAAACCTACTCCGATTTCGATCCGGATCTGATTTTCATGGATATCTCGATGCCGAAAATGGATGGCAAGGAGGCGACGTGTGAAATACGTCGGCGCGAGATTGGAACCGACCGCCATGTACCCATCGTGGCTCTGACGGCTCATGCCATGGCGGGGGACTATCAGGGTATTCTGGCGGCGGGGCTGGATCATTATCTTACCAAGCCATTGCACAAGAAGCTGATCCACCAGATGATACTGGACAATTGCCCCGCCGAGGCCCGGCCGGTTGGTGGCGAGGGAGCAGATTAGGATAGACCTATGACAGATGACCGAGGGTTTCGCCCGCGAGAGTTGGGCGAGATTGCAATACGTTGCGCCGATATGGGCGCAATGGTGCAGTTCTATGAAACTGTGATCGGCTTGCAGCGACTGCACGGCGATCATAACAGCGCCATAACGTTCTTTCGTATTGCGGAAGGGTATGGCGGGCACACGCAGGTGCTTGCGCTGTTCCACCATTCTGTCGGGGTTGAGCCGGGGTCAGACAGGCCCCGGGAAGGGCCGGTTACCGGCATGGCCTCGGCCCTTCACCATATCGCGTTGTCGCTGCCGTTTGCCGAACAGGACGCGGTCATGCGCTGGTACGATAAGATCGGCCAGCCCTACCGGGTTGAACAGTTCGGCTGGATCGGCTGGCGTGGTATCTTCACCCAGGACCCCGAAGGCAACACGGTGGAACTGGTGGCTTACGACCCTTCGATGCTTGATCAGGCCTGATAGGGGCGTACAAAAACGGGTTTGTTTTCTTCCGACAGGTCGGCTCGGTATTCATAGCCGCCGCTATCAAAGTCCAGCAGGCCCTTGGGGTCTGTCAGTCGATGTTGAATGATATACCGGGCCATCGCGCCGCGTGCTTTCTTGGCAAAGAAGCTGACGATCTTGGGAGTGCCGCCCTTATCCTCCATGAAAACCGGGGTCACGACTGGTAACTTCAGCGCCTTCAGATCGACCGCGCCGAAATATTCCTGGCTGGCGCAGTTCACCAGAATCTTGCTGCCGGCCTCAGCGGCCTGGGCGTTCAGCGCCTTGCTCAGTTGATCGCGCCAGTATTCATAGAGGTTCTTCCCGCGCCGTGTTTTCAGCTTGCTGCCCATCTCCAACCGATAGGCCTGAATGGCATCCAGCGGGCGCAATACACCATAAAGCCCGGACAAGATGCGCAGGTGATCCTGTGCCCAGGCCATTTCATCGGTATCCAGCGAAGCGGCTTCGAGCCCTTGGTAGGTATCGCCGGCGAAGGCCAGAGCGGCAGGGCGTGTTGCATCTGCCTCAGGCGCGTCCGAGAATACACGGTACCTGTCCCGATTTAGTCGGGCCAGATCATCGCTCAGGTCCATCAGTTTTTTCAGATCGCTCAAGGTCAGATTACGTGCTGTCTTCGACAGGCGGATCGCGTCGTCCTGAAAATCGGGCTGGGTCACCTCGACGTTTCGTTCTGCCCAATCCAGCCGCTTGGCCGGGGAAATCACTACCAGCATATCCGCCCTCGTTTCTCGCCTGCTCAGGCGTATCTAGCCCGCCTGTTGCAGCACGTCCAGAAACGCCGCGCCAAACCTTTCGTGACGACGATCGCCAAGAACCTGTTCCATCGCCTGCGGATCATCGGGGCGCAGTTGCGCCACTTTGGCCAGTTGCGATGCCGAACAGCTCAGCGGTTTGTCGATCCCGTCAGGTCCGCGGGACAATTGCGACTGAACCCTGAGCAGCTGATCGTATATGTCGCCCTGATTGCGACCGGCCAATTTTCGTCGCGCTGGATGAAGTTCTTCCACCGCGCCGGTCAACACCTCAAGGAAGGTGGCGCCGTAACGTTCCAGTTTTTTCGCTCCGATGCCGCTGATCCGGGCCATATCGTCCAGCGTAGCGGGGCGGGTTTCGGCCATTTCGATCAGGGTGCGATCCGGAAAGATGACATAGGCCGGAACGCGCGCGGATTCGGCCAGCGCACGGCGTTTGGCCTTGAGTGCCGAGAGCAGAGGCGCGTCCTCTTCGGAAACCATCGCCTTGACTGCGGGTCGCCGGGTGGCTTTGCGGATTGTATCCTTGCGCAGATCGATTTGCGCTTCGCCCTTGAGGATCGGCTTGGCGGTTTCGGTCATGCGCAGCGCACCGTGGCGTTCGGGGTCGGGGCGGACAAGATCGTGGCCCATCATCTGCCGAAAGATCGCCTGCCATTGCGGGCGTGACCAGTCTTTGCCGATGCCGTAGGTGGACAGGTTGTCGTGTCGCCGCGCGCGGATTTTGTCGGTTTCATTGGCCAGCAGGATGTCGATCAGATGCCCTGCGCCAAACCATTCCTCGGTCCGAAGGATCGCGGACAGGGCCATGCGAACCGGCGTGGTGCCGTCGAACACTTCGGGCGGGTTGTCGCAGAGATCGCACTTGCCGCAGGGTTCGGCCTGCTCACCAAAATATCCCAACAAGGTCTGGCGGCGGCATTTCAGCGCTTCGGCCAGTCCGAGCAAAGCGTTGAGGCGCGCATGATCCGCCATGCGCCGCTCGGGCGGGGCCAGCCCTTCGTCAATTTGCGCACGCCGCAGACGAATGTCGTCGGGCCCAAACAGAGTCAGCGTCTCAGCCGGCGCGCCATCGCGCCCGGCGCGTCCGATTTCCTGATAAAAAGCCTCAATGGATTTAGGCAGGTCCGCATGGGCGACCCAGCGGATATCGGGTTTGTCGATACCCATGCCGAAGGCCACAGTCGCGATGACGATCAGGCCGTCCTCGCGCGCAAACCGGGTCTCGACAATGCGGCGGTCTTCGGCCTCCATCCCGCCGTGGTAATGGCAGGCAGAATGCCCATCGGCGCGCAGGGCCTGTGCAAGCACCTCGGTTTTGTTGCGCGTTCCGCAATAGACGATGCCAGACTGACCTTTGCGGGCTGCGGCGAAGTCCAGGATTTGCTTGCGTGGTCCATCCTTGGTGGCAAAGGCCAGATGGATATTGGGACGATCGAACCCGCGCAGGAATTTGCGAGGCATGGCGCCATCGAACAGCTTCTCGACGATTTCGTCCTGCGTTTCGGCATCTGCTGTGGCGGTGAAGGCGGCCAGGGGAACGTTCAGTGCGCGTCTAAGCTCTCCGATCCGCAGATAATCCGGGCGGAAATCATGCCCCCACTGGCTGACGCAATGCGCCTCGTCGACGGCGATCAGATTGACGTTGATCCGGCGTAACATGCCCAACGCCGAACCGGCGGCCAGACGTTCCGGCGCCATGTATAGCAGTTTGAGCCGTCCGGCTTCCAGCGCCTCCCACACGGCATCGGTTTCTTCAGGCGTGTTTCCAGATGTCAGCGCACCGGCTTCGACACCGGCCTCCTGCAGCCCGCGGACCTGATCGCGCATTAGGGCGATCAGCGGAGAGATCACGACTGTCACGCCATCGCGTAGTAGGGCAGGTAGTTGAAAACAAAGGGATTTACCACCACCCGTTGGCATGATGGCCAGCACGTTTTCGCCTGCGGTCACGGCGTCGACAATCTCTTCCTGCCCGGGGCGGAAGTCGTCGAATCCAAAGACGTCTCGCAACAAGGGTGCGGAGTCGAACATGCGTCGGAAGGCCCTGTATTAAGGTTTATCTGCTCTTAAGACAGGACCATCACATACTAAGATTCGGTGAACAAGTGGTCAGTAGAAATAGACCGCATTGTTGATCAGGACGATCCGCAGCGCATAGACACCGATCAGCACGACCAGCGGGGTCAGGTCCAGCCCGCCCATATTGGGCAGGATGCGCCGGATGGGGCCATAAATGGGTTCGAGAATGCGATTCAGGCCATACCAGATCTGAGCCACCAGTTGCTGATGCAGGTTAAGCACCTGAAAGTTGATCAGCCAGCTCATGATCACATGGGCGAGGATGATGAACCAGACAATGTCCAGGATCAGCAGCAGAATTTGGATCAGCGACAGCATGGGTAGTTCCTTTTTCGCGTTTTTTGAGACCTAAGCGCAGCAGTGGCAAAGAGCAAGCCTGTCCCAACACAACCCTTGCGAATTGCATCAAAGACCCGTCTTATGAAAGCAACGATAAACAGGGGCAGAGATGGCAGAGATTTCCAGGCGCAAGCGCATTTGGGGGTGGTGGTTTTTCGACTGGGCCAGTCAGCCCTACCACACGTTGCTGGTGACCTTTGTCTTTGGGCCATACTTTGCCGGTGCTGCGGCACAGTTCTACCTGACCTCGGGGCTGGAGATCGAGGCCGCCAGGGCGCAGGCGCAGGTGGTCTGGGCAAATTGCATGACCATCATCGGGCTGCTTATTGCTTTTGGCGCCCCGCTTATGGGGGCAATGGCCGATGTCTCGGGTCGTCGAATCCCCTGGATTTTTGCCTTTTCTGTCATGTATGCGGTGGGGTCTGCCGCGCTTTGGTACATGATGCCGGACGGCTCGAACATGTGGCTGATGCTGTCGGCCTTCGGTCTGGGCTTTATCGGTGCCGAATACGCGCTGATCTTCATCAATTCGCAACTGCCCGATCTGGGCGATGACAGTGAAGTGGGCGAAATTTCGGGTTCTGGCTTTGCCTTCGGCTACTTTGGCGGTTTGATTTCGCTGGCGATCATGCTGACGCTGTTCGTCGAGCAGACCAACGGAAAAACTCTGATCGGCATAGACCCGTTGTTTGGCCTGGATGCTGAAACCCGTGAAGGCACCCGTTTTGTCGGGCCATTTACGGCCGGATGGTTCATTCTGTTCATGGTGCCTTATTTTCTGTGGGTGCGTGACGATCCGAATGCGGAGAAGAAAGGCAGCGTGGCTGAGGCGCTGCGTCTTTTGGGCAGATCCATATCCAATCTGCGATACCGCACCAGCCTGGCCGCTTATCTGGGGTCGTCCATGTTCTATCGCGACGCTCTGAACGGGCTTTATACGTTTGGTGGCGTGTATGCGACATTGGTGTTGGCGTGGGATCTGATCAAGATCGGCGTCTTTGGTATTGTCAGCGTACTGGCGGCAGCCGCATTTTCCTGGGTCGGGGGCAAACTGGACAGACGATACGGTCCCAAACCGGTCATTCTGATAGCGATTTGGGTACTGATCCTTGTCTGCACCACCATTGTTTCAATGGACCGGACACAGGTGTTCGGCATCGTGCTACCCGCAGGTTCGGGTCTGCCCGATATGGTGTTTTTCGGGTGCGGCGTTCTGATCGGCGGCATGGGTGGCATTCTGCAATCTGCCAGCCGTTCGATGATGGTGCGCCATACTGATCCCGAGGCACCGGTCGAGAGTTTTGGTCTGTATGGCCTGTCCGGGCGCGCCACCTCGTTTGCGGCCCCTATGCTGATCGGAATTGCCACGGCGATGACCGGCAGTGCACGCTTGGGGGTGTCACCGATCGTTCTGTTGTTTATTCTGGGGCTATTCCTGATGCGCTGGGTCAGACCGGAAGGGGATCAGAGCAGATGATTTTATTACGTTTTTTGGCAGTTCTGGCAGCTGTCGCCTTGACCGGACCAGTCTCGGCCCAACCTCTTGCGAAACAGTTGTTTGGCGCCCAGAAAGCCAGTTCACAGCAAAAACCGGCTGCGTTTGGCAGTTATTCGCGCGGATGTGCAGCCGGGTCGGTGCAATTGCCCGAAACCGGGCCAACCTGGCAAGCGATGCGCCTGTCGCGCAACCGGAACTGGGGACATCCCGAGGCAATTGACTATGTTCAGGACCTCAGCCGGTTCGCGGCGAAGCAGCCGGGTTGGAATGGTCTCTATATCGGTGACATAAGCCAGCCGCGCGGGGGGCCGATGACCTCGGGACATCGCAGCCATCAACTGGGGCTGGATATCGATATCTGGATGCTGCCCGGTGACAATATGCGCCTGAGTCGCAAGGCGCGCGAGAATATCTCGTCGATTTCCTTGCGTCGCGCAAATGGTGCTTATGTGAATGGCAACTGGACCAAACAACACCATGCGGTGTTGCGTGAAGCGGCGAAAGACAAGCGTGTTGCGCGAATATTCGTATTCCCGGGGGCGAAGGTCCAGATGTGCAATGAAGAGAAGGGCAACCGGGCCTATCTGCGCAAGATACGGCCATGGTGGGGACATCATTATCATTTTCACGTTCGTCTGAAATGCCCGCGCGGCTCGAAAGGATGTGTCAATCAGGACCCGCCGCCCAAGGGTGACGGTTGCGCCGAGGCGCAGCAATGGGTGCGCAATATCCTGAACCCGCCACCACCTGATCCAAATGCGCCCCCACCGAAAAAGCGCCGTGAGTATCGTTTGGCTGATTTGCCCCAGCAATGCACCGCCGTTCTGCAGTCCAACTGATCTCGGCGCTGCTGCTGGCGGGACCCGTCCAGGCGGTCGAGGCCAGGGCAGCCTCGCTGCTTGGCAGCTATAACTGGAGCAATCGTGCGGACTGGTTTGGCGGTTTCTCAGCCATCCATATTTCCGAAAACGGCCAACATATGATCGCGGTTAGTGATCGGTCAAAACTTGTCACCGCGCGGATTGAGCGCGATGGCGATAAGATCAGCGATGTCCGAATCCTTGGTCACTGGCCGATCTTGTCGAGCAGGGGCGCTGCCTTGCGTGGGCGTGCAGGGGATTCCGAAGGGCTGGCGATCGCTGCGGATGGCAGCCTCTACATCTCGTTCGAACGTATTCATCGGGTTGTACATTACGCCGCACCTGACGCCCGGGCGCGAGTTTTACCGCGACCCCAGGCATTTTTGAATTTGGATCAGAACGGTTCATTCGAGGCACTGGCGATAGATGATCGCGGGCGACTTTATACGCTGGCCGAGAAGAGCCGCACGGCGCAGGGCGCCATTCCCGTCTTTCGTTGGGATGGTAGCCGCTGGTCGGCGCCTTTTGTATTGCCCGCGCGCGGTAGTTTTTTGCCGGTTGCTGCGGATTTCGGCCCTGACGGGCGGCTTTATGTGCTGGAGCGTGCCGTGTCGCTGATTGGTTTTCGGTCCCGCCTGCGGCGGTGGGTAATCGACGATGGGGTGCCTCAGGCCGAAGAGATCCTGTTCGAAACCGGCACCGGAAAGCATGACAACCTCGAAGGTCTGTCAGTCTGGCGCGATATGAAAGGCCGGTTGCGCGCCACAATGGTTTCAGATGACAACTTTTTCGCGCTGCAACGGACCGAGCTGGTCGAATACCTGCTGCCTGATTGACACGGACAAAGCAAAAGTCTAGAAGCGCGGCCTGCCTTGGGATGAGCCCTTGGCCAAGTCGCCGCTACCTTGTCAAAACGGGCATCAAAATATGCAACGCAGCTTTATCCCCGGCATTCTTGCCATGGCCGCCATTGTCGTGGCCTCAAACATCCTCGTTCAGTTCCTGATTTTTGACGGGCTGCTGACATGGGGCGCTTTCACCTATCCGCTCGCCTATCTGGTCACCGATATCACCAACCGCGTCTATGGCGTTGGTCCGGCCCGCAAGGTGGTGTTCGCCGGTTTTGTCGTTGGCGTCATCTGCTCGCTGATCGGTAGCCAGATCATGTTGCAGGGTGATGGGTTCACCTATGCCGCCGTTCCTCTGCGCGTGGCAGTGGCTTCTGGGGTTGCATTCCTGGTTGCGCAACTTTCCGACGTGACCGTTTTCAATGCCATGCGCGGTGGGCGCTGGTGGCGTGCGCCGCTGGCCTCGACGCTGGTGGGTTCGGCGCTGGATACGGTTGTCTTTTTCACCATCGCGTTTTCGGCCTCGGTGACGTTCTTCGGCGCCAACGCTGACGCAGCTATCAGCTGGGCTTGGGAGCCTGTGCCGTTCATGCTGTCCGGTCCTGAAGCCCCGCTTTGGGTGACGCTGGCATTTGCGGACTGGCTGGTGAAACTGGCGCTGGCGTTGATCGCGCTGATCCCGTTCAAGGTGATCGTTGCTCGTCTGACCGCGCAGCCCGCATAAAAAAGTGCTTTGAGAATGGCGCATCTTGTGTCAGGCTCAAAGCTAACCGCAACAGATAGAAAAGGAGGTGATCCAGTGTCGAGAAAGAGATTGGAGAGAGGTGTTGGAACAACCGGGGGGATCGCCCGTTAAGGCAGCCCTTGGCGGAGCGCTCGCTCCGGCTGGTCGATTGATCTAACCGACCCGACCTCCTGAACTTTCGAAGGGCCGTCCCGCCGGGGTGGCCCTTTCTGTTTTCTCGTCCGACGGTTATGGTCCGTCTCATGCTGCGCGTCACAGATGATATCACCCTGCAGGATTGGGAAATGACCGAAAGCTTTGTGCGGTCATCCGGCCCCGGCGGGCAGAACGTGAACAAAGTGTCGACAGCCGTGGAACTGCGGTTCGAAGCCGCGCGTTCGCCATCCCTGCCCGACCCGGTCAAGAACCGGCTAAAGCGGCTTGCCGGGCGACGCTGGACCAAAGACGGCGCGATCATCATTCAGTGCGAGGAAACCCGCAGCCAGGCCCGCAACCGCGAGATCGCGCGCGCGCGCCTGGCCGAGATGATTACACGCGCGCTGATAAAGCCCAAACGCCGGATCGCCACTAAGCCTACCTATGGTTCGGTAAAGCGGCGTTTGGCAGCCAAGAAGGCGCGGTCGGATGTCAAATCGCTGCGCGGAAAAGTCTCGGAAGATTAAACTGGCATCTTGCCAAGGCGTTGCTACTCTGCCCCGCACAGATGGCAGGGAGGCAGGGCCATGCGGCTGCAGGGAAAAACCGCAATTGTAACCGGCGGCGCGTCCGGGTTCGGTGCAGGGATCGCGCGGAAATTCCTGTCCGAAGGCGCTCATGTAATGATTGCCGATATCAACGGTGATGCCGCTGACGAAATGGCCGCGCAACTGGGTGTCGGCGCCCTGTCGCAGCAGGTTGATGTATCAGACAGGTCCTCGGTCCAGATCATGGCCGACACCGCCCTCAAGGAGTTCGGGCATCTGGACATTCTGGTGAACAATGCCGGGGTCACGCATTTGCCAACGCCGCTGGAGGATGTCAGTGAAGCCGATTTCGATCGGGTTTTCGCTGTGAACATGAAATCGGTCTACCTGACCGCCCGGGCTTTGATCCCACATATGAAATCCCGCGCTGCTGGCGCAGTCCTGAATGTCGCCTCAACAGCGGGGTTGTCTCCGCGCCCCGATCTCAACTGGTACAACGCGTCCAAGGGTTGGATGATCACCGCAACCAAGACGATGGCTGTGGAGCTGGCCCCTGCAGGCGTGCGCGTGAACGCAATCTGCCCGGTTGCGGGCGAGACGCCCCTGCTGAAATCTTTCATGGGAGAAGACACGCCGGAAATCCGCGCAAGGTTCCTCTCAACCATCCCGCTGGGCCGTTTTTCCACCCCGGAAGATATGGCCAATGCAGCCTGCTTCCTGTGCTCGGACGAGGCCAGCATGATCACCGGCACAGCCCTCGAGGTGGATGGAGGCCGCTGCATCTGATCCGTCTCTTCATCTGGCCATAAATATCCCCGCCGGAGGCAGCGCGCCCCAGCGCGCTTCCCCGCCCAACACCCGAGATCGAAATGACCCCCGGACCCAGAAATTTGATCACCGATGTCCCCGGCTTGAAAGTCGGCAATGCACAGGACGAAACGCTGAAATCGGGCACAACCGTTCTGACGGCAGACCAGCCCTTCACCGCGTCGGTGCATGTCATGGGGGGCGCGCCGGGAACGCGGGAAACCGATCTTCTTGCACCGGACAAATCCGTTGAACGGGTGGATGCGATCGTCCTGTCCGGCGGGTCTGCCTTTGGATTGGATGCCTGCTCGGGCGTCTCGGATGCGTTGCGGACCGAAAGTCGGGGCTTTCAGGTCGGGAGGGCAATTGTACCCATTGTGCCTGGGGCGATCCTGTTCGATCTGCTTAATGGCGGCGATAAGAACTGGACCGAAAACCCCTATCGCGCCTTGGGTATGGCGGCATATCTGTCGGCCACGCCGCAATTTGACCTGGGAACCACAGGTGCGGGCGTGGGGGCTTTGGCGGCGATGCACAAAGGGGGCCTGGGGTCTGCCTCACTGATGCTGGAGGATGGCACAACAGTTGGCGCGTTGGTCGCGGCCAATCCGCTGGGCAGTGTCACCACGCCGGGTGATCGCCATTTCTGGGCCGCGCCTTTCGAGATCGGGAGCGAGTTTGGCGGGCTTGGACCAGACCCGGCATCCGGCCTCGGTCGCGCCCATGTCAGTCGCAAAGCCGAGGCGATTCACCCGGCATCTCCGGACAAGGCCAACACGACAATTGCAATTGTCGCGACCGATGCAGCCTTGTCCAAACCGCAATGCCAGCGGCTGGCCGTGGCGGCCCATGACGGCATCGCCCGTGCGATTGTCCCGGCGCACACACCGGGGGACGGAGATCTGGTGTTTGGCGTCAGCGCCGGGGCGCATGAAGTTGAGGCCAGCGCTCTGGCGTTGCTCGGCCATGCGGCATCGATCTGTCTGGCGCGGGCGATTGCACGTGCCATCTATCTGGCGTCGCCTTGTGCGGGCGATCTTCTCCCCAGTTGGTCCGAGGTACATGACTTAGGTTAAGGACGGCTTGAGTTGTGCTGTGACACAGTGCCATCGCGCGGCAATCTGCGCGTTGACTCTCTGCTGCGCCAGCGGTCCATTCGGTGCAGCCAATTTGTATCGGAGCTAAAAGCTATGAATCGTATCCTTGCCACCGCAATTGTTGGCCTGATGGCCCTTCCAGCCTATGCCGAAGGTGATGCCGAAGCCGGTAAGAAAACCTTCAACAAGTGCAAATCCTGTCATCAGATCGCCGACCCTGCGGGCGATGTGATCGTCAAAGGCGGTAAGACGGGGCCGAATCTCTATGGTGTCGCGGGCCGCACGGCAGGGACTGTGGAAGGGTTCAAATACGGCGACAGCATTGTGGCCGCCGGTGAAAACGGCCTGGTTTGGGATGAAGCCAATTTCGTCGAGTATGCTCAGGACCCGAAGGGGTTCCTGAAATCCTATCTGGACGATACGTCTGCAAAATCCAAAATGACCTTCAAGCTGAAGAAGGGCGCAGCAGATGTCTACGCCTATATCGCAAGCGTTTCCGGCGAATAATCTGATCCACCGATGCGTGTGACTGATGCAAAAGGCCGCAGTCCCTGCGGCCTTTCGTGCGCTTGATCGATGCCCCGAACAGCGTCACTTTGGTGAAAAACCGGTAAGGCCACGCGCACCGGGGATCGCCAACAGGAGACGACAGATGGGAATCATGATCCCGGCCTGGGTTGAGGGCGAACTGACACCAGTCGATAAGCTGGAGGCGCATGAAAAGGGTCTCAAGCACAAGGCTGTGTCGGTCTTTGTCGTACGCGGGACCGAGATTTTGCTGCAGCGCAGGGCGATGGGCAAATATCACACGCCCGGTTTGTGGGCGAATACCTGTTGCACGCATCCCGACTGGGAGGAAAGCGCCTCGCATTGTGCCGTGCGCCGCCTGAGCGAGGAACTGGGCATCACCGGACTTTACCCCGAATATCGCCACAGGCTCGAGTATCACGCCGATGTCGGCAACGGTCTGGTTGAGAACGAAGTGGTCGATGTCTTTCTGGCCCATGTGCGCGGACCGCTGAAAATCGAGCCTAACCCGGACGAAGTCATGGATATTCGCTGGGTCGATTATCATGACCTGCTGGCAGAAGTTAAGCGGCACCCGGACCGTTTCACGCCGTGGCTCAAGATCTATCTGCACAACCACGCCGACACGATCTTTGGCCCTGACCTGATAATCTCGGCCAATTCGTAACCCCGCCTTGCAAGGCACGCGCAAGCGGCATACATCAACGCGTCATGGCCAAGCAGAAGCAGAACACTGACCCGAACTACAAAGTGATCGCCGAAAACCGGCGTGCGCGCTTCGATTATGCGATCGAGGACGATATCGAGTGCGGCATTGTTCTGGAAGGGTCCGAGGTCAAATCCCTGCGCGCGGGCGGCTCGAACATCGCCGAAAGCTATGCCTCCGTCGATGACGGAGAGCTTTGGCTGATCAACAGCTATATCGCGCCATACGAGCAGGCGAAGGTCTTCAAACACGAAGAACGCCGCCGCCGTAAGTTGCTGGTATCGCGCAAGGAGTTGTCAAACCTCTGGAATGCGACCCAGCGCAAGGGCATGACGCTGGTGCCACTGGTTTTGTACTTCAATCACAAAGGCCGGGCGAAGCTGAAGATCGGCATCGCCAAGGGTAAGAAGCTGCACGACAAGCGCGAAACGCAGGCCAAGCGCGACTGGTCACGCCAAAAGCAGCGCCTGATGAAAGACCACAGCTAGAACGCCATGGTCGCCTGAACGGCCCGCTGCCAGCGCGCATAGGCCGCATCTCGGTCCGCTTCGGCCTTCAGGGGCTCAAACCGGCGATCCAGGTCCCAGGTCTCGGCGAATCCTGCCTGATCCGGGTAGACACCTGCTTTCATGCCCGCCAGCCATGCGGCACCCAGTGCGGTGGTTTCCTGCATCACCGGGCGGTCGACGGGCGCGCCCAGAATGTCGGATAGCCCCTGCATGGCCCAGTCCGATGCGCTCATCCCGCCGTCGACGCGCAGGATCACATCGGCGTCGGCCCCCCAGTCACCCTGCATCGCGTGCCACAGATCACGGGTTTGAAATGCGATGCTTTCCAGAGTGGCCCGCGTGATCTCGGCACGGCCGGAGTTACGGGTCAGGCCAAACATGGCTCCCCGGCAGTCGGGTTTCCAATAGGGCGCCCCCAGCCCGGTGAAGGCGGGGACGAGAACAACATGCTGGTTTGGATCAGCCTGCGCGGCCAGCTCCCCGCTTTGCGGCGCGGCCTTGATGATCTGCAGCGCATCGCGCAACCATTGCACGGCAGCTCCCGCGATGAAGATCGAGCCCTCAAGCGCATAGGTTTTCTGGCCGTCCAACTGATAGGCGATCGTCGTCAGCAACCGGTTCTTCGACTCCACCGGCTGCGCACCGGTGTTGAGCAGCGCGAAACACCCCGTGCCATAGGTGGATTTCATCATGCCCGGCTGGAAACAAGCCTGCCCGATGGTGGCAGCCTGCTGATCCCCGGCCACGCCGAGAATTGGGACATCCCCACCAAGCAGCGCGGTTGAACCGAAATCTGCCGCGCAATCCCGCACGTCAGGCAGCAAGGCCAGCGGGATATCCAGCAAGTCGCAAATCTCGCTGCTCCATTCCCCTTTGTGAATGTCGAACAGTAATGTGCGGGCCGCGTTGGTGGCGTCCGTTGCGTGCACACGGCCTTGGGTCAGCCGCCAGATCAGGAAGGTGTCGATGGTGCCGAACAACAACTCTCCCGCCGCGGCGCGGTCGCGTGCGCCGGGGACGGTATCCAGCAGCCATTTGACCTTGGTGCCCGAGAAATACGGGTCCAGCAACAATCCCGTCTGGGCCGTGACGTCATCCTCGCACCCCGCTTTGCGAAGACGCTCACAGATTTCAGCGGTGCGTCGGTCCTGCCAGACGATCGCGTTGTGAATCGGAGTGCCGGTGGCGCGGTCCCAGATGACGGTGGTTTCGCGCTGATTGGTGATCCCGATTCCGGCGATCTGTGCAGCGGATACGCCTGCCGTTTGCATCACTTCACGGCAGACCGTCAGAACACTGTCCCAAATCTCTTCGGGATCATGCTCGACCCAGCCTTCCTGCGGGAAATGCTGCGTAAACTCGCGCTGTGCCGTACCGACACGCTGCATTTGCGCGTCAAACAGGATCGCGCGAGACGATGTCGTGCCCTGATCGATTGCCAGAATATAGGTCATGCCTGCGCCCCTCCCGCTTTGGTTTTGCGGGACTTTAGCGCAAACACTGCCGGACGTGCCAGAGGGGAAATCAGACCTGTGAAACCGGCAGATTGTCGATCAGCCGCACGCCTTCGACCAAGGCTGCCGCAAACAGCCGCGCCGGGCGATCGGCACGGGACAGCGGTTCCAGCGTTTCGGCGCAGCGCAATTGCAGATACTCGACTTCGCTGAAACCGGCGGCCAGAAGATCGGCCTGCGCCTGCGGTCGTAAGACGTCAAATTCTTCGCCATTCTCCAGTGCCTGAACCAGAGTGCGCATGATACGGTGTTTTTTCGCTGCTATGGCCAGACCTGCCTGCGACAGTCGCTGATTGCGCGAGGACATCGCGAGGCCCGAGGGCTCGCGCACTGTAGGGCAGCCGATCACCTCGATCGGGATATCCAGATCGCGGGCCATCCGACGCACGATCATGAGCTGCTGATAGTCTTTTTCCCCGAAATAGGCTCGATCCGCTTGCGTCTGCAGGAACAGCTTGGCGACCACAGTTGCCACACCGTCAAAATGACCGGGGCGGAATTCACCCTCCATCGTGTCTGTCAGGCCCGATACCGAGACGGTGGTGGCGAAGCCTTCAGGGTAGATCTCGTCTGGGTCGGGCACGTAAATCGCGTCGACGTTGTAAGGCGCGAGCTTTTCCGCGTCTTCCTGTTCCGTGCGCGGATAGTTGGCGAGGTCTTCGGGGTTGTTGAACTGCATGGGGTTCACGAAAATCGTTACGATCACCCGGTCGCAACCCGTCTTTGCGGCTTCTGCAAGGGACAGATGCCCCTCATGCAGCGCGCCCATTGTAGGGACAACGCCGATCACTTCGCCCTTTTTGCGCCATTCACGGGTCAGAGCACGCAAATCCGCCAGCCGTCGCAGAATAGGCGCTGTCATGTCTTGAGTCCTTTGGCGGGTGCTGCATCAGCAAAGACATGTTCGTCCGCCGGAAAACTGCGTGCGCGCACTTCGGCGGCGTATTCCGCAATGGCGGCCTCGGCCAACGGGCCAAGATCAGCATAGCGTTTGACGAATTTCGGTTTGAAAGCTGTGAAGAAGCCCAACATGTCGTCCACCACCAGAATTTGCCCGTCACACCCGGCCGAGGCACCGATGCCGATTGTGGGGATCGCGATCTCGGAGGTTATCCGGTTGGCCAGACCTTGCGGAACCTTTTCTAACACGACCGAAAACGCGCCTGCCTCGGCGACGGCATGGGCGTCGGCCAAGACGGCCTCGGCCTGTTCGTCACGGCCCTGAACCTTGTAGCCCCCCAGCGTGTTGATCGATTGTGGCGTCAGGCCGATATGCGCCATCACCGGAATACCGCGTTTCACCAGAAAACGGATGGTCTCGGCCATCTCGATGCCGCCTTCCAGCTTTACCGCGCCTGCGCCGGTTTCGGCCATCAGGCGGGCCGCGTTGCGAAAGGCTTGTGCAGGGTCGTGCTCGTAACTGCCAAAGGGCATGTCGATCACCATCATGGCCTTGTCCAGACCACGGGCCACGGCCTGGCCGTGCAGGACCATCATCTCCATCGTCACCCCGAGGGTCGAGGTCAGCCCGTGCAGCACCATACCGACGCTGTCGCCGACCAGAACGAAATCACAATGGGCATCCATTAGCCGGGCCATCGGCGTTGTGTACGCGGTAAGGCTGACTAGAGGTTCGCCGCCTTTCTGGCTGCGGATATCCTCGGCGTTCGGGGCTTTCTTGCGGGCGGTGGCGCTCATGATCGCTCCTCGCAGGGTTCATGTTGCAGCGCGGCATAGCAGATGCGGCAGGGACTAAGGAACCCCGGTTGCGCGAACAATCCCTTGATTGACCTCGGGTTTGCGGGGACATTGGTCGCAGATCGGCCCGAAAAACGCAGGGTCAGCCATTTTCAGTGGGGAGAGATTTTCATGACAAAGCAGCGCTTTCGCTCGTTCGCGTCGGCCCTGGCTCTGGGCGCCAGCCTGTTTGCCACGCAGACCTTGGCCAAATCGGACATCACCATCGCCATGCAGCTTGAGCCACCGCATCTGGACCCGACCAGCGCTGCCGCGCAGGCTATCGATTCGGTTGTCTACACCAATATCTTCGAAGGTCTGACCCGGTTCATGGGCGATGGCTCGGTGGTGCCAGGGCTGGCCGAAAGCTGGGAAATCTCGGATGACGGCACCGTCTACACCTTCAAATTGCGCGACGGTGTAACCTTTCACGATGGCACCACGATGGATGCCGAGGACGTCAAGTTCACCCTTGACCGCGCCACGGCGGAAGACAGCGCCAATGCGCAGAAAGCTCTGTTTTCAGGTATTGAAACTGTCGAGGTTGTGGACCCTCTGACCGTTCGGGTGACGTTGAAAGAGCCAAACGGCAATTTCCTTTTCAACCTCGCGTGGGGTGATGCGGTGATCGTGGCGCCCGAAAGCATCGAGAACATCAAGACCAATCCGGTGGGCACCGGCGCCTTTACTTTTGGGGACTGGGTGCAGGGTGACAGCATTACCCTGAACCGCAACCCTGACTATTGGGGCGATCAGCCCGCATTAGAGACTGCAACGTTCAAATTCATCTCGGACCCGACTGCCGCCTTTGCCGCGATGATGGCCGAGGATGTGGATGTGTTCGACAATTTCCCCGCGCCCGAGAACCTGCCGCAATTCGAGGCCGATCCGCGCTTTCAGGTCCTTGTCGGCTCGACCGAAGGGGAAACAATCCTGTCGACCAACAACAAGCAGGAGCCTTTCGATGATATCTTAGTCCGGCAGGCGCTGGCCCATGCCATCGACCGGCAAGCCATCATTGACGGCGCGATGTTCGGGTATGGCACGCCCATCGGCACGCATTTCGCACCACACAACCCGGCCTATGTCGATCTGACCGGAAATTCGGTCTATGACCCGAATAAAGCCAAGGCCCTTCTGGCCGAGGCGGGGTATCCCGACGGATTCGAGACGACGCTACACCTGCCACCGCCATCCTATGCCCGCCGCGGGGGTGAGATCATCGCCGCTCAGCTGGCCGAGGTTGGCATCACCGCCGAGATCATCAATGTGGAATGGGCGCAGTGGTTGGAAAGCGTGTTCAAGGGTAAAGACTTTGGCCTGACCATCGTCAGCCATACCGAGCCGATGGATATCGGCATCTATGCCCGGCCCGACTATTATTTCCAATATGACAGCACCGACTTTCAGGCGTTGATGGACACGCTGAATTCCACCACGGACCCCGAGGAACGCGACCGACTGCTGGGTGAGGCGCAGAATCTGATTTCGAACGATTACGTCAACGGATATCTGTTCCAGCTAGCAAAGCTCGGGGTGGCGAAGGCTGGCGTACAGGGCCTGTGGGAAAACGCGCCCACTGCGGCGATTGACCTGACCGGGATCAGTTGGGACGAGTAGGACGAAAGGAGGTCCGCGCATGATCAGGCCATTCCTCGCCGCGTTTTTGCTTGCGGCGCAGGTTGCAGTCACGCCCATCGCCCGGGCCGATACTCCGTTCGAGCAGGCCGTGGCCTTGTGGCTGCAGGGGGACGATACGCAGTCTCTGCCGATGCTGGCGGAGCTTGCGGCCGAAGGTAACGTCGAGGCGCGTTTGCTGCTGGCTCGGATCGAAACATCTGACTTGGGCCCGTCACCTTTTCGCCAATCGCTCGATCCCGCGCAATCGCGTGAGCTATTCCGCCAGAAGGACTGGTCGGCCTTCGGGCAATCGTGGTTGACGGTCGAGGCCCGCGCTGGCAACGAACTGGCTCAGGCGCTGCTGAACGCAAAGCGCCCGGAGCCGGACCCGGATCTGATCATGCGGCTCAATGCGTTTGGTGAGCATCAGGCAACCGATTACCCCACGCGCATCATCGCCCTATACGGGGATGCGGACATGCGGCGGAAACTGCTGTCCGATGATCGGCTTATGCGGGACCTGAAACCGTATCTGACCTATCTGTCCAACACCCCTGAGCCACGTGGGGACGGGGTGGCCGCGCTGCGCCATATTCAACCTGATGCGGTCGAGGCAAGTTCGGAACAGGCATTGGGCATGGCGGGCCTTCTGGCGCTTGGGCTGGGCTATGGTGACACGTCCCCGGACAACCCCTGGCGACCGGCGGTTGAAAACTGGCTGATGACGTCGGCATCGACCCGGCCCATCGCGCAGCTTTGTACCGAGCGATGCACCGATGACGCGCCAACCTGTGCCTTTGCGCTATTGGCCCTGACCGGCGGGTATTTCGAAGTAATCCGCACCGACAGTCCGCTTGAAACGGTCATCCCGCAAGCGGAGTTTCTGGACAGCCCGCGCGCCCGGCTGATGGTGCTGCGCCGTGCCGCGCTGGCGCGCACCGAAACCAATCTGGAATGGCTGTCCGAGACCGAGCCAGCCGCCGCGCTTTCAGCCTGTGCGATCAACCTGATCCGGGAAGAGCGCCAAGCTTACAAGTAGGTGCTGGACCCGCGCAATCCGCGCACTTAACCTGTTACCAATGCTACGTTATGCCCTCAAACGCCTGCTCTCGCTGGTCCTGAGTCTGGCTGTCGCTTCGGTCGTCATCTTTGCGGTGATCGAGGTCGCGCCCGGTGACCCGGCGTCGTTCATGTTGGGTGTGAATGCGCAGGCCGATACGCTGGCTGCGCTGCGGGCCGAATTGGGTCTCGATGTCTCGAAGATCGAGCGGTATTTCAACTGGGTCGGCGGGATGCTGGCGGGGGATTTCGGCACGTCCTACACCTATCGCACGCCGGTATCGCAGATGATTGCGGATCGGTTGTGGGTATCGCTGCCGTTGGCCATATATGCGCTGACGCTGTCCACATTGATTGCTTTCCCGGCCGGCCTTTATGCCGCTGCGCGGCGCGGCAAGCCGGGAGACGTTGCTGTGATGGGGGCGACGCAGTTGGGAATTGCGGTGCCGAATTTCTGGTTCGCGATGATGCTGGTCCTTGTCTTCGCCATCAATCTGCGTTGGTTCAACGCCGGAGGGTTCGCGGGCTGGGAAAACGGGCTCTGGACGGGTCTGCAATCGCTGACCCTGCCAGCCATTGCGCTGGCCCTGCCGCAGGGGGCGATCCTTGCGCGGGTCATGCGATCGGCGCTGTTGGACATTCTGGCCGAGGATTTCATGCGCACGGCACGCGCCAAGGGCCTGTCGCGTCGGCAAGCGCTGTGGCGGCACGGGGTGCGGAATGCGCTGATCCCGGTGCTGACGATCATCGGGCTGCAGTTTTCGTTCCTGCTGGCGGGTTCGATCATCATCGAACAGGTTTTCTATCTGCCAGGCCTCGGGCGGCTGGTGTTTCAGGCGATCTCGGCACGTGACCTGATCGTGGTGGAATCGGTCGTCATGCTACTGGTCTTCGCCGTCATCATGGTGAACTTTCTGGTTGATCTGGCCTATGCCGCCGTCGATCCAAGACTGAGGAGCAGGACATGAGTCGCAACCTGATCCTTGGTGCGGCGCTGTCGTCAATGGTGGTTCTGGCCGCGCTGGTGTCGTTTGTTTGGACGCCACATGACCACGCCGCGCTGGATATCCCGGCCAAGCTGCAACCGCCAAACGTGCAGCACTGGTTCGGCACGGATCATTTCGGACGCGACATGTTCTCGATGATCATGGTCGGTGCGCGCACCTCGATTGCTGTGGCGCTGGTGGCCGTCGGGATCGGCATGGCGCTGGGCGTTCCCCTGGGCCTGACTGCTGCGGCGCGCAAAGGATCGTGGCTGGACGAGGTTATCATGCGCGGCAACGATCTGGTCTTTGCCTTCCCGTCGCTGGTCATCGCCATCCTGATCACCGCCGTCTTTGGCGCAGGCGCAATTAACGCAATCATCGCCATCGGGATATTCAACATCCCGGTCTTCGCGCGCATCACTCGCGGTGCGGCCCTGTCACTGTGGGAGCGTGAATTCATCCTGGCGGCCCGCGTGTCGGGCAAGGGGGCTGCACGGATATCGGCCGAACATATCCTGCCCAACGTTGCCAATCTGCTGATTGTTCAGGGAACCATCCAGTTCTCACTGGGCATTCTGGCCGAGGCGGGGCTGTCCTATGTCGGACTCGGCGCGCAACCGCCCACGCCAAGCTGGGGCAGAATGCTGGCTGATGCGCAGACAATGGTCAGTTTTGCCCCGCATTTGGCTCTGATTCCGGGCTTTGCGATCATCGTGACGGTGCTGGGCCTGAACCTGCTGGGTGACGGCTTGCGCGACTGGCTGGACCCTCGGATCAGGGTGGCCCGCGTATGAGCTTACTTCAGATCAAGGACCTTTCGCTGACCATTCACGGTGCGCAAATCCTGAAACGGATCAACCTGTCGATTGATGCAGGCCAGATCGTGGCCGTCACGGGCGAGAGTGGTTCAGGCAAATCCATGACCGCCCTTGCCGTAATGCAGCTTCTACCCAGCGGGGCCGAAGCGGATGGGTCGCTGCAGCTGGATGGTCAGAACCTGCTGAACCAATCTGAGGCTCAGATGTGCGCCCTGCGCGGCGCTGCAATCGGGATGGTTTTCCAAGAGCCGATGACCGCCCTGAACCCGGTGAAAACCATCGGCGATCAGGTGATGGAGACCATTCTGATCCACAAGGCGATGCCACCCGCTAGGGCGCGCGCGCGGGCCAAAGAGGTTCTCTCCCGTGTGGGATTGCCGACTCACCGATTTCCGATGTCACGTTATCCGCACGAGCTGTCGGGTGGCCAGCGCCAACGGGTGGTGATTGCCATGGCGATTGCGTTGCGCCCCCGACTGCTGATCGCGGATGAGCCTACAACGGCGCTGGACGTGACGACGCAGGCGCAAATCCTCGACCTGCTCAAGGGGCTGGTGTCGGAATACGGCATGGGGCTGCTGATGATCACTCATGATCTGGCAGTGGTCGCCGATATGGCGGATCAGATCGTGATCATGCGACATGGGGAAGTGGTTGAAACCGGCACAACTGAACATCTGCTTCACCATATGCAGCACCCCTATACGCGCATGTTGTTCGAGGCCTCGGGGCATCAGGTTTCCCTGCCCCTATCTCCGAACCCGTATCCGTTGCTGGAAGTCGAAGATGTGGTTCGGGACTACCGCCTGCCCCGAACGCACCTGTTTGGCGCACCCGGTCATCATCGGGCGGTCGATCAGGTCAGCTTTACCCTGAATCGCGGAGAGCGTTTGGGGCTGGTCGGAGAGTCGGGTTGTGGAAAATCGACCCTAACACGAGCTATTTTAGGGTTGGAAGACGTTCAGCACGGCCGGATTTCCCTCGGAGGGCAACCTGTTTTCACAGGTCACACACCCAATCTGGCAGTGCGCCGCAAGATGCAGGTGGTGTTTCAGGACCCCTACGGCAGCTTCAATCCCCGCCATCGCGTCGCCCGCCTGATCACCGAGCCGTTTCACCTGCTGGATACCCCGCCAACCGGCTCCGAACGGCGTGATCGCATCGCCGAGATGCTCGTTGCAGTCGGTCTCAGCCCGAATGACGCAAGCAGGTACATTCACGAATTTTCGGGCGGGCAGAGGCAGCGGATCGCCATTGCCCGCGCGCTGATCATCCGGCCTGAACTGATCTTGTTTGATGAGGCGATCTCGGCGCTGGATGTCTCGGTCCGTGCCCGAATCCTTGATCTGCTGGCCGAACTTTGCGCGACATACGATCTGACCTATCTGTTCATAAGCCACGACCTGAGCGTCGTCCGTACGATAACCGACCGCGTGCTGGTGATGCAGGCCGGTAGAATAGTCGAGCAGGGCGCAACTGAGCAGGTCTTTGCCCAGCCTCGGCACCCCTACACACGAACGCTCATCGATGCAGCGCCTCGTCTGCCAGAGATGGGGCAGGGGGCTGCATGATCCAAATGTCCATACTTAGAGCCTATTTTAGGAGTTTTTGATGTCCGATCCCCTCTGGTTCGATCCCGCTCTGTGCCTGATTGGTGGCGAATGGAAGGGGCCTGCGTCAGGGCAGACCTTGACGCTGGTCAATCCGTCAGATGGCTCTGAACTCTGCCAAATCGCTCGAGGCAGCGAACGCGATATCGACACCGCTGTGCTGGCCGCCCGTTCCGCGCGCGACGGCGCGTGGGGTTGCATGACCGCGCTGGAACGGGGCCGTATTCTTGCCCGGCTGGGGCACCTGGTTCTAGAGCGGGTGGATGATCTGGCACAGCTTGAGGCGACGGATGTCGGCAAGCCGTTGTCCCAGGCACGGGCGGATGCGGTCGCCTTGGCGCGATACTGCGAATTCTACGGCGGCGCGGCGGATAAGGTGATGGGGGAAACTATCCCCTATCTGGATGGGTATACGGTTTACACTCTGCGCGAACCGCATGGTGTAACCGGCCATATCGTGCCGTGGAACTATCCGATGCAGATCATTGGTCGTTCGGTCGGGGCAGCGCTGGCGATGGGCAATGCCTGCGTGCTGAAACCTGCGGAAGAGGCGTGCCTGACAGCCCTGGCCTTCGCCCATCTGGCGCATGAAGCTGGTCTGCCACCCGGAGCGCTGAACGTGGTGCCCGGTTTGGGGGGCGAGGCGGGTGCGGCACTGTCGGCGCATCCGGGTGTCGATCATATCTCCTTCACCGGGTCGGTCGCGACGGGGGCGTTGGTGCAGCAGGCGGCGGGTCGAAACGTGGTCCCGGTGACGCTGGAATTGGGCGGCAAATCCCCGCAGCTGGTCTTTGACGATGCCGATCTGGATGCGGCGCTGCCGTTTCTGGTGAATGCGGGCATACAGAATGCGGGTCAGACCTGCTCGGCCTCGTCTCGCATTCTGGTTCAGCAGGGCGTTTATGAGCAGGTCAAATCCCGCATGGCCGAGGCTTACGGTCAACTCACCGTGGGGCCTGCGATGAACGATCTGCGCGTCGGGCCGCTGATCTCGGAGCGGCAGAAACAGATCGTCAACGGTTTTCTGGAGAAGGGAGCCGATCTGGCCATTGCCGGTCAAGGACGAATTGTAGATGACGCCCCCGTCTCCGGGGCTTATGTTCAGCCGACACTCTTCGCGGATGTTGGTTCCGATCATGTGCTTGCGCAGGATGAAATATTTGGCCCTGTTCAGGTTCTGATCCCGTTTGAAACTGAAGAACAGGCTCTAACCATAGCCAATTCCACCGAATATGGCCTTGTCGCCAGCGTCTGGACGCGGGACGGAGCCCGCCAGATGCGCCTGGCCAAGGGGCTGCAGTCGGGGCAAGTCTTCATCAACAATTACGGCGCAGGCGGCGGTGTCGAGTTGCCTTTCGGCGGCGTCGGCAAATCCGGTCATGGCCGCGAAAAGGGGTTCGAGGCGCTGTATGGCTTCTCACAGCTGAAAACTGTGGCGGCCTATCACGGCTAGACGATGACTTCGATCGCCTCCTGCGCGCCAACGCCGAAAACCCGCTTGTACCGCTCAATCTGATTCGCTGGTCCCATTGCCTTTTCCGGGTTGTCCGAGAGCTTGACTGTCGGGCGACCGTTGGCCGAGACCGCCTTGCAAACCAGCGAGAATGGGGCGAGCGCGTCATTCGGTACAAGTTCGCGGAAGTCATTGGTCAGCAGCGTGCCCCAGCCGAAGGACACATTGGTCTGGCCTGCGAACTGAGTGTGCAACTCGCGGATTTTATCCACGTCCAATCCGTCGGAGAAAATGATCCTTTTCCGGGTTGGGTCCTCGCCACGCGATTTCCACCAGTTTATCGCGATCTCAGCCCCGGTTGCCGGGTCGCCGCTGTCAACACGGATGCCGGTCCAGCCCGCCAGCCAGTCGGGTGCACGATCCAGAAATCCTTTGGTACCATAGGTGTCAGGCAGAATGATGCGCAGATTGCCGTCATGTTCCTCATGCCAGTCGCTGAGGACGTCGTATGGCGCCTGCGCCAGCGCGGCGTCATCTGTGGCCAGTGCAGAATAGACCATAGGGAGTTCGTGCGCGTTGGTGCCGATAGCCTCGACCTCGCGCCGCATGGCGATCAGGCAGTTCGAGGTGCCGGTGAAGGAGGACCCCAAGCCTTCGATCATCGCCTGCACGCACCAGTCCTGCCACAGGAAGGAATGTCGCCGCCGCGTGCCGAAATCCGCGATCCCCAACCCGTCGATGGTGCGGAGTTGGGCGATCTTCTCCCAGACGCGGGTCATCGCGCGGGCATAAAGTACCTGCAGCTCGAACCGGCGCATGTCGTTCAGAACGGCGCGTGATCGCAATTCCATCAGAACGGCCAGTGCCGGTATTTCCCAAAGCATGACCTCGTGCCACTTACCTTCGAAGGTCAGTTCGTACTGATCGCCTTTGCGTTCAAGGTGATATGGGGGCAGGCGCAGGTTTTCGAACCACTCCATGAAATCCGGACGGAACATCTGACGTTTGCCGTAGAATGTATTGCCCCTCAGCCAGGTGCTTTCCCCGCGGCTGAGGCTGAGCGAACGGATGTGATCCAACTGCTCGCGTAGCTCGCCTTCATCGATCAAACGGGCCAAAGGCACGTGATTCGAGCGGTTGATCAACGAAAATACAACGTCGGTTTGGGGCTTATTTCGAAACACTGACTGGCACATCAGCAGTTTGTAGAAATCTGTATCGATCAATGACCGGATAATTGGGTCAATCTTCCATTTGTGATTGTAGACCCGCGTCGCGATATCGACCATGGGGACCTCCTGCGATTTCCGTTGTTAGATCAATCGGAGCGCGGAATGGCAAGAGTCGCGGAATTGGTAACAATGCCCACGACAGAACACATTGCGGGCTTATTGTGGGTGCCCTTCACGGTTTAGTGAGGGGGTGGGGATGGTAATAAAGGTTGAATTTGGTGAATGAGTCTCGCGTACGACTTTGACATTGTAGCGATTGCTCCGGATGAGGTTGACCCGGAGCATGGGCATACGGCGGTAACAGGGCGACCCCCGGTACGGGCGCAGTTTCGCGACATCAAGACTGCGGACGCCTTGCGCGCGGCATCACCCAAGATTCGCAGGATATTTTTGGAATCCGGCTTCAGTCTGGATACGGTGGGCGACCATCAATCAGGCGGGTTTTACCAGCCAGAGGATACAGAGGATCGAAACCTGATCCTGAAGAGGCTGTTTGCCAATATTCGGAACATGGGTGTTCAGGGCGAATATAGCGGTGAATTCGATTTCCATCACTTTCTGGCGCATGTGAGGTCGGCAAAACCCGGCAATGTCGCGCACGCCGCGCCGGTGCGGCCTTCGCGACCACCTAGCCCCGGGGCGGCGCGCCCCGAGCGCCGCACCATAGCCGGGCGCATAGGTTTTGCATTGGGGTTGGCTGTGATCCTGTTTGTGTTTCTGAAGCTGCTGGCCCAGCACGGCGCAGCGCTTTGAACATCAACCCAGAGTCACCCCTGCTTCGCGCATGGCCTGTTCTGCAGCGGTCAGTGATCCGTCCATGTCGATGGCACGGCACAGTTGGGTTTTGACCGTGACATCAAACCCCAGCCGCGCCGCATCCACGGCCGAGTAATGGACGCAGAAATCTGTCGCCAGCCCGACCATCGTCAGTCGCGTGATCCCGCGCGTCTCAAGATACCCCTTCAGGCCGGTGGGAGTGGAATGATCGTTCTCGAAAAACGCCGAGTAGCTGTCGATGGAACTGCGAAATCCCTTTCGGATGATCAGATCGCCATCGGTACGCAAATCTGGATGGAAGGCCGCGCCTTTACTGCCCTGCACGCAGTGATCGGGCCACAAGACCTGCGGGCCATAGGGCATCTCGATCATCTCGAACGGTGACCTTCCGGCGTGTGAGCTTGCGAATGACGAATGGCCCGCCGGGTGCCAGTCCTGAGTCAGGATCACCGCGTCGAAATTATCCATCATTGCGTTGATCGGGGCGACGATCTCATCCCCGCCTGCGACAGCGAGCGTGCCGCCCGGGCAGAAATCGTTCTGAACATCGATAACGAGCAGGGCGTTGGACATGATGGCCTCCTTAAGTTGCGTTATCGGTATGGCGCGCGGCGGGGATCGTCAATGCTGTCTCTTGTGTGTTTTTGCCGGGGGCATTAGATCGCGCACATGTACACAATCGCTGCCCTCTACCATTTCACGCGTTTTCCCGACCCCGATGCGTTGCGCCCTGCCTTGCAGGAGCTTTGCCGCGCGCAATCGGTGAAAGGCACCCTGCTGCTGGCGCAGGAGGGAATCAATGGCACCATAGCCGGGCCCCGTACCGGGATCGACGCTGTCCTGGCGCATATCCGCGCGCTGCCGGGTTGCGCCGATCTGGAATGGAAAGAGGCGACCTCGGACCACCCGCCCTTCGGCAAGATGAAGGTGCGGCTGAAGAAAGAAATCGTCACTATGGGTCAGCCTGATGTCGACCCGCGCGCCAGTGTTGGAAACTACGTCGAGCCGGAGGACTGGAACGAGCTGATCCGCTCGGATGATGTGGTCGTAATCGATACGCGCAATGACTACGAAGTTGAGATCGGTACGTTCGAGGGCGCAATCGACCCTAATACAGCCAGTTTCCGCGATTTCCCTGCCTGGTGGCAGGAAAACAAGGACCGCTTCCACAACAAGCGCGTCGCGATGTTCTGCACCGGTGGTATCCGCTGTGAGAAATCCACCAACTACCTGCTGGGGCAGGGGGTCGAGGATGTCTATCACCTCAAGGGAGGCATCCTGCGCTATCTGGAAGAGATGCCGCCGGAAGACAGCGCCTGGCAGGGCGAATGCTTCGTATTCGACAATCGCGTCTCGGTCGGTCACGGATTGGTCGAGGGGCCCCATAAGCTTTGCCACGGTTGCCGCCGTCCGATCCTGCCCGAAGATGTGAAACGCCCTGAATACGAACACGGCGTCTCCTGTCATCGGTGCATTGATGAGACCTCCGAACAGGACAAGGCACGGTTCCGTGAACGGCAAAAGCAGATCCATCTGTCCCGCGCACGGGGTCAGGAACATCTGGGGTCTGACTGAAATCAGCTTGCAGGTCGCGTCGGAAACCGGATGATGCGATCAGACCAGCCTGACGGAGCGTAAATGACTCACGAACCCAGAACCCTGGACGAATGGAAATCCACCTTGCTGGCGGCGTTGGGGCTGGTTCTGGCCAGCTTTCTCGCGTGGTATGGCCTGTCGCGCCTGGATGAGACCACTGCGGGCGATACCATCGGTACCGTTGCATCCGTCGGCCTGGTGGTCTGGATGGTGTCGCAGTCGTACTACTATATGACTCAGGTGAAATCCCCGCGCAGAATGCTGTTTCTGATGGGGGTGTCTTTTATTCAGGTCGTGCCCTTCCTGTTTGCCGCCGTTTATGGGGCCTTCGGGTATGAGGATCGCTGCGTCGTCGGTGCGAAAGGGCCGGGGGATATCCTGTATTTCTCGTATGTCACATTCACGACGGTCGGATACGGGGATATGTCCCCGACCGGTCTCTGTCGCGGGTTGGCGGTGGCCGAGGCTGTGACAGGCTATATCCTGCTGGGCATGTTTGTTGCCGCCGCCGTGGCGCTTTATGCGCGCAACCACGGCAAATAGACCGGCTTATTTGTTCTGGTCGATCCACCGCGACATCATCTGCTTGTCTCGGAAACACTCGGACGGGATCGGACGGCGCTTGCTGCGCGAGATACGCTCGGCAAAAGCCACCTGCTTACCCGTCGGGTAATTGGCGAAAGGTGACGGATCATGCGGTTTATGCGCTGAAATCCAGTCCGATAACGATCTGCGGTCATTTTGCGCCTCGACCGGAATCTCCAGCGCGGACTGTTGCGCGATGGCGCGGGCATAGCGCATCTGCCGATCCGTTACAGGCAGCAGGTGATAATCGTTTGACGGGCCGCTCGGGGCGGAACTTCGCATGTTCTGGGCCATCGGGTGATCCTCTGACTGTGTAGAACATAAATAGAACATTAACCTTTCATTTCAAGTGAAGGCGCCCCGGATTCGGCGATAACCCGCCAATTCACGGTTTTATTGACTGAGCAATCAATAAAATATAAGCCGGTCCGAAACGCTCCCTATCTCTTTGCTAAAAAGGGATATCCGATCAGAAAAGGAACCGGCATGAAGTTTCAGCCAAAGGCCAGCCATTTCATCAATGGCGAATATGTCGAAGACACCAGCGGCGCACCGATCGATGTTATCTATCCTGCCACGGGCGAGGTCATTGCGCGGCTGCATTCCGCCACGCCTGAAATCGTGGAACAGGCTCTAAATAGCGCAAAAGCGGCCCAGTCGGCCTGGGCCGCGATGTCAGGAACCGAACGTGGCCGGGTGTTACGCCGTGCCGCCGACATAATGCGGGATCGCAATCGTGATCTTTCGATCATCGAAACACATGACACTGGTAAACCCCTGCAGGAAACGCTGGTGGCCGATGCAACCAGCGGTGCGGACGCGCTGGAGTATTTCGGCGGTTTGGCGGCCTCGTTGACCGGCGAGCATATCCCACTGGCTGGCGGTGACTTTGTCTACACAATCCGCGAGGCGCTGGGCGTCTGCGTGGGCATCGGTGCATGGAACTATCCGACCCAGATTGCGTGTTGGAAGGGCGCCCCGGCGCTGGCTTGCGGCAACACGATGGTGTTCAAACCGTCCGAGACCACGCCTCTGTCGGCCTTGCAGGTGGCAGAGATTCTGATTGAAGCGGGTGCGCCCAAAGGCATCTATAACGTCATTCAGGGCTACGGGGACGTGGGCGCTAGCCTGGTGACCGATCCGCGTGTGGCCAAAGTCTCGCTGACCGGATCGGTTCCGACGGGGCGCAAGGTCTATGCGGCGGCGGCGGATGGCATGAAACATGTCACCATGGAGTTGGGCGGCAAATCCCCGATGATCGTGTTCGACGATGCGGATATCGAAAATGCCGTGTCAGGCGCGATTCTGGGCAACTTCTATTCCTCGGGGCAGGTCTGTTCCAACGGTACCCGCGTATTTGTGCAAAAGGGCATCAAGGATGCGTTCCTTGCGCGCCTGTCCGAACGCCTTGCCACCGCGAAAATCGGCGATCCGATGGATGAAGAGGTCAACTTTGGCCCGATGGTCAGCGAAAACCAGATGAATATCGCCCTTGGCTATATCGAAAAAGGGAAGGCCGAGGGTGCGCGGCTGGTGTATGGCGGTGAACGGGTTGAAGGCGATGGGTTCTACATGCAGCCGACGGTCTTTGCCGACGTCACCGACGAGATGACAATCGCGCGGGAAGAGATTTTTGGCCCTGTCATGTCGGTACTGGATTTCGAGACCGAAGAAGAGGTCCTGGCCCGTGCGAACGAGACCGAGTTCGGTCTGGCCGCAGGTGTCTTTACCAACGACCTGACCCGCGCCCACCGCATCGTGGCCGGGTTCGAGGCGGGCACGTGTTATATCAACACCTACAACCTCGCCCCGGTTGAAGCTCCGTTCGGCGGGTCCAAGATGTCGGGTGTGGGGCGCGAGAACTCGAAACTGGCGATCAACCACTTCAGCGAGATGAAGACGGTTTACGTTTCGATGAACGATGTTGAAGCGCCCTACTGAGTAAAACCGGCCATTCAAGCTCTGTTCCCGACATTTCGCGTCGGGAACAGAGCATAACCTGCCCCCTACCTGTGGCTGACTTTCCTGAAAGCGCTTCGCCCGCAAACAGGAGATCAGCCAATGAAAACCCACGCGCAGGCCGTTGTGATCGGAGGAGGGTTGGTCGGCTGCTCGATCCTCTACCATCTGGCTAAACTCGGTTGGACAGATGTTGTCCTGCTGGAACGGGATGAGCTGACTTCGGGCTCGACCTGGCATGCGGCGGCCAATATCCACGGGCTGCACGACAACAACAACATCACTCGCATCCAGCATTATACAATGAACCTGTATAAGGAGCTGGAGAACGAGACCGGCCAAGGCTGCGGTGTTTTCCAGTCCGGGTCACTGTATCTGGCGCAAACCGAAGACCGCGAACATCAGTTGCGCTTGCAAGAGGCAAAGGCGCAGTTCTACGGGTTGAACTTTTATGAGATTAGCCGCGAACAGGCGAAAGAGCTGCATCCTCTGGCGCAGTTTGACGATATTCGCTGCATCATGTTCGAACCTGATGGTGGCAATGTCGATCCTTCCGGTGTGACCCACGCCTATGCAGCCGGGGCACGCGCGCTTGGCGCTACGATCCAGCGGTTTTGCCCTGTAATAGGGACTGAACAACAGCACGATGGGTCATGGATCGTACGCACCAAAAAGGGCGATATTCATACGCAATGGGTCGTCAATGCAGGTGGCCTTTGGGGGCGTGAGGTCGCCGCGATGGCCGGGCTCGAACTGCCGCTGCAGCCAACCGAACACCAGTATTTTGTCACCGAGTCGATTGATGAAGTCGCCTCACTTGGCCGCCGTCTGCCCTCGATTGCCGACCGCGACGGAGAATACTACTTTCGGCAGGAAGGCAACGGATTGCTGATTGGCGCTTATGAGAAGGACATGCGGTTCTGGGCCGAAAACGGCACCCCGCTGGATTTCGCCCACGACCTTTTCCCCGATGATCTGGACCGGATCATGGAAAACGTCATCCGTGCCACCGAACGGGTGCCCGTCGCGGCAACTGCGGGCGTCAAACGGGTGATAAACGGGCCGATGATCTGGTCTCCGGACTCCAACGCGATCTGGGGCCCAGTGCCCGAGCTTCGGAATTATTTCTGCTGCACCGGCATCATCCCCGGTTTCTCGCAATCTGGCGGGCTGGGCCTGCTTTCCGCGCAATGGATGATCGAAGGTGAACCGCAATACGACATGTTTGCATGGGACCTGGCCCGGTTTGGGGACTGGGCAGACAAGGCCTTTACCAAGGCTCGGGTCGAGGATGTCTACACCCATCGTTTCGCAATCCACTTCCCGAATGAAGAGCGCAGCGCCGGTCGGCCCGCCCGCGTGCGCCCGGCCTATCAGATGCAAAAGGACATGGGCTGTGTTTTCGGTCTGAACTGCGGCTGGGAGCATCCGCTCTGGTTCGCAGACCGGCCCGGCACGGTGGAAACCAATGGTTTCACCCGCCAGAACTGGTGGCAGCCCGTGGGTCGTGAGGTGCAGATGCTGCGGGACCACGTGGGCGTCATCGATATCTCGAACTTTGCCAACTACGTCATCAAAGGCCCCGGTGCACATAACTGGTTGGACCGCCTTGTCGCCAATCGTGTGCCGACCGAGGTCGGGCGCTCCTGCCTGACCCCCTTGATTTCAGTCCGTGGCGGTGTTGCCGGCGATTTCACCATCACCAAGGTTGCTGAGGACGAATATATGATGATTGGCTCGGGCATGGCCGAGCGCTATCATCAGCGGTTCTTCAACATGGTGGAAATGCCTGAAGGCACCACGTTTGAGGTCGCGACCAACCGTATCGCGGGTTTCAACGTTGCCGGTCCCAACGCGCGGGATTTGCTGCAGCGCCTGACCAATGCCGACCTGTCAAACGATGGTTTTCGTTTCATGCGCTCGCGTATGATCGAGGTTGCAGGTGTGACCTGCCTGGCCATTCGTGTCAGTTTCACCGGAGATCTGGGGTGGGAGTTGCACTGTGCCGAAACCGATCAGATCAGACTCTATTCGGCGCTTCTGGAGGCTGCGAAAGAGTTGAACGGCGGCCCGGTCGGCGGCCGGGCGCTGGGGTCGCTGCGCATCGAAAAGGGCTATGGCTCGTGGGGGCGTGAGTATTCGCAGGAATACTGGCCGCAGGAAGTCGGGCTGGACCGGCTTGTCAAACTGGACAAGGATTTCCTGCATAAAGAGGCATATCTGGCTGTCAAAGACAGGCCAGCGCGCGAAGTGCTTTCGATCTTCGAAGTCGAAGCCGCCGAGGCTGACGCCAGCGGAGGTGAGCCGATCTTTACACCGGATGGCAAACCTGTGGGGCGCGTAACGTCGGGGGCGTACGGGTATTCGGTTGGCAAATCTCTGGCGATTGGCTTTGCCGACCCCGGTGTCGCAGGACCGGGCGACATGGTCGAGGTTTATATTCTGGGCCGGCCCCACACGGCACGTATCCTGTCAGCACCACCTTTTGACCCCGAAGGTTCTCGCCTGCGGGGGACAAAGCCGGTCACGGCAGAGCCTGCACTATGACCAATACCCTTGATCAGGTCACAGAGTTTACCCTGAACCGCTCCGCCGAAGACATACCGGCGTCCGCCCGCGAAGCTGCAGCCCTACTTTTGCTGGATACGATCGGTGTTCTGATCGCAGCAGGGCCGATGGAGGCAGGAGTGATCGCCCGCGACACTGCCGCCCTGATGTTTGCCAGTTCAGATCCCGCATTTAGTGCACGGATGCTGTTTGACGGGCGTCGCGCCAGCCTTGCGGGGGCGGCCTATGCAACCGCGACCCAGACCGATAATCTGGACGCTCATGACGGCTTCAACCCGGTCAAAGGGCATATCGGAGTCGCCGTGGTTCCCGCTCTGGCCGCATTGGCCGAGCAACGCCCTGATCTGAGCGGGCCCGATGCGCTGGCGGCCATGATTGTCGGATATGAGATCGCGGGCAGGGCAGGTCTCGCCTTACACGCAACTGTAAGTGATTATCACACATCTGGTGCGTGGAATGCCTTGGGCGTGGCTGCGATGGCGGCTCGAATGCGCGGCTATTCATCTGAGCAGCTTCGACAAGCGCTCGGTATTGCCGAGTTTCACGGCCCCCGCAGCCAGATGATGCGCGAGATCGCGACCCCTACCATGCTGCATGACGGCTCTGGTTGGGGCGCCTTGGTGGGGCTGTCCGCTGCCATCCTGGCCGAGCGCGGTTTTACCGGTGCCCCTGCCATCACCATCGAAGCTGACGAGGTCGAGGCGCATTGGGCTGATCTCGGCAGCGTTTGGCAGGTCGAACAGCAGTACATCAAGCCTTATCCGATTTGCCGCTGGGCCCATGCCGCGATCGATGGCGTTCGGTTGCTGATGCATCAGCATAGCCTGTCGCATCAGCAAATTAAATCTATTCGCATCAACAGCTTCCATGAGGCGGCCTGCTTGTTCTCTGACCGTCCCCAGACCACCTCTCAGGCGCAATACTCCTTGCCTTTCGCCGCTGCCGCTCAGGCGGTCCACGGTCGCATCGGGGTCGAGCATATTTCCGGCGCGGGCTTGGCTGATCCTGAGGTGGCAAAGGTGATGTCCCGGATCGAGGTCGCAGAAAGCCCGCGCCATTCGGCCAGATTCCCACAGGGGAGATGGGCAGATGTCGTGATTGAGACGACGGACGGAGCGGCTTATGAATCGGGGGACCTGAATGCGCGCGGAGGTCCGGAATCGCCGCTGAGCCAGCCGGAGATCATCGACAAGTTCACCGGATTTGCAGCGCCTGTCTTAGGGGCGGCACGGGCCGACAATATCCGCGCTGCCATACTGGAGCTGCCCCAATCGGGATCAGTTTTTTCCAGGCTATCCGGCCTTTTATACGATCCATCCGCAGGATAATGTTGAGGGCCGATAACTCCGAGCTCTACGTTTTTTCTTTATTAGAGTCTGTTTTCAGAACGCCATCGGGCTGCCCTTTTGAGTTGGTGGAACAGCGTCGATTTGAACGCGGCGCGCATCGATCAATTCAATTCGCCCGTCCGCACGATCTTAAGCATGTCAGCGATCTGTTCTCGCGCGACCGCACTTTGCTGCAACAGCACCGATGCGTCTGCCAGCGGCTTTTCCGGTTGCCGTTCAATCGGCCTGGCCAGAGAGACTCTGATCCGGTTCAGATCGGCGAAGACGTTCGATGCTTCCTCATCAACATCGTCGGAACCGGCCAGCCAAGAATAACGGTCAGCCGCCTCGGTTTCACCAATCTCGCGCAACGTGCGCGCGGTGGCTTCGAAATCCTGCGTCTGCATCATGGCCTGCGCGCGTAACTCCTGAGCGGCGTCAGACGAGTCCTCGGCGATTTCCAGCAACGCCTGATGAGGACGGCTGTCCAAAAGATCCACACGCGCCCGAAGCCGCGCACGGTCATGGCTACGCCCGCGATCCTGAGGTCGATCTGCGAGCGCATAGGCCTGTGCTGAAAACCCCAGATCAGCCAATCGTTCAGCGATGGGTACAGCAGCTTCAACCGCCAGTGCATCTCGCGTTCCGTCTTTGAGCGGCAAAGTATGGCGCAAGAAAGTTATATCATCCGCCCGCTCTGCGAGCAGTTGCAACACCTGATCGCGTGTCCGCCGCCAATCATCCGAGCCTAAGGTGCCCTCGATACCCTTCAACGCGCCATCGAAATCCTGCGACAAAGCCATAGCCAGAACGTGCGTACGCGCCATCATTGGGCCAATTTCGGATTTTCGAAACTCACGCGCATAGCCTGCCGCCAGGTCGAGGTCGCGGGGTGAGACCGTGCCGTGGTCCGACCAGCGTTTCTCGACCAGCCGCGCCAGCGCCAGCGGTGCCTCGGCCGCGGCATCGGGGGTAGTGATGACTTCGGTCAATAGCGACTCGGCAACATCGGCCTTCCCCTCTGCGTCCGCTATCGTGGCTTTGGCAAGGGTCACATCGGCGGGCTCGACCTTCTGGACCCGTTCAACGGCGCGCAATATGCGGCGTGACGCCTCCAGCCGGCCCGCCGAGATAAGCATTTCAGCCAGAGTCGGGCCAAGCTGCTCTCTAAGGTGTCGGGGAAGCTGGCCAAAGGTGCGTTCGACCGCATTAAGATGAGCATCTGGTTGCAGTGCACCCTCGGTCAACAATGCCCAGAGCGCGGCGGCGCCGTCACATCTTTGCTGCCCCTCGAACGGGTTCGGTATCGGTGCAGACAGGCCATCCATGGCGAAGGCAATAGCTGTCAACCTGCTCTGCTCTGCCGAGGACCCGGACATCAGAGTCAGTGCCTGACGTGCTTCGGCCCCGAACCCGAAATAGGTATAGAGCTTTGCCAGCTTCAGCGCGTGCGTCTGGTCCACGCGGTCAAATTCCTGATACAGCCCAACTCGCAGGCTCGCCACCTGATCGGAAAATGACGAATTGGCCGCCCATGTTCCGAATGCCATTTCGCTGTCCGTGATGCACTCGGGCTTGGTGTCAATCGGTGGGATTGCGAGATTGGTCAGCCCCTGAACGTCGTCCAAAACCGAAGATACTCGCAGGTTCGGCGCCAGTTCCCCCACCGGATTCAACGGACCGAAACCGGCAGACTGCCTGCGCCCAATGCCTGCGAGTTCGAGATCGACGACCTCTCGGTCAGCGCTTTGCAAGATGCGCGATATCAACCGGTCTTCGAAATTCCGATGGCTGAGATGCAGCAGGGGCAGTGCCAGTTCGGTGGCTGGGGCTTCTACTGATAAAGGGTCAGCCGCCGCGGCAATCGTGGGAAGCGACTGTATCGGCGCCTCCGTGTCCTCATTGGGTATAAACGTGCCCGGAGCGATATCTACAACCACCATGGTTTGACGAAACAGAAATGCCGTGGCCACACATTCGCACCAGAACGTCATCTCCAGCGCCGCACCGGGTGCGGGTTGTCTTAACGATTTTAGCCGTTTGCCGGAGAGGCGTTCGAAAACGGCGGCGGTGTCGAATGTGGCGTTGTCTATCGCGATATTCAGACGCGCGCCGTTCTGGTACTGATCCAGAACCCAACCGGTGCCAGGGGGAACCTCTATCACGAGGCGCGTATACCCATCATGTTCCCCGGATCGAACGCGCAATGCTTGTGCCGACGCGTTTGTCCCAATGAAAATCAAGATCAGAATCAATACCCGGATCATGCGGCAGCCTGCTTGAGTTCCTTCAGAGCATCTTCGAGCTCGGAGAAGCCGGGACGGTTGTGCGTCGGCGTGTTTTGCCGGCCAACCTCGATACACATGGCCGCATTGTGGTTGTGCAGGTTCGCCACCAGAACCTCTTTGATCAGTTGATAGAAATGGTTGTCCTCTTCAACAACCGCCTTCAGCTTGCCGGCGAAGGGCCCGACAAGCCCGTAGGCCAGGAATACGCCCAGAAATGTGCCGACCAGCGCACCGCCGATCAGCTTGCCCAGCACTTCGGGCGGCTGGTCGATCGAACCCATGGTTTTGATCACGCCCAGCACCGCCGCCACGATCCCCAGGGCGGGCAAACCGTCGGCCACGGTTTGCAGCGCATGGCTGGAGTGCATGGCATGGTGAAAATTTGCATCCATCCGCTTTTCCAGAACCTCTTCGACCTGGTGCGGATCGTCATAGTTCATCGCCGCCGAGCGCATGGTGTCGCAGATCAGCTCTACCGCCTCCTGATCGGCTTGGATTTTGGGATAGGCTGAAAAAAGTGACGAGTTCTCAGGCTCTTCAATATGCTGCTCGACCTCCACCGGGTTGGCACGCGCGATGCGGATCAATGAAAACAGCAGGCACAGCAGGTCGCGGTAGTCCTCTGGCTTCCATTTTGGGCCCTTGAACACCTTGGCCATATCCTTAGCGGTATGTTTGACACCACCCATGTCATTGCTGATCAGAAAGGCACCGATGGCAGCTCCGCCGATCATCATCATCTCGAAGGGCAGTGATTTCATGATGATGGCCATTTTGCCACCAGCGGCCAGGTAGCCACCGAACACCATGACAAAGATGACGGCAATTCCGATGAGTCCGATCATGAAACATCTCCGGCAATTGGGGTACAAAGGTGGGTGTACATTGGGCTTACTCCTGCGGGGCGTTTGCGTTGCGCCCCGCCATGACGACGCTGATCGTATAGGCAACTTCAGGGCTGAGACCGGCCATTACATTTGCGGCGGCATCGGGCGGCATCCGGGACAGGAAGCCAGCTGCGAATACCGGGTCCATCGTCTCGAACAGAGCGGCCGCATCCTTTGGCTTCATGCTTTCGTAGACATCCGTTAGTTGGGTCAGGTCGTTTTCGGCGGCGCTTTCGGCGATTGCCACCGTATCGCGCAGGGTTTCTTCGGCCTCCTGCAGCATGGCCAGCCGCGAATCGATGGCCTGACCGGCGATGTCCAGCGCCCGTTCCCGATCCACAATCGTGTTTTCCCGCCGGTTCAACTCGTCTTCACGGCGCAGCAATTCGGTCAGCAAAAGCTGCAGGTCCGCCGCGTCGGCGGCAGTCTTGCCCCGTGCATCGGCCGGAGCAGCCATGGCGGGTTCGGCCCCGCGGGCCAGCGCCGGCCCGGCTTCGAGCCCGACGCGAATGATGGCGGAACCGATCATCAACAGCGAGATGACGGTCAGCACACCTCCGCGTGCGCGGCGGTCCGGCACCTTGGCCCCCTTGCGGGTCATTGCGCCGCCCCGCCAGATGTTGCTGCGTGCCGAAAGAACATCAGGCCCTCGGGTTTCTTTGCGGGTTTTTCGGGCGCGGTTTCTGGCGCCTCGACAGGCGGTTCGGCCACATCCTCATCCGGCGCATCCTGCGGCGGGTCGTCCGGCATATCGGGATCTGCGGACTCTTCCGGTACGACATCGTGCATCGAGGCCATCATCAGCTCCAGCCGCTGCGCGACGGTTTCCGCCCGCTCGGTCAATGCCTGCAGCGCGTTTCCCGAGTCGTCCGAAGCCTCGCGCGCAGCATCGAGCGATTTTCGCAACTCCTCCGCCTGTGCGGAAAGGACGGACACAGCGCCGCCCACGCCTTTTTCAAGATCCGTAAATCGCCTCAGACGTCGCGCAAGAACGAAACAGTACAGCCCCGCCCCAAGCGCGCCCGCAACCAGCAGAATATCGGCAATCAGCTCCACCTTCGCCTCCTAATTCAATACAAATTCCATCACCAGAACGTCGCGCACACGGCCTTCGCCCACGACGATTCCGATTCGTCTCAGCAGATGTCCGCGGATGCGCATCAGAGCCAGAGAATCTTCGAGATCGGTCAGTTCGATCGCGCGCAGGTAGCTGTTCAGAACATCCATGATTCGCGGCTGCATCTTTTCGACCTCGGCGCCGTAGCCTGCATTCACCTCAAGCTGCGCGTGGAACTTCAGATGCCGCGAATCGCCCGCGTTGACCGAGACAATCACCGGCGGAAGATCGACAAACGTAACATCGGCCAATGCCTTCACAGGTGCCTCTTTGTCTTTCTTTTCAGTGTCCGCAGCGATCTCGGCAGCTCCGATCGGCAACAGGCCGGATGCGGTTATGAAATAGCCGCCAACCCCACCTGCGATGGCTAGAATCAGCCCGACAACCAGGCCCTTTTTTCCTGATTTCTTAGGGGGTTCTGCCTCATCCGCGGTTGCGTCGGTCATGCCGTCCTCATTGATCTGTTCGGCAACCGTCATAACCCCTCAGGGACTAACCGATTGTTAAGGGCAATCGTCCAAACAAGGGCTGAGCCGAACAGAATGTCGGTGAGTCGGAGGTGAGCGTGCAGCAGATCGGAACTGTCTGGGCAAGTTTGGACAGGCGCAAACAAATTATCGTAGCCGGTGCCGTGGCATTGGTGTTTCTGGGCATGCTCGCGATGTCGCGGATTGTGACGACGCCCTCTATGACGTTGCTTTATGCAGGGCTGGAAAGCGGCGCGGCGGGGGATATCGTACGGTCGCTGGATCAGCGCGGTGTTCCCTACGAGATACGCGGTGGCTCGATCTACGTACCCGGTGCGCAGCGGGATGAGCTGCGCATGACCCTGGCCAGCGAAGGGCTGCCAGCAAACGGCAATCGTGGCTATGAGCTGTTGGATTCACTCAGCGGGTTCGGCACCACATCCCAGATGTTCGATGCCGCCTACTGGCGCGCGAAAGAGGGCGAGTTGGCGCGCACCATTGTCGGCAGCCCCTATGTCAGCCAGGCGCGGGTCCATATCGCTAACGGCTCGGCCAATCCGTTTCAGCGCAGCGTTGCACCGACTGCCTCGGTCTATCTGGTGCCGTCGGGGGCACAGATCACCGGGGAACAGGCGAAAGCAATCCGATTTCTCGTGGCGTCGGCTGTCAGCGGGCTGGCCCCGGAAAACGTCACCGTGATCGATTCGAATGGTGCCGTGATCGGAGCGCAGGAAACGGCGGCTGCTGCGGACACCGCGGATGACAAGGCGCGCCAGCTGCGTGAAAAAGTCTTGCGTCTGGTCGAAGCTCGGGTCGGTGCGGGGAATGCGGTGGTTGAGGTCAGTGTCGATACGGTGACCAAGACCGAATCGATCCGCGAGCGTCGCTTTGACCCCAAAGGACGTGTCGCGATCAGCACGGATGTTGAAGAACGTTCCGACAGTGTGCGCAATCAATCTGCGGATGTGACCGTTGCCTCCAACCTGCCGGATGGCGATGGGTCCGGCGGTGACGAATCCAATTCGAACGCCACCCAGACGCGCGAACGCGTGAATTACGAGGTTTCCGAAACCGAACTTGAGGTTCATCGCGCGCCGGGTGCCATCAAACGTCTGACCGTTGCGGTTCTGGTTAATGGCGCACGCACGGTGGATGCAGACGGTGTCGAGAGTTTTGTCCCCATGCCGCAGCCCGAGCTTGATGCGCTTGAGGAACTTGTTGCCTCAGCCGTTGGTTTCGACGCCGAACGCGGTGATGTGATCACCCTGAAATCGCTTGATCTGCCGGTGGTTGAACCGCAGGGCACACTGGTGTCGGCGTCGATCTGGCAGAAGATTCACCTTGATGCCATGTCGCTGATCCAGATGTTGGTTCTGGCGCTGGTTTCCATTGTATTGGGGCTGTTTGTCATTCGGCCAATCCTGACAAAGTCTGCAGCGGCCCCCGCTCTGCTGCCAGCGGGCGCTTCCCCCGATGCGGACCCGGCATCGTACCTCACCGGAGAAATCGCGACAGGAGACGCACAGGATTTCACGCCGCTGCCGGAATCGGCGCATCTGAATGTTCCGGCGATCGCCAGTGCGCCCGCCGAGGATGCCGTCGACCGCCTGCGCGCCATGATCGGTGACAAGCAGGAAGAAACGGTTGAGATTCTGCGCAGCTGGCTTGAAGAAGGCGAGGAGAGGGTGTGATGTCGATCGCTCATCTCCTTGAAGACTTTACCGCTCCAGCCAATGGTGTCGCAGTGCATCTTCTGGATGAGGAAGCCCTGGAGGAGCAACGGCTTGCCGCGTTCGAGAAGGGCTATGGTGCGGGCTGGGAGGATGCCATTCAGGCGCAGGAACAATCGGGCGCGCAGCTTGGTACAGAGTTGTCCGCAACCTTGTCCGACCTGTCATTTACCTATCAGGAAGCGTTGACCCGCATGACTCTGTCGCTGGAGCCGATGTTTCAGAGTCTAATTCAGGTTGTTTTGCCGGAAACCGTCGAACGTGGGTTTGCCACAAGACTGACAGAGCAGCTGTGTGAGATGGCGCAGGACCAGATCGGACAGCCGATGCAACTGACGGTACCAGCAGGCACCACTGAGCAGGTCGAGGCGGTCCTGCCGCAAGATTTCTCGCCACGTCCCCGTATCACCGAGGACCCGTCCCTTCAGCCGGGGCAGGCGAGATTGCAGGTGGGCACCGCCTGCAGTGAAGTCGACTGCGCCGCGTTACTTTCGTCCATCGCCGCTGCGTTCGACGCATATCTGTTTGAAGCAAAAGAGGCTTTGTCAAATGAATGATCCCCAATCTCCGAAATCCGAAAAACCAAACCCGTTCGAGACGGTTCCGATCGAGGTTACGGTATCAGTCGGTCGGGCGCGGCCATTGATCCGTGACTTGCTGAATATGGGCGAGAACGCCGTGCTGACTCTGGACAAGCGGATCGAAGACCCGGTGGATCTCTACGTCGGGGACCAACTTGTCGCGCGCGGACTTCTGGAAGAAATGGAGGGGGACCAGGCGGGACAACTGGCGGTACGCCTGACTGAAATTTCGGACCTGCAGAACGGGATAGGATGATGCGCCAGCTGATCTGGTTGGTATTCCTGCTGCTCATCCCCACCAGCGGTGCCGCACAGGAGCTGTCGCTATCGCTGGGTGACGGTGGGTCGATCTCGGCACGAACCATCCAATTGATCCTGCTGATCACGGTACTTAGTCTGGCGCCGGGTCTGGCAATCATGATCACATGCTTTCCATTTCTGATTACCGTGTTGGCGATCCTGCGTCAGGGCCTTGGCCTGCAACAGTCGCCGCCCAACATGCTGATCGTAAGTCTGGCCCTGTTTCTGACCTATTTCATAATGGAGCCGGTTTTCACCGAGGCGTGGGAGGCCGGAATTCAGCCAATGATCGACGAAACGCTCGACGTGGAGCCAGCGCTTGAACGCGCGCTGGTGCCGTTTCGCAGCTTCATGGCTGCGCGTCTGGATACCGATACGTTTCAGGCAATGGCTGCGCTGCGACCGGATGGGGCGGCAATGCAGTTGTCGCCCGAGGCGCCACTGTCCGTCTTGATGCCTTCGTTTATGCTGTCCGAGATTGCACGGGCGTTTCAGATCGGATTTCTGATTTTCCTGCCATTCCTGATCATTGATCTGGTGGTCGCGGCAGTGCTGATGTCGATGGGGATGATGATGGTGCCCCCGGCCACCGTGTCGCTGCCGTTCAAGCTGGCGTTCTTCGTGATTGCCGATGGCTGGGCGTTGATCGCCAGCGCCTTGGTGCGCAGCTATGTGCCCTGACCTATTGCCGGGTGATCTGCAGGCGGGCGCGCAGGCCCTGCTCTCCGGCCTCGAAACTCAGGGTTCCGCCATGTTGCTCGGCGACGGTGCTGGCGATGGTCAGGCCCAGACCGAACCCGTCTGACGACCCGATGTTCGAACCGCGTTGAAACGGGGTCAACAGCGCCTCGATATCCTCGACCGACAGGTCGGTGCCCTTGTCCTCGACAATGATAGTGGCGGTCTGCGCGTCGGTTTCCAGAGCAACCTCGGCACGGCGCCCGTATTTCAGGGCATTGTCGATCAGGTTGGTCAGCGCCCGTTTCAGCGAGATCGGCCGCCCCATCACCAGAATGCGCCGGGTTTCCGGCAGCGACCCATGCCCCCGGCGCGACATGAAGACCGAGGGTGCGCCCTCGACTGCGACCGGATCAACGGCTTTCAGCGACACAGGCCGATCCATGTCCTGATAATCGGCGACCAGTGACTCCACCAGCGAGGTCAGAGAGATCTGACGCGGATCTTCGACACTCAGCTCCGACCGGGTATAGGTCAGCACGCTTTCGATCATGCCCGTCATCTGATCCACGTCCGCTTCCAGCTTTTCACGCAATTCTGTATCGTCGATCAGGGCGGCGCGCAGCCGAACACGGGTCGCGGGTGTGCCCAGATCATGACTGACGCCCGACAGGACGATCGCCCGCTTTTCCAGTTGTGCACGCTCAGCGTCCAGATGATCATTCACGGCCGCCACAATATCGCGAAGCTCCTCAGGACCGTCAGAATCATAGCTCTGGGGCCCCCCCCGGCGTTTGCGATCACCAAGGGCCTGGGCAAAGCGCGTAAAACTGTCCGAAACGTTGCCAACCGAGGTCAGAAGCACCGCAAGCGCAACAATCCCCAGTAAGATGGCGGGCAGGCGCAGGTCCGCCGGAGCGGCTTTGCAGCCCCATATTTCCGTTCCGTCGATTTGCTGCCAGGCTCTGCGCCCGAATTGCGCGATCAGGATTGGTTCGCTGCAATAAGTTGCCAGCAGGCGCGTCAGGTTGCCCAACTTCTCGGGTCCGGTCTGATCGCTGCCCGACACGATGTCCGAGACCGGATAGACCAGCCGATCCGATAAGACGGCCAGCGTCAGTTCACGCCCGCTGAGTGGCGCGGAACTGTCCGTCAGGATCGACAGGTTGGTGACGAAGCTGCGGCCGGCAAAGCCGGGCATCTTCTGAAACTCACCCATCTCGGCCAGTGCGGCGGCCTCGGCGGGCAACGGGGTAATCGTCAGTCCGGGCGGCGGCGCCATGCCGGTACGCAGCTCTTCATAGACCGCGAACCCGGCCACAAATGAGTCTGTCAGATACCGGTTCCAGGCCTGAGTCGAGGCGGACCATATCCCGGCTGAGAGCAGACCGGCGGCAAAGGCAGAAAATGTCCAGATCCAGCCAAGGCTGCGCAGACGCAGGGTCATGCGTCCTCATCCACCGAGATATCGGCGGTGAAGACATAGCCGACCCCACGTTCGGTGCGCAGCATCTGGGGGTCTTTGGGGTTGGCCTCGATCTTCGACCGGAGCCGTCCCACCAACATGTCGATGGCGCGGCCCTGCGCCTCGGGCTTGTCGGTCTCGCCGGTGACATCCAGAGCAGCGGCGATTTCATCCCGGGTCAGCGGGATATGCGGATTTGCCAGCAGCACCTTCAGCAGCGCGGATTCGCGTTGGGAGAGGGACACCAGATAGCCCTCGGGCGAATGCACCTCGTCCCGCTTTCCGTCATACACCCAGCCGTCAAAATGAAAGGTGCGGGTGCGGCGGCGATAGGCCAGAGACGGAGTACGCCTTGCGCGCTGCATCACCGCGCGGACGCGGGCCAGCAGAAGCTGAGGGTTGAACGGCTTGGCGATGTAATCGTCCGCACCGACCTCATACCCCGCCATGCGTTGGTGATCCGCCGACAGGGCCGAGACCAGTATGATCGGTACATCCTGTTCACGCCGCAGCCGGGCGCAGATTTCAACGCCGTTTTCATCTCCAAGCATGACGTCCAGCAGAATCAGGTCGATCCGCCCCGAGGTCAGATGAGAACGTATTTCGTTTTCCGAACTGGCGGGTAAAGCGATGTACCCGTTCTGCTGAAAGAACTGGGTCATCATCGACCGCATCTCCGAATCGTCGTCCACCACCAGGAGCCGGGGAATGCCCACTCTGATCCTCCTCCTCACCTTTCTCCGCTGCCGCCAATTGTAACGAATGGAAACGGATTCAAGGTCAACGTAACATGGCGTAACAAAAGCGGTGAAAATTTCCACCTTGTCAGGGTATTGCAGCGGATTACGCGTTGCCAGATGGCATTCTGGCCGCAGTATGTCGGGCATGGCCGCCCACGGGGTGGCACCGAATTCTCAGGGAGGAGACAAAAATGAAGCGTTTTGCATTTGCCACCGTATCGACTCTGGCCGTTGCGGCCGGGTCGTCCGCGGTGGCTGAGCCTCAGGCCGAGGTTCTGCACTGGTGGACATCCGGCGGCGAGGCCAAATCCGTGGCTGTTCTGCAGGAAGAATTCGCCTCGAACGGCGGTACATGGACAGATATGCCGGTTGCGGGTGGCGGTGGTGATGCGGCGATGACCGCATTGCGCGCCCGTGTTCTGGCCGGTAATGCGCCAACTGCCGTTCAGCTGAAAGGCCCGGCCATTCAGGAATGGTATGAAGAAGGCGTTCTGGCCGATATCTCGAACGTTGCCGAGGCCGAGGGCTGGGCAGAAGTTCTGCCTGCCTCGATTGCTGGTCACATGAAGTGCGAAGGCACGTGGTGTGCAGCGCCAGTTAACGTGCACCGTATCGACTGGATCTGGGCCAACGCAGATGTTTTGGCCGCCAATGGCATCGAAATGCCCAAGACATGGGACGAGTTCAACGCGGCGGCCGAGAAGCTGCAGGCTGCAGGTGTCATTCCGCTGGCACATGGCGGTCAGGCTTGGCAGGACGCCACCGTGTTCGAAGCGGTTGTGATGGGAATCGGCGGCCCCGAGTTCTATCAAAAAGCATTGGTTGATCTGGACCCCGAAGCACTGACCTCGGACACAATGGTTCAGGTGTTTGACCAGATGCGCACCCTGCGTGGTTACGTGGACGAGAACTTCTCGGGCCGTGACTGGAACCTCGCCACCGCGATGGTGATGAATGGCGAAGCCGCGTTCCAGATCATGGGTGACTGGGCCAAGGGCGAATTCCTGGCGGCTGGCAAGAAGCCCGGCGAAGATTTCCTGTGCGCCTCGACCCCCGGCGATGGTTATCTGTACAACGTCGACAGCTTTGCCATGTTTGACGTTGACGGTGATGACAAGCGCGCCGGTCAGGAATTGCTGGCCAAACTCATCGTTGCACCGAACTTCCAGGAAGTGTTCAACCTGAACAAGGGCTCGATCCCTGCGCGCACCGATGTCGCATTGGACAAGTTTGATATCTGTGCCCAGATTTCTGCCGAAGACATGGGCTCGACCTCGGCCAACGGGTCGCTGCTGCCCTCTTACGCGCATGGTATGGCGCTGCGCGGGTCGCAGGCCGGTGCGATCACTGATGTTGTGACCGCGCATTTCAACTCGGATATTTCCTCGCAGGACGCGGTTCAGCAATTGGCTGACGCAGTGGCAAACAGCTACTGATCCAACACGCTCTGCCCCCTATGCTGAGGGGCAGAGCATCTTTCCCCGGAGGCTAAAATGTCCGAATGGCTGGAAAACCACCTGCCCAAGGTGGTGCTGGCACCGTCGTTCATTGCTGTATTGATTTTTGTCTACGGCTTTATCGGATGGACGGCATGGGTGTCACTAACCCGATCTAAACTACTGCCGAAATACGAGATCAAAGGCTTCATCCAATATGAGCGCCTGTTCGATTCCCCACGCTGGGATACGGCAATCAACAACCTGTATATCTTTGGTGCGCTGTTCATAGTGATCGCGATGGTACTGGGCCTGTTGCTGGCCATCCTGCTGGATCAGAAGATCCGTGTCGAAGGAGCCATCCGCACGATCTACCTGTACCCGATGGCACTGTCGATGATCGTGACCGGTACGGCGTGGAAGTGGATTTTGAACCCGGGCCTGGGCATCGAATCCATGGTGCAGGGCTGGGGTTTCCCGAATTTCGAATTCGACTGGCTGGTGAATCCCGACTACGCGATCTACACAATCGTGATCGCCGCGATCTGGCAGAGCTCGGGCTTCGTCATGGCGCTGTTTCTGGCCGGTCTGCGCTCGGTCGATGGTGAGATCATCAAGGCCGCACAGGTCGATGGTATCCCCACATGGCGCATCTACACGGCGATCATCATCCCGTCGATGGCTCCGATCTTCCTGTCCGCCTTCATCGTACTGGCGCATCTCGCGATCAAAAGCTTTGACCTTGTCATTGCCCTGACAGGCGGTGGTCCGGGCTACGCGACTGACCTGCCCGCCACCTACATGTACGCCATGGCGTTTTCGCGCGGCGATATCGGTCAGGCGGCCTCGTCTGCGATGATCATGATGCTGGTCGTCTTTGCCATCGTGGTTCCCTATCTTTACTCAGAGCTGAGGGCGAAAAATGACTGATCTGTCGATGCCCCAAACCCAACCCCGAACCCAAAGTGCCACCGGCAAGATTGCCCTGCGTTGGTTGCTTTACGTCTTGCTGGGTCTCTTCGCGCTGTATTACCTGATGCCGCTGTTCGTGATGTTGACCACATCGCTGAAGAGCCTTGAGGAAATACGCACAGGCTCGTTGATCTCACTGCCGCGAGAGGTCAGCTTCGACGCTTGGAAAACTGCATGGTCCGGCGCTTGTACCGGTATCCAGTGTGAAGGTCTGCGGCCCTACTTCTGGAACTCGGTCCTGATTGCGGTCCCTGCGGTATTTTTGTCGACCCTGCTGGGTGCGCTGAACGGCTATGTCGTGGCGCAATGGCGGTTCAAAGGGGCCAATATCATCTTCTCGCTGATGCTGTTTGGGTGCTTTATCCCGTTTCAGGTTGTCCTGCTGCCGATGGCGCGGCTTCTGGGCATGATGGGGATCGCTGGCACCATTCCGGGCCTGATCTTCGTTCACGTCATCTACGGGCTGGGCTTCACCACACTGTTCTTCCGCAACTACTATGTCACCATTCCGTCCGAGCTGACCAAGGCGGCGCGTGTCGATGGAGCCGGGTTCATGCGGATCTTCTGGTCGATCTTTCTGCCGCTGTCGCTGCCCATCATCGTGGTGACCGTCATCTGGCAGTTCACGCAGATCTGGAATGACTTCCTGTTCGGCGTGTCGTTCAGCCAGGCGGGCACACAGCCTGTGACCGTGGCGCTCAACAATATCGTAAACTCCACCACCGGTGTCAAAGAATACAACGTCGACATGGCCGCCGCGATCATCGCGGGGCTGCCGACGCTGCTCGTCTATGTCGTTGCCGGTAAGTATTTCATCCGCGGTCTGACCGCTGGCTCAGTGAAGGGATAGACCAATGGCTCCCATCCTCGATATCAACAAACTCTACAAGAATTACGGCCCTGTCGAAATTTTGAAAGACATCAACATCTCGATTGAACCCGGCGATTTCCTGGTCCTGGTCGGCCCCTCGGGCTGCGGTAAATCCACCTTGCTGAACTGCATTGCTGGGCTTGAGGAAATAACCGGAGGCACCCTGTCCATCGGCGGTAACGACATGACCCATGTCAGCCCCAAGGACCGCGACATCGCAATGGTGTTCCAGTCTTATGCGCTCTACCCGACCATGTCGGTGGCCAAGAACATCACCTTTGGCATGAAAGTGCGTGGGGTCGATCAGGCCACCCAGGACGCCAAACTGAAAGATGTGGCCTCGCTATTGCAGATCGAGCCTTTGCTGAACCGACGCCCAAGCCAATTGTCGGGCGGTCAGCGTCAGCGGGTCGCAATGGGCCGGGCGCTGGTGCGCGATCCTAAGCTGTTCCTGTTTGACGAACCCCTGTCGAACCTTGATGCCAAGCTGCGGGTCGAGATGCGGACCGAGATCAAGAAACTGCACCAGACGCTGGACGCCTCCATCGTCTACGTGACCCACGACCAGATCGAAGCGATGACGCTGGCCACCAAGATCGTCGTGCTTAAAGGCGGGATCGTGCAGCAGATCGGAACACCGGCCGAGATCTACAACAACCCGGCCAACCTGTTTGTGGCTGATTTCATGGGCTCTCCGGCGATGAACCTGATCCCGGCGCAGGCTTCGAACAATGGGTCAGGCACACAAATCTCAATCGCGCGGGAAACCGGGGAGACCCTGGTGTTGAACGATGCGCGCGATCTGTCATTGCCGCAGGATGTGATCCTTGGCTTGCGCCCGGAAGACATCGCTGAGGCCGGTTTCCGCGCCGGGGCAGGTGTTCAAGAGGCCGCCTGCATGGTCGATATGGTCGAACCTGCCGGGGCCGATACCTATGTGGTGTCGGAGCTCGGCGGCAAGCAGGTCACAGCGCGGCTGCACGCGGAAACCAGCGCGCAGGCGGGCCAGATGCTGAACCTCGCCTTTGACATGAGCAAAGTGTCTTATTTTGCCAAGGAAACCGGCGAACGGCTGAATTAAGGACCAGATGGCCCGCGTCGTCTTGGGGCGGGCCACGGCAAATACGATCGGTTTTAGCCGGTTAATTTGAAATATGCTATCTTGGTACATAGCGAAGGGAGGCGCGCTATGTCCGATCCGTATTCCGATCTGGCCGGGCAGGAAATCTCGGTTCAGGAACGTATCGCCGAGGCGATGGAAGCCCGGTGTCTGGAACCGGCGCAGAAAGAAATCAGGGATAGCTATCTAAGCGACCTGCACGTGCCTGATGGTGGTTTCGCGGTTGAGCTGGGTTCCGGCACCGGGCACATCACGCAAGAGCTGCTGTCGGTCGGCGGGGTGGAACGCGCGCTGGGCATCGAGCCTTCACCGGTTATGGTCGAACGTTCGAGGAACAGCTTCGCCAGCGAGAGTGACCTTGTATTCGAGACTGGCGACGCCAAAGCTACCGACCTTGAAGACAGCTCCGTCGACCTTGTTCTGGCGCATACCCTGTTGTGCCATGTGCCCGGTCCCGAGGATGTTGTTTCCGAGGCATTCCGGATACTGAAACCCGGCGGGATACTCGCGATTTGCGATGGGGACTATGACACCGCCACAGCGCAGATTGCCGATTTTGATCCGCTGGATCAGCTTGTCCGGTTCATGATCAATCAGAATGTCACCAACCTTTGGATCATGCGCCAGATTGGCGGATTGCTGACCCAAGCCGGGTTTGAATTGGGCCGCCGCCGGGGGCACGGCTATGTGGCCGAGGGTGAGGCGACTTATTTCCTCACCGTCATTGACCGGGGTGCGGATCGAATGGCTGAAACCGGGCTGCTACAGCCTGAAACGGCGCAAGCGCTGAAATCCGAGGCCCAGACGCGCGTATCAGAAAACACGTTCTTTGGCTACATGTCCTATGTCAGCCAGATCGCGCGCAAGCCTGCCATTTGAACAAAAAAGCCACCGCGCGAACGGGTCGGGCGGTGGCCTGTGCAGAGTAAACCTTCTGATCAGCCAGTCTTTTTCAGATCCTTGATCAGGCGATTCAGATCGCCGCCGCGTGCATCCAGCATCGCGCCGATTTCGGTGCGCTCGGTCAGCAGCAGGTTCACGCCTTCGATGAACATGTTGTAGAACTTGCCACGGCCTGACTTGTCCGACACCAGAAATGTCACCTCAAACGGGGACGAGCCGCGCAGTTTGACCGAGGTTCTGACCTCGTATCCGGTCTTGATCTTGCGGGCGTTACGCACAGTGACTTCACCGCCGATGAATTCGCGGAACCGTCGACCGTATTTGCGCGAGATATAGCCCTCGAACGCTTTGGTGAACTGACGCAGCTGCGAGGATGACGCCGTGCGTGCATCCGCCCCCAGCGCATAGCGGGCCATGATCGGCACGTCACCGTATTGCACGAAAATCTTCTGAAAATCACGCAGCATGGCGTTCTCGGATTTGCCGGAATCGATGATGCGCGTGATATCGGCCACAACGCTGTTGACCAGTTGTTTGGCCTGCGCTTCGGTCAGCGCAAACGCGGGCAGAGGCAATGCGGCAACTGTCATCCCGGTCAGGGCAGTGGCCACAAAACGGCGTCGGTTCAACAGGTTATTCGGCATAGGGGTCCTCATACGGGTCAAGATAGGGGTCTCTGACAGGGTCGGTCCCGGTGGCGGCGTAAGGATCGTCATACAGTCCCAGATAGGCGTCTTCATCATCCCTTGCCAGTTCGAAGCGGCGATTTTGCAGGTAGATCGTGCGGGCCTGCGCGTAACTGTCTGCACTTTCATACAGAATCGAATCGACCGTGTCCGAGAACCGTCCACGATCCCCCATCCTCCGCACGACTTCGGCATAAACACCGATATTGTCGACCGGGCGCACCGGAGAGAAGTTAATCGGGTTGGAGAACAGATTGACCACAACGCCTACGGCGTCGCGGGTGGTCGATGGGCCGTAGAAGGGCAATTCGACATAGGCACCCTCACCGAAGCCCCAGACATGCAGGGTTTCGCCAAAATCGGTGTCAACCGGCGGCAGGTTCAACTCATCCGCCGGGGCTGACAATCCGAATCCGCCCACGGTCGAGTTGATCAGAAACCGCAGCAAGGCATTGCCCGACTGTTTCAGGTTGCCTTGCAGCAGATAGTCCAGCGCCTGCCCGGGCATGGTCAGATTTTCGGCAAAATGGTTGAAGCTTGTAACCATCGGATCAGGCACAATCTTCACATAGCCCTTTGACGCCGGACGGAACAGGAATCGGTCAACGCCAAGATTAAACTTGTGAATTCCACGATTTGCACCTTCATACGGGTCGAAAATCTCACCTCGGGCTGCCGCGTCCTGAGGCTGCGTCGCGCAGGCCGACAGAACCGTCATGGTGGCCAGAATGACCAGGTGCTTCAGGCGAATATAGCTTGGCACAGTCTTCGTTACTCCGAAAATGCCCGGTGCTGAGTCGGGCTTTCAATCAATACGGTGTTTGCGTCCACAGGGGCGCAATTGGTGTCACATAGACCCTTCGCGCTGAATTTGAAACAACTACCCGGGTTTAACCCAGCCACGCGGGTCGCGTAAAGTGACACGAATTCAACACTTGCTGAATAAGAGGAGACCTGCCCAGATCGCCGGCAATCGGGAAAATGCCGCTTTCCCGCTTTCCGAACCCGTCTTTCCCGGGTAGCGTCCGGCTCGAGTCAAAATGAGGTGAGGACCAACAACATGAGCATCGCAGCAAAACTGGACAGCCTGGGCATCAGCTTGCCGGACGGGCCCGCTCCGGCGGCGAATTACGTTCCTTTCGTGCGCATCGGCAATATCGTCTATGTGTCGGGACAGATTTCAAAGGCGGATGATCTGATCACCGGCAAACTGGGTGATGACATGGATGTCGAGGCCGGTGCCGCTGCGGCGAAGGTCTGTGCCATCAACTTGCTGGCACAGGTCAAGGCGGCCTGCGGTGGCGATATCGACAAGCTGGTGCGCGTGATCAAGCTGACCGGGTTCGTTAACTCGACCGCGGATTTCACCGCGCAACCGCAGGTGATCAATGGCGCGTCCGACTTCCTGGTTGAGGCGTTGGGCGAGGCGGGCCGACACTCACGCTCGGCCGTCAGCGCGGCGTCGTTGCCGCTGGGCGTCGCGGTTGAAATCGAAGGCATCTTCGAGGTTCAATGACACCTTCCCTGCCTCCCGAATTTCTGCAGCGTCCGATTGCACACCGGGCGCTGCATGACGTTACAGATCAGCGCCCGGAAAACAGCCGGGCTGCCATCCGTGCCGCGATAGATGCCGGATATGGGATTGAGATCGATCTGCAGCGCACCCGTGATGACCGGGCCATGGTGTTTCACGATTACGATATGACCCGCCTGACCGGGCAGACCGGCCCGATCCAGCAGATCACTGCGGCACATGCACAGGCACAGCCGTTGCTGCATTCCGATGGTGAGGGCATTCCGTCACTGGATGAGGTGCTGCAGCTTGTCGCGGGCAAAGTGCCTTTGCTGATCGAGCTGAAGGATCAGGACGGTGCGATGGGCCCCGAAATCGGCGCGCTCGAGGCTGATGTCGCGCGCGCACTGCACGGATATGATGGGCCGGTGGCGCTGATGTCGTTCAATCCGCACTCGGTCGCGGAACTGAGGCGGCTTGCGCCGGAGCTACCGCGCGGGCTTGTCACCAGTTCCTACGACCCCAAGGCCGAGCTTCTGCCGCAAGCTGTCTGCGACCACCTGCGCGATATTCCGGATTTCGACCGCGTCGGTGCCAGCTTTATCAGCCACGGAGTCGCTGATCTTAGTCGCCCACGTGTCGCCGAACTGAAAGCACAAGGTATACCGATCCTAACTTGGACCATTCGCTCGCCCGAGCAGGAGGCCGAGGCGCGCAAGGTTGCCGACAATGTGACCTTCGAGGGGTATCTGGCCGCACATCCCGCTTGATCCCGGCTCGTGCAATCACAGATAAGGGTGAGGCGCGGAGGGCACATGGATCAGGCACAGATCGAAGTTCGGATTCTGACGTCGCTCTCGCAGATAGCCGCGAGCGACTGGGACAGCTGCGCCTGCCCCGAAGCGGCGGATGGTGGCCGTCCGCTTGATCCGTTCACGACGCATCGATTCCTGCTGGCTTTGGAGGAAAGTGGCTCGGTCGGGCGGGGCACGGGCTGGCAGCCGCAGTACCTGACCGCTTATCTGGACGGGATGCTGATCGGGGCAGCTCCGATGTATGCCAAATCGCATTCGCAGGGCGAATATATCTTCGATCACAGCTGGGCCCACGCCTACGAAAGCGCGGGCGGGCGGTATTATCCCAAGCTGCAGATCGCGGCGCCTTTTACGCCGGCCACCGGGCGGCGTTTTCTGGTTCGGCCAAGCTATGATGCGGTGGGCATTTCGGCGCTGGTGCAGGGTGCGGTGCAACTGGCCGCAGAAAACCGCATCTCATCGCTGCACGCGACCTTCTGCACCGAGGCTGAGGCGCTGGCGGGCGAGCAGATGGGTCTGATGGTCCGACATTCGCAGCAGTTTCACTGGCTCAATGATGGTTACACCGAATTCGATGACTTTCTGGCTGCGCTTTCGTCGCGCAAACGGAAAAACATCCGTAAAGAACGGGCGAGGGCTTGTGATTTCGGCGGACAGATTCGCACGATCACCGGTGATGATTTGCGGCCAGAGCACTGGGATGCCTTCTGGCGGTTCTACCAAGATACCGGCGCACGCAAATGGGGCGCGCCTTACCTGACCCGGCAATTCTTTGATATCGCTCATGAAACCATGGCCGATGATATGGCACTGGTGTTGGCCGAACGGGGCGGGCACCCCGTCGCCGGTGCGCTCAACTTCATCGGTCGCGAAACGCTCTATGGCCGCTATTGGGGCTGCGTCGAACATCACCCCTGCCTGCATTTCGAACTGTGCTACTATAGGGCGATCGACTTTGCCATTGCGGAAGGCCTCGCCCGGGTCGAGGCCGGTGCGCAGGGCGAGCACAAGTTGGCGCGCGGTTATCTGCCGACGCGCACGCATAGCTTGCACTGGGTCGGTGATCCGGGTTTTGCTGATGCGGTTCAGAAATATCTGGACGCCGAAGCCCACGCAGTGGGAGAAGAGATCGAGATTCTGACGGATTACGGTCCGTTCAGGAAATCGAACCCGGAGGAACAGCAATGACCGAACTTTTGTCGACCGAGACCCGCGGCCCGCTGCTGGACCCGCTGTTCAGAAATGGCTGGACCATGGTCGAGGACCGCGATGCGATTACAAAAACCTTCATCTTCGACAATTTTGTCGCTGCGTTCGGCTGGATGACGCAGGTGGCGATCTGGGCCGAGAAATGGAATCACCACCCCGAATGGTCGAATGTCTACCGCACCGTCGAAGTGGTGTTATCAACCCATGATGTCGGCGGACTGTCGGCACAGGATGCCAAGCTGGCGCGTAAGATGGACAGCCTGATTTAACGGCCCGACCCCTATCGTTGCGACCCTGTGCCTCCGGCCATCAAGGCCGCGGTGCCGAGTTCTTTGAACTCGGCAACCGCTATCGTTCCGTCACTGACATCGATATTGCCGGGGATACTGATCGTACGGCTGCCGATAGACCGGACACTGCGGACCGCGGGGTCGATATCCAGACAACGCGTTTCATAGCAGGTCAGGCCGTCGGTGTTGATCTGAATGCGCACTTGCCCGTCGGGGCCGGTGACGATCGGAGCTTGCGGCACATCACAAGCCGCCAAGGCCGCCATTGTCCCTATTCCGACCCAAACGCGCATGGCACTCTCCCGCTTACTTCAGCCGGGTATCAGTCCAACCGGCCATTGCCGTCCTGATCGGCCGAGGTGAAATCGCTGTCCATCTGTGCATCGTATTCCCCGCGAGAGACCACGTTGTCCCCGTTCCGGTCGATGGTCTGAAACTGCTTTATGTCCAGAAACGGCTTGGCTTCGCTTTGACCAAGCGTGCCGTTCTTGTCGTCATCCATCGCCTGAAAGGCATAGTCCGAAAAGGCGTTGAACTCGTCCTTTGACAGGAACCCGTCGTTGTTCTTGTCGATATTGTTCAACTCGGTTTGGTTCAGTTCCGCGACGCTTTCGGCAGATGCGGCACCGGCCAGCATAATCGCTGTGGTGATAATCAATACTGGTTTCATTTCTGTTCTCCTCAGCACGCGAAACGGTCGCCAGACACGCCACCGGCGGCAGCACCCGCTGCGGTCAGAATGGCCTTGCCCGATCCGCCGCCGAATTGATTTCCTATGGCTCCGCCGATCAGCGCGCCGCCCAATGTGCCGCTGAGACAGGCAATCTCGTGCTGTCGTGCCGCCTGTTGCTGGGGTGTGGGTGCAGGGCCGCAAGCGGCCAGCGCGCCCGCGCAGCCGAGAAACAAAGTGAATAATTTCAGTCGCATCGAAGAACTCTCCCGGGTTGTGCGCGCCAAGTATTGGCACATCGGGGCGTTGTATCAAGTTAAATACGCTTCATGTGGCCCCGATCATGCCGGGGCCAGCAGGATCAGATGACGTCCAGCAATCCTTCGCCGGCTGAAATCCCGCAAGCGCCGGGGTTCTCCTCGAGATTCAGCGCGACGATCCTGCCGTCTTCGACCAGCATCGCGTAGCGCTTGGAGCGTGCCAGCAGGCCAACCGGAGGCGCGTCGAAATCCATACCGATTGCTTTGGTGAATTCTGACGCGGCGTCGGCCAGCATGGTCAGCCCGGCCTCGGTGGCGCCGGTGCTTTCACCCCATGCGCTCATCACAAAGGGATCGTTGACCGAGATGCAGATGATTTCCTCCACACCTTTGGCATCGAACTGGTCTTTGGTCCGCATGAAGCTCGGGACATGCGCGGTTGTGCAGGTGCCGGTAAACGCTCCGGGCACCGCGAAGATCACCACCTTACGGCCCTTTGTCTTGTCTGAAACCCGAACTTCTTCCGGACCATCCGCTCCCATCTGGATCAGGGTTGCCTCGGGCAGCATGTCACCTGTTGAAATCATTTTTATGCTCCTGTCATTTGGATTTGCAGAGTCGGGCTTTGCCGCAATATAGGTGGTCGAAACAAAGTGACCATGGAAATTCTGCAGGGTGGGTAAAACATGAGCCATATTGTTGTGATCGGCGCGGGACAGGCTGGTGCTTCTCTGGTGGCGCGGTTGCGCAAGGATGGCTTTGCCGGAGAGATCACTTTGATCGGTGCCGAGCCGCACCCGCCCTACCAGCGCCCTCCGTTATCAAAGGCTTATCTGTTGGGTGAGATGGAACTGGAACGCCTGTTCCTGCGGCCCGAAAGTTTCTATGCCGAGAACGACATCACCTTGCGCCTTGGCCAGCGGGTGACCGGAATTGACCCCAAAGCCAAGACGGTGACAGTGGGTGATGACGTGATCGCCTATGACGAGCTGGCTCTGACCACAGGGTCGGACCCGCGCCGCCTGCCGGCTGCGATCGGCGGTGATCTTGAGGGCGTTCACGTGGTACGCGATCTGGGTCACGTGGATGGTATGGAGCCCTGGGTGAAAGAAGGCGCCCGTGCGTTGATCGTGGGCGGCGGATATATCGGACTCGAGGCCGCGGCTGTCTGCGCCAAGCGCGGAGTCAAGGTGACTCTGGTCGAAATGGCCGACCGTATCCTCCAGCGGGTCGCCGCACCTGAAACCAGCGACTATTTCCGTGCATTGCATACGGAATACGGGGCTGACATTCGGGAAGGCGTGGGGTTGGATCGTCTGGTGGGCGAAAACGGCAAGGTCACCGGGGCTGTCCTGACCGACGGCACCGGGTTAGAGCTTGATTTTGTCATTGTCGGTGTTGGGATCGCGCCCTCGACGCACCTGGCTGAAATGGCCGGGCTCGAGCTGGACAACGGCATCAAGACCGACGCCCATGGCCGCACCTCGGACCCGTCGATCTGGGCCGCGGGGGATTGTGCGTCTTTCCCTCATGCCGGCGGGCGTATCCGTCTGGAAAGCGTGCCCAACGCCATCGATCAGGCCGAGATCATTGCCCAGAACATGCTGGGCGCCGCCAAAGACTACACTGCGACCCCGTGGTTTTGGTCGGATCAGTATGACGTCAAGCTGCAGATTGCGGGGCTGAACACCGGCTATGACCGCGTCGTGACCCGCAAAGGCGAGGGCGCGACGGTGTCGTTCTGGTACTACAAGGGTGATCAGCTGATCGCGGTAGACGCCATGAACGACCCCCGCGCCTATATGGTTGGCAAACGCCTGATCGACGCGGGCAAAACCGCTGATCCGGCGGTTGTCGCGGACGCGCAAGCGGACCTGAAACCGCTGCTCAAAGCGTGAGGATCATCGCCGGAGACTTCCGGGGCCGGGCTCTGGCCTCGGTCGGCAAGGGCGATGCGGGTGCGCATCTGCGACCCACCACGGATCGGGTGCGCGAAAGCCTGTTCAACGTTCTGAACCATCAGATCGATTTTGACGGTTTGCATGTGCTGGACCTGTTCGCAGGCACCGGCGCGTTGGGCCTTGAGGCGCTGTCGCGCGGGGCGGCCCATGTAACCTTTGTCGATGACGGACGGGTTGCACAGGGTCTGATCCGCAAGAATATCGACCTGACGGGAAGCGCCGGTCAGACCAGTTTGACCCGTCGCGATGCGACCCGGCTAGGCGAAAACCCGGGCGCGGCCTGCGACCTGGTTTTTCTCGACCCGCCCTATGGAAAAGCTCTGGGCCAAAAGGCTTTGGCCGCAGCCCAACAGGGCGGATGGCTGGCTGACGACGCCCTGATCGTCTGGGAAGAAAACGCCCCGATGACCGCGCCCAACGGGTTCACGCGGCACGACACGCGAAAATATGGCGATACGCATGTCTCGCTGATGCGGCGCGAGGAGGATTGAGATGCACGATCTGGTCATTTTCGACTGCGACGGTGTTCTGGTCGACAGCGAGGTTTTGTCCAATCAGGTCATGGTCGACAATCTCGCAGGTTATGGTCTGCATCTGAGCCTTGCCGAATGCATGTCCCTATTTGTCGGCGGCACCATGACTGGCGTGCGCGACAAGGCGCGCGAACTGGGGGCCGACCTGCCGGATGATTGGACCGATCAGATCTATTCGGAAATCTACACGAGGCTGCGCACGGGCACGCCGCTGGTTGATGGCATTCCTGAGTTGCTGGCGCAACTGGATGCGCAAGGCATTCCCTACTGCGTCGCCTCTAACGGCCGGCCAGAGAAGATGCAGATCACTTTGGGCCAGAACGGGCTGTGGGAGCGGTTCAGCGCGGTCATGTTCTCGGCCCATGTGCTGGGCTCAGGCAAGCCCGACCCCACACTGTTCCTGACTGCCGCGCAACATTTCGGCGCCACATCCCCGGTCGTAATTGAAGACAGCGAAAACGGCGTCACCGCCGCCATCCGGGCCAATATGCGCTGCCTTGCCTATGCGGCCCATGACGACGGCGCGCGGTTGGCCGCTTTGGGGAGCGAGGTTTTCACGGATATGTCACACGTACCCGCGCTTTTGGGACTCTGACCGCGAAACATGCTATGGTCGATGCATGGATCGCGCCATCTCACCTCCGTTTTGGGTCTTTTCGACAGACAGCGACACTACCACCGGGCCGCCACCGAAACCGATGCGCGCACCGGTTTTCATCCACGATGCTGTGATCCCGTGGCGGGATGAGACTTTGCTGCTGAAACTGTTACGCGATCAGGCGAGCGATCAGGACGAATAGGTCGGGTGATACTTGCCACCCGGTGAGAGCGTGAAAATCTCAACTCCATCTGCGGTTACACCGACCGAATGCTCAAACTGTGCCGACAGCGATTTGTCGCGGGTCACCGCGGTCCAGTCATCGGCCAGTGTCTTGGTTTCAGGCCGTCCCAGATTGACCATCGGTTCGATGGTAAAGAACATGCCTTCTTCCAACACGGCCCCGGTCCCTGGGCGACCATAGTGCAGAACATTTGGCGGAGCATGGAAGACACGACCCAGCCCATGGCCGCAGAAATCCCGCACAACGCTCATGCGGTGCGCTTCGACATAGGCCTGGATCGCGTGGCCGATATCGCCGAACGTATTGCCCGGCTTGACCATCTCGATGCCCTTGAACAGCGCATCATGGGTGACCTGGATCAGACGCTCGGCCTTGCGGGGCAGCTTGCCCGCCACATACATGCGAGACGTGTCCCCGAACCAGCCATCGACAATGACGGTGACGTCGATATTCAGAATATCGCTATCTTTCAATCTCTTGTCGCCGGGAATGCCGTGACAGACCACGTGGTTCACGCTGATACAGCTGGCGTGCTGATAGCCCTTGTAGCCAATGGTCGCCGATTCCGCGCCTGCGTCTTCGACCATCTGCGTGATCAGCCCGTCAATCGCGCCCGTGGTCTGACCGACAAACACGTGCTCAGCGATATCGTCCAATATCCGCGCAGCCAGCGCCCCTGCCGCGTGCATCCCGGCAAAGTCACCCTGTTCATAGATGCGGATACCGTCCTTGGTCAGACGGCCACGATGTTCTTTCATCGGTGCGAGACTCCAAATATTTCGCGCAGCACTTCTTTTACGCTGCTTGTGCAGAAAGTACCAGAGGGTGCGTGGTTGCGAATTTCAGATGGAGAATGAAACGGTATCTTCAAGACTTGGCTGCAAGTTCGCATCTGAGCGGAAGCGATATTTGGCGAAAAGGCGTGTACAGAGGGCCTGGATTGGTATCTGCAATGGCGACAAAGCGGACCTTCGTTTCACCAAGCACTTTCCCTAATTAGGCGCGATTTCAGGACAAGAATCCTCAGGGTCTCAGGGCGGTGAACCGGCGGCGTCGTGCTGCTCGGAAAACGCTAGTTTTCTGAATTTCCAAAGACAGACAGCAAGCTTTGTGTAAATTGCAAAGGCAGCCTGCATCACTCAGCAATTTGGCACTCCAAAAGCGGAAACTCGTCTTCTATTGATAATTTCAACAATGCGCTTGCGAGTTGGCGTGAAAAGAAAATCAAACTCGTCGCAACCAACGGTTCCACCCAAATATCTGCACCCTTAAGCGCGGACGAACTGAGGACCACCGAACCCTCACCTGATTTAGCAGCGAGATCATCTATTACATAGTTGCCATGGCGGAGCACTTTTGCAGTCGAGACACTTTCACACCAAGTTCGCTTCTTTTCGCCGACGTAGACGGCAAAGTACGAACACTTCCCAAGCCCTTCATACCTCAACGGCCAAACACGCCCTTCCCCAAGATCAAACTGAGCAATGACCTCAGCGAATTCGGGCGACACGATCAACAAAGACATGAACGGAAAAATTCGTGGCAGCGGATCGGGAAGGGCAAGTCCGCGATATTTCAGAACTGTCGGAAGGCTATCAACATCGACTGGCTCACGCCGAATAATAGCTTCCCCAACTTCAGCCAGCGAGAACTTACATTCCCCATCTTGTTCAAGCGTAAAGTCTCGGGCGCTTCGAAATTTGCCACGCAGTGTTCGCGCCATGTACGCTGTGTTCAATCTTTGCACTCCAAATTCGTTAACTGTCCGTCAGTGAAGCGCTGCCAAAAGCAAGCAAAACCTATGGGAAGGCCGATCTCGTCCTTGCCTCGCTGATGCGCCGTTCGCACATAAAATGGGTTTGGCTCAATGATTGCAAGCCAAAGCGATTATGACTGCGGACCACTACACATAGGGTGGGCTTTCGGCTCAAAGCAGCCTTTATCTGCTACCGGTTGAACACTTGCCAAACACCAACGTCCACCCAAACCCCTTCCGGAGAAATCCGAGTTCCGCAAATCATCCGTTCAACACCCGATGCCTGAGCCACCTCAAACGCTGCCGCATAGGCCGGATCAATATCCGCTGCCAGAGCAAACCTGTCACAATCCGTGCGCTGCACCAGATAGAGCATGATTGCGCGGTGCCCCTGTGCGGCCATCGCCGCCAGCTCTCCCAGATGTTTGGTGCCGCGCGTCGTGACGCTGTCGGGAAACTCGGCGAGGCCCGGTTCGCGAGACAGCGTGACGCTTTTGACCTCGACATAGGCATCCGGCAGGCCGGGCTGGGTCAGCAGGAAATCGATGCGGCTGTTTTCGCCGTATTTGACCTCGGGGCGCACGGTTTCATAGGCGGCGAGTTCGGGGATTTCGCGCGCCTCCAAAGCGGCCCGAAGCGCTTTGTTCGGGACCGAGGTGTCGACGCCGGTAAAATGCCCGTTTTCGTGATCGACCAGCCGCCAGCCGTATTTCAGCTTTTTCTTCGGGTCGTCATTGGGCTCCAGCCAGATTTTCTCACCCGGTTCCGCCAAGCCCATCATCGATCCGGGGTTGGCGCAATGGGCTGTCACCTCGCGCCCGTCCTCCAACGTACAATCGGCCAGAAAGCGTTTGTATCGGCGGATCAGGCGGGCGGGGACAAGGGGGGTTTCAAATCGCATGGCCTAGGGCCTATACCTGCCGTTAGGGCCGATCAAGAGGGAGGGCGCGCCATGGCCAATCCAACCGCTGCAATGCTGGTGATCGGGGATGAAATTCTCTCGGGCCGCACCCGCGACGCGAATATGCACTATCTGGCAGGTGAGTTGACCAAGCAGGGTATCGACCTGAAAGAGGTTCGCATCGTCAGCGATGATGCCCCGGCGATCGAGGCGGCGGTCAAGGCGCTGGCCGAAGCTTACGACCATGTCTTCACCAGCGGGGGCATCGGGCCAACCCATGATGACATCACCGCCGACTGTATTGCCCGTGCCTTTCGGGCGCATATCGACGTGCGCGACGACGCGCGGGCACTGCTTGAGGCGCATTATGAGAAATCCGGGCTGGAACTGAATGAAGCGCGCCTGCGCATGGCGCGTATCCCGGATGGGGCGGCGCTGATCGATAACCCGGTTTCAACCGCCCCTGGCTTTACCATCGCAAACGTCCATGTGATGGCCGGCGTGCCTTTGGTCTTTCAGGCGATGGTGGCGAGTGTTTTGCCCACGCTGACCGGAGGCAGCCCGCTTTTGTCTCAGACCCTGCGCGTGGACCGGGGAGAGGGCGATATCGCGGCGACCCTGGCCGCTCTGGCCGAGGATTTCGACGACCTCTCCATCGGCTGCTATCCGTTTCAGACGAATGGCGTATTCGGGGCCAACGTCGTGGTGCGGGGCACTGATGGGGGGCGCATCGATGCGGCCATGACGCGTCTCGCGAAAGAGATCGAGCTTTGAGTGTCGACTGGGCCGCAATCGTTGACGGCACATGGCCTGCGGCGGGATATCAGACACAAGGGCCTTTCCGATTGCGGCAAGGCCAAGGCGGAGGCTCGCGCGTGTCAGCCGCCAGCCGTATCGCAGCGGTGAGCGGGGCTGATATCGACGCAGCCGAGGGTGCAATGCGCGCGATGGGCCAAAAGCGCATTTTCTGCCTGCGTCCGGGGGATGAGGCGCTGGATGCGATGCTTGCGGACCGTGGCTACGATATCCTCGATCCGGTCAATATCTATGCCTGTCCGACCCGGCATCTGACCGATACTCCGATCCCGCGTGTGACGGTGTTCAACATCTGGGAACCTCTGGCGATCATGCGCGAGATCTGGGCGCAGGGCGGCATAGGTCCCGAACGGCTTGCGGTCATGGCCCGGGCCAGGGGACCCAAGACAGGTTTTCTGATGCGTCACAGCGATCAACCCGCTGGTACCGGCTTTGCTGCGGTCCAGGATGGCATCGCGATGGTACACGCGCTGGAAATCCTGCCGCATCACCGTCGACGGGGAATGGGCGTCTGGGCCATGCGCGCCGCGGCCTTTTGGGCGCTGGACAATGGCGCGCAGACGCTTAGCGTGATCTGCACCAAGGCGAATGCGGGGGCCAATGGCCTCTATCACTCGCTCGGGATGGAGATCGTCGGGGAATACCACTACCGACAGCGCGTCTGAGGAGAGCGATTTGACCAAACAGGACATGCCAACCGCCCTGAATCTGCCCATGGTGGACCCGCTTCCGCCGGAAACGCAGAAATACTTTGATATCTGCGTGGATAAGCTGGGCATGGTGCCGAACGTGCTGCGCGCCTATGCCTTCGATATCGAAAAGCTGAATGCCTTCACGGCGATGTATAACGACCTGATGCTGGCCAACAGCGGGTTGACGAAGCTCGAACGCGAGATGATCGCGGTTGTCGTCTCATCGATCAACAAGTGTTTCTATTGCCTGGTGGCCCATGGCGCCGCCGTGCGGCAGCTTTCGGGCGATCCTCAGCTTGGAGAAATGCTGGTCATGAATTACCGCGTTGCCCAACTGGACGACCGCCAGCGCGCGATGCTGGATTTCGCCGCCAAGATGACCACAGCCAGCACGACAATCGAGGAACCCGACCGCCAGCTTCTGCGCGATGCGGGCTTTACCGACCGCGATATCTGGGACATTGCCAATGTCACCGGTTTCTTCAACATGACCAACCGCGTCGCCAGCGCCATCGCAATGGTCCCGAACCCCGAGTATCACGCCCAGTTCCGATGATCCGCTTTCTGTTCTTCTGTTTGGCCATGCTGGCCGCCCCTGCCATGGCGCAGGAACTGACATTGCCTGCCGGCGCAAGGCAAATTTCTGACCGTACCAGCGCGCTTGACAGTTATGATCTGCCGGTCGGCGTGTTTGCCGACGGAGCGGTGCCGTCGCGCACTGTCGAAGGGCGCGTCGAGCGATTGACATGGCGGCTTCAGGCCGGGTCCAGCACAACGCTGCAAATCCTCGCACCGCTGCGGGATCAGCTGCAGGCGCAGGGTTTTGAGATCACCTTCGAATGTGAGGCCCGCGCCTGCGGCGGGTTCGATTTCCGCTTTGCCACCGAAGTGGTACCGACACCCGATATGTATGTAGCGATTCACGATTACCGCTTCCTGTCCGCCGAGCGCGGCGATGAAGTGGTAACCCTGCTGATCAGCCGCAACCCGCCCGATGGCTATGTGCAGATGATCCGGGTCACACCGGTGGGGACCCAACCTGCGCCCCCCCTGGTGATCGAGGAAACGGTTGATGGTACAGCGGGTTTGTTAAGTAACCTGACGCGCGACGGCCATGTCATCCTCGACGATCTACACTTCCAGACAGGCGAGGTGGCGCTGGGAGAGGGGCCCTTTGCGTCACTAAATCTGCTGGCCGAGTATCTTGCCGAAAACCCCGGAACGCGGCTGGCGCTGGTCGGGCATACCGACGATACCGGCGATCTGCAGGCCAATATCGCGGTCAGTACCAAACGGGCCGAGGCGGTGCGCACCCGCCTGATCGAAGGCTACGGCATCGCGCCCGACCGGGTCGAAGCGCAAGGCGTAGGCTACCTCGCCCCGATCACCTCAAACGCAACGCCCGAAGGCCGCGATATCAACCGCCGGGTCGAGGCGGTGTTGCTGGTCAACTGACCCACCACAGATACAGCGGCAGGCCGATAGTGATGTTGAACGGGAACGAGACGCCCAGCGACAGGGTAAGGTAAATCCCAGCCTCCGCCTTGGGCAAAGCAATCTTCATCGCCGCCGGTACGGCGATGTAAGAGGCCGAAGCCGACAGCACCATGAACAGGAACAGGCTGCCCTTGGGCAGGCCGATCATCGCGCCCACAGCCCAAGCCATCAGCGCGCCGATCAGCGGCATCAGCACGCCAAAGGCAAACAGACCCACCGACAGCTTGTCGCGGTTGCCAATCAGGCTGCGCCCCGCCGACAGGCCCATATCCAGCAGGAACAGGCACAGGATGCCGGTGAAGGGCGTTACGATAAAAGGCGCGATCATCTGCATCCCTTCGCCACCGGTGATCGCTCCGATCAGGAAGGCCCCGGTCAGCAATACGATCGAGCCATTGGCCAGAAGGTCGCGCCACAGCTTGTCGTCCTTCACGCCGTTGCTGCCGCTCTTATGCGCCAGCCACAGCGCCGACAGGATCGCAGGCACCTCCATCGCGGCGGCCACGGCGACCATGAATCCGTCATGGGGCAGTCCCACCAGATCCAACAGGCTGATGGCGGTCACGAAGGTCACAATCGAGATTGAGCCGTAGTGTCCCGCCACCGCTGCTGCGTTCAGCGGATCAAGCCGAGTCATCACCCGCAACAGACCAAAGGCCACGAAGGGGATCGCAAAAGACAACGCAACGCCGCCCAGCAGGGTCAGGAATAGCTGCAGATGGATACCATGTGCGGCCAGACTGGCCCCGCCTTTGAACCCAATGGCCAAGAGCAGATAGAGCGACATGAATTTCGCCGCCCCCGCCGGGATCGAAAGATCGCTGCGCACAAATGCCGCCAACAGCCCAAGAGCGAAAAACAATATGGTTGGCACCAGCAGGTTGCTGGACAACGTTTCAATCACACCGGGCATGTTTAGGCTCCTGTTCCCTCAGTTTCGGAGCTAGGTGCCTTGTTAATTTGATTTCGCCAAATACTATCTTTTTAACTTTTGCATAGTTATAAACTATATATGCGTCCAACCTTACGCCAATTGGAATATATCGTCACCGTCAGCCGTCTGGGCCGTTTCAGTCTGGCTGCCGACGTTTTGAACGTCAGCCAACCCAGCCTGTCAGCCCAGATTGCGACGGTAGAACAGGAACTTGGCGTTCGAATATTCGATCGCAATCGTGGCGGGGTGCAGGTCACAGCGAAGGGTGAGGACTTTATCTCGCGCGCGCAGAAGATCATTGCCGAGGTCAAAGACCTGCGCCACGCCATGTCCAGCGACCTGCCGGTTGGAGGGCGCCTGCGCCTCGGGGTATTGCCCTCGATCGGGCCCTATCTGCTTCCGCAGGTCATCAAAGAGGTCCACCGTCTACGCCCCGGTCTCCGCATCGTTGTGCGCGAAGAAAACACCCGTGATCTGGAACAGGGGCTCAAGACAGGTCGCTTTGATCTGATCTTGTCGACGCCCGAGGACCATCCAAACACGGTTCAACAGCGCTTGTTCAATGAAACCCTCTGGGTCGCGGTCGCCGTTGATGACCTGCTGGCCCGCGGCCTGCAAGGCGTCGCGGCCCAGGACCTGCAAAACCGGTTATTCCTGACGCTCGATCAAAGTCACCGGCTTTCGCGCATTGTCTATGCACTTGCTGCAGAATGCGGTGGTGTGGTGTCAGATGAATATGAGGGCACTACACTCGACTCAATTGTCCTGATGGCGGCCTCCGGGGTTGGCGTCGCGATTCTGCCGGACCTTTATGCGCGCAGACAAGGGATTTACCGCGATGAAGTGCGCCTGCGCCCTTTATCCATCCCCAACGCCAACCGCGATATCGCTTTGCTGTCGCGCAACACCGAATCTCCGCTACCCGGGCAAACGGTGCTGACCGAAAGCTTGCGCTCGGTTGCGCGCAACATGGGACTTTCGGTGATCGGTCCATAAAAAAGACCCGTGCAGTTCAGCACGGGCCATCTAGGTGCCGTCGGGAGAATTCTACCAGTCCATCGGGCCCTTTTCAGCAAAGGAATCGACCAGAAAATCAATGAATGCCCGCACCTTGGGCTGGGTGAACCGGCCCGGTGGATATACGGCATAGACGCCCTGAACTTCATCCGGCAGCGATGGCATGGCGTCCACCACCTCGCCTGATTTCAGCGCGTCGGCGTAAAGATAGCTGGGCAGATGTGCGATCCCCAACCCCGAGATGGCCGCGTTCAGCAGCGATTGGCCGTCATTCACGCTCAGCCAGCCAGCGGTGCGGACCTGACGTTTTTCGCCCGATGGCGCCGTCAGTTTCCACACGCTGCCCGAGGACTGGCTGGAATAGTGCAGCAGCTTGTGTTCGTTCAGGTCGTCGATCTTCTGGGGGCGACCGAACTGCTCGATGTATTTCGGCGAGGCGACCATGCGCTTCACGGTTTCGGTCAGTTTGCGGGCGCGCAGGGTGCTGTCTTCCAGCTCACCAATGCGCACGGCCACGTCAAATCCTTCGGAAATCAGTTCCACATAACGATTGTTCAGCACCATGTTCACGGTGATATCGGGATAGACGGACAGGAAATCGGACAGGACCGGCGACAGGTGATTAACGCCGAAATCCGTCGCAACACTGATTCGCAGCAGACCGGAAGGATCGGATTGCATCGAGGTCACCAACGCATCCGCCTCGCCTGCGTCGTTCAGTACACGGCGCGCGCGGTCGTAATACGCCAGCCCGATCTCGGTCGGAGACACGCGTCGTGTCGTGCGGTTCAGCAGCCTTGCCCCTAACCGTGCCTCAAGACTTGAAACGTGCTTGGACACGGCTGATTTGGAGATGCCCATTTTCTTGGCCGCGTCGGTGAAACCACCCTGGTCCACCACGTTGGAAAAGGCCTCCATTTCGGTCAGTCGATCCATTCTCGTTCCCCAGGTCTTCCGTTCGTTGTCTCTTTATCGCGATCAATCTGGGCAAGAACGGGGCAGACATGGGATAATATCAGGGTTTTGAATCGGATCGTTTGCGACTGGGAAACGCCGACGTCTCCACGTCGCAGTTTGGTCTATCCGGTGCAAAACCCCGGTTTCTGGACTTTTTTCCAATCGTGCTATGATGAGAATGGCATTTTTGTGACCAAGGAGGAGACAATGAAAGCCTTTTTCTCAGCTGCTGTCCTGTGCCTGTCCGCCAGCCTCGTGTGGGCCGGAGGGGAAACGCCATCAAATCCCGATGCCAAGGTTTATTTCGTCAACCTGTCCGACGGAGATACGGTTCAATCACCCGTTACCATCGTGTTCGGATTAAGCGGTATGGGCGTCGCACCCGCCGGAACCGAGAAGGAAAATACCGGACATCATCACCTTCTGGTTGATCGCCCGCCGCTGGGGCAGGGCGAAGACGGCGCGGATGAGCTGGCTTATGGTCTGCCTGCGGATGACAATCACATCCATTTCGGCGGTGGCCAGACCGAGGTCACGCTGGACATGGCGCCCGGAGAGCACACGTTGCAGTTGGTGTTGGGAGATGCCGGGCATGTGCCGCATTCCACGCCTGTTGTGTCCGAGGTAATCACGATTACGGTGGAATAATACTCAAGTGCTGAATAGCGCGTCGAACTCTAACGCTCCGGCGCGGGTAAAGCGGATTATGCGGCTGTCGGGTTTGCGCGCCAGCCAGTTGATCTCTTCCATGCGGGCCAACAGGGCACGGCCGAGTTTCCCGGCCAGATGCGTTTCGCGTTCGCTCCAATCGAGACAGGGGCGGCAAAGCGGTGCGCGGCTGCGGCCAAGCCCGTCCAGATCGATGCCGAAACTGGTGCAGAACTGAACACCCTTTGGGGTCAGAGACACCGCGTCGTCCGCGGCGTCGAGGTACCCTCGTGCCTGCATGGCGGTGAACATCTGCACTCCGCGGCTGCCAGCCAGATGGTTGTAGCAAACCCGCGCTGCCCGCATCTCAGCGTCGTGTGGTCCGGTCCGTGTCCGCAGGTGTCCCCGCCCGGCAGCCAGACCCATCAGGTTCTCCAGCACATGCGCCACATCCCCGCCGGACAGTCCGTAGTATTTGTGTCGTCCCTGTCCGCGCACCCGTATCAGGCGACCTTCAAGCAGTTTCTTCAGGTGTGAGCTTGCGGTCTGGGGGCTGATCCCGGCCTCGCGCGCCAATTCTCCTGCCGTCAGTGCTTTGCCCGACATCATTGCCGTCAACATATTTGCGCGTGCGGGATCGCCAATCAGCGCAGCAATCTGAGCGATATCCGGTCCGTTTCGCATGTTTCGACCGTAATCGAAACATAAGCGCCAGCCAAGAGGTTAATCTTTGTCGATCATCAACCGGAGGCAACGATGCTGACTTGCATAATCCAATACCAGATCGACCCAACGAAAAAAGAGCAGTTTCAGACCTATGCGCGCAATTGGGGGCAGGCGATCCCGCGGTGCGGCGCTGATTTAATCGGATATTTCGCCCCGCACGAGGGGTCATCGACATTGGCCTATGGGATCTACAACATTCCCAGCCTCGCTGAGTACGAAGCCTACCGCGCGCGTCTGTCAGCTGATCCACTTGGGCAGGAGAACTATGCCTTTGCGCAAAAAGAGCGCTTCATTCTGCGGGAAGACCGGACTTGGCTCACATGTGCCTCAACCCCGCATGGAGACGGCGCATGATTGCCGTGATCTTCGAGGTCGAGCCAGCAGGGGGCGAGATCCAGACCTATCTCGAAATCGCCGCCGACCTGCGACCGATGTTGGATGGTATTGACGGCTTTGTCTCGGTCGAGCGGTTTGAAAGCCTGACAACAGCCGGCAAATACCTGTCGCTCTCCTTCTGGCGAGATGAAGAGGCCGTCGCCGCCTGGCGTCAAACAGCCCGGCACCGGGCCGCACAAGGCACGGGGCGCGCCGGGTTGTTCAAAGACTACCGTTTGCGTGTGGCGGCAGTGGTCCGTGACTATGGTCTGAATGACCGGGCGCAAGTGCCTTGAACGCCCTGGCGACTCAGAACCCCGCCGCCAGCCGCGTCCCCTGATTGATCGCGCGTTTTGCGTCCAGCTCGGCGGCCACATCCGCGCCACCGATCACATGAGGCGTTACTCCGCGCTCGATCAACGCGTCGGCCAGTGAACGGTCCGGGATCTGACCGGCGCACAGAACAACGGTATCCGCCGGGATAACGGTCGGGTCATCGCGGGTTTCACCAAAGCTGACATGCAGGCCATCATCGTCAATGCGCTCATAGTTTACGCCTCCCACGAAATTGACGTCTTTCATCTTCAGCGTTGCGCGGTGAATCCACCCGGTTGTCTTGCCCAGCCCCTTGCCGTGGCGCTGTGCCTTGCGCTGCAGCAGCGTGACCTGCCGCGCGGGGGCTTCGGGCTGGGGCCCCTCGGGCGCCAGGCCCGCGCGATGTTCGGCAGGATCGGTCACACCCCATTCCTTCATCCATACAGGTAGGTCCGTGGTCGGGCTGTGGCCGTCCTCCAGCAGGAATTCGGAGACATCAAACCCGATGCCGCCCGCTCCGATCACCGCGACCGATTTGCCGACCTCGGCCTTGTCACGCAGCACGTCTATATAGCTGAGCACGTTGACCCGCTCCTGCCCCGGTATCTGCGGATCGCGTGGGGTGACACCGGTGGCAATGACCACTTCGTCAAAGCCGGTCAGGTCATCTGCGCCGACCTCGCGGTCCAGTTCCACCTTCACGCCAAGGTCGTCCATCATGGTACGATACCAGTCGACCAGACCCCAGAATTCCTCTTTCCCCGGCACTTGTTTGGCCATGTTCAACTGCCCGCCAATTTCCGACGCACGGTCGAACAATGTCACGTCATGACCGCGCTGGGCGGCGGTCATCGCGGTGGACAGACCCGCCGGACCTGCACCGACAATAGCGACGGTCTTGGGGGTATCTGCCTTGCCGATCACCAGTTCGGTCTCATGGCAGGCGCGTGGATTCACCAGACAGGACGTCAGCTTGCCGCTGAACGTGTGATCCAGACAGGCCTGATTGCAGGCAATGCAGGGCGCTATTTTCGCGGCCTCACCCGCTATCGCCTTGTTGACGAAATCCGCATCCGCCAGCATCGGACGCGCCATCGACACCATATCGGCGCAACCGGTCGCCAAAACCTCTTCGGCGACCTCGGGCGTATTGATCCGGTTCGAGGTGATCACCGGGATGCCAACCTTGCCCATCAGCTTTTTGGTGACCCAGGCAAAGGCCGCGCGGGGAACGCTGGTCGCAATCGTTGGAATCCGGGCCTCATGCCAGCCGATCCCGGTATTGATGATCGTCGCCCCGGCCTGTTCGATCCGCTGCGCCAGCTCCACCACCTCTTCATGGGTCGAGCCGTCGGGCACCAGGTCAATCATCGACAGACGGTAGATGATGATGAAATCGGTCCCCACAGCCTCGCGCGTGCGGCGCACCACTTCGATGGGCAGGCGCATCCGGTTCTCGTACGATCCGCCCCAGCGGTCGGTGCGTTTGTTGGTATGGGTCACCAGGAACTGGTTCAGGAAATACCCCTCGGAGCCCATGATTTCGACCCCGTCATAGCCCGCCTTTTGGGCCAACCGGGCGGAATTCACAATGTCGCCGATCTGCTTCTCGATGCCCTCTTCGTCCAGCTCGTGCGGCGGAAACGGCGAGATCGGCGATTTCACCGGGCTCGGTGCCACGCATTTCGGCCCATAGGCATAGCGCCCAGCGTGCAGGATCTGCATCGCGATCTTGCCACCGGCCTCATGCACGCGCTGGGTCACGATGGAATGGTTCGCCACCTCTGTGTCATTGGTCATCATCGAGGCCCCCGGCAGCACCGAGCCCTCAAGATTCGGACCAATCCCGCCCGTCACCATCAGCGCCACACCGCCGCGCGCCCGATCCGCGTAGAACTCGGCCACCCGATTCCAATCGCCGGTCTCTTCCAGCCCGGTATGCATCGAGCCCATCAGCACCCGGTTTTTCAGCGTGGTAAAGCCCAGATCCAGCGGGGCCAGCATGTTTGGGTACGCAGTCATGGCGAACTCTCCCTCCCGAAATTGAGGGTTAGATTGACGTTCACGTCACCTTTGTCACGCGAAACCTAACGTCATTCCCTTTGCGTTTCCCGCCCCGCTTGTTACAGACGCTGCACACCCTGCTGATGAGGCCGCACATGACCCCTGACCAGATCGCCAAACTGCCCTATCGTCCCTGTGTCGGGCTGATGTTGATGAATGCTGAGGGCAGAATCTTTGTCGGTCAGCGTAATGATCGCCACAAAGACGCATGGCAGATGCCCCAAGGGGGCGTGGACAAGGGCGAAGACCCGCGCGATGCGGCTCTGCGTGAGCTGTGGGAGGAAACCGGTGTGACCGGCGACCTGGTCGAGATCATTGCCGAAACCGATGGCTGGCTGCCCTATGACTTGCCGCATGATATCGTGCCGAAAATCTGGAAGGGCCGGTATCGCGGGCAGGAACAGAAATGGTTTCTGATGCGGTTCCTCGGCCGGGATGACCAGATCGATATTCAGACCGAACACCCAGAATTTACCCATTGGAAATGGCAGCAGCCAAATCGGTTGGTCGCAGAAATAGTGCCGTTCAAACGCAGCGTTTACGAACAGGTTCTCGGGATTTTCTCGCCCTATCTGTCGTAAATGCGATCCCGTCCCCGACCGGGTGTTTCTCCGACAGCCTCGCCGGCAGGCCATGTCCGATCAGGCTGCGGCAGCGCAGACGTCGACGTGAGTTTAACCGGGCTCGGATTTGTGCCACTGTCCAATCGAACTATGGTGAGGAGCAACTGATTTTGAGGGATGCGTTTTCATGACCACCGAGGCGGAACTTCTGGCTGAGTTAGAGAAACTCCGGGCGCGCAATGCGCAACTGGAAGAAAAAGAACGCGATGAACCCGCCGGGCAGGCGCGGCACGAGGCAACCGCATCGGCGAAAACCTCTGACGAGATTCGCAAGCTTCTGACGGAGCACGGCATCGACCTGGGCAAGGCCGAGGCCTTTGGCGACGAGGTGGTCGAAGAGTTCGGAAGGCTCCAGAAAGACTATCCGATCACCGCCCTGCTGGTCGCTTTCACGCTGGGATACGCCGTTGGCCGGTTGCAGGGATAGGAATTCGGAATGCGTAGAATTAGTCGGAATTTGACAACGATCTATCGGACCGAGCGCCTGATCCAGCGCCGTCATCTGGCCGTGATCCAACAGCAGACCATCATGATAGCGCTGGCGGGGATCGCGGTGCTCTCGGCGCTGGTGCTGTTGAATATCAGCCTCTATTTCGTTTTGAACGCGTGGATGTCTCCGGCGTTGTCCGCCGCGGCTCTGGCGGCCGCCAATCTGACCCTGGCCTGTTTGCTGGTCCTGGTCGCAAAGCGTACCAATGTCGAGCAGGAGATCGCCCCCGCCGTCGAGGTCCGGGATATGGCGATCGCCGATATCGAAGACGAACTGTCAGAGATGGCAACCGAGGCGCGCGAGATCGTTGGCGCGATCAAGGGCATCGGCTCCAACCCCCTGGGTTCGTTGCCGACGCTGCTGATCCCGCTGCTGACGGCCCTGCTAAAAGATCGGAAAGACAAATAGCCGGACGGCCCGGCGCCTAAAGCAACCCTTCGTTCCGCAACAAATCCATCATGTTCGCTTCGGGACGGGGGCCGATATGGCTGATCACCTCGCGGGCACAGACATTGCCGATCCGCGCGCAAGTCTCGTAATCGCGGCCCGTTGCCATGCCAAACAGGAACCCGGCGGCGAATTGATCGCCCGCGCCGGTCGCGTCCACAGGTACGACCTTTTCAACCGGCACGTCGATGCGCGCGTCGCCGTTCAGTACGGTCACCCCATCGCCCGACCGCGTGCAGACGACCAGAGGGCAAATCTCGGCTGTTTTGGCCAGCGCTTCCTCAAGATCGTCGGTTTCAAACAGCGATTTGATCTCGGCCTCGTTGCCGATCACGAAATCCAGTTCGTTTTCGATCAGCAGCAGGAAATCGACCCGGTGCCGTTCAACACAGAACGGGTCGGAAATGGCGATGCCGGCCTTGCCGCCGCCCTTGTGGCAGTTGCGCGCCGCTTCCAGGAACGCCGCCTTGCCCTTTTCTTTGTCGAACAGATAACCTTCGAGGAACATGATCTGGCTGTTGCCCGCGACCTCCTCCGAGACATCCTGAGACGACAGCTCGGACGAAATACCCAGATAGGTGTTCATCGACCGCTCACCATCGGGCGAGACAAAGATCATCGACCGCGAGGTAGGCAGCTCTCCCCCCGGCACCGGTGGGTTCACGAAATCCACCCCATCCTCGTTCATCGCATCGGCATAGAACCGGCCCAGTGCGTCATCATGCACCCGCCCGATAAACGCCGAATCCAGACCCAGTGCACCCGCACCCGCGATGGTGTTGGCAACCGAGCCACCCGGCGTCTGCACCCGGCCTTCCATCGAGGCGTACAATACCTCGCCGCGTTCCTGCTCGATCAGCTGCATGATGCCCTTTTCGATGCCCATCAGCTCAAGGAAACTGTCATCGGCCTGGGAAATTACGTCCACAACGGCGTTTCCGATGCCGGTCAGTTGGTAGGTCTTCATAGAGTCTTATCCTCAAATTCGCAGAGATCGCGGATGATACAGGTGGGGCATTGCGGTTTGCGCGCCTTGCAGTGATAGCGGCCGTGCAGGATCAGCCAGTGATGCGCATGTAGCTGGAAATCGGTCGGGATGTTGTCTTCGATAGCGCGTTCGACGGCGTCCACGTTCTTGCCCGGGCAGATGCCGGTGCGGTTGCCGACGCGAAAGATATGCGTGTCCACCGCTTGCGCCGGATACCGCCACCACATGTTCAGCACGACATTCGCGGTCTTGCGTCCGACACCGGGCAGAGATTGCAACGCCGCACGGGAATTGGGCACCTCGCCATCATAGTCTTCGACCAGAATGCGGCTCAGCTTGATCACATTCTTGGCCTTCTGCCGGAACAGGCCGATGGTCTTGATGTGCTCGATCAGACCTTCTTCGCCCATATCCAGCATCTTTTGCGGCGTGTCAGCGATCTTGAACAGCTCTTTCGTCGCCTTGTTGACCCCCGCATCGGTTGCTTGCGCAGACAAAGCTACGGCCACCACCAGCGTATAGACATTCACATGATCCAACTCGCCCTTGGGCTCAGGATCAGCCTCCTGAAACCGGGTAAAGACCTCGCGGATCGTATGATATCCAAGTTGTTTTGCCATTCCGGCCTTAATGCCGCCCGACGCCGCGCGACACAAGCCCAAAGCCATTGCGCATGTTCCGGGTCGCAGGGGCGTGGTCTGCGCGCTATGGTTTATCCAAGCGAATGAGGTGAAACCCATGAACATCCAGAACCCCGAAAGCGGATATCACTACAACGTCATGCGGCGCGCGATAGAGCTGATCGATCAGGGCGGAGAAACGCTCAGCCTCGAGGAGCTGGCCTGCCAGATGGACATGAGCCCGGCGCATTTCCAGCGCCTGTTCTCGCGCTGGACCGGAGTGTCGCCCAAGCGATACCAGCAATATCTGACGCTGGGCCATGCGAAGGCGCTGCTGCGAGAGCGGTTCACGACGTTAGAGACTGCGCATAACGTCGGCCTGTCCGGCAGCGGGCGGCTGCATGATCTGTTCCTGAAATGGGAATCCATGAGCCCCGGCGAATACGCCCGCAAAGGTGCGGGCCTGACAATCTATTGGGGCTGGTTCGAAAGCCCCTTTGGCCCCGCGCTGGTTATGGGAACCGATAAAGGCATATGTGGCATGGCCTTCGGTGCCGAAACCGGTGAAGAAGACGCGATGGAAGACATGCTTTCCCGCTGGCCGCAGGCCGCGTTTGTCGAGGACCCGATGCGCCTGCGCCCGTGGGTGCTCAGTGCCTTCGGTGCCGCCAGTGACCGCTTGCAGCCGACCCCGCTCTATCTGATCGGCTCGCCGCTGCAGATCAAAGTGTGGGAGGCGTTGATGCACATCCCATCAGGACAGGTCACCACCTATTCCGAGATCGCGCAGCGGGTTGGTTCACCGCAAGCGGTACGCGCCGTGGGCACCGCTGTCGGGCGCAACCCGGTCAGCTGGCTGATCCCGTGTCACCGTGCGTTGCGCAAATCCGGTGGCTTGGGTGGCTATCACTGGGGTCTGCCCGTGAAACGCGCCATGCTGGCCTATGAGGCGGCCCAAGCCGACGTCTGATTGACATTTTAGCGCATCGTTGCCATATGGCACGGCAGGTTCGGGTCCCCTGCCGTTCGCGGTCTTTGGCTTTGGTGAAACCCGGTTGGAATATCATCTGTTGCCCTTTCCCGGCGCGCGGATGGCAATGCGAACCCCGTCCAGATTTCGCGCCCGTTCAAGGAAACGAGGCATATCATGGCAAATGTCCAGAACATCGCTCCGATTTCGGAGCTGAAAGAGCAGGCAAAACGCCTGCGCAAACGGTTGCAGGACAGCGGCGTCAAGCTGTCCAATAGCGAGGCGTTGGAACTGCTGGCGCATCAACACGGTGCGCGGGATTGGAATACGTTGCACGCAATGGCTGGTAACCGAATGCAACTGCGCGTCGGTGATCGGGTTGAGGGCCGGTATCTGGGCCAGCCCTTCACCGCTGAGGTCCGTGGCCTGACCAAGCTGGGCGATGGAACACATCGTCGGGTGACGCTGCAATTTGATGCGCCCGTGGACGTGGTCCGGTTCGACAGTTTTTCGTCCCTGCGCCAACGCGTGACCGGAGAGATAGGTTGGGATGGCCGGTCCACCCGCCACACTTCGGACGGAGAGCCTCAGCTCACCATACGACCAGTCTGACAGCGCGCTCCTGCCCGGCAATCACAGGGCAGGAGCGTTCTTGGTCTACCCGCAGCATCCGCTCCCGGTTGATTTTGCGGACGCGCTGGGTGCTTCGTTCAGGTTTGCGCCTCGCCCAAGCCAGGTGCGCTCGGCCAAATAAAAATCCGAGAACTTCTTATTGAAATCTGCGGGTACGGATTTGGCCGGAATACCCGTCCGCAGCACAGCCTGCTGCCAGGCCTTCACTTTGGGATAACCTGCAAGCATGTCATACCCGCTGTGTCTTTCGACAATTGCCGCGCGGTGCAGCAATGGCAACCAGGCGATATCCACATTGCCGGGTTCGTCACCGGCGAAAAATGATGCCTCGCCCAGTTGTTTCTCAACCCTGGCGAACGATGCGTCCAGCTTGCGGATGCGATCATCCAACGTCGCCTTGTCGGCGCTCTGCATCGTACTGCATTGGACCAGATAATGTTTTGTCGCCTGATAGCTCCAAGCGCGATTAACTGCGCGTTGCTCGGGCGATATGTCTGTCTGCAATGGCGCTGTGACATCGTCGATATATTCTACGATCGCGTCAGATTCGAACAGCGCGGTACCGTTCTCGGTTACCAGGACAGGCACTTGGCCCGTCGGTGAAATTTCCAAAAACCAGTCCGGTTTGTTGCTTAGGCTGATGTATTCCACGTCGTAGGCTACGTTTTTTGCTTCCAGCATCGCGGTGACACGCTGCACGAACGGGCAGATTTTGAAGCTGATAATTTTGATCATCGTTTTATCCTTTTGATACGTTCACCTGTAAGACGGCGCCCGCATCAAAAAGACGAAGAATGGCTCAACATTTTTTGCAGTTATCAGATTTTAAATGATATTCCGCGATATTTCCGCGTGTATCGATCGTCCAGTTACAGCAATCGTCAAATGCTTTACGCAGGTCGTCGCGACCCTTTTGAACTCTGGATTTCAATGTCGAATAAGATAGTCCGTGAGCCTTGGCATATTCTTTTTGGGACATGCCATTGATGTCGATGTCCATAAGCAACTTTGCCGTCTCGGCGGGCAAGCCGCGGATAAATGGCTCGACGCAATTTTCCAGGTCCTGACGGATGCCAGGATCGTCACTGGAATACCAAAGATCTTCGGGATCAACGGTCTTTGCCCGCGCGTTTTTTCTGTAGAAATCGATAATTGTGCGGTCAGCTGTCTGGAACAGCCAGGATTGCAGCTTGGAAGGGTCGCTGAGTGTTGGCAGCCCTGTGAAAACCTTTATCGAGATTTCCTGCAAAAGGTCGTCTACATCCGCCGGGTTTGCCACCTTGGAATGCAGGAACGCCTTGATACGTGCGCGGTAGTTTGGCCAGATTTCTTCTATTTGCATAACTGGCAGGTATGGTCACCCAGAAGGCTTTTTTCAAGTTTGGACAGTTCCGAGACGCTGGGATTCGTATCCAAATGAAAGCGGAGCGCGCCTGCGAAGCGCACTCCCCCAAGGTCGAATTCTAAGGTTACTTACTCCGCAGCCCAGCCGCCTACGGCCTTCACTTCGAGGAAGTCTTCCAACCCCCATACGCCGCCTTCACGTCCGTTCCCGGATTGCTTCATGCCTCCGAACGGGGACCCGGCACTGCGCGACTGACCGTTCATCTCGACCATGCCCGACCGCAACACGCGGGCCATTCGATTGGCGCGGTCTCCATCCTGTGTCTGGACATAGTTGGTCAGACCATACGGTGTGTCATTGGCGATCTCGACGGCTTCTTCTTCTGTGTCGAAGGGGATCATGGTCAGAACCGGGCCAAAGATTTCCTCGCGCGCTATGGTCATCTGGTTGTTGGCATCAGCAAAGACGGTGGGGCGCACATAGTAGCCCTTGTTCAGACCCTCCGGTCGACCAGTGCCGCCCGCAACCAGACGTGCGCCTTCGTCGATGCCTTTCTGGATCAGGTCCTGAATCTTGGTCCACTGCACCTCATTCACCACCGGCCCGATATGGCGACCTTCCTCGGACGCGCTGCCCACTGCCACCTTGTTTGCCACCTCGGCGGCGGTCTCAACCGCCTGATCGTAGATCGGGCGCTGTACCAGCATCCGGCTGGGTGCGTTACAGCTTTGGCCGGTGTTGTTCATCATATGCAGCACGCCGCGTTTAACAGCCTTCTCATCGGCATCGGCAAAGACCACATTGGCGCCTTTGCCACCCAGTTCCAGATGCACCTTTTTAAGGGTATCGGCAGCGTTCTTGGAAATCGCGGTACCGGCGCGGGTCGAGCCGGTGAAGCTGACCATATCCACATCCGGATGCCCAGACAGCTGAGAGCCCACGCCCACACCATCGCCGTTCACCAGATTGAAGACACCGGCCGGGAAACCGGCCTCATCCATCATCTCGGCAAAGATCATTGCGTTCAGCGGGCTCTGTTCCGATGGTTTTATCACCATCGTACAGCCCGCAATCGCCGCTGCGCCGACCTTGAGCGTGACCTGGTTCATCGGCCAATTCCAGGGCGTGATCAGGGCGGCGACACCTACCGCCTCATAGATGATCCGGTCATTCGGCGCGTGGTCGCCCAGTGGACGTTCGAACTGAAACGCTTTGGCAGCACGGATGAAATTCTTCAGGTGATAGATTCCCGCACCCGATTGCTGGCTGCGGGCCATATCGATCGGCGCTCCCATCTCCATCGACATCGCTTGGGCCAAGTCCTCGGAGCGCGCGGCGTAGATATCAACCAGTTTCTCCACCAACGCGATACGCTCTTCGACCGGGGTGGCCATCCAGCCGGGCAGGGCGGCCTTGGCCGCGGCAACAGCGGCGTTTGTGTCCGCCTCTGACCCAAGCGAAATCACCGCGCAGGGGTCTTCGGTCGAAGGGTCGATCACTTCGAAATCATTCGGCGCAGACGGGGCGACCCATTTGCCGTTGATATAGAAATCACGTTTTTCGATCATGGCTCATCCTCCGGAGCAGAAATCAGCCGACCGAGCGGTCGGTTTTCGAGGGCACTCTGTCACCCGTCCCGGCATGGGGCAAGGGGCAATTCGCAATTTGATCAAATTATGTATCCACCGAATCTTCTGACAGGGCAACATGAATGGTTTAACCTCTGCGCAAAGTGATTAGGTTGGCATCGACCGACTCGGATTTTTTCGCAGGAAAGGAGTTTCCCTATGGGTTTGCGTATCAACGACACTGTCCCGAATTTCACAGCAGAAACGGATCAGGGCACCGTCCAGTTCCATGACTGGATTGGCGACAGCTGGGCCATCCTGTTCTCACACCCCAAGGATTTTACCCCTGTCTGCACCACCGAGTTCTCGGCTGTGGCGCAGCTGAACGATGAATGGGCAGCCCGGAACACCAAAGTGATCGGCGTATCGGTGGACGGCGTCGAAGACCACAAGAAGTGGAAGAAAGATATCGAAGAATACGGCAAGGCCAACCCCGGCTTTCCGATCATCGCCGATGACGGTCTGGCCGTATCCAAAGCCTTCGACATGCTGCCTGCCGAGGCATATCTGCCCGACGGTCGCACTCCTGCCGATAGCGCAACGGTGCGCTCTGTCTTCATCATCGGGCCGGACAAGCAGCTGAAACTGTCGATGACCTACCCGATGACCGTAGGCCGGAACTTTGCTGAAATCCTGCGTGCTCTGGATGGGCTGCAGATGAGCGCCAAGGGCGTCGCAACCCCCGCCAACTGGGTTCCGGGCGAAGACGTGATCATCCCGCCGACCGTGTCGAACGAAGACGCCAAGGCCAAGTTCGGTGAGTTCGAAACGATCTTCCCCTACCTGCGCAAAACCAAAGCGCCGTCCTGATCGGACAGATGATCAACGGGGGGCGAAAGCCCCTCGTTTCCATTACGCATAGCCCATTACGGATAGCCCGCCGTTCGGTGACCATGGGCAACCAACACCGAGCTAGTGAACCAACGCTGACGTCGCCCTGGCTGGTGCGGTAAGATCCTGGCGCAACATCCGCACCTCATGCGGTTTCAGAACCGGCAGCGCGGTCTCGCCAAATGCGCCCTTGTTGGACAGAAGCTCTGGAAACAGGGCGAACAACTCCTCTTTTGTCGCGGCAGACATCGCATCCAGCGTGCAATCGCCCGGGAAAAACGACTCGGACCAGAGCCCTTCGACGTTAACCAGCTCATGCCTGTCAAAGAGGATATGAATGTACTCAACATTCTGATCGGGTGGCACCTGCGTGATCGTATCGCCATTCACCAGAGCTTTGGCGGGTGCCAGCATCACCGGGTCAAAGTAATGCAACTCCATCGAAGGCGAGGAAACCACGATACGATGCTGCGGTGACACCATCATGTCCCGTGTGGGCAGCCGGTCTCCAAGCCCGCCCGCCTTGATGCGGATCGGGCAGAACTTTGGCGCTTGCTGCAATTCGCGCCTGCTCAGACGTCGGCGGCCAACCCAGCGGACAGGGCGGCTGTTGCCGTCTCCTATGATGACCTGATCCCCCGGCCGGATGGTTTCGATCAGCCGTTCACCGGTCGGGGTAAGAATCATGGACCCCGCAGTGAAGCAGACAAAAGTCGGAAGTGTATCATATTCGGCCGGGGGTGCCGTGACTTGAGTGCGGATGTTATTGGACAGGACATCATTAACGGCGACGGTCCCGGATGTCACAACGATGTACTGTGTGCCGGAGAACTGCAAAAGCGTATAGGTCACCGGAGATCCGCCGACATTCGCGCTGTAGTTTTCAAAAACCTGAAAATCTTCGGAGGTGCTTAATCCGGGGATCGAACTGACGTCAAACTGTTGACCGCCATCGGCATCCGGGTCCTCGAGGAAGTCGTCGTTGTCCGTGATTTCAACCTGAAAGGCATTGTTCACCGTGACACTGGGATTGAAAAGCGGGTCAGCATCAATCTGATAGACTGTAAAGAAAGGCATTTTGAATGACGCTTCCGATTGCTTTTGAACGATACTCTCGACCTTTCTACACTTTAAGCGTGTAAATTTAAACAGTTGAGAGTGTTCGGTCTCCGCGAAGCTCTCGTCAGGCCGGGTCACAACTGGCATCGGGTATACCGCGCAAACGAACAGTCGGGTCGATTGACACCGCTTGGATGCCACGACAGACTGCAGGTTTTTTAACCTCCTGGGGCTTTGACATGAGCGATTTCGAAGAAACATTGGACCCGGATGATTGGACATCGTCGCGTAACCTTGGGCATCAGATGATTGATGACGCCATCGCGCATCTGTCCGAAATGCGTGAACGTCCCGTCTGGCAGGAGATGCCCGACACGGTTCGGAGCTTCTTCAAGTCACCTGCCCCAATGGCACCGCAGCCGCTCGATGCGGTCTACGCCGACCTTCGGGAAAACCTGCTTCCCTATTCCATGGGGAATATCCACCCACGGTTCTGGGGCTGGTATATGGGATCGTCCAATTTTACCGGCGCGCTGGGTGATTTCCTTGCGGCCATAGACGGTTCGAACCTGGGGGGCGGCAATACCGCTGCCGCCATGATCGACATACAGGTCGTCAACTGGTTCAAAGAGCTTATGGGCTTTCCCGAGGACGCAAGCGGGACCCTGACCAGCGGTGGCTCGATGGCCAACATGGTGGCGCTCAACGTCGCGCGCAACGCGCTTGCCGGCGTCGATGTGCGTGCCGAGGGGATTCTTGGGATGCCACAGCCGATCAGGTTTTACGCGTCGGATCAGGTTCACAGTTGCCACCAGAAGGCGCTGGAAACACTGGGCCATGGCGCCTCGGCGCTTACAGAAATCGAAAGCGACGACCATAACCGGATAAGCATCCCTGCCCTGCAGGACGCGATCGCAAAGGACCGGGCCAATGGCATCAAACCCGCGTGTATCATCGGGACGGCAGGCACCACGAATACCGGCGCGCTGGACGATCTCGTTTCAATTGCCGAGATCTGCCGCCGCGAAGGGATATGGTTCCATGTGGATGGATGTATCGGCGCCTTCCTGCGCCTTGCGCCCCGCCACAAACATCTGGTCGACGGCATAGACCAGGCGGATTCCATTGCCATGGACCCGCATAAATGGCTGCACACCCCGTTTGAGGCCGGCTGCGTGCTAATCCGTGATGCACAGCGCCATTTCGGTACCTTCGAGATGCACGGCCACTATCTTCAAATGCAAGAACGCGGGCTGATGGCGGGCACATTTCTGGCCGATTACGGTTTTGAACTGAGCCGGGGATTCAAAGCCCTCAAGATTTGGATGTCTTTGAAAGAGAACGGTGTGGAAAAGCTGGGCCGACTGATCGATCAGAATATCGAACAAGCCAGGTACCTACAGCAGTTGATCGCTGCCAACCCAAAGCTTGAACTGGTCGCGCCGGTCGATCTGAACATCGTGTGCTTCCGCTACACCAACGGGGTTACTGATGAAGATCGGCTAAAGGAACTGAACACCGAGATCATGCTGCGGGTTCAGGAATCCGGCCTCGCGGTTCCGTCCGATACCACGCTGGACGGGAAGCACTGTCTGCGTGTGGCGATCAACAATCATCGCACGCGGCGGCAGGATCTGGGTCTGTTCCTCGACACTGTTCTGCATATCGGGGCGGAACTGGAAGGCGAGCGCCGCGCCAACGCATAGCTCCGGCGGCAAGCCTCTTTGCTGCCCATGCGGGTCAGCGAGACAAAAAAGGCCCCGGCTTGAACCGGGGCCTTTCGTATTCAGACAGGGAAGGCAGATTACTCTGCGCTTTCCTCTTTCTTTTCTTTCTTCTCAGGCACGACCTCTTCGCCGGTTTCCTGATCGACAACCTTCATCGACAGGCGAACCTTGCCGCGATCGTCAAAGCCCAGCAGCTTGACCTTCACTTCCTGACCTTCCTTCAAAACATCCGACGGATGGTTCAGGCGGCGGTTCTCGATTTGCGAGACGTGCACCAGACCGTCGCGCTTGCCAAAGAAGTTCACGAAGGCGCCGAAATCGACGATCTTGACCACTTTACCGGTGTAGATCTGACCTTCTTCTGGCTCAGCCACGATCGAGTGGATCATCTCGTATGCCTTCTTGATCGATTCACCGTCGGGCGAGGCGATCTTGATGACGCCATCGTCGTTGATGTCGACCTTCGCACCCGAAACCTCGACGATTTCGCGGATGACTTTACCGCCCGAGCCGATCACTTCACGGATCTTGTCGGTCGGGATGTTCATGGTCTCGATGCGCGGGGCGTGGACCGAGAATTCGTTGGTCTCGGACAGGGCTTTGCCCATCTCACCCAGGATGTGCATCCGGCCGTCCTTGGCTTGCGCCAGGGCTTTCTCCATGATCTCGGGCGTGATGCCCGCGACCTTGATGTCCATCTGCAGCGAGGTGATGCCGTTTTCGGTACCCGCCACCTTGAAGTCCATGTCGCCCAGGTGGTCTTCGTCACCCAGAATGTCCGACAGGATGGCGTATTCGCCGTCATCTTCCAGGATCAGGCCCATGGCCACACCGGCAACCGGTGCTTTCAGCGGAACGCCCGCATCCATCATCGACAGCGAACCGCCGCAGACAGACGCCATCGAGGACGAGCCGTTGGATTCGGTGATCTCGGACACGATACGGATCGTGTAGGGGAAGTCGGTTGCCGCAGGCAGAACCGCCTGCAGGGCGCGCCATGCCAGCTTGCCGTGGCCGATCTCACGACGGCCGGGGCCACCAACGCGGCCAACTTCACCAACCGAATAGGGGGGGAAGTTGTAGTGCAGCAGGAAGTTCGATTTGAAGTTGCCATGCAGCGCATCGATGAACTGCTCATCGTCACCGGTGCCCAGCGTGGTCACGGCCAGCGCCTGTGTTTCACCACGGGTGAACAGGGCGGAACCGTGGGTCCGCGGCAGCATCGAGGTCTCGGCCACGATCGAACGGATATCGGTGGTCGAACGACCGTCGATCCGCTTACCGCCTTTGACGACGTCACCGCGCAGAATGCCTGCTTCCAGCTTTTTCATCGCGGAACCCAGGTTGCCGTCTTCCAGCTGGTGCTCGGTCAGCGCTTCCTTGATCGCTTCGCGGGCAGCGGCAACAGCGGCGGTGCGCTCTTGCTTGTCGGTGATTGCGAAGGCGGCGCGCATCTGCTCTTCACCGGCGGCCTTAACGGCTGCATACAGGTCCGAATAGTCGGGCGCTTCGAATTCAAACGGCTCTTTCGCGGCGTCTTCTGCCAGCGAGATGATCAGGTTGATGACCGGCTGGATTTGCTCATGCGCAAAGTTCACCGCGCCCAGCATTTCCGCCTCGGACAGCTCGTATGCTTCCGATTCCACCATCATCACGGCGTCTTTGGTGCCGGCAACAACCAGATCCAGACGCTGTTCGGGGTTCAGGCGCAGGTCCTGCATGTCGTCGACGGTCGGGTTCAGGACGTATTCGCCATCCACGAAACCAACGCGGGCACCGGCGATCGGGCCCATGAACGGCGCGCCGGAAATGGTCAGAGCAGCGGATGCCGCGATCATCGCGACGATGTCGGGGTCGTTGACCAGATCGTGGCTCAGCACGGTGCACATGACCAGAACTTCGTTTTTAAAGCCGTCAACGAACAGCGGGCGGATCGGACGGTCGATCAGACGCGCGGTCAGCGTCTCTTTCTCGGTCGGGCGCGCCTCGCGCTTGAAGAAGCCACCCGGAACCTTACCGGCGGCATAGTATTTCTCTTGGTAGTGGACGGTCAGCGGGAAAAAGTCCTGACCGGGTTTTTGCGCCCGTGCAAAGGTCACGTTTGCCATCACGCTGGTTTCGCCCAGCGTGGCAATCACGCTGCCGTCGGCCTGACGGGCAACCTTGCCGGTTTCCAGTGTCAGCGTCTCTTCGCCCCACTGAATCGATTTCTTTGTTACATCAAACATATGCGTATCCTAGAACGGAGCACTCCCGCCCCTGCGGGTCTCCGGTTTGCATGGCGGCCCCATTGCCGCCGACCCCACTTTATCTTCCATTCGAGTGCCGGGGTCAGGGCACAACGTCTCAGATGTGTGGCCCATACATCAGTTTGCAAGCTTTGGAAAGTCGGGAGTTTTTGAGGGGCAGGGGATTGCCTAGCCCCCGCCCAAACCGGGCAGGGGTCGATATTTCAAAGGATCGCGTGCGCCAGGATCATCACCACGCCGCAACCCAAGGCATAGCCGGTATCGACCGCGATGGCGAAGCCGCTTTTCTGCGCCCATGCCCCGACCGAGGCCGTCTGTGCTGCGACTGCCAGTATTGCCAGTACCGCAACCCCAAGGCTGTTGGTCGTCTCAGTTACGGCGATCACTGAGGCCAGCAGGATCAAAAACACGATCTGGGCCGCCATCTGCGGCAGAGGTGGAGACGCGGGCGGGGTGGGATCGATCCGCGTTCCTTCGGCCCAGCGTTTCTGGAAACCAACGGGGCCGTAGATCAACCACCCCAACAGAAAGGCGGCGATGACTCCCGCGCCAAGGGCAAGCCAGTTGATCACAGCGCACCCTCCAGCGATTCAAGTATCCGGGTCCAGCCACCTTCATGGTTGTTGCGGCTTTCTTCTGAAGGGAAGCGGATGTGGTGCAATCGCAGTTCGGTGCCCTTGTCAGTTGGTGTGAAATCCAGCGTCACGGTGGAATCGTCCTGACTGTAGGGGGAATTCCAAGTGAATTGCAGCCGGTTGGGCCGGTCTATGACCTTATATTCGCCCTCATGCGGGAGGTCTCCGGCCTCGGGTGCGCGCATGATGATCTTGAACCGGCCACCGACCTTGGCGTCAGAATGCACTTCGGGCACCGACATATTGGGGCCGGGCAGCATGAATTTAGCCAGCATTTCCGGGTTCAGCCATGCGTCGAATACCTTTTCCGGCGGGTGCGGGATGGCGCGCGTTATTTCAAGGGACAGTTCCGTCATCTTCTGGGTCCTCCAAAGCAGTTTCCAAGGCGTCCAGCCGAAGCGCCCAGATTGAACGCAGCCCGGCGAACCATTCATCTACGGCTGACAAGGGGTCCATCTGCACCTCGATCAGATGTTCGCGCCATTCTGTCCGACGCTGCACCAGCCCGGCATTTTCCAGCACCTTGATGTGCTTGGATACCGAGTTGAGGCTCATCTCGAAGCGCCGCGCGATATCCGTCACCCGTAAGGGACCCTGCTGCGCCAGCATTGTCAGGATCGCCCGGCGTGTCGGGTCGGACGCGGCCTTCAATATTGCGCTCAGGTCATAGCGACTCTCTCGTTCAACCATTTGGATGAATTATATCCTTTTCCTGCTTCAGTCAACCATATGGGTGAATAACATATCACCCGTGTCTCTGGCCAGTCAGTGCCTTGAGCTGATTCCACAGAATTCCGATGGCGGGCTGGCCCGGTCCCGCCTTGCGCGCGGCACAGATGTTCCAGGTAATCTGTGGGGTGGTTTCGATCAGCTTGACCGACCCATCGGCAACCCGTTCGGCAAATGTCTCGGGCATACCGCCCACGACAAACTCGGGTCCCGATAGCAGTGATAACAAAAAAGCATAGTCATCACTCTCTACCTGCGGCAGCGACCTGACCTTTTCTGCCGCCTCTTCGGTGCCGCCTAATGCCTGAGTGATCGCCGCGCGCCAATGCTTGTGCAGATGCGGCGATCCGAACGGGTGCGAAAACAGCTTGTTCAGAGTGACCGGAGAGGCTTCATGCAATGGATGCGAGACATGTGCTGCAAACACTACCGCGCGTTTTTCGAACATCATCAGCTCGATATTCTCGGTTTCGGGCGTATGGGTCAGATCGCCCAGATAGATATCAATCTCACCGCTTTCGAGCATCTCAATCGGCGCTTGACGCGCGCTGACATAGACCCTGATCCGCAAGGCAGGGGACTGCTGCAGCGCCGCCTGAACCGCAGGTCGCAGCAGCGTGCGCGGCGTCAGGGGGCCACAGCCGATCCTCACCGTCTGCCCGGTTTCCGACCGGATATGGGCGACCTCATCGGCGCAACGCCTCAGGTCTGCCCGCAGTCTTTGCGCCACCGGCAGAAACTTCTGCCCCTCGCGCGTCAGCCCGTTATTGCCGCGTTTTCGGTGAAACAGGGCGAACCCCACTTGTGCTTCGGCCATCGCGACATAGCGCGACAGAGAGGCGTTCGAGACGCCCATCCGCTTGGCGGCCTCCTGAAAATTGCCGGTTTCCGCAAGATGCAAAACAGCCGACAGGGCGTTGTCATTCAGCACGGCTCTCTCCTGATTTCAGATCTCAGTGATTACGTTTCAGATTCTGCAAGAATGTAAACCCACGTTTGCGATGCAAATGACCCTGCCGCTAGGACATGGGGCATAACGGCCTATTGGCCCTCTCGATTGGACGCAGGAGTCGGAATCAATGTTTCGAATCAAATCTTTATCAACCAGTATGGCTGCGGCTCTCTGGGCAGTCGCCACCGCCGCCGTCGCGCAAACCGACAAGCCCAATATTCTGGTGATCATGGCTGATGATGTGGGCTGGGCCAGCCTTGGCAGCTATCATCAAGGTGTCAAAAGCATCCAGACCCCGAATCTGGATCAGCTTGCCGCGGAAGGTGCTCGGTTGACCGACTATTATGCGCAACCCAGCTGCACTGCTGGGCGTTCTGCCTTTATCACCGGTCAGTTCCCGGTGCGTACGGGGATGCACACGGTGGGCCTTCCGGGTGATCCGGTCGGGCTGAGCGACGAAGACCCGACGCTGGCAAACATCCTCAAATCCATGGGCTATACCACCGGACAATTCGGCAAAAACCACCTGGGCGATCTGAACAAGTACCTGCCGACAGCCAAAGGCTTTGATGAATATTGGGGCTGGCTCTATCACCTCAATGCGATGGAATACGCCAATGACCCGGATTGGCCCGATGATCCGGAATTTGCCGCTCAGTTCGGACCACGCAACATTATCCATTCGTTTGCCACCGATACCGTTGACGAAACCGTGGACCCGCGCTGGGGGCCGGTGGGCAAACAGCGCATCATTGATGATGGCCCCGCGCCGCCCGAACGTCAGAAAACGCTGGATGATGAGGTCACGGCCCATACCATCGATTTCATCGACCGCGCTGTCGACAGTGACACGCCTTTCTTTGTCTGGATGGCCCCGGCCCGGGCGCATGTCTGGACCCATCTCAGCCCGGAATATGAGGCGATGCTGGGCGACGGGCGCGGCCTGCAGGATGTGGTCATGAAAGAGCTTGACGACAATGTCGGCAAGGTGACCGCGCATCTGGAAGAGCTCGGTATCGCCGACAACACCATCGTCATCTTCACTTCGGATAATGGTCCGGAAACCATGACGTGGCCCGATGGCGGCACCACGCCTTTTCACGGCGAAAAAGGCACCACGTGGGAAGGCGGTTTCCGCGTTCCTGCCATCATCCGCTGGCCCGGTCAAATCGCCGAAGGTCAGGTGCTGAACGGTATCTTCGACGGAATGGACTGGATGCCCACGCTGGTCGCTGCCGCCGGGGGCTCGCAAGACCTGCCCGCCGAACTGCTGAACGGGTATGAAGGCTATCAGGTGCATCTGGACGGGTATAACCAGCTGTCTTACCTGACCGGTGAGACGCCCAGTAACCGTAAGGAAATCGTCTATTACGAGGGCACCGATCTGCAGGCGATCCGCTATAACGACTGGAAGGCGCATTTCACCATTCAGGAAAAAGGCTGGGCTGGCCCCAAAGAGGAACTGAACGCGCCATTGCTGTTCAACCTGCGCCGCGATCCGTATGAAAAGGCCGCCGAGGAATCTGGCATGTACACGCGTTGGATGGGCAACAAGATGTGGGCCTTCGGGCCAGCCGCCCGACTGGTGCAGGCGCATCTGGCCAGTTTTGCCGAATTCCCGCCACGTGGCGCGAGTGTGGGTAATGAGACCCACGTTCAAGAACAGGTCAGCAGCGAAGGTGGGATGTCGCAATAGCGCCCGCCCGCTCGTGCGAAAACGCCCGACAACGTACGGGCGTTTTTTCACTATGTCATTCCATAAATAGAATATATTTGGTGAAAATTTAGTATCCGTATAGGCTGAAACCACCATACCTGCGGTCGAAACGACGGAAACGCGCCAAGGGAATATAAATATCACCTCCGTCCGCCGGTCGAATACCTTGGCGTTTGCATGTTGCGAACAGAAGGGCAGACGCATGGCTGAAACCAAGAAAATGCTGGATCCGGACCCCCGGATTTATGATTTTGAGACCGAATACGAGCTTGGGCAGGACAACGTCCGCCCGTTCGGTCTGGACATCCACAACCCGGTCTTTTTGATCTCAAGTATCCTGATTTTCGCGTTCGTCCTGATCGCGTTGGCAAATCAGGAGGCCGCGGCTACGTTTTTCGGCTGGCTCCGGCCCTGGCTGACCAGCACGTTTGACTGGTTTCTGGTGCTGTCGGTCGATGCAATCACCCTGTTCTGTCTGGTTCTGATCATCCTGCCGGTGGGCAAGGTGCGGATCGGCGGCAAGGACGCGCAGCCCGACTATTCCTATGCCGGCTGGATCGCGATGATGTTCGCCGCAGGCATCGGTATTGGCCTGCTGTTTTTCGGCGTGATGGAGCCGGTCTATTACAACTTTGCCGAGGGCGGAAACGCGGTACCGCTGGGTATCGATATCGCGGTGCCGGGGAACGAATATGCCGGTGTCATGGGAACGATCCACCATTGGGGCCTGGAAGGTTGGGCGGTCTACGCGGCTGTTGGTCTGGCGCTTGCGATATTCAGCTACAATCTGGGCCTGCCTCTGACCTTGCGCTCGGCCTTCTATCCGATCCTGGGCGAACGTGTCTGGGGTTGGTGGGGTCACATCATCGACACGCTGGCCGTGTTTGCCACGCTGTTTGGTCTGACAACTTCCCTTGGACTGGGCGCGCAGCAGGTTGCATCGGGCCTGTATGAGGTCTTTGGTATCGAACCCAGCCCGACGGTGACGGTTCTGTTGATCATCGGCATTACGCTGATCGCGATGGGCTCGGTCCTGCTGGGCATGGATGCCGGTGTGAAACGGCTGAGTGAGATCAACATGATCATGGCCGTGGGCCTGTTCATCTTTGTGATTGTAGTCACCGGCGTCGGCACTGCGATCGCCAGATACTTCAACGTCATGGTGGACTACGTGCTCCATTTGCCGGCGCTCTCCAATCCGTTCGGTCGGGAAGACACAAGTTACTTCCATGGTTGGACGACCTTCTATTGGGCCTGGTGGATTGCATGGTCGCCGTTTGTTGGCATGTTTATCGCCCGCATTTCCAAGGGTCGCACGGTGCGGGAATTCATGATCTGTGCGCTGTTGGCCCCGACGGCGGTCTGCGCCTTGTGGATGTCGACCTTTGGCGGTGCTGCCATCGACATGCTGAACACAGGTGGCGCCGAAGGTGTCCGGGCCACGGTGATTGACAGCTATGCCCCTGAGGGCGCGCTGTTCGGCTTCCTGAAAGAGCTTCCGCTTTATGGCATCATCGCGCCCATTGCGCTGGTCCTGATCGTGGTGTTCTTTGTCACCTCGTCCGACTCGGGCTCACTGGTGATCGACACGATCACCGCGGGGGGCAAGATGGATGCGCCGGTGGTGCAGCGCGTGTTCTGGTGCACGCTTGAAGGTCTGGTTGCCATTGCGCTGCTGCTCGGAGGAGGCCTCGCCGCGTTGCAGGGCGCTGCCGTCTCGACGGGTATCCCGTTTACACTGGTGGTTCTGATTATGTGCTATTGCCTCTGGCTGGCGCTGAAATCGGAACGCTCGAAGATCTAAGCGTCACAGTCTGAAAACACGAAACGCCCGCCGGAAAGGCGGGCGTTTTTTGTATCCTCGCGGGTGTCGGTACTCCCCCGCCAATCCGTATCAACACCTCCGTCGGCGGGCAGCCTGCGCGTCCTGTCGAGGCGCGTCCTCACCCGCGCGCTGGGTGGGATAACCCATCTGTTCGTCCTTTAGAATTCCTCGGAGGACGGCCGCGGTTCCCGCTTTTGAAATCGACTTTCTCATGACATCCAGTTCGGATGGCATCGCCGATGTATGGGCCGTGTCGGAATCGTGAAACATCTTGGCTGCAAACACCCGGTTCAGAACAGTTTTCAATGGCATTATTCAACTCCAGCATAAGTTGGGTCGTCAAATCTCTGCCGCTGCGGGTCAGATCCGAGCCACCTGAGGGAAGGGCTCAAAGACCATCTTCCGTGAGCGGAAACCCGCAGCGACATGGCGCATGTAAGGAAGAGTTGATCCTGCGTCAGGGGGAAGAAAACGGTGTTTTGCATCATTTTTTTATCGCGTGGTAAAAAAATGAAAGCATTGCTTACGCTTGCGTCAACTTGCTGAACCAGCCCCCCTTGTTTCGCGACGCTGCGTCACAACTCAGGTTCTGTGGGTAGGGACCTCGATGGATGTGTCGAAAAACATCCGAACATAGCGTTGTGCCAGATGAATGCCCTGTTCGTCGTGGGTTGATCTGTCACCAAAGAAAATGGACGCACCCACCACAGGCGCGCCCAGTAAAAAGGGAGGACTATGAAAAACCTGACGCCCGAAACAAAAAGAGGCGCCTACTCACTAACAATCTCAGGATGACGCAAGTCTGGAGACGGATCAGTGAAGTGGTTCACATGAGGTGAAGAATTTTGTCTTCGTGCAATAACGATAACAATTCGAAGCTTTGCGTCGAGGTAGAGTATTCTTGCAGAGAAGACGTTTACGGTGTGTCGAACATCGGGCCAACTTCGCAAGATATGGCTGAAGAACTGGCGATTTCTTTGCTCAGAGCAACGACGCCTTCATTGGGTGTCACTGGTCACACAAATCAAGAATTCGCTTGAGACCACTCTGGGCATTTTATGCAGACTTAACCCCTAGTTAACTGGATTTAAGTCTGACCAAATTGTCGGATTGTTTGCAAATTAACTAAAAAATGGTACCCTACTCTCATTCTGAGTGTTTTTTCTGAGTGCTTTTCTGGGGGAAAGTTATGGTTAAACTGCTTACAGGCGCTTCATGCGCCGCAATTCTCATCGCATCCCAAACGCAAGCCGCGACGGTAACCATCGGCGATGGTGTTGTCTATCCAGCGAACGGATTGGACGGTGGTCAAATAGATGCAGGTCGCAGCGGAAATGGTTCTGTAACCATTGATGGCGGAGATGTTGTCACGCTGGAAAGCGGAACATCATCTGAGGAGTTTGCAGCACGCCCCAAGATAGACGTGGGTGATGGCGGGGTTGGTACCGTCACCATAACCGGTCTGGGGACCACGGTGAACCTGAACGGTACGAACTCTGGTTCCAAGCTTGAGGTTGGCACTTTTGTAGGCAACGCCGGGACTTTGGAAGTTCTTGATGGGGCCACGATCAACATGACGGATGATGGTCCAATTTCGGGTGACGACAACGAGAATGTCTTCCTGCAGTTTGGTGAAGATCAAGCTGATGGCACGCTCCGAATGAACAATGGGACGATTAATGCCTCCGGGCACAGCCGGGTTGGTCTGTTGGTCGGCGTTCACGGAAATACCGCAATCGCCGGGAATGGTGTCATCGACATGACCGATTCAACGATCGACATGACAAACCTCACCACGACGCGGGAAAGCTTCATGGTTATAGGGGATCAAAGCAACGGTACCGCTGATATAAGCATGGTGAATTCAGATCTCACTATGACCACACCCAACGGAAGTACCTATATTGGGCTTGGAACAGATGGTGGATTTGGTGATATTTCAATGGTATCAACCTCAAATTTTACGGTAAACGCTGACGGAATAGACGCAGTTTTTGGGGAAGGTGCAGGCTCTCGTGCAATAATGTCTGTTCAAACCGGTTCCACTGCCACATTGCACTCAACAGGTGAGGTTAATCTTGAAGTCGGACGTAGTGCCGGAAGTCAGGGCGTTGTTTTGGTTGGCTCTGGAGGCCTTTTTGAAGTCCACGGTACATCTGGTCGCGTGCAGATAGGTTCTGATAGTGCGACTGCGGAATCTGGTTCTGCTACTTTGTTCGTCTCAGATGCAACTTTCGACTCGAATGTCGGTATTCAGCTTGGTTCAGCTTTCTCTGGCACCAACAATCAGACTGGCGAAATTCGAATGAATACCGGTGTGGTCCGAGCTCCGGAAGTTGTCGTTGGTACAGGCGGCAGTATTACCGGCACCGGTACGATCGATGCAGTACAAACGGTTTTGTCCGGTGGGTCTATTTCAGCGGGTTTCTCGCCGGGGATACTCGAATTTACCGGTGATCTGGAACTGCGCAGTGGATCAATGCTGTTCGAGATAGGGGGCACTGCCCCATCTCTATTCGATTCAATTCTGGTGGGTGGCCGCCTGTTTGCGACCGACATTTTCGATATCGAGATTAGTTTCATTGACGGCTTCCTGCCATCGGAAACGGACAGCTTCGAGCTTTTCAGAGCAGATTCGATAGATTCAAGTTTCTTTTCGTTTGCGAACTTTTCGTCGGATTCTCCATTCTCGTTTGAAAACAACAATGGGTCGTTGAGCTTAAGTTTTGCAGAAGTTTCACCTGTTCCGGTTCCAGCGGGTTTGCCGATGTTGCTCACTGCTTTAGGGGTGACCGCAATACTTCGAGGTCGTCGTAGAACAACGCTGAACGGCAACTAGGTTTCTACCCAGAAGCCTTCGACGATAAAAAACTCTAGGCCAAAACTATTGATCGGGGGGACAAGCAAATACGCCCGCCGAATGGCGGGCGTACAAGATGTACAATTTGTACAATTTGTACAAACCGGCTTTCAGCGCTTGTACAACACGAACAAAACGCGTTTAGCGGCGGATGCCCAGCTTTTTGATCAGGTCCTGATAACGTGCTTCTTCTTTGCCCTTCAGGTAGTCCAGCAGCTTACGGCGCTGGGCAACCATCTTCAGCAGACCGCGACGACCGTGGTTGTCTTTCTTGTGGGTCTTGAAGTGTTCGGTCAGGGTGGTGATGCGCGAGGTCAGGATGGCAACCTGGACTTCCGGCGAACCGGTGTCGCCGTCCTTGGTGCCGAATTCTTTCATGACGCGTGCTTTTTCAGCGGCAGTGATCGACATCGGGGTCTCCTTTGAAAGGTTAGAGTTGATGGCGCAGGCCGGGATGTCGTCCAGCACAGGCCCATGGAGAAAACCGCACCGATTCCGATGCGGATGGGCGCGTATAAGCGCATTTGTGGTAAATGGCAAAGGGATTCTGCTGGCTCAGCCGTTGAAGGCGTATTGTGCCAGTTGGGCTTCGGTCACGAACTGAATATCCTCGGCCGTAAGACCTTCTGCACCATAGAGTTGCGCGACCTCTTCGCCGTTGACCCTGACGTGCGTCAGGCTGCTGTTTTCACTGTCTGGCTCGATGATCAATTCCGGATCTTCAGGGCTGTCCCATGTGATCAGCAGCTTGTCGTGCCCAAGCTGGAAATCCATGATCGTCGTGGCCTCCTGTTCGGATTCCGACTGCACGACGATTTCATCTTCGCCGTCTCCGCCGGTCACCACATCGCCGCCCTCAGCCAGGATGACGTCATCCCCGGCGCCGCCGTTCAGGAAGTCCGATGACGCCTCACCCGGACCATCATCGCCGGTCAGGATGTCATTGCCGTCCCCGCCGAACACGGCATCCTCGCCCGCGCCGCCTGCGAGGTGATCGTCGCCGTCCCCACCTTGCAGCGCATCATCCCCGTCTCCCCCGTTCAGAGAGTCATCGCCCTGACCGCCAAACAGCCGGTCATCGCCACCGCCGCCGTCCAGTTCATCCGCACCGAAATGGCCGTAAAGGTCGTCATGTCCCGACATGCCGTTCAGGATGTCGTCGCCATACTCACCATGGAGGACGTCATTGCCCATGTTGCCGATCAACGTATCCTCTCCGATACCGCCGTACAGGACATCATTGCCGCCGCCGCCATCGATAATGTCGTTGCCTGCATATCCGTTGATCTGATCGTTGCCGTCCTGTCCGGTCAGATCATCCGAACCCTCATCGCCCGCGATGACGAGGTGACCCTCATACTCGGATATGACTTCGCCCGGGTCAGAGCCGGTTTCGTCGGGCGAAACGGGTTCCTCGATATTCTCGTCCACGTCAAGGAAGTCGCCTTCCGGCACTTCGTCTTCAACGGTCTCCTCAATCCGATCGTCTTCGTTTTCACTCTCGTCTTCCGGGAGTAGAACGTCGCTTATCGCATAGGCCGCACCGCCCATGGCGGCCATCCCGAATAATCCGATCAGAAACATGAGACCCCTCCGCAAGCGCATCTGCCCCGAGTGTAAAACATCTCATGCTGTCAACGGCTTGGTCAAAGCGAAGTTGAGGGCGTGGTTAACCCTTTGTCACCAGGGTTCCGGTTGCTGCGCATAAGCGATGTAGAGCGGGTGTTTGGGATGGCCGTCCTTGGTCAGCCCCAGATGAAACAGCGGTTGCCCGGTGCCGCGCAGCAGAGCCTCGACGCAGGGGCCGCGATTCAGATGTGTTCCATGCGTTCCCCAGGCGGCGATGACCCGATCGGCCCAGCCGGCGCCCTCCAGAATCGCGGTATCGTTTTCAGGCCCGACAGGATCAGCCGCGGCACGCATCTTGCGCGGGTCGGTATCGCGCCACGCAAAGATGTTGGTGACCTGAAACGCACCAAACCCCAACGTGCGCGCGCGCCGCTCACAGCGTTCTACGGTCGGGTCATTCTGAACCTCCGTCGCGGTCGAGGGATTCAGCATCACGAACAGCGCCTTTTGCCCGGACGGGTCCCAGATACGGGTCAGGCTATAGCGATATTTCTCGCAATCGGAATAAACGGCGGTCGAGGGCGCGTCGCCCTTGGTGTGGGAACGGGTGATCATGACGGTGGCCTAACACGGCATTCAAACAACGAACACCCGGCTGGGATGCAATTCGCCGGATTTGTAAATGCCGACGGCCACGGCCTTGCCGTCCAGCGAAGCCCAGGCCTCGTCGCCGTATTCTACGTCCGAGGCCAGAACCATGCCCGGATTTCCATTGCGCAGGCGGGCGGCGCCTTCGGGGGTGCATTTTAGCTCGGGCAGGTCCGACAGGCCGGTTTCCAGCGGGTGAAGGTAATCGTCCAGCGCGGTGGTCTTGGCCATTTCGTCGATCTGCTCGATGGTCAGGCCGTCTTCGGCCTCGAACGGACCGGACCAGATGCGGCGCAGTTCCCTGACATGCCCGTGGCAGCCCAGCGCGTCGCCCAGATCGCGGGCGATCGAGCGGACATAGCCGCCCTTGCCGCAGGTCATCTCCAGCACCACGTGGTCTTCATCAGGGCGGTCAACAAGGATCAGCTCTTCAACCCAGAGGGGGCGGGCCGACAACTCCACATCTTCGCCATCGCGGGCCAGCTTATAGGCGCGTTGCCCATCGATCTTCACGGCCGAGAATTTGGGAGGCACCTGCATGATATCCCCCAGAAACGGGGCGAGCGCCTGTTTGATGTCCTCGTCCGAAGGGCGCGCAGAACTTTCCGAGATAACTTCGCCTTCGGCATCGTCGGTATTGGTCGCCTGTCCTAATCGCACAGTGAATGAGTAGGCTTTCAGCGCATCGGTGATGTAGGGAACAGTCTTGGTCGCTTCGCCCAATGCCACCGCCAGAACGCCGGTTGCTTCGGGGTCCAGAGTACCGGCATGGCCCGCTTTCTTGGCGTCCATCGCCCAACGCACCTTGTTGACGACCGCGGTCGAGGTCATGCCTGCAGGCTTATCCACCACCAGCCAACCGGAAATGTCTCGACCCTTGCGTTTGCGTCCCATCTTGCACCTTGAATCTTGCTGAGGCGCGCGGCCTAGCGGATCGCTTCGACGCTGTCAATTTCCGGGCGTATCTTCGACGACGCCCACGATAGGCCCCAGCGAGAATCCGGCATCGGATCGGTTGCTCGCGCGATCATACATGCGTGAGATATTGCCATCGAAGAACAGCGCATTCGGGGTGTTCAACACGTCGCGGAACAGGCTGCCGAACTCGTGGAAGGTGACGTAATCGTCCGATATGGCAAAAAACGCCCGCGTTCCATCCGCGTTGGTTCCGACCCCGTTGCGCACATAGAGCGAGGTCGAATCCGGCAGGAATCGGGGGTGCAACTCTCCGTCGATGACAAGCATCGGGCCGGACTGGGTGGCGAACCGGCACTCCGGTGCTCGATCGATGTAATCCAATGTCTCAAATACATCGGCGCGTCCGTCGCGAATGCAGAACACACCGTTGGGCAACAGACCGAAGTTTCCCGGACCCGCATTCGGGATCACACGCATCTGTTCTTTGCCATCCTCAACAAAATGACCCACGGGAGAGCGATCATCATGATACATGCCCGCGTTCATCGCAAAGGCCAGACGCTTACCGTCAAGTGCCAAAGCTTCGTTCACTGACGAGAAATGGCCCAACAGGTCGCCATTCTCATCGTTCAGGAACAGGCGCAAATCTTCGGATGCCGCGTCTACCTCGCAAATGGTGTAGCGCTTGTCCTCGTGGGTCAGCTTTTCACAAGTCACTGCCCCAGCCTGTGCGGCCCAAACAACTGCGCCTAATGTGACAGATAGGCGGATCACTCGTCCAGATCGCGGCGCACCGCGTCCTGTTCGAACATGCGACGGGTGTCGTCGAGACGGTCGAACGTGTCATCCAACCGGAACCGCAGATCGGGAGAGAATTTCAGTCCGACCTTCTTGCCGACCATGCGCCGCAATTCGCCTTTGTTGCGGGCGAGCAGTTCGATCACATCCTCTTGCCCCTTGCCGCCCAATGGCAGCACATAGGCAGTGGCGATCTTCAAATCGGGCGAGGTGCGCACCTCGCCCACGGTGATCGACATGCGGTTCAGGTCGGGGTCGTGGACATCTCCGCGCGCCAGAACCTCGGACAAGGTACGGCGGATCAGTTCGCCGACACGCAGCTGTCGTTGGGACGGGCCGGGGCCATCGTGGAATTTGTTCTTTGCCATAAACCCCGATCTAAGCGCAAAGCAGGGCTTTGCCAAGCGGGTGCGAACGGGGTAGGAGGCTTTGAGCCGACTTTAGAAAAGGACCAGCGCAATGACCCATATTCCGGGGATCGTCATTACAGGGGCTTCGGGCCGTATGGGGCAGATGCTGATCAAGACCGTCACCGACAGCGATCAGGCACGTCTGGTTGGCGTAGTTGAGCGCAAAGGTCATGATTGGATCGGTCAGGACATCGGCGAAGCGATGGGGGGTCAGGCGCTGGGCGTCCATGTGACCGACGACCCGCTCGAGGCGTTTGCGCAGGCGCAGGCGGTGATCGACTTCACTGCGCCCGAAGCGACGCTGGAGTTTGCCGCTTTGGCCGCGCAGGCGCGATGTGTCCACGTGATTGGCACCACCGGCATGAGCGACGAACAGGTCGCGGCGCTGGAACCTGCGTCGCGCCATGCTGTGATTGTGCGGGCAGGCAACATGAGCCTTGGGGTCAACTTGCTGGTGCAGCTTACCAAAAAGGTCGCCGCGGCACTGGACGAAGATTTCGACATCGAGATCATCGAAGGCCACCACCATCACAAGGTCGATGCGCCATCGGGCACCGCTTTGATGCTGGGTGAGGCTGCCGCCGAAGGGCGCGGCGTCAAACTGGCGGATGTGGCCGATCGGGGTCGCGACGGCATCACTGGCGCGCGCAAACGCGGCGATATCGGCTTCCACGCCATTCGCGGCGGGGACATCGTGGGCGAACATGACGTCCTGTTCGCCGCGCCGGGAGAACGCATCGTCTTGCGCCATCTCGCCACGGACCGCGCCATATTCGCCCGCGGCGCGTTGAAAGCGGCGCTGTGGGGGCAGGGCAAGGCCCCCGGCCAGTATGACATGGTGGATGTGTTGGGGCTGTAAGCCATAGACGCATCGTCAATCGACGCTAAGCTCTGGCATATGCGGTTTGCGAAATCCGGAGTGGCAATCAATGCCTTGATTGCGGTGTTCTACCTGACACTGCTGCCATTCGTGTCGCATGGCTTCAGTATGATCCGCATCGGATTGTCCGAGGACGCCGCCCTGCAAAGCTATCTGTTCACGGATGAAGCGCGCGTCGGCAACGCAGCCATGATGCTGCATATCTTCGGTGGAACGCTGTTGGTAGCGTTGGTGCCACTGCAACTGATCCGTGCCCTTCGCCAGAGGTTTAACCGGTTTCACCGGGCATTGGGTGCGGTGCTGATCGCACTAGCGTTGATTACCGGTTTGTCTGGAATGACCTACATCCCGCTGCGCGGAACGATCGGCGGGCCGGTTATGTCTGCCGCGTTTTTCCTGTATGGGCTGTGCCTGTTCGCCTCGGCCTTGATGCTGGCTCGGATGGCGCGGATTGGGAACCGCGAAGGGCACTGGGCCTGGGGTTTGCGGTTGTTCTGGCTGGCACTTGGGTCATGGCTATACCGTGTGCATTACACGCTTTGGTACCTGCTGACCGGTGGAGTGGGGTCAGAGCCTGATTTCTCGGGCCCTTTCGATCTTGTGCAGAACTTCGCGTTCTTCGTGCCTTATCTGCTGGCGGTTCAGCTGTGGATCATTCGCAAGCGTTCTGCGCATCAAGGGGTACTGGCTACAATTCCCTGACCTTGTCCGCCCGCAACGGGCAGGCGAGATAGACACCGAACTCTTTCCCGATATCAGCGCTGACCCGGGCATGAACAGCCCCCTGACGGTCAAGGAAACGCTGGTTGTCTTCGACCGGGAAAATCCCCTCGTGCCAGATGCCAGGATGGATATAGAGGCCACGCGAGCCATCACACCAGAACGCCACCACTTTTTCTGGCGTCAGGTTGTCGCCGGGCAGGGCGGCGGGAACGATGAATGGCAATTTGTCCAGCGGCCAGAACATTTGCCCCCCGTCGGGGTGATAGTTCATATGCCACAGCAGAACCTGATCGCGCGGTGCGGTTTGACGGTCGGTCTGCGCCTGTTGTGGATCGGCGGACCAGCCCAGAACGTAATGGCCTTTGACGGCCTCGTTCTCGCCATAGAGCACATCACCCTGCCAGTCGCATTTGAAGGTGCCTTCGACCCAGCCGCCCTCGTCGCCGGTCCCTTCGTCGATGGGCCGCCAACCCTGTTGTGGCCAGCGGGCAATCTCGATTTCGAAGCCGTCAGGGTCATCGACCAGACAGCCATAGCCTTTGACCGAGGTGTCCGTGGCCCGGATCAGCGGCACCTCGTGCCAGGGCAGCGACGGTTTCGAGCTGGCTTCAAAGATGTATTCCGGGGCGTTCATGATGCCCCCAGATGCCTGTCTACCATCCGCTGCACCATCGGAGCGAAATGGGCGAAATCCGGGGTCTTCATGTCAGCGCGTTTGCCGGCCTCGTCCAGATAGCGCACCTGAATGATCTCTTTCAGGTTTGGGTTGGCCTCGAATTCGGCAACTTCCCTTGCGTTCATCGGACCGCCCTGCAGTTCGAGCGTATGGACCGATGCGGCGGACAAACGGTTGAAGTACTCGGGTTTGGTGGCGCAGAGATACCGCTTTGCTGCCACATGGTATCGGCAGCAATCGGTAATGACCGAAGGGAAGAACTGCTCCAGCACTTCGGCGCCTGCGTCTTCGTGATGGCGGTCCTCGGTATCGTCGGGGTGATAGGTGCCGAATTCGGATGTGAAATGGCCGATATCATGTAGCAGCGCGCCGACGATGATTTCTTCGGCCTGTCCGTTCTGTTCAGCAATGGTGGCGCCCTGCAGCATATGCTCGGCCATGGTGACGGGCTCACCCAGATATTCCTCGCCGCCTCTGCGCTCGAAGATATCGCCGATGAAAGCCACGATGTTGTCCCGGCTCAGAGTGGAAAAATCAGGTTTCATTCTGCCGCCTCCGGCTGTGCCATCTGCATGGCGGCCAGTGTCGAAAGAAGCCCGTCCTTGTCTGCGTAGCAGCCCTGCAACCAGCGTGAGCCTGCACCGGAATAGCCCAATCGTGCGTGTAGCACGCGAGTGTTGTCGACGATGAAGCTTTCCCCCGGTTCCAGCTTGAAGGACACGCCCATCGCGGGGTCGTCGATGATCTCACCCAACTGACGATAAGCGGCGTAGTAGGCCTCCATTTGCTCAAAGGGCACGTCAACGAACGGGGCGGAGGATCGGTTGTTGAAGCGGATGCCGATCAATTCGCCATCAGGTGACAGTTCGATCATTGGGCGGCGCGATTGCAGGCAGACGCCGTCCGAGCCTTTGTATTCGAACCGCGCCGGATAACCCGCCAGCAAGGCAAATCCCGCGGGGTTCTGATCCCGTAGACGCTCGGCGGCGCGGAAGCCGTCGACCACGATGGAATCGCCACCCTCGGCCGAGTTCTCCAGGCAATAGAGAATCTGTAGCGTCGGCACCGGATCGCGGTAGGGATTGTCAGTATGCGCCTGCAGACCCAATCCGGTATAGGCGAGGTTGGTCGGGTTCACTTCGGTCCGGACCTCGAAGTAAGGGCCATAGTTGGTTTCGCGCACGTATCCGAACAGATCGGCCACTTTCAGCAGCGATTCAGGTTCGGTCGGACCACCTGTCAGCTTCGCAAAGCCGTATTCGGCCACTGCGGACAGCCAGTCGCGCTTGGCCGCCGGGTTGGTGTGCACCGCGTTCCAATCGCCGCTCGGCGCGCCGATACCGCGCTCCCAAGTTGTGATGCCCGGGGCTATGCGGCCGATCTGGCGGTCCTGAGCGCAATCATAGACGTGTTCGGCCAACCAACTGGCCGGGAATGTCACGGTTTTGTCTTCGGGCAGGAAGGTGACGCGCAGATCGCCGCCCTCAACCTCCGCTGTGCTGATCGAAACGTCGGCGGGAATGTCGCCGATGGTGATCAGGCGCTGGCCGTTACCCGGTGCGCGGGTTTCGGGGTCCAGCGCGTTGTCGCGCAACCAGATGGCGTGAAAGCGGGATTGGGTGCCGTTGGCGAATTCTACGGTGACCATCGAGGGGTCATGGGTGGCAGAGCGCAGCATGGGGAATCTCCTGTTCAGCGCGGGCTTTGCTTGAGGAGATACGGTGCCTGTGGCATTACTACAATTAATCCTTCTTTCTGCTTAGACTTGGAAAAACTTATGGCTAAGAAAAATGTCGGTCTGCCGCCACTGGATTGGCTGCGCGTGTTCGAGGCTGCCGGGCGACTGGGTGGCTTCTCTGCAGCTGCACGCGAGTTCGGGCTGACGCAGGCGGCCGTCAGTCAGCGGATCGGTAACCTTGAGGCGTGGTTGGGCCGGTCGCTGTTTGTGCGCGAGGCGCGGGGCGTGTCACTGACGATTGAAGGCGAAAGCTATCTGCCGCTGGTGCAGGACAGTCTGCGGGCTCTGGAGCGCAATACCGAGGATCTGTTCGGCAAATCCCCGCGGGAACTTCGGGTTGCGGGTTTGTCGTCGCATATTCACGCTTTGGTTCTGCCTGCATTGTCAGCGTTTCTGGAGATGCGACCGAAAGTTCGCGTCATGACGGATTCCATGGCGCGCCGGTCTTCGCTTGAAGAAGAACGGACATGGCTGCAAATCCGCTATGGTCGCGGCAATTGGGCAGGACGCAAGGCTAAGCTGATCGCGCCCGAGATACTGGCGCCGATGGCTGCCCCCGGCGTGAGCTGGGGCGCGCCCGTGATCGAACTGCGCGGCGAACGCCCCGGCTGGCAGGACTGGGCGCAGGTTGCAGGGATTGATGAATTGCCAGCGGGCCGGATCAGTTTCGATTCCGTTGGCCATGCGATCACCGCGGCGCGGCGGGGTATGGGGGTTGTGCTGGGGTCGGTCCCTCTGGCTGCAGGCAGCTTGCAGACTGGCCGATTGTGCAGGCTGGACCTGCCGGAGCTGAAAACCAAAGACGGCTATTGGTTGACGTGGCCGGAAGACCGGGTGCGCTCCAAACGGCAGCGCGCATTGATTGACGATTTCCTTTTGGCCCTTCGCGGGGTTGCGTGAGGCTCAGAAATCGATGGCGATGCCTTTCTTCTCCCAATCCCCATAGCGGGCCGGGTCCGGGCCATCGCGCCCACCCAGTTCCTTTGGCATGACCCTGGCCTCGGCTTCGGCCTTGCGGCGACGTTCTTCGGCCTCGGCCAGTGCTCGCTGGGCTGCGGGGGGCAGGTCTTTGCGTTCGTCACTCATGACATTGGGTTCCTTTCCGTACAGGGCCTTGATATACGCCCTCGTCCGCCCAAGGCAATGCGGGCGCAGGTCATGAGATACAGGCAGGATCATGTCGAACTCCGCAACAGCCGCGCGGCGCAGCGCAATCTATCTACTGGATCAGATACTGGGTGAGGGGCGGTTGCTTCCTGAATGTCTGGCGGCAGGCGCGCTGGACCGTCTTGCTCCCGAAGATCGTGCGCGTGCTCAACGATTGACGATCGAAACCTTGCGCGGCTTGGAACGCGCCGACCGGCTGCTGGCCGACCATCTGCGTCAGACACCTGCGCTGACGGTTCACAATGCCCTGAGGTTGGGTACTGTCGAACTGTGTCAGGGTGAGGCCGCGCATGGGGTGGTCAATTCGATGGTCGAGATCGTGGGCCGCTCTCGCAAGCATGGTCGGCTCAAGGGTCTGGTGAATGCGGTTTTGCGCAAGATCGCAGCTGAAGGGCCGGATGCGTGGCCGAAGATGCGCGTACCTCGCCTGCCGGAGTGGTTGCGCGAACCGTTGATCATGGCGTGGGGAACAGATGCCGTGAAAGGCATGGAACAGGCGCATTTTGCGGGCGCGCCGCTGGATGTGACGTTGAAACCGGCTGGCGGAGCACCGGGTGGCGAGACCCTGCCAACGGGTTCGGTCCGATTGCAGGATGCGGGACAGGTATCGGCCCTGCGGGGGTACAAGGACGGAAATTGGTGGGTTCAGGACGCAGCGGCGGCGATTCCTGTGCGAGTGCTGGCTCCGAAAGCCGGGGAAAAAGTGCTGGACCTCTGCGCGGCGCCCGGGGGCAAGACGTTGCAATTGGCTGCTGCGGGGGCAGAGGTTACGGCACTGGATATCTCTGACACGCGGCTGGAGCGGGTGCGGGAGAACCTGAAGCGGACAGGCCTCAAGGCAGAGGTCATTGCAGGTGATGCGCTGGACCATCAGGGCCAGTACGATGCCATTCTGCTGGATGCACCCTGTTCTGCAACAGGTACGATTCGGCGTCACCCTGATTTGCCTTTCGCCAAAGACGGCTCGGAATTCGGCGGGTTGATCGAGTTGCAGGCACGGATGCTTGCCCATGCGTGGACCTTGCTGAAACCCGGTGGGCGGTTGGTGTATTGCACCTGTTCGCTGTTGCCGGACGAAGGTGAGGTGCAGATCGAAGAGGCCTTGGATCAGTATCCAGACATGCGGATCGACCGCGCCGCACTTGAGATTTCGGGTGTCGAAACAGATTGGATAACCGAAGAAGGCGGCCTGCGACTGCGCCCGGATTTCTGGCCCGACAAGGGCGGCATGGACGGGTTCTATATCGCCTGTCTGAACAAATCCGCCTGACGCGACGCTTTTCGATGACTTGACGCGCGGACCGGTCTATCGTGTGCTCAAGCGCCCGCAGAGCGCAAGGGGCAGAATCGCAAGCGTCATGTCAAAATCGGACACAATGGCCAATCGCTGGATGCGGTTTCAGAACCGCCTTTACGCGCGCCTGAGCCAACGGCAGAAGGCGGTTGCGGGATTCGTCAGCCAGCCTGAGCCGCGCACGGTCGGTTCATTTGCACGCGGACGACAACTGGTGGCCGGGAATCTCCTTTTCGCAGGATATCTGGTCGAGGCGGATGACACCGATCTCTGGGATGTTGCTGCACCCAGTCCGGATTTCGATGACGAACGCCACGGTTTCATCTGGCTGGATGATCTGGCAGCCGTGGGCGATATGCGCGCCCGGGACAAGGCACAGCGATGGGTCTGGGGCTGGATCGATGCGCATGGGCGCGGGAGGGGTCCCGGCTGGGCGCCGGACCTGACCGGGCGGCGGGTGACGCGCTGGATCAACCACGCGCAATTCCTGCTGCGCGGCGCTGATGAGGCGCAAAGCAGAGCTCTCTTTCGCTCCTTGGCACAACAAACATGGTTTCTTTCCAAACGCTGGACAGCAGCAACACCGGGGTTGCCGAGATTCGAAGCGCTCGCCGGTCTGGTTCAGGCTGGTTTAGCCTTGGAGGGGTTAGAGCAGAAGGCTGACCCTGCCTTGCGCGCACTGGCCCGGGAATGCGACCGCCAGATCGATGCCGAGGGCGGCATTCTCACCCGCAACCCAGAGGAGCTACTGGAGGTCTTCACCCTGCTGGCCTGGACCTCAGCCGCCCTTAGCGAAGTTGGCCGGGGCACGCCGGCCTCTCAGACCGGGGCGATCAAACGCATTGCGCCGACGTTGCGCAATCTGCGCCATGCAGACGGATCACTGGCCAGGTTTCACGGGGGCGGTCGCGGGCTTGAAGGGCGACTGGATCAGGCTCTGGCGCAAAGCGGCGTCAAACCGCAGCAGCATTCGGACCTGTCGATGGGCTATGCGCGATTGGCGGCCTCGCGCACTACGGTTCTGGTGGATGCTAGTGCACCCCCGAAAGGCGCGGCATCATACAATGCCCACGCCTCGACCCTTGCGTTCGAGCTGACCTCGGGCCGCCGTCCGCTTATCGTGAATTGCGGCTCAGGCGGCAGTTTCGGTCAGGACTGGCGCCGGGCCGGGCGCGCAACCCCGTCGCATTCGACCCTCTGCGTCGACGGGTACTCCAGCGCCCGGCTTGCTGAAGTTGCAAGCAGGCCCTCGCACGAGGCGCTGGTGGACGGCCCGCAGGATGTGCCTGTGGATTTCGAAGACGCTTTCGAGGGTACCCGGTTCATGGTCGGTCACGACGGCTATGCCAAGGTGTTCGGCTTGACCCATGCGCGAACTCTGGAATTGCGCTTCGATGGGCGCGAACTGGTGGGTGAGGATATATTGCTGACCGCAACCGACAAGGCCAAGCGGCAGTTTGACCGGGCGATGGATGCGGCGAACCTCAAAGGGATCGCGTTCGATATCCGTTTTCACCTGCATCCTGACGTCGATGCGGCGTTGGATCTGGGTGGTGCGGCGGTTTCTATGGCGCTCAAAAGCGGCGAGATATGGGTTTTCCGCCATGATGGTGTTGGAAAGTTGTCAGTCGAACCAAGCGTTTACCTGGAAAAAGGCCGATTAAAGCCGCGCGCGACAAAACAGGTCGTTCTATCTGGCCGCGCAATGGAGTATGCGACGCGCATCCGGTGGACGCTCAGCAAGGCTCAGGATACAGCCTATGCCGTGCGGGATACGCACCGGGACGAGCCCGTTTTCGACTGACGCCAAAAGGATCTTTGGACCCATGACCGACCTTCACCCCGTGCGCCGCGCGTTGCTTTCCGTTTCCGACAAGACCGGATTGATCGAACTGGGCAAGGCGCTGTCCGAGCGCGGGGTCGAGTTGCTTTCGACTGGCGGTACGGCCAAAGCGTTGCGCGATGCTGGCCTTGAAGTCAAAGATGTGAGCGAGGTCACCGGCTTCCCCGAAATGATGGATGGCCGGGTCAAGACGCTGCACCCGATGGTGCATGGTGGTCTGCTGGCCCTGCGTGATAATGACACGCATGTTGCCGCCATGGAGGAACATGGAATCGGCGCAATCGATTTGCTGGTCGTGAACCTCTACCCGTTCGAGGCCACTGTGGCCAAAGGCGCTGCCTATGACGAGTGTATCGAGAATATCGATATCGGCGGTCCGGCAATGATCCGTGCGGCGTCGAAGAACCATGCCTTCGTGAACGTCGTGGTGGATGTCGAGGATTATTCGTCTCTGCTGGATCAACTGGAAGAGAATTATGGCCAGACATCCTATGGGTTCCGCCAGTGGCTTGCGCAAAAGGCTTATGCCCGCACCGCCGCTTATGACACCGCCGTATCCAACTGGATGGCCGATGCGTTGCAGCTTGAGGCCCCCAAACGCCGCGCTTTTGCGGGGGAGCTGAAACAGACCCTGCGCTATGGTGAGAACAGCCATCAGCAGGCGGCGTTCTATACCGACGGCTCCGGCCGCCCCGGCGTTGCGACCGCAGTGCAGCATCAGGGCAAGGAACTGAGCTATAACAATATCAACGACACTGACGCGGCGTTCGAACTGGTGGCCGAGTTTGACCCGGCGGACGGTGCCGCATGTGCCATCATCAAGCACGCCAACCCCTGCGGTGTCGCCAAAGGCGCGACTCTGCTTGAGGCCTACAAAGCCGCGTTCGACTGCGACCGCACTTCGGCTTTCGGCGGGATCGTGGCGCTGAACCAGCCGCTGGATGCGGAAACTGCGCAAGAGATCACGGGTATCTTTACAGAGGTCGTGATAGCTCCGGGTGCGTCGGATGAGGCCAAGGCAATCTTTGCCGCAAAGAAAAACCTGCGCCTGCTGACCACCGAGGGTCTGCCCGATGTGACTGGAGGTGGGAAAACCGTGCGCCAAGTGGCGGGCGGGCTGCTGGTACAGGACAAGGATAACGGCTTTGTCGGCATGGATGACCTGAAGGTCGTCACCAAGAAGACTCCGAGCGATGAACAAATGCGCGACCTGTTGTTCGCGTGGAAAGTGGCGAAACACGTCAAATCCAACGCCATCGTTTATGTCAAAGACGGCGCGACCGTCGGTGTTGGCGCGGGGCAGATGAGCCGCGTCGATTCCGCGCTGATCGCCGCCAAAAAAGCGAAACGCATGGCAGACGCGCTGGGCTTGCCGCAACCGCTGACCATCGGTTCGGCCGTGGCCTCGGACGCGTTCTTCCCGTTCCCTGACGGGCTGATGGAGGCCGCCGAGGCCGGGGCCACCTGCGTCATCCAGCCCGGCGGTTCGATGCGCGATGATGAGGTGATCGCGGCTGCGGACGAGGCCGGTCTGGCGATGGTCTTCACCGGTATGCGGCATTTCCGTCACTGATGCGCAGCCCGCTCCTCCTCTGGGCCGGTCTGGCCGCGTTTCTGATCGACCAGATCAGCAAGTATCTGGTCGTGCATGTGCTGCGCGTGGCGCAGGGCGATATCGACGTTTTGCCGCCGCTGCTGATCTTCAAATACGGAGAGAATCGCGGCATCAACTTTGGGCTGTTTCAGGGTAACTCGGACGCCGCCCGCTGGGTGCTGATCGGGATTTCTCTGGCGATCTGCCTGGGCGCCCTAATCTGGCTGGGGCGCATCGCCCCTACGAAGTTTCAGCAATTCTGCGGCGGTCTTCTGATCGGCGGCGCGCTGGGAAATGTCGTGGACCGGGTGCTTTACGGATACGTTCTGGATTTCCTGAACATGTCATGTTGCGGCATCGACAATCCGTTTGTGTTCAATCTGGCCGATGTGTTCATTTTTGCGGGAGCTTTGGGCTTGGTTCTGTTCGACGGCAAAAAGCCCTCGTGACGCGCCCGGTGATATGCGATAAAAGCGCCTGAAACTGGCTGGAGACACTGATGCGTATGCCACGCGCCATTCTTGTTCTGACGCTCGCTGCTTCTGTTGCGGGCTGTTCCGATATTGGTTTGCGCAATCTTGAACCGCCGGGGCAGGGGCCGGACGAATTCTCGGTGCTGCCGGTCAAACCGCTGACCCCGCCCAAGGATTACGCCTTTCTGCCCGCGCCCACGCCGGGCGGTGCGAATCTGACCGATCCCAACCCCAAGGCCGAAGCGGTTGTGGCGCTGGGCGGCAGTGAGGCCGCGCTGAATCCCAATACGCCTATCCCCGCGAGCGATGGTGCGCTGGTGACGGCCTCAAGTCGGTATGGCGTTCCGGCCAACACGCGCCAGGTGACCACCGAAGAGGACGCAGCTTTCCGCAAGCGCAAAGCGCGCTGGACCCGGCTGCGTCTGTTCCCGGTTGACCGGTATGCACAGGCCTATGACCGCGAGGCCATCAACGCGAACAATGCAAACGAAGCAGCGCGCCAGCTTGGGATTGAAACGCCTTCGGCTCCTCCGCTTGAATGAATTCTTCTTAACTTTCCGTCATTGGCCTTGAACCCCGGCGGCGCCACCGTAGTTTGAACACCAGAAACGAAACGGAGGATGCCCCATGGTTCGGGCCCTGGCATTGTCGGCTGCCCTGATCGCCGCCACCCCCTTGTTCGCCAAAGAGGGGCACGAGGCGGTCACCACTTTCACGCTCGATAACGGCATGGATGTCGTGGTTGTCGAAGATCACCGCGCGCCGGTGGTGCAGCATATGGTCTGGTATCGGGCCGGGTCCGCAGATGAACCTATAGGATCTTCGGGTGTGGCGCACTTCCTTGAACACCTGCTGTTCAAGGGGACCGACACGATGGAGCCGGGCGAATTGTCTGCGACCGTCGCGGCCAATGGCGGCAATGACAATGCCTTTACTTCGTATGATTACACCGCTTACTTCCAGCGCGTCGCTGCTGACCGCCTGGAACTGATGATGCGGATGGAGGCGGACCGGATGCGCAACATCCGCCTGACCGAGAATGATATCGCCACCGAACGCGACGTGATTCTGGAAGAACGCAACCAGCGCACTGAAAACAACCCCCGGTCTTTGTTTGGCGAACAGATGAGTGCGGCGCAGTATCTGAATCACCGCTATGGCGTGCCCATTATCGGCTGGAAGCACGAGATGGAAGAACTGGACATGGGCGATGCGCTGTCCTTCTACCAGACCCACTATGCGCCCAATAACGCCATTCTGGTCGTTACGGGCGATGTCGACCCGGATGAGGTCAAGACGCTGGCAGATCAGTATTACGGTGTGATTCCCGCCAATCCGGATTTGCCAGAACGGGTTCGCTCGCAAGAACCTCCGCAGACAGCAGAGCGTCGCCTGACATATAAGGATGCCCGTGTGGCACAGCCCTACGTGCAGCGCAGCTATCTGGCGCCCGAGCGTGATGCCGGAGCGCAGGAAAAAGCTGCTGCGTTGTATCTGCTGGCCGAGCTGCTGGGTGGTGGCACCACATCCTATCTGAATGAAAAGCTGCAGTTCGACCAGCACAAGGTGGTCTATACCGGCGCGTTCTACCGGGGCGTCTCGCTGGACGACACGACCTTTGATCTGATCGTTGTACCTGCCGAGGGCGTCTCGCTGCAGGAGGCCGAGGATGCGATGGATCAGGCTGTTGCCGACTTCATCGCCGAGGGTGTGAACGAAGACGATCTGAACCGTATCAAGATGCAGCTCCGCGCCGCGCAGACCTATGCGCGCGATAATGTCGACGGGATCGGAAATCGCTATGGCCGCGCGCTGACCAGCGGACTGACGGTCGAGGACGTGCAGGCCTGGCCCGATATTGTGCAAGGCGTCACGGGGGATGAAATCATCGCTGCGGCCCGCGAAGTGCTGCAGCCCGAAACCTCCGTAACCGGCTGGCTGATGCGCGACGATGAGGTGACGCAATGAAACGGATTATCGCAACACTGACCGCGCTGATCATCGCCGTTCCCGCATGGGCGGAAATCGAGATCGAGGAAGTCACCTCACCCGGCGGCATCACAGCATGGCTGGTCGAGGATCACTCGATCCCTTTCACCGCTCTGGAACTGCGGTTTCGTGGTGGTACTTCATTGGACGACCCGGACGCACGGGGTGCGGTTTATCTGATGAGCGGCTTGATCGAAGAGGGTTCAGGCGACATGGATGCCCGAACGTATGCGCGGGAACTTGAATCTCTGGCGGCATCGTTCAGCTACCGGGCGACGGATGATTCGGTCTCGATCTCGGCACGGTTTCTGACCGAGAACCGGGATGACGTGGTCGATCTTTTGCAGACCACGATTCACGACCCCCGATTTGATCAGGAAGCGATCGACCGGGTGAAGGCGCAGGTGATTTCAGGCCTGAAATCAGACCAGACGGACCCAAGCGATATCGCCGGACGCCACTTTGCTGAAATGGCCTATGGGGATCATCCTTACGCATCGGATGGCAAGGGTACGATTGAAAGCGTCTCGGGCCTGACCCGTGACGATATCGTCGCCGCCTATGACAATGTCTTTGTCCGAGACAGGCTTTATGTCGGCGCTGTCGGCGACATCACGGCCGAAGAACTGGGTGTATTGCTGGACGAATTGCTGGTGGATCTGCCAGCAACCGGAAAACCCATTCCGGACAAGGCAGAAGTAACAATCGATGGCGGTGTGAATGTGGTGGACTTCAACACTCCGCAATCGGTTGCTCTGTTTGGACAGAACGGCATCGACCGTGACGATCCCGATTTCTTTGCGGCCTACGTCCTGAACCACATTCTGGGTGGCGGCGGTTTTGAAAGCCGCCTGATGCAGGAAGTACGTGAGAAACGTGGCCTGACCTATGGTGTCGCGACCTATCTGGTACCCAAGGATCTGGCTTCTGTTTATCTGGGTTCGGTCTCGTCAGCCAATGACCGCATCGCCGAGGCGGTCGAAGTGATCCGTCAGGAATGGGCGCGTGCGGCTGCCGAAGGCGTGACGCAAAAGGAACTGGATGACGCCAAGACCTATCTGACCGGAGCTTATCCGCTGCGGTTTGACGGCAACGGCCAGATTGCCGGGATCATGGTGGGGATGCAGATGGAAGATCTGCCAATCGACTATATTGCGACTCGCAATGACAAGGTAAATGCGGTGACGTTGGAGGATGTGAACCGGGTGGCGTCCGAACTGCTGGACCCCGACGGGCTGCACTTCACCATCGTCGGGAAACCGGAAGGGTTGGACGGCTGAGGTCGTCCATCCACCCACTGCCGAACAGACTTACTTGTTGTTATTGATTGATTTTTCTTGGATTCAACGCCAATGGGTGATGCGAGCCACCGGCGAAAACAGTAACTATGTGACCCTCTGAAGTGCGCTGCGCCGGATAGAGGATCGGCAAATCTCCGCCTTAAGTAATCGTTAACTCGTCTTGGCCATACTTTGGCCAGAAATGTCGAGAATTCTATGTTAGTCGGGAATGGAGATGGGATTCAGAAGATCAATATCTCCTGTGAGAAGGCTTGGGACGGATAGCGGCGCCATGATAGTAGCGATAATGGGATTGGGAACGCTTGCAGGGTTGTTAACCTTTGCTGCCGCTTTGGTTCTCGGTCAATCCCTGCTCAGCGCGTTTGCACTGTACGTGGTCGCCGGTACGCTGACATCGCTTTTGGTTGCGGCGGGTCTCTATTTCAGAAGCTCTTAAATTAGATGTGCTGGAGATGAAGCCCAGCGACTGAGTATTTCAGTCGCTAGGCCAAACCCTGCGCCCTCGCCTAAGCTTAGTCCTTTTTCGCTGCGCGCAGCATCTGACCCATCATCTGGCCAAACTTGCCTGAGCCGCGCTGATACAAAGCCCCATCAACCGCCATGACCGTGCCGCTGATATAGCTGGCCATATCGGAGCTGAGAAACAGGCAGGCATTGGCCACATCCTGCGGCTGACCCCAACGCCCCAGCGGGACGTCTCGGCGCAGTTCTTCATGGGCGTTTTCGGTCGGGGCGAGCCGTTTGGCGCCTTCGGTTCCCTCGATAAAGCCCGGCACGACCGAGTTCACGCGAATGCCCTCGACACCCCATTCCATCGACAGGGTTCGGGTGATCTGATCGACGCCCGCTTTGGCTGCGCAGACATGGGCCTGACCTTCGTAAGGCAGATAGGATTGTGGGGCCGAGATGTTGATGATGCTGGCACCGGGACGTTTAAGATAGGGATAGGCCCCTTTCATGACGTGGATCGTGCCCATCAGATCGATATCTATGACTGCCTTGAACGCGTTGACCGACATTTCCGATGCCAGCGCCGGGAAGTTGCCTGCTGCGCCCGAGACCAGCACGTCAAAATCTCCGAGCGCGTCGTGGAACTGTTTCAGCCCCGTCGCCACGGCTTCTGGGTCACGCACGTCAAACGCTGCACCGATGGCATCTTTTGCACCAGCGGCTTTCAAAGCCGCGACCGTATCGTCAACCTTGTCCTGCGACCGGCTGGCAACGGCCAGTTTGGCACCCGAGGCCGCAAAGGCCTCGGCAATGCCACGATTGATGCCGCTGGTGCCGCCAATGACGATGACGGTTTTTCCTGAAAAATCCATGTAGGCCTCCCCTGGCAGGGAGCCCTACTCGCCGTAGGGCACCCAGATGTTTTTCACTTCGGTCGCAGCCTGAAGGAAGCGGCGGGAATGGTCCACGCCCCAATCGATTGCCGTTGCGTTATTCACCCAGGTTCGCTTCAGGTTCCCGGCTGAGACGACCTCGATCTCTTTTGACAGATCGGTGGATGAGAACGACCAGACCGCGTCCACGTTCAGATGCGAGGCCAGCGGTTTTGCCAGTTCCGCATGGCTGCCAGTCAGGATGTTGACCACGCCAGCGGGGACGTCCGAGGTTTCGAGGATCTGGTAAAAATCTGTGGCTGCCAGCGGATAAGGCTCGGATGCCACCAGAACTGTCCGGTTGCCCATCGCAATTGCTGGTGCCATGGCCGAGACAAGGCCCAACAGGGGCACTTCGTCGGCGCAAAGGGCACCGATCACGCCAACGGACTCTTTCATCGCAATAGCAACACCGCGGATCGGAACGCCATGTACCTGACCGTCATATTTGTCGGCCCAGGCAGCAGCTGTGAACAGACGCTGGATCGAGGCATCGACCTCTTTCGCGCCGTCCTTCTTGCCAGCCATGGCGTCGATGCGAGCGGCGAATTCATCGGCACGGGCCGAGAGATTTTCGCCGATGTAATACAGAATCTGCGCCCGCAGATGACCGGTGGTTTTGGACCAGCCTTTGGCACCTGCCGCAGCTTCAACCGCATTGCGCACGTCCTTGCGGTTGGCAACGCCCACATGGCCCAGCAGACCGGACTTGCCCCAAACGGGTTTGGAATAACCGCTGTCGGGCCGCGCCTGTTTGCCGCCGACATACATCTTGGCAGTACGATCGATGGGGTCAACCGGAGGACCTTCGCCCATGGTCGACTCGATCTTCGCCAGCGGTTTACCTTTGCCCTTGGGCTTTGTGTATGCCGCCAGACCTTCCCAGCCGCCTTCGCGACCAAAGCCGCTTTCGCGCACGCCGCCGAACCCGGCAGCGGCGTCGAACAGGTTGGTGGCGTTTACCCAGACCACGCCCGCAACCAGCTTGGGCGCAATATCTAAGGCGAGGTTCACGTTCTCGGTCCAGACCGTCGCGGCCAGCCCGTAACGGGTGTTGTTTGCCAGCTCGACTGCCTCTTCCGGAGTGCGGAAGGTAGACGACACCAGAACCGGGCCAAAAATTTCCTCCTGCATCAGCGGGTCCGAGGTTTCGAGGCCTGAGATCAGTGTCGGCGGGTAATAGCAGCCATTTGCGGGCAACTCGCAGGTGGCTTGATGCACATGGCCAGCCGTGTTGCTCTCGACCATGCCTTTGATGGTTTGCAGCTGGACCGGGTCCACAACTGCGCCCACATCGATGCATTTGTCCAGAGGGTCGCCGATGCGCAGCGTGTCCATCCGGGCGCGTAGCTTTTCATGGAAACGGTCGGCGATGCCTTCCTGTACCAACAGGCGAGACCCAGCACAGCAGACCTGGCCCTGGTTGAACCAGATCGCGTCGACCAGACCTTCGATGGCGCTGTCGATATCGGCGTCGTCAAAGACGATATAGGCGGATTTACCACCCAGCTCCAAAGTCAGTTCCTTGCCCGAACCTGCGGTGGCTTCGCGGATACGGCGGCCAACCACGGTCGAGCCGGTAAAGGCAACCTTGTCCACGTCCGCGTTCACGATCATCTCGCCCACGGCACCGTCACCGGTGATGATGTTGACCACGCCTTTCGGCAGCCCGGCCTGCGAGCAGATATCGGCGAACAGCAAAGCGGTCAGCGACGTATATTCGGCTGGTTTCAAAACCACCGTGTTGCCCATCGCAATCGCCGGGGCGATTTTCCACGCCAGCATCAGTAGGGGGAAGTTCCACGGTATGATTTGCCCGCAAACGCCCAGTGCTTCGGCATCGGGCAGTTCGCTTTCCATCAACTGCGCCATGCCAGCGTGGTAATAGAAATGCCGCTGTGCCAGCGGGATGTCGATATCGCGCGATTCACGGATCGGCTTACCGTTGTCGAGGCTTTCCAGCACGGCAAACAGGCGCGAATGCTTCTGCAGCAGGCGTGCAATCGCGTAGAGATAACGTGCACGTCCCGCACCACCCAGCTTCTCCCACTTGGGTTGCGCTTTACGTGCAGCAGAAACCGCGGCGTCCACGTCACCCTGTTTCGCTTGCGTCAGCTTGGCCAGAACCTCTCCGGTCGCCGGGTTGCGGCTGTCAAACCCTTTGCCGGGCTTGGTGAATGCGCCGTCGATATAGTGGCCGAACTTGTCGCCCTGATCGACCAGCCAGGCCAATGCCTCGGCTGCGCTTTCGGGGGCGGGGCCGTAGTCCATGGCCTCGAAAATCTCTTTGACTGTCATTGTTCTTGTCCTTTTCCCGGGGCTTCGCCCGTTCAGCGCTGAAATCGCTCCACCGGAGCGATTTCCGGGCGCGCCTCACCCCATAGAATGACGGTAACCGGCGGAATATGCGCCTGTCACATAGTGTTCTAACTGCCGCTCAATGTCGCCCAGCAGTGATGAGGCACCAAAGCGGAACAGATCTGGTTCCAGCCAGCGGTCACCCAGCTCATCCTTGATCAGCGACAGGTAGACAAGTGCATCCTTGGCTTTTGATATTCCGCCCGCCGGCTTGTAGCCTACGCGATATCCCGTGCGGTCATAGTAGTCCCGGATCGCGCGGATCATTACCAGCGACACAGGCAAGGTTGCATTGACGCTTTCCTTCCCGGTCGAGGTTTTGATGAAGTCCGCTCCTGCCATCATGCAAACCAGCGAGGCGCGGGCGACGTTGCGCAGGCTGCCCAACTCACCGGTTGCCAGAATGGCTTTGACATGGGCATCGCCGCAGGCCACGCGGAACGCTTTCATTTCGTCATACAGGGCCTGCCAGTCGCCGGACAGCACATGACGGCGCGAGATGACGATGTCGATCTCTTCGGCACCCGCTTTCACACTTTCTTCGATCTCGGCCACACGCAGATGGAACGGAGAGAGCCCGGCCGGGAAGCCAGTGGAAACCGCAGCGACCGGAATGCCAGTGCCTTCCAATGCGTCCACAGCCGTTTCGATCATATCGTGGTAGACACAAACCGCTCCGGTTGTGATTGGTGGCATGTCCAGTGCCTGCAGGACCGAGGGCGCTACGGGTTGGCGCGCCTTGGCGCACAGGCGGCGAACCCGCCCCACCGTATCATCGCCAGACAGGGTGGTCAGGTCGATCATCGTGATCGCTTTCAACAACCAGGCAGCCTGATATTCCTTCTTCACAGACCGTCGGCCGGGCAGGGTCGCGGCGCGGCGTTCGATGGCCGAAGTATTGGCCTGTACGGCCCTCACCCAATCCAGGTCAAGATCCATTCCCGGGTTCCGGGGTTCTGTAACTTGCGGCAGATGCGGGGTGCGCACGGGGCTTTCTGAGCTCTGCGTTTCCATCATTCCGTCCTTTTGGAGGTTCGCGTCAAATTCGCATGGGACGCGGCGAAAGGGAAGGTGTGCCAATAGCCGGAAGTGGTAAAATTTTGACCAAATGGACAAAAATATGGGTTTTCTTGCGAATAATTCGCATTTGCATTGACTTAGTTGCGAATGGTTCTCATATTTGAGTGTAGCAGGACACCTGAACGGAGTCGGACATGATTCGTCGCACCTTTCTTGCAGCATTGGCGTTCGTAGCTGCATTGCCGGCTGTCGCCATGGCCGAGGCACCACTGAAAGTGGTCGCCACCACCGGCATGATTGCCGATGCGGCCCGTCAAGTCGGCGGCGATCAGGTTGAGGTCAAAGGCTTGATGGGCCCAGGTGTCGACCCACACGCCTACCGCCAGACCCGCACCGATATCCTGGCGATGACCCGGGCCGATCTGGTGTTGTGGCACGGTCTCTATCTGGAAGCGCAGATGGAAGACTTCTTTGACGATCTGGGGCGCAAGCGGACGGTGGTCGCCGTGGCGGATGGCCTCGACACATCGAAACTGCGCGCCCATGACGATTACGCCGACAAATACGATCCTCACGTGTGGATGAGCCCTGCTCTGTGGCGCGATGTGGTGATCGAGGTGCAAGAGGCGCTCACCAAAGCCCGTCCCGAAGCGGCAGATGAGTTTGCAGCCAACACGCAGGCGTTTCTGGCCGAGATCGACCAGCTGGATGCCTATGGCAAACAGGCGCTGGCCTCGGTTCCCGAGAATGACCGGGTATTGGTGACCGCGCATGACGCGTTTGGCTATTTCGGCGAGGAATTCGGATATGACGTGCTGGGCGTTCAGGGTATTTCAACCCAGTCCGAAGCGGGGTTGAACCGGATCGGAGAGCTGGTCGACACGCTTGTAGATCAACAGCTGAAGGCGGTTTTTGTGGAAAGTTCGGTCTCTGACCGTTCAATGCGCGCCCTGATCGAGGGCGCCGCGGCAGAAGGTCACGATGTGGGCGTTGGCGGAGAGCTCTATTCCGATGCCATGGGCGAGCCCGGCACCTACGAGGGAACCTATATCGGTATGCTGGATCACAACATTACCGTGATTGCAGGAGCGCTGGGTGCGGATGTGCCAGAGCGTGGCATGAACGGCAGATTGTCGGCGGGGTTCTGAGTCATGTTGGAACTTGCCACAGTTCAGGGGGTTTCGGTCGAAGAGCAGGGCGTCGATTACAGCCCGCTCGCCATTCGTGGACTGACGGTCTCTTACGGGCAAAAGCCTGCGGTGTTCTCGGTTGATATGGCAGTGCAGCCGGGAGCGATGACCGCGATCATCGGGCCGAACGGGGCTGGTAAATCGACCTTGCTCAAGGCCGCTTTGGGGATTGTATCGCCTCTGTCCGGTCTGGTGACCGTGTTTGGTCAGCCGCTTGAGGACCAACGCGCCCGCATCGCCTATGTACCGCAACGCGCCAGTGTGGACTGGGATTTTCCGACGCGCGTGATTGACGTGGTGCTGATGGGCTTGTCGCGTCAGTTGGGGCTGTTGGGCCGTGTTCGCGCGCGTCATATGGCACGCGCGATGGATTGTCTGAACCGCGTTGGAATGCGGGAATTTTCCGACCGTCAGATCGGGCAGCTCTCGGGTGGCCAGCAGCAACGGGTCTTTCTCGCGCGTGCACTGGCCCAGGATGCCGATCTGTATTTGCTGGACGAGCCTTTTGCTGGGGTCGACGCCGCGACCGAGAAGGCCATCATCGCCGTGCTGAAATCGCTGAAAGAGGCGGGTAAGACCGTTGTTGTGGTGCATCATGATCTGGCCACCGTCACGGATTACTTTGACCATGTATTCCTGATCAACACCCGAAAAGTGGCCGAGGGGCCGGTGGCGCAGGCCTTTACCGCCGAAACGCTGCAAGCCGCATATGGCGGGCGTCTCGCAACGGCCCAGATCGATCAAATCTCGCGCGCGTTGGGATAACCCATGCTTTGGCAGGCCCTGACTTTGCAGCTTGGCTATAATGCCACGCTGGTCGCTATCGGTGCGACATTGCTGGGCATTTCAGCAGGTGTGACAGGCACGTTTCTTTTCCTGCGTAAACGCGCGTTGGTCAGCGATGCCATCAGCCATGCGACCCTGCCGGGGGTTTGCCTTGCTTTCATGGCGCTGGTGGCTTTCGGCGGCGATGGGCGCAATCTGATTGGCCTGCTTGCTGGTTCGGCTTTATCCGCATGGGTGGGTCTGCTGTGCATGAACTGGCTGACACGCCATACACGGCTTGCGGAAGATGCCGCCATCGGCGCAGTTCTGTCGGTGTTCTTCGGGTTTGGCGTCGTTCTGCTGACTGTCATTCAATCCATGGGTGTTGGTCGGCAGGCCGGATTGGAAGGGTTCTTGCTGGGGTCAACCGCAGGTATGCTCTGGGCGGATGCTCTGGTCATTGCAGTCGGCGGTGCGGCGACGTTGGCGCTGGTGATGATTATCCGCCGCCCGATGATGATGGTGGCCTTTGATCCCGAATATGCGGTAGCTCGTGGGCTGCCCATGCACCGCATCGATCTGATGATGATGGGGCTTGTCATGGCCGTCACCGTTGTCGGGTTGAAGATTGTTGGGCTGATTCTGATCGTCGCTCTGCTGATCATTCCGCCAGTGACCGCACGATTCTGGACTGACCGATCTGACCGAGTGGTGGTGCTGGCGGGGCTGGTCGGTGGTCTTGCGGGTTACCTTGGGGCGGCGCTGTCCGCCTCGGCACCGAATCTGCCGACCGGCCCGATCATCGTTCTGGTCAGCTTTGGGTTCTTTGCTCTGTCATGGCTGCTTGCGCCGGTTCGAGGCGTGCTGGCTGCCGTTCTGCGCCATCTGCGGTTCCAGCGCCGCGTGCATATCCGGCAAGGGTTGCTGGCATTGGCGCAGGGGCAGAAAATATATGAACCCCTGACCATTCGCCTGTTGTGCCGCGCGGGCGTCGTGCGCGCCGATGGCGTGGCGACGGAGGCCGGGAAAGCGTGCGCGGCCAAGGCCCTGCGGGATGAAAAGCGATGGGAAATCGTGCGTGCCGATCAGGCGCACGAGGCGACCGCGGCGCTGTATGATGGGCTGCGCGATATCGAGACGGTTCTGACGCGCGATCAGATCGCCGAGATCGACCGCCGTATCGGTGGTCCGCAGGAGGTCACGTCATGAGCGGTGAAGAATTCGTCCCCCTGTCGCTGACGCCTTTGTTGATCGGGACATTTGCGGCCATCGCCTGCGCGCTGCCCGGGAATTTTCTGGTGCTGCGCAAACAGGCTCTGATCGGCGATGCGATCAGTCATGTGGTATTGCCCGGTATTGTCGTTGCGTTTCTGCTGACGGGGGCGATCTCGACTTGGCCGATGATGCTGGGCGCGGCCGGTGCCGCCGTTGTCGCCGTGGTGATGATTGAGGCCATCCGGCGATTGGGTCAGATCGAGCCCGGCGCCGCGATGGGCGTTGTGTTCACAACCATGTTCGCGGGCGGCGTTCTGCTGCTTGAGCAGACCGATACCTCGACCGTTCATCTGGACGTGGAACATGCGCTCTATGGCAATCTGGAGAGCCTGATCTGGCTGGATGCGACGGGCTGGTCCTCGGTGCTGGATGTGCAGGCACTGGCCGGGCTGCCGCCCGAATTGCCACGCATCGCGCTGACGTTGGCGGGGGTCATCCTGTTTACATGGCTGTTCTGGCGGCCGCTCAAAATCTCAACCTTCGACGAAGGCTTTGCCCGTACCATCGGTATCCGAACCGGCGTGCTGGGGATGGCACTGGTGATCACTGCGGCGATTGCAGCTGTGGCGGCCTTTGACGCCGTGGGTTCGATCATCGTTATCGCCATGTTCATTTGCCCGCCGGCTGCGGCCCGGATGATGACCAACCGGCTCGAATCCCAGATCGCCTGGAGCGTTCTGTTCGCCACGGTTTCCGCGATGTCCGGCTATGTGCTGGCGGGGTATGGTCCCCTGTGGCTGGGTGGCGCCGATGCTGTCAGTGCTGCGGGCATGATTGCGACAGTATCGGGCTTGCTGCTGGCGCTGGCTGCCGTCTTTGGCCCGTGCCGAACCCGCGCCGGAGCGCCAGGTGGCGCTTGACTTGGCATATTCACGCCAATGGCTCGCGCATGGTTTCGGCTAAACTTCGCCAAATGGAAACAATAGCTCAATCTTAACGGGATTTATTCCGAATCGCGTGGTACGAAACCTTCAATTGTTAACCGCATGACCACCACTCACTTTGGTTTGTCCGGCCAGTTCTGACCTTAGTCGCTACCCCCTTATCGGCGCGGTCCCACTGGCCGGACACCTTGTTCAAGGCCCTATCGCATCCCTTCAAACCTGTGGTCGAATCGCGCGTACCTGTGCTAGGTATAGCGGTATGATGAATGCGGACCCCAATATCAGCGACAATCGCCCGGTGATCCGACAGCTTGACGATGCCGCTATCAACCGGATTGCGGCGGGTGAGGTTGTGGAACGACCGGCCTCAGCGGTCAAGGAACTGGTCGAAAACGCCATTGATGCCGGGGCCGCGCGTATTGCCATCGATATTGCGGATGGCGGCAAGACCCTGATTCGAGTCACCGATGATGGGTGCGGGATTGCCGCCGAGGATTTGCCGCTGGCGCTGTCGCGCCATGCGACCTCGAAGATTGACGGATCAGATCTTCTGAATATCCACACATTTGGGTTTCGCGGTGAGGCGCTACCATCGCTGGGGGCTGTGGGGCGTCTGACCATCAGCAGTCGCGTACCGGGGTCTGACGCCGCCTCGATCTGCGTATCGGGTGGCAAGATGGACGCAGTAAGGCCCGCAGCCCTGCGTGCTGGGACCGTTGTAGAATTGCGAGACCTGTTCTACGCCACGCCGGCACGGCTGAAATTCATGCGCACGGACCGGGCCGAGACACAGGCGATCTCGGACATTGTGAAGCGATTGGCGATGGCTGAGCCTGCTGTTGCGTTCACCCTGCGTGATGTATCGGGCGGGGGAGAAGGGCGCGTGACCTTCCGCGCCGACCGCGAGAATGGCGATCTGTTTGATGCGCTGCACGCCCGATTGGCGCGCGTTCTTGGTCGTGAATTCGCCGAGAATGCTTTGCAGATCGATGCCACACGCGAAGGGCTCAGGTTATATGGCTATGCGGCGCTGCCGACCTATTCGCGTGGGGCTGCCGTGGCGCAGTATCTGTTCGTCAACGGACGACCGGTGCGGGACAAGATGCTGACCGGTGCCCTGCGTGCGGCCTATTTCGATTTCCTCAGCCGTGACCGGCATCCGGCGGCGGCGCTGTTCATCGACTGCGATCCGACGCTGGTGGATGTGAACGTGCATCCGGCGAAATCCGAGGTGCGATTCCGCGATCCGGGTCTCGCGCGCGGCTTGATCGTGTCCAGTCTGCGTCATGCACTGGCCGAGGCCGGGCACCGAGCCTCGTCGACGGTGGCCAACGCAACCCTGGGTGCGATGCGGCCCGAACCTGCGCCCGCCGCGCCAGCGCGGGTGTATCAGATGGACCGTCCATCGCCCATAGCACGTCAAGCAGCCTATCGGGCGCAATCCCCGGGTTTTGCGGAGCTGTCGCAGGATTACAGTGGGCGCATCGTTGAATCAGTGCCCGACAGCACGCCGGTGGAAGAACCACAGGATCTGCCCTTGGGCGCCGCACGCGGGCAGGTGCACGAAAACTACATCATTGCTCAAACAGCGGATGGCGTGGTGATCGTGGACCAACACGCGGCGCATGAACGTCTGGTCTACGAAAAGCTGAAGACTCAGATGGCTGAGAACGGCGTTTCTGCACAAGCGCTTTTGATCCCCGAAATTGTCGATCTGACTGAAGGGGATTGTGCGCGACTGATGGCCGTCGCTGAGGACCTGTCCCGTCTGGGCCTGACCATCGAACCCTTCGGCGGTGGAGCTATCGCGGTACGCGAAACTCCTGCCATATTGGGAGAGGTCGATGCCCGCGCGATGATCCTCGATATCCTTGATGAGCTTGCCGATCAGGGCGAAAGCCAGACGGTGCAGGCGCGGATCGAGGCGATCCTGAGCCGGGTGGCCTGCCATGGCTCGGTCCGATCCGGTCGCCGGATGCGGGCTGAAGAGATGAACGCCCTGCTGCGCGAGATGGAGGCGACACCCCATTCCGGGCAATGCAACCACGGGCGGCCAACATATGTGGAACTGAAGCTGAGCGATATCGAACGCCTGTTCGGCCGCAGTTGATCCGCCGGCCCGCTCGGGCTATGAAGAATAAAACAAGAACATCCGAGGCGACATGATCGAGATAGCTGGCACCCAATATGCGTTGAATGACCCCGTCATCTTGACTGTGGGCGGGGTGGTGGCATTGATCCTGCTGCTTCTGTTTCTGTCGCTTCGGGCGTCACAACGCTCGGCCCGGATGGCGGAGCCACTGGCGCGGCAGATGGCGCATCTGGGACAGCATGTACAGCAGCTTGGTCAAGGGCAGGAACAACTGCGCGGCGGGTTGCAGCATGTCTCGGACACGCAGGCCAATGCGCAGGTGCAGGTGATCCAAACTGTCGAATCCCGCCTGTCTTCGGTGCAACAGCAGATGAATGACCGGCTGGCGGATAACGCGATGAAGTCGGCCCGCGCGCTGGCCGAGATGCAGGAGCGGATGAAGGAATCGCTGCATGGATCATCGAAACAGACGGCGACGTCTCTGACACAGCTGCAGGAACGCCTGGCGGCTATCGACAAGGCGCAGGATAACATCACCAAATTATCGGGCGATGTGCTGAGCCTGCAGGATATCCTGTCGAACAAACAGACGCGCGGAGCGTTCGGGGAAATCCAGCTGAACGATATCGTCTCGAAGGCGTTGCCATCGGACAGTTTTCAGCTGCAGGCGACATTGTCGAACGGGCGGCGGGCGGATTGCCTGATCAATCTGCCCAACCCGCCGGGCCCCATTGTGATCGACAGTAAATTCCCGCTGGAAGCTTATGAGGCGCTGATCGGATCGACCAACGACGCCGAGTTCAAGGCTGCCGTGCAGATGTTCCGCAGCACTGTGCGTAAGCACATCACCGATATTGCTGAAAAGTACATTCTGGATGGCGAAACCGCTGATGGTGCACTAATGTTCCTGCCGTCCGAGGCCGTCTATGCCGAGCTGCACGCCAAGTTCCCCGAGCTGGTGCAGGAAAGTTTTTCGAAACGCGTTTGGATCGTTTCACCCACCACTTGCATGGCGACACTGAACACCATGCGGGCGATCCTTAAAGATGCGCGTATGCGCGAACAGGCCGGTGCGATCCGCAAAGAGCTGGGCCTGCTGCACAAGGATGTAGAGCGTTTGGGCGACCGCGTATCCAACCTCGACCGTCATTTCGGGCAGGCCGCTAAGGATATCTCGGAAATCAAGATCAGCGCGGACAAGGCGGGTCGCCGGGCGCAACGGCTGGATAATTTCGATTTCGAAGAGCTTGCGCCGGACGATCATTCCAACGTGGTGCCACTGGGAAAAACCGAAGGCTGAGCCTTACTGGATCGAAAGGTCCAGACTATACCCGACGGTTTTGTCCGTGTCGCGATCATTCCCCATCAGGTAAACACGTATGGTGTAGTCGCCATCGTCAGGAAGCCTGATCCGCGCGGTATTGCCATCGATTGAACCATTGTAGATCGCGACCCCATCGCTGTTTGGTGGCAGGATATTGAAATAGATCACGCCATAGCCGTTGGTGTCACTGACCTTAAGGTCGGCGAACATCTCCTGCCCTGCCTTGGCACCCAGTTTATAGTCGAAATACTCGTCGCCGGTGACAGTACCATTCACCATCGTACCGAAATTGCCCGGTTGGAATTTCACATCTGCCGTCATCTGGGCGGAAACGCTAGCTCCAAAAGCCAACAACAGCGTTGTGACTGCCATCCTTAAGAACATTGAATTCCCCCATTTGGTTGCCACCGACAGGCGACCCTACCACAACGGTTCAGATCCGAAGGAATGGCTGGAACAGGCGCGGCATAAGTTTGCTGAACTTCAGCGGGGCGTCGGTGACGGCCAAGCAAATGCAATCCTCAGAAATATCTGCCGTGGGCGTATGGTGGATGGTCTGGTCGGCAATTTCGACATCGCCGCGGGCGAAATGATCAATCTCGTCGGAGAATGCACCCTGCAGGACCATCGTCAGTTCTACGCCATTATGGCTGTGATCCGGAACCGCCGCTCCGGCAGGGATGAACAACAACCGTGCGGTGGCTTCGCTGGTCGTCGGCAGAATTGCCTGTTTGACACCCATGCCAACGGGCTTCCATTTGATCGAGTTCACATCACCGCCGACATAATCCTGCAGCGGCGACGGAAGAACTGAACAGGATGGGCGCGCGGGTTTCGCCTTGGGTGTGCCCTGAGCAATCAACGCCATTGTTGCTGCCAGCGACCCGTCGCTCATGCTTGAAGACGCATCCTGTTCCTGCAAGACACAGCCACCGACGGCGTCAAAGCTTTCGGCCCGGGCGCGGCAGTGGTCGCACAATGACAGATGCGTCGCGACCATCAGGTCGAACGCTTCGGGCAGATTGCCTGCGGCATAGGCCATCAGCAGGTCGTCTGTCAGGTGATGTTTGATCTCGTTTCTCATGCTCGTCATCTCAGTTCATCGCGTGGCGCAAGCGGTCCAGCGCCAGCCGTATCCGTGATTTGATCGTCCCCAAGGGCAACCCGGTCTGAGATGCGATTTCTCGATGGCTCAGATCTCCGAAGTAGGCCTTCTCGATCAGCTGTCTTTGCGCCTCAGGCAACGCCGCCATGGCATCACGCAGTTGCGCGGTTTCCTGCTGCAGCGCCAGAACGTCTTCCTGTTCGGGCTCCGCCTCTGGCCCCCAACCGAGGTCTTCAGGTTCGGGGCGGCGTTGCTTGCGCAACACATCGATGCGCTTATTCCGCGCAATCGTGAACACCCAGGTCGCCACGGTCGCCCGGGACGGATCGAACAGGTGTGCCTTGTGCCATAGGGTCGCCATGACCTCTTGCGCGCATTCTTCGGCCAGCGTGGCATCCGATCCGGACTTGATCAGGAACGCTTTTATGCGGGGCGCGAAATGCTGAAACAGTTCGGCAAACGCTACCTGATCCTGAGTGTCGCGAATGCGACGCACGTGGCTGACCCACTCTTTCCTGATTTCGCAGGTTTTGTTTTGTCCGTTCACCGGCTTGCCTTTGATCCGTTTGGGTCCGCGCCAGACGGGCTTGGCGGCGCATTCGGCCAATGGTTCGTCCAAAGTCGCGGTGTCGATCTCGGTAAACATAACCACAATACGGGGCGTGGCCCAAGGTGGATCAGTTTGACGGAATAATTTTCATCCAAATCGCGCCATCTATCGTAATGTAATGAGAAAAGACGTGCGGAAAAGAATGTCATTTGAACAGTTTGCAGGCAGTACGGAATAGCTGCACCATGAACAGCGTCGATCACATCGCGGGTCATACCTATCACGGGCGGAAGGGTACGATTGAGAATGCGTTTCGGTACTCGGTCGACTACATTCTGCTCGACCCGGAGTCCTGCCCCAAGACGCCATCGTTGTTTTCGATCAATGGCGCCAATCTGACCAACTGGCGTGATCGCGATCACGGTGGCGAACCCGGGCAGGGGCGCGGCGCGATCTGGCTGCGCGAGTGCTTCGCTGCGCTAGGCGTTGCGCAACCCGCCAGGATAACGCTGTTGACCCAACCGCGCGTTTTCGGACATGTATTCAATCCGGTCAGTTTCTGGTTCTGTTTTGATGAGGCAAATCAGCTTTATGCCGTAGTGGCCGAGGTGACCAACACTTACGGCACGCGCCACAGCTACCTGTGCCAAAAGCCGGATCTTTCGCCGATCACACCCACCGACCGGATTCTGGCTGACAAGCAGATGCATGTTTCTCCGTTTCAGAAGATCGAAGGCACCTATACCTTCCGGCTTGACTATCGGGATGAGCGCGTCGGCGTCTGGATCGACTATGGACGCGAACGCGGCGGCCTGATCGCGACGCTGACGGGCCCTCGCCAACCGCTCAGCAACCGTGTTATTCTAAGATCGCTTTGGCGGCGTCCGTTTGGGGCGCGTCGGGCGGTATTTCTGATCCACTGGCAGGCGGTGAAGCTGTGGTTCAAACGGGCGCGGTTCAGCCCGTTCCGCACCGCGCCGGTCCCTGATCGGCCGGTATCTCGGTCGCGCCAGTAAAGCCTGCCGCTTTGCGCAAGATCAAAGACGCTCATCTCTTGGATCGTTCAGATGGGCCGGAACCGCGAACACGAGGAGCTGGTAAAGATGTTGGAAATCTCGGCAAGAAAAATCGCCCAGGTCGCCATGATGGGGCGTGAACTGGACCGGGCCGAGGGCGAATTGCGCGCATTCATCGAGCGTATGGGCGAGGATGAACAAGCGGAGCTGGTGGCCGTCATGTGGATCGGTCGCGAGAGCTTTTTCGCCGAGGATCTGGCTGAGGCCATTGCCACGGCGAAGTCAGAAGCTTCGACCCCGTGTGCCGATTATCTGATCGGAACACCACACTTGTCGGACCATCTTGAGAACGGGTTGGATGCGTTGGGAATATCCGCTGAGGATGTCGAGAACGATCTGATGTAATTGTGCGTCCCACACCAGCTGCAAGTCGATCGTCGGAGCGGATCAAACGCTGAATCGGTCGTTCAACAGACGTTAACAGAATTTAATGTGCCGCTACGGCACCTTTAATGTCGACTTCTTTTATCAGGTTCATCACCAGCCCTGGCGCTGAAACTTGGAGGAGAACGACATGGCACACGTCAATGCAACTGCGGCGGATCATCGGGATCTGTTCTTCGGCCAACTCATGGACCGACCCGAGGTGAAAACAGCATGGCAACGCCACCGGGTCTATCGCAGAGCGATACGCGCGCTTGAAAAGCTCAACGATCGCGAACTGCGCGATATCGGCATCCCGCGCGCCGAGATAAGGCATCGTGTTTACCAAAACGTCTACCAAAACATGCCTTATCATGCGCACGCCTGATCCGCGTGCAGATGCCAGACCGCTGACTTGAACACGTATCATGAGGTAATGAGTATGCTGGATGCCAACACACCCCCGAACCAAAACCCGTCAACCAATGCATTGTTGCTGTTTGACCGGGCAATGAAGATGCGTGCGATCCGAGCCGACATAGTCTGCGCTGCGCAGGAGCTGAATCGTCTTCCCGATACCGATCTGTCGGAATTGGGCATCAACCGCAGCGATGTCGAAGCCGTGATCGCGCAATACATCTGATTGAGTAGCACTCAAAACAGCCACTCCGAGACCTTCGGAGTGGCTTTTTGTGTTTCAGGCGGTGTGATTCACGATCTGCAAATGTTGCGCCAGCGTATCGATCTCGTCCATCCAATCCCGAACCAGCTTCGGATCGCTCGGCGCGGCGTGGACGCCTGCCGGGATGGCGCGGTTCAGAACGGCTTCGACGGCCAGTGAAACAGGAATGGACACAAGACGTGCCATGGCGGTCCCGCGCGCATCGCCCCAGGCGTCCATGACATAGGTTTTGTGCCAGACCGGGATGCCGTCTTTCTCGGCCTTCAGCCCAACGCACAGGACCACACGGTCGGGTTCGCCCTCATCATAAGCGTTCTCGGCCCAGAACTGATCGGACATTTCTTTCAGGCGCGCATCGCCTTCTGGCCCCGACAGGGTTTCGATTTCGGTGAATACATCCGACCACGCGTCGGCCCAGCCGTTCAGGCGCAGGGTACCGCGGACAAATTCCTTGACGGTCCAGTGATCCTCGAACTGGTATTCCTGCATAAAGGGGATCGAGTCACGGTTCGGGTAGACTTCAAAACTTTCGGGCGTTGGAAGGGGGGCGATATAGCTGCTGATCGCGTCCCAGGGGCGGGCAACATCCAGCGGGGCGTAGTCACGGACCGATTTCGACGGCGAGCGCAGCGCTTTGAGCACGCCCAACGGCGACCAGCTGAATTTATAACGGAACGGGTTGGGGTTCTTGGGTATGCCGCCGCAATAAGAAATGAAGCTCAGGTGATTTTGCGGATCGAACGCATCAGAGGCGCGGTAGTCGGCGACCAGAGCGTGCGCCATCAAATGATCTATCCCCGGGTCCAACCCGACCTCGTTGACCAGCGCGACACCGGCCTCACGCGCCTTGTCGTCCAGAGCGCGCATTTCGGGAGCGATGTAGGAAGATGAGACAAAGTTGGCTTCTTTCGAGATCGCAAGCTCCGCCAGCGGCACATGCCAGTCGCCGGGCAGCATCGATACGATGACGTCACCCTTCTCCAGCACCGAGCCTAAAGCTTCAATGTCAAAGGCAAGAATGTCGTCGGTCAGGTCTCCGACCTCGGCCTTGGCCTTTTCAACGGTCCGGTTCCAGACGGTGACCTTATGCCCGCCTTCAATCAGACGGCGCAGGCCCGGGATGGCCGACAGGCCGGTGCCACACCAGTGAATCGTCATCGCTCAGATCCCTTCGATATGTGTTTTGTAAGTTGCTTCTGCCCGACCCCAGACCCCGCTGTCCAGATCGGTGAGGGTCGACAACGACGGCAGCAATTGCGCCGCGTAGTCCTCGGAACTTTCGACCGGCAGCATCGACGGCAGGTTGTCGATGGCCATTACGTCCATCACCGGGTCACTGGCCACGCGCAGGGCGGGGGCATCCCATGTGGTGGCGCGGTCATAGACCGGAACCGGGTTGTAATCGCTGTCCGGGTCGCAGGCCACATCGCCGATAGCTGTAAGGTTCCGCGAGGCGGTCAGCGCCGACCGTGGGACAAAGACCGGTGTGCCGGGACGGGCGAAGATGCAGTTCAAAAACAGGTCATGGTCTAGAATTTCAGGGAATGGTCCGCCGCTTGCAGTCTCGGCCATGTCCCACTTGGTAACGCTGACGCCCATCGCTTCGCACAGGTCTGCGGCACCCGTTCCAACGCGCCCCAATGCCCCAATGACGATGGCACGGGGGCGGTCGACATTGGTGGCGTCCAGTTCGGTCAGCAATTCGGAATTCAGTGCGTCTTTGCCGGAGTAAACACCCACCGGTGGACATTCCTCATCCCGTTGCTGAGCGGCCCATGTTTTGAGTGTGACGGCAGCGCCCGCATAACCGGCCCAATAGCCAAAGGCGGCAACACGGCGGCCGTTTTCTTCGACCAGGTATTCCAGATCATAAAGCGTGCCGCCACCGGCCTTGAACCGCTCCAGCAGCGCGCGGCCGGAATGCTGGCCCTTATAAGCGTGGCCAAACATGATGTGGCGGTGGGGAAGGGGCGTGCCGTCCTCGGGCAACTCCTTCAGGCCGAAGATGATGGCGTCCTGAGGGGCTTCGGGCCAGGAATTCTCGACTGCAATCTCGCACCCGGCTTCCTTGTATCCATCGATAGGGATCGCGCGAACCGAGCTGTCCTCGACCGTCACGCGAATACCGGCGGCAATCAGCGCGGCGGCACCTTCAGGGGTCAACCCCACCCGTTCCTCGTTCGGGCGCTGTTCTGCCCGGACCCAGAGATGTGTCATCGTATTTCCTTTTGTCAGAGCATTCCGGCGGCGCGTACCGCCTGAACAGAGGGGCGCGCCTCCATGGCTTCCCGGAACGCGATGATCTTGGGAAAGGCCGAGACATCGACACCATCGCCTTCCAGCCAGCTGCAGACGACGTACAGATATACATCGGCCAGCGAAAACGCCTCACCCAGCACTAAGGGCCCGCGTAACCCGTTAGAGCAAATGTACTCACAAGACGTAGTCATCGTTTGCGCGACTTTGCCTTTCATGTCCTTCCAACTGGATGTCTTGTCGGCCCAGCGGTGTCCGCGCAATTTGTGTGCATGGTTCACATGCATGGTCGAGGCGAGGTAGTACATGACTTCGCGCATCCGGGCCGCAAGGACCGGATCGTCAGGCACCAGCCCGGCCTCGGGCGCCTTGGCTGCGACATATTCCAGCAGCGCTCCGGTTTCGGTCAGGATGCCGCCGTCAACCACCAGTGCCGGAACCCGGCCTTTGGGGTTGATCTGTTTGTAGGCGGGCTGGGTCTGCTCACCCCCTGCAAAATCCAGCTGGATTGCTTCGTACTCCAGCCCGGCCTCCTCCAGCGCGATGGCTACAGCGATCGAAATCGTGCGCGGGGCAAAATAAAGCTGCATTGGGGGCCTCCGGGGTTACAGGTGGGTTTGCGCGAAATGCCGGTCAGGTGCTTCCAGATGGGGGACCGCATTGAACAGAACCGGGCTCAGTTGCGCACCAATCGGGTGCAGACGATGCATCGACGTGTTCATGATGGCAAGGGCCACCCGCGCCATCGACGGGATATCCAGCCCCATCGCCTGCCGCACCACCATCGAGATCAGCCCGCCCGAGGTCACAACGATGGCAGGTCCGCCTGCGGTTCCGATCTCTTGCAATGCATCCGAAACCCGCGTTTCGAACGCCTCGAAGGTTTCCGGGGTATCGGCAATCTCGCCGTTGGCCCAGGCCGCAAAGGTTTTGGGGAGGTGTTCGACGAATCCCTCACGATCAGTCGGAATTGTCACGCCGTGCTGGTCCTGAAACAACTGCGCGAGGGTGAAGTACTCGATCTCGTTCAGCCGCGCGTCGCGAACCGGCTCCGCCAGGCCCATGCTGGCGGTGGTCTCAACATGCCGGGTCAGCGTGCCACAATAGACGCGCGGATGGTGAGCCTTCGTGTCTTTCAGATGTGCGCCGAGCCAACGGGCCTGTTGATGGCCCAGATCGCTGAGCTTGTCATAGTTAATCTCGTCCCGCGCGGTTGTGTTGGCCTGCCCGTGACGCACCAATGTAATATGCGACATGTCGATCCCTCTTGCGCTTTGGTCTTAGGGCAGGTTCCGGGCCGGTGCCAGAGGGGTTTCGCACTTGTCGAAAAAAAGCCTGCCCCCTCGGCTGTTTGTGGTTATTGTCGGTCCCGAACAATTAGCCGGAGAGAGCAATGGCCGTCGACCCTACCCGTTTTCTGGCCGATCTGCACAAGCTGCGTACATTTGGCGCCTCGGGCGTAGGCAAAGGCGTTGTCCGACCCGCCTATTCCGAGGCCGACATCGCCGCACGCCAGTGGCTGGCCGAGCGTATGGCCGAGGCTGGCCTGACCCCGCATTTCGACTCAGTCGGCAATCTGTTTGGGCTGGCCGAGGGGCGGTCGCTTCTGATGGGATCGCATTCCGACAGTCAGCCCGAAGGTGGTTGGCTCGATGGTGCGCTGGGCGTGATCGCCGCGCTCGAAATTGCGCGATCCAGTGGCAGGCCGATTTCGGCCGTCAGCTTTCAGGATGAAGAAGGGCGGTTCGGGGTCACAACCGGGTCGGCGGTCTGGTCAGGGGGATTGCCGCTGGAAAAGGCAGATGGCCTGACCGATGGCGCGGGTATCAGCTTTGGCACCGCGCGGTCCTCGATGGCAGAATTGTCGCAGGGCTTCGTCGACCCCGCCCGATTCAGCGGTTTTATCGAGATGCATATCGAACAGGGGCCGTCTCTGGATGCCGCTGGCGAACAGATCGGAGTGGTCACGGATATCGTTGGCATCCGCGATATGGCTATCACCTTCCAGGGGCAGCAGAACCATGCCGGAACTACTCCCATGCATCTGCGTCGCGATGCCTTTCAGGCTCTGTCCTTGTTCAACACGCGGCTCAACGACCGGTTTCGGAATGTAGTGACGCCACAAACGGTCTGGACCATCGGGCGCGTCGACCTTCACCCGAACGCATCGTCCATCGTGCCGGGGCGGGTGCGGTTCTCGATGCAATGGCGGGATGGCGACGCCGAGCGGCTGTTGCGTATGGAAGAGATCATTCGGTCCACTGCACAGCAGGTGGCCGAGGAACAGGGCATGGCACTGGATTACGGCCCGATGCTTGGGCTGGAGCCTGTCGGCATGGATGCCGCCTTGCGTGGCGCGTTGGAAAGCGGCGCTCAGGCAGTCGCCCCGGGCGGGTGGCGCAGGATGCCGTCAGGAGCGCTCCACGATGCCACCAACGTCTCACGCCTGATGCCGGTTGCGATGCTTTTCGTGCCTTCGATCAATGGAATCAGTCACGATTTCGCCGAGGATACGGCTGAGGATGACCTGATCGCTGGCCTGGAAGTGCTGGAGCACGCCGTTCAGTCTCTCGGTGAGGACATGCCGTAAGGCGTAGTGAAAATACAAGTTTTCCAGCAGGTTGCCCTGAGGTAGGTGGGGTGGTGCATACAACGTCTTGCTGGGTGAACGCCAACCCTTCTGCTTCGGAATGAGGAGTGTTGCCTAACGGAAAAAAGTTTCCTATAGGAACATTGTTGATGCATGGGCCCGTATACAGACCCGCCGCGACGAAAGCGAATTGCCAGAAATCAGGGCTGAATCGTTGCAATATGCGTAACTTGGGTCAGACTGGCGGACATGCGAACTGATCAGAAGACATAAGGACGGTATCCGCCATGACATCCCTAAAGCGCACGCCTCTTCACGCTTTGCATGTTGAGTTGGGAGGTAAGTTGGTTGATTTTGCTGGGTGGGAGATGCCTGTTCAGTATCCTCTGGGGATCATGGGGGAGCACAAGCAGTGTCGTGAGAAGGCGGCGGTGTTTGATGTGTCTCATATGGGCCAGGTGATTTTGCGGGGCGAGAATGTGGGTGAGAAGCTGGAAGCTTTGTGCCCGCAAGCTTATGCGACGCTGAAAGAGGGCAAGGCGCGGTACGGGTTCTTTACGAA
>NZ_JWLJ01000012.1 GCF_000813985.1 Ruegeria sp. ANG-R
AACCGCATTCATGCCGCAATAATGTTCTCTGTAATCTTCTCGGGCGAGGTCGCGTACCCCGTTCTGCAACCCTTCCAGAAAGGCTCGTGCAAGTGGCTTTTCCTTTTCCCGTGCAGATTGCAGGATGCCGGTAGGTGTCGTGTAAGACAGGTAATTCGATGTATCTTTAGTGAAGCCTCAAAAGCCTGCGCAAGGTGAGATAACAGGAACCCTTGAGTTTCTATACCGATGATCCTCGCCGAGACTTCCCAGAGTTTCAAATCACTTTGATAACCTGGACACTATGTTCACAGACTAAATCTCGTCATAATCAACTTTTTATTCAGCCCAGCTCGCCGGTCACCTTGAACTTCGCAATAAACCAATCGCGAATTCTGAAGTGACCTGACTCGCCAAAAATAGTCATAGTGATCGCTTGTCGATGGACGCTAAGCGTTTGCGTGAGCCTCCTTGTCCGAAGGGGTTTTCTCACCATGCGGCGTTTTGTGGAATTTCTCTCGTAGCTTTTGCAAGGCGACGAAAAGCGGTGGGATGAAGAAAATACCAACGAAGGTTGCCAGCAGCATACCGCACAAGACCACCCATCCGATCGACATCCGGCTGGCCGACCCGGCCCCGGTTGCGAAGGCCAGGGGCAAAACACCCAGAATGAACGCGATTGCAGTCATCATGACCGCCCGGAAGCGCAGCCTTGCGGCTTGCTCTGCAGCATCGAAAATCGAAAGACCTTGTTCGCGTTTTTCCTTTGCGAACTCCACGATGAGGATCGCACTTTTAGCGGCCAGGCCAATCAGCATCACCATGCCGATCTGAGCGTAGAGATTGTTGTTGAGGAAGGGCATGAAATAGAGCGGCAGGATCGCCCCGAACATCGCGACAATAACCGAACACATAACCGCGACGGGTATGGTCCAGCTTTCGTATTGCGCCACCAGGAAGAGATAGGCAAACAAAGCGGCCAGCGCGAAGATGTAGAGGACCAGATTTCCGGCCTCAAGCTCTTGTTCTGTCGTGCCGGTCCAGGTCAGCTCATAGCCATCGGGCAACGCTTCCTTGGATACTTTCTCCATGCTGGCAATTGCCTGCCCGCTGCTTGTTCCTTGGGTTGGGTTACCTTGGAAGGCAGCCGATTTGCGCAGGTTGTATCGGTTGATGACATGCGGTCCCAGTTCGGGTTTCAGGGTGACCAGTGCGGATATCGGCACCATCTGATCATCCTTGTTGCGGACATGTAGGCGCGAGATATCCCCAATGGTCTGGCGATAGTCGGCCTCGGCCTCGAGCATCACGCGATAGACTTTGCCATAAAGGTTAAAATCGTTCACGTAATAGGAGCCGAGATTGGCGTTCAGTGTCGAGAACAGGTCCGACAGGGATACACCCAGCGTGTATACCTTTTCGCGGTCAACCTCGATCTGATAGCGCGGAGTATCGGCGGTGAAGGTCGTCGTGACGCCGCCAAGCCCCGGTTCCTGATTGGCACTGTAGATCAGACTGCGTATCGCTTGCGCCAACTCGTCCGCGCTCTTTCCTTCCAGGTCCAGGATTTCACCCTGGATGCCCGCTCCGCTGCCCAGACCCGCAATCGGGGGCAGGGGGAAGGCAAAGGATTCCGCTGCCGGATCACTCTGCAGGATTGCATTGATCTTGCCGAGGATGACATACCATTGAAGGTCGGGGGTCTTGCGCTCTTCCCAAGGCGTCAGAATTGGAATGATCAGCGCGCTGCTGGGCGCATCACCGGACAGAATGCTGTATCCGGACACGGTGATCAGATCGGCGACACCATCTACCTTTCTGATCTGATCGCTCAACCTTTGGGTTACCTCGATCGTCCGGTTCAGGGACGCCCCGGCAGGAAGCTGAACGTTCCCCATGAAGGCCCCGTTATCTTCGGTCGGGATAAAGCCGGTTGGCGTGAGCTTGAACATTGCGCCCATTCCAACGGCGATAAGCACAAGCAGAACCAGCATCAGCGCGTAGACGTGGTTCAAGCGGCGGACCACATTGCCATATCCATTGCGGGATTTCTCGACCAATTTGGCGAACCATCCCAGAGGGCCGCGTGGCGCATGGGTGCGCTTTCTCAGCAGCAAAACAGCCAGAGCCGGCGACAGGGTCAGAGAGTTAATCGCCGAAAGAACAACAGCCGTACTGATCGTCACCGAGAACTGATTATACAGTTTCCCCGTAATACCCGGCATGAAGGCAACCGGCACAAAAACCGCCAGCAAAACAAGCGTGGTCGCGATGATGGGGCGATAAATCTCTTTCATCGCCGCGGTGGTGGCTTCGGCAGGTGTCAGTTTGCCCTCGGACAGATGGTGTTGAACGTTTTCGACAACAACAATCGAGTCGTCCACCACGATTCCGATGGCCAGAATGATGGCAAACAGCGAGATCGTGTTGACCGTGAAACCGATCGTGTAAAGGATCGCGAAGGTACCGATCAGCGAAACCGGAATGGCAAGCGTCGGGATGAGCGTCGACCGCCAGTCGCCGAGAAACAGGAAGGTGACGAACACAACAAGCGCGAACGTGATTGCAAGCGTTGTTGCAACTTCCTGGACCGATGCCCGAACAAAATCCGTCGTGTCATACAGAATCTTGTACTCGACCCCATCGGGGAACCGTTTGGACAACTCTTCCATTTTGGCGTAGACATCGTTGGCAACGTCCAGAGCGTTGGCTCCCGGAGATTGATAGATCGCGGCTGTCGCGGACTGCTTGTTGTTCAATGTCGTATTCGCATCATAGCTTTGCGACCCAAGCTCGATTCTTGCGACGTCTTTCAGCCTGAGGAACGAACCATCGGTGTTGGCGCGCACGATGACGTTGCCAAATTCCTCGACTGTATTCAGGCGGCCTTCGGCCTGCAGCGAATACTGGAACTGCTGGTCCCCCTTGAACGGAGGGGCGCCGATGTCACCGACCGAGGCTTCGATATTCTGGGACTGAATCTCCTGTATCACATCGATCGCGGTCATGTTGGTGGCCGTCAGGCGGGTCGGATCAAGCCAGATCCGCATTCCGTAGTCCTTGGCGCCGAACTGAACCACCGAACCCACACCGTCGATACGCGCCAGATCATCCTGAATGTTGATCGACATGTAGTTGGACAGGAAAAGATCGCTTGCTTCAGCTCCCTTGTCATCAGTTGACAGAAGGTTGATGACCATCAGCATGTTCGAGGATTGCTTGTTGGTGACGACCCCCTGTCGGCGCACTTCTTCAGGAAGTTGCGCAGTCACCTGATCGACGCGGTTTTGAACATTGATGGTGGCAGTGTCGGGATCGGTCCCGACAGCAAACGTGATATCCAGGGTATAGCTGCCGTCATTGCCGGACTGGGACGACATGTACAGCATGTCGTCGACGCCATTGACCGCGGGCTCAATGATCTGCGCAACGGATTGTTCGACGACTGCGGAATCCGCTCCGGGATAGACCGTCGTCACCTGGACTTGCGGGGGGGTGATGTTCGGGAACTGCGTGATCGCGATAGCTTTCAGTGCCAGCAGTCCAGCCAGGACCGTGACAATCGCAATAACCAGCGCAAATTTCGGGCGGTGAATAAAGAATAGTGAGAACATCGGTCGATTACCGCTCGCTTGGTTTGACGGTTACGCCGGGTTGAACTTTTTGCAGCCCCGATACGATGACACGCTCACCTTCCTTGAGGCCGGACTTGACGACCCAGTTGCCTGCTTGTTGCTCGCCAAGCTCCACGCTGCGCTTTTCGACCTTGTTGTCCTTGTCGACAACCAGCACGAAAAACCCTTTCTGATCTTTTTGAACAGCAGATTGCGGGATCATTTCCGCATATCGTTCGTCCTTTGAGACGACGTATGCGTGAACAAATCCGCCCGGCAACAAAACCCGATCCGGGTTGGGGAACTTCGCGCGGACCAGAACGGTATCGGTTTCGGTACTGATCGAGGTATCGATGTAATCGAAGATGCCGCGCTCCTTGTATTCCGTCCCGTCCGGCAATCTCAGGCCAAGCTGGAACTTCGGATTATTCAACTCCACGCCTTTTTGGCGGGCATCCATCCGTGCGTTTTCGCTGACGTAGATATAGACATAGATCGGGTCCAGACTGGTGACGGTAAGAAGCGTTTGATCGTTGCCGACAAGATTGCCTTCGGTGACGGTCAGCAGCGATGTCTTCCCGTCAATCGGAGAAACGATATGCGTGTAACTGAGGTTGAGTTTTGCCGCATCCAGCGCCGCCTTGGCCTGTTCAAGCTGAGCGGCGGCGACTCTTTCGTTTGCCTGAGCTGTATCGTAGGTCGATTCCGAAATCGTCCCTTTCTTCAGCAAAACTTCGTCGCGTTTCAAAGTTGTGGTGGCATTGGTCAACGTCGCCTGCGCGGCCTCCACATCGGCCTGACGCTGCTGAACCACGATCTCATATGCAGCCGGGTCGATATTGATCAGCGTTTGGCCTTTTTTGACGTCCGCGCCCTCTTTGAATTGCGGCTTTTGCAGGTACCCTTCGACACGGGCCTTAAGCTCCACTTGAGCAAGGGGTTGAATGCGTCCCACATACTGCAGTTGAGGCGAAACCTGTTCTTTCTTGACCGGAGCCACAATAACGGACGGGTCATCAGCAACTGCGATCTGTGGGCTCCATGCGGCCAGAATCAGGGCGAATGAGAAGACAATGGAAGCACGGCTAAAACAGATGTGCCAATGATTGGTGAAGGGCGTTCTTTTTACGGTCATCGTTTGTCTCTTCGCATTGTGAACCGGGTTGAGCGGCATCGCGTGGTGTCTAACGTGGGCTTGATGCACATTTTCATTTGTGATGTCTGTCATTGAGCTAACATGTATTTGTGACTAACTTTTCGGCGTAATCGTCAAGACCTGACGTCAGGGTTATGAGGGCGCGCGGCGCTTGGGCGAACGTATCAATCTGATCTGTTCCGGGGTGACCTTGGTTGTTCGACCTCCGGAGAAAATAGCGCCTTGAAAGAGAAGCATCGCTATTCTTCGCACAGTTTATGACTGTCTTCTGCGGTCAGATCCAATCCATAGGCGACGCGTATCTGCTCGATGAAAGCCAGAGATTCTTCGTCGAAAGGCGATTTGCCCTCAAAGCTGTAGAGGACGATACCCACGAGCAGGTCCCCGAGCGTGATCTCGTGCCGGGCTGCGATGGTCTTGAGAACTTTAAGGATGCGCTTCTCGATGCGCACACCAGTTTGCACGCGCTCGATCTTGGGTTTTGAATCGTCGGCCATCTCGTTCTCTTTCAACGGTCGCCCGTACAATGGTACCAGTGCAACGCGGATTTCAAGTCCAAATTGCGCGCGATCTGCTCGAGGGTACCGAAATTTCCTTTGTAAAGTTAATGTGTTGCCAGATTGTTGCTACGTTAAACTTTGTTCGGTTTGGGGTGTTTTGGTTTAGCATTGGGTGGCAACAACGAGGCCACCAGCAATCAATCGCAATCGCCGCCGACTTTCAGCGGATGGTGCCATTCAAGAAGTCAGAGTCCAATCAGGAATGTCGAGATGTGAAAGTCAGTTATGTGGGCGGAACGGACTATTGCAGAACGCTGGCCAACGACCGTCTCCCTGGAGTTTAGACCGGGAACTGAGCTCAATTCGACATAAGCCATTTCTTAAAAATTCTCACCGTGACCTGCTCCTGATCGCCGGGTCGGCAGACGAAATAGAGCCCACGATCCAGCGGCACACGGCTTTCATCAAGGCGGACCAACCGTCCAAGTTTCAAATCCCTCTCGGCCAAGAGATGCCTTGCTAGTGCCACGCCTTGCCCGTCAATAGCGGCCTCCAACAGAACTGCGCTGTCCACGTACTTGATACTCTGCGAATTGATCCGATCAGCGCTCAGCCCGACCTGCGCAGCCCAGCTTTCCCATCCGACGTTGAAGGCATCGTGCAGTAGTGGGAGACTAGCGACGTCTTCGGCATGCATTGGTAGCCGTATTCTCTCAACAAACGACGGCGCGGCCACGACAACCAGTTCCTCTTGCCTCACTTGCTCATGATATAGTCCGTCCCATCCGGGTTTCCCAAATCTCAAGGCGACATCGACTTCGGACGTATCGAAATCCGCAAAGGCATCGTTTGTGTCCAGCAATAATGCGATACCGGGATGTTCTTGCTGAAACGAATTAAGTAACGGCACAAGCCATTTGAGTGCCAGCGAAGTGGACAAGGACACAGTTAGCGACTGCCGGTGATGTAACCGTCTCACCTCGGATACGCCCAACTGCAATGTAGAAAACGCCCCACGTGTCGACTGGTGAAGGCGTTCCCCGGCTTTGGTCAGTTCAACGCCATTGGGGCGGCGATGAAAGAGCGCCACGCCAAGATGCAGTTCCAGCAGTTTGATTTGCCGACTGATCGCCCCATGGGTGACATGCAGCACATCTGCCGCCTTGGTCAGGCTCGATTGGGTCGCGGTCTCATCGAAGGCCTGGAGTGCCCGAAGGTGCCTAAGGTTTTTTGCCATGTGAGAAAACCTAACAGCAATGCCTCAAAAACTCGATAGGTCTACATAATCCAAGGAAGGTACAATGACTTGACCCAATATTTCTCACACGCCATGAGCCGAAAGAAAGGAAAAACCATGCCCGAAGTCAAAGTCGCACTGATGACAGGTACAGGACAAGGCATTGGCCGGGGCTGCGCCATTGAAATGGCAAAGGCTGGCTACAAAGTTTCACTGATGTCCCCGTCCAGTCGCTCAGTCGAATTGGCCGAGGAGCTTGGGGGCATTGGCCGCCGTGGCTCTGTGCTAGATGTCGATGATCTTCAGGCGATGATCGACGATACCATGAGCAAGTATGGACGGATTGATGCAATCGTCAGCAACATGGGGCACGGTGGAACAGTGCCTGAAGCCATCAAAACTGTCGGCTTCGATCCTGACTTTGACGGGCCGCTTTTAGAACTCAGCGACGAGTTGTGGCACGAAAGTCTGGACATGTACGTGCTGAACGTCGTCAAGATTGCCCGCATCGTCACGCCTATACTGATCGAACAAGGCGGCGGAGCTTTCGTAAACATCTCATCCATGAACACAATCGAGCCGCGAGCGCCTTACCCCATGAGTATGTTGCGCGGCGCTCTGCACAGTTTCTCAAAGCTTTACGGGGATCGTTACGCAAGGCACAACATTCGTATGAACAACCTGCTGCCCGGGTTCTGCGAGAACGTGAACCTGTCTGAACAAGCCCGTCGGGAGATCCCCGCTCAGCGACCGGCAACATTCGAGGAAATTGGGCAGGCTTGCGTGTTTCTTGCCAGCGAAGGCGCTCGTTATATCAACGGCCAGAGTATACTGTCTGATGGTGGTATGAATCGCGCGGTACGATAGCAAGTAGGCGGTGAAACATGATTGTTAAAGCACTCAAAGATATCCTTGATACCGAACGGGACGTTGCCGGGCCGGGGTGGAGAAGCAGAAGACTGTTACTCGCGGCAGATGGCATGGGATTTTCGCTGACAGATACCATCATCAAAAAAGGTGCAGTGCTTGAGCTGGAATACACACATCATTTGGAGGCCTGTTACTGTATCGAGGGCAAGGGGCAAATCAGAGCGTCAGAAGATGAAACCTGGCATTCCCTTGAGCCATTTACCCTCTATGCCTTGGACCAACATGATCGACATCTGGTGCGTGCAACAGAGGCTGATCTGCGGGTTGTCTGCGTATTCAATCCGCCGCTAAGCGGGAGCGAAACACACCGCGAAGACGGAAGTTATACCCCACCTGCATCCGGATGAGCACATTAATATCTTACACTATCCCGCCATTCATGCATCGTGCAGCATCTCGAAAAACGGGCTCATTGCTGACATCCAAGCAAGCCGGCGTGATGGCGCAGAGCCCATAGCGTTCTGATAGTTGGCCCGCCGTACATCCCGCATTTATGGCGGGCTGAAATTGACGGGGATTTTGTGGTATACTGAAATGGCCTCCCGCTACGGGAGTAGGGGAAGATCCCACCGTCTCACAAATGATTGAGAGTGAAGGTGGTGAGGGGCTGGATGAGGGGGTCTTGGCCAGCCCCTCTCTCTTGAGGGGGTATACGGCGTGGTAGGTTGTTCCGTTGAATACAATCTATCCTATGGGCGGTTTGTCCGAAATTGGGGGATTCCCGTAGACCCCTTATTTTCTTATCTCAGACACAATTCAAACTCGTTGCTCCGATACCAAGTAGGTGCGGTGTGTCGTGATGGGGATTAGTGATTTCAACGAGGGGGTCCGACTGTAAGCGTTACATCTGACCCCCTAAATAGTCCCTGATCTGTCTGCCGTCGGCAGTTTTTAATGCTTCCAAAAGGATACAGGCATCATGAATTCTCAAGCTTTAGGTGAGCTCGCAAGTGATCAAAAAACCCAAAACATTTTCCACGCCTACGGCTACTCAATCCCTGTCGGGAAAGATGGTCGCCATCTGTGGCCGACAAAATTCAAACGTGCGATGGGTCAGAGAATGAGATCCGATGAGCTATCAGTCGGAGAGGTGCAAAAGACGTGTCAGGTTTCGAACAAGACGGCTTACAGTTGGCGAAAAGGTGGTTCCAGAAAATCATCGCACAAGCCAAAGAAGACCCAACACCCACTTTGGGCATGAAAACGTTATTCGGTTCTGCGATCGCCCATTCAAGTCCTCCGTTCATATGGACGGCGTCATGCTAAAAAACATGTGGAGGATCATGAAGCCTGAGGGCGATCTCTGGGTCATCGGAGATTTTGCCTTCGGTGCGCCAGCGAAAGACCCCGTGTAGGGTTGCGGCAAGCCAGATAGACCTTGGACATGCCTTTTGCAGCACAAGCTGCCGGGCTGCCTCGCGACCCAGTCCGGCATTTGCGCCGGTGATCAATACAGATTGTATCTGGTTCTCATGCCTGTGACGACATCATCGCCGGTGGGCAGTTCACCCGGACCGGCGCGGGGGATCAGAGCGACATCTTCGAATTCGGATCGCATCTCGTTGTCGAGACCTTTGACCTTCACGACAGCACTCGAGATGCGTTGCGCCGGGCAATGATAGGTGTATCAGTGACAGTGGGCGGAACCTAACCGTCGTTTCCTATGGAGGCATTCCTGCCCCTCTGCGCGAGCTATTTGGGATCGTACAAGTAGCCGATTCCGCGCACGGTTCTGATGATTTCTGGTTTCTCGGGATTGGTTTCGAGCTTTCGGCGCAGTCTGGAAATTCTGATGTCGATGCTGCGGTCGAACGGGTCCCAAGATCTGTCATGCGCTTGCTCGAGAAGTTGATCCCGGTTCAATACCCGCCCTCTGTTTTCCGCAAAAACTCTTAGCAAACTATACTCCATTGCGGTCAACGGGACTTCGGACCCATCGGATGCAAGAAGTTTTGCCGCCTCTTTGTCCAGCGTGTAGTCCCCGAAACGCGCGCTGTCTCCGGCAGAGTTCTGTACGACCGCCTTGTCGCCGATAGCTCCGCGACGCAGGATTGCCTTGATACGGGCTTCCAGTTCCCGAAGATCAACGGGTTTGCCCAGGTAATCGTCGGCGCCCATTTCAAGTCCGATGATGCGATCCACAACATCGCCTGCAGCGGTCAGCATTATCACGGGCGTGGTATTTTCGGGGCGAAGGGATCTTAGAATGGAAAGACCGTCTTCCTTTGGCATATTGATGTCCATTATCATGACGTCGACCGTACGGGCCGAGATAATGGATCGCAGTTCTTCGCCGCCCGATGCAGCCGAAACCGCGTAACCGCGTTTGCTCAGGTATTCCTGAAGCATTTCGCGTACGTCGATCTCGTCATCGCAGACCAGGATATGGGTTTTCTGATTATCCATCTGATTGATCCTTCTGGTCAGCGAGCAACTTTCCAACGAGTATTCTGAGTTCTGAAGGCGACACGGGTTTTTCGAGGTAGGGCAGACCGGATTCTTCCAGAAGCCCCAAAGAACTCTCTCCCATGGTGTCGCCCGTGACATAGGCCGTCTTTGCCAGCATCTCCGGGAAGCTGTCCATCAAGGCCTCGTATATCTTGCGCCCATCGACACCCGGCATATTCATATCACTCAGAAATATATCGTAGTTGGCGGTTTGCAGGCGGCTCAGCGCTTCTTTTCCAGATGTGACGAAGTCAACGTGGAAGCCTTCTTTTCTCAGGATCTCGGCATTCAGCTCACCCACTTCAACCTCATCATCCACCACCAGTGCTCGATGCTTTACAAAGGTCGGGATGGGGTCGTCCGGCTCATCGGTCTTATCGTCTTGAGCTGCGGCTGCAGGGAGGCTGATCCGAAAACAGGAGCCGGAATTTTGGGCCTGATCAAGCCTGATCTGACCGCCATGTGACAGAACAATCCTGTGACAGAAGGCAAGGCCGATCCCGGTTCCGTCGCCAACCTCTTTCGTGGTGAAAAACGGTTCAAAGATACGGGGGCGAATGGCTTTGGGAATTCCGGGACCATTGTCCTGAACCGTCACCTCGACCATTCCTGCGGTGGGTTTGGCTTCGGCCGACAGCACGATACGGTCGCCTGTGCCGGATGCGGTCAAGGCCTGCTCGGCGTTGATAATAAGGTTCAGGACAACCTGCGTTAACTGATCGGCATCGCCGGCAATTGCCGGTAAATCCGCAGGTAGATTCAGTTCGATGCTTATCTCGCCAGATGTGCTGCCGTACCCGGCGACATCGGCGGCTGTTTCGATCATGCTGCGAACATCGACCTGCTCGATCTTACCGGGTTGCTGGCGAGCCATCGCAAGAAAAGTCTTGACGATCTTCGCGCACCGTTCTGCGGCATTGCCGATCTTTTCAATCCTGACCGTCAGATCGGGGTCCGTAATCTCTTCTTTCAGCATAAGAGAATGACCCACAACAACCGACAGCGGGTTGTTGAGCTCATGCGCCACCCCGGCGAGCAACTCGCCAAGCGCAGACATCTTCTCGTTCTGAAAAAGCAGCTCTCGCTGTTTTTCAAGTTCGGCTTCGATGGCCAATTCGTCTGTCAAATCGCGCGTATTGGAAACGATGACCTCTTCGCCGTTGAACTCGATCAGGCGTGAAGAATCCGCCCCCCAGAACGTTCGGCCATTCGCGTCGATAAATTCCATCCGCCGATCTTTAAGCGCCCCTGCCTGCCGAAGGTCTCGCAGATACCGATCTCTTTCGTTCGGGTCGGCGTAGTATGATTTGGAGCTTTCAGCCTCGCCAAACAGCGCCTTTATCTCGGGTGTTGCAAACAGCACTTTGCCTGTATCGGCATGGGTCATGTTGATGGCTGCTGGATAAGCTTCCATGACCTGCCGAATAAGGGCGTCGGCCTCTTTCTGGACGGTTAAATCGATAACGCTGGTTACAATGACTTCTTCGCCTTTGTAATCGATCAGTTGCGATGAAATCGCTGCCGGAAAGACCTTACCTGCGGCATTCACAAGGTCGAGCTTGTAGTCATCCACGCGCCCGTCAGCCAATAACAGAGTAATAAAGTCTGCGCGTTCTTCCGGATTGAGATAGTGCTGCCTGGCTGATCTGGAGGGCCCGAACATCTGCAGGGCGGCGGGCGTGCGGTACAATATCTGACCATCGCCAATCCGCGCCATGGTTACGACCGCCGAACTGGCATCCAGCACCTTTCGGATCAGAAGATCGCCGTCGCGCTCTTCAACCTCGGCCCGTTTGCGTTCGGTGATATCCTCTCGGGTAACGACAAAGCCCCCGAACTTGGTGGGATGCACGGAAACCAGATACGTTCGCCCGTCCGTTTCGGTCAGTTCGAAATCCTGGATGAACTCGACCCCGTTAGCCAGCCTGTCCGAAACCCACTGCTGTTCATTGCCGATGGCATCAGCGTAGATTCCCCTGCGCGCCGTCTCACGCATCAGTATTTCCCAGTCCAGACCGGGTTCCAGCAGGTCCGCAACCCCCTTATTCATCTCGGCATATCGTTGATTGAACAGGACAAGGCGCCGGTCGTCATCGTAAAGGGCGAACCCTTCCTTGAGGGATTCAATAGCATCACGAAGAAGGTCTCTTGCCTTCTCAATTTCTTCGAGGTCGTTCGCCATGCCCATCGTCATCCTGAATTTCTAAGATATCATTGTTTCAATGCCATTTCAAAATCAGCGTCGTGTGTTTCAATTGTTTCAATGGGATCTGTTTTCCGCGCAGCTTGGCAAAAAACCTGTTTGTTTTCTGACAGGATAGCGCGTTGTGTGACCTGCTTCACAGAGCAACAACTGAAACACTATGCACCGCTTTCAGAAATCACATTGAAACAATGAAAGGTCAGTTATTGCCCATCTTAAGTGCAATTGGGTAAGAACGATGACTATTTCATTTAAAACTTCTGAAATGATCAACGCACCAGTTTTTGCGTTGCATTCCTCGGCCTCCAACAGCGGGCAATGGGGCCAGCTGGCGGCAGATTTGGAAGGCCGCTTTGCTGTTCACGCCGTCGATCTTCCGGGCTACGGCCATGCTCCTTTGTCGGGCGACGCGTCGCGGAAAGGCGCTGCCGTTTCCGCAGTTGCGGTCATCCGGGAAATTGAGGCTCTGGGTCGCTCCGTGCATCTTGTCGGGCATTCCAACGGAGGTGGCATCGCCATCAAGATTGCGCTGATGCGTCCTGATCTTGTCAAAAGTCTGACGGTTTACGAACCTGCGGCCTTTCATTTTCTGAAGAACGGCAACGGGGTCGGCCAGCGGCTGTTCCGGCAGATACAACTGTTGTCAGGGGTGGTGACGGCTGCAGCGGCAGACGGCGATGCCGCAGCTGGTATGCGTCATTTTCTGGATTTCTGGAACCAAGAGGGGTTCTGGGACTCCCTCCCCCTGTCAGCCAGGCATCGCTTTGCCGGGCTGATCTCTTCGGTCATGTCCGATTTTGCCAACGGGTTCGCGGAAACCTGGCAACTCAAGGACCTGTCCGGGCTCGAGATACCCTCGCTGGTCATGACCGGTCTGGAATCGCCGGAGATCGTCCAGCACGTCTCGGTTGAGATCGCAAATGCCCTGCCCAACGCGCGGATCGCGCTGTTACCGGAACTGGGGCATATGGCACCGGTGTTCCAGCCGGAATGGATAAACTCAAGAATCTTCGAGCATGTGGCCAATGTAGAACGGCCCGTCGAAACCGTCAGCTGGCCAGATCGGAAAGCTGCATAACCCGTCCGCATTCGATGATGCGGCGCTTCGGGAAACCGCTGGTGTCTGACCAGCCCTATATCAAGAGGATCAAGATCATGGGTATTCAATCATCTATCAATTCCACGACAGACTTTGCGGCCATTAAAGCGAAACAGAATGTCGCCTGGGGCTCCGGAGATTACAGCAAGGTTGGAGTGACCCTTCAGATTACCGGCGAAGAGCTTGCGGAAGCCATGGATATGATGCCGGGCACCAAGGTGCTCGACGTCGCGGCCGGAAATGGCAACGCCACACTGGCCTTCGCCCGGCGCTTTTGCGACGTCACTTCGACCGACTATGTCGAGACCCTGCTGGAGGCGAGCGGCAAGCGTGCCAAAGCAGAAGGTCTGTTCGTGACCTATAAGGTTGCGGATGCCGAAAATCTGCCCTTCGCGGATCAGTCGTTCGATGCGGTTGTGTCCACATTCGGCGTGATGTTCACGCCAAACCAACAGCAATCCGCAGCTGAACTTCAGCGCGTGGTGAAATCAGGTGGCAAGATTGGCATGGCGAACTGGACCCCGGAGAGTTTCATTGGCCTGCTGTTCAAGACGATCGGCAAGCATGTGCCCCCGCCGGCAGGCGTAAGCTCTCCTGCTTTGTGGGGCAGCCGGGACTGGGTTGAAGATACATTCGGCCCCGATTGCGAGATCGTTTCGTTCCGCCGCAAGAACTTCATGTTCCGCTACCGGTCCGCCGAGCATTTTCTGGAGTATTTCCGAACATTCTATGGTCCCATGCAAAAGGCGTTCGACGCGCTGGATACGGCGGGGCAAGCGGCTCTGCGGGACGATATAATGGCCCTTATCGAAAAATTCGATGTCTCGACCAATGATGCCCTGTGCATCTCGTCTGCGTATGCTGAAATCATTGCCCAGCGTAGCTGATAGCGTAAATTTCGTGCTCATCGCTCTTTGCCGCGGGTGCCAGAGAGCGATGAGGAATGGCTCTTATAGTAGATTGATCGTTTTCTTGATATGAGTTGGTTTAAGGGGGGATTTGGTCATGGTCGAGCGCACACTTTATGAGAAGTATGGCGGGTTTTCACAGATCAGTAAGATTGTGTTCTCGTTCTACGACACGCTTCTGGACAATGACGAGGTTGGACCGTTCTTCGACAATGTGGATATGAGCCGCATGGTCGATCACCAGACCAAGTTCATCGCGTCGCTTCTGGGCGGCCCGGCCTCTTACACCGACAATCAACTCCGCCAGCTGCATTCGCATCTCGACATCACAGATGCTCATTTCGACGAGCTGGAAATAGTGCTTCGCGATGCTTTGCAGAAGCACGAGGTGGCAGCAGATGACATCGATGTCGTCGTCGCGGAATTCAGCAAACGCCGCCCCCTGATTGTAAGGTAAGCCATGTCCATCGAAGCCATTAATGAACAGTTACTTCGCGCCATTGGCGTGGGTGTCGCACTGCTGGATCGCCAGACGCTGCGGTTTGGGTTCCGCAATGATACGTTTGATGAATGGTTCAGTGGCGACAGCCAATCGGACCCGTTGCAGCAGCTCTTTCCTGATCTGGATGTCAACACGCTGCAGAAGAACCTGTTCGAAACCGGGCGGTACACCTCCGAAATCACTTTCAAGAAGAAACGCAGAACGCTGGTGATCGCGCTCGATTTTACGGTCGCGCATGACGACGTGCTTGTTCTGGTCTGTCAGAACATCACCCGTATCAAAGAACTGGAATCGATGATCGATTCCTACTCGATGATGGTTGAGCGGAACACGCGCGAACTGAAGCGGGAAAAAGAGCAGGTGGAAAAGCTGCTGCTGAACCTGATGCCGCGTTCCGTGTACGAAGAATACAAGACCTTTGGGGTGGTTACGCCGCAGCTCTATGATCCTGTGTCCGTACTGATGCTGGACTTCGTCGGGTTTACGGACATGGTCGCCTCGCAAGATCCAAGCGTTACCGTTACCGAGCTGAACGATATATACAGCGCGTTTGATCGCATTGGCGAGCAATTCGGCTGTGAACGCATCAAGACGATCGGAGACGCATACATCACCGTCGCGGGCCTTCCCGATCCGACACCGGATCACGCCAAGGCAATCGCCAGCACGGCCATCCGTTTTGTACGCTATCTGACCCGCCGCAACCTGAGCCACCCGCATCAATGGCGCTGCAGAATAGGATTGGCATCCGGTTCGGTTGTCGGATCTGTCGTTGGAATTCAGAAATATGTTTACGATATTTTTGGACCAGCCGTGAATCTGGCATCCCGGCTTCAGGAGTTTTCCGAACCGATGACGATTACGGTGCAAGACGAGGTTGCGCATGTTCTCAAGGATCAGTTCGACCTGGAGAATATCGGTTCGAGGGAAATCCGGGGATTTGGAGAGCAAGATATCTGGTGCCTGTTCGACAGGAGCTGATTCTGTTTTTGCGGTATTCGGAACGCGGGCTTAAGTCGGCTTTGGGTCTACCGAACTCGGCCATGTTAGGGATTTGATCGCAGCGATAGACACTCAATTGATGCCGGGTAAGCCGCCGCTAAGGAGGGGGCTTCTTTACCTAGTTGACCGTGTTATTACTTCGTAACCTGGAGCAGGAAAAGCTACCTGAATGCTAGGCTGCGTCGGCAATGCTATCTTTGTGATCGCAAGACTTGGTCAAATTCTTCGGAGAGCAAATGACCAAAAAGGGAAAAGACTTCGAAGCTTTAGTGTCTCTGATCTATCAAATTTTGGGCAAAAGCCACAATTTCTCTAAAGTCGAAACAAACGTTTTTTTGATACGCCAAACGGTCGACGCGAGTTCGATGTTGTTGCCAGAGCAGAGTTGTTCGGGGCAGAAGTGTTGACCGCAATCGAATGTAAAGACCACAAACGACCGTTAGACGTAGGCTTTGTGGACGGTTTCGAGAGCAAGCTCCGCGATACGCCAATCTGTAATGGCGTTATGGTCAGCCGGTCTGGTTTCAGCAAAAATGCAAGGAAGAAGGCTAGAAATGTGGGTATTCAGCTTTATCAATTGGACGACGCCGCAAATCTCCCTACACAAATCCTTGCTCAACTACCGGTGTATGTCAGGGTCTTAGACTACGACAATCTCGTGTATATGGTAGCTCTGGCAGAAGCTGGAAAAGATGGCATCAAGGTGGATACAAGGATGCCTTTTGGCTTCGATGTTGTTAAAGCAACAAGTGAGGCGATATTAAACCTTGGACCCCAAAACTTTCTCGATTTCAACGAACTTGTTCTCAATGTTGATGATAAGGTCGGCATCAAATTTGGAAAAGAGGAAGGCAACCAAGTTGCGGTCAAAGACGTGCAAGTCCGGTGCAAGCTTAAACTATCGACCTTCGTTGGTAAGCTGAGTGACTTCCCCGGAGCGAAGTCTTTCGTAAGCGTCGATAATGGGCCTAAAATGCTTGTCATACCGCTCGACAACCCGGAGGAATTAATCGAGAAATTACCCAATCTATACACAAAGACCGGAGTGCTGCCCGGTGAAAAGCGGCCGGCGATTTTTGTTCTCATTGTACCCTCGAACCCAGAGTTTTTTCAGACTGCTCAATCATTTAATATGATGTGGATCAAAGGTGGAAAAGGTTTATCCTTATCGAAAAATCAAGATTTCAACCGGCTAATGAAGTTGCTCGACAATTGCAAGTAAACGGATGCTATGACCGATGCGGAGCCATGACTTGTTGCCATAGCTCTCAACCCATCCGATTGAGAGAGACAATAGTACTCGCAGTTGGGGCAATAATGTTCAGCAGGAGTAGTCAAATTTGTCCGGCATATCCCGCAGCTTTGTCCGAAAGCTGTCGCCGCGCTATACTGCCAATAGCGCCGCCGCTCTATAGGATTCGATCTTATAGACAGGTATGGGGGGGTACTTCTATTGTCAGTAGGCCGTCTCAAGGTCAAACGCCCCGATAGCCCCAATAAAACAAGGGGCTAAACGGTTCTGCCGCTGATTTAGCTGTTGGCAGAGAAAATGAGCAGAATGCGCAAAATCGGCTCATTTATTGTCAGAGAATGATCAGGAACGAGTGGAAAATGAGAAAGGTTGGCGCTTAGAGCGACCGACCAATCCAGACGACGCGGCCTACGGGATGAAACTCATCGCGTTGATCGGGTTTGATCATGAATTCTGTATATTCCCTGTTGTCCGAGCGCGCAAGAATGCCGTCAGGCAGTTGTTGAAGGCGCTTTACGAAATTCAGATCGCCCAAGGTAAAGCAGTAGATGCCAGCGTTAATCGGCTTTACTGCGGCGCTCCGGTCAATCATGATCATATCGCCGTCACGCATGGTGGGCTCCATGCTGTCGCCGCTGGCGTTGATGATAAACATATCTTCAGGATTACCCTTGACGTGTGTCGTGAAGAAATCAGCTGGAAACGGCACATAATCCATGATTTTTGCATCGTGCAGGAAGCGGCCATGACCAGCTGATGCGCTTACCGGGTACCGAGGCATTTGCAGAAGGTTCGGCAAGGTCAACTGGACCGTTTCCTGACACATTTCACCTTCTCCGGATGCAAGCCATCCAATATCGACACCTCCTGCCTTTGCAAGAGCTACCAAGCGTTCACGAGATGGGTCTGAATCACCATTTCTATATTTGTCGATAACACGTCGAGATAGCCCAGTTGCGTCTGAGGTCGCGCTCGGACCACCCGCAAGATCAATTACTCGGCTGACCCTCTCTTGGAACGAAAGTGCCACGTCAGACTTCCCAATCTCTATCTCTGACCACATCGGTCAGTGTTTTTTTCAGGCCAGAGATAAAATAAGCACTTTCATACCAATGATTTAGCATGACTGTGCGCAATTCTATCAACGCAACCCAACTCTGACGCACTTTTGTGCTTGATGATCAAGCACGTTCGTGCCATGCTCATGCTCAGAGGCGCGTTAAACAGTCACGAAAAACCGCCCAGAGCAGAACATAGGATGAGCAGATGAACCAGAATGCCCATAACTGGCATCCTGCCGATATTTTGGCCGCCGTGCAGAAAAGGGGGCGAGACCTCGCCTCCGTAGCACGTGCCAACGGCATCGCCCCCCGTACCGCAAGCAAGGCCCTGCAGGAGCCTTGTTACTCAGGAGAGCAGGTTATCGCAGAGTTCCTGGGCAAGGCTGCCCATGAGATCTGGCCAAACCGGTATGACAAAGCTGGTATTCCGCTTCACCCCCGCATCCGTAAACAGTTTAACGCGCCTTGTGGCACGAACACCAGTCAAAAAATGGAGCTGGTTTGAACATGGCGCGGCTGTATCTCGTACGATTGACTGAGGAAAGGCCGAAGACGCTTTTCTGGATCAGCGAGTTAGTTGCTGGCAGTGCATTTGTGGTGCTGATGCTTGCCGTATTGTTCGGCCCCTACCTATTGGGATGCGTTCCCAAGGTCGAGGCCGAGATTGTGGGGGCGCTCAAATGAAGCAGTGTTACTGCAATCCGGCTACTGCTTTCGAATTGGTCGCTGAGCAGGAAGACTTGGAAAAGTTCCACGCGGTCGTGCGTCAAGCGTTCGAGTGTCAACATCCCTACCGCCACCTAGCAAGTACATTAGCAGCAATGCCTTTGCTGAGCTCATGCGATCCAATCCTTCAGGTAGGTGCGCAATGACAGGGTTATTCTGTGCGGCATTTGCAGCGATGACGGTTTCGGACCAAATAAGCCGCTCGATCATTACTCGCCAGCCACCTGCAGAAAGCCCGTCCCATCCGGCAAAGCTGTCTGTCATGGCGAGTTGGCAGAGTGCACCGTCCGTTTCCTCATCATGTATCCTGTCGAAGGGCGCGGATTTGATCGCATCGTATCTTGCGGTGAACATGGGATGCAGTTCGAATAGAAGCTCCAGCGCCTCCCATGGATCGACTGGCATCGGCGGCGGCAATTCTTTTTCTTCTGGGAAACGGTCAGCGCAGTACGACATCCAGACTTCGGACAACTGCATTCGAAATCTCCTTTGCGATATTGGTTGTGTTGGTCGCTTTGGGGACGCTTGGCGGGGCGGCAACCCCGCCAAGCACTTTGGACTAAATAGGTTTTCTCCGGTTTCACACCCCCCTGAACTCAGTTCAGGGGAAATGATCGGAGGCGCTTATGTCTGACCAGCATTATTTTCCGATTGCCAACATCAAAGCCGCCGCAGAGCGCCGCCGCGCACGGCGGGCGCAGCGTTTAGCCCTCGTCAGTTCCCATCCCTTTTTGGAGACGCACCCGCTCCGCAAACTCGTCATCGCTGACAAGTCGGCTCAGGAAAGCCTGGAACTGGACGATCTTGCTGGTCAGGGAGTTGCTGGGCAGCTTCCCGTGGAAGGGAGCATCAGGGCGGACGAGATCCTGCATTTCGATAGCGAAGCGCCGCAAAGTGTCGTCGGTCAGGATGACGGAGGCGGTGACGATGCGCTCCAGTAACTCTATCCGCTCCTCGGCATCTGTCAGTTGCGCTTTGAGTCCTGCGATTGCGGCAGATTGTTCATTCGGTTTCATTGGAATTCCTCATAGCGTTGGTCCTTGTTGTGGACGTTGTGGGGACGCTTGGCGGGGGTGGAGCCCCGCCAAGCACCTTACCTTTTTTTTGCGCGTTTTGAGGGGTTTGGCAAACTCCCCGAGATGCCGCATGATTAACGCGCCTGTTGGCATGAATTCTGAGTGTCAGGGGGCGAATCATGCCTAGGCCTCGCGACCCCAACACCATCGATATGTTCACCGACTGGCAGCCGCCGCAGGTAGCTGTGACACTGCCGCCGGAGGTCACCACGGGTGGCAATCTCGCCAGTCAGATCGCTCGCGCAGTGAGCCGGGCCCTGAAGGCGTCTGAACTCAGTCGCGATCAGATCTCCGAGGCGATGTCCGAGTATCTGGGCGAGGATATCAGCAAGAACATGCTGGATGCCTATGCCAGCGAGGCTCGGGAAAGCCACCGCATCACGCTGGAGCGGTTTCTCGCTCTGATGCACGTCAGCGGACAGCACGGTCTGCTGGGCTTTGTTGCTGAGCAATTCGGTTTGATCGTTGTTCCAGAGCGCTACAGCGACCTGATCGAGCTTCATTACATCGAAGAACAGGAACGTGCCCTGGCCGCGCGCAAAAGCGCCAAGCTTGCGCGCTGGAAGGCTGGCCGATGAGTGATGTTGACAGCTTGATCTTAAAAATCGCGAAAAATGATAACTTTGGGGTTGCCGCCGATTGGGCCGCACTCAGGCTAGGCGGTCTTCCTCAAACCGAAAGCGGTTTCATTCGCTGGGTAAAGGCAGAGGGCCTTCAATATCCCGGATCAGAAGTTGCACGTAAGCGCAGCGGTCGAGGCGGTGGGTGGGAATACAGCTTGAATGCTCTGCCTCCCACAGAAAAGGCGGAATTTGACCGCCGACTGCAGGCAGCACAGGCAGAGTATCGGCGTCGGTGCGATGCGATGCAGGCTGAAGCCGATCTGGTCGTTCAGAAAACCGCTGTGGCCGAAACGTCTGAGGCCATTGAAGTAAGCGTATCCGCACATCGCCGGCGGGTTATGGAAGCACGCGCTGCCATCATTCTGGAAATTGACCGGCGACGGCTGGCTGAAGGTCTGAAACTGGACAAGACCATCAAGCTTGTTTTGGCGGAAGCCAAAGCTGGGCTGTGCGAAGAGCGGTTGGCAAACCTGCTCAAAATCGCTTCTGACCGCAGCCGATCTGCGGTCCCTTCCGAACGCTCAGTTTATCGTTGGCGCTCGGCTTACGCGGACGCTGATGATGCAGGTTCGGATCGTGCCCTCGCTCTTTTGCCCGGCACACGGAAGATAAAACAGAACATCACCGATCTGTACCCTTGGCTGATCCCGTTTCTGCGTCACTATGCAAAGCCATCAAAGCCCAGCATTTCGGCAGCGATAAAAAACTATCGGGATGCGGATGATCGGATCGGCGATGTGCCCAGCTATGACCAGGTGCGCCGCGCCCTGAAGGCTCTGAAGGGCACCTCGGATCACCTGATGGCCCACAAGGGCCGCGAAGGCCCGCTTGCCCTGAAGGCCCGCTCCGCTTTTGTCTCGCGCTCGGTTGAGGGGTTGGAGCCTGGTACGATCTATACCGGCGACGGCAAAACCTTCGACGCCGAGGTGCAGCATCCGCGTCATGGCAAACCGTTTCGGCCCGAGATCACCACCATCATTGACGTTGCCACACGCAAGGCTGTGGGCTGGTCAGTCGGGCTTGATGAGAATGCCGAACTGGTTGCGCAGGCCATCCTTCATGCCGTCCAGAACCATGGCATTCCCGCTATTTTCTATGCTGATCGTGGCTCTGGCTACAAAAACAAGATGATCAGCACGACTGCACATGGTCTTTGTGCGCGCCTGGGAACCACAGCCACCCACTCACTTCCGTACAATTCCCAGGCGCGCGGGGCGATAGAACGTGTTCACGGCACTATCTGGAACCGGTTGGCCAAAGACTACCCCAGCTATATGGGCAAGGACATGGATCCCGAGGCCGCGAAGAAGGTCTTCAAGGAATCCCGCCGTGCGCTGCAGATCATTGAGGGCAAGCGCAAAGTCGAAGACCCCAAAACACTGCTGAAGGCAGAGCGCACTTATGCCCGGCTGATTATCAGTTGGCAGCAATTTGTCGAGGACGTCGATACCGCCATTGCCGAATACAACGACACACCGCATTCCAGCATGCGGATCCGCGATCCCGAGAATGGCCGGATGCGCAGCGCCTCGCCCAACGAAGTATGGGCGCAGTTTGAGGCGACCGGATTTCAAGCGTTTCAGCTTGATCCGGGTGAAGCTGATGATCTGTATCGGCCCTACGAGAAGCGCAAAACCAAGCGCGCACTCATCGAGATGCACACCAATAGCTATTTCTCGCTGCAATTGGAGCCATGGAACGGCGAGTATGTGTTTGTTGGCTTCGACATTCACGACGCTCAGAAGGTCTGGGTCCGTCAGATCGAGAAGGTGGACGGCGCAGAGGTGCCGGGCCCGCTGATCTGCGTGGCCGAGTTTGCCGGCAACGAACAGCGCTATGTGCCTGTCAGTGCTCAGAAACTGGCCGAAGAAAACCGCCTCAAAGGCCGATTGCGTCGCCACCAGGTCAAAACCGAGGAAATCGAGGCGGAAGCCCGACCGCAGTTGGAACATCAGCAGGTTGTTGAACTGGCCCTGCCACCCCTGCGCGAACCCGCTTCGGTTCCTGCAGATGCCGTGGACGCAGAGGTGTTGTCATTCCAACCCGGCCCCAGCGCATCTACGCCACGGGCCAATCATCGCAACCCGTTTCAGGATGTCGACCTCGATCTGGCCTGGGACATCGTTGAGGCACCGGAGGATTACGAGATTCCACATGGCCATGTCCGTCTGATGAGCGCCCTGATGGGCAATCGGGCCTTCGTGGACATGATGAGGGAAGTGGGACTGCCGCTGACTGATTTAGCGGATCGTTTAGCGGCAGCCCAATCATCACTGAAGAGCAGTAACGGAAGGTAGACTACATGAAACCTGTCTTTGTGAAAACGCAAAATTACCATGCGTTTCAGAATGCGCTGAAGAGCCTCAACGGCCGGGGCGCAGAAGAGTGCGTGTTTGTCGTTGTCGACGGCGAACCCGGCCTCGGAAAGACAACGATCCTCAGCCGGTGGGCCGCTGAGAACTCTTGCCTGTACATGCGCGCAAAGACCGAATGGTCCGCGCCATGGTTCATGGGTGAACTTCTGGACGAAGTCCGTGTCCCGCAGCCGCACCGCCACGAAGCTCGCTTCAAAGCCGCCCTGCAGGCGCTCGGTGAGCGCGCCCTTCTGGCCGATCAGATGGGCCAGCAGTTTGCGGTAGTGATTGACGAAGCCGACCACGTTTCCAGCAAGAAGAAGGTCATTGAGACCATGCGGGATCTGGCAGACTTGTCGGGTGTGCCCTTCATTCTTGTTGGCATGGGCAAGATCCGCGACAATCTGACGAAGTTTCCGCAGATCGCTTCGCGTGTCAGCGCGCCGGTGCGGTTCACGACCGCCACGCAGAGCGATGTCGAGTATTTCCTCGCCGAAAAGTGCGAAGTGCCGGTTGCGTCGTGTCTGGCCAGCTTCGTGCTGCGCGCGACAGGCGGTTACAATCGTGAAATCAAGGAAGCCATCCAGTCGATTGAGCGCTTTGGGCTGCGTGTTGCACCAGCTGATGCAGACCTTGGTCTCACCCTGCGCGAGATGGCCGGTCAACATCTGATCAATGACCGTAAATCCGGCTATCCGATCAAGGTGCCCGGCGCAGAAGGGCTTGCGGCATGAGCGGCGGGGCGCATCAGACCATGCTGCTCCATCATCTCGGAAACACCTGCAAGACCATTGAGGTGCTGACTGAAGATCTGGGGCTGGACCGCAGGCAGATCAGCAATGCCGCCACGGCGCTGATCCGGAAAGACTATCTGGAGCGCGTCGAGCTGGGGTGTTTCCAACTGACCGAATTTGGCCGGGCAGCTGCCCAGCGGGGCGAGCAGATCACATCGGGGCCAAATGGCGCGCATGAGAAACTGCGTCGTGCGCTGCCGAACACTCTGCGCCAACGCGCTTGGAGCGCCATTCGCATCCAGCGCCGGTTCACGGTTCAGGACATTCTGACGGCGGCCGCCACCGGAGCAGAGGTAAGCGCACATAACAACCTCCAGCGCTATTTTAAGGCACTGTGCGATGGAGGTGTCTTGCGCCGGCTGCCAAAGCGGCAGGCTGGTTCCGCCCCGACATCAAACGGGTTCGCTCAGTACACGCTGGTTCGGGATCTTGGGCATATCGCTCCCAGCTACCGGGCAAAGGCCGGATCCCTGATCGACCACAACACCGGCGAGGAGATCGCCGCGTGAAGGACTGGATGGAAAAGCTCCGCGAAGTTGTGGACGCCAGCAGCTGTGCCGCTGTCGGTCGCAAGATCGGTTACTCCCGCGTGGCGATCTCGCACATCTACCATGGACGGTATGGTGCCAACACCGACCGCATCAAGGCTGCGTTCCTTGAGGCTAATGGTGACGGTCCCGACTGCCCGCATCTCGGTCAGGCCATCAGCCCGGCCGAGTGCGCAGACTACCGTTCCGGCCCCATGCCCACCAGCGATCCCACCCGTTTCAAACGCTGGACGGCCTGTCAGGCCTGTCCGCTGAACCCTGACCGTAAAAGGACATCGAATGCCTGAACACATTCAAGCCCTGATCGATCTGGCGCAGATCTACTTCGAAGACGGAGCGCCGATCACAGCTGCTGACCGTCTGAGATCAGCTGCAGATGAAATGCAGAAGATCGCCGATCAACGCCTCGCGTTAATCGCCGAAATCTCATCCGAAAAAGGGACAACCAATGCAGACCGTTAACCACATTGCCCAGAATTACATGGAGGCCAATGCCTCTCTTGGCCGCATTCGCGCCGGTGCCCAGCTGGCGCTGACCATGGTCGACGCCGACAGCTCGGTCGGTGCGATCATCCAGGCGCTGAAAGATGAAGCCGAAACCGGCCTTCAGCTCGACCTCGGCCCGCTCACTGAAAACCGCTCTTAGGAAAGCCGCCATGCAGAAACGATACGTCATCACGGTGACCGAAATCGGTGAAGAAAAACGGATTGTAGGCCGTCAATGGAAAGAGGGAGCAGGTGACGGCGGCAGCCATGGATACACCCCGGAGACAGAAGCCACGCGCGACTATGAACGCGAAATCTTCAAGCAAACAGTGCCCGATTTGGACCTGTCCAAACTGGTCATCACCATAAACTCATAAAGGACAAAAACAATGGCATCACGCAAAGTCAAAACCGCAGCCGCCAACCTGCCAATCCCGCAGGATGACAGCGAAGCCCGCGCGACAATCCGCGAGATCGGCGATCTGAGCCGGGACGCGCTTCGCCTGGAAGCGGAGATGAATGACAAAATCGCCAAGCTGCAGGAGGATTATGGCGAGATGGTCTCGCCGATCCGCGAGTTGATCACCGCGAAACAGGAAGGCCTGAAGATGTTCTGCGAAGTCAACCGGGATCGGCTGACGGGTGGCGGAAAGGTCAAATTCCACAAGTTTGCCACGGGTGAGATTTCTTGGCGGCTGCGCCCTGCAAAGGTGAGCATCCGTGGCAAAGACGCGGTGATCGCGGCCATCAAACAGGCAAAGCTGAGCAAGAAATTCCTACGCGTCAAAGAGGAAATCAACAAGGATGCCATGCTGGAGAAGGATAACCGCACCATCGCGGCTGCGATCTCGGGTGTGACCATCGGTTCGGACGGCGAGGACTTCATTGTAGAGCCGTTTGAAACCGAACTGGCGGAGGCAGGCTGATCATGGGCGCGCGCACCAGCAAAACCGCCAGCGACGGGACGAAAACTGACTGTGAAGCCTGCGGCAAAGCCGTGCGCGGACAGAAAGGTCTGAAAGCACACAAGGCTGTCTGTACCGGAAAACCGGACTGAACCGAATACGGCGGGCCACTCATATTGCCCCGCCCAAAGCCGTCGCGCGCACCTGCTCGCCGTGCGGCGGCACCAACCACAAGGAAGAGAAATGTTCTTTTTGACCGAAGACTCAGTTGCCGAGCGCAAAAAGCTCAAGACGTTCAGCGGCACGACGCGAGCGGGGAAACACGTCCTTAAGCTCGAGGTTGAGTACGGCAGTGCCATGGATATGGCGTTGGATCTGGAAGGCCTTCAGCGCGTCGCCGACGCCCAGAAGCCCAAGCGCAAACCCGCCACGCGCGGCAGGAAAGCCCCCGCCAAACCCCGCCAGATCACCAACAAAAAGCCGCTGGCCCTGCCTGCGCCCGGAGAATTCGAATGACCAATTTGCACACCCAGCAAGGCACGATCACCCTTGAGGAATTGCCCTTGTCGGTGCTGACCGCCAGTTCCCTGGCCGACACGCTGGCGAAGATCAACCGTTTCGCCGGGCGCACTCCGGTCCCGTGGTCGGTTGCTGCGCATTCCGTCGTTGTGTCTCGCCTATGTTCTGATCCGACGGAAAAAGCATGGGGCCTGCTCCATGACGCTCATGAGGCGTTCATCGGTGACATCATTACCCCGGCGTTGGAGTTCATCAGCCAACACACGGACTATAGTTACACGATCAAAAACAGCACCAAACGAGCCAAACGCAGCCTCGACCGACAGATCCGCGCCGCATGGCAGGTCGCCCGCAAATCCGGTCCGCATGAAGTCGAGCTGTTCGATTGGGTCGCGTACCAGGCCGAGCTTTCGGTATTCTTCGGCATGGCTCCCGAAAGCGACACACATGGTCATATCGAGCGCGCCATCAATCTGATCCGCGAACTGCAAACCAGCGCCGACTGGCGCTATTTCAGAGCGCTCTGGGCCGACGAAGCGTTGCACTTGGCGCGCCTTGGCCTCGTTACGCCTCCCAAAATCGAAACCTGATCTAACCCGAAGGAGATCGAAATGCCCCGAAACGAAGATATTCATATCGGCCAGCGTATCCGCCAGCGCCGCCATGTCATGGGAATGACGCAAAGCGAGGTCGCCTCGCGGATTGGTACCAGGTTCCAGCAGCTGCAGAAGTATGAGACCGGTGCCAATCGCGTCAGCGCATCGCGCCTGTGCGATCTGGCCAATGCCCTGCAGGTCGCCCCTTCGTATTTCTTTGAAGGGCTGAAGCAGCCTGCGGAGACCTCTGAACTGCGCAGCATGACCGAGTTGAAGCTATTGGAATTCTACCGTCGCTCCCCTGCCGACGCGCAGATCGCCCTCCTCAACATCGCAGAAGCAACCGCGCAACCCAGCGCATAACCCGAAGGGAAAATCATCATGAAAACGATCACCAAGAAAGACATGATCCGCGAAATCGCCGACGCCCACGGCACCAACCAAACTGTCGTGCGCGCCAGCATCGATGCGTTTCTCGATGGGATCGCGCAAGCTGTGGCCAACGGCACCGAGGTGTCGATCCCCGGCTTCGGCAAGTTTAAACGCCGCGACATGCCCGCACGCAAGGGTCGCAATCCGGCCACCGGCGAGAGCATCGACATCGCAGCCAGCAGCACCCTGACCTTCAAGTGCGGTCAGCAGATGAAGAACCGTCTGAACTGAATGCGAAACCGTCCCGGTGTTCACGCCGGGATGGTCATCGGGGCGTGGTGACCCCGGTCTGATGAGCAGCCAGAATGAGGCAGAAATGGAATACAAACTAAACGAAATCCAGCCGGGTAAGTTTGAAGTCGTAAGCTCGATGCCTGTAGTCATGGGCACATTCACGGACCCTGATATCGCGCGAAAGTTCATGCTCTTCCTGAAGGAGGAGGAGATCGACGCGCAGAGCGAGCTGGACTCGGCAGCGGCCAATGCAGATGTCGCGCCAGCCCGACCGCCGGAAACTACACCGCAGACCAGCGATGCGCCTACCGCCGCTTCCGGACCGGATGTAGAGCCGAAGGACCAACGCGCTCCCTACACACCGGTTACGAAACTCGGAGAAGAAGCGGGCACGGCCCCCGAGATCAGCGACGATCCCTGGACAGATGACGAACTCGGATCTGCGTTCAGGATGCTGTCAGCAGGCGACACCCTGAAAGTCGTGGCTGCAAGACACGGGAAGAGCTGGACCAAGCTGCGCTCAAGATGGGCCTTCCACAAGAAGAAGATGAGCAAGCAGGAAACTGCGCCGTCGGCCGGGGCTTTGGTATCGGTGGCTGAGCCAACCAAAACGCCGCTGGAAAAGGTCACCACAGCAGTCGCGGAGCTGGCAGAGCAGGACAAATGCCGGATCTGCGCGCGTCATTTCACGCCGACGCTGGAGAACCTGGACTTGTGCGCCCGGTGTAGCCATGGGGCGTGATGCGCAACTTGCCCAGATCCACATTGCCAAAAAGCAACTGGGTCTGGACGAAGATACGTACCGGGACGTGTTGGAGCGCGTCACCGGCACCCGCAGCGCGAAAGGTCTGACGGACAAATCCAAGCGTGCCCTGATCGGCGAGTTCAAGCGGATGGGCTGGTCTGGTGGATCCAAGCGCAAGAAATCGGACAAGGCTTACGTGCGGCTGATTTTCGCGCTGTGGGGCCAACTGAAGCGCGACGGTGTCTGGGAAAACTCGGACGTCGCCTCGCTACGCGCATTCGTGAAGAAGATGACCGGCGTCGCAGATCCGGAATGGCTGAGTTTCAACCAGGCCACCGTGGTCATTGAGGCGCTAAAGAAAATGGGGGCGCGAGGGTGATCTTAGATACACAAAGCGGTTGCGACATAGACGAGTTGGCGTTGGTCAAGGGCTTGCGCGGAATACCAGCTGACCAAAACTCCCACGCCATCAGGCTTACCCGCGAGAACCAATTCGGTGCACACCACGTCTTGCGTATAGGTTGCAAGGCGACCATCAGACTGCAGCGTAGACAACCAAAGCGACCCCCTCTCGCTCCATCGGGCTTCGACGACATTTTGAAGCGTTGCAATTTCTTGTATCGCGTCTTCTTTCCAGTTTTTGGTGACAGCAGGAGCCGAGGTCGAGCCCTGAGCCGAGAGGGTCAAAAGCGCTATGGTCGTAAAAATTGTCTTCATTGTCATTCTTCCAAGTTCAGATTTTGCGCGGAGGTAGTCTTGAAGCCAGGAAGGTTCAACATCGGGTCCGTAGGAAAAATCGGCAGGCCCGAGCACAATCAGGTGAGCAATGGGTAAGAAGAACCTCCCAGTCACCGACCATGCCGTCCTGAGCTGGCTTGAGAGGGTTGCCATGGTCGACATCGAGGCGGTGCGCCGTCAGATCCACAGCGAAACCTGGGAAGCGTTAAACAGTGGTGCGAAACGCGCCGTGGTTAACGGTACGGACTACCGAATGAATGGCGGCGTCGTCACTACGGTCATCTTCGGGCGGCGAAACATGCGGCCGCTCAACTGGACGGAGGGTAATTGATGGTGTGGAAAGGGGATATGGCGGATGTGGCCGACATCTGCGGTGAAGACGTAGCGCTCCAACTTTGTGAACGTTTGCCTGGAATAGTGGTCAATGTTCCAAAAGTTGTCATCGAGACTGGTTACATCACCAAGCTGGATGTCGATATCGCAGAGCGTCTGGTAGCCGGGTTCGGCGGAGATCGAGTTTATGTACCATCGCAACGTCCCACATTTCGGGAGACATTTGCTGCGATTGAGTGTCTGGTGGATAAAGGCTTGACCGTTCCTCAAATTGCGTTGAGGTTGGGCTACACTGAATCTTGGGTACGCCGGTGCCGAAAAAAAGCCGGTGCACCTCAAATCCCAAACAAGCCAGACCCTCGTCAATTACCGTTATTCTGATCCGGCCCTAAACTCGATTGCGGGCCACGTTATCCCTATAGACAGTTTAGTTTGCTCCTGCACATTGCAGGAGCATTTTTCTTTTGAAATCCGTCGAACAAATTGCCCAGGAGATCGTTGGCCGCGAAGGCGGCTTTGTGAACGATCCCGACGATCCGGGTGGGGCCACCAAATACGGCGTCACCATTCACACCATGCGCCGTCTTGGTCTCGATCTGGATCGAGATGGCGACATCGATGTCGCGGATGTCCGCCGTCTGAGCCGTGACCAGGCGGAAGAAATCTTCCTTCAGCATTACTACGGCCGCCCACGCATCCACCTGTTGCCGGTGCAGCTTCAGCCGAGCGTTTTTGACATGCAGGTAAATGCCGGTGCGAACGCCGTGCGAATCCTGCAACGGCTGCTGGCCGAGTTTCAAGAGCCGGTGACGGTTGATGGCGTGCTGGGTCCGAAGACAGCTGCTGCCACGGCCCGTGTATTTGCTCGGGCGGGCGAGTATCTGGTCGATGCCTACGGGATCGCGAGGCGGGATTATTATCTCCGCCTCGCTGATCGTCGCCCGGCTTCCCGCAAATATGCGCGAACCCGTCGCGGCGGCAAAGGTGGCTGGGTCAAGCGGGCTGAAGAGTTCATCTCGCCGCGCTTTCACCTGACCAATGATCAGTTTCAACGGAGGGTCAGCCAATGGGCATGATCAGCAATCTTCTGGGCCTGCTGTTTGGCGGCGGCCGCAATGTGGTGCGCGATACCGCCGAAGTGTTCCGAGAGAACGCCGAAGCTGCCGGGCAGCGGTCGTTCGAGTACGACAAGGAAGCTCTGGCTCAGTTCGCAGCGGAATTCGCTTCGGTCAAAACCTCCCGCTTTGATAGTTTCATTGATGCCATCAATCGCATTCCACGCCCCCTGATGGCTTTATCGGTGGTGTTTCTGTTCGCGGCGGCCATGATCGACCCGGTCTGGTTTGCAGCCCGTATGCAGGGGCTGGCGCTCGTGCCAGAGCCTTTGTGGTGGTTGATGGGTGTTGTGGTCTCTTTCTATTTTGGTGCGCGGCATCAGCTGAAGACCCAGCAGTTTCAGAAATCCATTGCTGAGACACTCTCCCGCGCGCCGGTGGTGGTCGAGAATATCGCCGCCTTACGGGGCCTAAATTACGACAGTCCCGGTGTCGCCAGCACCGGCGCGGATAGTGATCTGACCCTTCAAGCAACCCGTGCTGAACCAGGGAACGCGGCAATTTCAGCGTGGCGATCTGGCGAAACCTCTCAGAGTAAAGGCACCGATTAGCGATACGGGGAAGGGAGTGCGGCACCCGGCGGTGCGACCCTACAAACGGATAACGGCCGGGGCGCTTATGATCGAGTTTGGGCGCGACGTGCGGGGGTGGTTCCCGCGCCAAACCAAAAGGGGGTCAGGACGTGGGGGCTACCTTGAAGCACGTGACAGTCGGGAGAGACCGGCAACCACTCGCAAAACACAAGAGCAGACAACATGAGCGATACAGGACTTCCCACCGCACTGGCCCGTGAGCTGGGTTCGATCAGCGCCAAACTGGACAATTTGCATGCAGGCCAGCAGGCCCATTCAGCGAAACTCGATTCAATGGATGACCGACTGCGGGCCGTCGAACGCAAGAGCGCATTGAACGGCGGCGTGGCTGGTGGCGTTGTCGCTGTCACCATTGGTTTGATCAAGAGTCAATTCTCCGGCGGATCCTGATCCAGAATGGCGCACGCAAAAGATACGCGCACCAAAGCGCGCACTATGTATGTCCAGACCCGCTGCGCGATCCCCACGATCAGCGCATCGCTTGACGTATCAGAGGGCACCCTGCGCCGCTGGAAGGGCGAGGCCAAGCAGTCCGGGGATGACTGGGACATTGCCCGCGCCGCCGCCACGATGAAGGGCGAAGGTCTCGAATCCATGGTGGCCGCTGTGATTGAAGATTTCACGGTGATGTTCCAGGTCACAATGGAGCAGGTCAAGGAAGACAGCCAGATCGATCCCGGTGCCAAGGTCAAGCTGATGGCCTCGCTGTCGGACAGTTTCAACAAGATGGTTCTGGCCGCTGGCCGCACCGCCCCAAAGCTGAATGAAATGGCGATTGCCATGGATGTGGTCAAGCGATTGGCCGAGTTCATTGCGGGCGAATTCTCGCAGCACGGCACGGCGTTTCAGGAGGTTCTGGAGCCGTTTGGCGCTGAGCTGGTGAAGGTCTATCAGTCATGAAGGCAAACGAGTTCCTGGATGGCATCGCCGATCTGGCCCAGAGCTTCAGGGCCAAGATCGAGTTGGAGGTTGAGGCCTTTGTGGTCGATGAGGCCGCAAAAACCGACCGGCTGGAGCGCGTGCGCGATCCCGAGACCGGCTATCGGTTCTTCATGGAAACCTACATGGTGCACTATCTGGGCAAGCCCCCGTCGCTGCTGCACCAGGAACTCTATCGCGATCTGCCCGCCATGGTTCAAACCACGGAGGGTGAGCGGCGTCTTGTCATCGCCCCGCGAGGCTCGGCAAAATCCACCCACATTTCCCAGGGCTTTCCCCTGTGGTGCATCCTGACCGGGCAGAAGCATTACATCTGTCTGATCATGGACGCTTTTGAACAAGCGGCCGTGATGATCGAGGCAATCAAGGCAGAGCTGGAGATCAACCCGCGCATAGCCTACGATTTTCCCGAAGTCACCGGTGCAGGCCGGACGTGGCGCGAGGGCGTCATTGTCACCCGCAACAACATCAAAGTCGAAGGCTTCGGTACCGGCAAGAAGATCCGGGGCCGCCGCCATGGCCCCTACCGCCCAGATCTAGTTGTTCTGGACGATATCGAGAACGACGAGAACGTCGAAAGCCCAAAACAGCGGGACAAGCTGGAGAAATGGGTCTCAAAAGCCGTCCTGAAGCTCGGGCCCACAGACGGCTCCATGGATGTGCTCTACGCGGGCACCGTGCTGTTGTTCGATGCCGTCATTGTCCGGTTCTCGAAAAAGCCAGGCTGGAAGGTATCGCGGTACCAAGCGCTTCTGAAATGGCCCGACCGCATGGACCTGTGGGACGTATGGGAAGAGCTGTATCTCAACGACGAGCCCGCCTCTGACGCCTTCTTCCTGAAGCACAAGGCCGAGATGGTGAAAGGGGCCATTGTGAACTGGCCCGAGATGCACAGCCTGTTGTTCCTGATGACGGAGCGCGCGGGCGACCACGACAGCTTTGAATCGGAATACCAGAACAATCCGATCAACGGTGACAACGCATTCCGGGATCTGACCTATTGGGTCATGACGCGGTATGACTGGCTGTATTTCGGGGCCATCGACCCGTCACTTGGCAAAAAGAAGAAAGGCCGCGACCCGAGCGCCATTCTGGTCGGGGGTTATTCACCCGAGACCGGCGTCCTTGACGTCATCGAGGCGTCGATCCGCAAGCGTCTGCCGGATGTGATCATCGAAGACGCGCTTGCCATGCAGCGCGAATATGAATGTACGCTGTGGTTCGTGGAAAGCATCCAGTTTCAGGAGTTCTTCAGGACCGAGGCCATGAAGCGCGCAGCCAAGGCCGGGCTGGCGATGCCGTGTTATCCGATCCAGCCCTTCGCCGATAAGGAGTTGCGGATCGAGCGCCTGCAGCCCCCCATCGCGGCCGGGCTGATCCGCCTGCACAAAGACCAGCGCACCCTGATCGACCAACTGCAGCAATGGCCGACAGCACCCCATGATGACGGGCCGGACTGTCTGGAAATGCTCTATTCCAACGCGCTCAAATTCGGTGGTGCTGCATCCGGCAGCACCCAGATCGCGGTTGCGGCCGCAAGCAATGATCCAACGGCGGGATACTGACCATGGTAGAGAAAAAGGCAAAGAAAGCCCGACGCCTCAACACAGGCAGCGCCGTCGCAACGGTCGCCAATGACATCACCATCGCCAACTACTCGGACGTACTGCATCCGCTGGATGACACCCTGATCGAGCGCGGCGGCGGCGAAGGCCTGAAGATCTATGACGCCATCGAGCGCGACACACATGCCTGGTCCGTCCTGCAGAAACGTAAACACAAGCTGATCGGGCGGGATTGGGTCGTTGAACCAGGCGGTGAGGGCAAACAGGACATTGCCGCCGCCGATTTCATTCGGGATGTTCTAAGCAGCCTGCCGTTCGATCAGATCTGTATGGACCTGCTGGATGCCACCAACAAGGGCTTTGCCATCGCCGAGAACGTTTATACGCGCGACGGCCGCCACATCCGTCCTGAGTATGTCAACGCGCTGGAGCAACGCCGCTTTGTCTTTGATCGGAAATGGCAGCCCCGGCTTTTGACCTGGTCATCGCCCGCGCTGGGAGAAAAACTGCCGCAGCGCAAGTTTGTCGTCCACCGCGTTGGGGTGAAGGGCAACAATCCCTATGGCCTTGGTATGGGCACCCGTTTGTTCTGGCCGGTTTTGTTCAAACGCAATGGCGTCGGCTACTGGATGCATTATCTCGAGCGTTTCTCGGCTCCGATCCCGGTTGGCAAATATGTAGAGGGACGCGGGTCTCAGCATCAGCAAGAACTGATGCGGGTTCTCAAAAAGATGAACAACAGCTCGGCGATCACTGTGCCCATCGGCACTGAGCTGGATAGTTTTGAGGCGAAGCGGTCGGGCACGGTGGATTATTCGGTCTGGGGCAAGTTTTGGAATGCAGAAATGTCCAAGGCGGTTTTGGGCGAAACGCTCACAACCGAGATGGGTGACAACGGTGCACGGGCTGCGTCCGAAACCCATGCAGACATCCTTGACGCCTTGATCGACAGCGACAGTGATCTTTTGTCGGGTACGCTGAACAACACCTTCATTCGGTGGCTCTGCGAGTTCAATTATCCCAATGTAACACTACCGAAGGTCTGGCGTCCGCGCCCTGCCAACGAGATTGCGCAAGAGGAGCTGAAGCGCAAACGGGCTGAACGCCGTATCAAAGACATGGACGCGCTCAAAGCTGCACGGGATGCCGGATATGAGCCCAAAGATATCGGTGCCCATATGGACGATGTCTTTGGCTGCGCGATGCAGGAAGTTGCACCTGTGGCAGATCCGGACGCTCAAAAAAAAAGTCCTGACATAGCCTTTGCCGATGATGGTACGTTGTCGATCGAGGATCTGATCGCGGCCACCGAGGCGGCGATCCGCCCGACGCATGAGGCTTGGATACACGAACTGAAAACCACCACTGGCCTGCCGGATACCGTGGACGAGGTAAGGCAGGCGCTGGTGGACTGGCAGACTCGGTTGGTGGGTGAAAATCCCTATGTCGAAGCTCTGGGTGATGCTTTCGCGCTGGCGGGACTGATCGGCCGCGGTGAAATCCTGGGCGAAGATGGACCCGCGCTGGCGGAGCCAAAGGTTGGCACTGTCACGTTCAAAGAAGCGCAGGAGTTCTACCGTCAGAAAGTCAGCCTGCCTAGTCGGGTTTGGACCGATACGTTGCACCAGGCACATGACCGCGCCTTTGTCGTCGCAGGGGCAGATTCCGTATCGTTGGTCGAGGATCTGCGCGGAGCGCTGGACAAGGCCGTGAATGACGGAGGCGGCCTGGAGGCGTTCCGCAAAGGCTTTGATGAGATCGTCACGCGGCACGGCTGGGATTACAACGGCGGGCGCAATTGGCGCACGCGGGTGATCTATGACACCAACCTGCGCACGGCGCATCAGGCAGGTCGTCTGAAACAGATGCGCGATCCGGACGTGGTGAAAAACAAACCCTACTGGCTGTATGTCCACGCCGAGAACCGCGAACCGAAGCAGCCCCGCGAAGAACACCTGGCATGGGACGGCAAGGTCTTCATGCATGATGACCCGATCTGGGACCAGATTTACCCGCCCAACGGTTGGAAATGCTCCTGCGGCGTTCGTGCAATCAGCGCGGCCGGGTTGAAACGCCTGGGTAGGGACGGCCCGGATACGCCGCCGACACTGGAGATGCGGAAGGTTCAGGACCCGACGACTGGCAAGACAATCTGGGTGCCAGAGGGGATCGATTTCGGCTGGGGCTATCAGCCGGGAGACACTTGGGAGCGCGGGATCGTGCCGCGTGAGCTGCAGAAACCGTTAAGTCCAACCCAGCCGGAATTGCCTTTACCGGTCTCACCACCGCTTTCGGATCTTGGTCGACCGTTTTCCGCGCCTGTGTTGCCTGAAGGCCGGGATGAGGAATTCTATGTCCAGCGGTTCCTGCATCGGTTTGGTGCTGATCTCGGCCGGGGTGTTCTGTATCGGGATAAGGCCGGGCAAGCTGTGGTGATATCCGATCAGTTGTTCCGCAATGCGGATGGCGCATGGAAAGCCATGAAACGCTCGCGGGCCGTGCAGATGGAACGGCTTGCGGAAACGGTATTCGACCCCGATGAGATTTGGGTGGATTGGGAAACCGAGCGCTCCGGATACACACGCCTGGTGCGCCGCTATCTGCGGTGGGAGCCGGACCTTGCCGGATACTCGTCCTTCATCTGGTCCTCGTCGGGGTGGCACGGTCTGACCAGCTTCGACCCCCGCGCGGGCAAGCGCAACAAGCCGTCACGAACCTATCTCGAGAAGAACCGGCGCGGTGCGTTGATCTATCGAAGGGAGGAGTAAAGGGCGAATGTTGCGCTTCAGCCCTTCGCCAGACGAGCAGGTGGACCCGCAACGGTTCTCGTCTGAACGCCAACCAATATAAGCTCGGTCGGGCAGAAATTCAACCAAAGGGAAAATCCATGAAAACGCCCAATCCCATCCTGAAATACTTCGACTACGAACACCTGCCGGAGCATCTGCAGGCAGTCAGCAAGCCCTTCGGGGATCTCGCGCGTCAGATCGATACCGACACCTATGACGGGCCTGAAAAGAGTGTCGGGCTGCGCAAGCTGCTCGAGGCCAAGGATTGCATCGTCCGTGCATCCCTGGGGTGATGTCATGATCTATACAACGGAACAGGTGTTCCGGATCGTCGCCGAATACAGCGCCGTCACCGCCAGCCATGCTGGGGTTGGTGCCTGCGAACTCGCGGGCATGGTGGTATCCGTGCTGAGCGCTCATCCCGAGCTGATACCGGCTTTCCTGGACAACCCGTCAAAGACGGTCATGGACCACTATGACACCTTCAGCTGGGAGAACGGGTCGCTGTCCTGGCTGGCCATGAACGGCGATATCGTGACGCCGGCACAGCTTCGTGCCCATCGCGGCCGACCTGACTGTTGAAATGGATAGGAGGAGGGTTGATGGCATCACCTGCTGAGGTCGCTAATGACATGTTGGCTCACGCTTCGTACTGGCGCTCACGTGATCGAAGAATCGCAAGCCTTTGCAATGATGCAAGTGCTTTGATCCGAATGATGCTTGATGGAGATCGTGTCGACGGGCGTCGGTATCACGGGGTGTGGCGCCGGCTTTTGGACAATGAGCGAAAATACTACTCCAGCAAAGTGCAGGGATGGCCCAACTTCGGTCGTGCGCGCTCGTGCATTGAGATGATGAAAGACAAAACATAGGAGCCTGATATGACCGGCACCCGCATGGAATTCAGCTTCAACGACAAGCGCCTGCGTGCGGATCTGCGTTCGCGCCTTACCAAGCTGGAAAATCCCGATCCCTTCCTGAAATCCATCGGTGAAGAGTTTGCGGGGGCCGGTGGCGTCATCAATCAACGCTTCAAGGCTGAAAAAGGTCCGGACGGAAAGCCCTGGGCACCGCTCTCAGAGTCCCAGATCCGCCGCCGCCAGAAGAAATACGGCAACGCCCCGATGACCATCCTGCGGATGCGGGGTCATCTGGCGGGCTCGATCAATTATCAGGTCTCTGGCGGCAGTCTTAAAATCGGCACTGGCAAGGTGGTCGAGGATTACGCCGCCATCCACCAGTTTGGTGGCGAGGCCGGTCGAGGTCTGACGGCGGTGATCCCGGCGCGCCCGTATCTTGGTTTCTCGGATGCTGACATGGAGCTGATTGAAGAGGAGGCCATCGGGTATTTCATGGACGAGTAACCGGGTTGCGAAAACACGCTACTGAGGTGCTAAAGTCGCTTTGCGGCTATCGTGACGCCTGAAGCCCCGTTACCTGCGTTAAACCCACCGTTAAAAACGCTGTGTGGCGATCCTGATATCTTCTCCTCGGGCGCAATTACACAAATTGCTTGCGAATGCCTCGATCTTCGCCATGATCGGGGCAGCTCCTCCAGGGTCGCTCCCCTGAACTCAGTTCAGGTATTTCCCCAAAATTCAGCCGGTTAATTTGCCTCCACGAGTTATGCGATGGAGCAAATTATCCATGTCCACTAAATCCACGGGGCAGAGCAATGTAGCGACGACACGCAAGGTGGAGGTGTTCCGGCCGGGCACCTTCCGGGCGATGAACGGCCAGGAATATGCGTTCACCGAGGCTGACGTGGCAGCTATGGCATCCGGGTACGATCCCGACGCCGCGCCAGCTCCGGTTGTTGTTGGCCACCCCAAGCATGACGATCCGGCTTTTGGCTGGGTCCAGGGCTTTGAGGTCAACGAGAGCGGTACATTGGTGGCTGAGCTGGACAGGTTGGCCCCCGAGTTCGTCTCGGCCGTAGAAGAGGGCCGATACCGCAAGGTGTCGATGAAGTTTTTCTCGCCTGATGCGTCGAACAACCCGGTGCCAGGCAGTTACTATCCCCGGCATCTCGGTTTTCTGGGTGGTGCAGCCCCGGCCGTCAGCGGTCTGACCCCGGTCGAGTTCGCCGAGAGCGGTGATGATGAACTGGTTGAGGTCGCATTCTCGCTGCCAGACGTTGCTGAAAGCAGCGGCTCGCTTTTTCGGCGCATCCGTGAGTTTTTCATCGAGAAATATGGCCTGGACGCTGCCAACGAAGCCGTCCCCGAATATCACATCCGCTGGATCGAACAGGCGGGCGATGAGCCTGAGTCTGTCAACCCCGGCTTTTCCCAACCCGAACCAAAGGAGACCTCCATGCCCGGAGATCCCAAAGACCTCGTTGCGCGCGAGGCTAATCTGGCCAAGCGCGAGCGCGCTTTGCGTCACAACGTAAGCGTTGCTTTTGCCGACGATCTGATCGCCAAAGGCAAGCTGTTGCCGGTCCAGCGCGACGGTGTGGCGGCCCTGCTCGATGAGCTGGGCGGTCTGACCGAGACCGAGATTTCCTTCTCGGATGACGGCACCGACAAAACCACCAACCCGTCCGACCTGCTGAAGGACATCCTGAACGCGCAGCCCGAGATCGTTCCCCAGGGCGAAACCGATCTGGAGAATGCTCCGGGCACGGGCAACGTGTCCTTTGCCTCGACCGACGGTTTGTCCGTGGATCCCGAAGGGCTTGCAGTTCACGGCAAGGCTGTTGCCTTCCAAAAAGCCAACCCCGGCACGGCCTATATCGACGCCGTTGTCGCAGTAGAGGGAGCCTGATCCATGGGGCCGCTTCTGTCTTCGATTTCCATTCTGCCCATCACCGTAACCCTGACCGGGGATGTCAGCGCGCACCGCTTCGTGACGGTTGCGGGCGCACAGGCTGGTGACGGCGATGCCGTTCTCGGCGTGTCCCACAACGACGAAGTGTCCGGTCGTGCGGTTGCGGTCGATGTGATCGGCGTGCGCGACATGATTGCCGGGGCCGCAATCGCCCAAGGTGTCGAAGTCCAGTCGGATGCCAACGGGCAACCGATCACCCGGGCCGCCGGAACAGCTGCCGGCCGCGCTCTGACCGCCGCAGCCAACCCCGGCGATATCGTCAAAATTCTGATCAAGTAAGGGGCCGCTATGTCTCGCAATATGAACACCACTCAGGCCCGTGTCATTGACCCGATCCTGTCCACTCACGCCCAGGGCTATCGCAATTCCGAGATGATCGGTCACCTGCTCCTGCCGGTTGCCGACATTCCGACACGCGGTGTGCGCGTCCTGCGCTTTGGCAAGGACAGCTTCCGCAAGATGAACACACGCCGCGCACCCGGCGCGCAATACCAGACGGTGCAGTATGGCTATGCGTCCAATGCCGTCGCACTGCAGCAGGAAGCCTTGGCCGCCAAGGTGCCGTGGGAGAACATGGAAGAGGCATCCAAAGTGCCTGGTGTTGACCTGGCGCGTGGCAGCGTCGAAATGGTTCTCGACATCATTGCGCTTGGTCGCGAGGCCGACATTGCGGATTTGGTTCGGAACCCGAACAACTATGCCGCCAACAACAAGATGTCGCTGACCGGGTCTGACAAGTGGTCTGATCCCAACAGTGATCCGGCCGCCGATATCAACGAGGGCAAGGAACAGGTGCGTCGCCGTATCGGGCGCTATCCGAACCAGCTGACGATTGGGGCTCCGACCTTCAACGTCCTGAAGCAGCACCCGAAGATCAAGGAGCAGTTCAAATACACCAGCTCCGACTCGATCACGGTTGAGATGTTGGCCAAGTATTTCGACATCGACAAGGTCATCGTTGGTAAGGCCGTGTATCTGGAAGAAGGTGCCTCCGATGACGCCGATGCACAGGACATCTGGGGCAACGATGCGATCCTGTCGTTCAGGCCGATGGGCACGAACTACATGGTTCCGTCCTTCGGGTACACCTACCGCCTGCGCGGTCACCCGCAGATCATGAAACCCTACTCGGACGATAGCTGTGACAGCTGGGTCTACAAAATCAAGGAAGAGTGGTCGCCCGAGCTGACCGGCGCGGACGCGGGCTTCCTGTTCCCCAACCCGATCTAAGCCTACCCCCTCGAGAGCAAGAGCGAGGAAGCAACCTCGCCAACAACGTCCTGGGCACGACGCCAAACTGCCCAAACCCCAATCAATGGAGATCTGAGATGTCCCACATTGCCAACCACCGCATCAAGAAGGGTGGCAAATACTATGCGGCAGACGAGCGCATCGACCTGACCGAAGATGAACTGACTGATCTGCCCGACGGCGCTGTGCGTGAGGCGGATCCCGAAGACGATGCCGATGACCAAGACGCGGTGCCGACCGATGACGCGAAGGTCGAGGCGTTGAAGAAGGCCCTCAGTGAGTTGCCGGAAAGCGCCTTCAAGAAAGATGGCGACATTCGTGCGGATGCGCTCAAAGCGCTTAACGACCATCTCGGCTTTGAAACCACCGCCGCAGCCGTCGCCATTTTCAAACCGGCTGCCGAGTAATCTCCCATGGGCCGTTTCCTGACCTCTGACGACTTCATCGCCCAATTCGGCGAGGCCGAGGCCCAGTTGATCGCGGGCAATGGGGCGTTCAACAGCCTCGAAGGCAGCCAGATCGACGCGGAGCTGATCGAGTCGGAGATCGCCTTTGTCGATGAACTGATCGCCGGTTACGTGCTGGCGCGTCATGGCTGGCTGGCCCGGCTCTGGGTCGAGGATATCCCGCGCCTGCTGAAGGGCCTGGGCGGTGACATCGTCCGGTACCGGCTACGCGACAAGAAGGGCAGTAAGGGTCAGATAAGCGACACCGTGGAGACCCGCTACAAGGACGCCCTGAAGCGTCTGGAGGCCATCCAGTCCGGGACGCTGGATCTGATCCGCGAAAGCAATGACGGGCAGGCCACACCCGAGGTTCCGGCCGAAAACGATGACTTTCCTGCCATCACAGGTGCCGCGCCGCTGGCCGATACCATCCTGAAAGGATACTGACGTGCCCACCAAACTGAAGCCCACACATCTTGAGAAGATCGAGGCCGGCATCGTTGCCACGCTGAAAGAGCATCTCGGCTCCGATTGCCTGATTGACCTGTTTCCTGACCGCCCTGGTGAGTTCGACATGGGCAAGGCCACAAAGGCTGTTCTGGTCCAATACACCGGATCGACATACGCTGCTCCAGACGGCACCCGCTCAGGTTGGCAGCAGCGTAGTCCGAATTTTGCTATCCACCTGCAGCTCCGCACCTTGGGGCACACCATGCGCGGCACGCGCGAGGTCGAGCAAATCCGTTTCGCGCTGCAGGCCGTTCGCATCGAAGGGGCAGAGCTACGCCTCGTGCGCGATGGCATCGCCGAGCAGGACAATGACTACTGGCGCTATGTCATCGAGGTCGCCTGCACAATCCCGGCGGTACCGCGACCGCAGAACGCGCCTGCACCTCTCATGACCAACTTCCAGATAGAAGGAGCCTGATATGGCCCGATACAGCTATCACGGCCCGGTGCAGCACATCTCGATTGCTGTCGGGCAGATCAAAGGCCCCGAGGGGGAGATGCAGTCCGAATTCAAGGATGTCGCTCTGATCCCCGACGCCGAACCGGTCGAGTTGCCGTCTGACAGCCCCGTTGTTGTTGGCATGCTCGATGCCAAGCTGCTGCAGGAGGTGGATGACCCCGCGCCTGCAAAACCCGCCACCAGATCCGCGAAGAAAGGATAACCGATGCCTCCTGCCCCCTATTATGGCGTTGAAGTCATTGAAACAGGCCCCGGCTCGGCGACAGTTCGCATACAGCCTGTGGCAACGGCTTTCCTGATTGGGACGGCACCGATTGACGACGTGCATGGTACGGTCGAAGAACGGGCCAACTACATTCAGAAGCCTATCATCATCAAAACGCGGGAAGAAGCCGCCGCCGCCTTCGGTGCGCACAAAACCGGTTTCACAATCCCTTCGGCGCTGGATGCGATCTTCGATCAGGCAGGCCCCAAGGGTGTCGGCGAGATCGAGGTGGTCAATGTCTACGATCCGGTTGTCCACACTGGCGGCGTCGGAGATGTCACCAATGTTGATATCATCGGTGCATTCTCGCCTTCTGGACAACCCAGCGGCCTGAAGCTGGCCTATGACAGCTATCAGCGGTTTGGCCGGTTCTCCAAAATCCTGCTGGCTCCAGGCTTCACCGGCCTGACTGGTATTCGTGCCGAGCTGGAAACGATCTGCAACCGGATCCGCGCCCGCGCGATCCTGGACACGCCGACAGGTGTGACTCCACAACAGGTACGCGAGGCGCGTGGCCCATCCGGCAGCTTTGATCTGCAGTTTTCGAACCGTCGCCTTGTCCCGGTCTGGCCCCACATGCGTGTGGCGGATACCGCCAACGCGGGTCAAACCCGTCTGGACCCCTATTCTGCGCGCTTTGCTGGTGTCTGGCTCAAGAGCATCATGGAATATGGTTACCACCATTCCCCGTCAAATCGTCCGATTCTGGGCATCGAGGACTCGGAAACGCCGGTTCTCTACATCCCTGGCGATGCGACCTCGGACGTACAGGGTTTGCGCGACGCGGGTATCGTCACGGTCGAAGAGCGCTGGGGCAAGGGGCCTCATGTTTCGGGTAACCGTTCGAGTGCGTGGCCAACCGATACCGACATGCGCAATTTTCTGCACGTGCAACTGACCGAGGATGTGCTGGATGAAGGCGTTATCGCATTCCTTGACCAGTTCAAGGATCGCAATGGCAATCCGGCTCGGATCGAATTCATCGAAGATGGCATCAACGACTGGCTCAAGTCGCTGATGATCGGTGATGACCCCATCCTGTCCGGTGGCCAGTTCCGCTTTGATCGCACCAGGACAACCAACGCATCGGTGGCGCAGGGGCAGTACTATTGGCGTCTGACCTACGCGCCCATCGGCGTAATGGAGCGTATCACTGTCGACCGCAACATCGATCTGAACCTGCTGGGCAACGCGCTTCAGCTGGCTGCTTAAGAAAGGAACCTGAGTAATGTTGCAATACGGACAGGTCACGGACGCTCCGACCTACCTTGATGACAAGGAACTGCTGGGCATCTGCAATGGGTTCACCATCCCGGAGATGGAAAGCCGGACGATTGAACATGACACGTTGGGATCGGTCGGCGTGCTGATGTTGCCAGGGCGCAGCCTTGCCGGTCTCACGGGCAGCATCAAGCTGATGTTCCCGGAACCGGAGATGGTGTCGATCTTCTCGCGCCCCAACAAGGCCGCGAAGTTTCAGGTGCATCAGAAGATCGATGTCTTTGATGCAGATGGCCTGAACGAAGAGAAATCCACCACGCTCGTCACCCATGTCAAAGCTCTCTTCAACAAGAGCGCCTTTGCAGAGGTGAAGAAGGGGGAGGCACAGGAAGCAACGGGTGAATTCTCGGCCACTTATCTGATGCAACGCCTGTCCAGCTCCGAGGTGCCGTTGGTCGAGATCGATCTTTTCGCCAACATTTACAAGGTCAACGGCGAGGACGTCTGGCCCGATTAATTTCGAATTGGTGGCGTGTGTTCCGGACGCCACCAATCCCCGGCAGGTTCCGTTTTTGGGCATTCGACGGAACCTGCCACCCTTGCCCATGACATGCCCACGGAGATCCCGAACATGGAAACCAAAACCGAAACACCGAGTGAAGACGGTGGCGTTGTCGCCCTTCTGAAGAAATACAAAGCTGAATCGGATGGCGTGAACGAGACCACGCTGCCTGAGACCGGCGTCACGGTGACCTGGCCGAAGTTTCAGCCGCACCATGTCTGGACCAAGGCGCAGCGTCTGGCCAGGAAAAATCCGTTCGGCACCGCCGATATCTACGTTGCGCTGTTGTGCAAGTTTAACGGTGAACGCCTGACCATTGACGAGTTCAAGGAACTTGTTCCCACCGGCGATGCGCTGCACCTGACCGGCGAGGTTATGGGTGATGATGAACTTGAGAATGACGCGGGAAACGACCAAGGCTGAGCACCCCCCTCGATCACATCCATCTGGTCGACTGCGGATTCACCCACACCGAACTGATGGCGATGTCCGAGGAGGAGTTCTGCTTTTGGCGTGATGAGCGCCTCCAATACGATCAGCTGGTCGCTGAGGCCATCAAGAAACAGACCAAGCCAAAGGACGACACATGAGCCGCCGCAAAGCCGAAATGGTGCTGAAGCTGGTCGATAAGGCCACGCGCCCGGCACGGCGGTTCATCTCCCTGCAAAAACGCATGGGGCGCGCGGCCGAGCTGGCCAACCGGGTTTCGGCGCGGTCAGCACAGGCAGCAAAGCGGGCAACTGATCTCTACGCCGGAGCCGTGCGCAGACTGGATCGCGCCCAGGACACGCTTCGCGCAGGTGTCCGGCGCACCAATCAGGTGATCGCGACCCAGACAGCCCGATTGCGGTCCTCCGGAGCCATGATGCGCAGCGGAATCGCCGGGTTCGGCCGCGCCGCCGTTGTGGCTGGTGGCCTCTGGACTGCCTACAGCGGAACGGTCTCGGCCGCAGGTATTGCGATGCTGAGCCCGGCCCGCCAATTCGAGAAATTCGAGACTGTTTTGACTACGACCGAAGGATCTGCACAGGCCGCCAAGAAGGCCATGGGTTGGGTCGAAGATTTCGCCACGCGGACGCCTTACGAGCTTGACCAGGTCATGGCATCGTTTGTGCAGTTGCGTGCCTATGGTCTCGATCCGACCAACGGTATGCTGCAGAAGCTGGGAAATGCGTCTGCCGCAATGAACAAGCCGCTTATGCAATCGGTTGAGGCGATGGCGGACGCGGTGACGGGCGAGAATGAGCGCCTGAAGGAACTGGGCATCAAAGCCGCCAAGGTCGGAAAACACTTTGAATATTCCTATACCGGCAAAGACGGAACCACCAAGATCGTCCGCGCTCTGGCCAGCGACCGGCAGGCCATTCAGGCCGCTATTCTCGGCATTTTCGATGAGAAATATGGTGGCGCGATGGAGCGCCTGTCCCTGACTTTTGACGGCATGGGGGCCAACCTGCTGGATCAGTGGACCAAGTTTCAGCGGATGATCATGGGCTTTGGCGTCTTTGATTGGATGAAGAGCAAGCTGAAACTTGTCCTGGACGAAATCAACCGGCTGGAAGCCTCCGGAGAGCTGGAGCTTTGGGCTAAACGCATTGCCGATCATATTCTGGTCGGGCTCGAGGCCATCTGGAGTTTTGGATCTTCCGCTGTCGAATTCTGGCAGGCGCTTTATCCGGTCATGCAATCCGCCGCCGACGCGCTGGGCGGTTGGCGCAATCTTGCGCTTGCTGTACTGGCCATTCCGCTGCGCGGGTTCATCCTGGGCGCGGCGGCCGGGCTAGTCCAATTCGCCTGGGGTGCTGTGTTGGCTGCCCGCTCTCTAGCCACCATAGGTCTCGCCTCCGCTGCGGGCGGCGCATTGCGCCTTGGCTCTGTCATGCTCGCTATGCTGAACCCACTGAAACTGGTTCGCGCCGCCTTTATCGCTATCCGTCTTGCCATCATCTCCACCGGGATCGGCGCGCTGGTGGTCGGCCTCGCTATGGCTGGGACGTGGATCTACAACAACTGGTCCGGTCTGGTGTCGTTCTTCAAGGGCTTTGGTGAAGCTTTTATGGCCAGCCTTGGTCCGGCCCGCCCGCTTGTGCAGGGCATCGTCGATGCCGCCGCATCGCTCTGGGATTGGATGGGCAAACTGGTCGGGCCTATCGACGCCAGTGCCACAGCCTGGACCCGTTGGGGAGAGACCGCAGGTGAGGCTGTCGGCGCGGTCGTGAACTATGTGATCGAGCTGCTTGGTAAACTCGGAGAGGTTGTCGCCTGGCTGAAATCGGCATGGGAGTGGGCGCAGGGCAACGAAGCTGCGCAGCGGGATCGTATCGCACAGCTTGCCGCCCGTCCGGCTCCAGCGGGGCGTCAAGGTGGACCGTTTGGCATCAATGCTCAACGCAATGCAGCAACTGCAGCCAAAGCGGCCCGTGTCGCCGCTGTATCCAGCGTGTTGGCGGTGGGTGGACCTCTGGCTGCGGAAACCCCTTCCCCTGATGGCTCGCAATACCTGACACCAAGAACAGGAAATCAGATTTCTATCTCTGCCCCGATGAGTGTGCGGGTAGACGGCAGTGTCGATTCAGAAGGTATTGCCGAACTCAAGGCCGCGCTGGAACAATTCAAGGAAGAATTGGCCGAAGAGGTCCGAGATGCCAATCGAAGGAGCCACGACTGATGTTAGGCTTATTTGGTGATTCAATCATTGGCACCGATCACCTGACCGGACCCACCGCCGACTCGGAGGCCAAATCGGCTCGGCTGGTCCAGCATTCTGTTCTGCGTGGCAAGCCTGTTCTGCAGGATCTTGGCAATGACGCCGGAACCAAGCAGCTGCGCTTTTTCTTCGATGAGACATTTTGTGATGCCGAGGCTGAACTTAGCAAGATCGAGGCTGCGTTTGAGGCACGTGTCCCGATGAAGCTGTTTTTCGACCTGAGGGGCTTCGAGGTCGGAGTGTTCATCATCGAGCGTCTGCGTATCCGACGCCAGAAAACTTCGCCAAAGGGTCGGTTGGTCCGTGTTGAGATCGAGGTTGAGTTGATCGAAAGTGTCATTCGCCCCGGCGGCATTTTGGACGCAGCCGCTGGTGCGGCCCGTGCGGCATTCAACCCCGCGCTCCGGAGGCCGAGATGACCCAAGCCTATCTGGAACACATAACCAAGCCAGGTGAGCGGTGGGATTTGATCGCCTATCGGTATTACGGCAACGCCAAATTGTTGCATCATATTCTGAAGGCAAACCCGAACATGCTGTGCAATCCTGACCGTCCTGTACCGCTCATTCTGGAACCGGGCATCACTCTGCGTATCCCTGTGCTTGAGCAGGCTCAGATAGAGGCGGTGCGTTTGCCGCCGTGGAAACAGGGTGCGACATGATCGGGCCACAGCAACCGGTTGTCGATATCTCGGTCGCGGGATCTCCGGCTGGTGTGTTTTTGGGTAAAGAGTTGAAGCGCTTTGTCTATCGTGATGTACATCACGGTGAGGTTGATGACATCAGATTTACGCTGGCAGACGGTCAAGGCCTGTGGCGCAGCGACTGGGGTATTGACGAGGGCACCGAGGTCTCGGCCGTGATGGGCTATGGCGGCCTCTTGGGTTTGCGTGTGCCCTGCGGTCTTTATGCCGTGGACGAAACCGAAGCCTCTGGTGATGGCGGTGGCGACGTCGCGACGTTCAAAGCGCTCTCGGCCTTCACCTCTAAGGAACTGCGCACCGAACGCTCGGCCGCCTATGATCAGATGACATTGGCCGGAATCGTGCGGAAGGTTGCGGATCGCCATCAGCTGAAAGTGGTCGGAGAGATTCCCGATTTGTCCTTTGATCGCATCAGCCAGAATAAGCAGAGCGACCTGGCCTTTCTGACCCGAATGGCTGAAGACTGGGGCTGCTATTTTTCGGTGAAAGGCGATCAGCTGGTCTTCACTCGGCGCGAAGTTATCGAACAGGCAGCGCCGGTGCGGACCTTTGACCTGATCGCAGGTGATCCGATCACACGCTACACGTTTCGCAAATCGACCCACAAGCTCTACGCTAAAGCTGTGGCGCGCTATCTGCACCCCATTCGCAAGACGGTTCTGTCGGCGGAGGTCGAAGATCCGCGTGTTCCTTCAGGCGACACATTGAAGCTGGATGACCGTGTCGAAACGCAGGCGCATGCCGAGCGATATTGCATCGCCCGTCTGGCCAGCGAGAACGACGAGATTGCCACAGGTCGGATCACCACCGTCGGAGACCCGTTGTTACTAGCCGGTCAGGTTGTAGCGCTTGGGCCGGGATATGGGCGCTATGCAGGCCGCTGGTTGATCACAATGGCGCGCCACTTGTTCAGTGCGGATGGGTACACGACGAGCATTAACCTCAAGCTGGTTGGGTGACAGATGCCGCCTTTCTCAGATGTAGAACGCGATTTTCTGGCAGAAGCCGCCGCCGACCCGAAGGGCAGTAAGCTCAAAAGCAAAGACCAGAAACAGATTGCCCGCATGTTGGCGCTGCGCGGACTAGTTATGATCAATAAATCAACAACTCGGATGGTCGTTACCCCAGCCGGGCGCTTTGTTCTCAGCACCAAGTGAAGGAAAAAAATCGATGCAGAGCGAGCAAATGAAACGTGGCATCGTCGTGGACGGTCGGGGATCGCAGGTCCGAGTTCGGTTTGAGGATAATGACCAGGTCATTTCCGGCTGGCTCGATGTCGTGCAGCGCAGCTCGGCCGGTATGCGGGTGTTCACGCGCCCCAAACCCGGTAGTCAGGTGGTATGCGCAATGGATGGCAATCGCGAGGCTGGTGTTGTCCTGGGCGCACTCTATTCAGACGCAGATCCGGCCCCAACTGGGGGAGACGGCACTATGCATTTTGAAATGCCGGACGGATCTACTGCAATTTGGGATGGCGACGCTTTCACAATCGATCACAGCAGTGGCCTCGTGTTGACCATCGCGGGTGGCAAACTGGTTGTGGATGGTGATCTGGAAATCACGAGAAACGTGATGGTCTCCGGCGACTTGGTGGTCAGCGGAGATACGACCCTGAAAGACACCTCAATCAACGGTATCGGACAGGTCAGCGATTGACCCCTTGACGTGATGGTCCTGCGTCGAAATGGTAGGGCCATCATATTCGGGTAGCTGTACGCTCCCCTGAACTGAGTTCAGGTATCTTACGCTGCCTCAGATCCGGCATCACCATGCCATGCTGGATCGGAACACCATCACAAATGTACATTGGCAGTCCAAACGCACGGCTGAAGGGCCTGTGTGGGGGGAGATCGCGCCCGATCTTGAGGATCTGGCTCAGGAAATCCGCCATTGCATTCTCACGCCCAAGGGATCAGTGCCGCTGAATCCGGAAAAAGGATGTGATCTGGAGCAATACCGCGACCGACCCATGAACGTGCGCAGCTTGTTTGTGGTGGCAGAAGTGCGGGAAGCGCTGCGTCTATGGGTGCCACGCGTATTGGTTCATGAACTGAATTATGCCAACACCTTTGAAACCATCTCGCTGACCGTAACCTGGTCGCCCATCGAGGCTGTGCTGGATGACTTCCAGACGACGGAGGTCGCCTATGTCTTCTGATACCGCCCCGATCACTGCTTTAAACCAGGCTGGCGCACCGGATTTCGTGACCTACGAGGCCCAGAGACTTCTGGATCTGGCCAAGGCCAAATTTGAGGCCGATACAGGCCGCACACTGTCCGAAAGTCAGCAGGAAATGTACCTGCTTGAAACCATCGCCTACATGCTGGCTTTGCGCGGGACCGAAGAACAGCTGGCCTTTGAGAACTGTTTCGTCGCCTGGGCGCGCGGTTCATATCTGGACGTCCACGGCGGGGATCGCAAAACACCGCGCCTGCAGGCCGCACCCTCGACAACAACACTGCGGTTTTCAACGCCTCAACCTGCGACGACCCAGATTCTAATTCCGGCAGGGGCGCGGGCTGCAGACGCGGGTGGTCTCGTTCAGTTCGCCACGCAGGCGGCCGTGTTCATCGAGATCGGACAATCGAGCGTGGATATCGCGGCAACGGCCACACAGTCCGGCGTCGCGGCCAACGGTTTTGCTGCCGGGGCTCTTTCCACATTAGTGGACCCGGTGCCGGGGGTCACGGCAGTCACCAACTTGACGGAGACCGGCGGCGGTGCCGAGACAGAAAGCGACGCCCGGTACCGTGAGCGCCTGCCCTTGGCTTTCGAGCGGATCGGTGATGGATTGAACCGGGAACGCTATGTGGCGGATGTGTTGGGTTGGAATGCGCGCTGCATCGATGTCCATGTCGCCCGGCCTCAGCCTGGTCATGTCGATATCTACCCGCTGATGGATACTGGCGCGCCGAACTCTGAAGAGACCGTATCCCTGTTGTCTGTCTTCAACGAGAGCAACACCCATCAGGGTGATTTTATCCAGATAAAGCCGCCCACAGCGCACGATTTCACCATTGAGCTGACATTAGTGGTTTCAAACCCGGAGGCCGCGACTGAGGCCGAAGAAGCGGTCCAGGGCGTTTTGGACGAATGGGAACGCAGCTTGGGTGGCTACATTGCGCCGTCCGAACTGACCGATGCCGCCCGCGACATTATCGGCGTAGTTGACGCCGATGTGACCAATCAGAACTTTGCGACGGTTGCAGCAACGTCCTGGCGCAGCTGCACAGCGCTGCAGGTTGTGGTGGTGACAGTCTGATGACCCGATATTGGCCCGATAACAAACTTGACCGCATCACGCCGCCACAAGTCTTGGATGAACGCGGTTCGGCCTATCTAAGAGCGTTAAACGAGATCATCGGCGATCAGCCGATTACCGCTTTTCAGGTTAAGGATGCCGAAACCTGCCCGACCGAGGCGCTGCCTGCGCTGATCGCCGAATATTCAATGCAGGAGTTCATCGACCCCGATCTGCCCGAGGCCATCCAACGTCGTATCCTGAAGAATGCTTGGCTCCTGCAGTCGCTTGAAGGATATGATGCTGGCGTCAAATTCGGGCTCAGCCTGTTGGGCATGACGGCAATCATCGAGCAGTGGTATCAGCAGCAACCGATGGGAGCGCCTAATACCCACCGCCTGACGATCATGATCGATGACGTCATTGATCCCGATGGTGATGGGTATTTCTCCGAGGGGCAGACACGCGCCACGCTGAAGATGGTCGAGGCAACCAAGCGCTGGTCACAGGACAGCGAAATCCGCATTGGCATTCCTGCACGGCCGCCAGTTTATGCCGGTGTTTTTGCTCTGACGCATATCAAGGCGATTGCCAGCGCTCAGCTCGACCCGCCGCCGGTTCTGGATACCGCCGCCCGGATGGCCGTGGCCCCAATCACCCGCATCACTTCAATCGTAAACACCGCGTAAGGAAACGCACACATGGCCCAATTCGCCATCATGACCCAGACCGGGCGCAACAAGGAAGCTGCGGCTCTTGCGGGCGGCACTACATTGTCCATCACCGAGATCGCGTGGGGTGACGGCGACCGTATTCCAGGCGGCAATGAGACCAGATTGCAGAACGAACAAGGCCGCAAAACAATTCAAGGTAGCGGTACGGTCGCCGACGCTCTCAATACCGCCTTCTTCGAGATCCTTCTCGATGTGGAAGAAGGGCCCTTCATCATCCGGGAATCTGGTCTCTTTGACGAGGATGGTGATCTGATTGCCATTGCTCACTACGACCCGCCGGTAAACAAGCCAAAGGACACCGTGTCTGCTCTGGTGCGCATCCACGTGGTGTTCTCGGATCTGCAGAATCTTGTCCTTCAGGTACAGGGCACTGATGCCTACGTGCCTGTAGAACGTCAGATTATTGCGGGCACAGGTTTAACTGGTAGTGGTGATCTGGCTGCTGACCGGACTTTGGCTGTTAACTTCGCCTCTCTGGCTCAGGCCCGCGCCGGTCTGGCTACGGATCTGGTGATTAACCCGGCTGCACTGCGGGCATTGCTTGACGATATGCTGAATGGTGCACCGGGTGCATTGGACACATTCAATGAACTTGCTGAAGCGCTCGGCGATGATCCGAACTTTGCAGCAACCATCCTTGATGAACTGAGAAAGGCATCGCCAATCGGCGAGGTCAAAATCTGGACCGATGACACCGCGCCATATGGCAGCCTTGAAGGGGACCGAGCCACCTATCTGCGCGCTGATTACCCCTTGCTCTGGGCATATATTCAGACCTCGGCGATGTACGATCCAACTGGAGCAATTGTCTATATGTTCGGCCCAGGCGATGGGGCGACCAGTTTTGACATGCCTGAAACACGCGGTGAGTTCCTGCGGTTCTGGGATCATGGACGCGGCGTGGATGCTGGACGACTACTTGGCTCATGGCAGGCTGACGAGTTCAGGTCGCACACCCACACCTATGTCCGCTCCAACAGTAACAATGCGTCTTACGACGTCACCAATGAAGAATCCGGCAACAAGGGAACGTACAACACGAACTCTGGTGCCGCTGGCGGCGATGAAACCCGTCCCCGTAGCGTAGCCTACATGGCTGTTTTCCGGGCTTACTGAGGAGCGTGACTATGAAGATTTATGAGTATGATCAGCAGGGCGTATTCCTCGGCGAACGTGCAGCCCGTCGCGATCCCCGCAACCCTGAGCGCTGGGTGATCCCCGGCAACACCACAACAGACCCCTTGCCTGAACCCGAAGAGGGTAAGTGGCCCAAGCGCGAGAACGACGCCTGGACGATGGTGGAAGATCACCGGGGCGAGACTTACTGGCGCGCGGATCGTTCCGAACATGTCGTGACTGATCTCGGTCCACTGCCGGATGGGGCACTGGAAGCGATGCCCGCACTGACACTTGAAGAACGCAAGGCTGCTGCGATTTCCGAAGCCTTCGGCATCGCTATCGATATCCGCAAGCAAGTTGCAAGAAACGTCCACATCGTGCGGGCGATTTCATGGGTCAACAAGGTGCCCTATGCGCTGATGTGGAAGGCGCATGAGGACGGTGGCGACGAAAACGGGCCGCTTGCCGCTATTGCTGCCGAAGCACAAGCCGGGTTCCAGATCGAGGCGGATGTAAAGGGCACAACCGCCATCGCCCTGCGGGATCGCACCATCGAGAAGAACGCCAAGTTTTTCCGCGCAACTCAGTTGGTCGAGGGCATGGAAGGCTTGGCCGAGACCATCATTCCAGCCGCCGAGAATGACGAGCAGTACTCTGCTGCCGTCGCGCAATTGCAGTCCCTTCAAGTGCAGGCAATGGAGCAACTGAAAGCTATCACTGGTGAGAGTAACTGATGCGTCGCCCGTCTTTCTCCGATCTGACCCCGGCGCAGCAGGGCAATTTCGGCAATGGCGTGGGGCCATATTGGTTGCCCGCCAGTGCCCGCCGCTGGATCACCAAAACCGCCAGTTGGTTCTTTCGCAGTGCCAGTTGGCGGCACCATGATTTTGGCTATGCCGTCGGCGGCGACCGTTGGGACCGCGCCCGCTGTGACTGGAAGTTCCTGCAGGCCATGCTGCGCGATGCGGTGACACAGGATGGAGGGCCTATTGCTCCCGCTGTTGTATGGCTGGTTCTTGCATCTGAGGCTGCTGTGCTAAGCCTGCTCTTCTACCTCGCCGTTCGCATTGGCGGGCAGTTCGGCAGCTTTGAATATCGCGACCAATATGCATCGCTCGAAGAGGTGCTGGAGGCGTACCGCTAAAGCGGAGGCACGGGTGGCGGGCACCACCCATAACCACGGGGAATAGTCTCACTCACCCCCGCCGACCCGACACTCATCAAGGCCGCCCGCACTCATGATCATGAGATGTAGGCATATGGAACGATTCGAGAACAAATGTCAAAGCATGACATCAACCAAACCAATCCTGTCGCCCCTTGGTTGGGCGGTAAGCGCAATCTGGCAAAACGCATCTGCGCCATCATCGACGCGGATCCGCACCTGACCTACGCCGAACCATTCGTCGGCATGGGCGGCATCTTCCTGCGCCGTCGCAAACAGGCCAAAGCCGAGTTCATCAATGATGCCCAGCGCGACGTCTACAACCTGTTCCGCGTCCTGCAGGAACACTATGTCGCATTTCTGGATTTGTTGCGGTTTCAGCTGACGACGCAGGCCAATTTCCTTCGTTTGCTCGAAACCGATCCGTCAACGCTAACCGATATGCAGCGCGCGGCTCGCTTCCTTTACCTTCAGCGCACAGCATTTGGTGGCAAGATCTCGGGACGGAACTTCGGCCTTTCAGCTGATCGGCCAGCCCGTTTCAATCTGACGACGCTGGAGCCGGATCTTGAGGCGTTGCACAGCCGTCTGTCTGGCGTCACCATCACCTGCATGGATTATGCCGACTTTATCCGGCGTATCGACCGGCCGAGTGCCCTGTTCTACCTCGATCCGCCCTACTGGGGCTGCGAAGGCGACTATGGCAAGGCACTGTTTGATCGGAGCGCATTCGACCAGATGGCGAGACAGCTCAGCGGCATTCGGGGGCGGTTCATCATGTCGATCAACGATGTGCCGGAGATCCGCGAGATATTCGGCGGGTTCTATCTGCAAGAGGTCGAAACCACCTATACCGTCGGAAGGTCCAACGACGCGCGTGGCGCTCGGGCCGAGCTGCTGATCAGCAACTTTGATCGGAGTTAGTCAAGTGGGTTCAATCTGCCGACGCTACGCATTTCGTTACATGATCTTCCATGTCGTCAAATATCTGCTGAATACGGTCAAAAATAAACTCTGTAATTTCCGGCGCATTCTCATTGCCCTCAGTAAGGGCAAGTATAGTGTCTCTTGCGTGCTCCATCGCAAAGGTACGAAGCCTGGAAAAATCGTACCCCTCAGGGCTGATCTTCTGCAGTTCTTTCGCCATTTCCTTCTCAAGGCCGAGGTGCAAGGCAAACTCGACGTAATTTTGAAGGACCGCATCAAGATCAACAAACTTCCGTTGGCCGAACATGCCGCTCTCCCAATAGTCGAATCAGAAATCCGGAGCGTTTTATCATGAGGAAAGAGTTCCCAGAACCCGCCGAGATGAATTTGCTTGGCCGCGCCGAGGCAAAGCAAACACAGGAGAACCGATTACACGAAGTTTGGCGTGTTGCACATCAAACGGGCTGACCATGTTTGCGCTGCGGCAAGCCATCAGCAGGGCACTCGACACTTGAGGAAATTACCAATGAGCCAGGTTCCAAATTACAATTTCCAGATCAGGGTAGGAAACACCGGCACGCTGAAGTCTCGTGACGGTCTTGTCCTGCGCTTTCTGGCAAAAGATCAGCCATTTGATCTCACTGGGTCGGAGATCCACTTTTTTGCCAGCGGTGGTGGTGGGCTTTGGTTGCATTGGCAGGAAGGCGAACATCTAACGATCAAACCAGATGAAGGTATCATAGCACTGCCATTCCGGGAGCCGAGCCTATTCCGAAATGTGCCGCGCGGGCAACTAGTTCGTTACGAAATCGAGCGCCGTTTCGATGGTCACCAGCGCTGTCTGCTCGAAGGTGCCATTACGTTGGTGCGAGGAATCGACAATGACTGAAATCAAAACAATTGAGGTTGCTCATGACGCCGGGCCGACAGTTGTGGAAATCCACTTGCCCGCAAGCACAGAAATTCCCACTGGCACGCAACCCGGCGAAGCCGGGCCCAAAGGGGACAAGGGCGATCCGGGGTCAGTAGGTCCTTCAGGACCGCAAGGTATTGCCGGACATTCAGCTTATGAGATAGCCCGTACGCATGGCTTTATCGGAACAGTTACCGCCTGGCTAACCTCTCTCAAGGGGGAGCGGGGCGAAAGGGGCGCTGAAGGACCTGCAGGTCCAGAGGGTGCAAAAGGCGACCAAGGCGAGCCCGGCGCAATCGGACCTCGTGGCCTCAAAGGAGATGTGGGGCCGGAAGGTTCGCACGGCATTCAAGGACCAAAAGGTGACAAAGGTGATCAGGGGCCGGAAGGGCCAATGGGTCCTGCCGGGTCAGATGGCGGTCCAGGCCCTGTCGGGCCCATAGGGCCAAAGGGAGAAAAAGGCGATACCGGAGAAAACGGTGGACCCGGTCCAGCTGGTGGACGTGGTGAGAAGGGAGAGACCGGTCCTGCTGGCACAGATGGTCAAGACGGTCAAAAAGGCGACCCCGGTGCAGGTGTTGCGCCAGGCGGAGCAGTAGGTCAGATTCTGGCCAAGGCGTCAGAAGCTGACCATGATACGCATTGGGTTGACCCGCCTTCAGGAAGCGGTGGTGGTGCACCTACTGCAAAGACCATCCTTGATGTGGTCTGGCCCGTTGGAATGATCGTTCCTTTTTTTGACGCCTCTGACCCCAATGCACGTTATCCCGGCACCAGTTGGGAACGCCGTGATGATCTGGCCGACCGCTATCTGGTTGCTGGACAAAATGGGGGCAGCTTGGCAGCCGAGAGCGATATGAACCGCACATTACCTGCGCCGACAATCACTAACTCTGCACGCGGCAACAGGGGGACGACAGTTAACGTCGTCCGAAACTTCAATTTTAATGGTGCAGCGATCGATCTAACCCACAGCCACGCGTCGGTCACAGTCGCAGTCTGGCAACGCACGGCGTAGCGGTATGCGATCAGCAATGCCGCATTTGAAGTCCTCATCCAAATGACCAGACGAAAGGAACAAGATTTGCAGTTTAACTATGAGCACTGGCGTCGGCACGGTATCGTCGGGCATCTCTTCCACCTGAGAATCGCCGACATGCAAAACGACATCGAGCTAACACGCAAAATCCTCATTGCCATCCGAGAAAAGGATAATTTGCGTCCCGCTCCAATCCAAGTACCGGGCTATGAACCAGTTTTGGTGATGCGGCATGTAATACGCCTGCATGATGATGGAATGATCGAAGGAACCGTGTCCGAAGCCCTCGGAATGGAAGCGCCATTGGTCTTTGTGAGCGATATGACCACTGCGGGGCATAATTTTTTGGCCGCAATAGAGCAGCAAGACATTTGGAACAGGCTAAACAGCACCCTCAACCCCGCAGAGTTGGCAGCTTTCTCACTGCGGGAGATCGCAGGTCTTGCCAAAGAACTGGCACTGGCTGCCGCCAAAAAGAAGCTGGGGCTAAGTGAATAATACCACTGCCAATAACCACGCCGCTGTCTGCCAATAGTCGCGCCGCGCTACAACAGGACAGTCGTTAGTGCTGGGTTAGAATCCTTGCTGCCGGGCTGGTGTCCCGTTGCAGTCTCGGCGGGAAACCCGCAGGGATGATTTTAGTCGTTGATCGCAACTACTTAATTTTTAAGGAGAATTTGGTAGCGGAGGAGGGACTTGAACCCCCGACACGCGGATTATGATTCCGCTGCTCTAACCAACTGAGCTACTCCGCCGCAAGTGTCAGGCGATTTAAGCGAGAGGCCGGGTCGGGTCAAGAGGGAAAACACGCCTGCAGAGATTCTTTGGATTATCTTGTTCAGGCATCAACGTTCGTCGCCTCAGCAGTGTTTTTTTCAGCAATCCGCCGGATGAAATCGGCGCATATATCGGGCGTCGTGATAAGGATCATGTGTCCACGATTTTCCAGAATGCTTGATGTCAGGCCGTATTCGGTCATGGATGCTCCGTGTACGTCTGCCGCCAATACCGGGTCTTCGGCGCCGAACAGAATGCCTCCGCCCACTCGCAGGTTCTTGTAACGTCGGCTGAGGGGGCCAAGGCTGGTTTCGACGCCGATCACGTCTTGCGAAGCGGTGATAAAGGCTGAGGGCCGCAGTCCGAGCGCGCCGCCCGCGCGATCCAGAAAATCTGCGGGGGGCGGTTCCGGGGCGAAGACATCACGCAGCACCAACGGTGCGGTTTTGCGGGCCAGCGGTACCGCGATGGTGTGGCCGATCAGATTTCGCAGCCATCCGGTGCGAATCTCCAACGGTTTGAAGACAGCGGGCGTTCCGGGCAGTTCCCGCGTAAGGGGGGCCAGTAAGGCCAGCGCACGGGTTTCATCGGGATAGTCCAGCGCCATGGCCAAGGCAACCGCGCCGCCCAGCGAATGCCCCACCAGAACGGCGTTCTCAACGCCTTTCACGTCGAGGAACTCGTGGATCATGCGGGCCTGTTCGGGCAGGGCGGCAAGCTCTGCGGAATCGCGTGTGGAATAGCCACAGCCGGGGCGGTCCACTGCGAGAACATGAAAGTCGTTGGCGAGGTCATCCATGAGCGCATACGTGAAATGCTGTAACTGCCCGGACAACCCGTGAATCATGACGATGGTCGGATTGGCGGGATCGCCTTTCTCGACGTAATGAACGCTGCCTCCATCCACGGGAACGATCTGACCCAGTTGCGGTACCATCTCTGTGCCCTGCCGGGTAAGGCGGCGGGTCCAGAGCGCCATCGTCAACAGGAAGGCGGCCAGAAGACCGGCAATCGTCAACACTATGGTCATGGGTTATCTCCACTCGTTTCAGGAACAGTATGGTATTGTTCCAGCCCTGAACGTGCCATGCGCTTTCTGAATTCGGACACGGTGCCAGGCCAGAGCGTTGTGTTGCGCCCGTCGGCGTCCTGATACCAGGATGTGCAGCCCCCGGCTTGCCAGATGCTGTGGGCGTGACGATCCTGCATCTCTTGCGTGAACGCAGATTGTTTGTTTGCGTCAGTCTCGACGATCCGAACGCCTTGCCTCTCCATGGCATCAAGAACGCGCCCTACATGGGCGACTTGCGCCTCGATCATCAGGACAACCGAATTGTGGCCCAAGCCGGTATGTGGCCCCAGAAGCATGAACAAATTCGGGAACCCGGCGATTGCGGTGCCCAGATTGGCTTTCATACCATCTGCCCAGGCTTGCTTTAGCGTCAGCCCATCCGCTCCGGTAATGTTCAGTCGCTTGACCATGTCCGTGACATGGAAACCGGTGCCCCAGATCAGGATGTCGGCCTCGACCCGGGTGCCGTCGGTCGCCGTGATTTCATGCCGATCAATCGAGGCAACGCCATGGGGAACCACGTCCACGTTGTTGCGCGCCAGTGCCGGATACCAGTCGTTTGAGCTGAGTATCCTTTTGCAGCCGATGGCGTAGTCAGGTGTGAGTGCTTTCTTCAGCGCCGGATCAGAGATTGCACTGTCCATCGCCTGCCGCCACATCTTCATCGCGAAGGCAACCGCACGCGGCTCTCTCCGGAAGACGCGGTGCCGGAATTCGAACAACAGATAGATCAGATGACGCCGAACACGGGGCAGCACTGGAAGGCGCCGATACAGGCGTCTTACCCAAGGTGCGATCGGCCCGTCGGGGCGTGGCAGGACATAGGGCGCACTGCGTTGGAAGATGGTGACGTGTTGTGCCGATTTCGCGATTTCCGGTACGAATTGTACTGCCGACGCACCGGTTCCGATGACGGCGATCCGCTTGCCCGCCAACGCGATATCGTGGTCCCATTCGGCCGAATGGAAGCTGGGGCCGGAAAAACTGCAAGCTCCGGGGATGTCAGGTGTCCGGGGGAAGTGCAATGCACCGATGGCCGAAACCAGAAACCGGGCCGACCAGCGGTGACCGCCCTTTGTTTCAACTTGCCAGCGTGTTCCATCCCAGCGGGCTGAGCTTAGTTCCTGGTAGAACCGGCACAGATCATACAGCCCCTCGCTGAGGGCGATTTGTTGCAGATAGGATTGGATCTCAGCGCCACCGGCATAGGCCCTGCTCCAATTTGCGTTCAAATGCGTCGCCATCGAGTAGAGATGCGAAGGAATATCGCAAGCGACACCGGGATAGGTGTTTTCGCGCCATGTTCCGCCGATATCACCCGCCTTCTCCAATATGACAATGTCAGAGATACCGCGTCGGCGCGCCTCGAGCGCCATCGTCAGCCCGGAAAAACCCGCACCGATAATTAGCATGTCGGTTTCGGTGGCCATATCTGTTCCAGATCCTCCCGCAAGGTATCGTCAGGGAATTACCCCGCAATGATATGGGGCCGCACCACCGTCTGAACAGATTGCCTTTGAGTCAACCAGTGCCGCTGAGCGCTTCTGCGGGTGGACGAGGAAGCGTATCGAGAAGATTGAAAACGCTATCTCGGCACGCGGGGCCAGCCCAGTCCGGTGGGTAAAAGGCCACGGGCAAGTCGGGCTGTCGGAGCACCACGCGCCGCCAGCGATGCACCAGTAGCGTGCGCAGCGTTGCGCTTTGAAGTGGCGCGGGTGACCAGTTTTCGGGGCGGGTTCGCGTGGCACGCTCGACCGCATCCAGCAACGCCTGACACGATTTACGCAGGTCTTTCGGGCACAGGCGATCCTGCAGCCACGTCGGAGCGGTCCGGGGCGAGATATCAAGACCCAGCAACCCGTCTGACTGATCCGGTGCGGGACCCGACCCCAGCGCTACACTCCGACTGATCGGGATATAATCGTGGCTGAGCATAACGTCCTCCAGCACCTGCGTGGTTCCCTCCTGAGCGATCAGCAAATGCCAGCGTTCAGCGGGCGTCGGGCCGCGGGCATAGATGCGTGGAGTAACGGCTGCCGATTGCGTCCTCCCGAACTCGCTGAGAACATGCCGCGAGACGCGACCGATGCGATCGCTCTCAATCCAACCATCCTTCCGCAGCCGGTGCAGGGCAACGCGGATGGCTTCGGGTTTGATGCCCATCGGCTCGATAATCCGTGTCAATGCACCGCCGGAGATCTGAGTGCCGGGCTCCTGCGCCATATCGCCAAAGAGTGATACGATAACCGACCACACCCGCTGGTCATGCGGGTCCGCCAGTTCGGCTACAGTTGTTTCGAACCACGAGTTCTGTTTGCTCATACGACCAGCTTATCCTGTCCGCGCAAACAAGAAAAACAGGTATGTGCTGCTGCTCAGCAGGCGTTCATTGTCAGCAGCTCATATTCGGCGACCAACTCGTCATCCTGATTTGTCAGGGTCACATGCCAGCGCACTTCGCCATATTCGTCGTTCCGTAGCGTCTTCTTTTTGACCGTCAGGCGGACTTTGATGCTGTCACCTGCGACAACGGGTTTCATGAAGCGCAAACCGTCCAGCCCCGTATTGGCGAGAACCGGCCCCTCGTTCGGTTCGACAAACAGGCCTGCCGCGAAGCTGAGCAACAGATAGCCATGCGCCACCCGGCCCGGGAAGAACGGATTTCGCGCCGCCGCATCCTCGTCCATATGGGCATAGAAGGTGTCGCCGGTGAAATTGGCGAAGTGTTCGATATCCGCCAGCGAGATGGTGCGGGAAGCGGTGTGCAGCGTTTCGCCGATGCTCAGTTCGCCGAACTTACGGGTGAAGGGGTGCGCAGGACCTTTGATTTCGGGCGCGCCGGGCACCCAGTTGGAGCTGATTTCGGTCAGTATGCGCGGCGAACCCTGTATCGCGGTGCGCTGCATATAGTGTTTCACACCGCGCACGCCGCCCATTTCTTCGCCTCCGCCCGCACGGCCCGGCCCGCCATGTATCATATGCGGCAGCGGCGAGCCGTGACCCGTCGACTCTGCCATCGAGTCACGGTCGTTGATGTAAATTCGCCCATTATACGCCGCCGTGCCCATCACAACATCGCGCGCGACATTGGTGTCGTGGGTGATCAGCGACGTCACCAAAGAGCCCTGACCCCGATTGGCCAACGCCACCGCATGATTCAGATCGCGATAGCCCATGAGAGTCGAAACCGGGCCGAATGCCTCGGTGTCATGGATGCGTAGCGCGGTGTCGGGATTGGCGCAGTGGAACAGCATCGGGGGAACAAATGCGCCGGTCTCGGGGCCTTGCAGGTCGAACGCATCCGGGTTGCCGAATACCCGTTCGGCCTCTTGCCCGATCAGGGCGGCTTTTTCGAGTACATCGGCCTTTTGCCCTTTTGACACAAGCGCGCCCATGCGTGTGGTCTCTGCCCGAGGATCGCCGATGGTGATCTTGGCCAGCCGCGCCGACAGCGCATCAATCACCGCGTTGACCTGCGCCTCGGGCGCAATGATGCGTCGGATGGCCGTGCATTTCTGGCCCGCCTTGGTGGTCATCTCGCGGGTGACTTCCTTGACAAACAGATCGAACTCGGGCGTGCCGGGTACCGCATCCGGGCCAAGGATCGATGCATTCAGACTGTCCTGTTCGGCCACGAACCGGACTGAATTTTGCAGTATCGCGGGCGTCTTCCGCAACTTAAGCGCGGTATCCGCAGAGCCGGTAAAGCTGACCACATCCTGACAGCCCAGGTGATCCAGCATGTCGCCCAATCCGCCCGACACCAACTGCAATGCTCCAGCGGGCAGGATACCGCTGTCCAGCATGATCCGGACGGCCAGTTCGGTCACGTAGCAGCTATTGGTGGCTGGTTTTACTATGGCCGGAACTCCGGCCAACAAGGTCGGCGCCAGCTTTTCGAGCATCCCCCATACCGGGAAATTGAAAGCGTTGATATGAACCGCCACGCCAAGCAAGGGCGTGCATATATGCTGGCCAAGAAAAGTACCGTTGCGCGAAAGTTGCTCGGCGTCGCCATCCAGATAAACCTGCGAATCCGGCATCTCTCGCCGTCCCTTCGAGGCAAAGACAAACATGGTGCCGATGCCGCCATCGATATCGATCAGGTGGTCTTTCTGGGTTGCGCCTGTTTCGAAACTCAGGTCGTAAAGCGCCTGTTTATGCGCTGAAAGCTCCTGCGCCAGCGCCTTTAACATCCGCGCACGGTCATGAAACGTGAGTTTGCGCAGTGCTGGGCCACCGGTACTGCGCGCGAAGTCCAGCATGGACTGCACATCAAGCGCCGCGTTCCCGGCAGTTGCGAACGGTGCACCGGTGATGGCGGATGCGATGGTACGTGCGCCGTTTCCAGGCGCGATCCATGCGCCAGCGGCAAAGCTGGAAATCTGATGCAGGGACATGGTGTTCTCCTGTTTGATGAGGCGAGGCTTAATGCCCCAACGCGCCCATTTGCTGCGGCAGGTACAGAACCACGATGGGCACAAGCACGATCAGCGCGAGGCGGAAGATATCGGCGACCCAGAATGGGGTAACGCCACGAAAGATGGTGCCAGTCGAAACGTCCCCCACCACACCTTTCAGGATGAAGACGTTCAGGCCCACGGGCGGCGTGATCAGAGAGATTTCGGTGACAACCACAACAACGATGCCGAACCAGATCGGGTCATAGCCGAGCGATGTGACCAGCGGGAAGAAGATCGGGACCGTCAGCAACAGCATCGAGAGGGATTCGAAGACGCAACCCAGAATGATGTAAATGCCAAGGATCATCAGGATCACTACAAAGGGTGACACATCGTAGGCCGTGACCAGTGCGATCAGAGCCTCAGGCAGGCCCGCCAGATTTATGAAGTTCGAGAAAATCTGCGCGCCGATCAGCACCGCGAACAGCGCCGAGGCAGTAAAACAGGTCTCTTTCAGCACCTCGAAGGTTGAGCCAACGGTCAGGCCACCCCGAAACAGGGCGATCAGGAACGCTCCGGCGGCGCCCATGCCCGCAGCCTCGGTGGGGGAGAAGGTTAGGTTTAGCGGCTCAAAGTCGAACGCTCCGTAAAGTCCGCCTATCACCAGAAAGAACAGCAGCAGCACAGCCCAGACCGAACCCAGCGCGCGAATGCGTTCAGACCAGCTGGCGCGTTCCCCGGCGGGCCCGGCCTCGGGGGTGCGCCAGACAGTCCAGCGCACGGCGAAGAGATAGAAGAGAATGCCCAAAATGCCGGGGATGATACCGGCCATGAACAGTTTCCCGATCGAGGTTTCGGTGAGCAGCCCATAGATGACGAGAATGACCGAGGGCGGTATCAGGATGCCCAGCGTGCCACCTGCGGCAATCGAGGCTGTCGAGAGCTCATCGGAATAGCCATATCGACGCATTTCCGGCATGGCGACCTTTGACATGGTCGCGGCTGTGGCCAGTGACGATCCGCAGATAGCCGAGAAACCACCGCAGGCTGCAACGGTCGCCATGGCGATGCCGCCCCGCATATGCCCCAGAAAGGCGTTGGAAACCGCATAAAGCTCGCGCGCCATGCCGCCTTTGTTCACGAATAATCCCATCAGAATGAACAGCGGCACCACCGACAAACCATAGTCCTGCGCGGTGTCGGTGATCTGGCGGCCCACCATGGACATCGCAGCCTTCAGCCCACGCTCGTCAAAGATCGAGCCGCCGCGTTCGTAGGCAAAACCCAGTGTACCGACAAGGCCCATGGCGAAGACAATGGGCAGGCGCAGCAGCACCAGAATCAAGACAATCGCAAATCCGATCAGCGCTGCGGTCATTACATAGGCTCCGACAGAGAATTGGGGGCAAAGGCTTTGAGCAGGCCGGTCGCTATCATCACCAGCGCCGTTACGGCGACGGAAAGCGTGATGAACCAGCCGATCAGATATGTCGGGATCGAGAGGTATTCGGTGACGTCTCCGTAATCCCTTGCGCGTTCAGCGAGAATCCAGACGCGCTGAACCGGCCAGAACAGCATGACGCCACTGGCCAGATAAATCACGACATCCCGGGCACGCGACAGATGCAGGCGATGGAAAATACCGTCAGTCAGGTCAACCGCGATATGGCCGTTTGTCGTGGAAATGATGGGCAGGACAGAGAATACCAGAATGGCCATCAAAATGCGGGTCAATTCAGTCGCCGCCTCAATCGGGGCATTGAAAACCGAGCGCAGAATGACGTCACAAAAGGTCATCACCATGAGGATAAACAAAGCGATACTGGCCACGATCACCGGAAGGATACTCGCGCGGCGAACAAACTGAATGAAGGGGGACATCGGCACCTCTTACAGGGCAATGGTACCGGGGCGGCTCGGGGACCGCCCCGCTATCGGATCAGTTCGACGACATTTCCGACTTGATCATGTCATAGGCCGCCTGAGCATCAACACCCGCCGCGTCAACCTCGGCAATGACCTTGCCACGGACATCTTCGGCAATGGCCGAGAATTTCTCCATGTCCGCGTCGCTGGCCGCATTGATGGTATTGCCCTCGGTGGCTTCGGTCGCCTCGCGACCAGTGGCATCGATTTCGTCCCAGATTTTACCGATTTCACGGCTGAGAGGTTCACCAAACACGTTTTCTTCCAATGCCGCCTGCAGGTCTTCGGGCAGATCGGCGAAAGTATCTTCATTCATGATGAAGGCAAAGGAACCCCGATACAGGCCGCCGGGCATTTCATAGACGTTCTGTGCCACTTCGGTCAGTTTGAAACCCTTGCGGGATTCCAGCGGCATGACAACCCCGTCTGCGGCCTTTGAGGCAAGCGTCTCATAGACTTTCGGAGCAGGAACCTGAATGCCGGTTGCGCCAAGCGCTGCGCCGACGTCACCGCCGACACCACCCGGGATGCGAACCTTAAGGCCCGCGACGTCGTCAAGCGAGGTGACAGGGCTACTGGAATGCAACTGCGCGGGACCATGTGTGTGCAGTGCGATGACCTTTACGCCACGATGCTCATCCGCTGCCTTCAGATGCTCGTCATAGGCGCGCCAGTAGGCCACCGAGGCGTCCTCGGCAGAGCCTTCGTAGCCGGGAAGCTCGATCAGTTTGGTGGTGACAAAACGCCCGGGCTGATAGCCGTGAAAGATGATCGAGGCATCCGCCGCGCCATCCATGATCAGGTCCATTTGCGCAGGTGGCGGTGCGATGCCCAGCTTAAGCTCGGCTGTGACCTGCCCATCGGTGGCCTCTTCAACCATCTCGACGAATTTGGGCCACATCTTCGCATTGATGCCGTGGGTGGGCGGCGCCCAGCTTGAGATTGTCAGGGTATAATCGGCCGCAAAAGCGATGGTGCCGGACACCGCCAGCGTCGCCGAGGCCAGCAGGGTGGTAAGCTTGGTGAATTTCATGACCGGGTCTCCTCCTCAAAAGCGCAAGTCGTGAATGTGTTAATGGTACGTTTTGTAACTATCAACGATGAGCAGGTCCGGGCAACGAGTTGACTAAGGCGCTTATCTGATCGTCGAGTCACAAAGGGCTGTAGAATTTATTGACCAACCGTTCGGTTTATGCAAGATATTTATTGTAACTTATGCAAAGCGAACTGGGTATGTCTGATACGATTATTTCGCAGAATCACGGTCAATGGGTGGAAATCACATTAAACCGCCCCGATCGTTTGAATAGCTTTACCGACGAGATGCACTTTGCTCTGCGGTCTGCACTGGAGGCCGCGCGCGACGGTGGTGCCCGAGCCGTGCTGTTAACTGGTGCGGGGAGAGGGTTTTGTGCCGGGCAGGATTTAGGTGACCGCAATCCAGCCACGATGGAAGGACCACCTGATCTGGGTTATACGGTCCGTGCCTTTTATGCCCCCTTGGTGCGCCTGATCCGGTCACTGAATTTTCCGGTTGTTTGCGCCGTAAACGGTGTTGCCGCCGGGGCTGGCGCAAATCTCGCACTGGCTTGTGACGTGGTGCTTGCTGCCGAATCCGCCAAGTTCATCCAATCGTTTTCGAAGGTCGGCCTGATTCCCGACACCGGTGGAAGCTGGCATTTACCGCATCTCCTGGGCGAAGCACGGGCGAAGGGTCTGGCGCTGACAGGTCAGCCATTACCGGCGCAACAAGCCGCGGACTGGGGCATGATCTGGAAGGCTCTGCCCGATGCCGATCTGATGTCCGAGGCGCGTGCCCTGACAGAGCAGTTTGCCAATGGGCCAACACTGGGCCTGGGGCTTACCAAGCAGACCATTCAGGCCGCTACCGTGAATTCCCTGACCGACCATCTGGAGGTCGAGGCGGACGCAATGAAAACCTGTGGGCAAAGCGCGGATTACGCCGAAGGCGTGACCGCGTTTCTGGAAAAGCGCGCCCCCGTTTTTCGAGGTGAATGAAATGACACCGAAAGATCGTGCGGAAAAAGCGGCAACCACGATGTGGGGACGGGACAATGCCTCGAAATGGGCGGGGATGAAGCTAGTCGAGGTGAACGAAGGGACCGCGACGCTTGAGCTGCAGGTTACCGATCACCATTGCAACGGGCACGGCATCTGCCACGGAGGGGTGACTTTTATGCTGGCGGACAGCGCCTTTGCGTTTGCCTGCAACAGCCGCAACCAGTCTACCGTCGCGCAGCACAACGTGATCAGTTATGTCGCGCCCGCCCGGGCTGGCGATCTGCTGACCGCCCGAGCCAGCGAACAAAGCCTGACCGGGCGCAGCGGTATCTATGATGTCACCGTAACCAATCAGACCGGCCAGAAGATCGCCGAGTTTCGCGGGTTTTCCCGCGCGGTCAAAGGCCCGGTTTTCGATGAGACCTGATATGAGGGAGAGAGCATGAAGGATCTTACTCCGAACAAGGCGGATCTTGATCCGATTGAGATCGCCTCGATCGATGAAATTCGGACACTCCAACTGGACCGTTTGAAATGGTCGCTACGTCACGCATATGACAATGTGCCAATGTATCGCGAACGCTGCGATCAGGCAGGGGTACACCCGGATGACCTGCAAAGCCTCAGCGATCTCGCCCGTTTCCCGTTCACTTACAAGAACGACCTGCGCGATAACTATCCGTTTGGTTTGTTTGCTGTATCGCGTGACCAAATCGTGCGCGTTCATGCCTCATCAGGAACCACTGGCAAGCCAACTGTCGTTGGTTACACGCAAGGCGATATTGATACCTGGGCCGATCTGGTGGCGCGATCCCTGCGCGCCAGCGGGCTACGGCGCGGTGATATGGTACACAACGCCTACGGCTACGGCCTCTTCACCGGTGGGCTTGGCGCGCATTACGGGATTGAGCGCCTTGGGGCGACGGTTGTACCGATGAGCGGTGGACAGACGGCAAAACAGGTCGATCTGATCACTGACTTCAAACCCGATGGCATCATGGTCACGCCATCCTATATGCTCAACATTCTTGAGCAATATCATAAAGTTGGTCTCGATCCACGCGAATGCTCGTTGTCTGTGGGCGTCTTCGGCGCCGAACCCTGGACGGATTCGATGCGGGCCGAGGTCGAACAGGCCTTCGACATGCACGCGGTCGATATCTATGGTCTGTCCGAGATCATGGGTCCCGGTGTGGCCAACGAATGCGTTGAAACCAAAGACGGTCCGGTGATCTGGGAGGATCACTTCTACCCGGAAATCATCAACCCCGAAACCGGCGAGGTCCTGCCGGATGGCGAGATGGGGGAGCTGGTCTTCACGACGCTGACCAAAGAAGGCCTGCCGATGATCCGGTACCGGACCCGCGATCTGACCCGTCTGTTGCCGGGCACCGCACGCTCGATGCGGCGGATGGAGAAGATCACGGGCCGTTCGGATGACATGATCATCCTGCGGGGCGTCAATGTCTTTCCCAGCCAGATCGAGGAACAGGTTCTGGCCACCGGTGGCCTTGCGCCCTATTACCAGATCGAACTGTATCGTTCGGGTCGTATGGATGCGATGCGCATCCATGTTGAAGCAACGCCCGGCGCGGCAGATGAGCTGAGTAAAACCGCCGCAGCGCGGATGTTGTCACGCCGGATCAAAGAGGTCGTTGGCATCTCGACCGAGATCGATATAGGCGACCCCGGTGAAGTCGAACGCAGTCAGGGCAAGGCCCGCCGTGTGATCGACAATCGAAGCGAGTAAGTCAGAACGGAGAGCAAGGGTTTGGCTCGTACGATAGCAAAAGACTACGATCATAAGCGCGCCCGCATCCTGAAATCGGCGGCGCGCGTGTTTGCACGGGAAGGGTTCGACCGGGCCTCGATGTCGCAACTGGCGCGCGAGTGCGGAATATCGAAGGCTAATATCTATCACTATTATGATAGCAAGGATGCCATTCTGTTCGACATGCTCGACAGCTATCTGCGGCAACTGCGCGATTTGATTTGCGGGCTGGATCTACAAAACCTCAGCCCCGCCGAGCGTCTGCGCCGGGTCGTGCACGAGATTCTGATGGCCTATCATGGCGTGGATGACGAACACCGGGTGCAGACCAGTGGTATGTCTGCCCTGCCGGAGGATCAGCAGAAATTGCTGCGCGGTTATCAGCGGGATATGGTGGAGTTTCTTAGTGAGATCATTGCTGACGCTGCCCCCGAAACTTTCCGTGAGGATGCAACCAAGCTGCGCGCAACGACGATGTCAGTCTTTGGGATGCTGAACTGGTTCTACATGTGGAACGCCGGTGCGGACGCCGAAGCGCGTGGCGACTATGCGGCGCTTGTCAGCGATCTGACTCTGTCTGGCGTTGCCGGGCTCTGACCGCCGTTTGGCAGAAAATTGATTTGGAGAATTCAACGCAATTGGGTTCAATAGCTGCAGGAGGACTGCAATGCAAAACCCGGAGCGTTTCGAAAAGTTCTATTTCGCCAAAGTGGGCATGGGCGAAGCCTGCGGCTGCGCCGAACGCATTATCGACGTTTTCGAGTTTAATCGAAAAGGCGGCGCGCAATCGAAACAGGCGTTGAAGCAAGATAAGCGCAAACGCAGGTCATTCCGTTCTTGGGCAATGAAATATGGCCTGATCAGCCGTAAGCGCCAAAACTGAAGGCTTAAGGCGCTTTCAGCCCTAATTTTTGGATCAGTTCGGTTGCCTGGGTGGACCAGCTATCTTTCATCTCTGTTCCGGTTTGCTTTCGCAATCCCATCTTGCGTAAGGCTTCGGTTTTTTCAGCGCCTCCAGTTCCAAAGCTTGCCGCAACGCGTGGCCACCAGTAATCGATCGAAGATTGCATTTGCGCTGCCTTGCCCAGCTCAATCAGCTTGACCGCACCTTCCATAGCAAGTTCGCCATGGCGCGCTTCAATAGGCATGATGTCGCGAAAAGCTTCGGCAAGCGGCTGGTAAGAAACTTGCGAGAATTCGGCCAGTTGAACCGCGACGGCCTGACTCATCAGCAAATTCATAACAACGGCGTCTTCCCAGCCTTCAATCGGATAATTGAATACCGCAAGACGCATATCGTGCTCGGACCGGGTGGCGCCGATGTCGGCGTTGCGATCCAGTCGGGTGGTCCAGGGATGGTGTGTTGCATAGCGATCGGTGTCGGCGCCGAATTCGCCCATGATCTTCAGCACACGGTCGGCATTGTCCGTTTTTTCCAGAACGATTTTTGCGGCGGCAATGCGCTCCTTGATACCCGGCCCCTGGTTGATGATGTCGGCAAATCCCGCCGCCCCTGCCAACTCGCTGTCGACAAAAGTCGCCATCAGCTTCATGAGCTCAGCACGATAACGCGGCGGTACGTTTGTTGGGTTGGTCAGTACCCCACCTGCTGCGAGATAGCTATCGAGTGTCATATCTTCGGCCATTGGTTTTCCCTCCCCCTACTGGTCGTAGTCGACGACGACAGTGTCGGTCAGTGGATAGGCCTGGCAGCTCAGCACATAACCTTTCTCGACCTCGTAATCCTCAAGCGCATGGTTGGCGACCATCTCAACATCGCCTTCAATCACGCGGCAGCGGCAAGTTGAACAGACCCCGGCCTTACAGGCGTAAGGCGCGTCCATCGCATTTTCCAGCGCGGCATCGAGGATTGATTGATCCTTGGGCATCGTAATGGTCTGCGTAGCGCCATCCATTGTGATCGATGCTTTGGTCTGGTTGGCCTGAGACGCAGTACCTGCATCGCTGACCTTGCGCTTGGCTCGACCCGGTTGAGCACTTGCGAACAGTTCGAACTTGATCTGCCCATCGTCCAGCCCGTGGGCGCGCAGAGCGGCAGCGATGCCCAACATCATCGGTTCGGGTCCGCAGATGAAGGCGGTGTCGACGTTCTGGATGTCAATCCAGTGCTCAAACAGCTGAGCGCACTTATCCTGAGTCACCAGACCGGTAAACAGCTCGATCTCCTGCGCGTCGGTTTCCAGAATGTGGATCACGTTCAGGCGACCCATATAGAGGTTCTTCAGGTCCTCCAGCTCCTCACGGAACATGATCGTATTCACGCCTTTGTTGGCATAGACCAGTGTGAAACGTGAATGCGGCTCACGCGCCAAGGTTGTCTTGAGGATAGATAACACCGGTGTGATGCCTGACCCGCCAGCGAAGCCCAGATACTGCTTTTCCGCAGAAGGGTCTATTGCGGTGTGGAAGCTTCCCATCGGCGGCATCGCCTGCACGACATCACCAACTTGCAGGTCCGTATTTGCCCACGTCGAGAATGCGCCGCCATCGACGCGTTTGATACCGACCTGAAGGATACCTTCATCTTTGCCTGCGCAGATCGAATAAGACCGGCGCAGTTCTTCGCCATCGAAATCACGCCGGAACGTGAGATACTGGCCTTGGGTGAAATCGAATTCTTCAGCCGCGCCGTTTTGCGGCTTCAGGGTCACCACCACCGCATCGCGGATGGTTTTGTGAATGTCGGTGACCTCAAGATCGTGAAATCGTGCCATCCGGTGCTCCTCCTCAGATGCACTTGAAATAATCAAACGGTTCCAGACAGTCCGTGCAGCGCCAATGCGCCTTGCACGGGGTCGAGCCAAACTGACTGACCTTTTCAACCGCCTTGCTGCCGCAGCGCGGACAGCGTTCAGGGCCGCCTGCGGGTTGTGGTGGGGCAATGCCAAACTCTTCCAGTTTCGCGCGGCCTTTGCCACTCAGCCAATCGGTCGTCCAGGCGGGCGAGATGCTGGTTTCTATTCGAACATCTTCGATCCCGTGGTCGCGCAAGGCGGTCTCGATATCCATGCTAATGACCGAGGTGGCTGGGCAGCCGGAATAGGTTGGCGTCACGGTGACCTTCAATGTCTCGGCATCCCACCGCACATCTCGTACAATGCCCAGATCCACCACCGAGATCACAGGGATCTCGGGGTCGGGCACGGCATCCAGCCAGGCCCAGATCTGATCTGTCGAGGCGCGTGGCATTTGGCGTTACCAGCTTGCGCCGGGGTAAGCGCGTTGCAACCACTGCATTTGTGTCAGCAGGTGCCCCAGATGCTCGGTATGCATCCGTCCATCGCGCCCACCTTTGTGCGCGAAACGGCTATCTGGGATGCTCAACGTGGCCTCGGTCAGCACCCGCGTGATCAAAGCATCATATTCTTCGCGCAGATCAGCGGGGTTGGGGGCAATCCCGGCCGCCGCCATCTCAGTATCGACTTCGTCGCTGACAAACATCTCGCCGACATAGGGCCAGAGGTAGTCCAGAGCTTCTTGCATCCGGGCGTGGCTTTCCTCGGTCCCGTCGCCAAGCCCTACGACCGTGTCGCTTGAACGTTCAAGATGATAGGTAACCTCTTTGCTGGCTTTGACAGCGATGGCTGCCACTTGTTCGTCAGAGGATTTCATCAGACGGCCCAGCATGATCGAGTGCCACGCATCAAAGAGGAACTGTCGCATAAGAGTACGACCGAAATCGTCATTCGGAACTTCGACTAGCAATACATTGCGAAAATCCCAAGCGTCGCGCAGGAAGGCCAACTCGTCGGCGCTTTTTCCGCCGTCAATCTCACCCGCGAGACCCAGCCACATCTGTGTCTGACCAATCAGATCCAGTGCGGTATTGGCCAGGGCAATGTCCTCTTCCAACACCGGAGCATGACCGCACCACTCGCTCACGCGATGACCGAGGATCAGCGTGTTGTCTCCCATCCGCAGCAGGAACTGCGAAAATGCCTCGTCGCGGGTCATCACATCGCCCCCACTTCATCGGGAATGTCGAAGAAAGTCGGATGGCGATACACCTTGCTTTCGCTCGGCTCATACAGCGGACCTTTTTCGCTCGGCGACGAAGCCGAGATATTGTTGGCTTCGACGACCCAGATCGAAACACCTTCGTTACGACGGGTGTAGACATCCCGTGCATTCTTGATCGCCATTTCCGCGTCAGGGGCGTGCAGCGAGCCTACGTGACGGTGGCTCATGCCATGCTGACCGCGGATAAAGATTTCCCACAGGGGCCATTCGTTGTTCATCGGGTTTCCTCCTCAGGGTGGGCTTATTCAGCGGCCATCTGTTTTGCGCGTTTCTTGCGGGCATGGGCCAGCAGGCCATCACGGACCCATTTGCCGTCGTCCCAAGCCTTGTTGCGCGCAGCCAGACGATCGACGTTGCAGGGACCATTGCCTTTGATCACATCAAAGAACTCGGACCAGTCCGGGTCGGTGTAATCGTAGTGTCCCCGTTCTTCGTTCCACTTCAGGTCCGGGTCGGGGATGCTCAGACCCAGATATTCGGCCTGCGGCACGGTCTGATCCACGAATTTCTGGCGCAACTCATCATTGGTGTTGATTTTTATCTTCCACGCCATGGATTGCGCCGAATGCACGCTGTCCTTGTCTGAAGGACCAAACATCATCAGCGACGGGTACCACAATCGGTTCATCGCATCCTGAGCCATCTTGCGTTGTTCCGGCGTGCCTTCGGCCATCTTGCGGATCGCGTCATAGCCCTGCCGCTGGTGAAAGCTTTCTTCCTTGCAGATCCGGATCATGGCGCGCGAGTAAGGGCCAAATGAGGTTCGCTGAAGTGGCACCTGATTCATGATCGCGGCCCCATCAACCAGCCAACCGACTGCGCCAATGTCCGCCCAGTTCAGCGTCGGATAATTGAAGATCGACGAATACTTCATTCGACCGTCCAACAGCATCTCGGTGATTTCATCGCGGCTGACACCCAGCGTCTCGGCCGCGCAATACAAGTACAGGCCATGTCCGGCCTCATCCTGTACCTTTGCCAGCAGGATTGCCTTGCGTTCCAATGTCGGTGCGCGAGTGATCCAATTCCCCTCGGGCAGCTGGCCGACAATCTCGGAATGCGCGTGCTGGCCGATCTGGCGGATCAGGGTTGCGCGGTAGTCATCCGGCATCCAGTCCTTGGGCTCGATCTTGATATCGGCGTCGATCTTGTCCTGAAAGGCGCGCTCCTGCTCTGTCATTTCCTCGCGGGGTTTCACGCCGGTTCCAGCGGATTTTACCATCTGAGCGTACATGACGGGTCTCCTCCCTTACACGCGTTCAAGAATAAGTGCGGCGCCCTGGCCCACTCCGACACACATGGTGCAGAGCGCATATCGCCCACCAGTGCGCCGCAACTGATAGGCGGCTGTCATGACCAGTCTCGCACCGCTCATCCCAAGCGGGTGGCCAATCGCGATTGCGCCGCCGTTTGGATTCACATGAGGTGCATCATCAGCCACACCCAATTCACGTAGAGTGGCAAGGCCTTGCGAGGCAAAAGCCTCATTCAACTCTATCACATCCATCTGTTCGATGCTTAACCCTGCGCGAGCCAGAACCTTACGGCTGGCCGGAACCGGGCCAATCCCCATCACGCGCGGTTCGACGCCCGCGACCGACATCCCAACCACACGCGCAATCGGCGTCAGGCTGTTCCTGACAGCCGATGCTTCGTTGGCCATCAAAATTGCGGCTGCGCCATCATTTACACCCGAGGCATTCCCGGCGGTGACGGTTTTTTCAGCGCCATTGATCCCCTTAAGGCCGGCAAGCTTCTCTGCGGTCGTTCCGGGGCGTGGGTGTTCATCCGTGTCGATGACAATCGGATCGCCTTTGCGCTGAGGAATGGTGACCGGGGTGATCTCCTCCTGAAACACCCCGGCCTGGTGCGCCGCGGCCCAGCGGGCCTGGCTGCGTTCGGCAAACGCATCCTGATCGGTGCGGTTGATACCGTAAGCTTCCGCGACGTTATCTGCCGTTTGGGGCATGGAGTCGATACCAAATTCCTGCTTCATCTTCGGGTTCACGAACCGCCAGCCAATCGTGGTGTCGTAAACGGCGTTTGCGCGTGAAAAGGCGGATGTTGCCTTGGGCATCACGAAAGGTGCGCGCGACATGCTTTCAACACCTCCCGCGATCGCCATGTCATAATCCCCAGCTCTTATGGCACGGGCAGCCATGCCGACCGCATCCATGCCTGAAGCGCACAGCCGATTGATCGTTGTGCCCGGGACATCCATCGGCAAACCCGCCAGCAGCGCCGCCATCCGCGCCACGTTGCGATTGCTTTCGCCTGCCTGATTGGCATCGCCATAGATCACGTCATCCAAACTGGACCAGTCCACCTGTGGATTTCTCGCGACCAGCGCAGCAATTGGTATTGCGGCCAGATCATCTGTGCGTACCTGGCTCAGGCCACCGCCATATCGTCCGATGGGCGTACGCTGGGCATCGCAGATAAAGGCGTCCATGGGTCGAACACTCCGAATTTGATGTCACATTATTAAGTGACCGATAGGTCGGTTAATACGCGCCGCATCGATTCGCGGCAAGATAAATGTTACTTCAGTTTCCATATCTGGATATTTTGGTAACGAATTGTCTTGGTGCTCGGAATAAATCCGCAAGGCGTGTACGTTTGACAAAATTGGGCACAATCACGCTCTAGGGTCAGGTTTCATCACCAATAGATGATGGTTGCAGCGGGGGCGATTGCAGAGAGGAAGACCCTGGGCAGTGATCATGACGTGTCGCCACGCGTCTCCAATCCTTGAGCCTGCCAAGCATGATCTCGATGCGGTTGCGTCGTTTGTGGCGGCGCTTGTCATACGTCGCGGAAATGTTGCGTTGCTCTCGACCAGGGGTGCAGGCGCGTGTCCCTTTGGTTTTCAACGCATCTCGGAACCAGTCGGCATCGTAACCACGATCCTCGGGCAACCAGTCCACATTTGGTATGCTGCCGAGCAGGGTCCGAGCGGCGACTTGCCCGGTAGTGAAAAAGGCTGAGCGGCCGCCCTTGTCGGTTACCGGCAGCACGCGGTTTGGCTCTCATGCCACCCTAGGTTCGACCAATCAGGCGGCCACGTCCCCTTTGTCGCAGCCATACTGGTTGCCGCGAGATGCGCCTTTAGGTGGGGCGCGTCGATCACCACGGGCTTTTCCTTGTCGTGTCCGGCTGCCGGGCCGACCATCATCCGAGCGAAGATAGCTTTCTCGCTTCAACGCTTCCATTGGTTATAAAGCGTCTTGTGCGGTCCGTATTCCGTGGGGGCGTCACGTCACCGCACCCATTGCAATTAAATAATATAATACCGCTCAGCCCCCTTTTGTCATCGGCGCATGGCTTGCCATACGACTGCGGGAAGAAAACGAAAAGCTCGGCCATCTGCTCGGCGGTTGGCCAGAAAAGGTCGCTCATGATGTACGCCTTAAACTCAGAGGCTTGAACCATCTTGCCAAGGCAACAACCGGATTGGTGGGCTAGAAGCTAGGCAGAAAACTGTCGCCTTTTGGCTGCGCGGATTTCGCGGGCTTGCTGCTCTTGACCTACGCGGAAAGATGATTCGACGAAGTCCATATGGCGCCGGGCGGCGGTTTCGGCGTGATCCGGGTCGCCGTCGATGATGGCCTGGGCAATTTCCTTGTGCTGTTCCAGTAGCGCCTCGCCGGTGCCATCCATGGCCCGCAGGAACCGCCGGTTGTAGAACACGCCCTGACGCGTGAGATCGTAAATCGAGGCCATCATGTGGATGAGGGTTGTGTTCTGGCTGGCATCGGCGACTGCGGCGTGCAGCCGAAAGTCAGCCTCCTCGCTGGCGTCCTGATCATCCTCTTCCCAGGCTTTTTGCATGTCACCGATGATTTCCGCGATACGTTCCTTATCGGATTGTGTAGCGCGTTGCGCTGCCAGGCGGCTGGCAAAGGCTTCCTGTTCGCGCCGGTACTCGAGATAATCGTAGAATGCGCTGCCGTGGCGCGCATAAAGCGACAGCAGGGCAGGGGACATGGCCCGTCCGGTCAAGGCGGCGATAAATGTCCCTTCGCCATGACGCACGGTGACCAGGCCGCGGTTTTCCAGAGTCTGAAGCGCTTCGCGCAGCTTTGGGCGCGAGACGCCCAAGGCGTCGGCAAGGTCCCTCTCAGACGGAATTTTGCGACCCTCTTTCAATATCCCGTCGACAATCATCGTCTCGATTTGCGCGACGACCGCATCCGCGATTGATTCGTGACCTACGGGATCAAAGAGGCTGTTCTTGCTCATAGTTCCTGACCGGCAGTTAAAAAGAGGACCATGGTGGTTGTATATAATATTTACCACCGGGCGTATGTATTGCAAGAGAAACTACCCAAAAATACGGATGCCGCCTGTGCCTATAAGTATTTGTTTCTATTGTATCCGTCAAAATAGTTAAGAAAATAAATCCAAAATTTCGGGAACCGCGCGCCGTTCTGGCTCACTGCTAGTTATGTCTAGTGGTAGATAAATTTGTTGACTGAATCATATGGTAAAGAATATTTACCACTGAAGCCGTTCAAGCGGTGAGAGTGACAGCCGGACCATTGGCTGATCTGTACCTTGGAGGAGAATTCATGAAGACGACCCTGACCTCGATTGCCGTCGCGGCCTCGTTGCTGGCAGCGCCGGTTGCCCACGCCGCAGACAAGATGCTGCTGAAAACCCCGATCGCGTTTTCAACCGCGCTGCCGGGCCTCGGCTCGCCGATCCCGCGCGTGGCCGAGCAGCTGGACCTGATGTCCGGTGGCACGCTGAAGATGAAGGTTTATGAGCCCGGCAAGCTGGTCCCGCCGTTTGAAATTCTGGATGCGGTGTCTTCGGGCAAGATCAACTCGGGCTACACCACTGCCGGATACTGGGCGGGTAAGATTCCGGCTGCACCGTTGTTCTCGGCCGTTCCGTTTGGCCCCGAGGCGGGCGAATACATGGCGTGGTTGTACTATGGCAACGGCATGAGCCTGTATCAGGAGATGTATGATCAGGCTGGTTTCAACGTCCATGTCATCCCCTGTGCGATCATAGCCCCCGAAACTTCAGGCTGGTTCGCGACCGAGATCAACAGCCCCGAAGATCTGAACGGCCTGAAGATGCGCTTCTTCGGTTTGGGCGGCGAAGTGATGCAGAAGCTGGGTGTGGCCACCTCGCTGCTGCCCGGTGGCGAAATCTTCCCGGCGCTGGAGAAAGGCGCGATTGACGCGACCGAATTCTCGATGCCTGCCATCGACGCACGTTTGGGCTTCCACAAGCTGGTCAAGTACAATTACTTCCCCGGCTGGCACCAGCAAGCGACAGTGTTTGAGCTGATGATCAACAAGGACGTCTGGAACGAAGCCAGCGACCAGCACAAGGCGATCATCGAAAACGCCTGTAAGGCGTCGATGGCCGACAGCTTTGCCGAAGGTGAGGCGATCCAGCACGCGGCCCTGCTGGACAACGTCGAAAACAATGGCGTCCAGATCAAGCAGTGGAACGACGAGATGCTGTCAACCTTCCGCGCGACCTGGGAAGAGGTTGCTGCTGAACAGGCCGCCAATGACGAATTCTTCGCGAAGGTTCTGGCCGACATGACTGAGTTCCGCGATGGCTACGCTGTCTGGAAAGAGAACGCGTTCCTCCCTCGCAAGTAATTTAACCGCTTGCGATTGTCTGAGGGCGGCTTCCTTCCGCTGCCCTCAGACCTTTTGATTTTCTTCCTTTTCCAATCGTTTTCCGGGCGCATTCACGTCCCCATCGCCTAATTCTCGAGGAGGAGACCATGGCCGAGACAAAGCGTCATCAGGACGACCCGATTGAAGTCTATGAAAGCATCCTTGAGCATGGCGAACCCGACCGCCAGAAACTGGCCGTTGCCATCGATAATGGCGTCAAAGCGGTGGGCCATGTGGTCATGTGGGCAAATCTGCTGCTCGTCGCGGCCATCGTGTCGCAAGTGGCGATGCGCTATCTGCTGAACCAGAACTATCCCAAGCTGGACGAGATTCAGTGGCATTTCTACGGTCTGGTGACGATGATCGGCATCTCGTATGCGCTGGTCACCGACAGTCATGTGCGGGTGGACCTGCTGCATATGCAGCTCAGCCAGCGGGCGCGGCGGATTATCGAGATCATCGGGATCTTCACCCTTCTGGTGCCTTTCATCTATCTGATGATCGATCAGGGCTACGACTATTTCTACGAAAGCTGGAGGGTCAATGAATCCTCGGACAGCCCGACTGGCTTGCCTGCGCGTTGGGCCCTGAAAGGCGTGATCCCGGCGAGCTTTATCCTGCTGGCTCTGGCTGCAGGCGCGCGGCTGATCCATGACGTCCACGCCTTGTTCATGAATCTGGATGAAGAGCGTCAGGGCAAGGGCCTGCGTCTGATCATCTGGGCCTTGCTTGCCTTTGCCGTAGTGGCGACGGCGCTGACCTTCCTTGTCGAAACGACCGAGGAGAAGCTGGTCATCGCCATGTTCCTGACCTTCATCGCACTGCTCTTCACCGGATTCCCGGTGGCCTGGACGCTGGCAGGTGTTGGCGTGGCCTATTGCGGGTTGGCCTATCTGTTCGACAACGGCCTGATGAACTGGACCGGACTTGAGGAAACGCTGACCGGGCTGGACTATCTGACGCTGGGAGCGGTGGTGAACCGGGTCTATGCCACCATGTCCAACGCGGTGCTGGTGGCCCTGCCGATGTTTATCTTCATGGGCCTGATGCTGGACGAATCCGGTGTGGCCGAGCGTCTGATGACCTCGATGCAGCGCCTGTTCGGGACGGTGCGCGGCGGGTTGGCCATTACCGTGACGATGATCGGCATCATTCTGGCCGCCTCGACCGGCATCATCGGAGCCTCGGTGGTGCTGCTGGGCGTGCTGTCGCTGCCCTCGATGATGGAGCAGAAATACAGCCCCTCGCTGGCCGCTGGTGTGGTCAGTGCGTCAGGCACGCTGGGCATCCTGATCCCGCCGTCGATCATGCTGGTGATCATGGCCGACCAAATGGCGCTGTCGGTCGGCGATCTGTTCATGGCAGCGGTCTTCCCCGGCGTGATCATCGGCGCGCTCTACCTGACCTATATCTTCGTGATCGCCCTGATCAAACGCGACGTGGCCCCGGTGCCCGAGGGCGCAAAGCGTCCCGACTGGGCTGCTGTCAAAGACGTGCTGATCGCTGTGCTGCCGACGCTGGCGCTGATCCTCGCGGTGCTGGGTTCGATCTTCGCGGGCCTGACCACGCCGACCGAAGCCTCAGGCGTGGGCGCGCTGGGCGCGACCCTGCTGGCGCTGGGATATCGCAAGTTGACGCTGGCCAAGCTGGTGAACGTGCTGAAAGCCACGTTCAATACCACCGCCTATATCTTCGCGATCTTCCTCGGCGCGACCGTGTTCTCATACGTCCTGCGGGAGCTGGGTGGAGACGCACTGATCGAAGAGATGATCCAGGGCACGGGTTTCGGCCCGAATGGCACCGTCTTCATGATCCTGTTCATAGTCTTCCTGCTGGGCTTCGTGCTGGACTGGATTGAGATCACGCTGATCGTCCTACCCCTGATGCGCCCCATCGTGAACGGGCTGGGTTTGGATATCGAAGGCTTTGGCGTCATCGATGAGCCTGCGCTGGTGTGGTTCGTGATTCTTGTGGCGGTGACGTTGCAGACCTCGTTCCTGACACCCCCGGTGGGTTTCGCGCTATTCTACCTGAAAGGGGTCTGCCCGCCCGCGATCAAGCTGACTGATATCTACAAAGGTATCATTCCGTTCGTGATCCTGCAGTTGACCGGTCTGTTCTTCGTCTTCCTCTGGCCGCAACTGGCGACCTGGCTTCCTTCGGTCGCGTATTAACGGAGGGCTGAGTGATGACCGATGCCGATCTGATCAAGCGTCTTCAAGCGATTTGCGGGCGGCGTCGGGTGCTGACCTCGGCCCGCAGCACCCGGCGGTTTCGCCGGGGGTTCAGATCGGGTGAAGGTGATGCGCTGGCGGTGGCGCAACCCGCCACGCTGCTGGAGCAATGGCGGGTGTTGCAGGCGTGTGTCGAGGCCGACAAGATCGTGATCATGCAAGCCGCCAATACCGGTTTGACCGAGGGTTCGACGCCCAAGGGCAGCTATGACCGCGATGTGGTGCTGATCAACACGCGCCGTATGGACAGCTTGCATCTGATCAATGACGGCAAGCAGGTGATCAGTTTTCCGGGCAGCACATTGTTCGCGTTGGAAAAGCTACTGGCCCCGATTGGCCGCCAGCCGCATTCGGTCATTGGATCTTCCTGCATCGGCGCCTCGGTTGTGGGCGGCGTGTGCAACAATTCGGGCGGCTCGCTGGTTGAACGCGGCCCGTCCTATACCGAACTGTCGGTCTATGCCCGTATCACCCGGGAGGGGCAGCTTGAGCTGGTCAACCATCTGGGAATACATCTGGGCGATACCCCCGAAGAAATCCTGACGCGCCTACAGGAAGGCGATTTCAGCGATGCAGATGTCGAAACTGACAATCGCAAGGCCTCGGACACTGATTACGCCCGACGCGTGCGCAATGTTGACGCCGACACCCCGGCGCGTTTCAACGCGGACAAGTCTCGATTGTACGAGGCCGCCGGATGTGCCGGAAAACTCGCCGTTTTTGCCGTGCGGTTGGACACCTACGCCAAGAACGAAACCGAACATACTTTCTATGTCGGAGCGAAGGATACCGGGGCGCTAACAGAGCTGCGCCGTCACATCCTTTCGGATTTCAAGACGCTACCGGTCAGTGCCGAATACATGCATGAGGAGGTGTTCGACATCTCAGACCGTTACGGCAAAGACACGATGGTCATGATCGACAAGCTGGGCACCGATCGTTTGCCCACTTTCTTTGCACTAAAAGGCGCGGTGGATGCTCGGTTGGAAGGTATACCGGGCTTGTCGAATTTTACCGACCGCTTCATGCAGTTCGCGATGCGGTTCTGGCCCGATATCCTGCCGGGTCGGATGCGCGCTTTTCGGCATCGTTATCCGCATCACCTGATCCTCAAGATGCGCGATGGCGGAATAGACGAAGCGCGTGCGTTGCTCGATATGATGACGGCGGATGGAAAGCTGGATTTCTTCGAATGCGACCCGCGTGAGGCCAAGATTGCCGGGCTACATCGTTTTGCCGCCGCGGGGGCCGCCATCCGCTATATGAAGGTTCACGCAACCGAAGTGGAAGATATCATTGCTCTGGATATCGCGCTGCGCCGCAATGATACGGACTGGTTCGAGGAATTGCCTTCTGAGATCGCGGATCAACTGGTCAGCAAGCTCTACTATGGGCACTTCATGTGCCATGTCCTGCATCAGGATTACATCGTCAAGAAGGGGGCCGACCCCAAAGCGTTGAAATCCGCGATGTTAGAACTGTTGGATAAGCGCGGTGCCGAATATCCGGCAGAGCACAATGTTGGCCATCTCTATGCCGCCAAACCCGATCTGGCTGCGTTCTACAAGTCGGTCGATCCGACAAACAGCATGAACCCGGGCATCGGAAAGATGTCCCGGAACAAGCATTATTCGTGAAACGGGGCGCGGTCGATCCGCGCCCTTTTTGCCTTACTTGAAGCTCCGGCTGTCCTTGATCTGATCCCAGGCCCAGACGACCTCTTGCAGCTGTTCCTCCTGAGACCGGTCGCCACCGTTCATATCGGGGTGCAGCACCTTGATCAGCTTTTTGTATGCTTTGCGAATCTCGGCCTTTGACCAGCTATCCTGCGCTTCGAGAATCTCGATCGCGCGACGTTCAGTCGGGGGCAGGCGGCGGCCACCGGTATTGGCGCGGCCGGGATTCTTGGTTGCGTTTTCTCCGAGCACCTGGTGCGGGTCCTCGATACCCAGACGGGCCCAGGCGCGGGCCTCGGGGTCGCCCATGGGCTTGGTCTCGCGCTCCCATACTTTATCTTTCGAGCGCTGGGCGTTCAGCTCAGCCTCGGTGGTGCCGTCGAAGAAATTCCATTTCTGGTTATACTCGCGCACATGCTGCTGGCAGAACCAGAAGAAATCATCCAGCACATCCGGGGCCTTGGGCGCGCGGAACTTGCCGGCCTCTTCACAGCCCTCATGATCACAGATTCGCACCGAGGTTTCGGACGCGCCGGACATGCCCCGGCGTCCGCGCGGTTTCTTTTTCTTGGCGGTGGATACGGACATATCGAACCCGAAGGGATCTGATTTTACCATCTGCTCATCCTTACGAACGCATCTTTTCGACTCGGAGGCAGCAGTTTAATCTAAGCAGCCGAAAGTAGAAGAGGGGGACGGCAATTAATTTGCCGATAAGCATAAAAGTGAACGTGACCGAGGAAATCCGAAATCGCCTGCAAACGGCATTTAACCCACGTGAGCTGGACGTGGTCGATGACAGTGAAAGCCATCGTGGCCATGCCGGATACCGCGAAGGAGGCGAAAGTCACTTCAATATCCGCATTCGGGCAGCGGCATTCGAGGGGCAATCCCGGGTCGCCCGCCATCGCGCGGTCCATTCGGCGCTGGGCGATATAGTGCCGCGAATCCATGCGCTGGCGTTGGACATCGACGTATGACTGCTCTGGTGCCGGGTTTGTGCGTGCTTCACCGGTTGGCCTGACCCGTGCTGACGCCTCGATGCAGGCGTGTGCATGAGCCGTAACCGCGAAGCGTTGCGAGTTGCGCCCTCCTCAGCAAGAACAGATCGGAGTATGCTGGGTATGGTGCTGGCCTTCTCTTTATGTGGGTTGTTGATTCGAGACTGTTCGTTTCTGTTCTTGGGGTTGATCATCTTCGTGGGTGTGATCGCGATCCTGACACCGCTTTTTGTCGCATATATCCTTCGGACCATCATCGGCTTCAGGGCGAACTTGCATTGCGCCAATAGGTGGAACTGGCCGAACGCAAACTGGCTCGCGCGGGGGAGCAAGGCCCGGCCCCGACCGCCGACACCGACCTCAGGGTCGAATACGCCGATCGAAAGGCTTTTGCCCTCAGCTGTTATGAAGTTGACGAGTTTGACGGTCACACACCGCGCATACTTCAGCCGGATCATTCCGGGCAGGGGCCTGCTCCACTGTCGGACAAGATCTAACCGAAACGCGCAGTGTGCAGCGATAATTCCGCGATTCTGGTCAGTAGCTACTTTGATGACGCCGAAACCCTGACACTTGCCGAAATCCCTATTGTCGCGCAAGAACCATTGGAGATTAGAACTCTTGCGAGATTTGTTCGGTGTCTGGTCAGCTAGGTGATCTTTACATTTCTTAACATCTCTTCACAGACTTTAATCTCGATCAAATCCTCACAACACAACTGTCCCTTATGGTTCGCCGTGCCGGTCCCTGGCCACAGGGCGAGACCGGACCAGCGAAAAAGGGGGCTTTCAAATGATGACCAAAGCCAGAATATGGGTCTCGGCACTATCGACAGTTTCGCTGTTGACGATTTGCGCTGCGGTACCGGTTCACCGGGCCCAGGCAGAGCAGCCAGGTTCGGTAAAAGCCATAGAGTTTGATCCCGCCAAGGCAGCCCTGGGCAAACGACTTTTCTTTGATCCGAGATTGTCCGGCGACACGGAATTGTCCTGCGCCAGCTGCCACCAACCGGGAAACGGGTTCACCGACGGGCAGGCCCTGTCGGATGCCTATGCGGGCAGCCTGCATTTCCGCAACGTGCCGACGCTGATCAACAGCGCCAAGCGCGCCGCGTGGTTTCACGACGGGCGCATCGGCACAAACCTCAACGACGTGACCCGCGAAAGCATCACCGAGACCTATTCCATGAACATGGACATGCGTCTGATGCAGGAACGTATCAAGCAGGACCCGGTCTATGTCGAGATGTTCGAAGCCGCCGGATTTGGCGAGCCTTCGAATGGCGGTGTCCGCAACGCGATCCCGGAATATCTGAAAACGCTGATCTCGCGCGGTGCGGCATTTGACACCGGAGAGATGTCGGATGACGCCAAAGCGGGCTACGAACTGTTTAACGCCAGCGGCTGCAACTCCTGCCATTCGGGTGAGCGGTTTACGGATGATCTGCCGCATAATGTCGGCGTTGGCGACAACCCCGATATCTGGGCGGAGCCGGAACGTCATATCACCTTTGTGACCATGATGAAGTTCCTAGGCGTCGAGAATTATATGAATCTGCGCGCCGATCCGGGGGCGTACATCCGCACTCATACCGCCGACACATTCGGTTCCTTCCTGACCCCTACGCTGCGCGAGCTGACCTATACCGCGCCGTATATGCACAACGGCACGCTGGAAACGCTCGAAGATGTGGTGGCCTTCTACAATGCCGGTGGTGGGGAGGACGCAAACAAGGACCCGCGCATCAAGCCACTGAACCTATCCGAGACGGAGCAGGTTCAGCTGGTTGCCTTCCTCAAAGCCCTGTCCGGCGAGCCGCTGATCGGTCCTGACTTCGTCGCCGAGGAAATCGATACGGACTATGCGCCGATCAAGAACTGGCGCGAAACGACAAACTGAGGAGTGTAGCCATGACAGACCTAAAGTCTTATTTCACTACCGCGGCCGTGTTCGTCGCCCTCGGTTCACAGGCATTTTCTGCAGACAGCATGGCGATTGAGGCCGGTATCGGCGGGGCAGACCCTGACCCGGATGCACCTCTAGTGGCGCTGGGCGCACCACCCATCCCACTGGATAACCCACAGACCCCCCCCAAGATCGAATTGGGCAAGATGCTGTTCTTTGACCCACGTTTGGGCGGGAACGAGTCGACCCCCTGTTCGGCCTGCCACAACCCGTATATGGGCTGGGACGTCGAAGCAAAAATCTCGTTCGGGTATCCGGGCACGACCCACTGGCGCAACAGCCAGACGATCGTGAACTCGGCTTATTACGGCAAGTTGTTCTGGGCGGGCTCAAGCAAAAGCCTTGAAAGCCAGGCCAAATCCGCCGCAAGCGGTGCGGTCGCCGGTAATGGCGAGGCCGACATGATGGAGGCCCGTCTGGCTTTCGTCCCTGAATATGTCGAACGGTTCAACGATGTGTTCGGCGATCAGTGGCCACGCATCGGCAACGCTTGGCGGGCGATTGCCGCGTTTGAACGGACTATCGTTCAGACCGACACGCCCTTTGACAACTATCTGCGCGGGGATGATGCGGCGCTGACCGAGGAACAGAAACGCGGGCTGGAGTTGTTCACCGGCAAGGCGCAATGTTCCGAATGCCACAACGGAGCGCTGCTGTCGGATGAGAAATACTACAACACCGGCGTTCCGCCCTATGATGGCTGGCAGGAGGACGGTTTGGCGCAGATCACCTTCCGGTACGAACTTTACGCCAAAGGCTCGACCGAAGAGATGTACCGCCACACCAAGGACGACCCCGGCTTCTATTTCCGTACCAAGGAGAAGGCCGACAAGGGTAAGTTCCGTACGCCAAGCCTGCGCTACACCCTCTATACCGAGCCCTACATGCATAACGGCATGTTGGAGACGCTTGAGGATGTGGTCGAATTCTACAATCAGGGCGGTGGCGAGAATGAGTTCGCTGAAAACAAATCCCCGCTGATCCAACCCCTTGGCCTGAACGATCAGGAAAAGGCGGATCTGGTGGCCTTCCTGAAATCCCTGTCCGGCGAGGAAATCTTGGTCGAAGAACCCGACCTGCCGGATTACCAGCCGTTCCCTGCGGTCGCAGCAGAGGAGTAAGTGTCATGACAGATCATAACGCAACCGGATGCAGCTGTTCGGGCGAGGCCAAGAAGGCCTGCACCGTGAACCGCCGCCAATTCCTGTTCGCCTCGGGGGCCACGACATTTGCCGTAATGGTGGCCATGCCCACCCGCCATGGCCAGGCTGAACAAGTTCCCGCCTTGGTCTCCACCTATCCACGCAAGCTGATTGGCAAACTGTCCGAGTTGGAGCAGGATGTGCCGGTCGAGTTCTACTACCCGGATGAAGGCGACTATTCGGACTCGATCCTGGTCAAGACCGGCGTGGAAAGTGGCGGCGGCATCGGTCCTCAGCGGGACGTTGTGGCCTTCAACCTCACCTGCACCCACCAAGGCGGGTCGATGTATGACAGCTACAAGCCCGAACACAAGGTGCTGGGCCCATGCCCGCTGCACCTGTCCACCTATGACGTGACACGGCACGGCATCCTCGTCTCGGGGCAGGCCTATCAGTCGCTGCCGCAGGTCCTTTTGGAGCTGGACGGCGATGACATCTACGCCGTTGGCATGTTCGGCCTGATCTATGGCCGCTACGACAACCTGATTGCTTAAGGGGAAACGGTATCATGGCAACCCCGTATTACGTGCCCGAAACCAACGTCCCGCTGCCGCCCAAAGGCGCCGAGGTCATCTCGACCGCCTGCGATTACTGCATCGTGGCCTGTGGTTACAAAGTCTATCGCTGGCCCGTGACGGCCAAGCCCGGTGGCCCAACAGCGAACGAGAACGCATTTGGCGAGGATTTCCCCGTTGCACCGCTGGGTGCCTGGGTCGCGCCGAACCAGCACAATATCGTTCTGCACAAAGGTCAGCCCCACCACGTGGTGATCATCCCTGACAAGGATACACAATACGTCAACACCGACGGCGACAGCTCCTTGCGGGGCGGGTGTATCGCGCAGAAATGCTATAACCCGCAGACACCGACACGTGACCGTCTGAAGACACCGCTGATGCGGATCTATGGCACATTGATGCCAATCCCGTGGGATCTGGCGCTGGATGTGGCGGCGGAGGTGGGCAACCACGTCATCGCCAAGCACGGCACCAATGCCTATGGTGTGAAGACCTTCAGCTATCAGTATATCGAGAACACTTATGCGATCTCAAAATACGCGCTGCGCCATATCAATACTGCCAACTTCACCTTCCACGACACGCCGTCCGATGTGACCTCGACCCCCGGTTTCAGGGATGCGGGCTTTGACAATTTTGGCCCCTCCTATGAGGACTGGCGCGATGCGGAAACCCTTCTGGTCTGCGGTACCGACCCGTATGAGACCAAGACCATCCTCTATACCCAGTGGATGATGAAGGGGATGCAGAACGGTCAGAAAGAGATCTATCTGATCCCGCGCCGGTCTGCCGGTGTGGCCCATGCCGAGAAAATGGGCGGCCTGCATATCGACGTTCTGCCCGGCACCGACCTGTTGGTCGTCAACGCCATCGCCCGCGTCATAGTGGAAAATGGCTGGGAAGACAGCGACTGGATCAAGAAATGGGTCAACAACAAGTGGGAAAGCTCGTCCGGCTTCGGTCAGGGTACTCGGAACACGCCATGGCAGTGGCGTACGACCTGGGGCAAGTTCCAGACCAAGGGTTTCGAGGATTGGAAAGAGTGGCTACTATCGCAGGACGAATTCGCGCCTGAAACCGCTGCAGCCATGGCCGAGATCGACGTGCAGAAGATCTATACGGCTGCCGAATGGCTTGCCAAACCCAAGGCAGATGGCACACGGCCTAAAACCTCGGTCATGATCGAGAAAGGTTTCTATTGGTCCAACAACACCGGCAACACACAAGCGATTTCCGCGCTGGGCATCATCTGTGGTTGTGGCGGTCGTCCGGGTCAGGTCATTGGCCGGGCCGGTGGTCACCAGCGGGGCGGCGTGAAGGGCGGGAAATACCCGCGCAACAAATCGCCCGAAAAACTGCCAGGTCGCCGCCGCCGCGCCATGGATACCGACCGGTATCTGATCGCAGGTCACACACGTATGGCCCATGTGATCGGCACCACTTGGATCCAATCCATGTGCGGATCGCAGCAGCTGGCCGACAAGTTTGAGGAACTGACCGTTCGCAACCCGCACCAGATCACCAGCTTCGACAAGCAAGAGATGATCGACACGCTGAAGGCTCGCGCCGACAGCGGCGGTATGGTGGTGATCAATCAAGACATCTATCTGCAGGATCCGATCGGCAACCGTTACGCAGACATCGTGTTCCCCGCAGCGACCTGGGGCGAAGAGGATTTTTTGCGCGCCAACGGCGAACGCCGCCTGCGTCTGTACCAGAAATTCTATGATGCGCCCGGTGCGGCGAAACCCGACTGGTGGATCATTGCGCAACTGGCACAGCGGATGGGCTTTGACGGGTTCGACTGGCAGAACTCGAACGAGGTTGCCGAAGAGGCCGTGCGCTTTACGCGCGGGTCGCGCAAGGACTTCCACGCGGTCTACCGACTGGCCAAGATGGAAGGTAAAGGCCTGCACCAGAAGGTCCGTGAATTCGGCACCGACGGTGTGCAATGCCCGGTCATGCTGGATCCCGACGGTGTCACGCTGATTGAAACCAAGCGTCTTCATGACACAACCCGCACCCTGCCCGAAACCGGAGCAGCCGGAGCGGATGTGTTCAACAAGAAGCTCACGCATTTCAACAGCCAGACCGGCAAATGCAACATCCAGAAATCGCCCTGGGGCCTGTTCTCGGACTATTGGGAATGGCTGAAACCCAATAAGGAAGAAGGCGAGCTGTGGGCGACCTCGGGTCGGATCAACGAACGCTGGCAGTCCGGTTTCGACGATCGCCGCCGCCCGTACATCGTGCAGCGCTGGCCGGAAAACTGGGTCGAAATCCATCCCGATGATGCAGCCGAGCGTGGCATCGAAAGTGGCGACTATGTGATGGTCTATTCGGAGCGTGTTCCAGGCAATAAACACACGCTGCTGGGTGTGGAAGGCGATGACTTCCAGTTCTCGAAACTGATGGAGAACGGGCATATCGAACTGACAAAAGCGGCGATCACCGCCGTGGCCATGGTCACGCCCGCCATCAAGAAAAGCGTGGTTTACATGGACTTCCTGCACATGCAGCAGCCTGCCAATGCGCTTGAGGGCCGGATCGTCGACTGGATCAGCGGCAACTACAACTACAAGATGGGCGTTGCCAAGCTGCGCAAACTGGGGCCGAGCCCCTACAAGACCTCGTTCCGCACGATGTCCTTTGCACCGCGCGACATCGCCTGATGACCGCTTTCCGGGGGGCGGACGCCATGCCGCCCCTCGGGTCTGGTCCCACTGCAGAAGGGACCACCTGGAAGGCAGGTATCGGTTGGGAAACCTGTCTTCCACTTTCACCCAACCTTTCCCAACGCAAAACATGGCAGACCTGATATGAACATGCATTCCGATACCGCCCTGCGTGATGAGGCCACCAGCCTGTTCTCTGAATACGCAAAATCTGAATATGACGTGATCCGCCTGCGCGCCGTTCAAGCGCTGGCTGCGATTGGTGCAAGCAACTGCCCGGCCTTGATCGAAGCGTTGCTGGATGACGACGAAGACGTCCGCCAGGACGCTGCCCGAGCGCTTGGCGCGTTGCGTGCGCAAGAGGCTGCGCCTCAGCTACTGGAAAACCTGATCCATGACCCCTGCGGCGAAGTGAAACTCGCCTGCGTGACGGCTCTGGCCGAGTTGAAATCGGAAGAGGCCGCGCCCTATCTGCGCACCCTCGTTACCGGACGCGGGGATGAGATTACATGGGACGAGGACGAACTGCATCAGGACGAATGGGATGACTGGCTCGACACCCAAATTGCGTCAATCAAGGCACTGGGTCAGATGGGCGACGTGGCAGCGATTGAACCCATCGTGATGGCCCTGATGGACGAAGACGGGCAGGAGCTGGGCGATGTCGCTTGCGAAGCGCTGGGTGGAATTGGCGAGCCTGCGGTGCCGACCTTGGGTGTGTTCACCCAATCTTCGAACCGCCGCCTGCGCCATTGCGCTCTGCGGACGCTGGCCACCGTTGGCGGGACCGAGGCCGAAGCCATTTTGCGCAAGGCTGTCACCGACAAGGACGGGGCCGTGCGTCTGATCGCCTATGAGGCGCTGATGCCAAGCGACCCCGCATTGGTCGAACAGGCGCTGGCCGACGCGGTCGAGGATATTCGTATCGCGACACTGAATCTCTCGGGCTTCTCGGAACCCGAACTGCTGGACCGCATGATGCGCGACCCCGGCGCCAAGGTGCAGCTGGCTCTGCTCGACCGGCTGGACCGCGAAACACCGATAACCGACCAAGAGGATCTGCGCTGGCAGGTGCTGGATTTCCTCGCCACCGGTCAACAGCCCGAGGTCTCGGCGCAAGCGCTGGGCTTGTTGGCCGCACTGGCGCCGGAACTTGTGGCCGACCGTTTGAATGAGTTGTTCGCGGTCAAGGCAGATGACCTCAAAGCCGAGCGCATCCAGTGGGCCATTGTCGATTCGCTGGCAACCTCGCCCCTGCGCGAGGCGGCAGAATGGCTGCAGCGCGCCTGCCGGTCTCCGTTCCGCTCGGTTCGGTTGAAGGCCTTGGCATCGCTGGCGATGATTGTCATCGATGCGGATCGCCCACATGTGAATCAGCAACAGGGCCGCGAATTGCTGTTGTCCTTTGCGCTGGCTCCGATGCCCGTGTCCGCCCCAGAGGAACCCAAACCCGAAATCGAACCGCAAACCGACATTGCCGCGCTGGAAGAGGCCGGTCTAGATGTCACGAAAGGCGGAGAGAATGGCCCGACGTCAAGCCTTGGTGCGATCCTTGGTCATGACGCCATCGCCGCTGAGATGACGCAAGAGGCCCAAGAGGACGACGTCCAACCCCTCAGCCCGCGCGAACAGGCGTTGCTGGCCAAGGCAACCCGCCATCCCAAACGCCGCCGCGTTGCGCTTGATGACAATACCGAGGCGCTTGAGCGCGAAACCCGTTTGTCCGCCATCCGACTGCTGGGCGAGGTGAAAGGGATGCAGATCATGCTGGCGCAGATCGCCCGGGACCCTGACACTGATGTCGCCCAGCAAGCCTTTGCCGCACTGGCGGTAGCGATTGCCCGAGAGGGTGCGTCAATGGATGAGGGCCAATTGGTCGATTTGATCACCAGTGGCCTCTCGCATACCGACGCATCTCTCTCGCTGCAGGCGCTGAAACTGTTGCAACAGGCCGATATGCCACCCCAGGACAGTTTGCGTGCCAAGCTGAGGGCAATGCTGGAGACCGGCGATACCGCCTTCCGCATCGATGCCATGCGCATCCTGACACGGTGGGATGGCACCGCTGACGTGGCGCGCAGCCTTTTGGATGACGTCTCGGCCCCCGTGCGCCAGGCGGCGATGCGGCTTTTGTCGGAAACCGCTCCGGATCAGGCGGGGGCGGCTATCGTGCCCTTCCTTTTGGCCAACCCAGAGCAGCGTATCGTGACCTATGTCAATGACAGCACCCCCGCTGTGGTGTCCATTGGGCGCGAGTTGCTGACCGGGCTGCGCGATATAGATCGCCGCGCGCAATGGCCGGTGATGATCAACGCGTTGGCTGATCTGCTGCGGGAAAGCGCCCGCACGGGCTGAGACCGGAGGGACGGATGCTGAATGTACGCAAGGCACTAGGGTTGTTGCTGGTCGCGGGGACGGTTTTCGTTGCCCCCGCAGTGCAAGCCGAGGACTTGCCCGAGATCGCCGTCGTGCATCAGGTCATCGACTTGAACGCGAACACTCCGGCACATACGTTCCGGTTCGAGCCGAAGTTCCTGCAAGTCCCTGCGGGGACCACTGTACGCTTCAAGGGCTCGACCGGGCGGCATACGGTGACGGCTATCCCCAGGATGATCCCTGTGGGTGCGCGCGTCTTCGAAATTCGCGGCAAGCCTGAGCTTGACCTGACCTTCGAGAAAGAGGGAGTCTATGGCATCCGCTGCCGTGTGCACGGTCGTCACGGTATGGTTATGCTTCTGGTGGTTGGTGATCCGGGTGCGAATCTGGAAGAGGCCAAGGCCTATCTGCCCAAGCTCGGCGAGGCGGAACGGGCCGGGTTCGAGGAACTCTTTGCATATCTGGAGGCTCGAAATGGCTGATGGATGCGCCTGCGACAGGCATGTTCATATGTACCTGACCGTCGCCGAAGCGTTGCGGCGCGGCCTGTCGGTCGCGCACCCGGTAACCGGCATCGAAACTCTGCCACTGCAACAGGCGATTGGCCGTGTTCTCGCCGAGGATTGCAGCAGCAAGGTCGATATGCCCGCCTTCGATAACTCCGCGATGGACGGATATGCGATCCGGACCGGCGATCTGGGCGACGGTCCTTTGTTCGATTTACCTATTGGCGGTCGTGTGGCTGCCGGGGATAGCGGAGCGCACGACGCACCTGCCGGCAGCGCCCTGCGCATCTTCACCGGCGCTCCGGTTCCGCCCGAATTCGATGCCGTGATGATGCAGGAGGATTGTGAGGCGTCTGCGACCCATATCCGTTTTGCGCGTCGCCCCAGGCCGGGGCAACACATCCGCCGCGCCGGTGAGGACCTGAAAGCCGGTGCGCCGATCCTGTGCAGGGGCTGCGAGATTGGCCCGCGTGAGGCTGCGGCATTGGCCTCGTCCGGCCACGGGCAGGTCAGGGTCTGCCGCAAGCTCAAGGTGACGATCTTTTCGACCGGCAGTGAACTGCGGCAGCCGGATGAGGAACTGAGCCCTGGCCAGATCTATAATTCCAACCGCTACATGCTACTGGCCTTACTGGACAAGCCGTGGGTTGATCTGACCGACCGTGGCCCGGTCGCGGATGATCCCGATCTGCTGGAACAGGTTCTGCGTGAGGCATGTGATACCTCTGATCTGATCATCACGACGGGCGGCGTATCGGTCGGGGACGAGGATCATATGCCGCGCCTGTTCAGCGAAATCGGTGGTGAGACGGATGTGATGAAAGTCGCGATGAAGCCCGGCAAACCGGTCATGTTCGGACGCCGGGGCGATGCACTTTATATCGGGCTGCCGGGCAACCCGGTTTCGGCCTATGTCACCTGGCGGATCATCGGATCGCCGATGATGGCGCGTCGTGCCGGATTGCGTCGTCCCCGGTTGGTCTCTGAGCGGGGGGTTCTGGCCGAGCCGCTGCAGCGCCTTCCCGGTCGGCAGGAATACCGTCCGGTGCGTATTGATGGCTCGAACTCGGACGGTCGCCCGCGTTTGCGATTGCTGGCTGCCTCGTATAGCGGGCGCGTGGCGTTGCTGGCGCAGGCTGATGGGCTTGCGGTGATCCCGGCAGAGACCGGGTATCTGCCGGAAGACCACCCGCTGGAGTTTCTGAGGTTCTGACTTTTCGGGACGGACCAGCGCAAACCAAAGTCGCTTAGCCGAGTTTTTTGAACATATAGGTTGTGGGTTCAAGCCGGTCCTCGAACGGGTTACGGCAATAGTCCGGGATTTCGCCGGCGACCCGGAACCCCAGTGACTGGTACAGGATGCGCGAGGGGTCGGAACTGCGGGTATCCAGTACCAGCATGGTTCTCCCCAACTCCGCCGCCCGCTGCTCAAGCGTGGCCATCAGTGCACGACCCAACCCGCGACGGCGCGCGTCGGGGTGGACCAGCAGTTTGGCGACATCGGCCCGGTGCGGCTGGTTCGGCATGGCCGCAGGAATCAATTGTACTGTGCCCTGAACCCGCCCCTCGCCATAGGCTGCGAACAGATCGAGCGTTCCCGCGTGCAACCCGGGGCGCACGCGATCCCGCCAATAGGCGCGGGCGTCATCACGCGAAAAGGGCAGGATGAACCCGATACTCGCGCCGGTCTGGACACAGGCGTGAAGAATATCAGCCAGGTCCTCCAGCGCTTCGTCGAAATAGGCCCCGGACAAACGTGTGATCATATCAGTACCAGCAGATAACGTGCGCCGCGTTTCGATCCGGTTTCAAACCGCGTGGGGCCGGACAGGTGATAGCGCAGGCAGTCGCCGCCGCTGAGTGTGTGGTCGATACCGTCCACCGTCAGCGTTAACCCGCCATCGAGGACGATCAGATGATGCTCCTGTCCGGGTTGGGGTGGGGTGTCATAGGTGATGACTGTCTTTGGGGGCAAATGACCCTCCAGCACTTCTCCGCTGAGCCCCGTCGCAGGAGGAGATACTGACCGGCGGGTAAATCCAGTCTCGGGGTCATGCCATTCGGGCTGCTTTTCAAAGGGAACCTTGGGGTCGAAACTGTCCTCGACCATCATCAACAGGCGCGAGATGGGCAGGCCGTAGGCCGCACATAGACGGCCAAGGGTTTCAGCGGTCGGGCTGACGTCGCCGTTTTCCATTCGTGACAGCGTGGCGCGGCTGATACCACTTTGGTCAGCCAGCTGTTCCAGCGACCAACCACGCCCCTGGCGCAGTTCGTTCAGGCGTTTGGCAAGGCGGTTTGAGAGAGTATCAAGCATAGATCAGATATGGGAATCAATTCCGTATATGGGATTATTGTCTTAAATTTATATGTGTGCAACAAAAAAGGCGCGGAAAAATCCGCACCTTTCGCTGTTCGGGGTTCAGGTCGAATTACTTCCAACCGACCTCATTAAAGATCTTCTGTGCCTCGGGGATGTTCTTGGCAACTTCCGACAGGTTCACTTCATCCGCCTTGAACTCGCCAAGCTCTTTGACCGATGCCGCCACCTCGACGCTTGGGACAGCCGGGAACTCATCGTTGCCGGATGAAAAGTAGACTTGCGCCTGATCGCTTGCCAGATATTCGAGGAACTTGATCGCGTTCTCCTTGTTGGGCGCATTTGCGGCAACACCTGCACCCGACAGGTTCATATGTGCTCCATAACCATCCTGGTTTGGGAAGACCCATCCAATAACGTCCCGCTCTGCCGATACGCCTTTGACATCCTTTCGGATGGCGCGGGCAAAGTAATAGGTGTTTGAAACGGCGATTCCGCACTCACCGGAAACGATGCCCCTAAGCTGATCGGTATCGCCTCCCTGAGGGTCACGCGCCATATTCGCGACGATGCCCTCGGCCCATTCCTTCGCCGCTTCGGTCCCTTCGTGTGTTATGATCGAGGCCAGCAGGGTCTGGTTGTAGGTGTTGCTTGAGGATCGAATGCAAACCATGCCCTTGTATTCCGGTTTTGCCAGATCCGCATAAGTCAGCGGGGGGTTTGCGACCTCATCCTTGTTGTAAAAGATGATCCGACCGCGTTGAGAGAACCCAAACCACTCGTTGTCGAGGTCTTGCAGGTTGCCCGGGATGCGCTCTTCCAGAACAGCGCTGTCAATCGGTTGCAGAATACCTGCGTTCTTCGCCCGCGACAGGCGCGAGGTGTCGACGGTCAGCAGAACATCAGCGGGTGAGTTCGCGCCCTCAGCTTCCATTCGGGCGATCAGCTCATCAGCCTTGCCCTCGATGCGGTTGATCGTGATACCGGTCGCCTCTTCGAAATCGCTGTAAAGTCGATCATCCGTATCGTAGTGGCGCGACGAGTACAGGTTCAGTTCGCCTTCGGCGGTAGCCGAGGTGGCTATCAGAGCCGACAGAGCGGCGGCAACGCAGGTGGAAGATTTCAGCATGATGTGTCCCAACGCTAGAATTCGCTGCGGGTACTACCCGACTGAAACAGTCAATTAGACGATTTCGGACAAGATGCAAGGAAATCCGACAGATTTACTAGGGCAAATGGTCGCTCTGCTAACGATGTTTGCAATCGGATTGATCTGGCCGCGATTGCGCAAATTGCGTTAGTACGCGTTCAGATATCTACCGTCCGCATCGAGTCTAGAACCTCAACGAGAGGCAGGACATACCACCATCCAGTTTGGCGCAATCAGCATTGTCGATTTCAACGATCTCGTAGCCTGCGCGGTTCAGCATGTCCGCGGTGCGCGGGAAGCCCGCAGCCATCAGGACCAGATTGTTGAACCGGATCGCGTTGGCGGCAGCCTCTTCACCTTCGGCAACATGCAACACCCGGTAGCCATTGAAGCAACCCGATGCATCCAGTCGCCGGGTAGACAGGATCGTTTCCGCATCCATCAGCGAGCAATCCGTCTTGAAGTGCAAAACACCCTCGGGCGTGAAGACCTCCCGCAGCTTGTGACCCCAGTCAGAGGTGATTTTGGCAAGCTCGGCAACGCCTGCCGCATCGGTGCGGTCGGATCGGCCAACCAGTATTTCCCGACCGGTCACCAGTATATCGCCACCTTCGATATGGCCCGGGCCTTCGATCTCGTGAACCGTATCATAGCAGGCACGAAGGGCCGGTGCTATTTCGGCCACTTCGCCCATCCGCGATGGTGCGCCGGGGCGCATCAGCACTGCACCTTGGGGCAGGCACAGCGCCGTGTCCTCGACAAACTGCGCGTCAGGATACGCGTCGAGGGGATCAAGCTCGATGACTTCGGCGCCGGTGCTTTTCAATGCGGCCACGTAAGCGCCGTGTGCCGCCAACATCCCTTCGAAATCCGGGTTGCCGATATCCTCTGCGCGCAACCCGCCCGCGATGGTGGGTGCCGGTCGACGGGTGATGGCGCGTGTGAACTCAAAGGTCGGGTCTGTCATTGTTCAATCTTTCCGGTGTTCGAATTTCGGGGCGGTGACTTCAATCATGGATGGCCCATCAAGGCGGTCCGCTTCGCGCAGTGCCCGCGCGACGGCGTCGGGTTCGGCCGGGGTTGTTGCGAACGGAATGCCAAATGATTTTGCGGTCGCCGAAAAATCGGGTGGCGAGGGATCGCAGCCGATGACAGTTACGCCGACATCCTGCATGGAGGCGGCGATCTCTCGATATCCGTGATTGTTCCAGATCATGAAAGTGACAGGCAGGTTTTCATCCACCGCTGCCATGATCTCGGGCAGTGAGAACTGGGCTCCGCCATCGCCGACGATGCAGATCACTCGGGCCGAGGGGGCAGCGATGGCTGCGCCGATCGCGGCAGGTATCCCATAGCCAAGTGCACCATACCCTGTTGCCGCGTTGAACCAGCCACCGGCCCGGTCATGGTCGTAGTAAAGGTTTCCGGCATAAATCGGCTGAGTCGAATCCCCGACGATCAGCGCACTTGGCACGGCGTCGCGTATCGCGTTCAGTACTTCAACCTGAAGGCGGTAATCTGCACCTATTTCGTTCCACGCAGCGGCGCGCGTAAGCGCCGCGCGTTTGGCGCCCCCGCCCTTTGTCTTCTTTGTTGGAATCGCCGCCAGAAGCGCGGGCACAACCATGTCGACGTCGTCGTGAATGGCAAGATCGGCCTTGTGCCGGGACAGTTGATCGCGGCATCGATCCACCCGGATCAAACCTGGCATCGCCGTAACCCGGCCGGTTGCGTACATGTCAAAATCGGTAGGCCCCAGTTCGGTTCCCAGAGCCAGCACACAATCGGCGTTTTCAATCAGCTCGCGCACCGCGCTTAGACTGGGACTGGCGGGCACAATGAGCGGATGCCCGTGCATCAGGCCGCGCGCGTTCACTGTTTGCACAACAGGCGCATCCAGCGTGTCGGCTAGTGCACGCAGGCCGGTTTCAACCCGCTTCGCGCCCCCGCCTGTCAGAATGACAACTCTTTGCGCCTCGGCCAATCGCGTTGCTGCCTGCCGGATCAAATCCGGGTCGGTCGGGGGCGCAGGAGCAAGCGGCGTACGTGGCCCAGCTGCGTATCCGGCTGCCGCTACATCTAACGGAACCTCGATATGCGCTGGACCGGGTCGCCCGCTGGCCAGCCGATGGAAGACACGGTCCACTGCCGGGTCCAGCCCGCTTGCGTCCGAGATTTGTTCAGATATCAGCGCCACCGTTTGGGCAAGGCCCAACTGGTCGGGCAATTCGTGCAGATGCCCGATGCCCTTTCCAAGTGATGCGGTTGTATTGACCCCGGACACGACCAGCATCGGCACCGAATCCGCCCGAGCCTGCGCCATGGGCGTCAACGTATTCGTCAAGCCCGGGCCGGTGATAACAAAAGCCACGCCCGGTTTCCCCGATGCGCGTGCATAGCCATCAGCCATAAACCCCGCGCCCTGCTCATGCCTGGGTGTCACATGACGAATGCCCGATGCCGCAAGGCCGCGATAAAGCTCGACCGTGTGCACTCCGGGAATTCCGAAAACGCAGTCCACGCCCCTTCGCCGAAGCTCTGCAACGAGCGCTTCGCCTACCGTAATTCCGTTCATGCGACCTCGCACGTTTTTCTGTTGGCATGATCGATGATGCGGGTCACGGCGGTGGCAAAATCATCATCGCTGATCGTCAGGGCCACACGCACCCAGTGTTTCAGGCTGTCACCGAAGGCTGATCCCGGCATGACAGCAACCCCGGCTTGCAGCAGATCCCAGGCGTACGCCTCGCCATCGAGCCCGGTGGACGAAACATTTATAAGTGCAAACATCCCAGCCTCAGGCCGGTGCACGGTAAGCTCGGTTTCCGCCTGCAAACGATCCGCCAGCAAACTGGCCCGGTTTGAGAAGCGTGCGGCCATGCCGGGGGCGACTTCAGACCCGTCACGGATTGCCTTTTCGGTCATGTCCGCAATAAAGGGCTGATTTCCAAATAGCATGGTTTCGGAATAGGGCAGCAACGCCTCGCAAAAGGCCGCTGGTCCAACACACCAGCCGCTGCGAAACCCCGGCGCCGCATGTGACTTGGAAATAGAGGCGACTCCAACGACGCGCTCCGCCAGGTCCGGATTGGCAAGGGGCGAGACAAACTTTACACCGTCAAAGATCAGGTCTTCGTAGACTTCGTCGGATATGATCCACAAATCATGCCTAATCGCCAATCGGCCTATCTCGGCAATTTCTGAAGCCGTCAGGATCGCTCCGGTCGGGTTGTGGGGGGTTGTCAGCAGAATGGCGCGGCTGCGCGGAGTGATCCGTGCAGCGATATCGTCGGGCTGAATGCGAAACCCGTGTTCGGGCCGTAAGGGCACCGATACTAAATCTGCGCCGGTTGCACGTACAACCCCTTCGTAGGTTGCATACATCGGATCGCCGACCAGTACTTCGTCACCCGCCTCAGCGACACCGGCCATGACCGCGAACAGGGCGGTCTGCGTTCCGGGAAAGCACAGAAAGTTCTCTGGCTCGAACGCGCGTCCGCGAGAGGTTGAATACCGTTCGGCGAGCGTGTTCAGCAAACCGGCCTCGCCGCGCCCGTTCGAGTATCCTGTACGTGATGCTCGCAATGAGGTTACGGTGGTTTCGATCAGGGCGTCGGGCACGGGAACATCCGGCTCACCAATCGTCATTTCGACGATGTCCGCTCCGGCCCGGATAAGTTCACGCGCTTTCAGGTGTACGCCCCATTTGGCGCCACCCAAACCAGCCAGTCGTTTTGTTACAGCAGTGGTTCTCATGGCTGCTCCACCTCTTTCTTCAACGGAATTCCGATTATTGCGCTGACCGATTCCAATCCGATCTGCGCCAACTGGCCTTCGGCAAATGCATCCGGAAGCGCGCCGCCCTCAAGCCAGAGGCCATCGATCACCGCATTGCAGGCGATGGCAAGTTGCATTGCTTCGGATGCCTCGACCGAACGACCGCATTCCCGCAGCGCAGCTACGATCAGGGTCTCAAGGTGATCCCGGAAGTAATTGTAGGTTCGCTGGTGAATGCGCTGCATCTTCGGGTCGTGCTGCACCTTGTTCAGGAACCCTGCCCACAGGGCGACGGCGCTGGGATCAACAATTGGCGGTCGCAGCGAAGCGTCAACGAAATTCGACAGCCGGGACAGCGCCGTGCCCTCGCCTGAAGAGGCGGCGGTCTGATCCGTCAGCGTATTCATATGATGCTCGTATGCCGCCTGAACCAGTTCGTCCTTTGATGAAAAATAGTGCCGGATCAGGCCCTGGGTCACGTTTGCACGAGCGGCGATTTCACGCACCGTGGCGCCCCGAACGCCCATCTCGGCGATCAGGTCCAGAGTCGCCAGTATCAGCGCCTCGCGCCGATATTCCGCGGACTCACGTGTAAACTTGCGGCTGTCGTCCTGCACGTTGGGCTCATCCATGGCGTGGAATTATTATACACTTGCATAATTGCGAGATTCGGGGCTTACTGCAAGCTGAAATCAGAAGATTCTTGGATATGGACACAGCCAAAGCCGTTACACCCGCAGACGATGCGACATCGAATCAAGAGGCGATAAAGGTTGAAAACCTGCACAAATCCTTCGGCCAGCTGGAGGTTCTGAAAGGCGTCTCGCTCACAGCGCACAAAGGCGATGTTGTTGCGATTATCGGGGGGTCGGGCTCTGGCAAATCCACCATGCTGCGCTGCATCAACTTTCTGGAGACGCCAAGTTCCGGAAAGATCACCATCGGTGGAGAACAGGTTGAGATGCACGCCGACGGCAGCCCGTCCAACCGACGCCAGATTGAGCGCATCCGCACCCGGCTGGCCATGGTATTCCAGCAGTTCAACCTGTGGACGCATCGAACGCTTCTGGAAAACGTGATCGAAGTCCCGGTGCATGTTCTCAAAGTTCCGAAAGCTCAGGCCATCGAGCGGGCGCATGAGTTGCTTGAACGAGTGGGACTTGGCGACAAGGCCGATGTTTACCCGGCCTATCTTTCCGGGGGGCAGCAACAACGCGCGGCGATTGCGCGGGCTTTGGCGGTAGACCCTTCGGTCATGCTGTTTGATGAACCGACCTCGGCGCTTGATCCCGAACTGGTTGGTGAAGTTTTGACCGTAATCCGCGACCTTGCCGCCGAGGGGCGCACCATGCTGCTTGTCACCCACGAGATGAAATTCGCCCGCGAAGTCGCCAATCACGTTGTCTATCTTTTCGAGGGCCGCATCGAAGAGCAGGGGCCACCTGCCGAGGTCTTTGGGAACCCAGAATCGGCACGGCTGAAACAGTTCCTCAGTTCAGTCGGCTGATCCGGAAAAACAAAACAAAAATCGAATCCAAAAGGGAGTAACAAAATGAACATCAAGAAATTGCTCGCATCCGGCGTTGCCGCGGCAATCCTGTCGGCTGGTGTCGCCAGCGCCGAAGAGGTGAAGATTGGCATCGCGGCCGAGCCTTATCCGCCATTCGCCTCACTGGACAGTTCCGGCAACTGGGTCGGCTGGGAGATTGACGTCATCAATGCGGTTTGCGCCGCCGCAGAGCTGGAATGCGTAATCACGCCCGTGGCCTGGGATGGCATCATCCCGTCGCTGACCGGTCAGCAGATCGACGCCATCATGGCCTCGATGTCGATTACCGAAGAGCGTCTGAAAACCATTGATTTCAGCGATCCCTACTACAACACACCTGCGGTCATCGTTGCCGATAAATCGATGGACATCGAAGCGACCCCCGAGTCGCTGGCGGGTAAAGTCGTTGGCATTCAGGCATCAACCATCCATCAGGCCTATGCGCAGGAGTACTTCAAGGATTCCGAGTTGCGGGTCTATCAGACTCAGGATGAGGCCAATCAGGACCTGTTCGCAGGTCGCATCGATGCCACTCAAGCCGATAGCATTGCCATGGCGGACTTTGTGAACTCCGATGCGGGTGCGTGCTGCGAAATCAAGGGTGCCGTCAAGGATGATCCCGCAATTCTGGGCCGCGGCGTCGGGGCCGGTGTCCGCAAGGGCCAGGACGATCTGCGTGAGGCGCTGAACAAGGGCATCGCGGCCATTCTGGCCGACGGCACCCACGAAAAGATCACCTCGAACTACTTTTCGGCCAGCATCTACTAAGCCGTCGCTGTGACCGGACTTCTGGATTCGCTGGGATTGGCGCAGAGCGCAGAGCTTCTGTCGCTCTCGCCTCCGGGGTGGGGGGGCAACCTGCTGCGCGGTTTGTCCCACTCGCTGCAGATCGCCTTTGGCGCATATGCGCTGGGTCTGGTGATCGGATTGTTCGGAGCTTATGGAAAACTGTATGGCGGGAAGGTCACGCGTGATCTTCTGGCCATCTATACGACCGTTATTCGGGCCGTGCCGGAATTGGTCCTGATTCTGATTCTGTATTATGTTGGGTCGGATATCATCAACAAAATCTCATCCTCGATGGGTGGTGGACGGGTCGAAATCAACGGCGTTGCCGCCGGCATTTGGGTATTGGGCATCGTTCAGGGCGCCTATGCGACCGAAATCCTGCGCGGCGCGATTCAGGCGGTGCCTCCGGGTCAGATCGAGGCGGCCAAATCCTTCGGGATGCCAGCCTTCATGACCATGCGCCGCGTGACAATCCCGGCCATGATGAGTTTCGCAGTGCCTGGGCTGGCCAACCTGTGGCTGATCGCCACCAAGGATACTGCGCTGCTTGCGGTTGTCGGTTTCAATGAACTGACGCTGGAAACGCGGCAGGCCGCCAGCAGCACTCGGGCTTACTTCACCTTTTTTCTGGCGGCGGGTTTCCTCTATCTTATGGTTACGCTGTGCTCGGGCGTCATCTTTACACGGATCGAGAAATGGGCGCGTCGCGGCCAGCCTTCTCTGACAGGAGGGCGCACATGATTGATTTCAGATCTTTGATGCAGCCGCACCGTATCGTGATGATGCTGGTATTTGCCGGGATCGTCGTCTGGTGTGCCTTTTCACTGCAGTGGGGCTGGATACCGAAGTACACTCCGCTTGCCTTGCAGGGCATCTGGACGTCAATCTGGCTGCTGGTTGTCACCGTCGTTCTTGGATTTCTTCTTGCGGTGCCACTCGGTTTGGCGCAGGCGATTGGCCCGTGGTATCTCGCGGCCCCTGCAAAGGTTTTTTGCACCATCATTCGGGGCACGCCGCTGCTGTTGCAGCTTTGGCTGTTGTATTACGGGCTTGGCTCGCTCTTTCCTCAGTTTCCGTGGATACGTTCGTCGGAGCTCTGGCCGTATCTGCGTCAGGCGTGGCCCTACGCGGTGCTGGCACTGACGCTTTCCTATGCGGGCTACGAGGGCGAGGTCATGCGCGGCGCCTTCAAAGGGGTTGCCAAAGGTCAGCTGGAGGCGGCCAAATCGTTTGGTATGCCAAGGCTGACCATGTTCCGCCGGATCTGGCTGCCGCAAGCGATCCGCAACGTGCTGCCCACCTTGGGTGGAGAAACCATCCTGCAGATGAAAGCAACGCCACTGGTTGCGACCATCACCGTTGTCGATATCTATGCTGTGTCCTCTCGCGTGCGCTCGGATACGTTCATCATCTATGAACCGCTTCTTCTGCTGGCAGTGTTCTACATTCTGATCGCAGGTTTGATTGCCCTTGCCTTCCACTGGTTGGAAGTTCAGGTTTTGGGAACAGGCAAGCGCGCCGGTTGATTTCCCACCTGTGCGGTCTTTGACAAACAAAAAAAACCGCGCCCAATGGCGCGGTTTTTTCTAATTGAGTTATGTGCAGTTCTCAGCCCTGGCGAGCTTTGAACTTGCGCTGCGTCTTGTTGATCACGTAGACGCGGCCTTTGCGACGCACAACCCGGCAATCACGGTGCCGGTTCTTGAGCGAGCGGAGCGAGTTCTTGACCTTCATGGGTCTGTCTCCAATCTGCGGCGCCTTCATCAAAGACGTGGCCAGCGCCTGGGTTAATCGGGTGCTCCGGCGGGCCGGAACAATGAATTCATGGTGGGCGGTACAAGGATCGAACTTGTGACCCCTTCGATGTCAACGAAGTGCTCTACCGCTGAGCTAACCGCCCATGAAACCGTCGCGTGACCTGCCCCATAACGAAATGGGGCGCGGAACCCCGCGCCGGTAGCGGGGTCTATAAAAGGAGTCGCTGGGGGGATCAAGGGGTTTGGCAGAACTATTTTCCGGTCTATGTTCAATGCGAACAACGGAGAGCCCATGCCCAACGCCGCACCAAATACAGCCTATGTTCTGGATATGCCAACAGACCGCACATCCTGCGTGGTATTTGCATCACCGCATAGCGGCCGGACCTATCCTGACTCGCTGTTGCAACGGTCTGTGCTGAACCGCGATATGATTCGGTCGTCCGAGGATGCCTATGTGGATCAGCTGTTTGCTTCGGTGGCTGAATTTGGTGCACCCCTGCTTGCTGCGGCCATGCCGCGGGCCTATCTGGACCTCAACCGCAGTTCGGATGAACTGGACCCCGCATTGATACAGGGGGCCCGCCGTCACGGCCACAATCCGCGCGTCTCTTCGGGTCTTGGGGTGATTCCCCGCGTGGTTGCCAATGGGCGGGCGATCTACAGTGGCAAACTGACCATGGACGAGGCGCGCCTGCGGATCGACACCTATTGGCGCCCTTATCATGCGCGTCTGAAATCTCTGCTGGCCGAATCGCATGAAATGTTCGGGCAGGCGATTCTGGTCGACTGCCATTCAATGCCGCATGAGGCGGTGGCGATGGCCGGCGGCTCTCGCAGTGCGCGGCCCGAGATCGTTCTGGGCGACCGTTTTGGCGCTGCTGCATCTGGTGTGATCGTTGACCAGATCGAGGCAGCCTTTACCAATGCAGGTCTGCAGGTCGCGCGCAATGCACCCTTTGCAGGGGCCTATGTCACGCAAACCTATGGCCGTCCCACCCGGCATCAACACGCAATTCAGATTGAGATCGATCGTTCGCTATATATGGACGAGGAAACGATCCAGCCGAACGGGAATTTTCAGGCGTTGCGGGATCTGCTGCGGCGGGTCACGGCCCAGATTGCCGGTATCGGGGCCGACCCGATGTCGCTGGCGGCAGAGTAATTTTAGCGCAGCGCACGTCCCTTTACGATTGCATCATGGCCAAATCGGCGGCGGATTTCATCCGTCGCGCGCTCGGCCTGCGACCGGCGCGTGGCGCCAGGGTCCAGGAGGTCGCCAGAGATATCGGCCTCATCTTCCGGGCACAGATCGGACAGGCCGCAGCCCAGCAGGCGATAGGGTCCCTGATCCCCCACCTGATCGAACAGCCCGCGTGCGGTGCGATAAATCCGGTCGGCGATCTGGGTTGCGTCGCGCAATGACACCCGTCGGGTGATGATCTTATGATTGGCCCGTTTCAGTTTCAGCGTCACAACGCGCCCGGCCAAGCCCTTGGCCTTGGCCCTGTCAGCCACCTTCTCGGACATGCGCCACAAATGGCCATCCAGTATATCGATACTTGCCGTATCCTCAAAAAATGTGGTCTCGTTGCTGATCGATTTCATAGGCTCATGGGCTGACACGCGCCGCTTGTCCTGTCCTCGGGCCAGATGCCAGAGCCGGTAGCCCATCGATCCGAACCGCGCCGTCAGCGCCTCCTGATCCCAGCGCAGAAGATCGGCAAAGGTGCGAATACCGGCGCGGTCCAGCGATTCCTGCGCCGCCGGACCAATTCCCCAGATCAGACGCACGGGTTGGTCATGCAGGAAATCAGCCGTCTCGGCCTTCCCAATCACCGAGAACCCTCGTGGCTTGTCGAGGTCCGAAGCCACCTTGGCCAGAAACTTGTTATGGCTCAGCCCGATCGAGCCCGTCAGACCCAGCTCATCCTTCATGCGTTTGACCAGTCGTGCCAGCATCACCGCAGGTGGCGCCCCATGCAGGCGTTCCGTGCCCGACAGATCCATGAATGCCTCGTCCAGCGACAGCGGCTCCACATCTGGCGTCAACTCATCCATCATCGCGCGAATTTCGCGTGACACGCTGGCATAGAGCGACATGCGCGGTCTGATCACGACCGCATCGGGGCAAAGTTGAAGCGCCTTGAACATCGGCATAGCCGAACGCACCCCCCGAATGCGTGCCACATAACACGCTGTTGAAACCACACCGCGTTTTCCGCCGCCGATAATCACCGGTTTGTCCGCCAGTTCAGGATTGTCCCGCTTTTCGACCGAGGCGTAAAACGCGTCACAATCCATATGCGCAATGCTCAGGTCGAATAACTCGGGATGCGATTTCACACGTGGACTGCCGCAGAAATGGCAGCGTGGGCCTTGCTCTATTTGTTTCAGGCAGTCGCGACAGATGGCAGGCATGTTGCAGGTTCTTTTCGGCCAGATGCGGCTAGGCTCAGCCCTTCTATTTGTTAGAATCTATCCGGAATGGATCGGAATAAAAAGAGGACCAATGGACTTCACTGGGGCGAAAACCGCATTGTTTCTTGGCAGAGAGTTGCTTGTGATCCAAAGAGACGCAAGGTCGGATATACCGTTTCCGGGGTATCTCGATTTTCCCGGCGGAGGGAAGGAACCCGGCGAAACGCCAGTTGAATGCGCGCTGCGGGAAACGGTTGAAGAAGTTGGCCTGCGGTTGTGCGCCGCCGATCTCATCTGGTCACGGCAATATGGTCAAAGCTGGTTCTTTGTCGCTTTGCGCCCGCCGGAAGATGTCAGCCTGATCCGCTTTGGCGACGAAGGGCAGGGGTGGCGGTTGATGCGCCCGCAAGACTACCTGTCGCATTCGTTGGCCATTCCCAACTTTGTCGCCCGCCTGCGGCATTACTTGTCCGAAACAGGTGCGATCTGAATCGAGGCGCGTTTTCAGAAGAAAACCCCCCGCACGTGCGGGGGGAGGTAACGGACCTCAGGAAGACATGGTCCGTTGGGGAGTGTCTCATAGTTAGAATCGCTCAAATCCGCGATTTTCGATAGCCACAACCGGGACACGTCAAAACTCATGTTTTTCATGTGTGTTTTCGGGCACAGGGGCGGTCTGGCCCGAAAATGTCGAAATTTGACGCTAGGGCAATTGCTTGCGGGTCCTTCCCGCCATGGCTTCCGGTCAATCGATCTAATGGCGAGTCAAAGAATTTAACTCATTCAACACCGCTTCGGCCGCAGCCTTGGGGTCATCCGCTTGGTAGATCGGTCGGCCCACCACGATATGATCGGCGCCATCGCCTATTGCGCTGGAGGGGGTCGCGACTCGTTTCTGATCACCCAGAGCGGCACCGGTCGGGCGCACCCCGGGTGTCACAATCAAGCGGCCTTGGGATTGGGGCAGGGCGCGGATCAACGCGGCTTCCTGAGGGCTGGCGATGACACCATCGGCACCCGCCTCAAACGCCTTGGCCGCGCGTTCGACAACCAGATCCTGTACATCGCCTGCTTTCAAGAGGCTGGCATCCAGATCATCTCTGTTCAACGATGTCAGAACGGTTACTGCCAAGATCTTCAAGTCCTTGCCTGCAGCGCCCTCCTTGGCCGCGCGCACCACGTGCGGATCACCATGCACGGTGAGGAAATCCAAATCGAACTGTGCCAGCCCGCGCACGGCATTCTCGACCGTATTGCCGATGTCGAACAGTTTCATGTCCAGAAAGATGCGTTTACCGTGATCCTGTTTTAGTTCATTGGCCAACGCCAGCCCGCCACCGGTCAACATGCCCAATCCGATCTTGTAGAACGAGACGCTGTCCCCCAGCCGTTCGGCCAATGCCAGCCCCTGCAGGGCGTTCGGAACATCAAGGGCGACAATCAGGCGGTCATCGGACATGGGCGGGCTCCTTTTTGACAAACGCTTGCGTCCTAACGGGTTCCGGGCGATCTGTCCATGCATCTGCGCACGTGATTCAGATCACGTTGCAGACAGTTGGGTATGTTAAGGTCAACGCAAAACAGATCGTCGACCGAATGGAGGGACTTGAAATGAAGAAACTGGTTGTGTTGGGGATGGCAATCGCTCTGGCAGGGTGCGAAGGGGGCAATACCTTATACCCGGAGCCCGATGTCATCGTCGATCCGGCCCCGTTGCCGACGACTGACAACCTGAACCTCGTTCGGGGATACAGATCGGCGGATGACTGGTGCCAGGTCACGGGTGAAACGGCTTTTACCGCCGAGTTTCTTGATCACACGGCTGATTTGGTCTCCTGCCCGACCGGCAGTAACGCCGCGCAGTCGCTCGTCGACACCTATGGGGCCAGACAGGTGGCTGAAACCGGTGGATACACTGTCTATTCGATACAGCGCGAATAGGGCTGGAATCCGTGGTCCAGCCCCTTGAACCGGCGCAGATATTTCCCAAATTGAATGCGAGGCCCAGACCGATGCGTGCCGCCAGGCGGGCGCATCAAAACGGGGCGCTTAGAGAAGGAGAATACTATGGACTTGAACAAGTTCACCGAGCGGGCACGGGGATTCGTGCAGGCAGCGCAGACCATTGCGCTGCGCGAGGGGCACCAGAGGCTGGAGCCCACACATATACTCAAAGCATTGATGGATGACGATCAGGGGCTGGCCAGCAACCTGATCACACGCGCTGGCGGCGCACCGAACCGCGTGGTTGAAGCGCTGGATGCTGCGATGGTGAAAATCCCGAAGGTCAGCGGTGACGCGAGCCAGATTTACATGGACGGCCAGACCGCCAAGGTTCTGGACGAGGCCGAGAAGATCGCCACCAAGGCGGGCGACAGTTTCGTGCCGGTCGAACGCGTTTTGATGGCGCTGTGTATGGTGAAATCCAAGGCCAAAGAGGCATTGGAAGCCGGCGCTGTGTCTGCACAGAAACTGAACGAAGCGATCAACGATATCCGCAAGGGCCGCACCGCAGACACGGCCTCGGCGGAAGAGGGCTATGACGCGCTCAAGAAATACGCGCGCGATCTGACCGAGGCAGCGGCTGAGGGCAAGATCGACCCGATTATCGGGCGCGATGAGGAAATCCGCCGCTCGATGCAGGTTCTGTCGCGTCGGACCAAAAACAATCCGGTTCTGATCGGGGAACCCGGCGTCGGTAAAACCGCGATCGCCGAAGGCATGGCTCTGCGCATCGTCAACGGCGACGTGCCGGAATCGCTGAAAGACAAGAAACTGCTCGCGCTCGATATGGGTGCGCTGATTGCTGGTGCGAAATATCGTGGGGAGTTCGAAGAACGCCTCAAAGCGGTTCTGACCGAGGTCACCGAGGCCGCCGGTGAGATCATCCTGTTCATCGACGAGATGCACACTCTGGTCGGCGCTGGTAAATCCGACGGCGCGATGGATGCCGCCAACTTGATCAAGCCCGCGCTTGCCCGGGGTGAGCTGCATTGTATCGGCGCGACTACGCTGGACGAGTACCGCAAATACGTCGAAAAAGACGCAGCGCTCGCGCGCCGGTTCCAGCCCGTAATGGTACAAGAGCCGACCGTTGAGGACACGATCAGCATCCTGCGCGGCATCAAGGAAAAGTACGAGCTGCACCATGGTGTGCGTATCTCGGACTCGGCGCTGGTCTCGGCGGCGACCCTGTCGCATCGCTATATCACTGACCGGTTCCTGCCCGACAAAGCCATCGATTTGGTCGATGAGGCGGCGTCGCGGTTGCGGATGGAGGTGGATTCCAAGCCCGAAGAACTCGATCAGCTGGATCGTCAGATTCTGCAAATGCAGATCGAAGAAGAGGCGCTAAAGCTTGAGGATGATGCGGCCTCGAAGGATCGTCTGGAAACCTTGCAGAAGGATCTGGCCGACCTGCAGGAGAAATCCGCCGAGATGACTGCCCAATGGCAGGCCGAACGCGACAAACTCGCGGGCGCGCGGGATCTGAAGGAACAGCTCGACAAAGCGCGCGCTGATCTGGAGATCGCCAAGCGTGAAGGCAATCTGGCGAAAGCCGGGGAGCTGTCCTATGGCGTCATCCCCGAGCTTGAGAAAAAGCTGACCGAAGCCGAGAACGCCGAAAGCAACGCCATGATGGCCGAGGAAACGGTGCGCCCGGAACAGATCGCTTCCGTCGTGGAGCGCTGGACCGGTATCCCAACCTCGAAAATGCTGGAAGGTGAGCGCGAGAAGCTGTTGCGGATGGAAGACGATCTGCACTCCCGCGTTATCGGTCAGGATGCGGCGGTCACCGCTGTGGCCAACGCCGTGCGACGTGCGCGTGCCGGTCTGAATGACGAAAACCGCCCGCTGGGCTCGTTCCTGTTCCTCGGCCCGACCGGTGTGGGGAAAACCGAACTGACCAAAGCCGTGGCGAACTTCCTGTTCGACGACGACAATGCGATGGTGCGCATCGACATGTCCGAGTTCATGGAAAAACATGCGGTTGCTCGTCTGATCGGTGCCCCTCCGGGCTATGTCGGCTATGACGAAGGTGGTGTGCTGACCGAAGCCGTGCGGCGCAGGCCCTATCAGGTCGTGCTGTTCGATGAGGTCGAAAAGGCACACCCGGATGTGTTCAACGTGCTGTTGCAGGTTCTGGATGATGGCGTGCTGACCGATGGTCAGGGCCGCACCGTGGACTTCAAACAGACGCTGATCATCCTGACGTCGAACCTTGGTTCTCAGGCGCTGAGCCAACTGCCCGAAGGTGCGGACAGCGCGCAAGCAAGGCGGGATGTGATGGATGCGGTCCGGGCGCATTTCCGGCCGGAATTCCTGAACCGTCTGGACGAGACCATCATCTTCGATCGTCTCAAACGGGCCGATATGGATGGCATCGTCGATATCCAGATGGCACGTCTGCAAAAACGTCTGGCCGCTCGCAAGATCGAGCTGGCATTGGACGATGGTGCCAAGGAATGGCTCGCCAACGAAGGCTATGATCCGGTCTTCGGCGCCCGCCCGCTGAAACGCGTGATTCAACGCGCGCTGCAGAATCCGCTGGCCGAAGCATTGCTGGCAGGAGAGATACGGGATGGCGAGACCGTTCCGGTGACCGCCGGAACCGATGGCCTGATAATCGGTGACCGTCTAGGCACGTCTGAACGTCCGCGTCCGGATGATGCCGTGGTGCACTAACCGACGCTGACCAAACGCAATGGCCTGCCAATCCGGCGGGCCATTTTTTTTGGGCACGTGTCCGGGGCCTCACCCACCTCCGGATTGCCGGCTTTTGCGCATTGCCCGCAATTCTTCGGGTGACAGGCGTGGTCCCGATTGCTCAATTGGTAGTGGTGTCGGTTGAGGCTTGGGCTGGGAGGCCATCAGCGGTTTTTTGGATTCAGCCTGTTCTTTCAAGTGCAGATATCCCAACGCCCCACCGGCGCATTGCAGGCTAAAGGCCCACACGCCGATCAGGACAAAGACGACGTAAAGCGCCAGCAGCGACCAAATCGCCCGGATCGGGGCGGTGCCGCGTGCCATATTGGTGATTTCCTGCAGGTCTCCCGCCAGAGTTTCGGCCATGCCGCTGGCAATCGCCAAGGCGACCACGAGGACATAAAGAATGCTCGCCCCCAAATAGCTGAGGATGGTCAACGCAAACAACGGCCCGAACGAGGCGCGAAAATGGCGGAATGGCGTATAGGGCAGCCCGTCCGGGTCCCGCCCAATGGATGCAGAGGCAATTGGCACCAGCAGGCTGGCGCGAATCGAACAGACTGACAGAAAGACAGCCACCAGTGCTGTCATCGCCGGAATGGCCCAAATCCCTTCCAGATATCCAAGCGCCATTTCTGCGGTTGGATTCAGGTGCAGAATCTCAGGCGAAATCATCATCGTCGAAAACGTGGCCATCAAGCCGAATATCACGGTCATGCCCACGCCCTGTACGGCACCATAAATGGTGGCGGGCAGGATCAGCTTCCGGATGCTGATGCTGGGCCGGACATCCATCGCTTGCAGGCCAAACCGCGTGCCAAGCAGCACCGGAAAGGCGGTGGATGAGGCGATGATCAGGAGGGTTGTGAAAAAAGAGAGTGCCGGGAACAGAAAGCCGATCAGAAATCCAAGCAGCACGCCAACCGCAACATAGAGCGTCAAGCCGATCACCATGACCGGCAGCACCATGGCCATCCGCCAGAAAATTGAAAACGACAGGGGAATAGCTTGGGTAAAAAGCAACGGGAAACTCTCTGATCAACTCTTGGGTGATTTCCAGATAAGCAACTATCGGAAGATGTGCCAGCCGCTTTTGTCGGTTCCGCAGTCTGATGCGCACCAGAGGCAAACGATGCTGATGTTGTAAAAGTGTACATTCCCGCACTGGAAGTGCGTAGATATCGAAAAGGCCTGCATCTACGTTACAATCCGTTCGCTCAATCGTGACGTCTGTTTCCTTGGCTCTGTGATATCAGACCTTACCTCAATCCCGAGGTTAACGGATTACGGAGAACCAAATGGCGCATCGCTGGACCAACAAACTGACGCATGATGACGTCACTCCAAGGGCGGCATTTCTGAACCGGCGGCAGGTGATGGCCGGACTGGCGGGTGTCGGGCTGGCGGGGATATCCAGTTCCGCTGATGCGCAAGAAAGTCTTGAGCCGAATACGTGGGAAGAGATTACCTCGTACAACAATTACTACGAATTCGGGACACGCAAGGACGACCCGAAAAAATATGCGGGCGCTTTGATAACCGAGCCATGGAGCGTCAAGATCGACGGTCTGGTGGATCGACCGGGCGAGTATGATTTCAAAGACATTCTCTCGGAGATGACGATTGAGGAGCGTATCTATCGTTTCCGTTGCGTCGAGGCGTGGTCGATGGTGATTCCCTGGAACGGGTTCGAACTGGCTGACCTTCTCAATATGGCCGGAGTTCAGGAAGGCGCGAAGTACGTGGCGTTTGAAACGGCCTATCGTCCTGATGAAATGCCCGGTGTGCAGTACCCGGTGCTCGAATGGCCCTACCGCGAAGGCTTGCGGTTGGATGAGGCGATGCATCCGCTGACGCTGATTGCAACGGGCATCTACGGTAAGACGATCCCGAACCAGAACGGGGCGCCTCTGCGCCTGGTGGTGCCGTGGAAATACGGGTTCAAGTCAATCAAGTCGATTGTGCGCATAACATTAACCGACACACAGCCACCAACCAGTTGGAACATGGCGGGGCCGCGGGAATACGGCTTTTACAGCAACGTGAATCCGGACGTAGATCATCCGCGTTGGTCACAGGCTTCCGAGCGGCGGATCGGAGGAGGTCTGTTCGCCAAACGTGTACCCACGTTGATGTACAACGGTTACGAGGAAGAGGTCGCCAGCCTTTACGAAGGCATGGATTTGGCGAAAAACTATTGAGACCATGCAGCAATTGAACCAGATTCTACGCCGCATACCCGTGTGGGCCGTTTATGTGCTGGGCGCTCTGCCCGCGCCGTGGCTGTTTTATCTGGGTGTGACTGGTGGCCTCGGGGTCGAACCGATTGAGGCTCTCGAGCATGAATTCGGTGAGCTGGCTCTGCAGCTTTTGATTCTGGGTTTGGCAGTATCGCCCCTGCGGACCTTTGTCGGGCTTAACCTGATGAAGTTCCGTCGCGCGATTGGGGTTCTGACATTTTCATATGTAGCGCTTCACCTGCTGGTCTGGCTGGTTCTTGATGTACAGGTTCCCAGCGAGATATGGGCCGACATCGTCAAGCGGCCTTATATAACGGTTGGCATGGCCGCGTTCGTGTTGTTGCTGCCACTTGCAGTTACATCGAACAATTGGTCGGTTCGTCGCCTCGGCCCGCGTTGGCGTAAACTTCACAAGCTGATCTATCCGGCGGCGCTCTTGGGCGGGTTGCACTATGTTATACTGGCCAAGGGCTTTCAGTTCGAGCCGCTGGTTTATTTGCTGATCATTTTGGGCCTGCTTGCCCTGCGCCTGCCGATTTCGAGTCTTCTGGCACGGTCGCGACAGCCAGATTCTACCTGACCTGGACCCGAGTCTGTGGGTAACTGTGTGAACAAGTGGTCCTGGACCCGGAGTTTTGGCGAACTACGCACTCTTCTGTGGGGTTTGGTTGTCTCCAGCGGTGCGTAATATATTGATAAATAATAATATATTTTGAAGTCCAGATTTTTCTCAATTTTCGTGTTTTTTCTGCTTGCGGT